>NZ_LRRU01000001.1 GCF_001641615.1 Pseudoalteromonas gelatinilytica
GTTACGCTGTCATAAAACGCGTTTGGCGTTGTATGGTTAAGCCTCACGGGTAATTAGTACAGGTTAGCTTAATGGCTCACACCACTTCCACATCCTGCCTATCAACGTTGTAGTCTTCAACGGCCCTTCAGAGACTTTAAAAGTCTAGTGAGAACTCATCTCGAGGCCTGCTTCGCGCTTAGATGCTTTCAGCGCTTATCAGTTCCGAACGTAGCTACCGGGCAATGCCATTGGCATGACAACCCGAACACCAGCGGTTCGTTCACTCCGGTCCTCTCGTACTAGGAGCAACCCCTCTCAATTCTCAAACGCCCACGGCAGATAGGGACCGAACTGTCTCACGACGTTCTAAACCCAGCTCGCGTACCACTTTAAATGGCGAACAGCCATACCCTTGGGACCGACTTCAGCCCCAGGATGTGATGAGCCGACATCGAGGTGCCAAACACCGCCGTCGATATGAACTCTTGGGCGGTATCAGCCTGTTATCCCCGGAGTACCTTTTATCCGTTGAGCGATGGCCCTTCCATTCAGAACCACCGGATCACTATGACCTACTTTCGTACCTGCTCGACGTGTCTGTCTCGCAGTTAAGCTGGCTTCTACCATTACACTAACCGTACGATGTCCGACCGTACTTAGCCAACCTTCGTGCTCCTCCGTTACTCTTTGGGAGGAGACCGCCCCAGTCAAACTACCCACCAGGCACTGTCCGTAACCCCGATTAGGGGCCAACGTTAGAACATCAACACTACAAGGGTGGTATTTCAAGGACGGCTCCACAAAAACTAGCGTTTCTGCTTCAAAGCCTCCCACCTATCCTACACATGTAGGGTCAATGTTCAGTGCCAAGCTGTAGTAAAGGTTCACGGGGTCTTTCCGTCTAGCCGCGGGTACACAGCATCTTCACTGCGATTTCAATTTCACTGAGTCTCGGGTGGAGACAGCGTGGCCATGGTTACACCATTCGTGCAGGTCGGAACTTACCCGACAAGGAATTTCGCTACCTTAGGACCGTTATAGTTACGGCCGCCGTTTACCGGGGCTTCGATCAAGAGCTTCGTCCGAAAACTAACCCCATCAATTAACCTTCCGGCACCGGGCAGGTGTCACACCGTATACGTCATCTTGCGATTTTGCACAGTGCTGTGTTTTTAATAAACAGTCCCAGCCACCTGGTCACTGCGGCTCCCGTCCGCTTAAAGAGTAAATCTCATCACAGATAGGAGCGTACCTTCTCCCGAAGTTACGGTACAATTTTGCCTAGTTCCTTCACCCGAGTTCTCTCAAGCGCCTTAGTATTCTCTACCTGACCACCTGTGTCGGTTTGGGGTACGATTCGGTATAATCTGAAGCTTAGAGGCTTTTCCTGGAAGTATGGCATCAACAACTTCACCACCTTAGTGGCTCGTCTCGTATCTCAGTCTTAGCAACCCGGATTTTCCTAAGTCACCAACCTACATACTTTCACATGGACAACCAACGCCATGCTTGTTTAGCCTGCTCCGTCCCCCCATCGCAATTATACCAAGTACGGGAATATTAACCCGTTTCCCATCGACTACGCCTTTCGGCCTCGCCTTAGGGGTCGACTTACCCTACCCTGATTAACATGGGATAGGAACCCTTGGTCTTCCGGCGTGCGGGTTTTTCACCCGCATTATCGTTACTCATGTCAGCATTCGCACTTCTGATACCTCCAGCATACCTCCCGGTACACCTTCAACGGCTTACAGAACGCTCCCCTACCACTCAAACATAGTTTGAATCCGCAGCTTCGGTGCATAGTTTAGCCCCGTTACATCTTCCGCGCAGACCGACTCGACCAGTGAGCTATTACGCTTTCTTTAAAGGATGGCTGCTTCTAAGCCAACCTCCTGGCTGTCTGGGCCTTTCCACATCGTTTCCCACTTAACTATGACTTTGGGACCTTAGCTGGCGGTCTGGGTTGTTTCCCTCTTCACGACGGACGTTAGCACCCGCCGTGTGTCTCCCGGATAGTACTTTACGGTATTCGGAGTTTGCAAAGGGTTGGTAAGTCGGGATGACCCCCTAGCCTTAACAGTGCTCTACCCCCGTAAGTATTCGTCCGAGGCTCTACCTAAATAGATTTCGGGGAGAACCAGCTATCTCCCGGTTTGATTAGCCTTTCACTCCTAGCCACAGGTCATCCCCTAACTTTTCAACGTTAGTGGGTTCGGTCCTCCAGTTGATGTTACTCAACCTTCAACCTGCCCATGGCTAGATCACCGGGTTTCGGGTCTATACCTTGCAACTCAACGCCCAGTTAAGACTCGGTTTCCCTACGGCTACCCTATTCGGTTAACCTCGCTACAAAATATAAGTCGCTGACCCATTATACAAAAGGTACGCAGTCACCCTCGAAGGGCTCCTACTGCTTGTACGTACACGGTTTCAGGTTCTATTTCACTCCCCTCACAGGGGTTCTTTTCGCCTTTCCCTCACGGTACTGGTTCACTATCGGTCAGTTGGGAGTATTTAGCCTTAGATGATGGTCCACCTATATTCAGTCAAAGTTTCACGTGCTCCGACCTACTCGATTTCACTTAAGATGCATTTTCGTGTACGGGACTATCACCCTGTATCGTCAAACTTTCCAGAATGTTCCACTAACACATAATAAGCTTAAGGGCTGGTCCGGTTTCGCTCGCCGCTACTTCCGGAATCTCGGTTGATTTCTGTTCCTACGGGTACTTAGATGTTTCAGTTCTCCGCGTTCGCCTCTTACACCTATGTATTCAGTGTAAGATACCTGCAAGCAGGTGGGTTTCCCCATTCGGAAATCCTAGTCTCAAGCGCTTTTTACTAGCTTGACTAGGCTTATCGCAAGTTAATACGTCCTTCATCGCCTCCAACTGCCAAGGCATCCACCGTGTACGCTTAGTCACTTAACCATACAACCCAAACGGGTCTTTGTTAGTGACAGCTGTTAACTTCGCCAGAAGTTAATTCATCAAATAATGATGAGAATACTAAAGTAGATACCGATTAATCATTGCTGATTAACTGGCATATTTTT
>NZ_LRRU01000010.1 GCF_001641615.1 Pseudoalteromonas gelatinilytica
CCGATGATAGTGTGGCATTTGCCATGTGAAAGTAGGACATCGCCAGGCTCCAAATTAAAGAAAGCCCGATTCGAAAGAGTCGGGCTTTTTTGCGTCTGGGAGCTGTCAGCTTTCAGCCGTCAGACGTCAGCTGAAATACAGAGATATCAGTGGTTAGAGATTAGATGTCAGAGTTAGCGAGTTGCAAGTTAGCAAGGGTAAAGTTGATCTGTGGGGTTGTTTAGTAAAGAGTCACCCTCAGCAACACCCCCCGTAGGAGGCATTTCAGTGCCGAATCTAGACCATAACAAATACATTCACGGCTAAATAGTTAGCGAGTTGTTAGTTAGCAAGGGTAAAGTTGAACTGTTGGTTTGTTTAGTACAGAGTCACCCTCAGCAACAAACCCCGTAGGAGGCACTTCAGTGCCGAATCTAGACCTTAGCAAAACATTCATGGCTAAAGCCATTCCTACAAGTACACTTTACCTAGAACCTAAAACCTAGAGCAGAGGAAGACGCTGCACCAAACACCCACACCGCGCAGCTGATCGCTGACGGCTGAAAGCTGATAGCTCTGTGTTGGGTTTCACTTCGCTCTACCCAACCTACGCCAGACCTTAAAACTTTCCCCTCGCTAACTTTACCCTTTCAAACTTGCTAACTAGCGACTAAAAAAGCCCATACTCTTCGGTTTCTTCTGCTTCGTGGCGCATGAGGTGCTCAGGGCGGAAAATGGCGCTTGGGTCTAATAATAAGCTGTGTTTATGCTTCATTTTGATTAGTCCGCGCATCATGTTTTTAGTTTGCGGATCAACATCAAAACCCACAGAGGTAAGTTGGTCTAATGGTTTGATATCTTCTTTCTTCACGTTGATGTTGTCTTCTACTTTGTCGACTAGAAGGCCTATATGAGGTGTTACGCCATCTTTTGTGGTGAAGATGATGATAGGCTTATAATCAAGAATGATCTGCTCACGTGCCGATTCAAACAGTCTAATAAGTTGGTTGAATGTTTGGCGCTTTTTCTCTGCAAATAAGCTGATTACTTTGTCGTGAGGTTGGCTCTTTTGTAATTCTAATAATTCACCGGCCATGGCATGTAATTCACGGTGTGGCTTATCAAACTTGGCTAAGATACTTTGTAAGTCTTCGTTATCGGTTTCAAAATTGTTATACCAGCGACCAAAAGCGCATTTGTCTGGATCTGTGGCTTTTGTAAAAGGTGCACCTGTTACTAGGCTATTTTCTAAGGCATCTAGCCAATCTAAATGGTCTTTTTCTCTTTCGACTAAAAGGTCAGATAATTCGCTATTGGTCTCTTTGGTTGAGTGATTGTTTAATACAATTCCTAAATCAAAGATAGGCGTTGGGGTTTCCATATAATCTTTAACCCCAATGAAGCTTTTATTTTCATTTGGCAACGACGTTAAATTTCCTTCGTAACGCTCAGTTAGAAGAATATCGAGAATTTTTAGTGAAATGGTCTTTTGGCCAACTCGAAAATTAATCAGATCCATATTTCCCTCAAAGCCTTGTTAAGTCTCTATAGCATAGAACATTATTGTAATTTAGTCGTAGTTTAACCTAATTACTTTTAAAATATGAGCGGTAGATTTTTTTGTTATTTCCCGCAGTGTGAGTGTTAAATAGATCAGCGAAATCTGATGTGTCAGTAAAGAGATGATTTAGCTCGGTCAGCAGACATTGATTGTTTAGTGGCGTTGGGCATTTTTGGGCAGCGCTAACCAAGGCAACGGCATTCAAATAACCTTCAAATATAATTCTATTTGCACTCGTGTGATAAGGCTCGATATCTTCAATAAACTGCTTACACCAAGGGTTTTTACAGTTATTAGGGTCGGGAACCACTTCAGTGACCATAATGTTGGCGGGCTGTTTAACTCGCTGATATAAATCATGGCTCGAAACGAAAGACACCGAAGTATAATCTGGGTTGAAGCTTTGTTTGTTTGCTGCATTAATGAATTCAGCGAGAGGCTCGTAAGTGCCGACTAAACAAATTGCGGTTGCTTTACTTTCTTTTAGAAGCGCTAAAGCTTTTGAAATATCATCACTATTGCGCTTAAACCGAGCGACTTCTACAGGTTTAATACCATGTATTTTTAACGCATTAACAAGGTTGTTTTCTACCATATAGCCAAACTCATCGGCTTGGATCATCAAGCCAATTTTTTCATGCTTACGCTCTTTCACGAAATAATTAATCTGCTCTATGGCTTCATCTTGGTAGCTCGCTCGAAGATTAAATACATTTGGCATTGAGCTGTTATGTAAAAAATCAGCGCCTGTAAATGGCATTAGAAAAGGAATGCGGTGCCTATCCAGTAAAGGTTTAATTGCATGAGCTGTTGGTGTGCCCATAGAGCCAAAAATTGCATGGATCTTTCGATCAAATAAAAACTCGCGGGTATTCACTACGGTATTTTTTGGCTCGTAGCCATCATCAGCTAATATCAGATCGATACTTTGCCCATTAATACCGTTTTCTTTGTTGATTTTATTAAAGTAAATATTACTGCCAAGCGCCAGTTGTTCGCCTATTTGCTTTGCCGGTCCTGTGAGTGCAGTGGACATGCCTAGTTTAATGGTAGGCTGTGCGTGTTCAGCTAAAGCTATCTGAGATAGCAGCAAGGTATAAATACATAAACACTTAATGGCTGTGATTTTGAAGTGATTTATAGTGAGCATACCAACCTTGCACTGCGGTTTTGAACTGTGAGTCTAAGTCTTTTTTACCTGTAAAACCGGCTTCATCGATTAAGCTATTTACAGAGGTTTGCTGTAATACTAGTCGAATAAGGATGAATTTTGTATGTTCATCTAATAAATTTAGACTAATTGGTGTGCTCCAAATCATTTGCCATAGCAATGGCTGCACTTGGAAGAGGTTAATATCACCAATTAACAGTCGCTCAGCTCTTGCATCTAAGGCAGGAGAATAGTCACTTTTTGGTAAGCTTTTGAATAGCTCTGCAATAAGCTGCCAAGGAAGCGAGCTAAAGTGACCAAGGAGTTGCAAAGACAGGTCTTGCTTAAACTCCTCTATAAAGAGTTCTGCGCTATCTGAAGTTTGCTTATCTAACGCTTTAATCACTAAAGCAGCATGTTCAGCCGTTGCTTTGTCATGACTAAATCCAAGCTTAACAACATTAAAGCCATTACTTTGCCAAAACTTAACTAACGCTGCATTGGCGCCAAAGCTGGCACCAAAATAACTGCAATTATTTAATTGGCTTTCGCAGTAGTTTAACAGGGCTGAGCCAATACCTTGTTGATGACATTCAGGTGCAACAGCTATTCTCACGACTCTCGCTGAGTGTTTACACAAGTCTTCTGTATTTCGGCTCAATTGAGTCAGAGTTTGCGCCATTAAATGACCATGTGGCCGACGCTTTCCTCTTATAACCTGCTCTGCGATTTCTGGTGTTAAGCCACCCTCAATAGCAATTAAGCAAACGGCTTTTAATGTACTTTCTTGTTTGCAGATCGATAGTTGTAACTCTGGGGCATCAAGCAATTGGCGTAAGTCGTTTACCGTAGTTTGATAATGAGCTAACGCCAATAGCGCCATAATTTGGCTAAGCAGCTGCTCATCATCAATGAGTTGCTCTTTGCTTATGCTTTCAAATTGGTAAGAATTACCACTTTGCGCTTCTAGGTACTTTGCATCGAGTAGTAATAGTTCGCGTAGGCTATTTTCGAGGGGGTCACGTTTAGCAAAACGAATAGGTTCATCCAGAGTAACTGCCTTTAGCGATTTATATTGGCTACGTAAGTAATGTAAAAAACGTAACGTGTAACCACGCCCATTTCCTTCATAACCAACCATAGTGCTGGCAAATACGATCCGTGGATAACTTTTTAGGATCTGCAATAGCATAGGAACCGGAATCGCTGCTGCTTCGTCGACAAATAACAGATCGCAATCAGGTTTTTCGTTTAGCAGTGTATCTGGCGCAATATAGCTAAGGTTAGCTAGCTGCTTACAGTTTTGCTCTTTGCTAACACCAAGCTCAGCGGCTAAATGTTTAAAGCTTGTTTGTACGGCTTTGGCTTGGGTGGCACAAATAAGGATTTTTTTATCTTGAAGACATGCTGCTGCAAGCCCTAAAGCAGCTGACTTACCACGACCTCGGTCTGCACTGATCACGAAAGGACGATTAGCGCGCCCTGTCGCGGTTTTAATAATTTGCTCTACACATGCTTGTTGTTGCTGATAATTTATCTCAGCATTTGCTGGCGAAATTGATTGGTAACTAGGAAGCGAGTGCTCAGTAAAATAATGTGGCTGCAATTTTAGCTTGGCGAAAAAGCGCTGATTAAAAAAGCTGTGTTTAACCTCTTCGCCATAAGAGGTGATACTTGTGAGTGCTGGGTCTTGCCACTTATCGTCATCGGGCAGCAATAATATCAGTACACCGCCTGCTTTTACGGTACCTGCAAGCGCGGCTAGTTTATTGGCATATAAACCGCTAAAACCATCAAAAATTGCGTGATGAAACTCTTGACCAAGAATTTGGTGAGCATGTTTTGGAAACTCACTATTTGCTAATAATGAGTTGCTACTGAAAACATAGGTATTTTTAAGCGCTAATTGGTTTGCAAACTGATAGCACCAAGTTTCGCTGCCTTGCACAAAGACAAGCTGGCGATGCTTTGCAATCACCAGCTCATTACACAGTGCTGTTATATACTCATTATAAGGCTTGAAGTCTTGCATACTGTGTTACAAGCCATTTGCTGCCTAGGTCATCAAAGTTCACTTGAATACGTGACTGTGCGCCGCTACCTTCGTAATTGAGTACGGTTCCTGCACCGAACTTAGCGTGTAATACGCGTTGCCCTAAGTTAAAGCCGCTATCTTCAAATGCGGCATGTGTTACTGACGGACTAAAACGACCTGCCGCAGGTGGTCTTGAAACCTGTGTTTTAATACGAATTTCTTCGATACAGTCTTCAGGCATTTCGCGTAAAAAGCGTGATGGGCTGTGGTATTTTTCTTGTCCGTATAAACGGCGACTTTCTGCATGGCTAATGTATAGTTTTTCCATTGCGCGAGTCATACCAACATAGCAGAGGCGACGTTCTTCTTCTAAACGACCAGACTCTTCATTACTTTGTTGTGATGGGAACATGCCCTCTTCAACACCAACCATAAATACCAGTGGGAATTCTAGGCCTTTTGCTGAGTGCAGAGTCATCATTTGCACCGCGTCTTCGTGCTCGTCAGCTTGACCTTCGCCAGATTCTAGTGAGGTATAAGCCAAAAAGCCCTGTAGTGGTGAGCTGAACTCTTCATCTTCTGGGAGTTCATATTGACCACAAGCACTAATTAGCTCTTCTAAGTTTTCTACGCGGGCACGGCCTTTTTCACCTTTTTCAGCTTGATACATTGCCATTAACCCCGAGCTTTGAATGGCGTATTTCGCTTGCTCTTCTAAGGTGAGATCGCTGATCTTATCTTCGATATGCTCAACAAGCTCTAAGAATTTAGTGACGGCACTCGCTGCACGGCCAGATAAGTGCTGCTGCTCGATAATAGCTTTTGCGGCATACCAAAGTGGCAATGACTCATTGCGCGCGCAATCACGAATGTGGCTTAGTGTTTTATCACCAATGCCGCGAGCAGGGGTGTTAATAACGCGCTCGAAAGCAGCATCATCTTGACGGTTACCCACTAAACGTAAATACGAAAGTGCATCTTTGATCTCTTGGCGCTCGAAGAAGCGCATACCGCCGTAAATACGGTATTTTAAACCTTCTTGTAGCATCGCTTCCTCGAGTACACGAGATTGCGCATTGTTACGGTATAAAATGGCGGCATCTTGTAATGCATTACCTGCATTTAGCCAGCTACGTAGTTTGCTGCTGACAAAGCGCGCTTCGTCTAACTCATTAAACGCAGCGTAAACAGAAATAGGCTCACCATCATTGCCGTCTGTCCACAGGCTTTTACCCATGCGTTCAGCATTGTTTTTGATCAGCGCATTTGATGCTTTCAAGATTGTTGCCGTTGAACGGTAATTTTGTTCAAGGCGAATGGTTTCGGCTTCGAAGTCAGTTAAAAAGCGTTTGATATTCTCAATTTTTGCGCCACGCCAGCCATAGATACTTTGGTCATCATCACCTACGATCATAATACTGTTAGTGTCACCTGCGAGTAATTTTAACCAGGCATACTGAATAGTATTAGTATCCTGGAACTCGTCGACCAGCATATGGGCAAAACGCTGTTGATAATGACGTAAAAGTGTTGGGTGGTTTTTAAGTACTTCGTAGCAGCGCAGCAGTATTTCTGCAAAGTCGACTAAACCTGCACGGTCACAAGCCTCTTGATATGCAGCATAGACTTTCAGCATCATTTGCTCATTAATATCGTAGGCTTGAATGTCTTTAGGTCGCAGACCTTCATCTTTTTTCGCGCTGATATACCAACCAAATTGTTTTGCTGGCCACTTTTTATCATCGATGTTCATCGCTTTAAGTAAGCGTTTGATCATACGTTGTTGATCGTCAGAATCTAAAATTTGAAAGCTTTCAGGCAAGTTCGCTTCACGGTGATGGGCGCGCAGAATACGATGAGATAAGCCGTGGAAAGTACCAATCCACATACCACCAACCGGTGCTTTTAAGGTTTCTTCTACACGAGTGCGCATTTCTTTCGCGGCTTTGTTAGTGAAGGTTACCGCAAAGATGCTGTATGCAGAAGCTTGCTCAACTTGCATGAGCCATGCGATGCGATGAACAAGTACTCGAGTTTTACCAGAACCTGCACCTGCAAGTACTAGCATATTTTGCAATGGGGCTGCGACTGCATCCCGTTGTTTGTCATTTAAGCCATCGAGTAATTCAGAAACGTCCATCGTTACGCCTTTTCAATCTATAATGGGTGGAGTATAACAGGTGTTTATGCAAGGCTAAATAAAATACTGTTTTTATAAACAGCTATTTGGGCAAGTCATTAAAATTGAAGTATAAAAATTGTGAATTTGACCGATTTTTAGCAAAAAAAACTAAAATCAAAATAACGTAACTTTTTAACGCTTTGATTTGTAAGCCATAATAAGTTGGCATAAAGTGTGTTTACTAAAAGTATAATCATTAAAAACTACAGAGGTTAGTATGGCAGAGCAAGGTTCTGGCGGTAATGTAATCGCAGCAATATGTAATATCTTTTTTCCTGGTTTAGGACAATTGGTACAAGGTCGTTTAATGGCGGCTATTGCATTCTTTTTAGCATGGGTTATTAGTGGTGCACTAATTTATGTTGCAGTTGGCTTTATTTTACTGCCAATCGTATACCTATGGGCGATTATTGATGCTGCGCGTTTCAAATCGAGAGTCTAGCTATTTTAAATAGCATAAACACGAGCGCCACGTTGGCGCTCGTGCTGCTTTAAAGCTACAAAACTCGCCACGTTTAGCTGCAAACGGTATAATTAGCAGATAACGTATTATGAGTACCCTCCATGGAATATCAATTTATCCGCGATCCTATTAGCGGTTTACGCATTAAAATCTCCTCTGAGCATGCAGTTATTGGCCGTTGGCTAAATGAAGAAGTCGGCAAAGAAAAAATCGCGATGGTGCAAGCGTTGATCTCTGCGGTTAAGAGCAGTCATGAGCCTTTAACCTTACAGGGTCAAGAAATTGATTTGATCTTAAGTAAAGACGAAGCGCTATTCGAAGCTCATGCATTACATCAAGACAACGAAGACTTAGTTGCCTACCAAGATGATGATTTAATGCTTGAAGAAGAAGGCCTGTGCAGTGGCTGTGGTTTTGAAGACTTTGTTGATTTAATTGAATCTTGGCAAGAATTTACACAAGGCCGATAAGCAGACGCATGGTCTGCTTATCGATTACTAAATTATTGCTCGCTAACTGATTTAACAGCGGCTAGTAATAAATCTTCTGTTAAGCGGACTTTGTAATTTGGGTTGGCGTATTGAAAATGAACTAACCCATTTGTATCTATCACGAATACTGCGGGTACTGGCAGTGCTACTTTCGCTTCACCCTCTAACGAGACAAAGTTAACCCCAAGCTTATTGCGGTAAATCTTTGCTGTTTTGTCATCTAAGTAAAACGCTAGACCTAACGTTTGCGCCAAAGTGAGGCTGTCGTCAGAAAGCAATTGATAGCTAGGAGCTGTAATTTTTGTTTCAGCGAGTTTTTCAGGGCTATCTGGTGAAACGGCAATTAATTGCGCGTTTAAATTTGCTAATTCTTTCTCAATTTTTTGCACGCTGGCCAATTGCTTTGAACAATATGGACACCAGCCACCACGATAAACAATCAGCACAGTGGTTTTCTCTTTAAAGCGCTCAGCGAGCGAGACGGTTTTACCGTATTGGTCTTTCAATTCAACATTTGGCACCGTTAAGCCAGGTAATAACGGACTAACTTGCTCTGCTGACTCGGCAATATTGGTCGCAGTTGCAGCGATAACGTGGCTTGATAGTACAAACAGTACACTAATGAATAGGGATTTAAACATGGGCTTCCTCGGTTATTTTTATCAACTGCAAAGATGACCTGATTGTTGCGGGATTTATTTCATCTTTACCTACATCAAACTCAAATTTAACTGTAGTATATAGGCAAATAAAAAATGCAAGTTGGGATAAAGAATGTCTGCTAATTTACAAAAACTCGTTGTTATGCTCGAAATGCAAAATGCGATGAATACCAAAGTTCATGAGCAATGGTTTAGCCAAGGTTTTGAATGGTATCGTGCAATTTGGGTTGAGTGTGCTGAAATGCTTGATCACTACGGTTGGAAGTGGTGGAAAAAACAAACCCCAGATACAGAACAAGTTATTTTAGAGTTAGTTGATATTTTCCATTTTGGTTTATCTTTACGTATTGATGGTGAAACCAGCTATGAGCAGTTGGCTGCGCAACTTGAAGCTGAGTTAAGTGCACCAGTTCAAGCCGATGATTTTAAACAAACACTCGAATTATTAGCCGCATCAGCTGTTGCTGAAAAGAGTTTTAATGCCGCTGCATTTGCAGGTTGTATGGCGCAAATTGGTATGGATATCGATGATTTATACCGTGGCTACGTTGGTAAAAATACCTTGAACTTCTTCCGCCAAGATCATGGCTACAAAGACGGTAGTTATATCAAAGTGTGGAATGGCCAAGAAGATAACGAGCACTTAGTTGAAGTGGTAAAAAGCCTCGATACAGAGCATGCAGATTTTGCAAAACTTGTATACCAAGGCTTAGAGCAGCGTTACCCGAAGTAATTATTTAACGGGGATAAACTCGCGAAAATCGATGGTCGATAAAAAGCCATCAAATTGCTTATGCGGTTGCTGACTATCAGGGTTGGCAACCGCAAGTATATGGCCGATACCAAACTCTTTTGCCGCATCTAGTACGGCAGGGCTGTCGTCCACAAATAAAGTCCGTTCCTTATCAAACTGCCATTCTTGGTGGACTTGTTGCCATAATGGTTGATGCTCTTTACTCACGCCATATTGGTGAGTTGAGATCACCCCGTCTAAGTAATTATCGATAGCAGTATGTTCAAACTTTAACATGGCACAATCTGGGTGCGCGTTAGTAAGCATGATCAATTGCTTGCCTGCTTTTCTCAGTTCAGTTAAGAAAGGCGGAACATCTTCACGAATTCTGATTAAATGTTGAATCTCACGTTTTAGCGCCATAATTGGTAAATCAAGTTGCTGTTGCCAATAATCTAAACAGTACCAATTAATTTGTCCGTGAACTTGTTGATAACGGTGCAAAATGTCAGCTTTTGCTGCGTCTAAACTGATTTTATGTTTACGTGCATATTGCTCGGGAATAACAGTAAGCCAGAAATAATTATCAAAATGCAAATCGAGTAAGGTGCCATCCATATCTAACAACACAGTATCGATTTTTGACCAATTTAACATAGGCAATTCACTTTAAAAGATTTATGATGAGCATAACTGCCATGATAGCAAATTAATGCCAATGACACAGAAAAAGCATCCTACACCACCGCAAATTTTGTCTAATGAAGTTGTCGCTAAAAGTCGACTATTTACTGTTGAATCGCTCGAATTGAAGTTCTCAAATGATGAGCAAAGGCAATACGAAAGAATTCGTGGCGGTGGTAGGGGGGCTGTTATGATCGTGCCAGTAACGGCCGATAACGAACTGTTATTAGTGCGAGAATATTGTGCAGGTACCAATGATTATCAGTTGGGCTTTCCTAAGGGCTTAATTGACCCAGGCGAAACACCTCAGCAAGCTGCAGACCGTGAGCTGAAAGAAGAAGTTGGCTTTGGTGCTAAACATTTCGCTGAACTTAAAAAAGTTAGCATGGCGCCAAGTTACTTTAATGCCACTATGCATATTTTGTATGCTGAAGATCTCTACACTGAAACCTTACCTGGTGATGAGCCTGAACCGCTTGTCGTTGTTAAATGGCCAATAACTGATTGGCAATCATTATTGCAACAAGAAGACTTTACTGAAGCACGAAGTGTCGCAGCTTTGCTATTATTAACAAAGTACTTAGAGTCGGGAGCGGGCAATGAATGATTTTTTAGAACCGTGTATTCGGTTAGCTGAGCAAGCAGGCGATGCCATTATGGCCATTTATCAGCAGGATGATATTGGTGCTGAGCAAAAGTCAGATCATACTCCGGTCACCAAGGCTGACTTAGCATCAAATGACGTATTAATGGCAGGTTTGAAGACCCTAGCCCCTGATATTCCAATTATGTCAGAAGAAACACCCATTCCAGCGCTGGCAGACAGAAAAGATTGGCACCGTTATTGGCTGCTTGATCCTATGGATGGTACTGGGGAGTTTATTCTGGAAAGCGGTGATTTTGCAGTTAATATCGCATTAGTTGAAAATAATCGCCCAGTGCTGGGTGTTATTCATTGGCCAGCGAAACAAGTGACTTATTTTGCAAGTTATCAAAATGGCGCGTTTAAACGTGAAAATGGCCAAGATCAGCAAATTTCGGTAGCAACACCCGATAATTTAACCTTAGCTGTAAGCCGCAGACAAAAAATTGAAGCGGTCAGCCAGTATCTAAATACTCAGTTTGCGACAGTGGCATTAGGCTCATGTTCATTAAAAGCGTGTATTATCGCTGAAGGTAAAGCGGATTGCTTTTTACGTATCGGGCCAACAGGTGAGTGGGATACCGGCGCGTCACAAGTGATTGTAGAAGAAGCCGGTGGTTGCATTACAGATGCTGAATTTAACCCGTTAACTTACAATCAACGAGAAAGCACAGAAAACCCAGATTTTATTGTGATGGGTCACCCGGATTGGGAATGGCAAAAAATGATTAGTCCTCATCAGCGTGCATTTTAGCTTTGTTTTGTGTGCTTTTTGTTCGTTTGAGTTAAATTTATCACTATAACCCTTGATTTCTAATCTTATTGCTATATGATAGCGCTCTCTTTGAAACAGGGCGTCGTTAACATGCTCATGTTACTAAGAGATTACAGGCGCGGGATGGAGCAGAATGATAAATCATTCGTCGGACTCGCTAATACCTGAAGTCGAAGGTCGTCGGTTTAAATCCGGCTTCTGGGACTATAAACATACAGGCGCGGGATGGAGCAGCCTGGTAGCTCGTCGGGCTCATAACCCGAAGGTCGTCGGTTCAAATCCGGCTCCCGCAACCAACTTCTTAAATTAAGTGAGAAGTAAAATAAACTTAATAATTTCAGGCGCGGGATGGAGCAGCCTGGTAGCTCGTCGGGCTCATAACCCGAAGGTCGTCGGTTCAAATCCGGCTCCCGCAACCAACTTCTTAAATTAAGTGAGAAGTAAAATAAACTTAATAATTTCAGGCGCGGGATGGAGCAGCCTGGTAGCTCGTCGGGCTCATAACCCGAAGGTCGTCGGTTCAAATCCGGCTCCCGCAACCAACTGAAATTATATAATAGGCACGCGAAAGCGTGTTTTTTTATGCCTGAAATTCAGGTTCAGAGCCCGAAGTTCGTCGGTTCGCTCTCAAAATTCACAGCCCCCGCAACCAACTGAAATTAAAAATTAATATGTAATACTAGACACGCGAAAGCGTGTTTTTTTATGTCTGGAATTCAGGCTCAGAGCCCGAAGGTCGTCGGTTCGCTCTCAAAATTCACCCGTTAATTCTACGGGTAGGTTGGTTTGAGCGCAGCGAAACCCAACATAAACAGAGCTATCAGCTTTCAGCCGTCAGACGTCAGTTGATCAGAGCGATAGGCTTGACCTAGAACCTAGAACCTAGCACCTAGCACCTTTACCCCGCTAACTCGCTAACTCGCTAACTCGCTAACTCGCTAACTCGCTAACTCGCTAACTCGCTAACTCACATCTAAATCCAACTCCTTGATATCTTTCCTAGTTATTCATCCCTAAATTGGGAAATGATTATGAATGTTAGCTGAACTGAACTACGCTTGATTAATAACTAATAATAAATGTGTAGATTTAGGGATGATCCGTTTTTTTATAGCGCTCTTAGTAGTTCTGTTTTTACCTTCAGCTTGGTCTGCATTTCATAATTACGATATTGATGATGGTCTATCGCAAAGTGTTGTGTTCGATATTGTGCAAGATCAGCAAGGTTTCATGTGGATTGCAACACAGGCAGGCTTAAATCGCTTTGATGGCAATGAATTTACTGTATTCACAGCATCTGATGAGGAAAATAGCCTAGCGAATAACTATATCTATCCGTTGGCACTTGATAGCGAATCACAGCTATTTATAGGTACTCGAAATAGTGGTGTAAACCAACTCGCATTACATAATTATCAATTTTCTGAGCCGCTTTTAAAAGAGCGCCGTATTACCAGTTTATTGGTGGCGCAACAGCAAGTTTATATTGGCACTTACGACGGCAGCCTATTTCGTTACGATAAGCGAACAGAGCAACTTGAAACCTTAATAACAGGGTTAAAAAAGCCTATTTATGCGCTATCAAAAATCGCTGACATACTTTGGATAGGAACGCATGGAGCTGGGTTACTTCATTATGATCTTATTAATAAACAACAAATTAATACTGTTTTTTCTGGCTTTGCTGAGCCAGTAAATATTCATGCCAGTATCTTTGCAATCAAACAGGCCGCCGATGGCAGTATTTGGTTGGCAAGTCAGGGCGGCGGTTTATATAAGATTGAGCTTAGTACCAAAACAATAACGCAGTGGTTAACTTCTAATGATGATAATTCTGGGCTTAGTAGCAATGAAATTCGTGATATTGAGTTTGATAGCCAGGGCCGAGTTTGGCTAGCAACGCGAGGCGGCGGAATTAATGTTTACAACCCCATTGATGCAAGTTTCACCGTTTTAGCGCATGACCCGTTTGATAAATATAGTCTTGCCCATGACCGGGTATATAGTATCTATCGAGACAGTAGTGACATCATGTGGTTTGGTACTGCACATGGGATCAGTAAGCTCGACCCCGCATCATTACAATTTAGTAAGTTAAAAAAGCCAACGCCACTTTCAAGTAACGATGCGTGGGCGTTATTTGAAGACTCAAAGCAACGTATTTGGTATGGCAGCTGGGGTGGCGGTATCGATATTCTTGATCAGCAATTAAATCGTTTAGATCGCATAACCACCGAAAGTTCACCGTACTCAATAAGCAGTAATGCAATTAAAGCCATCGCCGAAGATCGTAATGGCGATATATGGATTGGCAGCTGGCAGCAAGGGATTGATGTTTTGCATACCGATGGCAGCATCAGTCACTTTCGAGCAGATGAAGGTGAGCATGGCTTAACTGAAAACAGTATATATGCCCTTTTAGTTGATGAGAAAAATAATGTTTGGGTCGGCACGAATGGAGGAGGACTGTTTTGTTTTGATAGGAAGCGTGGCAAATTTATTAGTTTTGCACAGCCTGTAGCTAGTACACAACTGGTAATTCCAACGGCGCGGGTGACGAGTTTATATAAAACCTCGCAAGCAGATCTGTGGATAGGTACAGATGGTGATGGGGCTTATCATTACAATGCTGCAACCGATACCCTCACTAATTATCGTAAAGGGGACCTGGCTTTATCTGATAATACAGTGCGTGCATTTTTAGAAATTGACCAGCAAATGTGGCTCGCAACGTCGAACGGCTTAAATATTATTGATTTGAGCAACCAGCAAGTTCATCAGTTTAATGTCGCTCAAGGCCTTCCTAATCAAGTCGTTTATGCGTTGTTAAAAGACAACGAAGATTGGGTCTGGCTAAGTACTAATAACGGTCTCGCTAAAATAGATCCTGCAACCATGAGCATTAAAAACTATAAAGCTCGCCATGGCTTACAAGGTAATGAATTTAATGCCGGTGCTTATTTAAAAACCCGTGATGGCCGCTTGATGTTTGGTGGCACACAAGGGGTTAGTGTGATTAATCCTGCTGACCTTGAAGTTAATACTATTGGTGGGCAATTAGCGCTTACCAGTTTGCAATTTGATGATGAGAATGTGGTAAATCAAGGTGAAGGTCGTTTAGGCAGTTTATATCAAATAGAAAAAAGCCGTACAGTGACTATTCCTGCGGGCATAAAACGGGTTCATTTCCAGGTAAGTTATCTGCACTACTCTGAGCCGCAAACTAATCAGTATTCTTATCAGTTAGCTGGCTTTGAGCAGCAATGGCGCAAGGTAACTGGCCCGAATTTGGCTGTTGACTACACTAACCTTCCTGCAGGTGAATATCAGTTGATTGTAAATGCCAGTAGTGAAAATGGTGCTAATGCACTTACCCCATTACTGTTAAACATAACCGTTCTTGCTCCTTGGTGGCAAACAAGTGAGTTTTATCTGTTAACAGTTATGCTGATGTTGGCGATGGTGTGGCTATTCACAGTGCTTTGGACTCGGCGGATTCGCCAACAAAAATATTATCTGGAGCAAATCGTCACCGAGCGCACTGACGAAATCGCAGAGCAAAAAATGCTAATCGAACAGCAAGCTGATGCTCTGAGTGACTCACTCGAAAATAAAGTGCGTTTTTTCACTCATGCATCTCATGAATTACGCACTCCTTTGAGTTTGTTGATTGCGCCGTTGCAAAAGCTAATCGCAGATGAACGAAATACTGAAAAGCGTGAGCAATTGAACTTGGTATTGCGTAATAGCCGGCGCTTAGAAAACTTGGTCGATAAGCTATTAACCTTGACTCGATATGATGAGCGCCATGAAGAGATTATTAAAGTAGTGTCATTATCGGCAATAGCCAGAGAGGTCGCGGGGCAGTTTGCTGTGTTAGGTGAAAAGTCCATCGACTTTCAGGTTGATATTGAAGAGGCTGTATTTATTGAAAGTACCCGAGAAGGAGTGATCACGATTCTTACCAACCTATTAAGTAATGCCTTTAAATATACTCAACAAGGTCAAGTCAGCTTAACCGTAAGCGCATCAGGTGAGCTTGCCAACATAGAAGTAACAGACACAGGCAAAGGCATCGCAGACGCTGAAAAAGACAAGGTGTTTGATACATTCTACAGAGTAAGTAGTCATGCAAATGTAGAAGGCAGTGGCGTTGGTTTAGCTATCGTTAAACGTTTGGTCGATAAATACAAAGGCACTATTATGCTGGCAAGCCGTTTAGGAGAAGGAACCAGTTTTAAACTCGCCTTTAAAACTGCACAATTTGCAGATCAAGTTCCTGTCGATAACACAAGTCTAAAGTCAAAAGTGAGTCATGACAAAGCGAGTGTACTAATTATTGAAGATAATGACGAGTTGCGCCATTACCTGAAAACCGAGCTGCAACACCGTTATCAAGTATTATTAGCTGAAGATGGTCAAGCCGGTTTACAAATAGCGCTGAGCCAAGTACCAGATTTAATTATTACTGATTTAATGATGCCAAAGGTCGACGGCTTTACTGTGTTAGATTCATTACATAATTCGCCTGTTACATGCCACATTCCAGTGATTATTTTGACCGCTAAGGGCGACTATGAGACCAGAGTAAGTAGTTTGCAACAGCATGCATTAGATGTGATCACCAAACCATTTGATAGAGAAGAGCTATTTTTAAAAGTTGAGAATTGGATACAGTGGGTCAACTTATACTCTCAGCAGCAAATTTTGGCTGTACCAGAACATGTGGAGGATGAGCAATCAATCGCGGTTGATCCTCGTGACAAACAGTTACTTGAAAACCTTGAACGGTATGTTGCCGAGCATTACCAGCAACAAGGCTTCTCTATGATGAATTGTGCGAAAGAGTTAGCGCTTAGTGAGCGTCAATTACAACGTAAGTTAAAAGTGTTACTCAACATCACACCCAGTGAGTATTTACGTAATTATCGACTGAGTAAAGCTGCTGAATTACTAAGGCAAGGGCGACAAATAAGCTTAGTAATAGACGATGTGGGCTTTTCTTCACGTTCCTATTTCTCTAAATTTTTCAAAGCAAAATATGGTATGACGGCGAAAGAATATCAATGCTATTATGTATAACTCGTTGTTTATTATTGAAATGTCGTATTTGAGTACATTTTTGTCGGCATTCAGCATACTTATTTCTTGTAACTAATCTACCCTTGAACCTTAACGAAAAATGAATCGCTTTGATGGGATCTCTGGTGTTCATATTTGACGGGCAAACATGACTGAACTCAGATTATGGTTAAGGACGACACTGAGATCCCGCCTTTATTTCATGTTCAAAATAGGTTTTGCTTCCCTTGAGTTATGGCAACTGTGTAAGCAGTTGCCTCTTTTTAGGGAAATACAGCACTCAATGTAAGGATTAGCATGATGAGCCCCCCTAATTTTCACTCCATAAAGTATTTAAAACAATTATTACTAGCGACAAGTCTTGTCGCTTTAACCGCTTGTGGTGGAGGCGGTGGAGGTGGTGATGACGATGATGATACCCCTCCTGTCGCGACAAACAAAAATCCCACGGTATCTATTAGTAGTGATAGCAGCGTAACAGAAGGCGGCGAGTTAGTCCTACAAGCGACGGCAACAGACAGTGATGGCACAATTGCAAGTTATGCATGGCAGCAAACATCAGGTCCAGAGTTAACACTTAGCGGAAGCGATACAAGTAAACTTACGATCACCGCACCAGAAATTGAAGAAGATGCAGATGTTGCTGTTTCATTGACTGTTACTGATGATGATGGTGCTACCGCCACAGCTAAGGTAACGATTGAACTGAAACGTAAAGTGCTCAGTGTAACGATTACCGGTATTGTAACGGATGAGCCGATTATTAACTCAAGTATAGTGGTACAAATTGGCGACGAACAATTTGCGATTACCGCTGATGCAGAAGGTCGCTATAGCGTAAACATTGAGGTTGATGACTCAGATGCCGCTGAACTGGTTAAGCTGGTGGCGCTAGGTAATAACGCCATTGACCCAGGTGTTGAGTTTGTATCCCAGTTGAAATCAATCGCAACGCTTATTTCACAAGCGGGGGCAGATGGCACATTAAGCAAAGATGAAAACTTCGGTGTAAACATTACTAATGTTAGTACTGCAGAGTTTGCACTTTTAAGCCGCGATGGTACAGACATCGACTCTGAACAGGCATTAGATGACGCTTTGCTCGCCGTTGATGCTGATGAAAAACTGCTACTTGCAGCGTTAATCAAGATCATTGTCGATAATGATGACTATGAACTACCAGAGGGGGTCGATACGACCCTTGATTTAATATCCAGTGCAGAACAAATTGATGACTTTATAAATACAGTTGAAAGCCAAGATCCTGGATTAATCGACAGTACAAAAGAAGAGATTAAAGATGATGATGAACTCGTTGATCAAACAATCAATAATCTTACTGGCAATTATTTATTAATGCAGCCGCAATACTATCGCACCTCAGTTGGGCAGTTTGAGTTTAATACTGATGGTAGCGGATATGTTAGTTTGCTGGATGTTGATACTGACTTTAGTTGGTCGCAACAAGATCAAGACATCACGATTACACTAGCTGAGCCGGCATTGATGAGTTGCTTTGTGATTACTGATGCAAACAATGAACAGCAAGATGCCTGTGAGTACTTAGTTGAGTTAGATCTAACGATTCTTTTAGAGAACGACGCAAACAGAACGGTCGAATTTTTCCGCAAAAGCGAAACTCGCCTAACCAGTTCAGATGTCGTGTATAGAACCACAGAATCGAATTATAACGCGACCCTTATTGAACAACAGCAAACACTTGCTGTGACGGCTGATGAACTTATTGGTACTTGGGTTATAGATAACTTAAGTGAGTTTGGTGGTTACAGTAGTGCTGTCAGCATTGAGCTAGTTTCTGGTGGTACAGGGACGCTCACAGATAATGATAACGCGCCTGTTAGTGTGGCTTGGCAAGTTGATGGAAATCAACTACTAATAACCAATAGCGCAGAAGATATCAGTTATGACATCGCAATTTGGCTCGTTAAAAATGTACAAGTTGGCTATCAATTTGCGGCATCACTTGAAGCGAAAGCTGATGATAGCTCGCGTACTGTCACTGGTTTAATGGTGAAGGATAATCAGCTTTCATTTACTAAAGCTGATCTATTGGGTAAATGGACTGTTTATCAGGGCTATAACTCACCACAAACAGACCTTCATTATGATGTGTATGATGATGGTTTAATGAATTTTAACTTGAATCAGAACTTCCGTTCATGGCAAGTGAGTAGTGAGGGAGTGTTCTTACGCCACAACTATTATACAAGTAATGGCGTTCAACCAATCTGCCCTGAAGGCGAAGTTTGCCAAGTATACAGTGAATTCTCGCAGCGATTATTAGCGACTAATAATGGCCAAAACTTTACCTATCGCAAATATCGCTTTTTTAACTACGATGGTTCGGAGCGTGTCGAAGATTATTCATCTCACCTACGTAATTTTTCTGTATCAGATGAGTATGGGGTAACCAAATTCGCACCTTATTGGTTAGAAGAAAACGCAAGTTATGATGATAATGGCTACCCAATTACAACTAACTACATTGAACTCTATACAGCAAGAGAGCTCGGTGTAGAAACCATTAAAATAGCGACTATTTATGATGAGATGACGGCTGAGTATAGCCATCAAATCACCTTTACTTATCTTGGTGTGGTCAATCAATACGACTACAGTTTAGCATCAGGCAAGTTACTATTTGGTAGCATGCAAGCAGAAGTGAGTGATTTTGATCGACACTTCTTAACCATTTGTGTTTATGAGCAAGCAGGTACATGTACTGAAGATGCTAAACAAGCGTGGTACTTTGATAAGGCAATGGCTGAAGAGCAAGTTGTTATAGAGCGCCCAGCAACGGATCATCCATTAGATGGGGCTTGGCAGCTTGCTGATGAACCTGATGTTGCGGTGATTATTCGTGACGGAAAGTGGTTACAAATTCAAGCAATGGACGACCCTGATGACGATACCGCATTCCCAGGCTATGAAATTGGTGATTTTACTTGGAATGAAACAACAGGTGCATTTGTTGTCACTATTACAGAAGATACCAATGGTAGTTTTGGTATTGATGATGCCGGTAGTATCGTTGCCAGTGTTGATAGGGATACGCTGACATTCGATATTGAAGGTGAGGGTATTATCACTTTAAGTAGAATCTACAGCGAATCAAATCCGTTGATAGGGGGTTATACATATGGCTCTTACGATGGTGATTTCTTTATTGGCGTATTTAAAGAAGATGGTACTTTCTTAGAACTTGCTCATGATACAGAGTTTAATGAGTTAGGTATCTCAGGTGGTTACTATACCTATGATCCAGAAACTCAAAAAGTAGAGGTTGATTTCTATGTGAAAACCTATGGTGATCCCATTGAACAAGCTGACCCTTACTTTATTGTTAAACCACAAGGTAACTTTATGCAGTTTAAAGATGGCGATGATTTTGGCCTCTTTGAACGAGTGACCCGAGTGATTGACCAAGCAGCCTTTACTGAAGCAGATCTCGTTGGCTCACATGTATTCACTTTTATGGCGGATGATGGCAGTGGTTTAGAAACCTCTAATGTCGTTATAAGCAATGATGGTACTGCAACATTTGAATTAGATGGTGAAGTACGCTCTGCAGAGTGGGTATTAGATCTTGGGTCGTTGATGATGTATAGCGAACCAACAGCTACACAAAATTATGGCTACGGTGTCATCATGACGCCTGTGATAACCATTGATGGTGGCTTTAGTGTAGCGACGCTAGGTTTTGAAGTACCTGAAATCTATGATGATAATGATGATCCCGAACTACATACTTTTGTATCGGGCAGTTTAATTAAGCAGTAATTTTCTGAGCCTAGTAGCAGCAATGCTACTGGGCTTTTTTGAGGAGTTAGTTTATGAAAGCGTTATATTTCTCAGTATTACTTCTTACCCTTAGTGGGTGCCAAACGATGGATGCAATGCAAGAAGACATTAGCGATTTAAGTAATAGTTTGTTTTCAAGTGAAGATATGAGCGAAGAATCACAAGATGCATTCTTAAAAGCACAAGAGGCATTTTATGAAGCCGACAATGTTCGTAAGAAACATGCGCAATTAAATGCTCAAGAACGAAGCTTATGGGTCGAGTTAGAAGATGATTACAACATCTTATTAGCTGCGCCAAGTAAAGCCACTGAGAAGGAATCTTACTTTTCAGACTCCACACTTGCAGACAGCGTTATGATGCAGAGTTTAAAGTTTATTGAGCTGGTCGAAAAAGGCGAGTAATCGAAACTTCGCTTAAAAGATTGAAAAGTTTATGTTACAACGACACTAACATTACTTTTTAGTTACAAACATGACTGAACTTTACCATTGGTTTGATTTAATCGGCGTAGCCGTGTTTGCTGTTTCTGGAACGCTATTAGCGTACGACAAAAAAATGGATGGCTTTGGGGTTGTTGTGTTAGCCACAGTCACTGCTATCGGGGGGGGGACTGTGCGCGACGTAATTTTAGATGTACCCGTATTTTGGCTACATGATCAAAGCTACTTCTGGGCTATATTACTTTCTGTATTTGTTACCACTCGTTTAATCAATAAACAGCGATCGATTTCACTCAATGCACTACAAGTGGCAGATGCTTTTGGTTTAGCATTTTTTGCGGTGATGGGCGCACAAAAAGCCATGCTCGCAGGCATGCCTGATACCACCGCAATTATTATGGGGGTGATCACAGGCTGCTTTGGTGGCGTTATCCGTGATGTGCTCGCTGGAAATATGCCGATGCTATTAAAGGGCGAGCTCTATGCTATCACCTGTATCGCAGGTGGAATTGTTTACACGCTAAGTATCTCACTGGGTTTCGTGACCGAAATGGCCATGGTATTAGCCATGCTAATGACCTTATCACTGCGTTTAGCTGCAATGAAATGGCAGCTGACATTACACGTTTTTAAATATCCCGACTAAGCTTAACCTAAGGATGAATGATAGGGACATCATGGATCGTGTCTTTAGCTAGAATATTTTCACGTGCACAAGTGGGCGTGCAAGCTCCTGAAGTAATTGTAGAAGTACACTTAGGAAACGGCTTACCTGCTTTTCATATCGTTGGCTTGCCTGAAGCGTCAGTCAAAGAGTCAAAAGACAGAGTGCGTAGCGCACTCGAAAACTCACAGTTTGGTTTTCCAGATCAACGAATAACCGTCAACCTTGCGCCCGCTGATTTACCTAAAGGAGGTGGCCGTTTTGACTTGGCTATTGCTGTGGGTATTTTAGTCGCCTCAGGGCAAATAAGCTGCCCTGATATTCATCGTTATGAGTTTTACGGAGAGTTGGCTTTAAATGGTGAGGTAAGAGGGGTAAATGCTATTTTGCCTTCGGTGTTAGGAGCGAAAGAGCAGGGTCGTTGTTGTTTCTTACCCGCTGAAAACGATAATCTCGCAAGCCTTGTTTCGGGCGTTTCTCGAAAAGCTGTTTACTCCTTACAAGATGTCTGGAATGACTTATTAAATCAGCAACCTCTGCCACTTAATATTAGCTACCCAGAGCAGCAGTCGCAGCGCGAATCACTGCTTGATTTAAGTGACGTGAAAGGCCAACCAGGTGCCAAACGAGTACTCGAAATAGCCGCTGCTGGTGGCCATAATTTATTGTTTCTTGGCCCTCCAGGTACTGGCAAGTCAATGCTTGCCCAGCGTATGCCAACGATTATGCCAACCATGTCGGATGATGAAGCAATTAGTACTGCTGCGCTATATTCGATAATTGGTCAGTCAGTTGATTTATCTAATTGGCGTGAACGGCCCTTTAGAAATCCACATCATACTTGCTCTGCTGTTGCCCTTGTTGGTGGCTCTTCGAACCCTAAGCCGGGGGAGATCTCCCTTGCTCATAATGGCGTATTGTTTTTAGACGAGCTGCCCGAATTTGAGAGAAAGGTGCTCGATTCACTGCGTGAACCAATGGAAACGGGCGTGGTGACTATATCGCGAGCGGCCCGACAAATGGAATTTCCATCGCAATTCCAGCTAATCGCCGCATTAAACCCTAGCCCCACAGGAAGCCATACTGATAAGCGTGCAACGCCAGATCAAGTATTGCGGTACTTATCTCGGGTGTCTGGACCATTTATCGATAGGATTGATTTACAAATTGAGCTGCCGAGACTCACCAGTAGCCAATTACAGAGCACGCAAGTAGAAGAAAGCAGTGAACAAGTAAGAGCCAGAGTCGAAAGAGCTTATGCAATTCAACTTAACCGACAAGGCAAAGTGAATGCGCGCTTGAACAATAAAGAAATGAGTATTCATTGTGAGTTGGCAGCAGCTGAGCTGCAGTTTTTAGCAAAAGCCAGTGAGAAACTGGCGTTATCACCACGCTCGTATCATCGCATTATCAAGGTTGCACGCACAATTAGCGACTTGAAAGCACAGCCAGCAATTACCTTAAATGAATTAAAAGAGGCGCTGAATTATCGCGCCTTTGAACGGTTAATTAGCCAATTAACGCAGTACTAGCAAGCTTGCTAAATAGATAGCATGTAGCCTTTGCCGCGAACGGTAACGATACGTTTTTGGTCTTTTTCATCGCTTAACTTTTTACGTAAGCGGCCAATCAGCACATCAACGGTACGATCACTTGGGCTCCAGTCAGGCTGGCCAATTTCTTCGGAAATTTTTTCACGTGATGTCGCTTTACCGGCATTTGCAATAAGGCAAATAAGTACCTTGTGCTCTGCTTCGGTCAGACGTGATTCTTCACCATTAGGGGTGATCAAGGTGCGGTTATCTGGGTGTAGTTTAAAGTCGGCATATTCAATAAACTCTTCACTCTCATCATCTTGCTGAGAGCCTTTTATGCGCTTAAAAAGAGCGCGCATTCGCAGTTCGAGTTCAAGTAAGTCAACCGGCTTGCAAATGTAGTCATCGGCACCTTGTGCAAGACCAGCAATACGGTCAGCTTGCGAGTCACGACTAGATAGCACAATAACGCCAATATCCGTCAGTGCATTAAGTTCTTTGGCAAGCAAAAGCCCATCGCGTTTTGGTAACACAATGTCGATAACGGCTAAAGAAATTGCTTCTTTTGATGACGCACGCGATTGCACAATGCTTAATGCATCGGCCCCCGTTGAATCTACCTCAATATTAAACTCAGTTTCTTTAAAATGATTAAGAATGCGCTTAACGAGTAGTTCGTCGTCTTCAACCAATAAAACTTGAATAGTCATTCGCTTTAATTTCACACTTGATTTGTTGTTATGTTAGCACTGTATGGCAAAGGCTGAGAAGTGTCATAGCGAGGTTTGTAACTATTTCTTACAATTTAATGGCTTAGCAATAGTTGAAAAGAATGACAGCTGAGCACTCACAGCGTGCCCAGCCAAATGATTAAACTACTTTTCAGGATAAAGGTATTGCCACCATTGTGGCTGATCTTTTAAGTTTTTATCGAAATAAGCCAACATGGTATTCCACCAGTCGAAGCGTTTATCACGAGCAAAAATTTGGTGATCTGCACCTTTGTACTCAATCAGGTCAACATCTTTACCTAATAACTTTAATGCCGTGTACATATTGTGGCTTTCACCAACCGGTACGTTGGTATCTGAATCACCATGAAGGAGTAATAACGGCGTTGTTACTTTGTCAGCATGAAAAACCGGGCTGTGTTGGCTGTAAAGTGTAGGATTGTTCCACGGGTAGCTATTTTTAGATGCTTCAGCTGAGTATAAGTAACCCCACCAACCTTGACCCCAATACGAGGTGATATTTGAAATCCCTGCATGGGCAATCGATGCACTGAAAATATCCGTTTTAGTTGCGAGTAGCATGGTCATAAAGCCGCCGTAAGAGGCCCCTAAATTACCCACACGTTTGCTATCTACAAAGTTATATTTATCTAAAAAGGCTTTAGTACCGTCGATGATATCGTTGGCAGTGTATTCACCCCATGCGTTGACGTGTTTAGCTGAGAACTCTTGGCCAAAGCCTGTTGCGCCAGTAGGTTGCACAACGTAAACAACATAGCCATGCTCAGCCCATAAGTTAAACGGGTAACGGCCTGTAAAGCCACGAGTTACTGGCGATGTACCACCATAATAATAAACCAGTGCAGGGTATTGTTTATTGCTATCTAAATCATGGGGTAAATAAACTCGCCCCTTTATTTCAATGCCATCTTTATTAGTAAAGTTAAACTCTTCCAGTGAGGCTACTTGCGTATTTTCATAGCCAATTGGTTTAGAATCCCACACTACTTTAGCGCGACCCTTACCTAAGCTGAGTTGTTTTAACTGCTGAGGTGTTGACGCTGTGGTGCCGGTAACCAAAATGCGTGGGGTACGCTCGTTTGAGTAGCTAAATTGCTCCACAACATCAAAGCCCGTATTCACTTTATTAAAACGCTTTTTGCTCAAGTCGAATTGATAAAGTTGTACGGTATCTTGCTCGGTAACTTTAATAAGCGCATCACCGTTTTCAAGCACATTTAACTGGCCGATAGCCGGGTTAAACTCTTTACTTAGTGCACTGGTTTTTTTACCGTCACGGCTTAGCAAATAAAGTTGACCGTCATAGTTATTAGCAAGCATACCTTCAGGAAGGTTACGACCTAAGCCATTGTTAAAATCTGGACCGGCAGTGACATAAATTCCGTCGTCAGTATATTTAGCTTGATTAAAGGTATTGTATTGACCAAGTACCGTGATAGCCGATGAAGCTAGGTTTAGCTCAACAAGCTCTGTTGCTGGCTGTGGTGATAGCTGCATTGCTTGTGCTGAGCGGCTCATCAAAACGTGGCCGCTTTTAGCGTCAAAATCTTCAAGTGAATGGCTAAGCGGGCCTTGGCTTAATATTTTGCTTAAACCAGTTGCGATATCGAGTAAATAGACTTGCGACGTGGTACGAGCATAAGACCAACGGTCTTGCAGGCCTTGGTAATGCTTAGTGAGCTTGCCATTGTCTGTTGGAGACTTCGACCAACTAAAAATTAAGCTGTTGTTATCGAAAAACTGAAAGCCACTTGCACCCGCGAGGTTTTTAGCAATGACGCTAAGTTGCATGGTTTTCAGGTTTAAACGTTTAAGCTCGCCATTTAATAAATACACTAAGCTTTTGCTGTCTGGGCTCCAAGTAATGTTACTCGGTTGGGCTGATTCAAAGCGATAAAGCGTATTGCTTTTTGCGTCTTTAAGCTCAGTAACATATTGCGCTTGATTAGCGGTTGCATCTTCGTAATGACGTTGGCTGGTAATGAAGTAATCGCCATTTGGTGCCATTGAAATATAACTGACCGTTGGCGCATCGAATAATTGCTTAGCTGACAAACCGTGTTGTTGTTTAGCACTAAATTGCACTGCATCTAGTTCAGACTTAGCCGTAAAATCAAGCTCAACCTCATTCCAGTTAGCTACTTGCTCAGTGATGATAACAAACTGGTGATCGCCTTGGCTTAAAGCTAGCTCATAGCTTTTATTTTTTTCTGTTTGCTTTTCACCATCAATAAATAGCTGCGCGTTTTCAATGCCTTTAAGCGTTAATGAGCCTTGGCTAAAGCGTGCAGTTGAGGCGGTAAATTTGAGTGCCTGTAAACCACCAAGTGTTAGCGCACTCACTTTGTCGAATGATTGCCAGTCAAGCTCATTGCCAAATACGCGTATGCTATCGCCGCTTTTTTGCAAGCTAGGTAATAGGTTAGCAATAATGGCATCGCGATGATCCGTTTGATATGGCTTAAGTTGCATATCTTCGCCAAGAGGGCCAATAAATTGCACCGCTGATTTATCAATGGCAGCGGCCATTGCTGTATTACTTAACGCACATAACGCTAATGCACTAAATGTTGTTTTTAGCTTGGCTGATTGGCTTAGCCAAGTAGTTGAAAGTGTCATAGTTTCGCCTGTTGAAGGTAATTTAAACCAATATAGCACGCTGCAAATTACCCAAAAAGTGCTCTGCGTTAGATTGCAGTCGGGTTTGAGCTTGTGGTTTTCAATTGCTATGGTGAGCAGGTTAACTTTTTTAAGAGGGCTCAGCGTGACATTGCTACTTGTTTATATGTTTGTTGCCATTGCGGTTTCGTTTTTGTGCTCAGTGATGGAAGCGGTACTGTTAAGTATTACGCCAAGTTATGTTGCGATGCTAAGAAAGCAACAACCGCAATTAGCAAAGCGGGTAGGTAAACTCAAAGACAATATAGACCAACCGTTGGCGGCAATACTCACGTTAAATACCATAGCGCACACGGCGGGTGCCGCTGGCGTTGGCGCACAAGCTGCAGTGGTGTTTTCAGATGCTGCGGTTGGCGTAGCCTCCGCAATTATGACGTTATTGGTACTGGTGCTTTCTGAAATTATTCCTAAAACATTAGGGGCTAATTATTGGCGAGGATTAACACCCATTGTTAGTGTGAGCTTAATTTGGTTAGTGTTTATTCTAAAACCCTTTGTGTGGTTTGCTGACATTTTAACGCGCTTTTTGGGGCGTAATTACGATGAAGCCTATTATATTCGCCAAGAGATTGAAGCCATGGCTGATATTGGCACTGAATCAGGAGCCCTTGGGCAAGATGAATCTGAGATCATACGCAGCCTGCTGCATTTTCGTCATGCCAAACTCGATACTTTAATGACACCACGTACGGTGCTTTTTAAAGTCCATAAAGATTTAACCGTAAACCAATACTTGTCGGAGCATGGTTCTTCTTCGTTCTCACGGGTATTGGTTTATGACAAAAATGGTGATGATATTATTGGCTTTGTGCATAAAAATGACATTATGCTGGCTTATCATCGTCTGGGTGAAGACTATAAAATTAGCAAGCTCGTTAAGCCTATTTACACCGTACCAGAAACCTTGCATGTGCCGACCTTACTCGAAACCTTACTGTCTGAGCGTACGCATATTTGTTTAGTCGTGGATGAATACGGTGATGTTCAAGGTATTGTCACCCTTGAAGATTTAATTGAAGCATTAATGGGGCTTGAAATTGTTGATGAGCATGATCAATCAGCCAATATGCAAAAAGTCGCCAAACAGCGTTGGCGACAGCGTTTAGCATCGAGTAACACCATCGTCAGTGACGATAAGCGTAAACCTTAGCGGCGATGCCCCGCTGCGGTTTTGACCATTTGCCGCCATGAGAGTGACCAATTTAAAAAGTCTTCTTTGGCTTTTGGACGGCACAGCAAAAAGCCCTGCATTAAAATAAATTCTTTGTAGCGGTCGAGGTATTCAAGTTCTTCAACGCGTTCAATGCCTTCGGCCACAATAGCGAGATCTTCTTGTATCGCTATATTCACCAAGCTACTAACAATCACTTGGGAAAACTGATCGGTTTCAATATTACTGATCAGGGTGCGATCGATTTTAATTTCGGTAAAGGGTAGTGTTTTTAGCTGCTGAACATTAGTAAAGCCAGTGCCAAAATCATCTAGTGAAATACCAAAACCGCGCATTCGTAAGCGGTTGAGTGATTCAAGTTGCGATGCACTACGCAGCGCATACTGTTCGGTAATCTCTAATATAACTTCACTAGGCGTGAGCTTGTTAAGGTGCAGTATTAAAGCCAGTTTATCTGGACAACTTAAGTCCTCAAGCTGCGAGGGAGATAAGTTAAATGCGAGCTTTAAGTTAGGATCAAACTGCTCTTTAATTTCTGCAAAATCGTTAGTGGCCTTTTCAAATAATTGGAAAGTAATAAGGTTTATTAAATCTAGGTCTTCAGCAATACAAATAAAGCGATCAGGTAAAATTATTTCGTCTTCTTGGCTTGTGTTGATGCGGGCAAGTACCTCAATGCTTTCAACCCGATTATCATGGCGATTTATCTTAGGTTGATAAAACGGAATAATCTCATTATGACTGATGGCATGTAGTAACAATGACTCAGAAATAGGGGTTTTTGTACGCTCAACATGAATAGCAAAGTGCTCAAGCTTTTGCAGTAGTAAGTACACTTGATTAAGTTGCACTGGTTTAGTGACGTTACCAATTAAGTGAGCGTTATGCTTACGAGCAAGGTCTGCTGCAAGGTCAATGACTTTAGGGTCCATCTCAGAAATTATGGCAATTGCACCTTGGTATTTCATGGCGCCTAAGTGACGAATAAGCTCCATGCCATCCATATCTGGCATATTGAGATCGGTAAAAATGGCATCAAAAAAGCGAGGGGCTTTTTTAACTTTTTCTAAGGCTTCTTCTGCACTTAGGCAGGTTGTAATGTGTGGAACCTCAAGCTCATTCAAGATGGCATGCATAACAATCAGGATAGCTTTTGAGTCATCCACTACGAGTATGTGTCTATTTGACTTAACCATATTCACTCCTTGAACAAGAACGCTATAGTTAAAAGTAGTAGATAAACCCTATTTAGTCATGTTTTTTGCTTGTTTTATAGTGCGAAAAATACACAGTCTTGTACCTAAAGGAAATTCGTAATTTTGCAAGGTCTCAGTATAATAGCCGCACTTTTTATTCGTATTTATAAGAACTATGGTCAGACTTCAGCTGAGTCTCGCAGACGAAACCTTTATTTTGCATTTAAATGGCTCACAGTTAATTCAGCTTTTTCATCATCAACAAGCAATTGCTTTCGATAACCCAGAGCCAGAACTTTATGAATTTGATTTTCAGGGGCAACGCATTGGTCTTGATACCAGCAAAGTGCACGAAAAAAGCTTAGCCATTTTTGTTAATCAGCAGCAGGTGAGCCAGCTTGCTTTACCGGAGTTACAAGAAGCCGAACCCAAACGCGGCATTATTGGTTTGCTGGCACTGGGCTTTAAATTATTTAAAAGTGCAAAAGTAGTTAAAGCGGCTTTAGCGGGTGCTTCGGTGGCAGGCTATGCTTGGTTATTTTCTATTGAATTTGCCTTGATGCTAATTGCTTGCTTGGTGGTGCATGAATATGGTCATGTACGTGCGATGAAATACTTCGGCATTAAAACTAAAGGTATTTACCTTATTCCCTTTGTCGGTGGTTTGGCTGTTTCCGATGATAAAATTACCACGCGATGGCAAGACGTAGTGATCTCACTCATGGGGCCTGCTTTTGGCTTGATTACCTCAGTACTGGGAGTCGTGCTTTACTACGCCACTGAAATGGAAATATTCGCTGGTGTGGCAGTACTCAGTGCACTCCTAAACCTCTTTAACTTGTTACCTATTTTGCCCTTAGATGGCGGCCATGTACTTAAAAGTATAAGTTTTTCTATGCGGTCATGGATAGGTCTAAGTGTGTGTTTATTAGGTGTGTTATTTGGCTTGTGGCTGAGTTATACCTTTGGCTTGATGCTACTGGTGTTCTTCTTATTTGTAGGGGCTCTTGAAATTATCTTTGAATGGCGCGGACGTCACTATTCACATCTCATTCCTCTTGATACATACGGGCAAGGCTTTTCAGCTGTAATGTACGCACTGGTTGTTGCAGGTCATGTCGCGGTAATGATGCACTTTGCCGATTCAGAAAGCGCAATCCTAAGCTTACCAATGAAGATTCTAGCAAGTTAAATAATGCTTAAGATTAAGCCGGTATTTTTGTTTAGGCACTAATCAATTCTTACTTGTAATTGCCCTAAGCTACACACTCAAAAATTTGTTAAACTCATGGTTGGATTATTTACTTAAAGCAATCATGAGTCGCAAAATTACCCCCGTTATTCTTGCTGGTGGCATAGGTTCTCGTTTATGGCCTTTGTCGCGTAAAGCGATGCCTAAGCAATTTTTATCTTTGCTTAGCGAAAAGTCACTCTTACAGAGCACGCTTTTACGTGTCGCTGACTCGCGATTTAATGCGCCGATTTTAGTTTGTAATGAAGAACATCGTTTTATTGCTAAAGCGCAAATTGCAGAAATCACTGATAGCTTTACGTTGCTTCTTGAGCCCGAAGGTAAAAATACTGCACCGGCGATTGCGTTAGCGGCTGAATTTGCATTGCAAAATGGCCTAACGGATCCCTTACTGGTGATGCCTGCTGATCACCACATTAGTGACTTTGAGAAGCTTATTGCCTGCTTAGATAATGCTATAGCACTTTGTCAGCAACAACAGTTAGTGACTTTTGCTATTACTCCCACAGAGCCTCATACCGGCTATGGGTATATTCGCCAAGGAGAGCCGTTAGCCCATAAAGGCTGCTTTAAGGTGGCTGAATTCAAAGAAAAACCAGCACTGCAATTAGCCAAAAAGTACCTTGCCAGTGGTGACTATAGCTGGAATAGTGGCATGTTTTTATTTCTGCCAGATGTGTATTTAAGCGAGCTTACTCGCTTTGCACCAAAGATTGCTGACAGTGTCGCCAAAGCTGCAAGTTTCACTGCAGATTTAGGTTTTCAACGGCCTGTTACTAATTCGCTCGCAGCATGCCCCAGTGATTCTATTGATTATGCTATTTTGGAACGTAGCGCTAACGTTGCTGTTATCCCTGTTGATTTAAATTGGAGTGACGTAGGTAGTTTTTCAGCGCTGTCGAAAATCGCTGAAAAAGACCACCATGGTAACTATTTAGCCTCGCAAGGAGTGAGTTTAGATAGCGAAAATAATCTACTTATTAGCGAAGCTGATCACACCATTGCGGCGCTCGGTGTGAGTAATCAAGCCATTATACATACTCATGATGCCACCTTAGTGGCAGATAAAAGTGCACTCGATAAGCTCCCTGATTTACTTAAACAGCTTGCTTTGGTTGATAGTGACAAATTGACCCATCACCAAGCGGTATTTAGGCCTTGGGGTAACTACCGAACTTTAATTGAAAGCACCGGCTTTAAGGTGAAAAAAATAATTGTAAACCGTGGTGCAAAACTCTCAACTCAGCGCCATCAACATCGTGCAGAACATTGGGTCGTCGTATCAGGAGTCGCAAATGTCCGAGTTGGCGATAACGAATTTGAATTAACAGCTGACCAATCTTGTTATATTGCGGCAAAGCAATTACATAGCCTTGCTAATCAACAAAACACACCGCTGATCGTTATTGAAGTACAAACCGGTGCGATACTAGATGAAAGCGACATCGAGCGTTTTGATGATAGGTATGGCAGAGACTAGCTGGAAGCTCTGAGCCATAAGTTTTAAGTAGATTAAGCGGGTTGTTTTCTTTCTGTTCACAGGAACTAATTGTTGCTTGAGGGTAAACTGGATTTAGTGTGTCCTAGCACCTAGCACCTAGCACCTAGCACCTAGCACCTAGCACCTAGCACCTAGCACCTTCTATCATTTCCCCAATGCTTTATCTAGCTCTTCTCTAAGGCGTGGGCCCTTTAGGTTTTCAGCCATGATTTCGGCAACTTTTGCATTGCTACTATTTTCAAGAGCGGTAATGCGTTCTGCTAAATCACTGGCATAACTGTTGTTGCCGTCTCTTGTGGCACGGAAAAATTGGCCGATGAGGGCTGTGGCAGAAATATTGCGAACATAGTCATTATCGTCAGTTTGTAACAGCTTTTGGAAATGCTCAGCGAGCTTAGGTGAGACGTTATTTTGGCGAGATAAATTCTCTAATGTACTGACACGAATCTTAGGATCATTAGTGTATTCGCTAATGCTTATCATGGCATCGATTACTGCATTTGCTTGGCTGTCGTCCAAGTCGCGTCTGAGCATGCTTAGGGTCATTTTTAGTTGCCCGTAGGCTGCTAAGCGCTCATTTTCTGATTTGCTCAAATTGAGTAAGGTAGCAAGTGCTTCATTTATTGAGCTGTCGGCATATTGTGGGTCTGCTTTGATGCGTTCTCGGTAGTCATCAGGTAAATTACTTAGCCAGCCAAGCGCCGGATTTCTCTTCTCAATTTCGGCACGTCGCTCGTTTTCTTGCTTTTCTATCGCTTGTTCAACTAATGTTGCTAGCAGTTCGGGATCAATGGCTGGCGCTTGATTTTCAAGCTCATGAATGCGTGTTTCGAGATCTAAAATATAGCCATGTAAGGCGACTAGGTTTTCTCTATCTTGTTCTGGAATGGCCAGCTTTTTTAAGGTGGGTTTTGCCTGCTGAATCGCGACAGGCTTGTCCGTCGAGATTGATTTTGTGTGGCTATAAATAGATAAGCCCAGTGCAATGCTTGCAAATGCCAGCGCAGTATTCCCTTGCCAAGTTGACATATCACATCATCCAAGTTGCTTTGTAATATCAGCAGATTAAAACAAGCCATTTGTATTATCAATTACTTATGATGATAAAAACAAAAAGCGCAGCTAGTTAGCTGCGCTTTTAAAGAGAGTTTATGTCGATTAATGGGCTTTTGCGTATGCTTCAGCTTGTTGCCATACACGAAGCATATTGCCACTTAAAATCTTTTTAATGTCTTTATCGCTATACCCACGGTCCATTAGACCTTGCACTAGGTTAGGATAGCTAGATACATCTTTTAAGCCAGTAGGTAGAGAGTCGCCGACACCATCGTAATCTGAGCCAATGCCCACATAATCGATGCCAATTAGCTCAACGACATGATCGATGTGATCAAGTACTTGTTCTAAGCTTGCAAATGGAAACGGGTTTTTAGCGCGATAAGCAGCATCAAAATCTTTACTTAGCTTAGTACCGTCTTTTTTCTTTTCAGCCTTTGCTGATTTAAGTTGATCGTACCAAGAGCCTGCTTGAGCTGTAACAAAGCTTGAACCGAAGTTAATTTGAATAACACCACCATTCTTTTTAAGCGCTAACAGCATATCGTCGTTCATATTACGCTCAAAGCCTGGGGTGTATTTACGCAGTGATGAGTGTGAAGCAATCACAGGTACTTTTGAAATTTCCATCACTTGATAAAACGCATCATCAGAAATATGCGATACATCAACCAGCATACCAATGTTATTCATTTCTTTTACCAGCTCTTTACCAAATGGGCTCAGGCCTTTCCACTTACGACGAATATCATAAGATGAATCAGAAATGTGGTTACTCTGCGAGTGGGCTAAAGTGATGTAACGTACGCCACGCTCATAAAAATGCTTAAGGTTCTTAATGTCGCCTTCGATAGGTGAGCCGTTTTCCATACCCATAGCAATCGACATTTTGCCTTGTTTAAACTGCGCTTTAATATCAGCAGTAGAGTCTGCAATAGCGAACTTATCTGGCGCGCGTTGCACAATCGCTTCCATCGAGTCGATCAGCTGATTTGCTAATTGGTAGCTTTTACCTTTGCCTTCAAATTCTAGGTTTGCAGGAATATAAATTGACATGAAAGGGGCATTCAAACCACCTTGCACAGCACGCGGGTAATCGAAATCACCGTCGCTTGTGGCTTTTGTTACGTCAGCCCACTTGTTATGAATACGATAAGGCACATCGATATGGGTATCGATTAAAATAGTGTCTTTTGCCAGTTTAATGGCTTTATCTGATGCAGTAACCTGATCTGCGCTTGCTTGGCCAATCAAGGCCAAAGAAACAGCGGCAACCAATGAGCTTAGTTTTTTCATTTTTAATGGCTCTTTAAGTTAAAAAGCCATTGTGAAGGGATACGGTTTAACTTACAAGTTTAGTCGTTAAACGACGCTTGGTACTCTGGATCTGCCTGCAAGGCAATGAATTCAGCCTTTGAGATAATAGTCACTGATTCATGTAACTCAGAAAAAAACACCATGGCTTCACCACTTTTAAGCTGTTGATGAACCTGCGCTACTTTGCTTTCAATACTAAACTCTTGTTCGCCGTAATCAGTGCCTTCACGTAACACATAACTTTCGATTAAATTATACAGAGTCTCTTTATCTAGGCGGTCGTGAGGAATGATCATAGCTGCTCTTTTTTAACTAATTGTTGAAAATACTCAGGCACAATTCGTTCAAGCCAATACTCGGGTTTAAAAGGGTTTTTACCGCAAATAAAGCCGACATGGCCACCTTGTTCTGAGATGCGCAGCGTAACATGTTCACTGACATCTCCGCTATCTGGCACGGCTTTTATTGATAACATTGGGTCATCTTTGGCGTGCACAATCAGTGTAGGTGTTGCAATGCTTTTTAAAAACGGCTTAGCACTCGCTTGTTGATAATAATCTTCAGCGCCCGCAAAGCCATGCAATGGTGCCGTGAGCATATTATCGAATTGCCATAAGTCATCAATCGCCATAAGTTTTTCTGGCGTTAGGCTAATTTGTTGTTCGATTTGTGGCAGCTTTCTTTGCATCGACTTTTTCATCCGGTCGAGCAAATATTTTTGATAAATTTTACCCAAGCTTTTACGAATAACTTCGCAAGATGAAGATAAATCAAACGGTGCAGATACAACGGCAGCACCTGTTAAGTTCGATTTAGCACCTTGCTCACCTAAATACTTTGCCAGCACATTACCACCTAATGAAAAGCCCACTGCAAATAACGGGCGTTTTGGAAACTTGATCTTAAGATGGTTGATGAAAAAACGCAGATCTTCAGTTTCACCGCTGTGATAAGCACGTGCCAAACGGTTAACTTCGCGAGAGCAGTTTCGAAAATGCATTAAGACCACAGCAAAGCCTTGCTGCTTAAGTTTTTTCATCATGCCTTTAGCATAAAAGCTATTTATGTTGCCTTCTAAGCCATGCAATACAATAGCGAGGGGGGCTTGTTCGTTATGAGGTGTTGCCCAAGCCAGTTCTAAAAAGTCACCATCAGGAGTATCGATTGTCGATAAGTCGTAGCGGGTATTATGAAAAGGGCGAAAAAAGCGCGGCATTATGGTTTGTAAATGGCGATTGCGCATCCACCACGCAGGCTTAAACTCAGGTAACATAGCTGACACTTTCGAAACAAAATAAGCGCCTATTGTAGCAAGTTTTTGCTTTTTGAGAACCGCTACAAGATTTTAGCTGAATGTAAATAAAAAGCCCCTAAACAATAAATTGGATAGGGGCTTTGTGCGTCGTGCTTAATTCTTATTTAGGAACTTCTGCGTCGTGAATTTTCTTAATAAAGAAACCAACGTAGAAAAGGCATAAAACGATAACAACTGCCAAAATGCCGAATGACATAAATAAAACTGGGTCGCTAAAAAAATCTCTGAAGAATACGTTCATGGTTGTGCCTCCTAATGTCTATGGGTTAATCATAGGCTGGCTTGAGGACGGCTGATATGATCCAGATCAAGCAATTTTCCTGATGCTAAATAAGCCGATTTAATAGTTGATTTGGATCAAGTTTATTAGGGCAGTTCAAATTTTTAAGCAGAGCGAGAGGGGGGTCTTGGTAAAAGTCAGTATTTAGCCTGCGCTAAGCGCTAACTCTTTTTGCTAAACATGTCATCTGTACTATCTTTTCTAAATCCAACTTGCAGGAGAGTAAGATGTATTTAGTTAGACTGATTTACACAAGTGAAATTAGCGATGGGTTTGGGCCTAATGACATCGAAGATATTCTTGAGAAAGCGAAAAAGAATAATGCTGAATGCAATGTAACAGGGTTGCTGTGTTTTAATAGCACACATTTTCTGCAGTGCTTAGAAGGATCTCGTAAAGCGGTCAATGAGACTTATCATCGTATTCTTAATGACACTCGCCATCGCAATATAATCATGCTTAATTACTGTGAAATTGTTGAGCGTGAATTTGAAAATTGGTCAATGGGCTATATACCTTATTCAAAACTTACAACCCCATTAAACTTAAAGTACTCTGGTAGCAGCGAATTTAATCCATTGGCCATGTCAGCTGGAAGCGCCCATAAACTTATGTTGGCTTTACGGGACTCGTTGCTCACACATACTATGTAATGCTTGCAAGTGTCACTACAGTGACACTTGCTCACCTTCATTCAATATGTAAAGGGGAACTTGGCTGTTCATCTGCTTTTGCATGTGCAGTAATCTCAATAATGCAGAGTGACTTGAATGGTCGCCCATTTGCCAGCTTGAGTTGCCGTAACCCCATGGGATCATCACTTTACAACTTAGCTCCTCAGCAGCGTTTAAAGTGTCTTCTGGCGTTGTGTGAACATAGCGGTACCACTTACCGTTTTCTTCATGATAATAAGAAGCGATGGGCATTAAACATACATCAATCTCGCCATATTTTTGCTTAATATCCTGAAAATGTTTTGAATACCCAGTATCGCCAGCAAAATATAATGTTTTTCCATTTTGCTCAAGTAACCAGCCACTCCATAAATCTTTGTTGTGGTCATCGTAGATGAAAGGCACCATGATACGGCTGCTAAAGTGATGGGCTGGCACCGCATGAATCGTTAAATCATTAATCTGTGTACTTGCGTACCAGGCCATTTCTGAAATATCAAAGCCACCTGTTGGGAAGTTATCGGCAAATCCTAATGGCACTAGATAGCGTGGTTTGTTACCAATTTCTTCAATATCGGCTTTGTTAAAATGATCATAGTGAATATGTGAATACAGTACCGCATCTAAGTCATTAATTTCAGCTTGTGAGGGCCAAAAACCTGGCTTGCGATAAATACCGCCTGCGAGCTTAAAGGCCAAGTCTACGGGCGAATCAAATTGCTCTTTGACTGGATCAAACAAGAGCTGTTCACCATTGGGTGATTGAATATAAAAACCAGCATGGCCTAGCCAGCGAACTGTAAACCCTGAGTTGATTTCTGGCACATGTTGTTCTGCTTGAAACTGGCATTGTGAGTTGCTGTCGTCGCAAATAAGCAGGTCTGATTCTGCATAGCAATTATCAGTGCAGGTTGTTGGGTATTCTTTATCCCCGGGGTAAAGGTTGTGGTAGCGACCTTCGTACTCCCCCTCGGTTTTTAATGGCGTGATGGTGCCTTCACCGGCAATAACATTGACCTTATTAGGGCTGCTACAGGCTGTTAAAAGTGCTGCTGCAATAAGTGTTGAGAGTGTTTTTAAATGCATACCATGCTTACTTTTTATTCTTTGCCATGAGTTTAGCAAAATAAGATTTAAGATAAATCATTAAAAAGTAACAAGAGATTACACAAAAAAGCCTACGTTTAAGTAGGCTTAGTAAAAAATAGTGCGGGCTAATTAACCTGCTTTATTCATTTGCTCAATGAACTTATTAGAGTCTTCAATAGATTTGTTCATGTCGTCCATTAACACTTTAATATCGCGTTTAAGATTAGTGAACTCACCTTTGATGGCAGAAACTGCTTGCGCGTTTAAGTTATGTTTTAAATACAGAACGTTGTCATGTAAAGACGATAACACGGGTTCCATCTTGCTTTCAGCGCTGCGCATTGAGCGTAGCAGTTGGTCAAACTGGCGTTTAGTTGCATTAAGCTTTTTGCTGCTTTCACGTTTTAGTGAGGCACTTTTATATTGCTCAAGTTCATCAGCCCACTCTTCAAATAACGCTTCGGCTACATCTTCAACTTTATTGATGTTGCTTGTTACGTCGTTTGCTGCCGCTAGGCTCGACTCGTAATCATCATTCAGTTGATTGTAGGCATCTTGTAGTTCACCACCATCAAAATTGATAAGCGTGGTTAATCTGTCTAATGCTGATTGAAACTCTTCTTGTGACTCTTGTTGTGCTTCTTTTGTTTCTTCTACGCGGTCCACTAAAATGTCGCGTTTATGCACACCGACAGACTCCATGGCTGAGTAATAAGCTGACTGACAGCCTGATAATGCCATTGTTACTGCAAATAGTGGTGCACTTAAAAGTGTCAGTTTTTTCATTGAGAATCCTTTTTAGGTACCTGTCATTTCAAATTATGTGGTGGATTGCTATGATTATCAAAACATTTTAGCAGAAATTAGATTCTATGGATGAGAAGCTCACTCGTTATAAGCTGCAAATAAGCATTTTCTTAAAGCAACAGCCTGCTTGGTGGATGCAGTATCTTAATCGTTGTATTGACGATCAAATCACTGTCAATGCGGGTTATTTGGCTTATGTAACCTTATTATCAATTGTGCCGTTAGTGGCGGTAGGTGTGGCTATTTTTTCTGCTTTTCCGGGTTTCGAAAGCACCTTGGTAACCATAGAAAACTTTTTGTTTACTAATCTTGTGCCAACTTCGTCAGATGTCATTAAAGAGCATATTAGCGCCTTTGCCGGTAATGCGAATAAAATGACTGCCGTCGGTGTGGGCTTTTTAGCGGCGGTATCTTTGCTGCTTATTCGCAATGTCGATGCCACATTGAACCGGATTTGGCGAATCAAGAAAAAACGCCCTATGATGATTTCGTTTGCTGTTTATTGGATGGTACTGAGCTTAGGCCCTGTACTATTAGGGGCAAGCATTGGTGTTACCTCATACATCGTGTCTTTAGTGTCATTTGCTGATCAAGGAATACCGGGATTTAGTGGCTTTTTATTGAAATTATTACCTTACATAATTTCAATGGTTGGCTTCATTATGCTCTATACTTTAGTTCCTAACACACGAGTTCCATTTAGAGCGGCAATTCCAGGCGCTTTGTTTGCAGCTATGTTGTTCGAGCTGACAAAGAAAGGCTTTGCTTTGTACATCAGCCACTTCCCATCATACGAAGTAATTTATGGTGCACTGGCAACGATCCCAATTTTGTTTGTATGGGTGTATTTGTCATGGGTTGTCGTATTACTCGGTGCAGAATTTACTGTTTGTATCAGCCCTGAAAACATTGAAGACACGCCTGATATAGAAGTTTAAATATACTGCACCTAAGGAGAGCGAGGTGCAGTTACATCCACATTATATTGCCAACCGTGACTATCATTTGAGTGTTGGCGATGGTCATCAAATTCATGTGCAAGAGTATGGGGCCACGACAGGTATCGCTGTGGTGCTATGTCATGGCGGGCCCGGTGTGGGTTTGTGTCCTGAAAATTGCCGCTTTTTCGATTTAGAACGTTTTCGGGTGATCATGTTCAGCCAGCGTGGCTGTGGTCACTCAACTCCTCATGATATCTCTCAAAATACCACCTCAGAGTTAGTCGCCGATCTCGAGTTTTTACGCAATCAGTTGGGCATTGAAAAGTGGCTAGTGTGTGGTGAGTCTTGGGGGGCAACCTTAGCGCTCGTATATGCAATTAAGCACCGAGAACACATTTCGGGGCTTATTTTACGTGCCAGTTTTTTAGCTTGTAACAGTGATTTTGAATGGCTTTACACAACAAAAGGAGCCGGTGCGCATTTCTATCCTGAATGCTTTAATGAATTTGCACATGATTACACTGATTGGCATGCCTTACTCGACTTTTATCAGCAACAACTAAACAGTGATGATCAAATTAAAGCCAGTAAATTTGCCAAGCTGTGGTGTCATTGGGAGCAGGTGTTATGTCATGGTGAGCCCTTAACAAACTGGGGGTTACAAGAGCCTCATGTTGGGCTAAATCAAGCAAGGTTAATGGTGCATTATTTTCGTCATCACTGTTTTATTGAAGAGGGCTATATCGCAGAAAATGCGCATGTCTTAACGCATCTACCCATGTGGTTTATTCATGGCCGTGCCGATTTGATCTGTCGCTATAGTGCCGTACAGCAGCTTGCTGAACAGTTAAATGCGCAATTATTGATTTTAGATGGCATTGGGCACAGTAGCGATAATCAGGTATATTTGGCGGCAATGCGACGTGCCGCAGATTTAATGTATATCAAGTTATCGAGGGATCAATGCAAGGCTTAATTCAAAGAGTAAAACAGGCAAAAGTAGAAGTGGCAGGCGCAGTAGTCGGTGAAATTTCACAAGGTATTTTGCTGCTATTAGGTGTTGAAAAACAGGATACCGAGCAAAGCGCTCAAAAGCTTTTACACAAAGTCAGTAATTACCGTATTTTCACCGATGAACAAGGAAAGATGAATTTAAGTTTGAATGATATCAAAGGTGAGCTTTTAGTGGTTTCGCAGTTTACGTTAGCAGCCGACACTAAAAAGGGCATGCGTCCGAGCTTTTCAAGTGCTGGCACGCCAGAACAAGCTAATACGCTCTATGAGTATTTTATCGCAGAAGCTAAAAAAGCAGGCTTAACAGTGGCTACAGGGCAATTTGGTGCTGATATGCAAGTAAGCCTATGTAACGATGGTCCCGTTACTTTTAATTTATCTGTGTAACAGACAGCTACTTTTTTATCATCACGATGTGGTTCACGTAGTCGGGGATTTTTACAATGCTTGGCCGTTTACCGAATTCAGTGATCAGTAGGTGTTCAAGTTGTTTTAGCTGCGATGGGTGATTAGATAAAAAATTAATGAACAACAAGCCATCTTTGGCCATCGCTGCTCTTAGTTTGGTGTAAAACTGGTGTTTGTATAAAAATAATGGCGCATCTACCTCACTGAATAAATCTAGGATAATCCAATTGTATTCGTTGTTTTGCTCTAACACTTGCTGAGCATCAAAACAGTGTAGGTTATTAGCGTGATCGCCCCCAAAATAGCGTTTATAGCAGTGAATTATGTCGGGGTTTTTATCTACTGATGTCAGTTGGCTATCAGGGTAGGTGTGCTGTAAGTAATTACGAATAGCACCACCACCTAGCCCTAGTTCTAAAATCTTTTGAGGTTCGTCTAGGTCTTGCCAAAGTTTTGCAAGGTATTGTAAGTGTGGGAAAAGTAATCTAGCAGGGCGGCGTTTTTCGATAACGGATTGCAGGGTTTCGTTGATCAGTAACCAACGTAATTGGTTAAGTTGCCTAACTTGAATACTGTAATTGCCTTGCTTATGCCAATAAATGAGTTGCCCTAATCGGTGACAGTCCTCAATAAAACTATGTTTTACTGCGCCACTGGGTTCAAGAAAATGTTCCATATTTCGGGCCTTTAGCAATATCATTATAAAAATAAGACAATTATTTCAGCATAGACCAGTAGGCATAAAGTGCAATTGTGCATTAGTTTTTACAGCTAAGAATAATAATTTAGGCTGGGTCACCAAAGTATTATTCCAACTTGTTAGAAGATAGCGTATCGTAATTCGCATTCAAAAGGCCATGAGAAAAACAACAGACAGTGGCTGAATTATCACAGGAGTTTTTATGTTTAAAGTGACCACCCCACAAAGCAGCGAAGATTGGCAAGCGTATTATTCATTACGTTGGCAGGTTTTAAGAGCACCTTGGGGCGAGCCGCGCGGTTCTGAGCAAGATGACTTGGAGCAAGACGCAGAGCACCGCTTTATCAAAAATAATAACGGCGACGTATTAGGCGTAGCTCGCCTGCATTTTAATAATCACAAGCAAGCGCAAGTTCGATATATGGCGGTCGCTGAAGGTAATCGCAACCAGCATATTGGTAGCCGTTTATTACATGAATTAGAAAAAATAGCATGGACTCAAGATGCCGACGAGCTGGTATTGTTTGCTCGTGAGCGAGCTCTTGATTTCTATAAGCGCCATGGCTACGAAGTAAAAGAAAAAGCGCACCTTGCTTATGATGATGTTCAGCACTGGAAAATGGTAAAACAAAAGCCGTCTGAGCCGGGGTGGTTCCGTCATCCAAACTGGACACAAGTGCTGCAAAATACGTGGCGTGAGTCGATCCCAATCAGTGATGCGATGGGCATTAAAGTAGAAAGCTATACCGATTGGCAGTTTACTACTCGCGCTGACTTAGATGCGAACTTAAACCTTCATAACACCATGTTTGCTGGCTCGATTTATAGTTTAGCGACTTTAACAGGGTGGGGCGCAACTTACCTTGCACTAAAAGAAGCAGGGCTTGAAGGGAATATCGTGTTAGCTGATGCCAACATTAAATACCTTAAACCACTGAATAACGACCCTCGTGGTAGTGTTGAGCTGGCTGGTTGTAAAGGCAAGTTAGCGGAGTTAGAAGACAGTGGTAAAGCAAGCTACCATGTGCCAGTGAATGTATACGATGGTGATGTGTTAGTGGCAGAATTTGAAGGTCACTTCATCGTTAAAAAATAACGACTATTTAGAGCGAGCTAACTAAAGCTCGCTCTTTATCAGTTAAAGTAAGTCAGTTAATAGAATACCCACACCAAAACGTTCAATATCGGCGTTGTAATCAATTAAGCTTTCGCCATAACCATTAAAGTATTGTGCGTAACCACGTAATCGGCCCCAAAGAGGGAAAGACCAATCTAATTGGATTGCACCGCGGTTATCTGAATTTAAGTTATTACGGGTCATAAAGCTAAATTCATGCTCGTTGTAACGGTATGCACCCGAGAACTCAAAGTAACCCATGTATTTGTAGATATCTGGATTATCATCGCCACGGGCTTCGATCTCATCGTCTTTTTTGTCTTCAGGAATGCGGTACCAAGGCTTAAAGCTAAATACAAAGCCATCTTTTTCCCATAAGAAATCCGCATAAATACGGTTCCATGAACGTGAATTTGGCTGGCTGCGGCCATTCGATTGATGTGAGGCACCAATTGCAATTGCCATTTCATCGCCCCAAAGCACATGCTCAGGGTCGAGGTAGTTCACCCAGAATATCTCAGGTTCATAATTCGTTTCACGAAACGGTGATGAAATATCTTTGTTATAAAACTGCCAAAACGATTGCATGGTAAATGCAAAAAATACGCCTTGGTCTTTATCTGAGAAGCCTTCGAAGATAGGCACTTTGATTGATAGTTGATATTTTACTTCAAGATTATCAAGTGGCTCGCCATCGACTTCTTCAGCGAGGTCTTTTAGGCCATCAAAAGGGCGCTCATTAGGATTGGATACGTAAGACAGCGGCAATATATAGTTACGCTTATGTGGGGTGATCACATTACGGTTTTTCTTACTTACTTCTTCACGGGCTTTACGTTTTTCAAGAGCGGTGAGCTTTTTGCTCTCGTCTAAGTCAGAACATTTTTTACGAAGTTCTTCGAGTGTTTGTTTACCGTCACCGCCAATAGCTTCGTTCAAAATACACTGCTTTACGAGTTCTAGCGCGTCATCTTGTTCGTTAGTTTGTGGTTGTTCAGTTTGAGCAAATACAGGTACAGAAAATAAGCCAGCGGCTGCCAGCCAAATGCGCCATCCCATTGCAGTTCCCTTTCAGTAGACTTGTAAGTAGGTATAATTATAACGATTTTTACATAAGTAACCGTGAACTTGTACTGAATTGTTGAAATTTTAGGTAAATAGAGAGCCCCAAGCTAAGCTTGGAGCCCTGCTGTAACGGCCTAAGGGCATAAGCCGTCGACTCTCACGCAATGAGAAGGAATGAGCTTATAGCTCAAATACGTTGGTAAAAAACTTATAAAGTTCAGTACCTTGATTCACGCTTGCTGAAGCAAAATGCAAAATAGCGATGGCGTCTTTATCAAAACTTAATGTTTGTAGGGGCTGCTCAGAAAGGTAGCGCTCCATTCTTAAAATACGGGCGATAGGCTCACCTGCTTTAATATGGCCACCCAGTGGGGCAAGGTATTCAACCATGCCACCCATAGGGGCGTAGTAAGCTATATAATCTTCAAGCATACAGGCATAGCGTGTCATCGCTTTTGGTTGGTGCGCAGCATCAACTAATACCTGTTTGTGATTGAGGTAACTTAAAATGCTATTTGCATCATCAAGTGCTGCACTTAAATCGATTTTTTCTTGGCTACCTAGCTCAACGGTGAATGCTTCGACTTGAACAGCGAATTCACGGCCTTGCTTGCCAAGCTCTTCAGATAGTGACCACCATGGACAGAAACTCGCTTCATCCATCGCGCCATCAAAATCACTTGGGATCAATAGCACATGTTCGATGTTAAAGTAGCTCGCGCTGTCTTTGGCGTATTCAGGACAGTATAAGTGCTGACTTGAGATAGGCCCGGTGTGAAGATCTAAAACAATATCAGCCTGATGAGCAAGCTTTTGCAAGTTAAGGGCAATACGCTTACCCGTTGGTAGGCTGTAATCTGGGCCCGTTAATTGACTGTCGATGTCAGCAACGAGTGCCTGTTTAAACGCCGCTTTAAGGGTCGCATCATCACTGTCTTTATACTGTTCAGCAATCTGTGACGGTAACGCTTTATTAAAGCGGTACATACGGTTCCAGTTGGTGCCAGTAATTGGATCGAAGCGACCTAAAGTAAACTCACCTGATTTTTGGTTGCAGCCAATAGGGTTGGCATAAGGCACTAGGGTAATATCGCCACGCAGCTTGAGTGATTTTAGCTGCTCAAGCAATTGATAAATTACGGCGTTACCTTGTACTTCAGCGCCGTGCATATTGGCTTGTATATACACGTCTGGCCCCGTGCCATCGCCTTTTAAGCGATACACTGGGATTGTTAGAGGTAGGCCGTTTGCAATCTCGCCAACAACAATATTCTCTTGGCTGATTAATTCTTTACTCATGGTGATTACCTTAAATAATAGCTGGCATCTTCAGCGCTACGGATGCACTCAATATTGCCTTGTTCAAGGATGTATTCAGCCGCTAATTCGTGGCATAGAAAGTACGGCATACTTTCGGTAAAGCCATACGCGCCACATTGGCTGAATACCAACCAGTCTTGCTCATTTAAATCGCTCGCTAATTGGTGCTCACCTAAGCAATCAAGGGCGGTGCAAAGTGGCCCGTATAAAGTCATTGCTGCAGGCTCAGCCGTCGATTCGCGTAGTAACGATGCAGGAAAATCTTGGCTTGTCACAGCTGGGCGAAGTAAATGGTTAATACCGCCTGATAAAATGACCTGCTGTTGATTGTAATTTACTTTACGCTCAACAACTGGCGTTGCGTAATGGCCGCATTCGCCCACCGCATAGCGGCCAAGTTCCATCCAAAGCTCATTAACACCGGCATCTGCTTTTATGCTCGCTAGGGTCTCGATAAGTGCAGACCAATCAAGTCGGTTAGCATCTTGAGTATAAGGAATGCCTAAGCCACCCCCTAAGTCGAGAATATTAAGATTAATGTTTAATGAGCGTGCTAGCTGTTGCAGTGGCGCAATCATCGCGCGCCATAGCTCGGCGAGCTTGTCAGTGCTCAGCATATTGCCCCATTGGAAAATATGCAGACCATCAAAGCTAAGAGCAGGGTAATCACTTGCAGTGAGTGCTTGCCACTCATCACAGCCCAAACCAAAAGGGGTAAGGCTATCACCACCAAGTGGGTTCTTTTCGCTGTCTGGCCAACGAAGTTGTACACGCAATAGAACTTGCAGCTGACAATTTGTTTTTGTTGCTTGTTCGTTTAACCAGCGAACTTGGTTAATGCTCTCGGCCACAAAAGTACGTACGCCGCGAGCAATAAAATGTGAAATTTGTGCAGGGCTTTTTGCAGGCCCTGTGTTGAGCACGCGCTTGCTATCGATGCCTTGGGCAAGTACTTGCTCAAGTTCACCTTTACTTGCAACATCAAAGTTAAACCCTGCGCTGTCTAAACATTGAATAATGCGAGACAGTGGGTTGGCCTTAACGGCATACCAAAGTTTTACATCGGTTTGTGCAGTCAGTTGATTTAAATGTGCAGTTAATTTATCTAAATCATAGATAAAAAATGGCGTATCAAGATGCGTTGAAACTTGTTCAACCGCTTGCTTGATAGGCGTGCTCAAAAAGCTCATTAACGTAAAACCTCTTCTAACAGTAATGATGCATCGCTTTGTTCGTCACGGTATTTCACGATCAATGCACACGACATGCTTAGACCTTGTTCACGACCCCATGCATTTGAAGCTGGACGAGAGCCTGGGATCACAATCGCGTTTTCTGGAATTGCTTCACCTTTGTCTAGCTGGCGCTCGTTAACGCAATCGTAGACAGGAATGGTTGCCGATAAGCGAACACCCGGCGCAAGTACAGCACCTTTTTTCACAACCACACCTTCAACAATAACGCAGCCTGCACCGATGAATGCGCCATCTTCAATAACCACAGGGCTGGCACCAATTGGCTCAAGTACGCCACCTAATTGTACTGCCGCACTTAGGTGAACATTTTTACCCACTTGTGCACATGAACCCACTAATGCGTGGCTGTCGACCATTGTGCCTTCGTCGATGAATGCGCCAATATTTACATACGCTGGTGGCATGATAATGGTGCCTTTGGCAACGTGTGCGCCACGACGAACACTGCTACCACCTGGTACCATACGCACGCCTGCATCTGCTGCAAAGCCTTGTGGTGCTAAGTTGTGCTTATCAACAAAACCACCCGGGAACTCGGTATTTGTACCATTCTTAAAGGCTTCTAAAATGCCTTGTTTAACTTCAACATTGGCGTGCCAGTTGCCGTTCTCGTCTTGTGTTGCTGCGCGAACTTCGCCTGATTCTAAGTTGTTTAATAATTCTAACCAGCTCATGATAAAACCTGTTTTTAGTTCCAAGATAAAATTGTGTTGTTTGCGTGGGTGATGCTGTCTGTTTGCTCAAGCTCTAAATGTGTAAGCGGCGGACGTAAATGCGGGGTATTTATTTTACCTTGCAGGTGCATCAGTACTTTTACGGGGATTGGATTTGCTACAGCGAATAAACTTTGGATTGCTTGCGACCAATCGGTGAATAGATTTGGGTATTGACCACTTAAACTGCGTTTAACAAACTCATGGGTTTGAATCGGCCAAGCATTCGCGGCAACCGAAACTAAACCTTTGGCACCAGCTTGAGCAAAATACGGCATAAGTGCATCATCGCCACTGAAAATGGCTAATGTTGGTGATGCCGTTCTAAAGCCTTCAAATTTGCTAATGTCGCCACTGGCCTCTTTTAAAGCCCAAAGGTTTTTGTGTTCAGCAAGGTTTTTGATCACCTGCGGTGAGATCTCAACTGCGCTACGTCCTGGTACGTTATACAACATACAAGGGTGATGGCTTGCGTTGAGTAGGCTTTCAAACCAATGTGTTTGGCCAACAACCCCAGGTTTTGCATACAGAGGTGAGCCCAATAGATAGCCATGAATAGGTAGTTGGTTGCAGTATTCAACCCAAGCAACTTGTTGCTTGAGGTTCATGCCGCCCACAGCAACCATGAGTGGTACAGTCGGTGCTAATTGGCAAACATGCTCAACAATGGCTTGTTGCTCTTTGAGTGAAAGCGCCAGTCCTTCACCGGTACTGCCAAGCAATAAAATGCCGTTATTTGCATCTTGCTGCTCAGCGACCAGTTGTTCAAGGGCCGTGTAATCGACCTCGCCAGATTCAGAAAATGGCGTGACAAGCGCTGTCCATAATGGATAGTCGTTTAAATCAAAATTGTTGATCATCTCTCACGAACTTATAAGGTATTCGAAGAGTTTATGCGGGAGCAATTGAATGGAGCCGCATGTCGTCATTCGAACAAGGTATAATTCGAAGAGCGAATGGGCTTAAAATAATAAAGACGCAACGGCCTTATTATACTAAGACCAGAAGCTCTCCACCAAACTAATCAATAGCGTTTTGCTATTGTTGGTGACAGTCGCTGGGATTCAGCCCAGTCGCCCGAAATAAGCACCTCACAAACGGTGTTACTTCTCGGCGTTAATTCCCCTCACGTATGATCATCAGAGTCTGTGCTCTTCCCATACGCTACCTGAATAACGCACCTCTTCCAGCCCTTTATGCTCGCTTCAAAGGTTAAAGCCAACATAGTTAAATAGGGTATTGGCGGCGATTAAAGCATTTTAGCCATCTAGGTGTCAAGGCGAAGGATTTGTTTTTTAGTGACCGATTTTGCAACATGGTTACGTATAACCGTGTTTTTACGTACACTTAGCGTTAACCAAATAAATTGGAAAAATGATGGAAAAATTCAACGATATTTATCAACGAGCCGTATCTCGAAAGGGCAGTGAAGAAATGCTGCATGCGCTGTTATCAAACCCGCTCGATGATACTGATATTGCCAAAATGAATGACGATTTATGGTTAGAAGAGTTTACGCGTAAAGTATTTCAAAGCGGCTTTTATTGGTCTGTAATCAATAATAAGTGGGCTGGTTTCCGTGATGTGTTTTGGGATTTCAGCGTAGAAAAATTATTGATGATGCCACCGGATATGCTTGAGCAAAAGGCCAGTGACGAACGTATCATCCGAAATTTCAAAAAAGTACAAACGATCCCTGAAAATGCGTACATGATCCACGAAGTTGCTGAGAAACATGGCAGCTTCAGTCAATTTATCGCAGATTGGCCAACTGACAAAATTATTGGTCTGTGGGCTTATCTTAAAAAACATGGCGCTCGATTAGGAGGCAACACTGGCCCTTACGCTTTGCGAGCGCTTGGTAAAGATACCTTTTTGCTTTCTCGCGATGTAGAAGCCTACTTGCGTGCCCATGAGTTGATTGATGGCGGCTTACAAACTAAAAAGTCATTACAAGCGGCGCAAGACTTCTTCAATGAATTACAACAGCAAAGTGGCTACAGCCTGCAGGCACTTAGTCAGCTCGTGGCTTATGGTGTAGGTGATAACCGCGTAGGTGTCGCAACACGTTAAGGACAGTTATGAAACTGCAAACTCGATACACAGATATTAGTGAACTACTTGCGATTAAAGATATGCCTAGCGCCGTTGCTGAGCCGCAATTGCTGCTCTTCAATGACAAGCTCGCTGATAATTTTGCGATTAATCACGACAGCGAATTTTTAGCTAAATTGTTATCTGGTTCAACGATAGATAACGACGTTGCACCAGTTGCACTTGGTTACTCAGGTCATCAATTTGGTCATTTTTCACCGCGTCTTGGTGATGGCCGAGCACATTTGCTTGGCGCTATTGCAGATAAAGATGGCACATTGTGGGACTTGCAGCTAAAAGGCGCTGGAGCAACAGTATTCTCGCGCGGTGGTGATGGTCGCTGCGCCATAGGCCCAGCAGTACGAGAGTACATCATGAGTGAGGCGCTTTATGCGCTTGGCATCGCAACTACACGCTGTTTAGCTGTGGTTACAACTGGTGAAACGGTATATCGTCAGCCACCTCGCCCGGGTGCAGTTGTTACTCGCCTAGCTAAAAGCCATATCCGTGTTGGCTCATTTCAATACTTAGCCACACAAGGGGATATCGAAGGGCTAGAAAAGCTCGTTGATTACGCAATTAATTGTCATTTTCCTGACATTAGCAGTACGGGTGAAAAACGCTACATTGAATTTTTAACTGCCGTACTCGATAAGCAAATTGAGCTGGTTATCAGCTGGATGCGAATTGGCTTTATACATGGCGTGATGAATACCGATAATACCTTGATTAGTGGTGAAACGATTGACTATGGTCCTTGTGCGATGATGAATCAGTTTGACCTAGACACGGTGTTCAGTTCAATTGACCATCAAGGACGTTATGCATTTGGTAATCAACCCAATATTGCCAATTGGAATATTGCACGTTTGGCTGAAAGCTTAATTCCGTTATTTGCTGATCAAGAGAGTGCCGTCGAAAAACTCTCGCCGGTAGTGAATGGCTTTGCAGCTAAATTCAATGATGCATTTAATACTATGTGGCAGCAGAAATTAGGATTAGCAGGTCAGCAAGAAGGCGATCATGCTTTAGTTTCAGAATTGCTGAGTTTAATGAAACAACATCAGCTTGATTATACCAATACTTTCAATGCGCTTACTGAATCTTTAGTGAGAGACTTTGCTATTGACTCTCAACTTAAAGGGTGGGTTTCAAAATGGAGGTTAAGAACATCTTCTGAAAGTTACAGCACAATGCGCGCTGTTAATCCTGCAGTCATTCCACGCAATCATAATATTGAAATGATCTTGGCTGAGTATGAACAAACAGCTCAAAGCGTTTCACTTGATGAGTTTATGAAAGTCATCAAAGCTCCATATAAGTATGAGGAACAATTTGCTGCATGGTATCAACCTCCGAAGGAAGGTGATTGTAATTACCAAACTTTTTGTGGTACTTAAGGGTTAATCTTTATGGTTGATAACAATTGTAAATGCTCATTTTTTAAAATCTAAGTGTTCGTTGATTGAGCAAGCTAGCCGCCAGTGTTATGATTTATATCAATAAAATAGCACTAAAGTTTTGCTTTTTAACGAAAATTTACAAATAAAGTTGCTTTCAACTTGTTGATTTAAAAATAACCAATATAATAATGTAATTGGGAATGGACTTTTATCGGTTTTGAAGTCAGTAGATTGGGCTGAAAAGCGGCTTTCACCTAATCATAACAAAGCGATCTAAAGGCATTGTTATGCAAAGTTATTTAGATAACCTATTATTGGGTAATTGACTGAAATTACTCGGCAAGATTTTTGTTCTGTACCGAGTTCGTTAAGTTTTGATTAACTATTAGTCGACTACTCTGTTTAAACTGATTGAGCTGGTTCAACTTAGCTACAATTTTAATTGTGAAAATGGGAAGGAAACAATGAAATTAAAATCACTTACTATTGCTTTAGCACTTGCTGCAACTAGTGCTTCAAGCTTCGCTGCCGAAAAGCAAGGTTTCTACATCGGCGCATTTGGCGACTACTATGACGCATCTTGGGAAGACGTTCGTGACTTTTCAGCTGGCGGCCTAAATGTAGATGATTCTACAGGTTGGGGCTTAGAGCTTGGTTATCGTTTCAGTGATTACTGGAGCGCTCGTTTAGAATACGCTGATATGGATTTCGACTACAGCGTAGATTTAAACGATGGCACTACAATGAGTGGTTCTGAAAGCGGCAAGCGTTACGGTATCGACGCTTTATATCACTTAGGTGGTGGTCCATTCTACGGTATTTTCGGTCTTAAAAATCTTGATGCGGTTGACGAAGATCTAATGTTCGCAAACGTGGGTGCTGGTTACCAACACTACTTCACAGATAATTTCGCATTTAACGCTGAAACATCTTTATACCAAGGTCTTGACCGTGGTTACACAGATGTTGGCGCTAAATTAGGCCTAAGCTACATCTTTGGCGCACAAAGCTCTGCTTCAGAGCCAGTTGAACCTGCTCCAACAGTTGTTCCTGTTGCAGTTGAGCCAGTTGATAGCGATGGCGATAACATCCCTGATGCTGATGACCAATGTGCAAACACGCCAATGACTGACGCTGTTGATGGCACTGGTTGTACATTATATGAAGATCGTGAAGTAACTAAGAGCTTACTAATCACGTTCCCTAACAACACTTCTAAAGTATCTCAACAATACTTAGATGATATTGACCGCGCTGCTAAGTTCTTAAAAGAGCACCCAGGTACTGACGTAGTACTTGAAGGTCACACTTCATCAGTAGGTAAAGCTGACTACAACAAGTGGTTATCTAAGAAACGTGCTGATGCCGTTGCTAAGAAACTAATCGAAGACGGTATTGACCCAATGCGTCTTACTACTGTTGGTTTAGGTGAAGAACGCCTTAAAAACCCTGCAAATACGCCAGAAGCTCACGCTGAAAACCGTCGTGTTGAAGCGAAAGTAACTGTAATTGAGCGTGTTAAAGTAGAGCGTTAATCTAACCCTTTACGAAAATTTTAAAAACCCAGCCTAGTGCTGGGTTTTTTTATTTCTAAGACTTAAAGTAAGTAGATAGGAATGATTCTTAATAAATATTCATTTGAATAGCGTTTTTTTCTAGTACTATTCATGGTATTTATAGTGAATATAAAGTGCCTAACCACAGCATGGATTTTCATCTATACTTAAAAGCTTTATAATTAACCGTCAGAATACTATAAGTACTGGGTCTTAATTGGTATTTAGCTTAATACTACCGAGTACTTTCACGTCACCAAGAGGGCAATATTGTGCTACAAGAATATCGTAAACACGTAGAAGAACGTGCCGCGTTAGGTATCGTACCAGCGCCACTAGATGCTCAGCAAACGGCTGATCTTATTGAATTAATCAAAAATCCACCGGCAGGCGAAGAAGAGTTCATCGTTGATCTTCTAGTTAACCGTGTACCACCGGGTGTTGATGATGCGGCTTATATCAAAGCTGGTTTCTTAGCTGCAGTTGCAAAAGGTGAAGCGAGCTCTCCACTTGTATCAAAAGAAAAAGCAGCTGAGCTACTTGGTACTATGTTAGGTGGTTACAACATCGCACCTATGATCGAGCTTTTAGATGACGAAGCGTTAGCGCCAATCGTTGTTAAAGGTCTTTCAAACACATTATTAATGTTCGACGCTTTCTACGATGTAGAAGAAAAAGCGAAAGCAGGTAACGAATTTGCTAAGCAAGTGATCGCGTCTTGGGCAAATGCAGAATGGTTTGTAAACAAGCCTGCAGTTGCTGAAAAAATCTCAGTTACCGTATTCAAAGTAACTGGTGAAACAAATACAGATGACCTTTCTCCTGCGCCAGATGCTTGGTCACGTCCAGATATTCCATTACACGCTTTAGCTATGCTGAAGAACGAACGTGATGGCATCAACCCTGAAAAACCAGGCGAAGTTGGTCCAATCTCACAACTAGAAGAGCTTAAAACTAAAGGTTTACCTCTTGCATACGTGGGTGATGTAGTTGGTACGGGTTCATCTCGTAAATCTGCAACTAACTCAGTACTTTGGTTCATGGGTGATGATATTCCTTTCGTACCAAACAAGCGCGTTGGTGGTGTATGTTTAGGTGGCAAAATTGCTCCTATCTTCTTCAATACAATGGAAGACTCTGGTGCATTGCCAATCGAGCTACCTGTTGATGAGCTAAACATGGGTGACCAAATCGATATCTTCCCTTACGAAGGTGTTGTAAAGCGTCACGGTACTGATGAAGTAATCTCTACTTTCTCTCTTAAATCAGACGTAATTCTTGATGAAGTGCGTGCTGGTGGTCGTATCCCACTAATCATCGGTCGTGGTTTAACTGACAAAGCGCGTAAATCTCTAGGTTTAGAAGCAGAAGATATCTTCCGCAAACCAGCTCTAGTTGAAGATTCTGGTAAAGGCTTCACATTAGCGCAGAAGATGGTTGGTAAAGCATGTAACATGCCTGGCGTACGTCCTGGTCAATACTGTGAGCCGAAAATGACAACTGTTGGTTCGCAAGATACAACAGGCCCTATGACGCGTGACGAACTTAAAGACCTTGCGTGTTTAGGTTTCTCTGCAGATTTAACAATGCAGTCTTTCTGTCATACATCAGCTTATCCTAAGCCAATTGACGTAAACACTCACCACACACTTCCTGATTTCATCATGAACCGTGGCGGTGTATCACTGCGTCCTGGTGACGGTGTAATCCACTCATGGTTAAACCGTATGTTATTACCAGATACAGTAGGTACTGGTGGTGACTCACATACTCGTTTCCCTCTAGGTATTTCATTCCCAGCGGGTTCAGGTGCGGTAGCATTCGCAGCAGCAACAGGTGTAATGCCTCTTGATATGCCTGAGTCAATCTTAGTACGTTTCAAAGGCGAAATGCAGCCAGGTATCACATTACGTGACCTAGTACATGCGATCCCTTACTACGGTATCAAAGAAGGTCTTCTTACAGTTGAGAAGAAAGGTAAGATCAACGAATTCTCTGGTCGTGTACTAGAAATCGAAGGTGTTGAGCACCTAACAGTTGAGCAAGCGTTCGAGCTTTCTGATGCATCAGCTGAGCGTTCAGCTGCAGGTTGTACAGTTAAACTTTCTAAAGAGTCTATCGCTGAATACCTTGAGTCAAACATCGTAATGCTTAAGTGGATGATCTCTGAAGGTTACGGCGATGTTCGTACTATTGAGCGTCGTATCACAGCAATGCAAGAGTGGTTAGCTAACCCAGAGCTTATGGAAGCTGATGCAGATGCAGAGTACAAACACGTACTTGAAATCGACCTAGCAGACATCAAAGAGCCAATCCTTTGTGCACCAAATGACCCAGATGATGCGCGTCTTCTTTCAGACGTTACTGGCGAGACAATCGACGAAGTATTTATCGGTTCGTGTATGACTAACATTGGTCACTTCCGTGCTGCAGGTAAACTACTAGATGGTTACAGTGGCCGTATCCCAACTCAACTTTGGGTTGCACCACCAACGAAGATGGATAAAGACCAACTTACTGACGAAGGTTACTATGGTATCTTTGGTCGTGTAGGTGCACGTATCGAAACTCCAGGATGTTCACTGTGTATGGGTAACCAAGCGCGTGTTGCTGATAAAGCAACTGTTGTGTCTACTTCTACGCGTAACTTCCCTAACCGTCTAGGTACTGGCGCAAACGTATTCTTAGCATCTGCAGAACTTGCAGCAGTAGCAGCAATCCTAGGTAAACTACCTACACCTGCTGAGTACCAAGAGTATGCAGCTAAGATCAATGCAACTGCAGCTGATACGTATCGCTACCTGAACTTCCACCGTATGCCTCAATACACTAAAAAGGCAGACCAAGTAATCGTTCAGCAAGCCGTATAATTAGTAATAATTTAATTTACTAGTATAAAAGCCCGCATTTAGCGGGCTTTTTTATTAAGTTTTTGTTCAGTTTGGTTTGTAAAATTAATACATTTGTCTACACTGATTGTTGTGAAAAGTTAACAGTTGTAACTTTGTGTTTAATGTTGTAACCAAGGAAGGTAAGCATCATTTCTTGGCTGCATAGATTTTGCAAATCAAGGAATTGAACAATGAAAGCACTTCTTCTTTTACTCCCTCTCAGCGGTTCGGCTCTTGCTGTTAACCCCTCTTTTAGCGAAGTTCGACTCGGTTTTGAAACGATTAGCTACAGTGAAACACTCAATGATGTAGCGGGATTTGGAAAGCTGAGTCAATCAATTGATGTTACTAACCCCGCAATACGACAGATATCATATACAGGGATTGATGATACATGGGGCTTTTATATTGAAAGCGCAGCAACAATTTCGACTGAAATTGAAACTGAAACTTGGCACTTGGCTGAGTTTGGCGATATTCAAGAAAATGCATTTAAAACGAAAGCGAATGAGATTGGTTTTAAAGGCGCATATAACTTTTCAAAAGCGATACAATTCACCCTAGGTACCAAGTTTTTTACGTCGAGTTTTACACGTTCAAATTTTGCCTTTGTGCAGCCTGGTGCAGCGGCATTTGATGAGGCACTTATTGCTATCTCAGCGGATCCCGATAACCCAGCACGTTTTACCTTGCCGGGTATGAACAATGCAAACAATATAGGTGACCAACAAGACTACAATTCTCAGCTTCGACCTGTGGTCTCTGTGTCAGAAGATCAAATGGGTATCTTGCTTACTTTAGGTGCTCGTTACGATAGCCGTTTGAAAGACAGTTTTAATAAATACAGTTGGTATGCCGAAGCTGAGCTGAGTACGCCAATGTACTCAGAAATTCAAAACACCCAATTTGAAACAACCACGCTTACCGACAGCTTTAATGGCTGGGGAGTGTTGGGGAGAGTGGGACTGCGTTATCAAATAATGTCGCATATTGCGTTAATGGGCGGTATTGATGCGCAATACAAGTCTCGCGATATTGTGACCAAGAATCTTGAAAATGGTCAACGTCTGCGCGTGCCTGAAGTTGAATATAGTAATGTGTCATTTGCCGTTGGTTTACAGTGGAGCTATTAATGAACAAGTTAGTCATTGTTAGCTCGATATTCATTTGTGCTTTATCTGGATGTAAAACTATTGATTCTGTACAGCAAGATTTAGGTTCTCTAGCTAGTAGTATTACCGGCGAAGAAGCAACACCTGAGCAAATACGTGCAGCATTTGATAAAGCCCAAAGTGTCTTCCAAGAAGCCCTTAGTGCTTATAATCAAATAGATGCAGATAACCTAGCGCAATTTGATGAGGAGCGTGTAACTAAGGCTCGCAAAGTATGGGCGGTGCTAGAACCTGAATTTAATGAACTACGGTTAGCTCCTGAATATGCGCTAAAAAGCGCGTCACTATTTTCATCGGATACAGTTTCAGATGAAATCATGTCTCAAAGTCAGGAAGTCATTTCGTTGGTTGCTGAAGCGCAGCTTGCTAAGCAAAGGATCACTTCTGTTTTACAGCCAATAAGAGATGAGTTTGCAATTTTAGATCAATTGGATGCGGAAACCTCTTATGAGAAGCGTTATCGAGAGCTAGATAAGCAACATCAGCAATTAAAGGAAATGCTCATCGATGGACAAGAGCAACAAGTTGCTGAATATGTACCTAAGCTATTAGGACAACTCATTGATTTAGAAAAAGACGCCGTTGTGCAGTTTTATTTTTCTCAGTATATCGAAAAAATTTATGCAATAGCTAATTCCAAAAAAGTCGATATTTTTCCGACTGTTTATCAGGACGTTCGCAAGCAATTAGAACAAGGCGAAGCATACAGCAAAGCGAACTATCGTGAGTACGAGCAAATTAAACAACAAGCAGCATTATTGTCACTGCAAATAGATCGTATTGATAGCCTCTATGCTGAGTACTTGGAGCAAAAAGCGGCTATTGATAAAGACACCGTTGAAGCACACATGCTGAGTCTAGAAAGTGAAATTTATGCACTGACTATGGCAGCAGGCTTAGGCGACCTTAGAGGCCTGCCATTCCAAGAGCAGCTTCAGCAAGTAAGAAAAGCAATTAATTGAGTAAACCAAGAGCCACAGTTCGCTGTGGCTTTTTATCAACGTTAAGGGATTTAGCGTTTAAATAGCTAAGAGTTTCCCTGCTATAAGCGAATGTAATGGAGTATAGATATGTTAATTCAAAAGCGGCTGTTAGCCGCGATTTTTGGTACCTTATTTTTAGTTGGATGCGGGGGAGGTGGAAGTAGTGACTCTGGAACTAAACCAGATCCTGTAGACCCCGTTAATCAAAGTCCAACAGTTTCTATTAGTGCTGACTCAGAGGGCACAGAGCAAACCTCATTTAAATTAAGCGCCGTAGCTGGTGATAGCGACGGTAGCATTGCTTCTTATAGTTGGACATCTGATGCTAGTTTTGATTTTGCACAAAGCGGTGGCTTAACAAGCGCAGAAGCTACTTTTCAAACACCTGATATAGATGCTGATACAACTGTTAACTTCACTGTCACTGTAACAGATAACGATGGGGCAACAGCTTCAGCAAAGCATAGCGTTATATTTAAACGAAATGTATCAACAGTGACAATTACCGGGATAGTAACGGATCAACCAATTGCTAATGCAGAGTTAGAGATTAATGTCGGTAGTGATGTCTTTTCGGTCAATGCAGATCCAACCGGGCGCTATACAATAGAGCTTGTTGTGGACGAATCTGCAAGTGAAAAGCTTGTGCTGGTTAAAGCAAAAGGTCTTGATAGCACCAATCCTGGGGTTGTTTTCGTTTCACAGTTAAGCTCAATTCAAGCGTTATTGGAACAGGCTGGTGAGGATAATACGCTTGATAGTGAAGACAACTTTGGCGTCAACATCACGAATGTGACGACCGCAGAGTATGCGCTTTTAACGCGTAATAATGAAGAACCTCAATCTGTCGAAGAGCTAAACGCAGCGTTACTAAATGTTGATGCTGATGAAAAAATCCTATTGGCAACTCTTATCAAAATCATCGTGGATAATGCTGACTATGTTCTTCCTGAAGGCGTAGAAAATACACTCGATCTTGTCAGTGACGAAGATACCGCTAAGAGTTTTGAAGATGAAGTAAATGAGAAAGATCCTGATCTCATTGAAGAGACGAAAGAAGAAATTAAAAAAGATGAAAACTTAGTTTCTGATAGCGATGAGCCTATTGTTGGTGATTTTATCGTTAACTCACCTCGTTATTATAACAATGATGCATATCACCTTGTCCTGGCAAGTGACGGTACGGGTGAACTTAATGCAAATACAAGCTCAACACTGACAATGAGTAAAGAATCAGGAGTGTATACTTTAGCATTGGCAAATAGTGTAGTGACTTACACTGATGAATATAACGATGGCAATGAATCTTATATTGCGCAAACAAAATTAACAGATATTAGTTTTCAAGTTTTAGCAGAAAACGAGGTTTTCAGAACGATTGAAGTAACTCAAACCACACAGCGAACATTGGACTACCAAAATGGTAGTGAACCCGTTGTGGAGCCTTCAAGTACTCGAACCTATACAACAAACCTGATTGATAAAACTAAAACAATAGCACTAAACACTGCTGAGTTAACAGAAAACACATGGATTTTAGACCTCAGAGACAATGATTACGATTCTGCGTCATCTGATGATGAACCTGAAACTTTACGCTTTTATGCCGATGGTACAGGAGATGTAACGGGTGAAAGTAGTGAGGTATTTAGTTGGGTACTCAATGATACTAAGTTATCTATTAGTTATGATGAAAATGGTGAAATTGGGCTAATTGAGTTTTGGTTCACGAAAGCCCTCTCTGCGGGCTATCAAGTTGTAGCATTAGACACTAGTTTTGATGAGCCAAGTAATACATTAACAGGCTTAATGATTAAAAAAGCGAATGTAACAACAACCGATGAGGATATTATTGGTCGTTGGCATGGTTTTGTTGGTACTTCTCAATCTTATGATTTGAATATTTACCCTGATGGTAGTGTTGCTATTGGTTTAGGTTATTCAAGTTTCCAAGGTCATATTGAAGATGGCAATTTCTCTAGAAAACGCTTTTATTCAGAAACATATGGTCTTGTTTCAAGCTGTGATGGCTTTGCTGATGACTGTTACCTTGAAAGTGAAATGCAACATGAATTCATTAACATTATTGGTAGCACCTATTACATTATCAGAACGCTAACTTATTACACTATGGCTGGTGAGGCATATGATGAAGTTAAATCGGTATTCATTTATGAATACAGTAAAGACTTGTCATACTCAGCCTTTACTGAAGAGCTATTAGAGGGTTCTATTTTATTTTATAAAGATGATAGCTCTTCAGATGCGATTTACATGCAATATAATGACTTAGGTGAAGTAGAGTATGTTGTCAGTTTTGATGGTGTTGAGCATATAGCAACGTTCAATGATGGCGTATTAAGCTATCAAGTTGATGGTAATACGTGGTTTGTTGAACTGGTTTCTGCGGATGAAAATGCTGTTACTATTTGCCGATACCAACAAGGAAGTAGTTGTTCAGCTGATACGCAAATTAGTTACTTACCTAAGCGCCCTAAAGTAACCTTAACTGTGAATCCATCTCAGAACGGTAACCTCTCACCTACCAGTCAAACTTCGTATTGGTACCAATATGCATCTTTCGTAATTAGCCCTGATGAAGGGTATGTTATTGACGAAATTACAGGATGCGAAGGATATATTGAAGGAGGCTATTATCTTGTCTATACCACAGGTGCTGATTGCGATATTACCGCAACGTTTAAACCTGCATTATTAGCTTCTGGCGAGTATATTTTAAATAACAGTGATTTATATAATGCACCAGCCTTGGGCTTATTACTAAATGCGGATAACACTGGCGCTGTAACTCTCAACGGTAGTTCAAATATCAACTGGTATGAAGTTGATGATCACATTGAGTTATCACCTATCGATAGTATCGTTGTAGAAGAATATATCTCTTTCCCTGATGGTATGACTGAGGTTCAGTATCGAACTGAGATCAGTTACGCTGAGTTAATGCCAATGGCAGAAAAAGGGCTTAATTGGCATTGGCTAACAGTTGAATATAGCTATTACGAGAATGACGTTTTAGTGAATACCAGCTCTGAAAGTTCCAATGTTTATGCTTTTGCTGATGGCGATGAAATTGCTGTTGCTAGTGATGATGTCGTAGGGCAATGGGCAGTAAGCGCAGAACAAGGAGGAGTGCTATTAAATATGCAGATCAATGCTGACGGAACGGGCTCTTACATAGATATTTTGAATGATGAGCAAGATACGTTTAGTTGGCAGATCATTGATAGCAACTTAGTACTTAATCACAACAGTGATAATTCAACAGATACTCTCTACTTCACTAAAAATATCAACGTTGGTTACCAATTCTTAGACCAGGGTAATGATAGCGAAGGGGATTATGTAGATGCAGGCATGTTTGTTAAACGCAATGAAGTAGCCATTAATACAGGTAATTTTTCTGGTCGTCATCGATTTAGAGAGGGCCATGAAATTGATTCGCATTGGAGTGAAATCCAAATTTATGACGATGGTGAAATCTTCTTTACCTTTAGTACAAGTTCATTTCAGGGAAGCTTTGTTAATAACCGCTATATTAGAAGGCTTTATGTAGATACTAGCTCTGGAGGTTGGGAAACAACTGACTTCTGTGATACTAGCTTAGATACATGTTTCCTTTATGGTGAGTTTGTTTACAAGCTAATTGCTATTGATGGAGCCCGATATTTTGTCGAGCGTACTGTGGCGTTCGATGATAATGGCACTGGGGTGCTAGAAAAATTCTCTGCCAATCTATATGTACATGATTATGCTAGTTCAACAGCAGTTGATAAATTCTACGACTACAACTTATATAGCTTCACTTTATATGAGAGCGATGGCACAACATGGTCATTAAGTGAGCAGGATTATAATGAAGATAGTCAGTCTTACGATTACTCACTGACGATTGGAGATCAAAGTATCACGGGTGTTCAATTGGTTGATGGTAAATTGTCATTTATTGAAAATGGCCAAGACACGCTGCTTGAGCTTATCAGTAACAATCGTACCGAACTCGTTTTCTGTAAGTATTTAGCAGGTAATAGTTGTCAGTCACAAGATCAAGTTTCCCTTTCTATGAGCAATTAAACGTGTAGTAAATTGTGCAATCTAAAACAGCCACATTTGTGGCTGTTTTTATTTTTTAGATTAAATATTCTAAAAGCCAAGTGTAACGATCTTAAAATTATGCATTATGCTTTGCTGGTTTACATAAAAACGCAAAAATTCCCCGCTAATTGAATTAAAATCCTCGCCAATATTCTCAACGTAATAAGGCGAGATCGAAATGACTACATTAAACAACCAGAACCTTTTACAACTTCGTTTTGTAAGCCAAGCGCATATTGATGCAGTAAAGCCTTCGTTTGCTAACCTACCTGCTAATCCATACGCAGATGGTGAATTTCGTAAGCGTCGTTATTCAGTCATTAAAGTTGTTGATGGTGAATTAAAACTACAACCAACAAAAGCATTCGTGCAAGATGACTCAATCAATACCTTTCAGGGTAATGTAGAGCGCACGTATGAGAACCTTGAAGATAGCTTATTAGCGACGGATGGCATGAAGCAAATCGTTAATCAGTTCCGCGATATGACAGGTATTAGCGATGATCGCGATATAGAAATTCATCAATTTAGAATGCTTGCGATCGACAGCGACACACCTGCTGCGCCAGAAGGTGTTCACCAAGATGGTTTTGATCACGTATGTGTATGTGGTGTATCACACGAAAACCTAGAAGGTGGTGAGCTACTTGTTTACGAACACCAACAAGCTGAACCATGTTTCAAGATGGAAATTAAAGACGGCATGTTCGCACTGATTAATGACCGTGAAGTATGGCACAACGCAACGCCAATGAATAAAGTAGACGCAAGCAAAGAAGGTTACCTTGATTGCTTCGTACTCACTGCTTAAGGGTAACTCATGAACTTAACGCAATTACGTCGCCAATTCCCTGCACTTATGCAACAAGTTGCAGGACAGTCACCTATTTTCCTTGATGGCCCGGGTGGCTCTCAAGTGCCACAGTCAGTCTTAAGCGCTATGACTGCTTACTTGGGTTACTACAATTCAAACTTAGGTGGTGCATTTTTCTCAAGTGACAAAACAGTCGAGTTAATGGCAAATGCTCGCCAAGCTGCAGCTGATTTATTAAATGCCCCATCTAAAGAGCAAATCGTGTTTGGTGCAAACATGACAAGCTTAACGTTCAGCTTTAGCCGCGCTATCTCGCGTGATTGGACTAATGATGATGAAATCATCGTTACCAATGCAGATCACTTCTCAAACGTATCATCTTGGCAGCAAGCTGCTGAAGATAAAGGCGCGACAGTAAAAACGGCTCTTATCAACGAAGCTGATTGCAGCTTAGATATGGCACACTTTGAAAGCCTTTTATCTAGCAAAACAAAGCTTGTTGCAGTGACGTATGCATCAAACACCACAGGTTCAATTAATGACATTAAACGCATCGTTGAGCTTGCACATGCTGTTGGTGCGCTAGTTTATGTTGATGCCGTACATTACGCACCTCATGAACTTGTAGATGTACAAGCACTTGATTGTGACTTCTTAGCCTGCTCTGCATACAAGTTCTTTGGTCCTCACCTTGGTATTGTTTATGGTAAACGTGAACACCTTGAAGGTTTCACACCATACAAAGTTGAGCCGGCAAAAGATGTTGCGCCAGGTCGCTGGGAAACGGGTACGCAAAGTTTTGAAGCACTGGCTGGCTTAATTGCAGCTGTTGATTACATTGCTGCAATTAGTGAACTTGACGAAAGCCATTCACGCCGAGAAAAACTTGCGGCTGCATTTGCTATTACTAAACAACATGAAATGGCATTAAGTAAGCATTTCTTAACGCGTTTAGCTAATTATCCGCGTATAAAGTTATTCGGTATTGATGATTTAGATCGTTTAACTGAGCGTACACCGACTTTTGCCCTCACATTTGAAGGCATTGAGCCACGTATTGTGTCTGAGTTTTTAGGTAAGCAACATATTTGCGTGTGGGATGGTAATTTCTACGCCCAAGGCTTATGTAAGCAGCTCGGTGTATTAGAAACCGGCGGTGTAGTACGCATTGGTTGTATGCACTACAACACAATTGAAGAGCTTGATAAGGTTTTTGATTTATTTGATCAATTACTGGCAGGTTAAATCTGAGTTGTTAGTTTTAATTAAGCTATAAGTTATAAGTTTTAAGCAGCCTGAGTGGGCTGCTTTTTTATTGCCATAAAAAAGCGCAACATCAAACGTTGCACTCCTTCTACTAATAGCTTTAGCTTAGCTTAGTACCGCTTACCGCTTACCGCTTACCGCTTACCGCTTACCGCTTACCGCTTAGCATTAGGATTGTGGTTGGCCATAAATTTGTTCCGCGCGGTTGAATAAGACCCACGAGGTTAAAATATACTTATCATTTGAAATTGGCTTATTACCACGGTGCGTGTGAGTAAAGTAGCCTGGCGCTACGACCATAGTGCCTTGTTTAGGTGATATTTTTCGTTGTTGATAGTAAAACTCAGTTTCACCACCTTCTTCTACATCATTTAAATAGAACATAAATAACAGCACGCGATGCAGAGCTTCGTTGTGGCCAGCTTGCGGGTATACCTCGCTATGCCAATAAGGGTAGCCACCTTTATTGATATCGTATTTCTGTGCTTGAATTGGACCCATGCGGAAAATTTGCTGCACGAGTAATGGCAATTGTGGTTTGCCGACTTCTTCAAAGTTATCTTGTGTTAGGTCAACAGGTTCGCCTGTTTGCGGATGGTAAACTTTTAAACCAAAGGCACCAATCATCATAAAAATATGCTCTTCAAGGTACTTGAAGATGTAACCTGCAGTCGTTTGTTGAACGTGTTTAAGTTGCTCAGCGTATTCAGGATGATTATTAAGGTATAAATCGCGGCTGTCTTTTTTCGCTAGATCCACTCCGCCTGAGGTAATGCCTTGTTTTAAATGCGGGCTTTGTTCAAATACCGTGATAAAGTTGTCGCAAAATTCTTTGCTGAGGGCGTTTTCGTATACGCGAATAAAGTCCGTCATGAGCTACCTTTAGTTTATATTTTTTATAGGGTTACTATGTTTACTGAAACTATCACACCACGCTTTAGCGAAACAGATGTGCTAGGGCACATCAACAATACCGTACTCCCTGTATGGTTTGAAGCCGCCCGAGCGCCTATTTTCAGGTTTTTTACGCCCGATTTAAACCCTTATGAGTGGAAACTGATCATTGCTAAAGTTGAAGTAAGCTTTGTCGGTGAGTTGTTTTATGGTCACGATGTCACAGTGAAAACCAGTGTTGAGCACATCGGCTCTAGTTCATTTGTACTGCGCCAAGAGGCTTGGCAGCAAGATAACTGCTGTGCCGTTGGTAAAACTGTACTAGTACGTTACGACTTTGCAAATAAATGCTCGCAAAAACTTGATGAGCAAGAAAGGGCTGACCTCACAGCACATTTAATCGCTGAGGAATAACCCATTTTTTGCCGACATTTATGTGTGCTTGGGGTAAAATGCGCCTTCATTATTTTGACTGAGTAATTTTGGGTTACACGCAATGCTGTTAATGATCGACAATTATGATTCGTTTACATACAACCTAGTGCAATATTTTCAGCGCTTGGATCAAGATGTATTAGTTAAACGAAACGATGAGATCAGTATCGCTGAGATAAAACAACTAAACCCAGAGCACATCGTACTTTCACCTGGACCATGTTCGCCAAACGAAGCAGGCATTTCTTTGCAAGTGGTTGAACAATTAAAAGGCCAGTTGCCAATTCTTGGTATTTGCTTAGGTCACCAAACCATTGCACAGGCACTAGGTGCTGATGTGATCCGTGCAAAGCAAGTGATGCATGGTAAAACTTCATTAGTTAAACATACCAATCAAGGTGTGTTTAACGGTTTGGCAAACCCGCTGACCGTGTGTCGTTACCACTCTTTAGTGGTGGATAAACAAAGTTTACCCGATGAATTTACTATTACCGCATGGACAGAACAAAATTCTGATTTTGATGAAATTATGGGTATCATGCATAATGATTTAGCACTGGAAGGAGTGCAATTTCACCCCGAAGCAATTTTGACCCAACAAGGGCTTGAATTACTTGCTAACTTTTTAACTCGCTTCTAATCTTAGGCTAGTGAATTAACAAATATGACCGACAATACGCCTGTGCAAATGACCGAAGAAAACCGACAACAAAGGACTGCGATGGTGCTTAATGAGCGCGCGCACGATCTTTTGCTTGGCCACAGTTTTGCACAGCGTCAAATTGGCTATATTCACACCCTTGAAATTGATTATGGCGAATCAATGGAGCAACGCACTTTATTAGAGGTTGAAGTTGCTGCCGAGAAGAAACGCCAAAAGAGCAGCACTGCTCATCATAAGTATCGCGCCCAAGCGAGTAAGCAATTACACCAAGTAATTGAAGCTGCCATGCATAAGCAGCTTGAAGACATTGATGCCGTGATTCACGAAACAATCGGTATCCAAGATAGCGTCCCTGCTATTTTAGATATTTTAGCTGTGCGTTCAGCCTCAGTGGGTCGACTCGAGCCCTTAGTTAAAGACTTAAGTTGGTTAGGTCGTGAGCTTGTCGCGTTTGTGAATTTGCCTTTTTACCGTCAACAGCGAAATAAGCACACCTCAGTCAAAGTTGATAACCCACTTTTAGCGCTGCGCTACATTGGCTTAGATAACTTAAAGTTTGTGGTGCCAACCTTTGCGGTACGCCATTGGATGCCGCACAGTACAGAACCATTCCCGCTGTTAAAACGTCGACTTCGTGATAATTCAATGGCGTGTGCTATCGCGGCTCAAGAGATTGCGAAGCTTAATGGTGTAAATGAGGTGCACGCCTTTACCTTAGGTATGCTACTCGATGTGGGTAAGATAGCGCTAGTTCGCATATATCTTCGTATTTTCGAGTTAGTTTGGCAGCGCCAAGTAACAAAAGCCCGTGATGAGCAAAAGAAAGACTTGCACACAGCTTTATTAGAACTAAAACCTGACCCTTTGTTTTTAAGCACCTTGCTAAACAAGCAGTCGATGAAGGTAACAGCGACCGTAATTGAGAAAATGGCCTTTAGGTATTTACCATTTAATGCGGTCATGCAGCAGTTAACGACGCCTCTGGCTAAAAATGATGAGTATTTGCCACTTACCAAAGTGATTTTAAAAGCCCGTTGTTATGCCCAGTATTTAAGTTTAAATGAGCATCAACTGGTCGAAAGTGACGAAACTGAGCGTTGGTTTGCGCACTTCGATTTCAGCAAAGAAGAGCTTGATCAGCTAGCAAAATGCAATTTTGATCGCTTTCATATCCAAATTAATTAAAAAAATTGTTAATTTTTTTGCGACTATTCATTCACTGTTTATCAATCCGCAGCAACAAACTTTTTCTCTTTAGCCTCTGCTTGGCTCACTAGCGGCACGCCTTTTTGTTCTATTTTGAGTGAAAAACAACCTTCAAATAGTTATTCACTATCCATGAAAAAATATCTCAAGCCCTTTATTTTCAAGGGCTACATGAAAGTTTTCTAAGAGACATGACGAAAATTTTCTGAAATAATGGATGAATGAAAATTGAACCAAAGAGTAATTTTGGTGATTTTGCGCTAAGCTCAATCGGCTAAGTAAAATGGCTTAGTTTAGCTTTAGAGCGCCACCTTACTCTGTGTGTGCTTACAATTATGAGGATATAAAATGACAGTCAATCGCGAATTATTTGATCAAGTAATGGTTCCTAACTATGCACCATCAAGTGTTATTCCAGTTCGAGGCGAAGGCTCTCGCGTATGGGACCAAGAAGGTCGCGAATTTATCGATTTTGCTGGTGGTATTGCTGTTAACTGTCTTGGCCATTGTCACCCGGCTCTTGTAAGTGCATTAAAAGAGCAAGGCGAAAAAATTTGGCACTTATCAAATGTAATGACGAATGAGCCAGCACTTCGTTTAGCTAAAAAGCTAACTGATGCAACGTTTGCAGAGAAAGTATATTTTGCAAACTCAGGTGCAGAAGCAAACGAAGCGGCACTTAAGCTAGCACGTCGTTTTGCACTGGATAATTACGGTGAGCAAAAGTCACAAATAATCTCATTCAATAAAGGCTTCCACGGCCGTACATTCTTCACTGTAACAGTAGGTGGTCAAGCTGCATACTCTGATGGTTTTGGTCCAAAACCAGGTGATATCGTACACTGTGACTACAACGATTTAGCGGCTTTCGAAGCGCTTATCTCAGACAATACCTGTGCGGTAATGATGGAGCCTCTGCAAGGTGAAGGCGGTATCATTTCTCCAACTGCTGAGTTTGTTGAAGGTGTTCGTGCGCTATGTACTAAACACAATGCACTACTTATCTTTGATGAAGTGCAAACAGGTGTTGGTCGTACTGGTGAACTTTATGCTTACCAAGGTCTTAATGTAACTCCAGATATATTAACAACGGCAAAAGCGTTAGGTGGTGGTTTCCCAATCGGTGCGATGATCACGACAACTGATATTGCTAAGCACTTAAAAGTCGGTACTCATGGTTCTACTTACGGCGGTAACCCACTTGCGTGTGCAGTAGCAGAAGCTGCATTCGACACAGTAAATACACCAGACGTACTTAACGGTGTTAAAGAAAAGTCAGCATTATTCCGTGAGTTACTAACTGCGATTAACGAAAAGTACAATGTATTCACTGAAATCCGTGGTGAAGGTCTTTTAATTGGTGCAGTGGTGACTGAGCAATTCAAAGGTCGTGCAAAAGAATTCCTAGTTGCCGGTACTGAAGAAGGCGTTATGTCTTTAGTTGCTGGTGCTGATGTTGTTCGTTTCACACCGTCACTTGTTATTCCAGAAGCTGATATCCGCGAAGGTATGGCTCGTTTCGAAAAAGCAGTTGCAAAAGTCGTAAACGGCTAAGCGAAACTGTCATTTCAGGGCAAGCTAGGCTTGCCCTCATTTCTTAATTTACCGTTATTTATAAGGGAGCAAGCGGACTTATGATGATCCTTCGCCCAATCCAGCAAAGCGATTACCAAGCCTTAGTAAAGATTGCTGATGAATCAGGACATGGCTTTACGTCTTTGCCTAATAATGAAGAGTTATTACAAAAGAAAATCGATCACTCTGTCAGCTCATTCGCAAAAACAGCGCAGCAGCCAGGTGATGAAGGTTACTTGTTTGTTCTTGAAGATAGCGAAACGGGAGAAGTTGTAGGGACTTCAGGTATTGAAGCTGCCGTAGGTTTAGATGATGCTTTTTATCATTATCATTTAAGCAAAGCGATTCACTCATCTCGTACGCTAAACGTGTATAAAGCCGTTGATATTTTAACGCTGTGTAATGATTACACAGGTGCAACTGAGCTGTGCACTTTATTCTTAAAAGACGGCTACCGTAAAAACAATAACGGTAAATTGCTTTCAAAAGCGCGTTTTATGTTCATTAACCAACATAAAGAGCGTTTTGCTGAAACAGTGATTGCAGAAATGCGTGGTGTTTCAGATGAAAATGGCGAAAGCCCATTCTGGCAATGGCTCGAAGAGCACTTTTTCTCGATGGACTTTCCGACGGCAGACTACTTAACGGGTATTGGTCAGAAAGTATTTATCGCTGAGTTAATGCCAAAATACCCAATTTACGTCAACTTACTAAGCAAAGACGCGCAAGCTGTGATTGGTCAAGTGCATGACAATACACGCCCAGCGATTGAACTATTAAAGAGTGAAGGTTTTACTTTTAATGGTTATGTAGACATTTTTGATGCGGGTCCAACTGTTGAAGCTAAGGTCGATAATATCGCCACAGTGCGTAACGCAAGAACAGTAAAAGTTGAGATTGGTGAAAGCCAAGGCGACACCACGGTATTGTTAGCAAACGACAAGCTTGCTGATTTTAGAGCAACCGTGACTGAAGTGAGCCTTACGTGTGATGTCGATACCATCACAATTTCAAGTGAACTAGCCAAGGCGCTTCACCTAGAAGCTGGCGATTCAGTTTCACTTGCAACACTATAAAATTCAGGAGACATATTAATGACTCATGCAGCGCAATTTATTAATGGTCAATGGCAAGCGGGCCTTGGGCATGATTTTCAATCTGTAAATCCAGCAAATAACGATGTAATCTGGCAAGCAAACACAGCAACCGCTGAGCAAGTAGACAGCGCCGTTGCTGCTGCACGTGAAGCGTTCTACAGCTGGGCTGATAAAACATTTGCAGAGCGTTTAGCGATTGTAAAAACATTCGCAGAAACGCTTAAAGAACACAGCGAAGAATTAGCGATTGCTATCGCACAAGAAACCGGTAAACCACTTTGGGAAACTCGCACTGAAGCAGGTGCGATGGTGGGTAAAATTGCTATCTCTGAAAAAGCATTTTTAGAACGCACAGGTGATGTTGAAAACCCAATGCCACAAGGTCGTGCGATGATCCGTCACAAGCCTCATGGCGTTGTCGCTGTGTTTGGTCCGTATAACTTCCCAGGTCACTTACCAAACGGCCACATTGTACCTGCACTTTTAGCTGGTAATACCGTGGTATTTAAACCGTCTGAGCTAACGCCAGCAGTTGCTGAGTTAACGTTAAAGTTATGGCAAAAGGCTGGTCTACCTGCGGGTGTTATCAACCTTGTGCAAGGTGAAGTTGAAACAGGTAAAGCGCTTGCATCTCACAAAGGTATCGACGGCTTATTCTTTACGGGTTCTTCTCGTACGGGTCATATTTTACATGAACAGTTTGCAGGTCAACCGGGTAAAATTTTAGCGTTGGAAATGGGCGGTAATAACCCGTTAATCGTTACTGATGTTGCTGATACTAAAGCGGCTATCCACGATATTATCCAATCAGCGTTTATTTCTACTGGTCAACGTTGTACGTGTGCGCGTAAGTTGTTTTTACCAAAAGGTGAGCAAGGTGATGCCATCTTAGCGGGTCTTATTAAAGCAACTAAAGCAATTAAAGTGGGCGACTACGACGCAGAAGATCAACCTTTCATGGGGTCGATGATTTCTGCTACAGCGGCTGCAGGTATGGTTGCTGCACAAAAGCAACTTGTTGAGCTAGGTGCAGACGTACTTGTTGAGCTAACTCACAAAGAAAATACCGGCTTTGTAACACCGGGTATTTTAGAGTGTACAAACGTTGCTAACTTCCCAGATGAAGAGCACTTTGGACCACTGCTTAAAGTATTCCGTTTTACTGATTTTGATGCTGCTATTGATAAAGCAAATGACACAAGCTTTGGCTTGTCAGCAGGTTTATTAAGCGACAGCGCCGCTGATTACGATCACTTCTTACGTCGTATTCGCGCAGGTATCGTGAACTGGAACCGTCCTATCACGGGTGCATCAAGTGCTGCACCATTTGGTGGTATTGGCGCATCAGGTAACCACAGAGCAAGTGCCTACTATGCAGCTGACTATTGTGCATACCCAGTCGCTTCAGTTGAGCTTGAAAAAGTAGCGATGCCAGCGACATTGAGTCCAGGCTTAAAAATCGATTAATAATCGTAAATCATTACAAAAAGCAGCTTAGGCTGCTTTTTTTGTATGAGATGTCTAGCAAAGGTAGCAATTAAAAGCGCTTTCTGCTTAAATCTAAAGAGATAGTTTTTTATTAGGTGTGCAGTCGTATGGTTTTAGATAGGCAAGGGTACGATGATCTTGTCATGTATCTCACTCAAAATTTAGCGCTTTTTGAGAAGCCAGGTCAAATTAAACCAGGAGCTCCAACAGTGTTAGAGCTGATTGAAGACGTGATAGCAGAAAACGTCATGTTACTTTGCGAGCAACATACAGAGCTTAATACTGAACAACGTAGTCAAATAGTCCGCGAAGTCGACGGTATTGTTTACGACCTACAAGAAGTTCTTAGTAGTGTCACGAATCACACTGTAACCGTTGAACAGCATGCTTTTATCGATGAGTTTGCCGGATTGGTGAAAAACTTATTCGACAGTGCTGTTGTAGAAAACGCCTAGTTTATAAAGCACCACACAATCTCTCGTCTTAAGCGAGCAGCTTAAAATAAGCGACTCGCTTTCCTCTATAGCTCACCTCTTATCCCTTGCATCTGTGTGTGACTTGCTTACAATCAAGCAAAATAACTTTAAGAGATAAAACACATGCAAGCGAATGTAAAATGGGTAGAAGGTGATACGTTTATTGGCCTTTCAAATTCAGGTCACAATGTAGTTTTTGATGCAGGTAGCGATAGTGCAGCACCAAGCCCAATGGAAATGGTGTTAATGTCAGCAGGCTGTTGTTCATCTGTTGATGTTGTTAGCATTTTGAAAAAAGCGAAGCAGTCGTTTTCTGACGTACAAGTTAAGCTAACTGCTGAACGTGCAGAATCAGCGCCTCGCGTGTTTACTAAGATTAACCTACACTTTGTGGTTACCGGTAACGATGTCTCTGAAAAGCACCTTGCTCGCGCTGTTCAACTGTCAGCTGAAAAGTATTGTTCTGTTGCCTTAATGCTTGATAAAACAGTAGAAATTACGCATAGTCATGAAGTTGTGCAAGAACAGGTAAAATAACGCTTTTTCCGAGCACAAATTTCGTATAAAATCCGCGAACTTTTATTTCTGCTGGTGCAGGTTTCACTCGTTTAAAGGTTGGTTTAGCATGAATAAACCCTTCGATAAAATTAAGCTTCATGGCTTTAATAACTTAACTAAGAGCTTAAGCTTTAGTATTTACGATATTTGTTACGCAAAGACTGAACAACAGCGTAAAGAATATATTGAATATATCGACGAACAGTATAGTGCTGATCGCCTTACCGATATTTTAGGTGAAGTTGTGGATATTATTGGTGCAAACATCTTGAATGTTTCTCGCCAAGATTATGATCCGCAAGGTGCCAGTGTAACAATCTTGATCTCAGAAGAGCCGATTGAGCAACAAACAACGTATGACGTTGATGAAGCGCCAGGTCCTCTTCCTGAAACAGTGGTAGCGCACTTAGATAAGAGCCACATCTGTGTTCACACATACCCAGAAGCACACCCTGATGATGGTATTTGTACATTCCGTGCTGATATCGAAGTATCAACGTGTGGCATTATCTCGCCATTAAAAGCGTTAAACTTCTTAATTCACAGCCTTGAGTCTGATGTTGTAACAATTGACTACCGTGTACGTGGTTTCACCCGTGATGTTGATGGTGTTAAGCACTATATCGACCATGCAATTAACTCAATTCAGAACTACATGACTGAAGATACAAAAGAAGCGTACCAAATGATGGACGTGAACGTGTATCAAGAGAACTTGTTCCACACGAAGATGATGTTAAAAGAAACTGACTTGAATACTTATTTATTCGGTGTTTCTACCGCGGATCTTTCTGAAGACGAAGAAGAAGAAATTCGTTCTAAGCTAACTCGTGAGATGCAAGAGATCTTCTACGGTCGTAACTTACCAGACACAGAGTAAGTTACTATAGCTTCAGAAAAACGGCGCGTAATGTAAGTTACGCGCCGTTTTTTTATGCCTCATTGACTGCGTTCAGCTGTACTTATATGCTGATTAAAAGGCCAATTTAAGGATTGATATGTCAGTACCTCTCTCGCAGTCGGTATTTTTAGCAGAGCAAGTTCGTGACCATGAAGGACCTGCAGCTAAGCGCTCTGGCGTAACCTTGTATGAGCTTATGGAGCGAGCAGGGCTGGCGACTTATCAGCAAGCTATCAGCTATTTTCCTAAAGCAAGTACATTCGTTGTGTTAGCGGGCGTTGGTAACAATGCCGGTGATGGTTATGTTGTTGCTCGCTTAGCTAAACAAGCGGGCAAACAGGTTACGGTTATTGCAGCAATATCTGATAAACCGCTCAAAGGCGATGCGCTCAGTGCTCAGCAAGCTTGGCTTGACGCCGGAGGAGCAATAACCGCTGATACCAGTGCTATTGAGCGTGCAGATATCATTATTGATGGCCTGCTTGGTACGGGTATTCAAAGCGCGGTGCGCGAGCCTTTTTCAACCTTAATTAAAGCTGCCAACGAAAGCCAAGTGCCGATAGTTGCTATCGACCTACCCTCAGGTATTCATGCAGACACAGGTGTCGAACAGGGAGTCGCAATTAAAGCTGCACTCACTGTGACTTTTGTAGGGATTAAACAAGGTTTAGTGACAGGGCAAGGGCGAGCACATGCAGGTAACCTAGAGTTTGCTGATTTAGGTATTGAAGATGCCTTTTCAAAACTGACATCACCCACTGCAGAGTTTATCAACTATCAGACGCAGCCGAGGCTTCCTGAGCGCAATAATAACAGCCACAAAACCAGTCATGGAAAATTATTGTGTGTTGGTGGTAATGCTGGCACCGCAGGTGCAATTCGTTTAACTGCAGAGGCCGCTCTTCGCACTGGTGCGGGCATGGTCAAAGTGTATACCCATAGCAGTTCTATTTTGCCAGTGAGCATTGGACGACCTGAACTTATGGTGACAGATACAAATATAATTAGTGCGCTAGAGTGGGCGAGTTGTATTGCTATTGGTCCAGGGCTTGGTCAGGACGATTGGTCCGAAACAACCTTTGAAACTGTCATGCAGTATTGTTTCACTAATAACAAGCCACTGATTATTGATGCCGACGCACTTAATTTAATAGCTCAGCATGCTTCGTCATTCCCATTAGCGAATACAGTAATCACACCGCACCCCGGTGAGGCTGCAAGATTACTGAATTGCCGCACGGTTGATATTGAAGAAAATCGCTTTCATGCAGTAAAACAGCTTGCGCGCAGCTATACCACTACTTGTGTACTCAAAGGCGCTGGTAGTTTAATTGCTGATAATAACCAAACATGGGTGTGTACAGATGGAAATCCTGCACTTGCGGTTGGCGGCAGTGGCGATATATTAACAGGTATCATAGCGGCACTGATCGCACAGGGGCTTACTCCTCAGCAAGCAGCATGTTTGGGTGTAACATTACATGCAAAAGCCGGGGATATTGCCGCAGAGCGTGAAGGCGAAAGAGGCATGTTGCCGAGTGATTTGTTTGCGATAGTGAGGGAGTTGGTTAATGGCAGCTTTAAGCTGTAAGTTTTAAGCGATAAGACTTTAAGAACCATCTTATAAATTGTAATACTTTCCAACCTAAGCATAATTGAATAGAGCCTAGAGCCTAGAGCCTAGAGCCTAGAGCCTAGAACCTAGAGCCTAGAACCTAGAGCCTTAGATGTTGGGGGCGCTTGTGAACTTAGCTATTAGCTTATTGTTCTGTTAAATGGTACAAATAATCTAGACAAAGTAACTTGGACTCGCATGCTATCTTAAATTCTTACTTCTCGAATCCTGTCGATTATTAAGGTGTTGATTTTCATTGCTTTTATTTCTATCCTGTTTTTTGGTTTTAAATTTAAATCTTCGCGGTAACACCAGTAAATTTTTTGTAAATTACTGCTGGTTGTAAATTGACTTTTTTGGGATTGTCTACAAATATTAAGCCGCAGTTTCAGAAAAGCTCGTTTCGCCATGTCTCGGGAATGTTTTATACACCTTATAAAATTGCCTCATACTGCTTCGCTAAACTTCTGGGTGATGTTTGGAATGCACATTCCAACCCTACCAAATTTAAGGATATAAATATGAATAAGCACTTACTTATTTCAGGAGTGGCCTCGTGTTTTGTGTCTGCAGTGGCATTTGCAGATGTGACAGCTATGACTGGAACTATTCACTTACAACCCACAAATGGCAGTATTAATGGTTCGACAATCTCAGTATCGTCTGAGCAGGTTGTATCTGGTGGAACGTTTGGAACTTACACTACGCAGCAAATGTATGATGATGGTTTTCGGACTGAAGATGGAAAATTTGCAATGCAAATGTTCAACTATGGCTCAGGCATAGGCGCATTTGATATTCAACCAAGACCGAGCAGTTATACAATCCTTAATGATGGTGGAGCATCATATGATGTGTATTGGGGATGGCAATATTGGCTAATTTACACAAATGATGCAATGCACGGTACTATTTTGGCTGTATGGGATCAGATGCCAACTTCATTAACTTATTCATGTGATGATTACTGTCTTGTTTCAACTATCAGTGACCCGATAGGTATCGTTGATGAAGATATGGATCAAGACGGTATACCTGATGCTGTGGACAATTGCCCTGAAGTTGCAAACCCTGATCAGCTAGATTTTGATCAGGATGGTCAAGGCGATGTATGTGATGCCGATGTTGACGGCGATGGTGTGAATAATGATCTTGATTATTGCCCTAATACCCCAGCTTCAGAAGCGGTAACTTATGAAGGATGTTCTGTTGAGCAACATATGGCTGCACAATGTGGAGAATCATCAGAGTTTGCTAACCATGGTAAATACGTCAGTTGTGTTGCAAAAGCGGCAGAAGAGCTTTTAGATCAAGCTTTAATCACCGAAGAGCAAAAAGACATGATTGTCAGTGAGGCTGCTAAATCAGATAAAGGTAAACCAAAGAAAGGTAAGTAGCTAAGAGCAGCTCTAATTAAATAGAGTTTAGCAATTTTAAATCAGACTGTGTTTCTATAATCGTAAAAAAGCCCCTAAAAACATTTGTTTATAGGGGCTTTCTTTTGAAGGGGAGGTACCTTCGGGTAATATCTTTAAATAAAGATTTTTACCAGGGGGATGATTACATCATGCCGCCCATACCACCCATGCCGCCCATGCCGCCCATATCAGGAGCACCCGCGTCATCTTTAGGGATTTCAGCAACCATTGCTTCAGTTGTGATCATAAGACCCGCGATTGAAGCAGCGTACTGTAGTGCAGAACGCGTTACTTTAGTTGGGTCTAAGATACCCATTTCGATCATGTCGTTGTACTCGCCAGATGCTGCGTTGTAACCGTAGTTACCTTCACCACCTTTTACCGAGTTAACAACAACTGATGCTTCGTCACCTGCGTTCGTTACGATTTGACGAAGTGGTGCTTCCATTGCACGAAGTGCAACTTTAATACCGTGGCTTTGGTCTTCGTTGTCGCCAACAAGCTCAGCAAGTTTGCTAGCTACGCGAACTAATGCAACACCACCACCCGGTACAACACCTTCTTCAACCGCTGCGCGAGTTGCGTGTAGCGCATCTTCAACGCGGTCTTTTTTCTCTTTCATTTCGATTTCAGTTGCTGCGCCAACTTTGATTACTGCAACACCGCCAGCTAGTTTAGCCATACGCTCTTGTAGTTTCTCTTTATCGTAGTCAGACGTTGCTTCTTCGATTTGTGCTTTGATTTGTGCAACACGGCCGTTGATACCGTCTTCTTCACCTGCACCGTCGATGATTGTTGTGTCATCTTTAGTGATTACAACGCGCTTCGCTGTACCTAGGTCTTCAACTGTTGCTTTTTCTAGCTCTAAACCGATTTCTTCAGAAATAACGGTACCGCCAGTTAATACGGCGATGTCTTGTAGCATCGCTTTACGACGGTCACCAAAACCTGGCGCTTTAACTGCAGATACTTTAACGATGCCGCGCATGTTGTTTACTACAAGCGTTGCAAGCGCTTCGCCTTCAAGGTCTTCAGCAATGATAAGTAGAGGCTTGCTAGCTTTAGCTACGGCTTCTAATGTAGGTAGTAACTCACGAATGTTAGATACTTTTTTGTCTACAAGTAGAATGAATGGGTTGTCTAGCTCTACTGCGCCTTTTTCAGCGTTGTTGATGAAGTAAGGAGACAGATAACCACGGTCAAACTGCATACCTTCAACTACGTCTAGTTCGTTTTCTAACGACTGACCTTCTTCAACTGTGATTACGCCTGAATCACGGCCTACTTTTTCCATTGCTTCAGCAATGATGTTACCGATTTCGCTATCAGAGTTAGCAGAAATAGTACCTACTTGTGCAATTGCTTTAGCATCGGCACAAGGAACAGAAAGTGCTTTAAGTTCTTGAACAGCAGCGGCAACAGCTTTATCGATACCACGCTTAAGGTCCATTGGGTTCATACCCGCTGCAACTGCTTTTAAGCCTTCGTTTACGATAGCTTGCGCTAATACAGTTGCAGTTGTTGTACCGTCACCTGCAGCGTCATTCGCTTTCGACGCTACTTCTTTAACCATTTGTGCGCCCATGTTTTCGAACTTGTCTTCAAGCTCGATTTCTTTTGCTACAGATACACCGTCTTTAGTGATCACTGGAGCGCCGAATGATTTGTCTAATACAACGTTACGGCCTTTAGGACCTAAAGTTACTTTTACTGCGTTTGCTAAAATGTTTACGCCAGTTAGCATTTTGCCACGTGCGTCACCTGCAAAAAGTACTTCTTTTGCTGCCATGATTTAATTCCTCTTAAATTCTGTAAACGGGTTGCTAAATGAAAAGTAGGATTAGCCTACAATGCCTAGAATGTTATCTTCACGCATGATCAGGTACTCTTGACCTTCGATCTTTTCAACTTTTTCAACATAAGAGCCGAACAGCACAGTGTCACCGGCTTTTACTTCTAATGCTCTTACTTCACCGTTGTCTAAAACGCGGCCATTACCAACAGCGATAACTTCTCCGCGAGTTGATTTTTCAGCTGCAGAGCCAGTTAATACAATACCGCCAGCAGACTTAGTTTCTTCTTCTAGACGCTTAACGATGACGCGATCATGTAAAGGACGAATGTTCATTTATTTAGTTCTCCTAACAGTTTCTGAACAGTACAGAAAAAATCTTATGTTATTGCAGGGGAGTGCTAAGCCACCCGTTGCGTTTCATTGCCTTCATTAATGGGGGTGGCTTAAAAAAATCCAAGTACAAAAATTAAAAAATTTTAATCTTTTCGCTCAAATTCACCATCAATAGTTGTAGGTTGATGGTTTGGCTCTTCATGAGCGGCTGCTTTGCTATGATATTGGAAGTGTGCAGAGCCTTGATTTGCTTGCGTACTCATACGCACTGTCGCTTGGCTGGCAAGGCCTGCAGCTAGTTTGTTGCGGATTGCTGGCGTGAGTAATAAAAAGCCAAAAAAGTCAGTCATAATGCCAGGTGTCATTAATAAAACGCCGGCGATAATCACACATAAACCAGTAAATAATTCTTTTGCAGGCATTTGCCCTTGTGCCATTTGTAATTGCACGTTTTGAATCGCGCCCATGCCTTGCTGCTTCACTAATTTCGCACCGACAATCGCGGTCACAATCACAAGCGCTATGGTGGCAAAGCCGCCGATTACTTCACTCACTTGAATGAGTAACGCAATCTCCACAATCGGCACTAAAATAAATAACAAAAACAAAAATCTAAACATAACGCTCTCTAAAAAATGTCATTCTCTTTCGAGTCAGTGAAATATAAATAGGGGTGAGCAGGTCATTTTTCAAGGTGGAACCTAGGATCACCTTGCTCGCTACACATTATAGTTACTATCGGCTACTATGGTGCGACTCACGTAATCAAACAAAGGTTCCTTATGACTACGCATTTTCGACTTATTTTTACTACTTGTGCGAATGAGGCTGAAGCCCGTCAGTTGGCACAACATCTAGTTAAAGAAAAGCTAGCGGCTTGTGTGAACATTATGCCTACAATCGAATCTATTTACATGTGGGATGGCGAGATAACTCAAGCTACAGAAAGTAAGTTACTGATCAAAACAAAGTCAGAAAAAATGAATGAAGTGATCCAAACTATCAAGAAATTACATAGTTATGAGATACCAGAAATTCAGGTCGTTGATGTAGCAACAGGCAATTTAGCCTATTTTAATTGGATGGATGAGGTACTTAATTAATGCGATCGTTCCTTTTATTACTGTGCGCACTGTGGCTTGTGCCGGCCAGTGCAAGTAATAACAATTTACTTGGAAATCTATTACAACCTGCTGAGCAAACATTTTTGCCAGTTGATCAGGCCTTTGTTTTTGATTTTGACCAGCAAGGCAAAACCTTATTTATCGGCTGGGATATAGCGCCTGATTATTACCTCTATAAAAAGAAAGTCGAAATAATTGCTAAAGGCGCTGATATTGAAATCCCAGATCTTGGCAAAGGGCAAATCATAGAGGATGAGTTTTTTGGCAAAACCGAGGTCTTCTTTAACTCATTGAGTGTGGTAACTAAGCTTAGTAATGTTACGGAAGGGGCGGTTGTTAAAGTGCGTTTTCAAGGCTGTGCTGAAGCTGGACTTTGTTATCCGCCAGAAGTTAGAACCATTCCTTTATCTGTCATTGCTGGCGAGCAAGTTTCACAAACCGCGTCAGCGGGGAATGCGCTAGCGGCATTAACACAAGCAGCTGATACCAATGAGGCATCAACAAATGTTTCTCAAGAAGTAGCAAAACCAGCTGGTGAGCAGTCATATACCGATAAACTGGCATCGCAGGGCTTATTGACCAACCTAGTAATCTTCTTTTTAGTGGGTATTGGTCTGGCTTTTACGCCTTGCGTATTTCCAATGTTTCCGATTTTGTCGAGCCTTATAGCGGGTCAGCAGAACTTATCGACTAAAAAAGCGTTTTCGCTGTCGTTTGTTTATGTGCAAGGGATGGCCGTTACCTATGCTGCACTGGGCTTAGTGGTTGCATCATTAGGTGGTCAAGTACAAGGGTACTTGCAGCACCCAACGGTGTTAATTAGCTTTAGTATTTTGTTTGTATTGCTGGCGATGTCGATGTTCGGCTGGTACGAAATTAAGCTGCCTAGCGGCATGATGAATAAGCTTACTCAGGTAAGTAACCAGCAAAAAGGCGGTAACTATGTTGGCGTATTTATGATGGGTGTGTTGTCTGGTTTGATTGCGTCACCTTGTACAACAGCGCCATTGTCTGCTGCTTTACTCTATGTAGCGCAAAGTGGTGACTACCTGGTCGGTGGTTTAACACTTTATGTACTCAGTTTAGGCATGGGCTTACCGCTATTATTACTGGGGACTTCTGGCGGTAAATTACTACCCAAAGCCGGTGGTTGGATGGAGCAAGTGAAAACGTTATTCGGCTTCATCATGCTGGTCGTTCCGCTAATTCTGCTTGAGCGTATTGTTGATATTGAAATCATTTGGTTAATGGCGGGTTTATTAGCACTTGCGACCGCACTTTATTTACACCATTGGCAAAGTGCGCAATCACAAGGCAAGCTAAAAACAGCACTCTGGTTTGCTGCAACCTTACTGGTTGTGACGGGGGCGAGCCTAACGAAAAATTATTTTTGGCCGAGTAAAGCGGTGGTTGCCGAAGCCGCAGTACAAACACATGGTTTTAAACAAGTTGCTAATTTAAGTGAATTGAAAGACGAAATTGCAGCTGCAAGTAGCGAAGGGCGCTTAGTGATGGTCGACTTGTACGCTGACTGGTGCGTCGCGTGTAAAGAGTTTGAACACTACACGTTTCCTGATACGAATGTTCAAGCACAGTTTGCTCACTTTGAGTTAATCCAAATCGATTTAACCGAAAGTGATGCAAAAACAATTGAGCTAATGGAAGAGTTCACGGTCTTTGGTTTACCAAGCATTCTGTTCTTTGATACTCAAGGTAATGAGCTTTTAGAGCAACGTGTAACAGGCTTTTTAAATGCCAAAGACTTTGCTGAGCATTTAGCAAAAGTACGAAATAGCGCTAAATAAACGCAAACGTGCAAGAAAATAGCGAAACGCCACTCATCTGAGTGGCGTTTTTGTTTCTGTCTCGTAAAAAATAATGATTTTCAATGAAAAGTCGTAATTTTACTTGGAAAAGTTCAATTTATCAGCAAGGAAATGCTCAGAATGACCCTGTTGTGTGCCTTGCTGTGCCTGCCTTTGCCGCGAATAGGTAGTGATTAGACCAGTATTTTGCTGCTATTTACGTCGAAATATCTATAATAGGTGGTTAACGTGAGAAATAGTTGCTATTTTACATCAGCACGCTTAGGTTAAGCGTGGGTTTATGATGAATATGGTTAAACTGCTTACTTATAGGATATATCGCGTATTATGGCTGCAAAATTCAAACTTTTAGTTCTAAATGGGCCAAATTTAAACATGCTTGGCAAGCGTGAACCAGAAAAGTACGGTACTCAATCTCTTGATGAGATTATAGCTGAACTTAGTCAGGTTGCTGCGGGTCACAATGTTGATTTAACGCATTTCCAAAGTAACAGTGAAGCAGCATTAATAGAACGTATTCACGATGCATGGCAAGTGGTTGATGCAATTATTATTAACCCTGCTGCATTTACGCATACTAGCGTAGCCTTACGGGATGCATTGCTTAGTGTAAACATTCCCTTTTACGAGGTGCATTTAACTAATGTGCATGCTCGCGAAGCATTCCGCCATCATTCGTATTTTTCGGATGTGGCACAAGGCGTCATTATTGGATTAGGAGCAATGGGTTATAAGGTGGCACTTGAAGCTGCTGTTAGCCGGTTGCAAAACACACATTAATTTTTAAATAACTAACAGGCGGGTCGATCAATGGATATTCGCAAGATCAAAAAACTTATCGAACTAGTAGAAGAATCTGGTATTGCTGAATTAGAAATCACTGAAGGTGAAGAATCAGTACGCATCAATCGTAGCAACATGGCTGCAGCACCTGCAATGCAGTATGCGCCGCAACATTTTGCAGCACCTGCTCCAGCGGCGGCACCAGCTCCAGTAGCTGAAGCACCAGCAGCAGACGCAGCGCCAGCAGCACCAACAGGTCACCAAGTTAAATCACCTATGGTTGGTTCATTCTACTCAGCAGCTTCTCCTGAAGCAGCGCCTTATGTAGAAGTAGGTTCAAAAGTAAATGTTGGCGACACGTTATGTATCGTTGAAGCAATGAAGATGATGAACCAAATCGAATCTGATAAAGCAGGCACAGTAAAAGCTATCTTAGTTGAAAATGGCGAGCCAGTAGAATTCGATCAACCTTTATTCATCATTGAATAATAGCGCAACAAAAGGCCAACTCTATGTTAGATAAAGTAGTCATTGCAAACCGAGGTGAAATTGCACTTCGCGTACTGCGCGCCTGCAAAGAGCTTGGGATCAAAACTGTTGCTGTGCATTCAACGGCAGACCGTGATCTTAAGCACGTGTTACTGGCAGATGAAACAATTTGTATTGGTAAACCAGCTGCAAGCGAAAGTTACCTAGATATCCCGCGCATTATTGCAGCGGCAGAAGTAACAGACGCGGTTGCTATTCACCCAGGTTATGGTTTCCTTTCGGAAAATGCAGACTTTGCTGATCAAGTTGAGCAAAGTGGCTTTGTATTTATCGGCCCTAAAGGCGACACGATTCGTCTAATGGGTGACAAAGTTTCTGCAATCGAAGCGATGCGTAAAGCGGGTGTACCATGTGTACCAGGTTCTGACGGCCCATTAACCGCAGACAACGAGCGCAATATTCAAATCGCTAAGCGTATTGGTTACCCTGTAATCATTAAAGCAGCAGGCGGCGGCGGTGGTCGTGGTATGCGTGTTGTGCGCAGCGAAAAAGAATTAGTAGATTCAATTGCACTAACGCAACAAGAAGCGAAGCAATTCTTCGGTAACGGTATGGTTTACATGGAAAAATTCCTTGAAAACCCACGTCATATCGAAGTTCAAGTACTTGCTGACGGTCAAGGCAATGCAGTTCACTTAGGTGAGCGTGATTGTTCTATGCAACGTCGTCACCAAAAAGTAGTTGAAGAAGCACCAGCACCAGGTATTACAGCTGAAATGCGTAAGTTTATCGGTGACCGTTGTACACGTGCGTGTATCGAAATCGGTTATCGCGGTGCAGGTACGTTCGAATTCTTATACGAAAACGGCGAGTTCTATTTCATCGAAATGAATACCCGTATTCAGGTTGAGCACCCAGTAACAGAAATGGTCACTGGCGTTGACTTAATCAAAGAACAGCTAAAAATTGCTGCTGGCCAGCCATTATCATTCACACAAGAAGATGTGGTTATTCGTGGTCATGCAATTGAGTGCCGTATTAATGCGGAAGACCCAGAAACATTCATTCCTTCACCAGGTAAAATCACGCGATTCCACCCTGCTGGCGGTTTAGGTATTCGTTGGGACAGCCACATCTATGCAGATTACACAGTACCACCTCATTACGATTCAATGATTGGTAAGCTGATCTGTTACGGTGAGAACCGTGATGTAGCGATTGCTCGTTCACGCAATGCGTTAAATGAATTAGTCATTGATGGCATCAAGACCAATACACCACTGCACAAGAAAATCTTGGCAGATGAGAACTTCCAAAACGGTGGTACAAACATCCACTACCTTGAGAAGAAACTAGGTCTGTAAACAAAATTCTGTTTAAGCTAAAAAGCCGGCAACTTTGCCGGCTTTTTTATGTCCAATTAGGCATAAGAGCGATTCTCGCCTTACAAAAATATTCTGGTATGATTAACAAAGTAATGTTTTTTCGTTTTTCATGAGGTAATAATGACCGACAGTGTTGGTTTTCCACTCGCTGATGAAGCAGCAACGGTTAATATGGGTAAGCAACTTGCCGCATTAATGGAGCAAGGAGCTGTTATTTATTTACACGGTGACTTAGGTGCCGGTAAAACAACATTAACCCGTGGTATCGTGCAAGGTTTCGGTCATCAAGGTAAGGTTAAGAGTCCAACTTATACACTGGTTGAGCCTTACCAATTAGCTAAAGCTGATGTCTATCACTTTGATTTGTATCGCTTAGGTGATCCTGAAGAACTTGAATATATGGGAATTCGCGACTATTTTTCACCACAGGCTATTTGTGTTGTGGAATGGCCAGAAAAAGGCGGCGAATTTATCCCAACACCGGATCTTGATATCACCCTACGCTATGAAGGCGAGGCGCGTGCGATTACTATTAATAGCTTAACTGACCGCGGTCAGGCAATTGTTAAGCAACTTAAGAGCGCGCAAGAATAAACTAATAAAAATAAAGGTGTACGAGTAAAAATGGGTCGTTGTACGTTTAAACTATTAACTATTTTAATGTTTTTGGTTGTGAGCCAGATTGCGCTTGCACAAAATACGATTAATAGCGTACGTGTTTGGCCCTCACCAGATAGCACCCGTGTGGTCTTTGATTTAAACGATAAACCTGATTACAGCTATTTCATGCTGAAGAACCCAGCCCGTTTAGTGATTGACTTAAAAGATACTGATAAGCTTGATAGCTTGCCTGATATCCCTAAAAAGCACCAGATACTCTCAAAACTGCGTTACTCAAAACCAAAAGATAGTAAAAGTGTGCGGTTTGTTTTTGAATTAGCGCGAGCCACTAAACCAGTGGTGTTTGCCTTGCTGCCTACCGATCCTTATAAACACCGTTTAGTCGTTGACCTTGTAGACAAAACACCGAAAGCTGAGCCTGTGGCTGCAACGAATACCAGTGTTAAAAAGCGTGAGTTACAGCAAGAGCGCGATATCGTTATTGCGATTGATGCGGGTCACGGTGGTGAAGATCCAGGCTCAATTGGGCCATCGGGCACTTACGAAAAAGATATCACGCTACAAATAGCCAAGCGCTTAGAACGAATGATAGATGCTGAAAAAGGCATGATTTCGCGCATGGTGCGCCGCAGCGATTACTTTGTAAATTTAAATACGCGCACCAGTATTGCGAGAGAGAAAAAAGCAGACTTTTTTGTCTCGATCCATGCAGATGCGTTTACCAGCCCGCAGCCAAACGGGGCCTCTGTGTGGGTGTTATCGCTTCGTCGTGCTAACTCAGAAATCGGTAAATGGATCGAGGATAAAGAAAAGCACTCCGAGCTTTTAGGTGGTGCAGCTGGGGTATTAAAAGATACTGCGAGTGAAAAATATTTAGCTCAAGCGCTATTAGATATGTCGATGGACCACTCAATGAAAACGGGCTTTAGTGTCGCAGAAGAAGTGGTGAGTGAATTAAAGAAAGTAGCCAAACTACATAAAAAAGTGCCGCAGGCGGCCAGTCTTGCTGTATTAAAATCGCCAGATATCCCGTCTATTTTGGTCGAAACCGGGTTTATTTCGAATCCACGTGAAGAGCGATTATTAAAAACAGCGCAGCATCAAGAGCGCTTAGCTAAAGCAATTTTCACATCAATTAAAAGTTATTATCTGCAAAATCCACCGGATGATTCATTATTTGCGAAATTAAAATCGCAATTTCCGACTAAACACAAAGTTCGTCCGGGCGAGTCGTTAAGTATTTTGGCAAACAGATACAACACCTCGGTTAGTAAATTAAAAACTGCTAACAACTTAAAATCGAATACTCTGTTTATTGGTCAAGAGCTTGATATCCCCCAAAGTTAGTCAATTTTCGTGTTAGGAACACTATGAGCATAGAAATACTACCCGCGCGATTGGCGAACCAAATTGCTGCCGGTGAAGTGGTTGAACGTCCTGCTTCCGTTGTTAAAGAACTCGTTGAAAACAGTTTAGATGCAGGCGCTACGCGTATTCAAATTGATATTGAACGTGGTGGCCATAAGCTAATTCGTATTCGCGATAATGGATCAGGGATTAATAAAGATGAACTGACCTTAGCGTTATCGCGCCATGCGACGAGCAAACTAAAATCTCTTGATGACTTAGAGAACATTTGCTCGCTGGGTTTTCGTGGTGAAGCGTTAGCATCAATTAGTTCTGTATCTCGCTTAACCTTGAGCTCAAAACCACAACAACAAGAAGCGGCATGGCAAGCATTTGCAGAAGGCCGTGACATGGCGGTACAAGTTAAGCCAACTGCACACCCTGACGGCACCACCATTGAGGTGAAGGATCTATTTTTTAATACTCCTGCACGCCGTAAATTTCTTCGTACCGAGAAAACCGAGTTTTCACATATTGATGAGCTTATTAAGCGTATTGCGCTGAGTCGCTTTGATGTGTCTATAACGCTTACCCATAACGGTAAGGTCGTGCGTCAATACCGTGCTAAGCCAAACCCTGAGCAAGCGATAAGCCGTGTTGCACAAGTGGCGGGTAAAGCATTTAGTGAACAGGGGCTGCATATTCAATCAGGTGAGGCCGGTTTGATGCTGCGAGGTTGGGTATTACCCGTGGGCTCAGCAAATAGCACACAATATACCTACGTGAATAATCGCATGATGCGCGATAAACTTATTTTGCATGCAATTCGCCAAGCCTTTGAAGAAGTCGCAGGCTCAGAAGAGCTGCCCGGTTTTGTTATTTATATTGATATTGACCCTCGTCAGGTCGATGTAAACGTGCACCCGGCTAAACATGAAGTGCGTTTTCATCAAGGCCGTTTAGTGCATGACTTTATTTTGCAGGCAATAAAACAAGTTGTGGTACCGCTTCAGCATGAGGCCAGTTTTGCCGAGCACAATGACACTGCTTTTCAGCATGTTCCGCTGAATGAGCCACACCTCAGCAGCACGCAGCCAAGTTTTATTCAATCAGCGCCAACAGAGCAGTATGATTATCCGAAATCTGAATTACAGCCAACACGTTCAGCGAGTTATTCAGGGGCAACAGGATCAGGGCGCTCTGGCAGTGGGTTTAGTGGCGACAGCCAAGGCCGCAGTAAAACATCGCATCAAGATGTAAATGCTTTTTATCAAGGGATCAGTGAGCAACATGCTGCGCATTTTGACCAAGTACGCCCAGAGCCAAGCATTGCAGCACCTGTTGTTGAGCAAGCTAAGCTTGCAAAACTCATCCACGTACGTGAAGGCGAGTGCGTATTTAGCGAAGACAATCAACTCTTTGCAGCGCACTTTAAGCATGCATTAGCACTCGACTGGCAAGCGCAAGTAGAACAAGCGGGCAGCCTTGATGGCAAAGCTCTATTGTTACCCGTGCGAGTAAATGCAAGCGCTGATGATATTAGCGCGCTAAATACTCAGCAGTCTTGGTTTACCTTACTTGGTTTTGATTTAGTAATAGAAAAACAGTTTGTGATGGTGAAGAAGCTTCCGCCTTGCGTGTATTTACTTGATGTAAGTGATGCTATTGAGCGGCTTATTACTGGCTGTAAAGCTTCTCCAAGTTCACTCGATGAATGGCTAGCTTGGTTAGCTCAGCAAATACCTACACGTTATTACGCAAGTCAGGCCTTTATGGAGCAAGTGGCTCGGTTAGAAAATAATCCACAAACTATGCAACGTTTACGTCAAAAAGCGGTTAAAATAGAACTATCTCAGTTTTTAAATTAAGCAAGGTATTTAGGCTTGAATAACTTACCCGTCATTTTTTTAATGGGACCAACCGCTGCAGGGAAAACAGACTTAGCAATTTCGCTGTGTGAGCATTTAAACACAGAAATAATCAGTGTTGATTCAGCATTAGTCTATAAAGATATGGACATCGGCACGGCAAAACCAAATGCCGAAGAGCTTGCTCGTGCGCCACATCACTTGATTGATATTATTGACCCAGCAGAAAGTTATTCAGTGGCGGATTTTCGCCGTGATGCAATTGAAAAGATTGATCTATTTCATAAGCAAGGTAAAGTACCTGTATTGGTTGGCGGTACAATGATGTATTTTAAGTCGCTTATTGATGGCTTATCACCGCTACCAGAGGCATCACCTGAAGTACGTGCTGAACTCGAAAAGGAAGCAAAGCAGTTTGGCTGGCCACATTTGCATAAAGAACTTGTGAAAATCGATCCAGATGCAGCGAAAAAAATGAGCGAAAATGATTCGCAACGTATTAATCGCGCATTAGAAGTGTATCGTATAACAGGTAAAACAATGACTGAGCTGCAAAAACAAAAGCAGCCTGAGCTTCCTTATACTTTCTATCAATTTGCCATTGCGCCTGATGATCGCAGTGAATTACATCAGCGAATTGAAAAAAGGTTTAAAATAATGCTCGATCAGGGGTTTGAAAATGAAGTTTCATCCCTATATAAACGTAAGGATTTACACCCTGACCTACCTTCGATTCGTTGTGTGGGTTATAGACAAATGTGGGATTACATTGCTGGCGAAATTGACTATGATGAGATGGTCTTTCGTGGTATTGCAGCCACACGGCAGTTAGCCAAGCGACAATTGACTTGGTTAAGAGGTTGGCCTGAAGTAACTTGGTTGACCACGGGTGATGAAGAAAACTTGCAACGTGTAGTAAGTTCGCTAAGCTAGTAGTAGCTGGAAGTTTTTTAGCTTTGTTAAATTAGTTCAGCTACTTAATTATAATAACACCTAGAACGAAGGAAAATAACATGGCAAAAGGCCAGTCGTTACAAGACCCATTTTTAAATGCGTTACGTCGTGAGCGCATTCCAGTATCAATCTTTTTGGTTAATGGCATTAAATTACAGGGTAAAATCCAGTCATTTGACCAATTTGTTATTTTACTTGAAAACACCGTGAATCAAATGGTGTATAAACACGCTATTTCAACTGTTGTTCCAGCGCGTTCTGTTAACTTCCAAGGCGTTCAAGGAAGTGATGATTCAGAAGAGCAAGAATCTGGAAATTTTTAAACTTAGGAGCGTAATGCTTGTTTGACCGTTATGAAGCCGGCGAACAGGCAGTTTTAGTTCATATCGACTTACCTAAAGAGGGGGATCGCGAAGATCTTCACGAATTAGAGTTGTTGGTATCTTCTGCTGGTGTTAGTAGTTTGGCGATTGTGCAAGGCAGTCGTCAAGCACCGCATCCGAAACTTTTCGTCGGTACCGGAAAAGCAGAAGAAATCGCTGAAACTGTCAAAATCCACAATGCAGATGTCATCATTTTCAACCATCAACTTAGCCCGTCACAGGAACGCAATTTAGAGCGCGTTTGTCAGTGCCGTGTTCTTGATCGTACGAGTTTGATCCTTGATATTTTTGCGCAGCGAGCGCGTACTCACGAAGGTAAGCTTCAGGTTGAGTTAGCTCAGTTACGCCATATTTCTACTCGCCTGATCCGTGGTTGGACCCACCTTGAAAGACAAAAAGGGGGGATAGGTTTACGTGGTCCGGGTGAAACCCAGCTCGAAACCGATAGACGATTGCTACGTGCAAGAATTAAAAATATTCGTGCTCGTTTAGATAAAGTTGCTGTTCAACGTGAGCAGGGACGACGTGCGCGTACGCGAAATGAAATACCCACTGTGTCACTGGTTGGTTATACCAATGCGGGTAAATCAACGTTATTTAACCGTATTACAGATTCTGATGTGTACGCAGCAGATCAGTTATTCGCAACACTTGATCCAACCTTACGTAAGTTGGATATAGGTGATATTGGGCCAGTTATTTTAGCTGACACGGTAGGCTTTATTCGCCATTTACCTCATGACCTTGTTGCAGCATTTAAAGCGACCTTAACGGAAACCCGCGAAGCGGATTTACAGTTACACGTTATCGATGTGGCAGATCCACGTCGAAAAGAAAATATTGAGCAGGTACAGTCTGTTTTAAAAGAGATAGAAGCAGATGAAGTGCCGCAATTATTGGTTTATAACAAAATTGATGCGCTCGATGACGTTGCGCCACGTATAGATAGAAATGACGAAGGCCAACCAGTACGGGTGTGGTTATCGGCACGAACAGGTGTGGGTTGTGAGCTGCTGAGTGAGGCAATTAACGAGTTACTTGCTAAAAAAATGTTTGCTGACGAGCTAAAATTACCACCTCAACATGGTCGTATTCGTGCAGCACTGTTTAACTTAAACGCAGTTCATCAAGAGAGTTTTGATGAGCAAGGGAACTGGTTACTATCGGTACGCTTGCCAATGGCAGAATGGAATCGCTTGAAAAAAGAGATGGGACAGGATCTCAACTCTTTCATAGCGACTAACTAAAAATCACCAGCATTTGTCTTTTTTAGTATGAGAAATGCTGTAGATTTGATAGATTTAACCTAATTCATTTAGATAACAATGGAGTATAGCTATGGCCTGGAATGAACCGGGTAATAATGGCAATGATAAAGATCCGTGGAATAATAAAGGCGGAAAAGATCAAGGCCCACCTGATTTAGACGAGGTAATGCGTAAGTTCGGCAACAAGTTTGGCGGTTTATTTGGTGGTAATAAGCCAGGTAAAAGCGGCGGCGGACTTGGTGGCGCAGGCATTTCTTTCATCCTTATTATTGCCGTCATCGTATGGGCATTAAGTGGTATTTACACGGTAAAAGAAGCTGAGCGCGGTATTGTTTTACAATTTGGACAATACAATCGCATTGCAGAACCTGGCTTACGTTGGAAAATGACCTTCATTGAACGTGTGATCCCGGTTGATATCGAAGCGGTTCGCTCGTTATCTGCTAAAGGCTTCATGCTGACAGAAGACGAAAACGTGGTAAATGTAGAGTTTGAAGTACAGTACCGTGTTATCGATCCACACCTATACAAGTTCAGCGTTACTGATGCTGATCACAGCTTACAACAAGCCCTTGATAGTGCACTTCGTTATGTTATTGGTCATGTGAAAATGGACCAAGTACTAACAACTGGTCGTGAAGTTGTGCGTCAACAAACGTGGGATGAGCTAAACAAAATTATCGAGCCTTACAATCTAGGTATTATTGTAAGCGATGTGAACTTTAAAGATTCACGTCCGCCGGGCGAAGTAAAAGACGCATTTGATGATGCGATTGCTGCACAAGAAGATGAAGAGCGTTTCATCCGTGAAGCAGAAGCCTATGCTCGTGAAATTGAACCTCGTGCTCGTGGTCAAGTGACCCGTATGACACAAGAAGCAGAAGGTTATCGTGAGCGTATTAAGCTAGAAGCACAAGGTGAAGTGGCACGTTTTGAAAAACTATTACCTGAGTATCAAGCTGCGAAAGAAGTAACTCGCAAGCGTTTATACATCGATGCGATGGAAGAAGTGCTAGGTAACAGCTCTAAAGTGTTAGTTGATGTTGAAGGCGGTAATAACATGATGTATTTACCTCTTGATAAAATCATGGAAAAGCAAGGCACAGCAACGCGTGTTGCACTACCAAGCTCAAGTGATATTCAAGATCTTCGCAATAAGCTAAACACATCACGTAACAGCACGGTAAATTCAAGTAATGACCGTTTCGCAACTGACCGTTTTAATGAGGGGAGATAAGCAAGATGAAAAATTTTAGTTTAGTAATACTTGCCCTTGCAGTTGTGATGTCTTTCTCTGCGATTTTTGTTGTACAAGAAGGCGAGAAGGCAATCGTACTGTTATTCAGCAAAGTTGAAAAAGACAGTGACGACAAGGCTGTAGTATATGGCCCAGGTTTACACTTAAAAGTGCCTTTCTTCAGCCAAGTACGTCGTTTAGATGCGCGTATTCAAACGTTAGATGGCGCACCTGACCGTTTCGTTACGAGTGAGAAAAAAGACTTAATCGTTGATTCTTATGTGAAATGGCGCATTAACGATTTTAGTGCATTCTACCTGCGTGCTCGTGGTGATAAGCAATATGCTGAAACACTCCTCAAGCAAAAGGTGAACAATGGTCTTCGTACTAACTTTGGTTCTCGTACTATCAAAGAGATTGTCTCTGGCGAGCGTAGTGAACTGATGGAAGAAGCGTTAGTTCAAGCGTCTGAAAGTGCACAAGAACTAGGTATTGAAGTACTTGATGTGCGTGTTAAGCAAATTAACTTACCACAAGAAGTGAGTAGCTCAATCTTCCAACGTATGCGTGCTGAGCGTACTGCGGTTGCAAAAGAGCACCGTTCAGAAGGTCAAGAAAAAGCTGAAACAATTCGCGCAGAAGTAGACCGTCGTGTCACTGTTATGCTGGCAGATGCTGAACGTAATGCACGTACCGTTCGCGGTCAAGGTGATGCTGATGCTGCTGCTATCTATGCTAACGCTTATAACAAAGATGCTGAATTCTTTGGTTTTATGCGCAGCCTAGAAGCGTACAAAAATACCTTTAAAGATAAGCAAGATATCATGGTGATTTCACCAGATAGCGATTTCTTTAATTATATGAAAGGTACAAAAGCACAGTAATTAATTGCTGTGTGATAAAAAGCCCTGCTGTGTGTGGGGCTTTTTTTGTTTCTGTGTGTGATTAATTTTTATCCTTAGCTAGTTTATAAACCTCTGTTCTGCATGTAGTTGTTTAATTAAATAAGATGATAAAAATTCAGGCGCAGAAAAAATAAGCTAAACGGGGTGATCTTTCACCTCGTTTTCTGATAAAATCTCGTCCTAATTTTTTCTAAGTGAATTTGCAATGGGTAAAAACGTTGTTGTACTAGGCACCCAATGGGGTGACGAAGGTAAGGGTAAGGTAGTTGACCTCCTTACAGACAAAGCATCTTTAGTAGTTCGTTATCAAGGTGGTCATAACGCAGGCCATACTTTGGTAATCAACGGTGAAAAGACGGTTTTACACCTTATTCCATCGGGTGTATTACGTGACAATGTTAAGTGTGTGATTGGTAATGGTGTTGTTTTATCACCAGAAGCATTAATGAAAGAAATCGGCATGCTAGAAGAGCGTGGCGTACCAGTACGTGAGCGCTTATTAATCAGCGAAGCATGTCCATTAATTTTACCTTTCCACATTGCATTAGATTTAGCCCGTGAAAAAGCACGTGGCGATAAGCCAATTGGTACTACAGGTCGTGGTATCGGTCCAGCTTATGAAGACAAAGTAGCACGTCGTGGTTTACGTGTAGGTGATTTATTCAACCCTGAACAGTTTGCTAGCAAGCTTAAAGAAGTATTGGAATACCATAACTTCACGTTAGAGCATTACTACAAAGTTGAGCCAGTTGACTTCCAAAAGACATTTGACGATGCAATGGCTATCGCAGATATCTTAAAAGCAATGGTTGTTGATGTTACTGAGCTACTTGATCAAACGCGTTTAGCGGGCGACCACATCTTATTCGAAGGTGCGCAAGGTACATTACTTGACATCGACCACGGTACTTACCCGTACGTAACATCTTCAAACACAACGGCTGGTGGTGTAGCGACAGGTGCTGGTTTTGGTCCATTACACCTTGATTACGTGTTAGGTATCATCAAAGCTTACACAACGCGTGTAGGTTCTGGTCCTTTCCCTACAGAGCTTTACGACGGTCTTGATAAACAAGATCCAGTAGGTAAGCACTTAGGTGAAAAAGGTCATGAGTTCGGTGCAACGACTGGTCGTTTACGCCGTACTGGTTGGTTAGATGCAGTGGCAATGCGCCGTGCTGTTCAAATCAACAGCATTTCAGGTTTCTGTTTAACTAAACTAGACGTTTTAGACGGTTTAGAGACATTAAAAATCTGTACTGGTTACCAGTTAGAAGATGGCACAGTAACGAACGTTACGCCATTAGCGGCTGAAGGTTACGAGAAAGTAACACCAGTATACGAAGAGATGCCAGGCTGGTCAGAAAACACAGTAGGTGCTACGTCAGTTGATCAATTACCGCAAGCGGCACTTGATTACATCAAACGTATTGAAGAAATCACTGGTGTTCCAGTTGATATCATCTCTACAGGTCCTGACCGTGTAGAAACTATGGTATTACGCAGCCCGTTTGCATAATTGTCATAGTGACTAAAAAAGCTGCCTCGGCAGCTTTTTTTGTGCCCGAAATTCACTCTGGAATGATAATTGTATATTATTTGCTAAGACTGACTTTATTTAAGTGACTTTGATGCGTGTTTTATTGCCTTTAACATTACTCTTCTCAAGCCTAAGCATGGCTGAAGAGCCCATAACTGCAGTGCCTCTATACACAGAGAGCGAGTTAATTGGCTTGATCAATAAAAATGCCCATCTAGCACGTGTAAAGGCAGATGATTGCCAGTTAGTGCAAGATATCGAGGCGCGAGCCAATAAAATGGCACTACCTTCATATCAGTTCCTGTATGGCGATATGCTAGCGTATGCAGTGTGTGTAGACCGTAATGTAGAGTTAGGGGTTTATTACATGCGTCAGGCCGCTCAGCAAGGGCTAGGCGCGGCTTTAGAGCAGCTTGGTCGTTACTATGATGTTGGCCAGTTAGTGCAGCAAGATAAAGCGATGGCAGTCACCTATTTACGAGAAGCATCTGCCCAAGGTAACTTAAAGGCACAAATGCGTTTGGTTAACCTATTTAATCAAGGCTATGGTAGTCCGCGTGATTATGAAGACGCCTACCGATGGTTATTCCACTCAATGGTTGCCGATAAAGCCACCCACAAAAAAATTGAGCACCTACTGGCAAAGCTTGCAGAGAAAATGCCAGACAGCGTCGTAGCACGCGCACGTTTACCTATGTAGGCAAATAAAAATACATGCAAATAAAAAGGCCAGCTAATGCTGGCCTTTTTTTATTTCTCTTCTTTAGTTTCTTTTGGTTTGCCGTTGTTAGGGTCTTTCAGCACCGACAATTTAGGCGGTTGTAGCGCCACAATTCGCTCACCTACTTGCGGAGTTTTCTCCATGTTAGTAGTGAACGGACGAATTTTTATAGGTGAATCATCATCATCTGTCTTTTCGCCATGCAAGATAAACAGTGGGATAGCTTCGCTATTTACTTCTTTGTATTGCTCCCAGCTAAACTCATCAGAAATACGCGTTGCACTGACTTTACCGCCTTTGGCAATCAAGCTACTTAAGCGCGCATAAGCCCCATTATCGCCAAATAGAATTTGTCGTGATAAGAAAGTCGCACTGTCTTTGTTTGCTTTAGCGTGGTTAGTTGAAGAGCGCAGTGAAAACACATCTTTTTCGTCAAGTAAATGCGAGAAGTACTGCACACCTAATGCATTATGATGGCGATTAGGCGAAAGCGCGAGAACGCTACGAATCGTCGTTAATGGCAAATAACGCTCAGCATGTTCAGATTGGGGATTACCATAGTAACAAGGTAAGCCATCCATACGGGCCATTTTACAGTTCTCCCATGCCGGATCAGACAAATGCACTGGAATATTTTGATCTTTTAAGCCGCAGGCAATAGCACGGGCTACATGGTTTGCACCAATAATCAAAATGGTATTTGGCGCAGGCTGACGTACTTTTAATAACTTTGCCAAGGGCGTTGCAGTCAGACTTTGCAATACCACAGTCACGATGATCACCGTGAAGATAAGTGGCACGATTTTCTCTGCATCGGCAATGCCGGCTTCCACCATACTTAACGCGAATACAGAACCTACCGCCGCGGCAACAATACCCCGTGGCGCAATCCACGAGAGAACTAAACGAGACTTAAGTGGTAAATCGGTTTTAAAGGTCGAGATTGCGATACATGCAGGACGGGCTACAAATAACACGATGGCTAAGAAAATAAACACATCGCTATGTAACATCATTAAATCAGAGAGCTGTAGACGGGCTGCAAGTAAAATGAATAAAGATGAGATTAAGATCATCGACAGGTCTTCTTTAAACTCTAGCACTGAGTCAATTTCGAGCTCATCTTGGTTCGCAAGCCAAATACCAAACACGGTAACAGCGAGAAGACCAGATTCATGGCTAAGGTGGTTAGAAACCGTAAAACTAATCAGTACTAACGCTAAAATACCAAATTTATGTAATTCGAACGGTAGCCATTCGCGGCGTATTAGCAATGTAGTGAGCCAACCTGCTACCACACCAATCGTTAAACCAACACCTAAGGTTTTAAATAGCGCGATAATGGTATGACTGAGTACTTCGCCTTGGCCTACAAGCATGACGGCTTCAAACACCAGTACCGCGAATAATGCACCAATGGGATCTATGACTATGCCTTCCCAACGCAAAATTCGGTCGATATCTTGGGTCGGTCTCATAGAGTTTAACAGCGGTGCAATAACAGTAGGGCCAGTAACAACAAGTACAGCACCAAGCACTGCGGCAACCCGCCAGTTAAGCTCTAAAATCCAATATGCGCTTAGGCTTATTACTAAGCAAGTTGTGATCATGCCGATTGAACAAAGATTACGAACAACCTTGCCGATACCTTTTAGTTCTCTAAAGTGTAGGGTCAGTGAGCCTTCGAATAAGATCACAGCAACGCTAAGAGAGACTACAGGGAATAATAAATCACCTAATAATGCGTCGGGTTCTAAAATGCCACTGAAAGGACCAAGTACTAGACCTGTTAGTAGTAAAAATAAAATAGCCGGTACACGAAACGCCCAAGCTACCCATTGTGCTAATACCGAGCACAAGGCGATCCCTGCTATATAAATTGCTGACATAGAATGAATTATCCTTTAGTTACTACTATTTAAAAAATACCAACACCATAGATAATCGCGTTTGAAGACGATAGTTAGCAGCTGAACTTTTAAATAAAATGCTTGCCTATTAAAGCCTACTCACCGTCATGGACACAAGCAAACTTGTTGCTTCAAATACGATTTTAGTCGTTATTACTACTTTTTGGGGTGCTTTTAAGAACAAAAATCAGATTAATTGGTAAAAAATCATTATGCCATGCATCTTGCTCTCTAACTCATTGTTAAAAAGTGTCTATTTCTAACATTTATGGCAAGTATAAAAGCTATGATTACTTTTTTCCCTTGATCTTTGCCCCTGATTTCCCGTATTATATTTCGTGTTCAAACAATTTGATATCTAAGTTTTTATAAGTGTTATTACGCTTTATTAGTGTTTTATCTTCATTTAATCAGTTGTTTGTAACATATTTAGTGTTTTATACACTTTGTTTTCTAATTAAATAGAAATGAGCTTGCTAACGTTCAGTGTGTATTTATTACGTGTTGAATAGAATATAAGTTCATTATCTGGTCAATGTTTAGCCCCCATCGTGGCGGCTAAATCTCGGTCATACAATCTACACCCTATCTGCTGGTGTACCTGATTGTATAGGCTCTATGTATGTTGTGATTAATAAAAGCCGCACACAGCTTTTTACAGCGATACATAAACAACACTTATCTTTTTTAATCAACTTATGGTTTATAACCGTTTGGTCTACTGACTGAATAAAAGTTGTGCTATATCTAATCGCAGTACTTGCGTGGCGTAGTCGTGTGCATAGATAAGTGGTTTGACAAAGTGATAATAGTCAGTGCGTTTAGTAACACTAAACGCGAGTCTTTTAATCAGTGGCAAATTGGCACTGAACAGATAGTAAAATGGAAAGTTGAACAGTTATGCAAAAGTTTAAATGGCGACGTATAGTACTAAAAGTAGGTAGCGCGTTAATCGCACCAGAGCAAGATGGGTGTCGTTCACGTTATTTACTGACCATTGCACAGTTCATCGTTCGTTGTCGAGCGCAAGGTATCGAAGTTATTTTAGTATCATCGGGTTCGGTAGCTGCTGGTTCGCATTTATTCCCTGAACAAGAAAAACGTTCAGTAACGATGAAAAAAGCTATGGCGGCTGCTGGTCAAACAGAAATGATGGCAATGTGGGATCGTTTCTTTGATTTTCCATCGGCACAAATTTTATTAACCCACGGTGACTTACGTGACCGTGAGCGTTACACCAGTATTCGTGAAACAGTTTTCACCTTACTAGAGCATGGTGTGTTACCGATCATTAATGAGAATGACACGGTAACAACCGATGATTTAAAAGTTGGCGACAACGATAACTTGTCGGCAATGGTTGCAGCCGCTGCGGACGCAGACGCATTGATGATCTTTTCGGACGTAGATGGTCTTTATGACAAGAACCCGAATTTACATGAGGATGCAGTGCTGCTACCTGAAATAGATAGCATTGATGAATCTATTTATGCCATGGCCGGCTGTGCAACCAGCGCAGTTGGCACAGGTGGTATGAAAACGAAGATCGAAGCGGCAGAAAAAGCCACTTCACATGGTATTACAACCTTTATCTTAAATGGTTTTAAAGAACAGACGTTTAACCGACTGTTAGAGGGTGATAACCCGGGTACTATCTTCAAACCATATGACAAACCAATGCAAGAAGCTGTGCATTGGATGACTCACACAGCAAATGAGCAAGGTGAGGTTGTCGTAGAAGGTTCGATTGATAAATCAACCGAAGATGGCTGTATTCGTAGCGATGAAATCGTTGCGGTACATGGGGAATTTGGCGTAGGCGATACTATTTTAGTCCGCAGTGATGATGGTACGCGTCTAGCAAAAGCAACAGCGAATTACAGTAGCTGTTTATTGAATTTTATTGCTGACAACGAGCAAAGTGAATTTAGCGAAAAAATGCAAGATTCAATCGGCCCAGTTGTTTCAGAGAAAGATATCGCATTATTGGAGAAGTCATGAGTTTAATTACGGATATTTCGAGTCAGGCTGCAAAAGCTGCAACCCAGTTAGCTTTACTTGATACTGCTACTAAGAATCAAGTGTTAACTGAGATGGCACAGGCATTGCGAGAAAATAAAGCCTTTATCATCAAAGAAAACGAAAGCGATTTGGCAGTAGCGCGTGATAACAACCTTGCTGCGTCTATGATTGACCGTTTAACGCTAAACGATGAGCGTATTGAAGCAATGGCTGAAGGCATTGAAGTAATTGTTAGCCTTGATGATCCTGTTGGTCAATTACGCGAAATTTCAGAGCGCCCAAACGGTATTAAGATCAGCAAGATGCGCGTACCACTTGGTGTTGTGTGTATGATTTATGAAGCACGCCCGAATGTGACGGCTGATGCTGGTGCGTTATGTTTTAAATCGGGTAATGGTGTGATTTTACGTGGTGGTAAAGAAGCACTGCGTAGTTCACAAGCCATTGCGAGTGTGATGCACAAAGTGCTTGAAAAGCATGGTTTACCTGCTGCGTTAATTTCGGTGATCCCAGATCCAGACCGTGGTCTACTTATGGAGCTGATGCAACAACGCGACACAATTGATTTAATCATCCCACGTGGTGGTGAAGGCTTAATTAACTTTGTGACAGAAAACAGCACTATCCCAGTCATTCAGCACTTTAAAGGTGTATGTCACCTTTATGTTGATAAAGACGCTGATCTGAATGTCGCAATCAATTTACTATTAAATGGTAAAACTCAGCGCACAGGTGTGTGTAATGCCTTAGAAGGTTTAGTGGTTCACCAAGATATCGCTGATGAGTTTTTAAACCTGTGTGCAGTTGTTCTTCGTCAAGAAGGCGTAAAAGTAAATGCAGATGCGAATGCTGCCGAGTATTTTGATAATGCCACTGTACTTGCTGACGACGAGTTTGGTGAAGAGTACTTAGATTTAGAAATCGCAATTAAGGTTGTGCCTGATTTTGCAGGTGCGATTGATCATATTGCTAAATTTGGTTCAAACCACACTGAAGTGATTTGTACTAAAGACCAAGCTGCGGCGCAATTATTCCAACGTAGTGTAGATGCGTCTGTGGTGATGGTTAATGCATCATCGCGTTTTTCTGATGGCTCACAATTAGGCTTAGGTGCTGAGATTGGTATCGCGACAACGAAGTTACATGCTTATGGCCCTATGGGCTTAGAATCGCTGACAACTGAAAAATACTTAGTGAATGGTGAAGGTCAAATTCGTGAGTAATCGCTAAAAAATTGTTTAAAAAGCCGGGCTTTGCTTGGGCTGATACTTTATTAGGGATCTACATATGTAGATCCCTTTTTATTTATGTACATAAAATCATAGGGTTAACATTAAAACTTACGCAAAAAAAACATTCGCGAGCAGATGTATTTTCTATATATTCAATAGCTTAAGTAGTTAATTGAAATTTTTCTAATTATTACTAGAATTGATCGCTAGGGGGATCAATGGACAGAGTAGTAATAATAGATACAGAGACAACTGGCTTGTCTCCACGCAAGGGCAAGCATCGCATTGTTAACCTTGCTGCCGTAGAAATAATTGATGGCGATATCACAGGCAGCATCTTCCACTACTTCTAAAACCCTGAAGGTAAGAAGAGTACGTCGGAAGCCCACGCGGTACACCAAATTGAAGATTCATTTTTGCTTGATAAGCCAACGTTCTGCCAAATAGCTGAAGAATTTCTAGAGTTCATAGATGGTGCACGACTTTCCTTTTACAATTCAGAATTTGATGTTGATTTCCTGCAATCAGAAATTGATCGATGTGGACTAGATATTGTCTTCAATAGAGATTACGACGTATCTTGCTTGATGAGGGATTTTGCCAATAGGGAAAACTATGGGAAATGGGTCAAATTAGATAATGCTTGCATACGTTATGGTATAGACATTACTGAAAGAAAATCACACGGTGCCGCAATAGATGCCTTTATTACAGCGGAGCTGTACCTGAAGTTTCATTATTCGAGTGACAAACCACTTGCGAAGACACCGCATCAAAATGAACGTGTCGAGCCTACAGCCTTTCCAATCCCAAGAGCCTACAAAGATCCTATCACTGGTAAAGCTATTCAGCTTAACTACTGTAAGAACCCAAACTGCCGAAACTATGGTGTAGCCGCACTTAATCCCAAACGCAAAGCTGATGGCTCTATAATGCGAGGGTTAGGTAATGATTATAGGTTTACTAAAACAAAGATAGGTCGCGTGTTAACTTGCATCATCTGCGGCACAAGTACAAAACTGATAAACAACAAAGCTTTCGTTGAAGAGTCAAATAGGCAAAAGCAAATATTTTCCAATAAAGAGATTTGTTGCCCTGATAAGAAACTTGAAACATCACGACGACGAACTAGGCCATGTCGAAATGCGGTGGTAAATTGGTTAGATAAGCCTAAGCGTTACACCTTAAGAGGCACAGTACCGTCAACAGTAGAGTCATTGAAGTATCGAGAAGCCCAAAGGATTGAATGCAATGCCTGTCACAATCCTTTCAACGTACCGTTGAACGCTGAGTATGGTCAAAAGAGAGCTGATATCAATGGAATATTGTTCAGAATGCTTATTAACAAAGGTATCGTCAACAGAATGGAAGAAATTTTGGATGTGCCTATCACTTTAATTTACCACCGTATCGAGTTTTTCTTTAACCAGTGTGTTGAGTTTGACCGTTGGCACATACAGAACAACATTCAGGCTTTAAAAGGCAAAACCCTAGAAGTTAGTATGGACAGGCAGCACTACCTGTCTAACTGGAGTGATAAGAAGGACAGTCGCCCTACGAAACTGGTAAATACTTCAACGGTAGACAATAAAACTCGATTTGTATTTGCTAGTACAGTTAACTTCGACACCACCTCAGACTGGGAAGTAATTAAAAGAGACATTAGCAGATGTAGTGATCTTAAGAAGCCTGAACACAAGAGAAGGTATGGTCAGTACGTTCTATCCAATCAAGAAGTCGAAACTGATGACGTTGATGATACCCTGCCTCTGAAAGCACCAAATAAAAATTTACTAGTGCAACAAACTTATTCTCTCATGGCACACCTTGAAGTGATAAAACAGTACGTAAATGAGGCGCGTTACACTCGTTTATTCGCAGATGCCGACGAAGGCTTTGAACTTGGTATTGGGTTAGTGATGAAAGAACAGATTGCGGCCAGCAAACTCTACCCTGTGCTTGTAAAAGCAGAAAGGAACAATGCCAGCCAAATGCAAGACAAGCGTGCCTGGTCAGAACAAGTTCTTCTTAAGCATGGGATTACTATGAGCGACATAAAGAGGGCCAAAGTTGATAGAGAAAAACTAGCTCAAATATCGCAACAATATTGGGCTGCCGAGATGCACAAACGTACTATTGAATCAGGATCGGCTAAATCAGAGTGGTTAGTTCATCCATTTCCTAAATCTAGACATTCTGTTCAAGTAAAACCATTAGTAGGCTTTCATGGCGCTATATCTGTTAGCCAAACGCTATCTGAGAATTTGTTAGATGTATCTACATATGGAGTTGATAACTACTTTCAAATGATACGCCGCCGAATCAATATGTTCGAGCGACCAATAACATCAGCCACAAACAGTAAACGATGGAATGGCTACGCTTCATACAACCCTAAATGGGCGGTTATGATTATTGAGATATTGAGGGTCTACAACAACTACGTATTGACCGACGAAAAGTCACTTAAAAACAAAGGACTGTATCAGGAAGCAACAACACCAGCTCAAAAGCTTGGCATTACAGATAAGAAATATACAATAGAAGATATTCTAGACTTTACAGTCGCGAGCAAAATTAAAAACTTACAATAAGGAAGTCAATGATTAAAGGAATAGAGAACAGAGCTAAGCTAGCTGTCGGGGTGTCGGCATTCGCTATATTAATAATGGCATTTCAATGGTCAATCATTGATTGGATAACTCCTTTCTTGATGATGCCGTTGATGCTTGTGGTATTTATTGTCTTTTTAACGGGACTCGGTTTTAGCATTTCATGTCTTTTTAAGTTCAAAGAAATTAGGTGGTTGGCAACAATTCCCTTAGCAGTCCAATTGGTTGCCCTTGCTGTACTAGAGTTTGTTCCGTTTACGAAGCTCTGGATAAATGCAGATTTCCACTTATATGAATCTCAACGTCAAGAAGTCGTCGCAAGGGTTTACTCTGGCGAGCTTGTCTCTAATGTACAACATAATTCATCGTTAATAGCACTAGGCTCTGAGTATTCAAAAATATCAATGGGCGGAAATGAGATTGTGGTTCAAGATATCGACGGTTCGAAATACGTTTTCTTCTACACCTTTAGAGGGATATTGGACAACTATTCTGGTTTTTTATATGTCCCTGACGGCGGCGACCCAAGGAGCTATGCGGATTTAGATGAAGAAGATGTAACTCAAATAATAAAATACGCAGACAATTGGTACTACACCTCACACCATTAATTACAGTAGACCTACTAACCTATTGTTTTTAATGAGGATATACCTGCTCTCGAATGTAATTTTCGACATATCTTGATGGCTAAGCATTTGATTTCACGTTGAAATAAAAAAGGGATCTGAGTATTCAGATCCCTAATAAAGTAT
>NZ_LRRU01000011.1 GCF_001641615.1 Pseudoalteromonas gelatinilytica
TGATCTGACTCCATAAAAGTAGACACCTTTTTGGAGCCAGTAACCATGAAAGTAAAACCATATCGCAAACATTCGCTCGAATTTAAAATAAAAGTCGTTCAAGAGTCGTTAGACACCACAGATACAGTTAAGATGGTCGCGAATAAATACGGAATTCATCCTGACATGCTATCAAGTTGGAGAAGTCATATGACCTCGAAGAAGAAAACAGCAAAGCCATTAAAGAACCAAGGCCCAGACAAGTCATACACAGATTTAGAACGCCAAATTCGCAAGCTTGAGAAGCAACTCGAAGATGCTCAGTTGGAGAATGACGTTTTAAAAAAGGCGAAGGTCTACTTCGACAGCCTAAAAGAATAAGGTTCGAATATATCCACAAGGTCACAGATGCCAAACGCACAGTGAAGAAGTTGTGCAGTTGGTTATCTGTGTCGCCAGCTGGGTATTATAAATGGTTAAAGCAATTACCTAGCACACGCCATAAAGAGAACAGTTCGTTACTTAAGTTTCTAAAGCATATTAGCGACCAGGAGCACTGTATCCCTGGCTATAGAAAACTATGGGAGGCAGCGGTAGCACATGGTTTTGATTGCAGTAAAGGGCGTGTGCAGAGACTATTACAAAGCGTTGGCTATCGTTCAAAATCAGGTAAGAGACGCTATACAAGCCGCGCGAAGAAAGAAGGTACAATCAAAGCGAGTAACTTACTACGACGTCAGTTTAATGTGAAGACAGCAAATACTGTGTGGGTATCAGACATCACACAAGTACGCTGTAAAGATGGTTGGCAGTATTTATGCGTCATCCTTGATTTGTATTCTCGTAAGGTTGTTGGCTGGGTAACAAGCCGGATAAACAACGCCGAGTTAGTTATTAAAACACTGAAAAAGGCATGGTCAGCACGCAAACCTGATGGTTCGAACTTGCTCTTTCATTCAGATCAAGGAGCTCAGTATGTCGCAAAGGAAACAGTGAAGTGGTTAACTAATAGAGGTGTCACAGTGAGTATGTCTAGAAAAGGGAACTGCTGGGATAACGCATGCTCAGAAAGCTTCTTCGCGCAGTATAAAAAGGAGTGGATAAAGAACTTAAATGAACTGAGTCGTAGTGAAATGACAACACAAACGTATTTTTATATTGAAAAATACTACAACTCAGTAAGAAGGCATGGCACCCTAGGGTATAAAAGTCCCATGCAGTACGAACAATTTAATTAAACCCCGTGTCTACTTTATCGGGGTCAGATCAGACTTCTGAAATCTAACTACTAAAAACTAACCTCTATTATATAACCACCGCGCGAAATAAATTTCACGCCTACATCAAACGTAGGCGTCACGCTTGCTTGGCGCGTCTTACATTCATCACCAAGTCTGCAAATTAATAAAGAACCCGCAAACAATGCCGCTCGGCTAGAAACTGACAGCTGAAAGCTGATGGCTTAATAAACTTCACACCTACAAGCTTCCCCTCGCTAACTTTGGTTATTTACCCTTGATACTTTTTCTTTATCTTTTCGATAATCTCAACATTGGCGGCTGGGAAGCTGTAATCATCAAGCTCGCTAAGTGCAACCCATTTACCTTGTTGGCCTTCTGCACCATGAGCCGTGCCAGTGAAATCATCAACAATGTGCACATCTAAGCGTACGTATTTATCGCCGTAGTCATGTTCAATAACCATCAGCTCTTCACTACCATTTACGGTTAGGTTTACTTCTTCTAATAGCTCACGCTGTAACGCTGCAAACACGCTTTCGCCCTGTTCTACTTTACCACCTGGGAATTCCCATAAGCCGCCTTGATGTTTGTCGTCTGGGCGCTTACAAATAAATAATTGCTGATCTTTATAAATAACACCGACTGCAACATGCACTACTTTTTTAGTCATTTGTTGTTTCCTTATTCATAAAAAAAGCGACGCAAGCGTCGCTTTTTATCACCGTGTTTTGGTTATTTTAATTTACCGCAACACTGCTTAAATTTATTACCTGAACCACAAGGGCACGGCTCGTTACGGCCAACTTTTGGCTCTGCACGTTGAGTTACTACAGCACCTTGAGGTAATTCGCCACCAATGTGCTCAGCTTCTTCGTGTTGGTATTCGCGCGGTGCATTTTCGCTACGGCGATGTTGCTCTTCAACTTTCTCAACATCTTCTTCAGCGCGAACTTGTACTTTACTTAAAATACCCACAACGTCGATTTTTAAGTTCTCAAGCATTTCAGAGAATAGTTCGAATGATTCACGCTTGTACTCTTGCTTAGGATTCTTCTGTGCGTAACCACGTAAGTGGATACCTTGACGAAGGTGGTCCATCGCAGCTAAATGATCTTTCCAATGTTGGTCTAGGCTTTGTAGCATAATCGCTTTTTCGAATTGACGTAGTACAGACTCGCCTACCATCTCTTCTTTTTGCTTGTATGCTTGCTCAACCGCTTCTTCGATACGCTCACGAAGTTTCTCTTCGTATAGTTTGTTATCGTCAGCTAACCATTGTGAAATTGGCAGCTCGATTAAGAAATCTTGTTTTAAGCGCTCTTCAAGGCCTGGGATATCCCACATTTCAGCTAAGCTTTGCGGTGCAATGTATTGATCAATTGTACCGTTTAGTACATCGCTGCGAATGGCAGTGATAGTTTCTGAAATATCGCCTTCTTCAAGAAGCTCGTTACGTTGTGAGTAAACAACACGACGTTGGTCGTTTGCTACATCATCGTACTCAAGTAATTGTTTACGAACGTCGAAGTTACGTGCTTCAACTTTACGTTGTGCGTTTTCGATTGCGCGGTTAACCCAAGGGTGCTCAATTGCTTCGCCGCGTTGCATACCTAGTTTACGCATCATGTTAGTCATGCGCTCACCAGCGAAGATACGCATTAGCGCGTCGTCCATTGATAGGTAGAAACGGCTTGAACCAGCATCACCTTGACGACCAGAACGACCACGTAGCTGGTTATCGATACGACGAGATTCGTGACGCTCAGTACCAATGATGTGTAAACCACCCGCTTCGATTACTGCATCGTGGCGTTTTTGCCACTCATCTTTAATCGCTTTGATTTGTTCATCAGTTGGGTTTTCTAGCTTTTCAACTTCGCTGTGCCAGTTACCACCTAACACGATATCGGTACCACGACCGGCCATGTTAGTCGCAATGGTTACTGTGCCTGGTAAACCTGCATCGGCAACGATGTCAGCTTCTTGTGCGTGGAACTTAGCATTTAGTACGTTGTGCTTAATTTTTTCTTTACGTAAGAACTGCGATAAGTACTCAGAACTTTCGATAGAAATAGTACCCACAAGTACTGGTTGGCCGCGTTCTTGACAATCTTTGATATCAGCAAGAATGGCTTCGTACTTTTCTTCTTGTGTTAAGTAGACAAGGTCAGCACGATCATCACGGATCATCGGCTTGTTAGTTGGCATTACTACTGTATCTAGACCATAGATAGACTGGAACTCAAACGCTTCTGTGTCTGCTGTACCTGTCATACCCGCTAGTGTTTCGTATAAACGGAAGTAGTTTTGGAATGTGATTGATGCCAATGTTTGGTTTTCGTTTTGAATGCGTACACCTTCTTTCGCTTCAACAGCTTGGTGTAAGCCTTCTGACCAACGACGACCTTCCATTGTACGGCCAGTGTGCTCATCAACGATGATAACTTCGTTTTCTTTAACAACGTAATCAACGTCTTTTTGATATAGCTTGTGAGCACGAAGTGCCGCATACACATGGCTTAATAATGTGATGCTTGAAGCTGAGTAAAGTGAATCACCTTCTTGAATTAAGCCTCGCTCAATCAATAGTTCTTCTACTTTAATTTGACCACGTTCAGTTAAGTGAACTTGCTTAGATTTTTCATCGATAGTGAAGTCGCCGTCACCTTCAACGCCTTCTTCATCTTCTTTTTCTTGTAGCTCAAGTTCTGGCACGATTTTATTGATTTCGATGTAAAGCTCAGAGCTGTCTTCAGCTGGACCTGAGATAATTAGCGGCGTACGCGCTTCATCGATTAGGATTGAATCCACCTCATCCACTACTGAGTAGTAAAGTGGGCGTTGTACACGTTCTTCAATGCTAAATGCCATGTTATCGCGAAGATAATCAAAGCCAAATTCGTTATTGGTACCGTAAGTAATGTCAGCAGCGTAAGCGATTTTCTTTTGCTGCGGCATCATACCAGGTACGTTACAGCCAACTGTTAGGCCTAAGAATTCAAATAATGGGCGGTTAGTTTCGGCGTCACGTTTTGCAAGATAGTCATTCACGGTAATTACGTGAACACCCTTACCTGTTAAACCGCGAAGGTATGCAGGTAATGTTGCAGTTAGTGTTTTACCTTCACCAGTACGCATTTCTGCAATGCGACCTTGATGTAAAACCATACCACCTAGTAGCTGTACGTCGAAGTGACGCATGCCGTTTACACGCTTAGATGCTTCACGTACCACAGCAAATGCTTCTGGTAAAATGTCATCTAGGCTTTGTCCGTTATCGTAACGCTCTCTAAATTCTGCTGTTTTTGCTTTTAGATCTTCATCAGAAAGCGCTTCTAATTGCGTTTCAAGCGCATTGATCAGTGCGACCGTCTTTCTTAGGTTTTTAATAGTGCGGTCATTGCGACTACCAAAAATCTTGGTAAATAAATTAGATATCATGATAAAACCGTTACAATATATTCTTTGTTAGCTAGTCATTAGCTAACCCACTTTCTTCAATTGATAATTAATATGCGCTTATGCTCATGATGTAGGGCATATTAATTAACAATTTATCAGTACGCTGTTCAAAACACCGCTTATTTCGTGCGCTATCATACCAGAGTCTGCGCAACATCAAACCTTCTGTGTGTGAAGATATGGATTTTCAGCAAGAAAATTTAAAAATCAGCCGTAAACTTTAGTTTAACCCCGAAAAAATCACGAAAATTAAACTACTGAGTAGATATGGCGACAATAAGAATAAAATCAAGATCAGGGGAGAAAAAAGGCGATTCGAGGGACGAGATGCGAGGGACGAGATGCGAGATGCGAGATGTGAGGAACGAGGTGCGAGATGTGAGGAACGAGGTGCGAGGAACGAGGTGCGAGGAACGAGGTGCGAGGAACGAGGTGCGAGGTGCGAGGAACGAGGTGCGAGGAACGAGGTGCGAGGGACGAGATACAAGGGACGAGTTATCGTAGGCGTCACGCTTGCTTGGCGCGTCTTGCACTCAGCACCAAGCCAGAAAATAATTAAAGAACCTACAAACAGCACCGTTCAGCTCAAAACTGATAGCTGAAAGCTGACAGCTCTTTAAGTTTCACGCCTACACCAAAACGTAGGAACGGCTTTAGCCGTGAAAAAATAAAGATGTTCGGCGTTAAAACGCCTCCTACAGAGTTTTATTGCTGAGGGAAATTCAACACCATACACCCCCACAGTTCGGCTGACGTCTGACGGCTGAAAGCTGACGGCTCCTTAAATTTCGGCACTAAAGTACCTCCTACGGGGTAGGCTCACAAACCACACCGTTCGGCAAAAAGCTGAAAGCTGACGGCTTTATTTATTTTTTCCGCCCATGTTGCGCTAAACGCTCTAACTTAGCTTTTAAAGATGGAGGGGCATCTGCGGCGATGGCGCTGAGGTAATCGGCTGTTTGTTCGCTCATTTGACGTTTAGAAACAGGCTTTTCTTCTGGCTTATTTGTTGCTGATAAGCGCTGGGTTGCCTGTGGGTTTGCGGTAATTTTAATTTGCCCAAGTTCGACCATGCCAGCGGCACGAAAATGCGAAAGCATATCCATTTTTAAGTAATTTAAACGCAGTGCAATCGGTGCCGAAACAGCTTCAATCATTAAGGTACCATCACGGTAATTACTTACCCGGCATTTTTTTGAAAGTGTTTCACCTAAAAAGTCATCAAGAATGGTTTGTTGAGAAGACAAGCCTTGAGTTTTACCAGCATAAGATGCCAAGCGACCACTCAAGCCCGCCATAATATCGCCAAGTGCTTTTGGCGCGTATCTATCTTTTGCCATTAATCGTCTACCTAAAAGGGTTAATCACCACACAGGGAATATACCATCTAGGTAAATATGAAGCTATTAGGTTCGTGGAAGAGTTGCGAGATGCGAGATGCGAGGTACGAGTGCGAGATGCGAGGTGCGAGGTGCGAGTTATCGTAGGCGTCACGCTTGCTTGGCGCGTCTAACATTCAACACCAAACCGGAAAATCATTAAAGAGCCCACAAACAACACCGCTCAACTCAAAACTTATGACTTATAGCTTTAAGCTTCTCTTCCTCCCCCGTGAGTGTTTCTGGTACACTTTTCCTTTGTTTTTCATTTGATTTGCGCGATGACTCAACACTCTCTTACTTTAATCGTATTGGCTGGCGGGCTGGGTAGCCGCTTTGGCGGAAACAAACAAATTGCCGAAATCCCGGGGCTAGGCTGTACCATCATGGAACTGAGTATTCATGATGCGGTTAAAGCAGGTGTGAGCCAAGCGGTGATCATCATTAATAAAAAAATTCGTGCTGAATTTGAAGCGACGATTTTACCGCGCCTACCTGAATCGCTCGAAGTAATCTTAGTTGAGCAACAAATTAACGCGCTGCCACATGGTTATGAGCACTTTGCCGCTGAACGCCAAAAGCCATGGGGCACAGGTCATGCGTTACTTTGCGCAAAACCTTATGTGAATAACCCTGCTATTGTCATTACAGCCGATGATTATTACGGTGAGTCTTCTTTTGCCATTATTAGCGAACACTTCAAACAGCATAGCAATTGGGCGATGGTAGGTTACCCGATTAAAGATACACTCTCCGAAGAAGGTGGTGTAAACCGCGGTGTATGCTCTGTTGATAGCCACCAGCATTTAACTGATGTGGTCGAGTATCTAGATATCAAACTCGAAAATAATGTTTTAAAAGGCAACAATCCACATGGTGAAAGATTACAAATTGCCAATGATGCCCTAGGCTCAATGAGCTTTTGGGGAATAACACCCTGTTTATTTAATGACTTAGAAACAGGCTTTATTGAGTTTTTAGAAAATACTGACAACGGTGTCACGAAAGAGTATTATTTACCAAATGAGATACAACTCGCGATTCAAGATAACCGCCAAGCTGTAACCGTTTATACTGCACAAGAGCCATGGTATGGCGTGACCTACAAAGCTGAACTGGATGCAATAGCACACACTTTATGTCAGTTACGTCGTAAGCTAAACGATTAGACCCTCGCCTCTTCTTGCAAAAAATAAGTAATGGAAAATTAATGAAGTCGAACCCTGTTGCAACTTATCTTTCTGAGCACTTTGGCTTAAGCACAGATAACGTAACGCTAAAGCCTATTGGCAATGGCCACATCAACACAACCATGTTACTTAAATCAGAAGAAAACGCCTTGGTTGTGCAAAAGTTAAATACCGACGTGTTCCCTAATCCTGAGCATCTAGTTGAAAATGCACGGCTCATTGAGCAGCACCTGAGTGAAAAACACGACAATGGTGAATACAGCCTCGAAATTATTCGTCATGTTCCAACTATCGAAAATGACTTTTTAGTTGAATGCGATCAAGGTGTTTGGCGTGCACTCGAATTTATTGGCGGCAGTTATAGTGAAGATGTTGTAGCAACTATCTCGCAAGCACAAACTGCGGCCAATGCATTTGGCCAATTCGCGCTGGCATTACAAGATTTTCAGGCTGATCAGCTGCATCATGTGATCCCTGATTTTCATAACCTAGCAATGCGTTTTGATGCTTTCAAAAAAGTTCTCGTAAAAGACTCTGTAAACCGTATGGCACTTTGCCAAGACGACATCGATTTTTGTTTAGCTCAGCAATCACTTGTTGAAGAACTAAAACAACTTGAAGGAAACATTCCTTTAAGACCTTGTCATAACGACACAAAAATCAACAACATGCTTTTTTGTAAACAATCAGATGATGCAAAAGCCGTCATCGACCTCGATACCTGTATGCCTGGCTATTGGTTATTTGATTTTGGCGATATGGTGCGTACCTTCTGCTCTCCTGAGCAAGAAGATTCAACCAACCTAAGTAACGTACGTGTTCGTGAAGAGATCTTCGCCGCCATCGTTAAAGGTTATGTTGAACCACTACAGGATGTGATCACCGATGCCGAAAAAGAAAGTTTCTGGCTAGGCACCAAGGTCATGACTTTCATGATTGGCCTGCGCTTTTTAACAGACTTTATTGATGGCGATAATTACTTTGCCACCAAACATGCAAACCACAACCTAGAACGCGCCCGCAACCAGTTTGCTTTGTATCGCGACATTCTTGAAAAAGAACATACGTTAAAAGCGATTTTAGAGATAAATAAAGGTTAGAGTTGCGAGTTGCGAGTTGCGAGTTGCGAGTTGCGAGTTGCGAGTTGCGAGTTGCGAGTTGCGAGTTGCGAGTTGCGAGTTATCGTAGGCGCGATTTTACATCGCGCAATAAAAAGATAACGCGCGAAATAAATTTCACGCCTACACCACCGTAGGCGTCACGCTTGCTTGGCGCGTCTGACATACAGCACCCAGCCCACCTATAAACGCATAACCAAAATTGATCTTCAAACTGACAGCTCCTTAAATTTTCGGCACTAAAGTACCTCCTACATGCATTACCGACAAACGCCACCATTCAGCTTCAAACTGACTGCTAAAAACTGAAAGCTTCTTAAATTTCGCGCCTACATCAAAACGTAGAAACGGCTTTAGCCGTGAATAGTTGAACGCTCACCCATTGCTCTATAAGTCAATAACTTCTATTCTAGAACCTCGCTTAAAATCAGGAGATTATTATGCATATAAAACACCACGGAGCGGTGAAAGGCGTAACAGGGTCTTGCCACCAGCTATTTATTGATGATGCAAATTCTGTACTTGTTGATTGCGGTCTATTTCAAGGGGAAGACAGCAAACAAGACCTAGCAATTGAGTTTGATATATCAACCGTAAAAGCGCTAATTGTCACACATTGTCATATCGACCATGTTGGTCGCATACCCTACTTACTGGCAGCTGGTTTTAAAGGGCCTATTTTTACCTCTATTGCTACCGCCAAGTTGTTACCCATGGTGATTGAAGATGCCTTAAAAGTGGGTGTAACTCGCGATGAAGCAATGATCCGCACTTGCTTAAAGTTACTAAAACAACAAATTATCTCTCTCGATTTCAATACATGGTACTCCATTCCCGTAGGAGTGGGCTTTAGCCCCGAAAAAGTAGCCTCAAGTAATCAAAACCCCTTATATAAAATCCGCCTGCAACGTGCCGGGCACATTTTAGGGTCTGCCTATGTTGAAATTGAGCTAGGTAAAAAACCAAACACGCATAGAGTGGTATTTTCTGGTGATTTGGGTGCACCTTATACGCCATTATTACCAACGCCAAAACCACCTTACCGCGCCGATACATTAGTTATTGAGTCAACCTATGGTGATAAAAACCATCAAGGTCGTAAAGAGCGCGTAGCCGTTCTTAAAAAGGTTATAGAACGTGCCGTCAGCGATAATGGCGTGGTACTCATACCCGCCTTTAGCATTGGCCGAACTCAGGAGCTACTCTATGAGTTTGAACAGCTTATTCACTCTGCAAGCAAACGTTCTATGTGGCATAAACTGCAAATTATTGTAGATTCGCCAATGGCAGCTAATTTCACGAATGAATATTTACACTTTAAAGCGCTATGGGATAACGAAGCAAAAAAACGCGTAAAACAAGGTCGCCACCCGCTCGACTTTAAGCAGCTACACACCATTGATAGCCACCAAGAACACCTTGCCCTGATTAACTTTTTAACCTCCAAACAGCAACCAGCAATAATCATTGCCGCCAGCGGTATGTGTAATGGCGGCAGAATTGTTAATTACCTAGAACGGTTTTTGCCAGACAAAACAACCGATGTCATTTTTGTTGGCTACCAAGGGCAAGGAACATTAGGCCGAGATATTCAAAAATACGGCCCACGCGGCGGCTATGTATTTATCGATAATCAAAAAGTCATGATTAAAGCGCAAATTCATACCATTAGCGGCTACAGCGCCCATGCAGATCAAAAAGGACTTATCAGATTTGTCACCGGTATGCGCAAAAAGCCAAGTTTAATCAAAATCGTCCACGGCGATGAGCAAGCCAAACAGACACTAGCAGAAAAGCTTAAAGCAGAGTTAGGCGAAAGAGTAGAAATAGTGGTTAATGGTTAGTGGTTAGTGGTTAGTGGTTAGTGGTTAGTGGTTAGTGGTTAGTGGTTAGTGGTTAGTGGTTAGTGGTTAGTCAATACAAGGAGTTAGTTATGAACTTTGAAAATCTAGATGTATGGAAACGGTCTGCACGATTAAGTGCTGAAATTTACAAATCAACAAATGAATTAAAAGACTTCGGCTTTAGAGATCAGTTAACCCGCTCAGGCTTATCAGTGCCTAGCAACATTGCTGAAGGAGTTAGTCGTGAAAGTTACAAAGAGAAAAGTCGGTTTATAGATATCGCGAGATCTTCGCTTGCAGAAACAAGAACACAAATTTATATAGGCCTGGAGATAGGCTACTTAGAACGTGAAAAAGCATTGTATTGGATATCAGAAACCAAAGAGTTAGGGGCCATGTTAACGGGTCTAAAACAACAGTTTGATAATAGAAGTTAGTGGCTCTAACCACTAACCTCTAATATCTGACTTCTTATGTTTGACTCGAATCTCGTCTCTCGCCTCGCTACTGCGAGTCGCTACTATTTATAACTCTCATACGCTTCTTTCATTCGCGCTAGGTTGCTATAAATATAGCTCGAAGTTAAACGACCGCGTTTAAACATTGTATTGTCTAAAGAGACTTGTGTAGAAGGAGCGTAACCTTGGTTGAACACCAGTCTATTTACTTCACCAATTTGTGTTGATAGGCCAATACGCCAAATATCACGGCCTTTTAACTGGCCAAACGGTGTGACTTTCATATCTTTACGTGGTGTAAGTGGGATACTCAAGCCAACCCCCGCTTTTTGCGCTTCGGTATCCTCATAGAATACTGCTATGTAGCTATCACCAAACCAAAAACGACTTTCAAGCTTCACGCCACTGTCACCATAAAAATACTTGCCAGCCGTAGCATGAAAAGTAATATCTTGCTCTACCCAGTTGTATTGGTATGTCAGTGTTTCGTACTCACGCGAGGCACGATAATCTGCATAATCAAAATAAGCAATTTTAGCACTTACTTTGTGGCGACCTTCTGGGCTTAACCAAGCTGTTTCGTTAATAATGGCTTTGTAATCAAAATAGTCTTTAAAGAAACCAATTTGCGTTTGGTTATAAAAGCCATACGGCAGTGCAAAGGTTTGATGCAGCATTGCATTTACAATACCTTCATCAAGGCTGTAATTATCAAATACACCATTATCTTCAAAGTCGCTGCTTTCATCTAAAATGGTTTGGCCTGTGACCTTTATACCACCCCCTTGCCAAAGCGGCACGTCAAGCTCGGCACGCAAGCCTACAGAGTAGTCAAATACGCCAAACTCTGTGGCATAAGTATTAGATAAAGCAGGGCTTAAAGTTAAGCGCGGTTTAAAGTAGGGGCTTGCCTCTGCTTTACCTGCCCATACTACACCTTCAGGAATACTCGCTTTGCCTTGCTGTACATTTAAATCAGGGCTTACACCTTTTTCGATAAATAAGCGATAGTTTTCAACCTTGCCCTGAATCGCAATTAAAGGGATGTCTGTTTTAGAAAGCTGTACATTAAAGTGAGTGCTTTCGTTAGTTACACTTTCAGCAATACGGCCAAGTACAACACCAATTGCATCAATGTCGTTGCGGTTAAATACCGAGTTTTCAAAGTTTACGAATACGGTATTCAGGTTATAACCAACCACTATATTTTCAAAGCCATCGTTAATCAGTGCTTGTTTTAATTCGATCACTTGGCTATTTAAAGTTGAGTTGGCTAGTTTTTGCGTATTGGCTGTTGGTGATTGTTTTACACTTGCTACTGTAAGGGCCTTTGCTTGTTCAGCTAATTCTGGCGCCATTGCAGTTTGTATAAAACCGATACCATGGTCATCAATTTTAGCTATTGGTTGAGTTGAAACTGGTGCTACATAAGGGGCTGCTTCAACTTTTTTATAATTTTGTTTATCTTCACTCGAAAGCGGCATACTAAAGTTAACGCCCCAATAGGTGTCTTCATCTGAGTAATCAGCATCACTATAAAAACGGCTGGTAAAGGTTAACTCGCCAATATCATAAAGCCACTTTTTAGGAATGGTTACTTTAACGGCGCTATTAAATGATGATGCATCATATTCAGCTAATAGACTTAACCAACTTAGCGCTTGCCATTCAACACCAGCAAAAGCACCATTCATCTGCTCATTAACTCGTTTTCTCTGCTTTGCTCTTTCGCTAGTACTTATACCTGCAGAAAACCTAAAGTCCCAAAGCTCTTTTGAGGCTACAGCATAATAGGTTTCATAATGGTTAGCTACACCACCAATATCCTTGCCGCCAATAGCTAAGGTAAACCAATCTTTTGGAATATAAGGAATTTGATACTTAGCATTAAAAGATAAATCACGAATTTGCCAACTGGAATTTGGGCCAAAAAACTTATCATGCATAGTCTCTGAAGCAATGAGACCGCTGACTTCTAAACCTTCAAATAAACCTGCGCTCACTATAAAGTTATGACCATCCTTATACTTTACACCATAGTAATCTAGCTGATTATTGTATCCAAACCCTACAATCCCTTTATCTTGAACCTCAGCATTAGGGGTATTAATTAGGCCAGTATAACCAACGAAAGATTGATGAGAATTAATTTGTTCAGCAAAAACAAGTGGTGAACTTAGAGCTATTGCACTACCTAAAAAGACATTTAGTTTAGACATAAACTATTCCGAGTTAAAATTATAAAAATCCTTAAATTAGATTAAATATAACATTAGAAGTGAAAAACGAGAAGTTAATAGCGAAGGTGCTAGGTGCTAGGTGCTAGGTGCTAGGTGCTAGGTGCTAGGTGCTAGGTGCTAGGTGAACAAGGTTTTATTGGGGGTGGGATAAAGCAAGTGGTTAAAAGCAATTAACTAACTTCTAACCACTAAAGCCTGATATCTAACTTCTAATATCTTATTTTTAAACCGCTTTTAAATGTCGCTCTGCTGGCGCTACCATTTCGGTTACAAAATCAGTAAATTCTTCACCTAGGTTTTCGTCACGCATGCTGTATTCAACAATCGCTTTTAAGTAACCTAGCTTGTCGCCACAGTCGTGGGCACGGCCACTCATGTGGAAAGCTTCAACTATTTCATGCTTCATCAGCTCATCGATAGCGTCGGTAAGTTGAATTTCACCACCTGCACCCGCAGGTGTTTTCGCAAGTAATGGCCAAATCGCTTTAGATAGAACATAGCGGCCAACAACAGCTAAGTTAGATGGTGCTTCTTCAGCTTTTGGCTTTTCGACCATGGTTTTAATTGGTGCACTTTCGCCCGCTTTAATTTTCACGCCACCAATATCAGCAATACCATATTTATGTACGTTCTCTTGCGGTACTGGCTCAAGCATTATTTGGCTTGCTTTAACTTCATTAAAGCGCTTGATCATAGCAGCAATGTTTTCAGTTTTTTGATCAGCAGTGTAGCTATCTAAAATTACGTCTGGCAGTACAACAACAAAATCGTCATCGCCAACAATTGGTTTTGCACACATAACAGCATGGCCTAATCCTTTAGCCTCACCTTGGCGTACGTGCATAATGGTTACATCTGGTGGGCAAATAGATCGTACTTCTTCAAGCAAAGTACGTTTTACACGTTTTTCGAGGGTTGCTTCAAGCTCAAAGCTGGTATCAAAGTGATTTTCAATGGCATTTTTAGAGCTGTGAGTAACGAGTACAACTTCCTTAATACCCGCAGCAACACATTCGTTTACTATATATTGGATAAGTGGTTTATCAACAAGAGGCAGCATTTCTTTAGGAATTGCCTTTGTCATCGGTAACATACGTGTACCAAGGCCTGCAACAGGAATGACAGCTTTCATAATGTTTAGTCCCTTAATTGTAGTGATAAGAATAAATAATTACAAAGTATGAGTTATTAACTCATTTTGCGCAATAGTAAAAAAAGATTTATAAACACGTTAGCAGTAATAATATTGACGGAGGATGAACAGGAAACGATAGGTTCTAGGATTTAGGAGCTAGGAGCTAGGAGCTAGGAGCTAGGAGCTAGGAGCTAGGAGCTAGGAGCTAGGAGCTAGGAGCTAGGAGCTAGGAGCTAGGAGCTAAAAGATGCTAGTGGCTGGGGGTGCCACTAGCAAGGGGTTAGTTATAAAAATTAACTAGAGTAGTAATAAACTGTTCAACTTGTTGTTGATCTAGTTCGTTTATACCTGCAGCTGCTGCGCGGCCGCCGCCGGTGGCAAATTGACTGCATACATCAACAGCGCCTTGTTTATTATTGAGTGGTGCTCTTACACTTACGGTAAAACTTCCTTTGTTATTATAGGTAAGCACTGCATGGGCTTTATTAGGTGCTTGGTTAGCAAGGTCGTTACCTAATACGCCACTTACACGGCGCGCCCATGGGGCGTCATCAAGTAAAATAACCTTTGCTGTATCGCAATTATGTAAAACCTTAGCGTCAGCCGCTTTTTGCATATCAGCTTTGTAGGCTTTTTCTAATACGTAATAAACCGACTCACTGTCGTTAATGGCATCAAGAGGTGACTTATATTTTAGTAATTCGTTAAATAAGTCTTCTGGAGCAAAATGTAAATCAGCTACCTCGCTACCATAGCCGTTATAGTTAATATACGTGCCAAATGCTTTTAGTTGTGACTTTTCGAGCTCTGTTAAGCCTAGTTTATCGGCTTCGCTATCGGCTTTTGCAAATAAATTATCGCCATAAGCAGCTGTAATAGCCCACAAGTGATATTGTTTTTCGATAAGGTCACTCACTATTAAGCTAGTACACATGTTTGCATCTAAATCGATATGAGCAAATAAGTTTGCATGATTTGGAATATCACCCGCTTTATGATGATCTACATACATAACACGTGCTCCTACGCATAGGGCGTCGTGCAACTCTGCCATGTTTTTTTCCATCGAAATATCAAGTACACGTATATTATCACCAGCTTGTGGAGTAATTTTTTTCAATAGCTGAATATCACGTTTAACACCGGTTACTTTCACGCTTTCAACAGGGTTAGCGAGCTGCAACTGTAACAGTGCAATGATGCCATCGGCATCACCATTAAAAATATCGTAGTTCATAAAATCTCAAAAATAATAGAAGTTAGAGATTAGAGGTCAGATTAAAGATGTTATACGTCAGAGGTTAGATATCAGATTTTAGACGTCAGATATCAGAAAAAAGATATCAGAGGTCAGAAGAGAGAAATCAGATTTTAGACGCTAGGTTTCTGGCTCTAGATTTCTATAACCCCTGCTTCGCGTAAATAACCAATAATTTGTTCAACACTTTGCTCAATGCTTTGCTCTGCTGTTTTTACATGGATCTCTGGTTGCTCGGGCACATCGAACGCCGAGCTAATACCTGTAAAATTAGGGATCTCACCGGCACGGGCTTTTTTGTATAAACCTTTAGGGTCGCGGCTTTCGCAAACCTCTAATGGCGTATCGATAAATACTTCTACAAATTCACCCTGGTTCATGATGCTGCGAGCACGAGCACGGTCTTCTTTAAATGGTGAAATAAACGCCGTTGATACGATTAAACCGGCATCAACAAACAGCTTAGCTACTTCACTAATACGGCGAATGTTTTCAATACGGTCTTCGTCACTAAAAGTAAGCCCCTTGTTTAAGCCCATACGTACATTGTCGCCATCAAGCAGATAAGTATGACAACCTAATTCAAATAACTTAGCCTCAACCGCGTTCGCAATAGTAGACTTACCTGAGCCACTTAATCCCGTATACCAAAGTAATACCGGCTTATGCCCTTTGTGTTGTTCTTTTTCAGCACGCGAAACAGTTTGATCGTGCCATACAATGTTCTCGGTCATGGTACCTCTTGGGTTTGGGTTCAGATTTCAGATTTCAGATTTCAGAGTCAAAACGATTCTTTAAACTTGTCAGCATAGCAGCTAACTCTTTTGACTCTGCAATCCAGCTTAAAGCAACTTCACGCTCTATATAACCAACCTCTGAACCAATGTAAATTTGAGTTCTAGCTTCAGCTAAAGAAGCTCTAGCAATATCAATAAAGCGACTCTTTTCTTTAAAGCTGTCTCTACAGACTCCCTCTGCAATATTACTTGGCACTGAAAGGCCCGAACGAGTAAGTTGACTCCTGAAAGCATAATCATTTAATTGAGAAGTGGTTTTATAAATTTCTGCACTTAATTTAACAGCTCTTTTCCAAACATCTAACTTTTCAAAATTCATCGCAGCTCAGCTCCTTCTGATATCTGACTTCTAATATCTTACCTCTATAAAGTTCGATTTAAAACGTAAAACACAGTGCATTTACTTTAGAGTACTGAGAGGTAAGTGACAGGAACGCTAGGCAGAACTTTATATTTATATATTTCACATGCTAATCGTGATGACTTCTTCCACACATCCATTTGTTCAAATTTCATAATTAGTCCCTTCCCTATTGGTGAAATCCATTCACCACAAAACCTTATCGCAAAATAAACCTAGCGCCTAGTTCCCAACGTCTGAAGGCTTATTATCACCTAGCTCCTTCTGATATCTGACTTCTAATATCTTACCTCTATAAAGTTCGATTTAAAACGTAAAACACAGTGCATTTACTTTAGAATACTGAGAGGTATGTGATAAGGGACGGTAGGCAGAACTTTATATTTATATATTTCACATGCTAATCGTGATGACTTTTTCCACACATCCATTTGTTCAAATTTCATAATTAGTCCCTTGCCATTAAGTGAAATCCATTCACAACTAAACCTTATCGCAAAATAAACCTAGCGCCTAGAGCCTGAAGACATATTTCTACCTAACGCCCAGCTCCTAGCAACCTAGCGCCTATCGCCTATTACCTAGCATCCTAGCACCTAGCCCCTAGTACCTAGCGCCTTATACCTAAAACGGAAAAAACACGGGTATCAGGGTCAGTACCACTAGGCTGTAGGTGATTGAGATCGGTAGGCCAAATTTTATGAAATCGGTAAGCTTGTAGTTGCCGGCATTGTAAACCATTAGGTTGGTCTGGTAGCCGTAAGGGCTAATAAAACTGCCACTTGCGGCAAAAGCGACAGCCAAAACAAATGGCATGTAACTTACGCCTAAGCCTTGAGCTATGGTAAATGCAATGGGGAATGTAAGCGCTGCTGCTGCGTTGTTAGTAATTAACTCTGTAAATAACAGAGTAAGTAAAAATACACCAATAAAGGCGATATAAACGCTTTGCCCTGCAAGTAAGCCTTCGACTTGTTCGGCTATTAATGTAGATACACCTGAATTATCAAGCGCTGTAGCAAGGGTTAAAGCGCTCATTACAATAAGCCAAAGCTCTAACGGAAAACGTCGCTTAATTTCGTTTAGTGATAAACAACGGCACCCCACCAGCACAGCTAAGTAAAAAATAAAGCTTTTTAATAAGCTAATATCAAAAATTAACGAGCCCGCAATCGTTGCCACAAAACCCCAAGTAACAATGCGCTCTTTTATACCTTTAAGCATGTTATCGGCTTTAACACCGCTCAATATAAAAAAGTTTTTCGTTAGGTTAGTACGTTTAGCAAAGTCAGGGCCGACAGCAAGAATCAAAAAATCGCCACTTTGTATGGTAATATCGCCCAGCTTACCCGATAGCTTTTCACCTTCGCGGCGAACTGCAACAACCGCGGCATCGAACCTTGCGCGAAAGCCTGCAGTTTTTAGTGTTTTACCTACCACTGCAGCACCTGGCTTAATGACGACTTCGGTTAAGTTATCGCGTAGTAAACCATCTTGCTCTGCAAATAAGCTTAAACCTTCAAATTGCTGCAGCACCAGTACTTTAGTGACATCACCCGAAAAAATAAGTTTATCGCCTTCACGGATCATCTGCGTCGGCGCTACTGGCGAAATTAAGCGATTATCGCGTACTACTTCAACCAAAAATAGTGACTCTAAGCTACGTAAGCCATTTTGCTCTACGGTTTTACCTATTAGTGGTGAGCCAATATTCACCTTAGCTTCAACAAAGTAATCGCTAGAGGTTTCATCTTTACATACTTTACCTTTTAAGCGATTAATCGTAAGTGCCATTACCAAGACACAGGCTGCTACTGCTACTAGGCCGATAGGTAAAAAGTCAAAAAACTTAAAGCCCTCTGCACCACGTTCAATTAGCATAGAGTTAACGATTAAGTTAGTTGAAGTACCAATTAAGGTCAAAGTGCCACCTAAAATAGCCGCATAAGAAAGGGGGAGTAACAGTTTGGTAGGAGCAATCAGTTTATTATTTTTAACTGGGCTAATTAAAGTCGCAACCACTGCGGTATTATTTAAAAAACCAGAAGCCAAAATCGTTGCGAATAAGGTTCTAACATAAGACTTAACCACAGAGCCATTAAATAAAACATTGGCGAGCTTGCGTAAAAAACTAGTACGTTCAAAAGCAAATGCACACACCACTAAAAGCAGTAATGTGACTAATCCAGGGTTAACTGCATTATTCAAAAGCTGCTCAGTAGAAACCAAGTTTGTAGCAAAGCACGCTAAACAAGCAGCAGCAAATACACGCTCAGGAAATTTTTGAAATTTAATTAAGCCTACAATGGTTGTAACAAATATAACCACTATCAACCATTGCTGTAAAACCACTTATTTATCCTTAAATTGCTTATGACTTTTGATTTCAAAACAATATCCAATATTTTAGTTTTTAAATCTAATATCTTTTAATCATATCTTCTGCCAAAACATTAAGGTATTGAACCCTAATCGTTTTTTAACAAAATAAACAGCGAGTAAGTTTTGTAAACTAATAAAAAACGCAGTGGCTGCCGCTGCACCAACAGCACCAAACAACTTAGTGAAGATAGGCACACTTATTAAAACACCAAAGCCACTGATTAAAGTTACTAAACGCATATCGCGCTCGTGGCCACTCATCATTAATAAGTAACCAACAGACCCAGTCACTACATTAACCGCTTGCCCTAAAACTAAAATCTGTAAAATTAGCGCTCCTTGCCTAAACTCTTCACCAAAAAGCCCCATTAAAAATTCAGGAAATAGCAGCATAAATAGCACTATGGGTAATGCGCTTAGTACGAGTAATCGCACAGAGAATAGCGCCGTTTTGCGAATGCCATGCTCATCACCTTTAGCGTGAAAGGCAGAGAATTTGGGGGCAACAACCAAATTTACTGCCATTAAAATAAACGAGGTTAAAAGTGCAATACGCTGTGCAACGCTAAAAAAAGCAACCTGCTCTGCAACCAAAAATACACCTATAATAATTGGTGCACTCCATTGTACTGCTTGGCTCATTATTATAATCACCCAATTAGGCCTTGCGCTATGCCAAAGCTTTTTAGGGTCTGGCGTTTCACCATTATTATTTAAGTTTTTTATACTTAGCCAGTAAAAAAAACTAGAGGTTACCCCTAATGATAAGCTGAAATAAAGCGCTGCTGTACTTGCAGAATCAGTCGATAACATAATAACTGCCGCACCACAAAGCATAAAATGGGCAATGTTTTGGCATGGGATACTAGCAATAAGTTTATGTCGAGCCTGTAAGCTCATTGCCACTAAAAATACGATACTCAAACCGATAATCGCGGGGGCTATAAACTGCAAGCTTGCTGCAAGCCCTGGTTTATTAAAAACACTTTCAGCTAGCCAAGGAGCAAGTGTGTAAGTAATAACAGCAAATACAATCGAAACTGGCAGAACATATTTAAGTGCAAAATTTAATATTGCTTTTACTGTATAGCCATTACCTGCATCTGCTGATGTAAAACGCAATACTGTATTGTCAAAACCCAGTCTAGCTACTGCAGACAATAACATAACCAAAGCAAGCGCAAGAAAAAAGTAACCTGACTGCTCAGCACCCAATTGCCTTGCAATAATTAAATTAAACAAAAATGCCATACCTGCACCTAAAACCCGAATGGCAAGGGCTATAGCGGCGTTTATTGCAGTATGGCGATGCTCGGTGTCACTAAGCAGTGTTTTGACTTTAGAAAGCATGAGAGGCTCGATTTGATTGAGGTGTAATAAGTGCAAAATGCCTACTAAAAATTAGTAGGCATTTTTATTCACAAAGCCTTTAAATATAGTTAGAAAAACTATTTTTAAATCAAAAAATAAAGACCAGTTCCGAATGTATTCTAGGTCAAACTCTATGCGTTTTTCCATTTTATCTAATGTATCGGTTTCGCCGCGCCAGCCGTTAATTTGTGCCCATCCAGTGATGCCTGGTTTAACCTTATGACGCAGCATATAGCCATCTACCAGTTTACGGTATTCTTCGTTGTGGGCAACGGCGTGAGGTCTTGGCCCTACAATCGACATTTGCCCTTGTAACACATTAATAAACTGCGGTAATTCATCTAAACTCGTTTTACGAATAAATTGGCCTATGGGCGTAAAGCGCGAATCATTTTTAGTGGCTTGGGTTACTTTAGCACCGTCTTCCATTACATTCATCGAGCGGAACTTCCATACTTTTATCGGCTTACCATCAATACCATAACGGTTTTGCTTAAAGAATACTGGACCTTTAGAGGTAAACTTAACCGCAAGGGCTAAGCCAAGTAAAACAGGGGATATCATTATTAAAATAAGCGTAGAGAGTACAATATCTTCAATACGCTTAATAATGGCATTACTACCATCAAGTGGTGAGTCATAAATACTGATTGTTGGTATACCCATTATGACATCACTACGCGAGTGCAATAACTGGTAGGTGAAAACATCAGGCACAATGTAAACACTTGCAGTGCTATCAGCTAGTTCTTTAACCAGCCACTTACGGCGTTCATATGCTTGCGGTGGTAATACAATGTAAACACGATCTATCCCACCTTCTTTACAATCAGCGACCAGCTTATCCAAGTTACCTAGCACTTGAGCGGCAACCAACTGCTGCTTGGGAGTAGAGTCATCATAATAACCACCAAAAACCAAGCCAAAACTTGAATTAGCAACAATATTATTAGCTAGCTGTTGCCCCAAAGTCCCAGCACCAGCAATAACAACTGAGCGGGTATTGATTCCTTGAGAACGTAGTCCTCTTAGAATCAAGCGCAGTACAACACGATATACAGAAAGCGAGACTAAAACAGATATAAACCAGTAAAACTGCAAACCTTCAGGGTTTAAGTACTGCGGGGCTAAAAAATTGACACTTAAAAATAAAATTGCGGCGCTAACAAACCAATGTGAAATAGTCTTTTTAAGCTCTTTATAAATTGAGAGGCCACGCCAAGAAATATACAGTTTATCAAGCTCACTAGTGAAGTGAAATAAAAACACCGCTAATAATGATGCTGTCGTATGTTGCAATAGCCATGGTAATCCTTGAAGGGACACAGCCCCCCATAAACAACCTACAATTATTGATATATCCATTATTCTTTGAACAAATGCAATAATGGTTGAATTGTTTTGTAAAATGCCTTTATTGTCCAAGATAATACTCTTTTTTATTTTTTCAGAACGCCTAACGTCTGCGCTTCATCAATCACTAGGCAATTTATTTTTTTAGCTTCCATTAATTGATATGCGCACTCCATAGAAGCTGTTTGACTAATTTTTACTGGCATACAAGACGCTATATGTTTAGCTGATAAATCAAATATATCTTTACCATATTTTTCAATAGCTCGTCGTAAATCTCCATCAGTGATTATTGATTCAATCTCAGATTCGTTTTTCACCAAAGCTAAGCCTAATTGCCCTGCTGAAATGATGTTAATAACATCAGTTAGATTAGTATCTGGATAGACTATTGGCAAATCATCAACAATCATTTCATCGGCGACTTTACTTAATAATTTTCTACCTAAGCTACCGCCAGGATGAAATCTTGCAAAATTTTCAGGCTGAAACCCTCTTAGCTCCATTAAAGCGATTGTTAAAGCATCACCCATCACCAAGGTTGCTGTGGTCGAAGAGGTTGGCGCTAATTGCAACGGGCAAGCTTCAGCAGGCACTGCAATATTTAAGTGGTAATGGGCATTTTTAGCTAAAGTAGATGCAGGATTACCTGTTATTGCGATTATTTTATTATGGTTATCTTTTAAAAACGGCAGCAACTTTAGCACTTCGTCAGTTTCGCCAGAGTTTGAAATAGCAATAAATACATCATCTGGCGTGATCATACCTAAGTCGCCATGAAATGCTTCACCAGGGTGCATAAAAAAGCTTGGCGTACCAGTGCTTGCAAATGATGCCGCTATTTTTTTACCTATAATACCCGACTTACCCATACCGCAAATAATTGTGCGGCCTTGTGTATTTAATATAAGCTTGATAGCAGCATCGAACTGTTCATCTAACTGTTCACTAATAGCATGCAATGCATCAATCTCATTACTAATCACTCTTTTCGCTATTTCTAAGGTATTCATAAATTTTCCATTTTCTGTTTTACTGCTAAATAATCTTCTTTGGTGTCGATCCCATGAGGAATATCACCAATGTAATCCATTACACCTATAGAAAGACCATTGCTCAAGGCTCTTAATTGCTCTAGCTTTTCAAGCTTTTCTAAATGCGACTCAGGTAATTCACATATTGTTTTTAACGCCGATACTTTATACACATACACACCAACATGCCGTTTTGCTGCAGCAAGATCATCAGGTGCATCACGGTTTATTGGAGCTGGCGCACGAGTAAAGTATAAAGCTTCATTATGTTCACTCACTATAGCCTTAACAACATTTAAATTATTAAAATCACTTAGCCTTGTTATAGCTGTAGCAGCAGTGGTAACACTAAACTTGTTATTTTGCTGAGTGAAATTAATTAACTCACGAATTAAGTTCTCTGGTATAAGTGGTTCATCACCTTGAACATTCATTACAAGTGTTGATTCAGGCCACGCCATTTTAAGTGCTACTTCATGAACCCGATCTGTACCACTTACATGTTTATCACTAGTCATTACAACAGGAAGAGACAGTGCTTTTGCTGCCTCTTCTATTCGAGTGTCATCAGTTGCAATTAAAATGTCATCTATAGCTACACCAGCCTCACGAACCCTCTGTACAACATGCCAAAAAACTGGTTTGCCGCATATTTCTAATAACGGTTTAGCAGGTAACCGCGAAGAGCCGTAGCGCGCTGGTATTACTACTTTAAATTTCACTTCATCCATCACAAATAGCTACAAAAAAATTAAACTAACTTACTTTCTAAAAATGGACGCTTGTGTGTCACTGCATCAATTTCTAGCAAGGTTTCTAGCATTTCATGCATGTGCTCGAGTGGGATCATGTTTGGACCATCACTAAGGGCAACGCTCGGATCTGGGTGAGTTTCAGTGAATAAACCATCAATACCTACCGCAACGGCAGCTCTTGCTAACACAGGAACCATTTCTCTTTGCCCGCCCGATGTAGTACCTTGGCCACCCGGTTGCTGCACAGAATGAGTTGCATCAAATACCACTTTACAACCAGTGCTACGCATTACAGGTAAACCGCGCATGTCACTAATTAAGGTGTTGTAACCAAAAGAGGTACCACGGTCACATAACCAAATGTCTTTATTGCCCACTTCATGGCATTTATTAACAACTTGCTGCATATCCCAAGGGGCTTGAAACTGGCCTTTTTTAATATTAACAGGCTTACCTGCACGCGCCACTTTTTGAATAAAGTTTGTTTGACGCACTAAAAATGCAGGTGTCTGTAATACATCAACAACACTCGCAACCTCATCAATAGGTGTATCTTCATGTACATCAGTTAATACGCGAAGACCTAAATCTGATTTAACCTTAGCTAAAATACGTAAGCCTTCTTCAACGCCTGGGCCTCGGTAGCTCGAAGTAGAACTACGGTTAGCTTTATCAAAACTCGCTTTAAAGATGTATTCAACACCTAACTCTTCGGTTACTTTCTTCATTTTTTCAGCGATCTCAAAAACCAGCTTTTCTGATTCAATAACGCATGGGCCTGCAATTAAAAACATGGGTAATCCTTGTACTATATAATTCTAAAAAAATTCTTTACTGTTCCATACTGGCAACATCATCAGCGATAATTTTGCTTAGTAATACGTCATAAATTTGTTCTAATGTTTCAAAACGAGAGAGTAAAAGTTTATCGGCAACCTCTCTTACTACACCGTGCCCACCACTTGCCTCTGTTACATGCGTTGCATATTTATAAACAAGGTCATGGGCATCTTTTGGTGCAAAGCTAATACCGCACATTTCCATTACTGGTATATCTAGAACATCATCGCCTACAAACGCAACTTGCTGCCAATTTATATTCAGCTCATTGCAAATTGCTTGAACCCTAGGCAATTTGTTTTTACAGCCTGTGATAATGTAATCAAAACCTAGCTTTTCACAGCGTTCTGTTAAAGCTGTACTTGCCTTACCTGATACCACACCAGTTTTGATACCGTGACTACGTAACAACTCTATTGCTAAACCATCTTTTACATTAAATTTTTTAAAACTTTCGCCTGTTGAATCGATATAAATGCTGCCATCAGTCATGACTCCATCCACATCAAACAAAACAATTTGTATATCTTTCATGGTAAAACTCACCTTAAAATAAAAGTAGGCTTAGCCTGTTATATAACCATAAACAGTGGAAATCGAATTTGATAAATTTTCTGCCGTGTGCGTATTTCTGATCATAGATGTATTAAAATTAGCTCTATCAACAGCAGTCTTATCACCGTTTAAGAATAACAAAAGTTCATTAGAAGCTATGTCCTCATCAGCTAAAGTATTTAAGCCTTCCGCTGTAAATGGACCTATCTCACGAAGTAATACAGGTAAGTTCATTTCAGCCGCCTCCAAAACAGAAACAGGGAAACCATCCCAAGCAGCAGTATGGAAATACACATCCAAATGCTCTAATTCATCAAGAACAGACTGCCGCTTCACCCATCCAGTAACTCTAACACCTGCCTGAGACAAGAGTTCATTACCTTTTTCGTCACCACCACCTATCCAAATAAACTCGGCCTTTCCAGTTAACTTTTTTGCAACCTTAGCAAAGAAATCATAACCTTTTTGTGCCGTTATCCGACCTACCATACCGATCTTCAGCGGACGTTCTGACTTGTTAGCTAGTTTATGTCTATCTAGCTTTTCACAAATATTAACTAAAGGATAAGTAAGCAAGTTTTTATTAAATGCTTGTGCGATGTTAGCTTCATCTACACCACAGCCTGCAATTACTTTACATCTTTTACTAAGAACTTTTTCAATAAGATAATAAGCTTTCTTTAAAATCGGGTGGTCGTCACGTAAAAATGCAAAGCCATGAGGCGTATAAACAACTTTCTGAGTATCAATCTTTGGATGAATTCTTAAGAATAAGCCTGCATAAGTACTATGAATATGTATTACATCAGGCTTAAGGTCATCTATTCTATGCAAGCATTTTTTCAAGCAAGTAAAATCTCGTTTCAACAACGTGGAAGAGGCAAATAAATTTGACTCTTCTTCACCTGTTTCATCACCTTCTCTCACTACTGCAATTAAGTGATGTGCAAAGCTAGGGCTATTTTTAACATAAGTATTAATTGCCGTAGTGACACCACCACCAAAAGACTCTGTAATATGAACTATTGTTTTCTTATTCAAAGTCATAATTCAACAGTTCCAAGTCTTCTTTATATAGCTCTTTAATAAGTTCGATAGAGGAATTCGTATAATTTTTCCTGTAGTCACCACTATTACTCGCATTGACTTTAGAGTTCAAAACAGGTTCCAGATCTAAACGGTTACAAATCTCTCTCAAGCTATCTTCCATTTTTTCAACACTTCCAAGGTAATCAAGTTCATTGATACCATCTACTAAAATGAATTTTGATTGGGGTATAAAATGAGTCCAAGCTAACACCTTACTGGCAATAGCTTTATTTTCTAAAGATAGTATGAAACTATTAAAATCCTTGTGTGGCCTTATATATTTCTCTGCAAATTCAACATCATATATACCAAAACCACCATTTTTTAAGTAAGAGTAGGCTGAATAAAATCTTGAGTAAGGGTTACGTGAGAATGCAAATTTAAAGAACTCTTTATAACGTTCAGTATCAGCTTCCTTATATTGTTTTAGAAAGTTATGACCTTTTGGCTGCTCTCTAAATAAAGAATTAGCTATGCCATTACCTGCATTTTTTGGTATATGAACAAATATGACTTTATTATTAATTTCAAGTGTTGAATATGGATCAACAAACTCCCTTGAAAGCTTATCTCTTATAGATAATGGAACAGTATTAGTATAAACACTCCTTGCCATTGACTCTAAGGGCCCACCTTTAACAACACCTCTCAAATAACCAAACATATTAGCCTCTAATTCTAGAACGTAAATTCTCTAACGGTTTCTCAACACAATAATAAAATATCAATGAAAAAATAATTGTAAAAAAAGCTGTTAGTATTAAAAGTAAAAGGGATGGCCTTACAGACTCCCCCCATAAAACATAACTAATAAATAAGCCAACAATCCAATGAAATAAATATATTGGATATGATATTCCACCTAGTAAAACATCAACCTTCTTTAAAGAACCTGTGACCTTTAAATCATTTAACTTTACAAACAAAAAAATCATAAGAATTAAATTCAAATACAAAACAAAACCATGAGGATCGAAAAACAAATATAAAAAAGTTCCAGCATCAACAATCAAAATAAGAACTGGTGCTATAAACACATAAATTGAGACTGCTATAACTAACTTGTATGAAACTTTATTAGCCAAAAGGCTAAATTTATCATAATAATGATAAATAACTGCACCAATTGAAAAAGGCAATGATGCTGCAAACAAGGTGAAATATCTAAATTTAAACCCTAAAGAAAATACTAGACTATATAATAGAATAAGTAACGACATACCAAGCCATACACTCGAAAGGTGTTTATTTTTACTTATCCCTATACCTATTAAAAAGTAAAAAAACAGCTCATTGCCCAGCGCCCATGCTGGAGGTACCAATCTAGAAGTAAAATCATGATTCATACCAATTAATACAAAGTTTAAGAACCACTCATTGGCGGATGATGGTAATACTAATGCAACATTAAATGAACTACTGACATCTTCACCCACATACAAAATTACAGCCACACTCAAAACTAAGGCAATCAGATATAGCGGATAAATTCTGACTATTCTATTGAGAAAAAACCTAAGAGTCATTTCAATCGAACCACTGTACTTCTTATTAACGACCATAGTCATTAAATAACCACTTATGATAAAAAAGCCAAATACAGCATAGTGACCAAACCAGTATGGGTAAAACATATGGGTTACAACGACCATCAATGCGAGAAAAAACCTAAAAGTACCTAACATAATTTACCTAACTTTGGTTTTGAAACATATTTGTGTAAATAAAAATACAAAGGAAATATAGAGGCAATATGCCTTAAATAAGAACCTAGGTCAGGCTCAAATAATGGATAAACCATCATATTAACTAAAACCGCTGCACCTAATGAAGAACCTCTCCTGTACGCGCAAATAGAAATATAAAAAATATAAAAAACGTAAGCTTGCAGAAAAAACTCTTTCAATGTAAAAGAATAAATCAAGGACAGATTCAACCTTAACATTGCATTGAAATAGTTTAGGATAATATTAAACCAACTATCATTATCAAAAGGGTTAGCAAAAACCGTTCTCCTGATATTGTCATCGTTTAAATATCCATAATCGCGCCTTGATAACAGCCCTGAAATAAAGTCAAATATTTTCTCATCAAAGAACAAAAAAAACAAAAGAACAGAAATAAAACCAAAAATAACAACAAGCCATTTTAAAACAACACTTTTCAGAGAGAAGAGATAAAGCGAAATAGCAAGTGGTATGTAATAAATCCGAAAAATCGCTGCGTATACAAAAACAATTAGTGACGCTTTTTTAATTTTCCCCTTATTTAAGGAACCAACACAAAAAATCATAAACAAAGTTATGAACATTTCTTTACTTGGCTTCCCTAAATTCATGAAAAGGGCAGGAGAGAAACAGAAAAGTAAAATAAGAAAGTCTCCGTTTTTAACAGCAAGCTTTTCTTTAAATGTAAATAGTATAACAATATAGCCAACAATAATTGCTAAGGTAGTTGGTGCAATACCTAGGTACTGAAAGAAGTTATAAATTTTCAGTGAAACTAGAAAGTTGTAATCAACCTCCCCTCCACTCCCCTCAAGCAGGTTATTCATCATTGCAGCGTGCTCACCTTGGTTTATTAACATATTACTAGAACCTGTTAATATAACTAAAGTATACAAAGCCAGAACAAAAAGTAGTTGATAGTGTTTATTAAATTGATAACTTAGGCTTTTTGAGTTCATGTAAGTCGCTTTATTATATTATTCGCTATGTCGTTAGTCATTTGATATGGTTTATGGTAATCACAAGTAATTAAATAACTATCTAGATATATGGCGAGTAGTTCATCTGTAGCCTTTTCATAAAAGCTATTACCTAAAAAAACAACATCTTTGCCATTTATACGACTCTCTAAGCCGACCGTAGAATTTATTGTAACAACTTTAGAGCATAAATTAATTAACTGCGGAACAAGCATGTTAGAAATAAATATTTGCTTTGGATATTGCTGTTTCAAGCTAATTAAATGCCGCCTTACTAGCGAAGGGTTTCCTTCGGCAGGGTGCTCTCTCACGACAAGTAGCGTATTTTCAGCAAGTGCAAGCTCTAACGCCTCGTCAATTGCTGCAATAATAGAGCCTTTATTATAATTAACTAAAACTTGCTGATCAGTAGAGACTTGAAGTGGAAAAAAAATAAAATCTGAATCAGGTAACTTGTCATACTCAATATGAATATTTGCCTGTGTATTTTTATCCAAGGCGAATTTAATGCGCCTGTCACCATATGTATTAGTCAAACGCTGTAAATATGAATCTACTACAAAGGCTAACTTTTTAAGTTTTAATTTAAAATTAGAACTCGCTGCCTGAGGAATTTTCTTCTGTTCCTCTTTGAGTTTTGCAAATTTAGCGAATACAGCATTTATATCTAAATATTTAGGTCTATAATTTAGCAACAAGCTAGGATCGCGGTAGATTGAAGATAAACAATCAGTTCCTTCAGGGTCGAAAAACGTATACCCTGGAAAATTTGAGTAATTTATATACAACCTTTTGATATTATTTTTAATTGCAAAATTAGTGGCTGCAATATGATGCACATGCCTCCCACTAGGGATCATTAAATAAACCGTCTCATCTTTATGTTTATCAAAGTACTCTGCTAATTTGTGACTGGTCGCTTGATAAGCCTTTTTAGCCTCCGTGTGAGTCAATCGATTTGATAATACATTAAATGATTTAGTGATATCCGGCACTTCAACATTAGAACAAGCCGTACCCCATTTGGGTAGCAAATGAACCCCTTTATGCTTTTTTAAGTTAAGGTAGGTAATAAAGTTCAGATGAAACACATCTATTTCACCCTCAAAGAAGCTATAAAAATCTTTTAGGAACGTTGTATCTTCTAAAGTTGAAGCAAGCCAGAGAATCTTCATTCTTATACCTCTTTACAACACCATTCTGGGAAATTATCACGAATATAACGATTCAAGGCAATTTCAGCGTCTGTATAAATACGAGGTTCAGTGTTTAAGGTTTGAGTTTCGGCGGTTGTATTTGTAATCATACCAGCACCGACAGTGACATTGGTTAAGCGGTCAATGATGATGAATGAGCCCGTACCTACCACTTGTTTATATTGGTCAATTACCACTGGCGCTGATGTTTCGATACTACTATTTGCAATTTCATTTAATTGCAATTCGCTAGCATCAATTTGCTCTAGGGTGTTTACATCAATACGGTGGTTAATATTGCTAATTTTACCGAAAGTGTTTTTAGTACCAATTTTAAGCTCATACTCTTTACCTGGTTGCATAGCGGCATCGGCCATCCACACAATCGTTGCAGCAAAGTTTGAGGTAGTCGTCGGTAGTTGCTTTTGGTCTGTGCTTGACTTAACAATCACATCACCACGCGAAATATCAATTTCGTCTTTTAAAGTAAGTGTTATTGCTTGACCAGCAAAGGCTGTTGGTAAATCACCATCGGCAGTAACAATACGCTCAACTGACGATGTTTTACCTGATGGAAACGCCGTAATTTGGTCACCCACATTAATAATGCCGCTGGCAATAGTGCCGCAAAAGCCGCGGAAATCTAAATTAGGGCGGTTCACATACTGTACAGGCAGGCGGAAGGTATCTAGATTTTTATCGTCACTAATGGTTACTGTATCAAGTAACTGCATTAATGTGGCACCTGGGTACCAATCTAAGTTGTTACCTTTATCAACAACGTTATCGCCTTTTAGCGCCGAGATTGGTACAAAGCGCACATCAGGAATATCTAATTGCTCAGCAAAGGCTTTATAGTCCGCTTTAATTTGGCGGTAAACATCTTGGCTATAATCAACTAAATCCATTTTATTAATAGCGACAATAACATGCTTAAGGCCAAGTAGTGATGCAATATAGCTGTGGCGCTTAGTTTGGGTTTGTACACCTTTACGGGCATCAATCATTACAATAGCAAGGTCGCAGTTTGATGCACCGGTTGCCATATTACGTGTGTATTGCTCGTGTCCTGGGCAATCAGCAATAATAAACTTGCGCTTTTCGGTTGCAAAATAACGGTAAGCTACGTCAATGGTAATGCCTTGCTCACGTTCTGACTGAAGGCCATCTACCAGTAAGGCTAAATCGAACTCTTCATCTGTGGTATTGAATTTTTTTGAATCGTTTTTGATTGCCGCCATGTGATCTTCAAAAATTAATTTTGAATCATGTAATAAACGGCCAATTAATGTTGATTTACCATCATCAACATTACCACAAGTTAAAAAGCGCAGTAGATCTTTGTTTTCGTGTTGTTTTAAATAACCTTCGATATCTGTTTCAAGAAGGTTTGGGGTAATTTGTTCAGTCATTTTCCATCCTTACTTAAGCTATAAGCTATAAGCCATAAGCTTGAAGTCTAAATACTTTCTATAGAGTTTTTCAGGCCACAAAGCATTGCCTGTAACTCTTTTGTTTCTGCAACCCATATAGACCCTATATCGTTAGATAAATATCCTATCTCTATTCCGATATAAATTTGAGTCCGAGCTTCTGAAAGCGATGAGCGAGCAATATCTAAAAATCGACGTTTTTCTTTATTACTATCTCTGCTCATCCCTTCCGCGATGTTACTAGGTACTGATAAGCCAGCTCTAGTTAGCTGATCTCGAAAGCCGTAATCCCGTAAATCAGTTGTTCCTTTATAAATATTCGAAGACAACCTTGCCGAACGCTTCCAAACTTCTAAATTTTCAAAATTCATAACAATTCCTTGTTGTATCTATTTAGTAAAGTCTTTAATCCACTTAAGACTTACAGCTTAGAGCATACGGCTTTTTAAAAGTAACCTTCCATTTTCTTTTTCTCCATTGAGCCTGATGAATCGTGATCGATTACACGGCCTTGGCGCTCTGATGTTTTGGTTAGTAACATTTCTTGAATGATTTCTGGTAGCGTTGTGGCGTTAGATTCAACTGCACCTGTTAATGGGTAGCAGCCTAGGGTTCTAAAGCGTACCATTTTCTTCATTGGTACTTCGCCTTCTTCAAGTGGCATACGTTCGTCATCAACCATAATTAATGTACCGTCACGCTCAACTACCGGGCGCTCTGCTGCTAGGTAAAGCGGTACTATGTCGATGTTTTCTAGGTAGATGTATTGCCAAATATCTAGCTCAGTCCAGTTACTCAGTGGGAATACACGAATGCTTTCGCCTTTGTTTACTTTGCCGTTAAATGTATTCCATAACTCAGGGCGCTGGTTTTTAGGGTCCCAACGGTGGTTTTTATCGCGGAATGAATAAACACGCTCTTTAGCTCGTGATTTTTCTTCATCGCGGCGTGCACCACCAAATGCCGCGTCAAACTGGTACTTATCTAATGCTTGTTTTAAGCCCTGAGTTTTCATAATGTCGGTATGCTTTGCACTACCGTGAGTAAATGGGCCAACGCCAGCATCTACGCCCTCTTGGTTAATATGTACTAATAGATCAAAACCCAGCTTTTCGGCCATTTTGTCGCGAAACTCGATCATTTCTTTAAATTTCCATGTTGTATCAACATGCATTAAAGGAAATGGTGGTTTAGCAGGGTAAAACGCTTTCATTGTTAAGTGCAGCATTACCGCAGAGTCTTTGCCGACAGAGTAAAGCATTACTGGGTTATCAAATTCGGCAGCAACTTCACGAATAATGTGAATAGATTCAGCTTCTAGTTGCTTTAGGTGAGTCATGCGGGCTTGGGAGATTTCCATTTTTACTCCATGAAAGTATGCTAGGTTTCGAAAGAAAGAAGCCGTAGGAGAAGTCAAAAGTTAGATATCAGAGGTTAGACAAGAGATATCAAGTGAAAGATATCAGAGGTTAGATATCAAGTTTCAGATATCAGTTTTAGATATCAGATGTCTGTTTTCGGATATCGGTGCTTTGATTTCAGAAGTTAACTTCAATCACCGAGATTATTTAAAATTTTTATTCAATTCTAGGTTCTAGGTTCTAGGTTCTAGGTTCTAGGTTCTAGGTTCTAGGTTCTAGGTTCTTCAACGCGCTTGTCGTGGTGACAATTAAGTCAACTAGAACCTAGAACGTCTTTAATTACTTATCAGATTTATATTCGTAATTGTAGTAACCGTAGTAACCGTATGCATTGCTTGCTTTACGTACTACCCCATTAAATACTACACCTTTTACGTCTATACCGTTTTGCTCAAAGCGGTTACGAGTAAGCTCAATTTCACGTAAATGGTTTTGGCCAAAGCGCGTAACTAATAATGTACTACCAGCATGAGCGCTTACAATTGCTGGGTCGGTTACCGCTAAAATAGGTGGCGTATCAACAATAATAATGTCGTACTTACCACTTACCTCATCAACCATCTTACTAAAGTTGCTATGCATTAATAGCTCAGATGGGTTTGGCGGTATTTGACCACGAGTAATTACATCTAGCCCTTCAACTTGTGACTTTTTAGTCACATGTTCAAGATTTAAACGGCCCGATAATAAATCACTTAAGCCGTCGTCCCACTTCATACCGAACTGAGTTTGTAAGTAACCTTTACGCATATCGGCATCGATTATCAGCACCTTTTTACCGCTTTGTGCGAGCACAGTTGCTAGGTTTACTGAGATAAACGATTTACCCACACCAGGACTTGGGCCAGATATAGCAATAATGTTATTTTTGGCCTCCATCATTGCAAAATGTAAACTGGTGCGCAGGCTACGTAGTGCTTCTACCGACAAATCTGCTGGGTTATCTACCGCAAGGATTGACTTAGGCTTATCTTTAACTTTGCGCGCACGGTTAAAGCCCGTTAGCTTATCTTGAAAATCTGAATACGGGACCGATGCATATACAGGCAAACCAATACTCTCTATTTCACTTGGGTCTTCAACGCCACGGTGCATTGCTTTTTGAATTAGCACAATGGCAACTGCTAAAAAGCCACCAAGTAAAGTAGCGACAACAGCAATTATGGCTTTTTTAGGTTTAACAGGCTCGGTGGTATCTACCGCTGCTACATCTACCACACGTACATTACCCACAGTACCGGCACGTACAATATCAAGCTCTTGCGTTTTACCAAGTAGTAAGGTGTAAATTTGGTTGCTTACTTCTACATCTCGTTTTAAACGCAATAGTTCTTGCTGTGTTTCTGGCAAGTTACCAACTTCGCCAACCAGTTTTTGCTTTTGTTTTTCTACCGCTTCAATTTGCTCAAGCACACCTTGGTAAGTTGGGTGGCTTTCTTTAAATTTACGGCTTAGCTCTAAACGCTTAAGCTCTAACTCTTGTAATTTAGTTTCAAGCTCGACTACTTGCTCAAGTACGCCTTGGGTTTCTAAGCTGATGTTGATTGATTGACGTTTTATTTGATAATCGTTAAAACGCTCTTCAGCATATTCAAGTTGCTTTTTAACTTCTGGTAGCTGAACCTCTAAAAACTCAAGTGACTTTTGTGCTTCGGCACTATTACGCTCTACATTACGGCGTACATAAATTTGCGCTACTTTATCAAGTACCTTTTCAGCATGAGCTGAGCTTTTGTTATCATACGACATTGCAATAATGCCAGAATCTTTACCTTTTTCGCTGGCGCTAATCTCTTGCTGAAGCTCAACAATAGCTCTATATCGATTCTTTTTAATAAGAACAAATTCCGTACCTGGGCGTGCATTTAAATCGCGTAAAGTTAACTCATAAAAGCCAGCACTTTCATCTTTACCAACCACACCATTTAATACCGAATCGCCATTTGGATTAAAAAGCTCAAAGGTGTTACCTTCACCAACGACTAATTCAAACTCTTCACCTTCAAATGCTTTAGGTACATTGAATCTGAAAATGTTAATACTCTCGCCGCCCCACGCATAGCTACTTAGCCCTAAAAGTGGTTCAGCTATGTCACCTTTAGATTCAGCCGCAAAACTGCGATAAACTTTACCGCCAATAACAGGGAATAATTTAGGCTCTGCAATTATATCAAGCTTAAGTGTGTCGACTGCTTCACCAATCACAGAACGTGACTTTAACAGCTCGATTTCGGTTACAGCGGCACTGCTACTTTCGAACATACCTGCCATATCATCAAGGCCAGGTACAGACGGGCTACTCTCTTCAACTTGTACAAGTGCTGTTGCTTTATAAATTGGCGTACTTAATACCGCAACCGCCACACCAATAAAAGCAAATACAGCTGTTACTAAAACGATGAACCATTTACGGTCGAGTAATGCGCCTAGTAATGCGAGTAAGTCTATTTCTTGCGATTGCGATTCTTGACTTCTATTTTGATTTTTACTTGCTGCTAATGCAGTGGGCTGAGCATTCATCTACTACCCTTTCCTTATAAATACTTTTGCCAAGCGCTACATGCGCTATCGATTAATGCGTAAACGTGCTCAAAAGCCTCTTGGCTTTGACGGTATGGGTCGGGTATTTCTTTATCACCAACCCATTTACCTAGCAAAAATGTTTTACCACGCGCTTGCGGGTAGCGAGCACACAAGTCGTTTAAATGACGTTGTTCCATCACTAAAATAACGCTGTGCTGTGCAACAAGGGCAGAGGTGATTTGCCTGCCCTGATGCTCACTCATATCAATACCATGATGCGTTGCGATTTGCTGCGCTTGTGCATCTGCGTGCTTGCCTTCAAGGGCCGTTAAGCCTGCGGAAGTCACACTTACATTTTTATCTTTTAGTTTACTTTTTAGTACATATTCCGCGGTTGGGCTTCGGCAGATGTTACCAGCGCAAACAACTAAAACAGAATCAAACATCTAAATTAACCCTTAGTTTGAAGTTGCAACATCATTTATTCGGTCAACAGTGCTTACCGATGGTAATAATAAGCTGATTACACGGTTCCAACGCGCTAGTGGTGCTGCAGTTACGTATACAATATCGTGCGGCTGTAATTCAAACTGCTCGGCAAGCACTAACGCTGCAACATTCTTCGCATGTAGTTGGTATACATCAGCAATAATACCATCGGTTTCTAAGTTGCGTTTACGTAACACAAATACACCATTCGCATCTGCTGTGTTTTCGTTTAAACCACCTGCGTCGCTTAAAGCTTGCGCTAAATTTAAACCATAACGATTAACGCCCACTGTACCAGCGCGTTTTACATCGCCTAACACAAACACTTTTTGCATGTCGTCTCGGCTCACATGCACAATATCACCATGCTTTAATAAGCGGTTTTGTGAAATATCTCCATGGGCATAAAAATCATCAAGTTTGATAACTTCTGTTTTATCGCCACGCGTAAATGTAACTGTTCGCCAATCAGCAGAATCTGTTAACCCGCCGGCTTGGTTAAGCGCATCAATTAAAGTTAGAGGCACTTCAGTTACAGGGAGCACACCTGGTTTGTTGACCTCACCTGTCACATACGCTTTTTGGCTTCTAAAGCCAACAATTTTCACATCAACTTGAGGCTCTTCGATTACGCGACTTAAGCGCTTAACAAGTTCTTTATGAACTTCTTGTACAGTTTTACCAACTGCTTGTATTTTTGGAGCGTATGCGTAGGTAATTGTGCCGTCGGCTTGCACTCGGAAGCCGTCGAATTCTGCGGTACGTTGCACTGCAGCAGGAATGGTTAATTCAGGGTGATCCCAAACACCAATTGATAGAACATCTCCAACGCCTAATTTGTATTGGTAATCAGAGGTGTCGATGCCATCAAGACTTGATGGTAACGCTGGTTTCGTTTTACTTTGCTTTTGTTGATTGATTAGAGAAGAGTCGATGATTTGAATATTTACTTTATCGAGCTCCTTCTCAAGGTTATCTATTTGTTCGCCCGATTCGATTCCTTCAAAATGGCTACCGGGGATGATTGTACAGCCAGTCATTGCTAGTAACGCAAATGACGTTACAATTGTTTTACAGCTAAGCGCCATTGTTATTTCCCAAATAATTTTTCTTAAAACGTCCAGTTAAAATAAAACCACAACTGTTTATTTTTACGCTGCCTAATTAAAGCATGGCATTACAAGGTTCGCAAGACTGAGTGTTTAGTAAACGCTCACTTGTGACAGGTTTTTGCAAAATAGTTAATGAATACTTCTAGGTTCTAGGTTCTAGGTTCTAGGTTCTAGGTTCTAGGTTCTAGGTTCTAGGTTCTAGGTTCTAGGTTCTAGGTTCTAGGTTCTAGGTTCTAGGTTCTAGGTTCTAGGTTCTAGGTTCTAGGTTCTAGGTTCTAGGTTCTAGGTTCTAGGTTCTAGGTTCTAGGTTCTAGGTTCTAGGTTCTAGGTTCTAGGTTCTAGGTTCTAGGTTCTAGGTTCTAGGTTCTAGGTTCTAGGTTCTAGGTTCTAGGTTCTAGGTTCTAGGTTCTTCAAGATTGTAAATCGTTGCTTGTGCGTGTTTGCAAGTGGTATCGCGTTATAAATACAAAAACCTACTTCGTAGGAGGCGTTTTAACGCCGAATATTTTCAACCATTCACGGCTAAAGCCGTTCCTACGGGGTTGGGCGTCTAGGCCATCACCGTGCATTCCATTTTGTAGGCGTGAAATTTATTTCGCGCGAAGTATTAACAACAGTGCCGAGGTTGAGACGCGCCAAGCAAGCGTGACGCCTACGCCTTACCCTTCGGAATTCACCATTTGTAGGCGTGAAAATTTATTTCACGCGAAGTATTAACAACAGTGCCGTGTTTGAGACGCGCCAAGCAAGCGTGATGCCTACCTCTTGCCCTTCGGCATTCACCATTTGTAGGCGTGAAATTTATTTCGCGCGAGGTATTAACAACAGCGCCGCGGTTGAGACGCGCCAAGCAAGCGTGACGCCTACCTATTGCCCTTCGGCATTCACCATTTGTAGGCGTGAAATTTATTTCGCGCGAGGTATTAACAACAGTGTCGTATTTAAGACGCGCCAAGCAAGCGTGACGCCTACCTCTTGCCTTTCGGCATTCACCATTTGTAGGCGTGAAATTTATTTCGCGCGAGGTATTAACAACAGTGTCGTATTTAAGACGCGCCAAGCAAGCGTGACGCCTACCTCTTGCCCTTCGGCATTCACCATTTGTAGGCGTGAAATTTATTTCGCGCGAAGTATTAACAACAGTACCGCGGTTGAGACGCGCCAAGCAAGCGTGACGCCTACGTCTTGTCTAGCCCTCCGGGCACGCTTCCGTTCCAGTTCGTCGCAGAGCTCCTCTCGCTCCATCTTGAAAGCAAAATTATTTGCTTGTCTAGCCCTTCGGGCACGCTTCCGCCCCTAGGTTGCAGTTCCTACGTACTGATTTTATTATTATTTTTTGTTTTTCACGTGTTAAAGCTCAATGCCTACAGCGCGGGAGGTGTTTTAACACCGAGCATTTTAACCCTATTCACGGCTAAAGCCATTCCTACAACAATGTCGTGCTGAATCACGACTTATAAACTAATTTCTTTATTCTCTACACTTACGGCGACTTGTTTATTCAACAAGTTAACTAATAAAATGCTGCGCATATCGCCGTCTGGTTCTTGATAAATTGCTTGAACATTTTTAAATGACTCTGTGTTTAGATAAACAACGTCACCGGCTTTTGGTAACGTTGATGTTACTTCACATATATCACTCATAGATTTAAGCTGTGCAATTAACTGCTCAGGAACAATTTGAAATCTATGACCATAAGCAACAAAGCCACTTACACCACGGGTATTTTTTACCGCAGAAAAGTTACAGTTTTGAGAGTCTAGCTTTATGAATAAATAACTAGGAAATAGAGGAGATGTACGAATTGATCGGCGACCCTTTACGATTCGCTCAATTTTATGTTCGGGAAAGAACACTTCAAAACCCTGATTTTGAAGGTTAGCTTGAGCTCTTAGCTCTTGTTTTGATTTACAAAAAAGTAAGTACCAACTTTCCATAGTCACACCTAAAATACTCATTTTCCTTAAAACCAATCCAAAAGGATTGGTTTTTATGAGCTAGCGATTATACGCAGAGAATATAGGTGTGTCTATTACAAAATTGTTATTACCCCAAGTGAGAACTAGTCACTACCAAACAGGTCTCTGGTGTATACTTTTTCTGCAACATCATCGAGCTCAATTACCATTCTGTTGGCAATAATTACATCGGCAGATGACTTTAACTCAGCTAAGTCATGGGTTACTTTTGAATTAAAAAAAGTTGCTTCATGTAATTCAGGTTCATAAACAATTACTTCAATGCCCTTAGCCTTAATTCGTTTCATGATGCCTTGAATTGCTGATGCTCTAAAGTTGTCAGAACCAGCCTTCATGATTAAACGATGAATACCAACCACTTTTGGCTTCCTTGCGAGGATCGACTCTGCAATAAAGTCTTTACGAGTTGAATTTGCATCTACAATTGCGCGGATCATGTTATTTGGCACGTTTTGATAGTTAGCCAATAGTTGCTTTGTGTCTTTAGGTAAACAATAGCCACCATAGCCAAAAGAAGGGTTGTTATAATGACCACCAATACGTGGGTCTAAACTTACCCCTTCAATAATTTGTTTAGAATTTAAACCATGACTTTCTGCGTAGCTATCAAGCTCGTTAAAGTAAGCAACGCGCATAGCAAGGTAAGTATTTGAAAATAACTTGATTGCTTCTGCTTCGGTTGAATCTGTGAATAAAACTTCAATACCTTCTTTAATAGCCCCTTGCGCTAGTAAATTTGCAAATACTTCGGCACGCTCAGAACGTTCACCCACAATAATACGCGATGGGTGTAAGTTATCGTATAACGCTTTACCCTCTCTTAAAAACTCTGGAGAGAAAATAATGTTTTCTGTATTAAACTTTTGCTTAATGCTTTCGGTAAAGCCCACAGGTACAGTTGACTTAATAACCATTACTGCTGCTGGGTTTATTGCTTGTACATCAGCAATAACAGCTTCAACTGACTTGGTATTAAAGTAGTTGGTTTCTGGGTCATAATCGGTAGGCGTAGCGATGATGATGAAATCTGCATTTTGATAAGCTAATTGCTTATCTGTAGTGGCAGTAAAATTAAGTTGCTTATTAGCAAGAAAATCCTCAATTTCTGTATCTGATATTGGCGACTTCCCGGCATTTAGTTGCGCTACTTTTTCTTCAACAATATCTAGAGCTACTACATTGTTATGTTGGGCCAACAACATGGCATTAGATAAACCAACATAACCCGTACCCGCGATTGTAATATTCATATATACCTAATTAAACTGCTTTATTTTTTACTTTGCATTCTTCAATACAGTTACATTTTCGTTATTTTTAACACTCTCGAGCCAATGGAGGTCACAAATACCATCTGTGGGATTGAAGGCTGTTGGTGCTTCTAACAACAACTTACGAATAGAGTGGTGATCGTTTAAATCACATGACGATTTAAGCTCAAGTAAAACTTGTTCAAGTTCATCCCATGGCATCTTAACTTCGTGTGCACTCATGATTCTTTGGTGATCTGTACCAACAACGTTATCACCAATTAATAGCTCTTCATAAAGCTTTTCGCCAGGGCGTAGACCTGTACATTGAATTTCAATATCACCTTCTGGGTGTTTATTCGACTTAACTTCTAAGCCAGAGAGGTGGACCATCTTAGTCGCTAAATCCATTATTTTAACCGGCTCGCCCATATCAAGAACGAAAACATCTCCACCTTTACCCATTGCGCCTGCTTGAATAACAAGCTGTGCAGCTTCAGGAATAGTCATAAAATAACGAGTTATATCTTTATGAGTTAAGGTAATTGGTCCACCTTGCTTAATCTGTTGCCTGAATAATGGTACAACAGAGCCCGAAGAACCAAGTACATTGCCAAAACGCACCATAGTAAAGCGCGTAGTTTTTTGCGTATCAGATAATGCTTGTAGCACTAACTCAGCCATGCGCTTTGTTGTCCCCATGACATTCGTAGGGCGAACCGCTTTATCAGTTGAAATTAGTACAAAGGTTTCAACCTTGTTTTCTATCGCAGCACGGGCAATGTTACTGGTACCAAATATATTATTTTTAACACCTTCTATAACATTGTGCTCAACCAAAGGAACATGCTTGTAAGCCGCAGCATGATAGATAGTTTGCACTTTAAATGACGAAAGTGTCATTGAGATGAGTTTAAAGTTTTGAATAGAACCGAGAATTGGCACTATTTCGATATTTAAGGAGTTTTGAAAAACGTAGTCTTTTAACTCTTTTTCAATCGCATATAATCCATATTCAGAAAGTTCAAATAAGACTAGCTTGGTCGGCGAGTTTTTTACAATTTGTCGACAAAGCTCTGAGCCAATAGACCCCCCGGCTCCAGATACTAAAACAACCTTATCTTGAATATTAGCAGACATTAATTCGGAGTTTGGCTCTACTGGGTCACGCCCTAAAAGGTCTTCAACACCAACTTCTTTGACTTGCTCTAAGCTTGTATTACCAGCAACAATATCTGCCATACCAGGTATTGTCATAACCTGTAATTTAAAAGACTCAATTTTATTTAGAATTTCTTTTCTACGACTTCCTCCTGCACTTGGAAGAGCTAATAAAATTTTACTTGCAGATTTACTATTTGCAACTGAGGGAATGTCATCAGGATGGAAAACATTAATACCTTGGATAAAGGTATTTTGCTTTTTAAGATCATCATCAATGAATGCAACTGGGGCATACTCAGGTCCATTGGCTAGAGCTGTAGCTAATTGACGACCTGCAGAGCCAGCGCCATAGATAATTACATTCTCTTTTCTGCGCATTATCAGTTTACCGACAATTGCACGGACAGTTAGCCGACTACCACCGATAAACAATAAACATATACAAGCGTAAATAACAGGAACAGTTCTAGGTACCTGAACGCCTAAAAAGAATGAGCTAGCAACAAAGTAAATTGTTGATAAAATCACACCAGCAAGAATTGCCCATAGAGCTTGTGAGTTTATGTACCTAAGCACAGCGCGGTAAAGGCCTAACTTTATGAAACTTAAAAGGCTTAATGGAGTTATGGCAAAAACCAACCACCAATTTTTTACTTCGTGGAATTCATCAAAGTTATCTAAACGCAAGATAAAGGCCAGCCAAAAAGCAGTAAATATAAATACTGTGTCAATAGCCACAGACAAAATACGTTTTTGGCTTCTTGGTAATTTCACAAGGTAATTAAGTAACAATCGAGGGCCCTTCCTGAGCTAAGTGTTCACATCTGTGCCGATTTTACTACAGCAACAACATTCATAACAATGAAAATAATTTAACCTTAAACGACTGCGAACTCTTTATTAGTTTGTAATAATGAGTGTAAATTTGTTACCAAGTCATTTACTTTACTCTATCACCACTACCACTGCCTGTAACCGTCATAATTATCAGCTTGAAGTATAGCTTTATATTTAGAGAATCGATCATTTGTTTATCTACCTCGGCCAATTTTGCCGGCGTTGACATGTCTATTTCGTTTACTTGTGCTAAACCAGTAATTCCTGGTCGCACATCAAATACGTTTAATTTACTTCTTTCTAAGGTTAGCTCTTCTTGGTTAAATAGCCCAGGTCTTGGACCTACTAAGCTCATTTCTCCTTTTAGCACATTCCATAATTGCGGAATTTCATCTAATTTCGTCTTACGTAAGAACGACCCAAATGGAGTTATTGAAGCAGAGCTTGCCAGATGACTTGCCACCGATGCAGTATCAACCTTCATTGTTCTAAACTTTACCAAGATGAATGGCTTTTGATTACGTCCAACCCGCTCTTGTCTAAAGACTGGAGAGCCTGTATCAAATAAACCAATAATGAAAAGTATAATCAAAAAAGGAAAAGCAAATACCAATCCGAACAAAGCAATGAAAAAATCTAAAATACGTAACATTAACGTCTACCCATATTTATTTCTGTTAAAAGTTTGTCTGCTTTCGAAGAGTCGACCACAAAGTTATCAAGCAGGACATTTTCACGTTCTTTTTGCCCAAAAACTCTTAACCCTAAACGCAGCAATACCTCAGGAAAGTAAAAGTGCCTAATATTTACTTTTTGATTACCTGCAAGATAATTCAGCACTTGTTGAAGTGATAAAGCTTTTTCATCAGCTAATAGGTAAGTCTCACCATTTGCTTTGTCGGTCATTAAGCAAAGTTTGGAGAAACGAAGTAATTTATCTACTGATAAGTACGAACGCTGATTGTTAATTACTTTGAAAGGAAAAGCATGAACTTTAGAGACCAGTTTAGCCAAAGTTCTTATGTTCCCAGGTGCATCATGGCTCAAAACAAGTGTAGGGCGAATTATAATGTAATCAATGCCTGAATCGGAACAAAAAGTTTTTACTAAGTCTTCTGCGATGATTCTCGTTTGAAGTTGTGGTTCCCCTTCAATTAATGAAGAGTTTTCATTAACATCTAAATTAGCAAATTTACCGTGCACATATGCCGTACTAAAGTAAATAAACTTTTTTATATTATTGTTTTTACACGCTACTAATAAGTCTTTTAGAGCGCTAATATTGGTTTGCTCAAGTTCTTGAATAGCCGGTGCATGTTTATGAGCAAACGATGCCAAATGAACAACTTGAGTGCATCCTTTTAGCGCACTATCCCACTGTGCAAATTCAGATAAGTCACCAGTTACAACAGATTTGACTGCGGCTTGAGTAGTAATTTCGCCCTCTCTTAGTGTTATCGAGATAGAGAAATCTTTTACTAAATAATCAACAAGCTTTTTACCAATAAAGCCATTTCCACCTGTAATTAAGACTCCCATATTAACTCCTAAAAGAATCTATTCTTAAGTCTTAAACTCGGTGCTTCAACTAGTTTCCACGAAACTGTAGAAACAACAAATATCGTCGTAAATAGCACTAAGTAAGATGAAAGCGTATTAAACTCAAAACCATTTGCTATAAATAATTGAATGATCGGGAAATGAAAGATGTATACACCGTATGAAATATCGCCTAACTTTTTAAATGAAAGTACATTAGGCAATGAAATAAATACCAATGTAATGAAAACAGCAATTACAAATGGCTGTAAGTAATAGAGATTGAGCCACATCAAAATAACCGATGCAATTAACCAGGCTGAAAATTGCCTTTTCAATATATCAAAGTATTTAAAGCAAAATATACCTGAAACAAAATACATCATTTGCCCTGGCAGTTGTGATGCCAGTGTTTCAGCCATTGGAATAGTATCTTTATGCAGTAAAATAAAATCTTTATAAATGAATGATAATATATAGATTACCAACATATATAAGTAACTGTATTTACGCTCTAACAGCATGTAAATAATAGGAACCATGCAATAAAACATAACTTCTATTTTTAGAGTCCATAATGAGCCATTAATAAAGGGCTCTGGGTTCGTTGAAAATACACCATCAATAGTAGGTGCTAAGAAATTCAGAAAAACCGCATTAGCTATAAAGTACTTAATTTCAGATGCATAGTTCCCAACCGAACTCCCGTCCCCGACCAAAAAATATAAACAGCTAGAAAACAAAATTAACAAAATATATGCAGGGTAAAGTCGAAGAAAACGTCCCCAAAAATAATTAATGAGCGTCTTTCTTCTGTCGTAGCTCATATAAATCAAAAAGCCACTAACAATGAAGAATGTAGACACAGCACTACCAGATAACCAATGTAGTGATTCACTAACTGACTCAGTCAGGGGGGTTTTAGCTAAAAAAGCTAAGTGTAAAAACACTACTGCCGTGGCAAGTACCAATCTTAAAAAATCTAGATTATTGCTTTTATAAACATACTTCATTTATGTACTACCTCAAAAGCGCCATGTAAGTTTCAAACCATGACTCTGAATCAGGAAATAACTGCGCTCTCGTGTGTGAAGCTAGACGCGTATCGTTATACGTTTCAAGATCAAATAACTTACTTATTTGATTTACGCAATCATGCACATCATCTTCTTTGTAAATCACACCCGCTTGATCTAAAACTGAATGAGCATAATCAAGGTCTGGGGCAATAACTGGAAGATCGTAAAACATAGCCTCTATTAAAGGGTTACCGAATGTTTCAGATTTTGAAGGAAAAATAGCCGCAAATGCAAAGTCTTGATAATATTGTTTAAGATCTGCTTGAGGTAACTCCCCTAGGTTATTGATCGGTAGTTGTTGTTCTTTTAAAGCAGCTATAAACTCTGCAGCTTCAGCAATTGATTCATCAACCGTAATATTAATAACAACAGGTAATGCCTTTTCTTTTATTTCAGTAGCAAGTTTCAATAAAAAAGCATGATTTTTATGTGCATAAAAGCGACTAACATAAAGTAGTTCTTTTACTTGAGGTAACTCTTGCTTAGCTTGAAAATTTGCAATGCTCTCTCTTTTGAAGTTATCGCTAATTGGGTTAAAAATAATTTCAGAATCAATTGTTACTTTTTCATTGAGCAATTTTTGCATGTAGCTACTTTGAACAACAACTGTGTCTACAGCTCTAACTGTTTTACCAAAAAGGTAACGCTTAATTTTCTCGGCAATTTTTGCAACTCCAGCTAAATTACCATACAAACGATCATCAACTATGTATGGATGATGAAGTAAGACTACTTTTTTCTGATTACTTTTAATACCAAATAAAAAGTTACCGAAAGCAAGAATGGCTTTAGGCTCATATTGTTTTACTAATGAGTTCATCAGTGAAAAGTTGACTTTAAACACATTCAATAAAGCCTTAATACTGCCAGGTACGACATCAACAACTACAAATTTGCAATTTTCTGTCTCTGAATATGTTAGAAACTCAGGCAAGTTTGGCACAATAAATACGAACTTCTCGCCGCTTTGCAATGCATTACGGATAAAATTATTAGCAATATTTTTGGGGCCCGCAGCAATCTGATTTGAAAAGTTAACGAGATACATTCTTCTTGCCCTCAAATAAGTAAATAAACAAAGTGAATAACATTAATAAAACGAATATGGTTAATGTGTTAAAAATAAAAGCGTTTGAAATACCAAACCCTGTCAACATCATGAAGGCATAAAAAGAAACCCACAAAGGAGCAAACTTTGAACTGATCATTACTTGATAGAAATATTTTAAAATCATACCTGTCAAAATTGCATACAAAATAACTCCAACAGGACCAAAGTGTACATAACCTGCAGTCACACGACTTAGAGGCCAACCTACAGGGATCATGTACTTAAATGGTGAATTAATCGCAACATTATTCCCCTGCGCGAAATTATAGATATAAACACCTTCATCTAGTGGTGGTTTAGCCTCATAAAATGAGCTTGGAATAAACCCTGTAAAGAAGTCCATAAACGTACTACCGAACCAAAGCTTATTAATAGAGTCAAAATATGGAAAGATAAATAGCGAAATATCAATATCACTGAACCGCTTAAATAACTCGCCCATATATGGCAGGGCGTCAGGTATTAAAGAGCCTGGATCTGACATATAGTAATCTAATGCTCCATCAACCCTTAAAATAGGTGCAAGTGAAGCAAAGAAAACTAAAAAGAATAATAAGAGTAAGTTTTTAACAGAAAATACATTTACATTTTTAATTTTATAGTTCCACATTAGAACTAAGAAAACTAAAAGTAGTAGTGGATTTTTTCTTTCGCCGTAAGATGCCAGCATGGCAAAGAAAAACACTGATATTAAAAATAGAAAAAGGTAATTTTTAAGCTTAATTTTTTTCAATGACAAGTAAGTTATGTAGTAGCCTATAGAGAGCATCGCAGATATAAAAAAGATGTTCCTATACATTGCAGTACCTTGAACTACCAAGGTTTTATTATCCATATTACTTATCAGAAAGAAGAAACCGCCTACTTTATGAAGGAACAAAGCAAACATTAGTATAGTGAGGGCAATAAAGAAGTAGCTAGCATATTTAAATTTTACTACTTTCATGCCTACACCAATACTTGATACGCCAAAAAGTTTGCCCTTAGGTTCAAAAAAAGCCATGGTAAAAATACAAACAATTGCAAATATAAGCTTGTACATAACATGCTGAAAAAAGGCAAAACTAAAGTCATCCAAGTGATAGATAACTTTTGGATGAAGCTCTTGCGGATTATGGGCTATAAAATATAGATACGGCACTTCGGCCATGGAAAACAAAATGAAAAAGGGAATTACATGAAAAAAGTCTTTCTTCCCCTTTTTCAAATAAAGAAGTAACAGCAATAGGACAATAAAATAAAAGGTTATAAATGCATCAATCATTGTATTGTTTTATTCTTTTTGCAGGCACACCACCAAAGATACATTGCTTTTCTGTAATTGACTTAGATACAACCGCAGCACTCGCAACGATTGTTTTCTCAGCGATACTTTCAGCGGTTTCTAATAAAATTGCACGTGTACCTAACCAGCAATTTGCTGCAATTTCCTTTTCTATACCAACAGGCTTGCTTTTAGGATCGTAGCCGTGGCTGTGGCTGTAAATAACAACTCCTTCTGATAACAAGGTGTTATTTCTAATCGTTAATCCACCAGTGTGATCTAAATGGCAATTTCGGCATATATGTACTTTATCTTCGATAATGCATTCACCGGTGTTGTTCTCTGATACAAGCAATGTTCCTTTTCCAATGAAAACCCCATTGCCTATGGTTACAAGTTTGGGTGACTCAATTCTAGCACCAAACTCGATACGAACATTCTTACCTACTTTTTTACATACTGCCTTATAAAATAGAGTATTTAAAATATCGAAAAAGACTTTTAGAAAACGCAAAGGAATTCGTACACAGAAAAGTAGTAAGCCACTGTCTTGGTAAAGTTTCATAATACGATTAATCATTAGATAAGCCTATTTGCGAAAAGATATATAAATAAACAACACATGACGTTAGATAATAAACACTAAACGAAATTGCTAAGCTCTCTGCACTTGCAGCTACAGCCAAAATATATATGCCCATTACTACCGCAGAAGTCAGAGCAACGTAAAAAAGTTGATATGTTTTATTCATAACTACCATTACTCGGTTGAATGCTAAAGCAATAGAATAGAATAAACAGATTAAAGTTACTTCTAAAAATAGATTCGCAGTATATTGCTCACCATATAAAAGTAAGAAATATTCGTAAAGAAAATAACCTATAACAATGAAGAGGAGGCAAGATAAAAACATATAACGCAAAGCGTAGACAAGAAGTTGTTTTACATTGCTACCCGATTCATGGAGCTTCGTTAAGTTTCGTAAAACAATATTACAGATGATATTTAAAAGGATTGAACAAATCATAAACATCTGAAATGAAACATCGAATTCAGCAAGTGCTACAAAGCCATCTTCACTGTTAGCTGTTATATACCTTACAAACCAAAAGATAAAAGCATTAATTGCAGAACCTAAAATTACTGGCTTTATCGTATTGAATACATCTTTAGTTTTCTGAAAAAGCACATCGTATTTAATATTTTTTAAAATATGCATGTGATTTATCAAGACATTACATGCTTTGATTGCTAAATCTGTAAGCTGATAAATAAGCATATAAAATAAAGCTATTTCTACAGTAATATCTTCATATGTATTGAAAATAAAAGCGGCCGATAAAACAATGCTAATTACTGTTGAGAAGAAAATGACTTTATAGATGCCTTTCCCTATGTACACCGAGGTCGCATAGCCATTCAACAGAGTTAGTGAGATCAATATTACTACTGTCAAAACTATTTGAAGTGTCAAAAAATCAAAAGAAGATAAACTTCCTAAAAATGAACTGCTTGACCATAATAATAAGCATAAGGTTGAGATAATTAATGCTGTAAATGCATAGAACACACCATACGCAAGCACTGATACTCCACTAAAGTTCTCTTTAGAGCTTTCTTTAACAGCGAAAGGGTTTACTGCTGAGCTAAATGTAGTCTCAAATAAGTTAATTGTACTTCGCAAAAACACAAACGTTCCATAAACATCTTTTGATGTGTAACGAGCAATTAAAATATTAAGAATTAATATAAAGCCTTTCGCTATTAAAGTACTAAGCATTAATAAAAATGCACTAGAAAAGAGTTTTTTTAGCATTGAATTAAACGCTCAACCCAGTTTTCTATAGAGTAACTTTCATAAACTTCATTACTAACTGGAACATATGGTGAAGTTAGAAATTGTGTTAGTTCTTGCTCGTTCTTCTCGCCAATCACAAACACATTTTCAGCTTTATAAAAAGGTTCTTCCATTACTAATTTATTATTAGTAATTAGCTTTTTGTTTATTCCTAAGGTCTCAATGGTTCTCATTGTTAAGCCTGTTTGATCAGGGTGGCCATAATCAATAATGACCTCAGAATCACACATTACACGAGAAACATCTTGAGCGCTCAGCTTATCGAACGAAACCTCTTCTATTGGTACATTGCGAAATGACTTGTTAATAACTTTGAGCACTTTAAAGACGGGTTTGCTAGGGTAATAAAAAAATGTGAAAGCAGGTTTATTAAGGTTCTTTTCAACCAAATAAGCCATCCCTAATACATCACTAAAGCGATTAGAGTGTAATGTTCCAACAAAAGCAGCTGAGTATTTATTATCAGTGACTGAATTTGCCTTTCGGCTATATTCTTTGCTATAGAAAAGCGGTAAATACTCAAGGTGTTCGATATTTAGACAATCAACCCTATCAAATGATTTTATTGCATCAAAATACTTAAACTTCCCTTTAGCACCTTTTACATTAGACAGTGAGTCCCATGAGTAGTACACAAACTTTGCTTTGCTAAAAGTCTGCTTCATTTTATCAAGCAAAAACTCTGAAAGGCCTTCACCTTTAATGACAACAATCAACTCATAGTCGCCTTGCCAGTCAATCTCATTTATAAAGTACTTTTCTGTTAACTTACTTGTGAGGCTTGGCATTAACCTTGACTTTACTCGATCAAAGTTACTCTTTACATAAATGTGGTTAATCCAGTCTACAGAATGACCTTTTGACTCCATCACATTTATAATTTTTGTGTAATAGCCAAACGTATCTGGACTAAAGAGTAAAACTTTCATGCTCGTTGTAAAGTTCCGTAAATGAGTTAATCATTGATTCGAGATCGTCTTCAATTGTAGCCGGGCTAAAGTCAATCACACTTTGCAGCTTGCTAATATCAACTTCAGAAAAGGCTTCATTAACGTTACTTTCAAACCAATTTACTTTACAGCCTGTTTTATCAGTCAAAACTTTTGCAATTGTATCTGCACGAGTGTTTCTTCCTGAAGCAATGTTAAATATTTCATTACTTTGAATGTCAGCTTTGGCTAACTTGTAGATTGCACTAGCTACGTCCACTACTGAAACATAGTCTTTTTGATAGTCCTCGCGGATATACATATTTACTTCATTTTTAGCGATAGAATCTCTAACTATTGAAGGTAAAAATAGAGGGCTGTTTACCGCTAATCCATAAACGTTACTTGGTCGAACTATGATTGCTTTATCTGCTAGGTTTAATACTAAATTCTCAGCCGTAAGCTTTGTTAAGTTAAATAGCGCTCTGTTATCTTTAGCGCAAACAGTGAGATCGGCACTTTCACAACTTGCTTGCTGATTCATGTAAACACGTGTAGATGAAATATAAATAAACCTATCAAACTGGCTACTTTCTAGCATTTTTACTAGGTAACTTACGTTTGAATCGAGTACTTTCATTGGATTATTAGCGCAGTCTCCATGGCCTGCAGCATAAATCACCGTGCCTAATGCTTTAGTGAAAACTCCCTCATCTAGCTTTTCTGGTACATATACTTGCTCACCAGCCTCTCTAAGCTGCTTTACAATCTCACTACCGATGAAGCCTTTACCACCAATAACTGTGTAAATCATGCGCTGCCAAGCCTCTCACGTTGATAGTTACCAGACTGGACATTTTCACACCATTGTGAGTTTTCTAAATACCATTTAATTGTTTTTAAAATACCCGACTCAAATGTTTCAAGTGGTTGCCAACCTAACTCTTTGTTTATTTTTGAGGCATCGATTGCATACCTTAAATCATGGCCGGGCCTGTCTTGTACAAATGTAATTAACTCTTTAAAGTCATCTAAGCCAGCAGGCTTTTCTATAATTAGATCATTCAGATGGTTACAAATTGTTGTAACTACCTCAATATTTTGTTTTTCATTGAAGCCACCAATATTGTATGTTTCGCCTAGCTTGCCCTCAGATACAACTTTATAAAGTGCTCTTGCATGGTCTTCAACAAACAACCAATCTCTTACTTGCTTACCATCGCCATATACGGGTAGTTTTTTTCCCTCTAATGCATTCAGAATAATTAGCGGGATTAATTTTTCCGGAAAATGATATGGACCATAATTATTTGAGCAGTTTGTTAGCACTACTGGTAGTTGGAAAGTTCTGTTCCATGCTCGAACAAGATGATCGGATGCAGCTTTAGATGCAGAGTAAGGTGAACTAGGCTCATAAGGCGTTTTTTCTGTGAAAAGACCCGTTTCACCTAAATCGCCGTATACCTCATCTGTTGAAATGTGGTGAAAGCGGAATACTGCTTTCTTTTCATCACTTAGAGAAGCATAGTAAGTTCTGGCAGCCTCGAGTAGCTCGTAGGTTCCAACAACATTTGTCTGAATAAATTCACCAGGTCCATCAATAGAGCGATCCACATGGCTTTCCGCGGCTAAATGCATGATAAAGTCAGGTTGAAATTTGGCAAACGTAGCGCTCACTATCTCTCGATCACAAATATCACCTTTAACAAAATGATATCTTTCATTTTGTTCTACAGATGATAATGACTCTAAATTACCTGCATACGTTAGCTTATCGAAGTTAACTACTGTATGTTCAGTTTCATTTATTAAGAAGCGAACTAATGCTGAACCAATAAAACCAGCTCCGCCGGTTACAAAAATTGTTTTACTCATAAATTACTCGATTAGAAGGTAGGAGCATCTGCTAGCATTAAACCAGCTTCATCTTTAGGTGATAATAATGGCTGCATACCCTTTACAAGAGGCCATTGAATAGCAAGAGTAGGATCATCCCAAGAAATGCTTTGTTCAAATTCAGGTGCATAATAATTTGTACACTTATAAACAAATTCAGCAGATTGAGTTGTTACATAAAAGCCATGTGCAAACCCTTCTGGTACCCAAAGTTGTCTTTTATTGTCACTATTTAATAAGACACCAACATGCTTTCCAAAAGTCGGGCTATCTTTTCGAATATCAACAGCAATATCATAAACTTCTCCGGCAATCACGCGCACTAATTTCCCTTGCGTTTGCTGCGTTTGATAATGCAGACCTCTTAAAATACCTTGGCCAGATTTACTGTGATTGTCTTGCACAAAAGTTACATCTGCAACATGCTCTCGGAACCAGTCTTCACGAAACGTTTCTAAGAAAAAACCTCGCTCATCACCAAATACTTTAGGTTCTAAAATTTTTACATCAGGGATATCTGTATCAATTATATTCATGAGAAAACCCTTCTTGAAAGTAGGCTCAACAAATACTCACCGTAACCACTTTTGACTAATGGAGCAGCTAATTGCTGTAACTGTTGCTCATTGATATATCCCATTCGAAAAGCGACTTCTTCAGGACAATTTACTTTTAATCCCTGTCTTTTTTCTATGGTTTCGATAAATTGCGCTGCTTGTAACAGGCTGTCATGGGTGCCGGTGTCTAACCAAGCCGTTCCGCGTCCCATAATTTCAACATTTAAAGAGTTAGTCTCCAAATATTGCTCGATAACATCGGTTATTTCTAGCTCACCTCTAGGTGAAGGTTCAACATTCTTTGCATACTCAACAACTTTATTATCAAAGAAATATAAACCTGGGACAGCATAGTTTGATTTTGGCGCTTCTGGCTTTTCTTCTATAGAAATCGCTTTTCCACTCTCATCAAACTCAACAACACCATATGAACATGGGTTTGCTACATGATAGCCAAAAACCGTTGCTCCAGATTCCCGAGAGGCAGCTAGCTGCAATGACTTAACAAGGTCGTGACCATAAAAAAGGTTATCACCTAAGATCAATGCAACATTACTATTTCCAATAAACTCTTCACCCAACAAAAAAGCCTGAGCGAGACCATCTGGCGACGGTTGAGTTTTGTACTCAATATTAATGCCCCAATCTTTGCCATCATCTAGTAGTTCTTTAAAACGGTCTAATTCTGCGGGTGTTGTTATGACTAGAATATCTTTTATGCCAGCATTCATTAAGGTAGCGATCGGGTAATAAACCATCGGTTTATCATAGACGGGCATAAGTTGTTTACTTACGACTTTCGTTAATGGGTAAAGGCGAGTACCGCTACCACCCGCTAAAATAATACCTTTAGTCATATAACTTCCATAATATTAATACCTGAATTTCAGGCTTAACTTAAAAAAATAATATAGAGTGATTTTCAAAATAGTACTTAATTATCAAGTACTTTCTTGCTCTCTAAAATAGTTCTTTCCTAAAACAATCAGAATACCAATTAAGATCCCAAATAAGGCCCCTACAACACATATAAGCGCTCTTTTTGGACTTACTCTTTCTTCAGGAACCAATGCTGGATCGATCGTTTTGAAAACATACTCATCTCGAACTTCAGCGAACATAATTGTTTTAGCTTGTTCCTCGATAAGCTTAAAAAGTACTGTTTTAATATCTGCAACTTTTGTATTTTCAATTTGTTGCTTTAAAAACTCAGTACTTTTAATTGCCTCGGCTACGTCTCGCTCTTTCATCTCTTTGTTAATATCTTCAATGAGCCAAATTACCCATTGTTGGGCTATGTGGGGCGAGATATGTTCCACTGAAATTGTAATCATGCCAGTGTCTTTTGAAGAGTTTACATAGACGATCTCTTTAAACTCTTTATAAGCTTCTTGTAGTGATGGCTTTGGCTTAAATGGAGGGTTAACATCTCTGACCCAAGTCTTTGTTTTAGCATCATAGATATCTCCATCGTAGGATATAGTATTGGCTTCGTATGACCAGCTTTTAGCAGCCATTAAATCTAGCAAAATATTATGTCGCTCAATGAACTCGCTTGTAAATTTCCTAGATTTTAATACTTCAATTGCTAATGCTGACTTATCAGAAGAACCTGCTCCTAAATCAATTCCAGCCATACTTGCTAGACCACCAAATTGGCCAGCTAATGCAGCTAAACCACCTTCTCCTTGACCACTATCAGCAGGAGAAAGCAATGCCTCTGATTTATAAATATTTGGAAGGCTAAGCGCTAAAGCAACAGATAAACATGTAAATATGACGGCTACTATTGCAATTGTTAACTTGCCTTTCCAAATAGTTAAGAAAAAGCCTTTAAGATCTACGCCATCATCTTCAGCATACATACTTTGTTGAATATTCTGTGAATCCACACTTCTTTCCATTGGTAAGTTATCTCATTTATTTAAAGTTACTAAAATTAAATGCTCGGTAACTATTAAATTAAATACTGCTAATAGCGGCTACTGCTACACCCAACTGATATACGATTTGTGTTGCTGTACTCCACAAGGTTAAGTTATCCATGTAATCTGAATTCATAGGTACAACAATGGTATCACCCGCTTCAAGTGTGTTTGTGTCATTTACAGCAAACCAACTACCAGTAGATGGAATTTTCACAGAGCCGTTTGCTTTGATGATATAAATACGCTCATCAGCTGCGCGCTCTTTTAAGCCGCCACTAAGGTCAATGTAATCGTCAACTGTGATACCTTGTTTGAATAAATGCGAGGTTGCATAATTAACTTCACCTATAACACTAATTGAATCACGCTTACTTGGTACATATAGGGCATCACCATCTTGTAAAACGAGCTTTTGTTTATCTTCTACAATTAATGGTAAATCAATGACTAGCCGACCTACAGCCTCAACACTTGCGAGATCATTTAAAAGCTTATTCATTTCATCATAAGACAAAGTACTGCTACTTACTGAGTTTTCGAAACTTTTTGATGCAATATCACGGCGCAAATCTTCAGAAAGTTTTGCAAGTTGCTGTTGCTCTTGTTTGCGAATTGCTTCACGAGTGAAGATAGCGGCATTAGGCGCGGCAAACTCAGAAAAACCACCCGCACGTTCAAGTAAATTGCTTAATGTTTCGCCACGACGAATTGTGTAAACGCCAGGGAATTTAACTTCCCCTCTTAATTGAACTTTCACGTTCTCTTGCCAGTTAGGGATAGAAAAAATATTGATACTATCTTTACTGCGTAATGCGATATTTTCACCATTACTACCTAACATGGCTGCTTGCAGGTTAAATTTAATATGTTTAACCTTTGACGCATCACCATCCATTATGCGAGTGATCTCAGCTTGCTCTGTGTAAGCAGATTCAAGTAAACCACCTGCGGCGGCTATTAAATCATTTACTTCGCCATTAACTGTAAGAGGATAAACACCAGGGTAAGTTACATGGCCATTAATTTCTACAAGTTGCATCGCCACAGAAACTGAAGCTTGTTGTTTAAGTTTCGAAATAATTGGCTTTAATAAGCTGTAACGACTAAATACTGCATAATCTTCTGGTGACAATTCCTTGGTACCAGCCCCCAATCTCCCCTTAGAAATATCTTCAATTGATTTTGCATTGTCGAGTTTTAATTTAGGACTATCAACAGAACCTGTAACCCCAATATATTTTTCAAATTCTCGTTGTTGGTATTGATGCCATTGTTTAACTTTATATTGCTGTTGTTGCTGCTCTTCAGTTAGCGCCATATTCGCAAGCGCAGTTTCTTCAGCTTGTTTTTGCTGGTAGCGACTAAATACAAAAAGCTTATCGTTTGCTTTAAGTTCTAGATCATGCTCAGCAGCTTTAACAATCGCTTGTGCTATATCAAATTGAAAAACTTGAATATCGCCTGCCACGTTAACTTCACGAACAAGTAACCCGTAACCTAAATCAGCCTGAGGCAGCAAGTCACCACGCACCGATGTTAGAACGTCAGAGATGTGTTTGCCTTGATGCCATTGATAATGACCCGGACGTGCAACAGCACCAATTAAACTAATACTGTTTTGATATTGAAAACTTACAGGATTAAAACGAATACGGTCGCCATCACGAGGAATATAGTTAATTTGATTGCCACTAAAATCAACAGATAATACTTCTTTCATATTATTGTTATTGAAGCGTTCAACAATTGCTTTTTTAGCGTAAGCTTGCGGTTTTAAACCACCCGCCATTTTTAATAACTGTGCGGCTGTTTCACCTTTTTTTAGCTCAAAAATTGCAGGGCGTTTGACCAAGCCTTCAACAGCGACTTGCGAACCCACTGATGGGATAAACACAACATCACCTGGCTTTAAGATGATGTCGTTACTGCTATCACCGTTAATAAGCAAATCATAAAGGTCAAAATTTGCAACAACCTTACCCGCACGTTTAACTTGAATATTACGTAGTGAAGCAATATCAGATACCCCACCACTAACAAATAGTGCATGCGATACTGTTGTCAGTGATGAAACAGAATAACTACCCGGTTTGTACGCTTCACCAAGCACTAGCACACGAATGCTGCGCAGTTTGCCAACTGAGACAAATGCTTTGATACCAATAACTTCTTGTTCAACTTTTGCTTTTATTAGCTCTTTGACTTCTGCAAATGTAAGACCGGCTACCTGTACAGGGCTTAAGTTTGGAATGCTAATACGCCCTTCACGGTCAACAACAACTTCATAGTTCTCACTTTCTTTACCGTAAAAGTTGATATTGAGCGTATCTCCACGACCAATTAAGTAGGTATCAGGGACGGCAGCATTTTCACTTGGCATAAATGATGTTGGCTCACCAGCAAACAAGTCATAACCAAAAGGCTTTACCTCATCAACTTTCGGAGCAAAGCGCTCTTCATCTGTTAACTGTTCTTTTTCTTGTTCTAGACGAGGTTGGATTGTTGATTCTTGTTCAATTTGGTCGGTTGAAGATTTCTTACCCGTAATCGTCGATAAATCTACACCATACTGCCTTGCTAGCGCCTCTTGCTGCGCTCTGGGGAGCTTTTTAAATTGTTCGATTTGTGCGGCTGTAGGAGTAAAAGCCAATACTGATGCGGAAGTTAACAGCAAAAAAGTAATGAAAAGTCTTTTAAATAACATCACAAGTAGGGATATCCATAGTTCTACAGTCAAAAAGATTGTCTATTCTACCTGAAATTTAAATAAATAAAAAAGGGACTTTCGTCCCTTTTTGTCATTAAATCGTCAACAAACAGATTTATTTAGTTAAAAACTGTAAACCAGCGTTAGTGACGTTTCTGTATCTGTGTTTTCTTTATCATCCGCAACATCTGAGTTGTGGGTGATGTTGTAAGCCACTTTCATTTGTAGTGAGCCGTTGATTTTAGCAAGGATTGCAGACTCTGAACGTGTTTTAGTATTGGTATCACCGTATTCAACGGATACTAACTGAGTAAAACGTGCACTGTCTGAAATTTGCCAGTTGTAATCAACTTTACCTAACGCGATTACTTCACCTTCGCGCTCACCGGCAAGTGAATTACCGTTGTCATCAACTTCAGTACTGTCATCTGGGTATTGGAAGTACTTATAACCAGGACCGATTTCTGCGTTTAACCACATATCAGAACGGTCGATTACACGTAAACCATAACCCGCTGAGATAACTGATTCGTTACGGTATGCACCAAAGTAATCAGATACGTGCGAACCGTAGATGAATAAGTGTGAGTGCTTTTCGTTTAACTTATAGTTACCTTGTGCAGAGATTGAGTACTTTTCGTTAGTACGTTGAGTTTCTTTAACGCCTTGGTCGTTTTCGATCTCATCTTCTTTATAAAGACCGTCTAACTTGTACTCGTTATTCCAGTTTTCTAGGTTATGTAAAACCTTAACACCACCTTTTAGTGTTGTTGTTTCAGTGTTACCGCTCGTTACGATAGCACCTAATTCACTGGTTACATCCCAAGTTTTGGTTTCATCTGCTGCGAATGCGCTAGTTGCAGCGCTTGCTGCAACTAGAATTGATAAAGCTTTTAATTTCATTAAAAAATAACCTTTACTACTTGTAAGTTAGACTTATTAGTCTTCTTTGTGCAAATGAACATCCATTTGCGGGAATGGGATAGTGATGTTGGCATCGTCTAATGCGATCTTAATGTTTTCCATTAAGTCAAAATACGTTGGCCAGTAATCAGCTGAGTTAACCCATGGGCGAACTACAAAGTTTACGCTTGAATCTGCAAGTTCAGATACAGCGACTGTGTATGCAGGGTCTTTTAATAAACGAGACTCTTTGTCTAATACAGACTTAAGAACAGCTTTAGCTTCTTTAAGGTCTGCATCGTAACCAACACCGATAACTAAATCGATACGACGAGTTGATTCACGAGAGAAGTTTGTAATTGGGCTGCCCATGATTGATGAGTTAGGCATGATAATTACTTTGTTATCTGGTGTACGTAATTCAGTAGAGAAGATTTCGATTTTCTTAACTGTACCCGCTTTGCCACCTGCTTCTACATAATCACCTGATTTGAAAGGACGAAGTAAGATGATTAAAACACCTGATGCAAAGTTAGATAGTGAACCTTGTAGTGCTAAACCTACTGCTAAACCAGCCGCACCTAAAATAGCAATGAATGAGGTTGTCTCAATACCTAATTGAGATAGAGCCATTAAGATTGTTGCAGCAAATACAATTGCATAAACAATGCTAGCAACGAATGAACCTACAGCTTTATCGACTTTCTTTTTATCAAATGCTTTTTCAGTCATCCCTTCGCAGAACTTCGCGATGCGACTACCGATAAAGAAAATGATTAGCGCTAGAACCGCCTGAACGGCGTAATGTATGATTAAACCTGAATTCTCGTTGATCCAGTTCATTATTGTATCCATGTTCTCTCCTGAAGTTCATTTTTAGCATAACGCTTGTACAAATTATATATGATCTTTGGTTAAAAAATCATTAAATTACGCGCAAAACTACGAAATGAGTATTTGCTCAATTACAAAAACCGCAAGTCTAATCTGCGAAACTGAACGCGAGCTGACCATGAAGGCATTTCTGAATTTTCTGAGGTAAGTAAGTTTTTTCTACTTTTTTCAATTTAGGGGTTCACAAGCTTAGTTTAATTATGTAATATGCGCGCCACACCAAACGAGGTGTATCTCAGTGGCGGCTGTAGCTCAGTTGGTAGAGCCCCGGATTGTGATTCCGGTTGTCGTGGGTTCAAGCCCCATCAGTCGCCCCACTCTTCTCCCTTAGTAAATCTCTATATTTTCCTGAATTTTTCTATTTTAAATTCCAAGATTTATCTTTAAAACCTGTTTTCAGATCTAAAAGCCGTCAGCTTTCAGCTGTCAGTTTTGAGCCGAAGTAATAGCTTTAAGCGGTAGGCTGTAAGCTAGATTGTTTTGTTTGTTGGAACCGTATTGTTGTGCGGTCTGGGTGTTGAATATAAGACGCGCCAAGCAAGCGTGACGCCTACTATGTAGGAAGTACTTTAGTGCCGAAGTCAGTAGGTGATTTATGTAGGAGGTACTTTAGTGCCGAAGTCTTTAGGATAATTCACGGCTAAAGCCGTTCCTACGAGATGCGAAATATCGTAGGCGTGAAATTTATTTCGCGCGAAAGCCTAGCACCTAGCACCTAGCACCTAGCACCTAGCACCTATTTTCAAAATCCAGACAAAAAAATGCCACCTTTCGGTGGCATTACACACGGGATTATTTCTATTTACTAGAAATGCTTTTCAAAGTTTAAGGCAATATGCTTCACACCTAACCTCAAACTCATAATTACTTCCAACTTTTCATCTTGTGGCCTTTAACAGCATAGAAAAGTATAAATAAATAACAAGGCAACATTACAATATAAGCCATTTGCTGTGCTTCAGCGCTTTTCACGCCGCCACTTGCCAGGCCCCAAAATAATGGACCGAATGCGCCACCGGCTATACCCATAATAAGTAGACCAGAGCCTACACTAGTTAGCTTGCCTAAACCAGATAATGCGAGCGGCCAAACTGCAGGCCATACAATGGCATTAGCAAAGCCTAGCACAGCAATGAGCAATAAGGTATCAGGTAGTACCGATTTTAGGCCAAATAATATTGATATAAATACAGTTTCATTACTACCAGTGACTATCGCTAGGGTTAACACACAGCCCAATACCGCTGAAATAGTCAACGCGGTTTGTTGTGACAACACCCGTGGGATAAGTAACACCCCTAAAAAGTAACCTAGCACCATACAACCCATGGTGTACGATGTCATAACACTATATTTTTCAACACCTAACGACAGCGCAAAGCTACCAATGGTATCACCTGCGATGACTTCAACGGCTACATAAACAAAAAGAGCCACGATCCCTAGCGCAAGACTTGGATGACTGAGCGCTTCTTTTACCTGCCCCGGCTTTTGTTCATCTACATCATCAATTAACTCTGGCAATGGCATTTTGGTAACTGCAAAGCCGAGTATACCAATAAAAATAGCCATCCCTAAATACGGTAAAATTAAGCCATTGGCCATGGCATCAATGTCTGTTTGGCTAAGTTCTTTACCTACAAAGCCTTCAAAATCGCTGAGTATCAGTGCAGTAAACACGATTGGTGCTACAACTCCCGCACCTTTATTTAATATACCCATAATACTGACGCGAGCCGCGGCTGATTCTTCAGGGCCGATTCTGACTACGTATGGGTTAACCGCTGTTTGTAATAACGTTTGCCCTGCCCCCATAACAAGCTGAGCGAATAAAAACAGTGCAAACACTTGTGTTTTTGCCGCAGGTATAAACAGTAAACCTGCCACCATCATGGTTGCCATACCCAGCGCCATACCATTTTTATAACCTACCTTTCTGATGATCATCGCTGAAGGTAGGGCTGTAAAAGTCACGGCGATATAAAACGAGAAAATGATCAGCGATGCCTGAAATGGTGAAAGCTGCAAAATTTGCTGTAAAAATGGCATCAGTGAGCCATTTAACCACGTAGCAAAACCCAGTATAAAAAACAGCGTGGCAACAATCGCCATGGGCACAACACTGCTTTGTTTATTCATTTCAGACATAACATTTCCCATAACAGCACAGCTCGACTCTTCAGCGCTGCTGATTCAGATGATTATATAAAAGAGATATTAAATATTTATAACACTATCGCAACAAAAATGACAGCGCTGACATATTTCTTTTAGATACCGATGGTGTGAAATGTATTTCGGGCGATGAATTTTGATTAGCCGTCAGCTTTCAGCTATCAGTTTTGAGCCGAACGGTGTTGTTTGATTGCTATACATTCCCCCTTCAGATAGGTGTTGAATGCAAGGCGCGCCAAGCAAGCGTGACGCCTACGAGTTGCGAGGTGCGAGGTGCGAGGTGCGAGGTTCGAGGTGCGAGGTTCGAGGTTCGAGGTTCGAGGTTCGAGGTTCGAGGTGCGAGGTTCGAGGTTCGAGGTTCGAGGTTCGAGGTTCGAGGTTCGAGGTTCGAGGTTCGAGGTATTGTAGGCGTGAAATTTATTTCACGCGAAGTTTTGGGATTAGCTGTCAGTTTTGAGCCGAATGGTGTTGAATGCAAAACGCGCCAAGCAAGCGTGACGCCTACGCTTTGCTGTAGGCGTCACATTTATTTATCGCAAAAACATTACTCACCCACAACGGTCACGCGGCTGGTTTGCTGTGCGTTCAAGCGAGTACGTAGCGCAACTTTTGCATTGTTATCAACCTTCACAGGCTCAGCGTAAGTTTGCCAGCTTTGGCCGTTGTCTAGGCTGTACTCAATGCTCAAATATGCAAATGCACTGTTGGCATATAACTTACCATTTTCAATCACGCCGCCCGGTACTGGTAAGTGCAGATTGATGCCATCTTTGGCTAACTTATCAAGCTCTTTCAAACCGACTGCACTTGAGAACTCAGCCCAGTCTTTTGCTTGTTTTTTACTATCGACACTTTCGCCTTCCCAATCAGCTTTATGCCATGCGCGCTCTGCAACAGACAAAATACGCGGGAAGATCATTGCTAATACTTGCTCTTCAGTACGGATTGTTTCTGACCATACCTGACCTTGCATACCCAAAATATTCTCAGGCTTTTCAAGTTTAGGTAACGGGCGACCCACCAACGCTTCTAAATTAACGATTGGCTCACGAGTGCGGGTGTAATCAGCATTGGCATACACGTCATCTGGCATGTAATTAAAGGCTTTTTTAGTATCTGTGTAACGAGTTGCCCAGTAATAACCACGCTCTTCAGGGCTTGCTTCGTATGGGTGGTCAAAGTACAAATGCGTACCGTGTGATAACACCACTTGGTAACCAGCATTTGCTAGGCGGTATGCTCTATCTGCAACCCCCCACTCCCAAATGTTATCCCAAGTATTTACGGTAAAGGTTTTATTAGGGAACTCATCACGTTTAAACGAGTTTTCACGGTCGTACATGATACCGTCTTCCCAAATCCCCGGAGAAATACCACGTTTTTCAAGTAAGGTCGCAACACGTTGTGTGAAGTAAGGTTTTAAATCTGCTGGACCAGATACACCGTTATTTGGATCGGCAAATAACGCCTGACAGATTGGCGAACCTATCCACGAACCAGCTCCAACTTCATCACCACCAATATGCAGGTTCTTTAATTGAACACCTGCTTCGCGGTACATCTGCTGAAGTTCATAAGTCACTTTATCTAAAAATGCGTAGGTTGAGTCCATACACACATTCATCGAGTTATCTTTGTAGTTTTGTACCGTCATGTACACAGAGGTATCTTTAGGATCGGTAAGCAAGTATTGCGTTGCCGGTCCCATATCTATGTGTTGAATTTCTTTGTTTGCTGAGCGCGTTTTAATATTGTTCTTAGCGGCTTTCTCAGCTTCTTCTAACATGTTGTGATAACGTGCTTCCATCGCTTTGATTGAGGCACGCGCATGACCAGGCCCTTCAACTTCAGGGATGATTTGAATGTGGCGGTCTTTCGCAAACTTTAATAACTCAACAAACTCATCACGTTTCAGATAACCATTACCTGAGCCTGATTTAAACGGCCCAGTGCCAAGCTGAGTCAATAAACACTCGCGCTCTTCTAAATCAAAGCAGCGATAGCCGCCAACGTCAGTGAGTTCCGGCAGGCCCGGGATTTCAAGTCGCCAACCTTCATCTTCTGAAAAGTGCCAGTGTAGCTTATTCATTTTATAGCGAGCCATTTGCTCAACCAGCTTGAACATTGCCTCTTTGCCATGGTAATTACGACCATTATCGTAGTGCATGCCACGCCAACCATAGCGCGGTGAATCTTCAAGTTCTAACTGCGGTAAGTTGGCACTGCCTTGGCTGTTGGCAGGAATGAGGTTCAGCAAACTTTGCATCGCATAAAACACACCGGCGTTATCGCTACCTACGATGGTGATCACTTCATCATCAATCTCTAGGGTGTAGCTTTCTGCTTTTGCATTATTGAGTTTAGGGTCAACTTTTAAGCGAATTACTTTGTCTTTGCCAACATTGATATGATCAGGCTGTGCTTTCAGGCTAATGCCATAGTCATCTTGTAAGTCTTGCATAAACACCATAACTTCGTGTTTAAGCTGCCCTTGATAACTAATTTGCCAATTATTGTTTAGCGTCGCACTACCACGGTTAAACTCAACGTTACGTGGCTTCGGAATAATACGCTTTAAAGCATCGTCTTTACTAACCGACACCTTGTCAGCGCTATTACGTTCATAGCGGACTTTTGCCGTTGCTAAAACAGATAAATCTTTTGGCTCATTGTAACGACGTAACTGGTTTTCGCGGGTAAATGGCGTTACAAACTGATTAAAGTCTTCAGTGTCGGTATTAGCAAATACAGCGGGTTTATTCTTGCCCGAAACAAAAAATGCCCGTGGCATAAAGTCACTGTAAGCAACAATCCACACTTGCGCATCGAACGGCAGCTCTAAGCTTTCACCTGCTGCTAAACCTTTAAATTCACTCGTTGGTACGATGCGATGAAGGTCACCATTAACATGCTCAATGTTTAACCCCGCAACATACTCAGTTGAGATTTTACGAACTGAGTGAACATAAAGCTGCCAGTCGCTCTCGCCTGCAGGTAACGCCACATCAGAACCATTATTGAGGGTGATTTTTCCTAAAAAGCCCGCATCTTTATTACGAAAGTTATCTTCAACCGAAAATAGTAGTTCGGTACCTTTCGCAAACTGATCAACTTGCGATTGGGTTAATGCTGCACTTGCCATTAAAGGGGCAGTCGCAAGCATTACCGCGAATACAGACTTTTTAAAATCCATTACTTTCTCCTCGTTTAAGCCCTGAGTGTACGGTATTTCTGCGTACTATTTTTCATTTTTGTTAATAATTCGTTCCTATCATATAAAAACTAAAATGACAGCGCTATCATTTTATGAAAAATAAAGGTGAGGATTTAGAAGCTTTAAGTCGCAAGCTATAAGTTTGAAGCCGAATTGTGTTGTTTGTTGGAAAAGGCGTTAATCCATCGAAAGAGTGTTGAATATAAGACGCGCCAAGCAAGCGTGACGCCTACAAAGTAGGAGGCGTTTTAACGCCGAACAGATTTGACCTATTCACGGCTAAAGCCGTTCCCATGAGGTGCAAGGTATTGTAGGCGTGAAATTTATTTCGCGCACACTTATAGCTTATAGCTTATAGCTTATCGCTTATCGCTTATCGCTTATCGCTTATCGCTCAAACCTTAACACAAAGATACTTCTCTTCTAGGTACTCATCTAATCCTTGGTGACCGCCTTCTCGGCCTAAGCCAGACTGTTTAACGCCGCCAAATGGCGCTACTGGGTTTGAGATAAGGCCTTCGTTAATACCTATCATACCGTATTCGAGTGCTTCACTTACGCGATAAACTTGCTTGATGTTTTCACTATAAAAATATGCAGCTAAACCATAAGGTACGTCGTTCGCAAGCTTAAGTACTTCTTCTTCATCATCAAAAGCGATGATGCTGACTACAGGACCAAACACTTCATCATGATAGATATCCATCTCTGGTGTCACATCAGTTAAAATTAATGGCGCTTGAAAACTGCCTTCAAGCTCACTGTTATCACCGATTAATGACGCCCCTTTATCAACTGCATCTTGCACAAGCGTTTGAACTTTATCTTTTGCTTTAGGGTAAATTAATGGGCCAATATCTACCCCGTCATCAAGTCCATTACCTACCTTTAACTCAGCCACTTTGTCTGTGAGTTTTTCGAGCACCGTTTCAAGTACTGAACGCTGAACAAATATGCGGTTTGCGGCGACACAAGTTTGCCCTGCGTTTCTGAATTTAGCGCCCATAAGGCCTGCAACAGCTTCATCTAAATCGGCATTATCAAAAATAATGAACGGGGCATTGCCGCCAAGTTCCATAGATGTTTGCTTAATAGTTGAGGCACACTGCGATAGTAACTGCTTACCTACACCGGTTGAGCCTGTGAATGTGAACTTACGCACACGCTCAGACTCGGTCATGATCTCACCCACCATTTTTGCGTTTTCAGAGACCACCACGTTCAGCGCTCCTTTTACAAACCCTGCTTTATCAGCAAGGTAGGCTAAGGCAATAGCGCATAATGGCGTATGCTCCGAAGGTTTAATCACAAAACTACAACCCGCAGCATAAGCGGGTGCCACTTTACGGGTGATCATGGCAATCGGGAAATTCCAAGGGGTAATACCAGCCACCACACCGATTGGCTGCTTTATCGTTGTTAAACGATGTTTGCTATCGGTAGCAGGGATGGTGTCGCCATAACTACGCTTTGCTTCTTCACTAAACCATTTAATAAAGCCTGCACCGTATTCAACTTCGCCCAAGGCTTCTTTTAAAGGCTTACCCTGTTCTTTAGTCATCAATTCAGCAAGCTGTTGCTTGTGCTCAATAACCAACTCATACCAGCGACGCAACGTTTCACTTCGCTCGGTTGCAGTTGTTTGCTTTAGTTTGCTAAATGCCTCGTCAGCACTTTTTATAGCCAGCTCAACCCCTGCTTCATCAATATCAGAGACATGGGTGATCGCCTCTGCAGTTGCGGGGTTATCTACACTAAAACGCTGGCTCGTAGAATAAAAGTCACCGTCGATAAACGAATCAGAAAAAACCAAATCAGACATAGAACCTCCAAAATCAGCTTTAAGTCACAAGCTTTAAGCGATAAGTAAATTGAACCTGCACCTGTTTTACAGGGAGTAAAAATAGCAACTTAGGGCTTAAGACTTACAGCTTAAAGCTCTAAAAACAAAAAAACCGCTGTAGAGACCAAGCAACTACAGCGGTTTTTACGAAATCAAAGCCGTTAAAAATTAATGCTCTTCATTAACGATATTGAGATTATACTTTGGAATTTCAACCACTAAATCTTCATCTTTAATCACAGCTTGGCAACCAAGACGTGACTCAGGCTCAAGACCCCATGCTTTATCTAGCATATCGTCTTCAAGCTCATCACTCTCATCTAAAGAGTCAAAGCCTTCACGAATGATTAAGTGGCATGTTGTACACGCACATGACTTTTCGCAAGCATGTGGAATGCTAATACCATTTTTTAGTGCAACATCTAATACTGTTTCACCTGCAGGTGCTTCAATTGCTGCGCCTTCTGGGCATAATTCTGCATGGGGAAGAAAAATAATTTGTGGCATACCTTACCTCGTTAAACTTCGTCTACTGACTGCCCTTGCAGCGCTTTTTTGATTGATGCATCCATTCTACGAGCAGCAAATTCGCTACTTGCATTGTCTACAGCTTCAATCGCTGCTTTAATTTCTGTAGGTGTTGTTGCGCTTTCACGTACGGCAACAAGTTTAGCAATTTCTGCTTTTAACGCACCTAATTCTTGTTCATCAAGTAATGCACTGTCGGTTGCAAGTGATGCTTCAAGCGCTTCAACAACACGTAACGCTTCAACTTGCTGCTCTTTAAGCATCCGCGCTTGCATATCGCCTTTTGCGTTAGTCATTGATTCTTTTAGCATGTTAGCAACTTGGTCGTCCGATAAACCAAACGATGGTTTGACCTGAATTTCAGCTTGCACACCGGTTGATTTTTCCATTGCCGATACACTTAATAGGCCGTCTGCATCTACTTTAAAGGTTACGCGAATGTGCGCAGCACCTGCTGCCATTGCCGGAATACCTTTTAAGCTGAACTTAGCCAGTGAACGACAATCGTCAACTAACTCACGCTCACCTTGTAATACATGCAGTGACATTGCCGTTTGACCATCTTTGAAAGTGGTGAACTCTTGTGCACGTGCTACAGGGATCGTGGTATTACGTGGAATAATTTTCTCAACCAAGCCACCCATGGTTTCAAGACCTAGCGACAGTGGTAATACGTCTAATAACAACATGTCTGAATCTGGCTTATTGCCAACCAATACATCTGCTTGCAGTGCGGCACCAAGTGCAACTACGCGATCTGGGTCGATAGAAGTCAGAGGCTCTTTATCAAAAAATGCAGCAACTTGAGAGCGTACAATTGGCATACGTGTCGAGCCGCCAACCATAACTACTTGTAGTACTTCCTCGTTCTCGATACCCGCATCTTTTACGGCACGACGACAAGAACGTAGTGTTTTCTTCACCAGACTAAGAGCAAGCTCATCAAACGTTTCGCGAGTTACTTCAACTTTGTGGCTTTGACCATCAAACTCTAAACCAACATTCACTGTTTGGTATTGGCTTAGCGCTTCTTTACAGGCTTTTGCTTTATTAATGAATAAACGCAATACCGATGCAGAAAGCTCGCTCACACCCGTTTGTTTTTTGAAGTAATCAACTAATAGCGAGTCAAAATCGTCACCACCAAGGCTTGAGTCACCGCCAGTAGCAAGTACTTCGAATACCCCTTGGTGTAAGCGTAAAATAGAAATATCGAAGGTACCGCCACCTAAATCATATACGGCGATAATGCCTTCTTGGCCTGAATCAAGACCATACGCAACAGCCGCAGCGGTTGGCTCGTTTAATAAACGTAATACCTTAATACCTGCAAGCTCTGCGGCATCTTTGGTGCTTTGACGCTGTGCATCATCAAAATAGGCTGGCACAGTAATAACGGCACCCATGATGTCTTGACCTGCAAAGCTGTCTTCGGCGCGTTGCTTTAATGTTTTAAGAATTTCACTCGACGCAGTGACTGGGCTAATTGCTCCTGCAACTGTGCTGATTGCTAACGAACCGTCATGCTCGCAGAATTCATACGGTAATTGACCATAGCTGTTTTCGATTTCAGCCTGCGTTTTACCTAAGAAGCGTTTTACCGAGATTAATGTGTTTGCAGGGTCTTGAGTGGCAGCTGCAGCTGCTTGTTCGCCCACCACAATGCTATCTGCTTGGTATTGTACAACTGATGGTAACATCGCATTGCCTGCTAAATCAGTCAGTGTACGAGCTTCGCCGCTTTGTACCGTTGCAACTAACGAGTTAGTTGTACCAAGGTCAATACCGACTGCTAATTTGTGCTCGTGTGGTGCCGCGCTCTGCCCCGGCTCAGCAATTTGCAATAATGCCATAATGCTCTTTTAAACTCTTAAATAGCTGTTGTGTAACAACTAACGATTAATCATCAAATAAACTGTCTTCAATACGCTCTAGTTCTTCGCGTAGCTTATAAACAAACTTTAATTTACGAATATTATCAGCAGCAGCCTGCCATTGTTGCTCATCACTGCTTGCGAGCTGAGCGGCTAATTCACTACTGTATTGCTTGTCGAGCTGTTTAATTTGCGCTTCGAACTGGGCAATTGCTGCATCAGGATCTGCGGCATTTTCAAGTTCTTCTAATTCTTCACGCAGTTCCATTTGCTGCATTAAGAATAGCGGGTCTTGTAATGTTTGTTGCTCGGCGCGAATATCAACACCAAGCTCGCTTAGCATGTATTCAGCACGCTTTACCGGGTGTTTTAAGGTTTGTAATGCATCATTGATTTCGGCTGCACTTTGCACTGCAAGTAGCTTGTCGCGACTGCTAGAACTGGCATGACGATCTGGATGAACTGCACGTTGCAGCTCGAGGTAGTGTTTGTTAATTGTCGCTAAATCAATGTTGTAATCTACTGGAATTGCAAATAACTCAAAGTAACGCATTACATAATCCAACTCGGTAAACAGGAAAGAACAAAGCCCTACATAGGCAGGGCTTCAAGCAAAGAAAATTTTAATAGCTTAAACGGTGAAGCTTTCGCCGCAACCACACTCATCGGCTTGGTTCGGGTTGTTAAACTTAAACCCTTCATTCAAACCTTCTTTGGTGTAATCAAGCTCAGTACCATCAATGTAAACTAAGCTTTTGGCGTCAACGATCACTTTCACACCACGGCTTTCAAAAATTTCGTCACCGTCTGCTAACTCATCAACAAATTCAAGAACATAAGCAAGACCTGAACAGCCCGTCGTTTTAATGCCAACGCGTAGGCCAATGCCTTTGCCGCGATTTGCTAAAAATGATTCTACGCGGTTTGCTGCCGCATCTGTCAATGTCACTGCCATGAATTTATCTCTTACTTCGCTTGTTTGCTTTTGTAGTCAGCAATTGCTGCTTGAATCGCGTCTTCTGCTAAAATTGAACAGTGAATTTTCACTGGTGGTAATTCAAGCTCAGCACTGATATCAGTGTTTTTGATTGTTGCAGCTTCGTCTAATGTTTTGCCTTTTACCCACTCAGTTACAAGTGAAGAAGAAGCGATTGCGCTACCACAACCATATGTTTTGAATTTTGCATCTTCAATTACACCTTCTGGTGATACTTTGATTTGCAATTTCATTACGTCACCACACGCTGGTGCACCCACCATACCTGTTGCAACTGACGGATCATTTTTGTCTAAAGAACCCACGTTACGTGGATTTTCAACATGATCGATTACTTTATCACTATAAGCCATAATACTATCCTCACTACCTGCTAGCGGCGGCGATCACTGATTAGTGATGCGCCCACTCAACTGAATCTAAATCAATACCTTCTTGATGCATTTCCCATAGAGGAGACATCTCACGTAAACGGCCAATCGAGTTTTTGATTAGTTCGACGGTGTAATCAATCTCTTCTTCAGTCGTAAAGCGGCCAATGCTGAAACGAATTGAGCTGTGTGCTAATTCGTCATTGCGACCTAATGCACGTAGTACATAAGAAGGCTCTAAGCTTGCTGAGGTACAGGCTGAACCTGATGAAACAGCAATGTCTTTAACAGCCATTAATAACGACTCACCTTCAACAAAGTTGAAGCTGATATTTACAATACCCGGAACTGAGTGGCTTGGTTCACCGTTGAAGTAAACTTCGTCCATATCAGCCATGATGCCATCGATCAGACGCTTACGAAGTGCGCTGATGTGTGCATGATCTTTTTCGAAATCTTCTTTAGCAATTCTAAATGCCGCACCCATACCAACTAATTGGTGAGTAGCCAGTGTGCCTGAACGCATACCACGCTCATGACCACCACCGTGCATTTGTGCTTCTAAGCGTGCACGAGGCTTACGGCGAACATACAGTGCGCCTACACCTTTCGGGCCATATACTTTGTGGCCAGAGAATGACATGAAATCTACTTTTAACTGTTGCACGTCGATAAGTACTTTACCTGCGCTTTGTGCAGCGTCTACGTGGAACATAATTTTGCGCTCACGGCACATTTCGCCGATTGTCGCGATATCTTGGATAACACCTAGCTCGTTATTTACGTGCATTACGCTCACAAGTACTGTGTCGTCACGCATTGCAGCTTCAAGCTTTTTAAGGTCAAGTAAACCGTTTTCTTCAACGTCCATATAGGTTACTTCGAAACCTTGACGCTCTAGTTCACGACACGTATCAAGCACCGCTTTGTGCTCTGTTTTAACCGTGATAACGTGCTTGCCTTTCTTTTTATAGAACTGCGCAGCACCTTTAATTGCTAGGTTGTTTGATTCTGTAGCACCTGAAGTGAAAACAATTTCACGCGGGTCAGCGTTGATCAGATCAGCAATATCTGTACGTGCTTGATCAACCGCTTCTTCTGCTTGCCAACCAAAACGGTGTGAGCGTGATGCAGGGTTACCAAAATTACCGTCCATAGTCAGGCATTGCATCATTTCTTTTGCCACACGTTCATCAACAGGCGTGGTTGCTGCGTAATCTAAATAAATCGGTAACTTCATTTCTCTCTCCGCTTTCGTCAAGCTACAGTTGACAGCTTACTTGAATGTTTTCCAGTTGCTTAATTGCAGTGTTGATGCTGTTATCTTGGCGTGATGCGACTTCTTTCACATCTGACTTTTCAACCAATTCAGCAAGGGTAATACTATTTAAAAACTCTTCGATACGTGCGCTTAAGTCCGACCATAATGTGTGAGTCAAACAACGCATGCCGCTTTGGCAGCCACCCGTTGCGTTGTGGCAACGTGTTGCATCAACAGACTCATCAACGGCATTAATCACATCGCCGACAGAAATTTCGTTTGCTTCTCGACCTAATAAATATCCGCCACCTGGGCCACGCACAGAGGTCACAAGGCCATTTTTACGTAAACGGGCGAATAGTTGCTCAAGGTAAGATAACGAAATCTCTTGGCGTTCAGAAATATCGGCAAGAGGCACTGCACCCACATTTGTATGTAGTGCAACATCCAACATGGCGGTTACTGCGTATCTGCCTTTTGATGTTAACTTCATGGAGCCCCCGATGTTACTGCACGCTAAGGTGTGCAAATTTTAATTACCAGACCAAAATAGTCAAGTATTATCACTTGATAAAAATTGATACTTGCCATTGATAAAACCGAATACTTGACAAAAATAGTCAAGTACTGGGTACATTGTAATTACCTGAGTAATTTAGTCAAGTATTCTGGTGAATAAAGCTTATAACCTAAACTTATTTAATAGACTTATTAATAGAGGTAAGAATACCGCGTAAGATGTTCATCTCAGCTTCTTCTGGACGCGCGCGATTAAATAAACGACGTAATTTAGTCATCACCATGCCTGGGTGTTGTTTGATGATAAAACCCGTGTCATTTAATGTTTGCTCTAAGTGCTCGTAAAACAGCTCAGTTTGCTTTGCGTTTGGATAGACTGCTTCGTCTTCTTCTTGAGCTTTTGGCTGTTTGTTTAAATACGCCATACGTGTTTCATAACACAGCGTTTGCACGGCCATCGCGAGATTTAACGAGCTGTACTCAGGGTTTGCAGGAATACATACGTGGTAGTTACATTGTTGTAGCTCTTCGTTCGTTAAACCACTATTTTCGCGACCAAATACGAGTGCAACAGGGCCCTGTTCAGCCTCTGCCACTAATTTTTCACCACATTCACGCGGCTCAACCATAGGCCAAGATAAAGTACGTGAGCGTGCGCTGGTACCAATTGTTAAACCACAATCAGCAATCGCATCTGCCAGTGTATCAACAACCACTGTTTTACCTAAAACATCAGTTGCACCGGCCGCAAGCGCACTCGCATGACTGTCAATTTCACAAGCAGGATCAACAAGATATAAATTTGATAAGCCCATCGTTTTCATAGCACGTGCCGCTGAGCCAATATTACCAGAATGTGATGTGTTAACTAATACGATACGAATATCATCAAGTGTCATTGCGTTGTTACTTACTGAAAGTCAAAAATTGCGGGGATTATAACATAGCTATCAGCTATCAGCTATCAGCTATCAGCTATCAGCTATCAGCTATCAGCTATCAGCTATCAGCTATCAGCTATCAGCTATCAGCTATCAGCTATCAGCTATCAGCTATCAGCTTCGATCCTATGCATAAGAGATGTCAACATTCTTGATAGCTCTTCCGTTTCACTTACCCAAGCTCTACCGATGGCAGCATCAATGTATTTAATCTCAATTCCGATATAAATTTGCGTTCGTGTTTCTGCTATTGACGATCTTGATATATCTAAAAAACGCACCCGCTCTTTTTTGCTGATTCTAGCCATACCTTCTGCGATATTACTCGGTATTGATAAACCAGAACGTGTGAGTTGATTGCGAAAACCAAAGTCATTCAGATCAGTCGTTTCTTTGTAGATTTCAGCACTTAATCTTGCTGATCGCTTCCATACCTCTAATTTTTCAAAATTCATACTTGCATCCTTTTAAGTATAAAAACTTTATATAGGCACGAATTTCTCAGAATGCAAATTTCAAACTGACGGCTGACGGCTGACGGCTGACGGCTGACGGCTGACGACTCAACGATATCTAACTTCTGACGACCAATCACTTCCTCTGGTCACTAATCACTTCTTCTGAGATTAATTCAATAACAAAATCAGAGCTGTACAAAAAACAACCTAATTTATTCGAGTTTCTTGTTTACTTTACGCTAGAAATCGCTAGAATACGCCGGCTTAAATATATTCGTTCTTTTACAACCCAAAGGTAATGCTATGCATCCAATGTTAAACATTGCGGTTCGCGCTGCGCGTAACGCAGGCAAAATTTTACTTCGCGCAAGTGAAGACTTATCAAAAGTTGATGTACAACAAAAAGGCACTAACGACTTAGTGACTAACATCGACAAAGAAGCTGAAGCCGCAATTCGTGACACTATTTTAAAATCTTACCCAGATCACACTATCGTAGGTGAAGAGCTTGGTGAGCATAAAGGTAAAGATGCAGATTACCAATGGATTGTAGACCCTCTTGATGGCACAACTAACTTCATCAAGGGTATCCCTCATTTCGCTGTATCTATTGCACTTAAAGTTAAAGGTCGTTTAGATCAAGCTGTTATCTATGATCCAATCCGTGGTGAATTATTCACTGCATCACGTGGTCAAGGCGCACAGCTTAACAGCAAGCGTTTACGCGTAACTAAAACTAACGAGTTAGCGGGCTCTGTACTTGCAACTGGTTTCCCATTCAAACAAAAGCACCACTTAGACGCATACTCTGAAGCGTTTAAAGCTCTTTTCGTACACACTGCTGATATCCGCCGTGCAGGTTCTGCGGCATTAGATATGGCATATGTTGCTGCGGGTCGTGTTGATGGTTTCTTTGAAATTGGCCTTAAGCCATGGGACACAGCAGCAGGCGAGCTTTTAGTTAAAGAAGCGGGCGGTATGGTTGTTGATTTCGCTGGTGGTATTAACTACAACCAAAGCGGCAACATCATTTGTGGTGCACCTAAGTTAACTCAAGCGATCATTCGTGAAATTCGTCCAGTGTTAACTGAGTCACTACTTCGCTAATAGCGTTTGTAATGCAAAAAAGGAGCTACGGCTCCTTTTTTTGTGACTGAAAATAATCGTTGTCGAGTTTTATCTCTACGACTTCACCTTCTTTAAATGGCAACTTAGCCAAGTCTTCAGCAAAGTAACTGGCAAATAATTGCTCAAACTCGCCCGTGCTTTTCATCACCTTGAGTCCTTTTAACAGGGCTTCGGCCAATTCAGGCTTGTGGTTACTGACAAAAAAGTAAAATGCCGTTGGATAACTAATATAAAGATTAGGCACAATGACAAGTTCGTCACTTTTCACTTGTTCCATTTCAGAAATGACTTCAATGAACGAACGCGGAAAATAATCAACTCGCCCTCTGATCACTAGGTTAAACATCGCCTGATAATTTGCCAGTGGCCTGACTGTTAAGCCGTTTTGCGCAAGGATTTTAGTATCGGGCCAATCATGGCCTTGAATGGCACTAAACTGCGCTAAATCTTGCTTCGTTTTTACATCTTTAAAACGTGGTAAAAAAGCTCGTTTAGTGAGTAATGCGCGTTTACCAATGTAGCCTTTAAACAGTGGCACTTTAACGGCTATTGCAAGGTGTTCTCGCTCGGGGCTTGTCATACTCCAAAACACATCAGCCTGCTTTTCATCGAGCATCAGCAAAGTGCGCTGTTGATGAGGGTGAACCAGAACTTCGTTGATTTCTGCTTGATAATTACTGGCGCGTAAAGCCGCTGCCAGCAATTCATGAAGATAATAATCGCGTTTATACAGTGGGCGTTGTTCTATCGCTAAATTAACCACATTTTTAGCTTCTGTGGTAAGGCTGTATCCTAGGCTTAGCAATACTAGGATTGCACTACATAGTCGCTTCATTGTTATTTTTGATTATTGTGTTTTTTTTAAGCTACACCCTGTTAAACAGGGACACAAGTAAAAATACTCAAACTTAAAATTTCTTCATGAACTAATAGGGAATGCTTCATCTTTTTGGCAATTAAAACGGACTACCGCAGGTGCTGGGCGGCTTCGTTTACACACAAATAAGTGGCTACTTTGATAACGTTTTGCTTCTTTTTTCGCATCTGTTGCCAGTGCTGCAACTTGGTGGCTGTTAATACATAGCTCTAAATCAGGTTTAACTAAACCGATTGATAATGTAAGTAGTGGCACAAACTGCTTTTTACCTTCGCGATTGCTTGCCCAATAACCCCCTTGCTCAATGTGCTCTGGGGTGAAAAAGGCGCGTGACTGGTGTTCAAATTTACTGATGATATTGTGGCATACTTGCTCTGCATCATTTTGATCAAACACCACCATAAAGTCATCACCACCAATATGGCCGACAAAACCTTTACTAGTGCTACACGCCTCTACGATCACTTCAGCAAGTAATTTTATAACGCTGTCACCGCTGGCATAACCGTATAGGTCATTGAATTGTTTAAAGTGATTTAAATCAACATATGCGAGTGAAAACGGATAATTATTGCGAAGCCTCAGCTCTATCGCTTCGTTAATCGCGACATTACCCGGCAGCATAGTCAGCGGGTTTGCGTGTTGCGCATGGCGGATTTTTTCTTCGGTAATGTGCTTTAAGATATTACGCAATGGCGCCAAACCTAAGTATTCACCACTTCGGGTGATCACAATGTGACGTCGAATATCAAACTCAAATTCGGTAATTTGCTGACTCACTGTATCGAGTAACTCGTTTTCATCAACGATTAACGGCTGCTTATCCATTAATGAAGTAACCGGCTGCTTATCATAAAGTGCATGACCATAGGGAGCGGCAAACACTTCAGTGAGTTGATCTCGGTGTAATAAACCAACAGGAATATTGTGCTCAAGCACCGCAAGACTCGTTAAACTTTTATCTTGCTCAAAGATGCTGTGAGCGTCTTTGCAACGGGTTGTTGCTTCAATGCTGGCGTGCTCGACTGCCAACCAACCAATCGCCATAGACTGTTCAAAAGTATTGCTGCTATCTGATGATTCTAAGTGCTTTAAGCAATGAATATTTATTTCGTAGCTTGGTTGTATACTCGGCCTTTCGAGTAAAAAGCCTTGTGCGTGCTGCACGCCTAAGCTTTCGAGTAAACGAAGTTCCTCAGCCCGCTCAATGCCTTCTGCGATAACTTGCGTATTGGTGGCTTTTGCAAGCTCAATAATTGACTTTAAAAACTCTTTTTTAACCACACTCTGGTCGCAATGATCAATAAAGTAGCGGTCTATTTTTACAAACTCAGGACATAACTCAGACCATTGCTTTAAACCCGAATAGCCAGCTCCTAAGTCATCAATGGCAATCGAAAAACCTAGTTCGCGGTAATGGGCAATGGTTTTTAATAATAAAAAGCCATCATCCACTTTTTCTTGCTCTGTAACCTCAATAACGACCCGATTGGTTGCAAGACCAAAGTGCTCAACTAGATGTAATGTTTCACCTTTAGGATGGCAAGGGTCAAGTAAGGTTTTAGGACTTACATTAAGGAATAACTTACCTTGCAGATTGAGTTTAACAAAGTTCTCAATTGCCTTACTGCGACAAAGTAGCTCTAATTCAGAGATTTTATGGCAAGCAATTGCTTCGCTGAATAATGCACTCGGCATTTCTAGCTCAGACCCTTTTGGACCGCGACTTAATGCCTCATAACCCAAAATATGCTGATTAGAAATATCAAAGATAGGCTGAAACAAGGTTTCAATAGCACTGTTATCTAAGATCTGCTGTAGTTGCGCGCTCACCTTACACCTAGCGTTAGTAATACAAATAGACGGCTAAATTAGCAACCTTGTATGACAATTTTATGGCAAGGCTATGACGAGCACTGACTACTCAATAGCGGTGATCAGCTCAAGTTGCTTAATGCGAGCAAAACTATCTATCATCTTTAATTTCGCGTTTTGGTAATCACTCTGTGCTAAATCAGCTTGTTGCGCTAGCGAATAGACGGCAAGCGGATTAAGTAATAACTGCTGCGCATGATAGCAACTTGCTGCAGCGAACTCAGGAAGGTTTGGCTCGAGGTTGATAATGATTTCATTCTTTAATGCGTCTGTGTCATTACTTTGCGGTTGCTGAAACTCGGTTGCGTCTGCCAGCGCATGCAAACTTGCCTCACACTCTGGCAGCTGCGCTTTTAGGTTTAAAAACAAACCTGTTGATGAAGTAATTAGCTTAAGCGTCAAATCTTGTAATTGCTGAGTTGTTGATTGGTTTTGCAATGCCTCTACAACTTGCCAAGCTAAACCTTGGTAGTTGTCGAACTGCTGCTCTAGTGTCACCTCAGGTATTTGCTGCACTTCTGTCTGTTTTGGCTCTGGCTTATCGTCACAAGCACTGAGCATTAAAAGTATAAACACGCTAAACATCAGGTGTTTCATAATGTCTCCGAGAGTATAGTTAGACTCGTTTTTAAAAATCATTAACAGTTGAAAAACTGTCACTTGTTACCAAGTTAGTCAGCTTAATAATACCAAGGCTTATCTCTGCAACAGTGCTTCTGCTGTTAGTTCATTTGTAATGAGACTATTGATCATTCCTGATTCTATCGCTCCGGCAATGGCTGGCACTTTACTGTCACCCGCTGCAATCCCAATTACTCGTTTATCATTGGATGGAGAAAGTACCGCACTCGTCACGCGATTATTTATTTCTGATTCAACGAGATGACCTTCACTATCGTAAATCCAGCTAATTACTTCACCTGTTGCACCAATAGCGTCAAGCGCAGCTAGTTCATGCCGAGTAACAAAGCCGTCTAAATGAAGAGGAGAATTTGTTCCTAAATCACCAATACCAACAAATGAAACATCAGCTTGTGATGCCAGTTGATGTACATTTTTAACATGCGCTAATTGCTGCCAGCCTGCTTTATCCGCTTCAGATCCTGCAATAACAGGAACTGGCATAGGGAAATGTTGTGCACCAACCCTTTCTGCAATATGAATAGCTACTTCATAACGACTTGCTGAGCCATCCTGAGCTATGTTTCCAACTAAGGAAACAATACGATGGTGTGGACAATGCATAGTAGGGAGCTCTTCTGCGCATGCACGCAACACTCTTCCAGTACCAAACGCAATGATTTTTGCATGGCGCTGCTTTAGCTGTCTTTCAATTTCAGCGGCACCCGCTTGAGCCAAGCCAATGGTTGAATTAATATCGTTACTCTCGCTAGGCACCACTTCACAACTAAGCAAACCGTATCGATTCTGTAGCGCATCAGCAAGCTCCATGCAGCGTCGAATAGGATGCTCTAATCGTACTTTTATTAACCCTTGAGATACTGCCAAAGCAACAAGCCTTTGCGCAGATTGGCGAGACGTATTTAGTTGCTTGGCTATTTCATCTTGTGTTTTACCAGCAACATAGTAGAGCCAGCCAGCCCTCGCTGCTTCCTCTAATTTTTGATTATCATTGCTAGGAATTGAAGCCATTTTATACGCCTGTTTGAACAATAAATGAGGTAAATGATTAGCAAAATCAGCTATGCAGCAGCTATTCTATACATAATCTGTCATGAATAACAATTTTAGGGTTCACACTCTAAACTAAAAAAGCACCTAACTAAATTTGTTTCAAAATTAGTGAGGTGCCTACGCATTTCATAAAGTGTTAATAACCGGAAACCCTTCGCAACTGCACGACAAAAGTCGAGCACTTGCTGACAAATAACGTCGGTTTAAAAGCTTTAGCTAAAAATTTAAACTCAGCTGTAAACCTGCAATCAATGCATTCTCAGCATCATTATCACCATTTGGGTCGATGATATACTGAATACTAGGCATTAATTGTATTGCTGGGGTAACAACATAATTATAATTTAACTCAATCGGGTACTCATGGTCCCTTACGATTACTTCATCATCTGAAAAATTCGCATTGTAAAAGCGCTGAGCATCATTAAGCTCATTACTCACACTGTTTCGGCCCACAGCAAAACCTATACGGTCGTGTGGTCTACTGACTAAAGGTGCATCAATATATCCGCCAAACGCCAAAACTTCGCCAACAGCACTGACGCTTTGATCTGCGTGAATCATACTCGCAAATATTCGTAAGCCCCCTCCTGACGTGTTTCGAGTTAGCTGTTGTTCAATATTAAAATAAAATGCGTTATCAGTATCTTCTGTAGCAACCATATCGGTTGTCGTGCCAGCAGGGTAACCCGCATTATTGACTAGTTTAGTTTTATCTAAACTGCTGCGGACAACGCCAAATCGATAATCTCCATCTAAACCATTCTTGTATTGGCGTTTATATTCCAGCTCACCGACCAAGGTCGTGCCGTTAACCTCTCCTGATGTTGTTAATTTCAATCCTTGATTTAATGACATAGTTGCAGGGTTTGCATCATAACTGCCTAGTTTAAAAAGCAAATTATCAGTGACTTTGTATGTTAGTTGCACCCCTAGAGCACTAAGGGGGTCACCATACCAACTACTACTCAAATAATTGGATGAGCCACCACTACAGAATGTCAGGTGCTGAAAGGCACAACTCATAGCAAAAAAATCAGCACTTGGGTAAATTCGACCCACTTTAATACTAAGTTGATCTTCAAATAAATGTTGAGTTAGAGAGAATTGAGTTAAACGCGTTACATTGCCTCGACCATAAATTTGTTGCGATTGCAGCAAAACGGGCAGATTTGCTTTTTCATTAATAAGCTCGCCATTACGATTAGTAAGCTCCACCTTAAATTCGGCACCCGACCAATTAAGTAATTTTTCTAAATTAAAGTAGCCACCGACAAAAAACTGATCGGCATAAGCCGTTTCTGTACTTTCTCCCCCTTTTAAGTTGTGAGCTGTTTGACTGAAGTAGCCTAAGCGAATATCCACACCTTGCTCTGCTAGCTTATCTCTTGCCCCTAGCCAATCGCCACTTAGATGGCTGTGAACATCAAAACTATCATCTGCATAACCTGACTGAGAAGACAGCAACATAATGGCTGCGATAGATTTAAGCCAAGCTACGTTTAAATAGCGTTCACTGCTCCCTTTCCATATACGGCAAAACTTAGGTTGTTGATTTGTGTTCATATGCGTGTTCTCCATTTTAATTTGTCCTAACTTGATCAACATCTTAGTATTTAACGCCCAGCAAAGGGCAAATGACAATATTATGAGCATATTCCTAATGCAAGATGCATTTGTCAACATCAAAAAATAGAGCTCAAATTCTAACAAAAAGAAATTAGAATCTTCGAAAGAGAAATTAAAATGGATAAAACTAATCCTCTTTCATTTGAACGACCCCTCCAGACAAAAAAAACACAAATTAAGGCACTGAAGGGGTTGATTAAAAAATAACAAATCTTATCAAGCTTAATTTAATGAGGTTTAAATTTGCTAAACAAGTGCAATGACTTCGACTTATTAATAACAATCAGCTGATTAAATAGACTGGCTCACTAACATTGACAAACAACAAGCGGAATAGGATTATGCCCATGAAGCATAGATTTGCTCAAAACAGGCATTTACTTTATGTAAATGCTCAATGACAACAATCATGGGCGTGTTGAATTTTGAAATTTTCTATTTATCTAATAAAAAGTTTTAAGTGTTAAACAATGAATACACAAATAAAGATGCAGTTAAGCTATTTGCTTGCAAATCAGCATGCCTAGAAAGTACTGGGATCGTTACTTATGAATACTGATCATAAAGACCTAAACCACATAGAAGAAGAGCAATTACCTATTGCAAAACATAAGCTCAAAGGATGGAGACATTTTTTAGGTTTATACGCAGGTGAGCATGTTGCTGCCACTGAATTTGTATTTGGCGCAACCTTTGTCGCACTTGGCGCAACCATGACGGATATTCTGCTTGGCTTGCTTATTGGTAATATTCTCGCCGTGCTGAGCTGGACACTAATTACCACCCCAATAGCGGTTGATACACGCCTGAGCCTATATACGTACCTTCAAAAAATAGCAGGAAACTCAATGACCCGGTTATATAACTGGGCGAACGTCATAATCTTTACGGTTATTTCTGCTGCGATGATCACCGTTTCTGCAACGGCTGTTCGCTTTGCACTTGATATTCCCGCGCAATTAAATTGGTATCCAACAAACGCATGGTTTGTCATGGTTGTTCTTGCCGTTGGCATTATCGTTGTATTGGTTGCCATGTATGGCTTTAACGCTGTATCGCAATTCTCAGGTATTTGTGCTCCATGGTTATTTGTTATGTTCATCAGCGGCCCATTAGTACTCATGCCTGAACTTGCTAATTCTGTCATTGGTGAAACCTCAGTCTCGAGTTGGGGAGACTTCATGCACATTGGCAGTGTCTCTGTATGGACTGGGTTAGATGCCAATGGTGAGCCAGGCATAGGGCTGTTAGAAGTCATCGGATTCTCTTGGGCAGCAAACACCATCACTCACTTTGGTTTAATAGACATGGCTCTGCTACGTTACGCGAAGAAAAAAAGCTATGGCTTATGCACATCAGCAGGTATGTTATTTGGTCACTATATCGCTTGGATCTCTGCTGGTATTATGGGTGCGGGCACCGCGGTTCTTGTGAAAAAGTCGATTACTGAGCTAGATCCAGGCGATGTTGCGTTCCATGCTCTTGGGTTATCTGGGTTAGTTATTGTTATTGTCGCAGGCTGGACTACAGCAAATGCAAACTTGTACCGAGCAGGTCTTGCTGCACAAGCTATATTTAGTAACCTTTCGCGTACCAGAACGACATTTTTAGTGGGTATAGTTACTGTTTTAATTGCCTGCTTTCCATTTGTATTTACTAAGTTACTACCACTTCTTACGTACGCAGGACTTTTAGTCGTACCTGTAGGCGCTATCGTTTTTGCTGAACACTTTTTGTTTCCAAAGATTGGCCTAACTCGTTATTGGGTTACCTACAAAAAGCTTGAGCATAGCTCTGCAGCTGTTATTGCGTGGGCACTTGGCCTAGTGTTCGGATTTACATTGAATGCGATCAATATAATGCCATTTTACTACCTTTTCTTACCAACTTGGGTATTCAGTATTGTCGTATATATTTTATTAGCAAAACGAAATGGCGCTGCACAGAAGTATCCTGAAGAAGAAGCAGAGCTAGCTAATTTTGATAAAAAAGTAGAAAGATTTCACGCCGAACAAGCAGCCAATGAGGCTGCATTTATTCTTGATCAACGCCTGTTGACCAAAGTACTCACTACGGTTGCTTGGTTAAGTTTAGGTGTTACTGTGGCGCTAGCAGCAAATGCCATGTTCAACTCACCAGATGTTGCTTCCTATGAGCACAATAGAACATTATTTTTCAATAGTGGATTCGCTTGCACCATCATTTATTTCGCGAGTGCGTATTGGGCTATGCAACGTAGAAAACAATTTTCAGCCGTTTAACTGCTCGGGGGCAAAACATGAGCGCACTTTCTTTAAATAACTCAACACTGAGCTCTTTTCCTACATCTATATCAGTGCCGCGTTATAACCGACAATCCCTAAAAGCCGGGATTGTCCATGTTGGTGTGGGCGGGTTTCACCGCTCTCATCAAGCTTTCTATACTGATAACTACATCAACCATACGGGGGATTTAGGTTGGGGCATATGCGGTATAGGTTTACGCGAGGCTGATCGGGCTATTAAACAATCTCTAGAAGCACAAGATTATCTGTACTCTCTATTAGTAAAACACCCAAGTGGCAAAACTGATGTGCAAATAATTGGCTGTTTAACCGATTTTCTCTTAGCGCCGGATGATCCAGAAGCTGTTATAAGTAAAATGGCCGCTGAGGAAACCCAGATTGTTTCATTAACAATAACCGAAGGCGGTTATAATTATGACCCATCTACCGGCGAGTTCGATTTTTCAAACCCCGATATACAACATGATTTAGCAAACCCAAACAAGCCAAAGCTGATTTTTGGCTACCTTGCTGCTGCTTTAGATCGCCGCAGAAAGAGTGGTCAAAAACCGTTTACTATTCAGTCTTGTGATAATGTTCAGCACAATGGTGATGTCATACGAAAAATGTTAGTTACTTACATTAGTTCATATGACTCAGAGCTTGCTGATTGGGTAGCAAGTCAAGTTAGCTTTCCTAATGCAATGGTCGACCGTATTACCCCTGCAACCACAGATAAAGATATTGTTCTCGCAGAACAGTTGGGAGTGATTGATTCATGGCCTGTCACCTGTGAGCCTTTTCATCAATGGGTCATCGAGGATAAGTTTTGCCAACAACGCCCTGCTTGGGAGAAGGTAGGTGCACAAATAGTCAATGATGTAACACCTTATGAAACCATGAAAATTCGCTTACTAAATGCGAGCCATACTGTTATGGGAATACTCGGCTCTTTACGTGGTTATCAAACCATAGAGCAAACAATTTCAGATCCCTTATTTGCAACAGTGGTCAGCAGCTTCATGGATAACGAAGTAACACCGATTTTAGATGAGGTGCCCGGTATTGACCTAAGTGATTATAAGCGAACGCTGATAGCTCGATTTGCGAACCCTAACATCAAGGACAGCCTTGCACGAATTTGCTCTCAAAGCGCAAGTAAAGTCTCGACCTTTTTGGTACCTACGCTTGTAAAGAACCTTAAAATTGGTGGAAATACTGCGATTGCTAACTTAGTGATTGCAGCTTGGTGCTTATACAGCGACACGCACTCATCTCAACAAGGTCAGCCTTTAGAGGTTATCGATGATTTGGCTGAAACGTTACAGCAGGCAGCTCATGCATCACGAATATCACCACTCGCTTTTCTCGAGCAACCAAGCATTTTCGGCTCAATTATTGAGAACGAGTCATTTTGTAATGAGTATAAATATTACATCAGCAAACTCTATGCGGGAGTAGCGATAGAGCAGATTATGGAAGTGGTGTTAAGTAGTTATAATGCCAAGTAGTATCAGGCAAAGAAAGTTTAAAAATAAAAAAACCGCCCTAGGGCGGTTTTTCTTTGTATCACTGATTAAGGCATTGGATCGAGATCCGCACCTTCTTTTTCAATTACTTCTGGAATTAAGTCTTCTTTACTTACACCCATTGCAATTGCTACTGCTGAAGCAACGTAAACAGACGAGTAAGTACCGATGAACACACCAAATAGTAACGCAGTTGCGAAACCGTGGATTGTTTGACCACCCCATACGAACAATGCAATCAATACTAAAATTGTCGTGATTGAAGTAACTAATGTACGGTTTAACGTCTGCGTTAATGAAATATCGATAATTTCAATCGTGTCATCAACACGCACTTTACGGAAGTTTTCACGGATACGGTCAGATACAACGATAGTATCGTTGAGTGAGTAACCGATTACCGCCAAGATTGCCGCAAGAATCGTTAAGTCAAACTCAAGACCTAGCACTGAGAATAAACCTAATGTGATGATAACGTCATGTAATAGTGCTGAAACCGCACCTACCGCAAATCGCCATTCAAAACGAAACGCAACGTAAATTAAGATACAGATAAGTGCAGTTAACATGGCAAGGCCACCCTGCTCTTTCAGATCTTCACCCACACTTGGGCCAACAAATTCGATACGACGCATTTCTACTGTCGGCTCAATTTTTTGCAATGCCGTAATGATTTGGTTACCAATAACTTCTGCTTTAACGCCTGCACCTTGCGGTGCAAGACGTACTAAAATCTCTTTACTTGAGCCAAATAGCTGCACCGAGAAATCTTCAAAACCACTTTCTGTGATTGCATCACGTACTTGTTTAAGATCGGGTGCTTCTGTAAAGCCTACTTCAACAGCGGTACCGCCAGTAAAGTCGAGACCGAAGTTTAAGCCTTTAGTAAAAAACGATACGAAAGAAGCCAAAATCAACAAGGTTGATACTGTCATGGCAAACTTACGTAACTTCATAAAGCCGAGTGTTTTACCACCGAGTTTTAAAATTTGCATGCTGACTCCTAAATCGACAACTTCTCAATACGCTTACCGCCAATGAATAAATTGATTACCGCACGGGTACCAACAATGGCTGTAAACATAGAGGTGATAATACCAATCGCAAGTGTTACTGCGAAACCAGCAATAGGACCAGTACCCACTGCAAATAGGATCACTGCTGCGATTAGCGTTGTGATGTTAGCATCGAAAATCGTACTAAATGCGCTGTCGTAACCAAAATGAACAGCTTGTTGCGGGCTACGGCCATCAGCAAGTTCTTCACGAATACGTTCAAAAATAAGTACGTTGGCGTCAACCGCCATACCTACAGTTAATACGATACCTGCAATACCCGGTAGCGTTAACGCTGCACCTGGGATAAGCGACATTACGCCGACGATTAATACTAGGTTTGCGCCCAGTGCCAAATTTGCCACCATGCCGAAACCTTTGTAGTAAACAAGCATAAATACAAGTACAAACACAAAACCAAGCACAACCGCAGTCATACCCGCTTCGATGTTCTCTTGACCTAGGCTTGGACCTACTGTGCGCTCTTCAACAATTTGAATTGGCGCTACAAGTGCACCGGCACGAAGTAATAAACTTAGGTTATGTGCTTCAGCTGGGTTATCGATACCAGTAATACGGAATGAACGGTCAAGGCGCGCTTGAATCGTCGCTACGTTAATTACTTCTTCCACTTTAATTGGTGGAAGTGCTTTACCGTTTTCATCTGTTTTACCTGATGGCTTGTATTCAATGAATACCGTTGCCATACGTTTACCGATAGCACGCTTAGTGAACGCATTCATTTTTGCGCCACCTTTGCTGTCTAGCGTAATGCTAACTTGTGGACGTTGATACTCATCTGTGCCTGATTGCGCACCAGTAATATGACTACCTTCAAGAATGATGCGTTGCTTAAGTACCACAGGGTAACCTTCACGCGCCATGATCATTTCTGTACCTGGCGGTAAACGACCTTGCAGCGCAGCACTTGCATCTGCGTTTTCGTCAACTTCGCGGAATTCGAGTGTTGCTGTTGCACCCAGAATTTCTTTTGCACGCGCTGTATCTTGCACACCCGGAAGTTGCACGATGATACGCTCAGCACCTTGGCGCTGTACGTTAGGCTCTGCAACACCGATTTGGTTAATACGGTTACGGATAATCGTTTCGTTTTGTTTGATAGCGTAGTCACGAATTTCTTTTAACTTTTGCTCGCTCATGCTCACGTAAAAAGCATTGTCGCTGCTGCTATCATCAACGTATACGTTTAATGGGTAACGTGTTGATAAGAAACGCTCTGCTGCGCTTTTATCTTCTTCGTTACGCATTTCAACACGTAATCGCTCGCTATTCGCTACACGGCGAATGGTGCGATAACGTAGTTTTTCTTCACGTAAGTCACTTTTGAAATCTTGTTCCATTTGCTCAAGCTGAGTATCAACCGCCGTCGCCATGTCGATTTCCATAGTAAAGTGAACACCACCGCTTAAATCTAGGCCTAGTTTCATTGGGTTACCACCCAAAGACTTTAACCACTCAGGTTGAGCAGGCGCCATGTTGATTGCTGAGATGTAATCTTCACTAAGGGAATCACGCAGTAGATCTTGCGCTTTTAGTTGGTCTTCAACATTCTTAAAACGAACGAGGATTTGTCCGTCTTCAAGTTTGCTTGATTTAACAGTAACGTTATGTTCTTTGAGAGTCGCATTTACTTTATCGAGTACGCTGAGGTCAGCATCAGTACCTTTAGTGCCCGATACTTGGATGGCCGGGTCACGGCCATACAAGTTAGGTGAGGCATATAAAATACCAACGACTAACACAACAAGAACAAGTAAATACTTCCATAATGGAAACTTGTTTAACACGTGTGAGTCCTTATTTTTATTGTTATAGCGACTTCATAGTGCCTTTTGGCAATACTGCAGAAACAGCTGATTTTTGAACTGTTACTTCTGCTTGGTCGTTTAATGAAATCACGATGAAGTCTTTGTCATCAGCGATTTTAGCAATCTTACCTACTAAACCACCTTGCGTTAGTACTTCGTCGCCTTTCGCCATTGCGCTCATTAGGGCTTTATGCTCTTTTACACGCTTAGCTTGTGGACGGTAGATTAAGAAATAAAATACCAGACCGAAAATACCCAACATGATTAGCATTTCCATGCCACCACCTGCTGGTGCTGCACCTGCCGCACTTGCGTGGGCGTTTGAGATGAATAAACTCATTTCACTTCCTCTTTAATTTTTCTAAAAATTTAATCTGATGTATCTGCAAGCTCTGGTACTTCTTGACCACGGCGTGCATAAAAATCTGCAACAAATTCGTCTAGTTTGCCATTACTGATGGCATTACGTAAGCCTTCCATCACGCGTTGATAATAACGTAAGTTGTGAATCGTGTTTAGACGTGCGCCTAAGATTTCATTACATTTATCAAGATGATGCAAGTATGCACGTGAATAGTTTTTACATGTATGACAATCACACTCAGGATCCAGTGGACCGGTGTCTGTTTTATGTACTGCATTACGGATTTTAACAATGCCGCCAGTAACGAATAAGTGGCCGTTACGGGCATTACGCGTAGGCATTACACAGTCAAACATATCGATACCACGGCGAACCGCTTCAACTAAGTCTTCAGGTTTACCAACACCCATTAAGTAACGAGGTTTGTCTTCTGGCATTTTGTAAGCACAGTGATCAAGAATATTGATCATCTCGTTTTTCGGCTCACCAACCGATAAACCACCTAATGCATAACCATCAAAGCCGATTTCTTCTAAGCCTTTTTGCGATTGTGCACGAAGCTCAGGGTACATACCACCTTGGATAATACCAAATAGCGCAGCTGGGTTATCACCATGGCCTTCTTTTGAGCGTTTAGCCCAACGAAGTGATAACTCCATAGAGTCTTTCGCTTCTTTTTCTGTCGCAGGGTATGGCGTACATTCGTCAAAAATCATTACGATGTCAGAGCCTAGATCACGCTGAACTTGCATCGCTTTTTCTGGCGAAAGCATGATTTTTTCACCATTAACGGGTGAGCTGAACATCACGCCTTCTTCTGTGATTTTACGCATTGCGCCTAAGCTGAATACTTGGAAACCGCCTGAATCAGTTAGGATTGGACGATCCCAATTCATGAAGTCGTGTAAGTCACCGTGCTGCTTAATGATTTCTGTGCCAGGACGTAACATTAAATGGAAAGTGTTACCTAAGCAGATTTGCGCGCCAGTATCTTTTACTTCGTCAGGGGTCATGCCCTTAACTGTGCCGTAAGTACCTACCGGCATAAATGCAGGGGTTTCTACAACGCCACGTTCAAAAATCAAGCGGCCGCGGCGCGCTTTACCGTCAGTGCGGTCTAATTCAAATTTCATATTATCCTCAGTGTCGGAAAAACAGTCCAACAAGCTATAATTTAACCGCTCGATTCTACCCTGTTTGCAGGTTTATTACTATTAATTGGGCTAAATTCGAAAATAAAAAGCCCAGTTCAAAAACTGGGCTTTTTATTGGGTATAATCGTTATTTGCGCGTTAAGAACATCGCATCGCCATAACTAAAGAAGCGATACTGTTCTTTTATCGCCGTATGATAAGCACCCATAATGTTATCTTGGCCTGCAAAGGCACTGACTAACATAATCAATGTTGATTCAGGCAAGTGGAAATTTGTTACCATGGCATCAACCACATTGAACTGATAACCCGGGTAAATAAAGATATCGGTATCACCAAAGTAAGTATCTAATTTGCCGCCGTGCACTTTAGCAGCAGACTCTAATGAGCGAACTGAGGTAGTACCTACGGCTATTACGCGACCACCTTTCGCTTTCGTTTCGGCTACCGCTTTAACCACATCATCAGGTACTTCAATGTACTCAGAGTGCATAACATGCTCGTCAACTGAGTCAACACGCACAGGCTGGAATGTACCCGCACCGACATGCAAAGTCACAAACGCCATGTTAATGCCCTTATCTTTTAAGGCCGCCATTAATTTATCATCAAAATGCAGGCCAGCTGTTGGCGCGGCTACGGCACCTGGCTTTTCACCATAAACTGTTTGATAGCGCTCACGATCTGACTCGTTATCAGGGCGGTCAATATAAGGTGGTAATGGCATGTGGCCGATGTCGTTTAGGATATCTAGGACATTTTCGTCTTTGGCAAATTCAAGTTCAAAAAGCTCGCCATGACGCGCAACCATGGTTGCTTCTGCCTTACCTTCAAGAATGATTTTTGAGCCTGGTTTTGGCGATTTGCTAGCTCGCACATGCGCAAGCACACGGTGCTCGTCGAGTACGCGCTCAACTAACACCTCAAGCTTACCGCCCGATTCTTTTTGCCCAAACATACGCGCAGGGATCACTTTAGTGTTATTAAAAACTAATAAGTCATTTTCATTAACAAGCGATAAAATATCACTAAACACTTTATGCTCAAGGTGGCCTGATGGGCCATCAAGCGTCAGTAAACGGCTGCTAGTTCGATCTGCTTTCGGAAAACGAGCAATTAATTCATCAGGAAGGTCAAAGCTAAAATCAGCTACGCGCATAGAGCATATCTCTCATTAATAAAAACGCGCCAAGTTTACTCTGATACGCCCACCACCTCAAGCAAAGCCCTGTGCCAACATCGTACAAGCTTAAAGGATTACAAACTTAAGTACTTATTAACCGCTTTTGGGGAAAGTTTGCTTGTAGATTAGGCAAAATGTCATTATTCTAGCTTATTCACTAAACATGGTTTAAGTAAGAGGTAGTAGCGCCATGGCCAAGCAGTTAAAGCTGCTAATTTTGAACGCAAGCGTTGCTGAGCGTGAGACTATTAAGTCGACATTAAACAAGCTTAATGTTTTCATGTTTATCGAAGCCAGTGACTCTCAAGATGCGCTAAAAATTCTCAAAAGCCACCCGGTGGATATTATCATTACAGGCCTTGAAGTCGGTAAGATTGATGGTTGGCGCTTTTCGCGCATGATCCGTTCAGGGCTATTAAAAACCCCAAAAAACACACCTATTTTACTTACTCCACCAATCTATTGTGAACGTATAGCCGAAACCACTGCTCGCAGCTATGGCATTGATGCTGTTCTTCCATTTGAACGCCAAGATATGTTGCCGCAAGTGCTTGCCAACGTGTTATCAACACACCTTGAAAAAAGTAGTCGCCTTAATTTATTACTGCTTGAAACCGATAACCGTAAGGCAAAGGATATCAGTGAACAGCTAAAACTTAGCTTCGCGATAACCCATACCACCTCAACAAAAGCGACGCTTGCGACCTATCTACAACAGAAGTTTGCCATTGTATTGATTGACGCCACCGAGTCTCATTCAGATACTGCGGCGGGGTTAATTAGCGAAATATTACAACACAACCCTAAGCAAGCAATCGTAACCATTATTGATAACAATGATGCAGATTACGCAGAGCAGTTGTTACTTTCTGGCGTTACTGATTTTATTCGCGCCCCGTACGATCATTCATTATTGAGTAAAGTGTGTGACCACGCTGCTCGTCGTGAAGATTTCATGGTGAGCTACGCAGAGTTTGCACAAAAAGTAGAACAACTAAGCCAAAGTCAAAGCCGTTATAAAGAACTGTTTTCTGCCCACCAACGTATCTTATTACATTTAAATACGGTAGTACTTGAGTTTAACCAAGAGGGGAATATTCGCTTTATTAACCCAGCTTGGGAGCACTTAACGGGCTATGGCATTAAGTCTAGCTTGGCAAAATCATTGACTGATTTTTGTTTGCCTGAGTGCAAAACAAAGCTACAAGATACAATTCAGAGTATTTTGCATGGTGGTGAGCAACAGCAACAGGTAGAGATCCAACTTAAACATAAAAATGGCAATGCTATTTGGGTTGAGTGTCGTTTACAGCTGATTAAGAACAGCCAAAACTCTGCGACCATTACCGCCACTATTGATAACATTCATGAACGTAAGCAAGCTGAGTTACAGCTTCGTCATTTAGCCTTACACGATACGCTCACAGAGCTGCATAATCGTTACTACTTTGACCAACAATTACAACGTATTTGTAAGGCCAAATACACCAGTAAAGATACCGAGCATGCGCTCATCTATATCGATTTAGATCACTTTAAAATCATTAACGACAGTAAAGGCCATCAACAAGGTGACATCGTTTTAAAAGAGGTTGCCCAGTTATTCACTGCGAATATCAGTGATGAGCATTTAGTGTGCCGCATCGGTGGTGATGAATTTGCCGTGATCTTAAAAAATACTAACTTACTTGATGCACACTTGGTGGCAGAAAGTATTTGTATGGCGATTGAAAAACACCGCTTTCACTCCGAAGGCCAAGAGTACTCAATTAGCTGCTCTATTGGTTTAACGCAAATCACCGAGCAAAATAACGACCCAAGTGAATGTTTAAAACAAGCTGATATCGCCCTTTATGTGGCTAAAAGCTTAGGCCGTAACTTAGTTCACTGTTACTCAAAAGAAGATAGCCATCATAACAGCTTACAAGCTGGTCTTGAGTGGGGTCATAGCATTCGCCAAGCATTACAACATGATGCAATCGAACTGCACTATCAACCAATTTGGGACTTCAAACGCGGCCATGTTGCCTACTTTGAAGCGCTATTGCGTTTGAAGTTGAATGACGAGCTTATTTATCCCAACCAGTTTATTCCTGCGCTTGAGCTTTTAAACGATACCTTTTTAATGGATCAATGCGTCATTCGTAATGCCATTAAGAGCGTTGCCGAGTACCCAGAGCTTAATCAAATCGCAATTAACTTATCAGCACAGTCGTTTTTAGATGAGCGCCTATTGCCGCACATTGAATCGAGCTTAAAAGAATATAATGTTGAACCAACACGCATTATTTTTGAGATCACCGAGTCTGCGAGTATCAATAACCTGGTGGCAACCCGTGCGATGATCGAGCGTTTAAACGGCTTAGGCTGTCATTTCTCGATTGATGACTTTGGTACCGGCTTTAGTACCTTCAACTACCTTAAACAATTACCGGCTCAGCATGTAAAAATTGATGGCTCATTTGTTCGTGATATGTTGAATGACCCAATCGATTTAGCACTAGTAAAAGCGATCAATGATATTAGCCGTTCGCTTGATAAGCGCTCTGTAGCGGAATATGTTGAAAACAAAGAAATATTCTTAGCACTAAAAGAAATTGGTATAGACTATGGTCAAGGGTACTTTATTGCCCGCCCTGTACCGGTTGAAAAAATTAGCGCTGAACTTAAAAAAATATCTGAAAATAATCTGTTTAATTAACAGTTAGCTAACATTAAAAAGCCTAGTTCTGATACATTTTTAAACATTTTTTATTAGTTTTTAAGCTTCCATACTTACAATACTCATCTATACTTTAATCCACAGCAAGAACAAATGTCGTGGTTTTATGCTGATTATCAAATAAAAACATGACATTACTTATTACATTAAACATACTGAATATAACTTAACATCGTTAAGTCCATGTATTGACGGTATAAAGGAGAAAAGTGATGACACAACTAATCGTTTTGTTGCTGATTGTGAATCTAGGGATAGCGTATCAATGTTACCGTAATGCGACCTTTAAGGGGTATCCGGTGAAAATATTTACAGGGCTAGGTTTAGTGCCTTACTTTAACTTAGTCGTGTGGGTTTATTTGTTGTTTTTACCTGACTTAAAACCATTTTCAATGAATGAAAAGCAGCCACTTTAGGCTGCTTTTTAGTTGGGAGAATTTAAAAGCGATAACTTGATGCCTTGTCGATAAGTTGCGCGGCTTTTATATCGCCAACCACGCACTTTTTGATATCTGATTTTTTAAATACTTTAACCAGCTCACCCTTACCTTCACTCACACCGCGAATGATAAAACTCACATGTTCATCGTTAGGTAGGCTTCTTAAACCGCTACCATAATCACATAATGTCAGTGATAAGCTTTTATCTACTTGCTTAGCTAAAGCAGCCAACTGCTGTTGTTGCTCTTTCACACGAGCTTGTTTTTTCTCAGCTAACTCTTTGCGCATTTCTTGCTGTTTTAAAGACAGCTTTTGCTGCTCTTTCTCAAGCTCTTTAATTGATGCTTGTAGTGCTTGTTTACGTTTTTCGAGCTCTTGCTCTTTGGCATCTTTATCGTGGCGACGATCAAACTCAAGGTCACGCTTTTCACGTTCAAGATCACGGATTTCACGGCTCACATCGCGCTCTTGCTCGGCAACTTCACGCACTCGTTCTGCACTTTCACGCATCACTTCCATGGCCTGCTGATAAGCTTCTTGCGTTTTTACGACCACCGCATCGCTGATCACTTGCACATGTTCGCCTAGCACTTCAATTTCAGTTAGCTCTTCAAAATCGATATCTGGCATGGGTGGAAGCGGTGCATCAGGCACTGAAGCAAACACTGTAGACCAGCGTGAGCCGCCTCTTACGTCAAAGCTAAACACCACACCTTGATGCTGCAAATAACTTGATGATACGTTTCTTACCTTGTTATCGGTGTCTTGTTTTAATGCTGCTGTGAGGATTTTTTCCATGATCCCGACTTCACGCTGAATTTTATCTAATTCATCACTTGCTTGTGCTTGTACGCTTACTGCTGTGCAAAGCAATAAGGCAGCCGTGGTTGATTTGTATTTTGACATCTTAATACTCCAAATTGTTGGCAACGGTTGGCATTGGCCTGCCGTCCACTTGCTCTGCTAAATCATTTAACTGCATACGTAAGTACGCTTGGTCTTGGGCGCGCTGTGTTTTGATATAAGCCAGCACGCTGGCAATATCTTCTTGGCGCTCTACTCGCCCGGTTTTAATTGCTTCTTTGGCCAGTTGATACATCTGCTGTTGCTGCACTTCGTTTTGCGCAGTGATGATGTTTTGCAACTGATCAATTTGCTTTTGTTGTGACTCTAATAAATTGGTTTGTTTAGCCACTTGTTCGAGTAACTGCTGGTTTCCTTGCTGTGGATTACTAGCAAAAATCCACGCGCAAAATGCAATTGATGCAGCTACTGCCCACATCCCAGAACCAAAAAACAAACTCGTTTTTTGCACTTTGGGCATCGTGGATTCTCGATCCCAGTTTGGTACAGGTACTGTTTCATAGTGGTGACTTTGTTGTTGCCACTGCATTGCATTGTTCATCATTAATGCATACTCAGCATCGGCTTGAAGTAACGCAATTTGCTCATCAGTTAGGCTTTCGCCTTCTAACCATGCGGTAAATAATGAATCTAAATTAGCCATCTACGGCCTCCAAATGCACTTTTAACTTACCAAGCGCACTGTATAGTCTTGATTTAGCTGTATTGGTTGAAATACCTAATTGCTCAGCTATTTCTTCAAACGTACAGTGCTGAAAAAACTTTAACTCCACCACCAAGCGTTGCTCCCAGGGTAAATTGTTCATCATTTCTTTAAGTTCATGATGCTGCTCAGATTGCAGTTGATTGGTTTCTAACTCACTGCGCTCACAGCTTTCTTCTGGTACGGCGTCCAAACCTTGATGCAGCTTACGGCGGCGGTAATATTCAACACTACGCCGATGCACAATTTGATAAAGCCAAGTGTTAAAACTCGATTCACCACGAAAACTCGGTAAGCTCTTATACACAGAAATAAACACTTCTTGCATTAAGTCCATTGCATCATCAGGGTGACTTAACATCCTTAGGCAATAGTTATATACCTGTGTTTCGTGCTGCTTGACTAATTTCAACCACGCCCGTTTATTGCCCTGTTGCGCTTTAGCAATTAGTGTCTCAAGTGATTGAAAAAACACGCTAGCCTCGTCATCTGATCTGCCTTTAATGGTTTTGTTATTATGTTAGTCGAGGGAAGGAAAAAAATAGTTTGCTTAAATAATAAAAAACCCCAAATATTTTTTATTTGGGGTTTTTTATTATTAGTCGCATTGACCGTCTAAGCTACACTGCTTATTAAGAAACAGCTCTAGCTGCTGGCTAAACAGCCTAAAATCTCTGATCCGGCCTGTTGTTTTACGCCACACGATACCAATATCTCGGTATGCATCGCCTTGTGATGGCGTAGCAACCATATCTTTTTTATCTAAAATACCAGCGTTAATTGCCATCTGGGGTAAGAAAGTAACACCAAGCTGGTGTTCAACCATACTTAATAAGGTATGTAAGCTTGCCGCTTCAAATGGGTTAATACAGCTTGAGCGATTCAAGTGACAAGCACTGAGTGCGTGGCCAGTCATACAATGCTCACGCTCTAGCAAGAACACACTCGCATCCGGTAAAAGATTAAAGTCTTCCACGCCATCTGCGGGTGTGTAATCTTTATGATGCACTAGGCTGAAGTGATCTTTCGCAAGGACTTGAGTATGAAACTTTTCAGTGTCATACGGTAACGCGAGCAACGCCATATCAATTTGCCCATGCTCTAGCTTATCGAGTAATTTGTCACTGGTATCTTCAACCAAAACTAGCTCTAGCTCGGTAAATGTTTGTTTGCAGAAATGATATAAAGGCGCAGCAATAAAGCTGGCAATCGTCGGGATCACACCAAGCGTGAGTGTGCCACTTAATGGCGTTAAAAAGCTCTTCGTAAGCTCTTTTAAGCTTAGGGTGTCATCAATGATCTTACGCGCTTTTTCGACAACCTCTTCACCAATTGCAGTAAACATTAAGCTGCGGTTTTCACGCTCAATAAGTTGGCAACCTAGGGTTTCTTCTAAGTTCTGAATTGCACTACTTAAGGTTGATTGACCAATAAAACAGGCGCTTGCTGCGCGGCCAAAATGTTGATGTTGGTGGACTGCTAATAAATATTGTAGTTGTTTAATACTTGGTAAGTTATTCATACTCTACCTGAAAATAAAAAGACCCCAACACCTAAGGCATTGAGATCTTTTCAAGCTAAAAGTCTTTTAGTACTTTTTATACCCCGAAGGCAGTTCTCAGTACGTAGAAAATAACAATAGCAAGGGCTGCGCCAACTGGCAACGTAATTACCCAAGAAACTACAATGTTTCTTACAACACCCATGTTAAGTGCCGCAATACCGCGTGCCATACCAACACCTAATACCGCACCAACAAGTGTTTGTGTAGTAGAGATAGGTAAACCAGTACCTGATGCGATAACAACTGTAGAAGCAGCAGCAAGCTCAGCAGCAAAACCACGGCTAGGTGTTAAGTGGGTGATACCTTCACCGATTGTTTTGATTACTTTCTTACCTAAGATAGCAAGACCAGCAACAATACCTAAACCACCTAGTGGTAAAATCCACCATGCAATAGCCGCTTTCTTAGCGATTTCACCGTTGTGCTCAACAATGTTTACAACAGCAGCTAGTGGACCAATCGCGTTAGCAACGTCGTTTGAACCGTGTGCGAATGCCATACAACATGCTGTTAGTACCATAAGTACCGCGAACACTTTCTCAACGTTGTTGAATTGCATTTTCTTGTCAGCTTTAGGGTCAATCTTAAGGCGTGAAATAGCGAATTTACCAATGATTGCAACAACCACGGCGATCGCGATAGAAAGCATGTAACCTTCAAATGAACCTAAGTTGATACCAATGTGCTTCAAGCCTTTCTTGATTGTTACAAGAGACATGATGAAGCCCGCTAGACCCATGTATACAGGCACGTAGCGCTTAGCATTTTTAAGAGGTGCGTCAGTGTCAAAAATTAGCTTTTGCGCACTCATGAAAATCAAATAAGCAATAAAACCAGAGATAGCAGGGGTAACAATCCAGCTACCTACAATACCCATTACCTTGTTCCATTGGATTGCTTCGCTACCTACCGCAACCAATGCGAAACCAATGATGGCACCAATGATTGAGTGAGTAGTTGAAACAGGCCAGCCTAAGAACGAGGCAATCAATAACCAGCTACCTGCAGCGAATAACGCGGCGATCATACCGAGTATCATTAACTCAGGTACGTCCATAAATGGGGTCGCATCGATAATCCCTTTACGGATCGTTGATGTAACCTCACCACCGGCAAGGTATGCGCCAGCGAACTCAAACACCATCGCGATGATGATAGCTTGCTTAATTGTAAGTGCTTTTGAACCTACTGATGTACCCATCGCATTGGCAACGTCATTTGCACCAATACCATAAGCCATAAAGAAACCGACTGCGGCGGCAGTTAAAACGAGTAACGTGCCGTAATTTGCAATGATATCCATTGTGTGAACCTTTAATTTTTTCGTATGAACTGATTTTTAATTAACGAGCTAACATCAGCTCAAGACGAGAACCTACGCGCTCAGCAATATCAGCTAAGTCACCTACCCATTCAATGATCTTGTATAAGAACATCACGTCGATTGGGTTAAGTTCATTTTCAACGGCGCGCAATTGACGGCGAATTTTGATTTGCATGTCATCCGTGTCTTGCTCAATTGCGTCCAATTCAACGAGCATTTTCTCAACTAAAGTCACTTCGCGACCTTTGAAGCCCGTTTCAAGAAGCTCATCTAGCTCATTGATTGCTTTTGATGCTTGTTTAGTTGCATCAACACAACGAGTTACATAAGCAAGGAAATCTGCTTGGATTTCGGTAGGAATAGTCATCTCACGACCAACTACACGACCTGCAATATCTTTTGCTTTATTAGCAATTTTGTCTTGTTGAGTAACAAGCTCTAGCAAATCGGTACGCTCAACTGGCATGAATAAGCCACGTGGTAGTTGAAGGCGAATGTTACGTTTCATTTCATCAGCTTCACGCTCTAAATTACGAATGTTTAGGCGGATTTCTTCCGCTTCTTGCCACTCTTCTTTGAAAACGTGATTAAAGAAAGGGATCAATGCTTTACTTGCTTGATGTGCTTTCTTAATGTGATCTTCCATAGGCTTAATAGGAGATTTAGCAAATACCCCTAAAAATGCATTTGTAGGCATAACTGACCCTTTATAAATTAGTATGCTTTGGCAGCTGCGAATTTTACAGCATTGTGTTCGATTGTGAACGCTTTTTCTGCCTTACATCACCAATAATAGACAAAGCGGCCAAAGGCCGCTCGGTTTAATAATGAAAAGTTGCGGTTAAAATTACAGCGACTTTTCGATATCTGCTTGAGATGTATGACGAATATCTTTGCCGTTTACAAAGTAGATGATGTACTCAGCAATATTTTGACAACGGTCGCCGATACGCTCTAAAGAGCGTACTGACCACACTAAATCCATAATTTTCGGGATTGAGCGTGGATCTTCCATCATATATGTCATGATTTGACGGGTAATTGCTTCGTATTCACGGTCAACTTTGGCATCTTCTTTATGTACTTCAAACGCACATTGCACATCCATACGTGCAAATGCATCGAGTACATCATGAAGCATTTTTGATACTTGGCGACCCATGTTTTCAATGTTCACCAGTAGGTCTTGCTGATCTTTTGTGAATGAGTCCAGCGCAACTTTAGCAATACGCTCAGCTTCATCGCCAATACGCTCTAAATCAGCAATTGTTTTAGCAATGGCAATTACAAGACGTAAGTCACTGGCAGCTGGCTGACGACGAGCGATAATGCGTGTGCATTCTTCATCGATGTTCACTTCCATTGCATTTACTTTATAGTCGTTTTCACGAACTTTTTGTGCCAGATCTGCATCGCCATTGCTAACAGCATCAAGTGCACTGTTTAGTTGTTGTTCAACTAAACCACCCATGTTTAATACATGGTTACGCACATTTTCAAGCTCTTCATTAAAGCGGCCCGAAATGTGTTTATTGATATTATGTTCCATTGTCTACCTCTATAAATTTCGTTTACGGTACCAAGTGACTTTATTGACTAACCGTAACGGCCTGTAATGTAGTCTTCTGTTTTCTTCTTGCTTGGTGTTGTAAATAACGTATTGGTATCTGAATACTCAATCAACTCACCCATGTACATGAACGCAGTTTGGTCTGATACACGAGCAGCTTGTTGCATGTTGTGAGTAACAATTACCACGGTAAACTTATTCTTTAAGTCGTTAATTAGCTCTTCGATAACTAAAGTAGAAATTGGATCTAGTGCCGATGTAGGCTCATCCAGAAGTAGTACTTCAGGCTCGATAGCAATTGAGCGAGCAATAACAAGACGCTGTTGCTGACCACCCGATAGGCCAAATGCACTATCGTGTAAACGGTCTTTAACTTCATCCCATAACGCCGCGCCACGTAAAGATTGTTCAACCACTTCGTCTAGTTTACGCTTTTCTTTAATACCTTGTAAGCGTAGGCCATAAACGACATTTTCGTAGATTGATTTTGGAAATGGATTAGGACGTTGGAATACCATCCCAACATTTCGTCTTAATGCTGCAACATCAACACTCTTATCGTAGATGTTGTGGCCGTGTAATAAGATCTCACCTTCAATACGACAACTATCAACTAGGTCGTTCATACGGTTGATACAACGTAAAAGTGTTGATTTACCACAGCCTGACGGACCGATAAACGCGGTTACCTGACCTTTCGGGATGTTCATATTTACGCCGCTAAGCGCTTGTTTATCACCGTAGTATAGATCTAAGTTTTTAATCTCTAACGCTGTTTGCTCTGCAGTTAGGTTATCTAAATCTAGCTTTGCCGCGCTTTTCGCTTGGTTTACTTGTGGTGCAACTGTAATCATCTCTGTCTACCTATAAAAATTCTGTATTAATGCTCAAGAGCTCTAAACTTTTCGCGTAAGTGGTTACGAATACCAATCGCGGTGATATTCAGGGCGATAATTACTGATACCAGTAAGAATGCCGTGGCATATACCAGCGGACGTGCCGCTTCTACGTTAGGGCTTTGGAAACCAACATCATAAATGTGGAAACCTAAGTGCATAAATTTTCTATCTAAATGTACGTATGGGAAGTTACCGTCAAGAGGCAGTGTTGGCGCCATCTTAACAACACCAACAAGCATAAGTGGTGCTACTTCACCGGCTGCACGTGCAACCGCTAAGATTAAACCTGTCATAATCGCAGGGCTTGCCATCGGAATGATGATGCGCCATAGCGTTTCTGCTTTTGTTGCGCCAAGTGCTAATGAACCATGACGAACCGTGCTTGGAATACGTGATAAACCTTCTTCCGTTGAAACAATCACAACTGGAAGCGTTAAAATTGCTAGTGTTAATGCTGACCAAATCACACCTGGCGTACCAAATACTGGACTTGGCGATGATTCTGGGTAGAACAATTGGTCAATACTGCCACCTAGCATATATACAAAGAAACCTAGACCAAATACACCGTATACAATTGAAGGTACGCCCGCAAGGTTGATTACCGCGATACGGATCATTTTAGTAACGGCATTCTTTGCTGCGTATTCATGTAAGTAAATCGCTGCAACCACACCAAACGGCGTAACAATCACTGCCATCAGTAATACCATGAACACAGTACCGAAAATCGCCGGGAATACACCCCCTTCAGTGTTTGCCTCACGCGGGTCATCCGCTACAAACTTACCAAGTTGTACAAAGTAGTGGCCTAGCTTAGCGAAGAAGCCCATGTCATTTGGGAACCACACATCAAGAACTTGATACAGAGGTAAAGTAACCACTTCACCGCGCATGTCTTTAACCGTTACTTGGTCACGCTTTGCTTCTTTACGAAGTGCAAATAACTGTTTTTCTAGCACGGCATACTCAGCACGTAGCTCAGCGCGTGTTTGTGCTAGCTCAGCAACACGTTCGTCCGTTAACTCGTTATCAAGCTGATACGCTTTTTCTTTTAAGCGCAAGCGCTCAAGTTCATAGTTGATATGACCAATATCACCATTTTGTAAATCGAGTGCTTGGTCGTTTAGGTCAACAGCACGGTCAACAAGATCATAAAGTACCTCGATTTTGTTATCTGTAATAACTTCACCGTCTTTAATAACCTGTTCTACATAACCGTAAAAGTTACCGTTTTTGCTACGCTCGAATACTGCAAGTTCAGCTGGCGCTGTACGCGATGTGATATCTGTCTCTAATACCCAACGGAAATCGAGATCAACGTACTCACGGTTACCTGTTTTGATTAGTAAGCGCTCTAGTTGCTCTTTGTCGTAGTGAGATAAATCAACGCCCGTCGCCTCAATACGTGATTTTGCAACTAGCTCACGGTCATAAACTTCACCGATCACTGTTTGTTTAGCAACTGAGCCTTGCAGCTCAAGTTGCACTACTTCTGATGGCCAGAAAAAGCTTAAACCTTTCCAAGCAATCATGGCTAATAAGCCAAGAACCGAGATTAAACTGATGCTTACCGCACCGCCGGTCATCCAAATCCAAGGAGAACCAGACTTAAACCACTGCTTTACCATGTCGTGTCTCTCCACCTACATTGAACTGTATTTTTCACGCAGTTGCTGACGAACAAACTCAGCCACTGTGTTGAAAACGAATGTGAATATGAATAGTACAAATGCTGCTAAGAATAGAATGCGATAATGCGAGCTGCCTACCTCAGACTCTGGCATTTCTACCGCGATATTCGCTGCAAGCGTTCTCATACCCTGGAAGATACTCCAGTCCATAATAGGTGTATTACCTGTTGCCATTAGTACAATCATTGTTTCACCTACAGCACGACCAAGACCCATCATTACTGCTGAGAAGATACCCGGGCTTGCAGTTAGTAGTACTACGCGAACCAATGTTTGCCATTGCGTTGCACCGAGTGCTAATGAACCATTTGATAAGTGCTTAGGAACACTGAATACCGCATCTTCCGCAATTGAGAAGATAGTTGGGATAACAGCGAAGCCCATCGCAATACCAACAACTAACGAGTTACGTTGGTCGAATGTCATACCTAATTCATTGGTTAGGTACTGACGCACATTACCGTCAAACATCCAAAGCTCAATTGAGTTACTCATCGCAAACGATAACCAACCAATAAAGATAACCACTGGGATAAGTAAAATAGAGTGCGAACCTTCAGGAACACGGTGACGAATTGACGCCGGTAGCTTGTTCCAGCCGAATGCGGTTAATAAGATACCAATTGGTAATAACACTAATAATCCGACAATCGCTGGTAAATGCTCTTCAATTAATGGTGCTAACCAAAGACCGGCTAAGAAACCTAAGATTACTGTTGGTAATGCTTCCATGATTTCTACAGTCGGCTTAACCACTTTACGTAATTCACTCGACATAAAGTACGCCGTGTAAATCGCAGCTGAAAGCGCAATAGGTACTGCAAACAGCATCGCATATAGAGCTGCTTTAATCGTACCGAATGAAATTGGCACTAATGAAAACTTAGATTCAAAATCATCACTGGCAGAGGTTGATTGCCAGATATAACCCGGCTCTGGGTAACCTTCGTACCATACTTCTTGCCATAACGCAGACCACGTTACTTCTGGGTGTTCGTTATGGATTTCGATTACTTTTAATGCGTCATCTGCAAGTACTAGCGCCGCATTTGAACGAGGTGCAATTGCAAAGTTTTGAATTGGACCATCACTTACTTTACCTTGCCACAGTTTTGCGTCGCTGGTTGTGTAATAAATACCAAGCTCACCGTTAGCACCCGCTGTGAAGAACGTACGACGGTAGAACTCAGTGAAAATATTTAGTTTCGATTGTTTGCTGGTTTCAAAAGCGCGGATCTTTTGGAACTCACGTCCCTCTTCCGTGTTTACTTCAAACCACTGAGATACTTCACCATTATCGTTAGCAAGCATCAGTGAGTTAGCACCCGCTAATAACTGAGTTGAAACTAGGTTCGCGTTTTCTTCATTCGCAGCAAGCAGTTGGATTTGCTCAACTTCAGAAGGGTAACGCGTATCGTATACGTAAATTTGATTTGCAGAGCGAACGAACGTACGTGTTGTATCAGGTGAGATTAATAGCTCATCCACACGACCTTCGATATCAAGCTCAGTGCGCTCAACATTCCACTCAACTTCGCCAGTGAACATGTTTTCTTCACCGACAAAACTGCTGAATAAAACGCGCTTGTCAGCCGTAAAAGCAACAACAGCCGTTTTATCTTCATAGTGGCTAAACGCAAATTTAGTGATTGCTGCGCCTTGATCATCAACTTCAAGCGCCATATCACCGAGCGGGTAGTCTAATCGAGGTGTTAATTGGCGTTGGTTATTTGGGAATGTCACCAAAAACTTAGGTGCAACCACAACAACCGTACCATTTTCTAAACCGTACGCATATTGACCTTGAAACGGTGCAGAGCTTGCAAAGCTGCTTACATCGCTAGGTAATTCAGCATTAAGAGTGGTGATCTTTTTACCAAACTGTTCTTTTTCAACATTGTAAAAGTCCACGCTACCTTTTTCACCGAGTAAAAAGGCAACCTCTGTTTGCTCTTCAATGCCAAGGCCAACAACTTCTGACGCATTTTGTAGTTTTACACTGTTACGTGTTTCTACTTTTGCTGATTCAAAAATAGGTTGAACAACATAAAGAAGGTAAAAGAATATGAGTAACAGTGCTACTAGCACCATTACGCCACCTGCGGAAATACCCCACTTGGCAAACCTGTCTTTAAATAGACGGCTTCTATCCGTATGAAAGGTAGGTTTATTCGGATTGGAAGTCATCAAAACACCCTTAAATCTTAACGTTGCGCGAATTATATTTCACCAAGATGACAGTAATGTTACAAACGTCATAATTCAGTGTAATAAAGCAAGCTTTTCGGAAACGTAGTTTAAAGTTAAAAAATGACCAATTTACGACAATTGTAAGCGCTTTTATAAGTCCTAAATTAACAAGCTAACAAACTGTTATATCTAATTTTTTATAACTATATGGAAAAAATTGGACAAACAATAAAACAGCATCAATACTCAAGAAGACTTATTTTTTTCAACAATAAGAATCATTTTTAACCAACGCCTCCTTCCTTTTATTGCATTTTTCAGAGGCATTTTTATAGAGATTTAAGTATGAAGCAGTTAGTAATTACTATTTTGGGGCCAGATAAACCCGGCCTAGTTGAAGACCTTTCAGCCACAATTCTAAGCCACCACGGCAACTGGTTAAGCAGTAATTTAAGCCACCTTGCAGGGCATTTTGCAGGGATCATTGAAGCAGCAGTACCTGAAGAACATTTACAAGAATTACAAGATGCGTTACATAGCCTGCCGCATTTAGAGGTCAGAATCGAACGCGGCACCGAGACGCTGCCTGAAGAAAAATCTGAGCAAATTAATTTTGTTATCACTGGCAATGATAGACCTGGCATTGTACAAGAGCTAGCCAGCGTTATTCGTCACAAAGGGGCGAATATCACTCACCTCAATTCAAAACAACAAAGTGCACCTAACTGGGGTGTGCCTATTTTTAGTGCCGTTGCCACCGTTGCTTTACCAATTGGTATGAACAAAGACGAAGTAATTAGCGCACTTGAGTCTATCACTACAGACCTAATTGTTGATATTGAGGACGCGTAACACACAAGTTTATAGGGATATTTTGAACTTTAAAAAAGCGACATACATGTCACAAAACTGACATGTATGTCACACAACCGTCATCTGCATCCTCTATATTCTAACTAGCTATAAACGTTGGAAAACCAGATGAACGCATCACATTCTTCTTCTCAAGCCATCAATTACTTTGCCAAAGAGCTAAGTTGGCTGTCATTTAATGAACGCGTGCTGCAAGAAGCCAAAGATAAATCGAACCCGATTATTGAGCGCATGCGCTTTTTAGGTATTTACTCAAACAACATGGATGAGTTTTTCCGTGTCCGTGTTGCAGATGTAAAGCGCCGAATTTTACTTAATAAAATTCCTGATGCGAACTTTGATGAAGATGAGATCCTACTCCATCAAATCCAGAGTAAAGTGCTCCAGCTTGGCAAAAAATTTAATCAAATTCATAAAGATATTTTGAATGATTTAAACGAGCATAATATTCACGTAGAGCTACCAGAGAAGTTATCTGAATTTCATTTAACCTGGCTGAAAAAGTTTTTCCACGACAATGTACTGCAACACATTTTGCCGATTTTGCTCTCTGAAAAGAAAGACTACTCAGATCAAATTAACGACACCATGACTTATTTGTTTGTCGAGATGACCAATCAAAAAAGTCATTATGCCATGATGGAGGTGCCTACTGACCGCGTCTCACGCTTTGTTATTTTGCCTCCTGAGAAAACACGTCGCCACAAAACCATTGTGATGCTTGATGACATCATTGCCTACTTTATTCGCGATGTATTTAGCAGCTTTTTTAGCTTTGATGATATTCAATGTTATGCCATCAAACTGACCCGCGATGCCGAGTACAATTTAGATGATGAACTCGAAGAAGGTTTACTCGATAAAATGTCGAAAGGCCTAAAACAACGTATTTCTGCTGAGCCTGTGCGCCTTGTTTATGACGAGAGCATGCCTGATGAAATGCTTAAAGTGATGAAAAAGCGCCTTAACATAAGCCAACATGATGCGCTGATCCCCGGCGGTCGTTATCGTAACTTCCGCGATTTTATTGCGTTTCCAAATGTTGGCCGTCAGTATTTAGAAAACAAACCACTGCCTGCATTACAAAGCACGGCCTTTAACAATCACTCGAGTGTGTTTGATGCCATCTCTGAGCAAGATGTGTTGCTGTATTACCCTTATCACACCTTTAACCATTTACTTGAGTTTGTACGCCAAGCTGCGTTTGACCCAGATGTAACCCAAATTAAGGTCAATATTTATCGCGTTGCGAGTCAATCTCGCCTTGTTTCTACGCTAATTAATGCGGCAAAAAATGGTAAGCATGTAACCGTAATGGTTGAGCTGAAAGCGCGCTTTGATGAACAGAACAACATTGAATGGGCAAAAACCCTGAGTAACGCTGGGGTTAAAGTGATTTTTGGTATTCCTGCGCTGAAAGTTCACAGTAAGCTATGCGTTATTCACCGTAAAGAAAAGAATAACATCGTGAAGTATGCCCATATAGGCACGGGTAACTTCCATGAAAAAACAGCCAAAATCTACACGGACTTTAGCTTATTCACCAAGCATGAGGGCATTAGTGAAGAGTGCGATAGCGTGTTTAAGTTTATCGAAAGTAGTTACCGACCATTTCAATTTGACCATTTAATGATTTCGCCAGTTAACGCACGACAAACTATTATGTCGTTAATTGACGCTGAAATTGCCAATGTAGAGCACGGAAAAGCGGGCCGAATTACGTTAAAAATAAACAACCTAGTTGATAAAGAGCTGGTTGATCATCTTTATTTTGCTGCAAGACGCGGCGTAAAAATTCGCATTATTGTGCGTGGTATGTGTTCCTTAGTGCCCTCTGCCGTGAACGATAACATTCGTATTATTAGTATCGTTGACCGCTTTTTAGAGCACCCCCGGGTGATGGTGTTTCATAATAATGGTGACGAAAAAGTGTATATTTCATCGGCAGACTGGATGACCCGAAATCTTGATCACCGCGTAGAAGTAGCCACTCCGATTTACAATGAAAAATTAAAACAGCTGATTATTGATATTCTTGAGCTACAGTTTAAAGATAGATCAAAAGCACGCATAATCGATAGCGAACAAAAAAACAGCTATGTGCGCCGTGGCAATCGTAAAAAAATTCGCTCGCAAATTGCCATTTATGACCACCTTAAGAAATGGGAAAGTAACTACAATAATGAATGATTATCCCTCAATTGCTGCCGTTGATTTAGGCTCAAACAGTTTTCATTTAGTGGTGGCAAGAGAGGTCGATGGCTCTTTGCAAATCTTACACAAAGAAAAGCAGCGCGTTTACTTAGCTGACGGTTTAGATGATAAAAATCATTTAAGCCAAGAAGCTATTGAGCGCGCACTGGCAATTTTGAAGCAATTTGCCATTACCTTGCAGGACTTTCCCCTTGAAAATGTCAAAGTGGCCGCCACGTACACATTGCGCCGTGCGAAAAACATTCATTCATTCTTAACGCAAGCAAGTAAAGTGTTTCCTTACCCAATCGAAGTAATATCAGGGCAAGAAGAAGCACGTTTAATTTACCAAGGTGTTGCCCATTATATTCATCACGATGAAAACCGCTTAGTCATTGATATCGGCGGCGGCAGTACTGAACTCATCATTGGTAAACACTTTAAACACAAACTACTCGCTAGCCGCAACATGGGCTGTGTCAGCTATACCAAGCAGTTTTTTGCAGATGGACAAATCACAGCTAAGCGCTTTGCCAAAGCCGAAGTTCGCGCAGAGCAAGAACTCGAAGTGATCTTTGCAAATTACTTATCAGCTGGCTGGCAATCAGTGGTGGGAACATCAGGCACGATTAAATCTATCCTTGCCATGATCAATGCAAACGATGCAGAGCAAGAGCTAATTACTTTAGAGCGATTATTAGAATTAAAAACCCAGTTTATTGCTGCAAAACAAATACAAGCGCTGCAAATTGAAGGTCTTACGCCTGAGCGGCAAGTGAGTATTTGTGGTGGTTTAGCTATTTTAATTGCCATATTTAGACTGTTTAACATCGAAGCGATGCAATATAGCGACTTTTCACTGCGTGAAGGCCTGCTTCATGAAATGCAGCAAAAACTCGCCCATAAGGATATTCGTACAAATACCATAGCGAACCTATCTGAGCGCAATGCCATAGATAAAGAGCATGCTAATCGCGTCTCAACAACCGCAAAGTGGCTATTCGAACAAGTAAGAGAAACATGGCACCTGACTGACTCTGATCACATAAATTTACTGGATTGGGCTGCACAGCTGCATGAAATTGGTTTAGGGGTTAATTCTTCGGGGTTACATAAACACAGTGCCTATATCGTGGCGAACAGCCAATTACCTGGCTTTACACAGCAACAACAAACACTTCTTAGCTGTATGATCCGTTTTTATCGTAAAAAGATCCGTTTAGAAGATTTTCCAGCACTGCATACCATGCAGCATTATGAAATATTACAGCTCATTGTGATTTTGCGTTTAGCAGTACTGCTAAATCAAAAGCGCATTACTGACCAAGGCTTTAAGCTTGAGGTAACAGCCAAGCAAAATAGTATGTTCTTAAAGTTTTACAATAAGTGGCTTAAAGAACATACCTTGCTTTTAGCTGACTTACAGCAAGAGCAAAAATACCTTAAAAAAGTCGGCTTCTTACTCGATTTTCATTAAGCTGATTAATATATACCCAAACCACCTCAAGATGTGAGTTTCAGTTGGAATTAAAAGCGATTTAGGCAAGGCATTGATTGCAAGTAATAGTGGTTCTATTGTTAAGATCAATAACGCAGTATAAATCGCTTTTAAACCAACCCGTTGGGCGCTTCACAGGCACTTACTCTCATCGTTGTTACTTCTTAAAAGGGACTGCCATTCTTACAAAGTAACGCCTTGATATTAAGCACCTGTGAAACGCTGAATTCTGCATCTTGAGGTGGTTTGGGTATACTACATATCCATATGGCGGTTTGAGCTTTGCATCATTTGCTTAAGGCCTTGATGTTCAAGTTCTAGCAAACGTTCGAGCTTTTCTTTGGTATCTGCCGTTTCGGCGCGTGACACCAAGTACTCATATAAGTCGATTACTTTTTGGTGTTGCGTGGTTAAGTAAACCTGAATCGCCTTTTCATCAATGCGCTGATCAGTGCTGATATCGTTAAAAGTAATTAGCTCTGGGTTTTCAGAAAAATACTCATAGCAATACGTATCGAGTGTGTTTACTTCGGTAATCGCTTTAAAACCAACGAGATCTTCTGCCAGCTTCTTCTCATATTGCAGATAATAGTCCACCAGCATTTGATTGTGCTCGTCCAGTAAGTCTTTAACACTGTGGAAATTGGCTGCCATTTGAGTATGAAATAACACGGTCCAATCATAAACTTGTTGTATTGTTTTAACTTGCATGTGCATTCCTTATCAAAATCAATTTAATATGACTTTGCATAAATCACACCAGCAACAAACAACCCAATTATCAACAAGTTAAAAATAAAATGTGTAACTTGCAGCAATTAAAAGCGCACAAGTTACACACTGACTGTAAAATTTATAGGTCGCGTTTACGCCATATAAAATAAAGCGCAGGTAACACAAGTAGCGTTAAAACTATGGCACTGAGCATCCCGCCGACCATAGGCGCGGCTATTCGGCTCATCACTTCACTACCGGTTCCAGTGCCATAAAGCACCGGCAGTAACCCAATGATAATAGTGGCAACTGTCATCATTACAGGCCTAACCCGAAGGCCTGCACCATTGATGATTGCTTGGCGCAGCTCTGTAACCGTGAACTGTGCTGATTGCGCTTTAGCATCTTGATAAGCTTGGTTGAGATAAACCAGCATGATCACGCCAATTTCCACAGCAACCCCAGCCAGGGCAATAAAACCAACCCCAACAGCAACCGAGAAGTTAAAGCCTTCAAGGTACATCAGCCAAATACCGCCTATCATCGCAAGCGGTAAGGTCAGCATAATCATTGCCACCTCAATAAAGCTTCTAAAATTGAGGTATAACAGCACCACAATAATTGCCAAGGTGAGTGGCAATACGTAACTGAGTTTAGCTTTTGCGCGCTCCATATATTCATATTGCCCCGCCCACGTAATTGAGTAACCAGCAGGTAGCTCGAGCTGCTCATGCAGCGCTTGTTGCGCACGCTCAACATAACTGCCAATATCACTGCCTTCAATGTCGATTAAGCTCCAGCCATTAATGCGGGCATTTTCACTTTTAATACCCGGCGGGCCATCTTCGATAAAGACATGAGCTACATCGGCCAATGCGATACGCTGTCCGTTTGGTGTCACTATCGGTAACAACTTAAGCTCTTCTGGCGAGTCGCGATAATCTTGTGGATAACGTAAGTTAACCGGGTAACGCTCTTGCCCTTCAACCGTTTCGGTCACATTCATACCACCGATAGCAGTAGCAACAACCTGTTGCACATCAGCAATGTTTAAACCGTACCGTGCTGCTTTTTCACGGTTGATATCAACTTTGATGTAGCGACCGCCGGCAACGCGCTCAGAATAAACCGAAGCCGTGCCCGGTAAATCTTTTAAGATGACTTCAATTTGCTCACCGATTTTTTGAATTTCGCTCAGCTTTGGCCCTGCTACTTTGATCCCCACAGGCGTTTTAATCCCAGTGGCAAGCATGTCGATTCGTGTTTTGATTGGCATAACCCACGCATTGGTAAGCCCTGGGAACTTAACCAGATTATCGAGCTCTTTTTTCAGTTTCTCGGTTGTCATACCCTCGCGCCACTGTGACTTTGGCTTTAACTGAATAAAGGTTTCGATCATGGTAAGCGGCGCAGGATCTGTGGCAGTATCCGCTCGACCTACCTTACCAAACACCGACTCAACCTCTGGCACACTGGCAATTAGCTTATCGGTCTGCTGTAAGATTTCACGGGCCTTACCAATTGAAATACCTGGGTAAGTCGTTGGCATATACATTAAGTCGCCCTCATCAAGAGGAGGAATAAACTCACTACCAATTTTATTAACCGGGTAAAAGCCAATAGCAGCCAACACTAATGCCAGTACCAATGTTGTTTTCGGCGCTTTTAATACTGCATTTAACAAGGGTTTATAGGCTGCCACCAATAAGCGGTTTACTGGGTTTTTCTGCTCCGAAATAACCTTACCGCGAATAAAGTAGCCCATTAATACTGGCACCAGTGTAATCGCTAAACCAGCCGAGGCCGCCATTGCATAGGTTTTTGTATAAGCCAGAGGCGAGAACATACGTCCTTCTTGAGCTTCAAGAATAAACACTGGCATAAAGCTGACGGTAATTATTAATAAACTAAAGAATAACGCGGGCCCGACTTCTGCGGCTGAGTCCATCACCACTTGCCAGCGGTTCTCATCGGTCAGAGGGGTTTTCTCCATATGCTTGTGCATATTTTCTATCATCACGATAGCACCATCTGTCATTGCACCAATAGCAATCGCTATGCCGCCAAGCGACATGATGTTGGCGTTTATACCTTGCCAATACATCACCACAAAAGCCGTTAAAATACCCATTGGCAACGTGATAATGGCTACGATCGATGAGCGTATATGGAATAAAAACACCACACACACTAAGGCCACGACGATTAACTCTTCAATTAACTTTGAACTTAAGTTATCAAGTGCTTGGGTAATAAGGTTTGAACGGTCGTACACTGGAATGATTTCGACGCCCTCTGGCAGGCCTTTTTTGAGCGACTCTAGCTTTTCTTTTACGAGTTTAATGGTTGCTTCGGCGTTTTCTCCAAAGCGCATCACTACCACACCACCAGTTACTTCGCCTTCGCCGTTTAATTCAGCAATTCCACGGCGCATTTGTGGCCCAAGTTTTATATCGGCCACATCGCGTAATTGCAGTGGCGTACCATTGGCATTAGTACCCAGCGGAATGGCTTCTAAATCTGCGACACTTTTGATGTAACCTGTGCTCGATACCATGTATTCGGCTTCTGCCATTTCGACCACTGAGGCACCACGCTCTTGGTTACCTTGCTTAATTGCTGTTTGAATTAAACTTAGCGGAATACCATAAGCACGCAATTTATCCGGGTCGACATTCACCTGATACTGCTTAACCATACCACCAACAGACGCTACCTCTGATACGCCCGGTACCGTTTGCAGCTCAAACTTTAAAAACCAATCTTGCAGGCTTCGTAGCTGGCTAATATCGTGTTTACCGGTTTTATCCACCAGCGCATACAGGTAAATCCAACCCACCCCTGTTGCATCAGGGCCAAGTTCAGGCCTTGCTGAATCAGGTAAGCGAGCACTTACTTGACTCAAATACTCTTGCACCCGACTACGGGCCCAGTAAAGGTCGGTGTCTTCATTAAAAATAACGTATACGTAAGAGTCACCAAAAAACGAAAAGCCCCTGACCGTTTCAGCACCCGGCACCGACAACATGGCTGTGGTGATCGGAAACGTTACTTGATCTTGCACCACTTGTGGCGCTTGTCCTGGATAAGATGTTTTTACAATAACCTGTATATCAGATAAGTCAGGCAAGGCATCAACTGGGGTATTCTTTAAAGAAAAAATCCCAAAGCCCGCCAACATTAAAGACAGCAGTAATACAAAGAAGCGATTACCGACTGACCAACGGATCACGGCAGCTATCATTGCATTTCTCCTTGCATAGGGTGGCTCATGGTCATGATGTCAAAAATCACAAACTCACCGTCCACCAATTTAAAGGTAAAATGCACTTCATCATCGCTTTGCAAACTAGACATATCGATGCGCGGCGAGAAATGAAATTCCATAGTTGCAGCCCCGCGGCCCCACTTAGGGATGGCCTCACGACTGATCACAGCCGTTCTGGCTTCACGGTCAATGCTGTTGATCACGCCATTTACCATTGCGCTATCGCTATCAGGTTCTTGCATACGCATAAAGTCAGAACTCTTACTTGATTCGGAATCTATTAAGAACTGCGCTGAAACCACAACGTTATCGTCTTTCAATAAGCCTGATAAAATTTCGACATCATGATTATCACTACGGCCTAGCGTCACAGCGACTGATTTAAAGCGCCCTTCACCTAAATCAATCACGACACGGTCTTGGCTACCGGTGCGGATCACCGCTTCTTTAGCTATCACTAATTGCGGCTCAGTTGGCTTAGTAGTAATGCTCACTTCAGCAAACATATTCGGTTTTAATAAGCCATCTTGGTTAGCAAAGCGTAAACGCACGCGCAGGGTACGGTTTTTCTCATCAAGGGTTGGGTAAATATAATCGACCTTGCCTTGCCAGCGTTTGCCCGGTAAGTAATCTAAGCTCATGGTAACAGGCAAGCCTTTATGGATAAGCCCTGCTTGGCGCTCAAAAACTTCAGCCTCAACCCACACTTCTTCTAGGTGGGCAATACTCATCATGGTTGTGCCCGGTTTCACAAAGAAGCCTTCGCGGATATTTAGCTCATCCAATACGCCACTTTGCTTGGCATAAAAGGTAATGTTTTGCCTAACCTTTTGGCTTTGCTCTAATCGCGCAATAAAATCGTCAGAAACATTCAGTGAGGCTAAGCGTGCTTTTGCCGCACGTATAAGCACTGCATTGTTACGTTTAAGGGCAAGCAGTAGCTCTTCTTGCGCATTCACTAGCTGTGGAGAATACAAGGTATAAAGTGGCTCGCCTTGCTTAACTTGGTCACCAGCGGCTTTTACATATAAGGTTTCTATCCAACCTTCGACACGAGGGTGAATATGCACGAGTTGGTCTTGGTCGTATTGCACATAACCAACCGTATCAACCGTCGTTTGTAATGATTTAAAGCGTACGGGCGCTGTTCTTACCCCTAAGTTATTAACGACTGCTGGTGAGATCCTCACCGTACCCGGGCTATCTTCAGCGCTACTTTGCTCCTCATAAACAGGGACTAATTCCATACCCATTGGTGATAACCCCGGTTCATCACGGCGGTAATTGCTGTCCATAGGCGCCACCCAATATAGCGGCTTTTTCTCAGCGCTTGGCATTTGTTCATGCTCTGGCTCAGCCAATTTATTTACAGCCGTTGCCAATGCTGCACCTACCGCCAAAGCGATAACTAATTTCACTGTGTTATTCATTGCTAGCTCCTTGGCTTTGTGCTGCATTTATTTGGTTATCTTTTGCTGCTGCGTAATAATTAAGGCGAGCGAGGGTTATTTGTTTATCAATTTCGATGTTTAATGCATCAATTTTCGCGTTAAGTTCGCTAATGCGAGCACGCATCACTTCTGAAAAGTCACCATCATCATTGGTGTAAGCATTTAACGTCGCCTCCGCTTGCTCTGCCATTTGCGGTAATAGCTGCTGTTGATACAGCGCTTTGCGCTGAGCAAGTCGGCTTAATTGGCTAAGCTCTTTAAAATACTGACCTTGCAGTTTTTGCAGGGTAATAAGCTTGTTGGTTTTTACCGCCTCGGCATTAGCTATTGCGGCATTAACTTGTTGATCTTGGCGGTTATCAGTAAACAGCGGTAAATCAACACTCACCCCAATAGAGAATAAGTCAGCGCGAGAGTCACCCATCGGGGTATCATCACGATAGCCATAACCAAGGTTCATACCAAATTGCGGTTTATACGCTTCTTTCGCCACTTTCACTTGAGTGTTTTTAGCACGCATAGCATGATCAATAGCGATAATTGCCGGGTGATTCATCAGCACTTCAGTCACCCCCGATGGTGCAAGCTCTTGATAAGCCATAACTGCGGTCACCTTGGTGTTTTCATCGCTCACTGCACCGTTTAGCATTTCAATAGGTAGCCATTGAGCTAGTCGCTTTTTGGCACTATCAAACTGTTGCTCTAACATCACCAGCTTATCTTCAAGCCGAGTCAGCTCTAGCTGAGCGCGAATAATATCCTGCTGGCGAGTCGCACCAAGTGTATTGGCATAGCTTGCTTCTGTAATATCAATAAGCTGATTAAATAAGGCTTTATCTTGGTTGATCAGTTGAATGCTTTTTTGTGCGCGATAAGCATTTAGCCATGCTTCGCTAACAATGGCTTTAACCTGTGCTTGGCGGTCAGCTCTAAGCCAAGGATATTGCTCAGCCGATTGTTTTAAAGCTTGTTGCTGTAAGGCAAGACTATCACCTCGGCTAAATTGCTGAGACAAGCCCACTTTGAATTGCGTCATACCCTCTTGGTCAAAGGCAAAGCCATCGGTTGGTAAGTTCATAAGTCCAACAGTTAACACTGGATCTGGCAAGGTACCGGCGGCAATGCTTTGTGCTTCTATCGCCTGTTGCTGGTATTTATTTGCCTGTAACCAAGGCTCGTGAGTCAATGCATAATCAATCACCTGATTGAGTGCCAACGGCTCTGCTTTCACTAAACTTGAGGTTATCAATACTGCGCCTAGAGAAAGCGCCTTAATCAATTTGCTGTGAATCATCACATGCTCCAAAAATCTTAAAAATGGTTAAAAAACAATAGATTTTGGTTGCAGAATGAGGTGTATTTCAGCGTTTTACTGAATTTTAGACAGACCTATCCTGCTTAAGCAGTAATAGGTGGACGATATAAAGAACTGACGCGGAAACTCAGCTGGCTGGCGCCTAACACTGTGACTTTTTCTGATTGCTTAATTGATTTAACAACTAAATCATTTAACGGCAGGAGTGAGTGAGCTGTACAGGCATTGAACGGACACGCACAATCGCTGTTATCCATTGCATCTTCATGGCAACAATCCATATCACTCATGTCGCTGTCAGCATTCATATTAGCATGATGGTCCATTTGCATGCTGGCATTTGGCATATCACATACCATAGCAACAGACGCAACTGACTGACCCACAAACGTGAGCAGCATCATAGCTATCAATAAGTAGCTTGAAAGTCGCGTCATCATCATACCTTAAACATTATTTGCCCAAATTGTAGACCGAAATTTACGCGCTCGACAAGGGTTTATCTATTTTTATGCTACTGCTGGCAGCAATAGCAAACAGGCAATAACCAGTAAAATACCAAAACCCATCACCTAATTCGGCATGCATTTTAATCAGCTCGCCCATTTGCCCATCGGCATTACCTGCTAAATAGGCCACGATCAATGCAATCACAAACACATCAACCATGCTCCATTTACTTAGGCCTTGTATGAGTTGACCTAGCAAATGCTTAAATCTATTCACAGGTAAAAAACAGTAAAGCAATTGCATCAGGAGTTTTAAAGTGGGAATGACAATTGAGAACACTGCAACAAGCGCGGCAACAAGGTAGTTTTTGTTATTAGCAAGCTCATTTACGGTGCCCCAAATGCTGCGTGTTTTTTTATAGGCATCAATTTCACCTTCAAGCTTATCAAGCCCCAACATGCTTGATGCCATCATTAACACGCTACGAGTATTGCGATCGCCTTCATCGGCAATCATTTCAATACCTGTTTTGGCAAGCTTAGATTTATCGATTTTTCCTTCTAGGGTGAGCACAGGCTGGGTTACACCGGGAATTAGTAACGCCAAGGCAATTAAAATAGCCAGTACCGGAAAAACAACACGCATTAGTTACAAACCTTTTAAATACTCAGAGCTCGCATCATAACGAACTCCGCGGGTTTAGTCTGTAACCGATGATAAGCTTTCAAACACTTCATCGGCATAAGCACGAGCATCATACATAGCTTGAAAAACCACATCCATTTTTGACGCAGGACGGATCATCATTAGTAGCTCATGGGCTGTGTGCCACTGCTCTTCTTCCATTGCTTTAACAAGCTGTAAGCTCGCACCTTGCATGCCATTAAAGTTTAATAGTGCGCTCGAAAGCTCACTACCCAACGAAAACTCTTTGGCAATGATATCAAGCTCCATATCTAAAATTGCATCTAAAACAGAGAGTAAGCCAACTAAATAGCCTTGCTCAGCTAGGTCTTTACCGCCTGGTTCAAGCATCAGCGCAATAAATTTAGCTCTTGTTAAGCCAAGTTTGGTCAGCTCTTGCGGTTTATCATTGCCTAATTCGCTGAGCGCTAATACTCGCACAAATTGTCTAATCGCATCTTCACCGAGATAAATAACCGCTTGCGAAATCGAACGAATTGTCTGCTGACCACTGCTTGTACGTGCATTTACTAATTTTAAAATACGTGCAGTAAGGCCAATATCTTTAGCAACCCGTTGTTGAATTGCATCAAAATTTAAATCTGTTTGCGCTGTACAGTTAAGTAATTCAAGCACGGCAACTTTTGATGGTTCAACATTACCAAAACTTAAAAGCTCTGGCTTGGCAAAAAAGTAGCCCTGAAACAGGTCACAACCAGCCGCTTTTAGCTGCTTAAAGTCTTCATAAGTTTCAATGCGTTCCACTATGATGGTGGTTTCAGGAAAGCTGCGTTTGAGCTTTTTGATCATCATGTTGGTTTTGATAATCGGCTGTGTGACTTCAAGCTTTATAAAATCCATCAAAGGCAAAATATCTTGCCATTTATCTGTGCCATCGTAATCATCAAGCGCGAACAAGTAACCCTCTTGTTTTAATTGCTTAACACGGTTCACTACTTTTGGAATACTGGTAGCCCGCTCGACTATTTCGATAACCGCACTGCGTGGTTGCAGCAACTTAGGGAAATCATCCAAAATAGCGTCGGTCGATAGGTTGATAAATGCAGGTTGAAAACCCGTTAGCTTTTCGAGTCCCATCAACATTAACGCGTTAAAAAACAGCCGTCCTGTAGCTTGGCCATCACTGGTACCTACCGGAAAGACATTATCGCTCGATTCTCTATACAATAATTCGTAAGCATACAAACTTTTATCAGCATTAAATATTGGCTGCCGGGCTATATACTGAGTCATGCTCTGACTTTTGTTACCTTCCATACTTAATTCTGACATTCAACTTCTCACTTAGATGTGGCTAACTCCACATTACTATTGTTATTAGTATAGTGAAAGATGTTTGCCTTGCTAAAAAACAAAAACCCAACCAAACTAGGTACATGAAAACGAATTCAATCAGACCATTGCGCTTCTCTCACTCGATTTTCTTAACTTTACTCTTTATTACTCACGTAGTTTTGGCTGAGCAGCAACCTGTACTGAAGTACAATGTAACCGGCTCTGGGAACTACTATCCTTACTATATTGATGATAAAAGCAACCCAGGGATCCTCCCCGAATTGATCAAGCAAGTTATGCTGCTTGCTGATATTCAAGTGCAGCATGTCGAGCTTCCTGCAAAACGAACCGTTAAATACCTTCACCAAGGACATATCGATTTTGATGTCATAAGCCCCGAATGGCTGAGCCAGGCAGAAAAACAAAATCCACAGTTTAGTTACTCAGACACCCTGTTTGCCGTTGAAGAGTATCTAGTGAGCTTAAAAAGCTCTGTGGCTCAATGGCAGCAACTCAACAGTATTCGTAATCAACCCGTAGGGACTGTTTTAGGTTATTACTATTATGACGATAACCGCTTTAAACGGGTTGATTTTCACTCTGAACAACAACTCATTCAGGCGTTAAAAATGCAACGAATTGAGGTCGTCATAATTGATAAACTGCCAGCATTATATTGGGCTGAGCAATTTGATGCAGATATCAGCTTTGGTGCATTACATTCGCTAGGTAATCTAAAAATTCGCCTGCGCAGTGAGCATCAATCATTGTTACCAAAAATAAATACAGCAATCAAAGAACTTAAAAATTCTGGCCGCTTAGATGCCATAATCAATAAATACACAAAAAGCATACCCCTACAATAATTAGGGATATTCCGCTTTGGACCTGCTTTTGCTATAATGCGCGCTGTTTTTCTTACCTTGTTAACTAAAAGAGCCTCCTATGAGCATTGAACAAGCCCTAATCGAACGCAGTAATAACCAATGTGAACTTTGCACTAATACAGATAATCTATCTGTTTACGAAGTGCCACCTGTTACAGAGGCTCATTCTGATAAATGCATTTACGTTTGCCAAACCTGTAAAGATCAAATTGAAAATAATGCTGATTTAACTGCAAACCACTGGCATTGCTTGAACGACAGCATGTGGAGCCAAACACCGGCTGTACAAGTTGTGGCTTATCGCATGTTGAAGCGTTTAGCTGCTGATAACGGTTGGGCACAAGATGCACTCGATATGATTTATCTTGAAGAAGACACACTAAAGTGGGCGCAAACAGCCCTAGCTGAAGATGACGATATTAAACACATCGACAGTAATGGTGTTGTGCTACAAGCAGGTGACACTGTGACACTTATTAAAGATCTTGATGTGAAAGGTAGCAGCCTTGTTGCTAAGCGCGGCACCGCAGTTAGAAACATTGGCTTAACGAGCAACCCTGAACACATTGAAGGCCGTGTTGAAGGGCAACGCATTGTTATTCTTACCAAATACGTGAAAAAGTAACGATTACTTTAATTCGCTTTATTTCTCTCAAGCGATTCGTTATTAAGAAAATGGGCCTAGTGCCCATTTTTTGTTAATTAAGCTATGATTAAGTCAGCGAACTTTATGCTAACTCAATAACAAAGACGCATAACCCTAAAACGCAAGGAAACAATCATGGCTTCGGATACCATCTCATCTTTCAAACGCGCTTCTCTATGCAGTTTAATGATCTTAGGGAGCAGCTTAGTATTAACAGGTTGTGGTGAAGACTCTGCCGCACCACAGGCTGAGCAATCAACAATGAAAACCCTTAATACACAGGTTACTTATTTAGATCGCAGCATGCTGCCACCAGGTTCAGTATTAAAAGTACAACTTGCTGATGTATCAAAAATGGATGCCAAAGCTGACGTTATCAGCGAACAAGAAATTGAATTAAATGGCGCGCCGCCATATAACGTGGCACTTGAATATGACGAAAGTAAAATTGCTGACCGTCACCGCTATGGTGTGAGTGCACGCATTGAGAATCAAGGTAAATTACTTTACATCAGCACCACTCACAATAATCCATTTGCTGAAGATGTGACGGGTGATGTGTATAAGGTGACTGTGACTAAAGTATCAGCGAAAAAACCAGACGTTACTTTGACTAATACGTATTGGAAAGCCGTTACCATCAGCGGAGAAGCAATCACCGTTGAAAATAAAGAACCTTTCGTGCAGTTTAAAGACGATGGTTCAACCAATGGTTATTTAGGGTGTAATAACTTCTCAGGTAGTTACGAGGTTAACGAGCAGACGCTTACATTCAACCCATTAGCAAGCACCAAAAAAATGTGTGTATCACAAATGGATATTGAAGCAGCCATGTCTGCAGCACTTGCAGCAACGGCTAAGTACTCTATCAATGGGGAACAGTTAACCTTGTTAGATGATAGTAATGAGCCGCTTGCAACCTTCGCAGCAACTTACATGAATTAACAACAGTTAAATCAAAAACGCCCAGCAAATGCTGGGCGTTTTTGTATTGAAAAAATTATTCTTCAACTAGTTGTTCGCTGCGATAAAAACCACTGCTATCGCTTAGTAATGAAACAAGCTCAGGTAATACCGCATCCATTGTTTGCTTTAATTTCCATGGCGGGTTGATCACTATCATACCCGATGCTGTCATACCATGAACGTCGGTATCGGCCTCTGTTGCGAGTTCAAACAGCTGAATGTTACGCATACCCGAAGCGATTAAACCCGCTTCCATTCGGTCAATTCGTTCACGGTCTACAACCGGATACCAAATCATGTATGTTCCAGTTGCAAAGCGTTTATGTGCTTTAACAAGGGTATTAACGACCGTGTCGTAATCGTTTTTAATTTCGTATGGAGGGTCAATAAGCACGCAAGCCCGGCGTGATGCTGGTGGTAATAAACCAATTAAGCCTTGAAAGCCGTTTTCACCACGTACGCGAATAGAACGCTTACCTTTCATGTTGTCTTGCAGTAACTGTAAGTCACGTGGATGCAACTCAAAGAACCAACCGTTATCTTGGCGACGTAAAAAGTGCTCTGCAATTTTTGGCGAACCTGGGTAAAAATCTAAATTACCATGTGAGTTAAATGATTTTATCAGCTCAATATACTCATTAAGTGCATCATGCTCACTGTTGTGCTGCCAAAGCTTAGCAATCCCATCCAAATACTCTTGTGTTTTTTGTGCATCACTGCCTGCAAGTTCAAAAAAGCCAGCACCTGAGTGGGTGTCCACATAATCAAGTGGTTTATCTTTAATTGTTTGGTATTTAAGAACTTCAGCTAGAACAAGATGTTTTAGCACATCAGCAGGGTTACCTGCATGAAAAGAGTGTCGATAACTAAGCATATTTATAAGTCGCCAAATGCAAAACTGCATTAAAAATGAATGGCCATATTGTACATGATAAACAGAAAATGATCCTAGGATCTGGCGCTTTCGTGAATCAAAAATGAATAAAAAAGCCGCTACGCTGAATTACACCTTAATAATAAATAAAAATCCCCTAAAAAGGCCGTAAATGCTGGCATATCAAGACACTTTCCTTTACATTTGCATGACAATAATCACAGTTTTATGAGCGCATTTATGAATAACGAAACCCTTTCCCAACTCGAACAACTGATCGACAAATTAATCCTTCGCAACAGCGAACTTGAAAGTGAAGTTAAAAGCCTACAAGAACAAACCGCTAAGCTTTTAGATGAGAACGAAACTCTGCAACTTGAAGTACTAGAAAACGAAGAGAAACAAAAAGATACAAGCAGCACATTGACTGGCCTGCTTGAGAAATTGCAAAGCGTTCAACAGGCTAGCTAATGAGCAGCCCACAAAGTCAGCGGGTCACCGTAGAGCTACTAGGTAAAGAGCATGAGTTCTCTTGCCCACCAGGGCAAGAGCATGCCCTAGTTGCTGCTGCACAAAATTTGAATGACTTAGTGGAGCAAATGAAACAACGCTCATCGGTTCGCAATGACCAAAAAGCATTGCTAATGGCAGCATTACATCTAAGTCATGAATTGCTTGAAGTTAAATCGCAACAAGCAGAACAAGAGCAACAACATGACAGCTTAATAGATAAGCTCAGCCAACACCTTAGTATTTAGAAAAAAGCGCATCTGGCGCTTTTTTTGTTTACAATCAACTGCACTGACACCTATTCGAGCTAAACACCATGCGATTTTGTGCTTTTTTGTTCTGTTTATTTCTAAGCTATAGCGCCCAAGCAAGCGTTAGCTGGCATAGCATCACGCCTGAAATCCAATTTCTACAACAACAAAATAAACTGCGTTTTTACGATTCGAATCAAGTGCTGATAGAGGGTAAAGAATGTGCCTTAATGTTTGATGCCAGTGGTAACTTTGCCGAGGTAGAAAAGCTCGCTGAGCAGCTAAAAGAACGCTTAAAAACACCATTATGTTATTTAGTGGCGAGTCATTATCATGATGATCATCTGCTAGGCTTGGCCGTTTTACAAGCTGAGTTCCCTGAAGCTAAACTCATTGTACATCAGCAAGTAGCGACTGAGTTTTCAGCAATGCAGCAAGCATTGACAGATAAATTAGATGGCTATGAAAAAAGCATTGAGCTCAGCTATCAACGGCTTGCCAATCAACCTGAAAATCAACAAGCTATTTGGCGCGACAAACTTGAACTTGCAAAAAAGCGCTTATTTCGCTGGCGAGAGCTCACCTTAAACCCGCCAGCTATTAGCATTACTGAGTCAACACAGCTAAACCTTGGTAACTACCCCGTCGTTATTACACCTTACCAAGCGCATACTAAGGGCGATCTCACTTTAAGGGCAGATCAAGGTCGCGTGCTGTTAGGCGGCGATATAGTCGACAGCTTACCTTACCCTGGGCATGGTACATTCACGCGCTGGATAACCGCACTGCAAGATATTCAGAAAAATACCACACTGACAACTATTTTACCGGGTCACGGCAAGCCGCTGACACCTGCTGAACTTGCGCTCCCTTTAAAGTTTTTGAAAACCATTAAAGAGCTGACAAATTCCTCGCCGGATAAACCAGTGAGTGAATTAATTCCACTTTTTCCTTCAGACGTTAAACAGCAATACCAACTTGATGAAGTGGGCGAAAGAGCGTTTTCTATGTTTCTAGAAGCTGGACTTAAACAGAGCAAATTGTCAAAATAGGGCTAAAATAGTAAAAGGATTTTATTATATGGCTCAAGTAAGTTTGAAATATTTACTTTTGCTGAGCTTGTTTATTGGCTTACAAGGATGCCAACTAACTCAGCAAGAAACAGAACAACAACGGGCAAGGCCGGAGATTTTTAGCCATTACGAGCCTGATTTAACAACCCAGCAAGCACCTAGTGAGTTTGTCGATTCAACAGCTGTCGAACCACGTCCTGTTGCTGTGCCCATAGCAGTCAATAATACCCCACTAGCAAAGCCTAGATCAAAAGATCTGTGGCAGCATATCGCCAACAATTTAACGCTGGTATTTCAAACCAACAAACATACATCTGCACGAGTAAAATGGTATTTAAAACAACCCAATTACCTGATTAAAGTAAATAAACGTGCGGCACCCTATTTGTATCATATCGTCACACGTATCGAGCAACAGAAGCTCCCGATGGAGCTGGCCCTATTACCCTTTGTTGAAAGTGATTTTAGACCAACAATACGATCATCAGAGCAAGCCGTAGGTGTTTGGCAGCTAGTCGGTGCGACAGCTTATCATTTTGGTGTGCAAAGCGACCAATGGTATGACGGACGCCAAGATATACTCGCTTCAACTGATGCCGCTTTAGCTTATTTAAGTTACTTACATAAACGCTTTGATGGTGACTGGCTGCATGCCCTTGCTGCCTATAACAGTGGTGAAGGACGCGTTAAAAAAGCTATCGAAAAAAATAAAAAGCTTGGCAAAAAAACTGACTATTGGTCATTATCACTACCAAAAGAAACTGCTGAATATATTCCTAAACTTTTGGCACTTAGCTATTTACTTAAGCATCCTGAGCAAGGCTTAAAGCGCCCTAAATTAGCGAATAAAGCACTCACCACTGAATTTGATGTCGGCCAGCAATTTGATTTTTCGGTGATCGCTAACTTATCTGGCGTGGGGCATAACCAGCTCCATAAATTAAATCCAGGATATTTAAAAAACCAAAGCTCTCCAAATGGTCCACATACTCTGCTTTTACCTATGGAGCGCCGTACCTTGCTGCAAAGTAAGCTGTTTCGCAACAACTTTGCTGGTGAATATATAGTGCAAAAAGACGATACGCTTTATGGCATTGCCAGACGCTTTAATATGTCTGTAAAGGATCTGAAAGCGCTTAATAGTAAAACAAGTAACCTGATTAAAGTCGGTGAACAATTGCGATTATCGCAGCCCCAAACCATGCCTGAATCTTTACTGGTTGATTACAATATTAGCCCTTACCTTGAACAGCATGAGGAAGTTATCGCAACCATTGCGGTTGATTACCTCGTTAAACCAGGTGATTCAATTTGGAGTATCAGTCAGCTATACGACGTGCCTCATAAAGACGTTGCAACGTGGAATAAACTCAGTGCCACCAGCATTTTAAAACCAGGCACCATTTTGACATTGCACCTACCGCAAGCAAAACCCGCTGAGCCGCAAGTACCAGCCAGCGAAGCCATGTTGTCAGGTATCGAAAGCTCATTGAAAAAGCCTTGATTGCTCACGCATTGTGGTTAGCGTAAAATCAGCGCCTATATTTTAAATTCAAAAGAGAAATAACATGCAAATCAGTAAAGACGCAGTGGTTGAATTTCACTACACACTTAGTGAAGCAGGCGAGCAAATCGAATCAAGCAAAGATGGCGAGCCACTTTCATATATCCATGGCACTGAAGGCATGCTTCCTGGTCTTGAAAAAGCCCTTGAAGGTAAAGCGGCTGGTGATAACTTCAGCGTAACACTTGAACCTAGCGAATCTTACGGCGAGCGCGTTGATAATCTAATTCAACGCATTCCTCTTAAGCACTTACAAGGCAACACAAAAGTGTGGAAGCCAGGTATGACTGCAATCGTTCATTCAAACCAAGGTCGTCACCAAGTGACTATCGTTAAAGTGGGCCGTTTCAATGCAGATTGTGACTTAAACCACCCATTTGCTGGTAAAACACTGACATTTGATGTTGAAGTGATCAATGTTCGCCAAGCAACAGCTGACGAATTATCACACGGCCACGTGCACGGTGAAGGCGGTTGTGGCCATAGCCACTAAGGGTAAAAAATGACAAACGTTGCAATTGTCACCGGTGGCAGTAAAGGTATTGGTAAAGCTGTAGTTGAGCGTTTAGAGCGTGAAGCCTACACAGTTTATAACTTGGATATCACCCCGTCTGAGGGCAATTATCATTACTGTGATGTCAGTGATGTTCAGCAGGTGAAATCGGTTATTGCCGATATTATTGCTCAGACGGGTCGCGTTGATGCTTTAGTCTCTAATGCGGGTCGTCATTTAAGTGCCAACATTGAAAATACCGATGAAGCAACGTTTGATGCCCTGTTTGCGCTCAATGTGAAAGGTGCCTATGCTGCAATTCAAGCTGTATTACCTAACATGAAAAGCCTGCAAGGCGGCAGTATCGTATTGGTTGCCTCTGATCAGGCAATCATTGGCAAACCAAACTCGTTTGCTTATAACCTAACCAAGCACGCGCTAGCTTCCATGGCAAAAACGACAGCACTCGATTATGCGGCGTTTAACATTCGTGCTAACGCAGTGTGTCCGGGTACGATAGAAACACCATTGTTTCATAATGCGATTGATGCATATTGTCAGCGCAGTGGTGCCGATAAAGCAGAAATTGTTGCTGAAGAAGCCGCACTGCAACCGCTAGGCCGTTTAGGGCAACCAGAAGAAATTGCTGCTTTGGTGAACTTTTTAATAAGCCCAGAAGCAAGCTTTATTACTGGTAGTTTACAAAGTATTGATGGTGGATACACCACGCAATGAGCGACAAAATTATTGACCCCCATGTGCACTTTTTTAACCTCACTGAGGGTCAATACACTTGGCTACAAGGTAGCAACCCCCCCCCTTGGCCAAATTTAGATAAAATCAAAAAGCAAATTACTAGCTCAGAACTTAAAGCCGCTTGCCCATTTCAACTAGAAGCCTTGGTGCATATTGAAGCTGGCTTTGATAATCAAGCGCCAGTGAATGAGCTTAATTGGCTTGCAACGTACTTAAATGATATTCCCTATCGAGCAATCAGCTACAGCGCGATTGACGCATCTAGCAAACACTTTGAAGCGTCACTCAATGAATTAGATCATCCATCTTTGGTTGGTATTCGCGATATAACCGAAGGTGATGAAGCCAAGCGCTTATTAACTCCTCACTGCCAAGACAACCTAGCCATGCTCGCAGGCGAAAACTTACACTTTGAAGCACAGTTTGAAATTGAAAACATGCAGGCGACTGAGCAGCTTATTAAGTATTGCATCGCACTGCCCTCATTACGTGTGGTAATTAATCATTTAGGCTTTATTAGTGATGAGCAAAGATGGCTTGAAGCAATCATTAAACTCAGCCGCTGCGATAATATCGCAATAAAGTTCTCAGGCTTAGAATTCACACAAATTGCCGTAAACAAACACCTTTGGCTGGTTAATAATTTAGTTAAGTATTTTGGTGAACGTCGCGTTATGTTTGCCAGTAATTTCCCTGTTTGCCAAATGAATACCAGTTACACAAACTGCTGGCAGCACTATCACTCATTGTGCTCGCAGTCGAGTTTATGGCATAAACTAAGCTATAAAAACGCCCGCGAAATCTATCTAATTGCTTAAAAACTAGCTATATTCAGGTCAGTAAAGCTGTTTAGGTTGGTGTTATGTTTGTTCATTTTAAAAAGCCTTTAGCTGCTGTAGCAGTTACGTGTTCGCTTATCATTGCAGGCTGTGGTGGTTCTGGTAGCTCAGAGTCAGGGACTATCGATGCTGCAGATATCACATGGACTGAAGGTGTATTTGAGCCATCAAGTAAATTTGACCAACAATGCCAAGCACTCAATGAAAAGCACTGGCTACGCGCTTGGAGTCACGAAACCTATCTTTGGTATGACGAAATAACGGACCGCGACCCTGCATTAACTGACGGTGTTTTAAATTACTTTGCCTTATTAAAAACCCAAAACACCACGGATTCAGGTGCAAACAAAGATAACTTTCATGCCAGCTTGCCAACTGACGAATGGCAAGCTCAGAGCCAATCAGGGCAGTCTTTTGGTTATGGCTTTAAACTTAAGTTAATCAGTGCCAGCGCCCCTCGCAAAGGGATTATCAGCTACACAGAACCTAATTCACCGGCTGCAAACCTCAACCTGAGCCGTGGCTTAGAAGTCGTTGAAGTGGATGGCGTTGACTTTGTTAATGCCAGCACCCAAGCTGAGGTTGATGTATTAAATGCAGGCCTCTTTCCTTCGGAGTCCGGCAAAGTAACCTCTTTTGTATTCAAAGACATTAATACCAGCGAAATTCGTGAAGTGACTATGACTGCACAAACCATTACAGGCCAAGCAGTTAGCAACATAAAGACCTTTGCCAATGGTGAAGTAGGCTACTTTCAGTTTAATCGCCATAATGCTGTGGCAGAAAAGCCCTTGTATGACGCCTTTAACAGCTTAGCTGCAAGTAACGTTAAAGACTTGATCATCGATATGCGTTACAACCCTGGTGGATACTTATTAATGGCCAGCCAAGTTGCTTACATGGTGGCAGGCGGAAACAACACCTCAGGCAAAATCTTTGAACGCACTATTTTTAACGATCAACATCCAACCTTTAACCCCGTTACTGGCGATCGCTTAGAACCCGTTTATTTTACCGATGAGTTTTTAGGCTTTGCCGAAAACCCAGCTATCAGCCCAGGAACCCCATTGCCTTCGTTGAACCTAGAACGTGTTTTTGTGCTGACAACAGGCAACACCTGCTCAGCCAGTGAGGCTGTGATTAATGGCCTACGGGGTGCCGATATCGAGGTAATTCAAATAGGCGAAACAACCTGCGGTAAACCTTATGGTTACTACCCGACTGATAACTGTGATACCACTTATTTCAGTATTCAATTTACCGGCGTCAATAACAAAGAATTTGGTGAATATGCTGATGGCTTTGCGCCACAAAATAGCAATGATAGCGAGTATCAGCCAGTGATGATCCCAGGCTGTGCTGTCGCTGATGACTTCACACACCAATTAGGCGATGAAAATGAAGCTATGCTAAGTACTGCACTTAGCTATCGCGAGACAGGCCGTTGCCCTCAAGCCACTTCAACGATTAGTGAACAAGGGTTTGCACCAGCAATTTTTACAGACACACCAAAAGTGCATGACATCCGTACTTCTACCTTGCTTCAGCAAAGTAAAATTTTAGAGCAGTAGGAACCTTAATGAGAGCCCAACTAACTAGTGTATTACTGATATCAACGCTGCTAGGCTGTAGTGCACAAAGCCAAGAGCCAACACCGAAATTACAACATGCGCGGCTAACTGAGCCACAAAGTGAGCTAATAGCACAAGGCATTGCCAGATTAATGCATAGTAAGCCAATCGCAGTTGCCAATGATGCGTTTATAAATAGCAGCGTGTTAGTCACAGATAGTATGAGTGTTGTAGATGCTCAGGGTAACCCGATGATGGGCAAACAGCTAGCGATGCCTGAGCGCTTTGAATTATTAATCAAAAACAGCATGTGCTTTGTTCGTCATTTAGATAGTAAAGCAACCGAGCCACTACCTTTGGTAAAATGCAGGCCAATTGATTAATTTAAATCTAAAAAGTAGATATAAAAAAAGCCCTTACGGGCTTTTTTAGTAAAATATTAGTGAGTGTTACTTAATCTCAACACGTTGAGAACGCATAACAACTTCATCATTTAATTCAATACCGATACCTGGCTCTTCTGATACTTGGAAGAAACCATTTTTAGGTTGTGGATCTTGAATACACAATTCACGGTTCCATTTCTTAATCGCATAGGTGTGATGTTCGTGAATTAAGAAGTTAGGAATTGCGGTTTCTAAGTGCAACGAAGCTGCGGTTGCAACTGGGCCGCCACACACGTGAGCTTGAATACGCACATCGAAGATATCAGCATAATCACACACTTTTTTAGTTTCTGTGAAACCACCACATAGACCTAAGTCTGGCTGAAGTACATCAATACTTTGATCTTCTAGATATGGACGCACACCCCAGCGATTATACAAACGTTCACCACCTGCAATTGGCACGGCAACTTTGTCGGCAACTTTTGCGTGTAATGAATGATTTAAGTAGTTCACTGGCTCTTCGTAATACATACAATCGAACTCTTCAGCAATTTCACCAATTTGAATTGCTGATGTCGCGCCTGGTAAGCTGTGACATTCAAAAATAATATCAACTTCGTCACCGACGGCTTCACGAATAGCTTGCATGCGCGCACGATATAACTTCATTTCTGCACGAGAAATAATGTTAGTGCGATCATAATAAGTATTGCCGTTTTTATCGTACTGAATAGGGTCAACTTTTACCGCATCATACCCTTCAGCCATCGCCTTAAGTGCTGCTTCTGCATATTCTTCTGGGTGAACAAGCGCTTTAAATTCGCTGTCCCAGTCAAACTGTAATTGTGATGCATAAGTACGTAGCTTATCGTTAACTTTACCACCTAATAGCTGGTAAACAGGTAAGCCTAATGCTTTACCTTTAATATCCCAAAGCGCAGTATCAATGGCGCTCATTGCTGCATAGACAACCGGACCACCACCTAAACCCCAAAAGCTTTCGCGTAGCATTCGAGACCACAGTTTTTCTGTTTGGAATGGGTCATGACCAATTAAAAAGGCATCAGCCATTTCTTTGATCATTGCCGCTGCTGCACTGTGACCTAAATCATAAGCAAGGCCTGCCTCACCCACACCGCTAATACCTTCATCAGTATGAATACGCACAAAAACAGGTGTCCAAGCAGGTCTGTCTGGACAATGAATATCGAACACTTCGACGCGATTAACTTTCATGGTTACTCCTTACTGAGCAAAACTAGGATCAAGACGATAAGCTTTACGCAACATTGCTGGCCAAGCTAGTTGACCACCCGTGCTGCCGCTATGCACGACATTCGCTTGATTATAAATATTATCGATAATTGGTTGTGGTACCGGAATTGCCGTTTGACCACTGGCTTGAATAGCCAATTGAATTTCACAGGCGCGCTGCAAATCGTAAAAGCGCATAAAGGCATCTCCCACTGTTGGGCCAACGGTTAAGCCACCGTGGTTAACCAATAACATGTGATTGGTGGTGCCTAAATCATCTTGCAGGCGCTTTTTCTCATCACTGTTTACCGCTAACCCTTCGTAGCCGTGATAAGACAGTGATGGCAATGAAAACATTGAGTATTGACTCAGTGGTAATAGGCCTTTTTCTTGCGTTGCAACGGCAATGGTTTCTTTTGTGTGTAAATGAATAACACAATGAGCGTCATCACGAACTTCATGAATCGCGCTGTGAATAGTGAAACCAGCCGGGTTAATTTTAAATGGCGTGTCATCAAGAATGTTACCTGCTAAATCGACCTTAACAAGGTTTGATGCTGTCACTTCATCAAAACTTAAACCAAACGCATTAACCAAATACTGATCTGTGCCCGGTAAACGTGCCGACAGATGAGTGTAAATTAAATCACCCCATCGAAAGTGCTCCACCAAACGGTAACAGGCAGCTAAATCAACACGAAGCTGCCATTCTTGTTCAGATACTTTATTTTTTAAATCGAGTTTTGGTAAGTCAAACATGGGAAACCTTGTAAATGTGACACAGCACAAATAGATGTATAGAAGTCTAAATTACTATTAATGGATGATCAATAGATGATACAAAAAGGCCACATCAATTGATGTGGCCTTTTTCGCTTTATGTATGCTTATTTTACTTGCGATAAGTAATCAGCAATTGCAGCCATTTCTTCTTCAGATACGTTTGCAACCATCGCTTTCATCGCAGCAGTCATACCGTTACTACGCGCACCTGATTTGATGTCTTTCATTTGCGCTAGTAAGTACTCTTTATTTTGACCATTTAATTTTGGGTACTGAGCCATGATAGGCGCTTTACCTTCTGGACCGTGACAAGTTTGGCAAAGCTTAGCTGTGTAAAGAGCTTGGCCATCCGCTGCCATCGAATTGAAAGATAAGCTTGCAGCCATTGCAATGCCAGCCCCACATAAAATTTTCGTGATCTTGCTCATTTGTATCTTCTCTTTATTGACGGGTTATTAAACATTTTCTTTAGTGTAGACCATGATTTAACAATATTGCACCCGAAAATTGTAACGGCAATCGAAACAGGTATTACCAAATTAAATCATCAGGTACTTCAAAATCAGCATACGGATCATCTTCATCCTTCTGCTTATCTTCAGGCTCAACATGGAACACTATATAATCTTCGCTGACCTCAGCGACTTTTCGTGCTGGCTCGTCTTCCAGTACAAAAAATTGGCCTTCTAAAACACAAATTGCCAAACGGCCACCAGCAAGGGCCTTTTGTGTTTTTTCGTTTACTTCTAGCTCTTTCACTTTATTTTGATAAGTGAAGTTAAATGTTCGGTCACCACGAATTTCATCTTGATTGTGATGCTCTAAAATTTGCTTAACGCGGGCAACTTGCTCACGTTGTTTTTGCTCTTCTAAACGCGCTTTATTAAGCTCATCGGCTTTTTTCTGCTGCTCAAGCTTAGTTTGCTCAATATGTTTTTGTAAATCGCTCGGATTACTGGTGGCGCCTTTCTTTTTCTTCTTTTGCTGTTTGCGCTTTTCTGTTTTGGCTACTTTAGCTTTGTGTGCCGTAGTAAGGCCAGCTTTAAGTAATTGATCTTGTAATGAACCCATGACGAAATTCCAATTTAATAATGCGTATTAGGGTTATTTTAATCAGCTCTGCCAACAAATAACAGTACTGAGCCCACTTGATTCACAGCAATCGAGTATATTGCAGTGAGATTAACATGCGATGAAATCATGACACTTTGATTTAACGCAAGATTTATAATTTTAGTCGCCTTTGAACTTGTAAAAAAACCTGTACCCGATAAGCTAGGGCTTTTCCTCTAGGGAGCTAAAAATGCAGCTGCGACATTTGTTACTTTGCTCTGTATTTATTTTCTTTGTTTTATACGCCCCACAACCCTTACTTGGATTATTCGCCAGCCATTTTTCTGTATCGCCAGCCACTGCAGGTAGCTTAATGACCGCGACGATGCTGCCACTGGCCATTGCTCCTTTAGTTTACGGCTTGTTCTTAGCTAAGCGAAATCCACTTACAATTTTAAAATTTGCCATGCTCGTGTTGGCCATAAGCTGCGTTGCTTTTACCTTTGCACCAAGCTTTGAGCTGCTATTGCTGGTTCGCTTTATCCAAGGGATCACCCTTCCCGCGGCGCTCACCGCTATGACCAGTTATATAGGTGTGACTTATCAGGCCGACCAATTACAACGTAATATGACTCTTTACATTGGCAGTACCATAGTCGGTGGCTACTTCGGACGCATGCTTGCCGCCTTGTTTACAGACTTTTTAAGCTGGCAAAGTTTTTATTATGTGATTGCGCTAGGGTTAGTACTGTTTGCAATCGCCATTCCCAAATCAAGCAAAAGCGCAAGCATTCACGCTGCAAAATCGCCGCTGTTGTATCTAAAGCAATTAAAAGATCCACTCGTATTAAAGCTCTACGGGGCAGTATTTTGTATGTTTTTTTGCTTTGCAGCACTGTTAAATTATTTACCTTTCATTTTGCAAGACAGCTTTGCTATCACTAATACCCGAGATATCGGACTGGTTTACAGTGGCTATTTATTAGGTGCGCTGGCATCCATAGCCACACCGTGGCTGTTACGTAAGTCATCAACGCCTTGGCGTTTGCTAACTTGGGTATTTGTATTCTATAGCCTAACAATGGTGTTATTAATGAGCCAACAGTTACTGCTATTTGTGGTCGCTTTTACTGGCTTTTGCGGTGCAATGTTTGTGATCCACTCAAGTGCCGCCCCTCTGGTAAATAAAATCAGCAGCGCACCAGCAAGTGTGACGAATGGAGGCTATGTATCGTTTTATTATAGCGGTGGCGCACTGGGCTCGTTATTGCCTGGGCTGGTATATCAGCAACACGGCCAAGTTGCCTTTATGACCGTGCTACTTTTAGTCTGCTTAGTGGGTTTAAGCTTAGTTTATTTGGCTGGTAGAAATACGATACGCGGTTGATGCCCGGTACTTTCAAAAAAGCGTTCTAAATCATCTTTTTTCATCAGCCATGTCGCGGTATTTTCAAAAGGGTGACAATGAAAAAGCTCGTTAAACCAAATTTCTTGGTCTAGCCAAAGGGTGACATTATTTTGCTTATCGTTTAAAAGTGCCAACATAGAAACACAGCCCGGTGGCACTTTTAGATAGCGCGCTAATCGCTCATCGGATGCAAACCCTAATCGAGATAAGCCTTGCTGTTGAGCAATAGCCTTTAAATCAAGCTGCTTGTCGTGAGCAGTGATCACTAAAAAGTGGCGCTTGCCTTCGTTATCTCGTAGAAACAAGTTTTTTAATCGAGTGCCCGGTCTATCGAGCATAAATTTATCGGCATCTAAGCTACCGTGTAATGGTGGATGCTCAATCACATCATAATTAATATCTAATTGAGCTAGCGTAGCAGCTAACTTGCTTTTATCTGCATACATTTACAAACAACGTCCTCGTAATTGCACACTTAAATCACGCCATAATACTTCATCAATGACGTGCTTCTCGTCACAGTATTGTCGTTCTTTAAGTTCTTCGTTTAATAATTCCACCGCTTGATCCTCAAGCATGAGCTTTAAGTTGCTTGATTCTTCAAAGACTTCTTGTTCGGCAAAATCTTTAAATTGGCTACGTGTCATAGGCTTATCAAGGTTTATTGGGCGACGACCTTGGGCTTTTACTGACACCACATAGGCAAAAATTTTATTGCCTTGGTCGTCATTTTTTTCGTAAAACTGCTTATTGTTAATTTCAAACGGAGGGGCCTCTTCTTGGCTTGCGCAACCGGCAAGTAAAGCAACCAAAAGCCATGCTATTTTTTTCATTATTGGATAAGCCTTGTACAGTGTATGCGCACTAGTCTATCAAAAATACAACAACAGAGTAAAAATTCGATCATTTTAAAAAAAATACTTGACCAAAAATGCAAAAATATTTAAAGTTCACCCCGCTTGAGACGCAAGACTTAAGCATCCTGTATTTTAGGAATGTGGGGCTATAGCTCAGCTGGGAGAGCGCCTGCCTTGCACGCAGGAGGTCAGCAGTTCGATCCTGCTTAGCTCCACCACCTTCCTACTCTTCTTTAGGCAATCTGCCGAATCTTTAATAAAAACCAATACATTCTAAGTTAAAGCAATTTTATTTGTCTTTCTGTCGTCTTCGTTTTATAACAGACACAAAAAAACCGAGCAAAGCCTGGGCTAATACTTTATTAGGGATCTGAATACTCAGATCCCTTTTTTATTTCAACGTGAAATCAAATGCTTAGCCATCAAGATATGTCGAAAATTACATTCGAGAGCAGGTATATCCTCATTAAAAACAATAGGTTAGTAGGTCTACTGTAATTAATGGTGTGAGGTGTAGTACCAATTGTCTGCGTATTTTATTATTTGAGTTACATCTTCTTCATCTAAATCCGCATAGCTCCTTGGGTCGCCGCCGTCAGGGACATATAAAAAACCAGAATAGTTGTCCAATATCCCTCTAAAGGTGTAGAAGAAAACGTATTTCGAACCGTCGATATCTTGAACCACAATCTCATTTCCGCCCATTGATATTTTTGAATACTCAGAGCCTAGTGCTATTAACGATGAATTATGTTGTACATTAGAGACAAGCTCGCCAGAGTAAACCCTTGCGACGACTTCTTGACGTTGAGATTCATATAAGTGGAAATCTGCATTTATCCAGAGCTTCGTAAACGGAACAAACTCTAGTACAGCAAGGGCAACCAATTGGACTGCTAAGGGAATTGTTGCCAACCACCTAATTTCTTTGAACTTAAAAAGACATGAAATGCTAAAACCGAGTCCCGTTAAAAAGACAATAAATACCACAAGCATCAACGGCATCATCAAGAAAGGAGTTATCCAATCAATGATTGACCATTGAAATGCCATTATTAATATAGCGAATGCCGACACCCCGACAGCTAGCTTAGCTCTGTTCTCTATTCCTTTAATCATTGACTTCCTTATTGTAAGTTTTTAATTTTGCTCGCGACTGTAAAGTCTAGAATATCTTCTATTGTATATTTCTTATCTGTAATGCCAAGCTTTTGAGCTGGTGTTGTTGCTTCCTGATACAGTCCTTTGTTTTTAAGTGACTTTTCGTCGGTCAATACGTAGTTGTTGTAGACCCTCAATATCTCAATAATCATAACCGCCCATTTAGGGTTGTATGAAGCGTAGCCATTCCATCGTTTACTGTTTGTGGCTGATGTTATTGGTCGCTCGAACATATTGATTCGGCGGCGTATCATTTGAAAGTAGTTATCAACTCCATATGTAGATACATCTAACAAATTCTCAGATAGCGTTTGGCTAACAGATATAGCGCCATGAAAGCCTACTAATGGTTTTACTTGAACAGAATGTCTAGATTTAGGAAATGGATGAACTAACCACTCTGATTTAGCCGATCCTGATTCAATAGTACGTTTGTGCATCTCGGCAGCCCAATATTGTTGCGATATTTGAGCTAGTTTTTCTCTATCAACTTTGGCCCTCTTTATGTCGCTCATAGTAATCCCATGCTTAAGAAGAACTTGTTCTGACCAGGCACGCTTGTCTTGCATTTGGCTGGCATTGTTCCTTTCTGCTTTTACAAGCACAGGGTAGAGTTTGCTGGCCGCAATCTGTTCTTTCATCACTAACCCAATACCAAGTTCAAAGCCTTCGTCGGCATCTGCGAATAAACGAGTGTAACGCGCCTCATTTACGTACTGTTTTATCACTTCAAGGTGTGCCATGAGAGAATAAGTTTGTTGCACTAGTAAATTTTTATTTGGTGCTTTCAGAGGCAGGGTATCATCAACGTCATCAGTTTCGACTTCTTGATTGGATAGAACGTACTGACCATACCTTCTCTTGTGTTCAGGCTTCTTAAGATCACTACATCTGCTAATGTCTCTTTTAATTACTTCCCAGTCTGAGGTGGTGTCGAAGTTAACTGTACTAGCAAATACAAATCGAGTTTTATTGTCTACCGTTGAAGTATTTACCAGTTTCGTAGGGCGACTGTCCTTCTTATCACTCCAGTTAGACAGGTAGTGCTGCCTGTCCATACTAACTTCTAGGGTTTTGCCTTTTAAAGCCTGAATGTTGTTCTGTATGTGCCAACGGTCAAACTCAACACACTGGTTAAAGAAAAACTCGATACGGTGGTAAATTAAAGTGATAGGCACATCCAAAATTTCTTCCATTCTGTTGACGATACCTTTGTTAATAAGCATTCTGAACAATATTCCATTGATATCAGCTCTCTTTTGACCATACTCAGCGTTCAACGGTACGTTGAAAGGATTGTGACAGGCATTGCATTCAATCCTTTGGGCTTCTCGATACTTCAATGACTCTACTGTTGACGGTACTGTGCCTCTTAAGGTGTAACGCTTAGGCTTATCTAACCAATTTACCACCGCATTTCGACATGGCCTAGTTCGTCGTCGTGATGTTTCAAGTTTCTTATCAGGGCAACAAATCTCTTTATTGGAAAATATTTGCTTTTGCCTATTTGACTCTTCAACGAAAGCTTTGTTGTTTATCAGTTTTGTACTTGTGCCGCAGATGATGCAAGTTAACACGCGACCTATCTTTGTTTTAGTAAACCTATAATCATTACCTAACCCTCGCATTATAGAGCCATCAGCTTTGCGTTTGGGATTAAGTGCGGCTACACCATAGTTTCGGCAGTTTGGGTTCTTACAGTAGTTAAGCTGAATAGCTTTACCAGTGATAGGATCTTTGTAGGCTCTTGGGATTGGAAAGGCTGTAGGCTCGACACGTTCATTTTGATGCGGTGTCTTCGCAAGTGGTTTGTCACTCGAATAATGAAACTTCAGGTACAGCTCCGCTGTAATAAAGGCATCTATTGCGGCACCGTGTGATTTTCTTTCAGTAATGTCTATACCATAACGTATGCAAGCATTATCTAATTTGACCCATTTCCCATAGTTTTCCCTATTGGCAAAATCCCTCATCAAGCAAGATACGTCGTAATCTCTATTGAAGACAATATCTAGTCCACATCGATCAATTTCTGATTGCAGGAAATCAACATCAAATTCTGAATTGTAAAAGGAAAGTCGTGCACCATCTATGAACTCTAGAAATTCTTCAGCTATTTGGCAGAACGTTGGCTTATCAAGCAAAAATGAATCTTCAATTTGGTGTACCGCGTGGGCTTCCGACGTACTCTTCTTACCTTCAGGGTTTTAGAAGTAGTGGAAGATGCTGCCTGTGATATCGCCATCAATTATTTCTACGGCAGCAAGGTTAACAATGCGATGCTTGCCCTTGCGTGGAGACAAGCCAGTTGTCTCTGTATCTATTATTACTACTCTGTCCATTGATCCCCCTAGCGATCAATTCTAGTAATAATTAGAAAAATTTCAATTAACTACTTAAGCTATTGAATATATAGAAAATACATCTGCTCGCGAATGTTTTTTTTGCGTAAGTTTTAATGTTAACCCTATGATTTTATGTACATAAATAAAAAGGGATCTACATATGTAGATCCCTAATAAAGTATCAGCCCA
>NZ_LRRU01000012.1:0-25000 GCF_001641615.1 Pseudoalteromonas gelatinilytica
CCAAATTAAAGAAAGCCCGATTCGAAAGAGTCGGGCTTTTTTGCGTTTAGAGCTATCCATACAACGTGCCCTATTCATTCTTCAGGTAGGTTGGGTAGAGCGCAGCGAAACCCAACGTGAGTTAGCGAGTTGCTAGTTAGCAAGGGTAAAGTTGAACTGTGGGGTTGTTAAGTACAGAGTCACCCCACTAACAACCCCATGTAGGAGGCACTTCAGTGCCGAATAGACAAGAGACATCAGACGTCAGATATTAGAGGTCAGTTGAGCTGTGGGGTTGTTTAGTACAGAGTCACCCTCAGCAACAAACCCCGTAGGAGGCACTTCAGTGCCGAATAGACAAGAGACATCAAAGGTCAGATATTAGAGGTTAGTTGAACTGCGGGGTTGTTTTGTACAGAGTCACCCTCAGCAACAAAACCCCGTAGGAGGCACTTCAGTGCCGAATTCAGACCAGAACAAACACATTCACGGCTAAATAGTTAGCGAGTTGTTAGTTAGCAAGGGTAAAGTTGAACTGTTGGTTTGTTTAGTACAGAGTCACCCTCAGCAACAAACCCCGTAGGAGGCACTTCAGTGCCGAATCTAGACCAGAACAAACACATTCATGGCTAAAGCCATTCCTACAAGTAAACTTTGCCTAGAGCCTAGAGCCTAGAGCCTAGAGCCTAGAGCCTAGAACCTTCTGTAGATGAAGACGCAGTACCAAACACCCACACCGCGCGGCTGATCGCTGACGGCTGATAGCTCTGTGTTGGGTTTCGCTTCGCTCTACCCAACCTACGCCAGACCTTAAACTTTACTCTTTCAACTTTCCCCTCGCTAACTTTACTCTTTCTAACTTATACCCCAAAAACAAAAACGCCAGCATATAGCTGGCGTTTTTTAATCTTAAGGTAAGCTTGGTATTAAGCTTTTGGACCTGCTGATTTGATTGCTTCTGAAACATCGTATTTAGCGAAGTTTTCAGTGAAGTCAGAGGCTAGTTTGTTTGCGTATTCTGCGTACTTCTCTTTATCTTCCCATGTGTTGATTGGGTTAAGAAGTTGGCTGTCTACACCAGGAACTGCCACTGGTACATCTAAGTTTAGAACGTCGATGTGTTGCGTTTCAACATCAGCAAGTTTACCTGATACGATTGCGTCAACAACAGCACGTGTTGTTGGGATATCGAAACGTTGACCAGTACCGTAAGGGCCACCTGTCCAACCTGTGTTCACTAGGTATACTTTAGCGCCAAATTCACGTACACGCTTCATTAGAAGCTCTGCGTAAACGCCAGCAGGACGTGGGAAGAACGGAGCACCGAAACATGTTGAGAATGTAGACTCGATGTCGCTTGTTGAACCGATTTCAGTTGAACCTACTTTCGCCGTGTAACCGCTTAAGAAGTGGTATGCAGCTGCTTCTTCAGTTAATACTGAAACTGGAGGTAATACACCGCTCACGTCGCATGTTAAGAATACAACGGCTTTTGGCTCGCCAGCACGGTTTTCTACTTTACGTTTTTCAACGTGCTCTAGCGGGTAAGCTGCGCGGCTATTTTGTGTAAGGCTTGTATCATGGAAATCTGGTACACGGTTTTCGTCAAGTACCACGTTTTCTAAGATTGTACCGAAGCGAATTGCATTCCAAATAACTGGTTCGTTCTTTTGCGAAAGATCGATACATTTAGCATAACAACCACCTTCGATGTTAAATACGCTACCTGGTGCCCAACCGTGCTCGTCATCACCGATAAGGAAACGAGTCGGGTCTGCAGATAATGTTGTTTTACCTGTACCAGATAGACCGAAGAATAATGCTGTATCGCCTGCTTCACCTACGTTTGCAGAGCAGTGCATTGGTAACACACCTTTTGCAGGAAGTAGGAAGTTTTGCACAGAGAACATTGATTTCTTCATTTCGCCAGCGTAGCGCATACCAGCTAGTAGTACTTTGCGTTGTGCGAAGTTGATGATTACAGTGCCGTCACTGTTAGTGCCATCACGCTCTGGGTCACATACAAATGACGGTACGTTCATTACCTGCCATTCTGGGAAGTCCGCAGTATTGTATGTTTGTGGTTCGATAAACATGTTTTTGGCAAAAATATGGTGCCATGCAGTTTCTGTCGTTACTACAACTGGTAAATAGTGCTCAGGATCAGCGCCAACTTCTAGGTGAGAGATGAAGTGGTCGTTGCTTTCCACGTGATCTTCAACACGTGCCCATAACGCATCAAACTTGTCTGCATCGAATGGGCGGTTTACGTTGCCCCATTGGATTTCGTTTTCAGTGCTTGGCTCTTGAACAATAAAACGATCTTTTGGAGAGCGGCCAGTACGTACACCGGTTTTAGCAACAAAAGCACCATTAGCGGCTAGAGTCCCTTCGCCACGACGAATAGCGTGTTCGACAAGTTCAGCTGCTGTAAGATCAACAAAACTAGTAGCGTTTGCAGTCATGTTTATACCTAAATTGTGAGAGATTGAACGGGATAGCTCTGGGGTTCTTAGTTTTCCCTTTTGCTAAAATAATAGTAACAGAAGGATTAGGGATATTCGAGTGTCTGAAGGGCTTAAAAAGGCATATATTTGGCAAAAAACATGAATAATTTCAATGATACCGGTGTCATAAAATGACGCATTTTCATGACACCGGTATCATTAGTTTTGAAATTTTTTTTAATAAAAAAGCCGCACTGATGGCGGCTTTTAATATAATAATATTTATTATGGTGTATTAGTTAAATATGGCTTTAATATCTTGCTCATTGAAAATGTAATCTTTTAAGCAATAATGACAGCTAATTTTTACTTCACCATTTGCTTGTACATCAGCTAGTAATTCGTCTTGACCAACATTTACTAACGCAGCAATTGTTTTGTCTCGGCTACAGCCACAGCGGAAACTAATAGACTGTGGTTCGAATAACTGAGGGTTATCTTCATGGTACAGTCGAGTTAGCACAGTGTTTGCATCTAAACCTAGTAACTCTTCATCTTTAATTGTGTTGCTAATCGCTTCTAGATGAGTGAAGTCTTCTACCGACTTTTCTTTATTCACCGGTAATACTTGTAAGAATAAGCCAGCTGCTTTTGCTGTGTCTGCTGTTACTTCTGTTGCAAACCAAAGACGGGTTTTTAACTGTTCCGATTGCTCAAAATAGTTTTCAAGGCATTTATCTAAGCTATCGTGCTCTAACGGTACAATACCTTGGTATCGTTCACCTTTAGTTGGCGTAATTGTAATAACCATATAGCCATTACCAATTAAGTCTTTTATTGAGCTTCCTGTTACTTCACCTTGTAGACGCGCGATGCCTCGCATGTTTTGTTTATCGTCACCATTAATTACGGCATATTTAACAGGGCCATCGCCTTGTAGTTGAACAGCGATTTCGCCTTCAAACTTTAATGTGGCCGTTAATAAGCAAGTAGCAACAAGCAATTCACCTAATAGGGTTTGCACAGGTGCTGGGTAATTATGGTTTGCGATCATCTCTTGATAAGTATTTTCAATTTGTACGAGTTCACCACGTACATCGAGCTGATCAAATATATAACGATGAAGTAAATCTTGTTGCATGAGTTGCATTACCTAACTTGATTTCATTTTTAACAGTTCACGTCTTTGCTTTTTATCTGGTTTACGATCAGGGTGTGGAGCAAAGAAGCTGTTGTTCTTACGGGCGATAGCATTTGCTTCGCGTTTCTCAATACTTGCTTGAGTTTCTTGGTATAAGGTTTGTGCAATGGGGGCGCCTTGACGTTTTTCAAGGATCTTTTCAATTGTCACCACCTTTTCGTCGACCCCTTGTAGCAGTTTTACCATTGCACCCAGTTCGACTATTTTGCTGGGTTTGGTACGTTGACCATTATAATGTACTTTGCCGCCTTGCACCATGTCTCGTGCTATTGAACGGGTTTTATAAAAGCGTGCAGCCCATAACCATTTATCAAGGCGCACGCTTAATTCGTCTTGTTTGTCTTGCGACTTATTAGTGTTACCTTTTGACACAATTGTGCTCTTTTAAAGCTGCTTATATATAGGCAAAATTTACCATGAAACTTAATCACAAAGAAACAGTCATAATAATTCCTTGCAGCCCCTGTTCGTCGAATTTACCTTGTTTACAAAGTTTAATATACGTGCGCTTGTTGAATGAAAAATGAAAAGGTACTATAGGCCAGCTATCAAGCAGTAAATTAAAATAAGAAATAGAGTTTATGGATCAACACTTACAACAAGTTAAACAGTTTTTAAACGGCTTACCTCATGCCAAGCTAAGTGCATTTGTAGTGCTGTTAGTTGTTGTTTATATTGCCTTTTTGTCATCTAAGTTGTTCTGGCTGGTGTGGCCTGAACCCGAATCAAAAGCGTTGCCTACAGCGGGTGTTAATACCTCGGCTAAACGCGCTGAGGCTGTCAGCTCTCGACAAATTATCGAACAAAATTTATTCGGCAAAGTTGTTGTCGAAACTAAAAAACCTGCCGCAAAACAAAATCAAGTCATTAACAACGCCCCTGAAACACGTTTAAGTATTAACCTAACGGGTATTGTTGCGGTAAGCCAAAATGACCAAGCGGGTCTTGCAATTATTGAGTCACAAGGTAAGCAAGAGACGTATGTGGTGGATGATGCTATTTCTGGAACACGTGCCAAGCTTGCTCAAGTACTGCCCGACCGAGTGATTTTAGATGTTAGTGGGCGTTTTGAAACCTTAATGCTTGATGGTCTCGATTTTACAAAAACAGTTTCTATGCCTGTGTTGGCAGAGCGTGAAGAGTCAGAGTTAACTGAAGGCCCGCAGCTTGATGAGAATAATGAAATTAATGCGACTGAAGATGAAGAAGTAAAAGAAGCGCTTATCGAAACACGTGAGGAAGTATTAGACGATCCCGGTAAATTATTTGACTATATTCGCGTCTCTCAAGCGATGGTTGATGGTGAGTTAGTAGGGTATCGCTTAAGTCCAGGTAAAGATCCTGCTTTATTTAAGCAGATGGGATTAATGAATAATGATTTAGCTATTGCGATTAATGGCTATCAATTAAATGATTTGAAACAGGCAATGTCAGCAATCAACGAATTACGTAATAGTACTGACGCAAGTATCACTATCGAACGCGATGGTGAGCAAATTGATGTTCAATTTAGCCTGCAATAACTAGCTTTGGAGTTTTTATAGAATGGTTCACGCGCTACACCTCACAAAAATCAAAAAAGGGTTAGCTAAATATGCAGCGCTTTTTTTATTAACAGGATTATCGCTTTCAGTATCTGCTGTTGAATATGCGGCTAACTTTAAAGGCACTGATATTAATGAGTTTATTAATATCGTTGGTAAGAATTTAAATAAAACTGTGATTATTGACCCGAATGTGCGCGGCAAAGTAAACGTGCGCAGCTACGAGTTAATGGATGAGAAGCTTTATTATCAGTTCTTTTTAAATGTACTTGAGGTTTATGGTTATTCAGCTGTTGAAATGGATAACGGTATTCTTAAAATCGAAAAAAGTGCAGATGCGAAAAAATCAAACGTGCCACTGATCACCGAAGATAATCAAGCCAGTGGCGATATGATGGTGACACGTGTTGTACGTGTTAAAAACGTAAGTGTACAAGAGCTAGGTCCATTAGTACGTCAATTTAGCGATCAAAAAGATGGTGGTCATGTTGCCAACTTTAATGCTGCTAACGTAATGATGTTAACGGGTCATGCTGCTTCAGTTAACCGCTTAGTCGAGATTATTCGCTCGGTTGACCAAGCTGGTGACAAGCGTGTTGATATCGTAAAGCTTAAATTTGCCACAGCGGATGATGTGGTGTCTGTTGTTGAGAACATCTACAAAGATAGTGGCAAGGGCAGCATTCCTGAGTTTTTAATTCCTAAAGTAGTCGCAGATGGCCGTACTAACAGTGTTATTGTCAGTGGTGAAGCGCAAGCGCGTACTCGTGCTGTTGAATTGATCAGTCGCTTAGACGGTGAATTAGAAAACCAAGGTAACACTAAGGTTATCTACCTTAACTATGCAAAAGCAGAAGACCTTGTAAAAGTACTACAGGGCGTAAGTAAAACTCTGGCAGAAGATGCACAAGGTGGCGCGACTAAAACACGTACGCGTAGTAAAGGCGAAACCAGTATCGAAGCGCATCCTGATTCAAACTCGCTCGTTATTACTGCACAACCAGATACCATGCGCTCGCTTGAGCAAGTCATTGAGCGTCTTGATGTTCGTCGTGCGCAAGTACTCGTCGAAGCTATTATCGTTGAGGTATTAGAAGCTGACGGTATCAACTTAGGCTTGCAGTGGATTTCAGAGCAAGGCGGGATGATGCAGTTTAACAACGGTACAACAGTGCCTGTTGGTTCGTTAGCTGTTGCAGCAGAACAAGCGCGTGATGAAACTATTACTAAGACGGTCATTGGTTCTGAAACCGGCGTTGCTACCGAATATGAAGAAACATCAGAAGGTGACTTAACGGGACTTGCTTCACTGCTAGGCGGTATTAACGGTCTAGCCATGGGCATTGTTAAAAACGACTGGGGAGCAATTATCCAAGCTGTTTCAACCGATACTAACTCTAATATTCTTGCTACCCCGTCTGTAACGACCATGGATAACGAAGAAGCATCAATGATTGTTGGTCAAGAAGTACCGATTATCACAGGCTCGCAAACAGGCTCAAATAACGCTAATCCATTCCAAACTGTTGAACGTCAAGAAGTCGGTGTGAAGCTAAAAGTAACACCACAAATTAATGATGGCTCAGCAGTTCAATTAACGATTGAGCAAGAAGTTTCAAGCGTAAGTGGTGCTACAGCGGTTGATATTTCAGTTAATAAACGTGCAATTAAAACTACGGTTATGGCTGATGATGGTGGCATGGTTGTACTAGGCGGCTTGATTGATGAAGACGTGCAAGAAAGTGTCTCTAAAGTGCCATTGTTAGGTGATATTCCGATACTTGGTCATTTATTCCGTTCAACCAGCACTAGTAAGCGTAAACGTAACCTGATTGTCTTTATTCGTCCTACCATTGTGCGCGATGGCATTAGCATGAATAAATTAAGCCACTCGAAATATAACTTTATTCGTGGTGAACAACACAAACAAAAAGAAGATGGTATTGATTTAATGCCGTTGACGGATGCACCAATCCTTCCTGAATGGAATGACGCCTTGGTATTACCGCCAACTTACGAAGAATACCTGAAACAACAAAACGCGAATGAGCGCAACGATGACTAATGCAATTACAGAAATCAATGACGAGCTAGCATCCGACGCGCCAGCAAATCATGATGAGCTGCTAACAAGTGATGATCTTGTTAGCTTGCCGACTAAGCGTTTGCCGTTTTCGTACGCGCGTCGTACCGGTGTGCTGTTAGGTAAAGATCAAGATAACTGGACTGTATACTACCGAGGTGAGTTAGACGTTGATGCTTTACTAGAGGTGCGTCGTATCGCAGGTCATGGATTTGCGTTAGAGCAATTGCCTGACGATAAGTTTGAGCTATTACTTGAAGCCTCATACCAGCGAGATAGCTCTGAAACACAGCAAATGATGGAAGATATCGGCAACGAAGTTGATTTATTCTCGCTTGCAGATGAATTACCGCAAACAGAAGATCTCCTTGCTGGTGATGACGATGCGCCAATCATTAAACTGATCAACGCGATGCTGAGCGAAGCAATTAAAGAAGGTGCTTCAGATATTCATATCGAAACCTTTGAGCAAGAGCTGGTAATTCGTTTTAGGGTTGATGGCGTACTAAAAGAAGTACTAAAGCCTAACCGTAAACTCGCTTCATTGTTAGTGTCGCGTATTAAGGTTATGGCAAAGCTAGATATTGCTGAAAAACGTATCCCGCAGGATGGCCGTATTAGTTTACGTATTGCTGGCCGTGCTGTTGATGTGCGTGTATCGACGATGCCATCAAGCTTTGGTGAGCGAGTTGTATTGCGTCTACTTGATAAGAACAACGCACGCCTGAATCTTGAAGATTTAGGTATGACGGAACGTAACCGTGAATTGTTCGCTGATTTAATCAGTAAGCCGCACGGTATTATCCTAGTAACCGGCCCTACGGGTTCAGGTAAAAGTACCACCTTGTATGCGGGTATGAGCCAAATCAACTCTCGGGATCGCAATATTCTTACCGTTGAAGATCCAATCGAGTACGAGATCCCAGGTATTGGTCAAACCCAGGTAAATACCAAAGTTGATATGACCTTTGCCCGAGGCTTACGTGCCATTCTTCGTCAAGACCCTGACGTCGTAATGGTTGGTGAGATCCGTGACCTTGAAACAGCGCAAATTGGTGTGCAAGCGTCATTAACTGGTCACTTGGTTATGTCGACACTGCATACGAATACAGCGGCCGGTGCTATTACGCGTATGGAAGACATGGGCGTAGAGCCTTTCTTGCTTTCATCGTCGTTATTAGGTGTATTGTCACAACGTCTAGTGCGTACATTATGTAATAGCTGTAAAGAAGGCCACGTTGCTGATGAGCGTGAGTGCCAGCTACTGGGTGTAAACCCTGCTGAGCCGCCAACAATTTATCGTGCAGTTGGTTGTGAAGAGTGTAACTTCAATGGTTATCGCGGTCGAACAGGTATTCATGAGTTACTCGTTGTGGATGAAACAATTCGCGAAATGATCCACAACGGTAAAGGCGAGCAAAGTGTTGAGAAATACATTCGCAAACACAGCCCGAGTATTCGCCAAGATGGCTGTAATCGTGTCTTAGCAGGTCGCACAACCTTAGAAGAAGTCTTGCGTGTAACACGTGAGGAAGGTTAATCATGGCAGCATTTGAGTACCGTGCCCTTGATGGTAAAGGTAAAGAGAAAAAAGGCATTCTTGAAGCCGATACGGTAAAGCAAATACGCCAAACATTGCGCGATCAAGGTCTCATGCCTTTAGAAGTTGTCGCTGCGGCTGAAGGCGAAAAGCAAACAAAAGGGGCGAAGAGCTCTTTATTTGGAAGCTTCTTCAAGCCAAAAATTTCGACTTCTGATTTGGCGTTGATCACCCGCCAACTAGCAACGTTGATCCAGTCAGCTTTGCCGGTTGAAGGGGCTGTCATGGCGGTGGCCGAGCAGTGCGAAAAGCCACGTTTAAAGCGTATGCTGATGGCTGTACGTTCAAAGGTTGTCGAAGGTTATACCTTAGCGGATGGTATGAGCGAGTTTCCGCATGTATTTGATGATTTGTATCGTGCCATGGTGGCAGCCGGTGAAAAATCGGGTCACCTAGACCAAGTTTTAAATCGTTTAGCAGATTATACGGAACAACGTCAGCACATGCGCAGTCAAATCACACAGGCGATGGTGTATCCGACCATTCTTGTGGTGTTTGCTATTGCGATTGTGTCGGTATTATTAGGTACCGTGGTACCAAAAATCTTGAAGACCTTCGAAAAGTCGAAACAAGTATTACCATGGACCACCGAATGGGTAATGGCTGCGAGTAATTTTGTACAAAATTACTGGTTTATAAGTTTAGTCATTATAACCGTGTTAGCAGTGGCCATTAAGCAAGCGCTTAAGCAGCCGCATATTCGTTACTGGTATGACGAAAAAGTGCTTCATTTACCGGGTATTGGTAAGGTTGCACGGGGTGTTAATACGGCACGTTTTGCGCGTACTTTAAGTATTTTATCGTCAAGCTCAGTGCCGCTACTTGAAGGGATGCGTATTTCAGGTGGTGTACTGGTTAACGAGAAAATGAAAAAGTCGGTGCAAGATGCGGCAACGCGCGTAAGTGAAGGGGCGAGTCTTCGTGCTGCACTTCAGCAAACCAAACTTTTCCCACCTATGATGCTACATATGATAGCCAGTGGTGAAAAATCAGGTGAACTTGAGCAGATGCTTGAGCGTGCGGCTAATAACCAAGATCGTGAGTTTGAGAGCATGGTAAACGTGTCTCTGAAACTATTAGAGCCCGCGATGATTGCTTCAATGGCGGTAATTGTATTGTTTATTGTTATGGCAATACTCCAGCCGATTATGGCAATGAATAAGGCTGTAGGTCTTTAAATTAGGGAACACTAGAGCAATTAGCAGCTAACACTGCCGCTCTATAATAAATTTTTGAAGAAAGTTAGAGGTATTTTTGTGAACAAACAGTCAGGTTTCTCATTACTAGAAGTCATGGTAGTACTGGTTATCATCGGTATGATCATGTCAATTGTGGCGCCAAATATCATGGGTCAGCAAGAAGAAGCTGCAATCGATAAAGCACATTTAGATATTCAACAGATTGAAGATGCGTTAAGCCTATACAAGCTTAAAAACAAAGCGTATCCAACCACAGAGCAAGGCTTAGAAGCGTTAGTAACTAAAACGAGCATTGAGCCGATTCCAAAGCGTTTCCCTGACGGTGGTTTCCTTGAGAAGTTACCAGAAGATCCATGGGGTAACCCTTATCAGCTGATCAGCCCGGGAGAAGTAGGCAAAATCGATATTTTCTCAATGGGTCCTGATGGTGAAGCAGGTACTGATGATGACATCGGTAATTGGGATGAAGAAAAGTAATAATGCCTAAATTCAGCCAACTGAACAAAGCTTATACACAGCAAGGCTTACTATTATGGTAAGCCTTGGTCGTTTGCGTTTAGCTGGCCGTGCTAAGCACGCGAAAGGGTTTAGCCTCATCGAAATTTTAATGGTGCTCGTGGTGATTGGTTTTGTCACCAAAATGGTTGCCTATAGCTTTGATGGTGGTGCAGAAGAAGAGCTAGAAAAACAAGCGCTCAGATTACATACCACAATTAATATGGCGTCTGAGTTTGCGATTTTAAATCAGGTTGAGCTGGGTTTTCATCTTGACCAAGATACCTTTGAATTTTTAGTTTTTGACGGTGATAAGTGGGTTACGTTTGACCGTGAAAAACTGTTTGCCCCGATTAAGGTTGATGAGCGCTTTAAGCTTACTCTTAACCTTGATGATTTAGCCTGGGCACAAGATAACTTGCTAGAGCAGTCAAACTGGCGAGAGTTAATGAGCGGTGGTGACGAAGACAGCCTACTTGAGCTACAAAAGCTCAAAATACCGCAAGTACTTATTTTATCTTCTGGCGAAGTCAGTGCATTTCAATTGGTTTACGAGCTTAAAGATGAGCGTGAACCGCAGTATTTTATCGAGGGCGAATTTATGGCTCCGGTAAAGTTTCGAATGGAGCCTGAATAATGAATAAGTCAGCAGGTTTTACCTTACTCGAAGTGATGGTTGCATTGGCTATTTGTGCGATGGCGGGTATTGCAGCGATGCAAGCAACCGGTGAGCACATCAATCATCTTTCGTCGATTGAAGAACAAACTTATGCCTCTTGGGTCGCTGAAAACGTGATGGTTGAACAACGTGCCAAAGGCGATAAATGGACAGGTAAAAGCGGTGTTAAAGGTACTGAAACACTCGCTGGCTTTGAATGGTATTGGCGTCAGGATGTGGTTCCTACTGCTGATAAAACCTTTGTAAAGGTAACCATCAACGTGTTCGCTGATGAAAAGCTTGAGTACCCAGTATATGAGCTTTCTACTTATTTAAATAAAGGTGATAAGTAGTGAAGCAACGCGGTTTTACCTTACTTGAAGTCATTATCGCCATGGGTATTTTAGCCTTTGTGGTGCTATCGACCCATCAAATTCTAGATTCGACGACTAAAGCGAAAGATGCCTCAGATGAAACGATTGCTGAGTTGAATGGTTTACAAACCTTGTTTCGATTAATGGATCAAGACTTTAGTCAAATGACTAAACGCCAGGTGCGTAACGAAGCCGGTGATTTTCAAGAAACGTATATCTTGGCTGGGCGCTATGTTCTTGATAGTCAGTACGATGGTATTGGTTTTGTACGTGATGGTTGGGTTAACCCAATCAATTTACTGCCGCGTTCTGAACTGCAAGCGGTTGGTTATCGCGTTATAGATGACAAACTTGAACGTGTTTACCGTGTCTATGTTGACCAATTAGATAACATGGAGCCGCGCTCACAAGTTATTTTAGAAAACATCGAAGATCTAAAATTTGAATTCTTAGATGATAAAGATGAGTGGCAAGAACAGTGGCAAATTAAGGCGCTGCCAAAAGCAGTGGCAGTCACCATTCAAAAAATGGAGCAAGAGCCAATTCGTCGCGTGTTTTTAGTGCCAGGTGAAGGCAAAGTAACTGCCCAAGTAAATAATGGCAATAATGGAACGGGTGGCACGCCATGATTGCTACTAAACGTTCTAAAGGTGCTGCGCTTGTTATTGTGCTATTTATTGTAGCGCTTGCGGCTATGCTCGCTGTTGAAATGAGCGCTAATTTAATGGTGCAAGTGCAGCGTAGTAGTAACATTCAAAATCATCAGCAGGCAAAATGGTATGCGTTTGCTGCTGAAGAGTTGGCTATTAAAGCGCTAAAACAAACAAAAAAAGATGATCCGGATAAAACCCACCTTGGGCAAATTTGGGCACAGCAGGGTGGCGTGCCTTATCCAGTAGATAATGGTACCTTGAGTGGCACAATCACTGACTTACAGGCATGTTTGAACTTAAATGCCCTGCATGTAAAGCCCGATCAACAAACGGATCCTAATAATAAAACGAATCCAGCACATAAGGCATTGTTGGCGTTATTAGAAAACATTGAGAATTTACCAACTGATGAATCAGAAGAAGCCATGGCCGATAGCGTGTTTGATTGGTTAGACGCTGATAGTATTACCTATCGCTCAGGTGCGGAAGAAGATGAGTACTTATCACGAAAATACCCATACATGACCGCAAATAGTTATTTTGCCTCAACTTCAGAGCTTCGTTTAGTAAAAGGTTTTAACCCACTTGTAATGGAAAAAATCTTACCATTTGTGTGTGTTATTCCAGGTAGTGAATTGCTACAAATAAACGTAAATACATTGCCTGTAGAAAGCGCAATTATATTAAGCTCGCTGATAGATGGTTTGAGTCTTTCAGGTGCTGAAGCGGTATTATCATCACGTCCTCAAGATGGTTATGATGATTTAGAAGCATTTTTTGAAGAGGTTAATCAACAAGGCGCACAAAATGTGAAAGCCGTTGAAGACCTATTCAGTATCAACAGTGAATATTTTAAACTACAAACGCAGGCTGAATTTGCAGAGCTGCGTTTTTCGATGACCACCTTACTCCATGCCACTAATGGTACAGTAACGATACTGGCGCGAAAATTTGGAGGCGTACAGTGACAGAAATATTGTTGATCCGTACGGGTCAAACATTAAAAGACAGCCTTAATTGGCTAATTTACTCACCAACAGAACAAGAAATAATTGCCAGCGGCGAAATCGCCAATGCATCACAACTTGGTGAGCTCACAGAAAAAGCGCAATCACGGGAAGTAGTCGCGTTATTACCAAGTGATCAAGTACAACTAAAAACAGTCGCTTTGCCAACAAAGTGGAGTCGCAAGCTAGAGCAAGCACTTCCTTACATGCTAGAAGAAGAAATAGCGTGTGATGTTGATGATTTATTCATAGCGATTGCAGAGCCAACACTCATTGATGAGAAGCATGCGATTAATATCGCGATGACTGACCGTGAATGGTTCGAGCAATGGTTAGCTGAATTTAATGAGCATGGTATTGAAGTCTATAAAGTTCTGCCGGATGCTTTATTGTTACCTGATGTTGAGGACAACACTCAATTACGCGCTATTGAGCTGAATGGTCAATGGTTGTGTAAGCATGGTAATTGGCATATTGCTGCTGTGGAAACAAATTGGCTTGCTGGTTACTTAACAGCATTGGGCAATCCTCGTGTGGCACACTTTAGTCCTGCAACGGGTTTTCCTGATACGGTTGAGCTAACTGCTCAGACGGATCAATACGATTTACCATTAGCCTTATTTGCCAAACAACTACCTGAGGTGAAATTCAACCTTCGCCAAGGTGTTTATCAGCTTAAGAAAAAGTCAGCAATTTGGTGGGGCTATTGGCAAAAAGCCGCAATTGCAGCAGGTGTGGCATTAGTATGCAGTGTCGGTGTTAAGTCGCTAGAGCTTTATAAGTTAAATAGCCAGCTTGAAGCGGCAAAAGCCGAAGTGGTTGCAAATTATCAGCGTGCGTTTCCTGACAAAAAAGTACGTCCGCAGCTTATCCGTAGTCAAATTCGTAGTGAGCTTGCTTTATTAGAAGGTGGCAGTACAGCGGGTTTCTTGGATTTAACTAATGATCTGGTCTCAATTTTTAGTGAAGTTAAAGACTTCACACCGGAAACGCTGCGTTATGACCAAGGTCGTAACGAGTTACGTATTCGTGCACGAGGCAAAGATTTCCAGTCATTCAGTAAAGTAAAAGCAATTTTAGAACAGCGTGGCTTAACCGTTGATCAAGGCTCGCTGAACAATGATGGTGATTATGTCGTTGGTGAAATTAAGTTACGAGGTGCGGCATGAAAAACCAATTGATCAATTATTGGCGCTCATTAAAAGAACAAGAGCAGCAACTTGTGATGGTTGCAGGTGTTGTGTTCGTTATTTTCGTGCTGGTTATGGGGGTCTTTCGTCCACTTAACGCAGCTATCGAAAAAGCAGAGCAAGACACAATAAAACAGCAAGAGCTGCTAGCCTGGGTTGACGAAAGTATTATTAAACTTAAAGCGAGCGGTAACGCACGTAATACGAACAACCGTAGCTTAAGCCAAATCGTTAATAGCACCCGTAATCGTTATCAAATTAGCATTAGTAAAATGCAGCCGAATGACAATTCACTTCGTTTAACCATTGATACTGTTGAGTTTAATAACCTTGTTGAATGGCTTGATGAATTGGTTAATTCGCATGGCGTACTAATCGAAAATTTAGATTTAAGTAAAGATGACAAATCAGGCTTTGTGCGTGTAAGTCGTTTGGTACTAGAGAAGTAAACGATGAAAAGAGTTATTTTATTAATCACAGTGTTTGTGATGTGTTTTTTGGTGTTTACGATTGTAAAAACACCCGCTGCCGTTGCACTTGATATAGCGAAGCCGCATTTACCAAAGCAATTACAATTAGGTAAAGCCAGTGGCACGCTTTGGGACGGCCGCATTATGCAGGTACGTTTTGATGGTGAGCAATTAAATAATGTGCGTTGGCAGTTATCTGGCTGGTCACTATTTACAGGCAAATTGATAGGGACGGTACGCTTTGGTGATCCTCGTGATAAAGCGGATATTTCGGGTAATGCTGATTTTTCATATGGTTTATTTAACCAAGCCGTCACCGTGAAAAAGACCACGTTACGCTTAACTGTTGAGCGTGCCATGGAGCGTTTACAACTACCTTTACCGGTTAGTGCGCAAGGTCGTGTGATTGTAGATTTAGATGAGTACAGCTCAGGCGAGCCATACTGTGAAAGCCTCAGCGGCGAAATCGCGAGCCCGAACATTGATGTGAAAGGAATGAATAATTGGTTTAGCATTGGCCCTCTTAGCGGCCGTTTAAGCTGTAAATCGGGTGATGTAGCAGTACTTGTTGACCCAGAAAACCGTTTAGGGCTTGAAGCTGACGCAGTATTAAAAGCGAACTTTGACTTTAAAGTGGCAGGTTACATTAAACCTGAAGCAAGCTTACCAAAAGAAGTGCACGATGCTGCGAAGTTCCTTGGTCGCCCTGATAACGAAGGTCGTTATCCGCTTAACTTTTAAATTGGATTAGTCGAACAGTATGCAATTACCTGAGTTTTCAAAGCAGCAAAGCGAGCTTCTCAGTCAGTTTTTAGCGCAGCATCAGGACGCACTTAGCTTGGCACAAACGCAAGGCTACTTGTTTGCCGTGATTTGTGCACCTGAGCCGCTTGATGTACATCAATGGTTAGAAGAGGTTGCGCCTGGTTCTGATGGGCAAATGGACGAGCAAGTGCTGTTTGCATTTATGGCCCTGTATCAGCAGATCAGTGAGCAAGTATTTGAAACAGGTTTTGCATTACCTGTGAGCCTACAGCTGAGCTCACAGGGGCAACAATACCTAGATGTTCAAGAGTGCCAGCATTGGAGCCAAGGTTTTATGCACGGTGCGCAAGGCTACGTTAACAAGCTATTAAGCGCGCCACAGTTAGCTGATGAGCTTAAAGAAGCCTTGGCTAGTGCACTGCAAAGCTTAGGCTTTTTTACCCTTGAAACGAGTGAAATTGCAGCCCTAGCAGCTGATAATGGTTTATCTGAAGGGCAACTATGCCAGCAGCAGTATGAAGTGATGAATGAGTTTGCCGCTGGCTTTGCTGAGCTTATTGAAGTCGTTGCTGTAAATAGCCAACTATATAATGACGAGGGCTGGAACTAACCCAGCTCTAACAGAATGTCTGTGCAACCTTTGGCACAGCGGACAACGCCTTTACCTGGCTGATCAGTTTTCAAATCTAAGGTGAGGGCGCCTTTGCATACTTCGCAGTATAAGCTTTGCCCTTTGCCCAGCTTTTTTAGCATATTGCGTTGTTTGGCAAACGAGTCGCTGGTTTTTTTGTTTAAAGCAGAAAAGTCCATTACTTGTTTAACCTTTCTTCAAGCGCATTCGAGACGATACTACATACACGGTTTAAGCGTTCACCATAAAAATACAAGTTAATATCTTTTTCACGGCAGTAGTGTAAGTGAAAAACTTGTAGTTTATCGTCTGTGGTAAATGTCTCTTCAATATACTCAAGCTCTGAATTAGATAAATTCAGTTGTGACTTAATATTATTCTTAGCCATATTTGCCGCAGGACTTCGGTTGACTTTACTGGCATCTGAAATAAGGCTGACACCTTCTCCTAGTAACCTTTCTCTTGGCTCTTTGATCAAAGGATGATCAATCGTGAAAAGTGCTAAAATAATAAGCACTAAAATAAGAAATTTTTTCATAGCACAATAATCTTTGATCTAAATAAATACGGTATAGGTGCAAGTTTAATAAAATGGTCGTTTTAAAAGCAAGCAGATAAGATTAAATAATTAAAACGTCGTATTTTCGATCAATTCCTGAAATTTTTTATAGATTGAGTATAATGCTTTTATAGGTTTAAAGTTTCAGAAATCTTTGAACGTAATGAGATGTATTCTGATTTGCTTATTGGCACAGAGAACCTCTTACTGCAAACATATGTTTGAGTATTATTTCCTAGTGGCGTTGAGGAATTTTAATGGATAAACAGATTAAGGTTAAAAATATCCCGACGGAAGTAAAAATCCAGAAACCGGAAAACGCTTCCCTCGATGATAGATTTAATCCACGTAACCGTATTTATGTTAGAGCTGTAACAGGTTTACACCAATTGCTAAGACAGCGAATTGGTTTTGTCGGCATGCTTGCATTTATGTTACTACCTTGGATTAACTTCCACGGCCAACAAGCTGTATTGTTTGATTTGGTAGGGCAAAAGTTTAACATTTTTGGTTTAACGCTTTGGCCACAAGATCTGACTATCCTTGCTTTCATTTTAATGTTGGCGGCGTTTGCATTGTTCTTGGTGACGACCTTCTATGGTCGGGTCTGGTGTGGTTATACCTGTCCGCAAACCGTTTGGACTTTCATTTTTATTTGGTTTGAAGAAAAGTTTGAGGGCAGCGCAAATCAGCGTAAGAAACTAGACCAACGCCCGATGGATTTTGATAAGTTTTGGCGTAAAAGTGCTAAACACGGTAGTTGGTGGTTATTTTCACTTTATACCGCATTTACTTTTGTTGGTTATTTCACGCCTATCCGCCAGCTTTTGCCTGATCTGTTTACGCTTGATGCAACAGCCTATTCGTATATTTGTTTAGCCGTATTTGCAGTATGTACGTATGGTAATGCGGGTTGGATGCGCGAGATTATGTGTTTACACATTTGTCCTTATTCTCGCTTTCAATCAGCGATGTTCGATAAAGATACCTTTACCGTGAGCTATGACGAAGCGCGTGGTGAAAACCGTGGTCCACGTTCACGCAAGCAAGATCCAAAAGAAATGGGTTTAGGTGATTGTATAGATTGTAATTTATGTGTGCAGGTGTGCCCAACGGGGATCGATATTCGTAACGGTTTACAATACGAGTGCATTAACTGTGGTGCATGTATTGATGCATGTGATGGGGTGATGGATAAAATGAATTACCCGCGTGGACTTATTTCCTACACCACAGAACGTAATTTAGAAACGCCAGACAACAAAACACATGCACTGCGTCCTAAGTTAATTGGCTATCTAGTTATCTTAGTGGTGTTAACGGGTGCGCTGGTGGCAAATATTGCGATGCGCAAACCGATGGACTTAGATATCATCCGTGACCGTAACCAGTTATACCGTGTTGACTTTAATGGCATGGTTGAAAATACCTATACATTAAAAGTTATCAACAAAGCGCAACATGATCAGACCTTTAATATTCGTGTTGAAGGACTCGATAACTTTGAATACATTGGTAAGCAGACATTCACCGTACCTTCTGGTGAATCTTACAATGTGCCATTGTCATTAGTGGTTGACCCTTATGATTTGAAAAAGCCAATGACGAAGTTTGAGTTTGTACTTTCTGTCGATGGTGAGCCAGATGTGCAGATTTCGCAGCCGAGTAACTTCTTTAAGGCGCGATAATTAAGTACACTGAGCAAATGAATAAAAAGCGGGATTTTCCCGCTTTTTTTATATGATGAGACATTATGAGTAAATTTAGTTTTGTTGACCTCACACCCGATTCAATTTTAGATGCAGTTGAAAGTATCGGTGTTTATGCTGAATCGGGACTGCTGGCCTTAAATAGCTACGAGAACCGTGTATATCAATTTAAAGCAGAAGATGGTCATCGTTATGTTGTAAAGTTTTACCGACCAGAGCGCTGGAGCAAAGCACAAATATTAGAAGAGCATGCCTTTGCATTTGAACTTGCTGAAGCTGAAGTGCCGGTTGTTGCGCCTGTAATTATCGAAGGGCAAAGCTTGTTTGAGCATGATGGTTATTTGTTTGCGTTATTCCCAAGTGTGGGAGGGCGCATTTTTGAGGTCGATAATTTAGATCAACTCGATGTACTTGGTCGTTTAATTGGGCGAATGCATCAAGTTGCAAAAGCAAAGCCATTTGAACATAGGCCTGTGATCAGCTGCGAAGAATATCTGCAGACAGCTAAAGTTCAGTTACAAGCAAGTAACTTGGTGCCAATGGCTTTAGAAACTGCGTTTTATACCATCTTAGATTTGGTGATAAAAGAAACCACCGCGCAATATAAAAATGTTGAAACCATCCGCCTGCACGGCGATTGCCATGCCGGTAATATATTGTGGTCTGGTGATGCATTAATGTTTGTTGATTTAGATGACAGCCGACAAGGGCCTGCAATTCAAGATCTTTGGATGATGCTCAGTGGCGATCGTAACAACCAACTGTTACAGTTAGACACCTTAGTGGCTGCTTATGAAGAATTTTGCGACTTTGATCACAGCCAATTAAAGTTGATTGAACCGCTCAGAGCGATGCGAATGGTGCATTACATGGGGTGGTTGGCAAAAAGATGGGATGATCCTGCGTTCCCACGGAACTTTTCATGGTTTGCTGAAGACAAATATTGGGAGCAGCAAATACTAGCGCTAAAAGAACAGCTTGCAGCGTTACAGGAAGCGCCATTAAAATTATTACCATAAATTTTAAAAGTTAAGAAAGACGAGAAAACAATGTTTAAAAAATTAAAGTTAAGTCTACTCATTTTATGTTTACCATTTGCGGCCCTAGCAGCTGATTTTGAAGCAGGTAATCAATACGAAGTATTAAAAACCGAAAAGAGTGCAACGCCTCAAGTAACCGAGTTCTTTTCATTTTATTGTCCACACTGTTTTCAGTTTGAACCGGTTGCAAAAGCATTATCTGCCAACCTGCCTGAAGGGACTGAATTTGTAAAAAGTCATGTTAACTTTTTAGGGGGTGTGTCTAAGGAAACGCAAAGCAACTTGAGCTATGCCTACTTAATTGCTAAGCAACATGGCAAAGGTGAGCAAGTTGCTGATCAAATTTTTAATAGCATCCACAGACAGCGTGCTTTACTCAAAGATATGAAAGACGTAAAAGCATTACTTGCGACTAATGGTATTAGCAACGACGTGTTTGATGCTGAAATTTCAAGCATGCCAGTGATTAGTGCTGAACAAGCAATGCGAGACAAACAAGAAAAGTATTCACAAATGCGTGCCTTAACAGGTGTGCCTACTTTTATCGTCAATGATAAATATAAAATCAACTTAAATACCATCAAGAGCCAGCAGATGCTTGATGAGTTAGTCGAATTTTTATTAAAACAATAATTTCGGAGTAATGAAGTAATGATCAAATTAGTAAAAGCTGTATTAATGGCAGCCACGCTAGGTTTAGCGGCAAATGCCTCAGCAGCGCAATATGAAGAAGGTAAGCATTATGAAACGATTGATGCGCGCGCTTCTAAAAAGCCAGAAGTAAAAGAGTTCTTCTCATTCTATTGCCCGCACTGTAATACATTTGAGCCTATCGTTGCTGATCTTAAAACGATGCTTAAAGAGGGTGTTAAGTTTAAAAAGAGCCACGTAAATTTTGTTGGCCCTCGCGATCCAGAAATCCAAACTGTTTTAGCACAGGGTTATGCAACTGCAACGGTATTACCAAATAGCGATAAGTTAGTTGCAGCTGTGTTTGATCATATTCACACTAAGCGTGCACGTATTAATGAACTGGCAGACATGAAAGACATCTTCGTTGCACAAGGTGTAACAGCAGAAGACTTTGATAAGTACTACAACAGTTTTTCTGTGCGCACGATGGCGTCTAAAATGACTCGCGATCAAGAATACTATCAACAAAAAGGTGCGTTAAAAGGCGTTCCAACCTTTATTGTTAACGGTAAATACCGTTTAATCTTAGGTGCGGATTCAGGTATTAGCGATGCGAAGAGCATGGCAGACTTAATTAATTACCTAGCTGATAAATAAGCTCAATTAAATTTAATTAAAAGCTCCGTTCGCGGAGCTTTTTTGTTGGTAAAGAAAAATGCAAAAACTATTAGTTTCAAGCTGTTTGTTAGGAACCCCTGTTCGTTATGATGGGCAATCGCAAAATTTACTTCATCCAGGCTTAGAAACACTTAAACAACAGGGAAGGTTAGTGGCATTTTGTCCTGAAGTGGCTGGTGGCTTACCGACACCAAGGCCGCCTGCAGAAATTAAAGCGGGCAGAGTACTTACCAAAGATGCGCAAGATGTCACAGTACAATTTGCTTATGGCGCAGAACAAGCACTTAAGCTTTGCAAAAAGCAAGGCATTCATTTTGCATTATTAAAAGAATCAAGCCCATCATGTGGTCGCAATACTATTTATGATGGTAGTCATTCAGGAAAGAAAATATCAGGGATGGGGTTAACTGCAAAACTGTTAACCGACAACAATATAGAAGTCTTCAGTGAGCAGCAGTTGCCAGCGCTTTTTGCTGCGCTGGCAGAGAAATAATTTTATTTGCGTTGCAAAAACACACCTGATTCGATGTGGTGGGTGTAAGGGAATTGATCAAAAATCGCAAAGCGTTTTACTTCATGGGTTTTGCATAAGTGATCAAGGTCACGCTCTAGGGTATCGGGATTACACGAGATATAAATAATGTTGTCGTAGTTGGCAACTAGGTCACAAGTTAGCGTGTCCATGCCTGCGCGTGGTGGATCTACCAAGATTGTTTGGCAGTTATAGCTTTTCAGATCTATGCCATCTAAACGAGAGAAGGTACGTTCGCCTTTCATCGCTTGAGTGAACTCTTCACTCGACATACGAATAATATCTAAGTTATCAACTTTGTTCTGTGCAATATTGTATTGCGCTGAGTAAACCGATGATTTTGATATCTCAGTGGCTAATACGCGATCGAATGAATCCGCAAGGGCAATAGAAAAGTTTCCATTTCCACAATATAGCTCAAGCAAATCATTGCTAAGTGGTTGGCAAAGCGCTTGTGCCCACTCGAGCATTTTGATGTTCACTTTCGCATTTGGTTGTGTAAAGCTATTTTCGACTTGTTGATAAATAAGCTCTTTACCGTTTACGTTAAGACGCTCGATAACATAGTCATTACCAATCACTTCTTTTTGCTTACGAGCACGACCAATAAAATCAATTTTAAACTGTGTGCTCAGTTTTGCCTTAAGCTCTTTAATTGCTTGCAGCCACTGCTCATCTAATTGTTTGTGATATAACAAGCTAACAAGGATTTCGCCACTTAAACTTGATAGGTAATCGATTTGAAATAGCTTACGGCGCAGAACTTCGCTACCTTTTAAGTTTTCGATCATGGCTTGCATAACTTCACCTACTAAAGGTGCTGCAGGGTCAAACTCATCAACGCGGATTTTTTCTTTAGTTTGTTGATCAAACATGATGTGAAACAGGTCTTCACCTTCATGCCATACTCGAAACTCTGCACGTTGGCGGTAATGAATAGGATCAGAGCCAAACACTTCTAATTTTTCGACACCAAAACGTCGAAACTGTGAGGTGATGCGCTGCTCTTTCTCACTCAATTGTGCATCGTATTGAGTTGTATCAATTTTTATAACCGCCATGGCTGATTACCTTTTATCTCTTAGCTTTATAACGGCGCTATTGTAGGGAGCGCTGAGGATTTGTCTAGTTTTGTTATTTATTTTAGTGTCGTTTTTTTATACAAAAAACTTATGTTCTGTGGTTTTTGGCCGATAATGAGTTAACCATAACATGGAGTCGGATCATGAAAATTGGCAACCTAGGCTATATGCCTAATACAAATGTGAATAAATACAATGGCAAGCAGGCATTGCAACAGCCTACCATTCAAAATCGTCAAGATAGTTATCAACAACGCGGTCGTGAGCTCGCGGCAAAAGTTCTTGATGATAAACTTGCAGAGGCATTAGGCCTACCTAAAGCCGAAGAGAAAAAAGATAAGCCGCTGTTCGACTTTGAAGAGATCGTAAAAAACGTTCTCGACTTTGTTGGCGGTGCACTTCGTAAAGCAAAAGCCGATGGTGCTGATGATGAAAAACTCAAAGGCATGCTAGGTGATGCACGTAAAGGTGTGCAAATGGGCATCGACGATGCGTATGGTGAGCTTAAAGAGTCAGGCATTCTCAACGATGACATTGAAGAAGGGATCAAAAAGTCTAAAGAAGGTATCTACAAAGGTATTGATGAATTAGAGGAAGACTTGTTCAATCCTAAACCGAATGCGGTTTCAGTAAGCCAAGCTCAGTATATTAGTTTAAGTAATAACGCTGAATACACCTTCACCACCGCTGAAGGTGATGAAGTGAGTATTAGTTTTGCAGATGCATATCAAAGTAAGTCAGCAAGCAGCTATAGCAAAAATGGTGATAACGAGGCCTTTGTCAGTGAATCGTCTCAATCTCGTGACTTATCATTCTCGATGACAGTCAATGGCGATCTAAATGAGCAAGAGCAGCAAGCTATCAATGAACTGATGGAAGACTTACAAAGTGTCAGTGAGACATTCTTCTCTGGTTCATTAGAAGATGCCTTTGAACAAGCTAAAGAGTTGAACTTAGGCAACGAGCAACTTGTTGGCTTTACGATGGATCTGAAACAAACCAAAACAGTGGCAGCTATTAAAGGCTATGAAGAATATAAACCAGCCCCTGAAAAAGAAGTTGCTGAGAAAATTGCGCCATTTAATGACGACTTGAAGCAGGCGTTTAATAAAGCGGGCGATATTGGTTTGCAAAATGAACTAGCTGGCATCTTACAATGGTTAAACCAAGATAAAGAAGAAGTCAGTAAGTTGGTAGATTATACCAAAGCCATGTTTGAGCAAATGAATAAGCTACGTTCGGCAACAGAAGAAGAAGCGTAGTCCTTCTTTCTTTTTATTAAGCCACATGGCAAACTGCTGACCTTTGATGATCCGAGGTAAGCAGTTTGTCAGTTCATATAATGGTGTTTGATTCAGGTATAGGTGGAACAACCGTACTAGAACAGATCCAAGCTGTGATCCCTGATGCTGATTATAGCTATTTTATGGATAATGCTTTATTGCCTTATGGCGCACAAAGCCAGCAAACGATCATCGCTCGTCTTTTTGCACTACTAAAGTTTATAGAAACAGCAAACTTACACGTAGATATCCTAGTTATTGCCTGTAATACCGCTTCTACCTCTGCATTAGAAACTATTCGCCCTAATACAAACATCGAAGTTGTTGGTGTTGTACCTGCGATAAAGCCTGCGTGCGCTATTAGTAAGAGTAAACATATTGGTTTATTGGCAACACCATCGACGACTAAGAGTCGCTACACTGCAAACTTAATTAGTACTCATAGCCAAGGCACACAAGTTAGCTTATATGGATCAACGGCGCTGGTGGAAATTGCTGAAACACTATTTCATACGCAGAAAATCAATAAAGCAAAGCTTGAGAAAGTATTGAGTGATTTAGCGATAGCAGAAGATATAGATGTATTAGTTCTTGGTTGTACGCATTTCCCATTACTCGCCAGCGCGATTAGTGATTACTTCAAACAACAGGTATTACTCATTGATTCAGGTAAAGCTATTGCTAAGCGCGTTGAAAGTTTGATTACTTTACGAGGCTTTACTTTTACAACCGATAAAAAAAAGCCGCTGCATTACTATGCAACGGCTCCTATAGGTCATTCGCAATTACGCGTTGAGCTGATTACGCTGACTGATCAGATTCCTCACGGAAACCATTAGCCTCGTTCTCTTGTTTTTGTTTTGCTTCACGCACTTTTAAAGTACGTTGTTGGAACTCGCTATCATTTAATTGATTGATTGCGTTATCTGCATCCGCTTCTGCCATTTCAACAAAACCAAAGCCACGACGTTTACCTGTATTTTTATCTTTTAATAAACGTACGTTGAAAACTTTGCCTTGCTCTTCAAATAAAGCACGAACAACACCTTCATTAGCACGATAAGGTAGGTTGCCAACATAAAGTGTTTTTGTTTTTACTTCGGCCTCCTCACTTGACGTTGATGAAAGTGCTGCAATAACTAAAGCACCAATTAATAAGCCTGCACCAAATAGTAATGCTGGGTCCAA
>NZ_LRRU01000013.1 GCF_001641615.1 Pseudoalteromonas gelatinilytica
ATACTTTATTAGGGATCTGAATACTCAGATCCCTTTTTTATTTCAACGTGAAATCAAATGCTTAGCCATCAAGATATGTCGAAAATTACATTCGAGAGCAGGTATATCCTCATTAAAAACAATAGGTTAGTAGGTCTACTGTAATTAATGGTGTGAGGTGTAGTACCAATTGTCTGCGTATTTTATTATTTGAGTTACATCTTCTTCATCTAAATCCGCATAGCTCCTTGGGTCGCCGCCGTCAGGGACATATAAAAAACCAGAATAGTTGTCCAATATCCCTCTAAAGGTGTAGAAGAAAACGTATTTCGAACCGTCGATATCTTGAACCACAATCTCATTTCCGCCCATTGATATTTTTGAATACTCAGAGCCTAGTGCTATTAACGATGAATTATGTTGTACATTAGAGACAAGCTCGCCAGAGTAAACCCTTGCGACGACTTCTTGACGTTGAGATTCATATAAGTGGAAATCTGCATTTATCCAGAGCTTCGTAAACGGAACAAACTCTAGTACAGCAAGGGCAACCAATTGGACTGCTAAGGGAATTGTTGCCAACCACCTAATTTCTTTGAACTTAAAAAGACATGAAATGCTAAAACCGAGTCCCGTTAAAAAGACAATAAATACCACAAGCATCAACGGCATCATCAAGAAAGGAGTTATCCAATCAATGATTGACCATTGAAATGCCATTATTAATATAGCGAATGCCGACACCCCGACAGCTAGCTTAGCTCTGTTCTCTATTCCTTTAATCATTGACTTCCTTATTGTAAGTTTTTAATTTTGCTCGCGACTGTAAAGTCTAGAATATCTTCTATTGTATATTTCTTATCTGTAATGCCAAGCTTTTGAGCTGGTGTTGTTGCTTCCTGATACAGTCCTTTGTTTTTAAGTGACTTTTCGTCGGTCAATACGTAGTTGTTGTAGACCCTCAATATCTCAATAATCATAACCGCCCATTTAGGGTTGTATGAAGCGTAGCCATTCCATCGTTTACTGTTTGTGGCTGATGTTATTGGTCGCTCGAACATATTGATTCGGCGGCGTATCATTTGAAAGTAGTTATCAACTCCATATGTAGATACATCTAACAAATTCTCAGATAGCGTTTGGCTAACAGATATAGCGCCATGAAAGCCTACTAATGGTTTTACTTGAACAGAATGTCTAGATTTAGGAAATGGATGAACTAACCACTCTGATTTAGCCGATCCTGATTCAATAGTACGTTTGTGCATCTCGGCAGCCCAATATTGTTGCGATATTTGAGCTAGTTTTTCTCTATCAACTTTGGCCCTCTTTATGTCGCTCATAGTAATCCCATGCTTAAGAAGAACTTGTTCTGACCAGGCACGCTTGTCTTGCATTTGGCTGGCATTGTTCCTTTCTGCTTTTACAAGCACAGGGTAGAGTTTGCTGGCCGCAATCTGTTCTTTCATCACTAACCCAATACCAAGTTCAAAGCCTTCGTCGGCATCTGCGAATAAACGAGTGTAACGCGCCTCATTTACGTACTGTTTTATCACTTCAAGGTGTGCCATGAGAGAATAAGTTTGTTGCACTAGTAAATTTTTATTTGGTGCTTTCAGAGGCAGGGTATCATCAACGTCATCAGTTTCGACTTCTTGATTGGATAGAACGTACTGACCATACCTTCTCTTGTGTTCAGGCTTCTTAAGATCACTACATCTGCTAATGTCTCTTTTAATTACTTCCCAGTCTGAGGTGGTGTCGAAGTTAACTGTACTAGCAAATACAAATCGAGTTTTATTGTCTACCGTTGAAGTATTTACCAGTTTCGTAGGGCGACTGTCCTTCTTATCACTCCAGTTAGACAGGTAGTGCTGCCTGTCCATACTAACTTCTAGGGTTTTGCCTTTTAAAGCCTGAATGTTGTTCTGTATGTGCCAACGGTCAAACTCAACACACTGGTTAAAGAAAAACTCGATACGGTGGTAAATTAAAGTGATAGGCACATCCAAAATTTCTTCCATTCTGTTGACGATACCTTTGTTAATAAGCATTCTGAACAATATTCCATTGATATCAGCTCTCTTTTGACCATACTCAGCGTTCAACGGTACGTTGAAAGGATTGTGACAGGCATTGCATTCAATCCTTTGGGCTTCTCGATACTTCAATGACTCTACTGTTGACGGTACTGTGCCTCTTAAGGTGTAACGCTTAGGCTTATCTAACCAATTTACCACCGCATTTCGACATGGCCTAGTTCGTCGTCGTGATGTTTCAAGTTTCTTATCAGGGCAACAAATCTCTTTATTGGAAAATATTTGCTTTTGCCTATTTGACTCTTCAACGAAAGCTTTGTTGTTTATCAGTTTTGTACTTGTGCCGCAGATGATGCAAGTTAACACGCGACCTATCTTTGTTTTAGTAAACCTATAATCATTACCTAACCCTCGCATTATAGAGCCATCAGCTTTGCGTTTGGGATTAAGTGCGGCTACACCATAGTTTCGGCAGTTTGGGTTCTTACAGTAGTTAAGCTGAATAGCTTTACCAGTGATAGGATCTTTGTAGGCTCTTGGGATTGGAAAGGCTGTAGGCTCGACACGTTCATTTTGATGCGGTGTCTTCGCAAGTGGTTTGTCACTCGAATAATGAAACTTCAGGTACAGCTCCGCTGTAATAAAGGCATCTATTGCGGCACCGTGTGATTTTCTTTCAGTAATGTCTATACCATAACGTATGCAAGCATTATCTAATTTGACCCATTTCCCATAGTTTTCCCTATTGGCAAAATCCCTCATCAAGCAAGATACGTCGTAATCTCTATTGAAGACAATATCTAGTCCACATCGATCAATTTCTGATTGCAGGAAATCAACATCAAATTCTGAATTGTAAAAGGAAAGTCGTGCACCATCTATGAACTCTAGAAATTCTTCAGCTATTTGGCAGAACGTTGGCTTATCAAGCAAAAATGAATCTTCAATTTGGTGTACCGCGTGGGCTTCCGACGTACTCTTCTTACCTTCAGGGTTTTAGAAGTAGTGGAAGATGCTGCCTGTGATATCGCCATCAATTATTTCTACGGCAGCAAGGTTAACAATGCGATGCTTGCCCTTGCGTGGAGACAAGCCAGTTGTCTCTGTATCTATTATTACTACTCTGTCCATTGATCCCCCTAGCGATCAATTCTAGTAATAATTAGAAAAATTTCAATTAACTACTTAAGCTATTGAATATATAGAAAATACATCTGCTCGCGAATGTTTTTTTTGCGTAAGTTTTAATGTTAACCCTATGATTTTATGTACATAAATAAAAAGGGATCTACATATGTAGATCCCTAATAAAGTATCAGCCCAGCATTAAGCGGGCTTTTTTATATTCCAAAATATCAGCGCCCATAACGCGCTAAGAACATTTTCACGGTTTCGCTTATCACTTTGTTGTCTGAGTCACCTTCTTGACGCTCAAAGCCATACAGCAACGGATAAAAGATCAGCGACTTTAACTGATAAACAAACTGTTTTGCCGCAAACTCAACATCATCAATCGTTAACACCTGCGCTTGCACACCCGCTTCTAAAAACGCCACCAGATCTTGCATACAGCCCATGTTATTACTGGCTAATGATTTTGCTAAATCAGGTTGCTGTAACATTTGCATAAAAGCGACTTTCGCTACTTTTAAAAACTCTTCAGAGGTGAGTAACGTGACTTCTTGTTCAGCAATGCGTGTTAATTGCTCAGCAATTGGCAAAGCAGCATCAAACACCACCGCTTGCTCTTGGCGAACTTTTTCAAACATAAACACTAGAATAGCTTGAAACAACACATCTTTATTTTCAAAGTGATTGTATACGGTGCGCTTTGAGGCACCCGCTAAGCTTGCAACCTGATCCATACTTGTATGCTCAACACCCTGCTGAAAAAACAATGTTTCAGCTGCATTCAAAATATCTAATCGTTTTCTCTGTGATAATTTCATGGACCCCTCCGATAAGGGTTACTAGTGTAACGCAAAAATAAAAAATGCACTAGATAGTTTACTTTTATAGCAAACCATGAAAAACTACACCGTGTAGTTTACTTATGGTGACGATATGAAATTTCTAAAATGGCTCGCAATCGCCACTCTATGCATCGTGATAGGAGTGTTTATTATGAATAATCAATTAGCCGCTGAAGGCGTGAGTGATAACAGCCACTCTGCGCAATTATCTGATGGCAAGTTCCACAATAGTGCTGAAGTAGAAAGACCCAGCTTTAAGAAAACGCTAGGTATCTTCAAACGCTTTATTACTGAAAAGAAAATTGATGCAGAGCCAAAGGGCGAGCTGCCTATGCATTCTGTTTCTCACGCTCAGCTTGAGCGTTTATCAAATGACACAGTGCATTTTGTAAAGCTAGGTCACTCCTCTATTTTAGCGAAAGTGTATGGCGAATACTGGCTATTTGATCCAGTATTTTCAGAGCGCGCTTCGCCTTTCTCATTCATGGGTCCAAAGCGCTTTCAGCCAACACCTATCAGCATTGCAGAGTTACCTAATATTGCCAAGGTGTTTATTTCACACAACCATTATGACCACTTAGATAAAGCAGCAATTAAACAGCTTGTTGATAAAACAGATTCTTTTTATGTGCCATTAGGAGTCGAAAACGACCTGAAAAAATGGGGCGTTGATGAACAAAAAGTGCATAGTTTTGATTGGTGGCAAGAGCAAAATATAGCTAATAGCCAAATTGTATTTACACCAACCCAGCACTTCTCTGGTCGAGGTTTAACAGACGGTAATAAAACCCTTTGGGGCTCTTGGGCTATTAAAGTAAATGACAAGCGCTTTTATTTTAGCGGTGACTCTGGCTATTTTGCTGGCTTTAAAGAAATTGGTCATCGTTATGGGCCATTTGATATCACCTTTATTGAAACCGGCGCTTACGACAAAGATTGGGCTGACATTCATATGACACCAGAGCAATCAGTGCAAGCCCATCTCGATTTACAAGGTGATGTAATGGTGCCAGTGCATAATGGAACATTCGATCTCGCCTTTCATGCTTGGTATGACCCACTTAAACGTGTCGCTAAAAAAGCAGGACAGGAGCAAGTATCACTGAGTACTCCGCTAGTTGGAGAGGTTTTTAAGATTCAAGATACCGCGATTGATAAAGCGTGGTGGTAAAATTGGCAGGGTGAAAGGTGCATTATTATCCTTTCATCCTGAATAATTAGTTATTTGTAGACTCTTTCTGGACAGCCCCCCTTCTCGTCCCATATAGTGAAACCCTGTGCAATCAACCAGAAAAACTATGACAACTCACCTTAAGTATGCAAGTTTGGCACTTGCAGTTGGTTTATTCGGTTGCTCTGAGCAACCAACATCAAGCGCTGATGCAACAAGCGCAAGCAGCCATGAAGCCGTTAACATTGCCAATGTACGCTCACATATTAAAACCCTCGCCTCTGATGAATTCTTAGGCCGCGGCCCTTTAACTGAAGGCGAAACACTGACCATTAACTATTTAGCCGACGAATATAAAAAACTCGGCTTAAGCGGCAGTTTTAATGGCGAGTTTTTACAGCCAGTTACCATGGCAAAACTCACTCCAGATCAAAACATGACCTTAAAAGTAGGTGATTTAAGTTTTAATGCTGGCAGTGATTTTACCGCCCGTACGCAGCAGATTAATCCTGAAATCAACATTGATGGCTCTGATGTAGTGTTCGTTGGCTACGGTATTAATGCACCTGAATATAACTGGGATGACTTTGCAGATATTGATGTAAAAGACAAAACAATCATTGTACTTGTTAATGATCCTGGTTTTGCCACCCAAGACGACGCACTTTTCACCGGTAATGCTATGACCTACTACGGTCGTTGGACTTACAAATATGAAGAAGGTGCACGCCAAGGTGCAAAAGCGGTATTTATCGTTCACGAAACAGCTCCTGCCGCATACCCTTGGGGTGTTGTAGAAAGCTCGAACACGGGTAGTAAATATACCTTAATCGACCAAGATAAAAACGCTTCTGACATCCCTGTAATGGGCTGGATTGATGAACAAGCAGCAAATGAAATTTTTGCTCAAGCGGGTCTTGATTATCAAACTGAAAAAGCCAACGCGCTAAAAGCAGACTTTAAACCTGTCGACTTAAAAGCGAAAGCAGCCCTAACACTGAAAAGTGATATCTCTCAAGCACAATCGCATAACGTTGTTGCAACGCTTAAAGGTAGCGAAACCCCTGATGAGTACATTGTAATTGGTGCACACTGGGATCATTTTGGTACCAAGCAAACTGATGAAGGCGTGAAAATCTACAATGGTGCTGTTGATAACGCATCAGGTAGCGCAGCAACGGTAGAAATAGCCCGTATTCTTACTGAAATGCATAAGAAAAAACCATTTAAACGCTCGATTATCTTTGCCAACTTTACGGCTGAAGAAACTGGGCTTATTGGTTCTGAGCAATTCGCTACTGGCGAAATTGTACCAACCAAGCAAATGGTCGCACTGCTTAATATTGATGGTATGAACGTACTTGATGGCGTTGACTACATATTACAATACGGTAAAGACATGTCTGAAATGGAAGACTACCTTGCAGATGCAGCGAAAGCACAAGGTCGTCATGTAAAAATGGACCCTCGTCCTCAAAATGGTTTGTTCTTCCGCTCTGATCACTTCTCTCTAGCTAAGCAAGGCGTGCCTAGCTTACTATTTATGAGCTTAGGTGATACAGATCCTGATTACATCGCCCATAAATATCACAAAGAAGCTGACGACTATTCAGCAGATTGGTCGATGGGTGGTGTTGAGCAGGATATTGAGCTGATCGTAGATATTGCCGCTAAACTTGCTAATAACGGCGATTGGCCTAAGTGGAAAGCCGAGTCTGATTTCAAAACTCGTCGCTTACAAGACAAGCAATAATCTTCGCTTAGATATAAAAAAACCGAGCTAGTTAGCTCGGTTTTTTATTGGTTAGTTTTACTTATTACTCGTTAATTTTAGCTTTAAGTGATTGTGCTTCTTCTTGCACTTCCTCTGGGCCATTGGCAATAACATCTTCAATGGCTTGCAGCGCTGCATCAAAGTCATCTATTTCGATATATGCTCGCGCTAAATCCAGTTTTGCTGAGTAACCACCACTTTCGGCATCAACATCAGTTGGGTTATCGCCGGCAAGTAAATCATTAAAATCACTTAACCCTACATCCATATCAATGTCATCATAAGGTTCATGGTCGAGTGCTTCATCATCACTTTGCTCAAGTAACGAGTCGATATCGACAAACTCATCATCAGAAGGTTGTTGCGCTTGTTGCGCCTCTTCTATGTGCTCTACTTCAGGTTCAACTGGTTGCTCGCTTTCACCCTGTAAATCTTCATTTAACAGTGCATTAAAATCAACATCGAACTCACTGGCATCACTGATATCTGCTTCGTCTGGCTCTGCTAATTCATTTAACAGCGCATCAAAGTCGGTTTGAGTTAAGTCAGCCATAAAATCATCATCGATTTCATCGTCTGACATTTCACTCAAGTCAGTCTCATCGGCTAAATTTGACTCTAAATCAGCAATTGTTTGCTCAGCTGCTGTCGTATCATCAAGCTCAATATCGTCTAATTCGAATTCTGGGAAATCCTCTAATTCGTCTTTACTATCAGCCACTTCAGCATCAATCGGCTCTTCAATCGGTTGTACTGATGGCGCTTCGTTTTCTGAAGAAGAGAGTAAATCATCTTCAGGATCAAGCATGTCTTGTTCTGTGAATTCATTATCAAGCAAGATATCATCATCAAAATCATCGTCTAGCTGATCAAGTTCATTACCTGCTGCTAAAGAATTTGCAAGGTCTTGCTCCGCTTGGCTTAACTGTAATGGCGAATCAGCATCTAATTCTTCAGAAGCTTGTTCATCAGAGTCATCTAACTCAAAACCCGCTTCATCTAGCTCAAGCTCTGGGTACTCTTCTAACTCTTGGCTAGGCGTTACCGTATCTTGCTGCAGAGGCTCTTCTTCGCCTGCTAAATCAAACTCATCCGTTAAGTCTTCATCGGCTAGCGGATCATCGCCTAAGTCAATTTCAACCTCTTCAATGTCTTGTTCAGGCTCATCAATTGACCAATCTGGTGCTGCGACATAATCGTCTTCTTCACCGATTTCACTTAATAACTCATCGACGCTTTTCAGTGATGGATCATCAAATTCATCAAGACTGTCATCTTCATCCAATAGCTCGTCGCTATCTTCGTTAAATTCATGATTTAGTGCCTCATCAATATCAACTTCGTCAGTATCATCTGCTTCATCAACTAACTCTGAGGCAACTGATTCAACATTTAAGTCATCTATTACTTGATCCGCATCTGCTAAATCTTCAAGAGACTCTTGCAGGTTTTCATCATGCTCAGTATTGATGTTTTGCTCGTGGCTTAAATCAGAAATTTGCGCTTCGGTATCTTGTTTCAGCTCATTTGTTTGTTGAATAAGCTCTTCAAGCTCGTCTTCAGAGTCTGAATCTTGTTCATCAATAGAATCCTCTTCTAATAATGAATCAATATCAGTCACATCTAATTCATCATCTTGCTCAAGCATGTCTTGAATATCATTGTCATCAACATCTAAGCCATCTTCATCCAAGAGTTCAGGCTCTTGCGGCTCTGCACCAACATCGTCAAGAAGTGAGTCGATATCATTGGTATCGAAATCATCACTTAGCTCATCTTCGTCGATTAAATCGTCTGCGCTTGGCTCTTCTGTTAGCTCTTCAGTTAACTCTTCAACAAGCTCTTCAGGTTCTTGTATCTCTTCAAGCTGTTGATCATCTTGAGCTTCATCTAAGAGAGAATCAATGTCACCCACATTAAGGGCATCATCAAGCTCATCTTCGTCGATTAAATCGTCTGCGCTTGGCTCTTCTGCTAATTCTTCAGTTAATTCTTCAACAAGCTCTTCAGGTTCTTGTATTTCTTCAGGCTGATGCTCTTCTTGTGCTTCATCTAAGAGTGAATCAATGTCATCAACATCAAGGGTATCATCAAGCTCATCTTCATCGATTAAATCGTCTGCGCTTGGCTCTTCTGTTAACGCTTCAACAAGCTCCTCAGATTCTTGTATTTCTTCAGGCTGCTCTTCTTGTGCTTCATCTAATAATGAATCAATGTCATCAACATCCAGGGCATCATCAAGCTCGTCTTCGTCGATTAACTCATCTGCACTTGGTTCTTCGACTGGCACTTGCTCTTCTTGAGCTTCATCTAATAGCGAGTCAATGTCATCAACATCCAGCGCACCATCAAGATCATCATTTTCTAATGTATCGTTCTCTTCAGCTGCTGGCTCTGCTACTTGTGCTTCATCAATTAAGCTATCGATATCAAGATCATCTTCATCAATGAGTTGATCTGCATTTGGTTCTTCGACTGATGCTTGTTCTTCTTGAACGTCATCTAATAACGAGTCAATGTCATCAACATCCAGTGCATCATCAAGATCATCATTTTCTAATGCATCGTTCTCTTCAGCTGCTGGCTCTGCTACTTGCGCTTCATCAATTAAGCTATCGATATCAAGATCATCTTCGTCAATGAGTTGATCTGCAATTGGTTCTTCGACTGACGCTTGTTCTTCTTGAACGTCATCTAATAACGAGTCAATGTCATCAACATCCAGCGCATCATCAAGATCATCATTTTCTAATGCATCGTTCTCTTCAGCTGCTGGCTCTGCTACTTGCGCTTCATCAATTAAGCTATCGATATCAAGATCATCTTCGTCAATGAGTTGATCTGCAATTGGTTCTTCGACTGACGCTTGTTCTTCTTGAACGTCATCTAATAACGAGTCAATGTCATCAACATCCAGCGCATCATCAAGATCATCATTTCCTAATGCATCATTAAGATCTGAGGATGGCTCTTCGGTTTGCGCTTCATCAATTAAGCTGTCGATATCGAAATCATCTTCGTCAATAAGTTCAGCTTCAACGTTCGTGGCTGATGCGTCATTATTTTCATCAAGTAAATCATCGATATCGTCTAGATTAACGTCTTGATTAGAATCAGTATTGTTTTGCTCATCAATTAAGCTATCAATGTCAAAATCATCTTCCGCGTCATCTTCTGCCAGCTCTTCACTAAGTGCTGCCATTTCATCATTCGCGTTATCTAATGAGTCATCGTCAGTATCAAAAAGGTCGTCAATGTCATCAGCACTTAAAATATCACCAGACAAATCTGCCTGTGGCTGCTCAACATCTAGGTCTATTTCATCACCTAAACTGTCATCATCAGTTTGATCGAAATCTTGCTGTAAAAATGCATCTAAATCATCATCGTCGCCAGCCATAGTTGATGATTCATCATTAAATTCGATGTCATCACTTAATAAACCCTCTAACTCATCTTGGTTTAAAATACTGTCATCTTCATCAAAGCTATCATCAATACTGTCGTCGAAAATAATGTCGTCATCTGGCAGCATATCTTGATCTAAGTCATCATCTAAACGCACACTTAAATCATCGTGGTCTTCAATTGGATCAGGTACTAGAGGGTCGCTTTCGACCATAGGTTCTAAATCGTCATTAGCCTTAAACGTTGGGCTTTGAGGTAAAAACTCATCGTCATCGCTGGCACTCGTATCATCACTAGGGCTATTGCGTTTTTTCAAAAACATTACAACGGCAGCAATGATCAGTAATGCAGGAATAAACATTAATGCACCGAGAACAAGTGGATTACTCAGTAAATTCGAAAAGTTAAACCCACTGTCCTCTTCAATCTTTTTTGCTTTTTGCTGCTCGATAATTTCATTTTGTTTAGTGATCAGCTCTTTCAGCTGTTTTTGAATTTCACTGTCTTGGCCAAGCTGATCGCGAACAGTTTCAAGCTCTTTAGAAATACCGGTAAGTTGCTTTTTGAGCTTGTTGTTCTCAGCTAAGATTTCTTCAACGTTTTCAACCGATGATTTAAACTGCTTTTGAAGCTCTACTAATTGCGTGCCCTGCTCTGTTTTAATGGTGTTGATTTCTTGTTTAAGCTCTTGTTTTGCTTCGTCTACATCAACTTTGCGAGCTTGAGTTACTTTCTTTTGCGATTCATTAATTTCAGCAGTGGTCAGTGTGCCGTTTTTCTTTTTCTCCCATAGCTCATCATCTTGTTCAGAACGTGCTTTTGCTAGCGTCGGATTGACCGCACGCATCTCTGAAATCGTTGGGATTTTTAGGTATGCGCCATCACGCATGTGATTCAAGTTTTGGTCTAAAAATGACGATGGGTTTTTGTCATACAGAGCTTGCATGACCTGATAAATACTGACAGAGTTGTCTGGACGAATTTTAGCGGCAATGCGCCATAGTGTATCGGTCGGCTTAATTGGACCAATTGAGCGCCCCTGCGCACCGTAATCGACACCTTTAGGGCCTTTAAGTGTGGAGCCTTCATCAGAGTATGTCGGTGTTACCACCAATGCAGACGCTAATATGAAGAGTGTTGCTAAACCGCGCATGCTGATCCTTTATGTTTTAAATGTTAACGCAGCAACCTTGGTTGCTTAAACATCAAGTAATTCTTGCAGAATTGATTCTTAATTATGCTTTCTTGCAAGCTCTATTCCAGCTGCAAACTATAACTTAGTTGCCTTGCAATATCTATTGCAACACCTTGATAGTAAATAGCTTAAATATTAGCGGCTGAGAGACTTTTTTATTGTTATCGTTAAGTTTATACGCTTTTACAACGTATGCGGCAATAATTTGGCAGTGAATTCACAAAAAAAGCGGCAAATTGCCGCTTTCTGTCAAATTTAGATCAGCCTAAATCATCAGATTTATAAATAATTTGCGATTAGCTCTTCAGCAATCTGCACACTATTTGTTGCTGCACCTTTGCGCGTATTATCACTTACAACCCACATATTTAAACCATGTGGATGCGAAATATCAGCACGTAAACGACCTACGTATACAGTATCGTTGCCACTTGCATCTGACACAGCCGTTGGGTAATCCGCTAAGTCTTCAATAAACTCTACACCAGGTGCATCGTTTAATAGCTGTTTAACATGTTCGATATCTACTGGCATACGCGTTTCAATATTAATCGCTTCACTGTGACCAAAGAACACGGGAACACGAACACAGGTAGGGTTAACCACAACACTGTTATCACCTAAGATTTTTTGTGTTTCGTTAACCATTTTCATTTCTTCGCGGGTATAACCGTTATCTTCAAAGCTGTCGATTTGTGGGATCACGTTAAAAGCAATTTGTTTAGGGAAAACGGCATTATCCATTGGGCGAGCATTCATTAAGTTTGCTGTTTGCTTGGCTAGTTCATCAACGGCTTCTTTACCCGCACCCGATACAGCTTGATAAGTTGATACGTTAATGCGGTCAATGCCATAAGCATCATAAATTGGTTTTAATGCCACCAGCATTTGAATCGTTGAGCAGTTAGGGTTTGCAATGATGTTGCGATTTCTGAAATCCGCCAAGCTTGATGCATTCACTTCAGGAATAATTAATGGCACATCGTAGTCATTACGAAAGTGTGAGGTATTATCAATTACGACACAGCCTGCTTCTGCCGCAATCGGTGCGTATTTTTCAGAGACACTGCCGCCTGCTGAAAATAAACCAATATGAGCTTGGCTAAAATCAAACTCTTCGACATCGATTACTTCAATGCTCTCACCGCGAAATTGAATTTCTTCGCCGGCACTACGGCTGCTTGCGAGTAAAAATAATTGGTCTACCGGAAACTTACGATCTTCTAAAGTTTCGATAATTTGACGACCCACTAAACCTGTGGCACCTAAAACGGCTACATTAAATTTTTGCGACATGTGTTTTCCTCTTTTGAATAAAGCAAATGGCTTTATTCGTTAATTCTAAATCCCAGTGCAGCTAATGCGCCTTCACATGCACTGTTTGCAGCCACCGATAAAGTACTAAACTCTCGTCGTGGCGGGTAATTCTTGCGTAAACTATCAAAGCCTTCGCTTGCTAATTTACTTCGTAAAATGCCATCGTCACGACGCACATCATAAATTAGATGCACTAAGCGACCTATATCGTCTAGGTTAAAGGTTTCACCTAGTGTGACACAGTGGCTGATTGGCTCCGGTAAAAAATCGTCCAGAGACTTAAGCGCTGCGATGCCTTCAAGCTCACACACTTGCTGATACAGCATTTGTGTGCCGCGAGCTTTGCCTTCGAGTGTATGCCCTGCAATATGCACACTGGCATAACGCACATAATCAAGCAAAGGAGTCAGTATATTGGGTTCATTTTCCCAAACATCAAGCACGCAATCTAATTGGGCACCTTGTTCAAACAATGCTAGCAATGCTTGGTTATCAATTACATCACCACGGCTTGCATTGATAATTGTCATTCCAGGCTTAAGTGCCTTTAAGCGTGTTTCATTAAGCATGTGCAAGGTTTTATGTGGCCCCTGCTTAACTAATGGTACGTGAAAAGTCACAATATCAGCTTGAGCTAGTAATGTGTCTAACTCAATGTGTTCTGCAAGTTCACCAGCTTCATGCTTTGGTGGGTCACATAGCAACACATTCATACCGAGCAGGCTTAACTTATCATGTAAGCAGCTTCCTATACTGCCAACACCAACTATCCCTATGGTTTTACCCTGTAATGAGCTGGCATTTTCTTGGCTCAAGGCATATAAGCTACTAATAATATATTCAGCTACCGCCACGGCATTACAACCAGGGGCGCTGCTAAATGCGATATTTCGCTCAGCAAGTAATTCGGTATCAATGTGATCAACACCTATGGTTGCTGTGCCCACAAATTTTAATTTATCTGCTTGAGTTAGTAGGGCTTTATCTACATTGGTCACCGAGCGAGTTAACAAAATGTCGACTCCAACTAGCTGCTCTGGTTGTAGATTACGGCCATCAAATCGCTCAACATCACCAAAATCGGCAAAGTACTGCTCAACCAATGGCATATTTTGATCTGCAAGAATTTTCATTTGTGTGTCCGAGAGGCAGAAAGTGGCGCTATTGTAGCGAATTTATCGGTATTCGGATAGGTAACAACTAAGACGATTTTGGGGTTATTTATACCCAAACCACCTCAAGGTGCGAGTTTCAGTTGGAATTAAAAGCGAGAATGAAAAAGCCGAGCAATTGCTCGGCTTTAAGCAAATACTGGAGAGGTTTAACCTTTATATTTGCTCATTACGAGAGTGGCGTTCGTGCCACCAAAACCAAAGCTGTTAGACATAACTGTATTTAGTTCAACGTCTTTACGCTCAGTTACGATATTTAGACCTTGTGCTTGCTCATCCAGTTCATCTATGTTGATTGATGGAGCAACAAAGTTATGCTCAAGCATTAATAGCGAGAAAATTGCTTCGTGTACGCCTGCTGCACCTAAAGCATGACCTGTCATCGCCTTAGTTGCACTGATCATTGGAGAGTTACCACCAAATACTTCTTGGATAGCGCCAAGCTCTTTAACATCGCCAACTGGTGTTGAAGTACCATGCGTATTTAAGTAATCAATACCACCTTCAAGGCCTTGCATTGCTTGCTTCATACAACGTACAGCGCCTTCACCTGATGGAGCTACCATGTCGTAGCCGTCAGATGTTGCACCGTAACCTGTGATTTCTGCATAGATGTGCGCGCCACGAGCAAGTGCATGCTCAAGTTCTTCAACAACAACGATACCGCCACCAGCAGAGATAACAAAACCATCACGGTTTGCATCATAGGTACGTGATGCTTTCTCTGGTGTTTCATTGTACTTAGTAGACAATGCACCCATTGCATCGAATTCCATTGCGAGTGTCCAGTGAAGCTCTTCACCACCACCTGCAAAGATGACGTCTTGCTTGCCTAATTGAATTTGCTCAACCGCGTGGCCGATACAGTGTGCAGATGTTGCACATGCAGAACTTAGCGAGTAGTTAACACCTTTGATTTTGAATGGTGTTGCAAGGCACGCCGAAGTCGTGCTCGCCATAGTACGTGGTACCATGTAAGGACCAACACGTTTTACGCCTTTTTCACGTAAAATGTCAGCGGCTTCAACTTGCCACTTAGATGAACCACCACCTGAACCCACTAATAAACCAGTGCGCTCGTTTGAAACTTGATCTTCACTAAGGCCTGCATCTTCAATCGCTTGTGCCATAGAGATATAAGCGTATGCCGCTGCATCGCCCATAAAGCGCATTGCTTTACGATCAACAAACTCTTTAACATCAATATCGATTTTGCCAGATACGTTACTACGTAGGTTGTAGTCAGCAAACTCTTGGTTGAACGCGATACCACTACGGCCTTGTTTTAATGATTCTAATACTTCTTCTTTGTTGTTACCGATGCTTGAAACAACACCGATGCCCGTAATAACGGCTCTTCTCATGGGTAATTACCTTAGCTCTATACTAAATTGTGTTCTATTTTACGCTGAAATTACTCTCGAAGTGGTCAGCTTTCTAGCGTACACATGTACTCTGAATGTCTAGCTTATAAATAACGCCAGACTATTTCAAAGAAAACACGTAAAATAATGAAAAAAAGTTTGTAGTTAATTAGTTAAACCATGATCAAAAACGCACATATTCATTTTAATCACCTTGGTACCCCTGTCGCCGATCAGTTTGACGATGTTTATTTCTCTAATGATGATGGCTTAGCCGAATCACATTATGTGTTTTATCAACAAAACCATATCCCGCAACGATTACAAAATCATGACCGTAACCACTTTGCAATTGCTGAAACAGGCTTTGGTACCGGGCTTAACTTTTTAAATACATGGCAACACTTTGCAGCTCACCTTGATAGGCAGCATGCAGAGCAAGAAGTTCAAAATCAACACGACCATAGTGGTAAAAAAAGTGTTACCCGCCTGCACTTTATCTCTTTTGAAAAGTTCCCTATTAAGCGTGATGACCTCGCTCAAGCACTCAAAGCCTGGCCTAATTTAACTGAATATAGTGAGCAACTAATTGCTCAATACCCAATTAATTTGGCCGGCTGCCATCGCCTTGAATTTGCTGGCGACAAACTAGTACTCGACCTTTATTTTGGTGACGTACAAGACAGCATTGATGCCATGAGTTACCCAAATGAAGGAGTTGTCGATGCGTGGTATTTAGATGGTTTTGCTCCAAGCAAAAACCCAGATATGTGGCAACAGAGTTTGTTCAACAAAATGCGGGCTATCTCTAGAGCAAATGCCACACTCGCCACTTTTACGGCCGCAGGCTTTGTCAGAAGAGGACTCATCGAAGCAGGCTTTAGCATGAGTAAAGCTAAAGGCTATGGTAAAAAACGCGAAATGCTGATTGGCGAGCTAACTGAGCCTAATGAGCAACAATCAGGGCCTGCCTATTTTGCTCATCAGCAAAGTGAATTGAGTAATGTGGCTGTTATTGGCGGTGGTATTGCCAGTAGCAGTGTACTGTATTCACTGGCAAAAAGAGGCCTAAAAGCCACGCTTTTTTGCCAAGATGAAGCGCTTGCCATGGGCGCTTCTCACAATGTACAAGGGGCTGTTTATCCGCATTTGCAAGCGAAGAACTCACCGCACAGTGAAATGTTTGCTCATAGTTTTTTATATGCGATGCGTCTTTACCAACAATTACTTGATGATGGTTTTGACTACCCCCACCAGTGGTGTGGTGTATTACAACATGCGGTTAAACAAGGCCTAGCTGATAAACATCAAAACCTTGCCGATAAAGAACTTTGGCCAGCTGAATTATTGCGTAATGTAAGCGCCGAAGAAGGCGACGAAATTGCCGGCGTGGAAACGGGTTATTCAGGTGTGTTCTTTGCAAAAGGCGGCTGGGTAAATCCACCAGCCCTGGTTACAGCGCTCTTTAATGCAGCAAATTCGTTAACTGCAACTACCAGTAATAAAATGGACAGTCACTTTAATTGCCATATTGAAAAGCTCGAGAAAACCGCTGATGGCTGGTTATTACACACAAAAGAGCAAACATTCGGACCATTTAGCGATGTGATTAATTGTGCAGGTGAACACAGTGACCAGTTTAGCCAAACTCAGACACTGCCCGTTGTGGGTGTGCGCGGTCAAGTCTCGCATGTGCAAGCAAGCGAGCAGTCAAAACGCCTAAAGACAGTGCTTTGCCATAAGGGCTATTTTACTCCTGAATATCAGGGTCATCATTGTATGGGCGCGACCTTTGAAAAAAACTCAAAAAGCCGTGAAGTTAAAGAGCAAGACAACCATACCAATCGCGAACAACTTTTAAGTTTTTACACAGACAGCGAGTTTGCAACGACCTTAGGTGAAATAACAGCGGCAAAAGCAGCTGTAAGATGTACCTTCATCGACCATCTACCTATGGCTGGTGAGTGGGCTGAACAAAGTGATTATGTAAGTGCGTTTGCTAATCTACGCTTAGGTAAGCGTTATCAGTACCAAACGTTATCGAAACCTCAGCAAGGCTTGCATCTTCTCACTGGCTTTGGCGCAAGAGGCCTGTGCAGTGCCCCTCTATGTGCTGAGCATTTAATTGCTTGTTTAAACAATGAACCAAGACCATTTAGCGAACGCGTGAGCCAAGCTATCCACCCCGGCCGTTTTATTGTTCGCGACCTAATTCGCAATAAAATTTAAGGATTGGATGGGGCTTTAATTAGCCCCGTTATTTTTCTTGATTACAATTTCGTTTTTAGTTTCCCCTTTAAAAATAAATTCACACCCCAAGGTCTTTAGTAACACAGCAATTAGAAGGAGTTTGATATGAAGACCTTAATCATTGGCGCAACGGGTCAAATAGGTAAAATGACCACCGAAAAAATGCTGGCAAGCGGTCATGATGTAGTAGCTTTAGTTCGAAACAAAAACAAGCTGAGTGCGCTTGAAAGTAATAATTTAACGATTGTAGAGCAAGACCTCGAAAACGATTTTAGTCGTGCCTTCGAGGGTGTTGATCAAGTGATTTTTAGCGCGGGTTCTGGCGGCGCTACGGGTGCAGATAAAACCTTACTGATTGATTTATGGGCCGCAGTCAAAGCGATTAATTATGCGGTAGATGCCAAGGTTAAGCACTTTATTATGGTCAGCTCTATTGGTGCTGATGCCCCAGATAATATTGAAAGCACTATAAAACCATATTTAGTTGCAAAACATATGGCTGACCAACATTTAATCAATAGCGAATTAAATTACAGCATTGTCAGACCTGGCACGCTATTAAATGATGCAGCAACGGGGCTATTAACCACCACGCGCCCTGCAACGCGCCGAGATGCGGTGATCAACCGTGAAGATGTAGCAGATACCCTGCTATACCTTGCTGAACGTACACCGAAAAAACCGCAAGTGTTTGAATTGTTTAATGGTGATAAGTCAATCGACAACCTACTAAGCGATTGATTAGGTATGAATACGTATGCATAAGAAATAAGATTGAGAAAGCGCGTAAAGCACTTTAGTTTATTGTTTACATAATAATAACAAAGGTGCTTTATGCGTCATTTTGCTTTTCTTTTTTGCTTTACTTTTACGTCGGCTTGTTTTGCCGCACCGGTAAAAGTTCAAAGTTACAGTGGCGATACCTCCCTTCCCCACAAATTATTGATCAGCGCCATTGAACGGGCTGACTTAGAGTATGTTCACCCTTACGAAACCAATAAAGATATCTCTAACGCACGTATCTTAAACGATGTAAAAAACAACCAGCTGGATGTGATGTGGAGCATGACATCCACTCAGTTAGAGCAAGATTATCAAGCCGTTTATATCCCCTTATTTCGTGGCTTACTTGGCATGCGAGTAGCAATAGTGAAAGCACAAAACCGCGAACTGTTTAGTTCGGTAACTAGCTTACAAGATTTAAAACGTTTCACCGCTGGGCAAGGTAAAACCTGGCCAGATACGAAAATATTAAAAGCAAATCAACTACCCGTTGTTACCACATTAAAATACCCTAACTTGTTCCCAATGCTTGAAGGCGAACGCTTTGATTACTTCCCACGTGGGGTGAATGAACCTTGGGATGAAATTGCCAATCACTCAGAGCTTAACCTCACTGTAGAGCCGCATTTGGTGATTAAGTACACCGCACCACTTTACTTTTTCGTCAACAAAAACAATCACACACTTCATAAACAGCTAAATGATGCGCTAAACGAGATGATTGCTGATGGCACATTTAACGCCATGTTTTTGGCAGACAGCCAAGTACAAACGGTTTTATCAAAAGCCAACTTAAGCTCGCGTCGCGTTATTGAGCTAGATAACCCAACGTTATCGTCGAACACACCTAATAAAAATAGCCCTTTGTGGTTTAACCCATTTCAATGAGCGCACAATGAAATCATTAAAATATAAAATGACCTTGGCACTGTCTTTGTGCCTTTTACTGAGCGTGATCTTCGTGATCAGTGCAAACTATCTGCTCGCAAAGTCGAGTCAAACACAACAATGGCAAGACGACATCACGGCTCTCAATGAGCAAATGCAGGTTATTTTAGCCGAGCCGGTATTCTCTTATGATGAGCCGTTAATCAATCAGATTATTAAAGCCTTTTCGCAAAACAAACATGTACATAGCATTTCAGTGACAGATCATCGCAATAAGCCACTTGCTTCTATCACTAAACAAAGCAATAGCGTATCGGTTAGCAAAACTATTGATTTGCACTATTTAGATAATTTAATTGGCCACATAAAAATTGGTTACTCACAAAAAGCACTGCATAGCACCATTGCTGAGTCGACACGCACCATGTTTATTACCTTGCTGGTCTCTTTTATCGCCTTGGGTGCGGTGATTATTTATATCGTGCGACTGTTAGTGATAAAACCAATCGATAGCGTAAATAGCCTTGTTGATGAAATTGTCAAAGGTGAAGGCGACCTTACAAAGCGCATTAGCTATCAATCGAATGATGAAATTGGCTATTTAGTTGATGGGTTCAATCGATTCATAGCGCAAGTGCAAGAAATCATTACAGAGCTAGGCAGTACAGCCAGTGAGCTTGAAATGATAGCCAGCACAGTAAACGAAGCATCTGTGCGCTCTAAAAACGAAGCCGAGCTTGAATATAACCGCACTGATTCAGCAACCAATGCGCTTAGTCAGTTAAGTGAAGCAACCAAAGAGATTGCACAAGGAGCCAATCAAACTGCACAGCAAACAACCGACGTACATCGCTTATGCCAACAAGGCGAACAAAATATGAATGCCAATGGCAACATGGTTGATGAATTAGCTGCACAACTCGACCATACATCAAACGTAGTTAAACAACTAAACGCCAGTAGTAATGAAATTAGCCAAGTGCTCGATGTTATAAAAAGTATTGCTGAGCAAACCAATTTACTGGCTCTAAATGCTGCTATTGAAGCGGCTCGTGCTGGTGAATCAGGCCGTGGCTTTGCTGTAGTAGCCGATGAAGTAAGAGCGCTTGCCAGTAAAACCTATGATTCAACGTCTGAGATTGAGTCGATTATTGTATCGCTACACAACAATACTTCTGATTGTGTAACCGCAACTGAGCAAAGTAAGTCACTCAGCGATAAAGTGAGCCAAGCAAATCAAAAAAGCCAAGCGGTGTTTAAAGATATTGCTAAACAAATCAATACCATTAATCAAATGAACGAGAGCGTTGCAGCAAGTTCTGAAGAGCAAACCAGTGTGACCGCTGATATCTTAAATACCATGCAGCTTATTAACCAAGGCGCTAAGAGCCTATCGCAAGAAGCTCAGCACCTCGATAACACCATAGGCCAGCTCAATGAACTAGAACGTGGCATTGTTGCTAAACTGGGTTTGTTCAAATACTAAAAGCCATAATTCCCTGCCACGCAAGTTGCAGGGAAAGCACCGTTAACACTAAACGAAAAATCTTTTTAAATTTATCTGACGAAATGCGGTGCAATAACTTAAGGCCAAGCCAAGTACCTAAAGCACCGCTCATTATCATGAGCATAACCAGCGGCAACCACTGCCAAAATGCAAAACCCACAGTCCCATATAAAATCGCTTTTAAGGTATGTTGTACTGTCATGCAGCTTGAAAAAGTAGCGGTAAATTTAAGCTTATTATAATTATTGACATATAAGCAGCTGCCAACCAAAGGCCCACTTGCCCCTACAAACATCGAGATAAACGTGGTCCAAAGCCCTGCGAGAACGCGCCATAACTTTGAGGTTTCTCTGAGCTTTGGCGTCACACCCCACAGTAAATAAAGCACAAAGGCAGCGACCACTATTTTCATTAATTCAAGGGGAATTGATGTTACAATCGTTGAGGCAACCAGCGCACCTAAGACTCCCCCTAAAGAAAAGTACACAAACATTGCACCATCAATATGTTTATACGTGAACAAAAAGCGGTTTGCATTAGAGCCTAACTGCACTAACCCATGGACAGGAATAACCACACTCATAGGAAGCATAGATGCCATGATCACCAGCAGCATTAATCCGCCACCCGCACCAAAAGCTGCTGAAATCATTGAAGTAAAGCCCGCAACCACAATGAGCATGATTGTGCTGATCGGACTTAATAAATCTCCACTCAAAAACTGCCAACTGATCAAATCCATTGTTACGCTTTAAATAGTGTGTTTGATATAACGCTACCATGACTCACCACTATTAGCGATATATTGGAAAATAGTTTCGACTAAAAGACCATATCAACCAAAAGAGAAGTGCCCCTAAATTTACAACTGGTCAGACTTGTTGTTTATTTTGTTAAACCGATGGTATATAACTATGCCCATAACACAATAAAATTGAAGGCACAGCATGACACTGATGAATGTAAGTACACAAGGATCTGTTGCTATCTTAACTATGACAACAGCTGAAAATCGCCATAATCCTGCTTTTGCAGAGGCTTTTTTAACTTGCCTTGACGAAATCGAACGTAATCCTGAACACAAAGCACTCGTGATCACTTCAAGCAGCGAGAAATCATGGAGTTTGGGCATAGATACCGATTGGCTTATGCCGGCATTAAAAACACAAAAATTTGCTGAAGTAAGTGGCTTTATGCACTCAATGGATGCGGTATTTAAACGCCTATTACTCTTCCCAATGCCAGTAATTGCAGCAATTAATGGCCACGCGTTTGGTAATGGTGCAATTTTATCGTGCGCCTGTGATTTTAGGTTTATGCAAAGCGACCGTGGTTTTTTCTGCTTCCCAGAAGTTGACTTATCAATCCCGTTTTTACCGGGCATGCTCGCCTTCATTAAAAAAGCTATTCCAGACTATCGTTTTAACGAGATGATGCTAACAGGCCGCCGCGTTACCGCAGGCGAACTTGCCACGGATCATGTTATTGAACAAGCCTGCCCAAACAAAGAAGCTTTATTTAATACCGCCCTCGAATTTGCCAGCCAGTTCGATAAAAAACGCGCAATTTTCGCCGAGCACAAAAAGCGCCTACACAAACACATCATCGACACCATTGATATAGAAAACAAACCGATTATTGATGCCGTTCAGTTGATTGTTTAGGAAACAAACGCTGTTACTGGACAAAGGTGTCTTCAAGTTGAAGGCACCAAAAATTACACAAAGTAACTAGCAGTAATACAAAAACAACTTAAAGTTCTAAAACCAAACCCGTAAAGTATTTAAATTAGATCTAATAAAAAGAAACTAAATATCTTTAAAAAATTTCTAGCTGCACCATAAATATTGCGTATTTTAAAACCAAAATGCCTCAAAAACTTGAATCCCCCTTATTTTAAGCAAAGCTTTATCTCATGCAGTTAATTTTTTACCTCGCTATATGTAGTTAGTATAAATTAGTAAAAAGTATTAAGGAGATAAATATGAGATATGGAATATTATTAGTCTTATTAACATTCTGTGGTTGCACGACTAATCACTTCTCAGAAGCTATTTTATATAAGCAAAAAAGTAATAATATCTACGAAATCCCATCAACCGGAAATAATCCAATTTACGTCGACACTGATTCTGTATTTCAATTAAAAATTGATTACCTTCAGCCTGGCTGGATCCATAACGGTGAGTCAAGTCCTACCTTAGACGATGATAAATATAAAGGATTCGAAAAAAAAATAACCTCCCACCTTTTCGGGAAAGAGCTTTGGCTCTTAACAAGGATTGAGAGTTTGTCAGCAGAAGATGTATTAGAGAGACAAAGCAAGACCTACTACAAAACGACAAACATAAAAATAAACTCAGAATCTTATGCTAAAGTGGCATTAGATACTTCTGAGAAAATTGTTTTTACTCATGGTGCAGATAACCCTTATAGGATTACATTCAAATTATATGAGGTTGAAGGGTTTGATTTAAAAAAAGCTGCTGTAAGAGCTTACGATGACAGCCCTGGTTTAGCTGGCATTTTTATTACAATAGGCCAAACAATTAGCTCTACTTTAGGCAGTTTAGCAGGCTCAATTGTTACTGACCTTTGGAAAAGCGCATCTGAAGAGCAACTTTTCATAGAAAGGATTTTACTTGAAAACGATGCAACTCTGGAGTTTCAAGGCACTATACATATACTCAGGAAAGATGGTGTCCTTGGTGTAAACCTTCCCTTGAAGAGAACTTCTTATGTGCTATACGACAAGTTTAAGTCCGAAGGCTGGGATACTAATTATTCAGATAAATCAAGCTATGAAAAAATGAAAATGGAGAAAGATACAGACATCGATATTAGCCAACAATTCGCCAACAAGATTGATAAACGCTCCTATATAAAACTAGAACTGACAGAAGCTATATCAGGCCCAGCAACAGAGGGGTTAAAAGCAAATGGGTTTATTTCTACTCAAGAGCATATATCGTTTATTAACTCTATTAAAGTGGATTAGTCAAATGGCAAATCATTTTTAATTCGAAGTAAAATTGCATTTTTATAAATATTTTAGGCAATAAAAAAGGCCGCTCTGAGAGCAGCCTTTTTCATATTTGGTGGAGCTGGGGTGAGTCAAACCAAAGAGACAACCACTTGATTTTAAATAAAAATTAATACACCCAAAAAGTTCATGGGCCACACCATGGGCCTCAAATTATCTCTGAACCCCGGGTTCAACTTTGCTCAAAAACAGGAATGAAAATATTTTGAAATTTTCCCTTTTTTAATGCTTTCAGCATCGTATTTTGTCTGATAAGTTCGAAATTGTACGATGAGTACTTAATATAGCAAGGATGCCTCAGTTTTAAAATTAATACGTGAGGGCAAAATGCATCTAAACGAAATAACAACTAACGCGCATGAAATAACCAACAATTTTATTTCAGAACAAATTCAAATTACCGGCTCTAAAAAGAAAGCTCTTAAAATTTTAGAAGAAGAACAAAAAGATTTTCTAAAATGGATGAGAAATAAATACTTTGAGAATCCATCAATTCCAAAAACAACTCTACCTAATAGTGATGAATTAAAACGCGTTGTCAAAGAGTCAAATAGAATGACTGAAGCAAATAAAGAAAAAATCGAAGACTTAGAGGACTCTGATTTTTACGGCATGTTGCCTCAGATGCTCACAAACCTAGGACTACATGATATCGCGAATGAAGTTTTATTTAGACAATTAAAACAAGAAATAAAACCTTTACTAACAGTTAAAATAGACCAACTCGAAAAAGAGGTATTAAAAGAAGAAGCTTTGAAAGAAAGAGCGCGGCAAAACGGTCGCTCAGGTGGCCAAACCAAAGCAGAAAAAAACGAAAGAATTGTTTTCTTCGCTCTGCAAGAATATGTTGAAAATTATAGTGATACAAACCTAAGCTTAAGTACGATTGCTAAAAAAATCAAAATAAAACTAAATGACTTTATAAATTCGCAGCCTGAACTTAGAAGCTCAATCCAACCATTTACAGAAGATTCAGAAGCAATCCTCAAATGGATTTCAAACTACTCTTATTTTATCAAACATAACGTGTGGAAACCTAAAACCTCACAAGCTGTAATGAATTTCCATAAATCACAGCATGCTAAAAAATCTGAGCCTAGCTGCTAGATGCAATTCTCAGAGTCTAAAATCTCCAGTTAAATATACTTCAGACAAGGGCGAACAATATCGATCGCCCATGATCATTTTGGAGTTATAAGATGATTACTAAAACCAATACTCAAATCGACCGCTTTGTGCGTGAAGCAGAATGTAAACACTTAACTGGGCTCTCTAGAACAACTCGTTATGAAATGGAGCAAGAAGACAAATTTCCAAAACGTATAAAGCTGAATACACGAACCGTTGCATGGAGACTTTCTGACATTCAAAACTGGATGGAGGAGCGTATTAATGCAGCCTAAGATCATAACTAAGCCATTACTTAAGACAACACATAGTAGTAATGAATTAAAAAACAGTAAGTTACACAACGAGAAGTTAATGCCGTTAAAAAGTACAGATAGTCCTTTTCTAGAAGATAATAATTTCAAAACTCGAATTGATTATTTAACTCTAAAACTATTTACAACTAGTGATGCACAATTCGAGTCAACTATCTATTTAATCAAACAATGGTTAACTACCCTCAGAATTAAGGTGTCTAAAGATAAATTTAATAGAAAGTACTTTGATGACGGCATCCTACTAGAAAGTACTGATGTAAAAATACACTATTGCGGGGCTATAAAATGGAATGCTGATAAGCAATTCATAATTGTTGAACTCACAGGCTATGCGTGTGAATTGATTAATATTAGTCAATGCTATTTCTTTCCACTTTTAGAATTGATGGAAAGAAACCGCTTTGAAATTAAACGAGTTGATATAGCTTTAGATGACTTCTCAAGTCGTTACAATATCCGCTTTATACAAAAAAAGTATTCTTCTGGTGGCTTTTCGCCTTCCTCGGGGCCAAAACCAACCAGAGAGAACATCAGCTCGTCAACCGGACGAACTATCTATATTGGCTCAAAAAATGCCAGCAAACAGATGGTAATATACGAGAAAGGTAAACAATTACAGCTGCCAAAAGATTCACTAGAGTATCAATCATGGACAAGGCATGAACTGAGACTAAGAGGTAACAAGAATATAATTATTCCTGGTGATGTTCTTACATGCCCTGATAGTTATTTTTTAAATGCATACCCAAAAGTTTATCGATGTATGCTTAAAGGCGTTGAAGCAAGATCTATAACAAGAGAGATAAAAACGCGATGCAATGCTGTTAGAGATAAGGGCCTAGAAAATCTAAGCAAACAGTATGGTCCTACCCTATTATTTGCAAAGCAGACATTGACTGAAAAAGAGATAATAAAAAAAACAATGAGACCAGCAAAAAGGTTTCAACCGAGTTTGCCTCTCAGTATGATGGTTAGCTAATAAATACTGATAAGCTACGCTGAATCAGTCAGGTTTGATTTCACTATCTAATTAAACCTGACTGTTCTTTAAAGCCCTCGCTTACACTCACTTAAACTTAGTATAGTACTGAGAACTATCTTCAATTAGCTTTAAGCAAGCGAAAAAGACAGAGTAGAGTGCTTTCCGCCTAACTTATATTTGGACAAAAACGTTTTAGGTCGTCAGCCGTAATAGGTGAATTTCGCATAAAAATATCTTTGGGATAGCACCTTAATATGCGGCCCCGACGATGGAGAGCGCGTACATAATTTGCTTGTTATAGCGTATCTACCTACTGCGCGCCAAATAGGTGAGCCCAGCAACAGTCATAGTGCCGAGCACTGCCATTGCTCCTACAACAGCCCCTTTAGCGAAGCCAGCCTCCTGGCCACGTAAGTAGCCCTTTTCCTCACCAGCTGTGTAAGCCTTGAAATCGTCAGTACGATCCGCAGAGGAAATGAAGTCTTCCGCTGCTTTGGACATTTCAGGCTCTTTAAGCATGCGCTCAAGTAAAGCTTTCGCTGCTTCCGGAGTAATTCGACTTATATCTGCGAACTTCTCCAGTTCTTTTGGATCATTGAGTATATCTTTTGCGTTCTTTGGAATGTCACCCATTTTATGTTCCTTTTGGTTAGTATGATAGAATAGAACTGTACTGTACGTCCTAACGATTTCATAGTGCGCTCATAGCACATACTTCTCTTTACGCCACGCTCTTTTTTCTACCTTATGTAGTTTTAGCAAACTATCCACGGTATTACATCATTAAGTTTTCTAAAATTTTAGGTAAAGTTGAATGAATCAAAATCCTCTCAGCGCTCATTTTCATGAAATTATGTACAAAGAGCAGCCTAATCAATTACGTTAACTTATTTTGGGGCGTGCGACGTGAAGTCGTATGAAGCGCTGTTCACCGCTTAATGAGTGAACCATCTGTATCACCAGATGATCCTAGGAGCCTGAATAAAGTAGCGGCTCTGACAATGTAACGAAGGTTGGTATGCGCCAATCGGGATCTTAATCGTGAGAGGACGATCCTCCTGATAACCACAAATCGGGTGAGTGCTAGGCAGTCAGTATGATGAACATAAGTGAATCCGCGTAAGGTGCGTTATATGATGAAACAGCGGAAGTGGTTAATACGCTGTAGCCAAAAGGCGCGAGAGTCGGAAAGAGATTGCCCCATGCTCTTTCGTGGTCACTGTACTCTCCGCACTATAGCGGGCATCTAACCTGACATTGCGCAACATACGGAACACGGTAAGCCTGTATCACTCCCTTTGGGAAAGCTTATATAGCCGATAGTGGTGCAGGTAGAGGATGTTGGAGAAAGCAAAGGCTGGATTGTAATGATGCAGATACAGACGTCTGTCTGGCACGAAAGTGAGCTGACTTCCGACTGGTCTTCCTTTGCAAGAGAATTTGAAGAACTTTATTCAAGGAGAAACGCAAATGATGATTTCAAAAGAGATTAGTGCCTCTCCTGACAGTGCTCAATGGCAATCCATAAATTGGAAAACTGTTGAGTCACACGTTTTAAAGCTTCAGATGCGTATTGCAAAAGCAACAAGAGAAAGTAAACACGGCAAAGCGAAAGCGTTGCAGTGGATACTGACTCACTCGCATTCGGCAAAACTTCTTGCTGTTAAGCGAGTATCACAAAACAAAGGCAGTAAAACGCCCGGAATAGACGGCGTCATCTGGAATACGGATACGCGCCGCATGAAAGCAGTCAATCAATTGAGCAGAAAAGCTTATCAAGCCAAACCGCTCAAGCGTATCTACATCCCTAAGAAAAACGGCAAGCTCAGACCTTTAGGTATCCCGTGCATGGTCGATAGAGCGCTACAAGCGCTTCACCTTCTCGCACTAGAGCCTGTGTCAGAAACACTTGCTGACCCAAATAGTTACGGCTTTCGGCGCAACAGAAGTACTGCTGATGCTATTGCTCAGTGTTTTCTCTGTTTGAGTAAAAAGCAATCCGCACAATGGGTTCTTGAGGGAGATATTAAAGCCTGTTTCGACAAGATTGGGCATCAATGGCTTATGAATAATATAGCTGTAGATAAACGAATATTGGAACAATGGTTAAAGTCTGGTTTTATGGACAAAGGGCTGTTCTATCGCACTGACGAGGGAACACCACAAGGCGGGATCATATCTCCAACCTTGATGCTGATGACTCTTGCAGGTCTTGAGCAACGCATAAAGTCCACCGCACTTAAAAATGGGGCGAGAGCCAACTTTATAGGATACGCTGATGATTTCGTCGTCACTTGCACTTCAAAGGACGTGCTGGAGAACGATATCAAACCGTTGATTGCTGACTTCTTAGCACACAGAGGCTTAACGCTCTCCGAAGAGAAAACGCACATTACTCACATTAGCCGTGGTTTTGACTTCCTAGGCTTTAACCATAGGAAGTACAAAGGAAAACTGCTCATTAAACCGAGCAAATCTAACACGTTAATATTTCTGAGTAACTTGCGCGAACTCATCAAAAAGCACGCAACCACCCCCGTTAATGATCTAATCAAGTTGATAAATCCGAAACTCAGGGGATGGTCGAACTACTATCGTCACTGCGTTGCTAAACAAATATTCGGATATGTGAGTCACAAACTATTTCTAGCGTTATGGCATTGGGCTAAAAGGCGTCATCCAACAAAATCAAAAACTTGGATCGCCATGAAGTACTTTATCAACCGTCGAGGCCAATGGCAATTTCACGGTTGGCTGAAGAGCATGAACATGGATTGTCAGTTTAATCTATTTCAAATAGCTAAGGTGCCAATAGAGAGACATGTGAAAATCAGGAGTGAAGCTACGCCTTTTGATCCTTTATACCAAGAATACTTGGCAAAGAGAAAAGCAAAGAGGCAATGCCGCAACTCTTGGAATGAACCTAATCTCGCTGCTTTATAAGTTGCTGGGTACCAATTAGGTGCCTTCGTGAAGGCTTGAGCCGTATGCAGTGAAAGTTGCACGTACGGTTCTTAGGAGGGCGACACTTGGTAACAGGTGTCGTCTATCCGACA
>NZ_LRRU01000014.1 GCF_001641615.1 Pseudoalteromonas gelatinilytica
TGGGCTGATACTTTATTAGGGATCTACATATGTAGATCCCTTTTTATTTATGTACATAAAATCATAGGGTTAACATTAAAACTTACGCAAAAAAAACATTCGCGAGCAGATGTATTTTCTATATATTCAATAGCTTAAGTAGTTAATTGAAATTTTTCTAATTATTACTAGAATTGATCGCTAGGGGGATCAATGGACAGAGTAGTAATAATAGATACAGAGACAACTGGCTTGTCTCCACGCAAGGGCAAGCATCGCATTGTTAACCTTGCTGCCGTAGAAATAATTGATGGCGATATCACAGGCAGCATCTTCCACTACTTCTAAAACCCTGAAGGTAAGAAGAGTACGTCGGAAGCCCACGCGGTACACCAAATTGAAGATTCATTTTTGCTTGATAAGCCAACGTTCTGCCAAATAGCTGAAGAATTTCTAGAGTTCATAGATGGTGCACGACTTTCCTTTTACAATTCAGAATTTGATGTTGATTTCCTGCAATCAGAAATTGATCGATGTGGACTAGATATTGTCTTCAATAGAGATTACGACGTATCTTGCTTGATGAGGGATTTTGCCAATAGGGAAAACTATGGGAAATGGGTCAAATTAGATAATGCTTGCATACGTTATGGTATAGACATTACTGAAAGAAAATCACACGGTGCCGCAATAGATGCCTTTATTACAGCGGAGCTGTACCTGAAGTTTCATTATTCGAGTGACAAACCACTTGCGAAGACACCGCATCAAAATGAACGTGTCGAGCCTACAGCCTTTCCAATCCCAAGAGCCTACAAAGATCCTATCACTGGTAAAGCTATTCAGCTTAACTACTGTAAGAACCCAAACTGCCGAAACTATGGTGTAGCCGCACTTAATCCCAAACGCAAAGCTGATGGCTCTATAATGCGAGGGTTAGGTAATGATTATAGGTTTACTAAAACAAAGATAGGTCGCGTGTTAACTTGCATCATCTGCGGCACAAGTACAAAACTGATAAACAACAAAGCTTTCGTTGAAGAGTCAAATAGGCAAAAGCAAATATTTTCCAATAAAGAGATTTGTTGCCCTGATAAGAAACTTGAAACATCACGACGACGAACTAGGCCATGTCGAAATGCGGTGGTAAATTGGTTAGATAAGCCTAAGCGTTACACCTTAAGAGGCACAGTACCGTCAACAGTAGAGTCATTGAAGTATCGAGAAGCCCAAAGGATTGAATGCAATGCCTGTCACAATCCTTTCAACGTACCGTTGAACGCTGAGTATGGTCAAAAGAGAGCTGATATCAATGGAATATTGTTCAGAATGCTTATTAACAAAGGTATCGTCAACAGAATGGAAGAAATTTTGGATGTGCCTATCACTTTAATTTACCACCGTATCGAGTTTTTCTTTAACCAGTGTGTTGAGTTTGACCGTTGGCACATACAGAACAACATTCAGGCTTTAAAAGGCAAAACCCTAGAAGTTAGTATGGACAGGCAGCACTACCTGTCTAACTGGAGTGATAAGAAGGACAGTCGCCCTACGAAACTGGTAAATACTTCAACGGTAGACAATAAAACTCGATTTGTATTTGCTAGTACAGTTAACTTCGACACCACCTCAGACTGGGAAGTAATTAAAAGAGACATTAGCAGATGTAGTGATCTTAAGAAGCCTGAACACAAGAGAAGGTATGGTCAGTACGTTCTATCCAATCAAGAAGTCGAAACTGATGACGTTGATGATACCCTGCCTCTGAAAGCACCAAATAAAAATTTACTAGTGCAACAAACTTATTCTCTCATGGCACACCTTGAAGTGATAAAACAGTACGTAAATGAGGCGCGTTACACTCGTTTATTCGCAGATGCCGACGAAGGCTTTGAACTTGGTATTGGGTTAGTGATGAAAGAACAGATTGCGGCCAGCAAACTCTACCCTGTGCTTGTAAAAGCAGAAAGGAACAATGCCAGCCAAATGCAAGACAAGCGTGCCTGGTCAGAACAAGTTCTTCTTAAGCATGGGATTACTATGAGCGACATAAAGAGGGCCAAAGTTGATAGAGAAAAACTAGCTCAAATATCGCAACAATATTGGGCTGCCGAGATGCACAAACGTACTATTGAATCAGGATCGGCTAAATCAGAGTGGTTAGTTCATCCATTTCCTAAATCTAGACATTCTGTTCAAGTAAAACCATTAGTAGGCTTTCATGGCGCTATATCTGTTAGCCAAACGCTATCTGAGAATTTGTTAGATGTATCTACATATGGAGTTGATAACTACTTTCAAATGATACGCCGCCGAATCAATATGTTCGAGCGACCAATAACATCAGCCACAAACAGTAAACGATGGAATGGCTACGCTTCATACAACCCTAAATGGGCGGTTATGATTATTGAGATATTGAGGGTCTACAACAACTACGTATTGACCGACGAAAAGTCACTTAAAAACAAAGGACTGTATCAGGAAGCAACAACACCAGCTCAAAAGCTTGGCATTACAGATAAGAAATATACAATAGAAGATATTCTAGACTTTACAGTCGCGAGCAAAATTAAAAACTTACAATAAGGAAGTCAATGATTAAAGGAATAGAGAACAGAGCTAAGCTAGCTGTCGGGGTGTCGGCATTCGCTATATTAATAATGGCATTTCAATGGTCAATCATTGATTGGATAACTCCTTTCTTGATGATGCCGTTGATGCTTGTGGTATTTATTGTCTTTTTAACGGGACTCGGTTTTAGCATTTCATGTCTTTTTAAGTTCAAAGAAATTAGGTGGTTGGCAACAATTCCCTTAGCAGTCCAATTGGTTGCCCTTGCTGTACTAGAGTTTGTTCCGTTTACGAAGCTCTGGATAAATGCAGATTTCCACTTATATGAATCTCAACGTCAAGAAGTCGTCGCAAGGGTTTACTCTGGCGAGCTTGTCTCTAATGTACAACATAATTCATCGTTAATAGCACTAGGCTCTGAGTATTCAAAAATATCAATGGGCGGAAATGAGATTGTGGTTCAAGATATCGACGGTTCGAAATACGTTTTCTTCTACACCTTTAGAGGGATATTGGACAACTATTCTGGTTTTTTATATGTCCCTGACGGCGGCGACCCAAGGAGCTATGCGGATTTAGATGAAGAAGATGTAACTCAAATAATAAAATACGCAGACAATTGGTACTACACCTCACACCATTAATTACAGTAGACCTACTAACCTATTGTTTTTAATGAGGATATACCTGCTCTCGAATGTAATTTTCGACATATCTTGATGGCTAAGCATTTGATTTCACGTTGAAATAAAAAAGGGATCTGAGTATTCAGATCCCTAATAAAGTATTAGCCCAATGTAACATCGGCTTTTTTTGTATCTATTTCGTAAGATTAGATCTTTGCGAAAGCGTCTTGTAGTGGTGGTACTACTTGCTTCTTACGGCTTAATACGCCATCTAACCATACGCGACCGTCTTCTGATTTAACATCATAAGCAGCTTCGATTACAGATACGTCATCAGACGTAATTAGCATTTCTGAGCCTTCTTTCATGATATCAGTTAACAGGAGTAATACTGAGTGTCGATCGCCTTCTTCTTTAAGCTTAGCGATATCAGCTTCAAGATCTGCTTTGATTTCATCAAATACTGCAAGGTCGATAACTTCTAGCTGGCCAATACCTACTAGCTTACCGTTCATGTTGAAGTCTTTGAAATCACGCATTACTAAATCGCGTGCAGGCGTGCCTTCCACTGCTGATTTAACCTTGAACATGTCCATGCCAAGTTCTTTGAAATCTTCGATGCCAGCGATTTCAGCAAGTGCTTCAACACACTTGATATCAGCCGTTGTACATGTTGGTGATTTAAAGATCACAGTGTCGCTTAAGATAGCGCATAACATGATGCCTGCGATATCTTTTGGAATTTCTACATTGTAGAAGTCATACATCATTTTGATGATAGTGTTTGAACAACCAACTGGACGGATCCAACACTCAAGTGGTGTTGACGATGTTAAGTCGCCTAGTTTGTGGTGATCAACAACCCCCACAACACGTGCTTCATCGATGTCATCAGGTGCTTGTGTTTTTTCTGTGTGGTCAACGATATAAACGTCTTCGCCTGCGTAGCTAAGTTTTAGCTCAGGTGCTTCGAAACCGAATTTATCTAGGATAAATTGTGTTTCAGGTGATACTTCACCTAAACGCGTCGGGATCGCAGGTTCATTGATCTGGTTTTTTAAGTAAGCAAGCGCAATTGCACCGCAAATTGAATCTGAATCAGGGATCTTATGACCCACTACATACATTGACATTGACGGAACTCCTTTAAATTTGGCGGATATTTTAGCAAAGTATCGACAGATTGATACATAACAGACATGAAATTTTGTTGATCAATTACAACTGCCAATTAATGTCCTTTTTGGTTACACTTTAAGATATTGAAAACTGAGGAAGATACTGATGCGCTTGAGCCGAAAAGCATGGAATAATGTGGTGATTATTTCGATGCTATTGATGATTTTTTTCTTCAATGGCCTACATAAAAAGCTCAATACACAGCCTGTTGAAGAAGGAGTGCAAGCGTTACTCCCAGAGCAAAGCTTCATTTTAGCAATGGCATTTCCAGAATTAAAAATCGAGCGTATCGGCACCTCTTGGCGAAGCCAATCACAGCAAGAAACCGCATGGCAAGGCGATGAGCAGCAGCTCGAACAACTCGTTGAACTTTGGCAGCATCAAAAGCTGACTATTGCCAGTCTCCCTGTTAGTAAAATTTCACAGGCGTCGGCTGATTATGTTGCCTCCGTGTGGTTAGCTGGAGAGCAGTTGCCAGCGGTGTATCAGTTGTACAACATAGATCAGCAATACTATTTATTAGATAAGCGGTTACAGCGGGTATTTGAGCTTGAACAAGCTGATGCCGCTAAGTTATTCCCGTTATATCCGTTTTAAGAGAGTCACAGATGCCTGAATTACCAGAAGTTGAAGTTAGCCGTTTGGGAATAACGCCGCATGTGCTTAACCAAACAGTGGCCAAAGTAAATATTCATAACGCCAGTATGCGTTGGCCTGTGCCTGATGATGTATATCAATTACAAGGGCTTGAAGTTACTTCAGTGGAGCGTAGAGCAAAATATTTATTACTCGGTTGTGAGCTGGGTAGTGTTATTTTGCACCTAGGAATGTCGGGTAATTTACGGGTCGTGAGTGCTGATGAGCCACTGAAAAAACACGATCATATCGAATTTATTTTAGCCTCAGGTAAAGCATTAAGGCTCAACGATGCGCGTCGCTTTGGTGCCTGTTTGTGGCAAGCGCCAGGCGAATGTCATACCTTGTTAACCAAACTCGGGCCTGAGCCGCTAACTGATGAGTTTACTGCTAAGCGAGCCTACGAACAGTCTAGAAATAAAAAAGTACCAATTAAACAGTTTATTATGGATAACGCTGTGGTGGTTGGTGTGGGTAATATCTATGCCAATGAATCGTTGTTTAAGGCCGGAATTCACCCGAAACGAGAAGCCGGCAAGGTGTCTTTAAAGCGATTTCAGCAATTAGTGCCTATTATTAAAGAAACTCTCGCAGCGGCTATCACGCAAGGCGGTACAACATTAAAAGATTTCGCTCAAAGTGATGGTAAGCCGGGTTATTTTGCCCAGCAATTACTGGTTTATGGCCGCAAGGGTGAGCCATGCGTTAATTGTAAAGAGCCATTAAAAGAAATTAGATTAGGACAAAGAAGCACAGTGTACTGTTCTAATTGTCAAAAATAATAAAGAATCCCTTATCTATGTAGTATTGCAACAGATAGCAAGATAGAGACAGGCTTAAGGAATGAGAAGGTTGTATGCTATTAAACAAATACGTCATAGGGTGCGTGTGCTTGGCGGCACTGGTTGGTTGTTCTAAAGAGCAACCTCAAGTGGTTGTTGAAGAAGTGGTTACCGCTGAGGTTAAGCAGCTTGATGTGCCACTGTACGGGAATTACGTGGCACGCACAGATGCGTCGCTGGATGTTGAAGTGCGAGCGCGGATCACCGGCTTTGTACAAAGCGTAGAATTTGTTGAAGGTAGCTGGGTAAATGAAGGAGATTTACTCTACACCATTGATGATAGACCCTACCGAGCAAAACTTAATCGCGTTAAAGCGGCGCTGCAAAAAGACCAAGCAGCGCTGGCTAAAGCAAAGCGCGATGTAACCCGTTTAAAACCCCTCTACGAGCAAGACGCAGCAAGTCAGCTTGATTACGACAATGCTATTTCGATTCAAGAGCAAGCACAAGCCTCATTATCAGCAACCCAAGCAGAACTTGAAGAAACCAAGCTTGATTTAGAATATACCCGTGTGACGGCGCCAATTAGCGGCATGGTGGGTAGCTCAGAAGCCGATCTTGGTGCTTTGGTTGGCAGTAATGGTATTTCGCTCCTTACCACCATTCAGCAAATAGACCCTATTTTTGTTAACTTTAATATGTCGGCACTTGATTATTTGAATGCTAAGCGGCGTATGACCAGTATGATGGAGCAGCTACAAGCTGAGCAAAAGGGCAAGGCACTTGAAGGCTTTGTACGTATTTCATTACCTGATGGCAGCGAGTATCGATATTGGGGTGATGTGAGTTTTACCGACCCTAAAATTAGCCCGAAAACGGGCACATTTAAAGTAAGGGCAAAGCTGCCGAACCCTAATAGTGAGCTATTACCTGGACAATATACAAAAGCGCGTATCAAATTATCTGAACTTACAGATGCGATTGTGGTTCCAGAGGAAGCCACACAAGTGGAACAGGGCGGTATTTATGTCATGGTGGTCCTTGATTCTGGTGTGATAGAGCGACGCTTTATTGTTGTTGAGCATTACGGTGAACAGGGAATTGTTGCCAGCGGGGGCTTGAGTGCGGGTGAGCAAGTGGTGGTGAAAGGTTTACATCGCATTCGTCATGGTCAGCAAGTAAAGGCGATTTCGTTAGCCGAATTTGAAAAACGCCAAGTCGCACCTAACACTGACACTACTCCACTGGCGCCAGATAAACCAAGCAAACAAGATGATGAAAAAAATCAGCAGGGAGCTTAGCTATGTTTTCGCATTTTTTTATCAAGCGTCCAGTGTTTGCTATCGTTATTTCGTTAGTTATTTTACTCACAGGCTTGGTCTCGCTCTTTACCCTACCCATTGATCAATACCCAGATATTGCTCCGCCGTCGGTTAAAGTGTCTGCTTCATTCCCCGGCGCAACGGCTGAGACCGCATCTGAGTCGGTAGCTATTCCTCTTGAGCAAGAATTAAATGGCACACCGAATATGTTGTATATGGAGTCAAAGGCAACTAACTCTGGCAGTGTTGGGATCACACTCACCTTTGATGTTGGCACCGACCCTGATCTCGCCCTTGTTGATGTACAAAACACCGCAAGTCAAGCTGGTAGTAATTTACCTGTTGATGTGCAAACTGAAGGGGTGAATGTCTCTAATGAAAGTTCCGTTGAGCTTTTGAAACTGGCACTGACCTCTGATGACCCACGCTATGATGAAATCTATTTGAGTAACTACGCTAGCATCAATGTTGAGGCGGCTTTAAAGCGTGTCCCGGGGGTTGGTAAGGTACGTAACACTGGCTCGCGTTCATATGCTATGCGGGTCTGGTTAAAGCCTGATATTTTAGCGGGCTACGAGTTAACCGTGAATGATGTGACCGCAGCAATCAAAGCACAAAATAAAGAGGCCGCTGCTGGGGAGATCGGGGCTCAGCCAATGAGCGATGCTATTAAGCTTAACTTTCCGGTACGAGCACAAGGCCGGCTTAATAAGGTGGATGAGTTTAATAATATTATGCTGCGAGTTAATAGTGATGGCTCGATGATCCGTTTGCGAGATGTCGCAAGGGTTGAGCTAGCTTCCTCTGCGTATACTTTAAATTCAAAACTTAATGAACAGCCAGCCACTATTTTGCAGGTTTATATGTTACCAGGCTCTAATGCATTAGCGGTTACAGAGCGTGTTAAGGCTGAGATGGAGCGCCTGAGCGAGGCTTTTCCAAAGGGAGTGAAATGGCAGCTTTTTTATGATGCTTCAGAGTTCATCAAACTGTCGATTAATGAGGTGATTAATACCCTTATTCAAGCGCTGATCTTAGTGATTTTAGTGGTGTATTTATTTTTGCAAAACTGGCGAACAACTTTAATACCTGCGTTAGCTGTGCCGGTGTCGATAGTGGGCACCTTTATCGCCTTGGCTGCATTTGGTTTTACCATTAACAATGTCAGTTTATTGGCTATGGTATTGGCAATCGGCATCGTCGTCGATGATGCGATTGTCGTAGTAGAAAGTGTTGAGCGACTGATCAATGAGCAAAATATGGAGGTAGTTGCCGCTACTAAGCAAGCGATGACGGAGCTTTCTGGCGCCATAGTGGCAACCTCTTTAGTACTGGCAGCGGTGTTTGTGCCGGTGTCATTTTTAGCCGGTATTACGGGCATTATGTACCGAGAGTTCGCGATTTCAATTACGGTTGCGGTACTCATTTCAACCTTAGTTGCGCTAACCTTGAGCCCTGCTTTATGTGCGATTTTCTTAAAACCTAGTGCCCCATCAAAAAATAAGATTTTTAATAAATTTAATAACTGGCTTGAAGGTGTTGGCGAAAAATACACTTGGCTTGTAAAGGCATGCTCCGAAAAAGCAAAACGTAGTTATATTGGCTTTTTTATAATGGTAGGAGGCTGTTACTTTGTGTTTAGCCAATTACCAAGCAGCTTTATGCCGCAAGAAGATCAAGGACGCTTTTTTGTTGATATTACCTTGCCAGATGCGGCAACGGTCTCACGTACCAATGAGGTGATAAGTAAGGCAAACCAATATGTTATGAACCATGCCGGGGTGGCTTATTCATTCACGCTAGCGGGTGAAAACCGTCGTGCTGGTAGTGCGCAATCACATGGTCAAATGGAGGTTATTTTACAACCTTGGCAAGTGCGTGCTGAGCAAGGCTTTACGGTCACAAGTGTGATGAATGATATACGTAAGCAGTTGTATGCCATTCCGGATGCTGAGTTTAATGTGTTTCAACCATCAGCTGTAGCGGGGCTTGGTTCGGGCTCTGGCGTTGAGTTTGCGCTGCAAGAAAAAACAGGAGGCAACTTAACGAGTCTGGTTGAATCGCTTGAGGTACTGTTGGCAAATTTAAATAATCGCCCTGAAGTTGCTAAAGCAAGTAGCTCACTGCGTGGCTCAGTACCTCAGCTGTTTTTGGAATTAGATAGAGAAAAAGCCATGGCATTAGAGGTGCCGATTGCCGATGTATACAGCACAATGAAAGTACTGACTGGCTCATCGACAATTAATGACTTTAATTTATTTGGCCGGGTTTATCGGGTTAAAGTTCAAGCTGAAGATGAATTTAGAGCACGCCCTGAAAACCTCAATGAATTTTATGTGCGTTCAAAAAATGGCGCTATGGTGCCATCAAATGTGCTTGCTAAGTTAAATTTAACAACCGGTCCGTCGGCGATAAATCGCTTTAATATGTTTACCAGTGCCATGGTGAATGTATCGCCAGCTGACGGCTATGCATCGGGTGATGTAATTAACGTAATTAAAGAAGAAATGGCAAAACTACCGCCTAACCTTGGCTATGAATGGACAGGATTAACCTATCAAGAAATTCGTTCATCGGGTCAGTTAAGTATCGCTATCAGCCTTGCTATCGTGTTTGTATTTTTATTTTTAGCGGCGCTCTATGAAAGTTGGAGTTTACCGTTTGCGGTTCTATTAATAAGCCCGATTGCCATGTTAGGAGCCGCAGTATTGACCTTAGTGACGGGGCATGAAAACAATTTATTCTTCCAAGTAGCCTTTATTGCTTTGATTGGCCTTGCTGCAAAGAACTCAATTTTGATTGTTGAAGTGGCAAATCAGCTTTATCAGGAGGGGATGGATGCCGCTGATGCAGCAATAGAAGCCGCCCATTCTCGCTTTCGGCCTATTTTAATGACGGCAGCCTCTTTTGTGCTTGGTGTTTTGCCGTTAGTGCTTGCCTCTGGCCCCGGCGCCGTTGGTCGGCAGTCGGTATCTATGCCTATTTTAGGGGGAATGTTACTGGCAAGTTCTATTGGCATTATATTAGTGCCGCTGTTTTTTATTACTGCTGCACGCTTTGTGAAAAAACAGCCAATACTGGCTTCTAAAGAAGTAGAGGAGCAAGTCGATGCATAAATTGTTGCCATTGCTTTGTTTCGCTTGTATTCATGGCTGTGCTGTAGGGCCAGATTTTGAAATACCTGATCATAGTGAAGTTACTAATTTTATGGGCGCAACGGCAACGCCACAGTCGGAGGCTTTAGCGGGCTGGAAGCAAATATATAACGACCCTCATTTGCAAAAGCTGATTAGCCAAGCGCTTCTTAACAACCAAGATATGTTAATTGCGCAATCGAAAATTATTGAAGCGCGAGCTCGGTATCGAATTACGGATGCCGCTTTATGGCCTGATGTGAATGTAGGGCTTACTTCAGAGCGAGAAGAAGAGCTTAATAGCAGCCCAGAAAATACCTTTGATTTAAAAGGTTACTTAAGTTGGGAGCTAGATTTATTTGGTAGTAACCGACGCGCAAGCGAAGCCGCACTGGCAAATTATTATAGCCAAGAGCAAGCAAGAAACGCGTTGCAGCTCGCCTTGATTGCTGATGTTGCGCAGCAGTTTTTTGCCCTCAAAGAAGTTGAAGAGCAATTAAAAATTAGCCTGAGTACGATTAAGCTTCGCGAGAAGGAGCTTGAAATTGCACGTATTCGCAAAAAAGGCGGTATTATTTCAGGGCTAGAGCAGCGCCAAGCTGAGGTTGAATTAGAATCTGCGAAAGTGAAGATCCCACCATTACAGCACAGTGAAAGGCGGATTATTAATCAGTTAAAGTTTTTGATTGGTGATGCCAATGCTGATGTGCAAGGGGGTAATGAGTTATCTGTACAAACCCTTCCTAAGCAATTACCCACAGGGCTACCTAGCGAGCTTTTAAAACGCAGGCCAGATGTACAGCAAGCAATGTATCAATGGCAAGCAGCAATGGCTGAGATAGGAGTCGCAAAAGCGGCGTTATTTCCAAAACTTAATTTATATGCCGAGCTTGGCAGTGAAAGTACTGATTTTAGTGATTTGCTCGCCAGTAACTCGCAGGTTTGGTTGCTGGGCTCAGAGTTGTTAATGCCTATATTTAATATGGGGCGCAATCAGGCAAATTTAACGGTGGCGGAACAACGAGCTTATCAGGCAAGTATTCAATACCAAAAAACAGTGCTGGTGGCACTGCAAGAAGTGAGCAATCAGCTTTCGAATTATCAGTCTGCAGAGCAAAGCTATGATGCGCAAAGAAGCTTGGTGCTCAGTAGTCAAGATTACTACCGCTTAGCACGCCTTAGGTATAGCAATGGTGTTGCCAGCTCCCTTGATTTGATGGATGCACAGCGGCAGTTATTTTCGGCAGAAATTGCGTTATCGCAGGCAAAAAATGATCGCTTACAAAGCCTAGCAACGCTTTATAAAGCCCTTGGTGGTGGGTGGTATGATACCAATCCGCAATAATACTTAATCATTTTGAGGGATTAAACCTGTCGCTACCTACGTTAAAAATTTCTGATTTAGAACAACTAAATAACGAAATTTTTGCCTTGCTATCAACGAGCTTTTATTGCCTCAAAATAGATCTCTTAATTAAGCGAATTGGTATGAATTAAGCGAACAGGAACTGGAAAAAGAACAAGTTGTGGATTAGAGCATGCAGAAGCATGCTCTTTAAAACTTATAACTCAAATGGTGCTACACCGACGGCTTTCATTTTATAGCCGACTTGAGCTATTTCACCAGACCAGGTTTCGGTGCTGATAACGCCTGTTACGACAATCGCATCGTAGAGGCTTTCGATTGGTACGCCGTCTTTAATCGTGACATGCACAATTTGATTTGGTGGCGGTGGTGGCACGTGGATACAGGCACCAAAATAAGGAACCAATAAAAACTCGGTGATCACCTCACTATCGCCTTCAAGTGGTACAACAAAACCGGGAATACTCACAGATTGACCATTAAGCTCTTTTACCACAGGTGCATCAAGGTCTGGCTGCACCCAGTTTTGCTCAGAGCCTTCATGGTTTGCTTGTGCTTGGGTGTCGATTTGCACATGACCTTTTGGAATTAAATCTTCCCAGAAGATTTCTTTAGGTGCGCCAGCATTAGCGCTAGCACACACAACTAATGCGACTAAAGCGACGAATTTTCGAAAAAACGGCATAACATTCCTTAAATTTTAATACTCATACCATCAGCAAGAGAGTAGAAATACGCACGGGTTGCAGGAATTAACCCAACAATAAAGCCTGCGACCATTATCGCAGCTAAGAGCATGAGTTCATAGGATGACAATAAAGCAATATTTAGGCTTATTCCGGCATGGCTTTGCAAGTAATCTGCGCCGAGTAGCATTAAAGCATAGAACAGTGCGGTGCCAACAATGCAGCCAAGCCCTGTGATAAGTAACGACTCGACACTGATCAAGGTGAAAATATGCCATGGCCTTGCGCCAACAGAGCGCAAAATAGCAAGCTCTCTGCGGCGTTGATTGAGGCTTGAAAGCAGGCTCGTTAACATGCCAAGTAAACTGATCAGCACCACGACGATAGAAAATAACAGCAAGATTTTTTCAACAATAGACAGCATTTCCCAGAGTTCACGCAAGGTAACCCCCGGCATGATGGCTAGCAGTGCTTCATCTTTGTATTGGTTGATATTACGGCGCACTTGTAAGGTATAAAGTGGTGAATCAAAACCAAGTAAAAAAGCCGTTATTTGTTTTGGTGTGCCAACTAAATCAACATCATCATGCTGGTCATGGTCATGGTCATGGTCATGGTCATGGTCATTTGCATCAGCCTGAGCGGGTTCATGCTGATGGGCATGACTGCCATGAATTGCGTCAATTGCTGCAAGTGGAATATGCAGGGTTTTATCAACAGGTGTCCCCGTTGGTTTTAAAATACCAACCACTTTAAATGGGTTATCGTCATGGTTATGAAAGCTGGTATTGCCCATGCCGTGTGCAATCACCACTTCATCACCAAGTTGATAGCCAAGGGTATTGGCAACCTCAGCACCGAGTACAACCTCAAATAAATGATTAAACTCATGACCTTGTAAAAAGCTTAAGGGCTGCTTTTTAGCAAAGCGATAGTGCTCAAAATAGTCTTTATTTGTACCAAGTACAGCCAAGCCTTTATGGCTGTCGCCAAGCGACATAGGGATAGCCCATTTTACACCTCGCTGCTCAGAGATGAATTGATAGCTTTTCCAACTCACGCCATTGTTTGCATGACCAATGCGAAATACCGAAGACAGCAGTAGTTGGATGTCACCAGTACGCGCACCAACAATTAAATCAGTGCCAGAAATTGTATTGCTAAAGCTACTTTTAGCATCGACCCGAACCCGTTCAATCGACATGAGTAGCATCACGCTTATGGCTATTGTAAACAAAGTGAGTAGGGCGCTGGCTTTACGGTTTAATAAACTTTTTGTGGCGAGTTTAATGAGTAGCATCTGTGCCTCCTTGTAACTCGACCAGGCTGATACTTCGGGTAAATAGCGTTTGTAATGTTTCATCATGACTAACAAAAATTAGCGTGCTATTTGCTGCGCTTGCCTGCTCAAATAACAATTTTACGAAGGCTTGGCGATTTTGTGTGTCGAGTGCTGAGGTAGGTTCATCTGCAATGATAATTTCAGGGCTGCCAATAAAGGCGCGTGCTGCGGCAACTCTTTGTTGCTGACCAATACTCAGCTGTGCAACTGCTTGATGTTGCAAGGCGTCGTTTAGTCCTAAAGCAGTGAGTAAGCGACTTGCTTCCGCTGCTATTGTTGCACTATTTTTTAGAGCGTTGTTTTGCCTTTGTTTTGAAAACTGGCAACCTAAGGTCACGTTTTCAATGGGCGATAAATAGGGCAGTAAATTAAAGTTTTGAAAAATATAACCAATATGGTCGGCACGAAAACGGTCACGTTTACTATTACTCAGTTGGTTTATCGCTTTACCAAGAAGCACGATATTGCCCTGTGTTGGCACTGTGACACCAGCAAGCAGGGATAATAACGTTGATTTACCACAACCACTCGGACCGTGAAGAAAAACATGCTCGCCTTGATCAATATCTAGCTCAGGAATATTGATCGTCGGCTCAGGTTGTTTTGCGTGCCATTTGAAAAGCACATTTTCAAGCGTGATCATAACGACCTATGAATTGTTACCATCGCCAGTAATTTAATTTTCTACGCATTTTAAAATTACGAATAAAATTACGTGGTTTCGGCTTAAGTGCAGGATTGCTCAATAGTAATTCATTGCTAGCAGCAAGTACACGTTGACTCGATAAGCCGTCTTGGTATGGATGCAGTTGCTGGCAGAAGTGTTCGATTTTCGCCATTAATTCAGTGGGTCGTGTGAAGGCATAATCAATCGCCTCAGTTAGTTTATCGACATCTGTGACATCAATAAGGTGTTCGCCAGGTGCTTGGTTGCAGAACGTCACGACAGGCTTTCTCTGTAAGATAAACATAAGCAAAATAGATGAGGTATCACACAGCATGGCATCAGCAGCTTGTAATAGTGGTAATACGTTATCAGTCTCGACAAAGGTTAGATTGTCGTTTTGTAGAGCCTTGTATTTATCAACAAGCTCGCTTGGCATTTTGGGGTGAAATTGCACCAAAATTCGCCACTTGCCTTGCTCACTGTATGCTTTTATTTGTTCGTATAATTTAGGAGCAAGAGAAAGGTTCCGAGAAAAAGTTGAACAAATTAAAAGAGTTTGTCTTCTATCGCTTTCATCTAAGTATGGATTGTTTCCTATTTTTGAAAATAGCGGATCTAGGGTAGGCCAGCCCGTTTCTTTAGCTAAAAAGAAACCATGCTTTTCAGCTAGTTCCTCAAACTTAGAAGTTGTATTAGGACCTTGGGTACAATACAGGTCAAAGCAGCCTCGGATATTAAAATGATCTTCGTATCCTTTTCGATTTAGTTTTCCAGAATTAAAACCGTGAAAAACTGCTACTTTTTTTCCTGGAATAAAATTTGGAATCACATTTCCTGGAATGTATGAAATGTCTGGTTGCCACTGGATTACATCATCTATAGTTTCTAAACACGATTCATCTGAACGGAGGAAGTTCTGATTAACTTCATCACCATAGAAAAACCACTTAACTTCACCGCCACGCGCTAAAATCTCCCGTTGTAGTGGGCGTAAGATCGCGTACGAATAGTTCTGTGAAATAAACATTAAATATTTTTTTTCTGCGGTAGCTGCTAAGTAATCCAAGAAAACCTCCTATTGCGAGGGCACTAGTATAACGAAATAATGTTTATGACAGCAAAATTACTGAAAGTTTAAATTTTTATGGTTTTTATCGCATCCGCAGGCTGATGATGATAGTGCAATGATTGAGCTTTCAAGGCGTCTAGATTATTATAGGCGGCCATAACCCCAATCCCATACATGTGCTCACAAGAGCATGCCAAATACTATCGGAGATAGCATGACTAGCTATAAAGTTTTAGACGTAAACGATGATTTACCGATCCGTACCAAAGGTGCGGTACACAGTGGTAAAGTGCGTTCAGTTTATTGGTTAACTGATGAAGACAGCGCTCGTTTAATTAATGAAAAAGGTTACCAAGTTCCAAAAGGAACTGAGCTAGCTATTATGGTTATTTCTGACCGTATTTCTGCGTTTGATTGTATTTGGCAAGGTGAAAACGGTTTAAATGGTGTGCCTGGTAAAGGTATCGCGCTAAACTCTGTGGCATCTCATTGGTTTAAGCTATTTGATAAAGCTGGCCTTGCTGGTAACCATATTGTTGATATTCCACACCCTTATGTATGGATTGTACGTAAAGCAAGTACAGTAAAAGTTGAAGCCATTGCGCGCCAATATATTACTGGCAGCATGTGGCGTGATTACGCGAAAGGTACGCGTAATTTCTGTGGTATTGATTTACCAGAGGGCTTAGCTGCGAACCAAAAGCTAGATGACGTGTTAATTACGCCATCAACCAAAGGCATTATCACAGGTGTTGCAGATATTCCTGCAGTCGATGATGTAAATATTACCCGTGAAAACATCACGAATAACTTAGCTGTTTTTAACTTCAAGTCTGAAGATGATGTGGCTAAATATGAGCAATTACTTGTTGAAGGCTTTAAGCTGATCAGTGATGAACTTGCAAAGCTTGATCAAATATTTGTCGATACTAAATTTGAATTTGGTTATGTTGAAGACGTTGATGGTTCAGATAAGCTTATCTATATCGATGAAGTAGGTACACCTGATTCATCACGTATTTGGGATGGCTCAGCTTACCGTGACGGTAAAATCATTGAAAACTCAAAAGAGGGTTTCCGCCAGCTATTAATTAATAACGTGCCAGACAGCGACGTGTTATTAAATAAAGACCGTATGGGCGAGCGTGAGCAGCTTGCTAAAGACTATACCTTGCCAGAATCAGTGATGCTTGAAGTGTCTGATACCTACGTTGGCATTGCGAGTAAAATTATTGGTCAAGAAATCACGATTCCAAGCGACCCACGTAGTGAAGTGATCGCTATTTTAGATAAAGAATACGGCTTAATTAAGCACAATTAATTGTCGTTTTTTAACTTAGTCATGTGCTAAGTCAATATTATTAAAGCCAAGTTAGTTTTCTAGTAAAACTGCTTGGCTTTTTTCTTGCTTTTCATATCCTCTCTCATTAACTTAAGCTAAGATTAATCTATACTTATTAGCAAACTAAGCTAAGCAAGGTCTAATTATGACGTTTTTTTCGCATTGTGCCCGCACTGTATGCTCTTTTGTAGTTCTTTGTTGCTCAGCAAATGCTTTTGCTGGTGATATTTCATTTACCGTTCGTGACCAGTTTGGTAAGCCGTTAGCTGATGCTGTAATCGAATTAGAAAGTAATGCGAACTTACCGAGCACGCAATTACCCATAGCGATAATGGACCAGGTTGATAAACAATTTTCACCTAATGTATTGGTCATACAGCAAGGACAATCTGTTGATTTTCCAAATAGCGATAATATCCGTCATCATGTTTATTCTTTTTCGAGTGCTAAACCTTTCAATATTAGGCTTTACGCTGACCGTCCAGAGAAACCAGAGTTGTTTGATAACTCTGGGGTTGTAGTCCTTGGCTGTAATATCCACGATTCTATGGTGGGTTATATCTATGTCGCAAACAGTGCTAACACACTAAAAACAGCAGAGGATGGCAAAGTACAATTAAAAGGGATTACTTTACCGGCCAGTTTAACTATTTGGCACCCAAACCAAACCAGTGAAATTAACAAAAAATTATCGGTTACTGTAACTGAGCAAGTTGCTGATATTACAATTAATACGAATGAACCTGCACCGCGTAATACGTTTGGTGAGATGTTTAAGGCAGATAATGATTCATAGTTTAAGAGGGCGTATCATAGCCTTATGCGTAAGCTTGGTTTTATTAACTAGTTTAGTCAGTTTAGCGAGCTCTTGGTGGTCGACTAATCGCTTTAATGATCAAAAGTTACGTGAAGATATTAATGTCGCTGAAAATGTTTTTAAGCAATATTTAAGTGCTAAAGAAAGCCTGCTATTAACAGCCGCAAAGGTACTCACCGCAGATTTTGGCTTTAAGCAAGCAATCGCCACTCAAGATGCTGATACTATCAGTAGTGTACTGAATAACCACAGTCGTCGTATCAATGCTGATTTGATGTTACTGATTGATTTATCAGGGCAATTGGTTTCTGCAAATACTGAGTTTAACCATACGCCAGATGAGTTTTCTGCACTGATGAATGAATTACTCATTAATGCAGAACAATCAAATTTCATTGTACTTGACCAAACCCTTTACCAAGTAATTTTACTGCCAGTACGTGCGCCTCGTACTGTTGCCTACAGCCTTGTGGGATTTGAAATCAACGACCTAGTTGCAGCAGAGCTTAAAAACCTCACCACAATGGATGTGAGTTTTATTGGTGAAGAGGATGGTGTTGTAGAGACATCACTCACCAAGCAGCCACAAAGTGATTCAGTGTTAGCGCATTTTAATAACAAAACAACCCAGCGAATTTTTGGCGAAAAGCCTGTTTATAGAAACCGATTGGTTGAACTTCCGTCGTTACCAGGTCATTTTGTCTCAGTGTTGTTAAGTGCCGATTTAACGCAAAGTTATCGTGAGTTTGAGCAGTTGTTTTTCACTATAATTGTGCTTGCTGCTATCACGGTTGTCATCGGTGTGCTGGCCAGTGGGATTTTGGCCAAAAACCTGACCACACCGCTTTCAAAGCTTACCCTACTTGCTCAGCAATTTGCGCGAGGTAATTATAAAGCTGAATTTGTAGGTAAAAAACAAAGTAGCGAAATCACTACCTTAGTCGATGCATTTAATAACATGGGTAATGACATACAAGAGCGTGAGCAGCAAATTAGTTTTCAAGCCAGCCATGATTCTTTAACTGGCTTTTATACCCGTTCTGCGATGTTAGAGAGCATGGAAAACTTGTTTGTTGAAGGGGCTGAATACACACTCGTTGCTATTGATATACGCGGTCTTCGTCATATCAATGATAAATTAGGCCCGCGTATTGGTGATGATTGTTTAAAAGCCGTTGCTGAGCGAATTGGCGAATACTCAGCTCATCATAATGGGGTGAATGCTCGGATTGGCGGTGACGAGTTTTTAACTTTATTGCCAGCAGATGAAACGAAACAATTTAAAGATGCAGTAATGAAGCTGGTTACTCAGCTACAAGCAGGCTACTTAATTCAAAGCTTGAATATTACGTTACGCTTTAGCGTTGGGGTAGTGCATTGTCTTTCACAAAATGTCAGCCCTGAGGACTTAATGCGTCGCTCGTTAATTGCCGTTGATACCGCATCCTGTGAGCATAAAACCATTCACTATTATCAAGAAGGTGAAGACGAAGAGCACCTTGAGCGCCTTGCTATTATCGATGAACTTAAGCAAGCCCTTGTCGATGATGATGGTCAGCTGTTTATGACCTATCAGCCAAAACTAAATATTAAAACCAATTGTATTGATAAAGTTGAGTCGTTAATTCGTTGGCAACGCAAAGATGGTCAGTGGGTTTCACCAGAGCTGTTCATTGATTTAGCTGAGCAATCGGGGGTGATTGTTGAGTTAACTTCTTGGGTTGTGAAAACCGTAGTGTCTCAAGTTGCTGCATGGCAACAGCAAGGTATTACTATGCAGGCTGCGATTAATGTCTCTGCACAAGATATTGCATACCCAAGCTTTTACTCACACCTTGCTAAACAACTTGAGAAACATGCTGTTAATGGGCGTTTAATTACGATTGAACTTACAGAGCGAGATATGATTGAGAACGAAGAGCAAGGCATTAAGGCACTCGAAAACCTTAAAACCTTGGGTGTTAAAATCTCGTTGGATGACTATGGTGTAGGGCAAACATCGCTTGGGCGCTTAAAGTCATTACCGATTGATGAGCTAAAGCTTGATAAGTGTTTTATTTTGCAACTAGACCAGTCACGTCAAGATCAATATATAGTGCAATCGACGGTGACTTTAGGTCATCAGTTGGGCTTTTCGGTTGTAGCGGAAGGCGTTGAGAACAAAGATTCACTGGATATTTTAGTGCAAAACAAATGCGATTATGCACAAGGGTATTATTTAAGTAGGCCACTAAAATCAGAGCAGTTTTTGCAGTGGTTAGAGGTGTACAATGAAGCGTCTTAATTGGTTGTTTGGGTTAACATGCCTTGCTTTTGCAAGTTCTGGCTTTGCGGCGTCAGGTAAATTATTAGCAACACCCGGAGTCTCCCAGGTAGAAGGTAGTGCGGGTGGTGGTATTGTCCCTTGGGCGCAGCTTGCAGGCTATGCAAGTGATGATGAAATAGCAATAAATGGTTTTTGTAGCCGTGCAGATGTGAGTGATTATCGCCTAGATGTTTGTGGCGCGCAGCTAAATATTTATGATCGCGTTGAATTTAGTTACGCAGAACAACGCTTCGAAGTTCCGGCATTAAATACCGATATTGAACAATCAATAACAGGGGCAAAAGTGCGCTTATACGGCGATATCGTTTACAGTAAATGGCCGCAGTTGAGCTTGGGTGTGCAACATAAATCACTGGATGACGGCAGTATCGCAAACCTACTCGGCGCCAAAGACACCAGTGGTACCGATATTTATCTTGCTGCCAGTAAATTACACTTAGGGGCGCTTGCTGGGTATAACTGGTTTTGGAACACCACCTTTCGTTATAGCGATGCTAATCAGCTAGGCTTGTTAGGCTTTGGCGGCCCTGATAGCGATAAAGAATTGTTATTTGAAGCATCTACTGCAGTGTTTTTAACCCATCAAATAGCTGTGGGTGTTGAGTATCGTGAAAAGTCCAATAACCTTGGCTTAGGAGAGCAAGATTGGCAGGATGTGTTTGTTGCTTGGTTCCCTAACAAGCATGTTAGTGTGACCGCAGCTTGGTTAGACTTAGGAAGTATTGCTGGGGCTGAGGATCAAACAGGTTGGTATCTTTCTGTAACAGGGTATTGGTAATGATGAAAACACTTTTTACATTTGTATTTGCAGCTATGTTAGTTGGTTGTGCGAGTAGCAACAATAGCACCTTGTATCAGCAAATTAATGGTGAGCAAGGAGTTGAAAAGCTGGTTGATAGTTTTATTAATCAAATTGGCCGTGACGAACAAATTTTAGCTTATTTTAAACAAACGAATGTTGCCCATTTTCGCCAAGGTTTTATTACTCATTTGTGTAGCGTCACCGACGGCCCTTGTGAATACAAAGGCGACAATATGGTAGATATCCACACGGGAATGAACATCCCTGAAAAAGACTTTAACCGTGTAGTAGAGCTTTTGATTAATGCTATGGACGAACAACAGATCCCGCAAACGGTACAAAATAAGATTCTGAGTCGTTTAGCACCGCTGCGCCCTGAGGTAATTGATATTTAGCTATTGTTTATATTAAATTTTTACTTTATTGCATTCTTTGACTGTAGTCCTTAAACTTCAACAGAATTATTTAATGTATGGCTAAAAGCATGTCTTTTCTATTTATCTCTCGCAATAATGTACACGCCCGCTATTACAAAGAACTAATTGAGAAGTTACCCTTAAATTGCAAAGTGCACACGATGGGGGTACCAAGATTCGGTGCTCTGAAATACATCAAAAATACGACTAAGTATGATTTTAGTAAAATAATCTCGGAGCAACTATTACGTAAACAAGCGCGTAATAGTTTATGGAATAACCCGCTAATAATTAAAAGTTACTCTGCTTTGATGCTGCTTGTGGAGCGGTGTCGGTTCGCTAAGTATTATGATTTATTGAAGTCAGAATCGCCACAAGCTTTAGTCATTTGGAATGGTAATAAATTACCGAATGTTACTGTTTGTATGGCTGCTAAGGCTTTAGGAGTGACCACCTATTACTATGAAAATGGGTTACTGCCCGGAACAACAAGCTTAGATCCAAAAGGTATTAATTTTGCGGCTTCTGTACCGCGAGATAATCAATTCTATTTAAACTTTGATCCGCAGGGGAAGTTGCCATTTTCTGCGCCTGATTTAATTCCTAGAGCGAACCATAAAAAGCGTTGTAAGTTTGACGCTATCGAGTTACCCAAAAAATACTTATTTGTGCCATTTCAAGTTCCACACGATACTCAAATAGCTTGTTACTCTCCTTGGCTTAAGTCAATGGAAGAGTATTACGATGCTGTTGTTTCAGCTGTAAAACAGTTAAATGATCCAGAACTTAAAGTTGTTTTTAAAGAACATCCTTCATGGCATAAGCACTATGAGCACTTGTACGATAGAAATGATGTTGCCGTTTTTGCCAACGGAAATTGTACTCGAGAACTTATTAATGGTGCTGAAGCCGTTATAACTATTAACTCGACAGTTGGCTTAGAATCTTTATTACTTGATAAAAAAGTGATTACCTTGGGGCTTGCTTGTTACAACATTGATGAGCTCGTACTACACGCAAGTGATCAAACTGCCTTGATTAAGAGCTTGGAAAAACTACAAAATGGCTGGCAGACCAACAGTATTCTGAGAGATAAGTTTTTTACCTACTTAAAGCATGTGTATTGCTTGCCTGGTGTTTGGAAAGAATGTACAACTGAGCATGTTGAAGCGGTCGAAAAACGCTTAACTCAACAAGATACATTTGCACAGCTATCGCAAAAGGAAAGCTAATGAAGAACATCGTCTCGCCAGAATGGCTTAACGAGCATTTAAACCAGGATAACTTGGTTATCTTCGATGCAGGAATGGTACGTCCTGGTTTACCGGGTGAGTATGCGCCTAAGGCTATGCTTCCTAATGCACAGCGTTTTGATTTCAAGAAGGCGCTAGCAGATAACAGTAATCCTGTACCAAGCATGATGTGCAATAGCGAGCAGTTTGAAGAGCATATGCAGCTTGCTGGTGTTAACCAAGACTCTCTAGTTGTGATTTATGAAGACCAAGGCTTATTCAGTTCTGCCCGTGCGTGGTGGATGTTTAAAGCAATGGGCTTTGATAATGTAAAAGTTTTAAGCGGTGGTTTGGCTAAGTGGCAAGCACTTGGCTTTGCAACACAAGCAAGTTATTCAGCTGCTTCTGGTCAAGGCAACTTTGTTGCCAGCCCGCGTGTTGATTACTTCATCAGTGCTGAGCAAGTACTTAACTCACTTGATGAACAAAGCACACTAACACTTGATGCTCGCCCTTATGAGCGCTTTACCGGTGAACACGCTGAGCCGCGCGAAGGCATGCGCAGTGGTCATATTCCAAATAGTCGCAGTTTATCTCTTGCAACAGTGCTAAATAACGGTGAGCTTAAATCGCTAAGCGAGTTGCAGGCATTATTTGAGCAACATATAGCGCCGCATCACACCCAGTTGCAGTTTAGCTGTGGTTCAGGTGTAACCGCTTGCGCAATTGCATTGTGTGCCGATGAATGCGGTTACGCTAACTTACGTGTTTACGATGGCTCATGGAGTGAGTGGGGCGCTCGTCACGACTTACCTATTGAAACAGGCCCACATCAATAAACTCAGCGTAATTTTGCCAGCTGCCGATACTGTTTTTATTCAGTGGCTGGCGAATTTGCTTTTTACTCGCCGTGGCTGATGCTGCATTGTTTTTATAAAAAGTAAGGCTGTTTTCCTGCCAGCTTAAATCACAAAACGCATAGAGCTTTTGAGTTTGTAGGGTCGGCTCTGCCACCAATTGCTCATAGCTTTGCAAAAAAACGTTCTCAGGATACTTGTTGGCAAAATGACTGACTAATACCGAGTAATCTTGATGGAACGAGGCAATATCTTCAAGTGTAAAACTGTAGTGATGGAACACACTTTGCGGGCTATACATCTGCCTAAAATTGGCAATGCTGCAATCTTGCCAGTCCCGCTGCATACAAACGATTTTTGCATTAGGAAAAGCCGCTAAAATAAAATCAATATAGTAAAAGTTAAATGGCTGTTTATCACAACTTCTTTGGCCACCACTTAGCAGCTGGGCTCTTTGTTGATAGCTAGTCAGTGCTGTCTTTATCGCCTCAGATTCATATGCCTTATCGAGCATTTCGCTGTCAATCACACGCGCGGATTGCGTGGCGTGTTGTATCAATTGCGCAATATCATTTAATTCCCCAATGCCTCGTAGCTTTGAACTTTGATTAAGGATTTTCTCAACTAAGGTTGTACCAGAGCGGGGCATGCCAACGACAAAAACTGGCGAGAACTCAGAGTCACTACTTTTAATTGCTTGCTGCTTGCTCTGGGTAATCAGTTTTTGACAAAAGTGGCGATGCTGTGTGGCTTGATAATTAAGTTTACCGGCTATTGCTTGCTTACTTTGTGCAAAGTATTTAAATGCATTTTTGTAGTCATTGAGGTGCTCATAATTAAGAGCAAGACTATGAAAATACACTTGTTGGTCAATAATGCTTTTTTCTCTATCCGCCAAGGCTTGTAGTTTTTGAATATGTTGCTCTGCATCTATAACAGTATTGAGTTCAGCCTGCGAATAGTGGGCTTGATAAAAACTAGCTTGCTTTGTGGTTAGTTGCTGTAACAAGCTTTTAGCTTCATCGAACAGTCCGTGAATTTTATAACACACCGCCAAATTATAGCTAATTTGTGGGTTATCTTTATTGCGTTGGTAGGCTGCTTGTTGAAAGCTAAGGGCGTCGTCATAATGCCCTAAACGGGTCGCAATATTGGCTAATGTATCAAAGTCAGCGGCACCAAAGTCAGCTGTTTGTAGAGCGCTTTCATAATGCACAGCCGCATTACTTACTTTGCCTAACAGTACGTATAACTTGGCAAGTGCTAAATGATAAATCGCAAAAGGGGCTAGGATTATCGCTTTCTCAAGCAGCTTAATCGCTTTGTTGATATCGCCAGCTGCGGTGTTGACTTCGCTGAGTAAAAAGTAACAAACGTGGTCTTCAGGATTTTGTTTTAGCCGCTGCACAAGTAAGTGATGTGCATCGGTTAGTTGTTTGTTGCTTAACAACTGTTGGATATGAGCGCGAAGCGCTTGTTGGGTATCATTTAGCATAAGCGCATAGTATACCAATTCACCATAATACTTAATTATTTTCAGGCTTATACCAATCCCAATAAAAGCCCTGCCTAAAGGAGGCAAGGCTTTTATGGGTATATTTAATTACAGCTCAAAGTTATAGCTAAACTTCATACCGATAGTACGAGGCGCGGTGGTGTAGTGACCATAAACACGCTGTAGCTCAGGTAGCTCTTTGTTAAGCTCAGCATATTGCGACATACCTGCCCAAGACTTATCACGACGTACAGAAGTGAATGCATATTTATCGAATAAGTTGTCTACGTAAAGCGTTGCAGACCACATATCGCCAGTAATTTTGGCAGATAAGTTACTTAGTGCATAACCTGGTAATACTTCGCCGTCTGCTTTTAAGCCTACTTTGGTGATTACATCACTTTGCGCTGTGATACCGTAGTTTACGCTTAATAACTTATCACCTAAGACATCTTGCTCGTAACGAAGACCAAACGAGAATTGATGCTCAGGAGCACCTGGTAAACGGTCGCCTTTAGCACCATCATAGTAGCTTTGGTACTGCGCTAAGTCATCGCCTAACACGCCAAATAAGTACGGCGCATCTTCGGTCAATTCAGCCTTTGCATACGCGTATGTCGCATATGCAGCCCAGTTGTCACCAATCATTGCACGAGTAGAAAGCTCAACACCTTTTGAATTAGCTGAGCCTGCGTTCGAGGTAATTAGCTCTTGGCCATTTACAGTGCTGCTACCTACTTGCGCATCTTTCCAATCAACATTAAATAGCGCTGCATTGAAGTGTAGTCGGTTACGTAACCATGATGACTTAAAGCCTAGCTCGTAGTTGACCGTTGTATCTGGTTTGTAATCTTCTTCGTTTGGCAGGGCACAAACTATTTGTTGCTCAGGTAATACATCAGGGCAAGGAGCAATACCGTTACCACCACCAATACGGAAGCCTTCACTTACAGTAAAGTAAGCAAGAATACCGTTATCAAATGTGTAATTAGCATTAAACTTAAATAAGTTACCGCTATCGCTGGCAGTAACCGTTTCCATATCTAGATTAGCAAGTGAATCAAAATCCCCTGAGTAAAGCGGTGTAGCAGAACCTGATGTTGTAGAAACATCGTATTCGTAAAAACGTGCACCTAGAGTTACATCAAGCTGATCTGAAATGCTGTAGCCGATTTCACCAAAAAGTGCTTTTTCAGTGGTTTCGCTATCTGAAATTAGAATGTACTCAAGGTCTTGTTCAACATTAGGGATACCGCCACCCCAATATTCAGTCAGACCTGGCGTGTATTCACGGTCATCTGAGTGACTTTCTAATTTGTTATAGAAGCCACCTACGATCCAGTTAAAAGCGCTACTACTATTTGAAACTAAACGAAGTTCTTGCGTGAAGGTATCGCGCTCAGAGGTGTCGTGTGTGTAGCCAACGAATGAAGGGAAGTCGGCATAACCTGACCAAATATCGTAAAGTAGATCGGTTTGGTCGCGCTGACCTGATTGCTCATAGCTAGACCAACCTGATGCAGATACCAGCTCAGCAAAACCAAGATCCGCTTTAATCTCTAAGCTTAATAAATCGTTTTCTTCTTCGCCTGGCTCAAGTACACGGGCAACGTTTTCGTACTTTCCTGGGATACCTTGTAGCGCACTGCTATCAGCAAGTGAGCCGTATTGCGATGTTGAGTTACCGCCATTTTCTTGTTTTTGATAGAAGTAGTTAAGCGTTGCATCTACATCTTCGGTTGCAAGCCAACGCAGTGATAAACGTGCTGTGGTGATTTGCTCATCGTTAACATCGCTTACGCTTTTTAAGTTGGCATTTACATCGCTGCTGTCAGAAAAGTCAGGATTCGGATTTGATACACCTGGCTCTTGAACCACGTGCGTGTAGTCAATGTAACCCGGGTTATCGTAATAATTTAAGCTAGCGCGAAGAGCTAGTTTTTCTTCAATTAGCGGAGTGTTGAATACCACGCCAAACTCACCGCCTGTGCCGTCACTTTCGTTAATGCTAAATACATCACCTGTTACCTGACCTTCTGTTAAATCTAGATCGGGTTGCTTAAGCAAATAACGGATCGCACCGCCTAAAGTCCCTGCGCCATACAGTGTACCTTGTGGGCCAATTAGCACTTCAACACGGTCAACATCAGTTAAACGTAAGTCGATGCTAAGTGGAATTTCACCAACATAAGTGGCTACTGTGCCACTATCAGAAATACGGTCAGAGGTATTTGTGTTTAAACCACGAACGATAATCGGAGAGCCTTCACGACCACCTTGATCAGAAATTGTTAAGCCAGGTACCCAACGCGCGACATCTTCAAGATCACCAATGTTTTGATCGCTAATTACATCGCCGTTTAGCGCTGTAATGTTAAGTGGCGCATCTTGCACTGAACCTGCACGTCGTGTTGCAGTGATTTGAATAGTTTCAATTGATTTATCAACTTCGATAGCATCTTCAGCTGCAAACGCCATATTGCTATTGAATAAAACCGCAGAAATTGCACTTGCAAGTAGAGCAGGCTTAAAGGTGTTCATGATTGATTCCGATTTAGTTACAGTAAATTTATGCTTAAAAAATAGACGTTATTAATAGTTTAAGCTTAAAAATGATTAATTTAGTGAATTTATATCCAATTATAATGTATTTTTATTCTTTTCGTCCATGCAATATTTGCAATTAAATGCAAACTAATTGAATAAATACTCTACCTGAGGGTTAGTTATCGGAATAAGGACAGTGAGTGCAGCCATTACTGCAGCAATGGCCGCGTTTTAAAAAGAACCAGCGGCTAAATACCATGTAATTGTTTTGCATGGTGTAATCAAGATTTTCTATTAAATTTCCTTGAGAAAAATAAGGCTTAGCAAAGGCTAGTTGCTGTTCTAAAGGTTGTTGATAAAGTTTAGATAAAAATGAATTTATCTTTTTTATAGTACAGTCTCGGCATAAACACTCTGTTGCTGCCTCATCGAGTGGTAAAATGTTGGGCAGCTCGTTACACCAGCAGGCATTAATATTATCAGCTTGGCAGTGAAGGGTTGCTTTGCATTGTGAGCAAGTAAGGGTTGTCATTTAGTAAAAAGATGCTTTGAGATTGAAAAGGTAAGCATAGCAAATGGATAAATTAGACGCATTAGATGAGTTTGCCCGTTTTGGTGATAATCGATTTGAGGCAATCTCAGTGATTACAAGCACTCCTGACACACAAGGTGATGTGTATATTCTTACGCAAGACGCTTTCTGTCAGGTTTTACAGCGTGTTATCGATGGCGAAATAGATATCGATGAATTAGAACTTTGGGCAAATGTAGTAGAGTCCAGACAAGATATCGACGAAAGTGCCGTTGAGGGGGCTATTTACGCTTTAAGCAATAACGAGCAAATGGGTGAGTTGAATAAAAGTATGCTAGAGAAGTTATTAACGATAATGCAATAGCATGATGGAAGGTAAGCACGAAAGCTTTAAGCAAACCTTAAAGCTTTCGCTTACGAGCCAATGGGTTAGTGAGAAACCACAATTAAACGAATTGCATCCAGTTTAACTTGCGCTTTTTCAATGTAAGTAGTGAGTTCACTACGTTGCTTATCAAAGAAGCTAAGCTCTTCATCACGAATATTCGGGTTGATCTGCTTAAGTGCTGTTAAACGAGCTTGCTCTTCACCGAGTGCAGTTTGCATTTTCTCTAGTGATTCAGCGCGTAGTGTTTCAAGCTTGGTTTGTGCCATGCCTTGTGCGCTGGTGATCATTGGGTGAATGGCGCTTTGTAGTGCACTGGCTAACTTACTTGCCGTTTGGCGACCAACCGCAGACAACTGCTGGTTGAAGGCATCAAAGGCAACATTGTCGGCCAAGTTATTGCTGCTCTTATCTAATAAGATACGAATTGGCGTAGGTGGTAAGAAGCGACCAACCTGCAACGCTTTAGGTGCCATCGCCTCAGCAATAAAGATCATTTCAACAAAGAAGGTGCCAGCAGGTAACTTTTTGTTTTTCAATAACGCCACAGAGGCAGTACCAAAGTCATCATCACAAATCATATCTAAGCTGCCTTGCACCATAGGGTGGTCCCAGCTGATGAAATGCGCGTCTTCTTGCGAAAGCGAGGTGCTACGATCAAACGTTACTGTGATGCCATCATCTTTCAAGCATGGGAAAGATGGATTTAGCATGTGCTCAGTTGGCTTTAAGATGATGGTATTTTCACCTTTATCCTCTTGGCTTACACCAAAGGTGTCGAACACATTGATCATATAACTTGGTAGCGTGAATTGATCATCTAACTCTTCGATATCAGCAACAAGACTTTCAGCTCGTCCTTGGCCACTTGAGTGCAGCTCTAATAAACGGTCACGACCACTTTCCATTTGTTTACGAAGCTTAGCATTTTGGCTGGCAACTTGTTCTAGTAGTGGGTCTAGCTCTTCTTCGTCACAGTTGTGTGCACCAATAAACTCAAGTAGTTCTTCGCCATACTCTTTATACAGCATTTGTCCTGTTGTCGATGTTGTTTCAAACGCATCTAAACCTTCGTTGTACCATCGAAGTAATACTTCTTGTGCGGTGTTTTCGAAATACGGTACGTGGATGTTTACGTCTTGCGTTTGACCAATACGGTCAAGACGACCAATGCGTTGCTCGAGTAAGTCTGGATTAAGTGGTAAATCAAACAGTACTAAGTGATGCGAGAATTGGAAGTTACGACCTTCAGAGCCAATTTCAGAACAAAGAAGAATTTGTGCGCTGTCGTACTCATCGGCAAAGTAAGCTGCTGCACGGTCACGTTCTACAATCGACATGCCTTCATGGAAAACTGAGGCTTTAATTGCTTCACGCTCACGTAAAATCTGTTCTAGGCTAAGTGCGGTTTCGGCTTTAGCGCAGATAAGCAGTACTTTTTCGTGTTTAAGGGTTTTTAATGTTTCGATTAACCAATCAACACGTGGGTCAAATGCGCCCCAACTGGCATTTTCACCCTCAAACTCTTGGAATATTTTTTCAGGGAATAAAGCGCGAAGAGCAGTTAGCTCTGCATTTTGAATACCAGCCATGTTACCCAGTACTGACATCGCCGTTTTATATTGTTTAGGCATCGCCATTGGATAAGCATGAAGTTTACGGCTTGGGTAGCCATCAATTCCGCTACGGCTATTTCTAAATAAAATACGACCTGTACCATGGCGGTCTAGCAGCATTGATAAAATTTCGTTACGTGCCGTTTTATCACCTTGCTCTGCTTTGGCTAAAAGCTCTGTGATATCAGTTTCTTTTAATAGCTCTTTTAATGTTGCTCTAGATGCATCATCAAGGCCTTTTTCACCCAGTAATTGGTTAGCAGCTTCGGCAACCTCTTTGTAGTTACTTTCTTCTTCAACAAACGCATCGTAGTCGTAGAAACGATCTGGGTCGAGTAATTGTAAGCGGGCAAAGTGACTGCGGTGACCAAGTTGATCTGGCGTCGCAGTTAATAAGATAAGGCCTGGAATGTCTTGGCTTAACTCTGCCATACGTTGGTATTCAGTGCTTGGCTTACCATTGTTGATACTTAAATGGTGCGCTTCATCAACCACTAATAAATCCCAATCAGCCAGCGTAGCTTGCTCAAACCAGCGTTTTTTCTTGCTTAAGAACTCAAGGCTAGTAAGTACTAACTGTTCTGTTTCGAATACGTTTGGTGAGTCTGCAAATGCCTCATCACAACGTTCTTCATCAAAGATTGAAAAACGTAAGTTAAAGCGGCGTAGCATTTCGACTAACCACTGATGCTGTAAGTTTTCAGGCACAACAATCAATACACGGCTAGCACGGCCACTGATGATTTGCTGGTGTAAAATCATACCTGCTTCAATGGTTTTACCTAACCCCACTTCATCAGAAAGTAATACGCGCGGCGCAAAACGTTTACCCACTTCTTGTGCGATATAAAGCTGATGCGGAATAAGGTTTGCACGTTGACCAATTAAACCTTTTAAAGGTGATTGCTGGCGCTCAAACTGGTGCTGCCAAGTTTGGTAGCGCAGCGTATAGCGGTCAAAGCGGTCTACTTGGCCTGCAAATAAACGGTCTTGTGGTTTATTGAATTTGATAAAGTGATCTAAAAAGGTTTCTTTTAACTGCGCTTTTTCACCATTATCAACGCGAGTGCCGTGATAGCATAGTAACTCGCCTTGCGCTTCAACAGACTCGACTTCTAATTCCCACTCTTCAACGCTGCGAATAATATCACCTGGATTAAATGCGACACGAGTAACAGGTGCTTCTGTTAAAGAATAAACTCTGTTTTCTCCACTGGCTGGAAATAAAATGCTGACCTGACGGCCTTCAAGGGCAACAACGGTGCCTAATCCTAAATCTGACTCAGTATCACTGATCCAACGCTGACCTAAGGAAAAATTCATGTATGTCTCGTCTATGAAGAAAAAAGGCGGCTATGTTACCTGTAACGCCATGCTACTTCAAGGCAGTAAACTCGCCGCACACAATTAAATTTAGTCAACCTTTTTAAGTCATTATAAAGGGTAAAAATTGTATGTATTTTAACCAGTTAAATAATTGTATATTTGTATGTCATAAAAAGGACTTTTGTCGTAAATAGACTAAACTGAGTATATACCTGACAAATAAATCATAGCTTCATCCGCCGCTTGTTTAGTTTATTGGGTATAGCATAAAAATCATAAAACGTAAGGAAAGTGCTATGGAAAAAGCTTCGAACCTTGATAGTAAAATGTATGTGCTCGATACCAATGTATTACTCCACGAACCCCTCGCTTATTTATCTTTCCAAGAACATGATGTCGTTATCCCGATGACAGTATTAGAAGAGCTCGACCACATTAAAGATAGGAAACATGACGTCAGCCGTGACGCCCGTGTTGCTATTCGTGGTTTAGATGAAGTGCTAAAGGACGCTTCTCCAGAGCAAATGTTGCAGGGTGTCGCGCTCCCTAGTAATAAGAAGGCTAAAACAGAATCTCGTGGTCGCTTAATTATCGTTAATGACCATTTATTTGCAGACAGTATTTCAGGGTTACCTGGCAACGAAAACGACCATCGCATTATCAATTGTGCTGTTCATTTACAGAAGCAACACAGCGATAGCAAGGTTGTGCTTGTCACTAAAGACATCAATATGCGCCTCAAAGCGAAAGGGGCAGGGCTTAAATTTGTTGAAGATTACAGAACAGACCAATTAATTGACGACATAGCGTTGCTAACTAGCGGCTATAAAAAAATTGACGGTGATTTTTGGCAACAGGTTGGAGAATGCGAAACAGAGCAGCAAGGCCGAGATACCTATCATCATGTGGCAAAAAGCACGATTAGCGATGTGTTCTGTAACGAATATATTTTAGATGAAAGCGACCACTTTGCGGCTCGAGTAACAAGCTACGATGATAAACAAATTACTTTAAAAGATATCAGTGTTGAGCGTTTGATGAGCCATACCGCGTGGGGTGTTAAACCAAAAAATGTGTATCAAGGAATGGCACTTGATGCGCTGCTTGACCCAAGCATTGAGTTGGTGATTTTAACTGGCCCCGCTGGCTGTGGTAAAACCTTGCTCGCCCTTGCCAGTGCGCTTGAAATGATTATTGAAAAAGGCATTTACGATAAAGTTATTGTCACTCGTAATACCCCAGAGATTGCTGAGTCGATTGGTTTTTTACCGGGCACCGAAGAAGAGAAAATGGCGCCGTGGTTAGCTGCTATCACCGATACGTTAGAAGTGCTGCATAAAGGAGATGAGAATCCGATTTCAAGCCGTAATTACATTATGGAAAAAGCCAACGTACAGTTTAAATCGGTAAACTTTATGCGTGGTCGTAGTATTCAAAATGCTGTTGTTATATTACAACCCCGAATTGGGGATATTTTAAAGTTTTTACCCCCTTGTTTTTATTGGCCTGTAGAAAAAGTAAAAAGAATTTCCAAAAAAATTGATTACCTTAGCTACTCTGAGCAGTCTCTCAACAATAAACCTTTACTCAAAATTTGTAATTTACAAGAAAAGTACAACACAAAGCCTAGCAACGATTCAATCTTTTGGGAGGCTGCGTAATGAAAAGCTCTATTGATAATCGAAATCCTCGTGTACTAGACACATCTGCATTAGTACATGATCCAAAATCTATTTTTAGCTACAAAGATGATATTTACATCTGTCTAACTGTCCTTGAAGAGCTTGATAACCTGAAAGAAAGAACTAATAAATCGGTAAGTGCCGATGCCCGTATGTGCATTAGAATGCTTGAAGACATTATAAATGGACATACAGCCGAGGAAATGGAAATAGGTATTCCTTTACCATCTACCGAAACAGCCCAGAGAGGAAAGCTTTTCATTGGAATTGACACTCAATTGGATCTGGCTAAGGAGTTAAAGCACGGGATAGGAAGTGATGCTGATAACAGAATAATTAATTATGCTTTATATCTTCAAAAAGAACTCAATAAAGACGTAATAATTGTTAGCCGTGACATTAATATGCGCTTGAAAGCTCGAACCGTAGGGGTCATGGCAGAAGACGTTGCCGTAGATAATCAAATATCAGATATTGATCTTTTATACACAGGGGTACAAGCCTTTAAAGGAGATCTTTTTGATCGAATTAAATCAGACAAAGACTTCAAGGTTTCAGGAGAAGTTTATACTTTCCCAATAAGTCTATTTAATGATGAAGTTCAGCCAAACATGTATTGGTACGATGAAGCTGGACACATTGGGCGAATTTCAGAAGTAACAGATACTGAGGTATTCACAAAGCTATTGCCTCGTAAACAAGAAAAAGTATGGGGCATTTTGCCTAAAAATCAGCGTCAGTCGGTAGCTTTAAGCCAATTAACAGACCCTTACTATGATTTAAATATCATCCTTGGTCCTGCTGGCTCCGGAAAAACTTTTTTGGCAGTTGCTTCGGCGCTGCATCAAGTATTGGAGTTGAAAAAGTACAAAAAAATCGTTGTGGTGCGCTCCAGAGACTTTATGGACGACGATCCGGGATTCTTACCGGGGGATTTAACTGAAAAATCAATGCCTCTTCTGGCAGGTATTACTGACGCATTAATTTCGATGCACTCGGATGATAATCATGAAGGAAATGTCTACGCTACAGTCGAGCATGTGATTGAAAAAGCCAATATAGAATTTACTAGCATGGCTTATTTTCGTGGCCGTTCAATAGACGATGCTGTTTTAATCATTGATGAAGCTCAAAACATGACTAGAGCGCAAATCAAGGGCATGTTAAGCCGTGGTGGGAAAAATTGTCGGACAATCGTATTGGGCAACCTAGCCCAGATTGACGATAAGTTTGTAACACCTGCTTCTTCTGGTGCAAGTGCGGCTGTTAATGTGTTTCGTCATTATGAAAAAGGATCAGTGCTGATTTTTGATGAAGTAGAGCGTAGTAGCTTGGCTGAATTCACTGAAAAGAATATGTAGGCATCAAACTACCATTCACATTTCCTTATAATATTGCGACAATGGCCACTGCTTTTTGCAGTGGCTTTTCAGAGAAGCCCGTTCCCACGAAAACAGGACGAAATGGATTTACTCTGAACTAAAAGATTAAATATTCACATAAAAACTGAGTGACATAGGTGCGTGGCCTAGCGTTGCCGTTTTTTGGTGTATTGATGTCTTTTAAAAAAGAAGACCTGCTAGTAAATATAAAAAGGCAGGCAAAACGATTATCTAAATTATTAACTATTCCCCTTGGACAAGCCCAAGAAGGGGCAGCTATTTGTCTATATGGCTGTGACAGTTACAGCGATTTACTAGTAAAAATAAAAGCTGAATCCTTTGACAACCCAATGATAGCACTGTCTGCACTCTCACCAAACTCGGAAATATTTTTAGTAAAAATATTAGCTAGCCACCTAGATAGCATTATTGGAAATTTTGAAAAAAAATTTCCCGGCTCCAATATAAATGAAGAGATGGTCGTATCCTTGTTTGGGCTTAGCTTTTCAGAGTTCAAACTCAAAATATCTACCTAAAGTTGTACAAATACGTAAGTTGTCATTTTGTTTTTTGGCGATATTATAATAAGAAGGCTGAACGGACAGCCTACGCCTACACATGTTTTTCGCCTTGAAAAACGTGAACAGTGAAGCGGAGCATCCGTAAAAATTTGGTTATTTGAACAATAAATAAAGCAATGTGTTGGTAGGCCATTGTTTATTAGAAAGTTGTTTGGAGAACTAAATGATCTCACTTTATCAATTAAAGAATAAACTCAATAAACAAGCAAAAGAGTTTGCTGAGTTATTAGAGTTTCCTGATCTTTACGCCCAAGGCCTGTGGGCTAGAGGTGTTTATAACTGCCCTCATTTTTCTGATACCCATAATAGCCTCACTGAAGCATTTGAACAGAAAAAACTGGATTCAATTCTAAAGCACGATTCCCTGAAATACTTAATGATCAATGAATACGATGATCAAGAAATTATTGAATCGCTTCATAAAGAAATTGAGTCAATGGCAAACCGTATTGAAAGCCTGATGCTGGTAGATATCGAAACATTAGAGTTAGTTTCAGTGATATACCAAGTATTAGGGTTGCCAGAAGATGCCAAGTTTATTGTAAACACTGGTGCTGACTTTAGGCTGGAGTGGCGACCATATTTCGATGCTTTTGATGATCCGTTGATAGTTCAATATGCAGATTTAAAAGTTCATGGTTGTTATTTCAGGCTCATAGCTTCAAAGTTTCCGGTTGAAAAGCTTTCCTTGAATGACATTAAACAATACATGTACATCAATCATGTAAACCATGATAGTGAGTTCGAAGGCTGTATTTCTGAAGGAAATACATTTTCTAAGCATGAGCACTGGCTGGTGTTGACACTTGAATTATTCCGTAGCGGCAAATTAAATAAGGCTCAGTTCAATCCAACAACCTTCAAAATCGAAGGTATGCGCTATTTGGTATATGGCTTCCCACTGATTCCTTCCTTTGTATCTGATTGGCACAAACCTGATTTATGTCTACAGGTTAAAAATCTAGATGGTGATCAAAAGTTCATTGTTCGTATCGATCAGCAAGCTCTTGTTTTCCATGCACGACGTGTCGATACCAATTTTTTTAACACCATCGATTATGAAAAATATATTTCGTTGTATCAGTCTAGCGTTCTGTCACATTTTGATGCTGACAACAATTTACTAAAAGTTAATGGAGTTAAGTACCTTAGTTTTTTCCGCCCGTTTTGCCTAGAAGGTAAGAAGGAAGCAAAAGCATGAGACCAAGAGTAAAACTAACTAACGCAACACTTATCTCAATTAAATCTGACTTAGAAGATAAGGTTGAACAGGTGCTTTACGCTACTTTTGCTGAGGATAGTAAGAACGGTAAAAAAGGTGAGGCTTTGTTTTCCACGAAAGTCATGGAAGTAAACGGTCTTGAATATAGAACTTTTGGTGCTGACTTTTATATCTTAGATGCAGAACCCCAAAAGTTTGATGTAGATGTATTTGAGTTCAATTTAATGCATGAGTGTATGTACTCTCCAAATGAGCTATTAGAGTTGCGAGAAATGCTCCCTGCTGGCTATTAGTAGGGAGTAACAAATGGACAAAACATATTTAAAGGATGCTTACATACTCTCGGTCTATGACTATAAAGACTTTGAAAAATCATTTCTTGGGGAGTTTTTGTCAGGGGTTGTTATTGACGATGAAACATTCAGATTTCGGCCATTTGAGCAAATGGTAACTTCAAAGATTGTTAGCAAATCTGCTGATGAGGATAAGTTAGAAATATACACACATAGTGAGAGTTGTTATGTGATTGATGCTGACCATAAGTTAATTGATATTTCGTTTGTTGAACTGGTTGTTATGAGGGCGGGAGCTTATTCGGTAGATCGAGTTTTAGAAATGAGAGAGCAACTTAAGTCTCAAAATAAAAGCCATTGAATAACGAAGATAAGAAGTCTGATGAGATTATTATTTGTCACTTACCTCTTTGAAAAAGTTGACGTTAGTCAAATATTCATAAATGTTTACATGACATCAATTTACTTATTCGAAAATTTGTATTAGCATAGACATGTATATTTTTATGAGAATTTTATGTCTAAAGCATTTTCAAAAGTCTTAGTGATAACGCTTATGCTGTTTGCCTTTGTAGGGCAAGCATTTGCGTATTCTGCTATGCCTTGCGAAATGCCATCAGGTTCTCATGAATCACACATGAACATGAACATGAACATGAACATGGATCATGGTGATATGAATAAAAGCAGTAATGGTCAATCAGAAGATTGTTGTGACGTTGAATGTATTTGTCCTGCAAATGCTTGCTCATCTACGACAGTCCTAAATTCCAGTGTTGACTCGACAGATATTCAAATATTGAGTGAATCTGTAGCTGCTATGCAATCTAAACAACCTCATTCAATTTCCACTTCCCTTTATCGTCCACCAATTTTTGCCTAATACAGGATTAGTGCGTCCAAATTTCGCACACATGTAATTAATTTTTCTGTTAGTCAATATAGCGTCGTAGCGCTATAGCTATTTTCCAGCGACGTCTGGGGGCAAAAATGATCAATAAGTATTTAAAAATAGCAGTTGTAATGCTGCTTTCACCTGCGTTTGCAAACGCTAATGAACATAAGCATGCACACAATAACGACGTAACACCTTTGGAGTTAATCGTTTATAAAACCCCAACTTGTGGGTGTTGTAAAAAATGGATAACTCATATTGAAGACAAAGGGATCGTTGCGCATTCCAAAGATTTCCGAAACATCGGCAACATCAAAACTAAGTATGGTATCAAACCTAATTACCGTTCATGCCACACGGCAGTGAGTAGAAATGGGTTTGCCTTTGAAGGTCATGTACCGGCTAAGTTTATTCAGCAGTTCTTGTCAGAAGAGCACCCCAATGCGATTGGATTATCTGTCCCAGCAATGCCTGTTGGCTCTCCGGGTATGGAAGTCGGCGACCGCTTTATGTCATATAACGTATTAATTTTATTTAAAGATGGAACGAGTAAAGTATATGCAGAAGTTAAGGCTTATGAGGAGCAATTCTAATGAGATTAAATGTTTCAAGCCTTACTCTACTTTCAACTTCGCTAATTCTCGGCTTGTCTGTATTCTCAGCTCAAGCTGAGAAAGTAGTGTCACTTGAACAAGCTATCACCTTGGCTCAGCAAAATGATCCTTGGCTTCATGGGAGTCGGTTAAAACAAAGCGCGGTTGAAAATAGAAGTATCGCTTCAGGTACTTTGCCTGACCCCAAAGTATCACTAGGGATAATGAATTTACCAACAGATACTTGGGACTTAGATCAGGAAGGAATGACTCAACTAAAGGTTGGTGTTTCTCAAATGTTTCCTAGAGGTGATAGTTTAAAGATTAAACAAGAGCAATTAAAAATTGAGTCAACGAAATTTCCACTGCTACGAGAGGATCGTAAGGCTAAACTGATAAGCCAAGTATCACAGTTATGGTTAGATGCTTACTTAGCCCAACAAACCATTAAATTGATTGAAGCGGATTGGGCGCTCTTTGAGCAGATGGCGGAAGTTACTAAAGCTAGCTACTCAAATGTTGTTGGTAAAACCAGACAACAAGATGTTATTCGTGCTCAATTGGAAATCGTGCAGTTAGATGACCGATTAACTTCGCAAAAGCAGAAACTAGAAACAACAATCGCTCGCCTTAATGAGTGGCTTCATATCTACGATGCTGCTGGCTTGAATGAATCATTCAACTTTGATACGCAACCATTAGAGTTTAGGGTTTCTAAAAAGTTGCCTACAATTCATTTGAACAATTCAACAGTCCTAAAAGCATCTAATTACTCAAGAAATCTATTGGCTCAGGAGCTTTCGAATCACCCAGCCATACTTGCAATTGATATAAAACGCAAAGCTTCAGAAAAAGCAGTTGAGTTAGCTAAACAGCAATATGAACCGCAATGGGGTGTTAATGCTAGTTATGCCTATCGGGACAATATGCCCTCTGGTGATAGCCGAGCTGATTTATTTTCTGTTGGAGTAACGTTTGATTTACCCTTGTTCACCGAGAACAGACAAGATAAGCAAGTTGCAGCTTCTATTGCAGATTCAGAGACTATTAAAACCGAGAAACTATTACTGACAAAGCAAATGATCAGTATGGTGGAAAAGGAGCTTAGACAGCTTAAGCGTTTATCTGATAGGCAATCTATCTATCAAGAACAACTCCTTAAACAAACTCATGACCAAGCAGAAGCGTCATTGACAGCTTACACAAATGATGATGGCGATTTTGCCGAAGTTGTTCGAGCAAGAATCGCAGAATTAAATGCCAGAATATCAGCCTTAAGAATTGATGTTGACGCACTTAAAACAGTTGCTCGTATCAACTATTTCTTTGCACGTTCTCAATCTAACTCAAATGCTGAACATAAGTCGATGCAAACTTCACACAAAACTAATCAGCACTTATCCAATCAGCAATTTGGAGAAAAATAATGTCAACGAATACTAAAACAATTATTGCCATCATCATTGGTGCTGCGCTAGGCGCAGGAGTATTGAGCTTATATCAAGGTGCAGGGTCAAACAGTAATACAGATGAAACAACATCAGCAGAGAAAAAGCCTCTGTATTGGGTTGCACCGATGGATTCTAATTACCGCCGGGACAAGCCCGGTAAGTCGCCTATGGGGATGGATTTAATTCCTGTGTATGAGGAAGAATCATCTGGTGATGATTTTGGTCCCGGAGCAGTAAAAATTGCGCCTCATGTAGTGAATAACCTAGGGGTTCGCACTGCACCTGTTGAGCTGAAAAATATGCATACTGAAATATCAACGGTTGGTTACGTTCAATATGATGAAGATAAGCTAATTCATATCCACCCACGTGTTGATGGTTGGATTGAAAAACTCTATGTCAAAGCGGCAGGTAACCCTGTAGAGAAAGGGCAGCCTCTTTATACACTGTATTCTCCTCAGTTAGTTAACGCGCAAGAAGAACTTTTAATAGCTTTAAAGCGCGACAATAGTTCCTTAATTTCGGCGGCGAAAGATCGCCTTAAAGCGTTACAGCTTTCAGCAGATTTCATTCAAAAGCTAGAAAAGACTAGAAAAGTTCAGCAAACCATCACCTTTTATTCACCACAAGCAGGTGTTGTTGACGGTTTGAAGATTAGAGAAGGCTTTTATGTCAAGCCGGGAAACACTTTATTAAGCATTGGTCAACTAGATCAAGTTTGGGTTGAAGCAGAAGTGTTTGAACGTGACGCAGCCTTAATTAAAGAAGGACTGCCTGTATCAATGACACTGGATTATTTACCCGGAGAGGACTGGGCTGGTGTCGTTGATTATGTTTATCCAACATTGAATAGTAAAACACGCACACTCAGAGTGAGACTGAAGTTTGACAACCCAGACTATCAATTAAAACCAAACATGTTTGCACAAGTCTCTATTCACGCTAATCAAGCTGATAGCACGATACTCGTACCTAAAGAAGCCGTCATTCGCACAGGTAAACAAGACAGAGTTGTACTTGCCTTGGGGGATGGGCAATTTAAGTCTATCGAAGTGACAATTGGCCGGGTTGATATCGATAGTATCGAAATCTTAGAGGGTCTTAATGAAGATGATGTTGTGGTGACATCTGCTCAATTCTTGATTGATTCTGAATCAAGTAAAAACTCTGATTTTAAACGAATGACTCATGACGAAGTGCCTAGCTCTGTTTGGATGGAAGGCGAAATCAACAGCGTCATGGCGGGACATCGTATGGTTAATATTACTCATGGTCCTGCTGAGGCTTGGGATTGGCCTGAAATGACAATGGACTTCGATGTAGGTGAAAAGGTAGATATTGATTCACTGAAGTCTGGTCAATCTTTGCACTTTGAAGTGAGCAAAACCGAAGAGGGTGGATATGAAGTTACTGGAATTCATATCATGAGTGAGCCTGCTGATATGAGTGAAGAAGTATCATCAGCAACAGTATCAGGTTTAATTAATGCGATTGATATTGATACACGGATTCTAAATATTAGCCGAGGCCCAATAGAGAAGTGGGATAGACCTGCTGCGACGATGGATTTTATCGTCGCGGACAATATAGAAATAGTTGATTTCAATGTTGGTGATAATGTCACTTTCACTTTTGAGGTTAGGGATGACTTAGTTATCACTGAAATCTCTCTTGAATCAGATGAACAACACGGCAAGGAAAATAAAGCTGCTGTTGATCATTCTAATCATTAAGTGGGAGAAAAATAATGATTGAATCAATTATTAGATGGTCTATCGGCAATCGTTTCTTTGTTTTGTTGATTACCTTAATTATCGCGTTTGGTGGTTTGTATTCATTACAAAAAACGCCAGTAGATGCACTCCCAGATCTTTCTGATGTGCAGGTGATAATTAAGACGAGTTATCCGGGACAGGCACCACAAGTTGTGCAGGATCAAGTGACATTTCCACTTACTACAGCGATGCTATCAGTGCCGGGGGCGCAAACTGTTCGTGGTTACTCATTCTTTGGTGATTCCTACGTCTACATTATTTTTGATGATGATACTGATTTGTATTGGGCTAGAAGCCGAGTACTTGAATACTTAAGCCAAGTAGCATCAAGCCTGCCTGATTCGGCAAAACCTCAATTAGGACCTGATGCAACAGGTGTGGGTTGGGTATACATTTACGCTTTAACAGATAAGTCTGGAAACCATGATCTAAGCCAATTAAGAAGCATTCAAGACTGGTTCTTAAAGTATGAACTACAAACTGTTCCGGGCGTGTCCGAAGTTGCCGCCGTTGGTGGTATGGTTAAGCAGTATCAAGTGCAAGTAGATCCTGACAAATTGAGAGCTTACGATATTCCTCTAAGTTTAATACAAATAGCCTTACAAAAAGGGAACAAAGAAACTGGCGCATCCGTTGTGGAAATGGCTGAAGCTGAATATATGGTTACCGCAACGGGGTATATTCAATCAGTTAGTGATATAGAGAAAATTCCACTTGGTATTAACGAACAAGGCACGCCGTTGCGTATTGGTGATGTTGCCAACGTTAACCTTGGTCCTCAAATGCGCCGTGGTATCGCAGAACTTAATGGCGAAGGCGAAGTTGTTGGTGGTGTTGTCGTTATGCGCTTTGGTGAAAACGCTCAACAAACCATAAATGGGGTAAAAGAAAAGCTTGAGTCGCTCAAATCTTCTTTACCAGAGGGGGTGGAGGTTGTCCCTGTCTATGACAGATCGAAGTTAATAGATCGTGCTGTTGATAACCTTTGGAGCAAGTTGCTAGAGGAGCTTGCGGTCGTGGCTATTGTCTGTGTTGCTTTCCTATTTCATCTTCGCTCATCAATTGTGGCAGTTGTTACTCTACCATTAGGTATATTGGTGTCATTCATCATCATGTATATGCAAGGCATCAATGCCAATATTATGTCTTTAGGCGGTATCGCTATTGCTATTGGTGCGATGACTGATGGTGCAATAGTGATGATTGAAAATATGCATAAACATATGGAGAAAACACCACTAACAGATGAAAACCGTTGGCAAATTGTAGCTAAGGCTGCGAGTGAGGTAGGCCCTGCATTATTTTTTAGCTTGCTGATCATAACTGTCTCATTCTTACCTGTGTTTATCTTAGAAGCGCAAGAAGGAAGAATGTTTTCACCGCTCGCCTATACAAAAACCTATGCAATGGCTGCATCAGCAGGCTTGGCAATAACATTGGTGCCTGTTTTGATGGGCTACTTTATTCGAGGCAAAGTCGTCTCTGAAAAGAAAAACCCATTAAATCGATTATTGATTGCTATCTACATGCCTGTTTTAAAGCAAGTCATGAAGTTTCCAAAATTGACAATAGTCGCAGCAGTATTAGTGACTATCGTTGGTTTTTGGCCTGTCGATAAAATTGGTAGTGAATTCATTCCGCCATTGGATGAAGGCGACCTTATGTATATGCCTACTACATATCCCGGAATTTCAATCGGTAAAGCAAGAGAGTTATTGCAGCAAACGGACAAGCTTATTCGTACTGTGCCAGAAGTTGAAAATGTATTCGGTAAAGTAGGACGAGCTGAAACCGCAACTGACCCTGCGCCTCTAACCATGATTGAAACCTTTATTCAATTGAAGCCACGGGAGGAGTGGCGAGAAGGCGTGACAACTGAGTCGTTAAAAGCTGAGTTTGATAAGTTGGTTAAATTTCCGGGCTTAACCAATGCTTGGGTCATGCCAATCAAGACCCGCATTGACATGTTAGCTACAGGTATAAAAACGCCTGTCGGTATTAAAGTCGCCGGACCAGAACTTGATGTAATTCAGGATATCGGCCAACAAATAGAACAACTCTTGCCAGAAGTGACAGGCACAGCGTCAGTTTACTCTGAACGAGTTGCAGGTGGACGATATATCAAGGTTGATATTTCACGAGATAAATCAAGTCGCTTTGGGTTAAATATCGAAGATGTCCAACAAGTAGTTTCTACTGCGATTGGCGGTATGAATGTGACACAAACGATAGAAGGTCAAGAGCGTTACCCTGTTAATCTGCGCTATCCGCAAGATTATCGAGATTCTCCTGAGCAGCTAGCACGATTACCTGTTGTAACACCAAGTGGTCAACGCATTGCACTAGGTGATGTTGCTGATATTCGAGTAGAGAATGGCCCACCGGGTATTAAAAGTGAGAATGCCAGAATCAATGGTTGGACTTTCATTGATATTGATAGCGTTGATGTAGGTACTTATGTTGAAAATGCTAAAGAACACTTAGCAAATAACCTGACATTACCAGCAGGCTATTCAATTACTTGGGCTGGACAATACGAATATATGGAAAGAGCGAAAGAAAAGCTCACCTATGTATTGCCTTTAACACTCGCCATTATTGTTATTCTGCTTTACCTGAATTTCAGAGCGTTTAGTGAAGTGGCTATCATTATCGTTACCTTGCCGATGGCAATGATCGGTGGGTTATGGTTGATGTATCTAGAAGGGTTTAATTTCTCAGTAGCTGTTGGTGTGGGCTTTATCGCTCTAGCTGGTGTTGCGGTTGAGATTGGCGTGATAATGCTGGTTTATCTTAATCAAGCACTTGCTGAGCTTAAGGAAAAAGCGGTGGAGCGAGCAGAACTCATCTCAGATGATGCATATCAAGATGCATTATTGCACGGTGCTGGCTTACGAGTTCGTCCAGTAATGATGACGGTAGCTACAATCATTATAGGTTTAATGCCTATTTTATATGGTACTGGTACAGGTTCTGAGGTCATGAGCCGCATTGCTGCTCCTATGGTAGGCGGAATGACAAGTGCTGTGCTGCTCACGCTTATTGTACTCCCTGCAATTTACTCAATCATTAAAAAGCCTGAAGTAAATGCCTTTAACAAAGAGCTTTCTAACGTGGAGCCTGAGAATAATGCTTAGCACGGCTAGAAAATATCACAAATGGCTAATGGCATTTGTCGGAATACAATTCCTCTTCTGGTCTATTACAGGCGTGTATATGGTGACTATGGATATTCACTATATACACGGCGAAACCTTGGCTAAGAGTGAGGAAGCCAAAATAGATTTAGCAAGTATGGATTACTCCATTGTAAAGCTAGCTGCGGATTATCCTAAAGCTAGCCAAGTTACACTTACTCAAAGTATGGGCCGTCCTTTGTATTCTTTTATTAATGGAGAAAATGGAAAAGTAGCAATAGATGCTAAAACTGGAGCTGTTCAGGCCCTTGTAGATGAAACCAAGGCTAAAGAAATCGCACAATACCATTATGCGCTGAATCATCAAATCGACAGCATAAGGTTGATTAAGTCAGCGACAAACTTGCCTGCTGAGTTGTCCCCAAGGCATTTACCTGTTTGGAGAGTGACGTTTGAGCAATTCTCCACACCGACATTTTATATAAGTCAACAAACAGGATCACTTGTTGCCAAGCGTCATGATTACTGGCGATTGTTTGATTGGATGTGGCGGTTCCACATTATGGATTACTATGATGGAGAAAACGTATCAAACTGGTTTTTGTTCTTGGTCGCAACTCTAGGTCTAATGGGAGCAATTACTGGCGCAGTATTGACTTATTACCGAGTGCTTTCCCCAAATAAAAAGAGAGTCATTTGATGCGACTATTTAAGTTAAATACAACGATACACAAGTGGCTTTCTTTATTTGTTGGTTTACAACTGCTTATTTGGTTGGGAACGGGCCTTTACTTCAATTTGATGGATCACAGTAAAGCCAGTGGTAATGAACTTAGAGTTCATTCTCATCATGAAGGTAGCATTACAGGCTTTGACCTATTCCCTATTAAAGACATTACTAGTAATGCTCCGCAGGAAGTAAACCTTATATGGGTTTTACATCAGCCTTACTATCATTTTGTGTTCGATAAGGGGCAGCATAGCTATCAAGAGCGCCACTCAAAGCTATTTGATGCTGTAACAGGAAAGCCATTTAATTTGTCTGAAGAACAAGTACTAACTTTGGCAAAAAACTCCTACTCAGGACAGGGTAAGTTAACTACTCCAGTGTTATCTCAACCTCCGTTTTCTGATCACGTAAGGCAGCAAAATCCTATGTGGCAAGTTGCCGTTGAGGATGAGAACAATACAACTATTTATTTAGATAGTATTACAGGTCAAGTACTTCGCCATGCCAATGATGATTTCAGATTGAAAGATCTGATGATGAAGCTTCACTTTATGGACTATGGCAATTCTGGAGGATTTAACCATTGGTTGATCATTGCATTTGCTTTTGCAACGCTATTCCTTTCAATTACTGGTGTTACTTGGCTGATACAACAGTATAGAAGTGGTTTACTGAAGCTAGGTTGGGGCACTAACAGGCAAAAAGTGGCAGTGACGTTTTCCAATGAAAATACTATTACTGACATCTCAGCAGTTGGTCGCTCAACTGTATTAGAAGGGCTAGCTAGTTCACATGTATACCTTCCTTCAGGTTGCGGTGGTGGCGGTACTTGTGGCAAATGCGTGTTCTTAAGTTCAACTAAATTACCTATCACACTATCTGAACAGGAACATTTATCTCAGGAGCAACTTAAGGAAGGTTATCGGCTTGGATGTCAGCATAGGTTCTCTGAAATTAGTTCGATTGAAGTTAATACTGATCGCAATATTGAAAATCATGAGCTAGTTGTGGTTGCGACTAATTTCATTACTCCTTTTATCAAGGAAGTGAAATTTAAGCTGAAATCAGGCAAACAGTTGGCATTTAAAGCTGGTGCATATATGCAATTTGATGTGCCAGCAGGGATGAATAGCTTACGTCCAGATGATATGCCAGAGTGCTATGAAAAATACTGGGATAGCTACTATCATGGAAAATTTTCTCATAACGGTGTAACTCGCCACTACTCATTAGTTAACTTTGACGAGGAGTCTGATGAGTTAATGTTTAATATCCGTTGGCAGACCGCAAAGAATGGTTTTAAAGCAGGAATAGGTTCAAGTTATTTAGGTTCACTCCAAGTAGGTGAAACGATAACTGCAAGAGGCCCTTTTTCTGATTTTTATGCCACTTCAAATAAAAAAGTTAGTCGCGTGTTTATAGGTGCGGGTTCAGGACTTGCACCACTGAGGTCTATTATTTTTGAACAGTTGAAAAAGCATAAAGATAAAAGTGGTTTGACTCTTATCTATGGTGCGCGAACTGAAGATGACTTGCTATACCATAATGAATTGAAGTCACTGAGTGAGAAGCATAAAAACTTCTCTTATATTCCTACTCTTTCTAATCCTTCAGAAGAATGGCAAGGGCACTCAGGCTATGTTCAAAAAGTACTTCTGCCGTATATGAACCAAAAAGCAGAACTGCATTTGGCTGAGTTTTACTTGTGCGGTCCAGAAGCAATGATGAGTGAAGTGGAAAAAATAATTACAGATGCTGGGATTCCAAGTAATCAAATTTTCAAAGATAAATTTAGTCGTTAATCCATTAAATAAATAGAGGTATATATGAAAACATTAATTAAACTTTTAACCATAATCAGTGTTGTTTTTAGTAGTGCAGTATTTGCACATGTGCATCTTGAAAAAAGCGTGCCTGCTGATAATGCAATGCTAATGAATACTCCAGAAAAATTGACATTGGGATTTAGCAAAGAGGTACGTGTAGTTAAAGTTACGTTGAAAAATAAAAAAGGTGAAAATATTAAATTTGACTTTAAACCATCAAAAGAAGCTTCCAGAGAGTTTTCATGGGAACTACCTAAATTAGCTCCAACAAACTATATCGTTGATGTGACCTATTTAGGTAAAGATGGACATAAAATGAAAGATAGCTTCGGCTTTATGGTTCATTAGTAAGGCTGTGTGATTGATATGGAAATGTATATCTGGAATACAGTCATTGTACTGTCAAAAATTGTATTTTACGTCGGCTTTGCCTGTATTGCCGGCTATACATTTTTCAGACAAATTTTTGAGCATAATGAATCTCATAGTAATGCTGTAATAGCGAATTTAACGTGGACAAGAACTTATATAGTTATGGCTTTGATCGCTAATATTACTTGGTTCTTTGCCAGTACTGGTGCAATGGCAGAAGAGGGAATTCAGGGGGCGATAGACGCTGATATATTGGCTATTATGTGGGACTCCTCTGTCGGCACTGGAGCTTTGCTTCGAGCGCTTGGGCTAGTTACCGCAATAATCGCTTTAGCTTTAAGGTTCAAACTCGCTGTGAACTCGTACTTAAAACAAAGCGCTTTAATGTTGAGTTTATTAATCCTTGCATACTCATTCACGTTACTGGGTCATATTTCTGAGTTAGGCACAATTGAAAAAGGCTTGCTTATTTTGCATGTGCTCGTTATGGCATGGTGGTTTGGGGCGTTATTGCCACTAAAACAGGCTTGCCATCAGCTAAGTTATGCAGAACTTCATTTGCTGATGGAAAGCTTTGGCAAACAAGCAAGTTTTACATTGAGCCTATTGTTGGTAGCAGGCCTCTGGCTCGTGATTCAATTGGTCGGAAGTCTTGATGCACTAATAAGCTCAAGTTACGGACAAACACTGTTGTTTAAATTGGCCCTTGTAGTGTCTATTTTGGCACTTGCTGCTAAACATAAACTAATACTCGTTCCACAACTTAAAAATAGTCAAGGCAGAGAGGCTTTATCTAAATCTATCTCGATAGAAATGGTAGTAGCTTTTGCCATTTTATCTGTAACGGCTGGGCTTACTAGTGTTGTTGGCCCTGCAAATTAAAACCTAAAAGAGAGAATGAAAATGAAAACAATAAATATATTACTCGTTTTATTAATGACGTTTAGTTTCGCAGCAAACGCTCATGGTGATAAGAACAAAGACAAAGGTTTGTTTAAAGGTATAGATACCCCAGCCGCAAAAGTTGTTTTGGCATTTCATCAAGCACTTGAAACTGGCAATCAAAAACAGGCTAGAGCGCAGTTAGCGGATGATGTCACCATTTTCGAGGGAGGCCGCGTTGAAAGGAGCGCTGATGAATATGCTCATCATCATATGTTGTCGGATATGAAGTATTTAGCAGCGATGAAGAGCGACACACTTGAACATCAAGTGACGATACTTGGAAATACCGCTATCTCTGCGTCGCGCAGTCAAACTACAGGTACTCATAAAGGTGTTGAACGCGATTATCAAGGCATGGAAACGATGGTGCTGGAAAAACAAAATGGTGAATGGAAGATTAAGCACATTCATTGGTCACATTAATTTATTGTTCAAACAACGGAGAGTAAAATGAGAAATAACAATCCATTACATCAAGTTTCTACGCCACGTAGACGCTTTGTACAAGGATTAGCTGCTGGCGGTGTATTAGCTGCTTTTCCAAGTGTTCTTCATGCAGCTTCATCTTTGCTTGCTGGAACTTCAACAGGTACTGCGCCCGAACTAAGTGGGGAAGTCATAGATCTGGTGATAGATGAGTCACCAGTAAACTTCACAGGTGTTGTAAGAATGGCTACAACAATCAATGGCTCAATACCAGCTCCTACCTTGCGCCTCAGAGAAGGTGATGACGTTACTATCAGGGTAACGAATAAATTATCAGTGCCGAGTTCAATTCATTGGCATGGGATCATTCTTCCGTATCAAATGGATGGCGTACCGGGTATTAGCTTTAAAGGTATAATGCCGGGTGAAACCTTTGTTTATAAATTTAAGCTGCAACAAAGCGGCACATATTGGTATCACTCACACAGTGGTTTTCAAGAAATGACAGGTATGTACGGCGCATTAATTATTGAGCCAAGAGAAAAGGATATTATTAGTGCTGACAATGAGCATGTCATCCAATTGTCTGATTGGACTGATGATGACCCAATGGATTTGTTTCGCAAGTTAAAAGTACAGAGCGATGTATTTAACTTTAATCAACCTACTGTTCCAGAGTTTTTTGATGACATTTCAAATAGCAGCGTTTCAAATGCGCTACAACGCCGGGAAATGTGGAATAAAATGAGAATGAACCCTACAGATCTTGCAGACTTATCAGCATCTGCAATGACTTTTTTAATGAATGGTTGTGCGCCTTTGACAAATTGGCGTGGAATGTTTAAAGCTGGCGAAAAGGTTAGGCTTAGATTTATTAACGGTTCTAGCAATACGTTTTTTGATGTAAGAATACCTGAGCTGAAGTTAACAGTTGTACAAGCTGATGGACAAAATGTTGAACCTGTGACAGTAGATGAATTTAGATTTGGTCCCGGTGAAACTTATGATGTACTTGTCGAGCCAAAAAATGACGCATATACGATTTTTGCACAAAGCATGGATCGCTCAGGTTATGCTAAAGGTACTTTATCAATGGCACCTAACGTTGATGCACCAGTACCTTCTTTAGACCCCGTTGAGTGGTTAACGATGACAGATATGATGGGCAATATGACCCATGATAGTGTGCATTCTACAATGGCTGATACGGCAGGTATGTCGGGCATGAATTCTAATAAAATGGATCATAGTGCAATGGGTCATGGAGCGATGGCAATGGATCATAGTAAACATGGAATGACTAAAAACCCATTAGCTGTTGCTAGCACTAAAGTGCGTCATGCAAAAACAGAGTATGGAGCTTCTGTTGATATGCGTGTTGATATGCCTAGAACAAACCTTGATGATCCCGGTATAGGTTTACGTAAAAATGGACGCCGTGTTTTAACACTTGCAGATTTACATTCTCTTGAGGGAATTACAAGCCAGCAAGAGCCTGAGGCTGAAATTGAATTACATTTAACTGGAAACATGGAGCGTTATAGCTGGTCATTTGATGGCTTGGAATTTGGAAAAAGCACGCCAGTTCACATGAAGCATAATCAACGTTTAAGAGTTATTTTACAAAACGATACAATGATGACACATCCAATGCACCTGCATGGTATGTGGAGCGATTTGGAGAATGAAAAAGGTGATGTACAGGTTCGTCGCCATACTATCCCTGTACAACCAGCGCAAAGAATTAGTTTTTTAACAACACCTCATGACGTAGGTCGCTGGGCATGGCATTGCCATTTATTATTCCACATGGATGCAGGTATGTTTAGAGAGGTAGTTGTATCATGAGAAAATTAATACTAACCAATACGTTAAAACTATTATTAATAGGTTTGCCCCTTATAAGTGTATCTGTATCTGCAAAAGATGAGATGACTGAGATGGGTGATTCTAAAATGCAAGCACAAGGTGGAGATGCACCTAAAGATGCTAGAGACCCTCATGCTTATGCCGCAGGTACAACATTGACTGAAGGTCCTTATGCACTCAATAGCGACAAACGACTGACTTTGGCAGATGAGCATTCATTTTACGCGCTACTAGGGGATCGTCTTGAATATAATGAGCAAACAAACGCAGGTGTTTTTGACTTTCAGGCATGGTATGGCACTACTTTTGATAGATTAGTCATCAAAACTGAGGGAGATTTTAGCGAAGGTAATTTAGAGGAGAACCAAACAGATTTTCTATGGGGCCACGCAATATCTGCTTATTGGGATACACAAGTCGGTATTCGACTTGATTACAATAACGAAGGTGAAAACCGCAAATGGCTAGCTTTTGGTTTACAAGGTCTAGCCCCTTACTGGTTTGAAATTGATATGACTGCGTATTTAGGAGAGCAAGGTAATAGTGCATTTTCGATCGAAGCTGAGTATGAGCTATTACTTACTCAAAAGTTAATTGTTCAACCACGAGCAGAGTTGACGCTTTACGGTAAGGATGACGTCCAAAATAACCTTGGTAGTGGCTTATCTAGCAGTGCTATTGGTTTTCGGGTTCGTTATGAGTTTACCCGCCAGTTTGCTCCCTATGTTGGCGTTGAGTGGACAAATAAATTTGGTAATACAGCCGAATTTGCGAAGTTAAATGGGCAAAGTACTCGTGATACTGCTTTTGTTGCAGGTATCAAGTTCTGGCTCTGATGTGAAGAAATACTATATTGACTTGATGAGAGCTACCGCAACTATATTGATGGTAGCTTTTGTTTTTTGGGATTTAAACCATTTTAGTTATGTTAGGAAAGGCCTAGCTAATAGTTTTTTTGGAAAGAACTAAGAGCAGTAATAGTAAGCTACTTCTTGTTTTCAGTCTGTGCCAGTCTGGTGTATACCTATCAAGGTGGAATATCAGCTAAGAAGTAAAGTTGGCGAATGGTAAAGGTTAAAGAGTCAAGCCAAAAAACATCGCCATTGAAAGACGTACAATAGACTATTTTATCACTTTTGATGAACGGGAATTGGGTGTGCTCGGGATAGAATCGATTGTTGCAAAGTACTGCGCTTAAAGCTGAACAATTGGAAAAATGATCCCTTACTCAATACCTAGTTATGAGCGTAGGGTTTTTATTTTTTTTATGGTGCTCATGCTTGGCTTCAATCTCATGAGTATAAATCAGACACCCCTTTTATACTTGTTAAGTTTAAGCTGTTTAAAAAAGTAAAAAGTTTAGGTTTTAGTTCAAAGGTTGATCAAGATCATAAAATTATTTTTATAAAGTGGCTAATATTGTAGGAGCTAAAGAAGGAATGATAATGTTTGGACTTTTCAGGTGGTTTAAAATAGTGATAATAACTGTGTTGCTTACGCAGCATAGTTTTGCTACAGCTAAGCCAATGAATTGTGAAGAACATCAAAATGGATCTTCCGACACGCATATTATGCAACGAAGCAAAAATATTCACCATCAATCAATGAATGACAATAGTCACTATCACACTGTAAACTCGCAAGACTCTAAACACCGTCATGGTGATGAAGTCTGTGAAAAATGTAAAGCTAGTGATTGTGTTTGTTGTGAGGGGGGATTTTGTTCAAGCTTTCATTTAAATCCCTATCTTGTGCAAGCGCAAGAGGAAGGTATTTGCAATATTTACTCTGAGCTATTTCTACAGCGTACACCTCTACCAAAATCTGGTATCCATCTCTTACTTTATCGTCCACCAATTATTGGCTAATCACGGGATCAGTGCGTCTTTTTTTCGCCACTCCCATCAAAAATAGAATGACTTATTCATTGATTTAAATAATCAATTGTTTTGAACGATTAGTACGATATTTTGAAGGCACTATGAAAATTCTCAAACTATTGCCATTTACAGTACTTAATGCTGTCGATTTTGGCCGAGATTTCTCTTTTACCAAAAAATTATTTTTTAGCTTATTCACTAGTATTAGTACTTGACCTGTGTCTTAGACACAGGTCTAAGCTGTAGGTGAGAGTACAAACTTAGGTGAAAAACTAAGGAGTAAATATGAAAGTAGCAGAACTGTCAAAAAGCCTTGGAACGACTGCTGATACGGTGCGCTATTACACGCGATTGGGACTGTTAAAACCTGCTAAGTCAGTGAACGGCTACAAGTCATACTCGAATAAAGAAGTATCGAGACTTAAGTTCATTTTAAGTGCCAGAAATCTTGGTTTTTCCGTTGCTGATATCAAGCAAATTCTTAATGAATCTGAAGATGGTACAAGTGCGTGCCCATTAGTCAGAAGCCTCATCAAAGAGCGGCTTGAAGAAACAGAAAAACAGTTTCAAGCAATGTTGGCACTTCGAGGGAAAATGTCTTCAGCGCTTTCTCAATGGGAAGAAATGGAAGACAAAGCGCCGACTGCAAACATGGTTTGTCATCTCATCGAAAACTTTGAACAAATTAAAAAGGCATAGGAGGAAAAATGGTAACTACTAATACAAATATAGAAACCGAATCAGGCTGTTGCTGTCAGGCAAAAACTCAATCCTCTTCGTGTAAAAGTAAGGAGAATACGTTGGAAAAAACATCACAAAGCCAACAGCTCATCATTGAAGGCGCTGGGTGTGCTAGCTGTGTAGGCAAAATTGAAGGGGCGTTAAAGGCAACTCATGGAGTCGTCAGTGCAGAAATGAATTTTGCTGATAGGACTGTAACAGTTTCTGGGACAGCTAAGACAGAAGAATTGATCAAAGCTGTTGAGTCAGTGGGGTATAACGCGAAGCCAATTGATGATAGCTCAGCAACAGATGCGCTTGACGAGAAAGAGGCGGCGGATTGGGCATATTACAAAAAGCTAATGCGCGATACGTTTATTGCCCTTTCACTCGGCGTTCCTTTGATGATCTACAGCATTGTAGTTGGAGAAATGACAGTTGAAACAAACCTTGAACGCATGTCTTGGCTGGTTGTCGGTATTTTAACTTTTGGTGTTATGTATTTTTCAGGTAAGCATTTTTATGTTGGCGCTTGGAAAAGCTTTAAAAACCACTCCGCTAATATGGACACACTAATAGCTTTGGGAACAGGTACAGCTTGGGTGTACTCAATGGTTGTTGTGTTTGCACCTGACGCCGTTCCATTGATGGCACGACATGTCTATTTTGAAGCTACCGCCATGATCATTGGCTTAATTGATTTAGGTCTAGCATTAGAAATAAAAGCCAGAGGTAAAACCTCTGAGGCCATTAAACGTCTTATCGGCTTGCAGGCCAAAACGGCAACTGTAGTTCGTGATAATAAAGAGGTTCAGATAGGTATCGAACAGGTTTTGCTTCATGATGTTGTGAAAGTAAAGCCGGGTGAAAAAATTCCCGTAGATGGCGTTGTATTGGAAGGACACACCTCTATTGATGAGTCCATGCTGACAGGCGAACCTATGCCTGTTGAAAAAGCCGAAGAAGATGAGGTTGTCGCTGGTACTTTGAACAAATCAGGCATGATTTTATTTAGAGCGACACGCGTTGGTAAAGACACGGCGCTTGCACAGATCATCAATATGGTGAAACGAGCGCAAAATTCAAAACCGCCGATTGGCCGCTTGGCCGATGTTATTTCCGCCTATTTCGTTCCTGTAGTCATGATCATCTCGGTGTTAAGTGCGTTAGCATGGCTTAACTTTGGCCCTGAGCCAGCAATTGCTTTTGCTATCGTATCAGCAACTACTGTGCTTATTATTGCCTGCCCGTGTGCTTTAGGCTTGGCAACGCCTATGTCTGTCATGGTGGGAGTAGGAAAAGCAGCAGAAGCCGGAGTACTTATTCGCAACGGTGAGGCACTGCAAACCGCCTCTAAAATCACTGCCATGATTTTAGATAAAACGGGCACTATTACTGAAGGGGCACCTAAGGTAACCGATATTGTTTTAGCAAAAGCTACTGACGAAAAAGACGTACTACAGCTTGCAGCAAGTTTAGAAAGCGGCTCAGAGCACCCTTTAGCGCAAGCGATTGTTGAAAGTGCTTTAGATAAGGATATTGAGTTACTAAAAATTGAATCGTTTAATGCTATTACGGGTTTTGGTGTAGAAGCAAACTGTAACAATAAAGTCCTGCTTTTTGGTAACGATAAACTAATGAAGTTAAAAGGCATAGACCTCACAGGCTTTGTTGGAAAAGCCCAGTCTTTAGCCAAAGAAGCCAAAACACCTATGTACTTTGCTGTAGATGGTGAACTTGCCGCAATCATTGCTGTCGCAGATCCCATTAAGTCAGACTCAATCTCTGCTATCAAACGGCTTCAGGCTAATGGTATACGCGTCATCATGTTAACAGGTGATAACAAGGAAACCGCTGCCGCTGTTGCCAAAAAAGCAGGTATTAGCGAATTTCTTGCTGAGGTGCTGCCAGAAGATAAAGCCAACAAGGTGAAAGAGCTACAAGGCAGTGGCGAAATTGTTGGTATGACAGGAGATGGCATCAACGATGCTCCTGCGCTAGCGTTAGCCGATGTTGGCTTCGCCATAGGCACAGGGACTGATGTAGCTATCGAAAGTGCTGACATTACCCTAATGCGTGGTTCACTTCATGGCCTTGCCGATGCCATAGCGGTAAGCAAAGCTACTTTACGAAATATCAAACAAAACTTGTTTGGCGCGTTTGTCTATAACGTAGCTGGGATTCCTTTTGCTGCGGGGGTTCTATATCCCTTCTTTGGCATTCTGCTTAGCCCTGTAATTGCAGGTGCTGCAATGGCGTTTTCGTCATTGACTGTGGTGTCAAATGCAAATCGACTTCGCTTTTTTAAAGCAAAAGAGCATTAAGGAGAAGAGCGATGATGTTAATTAACTTATTAGGCTTAATGTTAATCGCGCTGATTGTTTGGTGGTTTTGGCTATATAAACCCAATAAAACAATCGTTCAAGGTAATGAAGTACTCATTGAAGTGAGGGATGGCGTGTATTCCCCATCCTCAATTCAGGTGTCTGCTAGCCAACCTGTTACCTTGAAGTTTATACGCAAAGATCAATCCCCCTGCGCTGAAACAATGCTTATTCCTTCATTGGATATAAGCGAACAGCTTAAGTTAAATGAAATTACTCAAATTACCTTATTAAACTTGTCACCGGGAGAGCATGAGTTTCACTGTCAGATGCAAATGTATCGCGGTGTCTTAAAAGTCGTTTAGGAGGGCAATATGAAAAATCAACACCCTAATTTTTGGTCAACACCTACAGGCTGGGCTGCACTGGCACTTATTGCCGCAGTGACCTACTTCTTAGTGCTTGAGCATGGTCAACATACGCTGCAATTTCTTCCCTACTTGATTTTATTGCTATGCCCCTTGATGCACGTATTTATGCATGGCAGTCATGGTAAACATGGTCACGATCATTCACATGCGCCTGATGAAAAAAAGGAAGAGAGCTTTCAAGAACTCACGGATAAAAATGCAGCCTATCGCGATGGCTACATACAAGGCTTAGAAAAGGCACGTAAGGAATCACATAAAAAGGAGAGCAGTGATGAATGAAACATATGATTATGGCTTATGGTCAATGGTGATACTGAACTCAGCAATTTTTATCTTTTTTGCCTTTAGTTTTGTCAAACCAAAAACATCAACTGATTGGAGAAGTCTAAGCGCGTTCTCTGCCTTTATTGTTGCCCTATTTACTGAAATGTATGGCTTTCCTTTAACTATCTATTTTCTGTCGGGGTGGCTGACGGAGACCTATCCAGAAGTAAATTTCTTTGCGCATGAAAATGGGCATTTATTACATACTTTCTTTGGATTTCAAGGTGATGCCCATTGGGACCCATTTCATATAGTGAGTATGGTGTTTATTGTTGCAGGTTTCTTTATGTTGTCTTCAGCATGGAATGTATTGCATCACGCGCAAAAACATCATCAATTGGCTACAACTGGATGGTATGCAAGATGTCGCCACCCACAGTATGTAGCTTTCATTCTAATCATGTTCGGCTTTTTATTGCAGTGGCCGACAATCCCAACACTTGCGATGTTTCCGATCTTAGTCGTTGTTTACGTCAAGCTAGCGAAACGCGAAGAAGCACAGGCGATTGCTGAATTTGGTTCGGAGTACCACAGGTATATGGAATCGACACCAAGTTGGATCCCAAGTTTTAATAAAAGTGTAGAAGGTAAAAATCATGAAAACGTTAACTAAATCAATTTTATTTATTAGTTCACTACTGATAACCACTAGCTCATTTGCCCAAAACAATGAGCATAAACATGAAGGTGCGAACAAAGCTGATATGCATCAAGGCATGACAATACCACATGAGAACATGGGAGAAATGCATAAAAAAATGATGGAAATGAAAAAGGAAGTCCATGCCATTAAAACTGAAAAAGATCCTGACAAGCAACAGCAGATGATGGTTGAACATCACCGTTCAATGATGAAGATGATGCAATCCATGCACAAAAATATGGAAGAAATGCCAATGCATCAACAAATCAAGATGACTGAACATCATTTAGAAATGATGGAGAACATGATGCCGCAGATGAACCGGAAAATGGAAGAAATGAAAGATAGCAATCAACAGCATTCACACAAACATTAGGAGAAAAATTATGAGCGATTTAGATCATAGAGTTGGCGTTAGAGAGCAAAATTTAGTTGTTCGAAATCTAAAGCTTAGCAATGTCACAGAAGAAAGCTGTGACGAGTTAGTAAAAGAAATAGATCAGCTTTTTGGTATAGATGAAGTTAGTTACAACATCAAAGAAGGTGAAATACACCTTGCCTATGATGCCGCAAACGTAAGCCTTGATGGGATTGAGGAGGTAATCCGTAAGTATGGCGCAGATGTTCATGATGATTGGTGGACACATACTAAAGAAAGTTACTATAAATTTGTTGATCAGAACATCAAAGATAACTCTGTTCATAAGCCTTGGAGTTGTCATCAAGCACCTTCGGGGGCTGGCCGGAAAAACAAATGAATTCATAAAAAAGTGTATAGATAATTAGTTAGTCAAATGAGGTAACAGTGATGAAAACACCCTATATAAAAGCTCTTTTATTGCTTACATTCGGTTTATATTTAGTGGGTTGTTCTAATACCACTTTTTATCATAAATACATGATGAGAGGTCAGGTAGTAGAAAGTTCTGATAATCGAACTCTAATCTGTATTGGTGCTAAGCATGGCGCAGAGGTTGGGCAAAAATACAGTGTTATTAGATTCCATGAAAGAATAGTATTGAGTGAAGGTGACGATCCCTACACTATCGAAAAGGTAGGAACGGTACAAATTACTAAAATTGTGAATGATCATTTCGCAACTGTAAAGCTAGTGTCTGGTGACATTGCAGCGAAAGATATGGTGGAACTTGAAAACTAATAAAGTGGTGGCGAAAGCCACCACAAGAGCATAACAATAAAACTTAATGAAAAAGCTTTAGTGTTATTTTGTACAACCTTTGAGATTGTTTGCTCAGTTCTGGTTATCTTGATGCCAGTACGACAGAAAAAATGTTACATATGGATTAGAAAGGTGTGGGCTGGCATCCTAGGTCTAATCTTAACAGTTAAGGAGCCGCCGAATAGAGCTATACCTTTACATCAGCAGCATAATCAATGCTCCCGCGATCATAAATAAGTTTTCAGATAGCGATACAAATCCAAGTGGCACACTACTATCGCCGCCTACACAGGCACACTTTAACTGGCGTTTGTCAATGTAAACGGCTTTGAAAACTGAAATTGCTCCAACTGTGCCGATAAACAATGAAAATGGTGCCACTGCGAGAGGCTGTAGTTGGGCAACCATACCAATACCTGCATATGCTTCAATGAAGGGATAAATATAACCATATCTTATCCATCTCATCGCTAGTAAATCATAAGTAATAAACGAATTTGTGAAACTGTATAGGTCTTTCAGTTTTTGCACCGCTAAGAGCGTCATTGAAAAAGCTATAAATAGCATCAGTGTTCTGATGGAGATAAATGAGCCGGAAGCAAAATGTTGAGATGCGACAGCAAGAAGTGCAGCTATCGAGAAAATGGCTACAACTGGCGTGTAGGTTGTGCCAGTTTGACCTGCTTCATCTTTACCAAAATACTCTCTTAAGTCATCGTATCCTCCGACACGCTTTCCTTCAATAAAGGTTTGTGGCGTAGTTTTGACATCATGCTTATCTTTGAAGTCATCAGCTTGTTGTCTTGACGTGAGCTTATGATCTTCTACATCATACCCTTGCCTCTCCAGCAAATCTTTCGACCTTAAACCATAGGGGCAGATATGTTCGTCAGTGACCATTCTGTACAGGGTAGCTGTCTTAGTCATCTTAGTCTCCTTTGTTCAGTGTGCCTTCAAACTTTGGGAGCGGTCGTTGCTCAGCCTGAGCTTGTGAGCTGACCTTTCCATTTTCAGAAATATCCTTAATCAGCCATTCCATTTCTTTTATTTCTTTTCGTTGGGCTTTAATAATACCATTTGCCAATTCACGCACGCGTACATCCTCCAAAGTTGAATGCTCACTAGTAAGAATAGCAATGGAGTGATGAGGAATCATCGCTTTCATGTAGGCAGTGTCAGAAATTGTGCTTTGAGAGCGAACAAGATAAAGACATATGGCGAACAGTATTGTCGCCAATAGAAAAATAGCCATGTTGAGCTTCTTGTTACTGTACATGCCAAGCATAAAGGCCAGCATGATCATTGCCATACCTGCTCCCATATACAACGCCATATAGATACGCGTTTCACTAAACCATATATGTGATACTGCGTAAGTGTTGAGATACATCATGACAAACATAGCAATGGTTGAGGTGATGATCATTGCAGCAAATCTTGAGTATTTCATAAGTAATCCTTACATTGATAGTGTAAATATTTCCCACTGTTAGCCTATTATTCTCTACATGTGGTCATGTTCTCGAAAAAATGCAAGTAATGAGCCAGTATCAATAAGAGTATTTGTAATACGATTGACTCAATTTCAGCGCAATTATTGTGAATCAGTACTAATCTACACATTTCGGTGTAAGAGTTTATGGGCAAAAAATCTTCTTTGAAGGAGATCAAATCAGCTTATATTTAGAGTTTGAGTTTTGAACTTGTGATAGACACAGGCGGAATTGGCTTTAGTTAACAATCTAATGTGGGAACTCAAAGTACTACAAGCTGAGCTTCAACAAATGTAAGCTCGTGTACAAGTGAAGACACAGTTAAAGCATGTGGAAGAATTAATCTTGATAGTTAGAGTTGTCATTTATTTCACTTTTTAAATGAACGAATATTGATCTTTTATCTCGTTCATGTCCGAAAGCTAAAAGTTTCCTACACATGAAAGTGGTTTTGCAAGAGTATCTACTAGAGAACAAGATTTGAATGCTCAACTGTTCAGTTGGGCTATTATGGTTGTAAAAAAATATTATAAGGCAATGTGTCTGGTACTTCGGTTAGAAATGAAAAAAGTTAAAGAAGCTAATCGATTTCATCAGGTAGGGTGATGAGGTAATAGTTACTCGCCTTGATCGGCTAGGCCGATCATTAAAGTCTATTCTTGAGGACATTGAAAGTACTCACAAACGGGGCGATTGTTCAAAGATTATTAATGGTTCTGTCAGTACAAAAAATGATAATCCGTTTACCAGTTTCATTCATAATCTGCGCAATTAGCAATAATGACGTGCGTTCATAACGGTCATAAAGAGCAATCCCCCTGCGCTGAAATAATGCTTATTCCTTCATTGGATATAAGCGAACAGCTTAAGTTAAATGAAATTACTCAAATTACCTTATTAAACTTGTCACAGGGAGAGCATGAGTTTCATTGTCAGATACAAATGTATCGCGGCGTCTTAAAAGTAATTTAGTTTTAAATAGGTCTTTTTACACACCTGAACGAGCAAAAGTAACTTAACAAAAGGCTTCTCGAAAACATTACGAGAAGCCTCTAAATTAAAGTTAAGATTTGTATTTACTGTAAACAATTCTATATAGAACAGGCAAAACAACTAAAGTAAGTAAAGTAGAGGAAATAATCCCTCCAATTACCACCGTTGCTAATGGCCTCTGAACTTCAGCCCCAGTTCCGACGTTTAATGCCATAGGAATGAAACCTAAGCTAGCAACCAAAGCGGTCATTAATACAGGGCGAAGCCTGATAGTTGCACCTTCGATAATTGAGTTTATTAGCTCTCCTGTTTCAAGTAATCGCTGTTTAATGAATGACAGCATCACCAGTCCATTTAATACAGCTATCCCTGAAAGAGCGATAAATCCAACAGCAGCAGAAATTGAAAGAGGCATGTCTCTTAACCACAAAGCCAATACGCCGCCTGTAAGTGCTAAAGGCACACCACTAAATATGATCAGGGCATCTTTTATTGAACTAAATGCTATGACAAGCAGTGTCAAAATTACAAACAATGTGGCAGGTACTACGATGGATAATCTTTGCGTTGCACTCTCAAGTTGCTCAAATGTTCCGCCGTACTCAAGCCAATAACCAGCAGGCAATTCAACATTTTGTTGAATTTTTTGCTGTGCCTCTTGTACGAATGAGCCTAGATCTCGGTTTCTAACATTTGCTGTAATTACAATTCGTCGCTTACCATTTTCTCGGCTTATTTGACTTGGAACTGTCGTATAATTTAACTCTGCAACTTCGCTTACAGGTACAAACTCACCACTTTCTGTCGCGATTGGCAAATTACCTAGCTGATCAAGGTTGGCTCTCAACAGCTCAGGATATCTAACTACAATTTCAAATCGACGATCACCTTCGAATATTAACCCTGCGCCTTCACCTGACACGACTGTTTTTAACCAAGACTGTAAGTCGCTTGCATCCAACCCGTATAGCGCTAATGCTTCAGGCTTGGGGTTAACGGTAAAGATAGGCACGTCATCAACTTGTTCGAGCCGCGCATCAGCAACACCTGAAATTGTATTGAGTGTAGCCAAAACTTCTTGTGCAGAAATGACAAGTTGGGATAGATCATCACCGTAGAGCTTAATCCCTAAATCAGCTCTTACTCCGCTAATTAATTCGTTAAATCGCATCTGAATTGGTTGAGTAAACTCATAATTATTGCCGGGAATAGAGCTGAGATCTTTTTCCAGCCTTTCAACAAAATCCTCTTTCGTTAAATTAGGGTCGGGCCATTGCTCTCTCGGCTTTAATATCAGAAAAGTATCAGTCACATTTGGCGGCATCGCGTCTGTCGCAACTTCTGCTGTGCCCGTTTTTGAAAACACCGTAACAACTTCATCATATTTCATAATTTGTTGTTCAAGTACCTTCTGCATTTCTACAGCTTGGTCAATACCCGTGCCCGGAATACGCATCGCGTGCAGTGCAATGTCACCTTCATTAAGTTGAGGAACAAATTCAGATCCTAATTTACTACCAAGTAATATGCTAAATGTCACAAGTAAAGCAGCGCCGCAAACAACTAGCCAACGTAGTTTTAAAGCCCACTTCAAAACAGGACTATAAACTGACTTAGCGCCGACAATTACTGGACTTTCTTTTTCGCTGATTTTGCCTTTCAAGAATAAAGCAACCGCAGCGGGGACTAGCGTGAAGGTAAATACCATTGCAGACAATAGAGCGATTATCACCGTTGCGGCCATCGGATGAAACATTTTGCCCTCGACACCCGATAAGGTAAACAAAGGTAAATAGACAATCGTTATGATCAATACGCCAAAAACACTAGGTCGTATAACCTCATTGGTAGCAGAATAAACAATGTCTAGGCGTTCTTTCAGGGAAATGACAGAACTATTTCGTTTTTGGCTTTCTGCTAACCGCCTAATGCAGTTCTCAACGATTATTACCGCGCCATCGACAATCAATCCAAAATCTAAGGCTCCCAGACTCATTAAATTCGCAGAGACTTTGCTTTGAACCATGCCCGTGATTGTTGCCAACATTGCCAAAGGAATTACTGCGGCGGTAATCAAAGCGGCGCGTATGTTACCCAGTAATAGGAACAATACGAAGATAACCAGTAATGCACCTTCAATAAGATTTTTCTGTACGGTGCTAATTGCTTTATCAACCAGAGTTGTCCTGTCATATAAGGGAACTATGGACACGCCTTGAGGTAAACTGTTTTGGATTTCACTAAGCTTGTCACCAACAGCCAATGCCACCGAGCGTGAATTTTCTCCTACCAGCATCATTGCGGTGCCAATCACACTTTCCTTGCCTTCCAGTGATGCAGCTCCTGTCCTTAGCTCTTTTCCTATCGCAACTTCGGCTACATCTTTAACTTTTACAAGTGTGCCGTCGTCGCTTTTTATAATGACGTTTTGGATGTCTTGAATAGATTGCAACTGAGCTTGTGAACGAACAAGAATTTGCTGTCCGCTTCTTTCGATGAATCCAGCCCCTTGATTTGCATTATTTCGCATTATTGCATTTGATAGTGCTTCACTGGTAATACCGAAGTGCAACATCCTTAACGGATCGGGATTGATATGGTATTGCTTTTTATAGCCACCAATTGCATTGATTTCCGTAATCCCTTTAACCAATGCAAGTTGTGGTTTCACTACCCAGTCATGGATCTCCCTTAACGCCATCGCATCATAGGGTAAGCCATTATTCTGCTTTGCACTTTCGTCGGCAGTTATACTGTACATGTATATTTCACCGAGGCCCGTAGCAATTGGTCCCATTTCTGGTTCAATGCCAAACGGTAGTTGCTCCTTAATTGCGCTAAGTCGCTCATTGATTAGGTTTCTGGCAAAATACAAATCTGTGCCTTCTTCAAACACAACAGTCACTTGCGACAGGCCATATCGAGAAAGTGAACGGGTATAATCCAGCTTAGGTAAACCTGCCAAGCCCGTTTCGACGATAAACGTAATCCGTTGCTCTGTTTCCAAAGGTGAATAACCTTGAGCCTGCGTGTTTATTTGTACCTGTACATTGGTTATATCTGGCACAGCGTCAATAGGTAGCTTCTGATAGTTCCATATTCCTAAAGCGATGATAAACAAGGCCATAAGCAACATAGTACCACGTCTACGGATAGATAATTCTAGTATCCAAGCGATCATATTTTCACCTCGATAATACTGAAGCCAATATGTAGAGGACAAAAAGGTCGGAGATTAGTGTTCATGTCCAGCCTCCGATTTTTTTAGATCAGCAACTAGCAGATAACTGTTCTTTACAACCACACTTTCGCCGACGTTCAAACCGTCGATGATAGCAATATTGATAGCGTCTGAAGCGCCAGTTTTTACGGCGCTAGGGTGGTATTCATTGCCTTCTTTAATAAAAACAACATCTTTGCCTTCAAACTCTTGAATGGCTCCTTTTGGCACAACAACTGGAGCAGAGTGTTGACTGGTCGTAACCGCACCTTTAATTACAGTGCCAAGCGGCCACTTGTTGGTTTTGTTATCCAATTTTACAAATGCCAATGAGTATGGCTTGTCGTTTAGTGATGGTGTTAAATAGCTAATTTGCGCACTTTGATTAAATTCAGTGCTATGAATTAGCACCTGCTGGTTAGCGTTAACCTTACTTAGCTGAGTAGGAAACACTGATAGTTGTGCCCAAACCACGTCAAAATTGGCTATTGTCAGCAAGTTTTCACCATTTGTAAGCTCGCCAATATTGGCTTGCCTAGCGACTATACGCCCAGACATTGGTGCTTTTATCGAATATTGATTTAAGCTCTCATTGGATTCAATCACTACCAACGTTTCACCTTTTTTGACCTCTTCGCCGAGATTGACTTTTACTTCCTTAATAACACCATCGAATCTAGCGTTAACGTGCGCAAGTGAGGCAGGATCGGCAACGATTTTTCCATATACAACTTCTTCGTTATGAATAACACCGCTAGTTGCTGCTACTGTTTCAATGCTGTTTTGTTTAGCCATCTCAACAGACATAGAGACTATTTCATCTTTGTGTTCTTCACTGGCTGAGGTCGTGATGGAGGTGAAACCAATTACAGCAACAAGCATTAATTTGAAAAGGCTGATTGGTGAATTTAATATATTTTTCTTTTTCATGATTAATTCTCAATAAAGCTTGAAAGTTGGCTTTCTGTATTGCCGGAAGAAATTAATGGAATGCCTGATAAGGACTCAATGGAGGCGCTTTGTTTGTGAACCTCACTTGCGGCAAAAATAAGCGCATATTGCATCTCAATAAGCTCTTTTTGAACTGAAACTAGCTCTAAATAACTAAAGCGCCCGTCCGAATAGGCTTTTTGCACTAATGACAAAGCACTTTCTTGAGGCGGAATAATACTGGTTTGTAAGGTTTCAACCGTAAGGCGAGCCTCTTCCTGAGCCGCATAAAATGTCGCTAATTGGCTGTAAATTGCTCGCTCACTGGCTTTCCGTTGCTGCTCAACTTCATCGAGTTTTGCTTTTTGAGATTGATAGCTGCCTCTATTTCTATCACTCGTAAACAGAGGGACGCTAATTCCTGCAACCAACGCAGTCTCATTGCTACCTTCAAGTCTTTTCACACCTGCGCTCCACGTTATATTAGCGTGGCTTTGTGCGTTGATTGATTGTAATTGAGCTTGCTGAATTCTCGATTGCTCTGCATAAGCTAATATATGAGGACTTTGAGAAAGTTGAGCCATGATGTATTCGAGTGATATTGTTTTGGGAAGTGCAAATAAATCGCCTGATACACGAGAGAATTGCGGTGATTGTTCTCCCCACATAATAGCTAACTTACGAACACTGGCCTCTAACTGCTTGGAAATGGTTAGCGTCTTTAGTCGAGCTGTTGCTAAAGCTGCATCAGCTCGTTTTTGCTCTGATGACGGTGCCGAACCAACACGAACTTTTTTGGAGACAGTTTGATAGGTTTCTCGTGCTAGCTTTTCTGCATTTTCATTGACGAGCATGATTTGCTGTAACGTCAAAACATCGATATAGCGAGCTGCTACTTCACCCAAAATATCGAGTGTTTGTATTCTTTTTTCAACAGCTATTGCTTGCTGTTGGGCATTAACATAAAGCTTTCTGCTATTTACCTTATCTCCCAATTCCACCACGGAAGATATTGATAAGGTAAGTTCAGCGTCGCTGAATCCAGATACATCACCTGTACCTGCAAAGTTTTCCAATTCAGCGCTGACGTTATATTCAGGTTTTAACCCTGCGGTAGCTAACTCGCCGTCTAAACGCTTTTGTTTGTATTTAAAAGCTGTTAGCTGTGGGTTGTTTGCAAGTGTTCGTTGTATTGCCTCTGACAATGAAACTGAATCAACAGTTAAGTCATTTGCAAATACATTATTAGTTGTCACTAAAAACGACAACAGAAGCAACCGTTTTACTTTCTTCCAAGCAAGTACGGGGGCCTTAAAATAAGACATATTCATATTTTGTCCTGTTTATTTTATGAAACGAGCGTTGGCTTCACCGCCTAACGCGCCAATTAAATAAAAGGACTAACTTTTGGGAGGTCGAAGTAATCTGGAAGGGGGAGCTTCAATGACTACTTTTAAATAATCAAATACCTGACTTGATTTGAAATCAATGTCTCTACTGATGTAAACATGCGTAGCAAACTGTACATGCGAGCCATTGCAGTGTCCGCAATGATGACAATCAGCGGGGTTGTGTTGGTCATTATCTGCTGATGATTGTATTAATTTTTCAGAAGAAATGTGGTCATCTAAAGCATGAACATGCTCGGTTTTTATATGCTCGGAATCAACAATATGAACATCAGCAACTTTTGCCACAGCAGAAAATGACTGAAGTAATATCAGCACTATCATGATGTATGCAGGGAATTGTTTAATATTCATTTCGTTTCAACTATCTCTTAGTTATGCCAATGTTAACACTATCGTTTAGCTTGCGTCACGACATTGCTCGTCTATGAACTCTATTTCAATTGTTGTATGAGCAAAATCAAACTCTTTAAGCTCCTGTCGCAACTCTAGCTTGTACGATTTCAGCTCTTCGTTAGATATTTCAGTGTTTAAAACAATATGGGCGGTTAAAACGTTGTGTTCACCATCAAGTGACCAGATGTGTAAGTGATGTACTTCACCCACAATGGCTTTAGAAACTATTTTCGATTTAATATTTTCAATAAGATCAATATCTGGTGTCGCTTGCAAGAAGAGCATAAGTGTCGTTTTCAGTGTTCTTACAACATTAAATAAAATAAAAAGGGTAAACCCAATTGATAAAATAGGATCGAGTATGGGCCATTCAACAAACATCAATACGATTGATACAATAAATATAGCTATCCAACCTAAAACGTCTTCAAGCAAGTGCCAGTTTAAAACTCGTTCATTTAAGGTCTTTCCATGACTTAGCTTATAGGCAGCGTAACCGTTTACCACCATGCCAAAAATAGCTAATAAAAGCATTCCTTCGACTTGAGGCATTTCGGGGTTAGCTAATCTTGGTATGGCCTCAATTAGTATAAAAACAGAACCAACAGTTAATACCAAACCGTTAATCAATGCGCCAAGCAATGAAAAGCGCTTGTAACCATATGAAAACTGGCTAGAGGCAGGCTTGTTACTGAGCTTATTTAATCCCCATGCGGTGCCTATGGAGATGCTATCTCCTAAATCATGGATAGCATCTGCCATGATTGCCGTACTATTGGTTAACCAACCTCCGATAAATTCGATGATGGTAAACGTGAGGTTTAGAAAAAAAGCCCAGCCAATGCGTCTCGAAGCGTCCTCATCATTGTGAGGGTGATCATGACCGTGAGAGTGGTTATGCATGTTGAGCCTCGGCGGTTACATTTTTTCTTCTAAGCCTTTGTACATTCCAATTAATGATATGACGGATAAAGTTTTGGTACGCCCAACGTTTAATACCCGTTAGATTGGTTCCCTGCTCAGCATAGAATTCATCGGGTGAGTCATAAAAGCCAAAGTCGTCGTGTATGCCTTCTTTTTGAATATAAGTATCTTTACCAACCCAGTTCGTCTCTGGGTTACTTATGCAGGTAGTAGCTATTCCATAACCACAAAAATTATCTTTAGCTTGACTGAATTTGGATTGAATTGAACTTAGGTAAGCTTCGTCGAGAATGAAGCCTTCTAAATTGATCCACTTACCTTCATAGAGCACTTCTACCCAGCTATGGATAATGGATTTTGGGGCAAGCCAAAATACATAAGAAGGAATAGCGCCTTTCTGAAGCTGTTGGTCAATCGTGAAACCATGAAATCGGCACTGAATACCAAGCGCTCGGAATAGAGCCATTAACAAGTTTCCCTTGGTATTGCACTGTCCATAGCCATCCGCTAAAACTTCACTCGCAGATATATCATCGCTGCGGTTGTAACCAAACTGAATCTCATCTTTAACAAAGGTGTAAGCTGCTCCTATTGTGTTGTATTCATCCATTGTATTCCAATTCCGATCTGCTATTAGAGATTGGATGCTGTGATCATCTAAGTCTAATATTTGTGTTTTCTCTAAATAATTAGCACTCATTATCCATCTCCTTTAAGAACATGATTTTGATTTACTTCCACTACAGCTATTGTTTTCGCTTGTTAACTCTGCGTTGCTCAGCTCTTTCTTCGCATCAGTAATAATCAGGTAAGCCCCTCTTAAAATTAGGGTTGCAATCACACTACCAATCACAATGTCAGGCCAGCGAGAATCAAGTAGCATCACTAAAACACCAGCAGCAATGACCCCCAAGTTTGCGATCACATCGTTGGCTGAAAATATCCAGCTTGCACGCATATGGACTTCACCATTGCTTTGCATTCTGATTAAAACTAAACAAATGACGTTTGCTATTAATGCTACAAAACCAAAGCCGATCATGAACCAAGAGTGAGGCTCACCTTCTCCGAGTCTTCTTACTATGTCAAAGATTACCAGTATTCCGAGTGTCAGCTGAAAGTAACCGCTGATAAGGGCTGCATTGGCTTTATGCTTTAAAGATCGGCTCACGGCATATAGAGCAATACCATAGACAATTGCGTCAGCCAGCATATCCATTGAATCTGCTATCAAAGCCGTTGAGTTTGCATATAGGCCCACAGTAATCTCAACGCAGAACATAACCGCATTAATACCTAGCAACCAATACAGCACATGTTTTTGTTTCGCATCTTTTAGTTCGACTTCGCAACCACAACCACTCATTGCACGGCCTTAGTTATTTGCTTGATAACTTAACTATAAAGTCTATAGTGACTATAGAGTCAAGATTTAGGACTAAAGTTTTATGAAGATAGGTGAACTTTCAAAAACGACAGGGTGTTCGATACAAACAATTCGGTATTACGAGAAAGAAGGGTTGCTTTCAACTCCTGAACGTACTGAAGGGAATTACAGGTTATACGGTGAACGGGCTTTAAAAGAATTAGAGTTTATAAAGCATTGCCGAAGTTTGGATATCCCTCTAACAGATGTTAAACGCCTTATGGAACTGAAAAATAAGCCAGAAGAAAGCTGTGCAAGTGTTAATAAGCTCATTGCTCAACAATTGGCCTTAGTTAACAATCGAATGAGAGAACTCAAAGCACTAAAAGCTGAGCTTCAACAAATGGCAAGTTTGTGTACAACTGAAAACACCATTGAAGCGTGTGGAATAATTAAGTCACTTGATAGTTAGAATTGTCATTCATTTTCTATCCGTGTTGTGTACGAATAACTATATTTTATTACGTTCATGTACGAAATTTATTTAATGTACTTTCGTTCACTTGATTGTTAAGATGTACGAAAGTTACAGGTTTCGTACATATGAAAGTTGGTTTTGCAAGAGTCTCAACTAAAGAGCAAGATTTAAATATTCAACTGTCCAAGTTGGACGCTCATGGCTGTGAAAAAATATTTCAAGGAAAACAGTCAGGTGCTTCCATTAGAAATGAAGAAAAGCTAAAGGAACTCATCGATTTTATCAGGGAGGGTGATGAGGTAATTGTTACTCGCCTTGATCGGCTAGGCCGATCATTAAAGTCTATTCTTGAGGCTATTGAAAGTATCCACAAAAAGGGGGCTTGTTTAAATATTATCGACGGCTCTCTCAATACTAAAAATGATAATCCGTTTGCCACCGCCATGATCAACCTATGTGGAGTATTCGCTCAACTTGAGCGGGATCTTATAAAAGCCAGAACCGCAGAAGGTCGCGAAGAAGCGAAGGCTAAAGGCAAACATATGGGTAGGTTGCCTGCTTTATCAGACAAACAAGCGAAAGAATTATATAAAGATAAATTAAATGGTGAATCGATCTCTGCATTAGCGAAGAAATATTCTGTTAGCCGCCCGACGGTTCATCGAACTATTGAAAGAATGGAACAAAAAAATAATAAATAAAAGGAGATGTTATGTGGTCTGATAAAGAGTCAAAAATTGACTTCTTAAACTTTAATGAAACGGCTGAGTCGATTAAAGATCTTATCACTGAAAAGGAATTAATGCCTATTAGTATAGGTGTCTTTGGTGATTGGGGCGCTGGAAAATCCACGATTCTTGAACTTACCAAAGCATCTTTGGAAACTGATGAACAAGAATATATACAAGTGCATTTCGATGCATGGACTTTCCAAGGATACGATGACGCTAAAGCAGCGCTATTAGAAACAATTGCATCTACTTTAGTAAAAAAAGCAGCAGACGATAAAAATCTAAGTGCAAAAGCAATAGAGTTTGCTGGACGAATAGATAAGATCAGACTGATGGGACTGCTAATGGATGGTGGTGCAGCATTAGCTGGTATACCGACTATGGGTGGTATACAGAAGATCATGGGACTATTCAGTGGTGGTGACGATGGTGAACTTGATGTTGATGATGTAAAAGGTGCTGTCGATGGCGCTAAGGATGTTGCGAAGAAAAACAAAGGTTTGATCAAAGATAAGAAATCATTCTCACCTCCTAAAGAAATTAAAGAATTCCGAAAAGCATATTCTGATCTGTTAAAGGAGTTTGATAAGCCACTTATTGTCTATGTCGATAATTTAGATCGCTGCTCTCCATTTAATGCCATTTCAACACTTGAGGCGATCAGATTATTTCTATTTTTACCAAATACCGCATTTGTCATTGCCGCCGATGAAGACATGATCCGTTTGGCAGTACCTGAATATCACAAAGGTGCATCTCAACGACATCAAACTGATTATTTAGACAAGCTTATTCAAATTCCTGTGCATGTACCAAGGCCCGGTGTTCTTGAGATAAGGGCATATTTAATGATGCTCACCGCTCAAGACCACGGAGTGACAGATGCTCAGTTAGAAGCGATAAGATGTGCCCTTGAAGAATCATTAAGGCTTTCTTGGAAACAACCACAAATTACCGTTGATGAGCTTCTTCAGGATCACGATATCGAAAAGCATTCAGGACTCAGAAGCAAATTTGTAGTTGCTGAACAGTTAGCTCCACTATTAGCTGAATCCACAAACATTAACGGTAACCCTCGCATAGTTAAGCGATTACTCAATCAAGTTAAGATGAGAAAGAAAACGGCTCACCGTCGAGGAATGCAGCTTGACGAGAAAACTATCACTAAGCTGGTAATTTTTGAGAGGTGCTTAGGCACTCAGGCTACTAACAAGCTTTATGAATTAATTGATAAGGAAAACGGATATCCAAAAGTTTTAGCGGATCTCGAAAATTCAGAAGTTGAATTTGATGAAATAAAGTTACCTGAAGAGTGGAAACTCGACCTAGCTTTTATTGATAAATGGTCAAAATTACCTCCAATGTTTACTGAGATGGATTTGACCCCAGCGGCATACCTTAGCCGAGAAAGCATTCCAATGGGTGCTGTTAATGCGGTAATGTCGGGAGCTGCTCAAAAACTTGTAGAAGAATTAATGAAGCAAAAGGTAAGGGTCAGTGGCGTTAACTCTACTGCGATTACCACAACTCCGAAGGAAGAGTACATGTCAGTCATGGATGGTTTGATTGAAAACTTTAAGTTGATTGGTGATTGGACCGAAAAACCAACAGGCATCTATGGAGCCGTGTTACTTGCCAAGCAGGATGATAAATGTTGCTTAAGTCTTCTTACATTCTTAAAAAGCTTGCCTCGTCAAAGGTGGCTCAATCCAATCTTAAAAGAACTAGAGGGAATTAAGTAATATGGGTACGTCCGCATCGTCTACAGGACCGAATAACAAGAGTCCGCTAATTCCATCTTGGGCAGAGCAAGGAGATCCCGTCACAATAGAGCCTGCATCAGGTACTGATGGGGATGATCAAACTGGTTCTGATAACAATCAATCTGATGATCAGAATGACCATACCAACGATATTGACAATGACAAGGTTCAACAAGAAATCGGTGGTTCGCCAACAGCAACGCCACCTCCAAATAGGTTTGCCAGCGCCAGAAGAGCATTTGGTAAATATGCACAAACAGGTGGCTCAACCTCAGATCTAAGGCGTTCATTAAAAAGTTACTCTAGAAAAGGCTCTGGCGGAGGTAAAAGCACAAGCCGGAGACTAGCAAGCGGTATAACGGCTGGTTCTGGATTGCTTGGTGTCATGCGTGGCGACACCGTAACGGTTAATAATCAAAGCTTATCATTAGGTGATCTAACTGGGTTATCGACTGACCAAGCAATTGACAAAATTGCTAGTCATTTGGCACCTGATAATGCCGATTCGGATGCTGTAAGAGTTGCGTTGGATTACGCACTAGAGGAAGCATTACCCGATACAGAAGAATTTGACCCAAACAGTTTTACTGACGAAGTTATTCAAGAAGCCATAGGCTGTTATTTAACAGATCTTATTTTTCAGGATGTGGTTGAAGGCATGGGCAGAGCTTGGTTTCATGTTGAGCCTGCAAGTAAGCATCATCAAATGGAAGTAGAATTAAGGGAATTAATAAAAGTGATCACACAAGAGCAGTTAGACAAAGTAACTAATGGCAACCCTAGTACTATTAGCAAGGAAAATATTACTAAAATTCAAGCTGATGCAATTGCAATGACAGTGGATGAATGGGAGAGTTTTGATGACTAATTTTTATTTTAACCATGACCCAGCTAACTTGCCTGATTTTTCTGAAGACTGTCATCCTGTCCAAATGTTTCACACGCATCAAAATGACATCACTAAGCACAGCTTAGTGTCAAAACAACTACTACAAACAGTTCGTGATTTAGGATTGCATGTAGATGCTGATGCAATAGATCTGATAACAATTGCAACCGCCGTTACCGCCGCTGATACATTTGAATTGAGGGATAATGCAGAAAATGCATGGGCTAGAAAAATGCACTTGCATGTTCCTGTTACCGATGAGGATATGTGGAATACTGTTGAGCCTGAACTAAGTTCTTTGCTCAACTTTCTAACGGGCGATCAATGGCAGTTTACTTTTGAAAAAACAACTATGCCGATGCCGACTCCTAAAACAAGTGAGCAAGCGAAAGCAAAAGCAAAATCATTAATTGGACTCAACTCAGTCTGCCTTTTTTCAGGAGGTCTTGATAGCGCAGTTGGTGCAATTGACATTTTAAACGGAGAGTCAGCCTTAAAACCGCTTTTGGTTAGTCACGCTTATCGTGGTGATGGCGCAAAACAGGAAGATATTAAGCAATTATTGTCCCCGCCATTCGGCGAATTGTCCTATTCAATGTCTCCTCATATTATCAAGCAGTTAGAAGGTAAAACTGACATTAGCATGAGGGGAAGAAGCTTCAACTTCCTAGCTATGGCGGTACTTGGTATATCAGCCTTAAGAAATGCTAATTGCGATAGCAGTATTGAAACTATTGTCGTCCCTGAGAATGGCTATATTTCTATAAATCCACCGCTTACCAGAAGACGGATTGGTAGCCATAGTACTAGAACTACTCATCCTAATTTTCTAAGCAGGCTTGAATCTTTGCTTAGAGACACTGGGTTTCATGTCAAATTTGTAAACCCCTATCAATTCAAAACTAAAGGTGAAATGTTAGCGGAATGTGTTGATCAAGACGCAATTAGAAAAGCAGTTCCTCTGAGTGTTTCTTGTAGTCATTGGCACAGAGAGCATAAACAGTGTGGGCATTGTGTACCTTGCCTTATTCGAAGAGCGTCAGTTTTTCATGCTGGTTTTACACAAGATGCGCCATACAAGACAAAGCGGTTGAGAGGTCTTATTAAAGAAAAAGATACTCGCGATGATCTCCAAGCGGTTCAAACTGCCATTATTAGATTGAAACAATCAGATAACTATCGTTCTTGGCTTCGAAAGTCAGGACCAATACCACAAGAAAAAGATATACGAGAAAAATTAGAATCAACTATTAAGCGAGGATTGGCAGAGGTTGAATTATTTCTCCAAGCGGATAAATCATCATGATGGATCTTCATTGCCATGTTGATTTATATCCAGATTATCAAGAGGTATTGAACGACATAAAAAGCAGTAATTATTACGTGCTATCAGTAACTACGGTGCCGTCAGCTTTTGAAGGTACTGTCCAGTTAACAAGTGACATAAAACACTGTAAAACGGCTTTGGGTCTGCACCCTCAACTTGCTCATTTAAGGAAAAATGAACTACCTCTATTCGATAAGCTAGTTGATAGAACTAGATATATTGGAGAAATTGGGCTGGATGGCTCAAAAGGTTATGCTGATTACTTTGATGATCAATTAGAGGTTTTTACGCATATTTTGAAAAAATGTGAAGGCTTTGATAACAAAATATTAACTATCCATAGTCTTAATGCGACAGGTGAAGTACTTGAACAACTTAAGTTATACCCCGATGCTGGTACTTCTATTCTTCATTGGTTTTTAGGTACTAAGAAGCAAGTTCTAGAAGCCGTCGAGCTAGGCTGTTTCTTTTCTATTGGGCCAGCCATGCTTACTTCAGCCAGAGCTAAAAAAGTAATATCGTGGATACCTCAAGATAGGATTTTACTCGAAACTGATGGCCCTTTCGCCAAAGTGGCGGGGAATATTCTGTTTCCTTCAAGTGTTGGCACTGTTACTGAATATCTGGCTGAAATTTGGTGTAAAAATAAGGCTTCGATAATTGAGCAACTGTCAGCAAACCTTAGGTGTTTAACATCAGTCAAGTAACTAATTATACGTCACGTAATCTTATAACAATTTTATTCAGGTTTAATCGATTTGTTTGAAGTATTTGTATTAGCTATAGCACTCAGTATGGACGTGTTTGCAGTATCCATAGGCTTAGGTTCTAAAAAAGTAGCAAATGCTGAAAAACTCTTTATTAAAGCCGTTGCTTATTTTGGATTTTTCCAAGGCTTTATACCTCTTTTAGGCTATTACAGCGGTAAAGGATGATCATCTTGGATTGAAGATTATGCACCTTGGATAGCTTTTATTTTGCTATTATTTATCGGTGGCAAAAATGATTTATGAGTCCCAATCTGAAGGAATTGAAGAAGATATTGCTAATGTTACTCATCGTGTGCTATTTGTTCTTGCTATTGCCGCCAGTATTGATGCAATGGCGGCAGGTTATGCAATCACATTGCTTGAGGTAGACATAGCCGTAGCTTGCTTGATAATAGGCGTCACGACGTTTGCCTTTAGCTAGATTGGTGTGAATATCGGCGAAAGAAGTGGCGTATGGCTGGAGTCTAAAGCTGAACTATTTGGTGGTTTAGTGTTAATCGCAATCGCATTTAAGATATTACTTGGTTGGCACAGAACCACCGAATACTAGGCTACTTACCTGAGCAACATGCATTGCCTTCTTGAATAGGAGGACACTTAACTGTTCCATAAGAGCAGTAAACGCAACAATCACCTTTGAACGGTTTAAGTAGTGCTTTACAGCTTTCGCATTCGTAATACCATTGGCAAGCGTTTGTAGGCATGGTTTCAACTTTGCTAAATCCACATTCAGGGCAAGTTATCTTAGATTTTAATTCTATACCTTGCATACTGGTTCCTTAATGGGCTTAACAATATCTAAAATAGACATTACGACCATCCAAATGATCCCAAAGTAAAATAAGTAAGTGCTCCAGTCGTATTGCCATAAAGGATAAAGGGTCAGCAATACTGCAATTGGGCCAATGACACTTAAAATGCCTCTTAATGACTCTCGATGTTGATACCAATTATAGAAATTAACTAACAACGCTAGTGAAGCAAATAATGGCAATAAGGTGTTCACCGCTATCCCTTCAAAATGTGAAAGAAAACCTAACCCAAGCGCAGATGCCAATGAGCCGAGCGCAGGAAAACATGCTGTGCAACTAAGGGCGGCTAGCCAAACGCCACCAGAACCTACTTTATCTAGAATTTTATTGATCATAACTATCTACCTCAATTTTTAAGGTAGTATAAACTCCGTACATAAGTACGGGGTCAATAGCTATTTAAGTGAATTTATTACCGGGCAGGATTGAGGGTCTTGATTGGCCTTGCAAGAATCTGTCATATCTTGAATTACTTTCTCTAACCGCTGTAAATCAGCAATTTTATTACGGATGAGATTAAGTTTTTGCAATCCCATCGATTCTATATCAGCGCAACTGCTACTTAGTGACATCAGTGATTCAATTTCTTTCAGCGTAAACCCTAATGCTTTAGCTTTCAGAATAAATTTGAGTTGATTAGCGTGTGTCTCGTTATACTTTCGATAACCTGATTCGGGTTTTGGAGGCTGCTCTATTAAACCTTGGCGCTCATAAAAGCGGATCGTTTCAACATTGATATCTAAATCTTTTGCCAGTTTTCCAATGGTTCTCATAAACATACTCTTTAGAAGCAGAGACATCATTATACAATTAATGCGGATTGCCTAAACTCAATTTTATTGCATGAACGGGGTCGCTAAGCGTCCGCTTTGTAGAATTAAGTTCACATATCCAGATCACTCTGACCGTCTCTTGTTCGCTCTTGCTGCCTGTCAGGTGAAGTCTAAACCTAATCAACAAAACTGTAAGATGAGATATGAGCTACTACATCTAATCTATTGTTTCGTTGAAACTAATTCAATAATTTCACCAGTAGACGTATCCACTCTTATTTCTGTATGTTGCCCTGAGTGCTGAAGTTGATTTTTTAAATCAGCATTAATCAGTTTGAGCTTATCTATTTCAGCGTACATTTCTTGTAATCGCACCAGTAGCTTTTCAAAATCCTTATCGATTTCCTTAGGGTCAATCTCGTTTTTTTGCTTTTCTTTAGCAAGCTTGCTTTTTAGTTCGGCTACCTTTGTTCTGAGTTGTTTTATTAAATTATCTTTATTTTTTTCTTCCCAAGTTAATTGAGCTTTTTCAATATTTTCTCGTAACTTTACCCATTTTTCTTCTTCTTTAGATAGATTTGCAATATTTCTTTTAGCTCTCGTTGCTACTGCATTTTTGGTTATCTTGCTGCCATCAGATTTCATCTCTTCAAAAGCACGTTTTATATCATCGTATGCGCTACTCATGCTTGTTCTCCTTGGTTTGTATGCGCTTTGCCTTCATCTAATACATAGTCAGCTGCTGCTATATTATTTTTCCAGTGAATAGCAAATAGCTCGTAATCTTCTTGCTCTTCTTTGGTTAATGCCGCATATGCCTCTAGTTTCTGCGTTGCTTCTTTTTTTATTATTTGCCAATTGACCTTGTGGCGTTTGGTAATGATTTTACTACCACAATACACACAGCCACTAGGGATTCCTGCTCCTTTTATCTTGCAAGCTTCTCCCGCAGTGCAGTACCCCGTAGGTAAGCCACGTATGTTTTTAATATTTTTGACGAGAAATTTTTTCAGTTCTTCAATTGAACTGAAATGGATCTGCTTAATCACAGTCGAATCTTTACTTTGACTATCAGTAATACCTATTATCAGATCTTTAGATGTTTTATTAATTTGCTCACCAGCACCACCTTTAAGTGATTGTGACTCGGCTTCATCTATTAACTCTTCTGCAACACGGTCAATTAAAATCTCATTAAACTCTTCAGTAGTTTTAATTAAAGTTGTTGAGGCCAAAAATGCTCTTCGAGTATAAACAAACGTCATTAGGCTAGTTAAATGTTTAAATTGATATCTAATATCATCAAGCTCACCTAATTTATTGGCAATGACAAAGTAGGCCAACGTATGTCGAAACATGTGAGCGGTTAATCTAAACGTATCGCCTTCTTCGTATGGGACACCTCTATTCTCTCCTCTAACTTCTTTGTAGTTAGATTCAAGGCGTTCAAGCTCTGCTATATCATCATCGTCTAGAGTTAAGTCAAAAAGCTCAATGTTTTCACTGTTTTTAACCTCAAATTTTGTGAATCGCCCAGCATCGCTAAAACTAACACTACAGCTACTATGTGAAACCCCGAAAAGACGGTTTCTTTCTAACCCTTCTTTCAAATTGTGTGCTTGACTACTTGTTATATTGGCTCTGCATGAAGAAAGTACAGCTTTTGCCCTTTCTTGCATACCGATCACATATTTTTCGTAAATACCAACACACTCATGTACTTCAGCGTTTGAAAACCATTCCATCTCAACCTTACTGTTGTCGGTTTTGGTCATAATTGCCGTAATGTAATAAATATCATCTTTGTAATTGGCACAGCCAACCTTGCATGTAAGTACTTCGTTATATCTCATACCTGTATAGGCCAAGATATTAATGTATGTGGCTAATTTTAAATCTTCTAATTCTTCGGATAATTGAATGAATTCCTCTTCATTGGGTAAGTTTCTTACATGTTTTGCTATTAGCTCACCTGTATTCATTTTGGGCGGTGGTTCAATGGAGCCTTCATGTAAACTATCTATTAAGCGTGCATTTAATTCTAGCCATCGTTCTATCTTATCCTTAGAGTTTTCAACTATTTTTTCTGCAAACTTCAGAATTTTTTTCATTACTTTAGTAGGAATGACAGGGTGCGAATAAGTGACTGGTCTCGGATGGTGTAACTCGTTTAGTTGGTTAAGCACATTAATAAAAACACTACACACCTTAGGGCCAAAAAGACGAAAGCTTCGTTGCACGTCAAATAGTTTAGTAAATGAGTGTGATTGTCTGTAAATAGCTATTTTCCCGACTTCATATAAATAGTCTTTTATGAGATTCCTAATAACTAAGTCAGATTTGAACTCCAACTCATGAAATGAGTGATAACCTCTTTGTCTTAAGAAGGCTGCAATTAAATTTAGATACGTTACATCATTTTGAAGTGTAGAGATTTTTAGAGGTTTACCGCCTACAACATCACCATGTGTGAGTTTAATTAGTGAATAAATTCGAATTTGATATGCTAATTCATCAACACCTTTAAAATTCACATTTCTTTGCGTTTCTTCATAGCTTATCCAAGTGTCATCGCCAAAGTGAATAGTGCCATGTTTAGCAATATTCAATGCTCTGTTTTCCCACAAAGCAATCGAATTAAAAGCGCTAGTATCATCAACTTTAAAATCTTCTAACACCTGAACCAAAGGTTTTATAGTGATTTGACCTGTATGTGTTTTTACAACAGCGATATCAAGTAGTTTTGTTTTAGTTATCTCTTTGGTCATAGCAAACCTGTGTTTTTCCAATGAGGATGAATACCCTCTGTTCTCAATAATTCTTTTCCATCAATCACAGCTTGAGCATTAAGCTTGGCAATATCAGTTAATATTTCGTTAACTCTATTTTTCAACTGCTCTATGTTTTCCAGTTGCTCTGTTACAGAGTCAAATGTTGCGGCTGAGTTTTCCATATCAGCAACAACAAAATCCCGGTATGACAAAAGTTTCCAAACATGCAATGCGTCAGCAACACAGCGATAGAACGGACACCACAAGCATGCGTTAAAGTCGGCACATGCATGCTCGTTTGTATCTCGCTGGTCTAATAATTTCCTGTTTTGAGATTCGAATGCCACTACTGCGGATTTATCTTTTGAGTTAATGCATGTGCCATTCGGGACTTTTTTACCGTCTTCTGGTGGAGTCTGCAAAATGATTACTTTGTCGGTAACATCGCGAACAAAATAGTCTGCCATTGTTTTTGTCGCTCTGTTGATTGTCATTGCAACATCTTTGTTATCTTGCATTAAATAATGACGCAAGAACGTTTCATAAGAGTGCTTGCCAGCTTTTTGATACCACTTAAATTCTTTGGCAACTTTTCGGTAAATGTAGTTAAGCCCTGATTTTCTGATCTTTTGCGAATTAAATACGATATCACACCCAAGCTCAGTCAATATCCTATCTATAGTGGTCTTGAAACGTGATGCTGTTAATAATTGAATCTTTACTTCTCCAATACTATTTACTTTGGGAAAAACAAAAATTCTTTTTGATAGGTTCTCAATAGAAGGGCGGTAAATAGACGTAAGTCTAGTCGCAGCCTTAATATCAAATATTACTGGTTCGACAACGTCGCCGTATAAGACGCCTTCTTTTTCTAGATCTTCGGCTTTAATTTCAAATTTATGCCATTGAGTTTGATAATTAGCTCGGCGTTTAAATAAACGAAGAGCAGGAGTTTTACTTGAATGTAATGGCGTGTTAAAGAAAAATAAGTCGTCAGTATCAAGCTCTAGCGTAGGAGTTGAATTCCAACCAGTTTTCAATATGACTTTTGCTGCATAAAGTGTAACTTTGTCTTTAATTGTGAGTAAGGTCTCAGAAAGCCCTTTTTCTATGTAATATGCTAATTCTACTACTTCTCTATATGAGTAGAGTTTATCTTGATTCTGAGATAGTTGCTCTTGATGTTGTGCAGTTAATTCGGTGTTGACCGGAAAGCTTTTAATAGTATCTAGACCATAAAACGATAGTAATTTGTCGATAGCGCTCTGATATTGATTACCAACAAAAACCGACAAATCGCCTTGTTTTGATTTTAGTTGAATTGCCTCTCTTATAGCCTTTAGTATCTCACAGTTATTTTCAACAAAAGCATGAACCCCATGACTGGCAATAAGCTTCATTTGTTCATCTGTTAATGATGATGCATTTTCTTTCAATGCTCTAGCCATACTACCTATGTAACCTTTGAGAGTGACGATACCTATGCTCTCGCCATCAATTCGCTTTGTAAAAACTTTATGGTATTCGACTAGGTTTTGATAAAATTTATAGGCATTGTCATATACCCACTCATGCTTCTGCCATTCGGTAGTGTCACTTTCTTTAAGGTAATAGCCCAATGAGTAGGGTAATAAACTTTCCTTTGCGATTTTTTCACCCGTAACAAAGTGGTAAAGGTCCAATGCAGCGTTTAGTAGCAGTAAAAACTGCTGGTTATTTTGAGTTTCTTCTTGGTAATGCTTATAAAGGTATTTAAATCCCTGAAGGCCATTTTCTGCAAACCCTTGAATTCCACGCTCACTAAGCAGCTTAATTATTGGTGATGCTACGCTACCAGCACTATTCAACCACCTTGGAAATGATAAAGTTGAGGATCTAACTCTTGTTGTATTAGCTTCCGAAGCGCTTGCTATCTGATTTTTCAAAAAAGCATCAACTTCATTGCCAAATTTGGATGATATGCTTTGTGCATACCCTATTACTTCGGCTTCAGTTTTAAATTGATTGACTCTAGCTTTACCCCACACATCGGGTAGTATAAATTTTAAAAAAGTACGGAAGTTGTGATTGCATATAAATGATGAAACGAATTCCCTATCCTGTAATGTTGCCAATAATGGCAGTTTGACGCGTTCAGTATTCTTAAAAGTATCATGTAGACAAAGATTTATAATAGCTGTCGCAGTTTTGAGGATATTGTCCCCAATAGAAGAATCTTTGAGGCTTAATTCTGGAAGGACGAGATAGTCCAGATATTTATTTAGTAATTTACGAATCTCTTTTACTTGATGGAATTCAAGTTCGAATAATTTAGTTATGTCGATTGAAGTAGCCCCATTTACTAGCCTAAAAGGAGCGTTGATAGCGTTATCATAAAAATGAAACTTAGCTAAGTTTTCTAAGGCTTCTTCTATACGAGTAGCATAACTAGGTAGCTTGACATCATTTATTTCATTAATGCAAAAGTATTCCAGTTCTTGCCAAATTTCAAAGTCTGATAGAGCATTTAATCCCGAAGTTTGAATTGATGTCGCAGTATCTGTACTAACCTTATTAAGGGCTAGAGGAAGAGTGTGTTGTAAACTGACACAAGCATTCCGCAAGCGACTCATTGAAATAGCAGTGTCGTCATCTGCGCTAATATTGTTTTCTTTGTCATATGCCCTGTTAAATAAAACGTCTAACTGTTTGGCTAGAACAATTGAATGAGGTTTAAATCTAGCAGGAATACGATTGGACTTCCGCGTTTTAACTTGCTGCTGCATCTTCAGCCTCACGCATCAGTAATTCGTCAACATCACCGTAGATATCTTTCACCCACTCTGACATTGCTCCGTATGCATCCACTGCTACACTTTTGGCAAAGTCGATGTAACGTTTGGTTGTTTTAAAACTTTCGTGACTCATCAAGGTCATTAGTGTCTGTCTGATGGAACTCTCCGATTCACCTTTGTCAATTAGGTATTTAGCGACATAAGTAGCAAAGGTAGCGCGTAAGTCATGGAATGTGCGTAATAGTATTTCTAATCCCTGCTTCCTTTGTTCTTTTCTAACTATGGAAATAGTATTCCCCGGTGTATCTTCGCTTATCCGCGATCCTGAACTATTCATAAACAAAGGAAGCGGATGTTCACTATTGTCCATACCATGATTAGTCTCATGTTTGGTACGTCGCTTCATATTTTGAATTGTCAAAGTGTGATTGTACAAAAGCTTCATTAGAACTCGCGCTATTGTTAATCTCACTGGCTTATGTCCTTTTCGTACAATGTTCAATTTTGGAATACGTTTCTCGTTTTCTTTTTCATCAGGATCAAAAAGGTCTTTCTGGTCGATGGCTGAAATCTCAAAAGAACGAAGTCCACCTAGCAAAGCACATTGCAAATAAAGCTTATAAGTCTCTTTTTGAGCCGTATCCGTCTCCAGCAACTGTTTAAGTTCTTTTGGAGAATATGGTTGTAGATCTTTTTCGGGTGAGTCTTCCTTTTGTTTCAATGTATTTGGAATGCTCAAATTACTAACCCACTTCCATAAGCCTCCAGAACGTGTGTTGCTAGTAGGTAATTGAAACAATGAACTTACACTTGATTTAGCTTTCGATTTAATACGTACCTGTTTGTATTCAAGTGAGAAGGGGAGGCTATCTATAGCCCCGCGCTTATGGCTCCATCTATAGAATGCTTTAACAGCTCTAATTCGTTCTTGAGCGCTGTTAAAGCTTATGCGTTTAGACTTATCTTTGGTTTCGACTCTTTCACATAAATGTTTGTGATATCTCCACACAGGTAACCTAGAAATATCATCATCTACAGATTGTTTTGAAAGTGGTGCAGTTATTACTTCAAAATAGGATGCATCATCTTTATCCAACCAATCTAAGAAAGCTTTTAAGTGCTTAGCTATACTGCAAACAGACTTAACATCTAATGGCTTTCCCGGTTGGCTGGCATGATAAGCGTCACTAAAAGCCTCATTGTCTATTTGATTCTTTTTGAGACTGAAATGACCTTCAAAGCGGTGCATTAAAAATAAGTTCATTTCTTGGCATTCGGTGAAGCGAGTCGGGTGATATAGCACTGGAAAATTAGGTTCTATTTTATCGTGCCTATATGAGTGAGTTCTGATGCCTTTTTCAGTCTTAATAGGTTGCCCTGATTTATCGAGGTGAAAAGACATTCCTTTTCCAAAGTTGACTGATGCTTTAATTATTTTAGTTTTTGTTGTATTTCGAAGTATCATTTTCGTTCACCTTTGATTCTTAGCTAGAGTATGTGTGTAAAAACTTTTTTGTTCAAGTTTATTAAGGGTATGATAGTATTATATCAATTCGGGGGTGATTTTGGATGAGAGTCAAAACTTAACCGCATCACAGCTGAAGACCATTATTACTCGCTGCGGTGAAGGCACTAAACTCATTTGCTCAGGTAACCTAGCGCAAATTGATAGTAACTACCTCACGCCTGTGACCTCAGGCTTAACCTATATTGTTGAGCGTTTTAAAGATTTTGAGGGTAGTGCCACTGTTAACTTAAACGGTGTAGTACGTAGTCGTTTAGCCAGCTTTGCTGAAGAAAATTTATAACTTGCCAGTATACCTATGCCTCGTTAACCTAGCTGTTACCGAGGTAAGGTACTTATAAGCCAGTGAATTTTTTACCGTTAAAGCATTACTATCGCTCTTTAGCAGTGGCACTAATTGTGCCGCTGCTGGTGGCGTTTTTTTTGTGTTTACACTTATATAATTTAAAACTTGAGCGGGCGATAGAAAGCAGGCAAAACGGTTTTAATAATATCTCAGCTCAACTTAGCCATGCGATGAGTGCCGCAGATGGCCTCATTGACACCATGTTTAAACTCTACGAGCAGCCACTTTCTTATGATTTTGATCCTAGTTGGGCACGTAATGTGAACCAGTTTGATCATTATTACTATCAAACCGTTGGTGATGGAGTGGGCGAGATAGTCGGGCAAGGTAAGTTTGCCTCAACCGCTTATGCAATTAATCAATGGCGACGAGTAATTGCCCTTGGCCCGTCTTTTAATACCACGCTGTCACTTATTCAATCTTTAGAAGCGGTTGCTTATGTTAATGAGCAAGGCTTTGTTTATATTAAGCGCCGTAACACAGCAAAAAGTGAATTTTTGACCAGTGTGCTAGATAACAAGTTTCGGCCTCTATTAGTGAATAGCAACAAGCTTGCTTCGAGCCCCGTGTTGACTATTAATGGCCATGCCTACTTTGCAATTGGTAAGCAACGAGCAGCCAATAGTCGTGATTACATCGTGTTGATTTATGACCTTGAAGCAATTTCTAGTTGGTTAAAAAAAATATCGCCTAACTATGGTGAGTATATTTTTATCAACCAAGATAACCAAGTTATAGCCAGCTCAAAGACACAACTTAACACTGCCGTCAGTGCTAGCGAACATTGGCCTAATGTCGCTGTAGATATGCGCAAAAATAACCACAGTCATTTAGTGCAAGAAGCAACAAACTTACCTATTTACACTCGTTTCTATGAATCAAAGCAAGCCCTGAGTGAACCTGTAGGCTACGACATTTTTTTAGAATTCGCATTTTTGAGTGTGTTTTTAGTGATGATGTTCAGCGCTGTTTTTTGGTTGAGTCAGCGTATTTTTGTAAAACCAATGACGCACTTAATGAATTATCTTGAGCAGCATGATGAAGGCAAACAAGCGTTAGTTCATTATCGTATTCCAGTTGATTGGCAGCCTTGGTTCAGCCGTGTGAAAAAGGTGTTTAGCCGTAATGAAGAGCTCGTCCAATCTTTACAAGAGGCAAATAAAGCGCTTGATTCGCAAGTACAGGTAAAGTCAAAACAATTACGCCGTAGTATCGATGCGAAAGAGCGTCACTTAGCGTTATTAAATACCATGCTTAATAACGTACCGGATCTCATTTATTTTAAGAATATTGATGGCTCGTTTTTAGGCTGTAATAAGGCGTATGAGCGCTATATTGGTTTGCCACAAGAGAAGCTTGTAGGCCAGCAGTTATGTGATATTAGTGATGATAACGGCGAGTTAAATGAGCTTGAAAAACAAGTACTCAAAGACCGCCAAGCTTATCAAAAAAGATTGACCACAGAAGATAACAGTTATCTATTTAGCATCGTGCCATTTTATAACGAGCATCAGCAGTTTCTTGGCACCATGGCGATTGGTCGTGATATTACCGAGCAGCATAATGCGCTGAATGCATTACAAAGCTCCGAAGCAAAATTACGCAGTGCCATGGAATATGCTGCAAATGGGGTGCTGTTGGTATCGCTTGACGATCAGGTGCTGCAAGCAAACAAAGCGGCACGTAAAATCTTTGCAATTGAAAACGCCAATGATCTTAAATTAATAGACTTATTTGCTGAACAGTCTTATCAGACGTTAAAAAATATCCTGACAGAGCTATTGCATGAGAAGAAAAAAGTTTATCACTTTAGTCTTGAACAACAAGAGCAGCAGCGCTGGCTACAAATTAGTGTGTCATTAGTTTGGAATGCTGAGCAAACACCTGATTACTATGTTGTTCATGTACAGGATGTGACGGATTTAGTAAAAGCAAAAGATGATGCTGAGCGGGCAACATTAGCTAAAAGCCGCTTTATTGCTAACCTCAGTCATGAAATACGCACACCACTTAATGCTGTATTAGGCTTAATTGATGTTATCGCTTTACAAGGTTTAACACAGCCGCAGCGCAACCATGCCGAACAGGCAAAATCAGCGGCCAATAGCTTACTTACTTTACTGAATCGTATGCTCGATTTTGCCCGCGCTGAAAGCTCGCAAGTGCAAATTAATAAAGCCCCTTTTAGTGTGCCTGACTTAATCGATTACTGTGAGGGGATTACCGCTCCTTTATGTGCAAATAAAGATATCGAATTTAAAGTTGAATGCGATAAAAGCATTAGCGATAACTTGATGGGTGATCAGATTTGCTTGCAGCAGGTATTAGCTAATTTACTGACAAACGCAGCCAAATTCACCGAGCAAGGCACAGTAATATTAAACTTAATGTTGGTAGAAGAGTCAGCTGAGCAGCAACTCATTTGTTTTACTGTTAAAGACACGGGCATTGGTATTAGCAAGGCAGATCAAAGCCGCTTATTTGATGCATTTACTCAAGGTGATGAATCATTAACGCGCTCTCATCAGGGGGTGGGTCTAGGCTTAGCGATTGTTAAGTACGAAGTTGCGTTAATGGGAGGCGAAATTAAACTTGAAAGCGAAAAAGGCAAAGGCAGTGAATTTTGCTTTTGCTTACAGCTTGATAAAGCCGCAGAGCCTGTGAAAAAAGAGCTGGTTTCACTGCCTTCAAGTACTGACTTATCAGGGCTTTTAGTACTCGCTGTGGATGATAACCCGCTTAATTTAAGCATTATTAAAAGTATTCTAGAGCAAATTGATGTCACCGTTGTGTGTGCAAAAAATGGTGAAAAAGGCATTGAGCTGGCAAATAGCTTAAGGCCCGATCTCATTTTTATGGATATTCAGATGCCAGAGATGGATGGTTGCCAAGCAACGCGTATTATTCGTCAGTCATTCACCAAAGAGCAAATGCCGATTTACGCACTCACTGCACACAGTGAAAGTGAGGATATTGAGCATTCAATCGCGGCGGGGATGAATAAACACCTAACTAAACCGATTGTTGCTAGTAAGTTGTTTTTAGCAATGAGTGAACTTGATAACACAAAAGAAGTCTTTTTTGATCAAGCTTTTATACTGTCTCAGTTTGCAAACAATACTAAGTTAGTATTAACTATGTTATCAAAGTTTGCGACTATGGCAGCAGAGCAGTTATTACAAATCTGTACATTAAAAACTACCGATGAGTTGGTCCGTGTGGTTCATAATGTAAAAGGGTCAGCCGGAAATCTCGGTTTTAAGCGATTGTCAGCGTGCGCTCAGCAATGTGAAGCTAGGCTTAAGGTAGATGGCGAACTGCCCGAACAATTAAATGATGAGTTGCAATGGCAAATAAAACAGGTCATCGCATTTATCATCGAACAAGGATCTACTGATGTTGAAAAGAGCCAAGGTACTGATTGTTGATGACGATCCGTTAAACCGCTTGGTATTAGAGAAAACATTGCAGCAAGACTATGATGTTTTTTGTGTTGAGAGTGGCGAAAAAGCTCTGACGTTTTTAAAAACGCAGACTGTTGATTTGTTGATCTTGGATATTGTGATGCCAGGCATTGACGGCTACGAAGTGCTTACTAAGTTAAAAGAAAGCGCGGCCACCAGTATGCTGCCCGTAATATTTATTTCTGCCAATACCAGTCACGATGATGAAGCTAAAGGCCTTGAATTAGGCGCGATGGATTACATCACTAAACCATTTAGTGCAGCTATCGTGCGTGCCAGAGTGCGTAACCAGCTGCTGATCAAACAAAAAAATGACTTACTCGAAATGCTCGCCTCAATTGATGGCCTAACCGAGATCCCAAATCGACGTTATCTGGATGAAAATTTAGCACGAGAGTGGCGTCGTTGCCGTCGGGATCAAACCCCGTTATCGGTGTTACTGATGGATGTTGATCACTTTAAACGTTACAACGATTGCTATGGTCACCGAGCTGGTGATGATTGCTTAAAACAAATTGCTCATGCCTTAGTTGGGGCGTGTGAACGAGGCAGTGACTTTGTTGCGCGTTATGGTGGTGAAGAGTTTGCGGCAGTGTTACCCAATACTTCAGTGAAAGAGGCTATCTCGTTTGCAAATAAATTGCGCAATGCCGTGAATGAGTTAAACATTCCACACAAAGCGTCGCTAAATGCTGACCATGTCACAATTAGTATTGGTATTGCGACCACTGAAAATGGTCAGGTTTATGCTGAGCAAACCTTACTAGAGGAGGCTGATTTAGGTCTTTATCAGGCTAAGGATGCAGGGCGAGATCAGATAGTATCGAGAATGATCGCAGTAAATGAACATGAGTAGGCGATTGCCTACTCACCCATTTTAAATTTCTTATTAGCCATTGCTAAGTGATTTATAAATCGTATCACCCACGCCAATTAACTTATCATTTTTAAATACAAGTGGCGTACACTCGTCTTTAGTCATCTTGCCATCAGAGTGAATGCTATGCGTTGCATAGAATAATACTTGATACACATCATCACCTTGCTTTAATAACTCGGTAAAGTTAGGTGTATTTAGTTTGTTTAATACCGTTTGGTAGCTGGTATCTAATGCAAGGTTAGAAATCACTTCACGATTATTTTTATGTTGTTGCTGCCAGCTAGATGAGCTTCCCGCCCAATGTGTATCGGCTTCACCGTCAGAAACAGCAATGACACAACCAGTTAAAAATGGTGCAGTTAGCGCGGCAATTAGAAGTGCTTTTTTCATGTTCTTTTATCCCGAAGAAATTGTTTTTTAGTTATTCACTTAATAGCAAACTGCTTGCCAAACTTTTAAATCATAACTAAATCAATTGTTTATGTTGTTTTTAGTCAAAAGGCTAAGTTATAAATTACTAACTACTTAGCTCTATTGACTAATAAATTGCGATTTAGACCAACCTGTTACGCATTTCGCCTTGATTAAATGCTTGGATATTTAACGCAATTTCGTTAACTAAGCGCACGATAGATTCTTGGCTGGCCCATGCAATGTGTGGGGTAAGTAATAAGTTTGCACCTTTGTATTGTGCCAGCGGGTTTTCTTGCTCTGCGGGTTCTTTACTGAGTACATCAACACCGGCTCCGGCAATGACATTATTAGCTAATGCATCAGCTAAATCGGCCTCATTGATGATCCCACCACGAGCAGTATTAATGATGATAGCTGACGGTTTCATCATGCTTAATTCTGCCGCAGCGATTTGGTTGCGTGTTTCATCAGTAAGCGGGCAGTGAACACTAATAATATCAGCAGTGGTCAGGGCATCATTGAAACTAACACGACCTTCACGAGGCGTTTGGCCTTTTCGTTCACTGATGATGACATTGGCACCAAAGGCACGCGCTACATCGGCAACGGCTTTACCCAGCGAGCCATAACCAACAATAGCCAGTGTTTTGCCGGCAATTTCATTAAAGCTGTAATCTAAACGGCAAAACATGGGGCTTTGTTGCCATAAGCCTTGCTGGCAATCATTAATGAATCTGTGAGTATTACCCAGTAAATTAGTGATGAGGGTAAAGGTATGCTGCACTACACTCGGTGTTGAATAACCTGCGACATTGGTCACTGCGATGCCATGCTCTTTTGCTGCACCTAAATCAATGTTGTTAGTCCCTGTCGCTGCAACACATATTAATTTTAAATTAGGTAATTTGCTCATGGCGTGTTGATCAATCACCACTTTATTACTAACAACGACATCGGCATCTTGGCAGCGCTCAACAACCTGTTCTTGGGCGGTTAAGTCGTAACAGGTTAATTTACCTAATTGCGCTAGGGCATCTAACGACGTGTTGGCTAATGTTGCTGCATCAAGGACAGTAATATTCATGTGCTTTCCTTTTTTAATTTATTGCTTGACCTTGGGGTGTACTCCAAGGTTTATAGTGAGCATAATAATTAAACGCTTCACAATGGAGACGGTGATGAAAATAGGTGAGTTTGCACGCCAGTTGGGTGTCTCAACAGATACGCTAAGGTACTACGAAAAGCATGGTTTGTTAACGCCAAGTTCGCGCTCAGACGTGGGATATCGTTTTTATTCTGAGAATGACTATAAACAAATGGCGTTTATTCTCAGAGCAAAGAATGTTGGCTTTAGTCTGGCTGAGATCAAAGAGCTATTGCAAATCAAGTTTCATAAAGATCAGCATTCTTGTCATGAAGTTAAAGAAATGACGTTACAAAAACGCGATCTCGTTGCACAACGAATTGCAGAGCTTACTCGCTTTTATGACTCACTTTCATTATTAGCAGATAAATGTTGTGGCGGCGAAGAGCCTGCTGAAAACTGTTCAATACTAACGACGCTGGAGGATATCGATGGACTTACTCAATAATTTTTGGCATCTATTTTTACTCTCAGCGCCTTGGTTAATGCTGGGCTTATTCATAGCGGGTCTTCTCAATGTGTATTTGCCTGCTAACTTTCTTAATCGGCATTTAGGCAAAGAAGGGTTATGGACCACAGTTAAAGCAGCCTTTATTGGTGCTCCAATGCCCTTGTGTTCATGTGGTGTGATCCCTGCGGCTATTGGTTTAAGAAGGGCGGGGGCGTCAAAAAGTGCCACCACGGCATTTTTAGTTTCAACCCCTGAAACTGGGGTCGATTCGGTTTCGGTATCTTATGTGTTGCTTGGCCCATTTATGGCGGTGATACGTCCTATTGCCGCCGTGTGCAGTGCCATTGTGGCCGGTGTCTTAGTGGGCAAAGACAGTGAACTTCATCAACCGCAAAGTACACAATCAGATCAAGAAACTACTAAAAAAGACTCTTGTTGTAGTAGTAAACAACCTGAGCATAAGACCACAACGAGCTGTTGCAGTAAAGAGGCAACTGCTAAGCCCGCACAAAGTTGTTGTAGTAAGCAAACACCTCAAGAGCTTGAGCCTGTTAAAACAACAAGTTGTTGTAGTAGCAAGGGATCGCAACCAATTCAGGAGCCACAACACAGTTGCGCAACTGAAAAAGCAGCACCTTCGCAGAAAAGCTGTTGTAGCAGTGAGCAGTCAACTAAAGCCGTTGAAAGTCGTTTTAGCAAACTGAAACGTGCAGTGAGCTTTAGTTGTAACAAGCTGCTTGAAGACACCATGATTTGGTTAATGATCGGTTTATTCTTTGCTGCTCTGGTACAAACTTATGTTCCAGAATCTTTTTTAAGCCAGTGGGGTAATGGTATTTTTGCGATGCTGGTGGTTATTTTAATCAGTATTCCTATGTATATCTGTGCGACTGCATCGACACCTATTGCGGCAGGCTTATTACTCAGTGGTGTGTCTCCAGGGGCGGTGCTGGTGTTTATGTTGGCAGGGCCGGCAACCAACATTGCAACGCTTGGTGTGGTTGGAAAAGAGCTTGGCAAGCGTGCGGTATTTGCCTACCTAATTGGGGTGATTGGTACGGCGCTGGCATTTGGCTTTTTAACCGATTATTTAGTGGCGCAATATGGTTTTGTGGTGGCGCCGATGATGGGTGAAGAGCATGAAGTTCTACCACATTGGTTAAGCCTGATAGCAGGTATTGTATTGGCAATTTTAATCCTTAGATTACTGCTAAAAATGGTATTAAAAAAGTCGTCTCAAACTGGTAAGAGCATTGCGTAATTGTTTGTTGTAAAATAATTTTTTTAAATTTACTGGCATTTAACTTGGTTAACTACCGCGTCTCGGTTCGCATTTAAAATTGCCTGAGTTATAATCCGCCAATTATTTTTAACGGCACGCTCTGCGTGCCGTTTTTTAACTTAAGTAGTTTTTAATGAGTGAAAGTGTGGATAAATACGCCGACATAAGACCTTACAATGATGATGAAGTAGCTGATTCAGTAGCGCGTTTGATTGCTGATAATGCCTTTGTAGATGTAATCGCTAAGTATAACCTACCGCGCTTTTTATCGAACTTCCCATTTATTACTCGCCCATTAGTGCGCAGTCAGCTGCGTAAAAAGTGGGGCAACACCGCATCGGTTGAGCAAGTTCAGCATGAAGTGGCTGATTATTTAAATAAACTAATCACCCGTACGACTTCAGAAGTAACGTTTTCGGGCATCGATAAACTAGACCCAAAACAAGCTTACTTATTTATCTCTAATCACCGCGATATCGTGCTTGATCCTGCGTTGGTGAATTGGGGCTTGTTCAAGCACAACATGCCGACAGTTCGCATCGCAATTGGTGATAACTTACTGCAAATTCCTTATATCACTGAGTTAATGCGTTTAAACAAAAGCTTTATTGTAAAGCGCTCAGCGAAAGCTCCGAAAGAGATGTTAAAAGCGTTGTCGCAGCTGTCTGCTTATATCTATGACTCACTTGCTGAAGGCCACTCAATTTGGATAGCGCAAAAAGAAGGCCGAGCAAAAGACGGTTTTGACCAAACAGATCCAGCCTTACTTAAAATGTTGCAGTTACAAGGTCGCAAGCAGAAGAAAGAATTTGCTGAGTACGTTCGCGAGTTAAAAATTGTACCAGTGTCTATTTCTTATCAATACGAGCCTTGCGCGATTGCTAAAGCGAAAGAGCTTTATCACAAACAGCAACATGGTCAGTATGTGAAACAGCAGGGTGAAGACATTGCTAGTATTGTTGAAGGTTTTAGTACAGCAAAAGGGCATGTACATTTAGCGTTTGGTGAGCCAATTGAGTCTGGCTGTGAATCGCCTGAAGAGCTGGCAAAAACCATTGATCAGCAAATTGTTGATTCGTTTTTCTTACACCCAGGTAACTATATAGCGGGTGGTTGTACGCAAGCTGTGATTGATGAAAAAGATGCAGCAGCTTTTAACGAGCGCATCGCGAAAGTGCCAGAGGAGTTAAAACCTTTGGTATTAGCTATGTATGCTAAGCCTTTTCATCGTAAAGCAGAACTTGCCACAAGCGAATCTGAGTAAGCGAAACAGATAGTTTAAGAAGCCACTTTTTAAAGTGGCTTTTTTTATGGTTAATTTTCAGGCTATACTTTTACTATTACTTATTAACCGGCATTTGTGATGCAACAAATTGAAATATTTGAAATTCCAAGCCCTTGCAAAGGGATATGCCAAGTTAATAACCGGGGCTATTGTAAAGGTTGCTACCGTAGTCGTGACGAGCGTTTTTATTGGAATAAGTTTACCAATGCAGAAAAACGTAAAGTCATTAGCTTATGCCAACAGCGTTATAAACGTTACCTTCAGAAAAAACAGCAGGCAGAGCAACAACACACAAACCCTGAGCAAGGTGGCTTTGATTTTTAAAATTTACTGAGGTTGTATTTCGATTTTAAAAATTGCACCGTGCCGTTTTCATCAAGCTTTTTAAGTACTTTGGTCAGTTGCGGTATTATTGCCGCATGACGCTTATGAACAAAATGAAAGCTCTTCATCGGCATTAAAACTTGTTTATGGAAGGCTGTTTGGTCAAAGCCAGGGTGCTTAGTCGACAATAAAAAGTCTAACAAGATGGTCCCTTCAACACGTTTTTGCGTCAGTAAGTTAAGCTGCGCAGTGACATTTCTAACCTTGATCACATCGCCTTCAAATGGGTGGTTATCGATATAACTCTGAGCCGCCGGGTAGCTTGACTGAATTGCTAACGATTTAAGTTCTTCATATTGACATTGTCGGCAATTTTTCAGTAGCACTAAATTAAAATCAAAAAGTGGGTAGTCCACCTTCAATAAATTAGGATAATCATCTTTAACATCAGCAATACGGCCTAGCTGTCCATCAAGCACTCCTTGGTTTGCGGCAACCAGTGCATTTTGATGATTAAAATCGATTATATGGATTTCATAGCCAATTTCTTTGTATGCCATTTTCATTAAATCAATAACATAGCGAGCTTGTGGTGTATCGGCAGGGCGATTAAAGATCAGTAAATTGGTGCTGGCACTACTTGAGAAGCAAAAAAACAGCAAAAATAAGGCGAATCTGTGACTCAGATATTTTGACAACATGCGTTCCTTGCGTACATAAATTGCTCGTTAATTTACTGATATGTGTTTCCAAAATCAAGTTTATACGCGGGCTTTTAAACTAATAAAAGGGATTAAAGCCTGTTAATTTTGTTATACTTGCTAAATTAAAATTTTATTGCTGAGAAAGTATGAGTTTCAATCTATGTAAATTGCCACGAGAGCAAAAATATCAAATTCAACTGGATTACGAAGCGTCTTTTTGGGCTTACCAAATAAAGCGTGGTAAAAACACCCGTGAAGGTGTTTATACTGCAATAAATAGTCGTCCAATATCTGAGCAAGCGTTCTTAAAGCAGCAGTTTGAGCATTACCTTTCGCTAATGAGCTAACCATGACTGCGTTTAGATTTTGTTTACTTGAGCCAATTAAAACGCCGTTAGTAAATAAATTTTATGATAAACACAAGACACGCGGTCGAGCGACCAAAGCTGACCAAGTATGGGTTGCCTACAAAGAGACAGAAATAATTGCCGCTTGCCGAGTTCAAAACCAAGCTGGGCTGTTATTTTTATCAACCCTTTATGTGGATGAAATGTGGCGGGGTCAAAAAATTGCTTCACAATTACTTGCTACCCTAACTGCATCACAAAAAGGGACGGTTTTTACCTTCGTGTACCAAAATCTGATTGATTTTTATCTACAAAATGGGTTTAACTATGCATTAACATTACCCAATTCTTTGCAATCGTTGTTTGAGGTATATGCGCATCGAAACGTAGTTGCGATGCACTTTACGCGTGACACAGTGCCAAGTTAGCAATTTGGAACGTCAATGACTAAGTTCTTCTCCAGTATAACGTTATTTTTTATTTTGACCTGTGGCTTGTTTAGCCATCCCGCAATCTCGCAGGTAAAACGTTTATCAACCAGTGAAGGCTTATCGCAAAGTTATGTAAACACCATGCTTATCGATAACAGTGGCTACTTGTGGTTATCGACTGAAGGTGGCCTCAATCGCTACGATGGTTATCAGGTGGTCCATATTAAAGGCCCTAATGGTGAGCTTGAAGATGCCATCATTGACCGTATTTACCAAGATCCACAAGGCTATATTTGGATAGCTTCGCTACAAGCGGGTTTATTCCGTTACGATCCCACTTCCGATACTTATCAGCAATTTATTGCTAAACCAACCACTGAAGAGCAAATTTTTATTGAGTCGGTGTTTAGTATGGTGGCTGTTGATGACAAAACACTATGGCTAGGGCGTGGCTGGGATTTTGCCAAACTAGACTTAGAAACGAAAAAAATCACCTCTATTTTTGAAATACCTGAACGTGTAAAAAGCAGTGTTATTCGTGAGCTTTTCGCGTACCAAGGTTATATTTTTATGGGTACCAGTAATGGTGCTTATGTCTATGAGCTGGCATCAGGAAAAGTCCGTAAGCTTGATCATCTGCAAAATGAGCCAACTCATATTTATCAAAATTATGTCAAATCATTCGCTATTATCAATGAACAAACATTGCTAGTGGGTGCTGTTAGAGGCCTTTATCAGGTTGATATTAGCAATTTAAAAGCAATGTTTGATACCCCAGACATCGCCTTTAAAAATAAAACACTCATCAGTGAATTAAATATTTGGAAGATTATTCCAGAGGCTAACTCGATTACGCTTGGCACTGATAAAGGGTTATTTGAATATAACCTTGAAACAGGTGAGTTAGCTAAGAATATGCGCTTAAAAGAAAGTGGTTACACACTAGCTGACACCAGCATTATTGATATTGTGAAAGACCGCTCTGGTGGAATGTGGCTGGCAACTAAAAATGATGGGGCGTTTTATCAGTCATACGACAATTACAATTTTATTAATGTGACCGCCAATTCATTAAAAGGCGATGGGCTATCTCATCACTCAATTTGGAGTATTACTGAGTTTCAAAATCGTCTTTGGCTTGCCACCCATAATGGCTTAACAGCGGTTGATTTAGAAACCTACGAAAGTGAAGTGTTTTTGAAAGATTATCAGGTTGACTTAATAACCACTGAGTTTAGTGTTTATCAAGTTATGCCCTACAAAGATAAGTTATGGCTGCATACTAATCGCGGTATTTTAAGTTTTGATCCGAAAACCGGGCAGGCCACGCCTGTCAAAGCGGCAAATCCAGATAATCAGGTTTTAATTAACGATTGGGTGCACGGCATATTGTTGATGCCATCGGGCGATCTTTACTATGTTCATCCTGATTACGGCATGTTTGTTTATAATATTGATAGCCAAAAAGTAACCCGATTAGGCGGTAAATTTGATGAATTTGAGCCGTTTTTAGCCTACGGGTTTTTACCAGCGTTATCTTCAAAGCCTGATGCGCCATTATTTTATAATGCGGGTATTCTTTATCAAGTTGATCCCAAAACTTACGAGCTTTCGACGATTTACAAAGTGCCTGAACAGCATGAAAATGTTGCTGTGAATGTGATGTCTTACATCATAGATAACAACAATGTGTTGTGGTTATCGCTTTCAAACTTTGGATTAATCGGCTTAGACGCCAGCACCTACGAACATATTTATACCATCGACCTTGAGAAGAATAAGTTAGGTACTTTGTTATACGACATGGTGCTTGATGAAGCAGGCATGATCTGGATGAGTAGCCACAAAGGACTTTGGCGACTGAACCCAGATAATTTACATTTTCAGCAATTTACTGGCTCAGAAGGGTTATTCTCAACAGAGTTTAATAGTGGGGCATTTACTAAGCTTGAGTCGGGGCAAATTGTCTATGGTACGCTAAAAGGCTTTACCTATTTTTACCCTATGGATAACCACTATCAGCAAGCTTTAATTGATCACGTAAATATTACCAACCTTGATTTAATGTCTCGTGATTTACCCGCTGAGCTAAAACAGCCAATCGACAGTGTTGTCCTTGAGCATGATGATATAGGTCTCGAAGTTGCCTTTTCGGCGATGGCATTTAACTATCAAGAACGTATCATTTATGAATACCAACTGGGTGATGGTCAAAAAACCTATACCCGCAATAACAACCGGGTGCTGTTCCCAAAACTCAGTGCAGGAAAATACCACCTTAAGGTATGGGCAAAAGATCCACTAACCGGCGATTTAACGCCGCCCGCTATTTTAAATATCGAAGTGAAATACCCCCCTTGGCGCGCACCACACTTTATTGTTTTATATGTGATTTTGGTTGCACTGTTTGTTGCTGCTTGGGTGTTTAGACGTAACCGTATGCAACAAATACTGCTAGCTGCCCATAAAGAAAGTAAAGAGAGTGAAGCGCGATTGAAGCTTGCTCTTGAAGGCAGTCATTCTGGGGTTTGGGATTGGTCATCGCAAAGCCCGATTATTTATCAGCCGCGTCTTAAAAATGAGTTAGGCTATGAAACTGACAGCGTTAATTTAGATGATTATTTAGCCAAGATTCACCCACATGATAAACAAACTTTCCGTTTAGAGTGGTTAGAATTTTTATCAACGCAAAAAGGCTATTTCAATTGCACTTACAGATTACGTCATGCTGATGGCAATTGGCGTTGGTATAAAGACTTTGGCAAAGTGGTTGAGTGGCAAGACAGCGCCCCTGAAAAAGTTGCTGGCACTTACACGAATATGACTCGCGAACTGGTATTTGAAGAAAATGCCCGCTTGTTTGGTGCGGCATTTGAACAAACCCGTGACTGGGTGTTTATCTTAGATAAAAACCTGCGTATTCGTGCTACCAATAAGTCATTCCAAGATGCCTTTGGTTTCCCTGCAGAGCCTCGCTCTAGCCGCTCGCTCACACTTGGTATGCCTATCTCTACCCGTATTCATTATCTGCGTATTATGCAAACGTTGAAATCGGGCGAGCATTTCTCTGCCGAAGATGTGGTTGAAGTTGCCAGCGGTGAGAAACGCCAAGTATTAATAAAAATTAGCGCGGTGGCGGGCAGTAATCGCCAGCTTGATAGTTACGTTATTATTGTTACCGATATTAGCGCGCAAAAGCTGGCTGAAAGCGAGCTGCATTTACTGGCGAATTACGACGCTTTGACGGGGCTACCAAATAAAACCTTATTCAATGATCGGGTTATTCATGCCATTGAACAAGCTGATTACCATCAAACAAAAGTCGCCTTATTAAACGTTAATATTAAGCGCTTTAAGCACTTTAATGATTCGCTCGGACGTGAGGAATCAGATGAATTAATTAAGCGTGTTGCTAAGCGTTTAAAGCTCGTATTGCGCCCACAAGATAGCGTGGCTCGTTTCGATGGTGACGAGTTTGTGATCCTTGCTGAAGATTTTAAGCAGCTTGATGAGCTACTGCTGTTATGTGCAAAAGTAATGGATTGTGTCGATACCCATATTGAACTGAGCCAGCAAGCTGTAAAAGTGAACCTTAGCGTTGGTGTTGCTGTTTACCCAGATGATGCAAAGGATACCAAAGCATTGCTGAAAGCCTCTAATGTGGCACTGTATCACGCGAAAAGTCATGTCGAGAGTTGTTATCAATTTTATAAGCAAGAAATGAACTTGCAAGTGCAGCGTACTTTGCATCTTGAATCTCAGCTAAGCAAAGCCTATCAAGAGCACGAGTTTTGTAATTTTTATCAGCCAATCGTGAGTGCACAAACAGGTAAAGTCGCAGGACTTGAAGTGTTACTACGTTGGCCTAGTAATGATGAATATAAACCAGAAGGCTTTGCAAATGCTGCAGAGAGCTCAGGGCTAATTACCAAAATTATGTTGCAAACCCTTTCAAGAGCATTGATTGAGCTGCGCCAGTGGCGTATCACGCATCCTGATTTATATGTTTCTATAAATCTCTCTGCCCTCGATTTTGAAAGCGAGAATCTAGTTGAGAAAATACATCAATCAATAAGTGCAATTAAAGTGCCTGCAAGCGCATTAGTGTTTGAGATCACCGAATCAGTAATGATGCATGATTCAGATAAAGCGCAGCAGAGTATGGAAAAACTCAAAGCCCTAGGCTGTCGTATTTATATGGATGACTTTGGTACAGGCTATGCGTCACTGACCTACTTGAAACGTTTTCCGGTTGATGTGCTGAAAATAGACAAGAGTTTTGTCAACGACATCGGGGTTGATAAAGGTGATGAAGCGATTATCAACTCAACACTTACCTTGGCTAAAAGCTTAGGGAAAGAGTGTGTAGCCGAAGGGGTTGAAAACCACACGCAATTGCAATTCTTACGCACTTTAGGCTGTGAATATTTCCAAGGTTATCTGTTTAGCAAACCAGTGGCAGGTGATGAAGTAAAAGCGCTTTTAGATACTCAATGGGATGAGGAATTTTTAGGGTAAAGCCAAAGCTTTACCCTTTTCGTTAATCTTGGCGTTTTCCGCAGTGGCGGCAATATAAGTTCCGATTGCGGTTTTTAAGTTCGTTATGAATCGCTTTATTCGCCTCTTGCTGACTTAAACCCAGTTTGTAACGTAAGTTTTCTAAGTGTTCTTCTTCAACCGGCGATAAATGCCCATCTTCAACGGCTTCGTGGACTGCATCGGTAAACACTTGTCTGCGTTTACGTAACTGCTCAGAAAAGCTTGAGGCCAACAAACCGGTTGGAATAGCCACCATGCCCATACTCACTAGTGTGATGGCACCACCAAATAAGCGACCAAGGGGAGTCACAGGTACGACATCACCATAACCAACGGTTGTTAATGTCACCATGGCCCACCACATCGCAGCAGGAATAGAGCCAAATTTATCGGGCTGCACATCGTGTTCAATTAAATAAATACCGCATGAGGCAATGATCAAGACCACAGCCATAATAAAAAATGCCGCAAGCAGTGAGCTGCTTTCTTCTTTAAATGAATTTAATAATAGCTGCATCGCCCTTGAATAGCGGGTCAGTTTAAAGATACGCATTAACCTAAGCACTCGTAAGAAGCGTAAATCAACACTCACAAAGACCATCAGAATGGTGGGTAAAATCGCGATCAGATCAATCAGCGCCAACGGCGAAAAGAAATATCTAATGCGAATTTTTGAGTTTGTTAATGGGCTTTCTTTATGCACGCTTTTATCTACACAAGACCAAAGTCTGAGCACATATTCTAAGGTGAAGATACCGACAGAAATCAGCTCAATCATTAAAAATTCGTGATGATATTGTTTTGCTAAAGGGCCAACCGACTCCAGCACAATTGCCACCACATTGACCATGATCAGCGACATCAAAAATACGTCGAGTGCGCGTCCTATACGTCGATATTTACCGTTACCTTCAAAAACTCGTGCAGTGTAATTTCTTAAACGATGCAAAATAGTGATCCAGTTTTAGTTAAGTTTTAGCACCATGTTAATGCTGCCCTCTTCAAAGTCGCGGGTGATCTTAAACCCGAGTTTTCGTGCCAGTTCAATCATGCCGGTGTTTTCTGGCAAGGTGATACCTGCAATTTGTTTAACGCCTTGGTTTTTACAATGCTCAATTGCCGCGTTCATTAATATTGTGCCAAGCCCTAAACCTTGGCAATCAGAGCGCACCACAATTGCAAATTCCGCATCGAGCTTGTCTGGATCCATCAATACACGAGATACCCCTAATGTACAGGCTGAACCATTTTGCTCTTGGCTGACAATAAACGCCATTTCTCGGTCATAATCAATTTGCGTCATTTTCGCGAGCTGATCATGGTTGAATTGCGGTAATTCACCGAAGAAGCGCTTATATCTGTCTTCTTTACTCAATGATTGATCAAACTCTAAGTGTGCTTGCTCATCTTCCGGTTTGATAGGTCTTAGCTGTGCTTGGGTATTGTTTTTAAGGGTTACTTCTTTAACCAATTCAATCGGGTAGGGGCGAATACACAAGCGCTTACGGTTCGCTTTTGCTTTATAACGGCTAAGGCCAATGGTTGCATCAAGTACCAAAAACTGCCCGTTACTGGCTAAAATAGGATTTAACTCAACACTAGTGATATCAGGTTGGTCGATAACCAGCTGCGAGATACGGGTGAGTAGGGCACATAAACGGTATTTATCGACTTTTTCTGGTAGTACGCGGTCTTTAAGTACGCCTTTATCGTGCGCCGCAGCAATCAGGTATTTTGCCAAGTTCATATTTAGTGGTGGTAATGCCACTGCTGCTTGAGCGAATTCAAGTCCGGTGCCTGCTTCACCCAGTAAGATCACCGGGCCAAAGTTAGGTTCTGTTTTTATAGCGATACGTAGCTCATTAGCACCCGCTCGTGGCGCCATCTTTTGCAGTGAAAAACCTTCTATATGGGCATCAGGGTAGGTGTTTTTGATTCGTAGCAGCATAGCAAAGGCTGTTTGTTCAACTTCTTGCGCATCATTTAAATTAAGGACCACACCACCGACTTCTGATTTTGAAGGAATACTTGGGCTAATAAGTTTCAACGCTACCGGAAAACCCAGTTCAATGGCTTGCTCTTTGGCTTCTGTTGGTGTGTAAGCAACCTCAGTTTGAATACAATCAATACCATAATGAGTGAGAATTTGGCTTGCTTCATGGGTTGATAGATAGCTTTGCTCTTCGGCTAAAAACTCATTCACTACAGTGCGTGCTGCGTCTTTATTTATCTTTGCATCATCGGTGTTCGATTCTGGCGTTTGCGTTAAATGTTTTTGGTTACGACGATAACTTACCAAGTGCATAAACGCACCAACCGCACCTTCAGGTGTACGGTAGGTCGGAATGGCATTATTAGCGCAGACCTTACGCGCAGCATACGCGGCATCTTCTCCCATAAAGTTCGTCATAACATAAGGGCGTGCCATCTTCGGGATTTTCTCTAAGGTTTCAACAATGATCTCTGCATAATCTTCACTCGGTGCAAGCGCAGAAGGGGTGTGAATGATCAGCAGGTTTTTAACTTCTTTGGCTTGCAGCAAGATTTCTAACGCTTGTTGATAGCGTCTTGGCGCTGAGTCACCAAAAATATCCACCGGATTCGAGGTCATTTCGGATTGCGGAATCACTTTATTAAGCGCAGCTCTGGTCTCGTCGCTAAGCTCTGCCAACTTTCCTGAGCTTTGCAAGAGCGTATCCACAGCCATGACACCTGGGCCGCCGCCATTGGTTAAAATAGTCAGTTGCTCGACTTTAAGTAGTTTGGGGTGCATTGCTAGCGTTTGTGTAGCAGCAAAAAGCTCTCGTAAGTCGTTTACTCTTAACATACCCGCTCGTTGGAATAGCGCATCATAGACCGCATCTGAGCTTTGTTTGCCACCAGTGTGTATTTCTGCAGCAAGGGCTCCGGCACTGGTTTTACCGGTTTTAATAGCAATTACGGGTTTACTAAACGCAGCGGCTCGCGCTGCAGAAATAAAGCTGCGAATATCTTCTATATTATCGATATACAACAAAATAGCCTTGGTTTTTGCATCGCGGCCTAAAAAGTCGAGTAACTCATCAAAGTCGATATCAAGGCAATCACCTACAGACACAAAATATGAAAAGCCAATCTCTTTGTTCTTCGCCCAATCAAGAATCGTTGAGCAAACCGCGGCCGATTGCGACACAAAAGCGAGCTTTCCTGGGCTTGCAACTGTGTGCGAAAAACTAGCATTTAAGCCAATGTGAGGAATCAGCAAGCCCAAGCAATTAGGCCCAAGTAAAGAGACATTAGCCTCAGCAGCTGCTTCTTTCAGTGCGTGCTTTTGGTCGGCGTTTAAACCCGCAGCAATCACCACTGCATGTTTACAGCCAAGCTCTCCAAGCTCATTAATGATGTTGATTAAGGTGTTTTTATTAGTACAAATAACCGCAAGATCAGGCACTTTAGGTAGTGCAGCAATGCTCGGGTAGGCTAATACGCCGTGTACAGCGCTGTGATTTAAGCTAACAGGCATGATTGGGCCTTTAAAGCCCCCTTGTAAAAGGTTGCGCATAACCACAAAGCCCGCTCGGTTAGGGGAATTTGAGGCGCCAATGACCGCGACTGATTTAGGGTTAAAAAATTGGCTAATACGTTTAACGCTCATGCTGTTTCCTTCGCTTGCGCTGTTTGTTAAAACTTCAGGGTCTGTTAAGTTTAATACACCCAAACTAGAACCGACACGCTTCTAAAGTATTAAAAGTTATACTCATAAGATAACCTGTTTATAACTACTTTTCGAGTCAAAAACAGTGACCTACATCAAGGAGAAAAGCATGAATAAAGCGCAACCATTTAATATCGTTATTGCAGCGTGTGCATTGGCGGTTGGTTTGCTTGGATTAGGTTTTATTTTGAAAAGTGCAGCCCTTGATGTGAAAGGCATGGAGCGCACTGTTCATGTTAAAGGGTTAGCCGAAATGGAAGTGCCAGCCGACACCGTTATTTGGCCACTGCAGTTTTCTGATGCCGATAACAACCTTGAAAAATTAGTGGGGCGGGTTGAAGAGAAAAGTGATGCAGTCGTTGCCTTTTTAAAGCTGCATGGCTTTAGCGACGAAGAAATTAGTCTTGGTAGTCAGTCAATTATTGATAAACAAGCCCGTGAATATGGCGGCGAGAATCAGCAGTTCCGTTATATTGCTCGCAGCAATGTGATTGTTTATTCAAATGATATTGAAAAAGTGCAGCATGCGTTAGGCGAAGTAAGCCAATTAGCCAAGCAAGGTATCGCGATAGTGCAAGATAACTACGAAACGCGTATTCAGTATTTGTTTAATGGCTTAAATGAAATCAAGCCAAATATGATTCAAGAGGCAACCGAAAAAGCCCGTGAAGTAGCAATGAAATTTGCTAAAGATTCACAGTCTAAGCTGGGTAAAATTAAAACCGCCCACCAAGGCCAGTTTTCAATTTCTGATAGAGACTCAAATACACCTCAGCTGAAAAAAGTACGTGTTGTTACCAGTGTCGAATATTATTTATCTGACTAAACCCAATACCACAGATAAAGGCAGCCGCATGCGTGTACACACAATCACCATGCGGCATAGCGCACCAAGCATAAAGCCACCACTAAACGCAACAGCCACGCCCATTAAGCCAAACTGATCTTTTAAAATTATAGCCATCAATACGGTGACACTGGTTGCGCCTAGTAATACGTACAAGTTGATGAGTGGGTTGCCTTTTAATTTGATCATGCTACTCGCTAAAATTCTCGCTGGTAGTAACAATTGCCCGAGTAACAGCAGCATTAAAGTCCAAAACCCTTCTTGTAATTGGCTTTCGCCATAGAGGCTGAGTAGTGGTTTTGCGAGCAAGGCGAGTAGCAATATAGCGGCAAAGTTAAAGCGCCACACTACTTTCATTAACTCGCTCAGTTGCTGTTCGGTATTTTCGTTAGCCATTAAAATGGGTTTTAAATATTGGTTGGCCGCATTGCCTAAAATCGTCAGTAAGCCGGCGATCACTACCGCAGGAAAGAAGATACTCACGCCTTGTGCACCAAACCAGTGATGCACCAATAATACATCGAGTTTTGCTACTAATACGGTGCCTGCGCCACTGGCGAGCATGATCAAGGAGTCTTTACACCATTGCTTAGTTTGGTAGCGGGCAGTCCCTGCGACGATCATTTTTTTGATTAGCCAATATTGATAGCTGACTACACACAAGATACTACAAAACAACAAGATACAAATCTCGACTAACGATAAGTCCCCACGTATCAAATAAACTAAGAAACAAAACCCTGCGGTTAATAATTCAAAGATACATTGCTGTGTTATTAGGCCTATTTTAGGTTTATTTAACGCCACTAAAAAAGCCGATTGGCTTTGCATAATAGCGCCAATCGGCACCAGTAACAGTAAATAAACTACATGCTCTTTGGCACTTTGATGCGGTGAAATAGCCTGAAAGCTAATCACCACCGCAGCGACAAAAATCACCCCGAATAAACACGATGCAGCTAAATATACGTGTTTTAAGCCCCGTAATAACTCATGTTGCTGAGCCTTGTAGAGCGGATAGCTAATACGCATTAAAGACGATGCAAAGCCCATACTCGCAGGTAACAAAAGAATTTCACAAAGTGCGAGTAACGCCGCAAAAGTACCAAATTCATCACTACTTAATAACCTTGCAAGACACAAGGTGAGCACAATACGGCTACCATGATTAAGAGCGGTAAAACTACTGAGCGATAAAAACGCTTTAACAACATCCTTATTCATCGGGTTATTGATTAAGCGCGTTTAATAACTGTGCCGTTGGCACTTGCAAATAGGCCGCGCAAAGCAGCACTTTGCTGTCGGCACTCGTTGGTTGATTGGTACCATAGAATTGCTTAAGGGTATTTACCAAGGCGCTGACTGCACTAGGGCTGTGGCTTTGGTCGACTTCCATCATGGCTAATAACGCAGAGAATTCATGTTTGGCTAGCATTTGAGTCGTGCTGTTTAGTGCTATAAAACAACCAATTGGAGAGAGATGCTGCTTATTTAATGTTTTTAACGCAACGCCTAAGCTTTCGTTGCTTTCAAATAACATTAACGAACGCAAGTAATTAAAGGGAAGTTTATCTGCTTGGCACTGCGTAAATAAATGATGTAGTAGGGTGTTACCTTGGTTGTCGGTAATACAAAAGGCATTTTGAAACTTAAGCCCCGGAGTAAAAAAGCTTAGTTTATCGATATCATCAATCAAGGCAACCGCTTCACTTGGCAGCGGGCTGGCTTCGAGTAAATGCGCTGCAACATTTTGTAAAAACAAGTATTTAACTTCACTACTGCACGCTAATTGATAGATGTGTTGTAATTGTGCCGCTTGCAAAACCCCCGAAACACTTTGGTAATCGGCAATGAGTTCTTTTAATTGGTGATGCTGAAGTCGGCTGTTCAATTGCTCTATAGCGCTTTGCATGAAAATACTCGTTTTTTATTATTTATACATTTATAGCTCAACTACTTGTTTAAATAAATAAAAAAGGCCGCTGAGCGGCCTTTTTCAAGTCTTTATTGTTTAAGCTGCTTGTTTCTTAGCAACCCATTGGTCAACAAACTTCTCAAGTACGTTTAATGGTACAGCACCATTTTTAAGTACGACGTCGTGGAATTCACGAATATCGAATTTATCACCTAGTTTTTCTTTAGCCGCTTCACGAAGCTCTAAAATTTTCAACATACCTACTTTGTATGCCGTCGCTTGTGAAGGCATTACAATGTGACGCTCAACCATTTTAACGCCATCAGAGGTTGCGTTAGGTGTGTTATTTACGTAGTAGTCGATACCCTGTTGACGCGTCCACTTCATAGCGTGGATACCGGTATCTACAACTAAGCGACATGCACGCCATAACTCCATTGAAAGACGACCAAAATCTGAATAAGGGTCTTCGTATAAGCCCATTTCTTTTGGTACTAGCTCAGAGTATAAACCCCAGCCTTCAACATACGCGGTGTAGCCACCAAACTTACGGAACTTAGGCACACCTTCAAGTTCTTGCGCGATAGCAATTTGCATGTGGTGACCTGGAATACCTTCGTGGTATGCAAGTGCTTCCATTTGGTATGTTGGCATTGCTTCCATATCGTATAGGTTTGCGTAATAAATACCTGGGCGAGAACCATCTGGTGCAGGTTGTTGGTAGAACGCTTTACCTGCAGCTTTTTCGCGGAATGCTTCTACAGCTTTAACTTTAAGGTCAGCTTTGGGCTTAACAATGAATAACTCATCTAGGCGAGATTTCATGTTATCGATAAGAGCCGTAGCTTCATCAAGGTAACGTTGTTTACCTTCAGCGGTATTCGGGTAGTAGAACTGCTTATCAGTTTTCATGAATTGCATGAATGCTTTAAGGTCACCTTTAAAGCCAACTTTGTCTTTGATTGCACGCATTTCGTCGTGAATACGCGCAACTTCAGCTAACCCGATAGAGTGAATTTCTTTCGCTGTTAAATCAGTTGTTGTGGTACGTGCTAGCGCATTGTTATAGAACGCTTCACCGTCAGGGAATTTCCAAGCACCGTCACGGTCATCTGCGCGTTTTTCTAACTGAGCTAAAAAGTTAATTAGCTTAGTGTAAGAAGGTTTAAGAGCCGCTTTTAGGGCTTTTTCAGCATCGCTGATAAGTGCTGATTTTTCGTTATCTGCAATCTCTAGAGCGTTAACTTTACGTTTAAAGTCAGCAAGTAATGTTGAATCTTCACCATCATTAAACGGTGCGCCGCGTAAGATGTTTTTGCTTGAATCAATCACGTGTGGGAATACAAACTTAGGCGCGATGATACCTTCATCTGCACGTACTTCTAAATCAGTGATTAATTGATCAATGACCGCTGGTACACCATTTAAACGCGAGATATACGCTTTTGCATCAGATACATCAGCAATCTGATGTTGGTTGATTAAAAACGCAGGGATCATCGAGTGAACCCCAAACATTTGGTTCACAGGGTAGTTGTAATGACGCCATTTGAAATCAGCAATTTCGTTTTCTAAGTCTTGTTTTTTAAGGTCGTAGCTTACTTTTGTTGCGTCATCTAATAAATCACGATTAATTGCATTCAATGCAACTAAGTCAGCTTTAGTTTGTTCAAAGTCAGCTAAAACGCGCTCTTCGCTACCATCATCCCATTTATCGTAATCTTTTTTGATACCCATGTATGTTTGGTAGACAGGGCTTTTCATTACGTCACGGTTAAAAGTATCTTCGAAGAAAGCATTTGCTTTATCGATTTCACTTTGAACAGGTTGGCTTTGTACGCTTGGCGCAGGCGTTGGTTGCTCTTGCATTTGTTGGCAGCCACCAAGTAATGCAACGCTTACCGCCGCAGCGATGAAGGTCAATTTACGCATTTTAATTCCTTTGTTGTTGTTAGAAATATAATTATTAAACGAATAATTCTAGCAGGTCATTCAAAAAACGATGGCCTTTTTGGCTTACCTGCCAGTTATCTTTGTCATCAATTAGTAAGCCTTTTGTAATTGCTTCGGTCAAGGCTTGTTCCTGACTTTGCAGTGACAAACTTGTAAGCAAAGGTAAATCTGCTTTCGGACAAGGTTCGACTAAGCGAAAGCGATTCATAAAGAATTCAAAGGCTAAATCGTCTTCGGTTACTTGCCATTGTTCGTATAAATAAGGTTTGGCAAGGTCCATATAACCCCGCGGGTGCTTAACTTTCACGGTGCGGGTGATGACTTTATTTTCATCAGTAATTTTACCATGAGCACCACAGCCGATACCGAGATAATCGCCAAATCGCCAATAATTCAAGTTATGACGGCATTGGTAGCCGGGCTTGGCGTAGCCTGAAATCTCGTATTGCTCATAACCTGCTGCGGCTAGTAAAGCTTGACCTTGTTCTTGAATATCCCAAAGGATGTCATCATGAGGTAAGGTCGGTGGCTTTGAAGCAAATTGCGTATTTGGCTCAATCGTTAGCTGATACCAAGAGATATGGGGAGGATTAAGGGCAATGATTTTTTCAAGGTCACCCAAGGCATCTTCAAGAGATTGTCCGGGTAAGCCATGCATTAAATCAAGGTTAAAACTGTTTAGTCCCGCTTGATGCGCTTGCTTAGCAGCGTAGCTTGCTTCATCAGCACCATGAATGCGGCCAAGGGCTTTTAGCTTGTCGTTTTGCATGCTTTGCACACCAATCGAAATACGATTAATGCCAGCGGCAACATATTCTTTAAAGCGACCAGTTTCGACGGTGCCTGGGTTTGCCTCTAGGGTAATTTCACAGTCATCGCTTAAGCCAATTAATCTGTCGACTTCGCCAAGTAGGCGAGTATAAGCGTCCCCGGTTAATAAGCTCGGGGTACCGCCACCAATAAAGATGCTGTGGATTTTACGCCCTTGTACTAAGTGTAAATCGGCCTTGAGATCATCAATAAGATGCTGAACGTATTCTTTTTCGGGGATCGTGCCTTTTTGGCCATGACTATTAAAGTCACAGTATGGGCACTTTTGCACGCACCAAGGCACGTGCACATATAAACTCAAAGGCGGTAAACTCACAGGCCGCCTTTTTGCTGCAATTGCGCAAGTAGTTGTTTTAAAGCTTGGCCGCGATGGCTAAGGGCATTTTTTTGCTCTTTAGTTAACTGAGCGCTAGTACATTGCTCAGACGGCACATAAAACACCGGATCATAACCAAAACCACCCTGACCATCTTGGCTATGGGTGATTTCGCCTTCCCAACTGGCACTACAAATAAGTGGTGTCGGGTCGTCGGCGTGGCGCATTAGTACTAACACACACCAAAAACGCGCACTGCGAACTGGGTTATCAGCAAGCTCTTTTAATAGCTTGTCGATATTATCTTGATCACTCGCATCCGCTCCGGCAAAGCGTGCAGAGTACACACCCGGCGCACCATTTAGGCCGTCGACTTCCAGACCTGAGTCATCGGCAATCGCAGGTAAACCTGTGATCTTTGCCGCATGACGCGCTTTAATAATGGCGTTTTCAACAAATGTGGTGCCTGTTTCTGGTACGTCAGGTACTTGAAAATCACTTTGTGGAACCACGTTAATATTAAGTGGGCTGAGCATACTTGCCAGCTCTTTTACTTTGCCAGGATTACCCGTGGCTAAAACCAAGGTGTTGTTCATAGGTCTATTAATCTACGTAAAATTTTTGCTGAAATTTCAGCGTCTGTACTTGGCCATTTTGATTAATTTCGATATCAAAACGGTAAATTTCTTCGTTGCTGTAATCGATTTGTGCAAGGTAATAAATTGCATCACCTTCAACAACTTCTTTAAATGTAAGCTGTTTTTTATTGCCAAGCAGGTTACGAGCTGTGCCTGTTAAGCTAGCTGTTTGTGCTGATTTGTCGCTATTTTTTAATACCGAAATATTGATAATCCCTTTATTAGGGCTACGGTCTAAGTCGTAGTTTTTGGCGATATTTGGCTGAATGAAGGTCGATGGAAATGCAATGTAGTGAACTTCCCAAGGACCAAGTACCTTGTACTGAGCGCCTGCTTGTTCATCTGCTTTGGCATAGCTTGTAAATAAACTTAATAAAATCAAAGAAAAATAAATAAATTGCTTCATGGTATATCTCACTTAACAAAAGAGGCCTTTCGGCCCCTTACTGCTTCACGTTAAACGCTTAGCCAATAAAATCCATTAATAGAATTTGTAAAAACTGTAGACCAATAATCAACACTAAGATTGATAAGTCCAGACCACCGAGTGGCGGAATAACCTTACGAATTGGGCGTAACATTGGCTCAGTTAGCTGGTGGAATACAGCTTCAATTGGGTTGTAGCCTTGGCTTACCCAACTAAGTAAAGCACGAATAATTAATACCCAAAATAATAAGTTTAAACCTTCTTTGATCACTGTCATAAATGCTTGAATGAATACTGGACCCGGCGCCCAAGCATTATAAAACATCAGAAAAATAACACTGAGTTTTGCTACAGCAACTAAATAAGCAAGCACTAATGAAGCAATATCAAAGCCACCCACTCCAGGGATGATTTTACGTAGAGGGTTCACTGCGAACGAAGTGGCTTTCACCACAAACTGGCTCATAGGATTGTAAAAGTCAGCTTTTGCCGCTTGTAACCAAAAGCGTAAAAGGACCACCATTAAAAAGAGATCAAAAATAATCCCAACTAAAAAGTGCATGGCTTGCATAGTTTTACCTTCAAAAAGTAAGCTTAAAGTTCTTTTTCCATCGCTTCAGCGCGAGCAATACAGGCATCCATTGCATCTGCAACAGTACCGACTAAACCTTGTGATTTCAGATGTTCTACCGCTTCGTGAGTTGTACCCCCTTTAGAGGTTACGTTTGCACGTAGCTGAGAAATACTGATGTCTTGTTGCGACAGCGCCATTTCGGCTGCACCCAGTGCGGTTTGTTGTACTAAACGGCGTGCATCTTCATCGCTAAAACCAAGTGCTTTGGCTTTTTCTTCAATAGCTTCCATAAATAAGAAGAAGTAAGCAGGTGATGAGCCTGTTACAGCAATGATATCGTTGATTTGTGACTCTTGCTCAACCCACACAACAATGCCTGTACACTCAAAAACTTGTTGCACAAACTCGTGTTCTTCAGCGGTTTCACCCGCGCCATAAAGGCCAGAAACACCGCGACCGAGTAGTGAAGGGGTATTTGGCATGCAACGTACCATTTTTACATCTTGGCCTAGCATTTCACGTAATCGTTTAACGGTAAGACCGGCAGCCACTGAAATAAATAGTTTGTTGCTAAAATCAACGCCAGAATCTTGGAATGATTGACAAAGCTCGCCCATCATTTGTGGTTTAACAGATAAGACAATCACATCTGCATCGCGAAGTGCCGCGTTGTTATCCGCGGTAGTTTGCACCCCGAAATCAGCAGCAACCTTAGCTAATTTGTCTTGGTTGCGATTGGTTGCAATGATGTTTTTAGCTGCAAAACCGTTCTTTACCATGCCGCCAATGATGGCGTAGCTCATGTTACCCGTGCCTATAAATGCGATTTTTTTGTCTGACATATGTCTGTTATCACCTTTTAATTTCGTTGGCCAAATATATCCGTGCCAATGCGTACCATGGTTGAACCTGCTGCAATCGCCGCTTCAACATCGTTACTCATACCCATCGACAAGGTGTCTACTTGGGGATATTGGGCCTTTAGTTTATCAAAGCAAGCGCTTAATTGCTCAAAATATTGTAATTGTAGCTGGGCATCGTCGGTTTTGGCAGGAATCGCCATCACACCACGCAGGCACAAATTAGGGCATTGATTGACGAATTCGGCCAATGCCATTAGCTCGTCTGGGTGGCAGCCTGACTTCGCCTCTTCTAAACTAATATTAACTTGAATTAATACATTGAGCGGGGCTTTGTCGGCTGGTCGTTGCTCATTAAGACGTTTTGCAATTTTAGTGCGGTCAACACTTTGTACCCAATCGAAATGTGTGGCTACTTGTGCACTTTTATTTGATTGAATAGGGCCAATAAAGTGCCAAATAATGTCTGTGTAATCAGCCAATGCTGTGACCTTTGTGACTGCTTCTTGAACGTATGATTCGCCAAACTGGCGTTGACCATGCGTATAGGCGGCAATCACATCGTCTGCAGGTTTTGTTTTTGAAACAGCCAATAGGCTGATTGATTGCTCATCGCGATGATTATTTTTTGCAGCTTGAGCAATTCTTGCGTAGGCGGATGTAAGTCGTTCTGCTATTGTAACCATATAATTATCAGTTGGTTGTGGAGTCATAAATGGATATTACCGAATTATTGGCCTTTAGTGTGCAACACAAAGCCTCGGATTTACACTTGTCATCGGGCGTATCACCTATGATACGTGTTGATGGTGATGTGCGTCGTATTAATATTCCAGCATTAGAACAAAAAGATGTAAATAGTCTGGTATACGATATTATGAACGATAATCAGCGTAAGGACTACGAACAAAATCTTGAAGTGGATTTTTCATTTGAAGTACCAAACCTTGCGCGTTTCCGTGTTAATGCATTTAACTCAAACCGTGGCCCGGCTGCGGTGTTTCGTACTATCCCAAGCGATGTATTAACACTGGATGATTTAGGTGCCCCAGATATTTTTAAAACCATTGCCGACAACCCACGTGGTTTAGTGTTGGTTACAGGCCCTACGGGTTCGGGTAAATCAACCACCTTAGCGGCGATGGTTGATTATATTAATCAAACCAAACATCACCATATTTTAACTATCGAAGATCCAATCGAATTCGTGCACGATAATAAGCTCAGCCTTATTAACCAACGTGAAGTTCATCGTGACACGCACAGCTTCTCCAATGCACTTCGAAGCGCTCTTCGTGAAGACCCTGATGTTATCTTAGTAGGTGAGCTTCGTGACCTTGAAACAATCCGTCTTGCGATGACTGCAGCAGAAACAGGTCACTTAGTGTTTGGTACCTTGCATACCACATCAGCACCAAAAACCATTGACCGTATTATTGACGTTTTCCCAGGTGAAGAAAAAGACATGGTACGTTCAATGTTATCTGAATCATTACGCGCTGTAATCTCGCAAACCTTACTTAAAAAAGTGGGCGGTGGGCGAGTTGCAGCACACGAAATTATGATTGGTGTGCCGGCTATCCGAAATCTGATCCGTGAAGATAAAATTGCACAAATGTATTCATCAATTCAAACCGGTGCATCGCATGGTATGCAGACCATGGATCAATGCTTAGCAAACTTAGTTAACTACGGCATTATTACAACCAATGATGCACGAGCTAAAGCGCAAGATAAAACCCAGTTTGGTGGTTAACGGAGCTATTTAAAATGTCTTTACCTTTAAATCATTTTTTACAAGTCATGATCGACAAAAAAGGCTCTGACTTGTTTGTTTCTAGCCAGCTTCCTGTCAGTGCAAAAGTAAACGGCGAACTGTTGCCTTTAAGTGATGAAAAACTCTCTGATGAAGATTCACTCGCTTTAGTTGAGTCTGCAATGAACGATAAACAGCGCAAAGAGTTTCATGACACTAAAGAATGTAACTTTGCGATTGCAACCGATGAAGGCCGTTTCCGTGTTTCAGCCTTTTGGCAACGTGATAGAGCGGGTATGGTTATTCGCCGTATCGTTACGCAAATTCCTGATGTGAATGAACTTGGTTTGCCATCAACATTAACCGATGTGATCATGGCAAAACGTGGTTTAGTGCTGTTTGTGGGTGGTACAGGCACAGGTAAATCTACGTCATTAGCAGCGCTTTTGGGTTATCGTAATCGCAATCAACGTGGTCATATTCTTACCATTGAAGATCCTATCGAGTTTGTCCACGAACATCGTAAAAGTATCATCACTCAACGCGAGGTTGGTTTAGATACAGAAAGCTTTGAATCAGCCCTGAAAAGTTCACTGCGTCAAGCACCTGATGTGATCTTAATTGGTGAGATCCGTTCACAAGAGACCATGGAATACGCACTTAGCTTTGCTGAAACCGGTCACTTGTGTGTGGCAACACTGCATGCAAATAATGCCAACCAAGCTATTGACCGTATCATGCACTTAGTACCTAAAGAAAAGCACGATAAGTTAAAGTACGACCTTGCACTGAACCTTCGCGCCATTGTTGCGCAGCAGTTGGTGCCAACTGCTGATGGGGAAGGGCGTGTCGCTGCTATCGAAATTCTACTAAATTCACCGATGGTGGCAGAGCTCATCAAGCGTGGCGATATCGGCTCTATCAAAGAAACCATGGCTAAATCGAAAGAAATGGGCATGCAGACCTTTGACCAAGCGTTATTTGAGCTTTATAAACAGCGTCGTATTAACTACGCTGATGCGCTGCACCATGCTGACTCGCCAAATGACTTACGCCTAATGATTAAGCTGCAAAACAATGAACAAAGTGGTGCTGGTTTCTTACAAGGTGTGACTATCGATGGCCTTGATGGTAAGAGTGATATATAAATGCTGCTGCGAGTAAATTTAATCGGCTGGTTATTTTTATTATTGAGTACGTTTCACGTATACGGTAATGACAATAAAAGCGTGGTTATTTTTATTCGCGATGATGTTTATGACGATTACAGTCGCTTTTTGAATGGTCGTAAGCCCATTGAAGTTAAAGACTTTAGTGGTGCTTACATTCGCCGCGACGTCGTTGATATGATCATCGCTCAACAAGCGTTGAGTTTAGGTGGTTTTACTAAGCCATTTCGCTACCACAAAGGGAATGTTAATTACCGTAATACCAAGTTGTTAGAGGATGGCCAATTACTATTAAGCTTCGATAGTGTTTGGTCTGTTGATGCAAAGCAGCTTGCAGAGTCAGTGTATATCTCAGATCCAGTCATTAGAAATGGTGAGTATTTTGCGGGCATATTTACTTCGCCGAACAATAAAAAAGTGCTTAAAGTAAAACAGCTTGCTGACTTTAAACAATTAACTGCGGTATCAACGCCACGCTGGCAAACTGATTGGCAAACGTTATCGGCTCTGCCACTAAAAGAGCTGCTCAGAGAAGATGAGTGGCTTGGGCAAGTCCGCACTGTATCGATGCAGTGGGTTGATTTTATGATGATGCCCCTGATGCCGAGTCTCAATAACCGTTATAGTTTAGAAAATATTGAACTGGTTGCAGTGCCAAACCTTGTACTCCAGCTCAATGATAGCCGTCATTTTATTATTTCGAAGAGTCACCCCGATGGCAAAGCGGCTTTTGCTGCAATTCAAAAGGGGCTTTCGCAACTACGTAAAACAGGCGCAATTGAAAAAGCCTACCGAGAGGCAGGCTTTATTCCAGATTTAAACAGCAATACTGTGATTAACAAAGCCCGTTAGTCACCATAAAACTGCTCAAAGAAACTTTCTAAAATGATTACTGCAGACATGTTATCAACGTTACCTTTGCCAAGGTTTCGATAACCACCTTGTTCGAATAAACGAGCTTTGGCATCAGCAGTCGTCAAACGCTCATCTTGTGTTTCAACCGGGATACCAAAGTGATTGTGTAAGCGATTAGCGAATTTTTTGGCTTTGAAAGTGACTTCTTGATTGGTGCCATCCATATTGAGCGGTAAGCCAACCACCATTAAATCTGGTTGCCACTCGTCAACTTGCTTTTTAATCAGCTGCCAATCAGGAATACCATCTTTCGCTTTCACTGCGTGTAAGCTTGAAGCCGTTCCTGTGAGTTCTTGACCAATGGCAATACCAATGCTTTTGGTGCCAAAGTCAAAGCCCATAACGGTGCGTTCACCGAGCGGCTTAAAAGTACGTTTTGTCATAGTCTTAAAAATATATAAAGTTAGGCGTGGCCTGCTTCAGAGCTTAATTGGCTAACATCAAAGCCCAGCATAGAGACTGCTTTTTCCCAGCGTTTTTCAACGGGAGTGTTAAAGATGATCTCAGGGTCTGCTTTAATAATTAACCACGAATTCTCTAACAGTTCTTGCTCTAATTGACCTTGATCCCAACCTGCATAGCCCAGTGTGATAATAAACTGATCTGGCGCCTCATTAGTGGTTAGGCTTGCTAACACATCTTTTGAGGTCGTGATCATGATGTCACTGCTGAGTTTTTGGCTTGACGCATAACCTGGCTTAGGCGAATGCAATACAAACCCACGATCGGTTTTTACAGGTCCGCCGGCATACACAGCAAAGCCCGCGGCTTGCTTGCTTTTGTCGTTATCAATTTCGATTTTATCGAGTAGCTCGCCCACAGTGATGTTGATAGGCTGGTTGATCACCAAGCCCATCGCACCATCTTGATTGTGCTCACAAATATAAGTGACTGCACGTTTAAAAAAAGGGTCTTGCATGCTCGGCATTGCGATTAAGAAATGATTCTCTAATGACTGCATAGGTCGCCCCTTTTACTGTTTAAATTAAGTATGGCTCAGTTTTCTTTCAATGGCATCAAATAAGTGGCCAGTGATTGAAATGTCGTATGCCGCTTCAATTTCTTTTACGCAGGTTGGTGCAGTCACATTGATTTCAGTTAAGCGGTCACCAATGATATCTAGGCCAACAAAAATCAGGCCTTTTTCTTTAAGGGTTGGTGCAACAGCCTCTGCAATTTTACGGTCTGAATCGCTAATTGGGCGTGCTTCACCACGACCACCTGCTGCTAAGTTACCGCGTGTTTCGCCATTTTGTGGGATACGCGCTAGGCAATATGGCATTACTTCACCATCAACCACAAGTACGCGTTTATCGCCTTGTTTGATTTCAGGAATATAATTTTGTGCCATCGCAAAGCGGCTACCATGCTCGGTTAATGTTTCGCAGATCACACCGATATTTGCGTCGTCTTCTTTAATGCGGAAAATTGATGCTCCACCCATACCATCAAGCGGCTTTAAGATAATATCTTTATGCTCAGCTAAAAATGCACGAATGTCTGCTTGGCTGCGCGTTACCAAAGTATCGGGTGTATGTTCACTAAACCAAGCGGTGAATAGTTTTTCGTTCGCATCACGTAAGCTCTGTGGCTTATTGATTACCAGTGTGCCTGCTTGCTCAGCTCGCTCTAAAATGTAGGTTGCGTAGATATACTCAGTATCGAAAGGCGGATCTTTACGCATTAAAATAACGTCTAAATCAGCTAAAGCAATGGTGGCTTTTTCTTCTAATTCATACCAGTGATTTACATCATCAAATACACGGGCTTTGGCAGCTGTTGCATAGCTTTGACCTTGACGCAGAGACAGGTCATCCATTTCCATGTAGTAAATTTCGTAGCCGCGTTTTTGTGCTTCCATCATCATTGCAAAACCAGTGTCTTTTTTAATATTAAAGCCACTAATTGGATCAGAGATTATGCCTAACTTAATTGCCATGTTTTTGCCTTAGAGTCGTATGCCATACTGTGTTTTGTTACTTTGATATATGGGTGTTTTTACGGTTTTCAATTCGCTAAATCGCCAAACTGCAATTGCAATGCACTTAATACTGTTAGAGCGGCTGTTTCTGTTCGCAGAACACGTGGTCCTAAGCGAATATCAACAAAGTGTTGCTGTTTAGCAATGTCAATTTCTTCATCGGTAAAGCCACCTTCAGGACCAACTAAAAAGCGCACGCCTTCGCTGGGTACTTGAATCGTTTTAATGCTGTGCTCAGCACGTGGATGCAGAGTAAGCTTAATCGCATCACTTGCTTGCTCTAGCCACTCTTTTATATCGATAGGCGGGTGCACAACAGGCACAAAGTTACGGCCTGATTGCTCTGCAGCTGCAATCGCAATTTTTTGCCATTGTTGGTGTTTTTTCTGTAATCGATCACCGCTTAGTTTGACACCACAGCGCTGACTAAAAATAGGTGTGATTTCAGTGATACCAAGCTCGACTGACTTCTGAATTGTAAAATCCATTTTATCGCCGCGTGATATACCTTGTCCTAAGTGAATTTTTAACGGTGATTCCACATCATGATCAATAAACTCTTGTGGCTCAACCAGCACATTTTTTTTGCTTACTTCAATAATTTCACTGAGGTATTCACCTCCTTCACCATTAAAAATGGAAACTTTATCACCGACTTGCATACGCAACACACGGCCCACATGACCTGCGGCATCATCATCAAGTGCTATCGGGGTGTTTAAAGAAATCGCTGAAGGTTGGTAAATATGAGGAACTCGCATGGCTGTCACTTTTCAATAATTTTAGCAATATGGTAAGTATACAGCGGCTTAGGTGCAATTATTTATTTGTTATTTAAATTCGTCTTTAGCAGTTAAAGCATGAGCGGTGGTTTCAGCAATCTCAGATTGACACGAAAGGTGATTAATATGAGCAGGATCAGGGCAGGGAATAAAACTAAAGCTATGCCCATCTTGTTGCACTAAGTAACGTATTTTATGCAGCGAATTATAAATAAACTTTTGTGCATCATTCGCCAGTTGATAGTCGGTCTGATTGATCAGCACACCTTGAATATCATGATGTTCGTGTAGATAACTGGCGAGCTCTGAAACGCTAATTTCGTTACTAAAATCGCAATAGCAATAATCTTTAACGAGTTGATCGAACATGAGTTTAACCATGTGGCGGCTATTAGCGCCAGCCACTACTAGAGTCGAATTTTCGGCATTTGTAAAGTAGTGCTGAGCAAATGCGCGGCTAAACTCATCATCTATATCAACTAATAAATAATTATTAACTTTAAAGGGCATAATGCCTCACGATTCAAATACTTCCGTATCAAATTGAAAACATACTTATTAGTAAATAGCCTATTGCACCGAAAACGGCAAACTCAATACAAGCTATACCAATGTTATCTTGGTGATCTACTTCTAAGGATGTGTCTATATTAGGTAGCGAGATATATTTAATAATGTAGCTCAAAACATACAACAATACCCACATCGCCCCGCAATGAGATACGAGAGTGAATAAATTTTCTACCATCTTACCACTAATAAATGATGCACTGGCAAGACCAGCGTAGCCCGCAAGTGCTAGGCCAATAGACTTACCTGCATAGCGAATCCCAATAGAAGTATTTTCGAGATTAAAATTACTTTGCAGTGATGCGCCTTGGTTGGCTTTTGCAAAACGATACTCACGAATTTTACTATCAAGAGCAAACATTCCTTGCAGTACAAAGAAGCTCACTGTGGCGATAAGTAAGCTACTGTAGCCTTGGGTATGACACCAGTTATAAAGACCTAAAGATATTATGCAGTTCGCGATTAACATACCTGAATCGACCAAAGCGGCACACACATTTTGCTTGAGTATGGCTGCTTCTTCGTTAAAGCGATGCAAAATCCATTTACGGTGAATTAAGTGACCGACCTTGATAAAGGTAAACAAAAGTACAATGAGTAAAAGAACTTTGAGTGGATTAGACTGTGCGGCGCTTAAGCTGATTTCATCAAAAATATAGGCGATGGTGGTAATGACCACCAGGATTTCGCTAGCAAAGCTGATCCCCATGGCAAAATTATCATGTTGCGCAAGCTCTTCTTTAAGCGCTTGTTTTGCTTTAATTTGCGTTAGAATACGTAGCAGCACTATGGTGACGCAAATTACAGCGAAACTAATAGCAATCGCGACTAAACTAGTGTTAGATAATGATAAATATGACATGCAGGTCCCTGCTAAATAATTCTTTGATAATCATTCTAGTACGGTTATTGGCAAGTTAAAAGAGAGTATTTAATGAGTAATTTACACGCGCTTCCCGAGTCCCTTTATCAATTAGGGCAAACCCGCTTTGCGAGCTTGTATGAGGGGCAAGCTGAACAACATAAAATTATTAACTTGTTGTCTTTAAGTGACTTTGCGTGGAATTGCTTACAATCTCAACCTGACTTAAAAGACTGGCTACTTGATGACAATGAACTTGCTAATCGGACTGTTGAACTGCCTCTAAACAGTACTGAGATTAACGAGCTGGACGATAGTGCCGCAATGGCAAAGTTGCGCTTGTATCGAGAAAAGTATTGGTTGAAAGTGGCTTACCTTGACTTGTGTTGTGCAAACCCAATTGCCGATAGCATTGCTTATATCTCTGCCCTTGCAAGCCAGCTCATTGATAGTGCAAACCAGTGGGCGTTTGCGCAGGTCGCAAAAGTCAGTGGTATGCCACTTGATAATGAAGGCAATGCAATTGCCATGTTAGTGCTAGGGATGGGTAAACTTGGTGGGGGAGAGCTCAATTACTCATCAGACATTGATTTAATTTTTTCTTATCCTCGCGATGTTGCAACGCAAGGCGGTCGTCGCTCAGTTGAAGCCCAAGTGTTTTATACCAAAGTGGCGCAAAAGCTCATAATGGCGCTTAACCAAACCACAGTGAATGGCCAAGTATTTCGCGTTGATATGCGTTTGCGCCCGTTTGGTGAAAGCGGACCCTTGGTAATGAGTTTTCATGCAATGGAAGATTATTACCAAGAGCAAGGGCGTGAATGGGAACGTTATGCGATGCTCAAAGGGCGCTTAATTGGCACTGAAAACCCTTACTGGAAGGAGTTTTATGAATTGCTACGCCCGTTTGTTTACCGACGTTATATTGATTTTTCGGTGATTGAATCGCTACGTAAGATGAAGCAAATGATCGCCCAAGAGGTACGCCGAAAACGCCTCACAAACAATATTAAATTAGGGGCAGGTGGCATTCGAGAAGTAGAGTTTGTGGTGCAAGCGCTACAAATGGTTCGAGGCGGCCGTGAAGCTAACTTGCAAACTCAGTCACTGCTAATTGCTTTAAAAGAGCTGGTTAATAATCAAGTGATGTCGAGTAAAGAGGCCGATTTATTAACACAGAACTATTTAGACCTTCGTAAAATAGAGCAATACTTACAAATTTTTGCAGATAAACAAACGCAAACCCTACCTGATGATGAGTTAAACCAACAACGCTTATGTTATTTGCTTAACAAAGATGACTTTAAACAGTGTTTAACAAGTATTGAGCAGACCATGGCGCAAGTGCATGGTGAATTCGAGCAAGTGATTGGCTTTGAAAGTGAAACGGCGGATCCGTGTGAAAGTGAGTACATTAGCGCTTGGGAAATGACTGATGTGAGCCTGATGTGTGAACCTAACCTTGATTGGCAAGTGGCGCTTGAAGACTTTAAAGCGCGTCTAACAAAAGCGAAAATTGGCAGCCGCGGTCGTGATATCCTCGATAAATTAATGCCACTTTTACTTAAACAGTTAACCGTGACGAAAGCGAGCAGTGATGCCTTTACGATGATTTGCCAAGTGTTGAATAAAATCATTTCACGTACCGCCTACCTAGAGCTGTTATACGAAAATCCTGGGGCCTTAAATCAACTGGTTGCACTTTGTTGTCATAGTAAATGGATAGGCGAGCATATCTCTCGTTACCCAATTTTACTTGATGAGCTGATTGATCCGCAGGTGCTCTATAAACCGACACCTTTATCCGCTTACAAAGATGAAATCAGGCAGTATTTCTTGCGTATCGAACATGGCGATTTAGAGCTGCAAATGGAAGCACTTCGTCAGTTTAAACAAACGCATCAGTTACGCATTGCCGCAGCCGATGCAACCGGTGTGTTGAGTGTGATGAAGGTAAGCGATCACCTCACTGCACTTGCTGAGGCTATTGTAGAGCAAGCGGTCAATATTGCATGGCATGCGTGTGTTGAGCGCTTTGGTCAACCTGCCAATACGACAGAGCAAGAAAAGGGCTTTGCGGTTATTGCTTACGGGAAAACGGGTGGCTTTGAAGTAGGTTATGATTCAGATCTTGATCTGGTATTTGTGCATAACCACGATGGCAGTAGTTATACCGATGGTGATAAGTCGATTGATTCTAGGCAGTTTTATTTAAAGCTTGCGCAGCGTTTAATGCACTTATTCAATACCCGTACTGCGTCAGGTATTTTGTATGAGCTTGATACTCGCTTGCGTCCTGAAGGGGCGTCGGGCTTATTGGCTATTAATTTAGAAAGTTACTACCACTATCAGCAAACTCAAGCATGGACCTGGGAGCATCAAGCCTTGGTTCGCTCGCGCATGATTTACGGACAAGACTCGTTGAGTGAGCGCTTTGCTCAAATTCGCAAAGACGTTTTATGCCAAGCTCGCGATAACGAAAAGTTGAAAACCGATGTCGTTGAAATGCGAGAAAAAATGCGTGCACACCTTGCTAAAGGTGATGATGAGCTGTTTGATTTAAAACAAGATAGAGGTGGTATCACAGATATTGAATTTATCACTCAATATTTGGTGTTGAACAATGCAGTGCAGTACCCTGAGCTAACGACATGGTCTGATAATGTGCGCATTTTAGCTGATGCTGCCCGTTTAGGCTGTATTACTGTGCAAATGCAGCAAGAGTTAGTGGCTGCGTATATTGCCTATCGTTCACGTTATCACGTAATGAGTTTGAATCAGCAGGGACGTTGTGCGCCACGTGCTGAGTTAACTCAGCACATCGACTTAGTAAGTCTGGCGTGGCAAGAGGTGTTTTAGATATTAGCTAGCTTTTTAAGCGACGGCAGTTTTCGCGCACATAAGCAGAGGGCAGCTCGGTGATAACCGCTGCTCTTTGCTTAAAGCAAAAATAGGTGTAAACCTCATTTTCGAAATCATCGTTGATGGCGCGACCAACTTGGTAAAGTGTTGAAACAAAGTTACTATCAACGCGAAAATGATCTTTTACAACATAGTCTTTGCTTAAATACCAGTACAACACGATGTCTTCGTGACGGGCATAGTCAGACAGTACATCTTTTAAAGTATTGCCATTTTCAAAGCGGCGAGGTTGTATGTCACCAGTCCAGTTTGGTGATGAAGGCTCGACGACTTTTTCGCGTTCAAAAAGCGCGACATCTAAGCTGGTTTCAGGCGTAGGCAATTTTAGAACGTATTTATCGCGCTCATTATTTTTGTCATTCACTTGGTTACGTAGCGCTGCATAAAAGCGCGATAAACCTTGTGCTGCAGCATTTTTGGTATCTTTCATGTCCAATACAGGACCACTACCAAATAAAAAGTAAATAGCAGCAGCAATCAAAATAAAAGCTAATGATAAATGCTTAACCCAAAACCACATTTCTAATACTCTTGTTGTTAATTAGCTTAATAAAACCATATAAACAGCAAAATGTCACTCTACTTGTAATAAGAAGGTGCGTTCTTGTCAGGGCGAGTTTTAAAGCGGCGGTGAAGCCACATATATTGCTCAGGTGCTAAATCGATGGCTTGTTCCATGCGCTGATTTACGTGAGTAACGTCTGCAAGGTCATCGCCACTTGGGAAGTTTTCAAGAGCAGGTAATACTTCTAGGTGGTAGCGACCATCCTTATCACGACGACTTGTTAAGCTTACCGTTTCACAGTTACGGCTACTTGAAAATAACAGCGTTCCCGTTGTTGTGGCTGCTTCTTTTACCGCATAAAAAGGGGCAAACTCACAGCGGTTACGGCCGTAATCTTGATCTGGCAGGTAGTAACAAACCTTTTTATTTTTAAGTGCTTGCAATAAGCCTTTGACATCTTTTTTGCCAATTAAATATTCGTTTGAACGAAGGCGACCGTTAGTCGTGAAATATTCCATCAAAGGGTTATTATGAGGACGATAAAAGCCAATGCCTTGGTGTTTTACACCCATAATACGGCTCGCCATTTCTAAGTGTAAAAAGTGTGGCACAAGTAACAGCACGCCTTTACCTGATTGCTGAGCTTTTTCAAAGTGCTCCAAGCCTTTAACTGAACCAAATACTTTATTGATACGCCAATTTGGCCACCACCAAGCCATGCCGGTTTCCATCATTGCAATACCGGTATTTTCCATGTTTTTGCGGACTAATTCGCGTTGTTCATGTTCAGGCATATCAGGAAAACATAAGCGAATGTTGACCTCTGCAATATGACGGCGGCGCTTCATAAAGCGATGGACTAAACGGCCCAGCAGTTTTCCAAGTGCAAGTTGTAATTTATGTGGTAACCAAGAGATAAGGTATAAAAAGAACACGCCAATCCAAGTTAACCAGTAACGAGGGCCTAAAAAAGACGCTTTAAAAGGAGATGAACTAACCACAAAAAAATCTCTAAAAATAAAAAAGCTAGTTTAACTGTATGTCCTTAAAAATACAAAAAAGCCAGCACGAGGCTGGCTTTCGAGTAAGGACTATATAGAAGAAATACTTAGATTTCTTTTAAACCTTGGTTAATTGCAACAAGGTCTTCGCTAGTAAGCGTACCAGCAGCTTGTTTCAAGCGTAATGTTGAAACAACATAGCGGTAGCGAACGTTTGCTAAGTTACTTTTTGCATTGTAAAGGTTTTGCGTGCTGATCAATACGTCTACGATAGTACGTGTACCAACTTCAAAGCCAGCTTCAGTTGCTTTAAGTGCACTTTCAGCAGAAACAACAGCTTGTTGCAGCGCTTTATAAGTCGCGATGTCAGATACCACTTGGTTATACGATGTGATCACTGAGCGAGTTACTGCACGTAAGCTTGCTTCTAAATCTTCACTTGCCGCAACATAGTATGCGCGAGCTTGATCAGTCGCTGCTGTAGTCGCGCCACCTGAGTAGATAGGTAGGCTGAAGTTAACACCAATACTCGCACTGTCTTCACGTGGCTGATGTGAGTTGCTGTTTAGATCAGTAAGGCTGTCACCGTATGAAGCGCTTAACGTTAACTTCGGATAGTGGCCAGCTTTTGCTAAGTCGATTTGATCTTTAGCAATATCAACCGTTACTTTTGAAACTTGCAGGTTTAAGTTGTTGTCTTTTGCAATTTCAATGTAGTCAGTTGACTGTTTGTTAGGTGCAACCGTTGAAAACGTATCTGTATTCAACATGTCTAGTTTTGCGTGGTATTTGCCTGTGATTTCACGAAGTTGCTCACGGGCTGTTTCAACGCTGTTCTTAGCAACGATTTCTTGTGCTACTGAGTTATCGTACTGCGCTTGCGCTTCATGTACGTCAGTGATTGCAGTTAAACCTACCGCATAACGCTCTTTAGTTTGTTGTAATTGACGCTCGATAGCGCGTTTTTCAGCTTGAACAAACTCAAGGTTATCGATTGCACTGAGTACGTTGAAGTAACCATCAGCAACACGAACAATTAGGTCTTGGCGAGCATAATCATATTGTGCATTTGCTTGTAATGCTTGTTTATCTGCGATACCCAGTGAATTCCATGCACCTAAATCAAACAGTGTTTGATTTAAGCTAATACCACGGCTGAATTCATCAGGGTCATAGTCATAACCGGTATAACCCGTTGCATCAGTACCGTCATAAAGATCTGATTTGGTTGATTGGTAACCAAGGCTTAAACCAATTTGTGGTAATAGTGCACTTAACGCGCGATCGCTCTCAAAGGCTTGCGCATCTGCTTGGGCTTTTGCTTTAAGTACGGTAGGATCGTTTGCTGTCGCAATCTCGTAAACTTGTAGTAAGTCTTCAGCGTAACTTGCTGTTGCAGTCAGTGCGCTTGAAAACCCAATCAGCGCAGCGAGTAGTGTTTTTTTCATTGTTCGTTCAGTCCTTAGACAATTTTGTACTGTGACCATGGTACTCTTTTTTAATGAATAACCAAAAAAAAATTACGTAAATCTGCATGTCCAAGTGTAACAGAATATAATTGGCCGTAACATTTACTTAAAACGTGAAGGAAATAGTGAATGAAAATATCAGCAATCTCACAATTTAGCCATGATGACATAGAGTTAAAGCCAATTGAGCGTGTTTATGATGGTTTCTTTAAAATTAACACCTATCGCTTTCATCATGCGTTGTTTGCAGGTGGTAAATCGGTTGAAGTTAAACGCGAAATTTTAGAGCGCGGCCATGCTGTTGCTGTACTTCCTTATGACCCTGCGACTGACCAAGTTTTGTTAATCGAACAAATTAGAATCGGGGCGCTCGCATCAAAGCAGTCACCTTGGTTACTTGAGTGTATTGCTGGTATGGCAGATGGCAGCACTGATTACGAAGAGGTTGCTAAGCGCGAAGCATTTGAAGAAGCGGGTATTGAGCTTGATGAGCTGGAATTTATGATGTCATATCTTTCAAGCCCCGGCGGCACCACTGAGCGTTTGTATTTATATTTAGCACGTACTGACTTAGCAGGGTATCAAGGCGGTATTTTTGGCTTGGATAATGAAGATGAAGATATCAAAACCCATGTAATGTCATACGATGAAGCTATGCTGCGCTTAGAACAGGGTGAAATAGACAATGCAGCGACAGTTATCTCATTACAGTGGTTAGCACTGAATAAGCAACGTATACTGTCTGATTGGAAAAACTCATAGGGGATTATTTTGTCGTACGTCAGTGCCCAGCAGCGTTATATTCAAAGCTTACCTAAGTACTTAACTTTGTGTGAGCATAATTACGTGCGTGCGCTTAAGCTCTTACCTCATGAACGCCGCGTCGGTCAGGAGCGTAAAGTGCAATTAGGTCACAGTACTTTTACGGTTAAAGTTGACGATACAGCAAAATACACCACAGATATTTCTATCAGCCAAGAGACGGGTAATTTACCTTCGGTTAAGCCATTGTATTTAACTGTGCGCATGTATCATGATGCGAAAGTCGCTGAAATTGTGCATCATGATTTTCATCAGCGCATCAAGCCTTCCTATGCTTACCCCAATCCGAATATGCATCAAAAAGATGAAAAATATCAGCTTAACGCCTTTTTATATGACTGGCTGGTGGCCTGTGTTGAAAACGGCCGTGCAGTTTTAAATTGGGATGTAAATAATGGCTTGGTTTAGTTACGCCTACCATTTTGATAAAACAGCATTGAAAGTTGCCCACATCACAGACTGCCATTTATCAAAAGACACAACGGGTGAATACTTTAGCGTGAATACGGCAGCGTATTTTGCGCGTTGCTTACAAGCTATTGCTAAGCTAAATGTGGATTGTGTGGTGTTTGGTGGTGATTTAACACAAGATCACAGCACTGAGTCTTACCAGCTTTTTGCTAAATTAATTGATAACTCAGCGCTCAGTTGTCCGGTGTTTTGGCTGCCAGGCAATCATGATGAACTTGCCGAATATGAAAAGCTTACAAGCCCGCAAATTTTAAACAATAAACGCATTACCTTTTTAGGTGGGCAGTTGCTGTTGGCAAACTCAAAAGGCCCGACGCCAGCAGGTTGGGTAACACACACGCATTTAGATGAATTAAGCCAAACGGTAGGGCAGGTACCTAGCGTGGTGTTTTGTCATCATAATCCGCTACCTATTCAAGCCTATTTAGATAAACATATGCTAGAAAATGGCCCGCAGTTTTTAAATATGTGCGTCAATACAGAGCATTGCCTTGGCGTATTCCACGGTCATGTGCATCATGAGTACAGGCAAACCTACCGTGACCTTAGTGTGTATGCGACACCAGCCAGCTCAATCCAATTTAGCAAACACACGATGGCGTGGCAGCAAGAGGATTTAGGCCCCGCATTTCGAATCATCGACTTAATAATTGATGAGCAACAAAACTTACTGTTAAGCACGGATGTAGTATGGCTAAACGAGTAATTTATATTCATGGCTTTAATAGCTCTGAGCAATCTTACAAAGCAGTTCGTTTTGGTGAGCACATGGCGCAATTTGATGTCGATTATCAGGTGCCAAGATTAACTCATGAACCATTACATGCAATTTTACAATTAGAACAACTGCTAAATGATGATACTGTATTACTAGGAAGTTCATTAGGCGGTTTTTATGCGACTTATTTGTCGCAACGTTATTCGATACCTGCGGTGGTAATAAACCCTGCAGTTCGGCCATTTGAGTTACTCGATAACTATTTAGGGCCAAATTATAACCCGTATCAAGATAGTCATTACGAACTTGATAATCGTCACATGGATGCATTGCGCAGTTTATATTTGCCGCAATTAGACACTCCTTCATTGCTTTATTTGTTACAGCAAACGGGCGATGAAGTACTGCCTTTTCAACAGGCGGTTAACTATTATTCTCAGTGTAAGCAACACGTTGAATTTGGAGGCGATCATAGTTTTATCGGCTTCGAACAAACCTTTGCAAGTATTGTAGATTTTCTTAAAATCACGTAAAACATAGCTAAGCGCATAAAAGATATAAAAACTATGAGTCAGCAAAATTATAACGCCGAAGCAATTGAAGTCTTAAACGGGTTAGAACCCGTAAAACGCCGCCCAGGTATGTACACCGACACGGTTCGTCCTAACCACTTAGGTCAAGAGGTTATCGATAACAGTGTCGATGAAGCAATGGCAGGTCATGCAACAAAAATAGATGTCATTCTTCATGAAGATAATTCCCTTGAAGTTATCGATGACGGCCGTGGTATGCCGATTGATATTCACCCTGAAGAAGGTATTCCGGGTGTGGAACTTATTTTTACCAAGCTGCACGCCGGTGGTAAATTCTCAAATAAAAACTATCAATTCTCGGGTGGCTTACACGGGGTAGGTATTTCGGTTGTAAATGCGCTATCGACTCGTGTTGAAGTTACTGTGCGCCGTGATGCACAGCAATTTCGCATGGCCTTTGAGAACGGCGATAAGGTTGAAGACTTAAACGTCATTGGCTCTGTGGGCAAACGTAACACAGGTACAACCGTGCGCTTTTGGCCTGATGCCAGCTATTTCGACTCAGCTAATTTTTCGATTACTAAGCTTAATCATTTATTAAAAGCCAAAGCGGTATTATGCCCAGGCTTACGTATCAAGTTTACTAACAAGCAAACCAAAGAAAGCCAAGAATGGTATTACGAAACTGGCTTAAAAGACTATTTAACAGAAGCGGTTAAAGGTTTTGAAATACTACCAAAAGAACCATTTATTGGTGAGTTTTCAAGCTCAACAGAGGGCGCTGACTGGGCTGTAGTGTGGTTGCCTGAAGGCGGTGAGTCCATTGCAGAAAGCTATGTAAACTTAATCCCTACTGCACAAGGTGGTACACACGTTAATGGTTTACGCCAAGGTTTACTTGAAGCAATGCGTGAATTCTGTGAATTCAGAAACCTACTACCGCGTGGTGTAAAGCTAACACCTGATGATATTTGGGAGCGCTGTAGCTATGTGTTGTCGGTAAAAATGCAAGATCCGCAGTTTGCAGGTCAAACAAAAGAGAAATTATCATCTCGTTCTTGCGCGGCGTTTGTATCTGGTGTGGTGAAAGACTCATTTAGCTTATGGTTAAACGAGCACACTGAGACTGCTGAATTATTAGCTGAGCTATGTATCTCAAATGCACAGCGCCGCTTACGTGCTGCCAAAAAAGTTGTCCGTAAGCGCATTACCTCAGGCCCTGCGTTACCTGGTAAATTAACTGATTGTAGCGCTCAAGATAATGACCGCACTGAACTGTTTTTAGTAGAGGGTGACTCTGCGGGTGGTTCAGCAAAACAAGCACGCGACCGTGAATTCCAAGCAATCATGCCGCTGCGCGGTAAGATTTTAAATACGTGGGAAGTTGAGTCAGGGCAGATTTTAGCATCGCAAGAGGTGCATGATATTTCAGTGGCTCTAGGTATTGACCCAGACTCGAGTGATTTATCTGGTCTACGCTACAACAAGATTTGTATTTTGGCCGATGCTGACTCGGATGGATTACACATTGCTACCTTGTTATGTGCACTGTTTGTTCGCCATTTCCCTGCGCTTGTAAAAGAAGGTCACGTCTATGTGGCGATGCCACCGCTATTTCGTATCGACATCGGAAAAGAGGTGTATTACGCCCTTGATGAAGATGAAAAGAACGGTATTTTAGCGCGCATTGAAGCAGAGAAAAAACGCGGCAAAGTGAACGTGCAACGCTTCAAAGGGTTAGGTGAAATGAACCCATTACAACTGCGCGAAACGACCATGGACCCTAATACGCGTCGTTTAGTACAGCTTACTTTGGATGAAGAAGAGCAAACCATGGAGATGATGGACATGCTTCTTGCGAAAAAGCGTTCATCAGACCGTCGCCAATGGTTAGAAGATCACGGTAACCGCGCAGAAGTTTAATAAAGGGTGTAGTAACCTAATTGCTAGCAACGAATTAAAGGGCAAGACAAAAATGAAAAAATTACTGACCTCCTTACTATCGCTGAGCTTGTTATCAGCGCCTGTAATGGCAAAAGATATTCTTGATAAGTTAACTGTTGCTGATGGCTTTTCTATCAGCTTATTCGCTGATGATGTCGAAAATGCACGCCAAATTGCGGTATCAAAAAAAGGCATTGTTTACGCAGGTTCACGTAAAGCAGGAAACGTGTATGCATTAATTGATCACAACAGTGATGGTGTAGCAGATAAAAAGATTGTGATTGCCACAGGTCTTGAAATGCCATCTGGTTTGGCTGTTAAAGATGGTGATTTATATGTGGCTGAAGTGTCACGTATTATTCGTTTTAAAGACATTGATAAAAATCTAAAAGATCCTAAATTCGAAGTGGTATACGATAAGTTCCCAACAGATCGTCATCACGGCTGGAAGTTCATTAGCTTTGCACCAACAGGTGAATTAATTGTGCCAGTGGGTGTGCCATGTAACATTTGCGCTGAAGACGACAAATACGGTCGTATCTTTTCTTTAAATGTTGATACCAAAGAAATTAAAACGATCGCCAAAGGTGTACGTAACTCAGTTGGTTTTGACTATCATCCTACAACAAATGCATTTTGGTTCAGTGATAACGGCCGTGACATGATGGGTGATGACATCCCTCCTTGCGAAATTAACCGTGTTGGTGAAGGCGAAGAGGGCGCGCATTATGGTTTCCCTTATGTTCACGCCGGTGCGATTTTAGATCCTGAATTTGGCGCAGGCAAAAGCATTGCTGACTATAAATCGCCAGCCCTTGCATTAGGTGCCCATGTTGCACCACTGGGTATCCATTTCTATAACGGCAAGCAGTTCCCTGCTAAGTATAAAGAGCAATTATTTGTTGCCGAGCATGGCTCTTGGAACCGTAGTAAAAAGTCAGGTTATAAAGTAATGCTAGCGAATGTTGATCAAGGTCGTATTACTAAATACACCCCATTCATCACTGGTTTCATGCAAAACGAAGAAACATTTGGTCGCCCAGTTGCATTTGCAGAGCTTGCAGATGGCAGCTTATTGATCTCAGACGACTTTGCTAACGTGATCTATCGTGTTAGTGCTAAGAAAAAATAGGTAAGCGTTAATGAGTGATACAGATACCTTGCTGATGCAAGGCATAGAACAACAAACAATGGGGCGTTTTACCGAAGACGCCTACTTAAACTACTCAATGTACGTCATCATGGATCGCGCCTTACCTCATGTAGGTGACGGTCTAAAACCTGTACAGCGTCGTATCATTTATGCAATGAGCGAACTGGGGTTATCGGCGCAAGCAAAATATAAAAAATCAGCGCGTACCGTGGGTGATGTACTGGGTAAATACCACCCTCATGGTGATAGTGCCTGTTACGAAGCAATGGTGTTAATGGCGCAGCCGTTTTCTTACCGCTACCCGCTGGTGGACGGTCAAGGTAACTGGGGTGCTGCGGATGATCCTAAGTCATTTGCTGCGATGCGTTATACCGAAGCGCGTTTATCTAAGTTCTCTGAAGTTTTATTAAAAGAGCTTGGCCAAGGCACAGTTGACTGGACCTCAAACTTTGATGGCACACTCGATGAGCCAATGGTGTTACCTGCGCGTTTACCACATATCTTACTCAATGGTGTGACCGGTATTGCGGTAGGTATGGCGACCGATATTCCGCCGCATAATGTGCGTGAAGTTGCCAGTGCCTGTTGCTTACTTCTTGATAAACCAAAAGCTGAAATCGAAGAGTTGCTTGAGTTAGTGCATGCGCCTGACTACCCAACAGAAGCTGAGATCATCACACCCAAAGACGATATTCGTAAGATTTATCAGACCGGACGTGGCTCTATCAAGATGCGTGCAATTTACACTGAAGAGCAAGGTGACATAGTGATCACAGCGCTGCCTCATCAGTGTTCAGGTGCAAAAGTACTTGAGCAAATTGCTGCGCAAATGAATGCTAAAAAGCTGCCAATGGTTGCTGATTTACGTGACGAATCAGATCACGAAAACCCAACTCGTATCGTAATTGTTCCGCGTTCTAACCGTATTAAGGCTGAGCCATTAATGGCGCACCTATTTGCAACGACAGACTTAGAAAAGAACTACCGCGTAAACTTAAACATGCTTGGCCTCGATGGTCGTCCGCAAGTTAAAGACTTACGTAGTATCTTAACTGAGTGGTTAACGTTCCGCCGTGAAACAGTTCGCCGTCGTTTACAATACCGCTTAGATAAAGTGTTAGCACGCTTGCATATTTTAGAAGGTTTATTAACTGCTTTCTTAAATATTGACGAAGTCATTGAAATTATTCGTACTGAAGATAAACCGAAGCCTGTATTAATGGAGCGCTTTGGTATTACCGATATTCAAGCCGAAGCGATTTTAGAATTAAAACTACGTCATTTAGCAAAACTTGAAGAATTCAAGATTAAAGGTGAGCAAGATGAGCTTGCTCTAGAACGTGATAAGTTAGAGCAAATTTTGGGTTCTGAGCGTCGTATGTCGACGTTGATGAAAAAAGAAATCCAAGAAGCGGCTGAAATGTACGGTGATGATCGTCGCTCACCTGTTGTTGAACGTTTAGAAGCAAAAGCACTAAGCGAAAAAGATCTTATTCCTTCTGAGTCAGTGACCGTTGTGTTATCTGAAAAAGGCTGGGCACGTGTCGGTAAAGGTCATGATTTAGATGTTGAAGGGCTAAGTTATAAGTCAGGCGACAGTTATAAAGCCTCTGCGCGAGGTAAGAGTAATCAGCCTGCGGTGTTCTTAGACTCAAGTGGTCGCGCTTTTGCTACTGATGCCCACAGTTTACCTTCAGCACGTAGTCAAGGCGAACCAATGACAGGGCGCTTTAACTTAAGCGCTGGTGCTAACTTTGAGCATGTCGTGATGGCAGAAGACAACCAAGTGTTGTTAATGGCTTCAGATGCAGGTTATGGCTTTATAAGCGACTTTAAAGATCTGGTGAGTAAGAACAAAAACGGTAAAGCGCTGGTCAGTGTTCCTAAAGGGGGTGAGTTACTCGCGCCAATTAGAGTGACTGATGTAGCAACTGACTACTGTATGGCAATCTCTAACGAAGGCCGAATGTTGCTATTCCCACTGCGCGACTTACCTAAGCTAAGTAAAGGTAAAGGCAATAAGATTATTTCTATCCCAAGTGCGAAAGTGCAAGCCCGTGAAGAGTTTGTAAAAGTACTGGCTGTGGTGCCTGAGGGCAGTAGCGTAACTCTGCATGCAGGGAAACGAAAACTGACACTCAAACCGTCTGATCTTGAGCATTATCATGGTGAACGCGGTAGACGAGGTAATAAGTTACCACGTGGTCTGCAGCGAGTTGATGAAGCTGTTGTTGAAGTGATTCAGACTGATGATAGTGATGAGTCGCCAAGCGAAGTAACAGAGTAAAAACCAGAGGCCTGCAATTGCAGGCCTTTTTATTAGCAAAACTCACAAATACATTTAAGCGTACACATGTGCGCTTAAAGCTATTGCAATAGCATTTTTCACGTTATAATGCGCGCTGATTAGTACGAGGAGAATTCGTTTGTTAGCTATTTTTCGCATAATTTTCATGGCGTTATTTATTGTTTTAAGCTGTGTTTTTGGGCTGCTTTTATGCATTGTGAAGCCATTTCATACTAATAACGTGCATATTATTTCTGGTTGGTTTTGCAAGGTAGCTAAAATTTTAGGTGTAAAACTTGAGCTTAAATATCACGAGACTCCTAAAAATATTGGCCCTGCTGTCTATGTAGCAAATCATCAAAATAACTATGACTTATTCACTTTGCCTGCCATGGTTCCAGAAAACTGTGTAAGCCTAGGTAAAAAAAGCCTTAAATGGATCCCATTTTTTGGTCAACTATATTGGTTATCGGGAAATATCTTAATTGACCGTGCTAACCGCTCAAAAGCGGCTGGCACAATTTCTAAATCGGCTGAGAAAATAAAACAAAAAGGTCTATCGGTTTGGATGTTTCCTGAGGGCACGCGAAGCTATGGCCGTGGTTTATTACCCTTCAAAACAGGTGCTTTTCACACTGCAATGAGTGCAGATGTGCCAGTCGTGCCAGTTTGTATGAGTACAACACACAAAACTATTAAGCTAAATCGCTGGGATAATGGTACAATTTACCTCGAAATGTTAGCGCCGATTTATCTTGATAAAGACGTATCTGCTCGTGACCATGCTTCACATGTTCATCAGATTATGGCTGCTAAAATAACTGAATTAGATGCTCAAGTGAGAAACAAATAATGGAAAATTGGCGCGAAATTACTGAAGACATCGTTACTTCATTACTTGAAGATGGCTCAGATCCTGAAGTACTTTATGAAGTGGAACACCACTTTGTTAGCGAAAATTTTGAAAAGCTAGAGCAAGCAGCTTTAGCCGCTTTTAAACTAGGTTACGATGTTGAAGAACCTGCTGAACTTGAGCTTGAAGACGGCGAGAAAGTGTGGAGTTTTGACGTGGTTGTTGAGTGTGAACTTGACGTAGAAGCCATTATGGAAGATGTAGACAAGCTAGAAGCACTTGCTCAGCAAACAGATGTTGAATACGACGGCTGGGGCACTTACTTTCAGGAATAAATAGCTAGAGAGCTGTCAGCTATCAGCTATCAGCCGTCAGCTATCAGCCGTCAGCTTTCAGGGATAAAGTTAGCGAGTTGCTACTTTCTAACTTTACTCTTTCTAACTTTCCCCTTTCTAACTTTCCCCTTTCTAACTTTCCCCTTTCTAACTTTCCCCTTTCTAACTCCATAGCTCATACCTATTTCGTATTCGCTACCCAATCTATAGACATTTGTAATCAATTAGCGATAATAAAAAACTCGATGTTTTTATGCGCTAAGCTCACATATGCTTATTACCTTACCCATTGCCGAACTTGTACCAGGGATGTTTGTTGACAGTGTCAGTAAGCAACATGAGCATGTAAATAGTATTAAGATCAAAACACGTGGTTTAGTGCGTGATAAAACGATTATTCAGCGCCTGATCTCTGAAGGGGTTGAAGAGCTACTCATCGACTTTACTCAAAGCGATGTTGCACTCCCTAAAAAATACCAGCCAAAACCCGAACCAGCTAAACCGAAAGTTGAACAAAAGCCTGCAGCTAATGAAGAGCCGCAAGGGGTCACGGTTCAACAAGAGTTTTTAAAAGCCAGTGTGCATTACGAACAGCATAGCCGAAAACTACAAGGCTTCTATTCAGACATTACATCAGGTTTAAAGATAAATATGTCGGTGCTCGATGATATCGCTGTTGATATAGTGGGCTCGGTATTTCGTAACCATAACGCATTAACTATTTTAACTCGCCTCAAAGATAAGCATATCTACAATTGGCGTCATATGATTAACACCGCTATTTTGGTGAGTGTGTTTGCTAAGTACTTAGGTTACAACGAAAAAACAATTAAAGAACTGGCAATGGGTGCCTTGATGCACGATATTGGCCAGGCGAAAATGCCACAAGGTGTATTGTCTAAACCAAGCGCTTTAAACGACAACGAAATGCAAGTTGTTAAAAAGCATGTGGCGCAGAGTTTGGGCTTAGTGAAAGGTGAAAAGGGCATTACGCCGTTAATGCTCGATATGATTGTGAATCACCATGAGCGTTTAGATGGTACAGGCTACCCACGTGGTATTGCGGCTGAAAAGTTGAGCCGTGCAGCACGTATTATGGCAATCGTTGATGTGTATGATGCCATGACGGCAGATAGACCCCATCAAATGGGTGAAGAGCCAATCTCAGCGCTGCGTTATTTGCTCGCTAATAAACACATGTTCGATTCTGAATTGGTGCAACGCTTTATTAAGTGCCTAGGTGTGCACCCGGTTGGAACTATTGTGAAATTAAACAATGAGCGTTTGGCATTAGTGATGGAAGGTAACCATGAAAACCCAATCAAGCCGAAAATAAAGATCTTCTATAATGCCAAGCATAAGCATCATATTACTGCCAAAGACGTCGATTTAAGCGCAGAAAAAGAGCTAAAAATTATTGCCAGTATTAAGCCTCTAGATTATCAACTCAATTTGGCTCGTTTGTTAAAAGAGCATCTGCTTGTTTAGACTTAATGCAGCGTTTTTTGGCGTTGCGCTTTGCTGATATAAATGCACCACTAAAGCAACTCGTCATTAATACCAACCACAATAACGTGCCTTTTTCGACATGCAACGCCACGCAACATAATAACAGCGACAACACCGCACTTAGCATAGCGCCTAACCAATAATGATTCACTGGATTATCGCAATCACCCGCTTTAGTACAGGCACAGTAGTTTGCTTTACAAAAATAATGAACACTCACACCGCATAACATCAGTGCCGCAATAATCAATGCGATTCCCATACTCACACTCAACAGAAAAACCTTTATTTTTAGTCTAAAGGGACAAGAAATAGATGTCAATGCAAATGATAATTACTACTGTTTGTTGTTTTTGTAATCAGAGATCTGATGAGTTTTAATAAGTTGTTATCTTGTTGTTAAAATGCGGGTTTTTTACCTATTTCTAACGAAAAATTACAGTTTTTTGATCTTAATTAAGGTAATGTTCGAAAGTTTGTAATCATTAGAATAAAACATCTAATACCAACATACAGCGCTAATCTTTTATGCTTAACTAATAGGTTGCCCTCATTGTTGGATTAGTTTTCGCACAAGTTTGCAAGAGGACACAGATTTATGAAGTTCACTAAAACACTAATTGCAGCATCACTTGCTGTTGTTTCTGCTGACAGCTTTGCTGCAGCTTTCCAATTAGCAGAGCAAAACGTATCAGGTTTAGGTCGTGCATACGCTGGTGAAGCAGCCGTTGCTGATGACGCGTCTGTTGTTGCTCGTAACCCTGCACTTATGTCTTTATTCAAAGACAAGCAAATCTCAGTAGCAGGTATTGCTGTCATTCCAGATGTAAGCTTAAAAGGTGAAAGTGCTGCATACAGCTTAGATGAAAGCTCTATCGATGACGATAGCATTGCGCCATCTGCATTTATTCCTGCAGGTTACTTCACTATGCCTTTAAACGACAAAGTGTCTTTAGGCTTTGGTGCTTTTTCAAACTTTGGTCTTTCAACTGAGTTTAAAGATGACTATGCGGCAGGCTCTATCGCGGGTGAAACTGAAATCGTAACAGTTAACATGAATGCAAGCGCGTCATACAAAATCAACGAACAGTTCAGCCTAGGTCTTGGCTTAAACTATGTTTATGCTGATGCGAAAGTTGTTCGTAATGCAGGTGCAAACCCTCTAGGTTTACCAGCTAACACGCAAATTGCTCACCTTGAAGGTGACGATTACGGCTTTGGTTGGAACATTGGTGCAATGTATCAGTTAGACGAAAACAACCGTTTTGGTTTTAACTACCGCAGCGAAACAGATATCGACTTTGAAGGCGAGTATTCAAACCAACTTCCAGCTGCTTTTGGCGGTCTAGCGGGTACTAAAGTACCAGGTGAGTTAAAATTAACCTTACCAGCCATTGCAGAATTCTCTGGTTCACACCAAATCGATAAGAAGCTAGGCGTACACTACAGCATCTTATGGACTGGTTGGGACAGCTTCCAAAAATTAGAAGCCTACGTACCAGGTGTTGAATCTCCTGTATTCTCTAAAGAAGAGAACTTCTCTGATTCAATGCGTTACTCTATCGGTACTGACTACCAGTACAGCGATGCACTTTTACTTCGTGCAGGTATTGCATACGATGAGTCGCCAGCAGACCAATCGCACCTTTCAATCTCTATCCCTGATACAGATCGTTTCTGGTTCTCGTTTGGTGGTAACTACGCATTCAGCGAAAACTCAAATGTTGACTTAGGTGTAAGCATCCTTCGTGGTAAAACACAAAACTTCTCTGAAAAAGACAGTCTAGCTGCTTCTTTAGGCCAAGATGTTTCATGGGAATTTGAATCAAAAGGTCACGCAGTTCTAGTTGGTGCTCAGTACAACTACAAATTTTAATACCAATTCGTTTAATCCCTCAAAATGATTAAGTATTATTGCGGGTTGGTATAATTGTGACGCGACGTAAAGTCGCTGTTACAGAGCATTAAAAAGCCGCACTATAACAATGTTATAGTGCGGCTTTTTTGTAAGCGCTATAAAACTTATAGCGCTATATATGCTGTTATAGACTTTCGATTTTCGCTTTTTGCGCTAACAGTTTGTCTTTCGCATCGGTAAATTCAGCCAGTTTAGCATGCTCTTTAGCAAGTACAGCTTCTGGTGCGTTATTTACGAACTTCTCGTTAGCTAACTTGTTTTGAACCTGTGCTAAGCCTTTTTCTGCTTTCTCAAGCTGCTTCGCGATACGAGCTAATTCAGCTTCAACATCGATTAGGCCAGCCATTGGGATCATGATCTCAAGGTTACCAACATACGATGTTGCACACGCTGGTGCATCGTCTTTATTATCAAGAAGGGTGAACTCTTCAAGCTTAGCAAGCGACGCTAAGAATGCTTCGTTATCCGTTAAGCGGCGTTTGTCTTCGTCAGACGCATTAGCAAGCAATACAGATAATGGTTTGCTTGGGCTGATATCCATTTCACCACGAATGTTACGAATAGCAAGAATGAATTGTTTAACCCATTCTAGGTCGTCCATCGCTTGGCTATCAACATTAGCTTCATTGTATACAGGGAAACCTTGAACCATGATGCTAGTGCCCGCAGTTTCGATACCTGCAAGTGGCGCAACACGTTGCCAAATCGTTTCTGTGATGTATGGCATTAACGGGTGCATTAAGCGAAGTAGGCTTTCTAATACCGTGATTAAGGTGTGACGAGTACCACGTTGCTGTGCTTCGTTACCTTTAAACAATACTGGTTTAGTCAGTTCTAGGTACCAGTCACAGAATTGGTTCCAAGTGAACTCATAAATGGTGTTTGCTGCTAGGTCAAAACGGTAGTTTTCTAGATGCTCAGTATAGGTTTTAACCGTTGCTTCAAATTGGCCTAAAATCCAACGATCAGCGAGTGAGTACTGTTTTTCAGCATCTGTAGCAAAGCCACAATCTTGCTCTTCTGTGTTCATTAATACGTAACGGCTTGCGTTCCATAGTTTGTTACAGAAGTTACGGTAGCCTTCAAGGCGGTTCATATCCCAGTTGATATCACGACCCGTAGAAGCCATTGCTGCAAGGGTGAAACGCAGTGCGTCTGTACCGTGTGCTTCAATCCCGTTTTCGAATGTTTTACGGGTGTTCTTCTCAATCTTCTTCGCTAGTTGTGGCTGCATCATGTTACCAGTGCGCTTTTCAACTAGGCTTTCAAGGTCGATACCGTCAATCATGTCGATAGGATCAAGTACGTTACCTTTCGATTTAGACATCTTATCGCCGTTTTCATCACGGATAAGGCCAGTGACATAAACGGTTTTAAATGGTACTTGTGGCTTGCCGTCTTCATCTTTGATGAAGTGCATGGTCATCATGATCATACGAGCAACCCAGAAGAAGATGATGTCGAAACCTGTTACCAATACGTCAGACGGGTGGAAGGTTTTTAAATCGTCTGTGTTTGCAGGCCAGCCTTGCGTTGAGAAAGTCCAAAGCGCAGATGAGAACCACGTATCTAAAACGTCTTCGTCTTGCTTAAGTGCAACATCATCAGCAAGGTTGTTATCGCGGCGTACTTCAGCTTCGTCACGACCAACGTATACGTTACCTTCGTTGTCGTACCAAGCAGGGATGCGGTGACCCCACCAAAGTTGACGTGAAATACACCAGTCTTGTACGTCGTTCATCCACGAGAAGTACATGTTCTCGTATTGTTGAGGTACGAACTTAATGTCGCCATTCTTAACTGCTTCTTTTGCAGGCTCTGCAAGCGGTGCTACGCGAACGTACCACTGATCAGTAAGAAGAGGCTCAATCACTACGCCAGAACGGTCACCGTAAGGGACTGTTAAGCTGTGATCTTCAATTTTTTCTAATAGGCCAAGTTCTTCAAATTCGCTCACAATCGCTTTACGTGCATCAAAGCGGTCAAGGCCGTGTAGGCGCTCAGGGATTGGCGCATCTAATTCAAGCTCTTTACCGTCGAATGTGTAGCTTTCGCCTTCGCTTAATACCGCAGCATCTTTGTTGAAGATGTTGATCATAGGAAGCTGGTGACGTTTACCTACTTCGTTATCGTTAAAGTCGTGGGCAGGCGTGATTTTCACACAACCTGTGCCTTTTTCCATGTCTGCATGCTCGTCGGCAACAATTGGAATACGACGGTTTACGATAGGCAGTAAAATGTCTTTACCGATCAGGTCTTGGTAACGCTCATCATCAGGGTTAACCGCAACACCTGTATCACCTAGCATTGTTTCAGGACGTGTTGTGGCAACAACGATATAGTCTTTGCCGTCTTGTGTTTTTACGCCATCAGCAAGTGGGTAACGCAAGTTCCACATGTGACCTTGTTTGTCTTTGTTTTCAACTTCAAGATCAGAAATAGCCGTGTGAAGTTTAGGGTCCCAGTTAACTAGACGCTTACCACGGTAAATTAAATCTTCTTTGTGAAGACGTACGAATACTTCTTTAACCGCTTCAGAAAGACCTTCGTCCATAGTGAAACGCTCACGGTCCCAATCCACAGAAGCACCTAAACGACGTAATTGTTTAGTGATCGTGCCGCCAGAGTGGTTTTTCCACTCCCAGATTTTTTCGATAAATGCTTCACGGCCAAGGTCGTGACGTGTTTTACCTTCTTCAGCAGCAAGCTTACGCTCAACAAGCATTTGTGTTGCGATACCCGCGTGGTCAGTACCTACTTGCCATAATGTGTTGTTGCCTTGCATACGCTTTAAACGCGTTAGCGTATCCATAATGGTATCTTGGAACGCGTGGCCCATGTGTAAGCTACCCGTGACGTTTGGTGGCGGGATCATAATTGAGTATGCGTCACCTTGACCAGACGGTTTAAAGTAGCCATTTTCTTCCCAGCCTTGGTATAAAGACTGTTCAATATCTTGCGGATTATAGGTTTTATCCATTACACAGAACCTTAAATAAATGCTTAAATGTCAATTTCTTGCGTTGCAATATGGGCGCCCAGTTGGCGAAGCTTTTTAAACCGCTCACGGGCGGCTTGCTTAGCATTTGGCTCAACGGGTACGAAATCATAAACCTGCTGAAAACGGCGGATAAAATCCGGAAGTTGTTCAGCTAAGTTGATTAATATTTTTCTGTTGCCGACAGGCGGAGTCATACCAATTTCAACCGGTGCGCCACCTTTAGGGCCTTCACCTTGTAAGTTGTGAGGTACAAAACTATCTGGTTCAAATGACCAAATGATGTCGTCGATTGTGTGGGCCGTGTCGGTGTTATCGGCGTAAATAAATACGCGATGACCTAGACGATACTGATCCGCAGCAATTTTAGCTGCCAGATCGAAAACTGCTCCAGCCGATTGGTGGGCATTATCATCTTGTTTTAGAACGTAAAATTGTGCGTTCATGCTCATTGTGACAAACGTCCCCACAGATACACAGATCAAAGCAGGGATTTTGACATAGAACGAGACTTGCTTCAATTAATAAGGCGCCATTTGGCGCCTTATTTAGGGTTAGTTTTAAGCTTGCAATAAGGCTTAATCGTGACTTGCTTCGCTTACACCCGCGCGGTTCAGTAAATACTGAGTCAACATAGGGACCGGACGACCCGTTGCACCTTTGTTTTTACCGCCGCTGCGCCATGCTGTACCTGCGATATCTAAATGCGCCCAGTTATATTTTTTGGTGAATTTAGATAAGAAGCATGCCGCTGTAATCGTACCTGCAGCACGGCCACCTAAGTTGGTGAAATCTGCGAATGGGCTTTCAAGTTGCTCTTGATAGTCATCCCACAGTGGTAGTTGCCAAGCACGGTCGCCACTTTGCTCAGACGCTTTTAGTAGGTCATGGGCAAGCGGGTTGTGGTTTGAAAGTAAACCAGTGGCATGTGAACCCAGCGCGATAATACATGCGCCAGTCAGTGTTGCTACGTCGACAACAGTATCTGGTTCAAAGCGCTCAACATAAGTGAGTGCGTCACACAGTACTAAACGGCCTTCAGCATCGGTATTTAACACTTCAACTGTTTGACCCGACATAGTGGTTAAAATATCGCCAGGGCGATAAGCGTTTGAGCCAGGCATGTTCTCACAACCCGCTAAAACACCGACAACGTTAATCGGTAATTGCATTTGCACTAAAGCGCGCATCGTACCAATAACACCCGCTGCACCACCCATGTCGTATTTCATTTCATCCATGGCTTCGCCAGGCTTAATTGAAATACCACCTGAGTCAAAGGTTAAGCCTTTACCCACTAACACGATTGGCGCTTGGTCTTTGTCGCCACCTTGATAGTTGATCACCGACATAACCGATTCATTCGCGCTACCACGGCCAACTGCTAGGTATGAATTCATGCCCAGCTCAGCCATTTTTTCTTCGCCAATAATCTCAACGCTAACGTTCTCAAAGTTTTCAGCAAGCTCTTGTGCTTGTTCACCTAAATATGCCGGGTTACAGATATTTGGCGGCATGTTGGCAACGTCTTTACATAATTTGCTACCCGCAGCGATTGCTAAGCCATGCTCAATTGCGCTTTCGCCAATGGTTAACTCGCGGCGCGTAGGTACGTTGAAAACAATTTTACGTAGTGGACGGCGAGGGTCGCTCTTTTTGCTTTTCAGTTGGTTGAAGGTGTACAAGCAATCTTGTGTTGTTTCAACTGCTTGACGCACTTTCCAATAGGTGTCGCGGCTTTTAACGTGCTGCTCAGTTAAAAAGCATACCGCTTCCATCGAACCGGTTTCGTTTAGCGTGTTAATCGTTTTTGAGATGATTTGTTTATATTGTTTGTCATCAAGCTCACGCTCTTTACCACAACCTACTAGTAGTACACGCTCGCTCAGCACATTAGGCACATGATGCAATAGCAATACTTGGCCTGGTTTACCTTCAAGGTCACCGCGGCGTAGCAAGTTAGAAATATAACCGTCACTGATCTTATCTAATTGTTCACCAATGGGGGATAAACGACGTGGCTCATAAACGCCTACTACAATACATGCGCTACGTTGCTTTTCTGGACTACCACTTTTTACGCTAAATTCCATTGTTACTCCTGATATTGAGTCATATAACCTTAGTTAATAAGGGTAAGAAATTCTTTTACGAGTCCTTTCTTACATTTTTTAGTTTAATAGCACTAATCTTAGTACATAAACTATGACTCTATTTATGTGTTTTTGAACTTTATCTTAATGTGACTATCAATATCACATAATAGACGCCATCTGCACCATTTATGCAAGATTATATGTTCTTGCTAGGTATGATATTTAACTGTGATGGCATATAATAAAGTGAGTAAAATAACTAGTTTACTCAAAATTCCTTACTATTCCAGTGAAACTCGATGTTTAACAGGGGCGAGCATTGCTAATTTTTCGTTATTTGACCACTGAAGTTCTCAAGTCGCAGGTCGCCGTATTTTTAACTTTGATGACTATTTTTGTGTCTCAAAAGTTTGTTGTTATTTTAGGAGACGCCTCTGAAGGGGGTCTTCCTGCTAAACTTGTGCTCTCGATGATTGCACTAAAACTTCCTCAGCTGGCTTCCCTTATCTTACCTTTGAGTATCTTCTTAGGGATTATTCTGGCGTACAGTCGCATCTATGCCGACAGCGAAATGACCGTATTCAGAGCTTGCGGTGTCAGTGAATGGTATGTGGTTCGGGTAACACTTATCTCAAGCACTGCGATGGCTGTTTTAGCTGGGACGCTGACACTTTACATCGCGCCATGGGCCAGTGAACAAGAATATCAATTAAAAGAGCAAGCCAAAGCTGATGCTGGCTTATCGGCATTACGTGCCGGGCGTTTCCAACAAACCGGTAACGAAAAAGCTGTGGTCTTTATTCACAATATTGAAAATGGCGGCAAAGAGTTACACAAGGTATTTGTTGCTCAGCTACCCGATCGTGAAAAAGGTGACTTAGCACGTTTGGTGTATGCAGAACGTGGTGTGGTGATTGAGCAAGAAAGCGGTGAACAGCAACTTGTTCTTAACGATGGTAAGCGCTACGAAACAGATGGCGAGTCTGCTGCGTTAAACTTAACAGAATTCGATGGTTACAGTGTGCAAATTCAAGATCAAGAAATTGAACACCAGCGCCGTAAGTTAGAAGCCATTCCAACGCTTGATTTATTCAAAATGAAAACCTCTGAAGCCATTGCACAGTGGCAATGGCGTCTTGCTATTCCGCTGTCAATTCCATTGTTAACTTTACTAGCAGTACCTTTGAGTGTGGTGAATCCACGCCAAGGTAAATTTGCTAAATTAGTGCCTGCAATCAGCTTGTATTTAGGGTATTTCATATTACTCAATGCCGCTAAATTTGCAGTTGAAGATGGCAAAATACCTCCTTCAATTGGTTTATGGTGGATCCATTTGTCAGCTTTATTTATTGGTGGATTCTTGATTATTAAAGGTCGTCCGCTCGGCGCATGGTTAAAAGCAGTTGTGACTAAGCGGGAGTTAAACGCATGATGAAAACACTCGACTGGTATTTAGGTCGCAGCATAATTCAAACCACCGGTTTTGCTTTAATGGTACTGGTAGGTATTAGTACCCTAATTAAGTTTATTGAGCAGTTAAAATCGGTTGGCCGTGGTAGTTATGATATTGCTACTGCGCTTATTTACACTCTATATAGCATGCCGGGTGATTTAGTTATCTTCTTCCCAATGGCAGCCTTGATTGGTGGCTTAACAGGCTTAGGTGCATTGGCATCAAACAGTGAGCTGGTAGTCATGCAAGCGGCGGGTATGTCACGTTTACAAATTATTGCATCAGTAATGAAAACCGCGATGTTTATGGCGATTTGTATGATGGCGCTTGGTGAATGGGGCGCCCCAGAAGCACAGCTCAAGGCAAAAGAGATCCGTAACCAAGCAATTAATGGTGGGGATATTTTTAATGCCAAGCGCGGTGTGTGGGCTAAAGATGGCAGTAATTTCATTAATATTGAAGATGTCGACCAGCAGGGCACTTTACGCGGTGTTCACATGTATCACTTTGATAAATCGTTGCAACTTACTCAAATTACGAAAGCAAAAGAAGCCGTAAACCGTAAAGATGGTTGGTTGTTGCGTGATGTAAACAAAGTAATGATCACGCCAGAGCAAATTAGTACAGAGCAGCAAAAAGAAGAGTTTTACGACTCGCAACTGACCGCCGAGAAACTCGGGGTGGTGTCGGTTAAGCCGGAAGCACTGTCGTTTACTGGGCTTTGGTCATATTTAAGTTACTTAAAACAGAATGAGCAAGATACTAGCACCTATGAATTAGCGCTTTGGCGCAAAATAATGCAACCGGTGTCTGTGGCTGTGATGTTGCTTGTTGCTTTATCGTTTATATTCGGCCCGCTTCGCACCGTGACGATGGGGGCACGTATTATAATGGGTGTAATAACCGGTATTACTTTCCACTTAACCAATGAGATTTTCGGTCCTGTGGTGATGGTTTATCAAATTCCAGCAGTGGTTGGTGCCGTGTTACCAAGCCTGTTGTTTGTTGGTTTTGCAACTTATCTCTTAAATAAACGAGTGTAGTACTTGTGTAAAATGCACAAAAAAAGCGTGGTTTGTAGCCACGCTTTTTTTGTGCCTGATGTGTTGCTTAATCACTTAATCAAGTGAGCGATAAATACGTTTATTTTCTTCTTTGGTGAGGGTGATCACTTCAGTTTTTGCGATGTAATCTTGCAATGCGCGCTTATTTTTAAAATCGACCAACACCACTAAATTACCTAAACCTAATAGCGCAGTAATGGCTCTAAGTGCACCTTGTTGCCAGCTAATTAATTGACCATCGAGGGTTTGCACCTTTAAACGCCATGCCCGCATACCAATTGTTTGGCCGCTCTTAGCCCAAAAATAGCTAAAGAAACTAATACTCACTATCACCAATAGCGCACTACGGATGCCATACAATAATGGTGAATTTTGAATGAAAGCAGATACATCTTCAGCGTCACCAATGCTTAGTAACTCTAAAGAAATTAGCCCTTGAACAGCTAATAAATAGAGTACGGTTGTCAGCATCGCAAAAGCAATGATAACCAAGGTATCGTAAATTAAAGAGGCAAAGCGGCGCCAAAAACCGGCACGTGGAAACTCAGCTGACATAAACAATCTCATCCAATTAAATTGCGCAGTAGTTTAGCAAAGTCCTGAGCAAACAAGAAATAGTTAGCGGTTGTTTAGTAAGTCGACAAACAGGTCTGACCTGCTATAGTTGAGAAAATAATAAAAATGAGCACACAGTTATGGCCGTTTCTCAAAGCGAAACTCATCAGGTATTTAATCAACCCAAACCACTTGAAAACTACAATGCCTATGAGACCGACACGGTACTTCAATATTGGCAAAATCGTTTTGCTGGGCAATGGGGAACTGCGCATTTAACGGCGTTTGGGGAGCAAGTGGGAGGTGTATTACTGCAAGCTGGGTTCTTAGCAAACAAACACTTACCCGAATTAACCACTCACAGCCGATTTGGCGAACGCATAGACCAAGTTGATTATCACCCAAGTTACCATCAGCTAATGCAGCATGCGATAGAGCAAGGGCACTGCGCATTGCCTTGGCAGCAACAAAAAGCCGGTAGCCATGTTGTAAGAGCGGTAATGGCGGTGCTGCACAATCATGCTGATCCGGGCTCCGGCTGCCCATTAACCATGACCTTTGCCAGTGTGCCTGCCATTGCGAGTCAAGAAAATGTAGCGGCTATGTGGCTACCTAAAATACTGGCAAATCATTACGATTCAGATAATAAGCCTTGGACCGAGAAAAAAGGTGTCACCATAGGTATGGCGATGACCGAAAAACAAGGCGGCTCCGATGTTCGTGCTAATACCACCAAAGCCGATGCCGTCAATGAGAGGGGGGCAGGGCAATTATATGCTTTAACTGGGCATAAATGGTTTTGCTCAGCACCTATGAGCGACGCATTTTTAGTCCTCGCTAATACCGATGAAAAGCAATTATCTTGCTTTTTAGTGCCGCGCTGGCTCGAAACTGGCGAGAAAAATGCCATGTATATTCAGCGCTTAAAAAGTAAATTAGGTAATCAATCAAATGCGAGTTCTGAAATTGAATTTAGAGGCGCGCATGGCTGGTTACTCGGCGAGCCGGGGCGAGGCATTGCCACTATTATTCAAATGGTTGCTCTAACTCGTTATGACTGCATGTTGGGTTCAAGCTCGCTGATGTTACAAGCAGTAAAAGAGGCAATTTGGCATACCGCTGGGCGTAGTGTGTTTGGTAAAAACTTACATCAACAGCCACTCATGCTCAATGTATTGGCAGATTTAGCTATCGAAGCAGAGGCTGCACTAGCCATTTCAATGCGTATTGCCAACGCCCTTGATAACCAAGATGATAGCAATGAAGTGGCATTAATACGTAGCGCCACAGCAATCGGTAAATATTGGATCTGTAAGCGTGCAGTGCAGCATACTTATGAGGCTATGGAATGTATTGGTGGTGTGGGTTATGTACAAGACAACATTACCAGCCGACTGTATAAAGAAGCGCCGGTAAACTCTATTTGGGAAGGCTCTGGTAATGTGCAATGCCTCGACCTTCTACGCGTGTTTAGCCGTGAACCTGAATCACTTGAGGTGCTTATCAATGAACTTGAAAAAGCGCGCAGTTTGCATCCTGATTTTGCGATAAAACTCGATGAACTAAAAGAGATGCTCACAGATACTGCAAACCTTGAAATGCATGCTCGGCGCATAATTGAAAGGCTGGCACAGCTTTGGCAAGCAGCAACACTATTACAATTTGGCGAGCCACTTATTGCCGATGCGTTTGTAAAAAGTCGTTTAAGTGGTGCAGGGTTTAGTCAGTACGGCTGCCTGAGTCATGATATCGATTGTCAGGCGATTGTTTCGCGAATGATGCCAAAACTCTAAAGTTAACAACTTGTTTAATTATTGTGCGGTTGAGCAGTGGGGCCGCACAAAACGCTTGCCGCCTTACCCATTCTTTGTATAATGCTTGGCATAGAGACAAAAGCAGTTAAAAAAGCTTCTTGCTCTAAAGTGGTTTTTCTTTATCTTCTCGTGTTTAGAAGGTTAAAGAAAAATGAAGCCAGTATGATGGAATTGGTAGACATGACGGATTCAAAATCCGTTGCCTTCGGGCGTGGCGGTTCAAGTCCGCCTACTGGTACCACTTTTGAACCCTAGCCAATTGGTTAGGGTTTTTTTATGCCTGAAAAAGTTGTTTGCGGACTTGAGCGCCACGCGAGGCGTGGCACTGAAGCAAGTAAAAGTCCGCCTACTGGTACCACTTTTGAACCCTAGCCAATTGGTTAGGGTTTTTTTATGCCTGAAAAAAGTAGTTAGCGGACTTGAGCGCCACGCGGGGCGTGGCACTGAAATAAGTAAAAGTCCGCCTACTGGTACCACTTTTATGACCCCAGCAGATTTGCTGGGGTTTTTTTATGCCTGAAAAAGCTATCAGCTGTCAGTTTTTAGCCGATCGGTGCGGTTATTGTTTTTTGAAACCATCCTCAGCAATTCAATTCGTAAAAGCATTGTAGGAGGCAGTTTACTGCCGAACCAAGAAAACCGAACCAGCAATACCTACCCAAATAACACCAAACCAGCAATGCTGAAAAACATAATTCATGGCTAAAGCCATTCCTACGGGTACATTTTGCCTAGCGCCTAGCACCTAGCACCTAGCACCTAGCACCTAGCACCCAGAGCCTATAACTCAAATCTAAGTACCAATTCAGCCTTTATTAAAGCAACTTTTGTTCTATTTATAAGCGGTCAAGTTCAAACTATGCTTAGCCTACAAATAACCACGAAAAATGTGTGCTTATTTGGTTGAAAATTAATCATTTAAGACTAGAGTACGATGGTGTTTGAATACATCTTATAATACAATTTGCGGTCTGAACTATAAGTGAAGTCAATCACTTAGTGCACAATATCGGTAGGGTAGCATAGCGTGGGTACATACGACTTAAAGCGTATTGTTGAAAGTATTTCAAATCTTAAAAGTGAGAACTTTTATAATGCAATATGCCTGTCTTTATCAGAAGTGCTTGGTGCTTCTCATGTTTTTTTAGCTCAAGTCGATGAGTCAACTTTGTATGCAACGACTATAGCTTTGTGTGCGCATGACGAAATTGTTGAAAACATCAGCTACGATATCCGCTGTACGCCTTGTAACGATGTCAGCTGTGGCAGTATCTCTAGTTTCAGCTCGGGTGTTCAGCAGTTATTCCCAGATGATCAGATGCTCGTTGATATGGGTATCGAAGCTTATGTGGGTGTGCCTTTACAAAGTATATCGGGTAAAACCGATACCATTCTTGTCGCGCTATTTCAGCATGAAATAAATGATGCGATGCAAATTGAGTCTTTTTTCTCGTTATTTACTGGTCTTATCCAGCGTGAAATCGAAAAAGATCGCTTTATAGCTAAATTAGATTTCTCAAACCAACTGATTGAGCAAAGTCACGAAGCGATTTTTATTTGCGACCACAACGTACATATTACCTACGCGAATACCGCATTTACTAAAATGACGGGTTATTCATTGGATGAAGTCTTAGGGCAAAATCCAAAAATTTTAAGCTCAAACAAGTATGACCCGCATTTTTATAAAGCAATGTGGCACCAAATTAATACTGAGGGTAAGTGGTCTGGTGAGATCACTAATAAAACCAAACAAGGTAAGTTGTACACGCAGTTTTTATCGATAACCAAAATGCAAAATAATGGTGAAGATTGCTATGTGGCGTTTATTTTGGATATCACCGAGAAAAAAGAAGCTGAGCAGAAAATTTATTTTCATGCAAACCACGATCAACTCACCGGTTTGACCAATCGTTTTTACTTCAAAGAGTACTTATGCCAGTTGCTATCATCTTTGTCTTATCAAGATGATGAGAATACTAACTTAGCCGTGATCTACTTTGATGTTGATAAGTTTCAAGATATCAACACCGTTTATGGCTTAACCTTTGGTGATAAGGTTTTGTGTGAGCTTGCAGAACGCCTCGACGGTAGCTTTAAAGAATCGGCTTTTTCACGTATCGATGGTGATAGTTTTGCTATCTTACAAACTTATCAGCATGTCAGTGAACTAGAGCATGTTTGCAAACAAATTACCGCGTTACTTGTTGAGCCTGTTTCTATTGGCGGCATTAGTCAGCAGGTTTCAGTTACGCTGGGCATTAGTCAATTTGAGCAAGCTGGAACGGCGACTTCACAAGAAAAAATCGAAAAAATTGCTCGTCGTTTAGTTCGCCAAGCTGAGCTTGCTACCTTGAATGCAAAACAGACAGGCGATGAATATCTGTTTTTCTGCAAAGAGATGGATAACAAGGTTAAAAAGCACAACTTACTGGTTGAGCAGCTTACACAAGCCGTAAAGAACAACGACATAGAAGTGTATTTTCAACCTATTATTGATATTGAAAATAACACGGTCGCTAAATTCGAAAGTTTAGTGCGTTGGAATAACCAAGGGCAATGGGTATCACCTGCTGAGTTTATTCCGTTAGCAGAAGAGTCGCGGGTAATTATTCCCCTCGGTGAACTTGTATTGATTAAAACCTGCCAGCAAATAAAGGCGTTAGAAGCACAAGGTTATGAAAACTTTGTTTTTAATGTGAACCGTTCTTTGTTTGAATTTACTGAGTTTAACCCTGAACGTAATGCATGGCTTGAGATTATTAAAGGGCAAGGGGTTAAACCATCACAAATTTCATTTGAATTAACTGAGAGTGTTTTAGCGCCAGAAAATACGAATCATCTCGATGTGTTAAAGCAGTTGAAGCAAGCTGGGTGTTTAATTTCGCTAGATGATTTTGGTACGGGTTATTCGTCTCTTAGCTACTTGCGTCGTTTTCCGGTTGATGTACTTAAACTTGATAAGTCATTTATTGATGAAGTACATGTTGATTTAGGCGACGAAGCGCTGGTTAAATCGATTATTCAAATGAGTCGTGTATTAGGTATTAAAGTCGTTGCTGAAGGAGTTGAAGAGCGCGAGCAATTGGCTGTGCTAAGCGAAGCCGGTTGTGACTATATACAAGGCTATTACTTTTCTAAACCATTGCCAGCAAATGATGTAATTCCATTTTTAACGCAATTTTCTCGAGAGCAGTAGGTAATTACTGTATGATTTTGACATCAAACAGTTAGCAAAGCTTGTGATGTCAGAATTAACCGCAAAGCAAAACATAAAGGCGATTGTTACAGCCATTAAGGCCGAAGAGCAATCGCTTAGAGCGCGTTTCCCTATACTCAACCAGCAAAATACACTTGCGATGATTATTCTGCTGGTGTCGTTGTGCTCACTAATCGGTGTTGCAACACTTTATTACTTAGCGGTTATTCCCTCTTGGCTGTGTATCATTCTGGCTGCCTTTATTACCTCGGTATCGCATGAGCTTGAGCATGACCTTATCCATAAGCAGTATTTTAGTAATCACCCTTTTATACATAACTTTATGATGTTAACCGTGTGGCTTATGCGGCCGAATACGGTGAATCCTTGGTATCGCAGAAAGATTCACTTACATCACCATAAAGTATCCGGCACCTCACAAGATTTAGAAGAGCGTTTAGTGGGCAATGGCATTAAATCGCCATTTTTGAGGGGCTTGGTCATTACTGATGGTCTGCTAGGTTTATTAATCAATACCAAGCGATTTAGTAAAGAAATTAGCGGCTTTAAGTTTTTACGGGTGTTTAATGCAGGCTTTCCGTTTGCAACCGCGTATTTTGCGATTCTTTATGGGGTAATTGCTTATTACGCAGTGCAGTTTGTACAGCCATTTACATTGCCGCCGTGGGGAGCTGAGTTACTGGCGGGAGCTGAGTTTTTAATGGTGGTACTTATTGTGCCTAATATCATTCGCTCAACGTCTCTTAACTTAGTGACATCTTCAATGCATTATTATGGCGGTGTAAATAACTTGCTTGAGCAAACGCATGTGATCACCAGCCGTTGGTTTTTACCGTTTCAGTTATTTTGTTTTGATTTTGGCCGAACCCATACAATCCATCATTTTGTGCCGAACCAGCCCTTTTACATTAGGCAATTGATTAGCAAAAAAATACGCCTTATTATGGCCCAGCATGGAGTACGTTTTAATGATTTACAAAGCTTAAAACAGGCTAATCATTACCCTGTAAAAGAGCAGCCATCTCAACAAGGAGTTTAATATGAAGGTTACCGGCCGTTGCCATTGTGGTGAAGTCACTTACCACGCAGAAGTTGATGAAAATAAAGTGATTAACTGTCACTGCACTGACTGCCAAATTATCTCGGGTGCGCCTTTTCGTACCGTTGTTGTGTCTGTGCCAGATGGGGTTACTTTTACAGGTGCTGAGCCAAAAGAATATATAAAAATTGCCGAGAGTGGTAATCAGCGTGCGCAAGGGTTTTGTGGTAACTGTGGTACAGCCTTATACGCGACTTCTGTAGGTGCAGGTGAACGTATTTATGGCTTACGTATTGGCGCTATAGAGCAAGCTGATAAGCTTATTCCAAAAGCGCATATTTGGTATCGCTCACATAAACCTTGGCTCGATAACCTTAGTAATATGAGCGCCTTTGAAACCGCCCCTAAATAGCTGCGGTTTCATATTTATTGTTGGCCGATAGTGATATTTCGGCCACTTAAGTAACCAAATAAAGCACACAATAGGCTTGATGCAATACACAGCCAAAGTGCTCCCGCCCAGTTATTAAAATAACTATGTAAGGCGCCCGCAATAATAGGGCCTGTTGCAGCCAATAAATACCCGATACATTGTGCCATACCCGATAACGCAGCGGCTTGCATTGAGTCATGAGTGCGCAGGCTTACAAATGATAAGCCCAAGATAAAACAGGCACCTGAGCAAAAACCTAAGGTGACTGACCAAAGCATCGCAAAGCTAGGCGCAACTAATAATCCAACAGAACAAAGCGCGCCAAGTAATGCCAAGCTTAGGGTTAAGATGCGTTGATCTTTTAATTTGGCAAGTAGTGGAATAAGCACAATACCTGGCAGCGCAGAGGCTACTTGAAAGGCGCCTTGCAAAGCACCCGCATGCTGCGCACTATGGCCGCCTTCTATTAAAATGCTGGGTAGCCAACCTAGCATGATATAAGTGAAAAAGGAGTTAAAGCCAAGTAATAAGGTGATTTGCCAAGCAAGTGCAGAGTGCCAAATTTTGCTTTGTGTACTGTTTGAAACGGATGCCTGTTTTGGCATGGTATGTTGCTTAAGTTGTGGTAACCACACCACAATAGCCAGCACAACCAATAAGGCATAACTGGCAAGCGCCAATTGCCAACCAAGGTCTTTATACTCAGCTAGTGGAATGATGAGTGCTGAATAGCTGCCACCAAAAATGCCCATTGCTAAAACATAACTAGACGTCATTACTGCTACTTTGTGTGGAAAGTCACGTTTTATTAAGCTTGGTAATAACACATTACCAATCGCGATACCGACACCAATTACAGCGGTGCCAATAAATAGCACGGTGGCAGAATCAATAACTCGAGAGACAACCCCTATGCCTATGAGTACCAGGGCAATGAACAGTGATACTTCAAGGCCGCACTTTTTAGCAAGGCTTGCTGCCATAGGCGAGGCAATAGCAAACGCGATTAAAGGTAATGTCGTCAACATGCCAGCTTGTGATGCATTTAACTTAAATTGTTCAATGATCTGTTCAAGCACCGGTGCAATACCAGTGATAGGGGCACGTAAACTGGCTGCAATAAGAAAAATGCCCAGCACTAAAAGAAGGTTACGAATTAGATTTTGAGAAGATGTCACGCTGTTTAGGAGTAATAGCAAGAGGTACATTTATCATACCAAAACACTAAACAGTGTGGGTGAACTATGAGATAGCTCACCAAAAAATGCGGTTATTTAAAACTGATAACTTGCTGATAACATGGCATTGCGCGGTCTACCCGGAAAGTAGCGGTCGCCACTAAATGTAGTGTAGTCAGCGCGCTCTGCATAACGCTCGTCGGTTAAATTGTTTATTCGCGCAGTCACCGTTAGGTTGTCTGTTAGCTGCCACGCCGCTCTTAAATTTACTAATGAATGGCCTTCGTAACTATGCTGGTTTTCAGGATCAGTAAAGTAGCTGCTGGTGGTATGTAACTCAAGGCCAACACGCGTTATGTCGTTTGCTTGCCATAGTAGCTGTAAGTTAGCGATGTTACGTGGTGCAGTATCAATGAGATTACCATTGATATTAACTCCGCTAAGTAATTGGTCATAACTGTATGTATGCTTGGCGTGGCTCGCGGCTAACTGCATCGATAGGCTAGGCGTTATGGCATAGGCTAACTCAAGCTCAATACCACGATGCTGGGTTTGGCCATCATTGACGTAATAAAAATCACTGTCGCGGAAAATTACGTTCTTTTTATTCATTGCATAAATGCTAACTACATAATGCAGCTGTGCTTGTTGACCTTTTAAACCAAGCTCTAGGTTTTTAGCAGTTTCAGATTTTAGATCTGCGACATTTTGTTCGCGTTGTAACTGATAAAGCTCTGCCGCTTGCGGTGCTCGATAACCTTCTGAAGCATTGGCATAGATAAACTGGTTATCTGCAAATTGATAGCTTAAACCAAGCTTTGGCGAAAAGTGAGTAAAGCGATTTACGCCGCTTTCTGGTCGAGAATAGCGACACCCACCCATTGCGCATGGAGTACCATCGTCTTTTGTACGACCAGCCAACATATGGTTGTCGTAGTCATATCGCATACGCTCGTATCGGCCACCTAGGCTGATGAGTAACTCATCAAGTTGCCAATCAAGGTTAACAATTGGTGCTAATAGAGTGCTAGTTACTTGATAGTCGTAATGTTTACCTTGAGGCACGGTGGCGACTAAAAACGCTGAGCCTTCAGTTGGGCTATCTTGATATTGTAAAAAGTCAGCATCTGTAAGCTCACCATCAAAGCCAACAGTTAACAGGCTAGAACCGGTCAACTTATGCTGCCAGCTTGATTGAAGGCCAACACCTTGCTGAGCATTTTCTTCAAGGGGAGTACCCGGTAAAAAATGCTTAAAGAAGGTCATGTCTTGGTCGCGGATATAAGGCGTTAAGGTAAAGCTGTTAGCCTCATCTTGTGTCCAATTTAGCTTTGACCAAACACGCAAAGATCGGGCTTTACGAAATGCATCTGGGTCAAAATTAGACTGAGCTATTTGCTCATCTTTATAGCTTTCAAAGCCTTCAATAAAACCAGCCGTTTGTTGATCTAAATGGGTGTAAGTCAGGCCTGTACTTACGTTTAGTTTTTTGCCATCAAAACGGTGACGCAGTGATAGCTTTTCTTGATCAACACTTTCATCATCACGATAACCCGTATCTCGGGTGATCGTAGCATTAATGCCTAAACCTTGTTGGCCAAAGTCACGCCCCGTACCTAGTTTGTAGCGGGTGTAGCCAAACGAGCCGTAATCAAAACCAAGTTGGTTATGGTCGTAGGTTGTATCTGGGGTGATTACGTTGATCACACCATGCACTGCGTTTGAACCATAAAGTGCAGAGCCCGGACCTTTCAGTACTTCGATGCGTTCAGCCATTTCAGTGTGGGCTTCGAATAACTCATTGATGTTGCAAAAACCGGCTGCGCGAAGTGGAATACCGTCTTCGGCAGTGAGTAAGCCGCCACAGGCACCTGCGCCAGAAAGTACAGGTGAACGTAAAGCGGGTAAATACTCTTGTCCGTTACCATGTTGAAGATTGGCACCGGCCACTTGCCTTAGGGCTTGTTCAATGTGAGTTGGAGCGATAAGAGCCAGTTGCTTTTGTGAAATACTGCTGACGACAACAGGGAGTGGATCTGCCAACACTTCGCTGCGCGAGGCGGTCGTTGTAATATGTTCTAGCTCATTATTAGCGAAAGCTTGATGGTTAAATAATGAGGTGCTCACAAGCACTGAGAGTATCGACAACTTCATGAAAACCCTTTGGTTAGGTACAACAAAAACCAAAGGGTATCTGCTTTTTAGGATGGGTAAAAGCTTTCGCGATTAATAACTTTGTCTGTTATGCATTACGGCGATGTACGGCAAAACCTGCCAGTACTGCCACTAACCAGAATAAGCTACTGCCGCCAGTACCATTTCTGTGCGTGACATTAGCCACTTTTTCTTCTTTTACGCGGGTTTTAAATTGCGCCAATTCAGCATCGAGATTTGTGATCATGTCATCAACGGCACCATTAAAGCTTGCTAGTGACTGCTCTTTAGCGACTTCATCGATGCCAATCGCTGTGCTGCGTTGCTCTGCTTTATGAATACCTGGCGCGCGAAACAGCATTTTTCGGCTTTTTACGTCAAATACGGCGGTATCTACAAAGGTTTGTACTGAGTTTTCATTGCCCGGAATCACATATAAACCAACAATCGTTAGATATAAAAACGCAGCGTTATTTTCTAAGCTTTGCGACACTTGGTCGTACGAAACAAGCGCCATAATATCCACATCATATAAACGAGAAACTTGCTCTAATGCGGTAAATCCTTCACTACCTTTTAAGTAAGTGCTTGGGATCACTTCAATACGGTCTATGTAGTCATATTGCATAAACTGCTTTTTAACTTTATTAAGCAGTGCGACTTCATCCCCATGATGCAAGCCATCATTGTACTTGTTAGGGATAAAGGCAATCCCTACTGTGGCAGGTAAGTTCAAGGTTGGAATCGTTGCTTGGTGTGCAGCTCTGTCTTGTTGGTCTGGGTAAAGGTACTCAACCAATGAACTTGATTGCGTTTTTTGATTGCCATATTGGCTCATCATGGCACTACAACCTGTTAGTGCAGTAATACTAATTATCAAACACCATTTTAGTACATTCATAAATTATCCTTATTATGTAGTGAAGAAGCGTTTGTTTATGTTGCAAATATAAAGGCTAACACTGCAACTGGAACTGTAACTCAGACTCGATTTTTCGTAAATAGTGCCAAAGAAGTTTAAAGAAATGTAAAGATTGGCTTTCTAATGTGTTGATATGTAAACAGTTGCGTTTTTAAATTGTAACCCTTCATCTATGATTCAGGCTAAAACGTTAGGCTTTTTATCAAGAGCAAACGTTGAGGGTCTCTATTATGAATAAATTAATTACTATCTCAGTTGCCGTTTTAGGTTTGAGTTTGATACCTATGGAAGCAAACGCGAAACATGATCGTGACCATGATAGATACGAACAAAAACACGAACGCAAAAAGCATAAACATAAAAAACATCACAAGCATCATCATCATGACAGACATGATCGTCATGACCGATATGACCATTACAGCTACCGTGATTTACCACCCGGTTTATACAAAAAAGTAGGGCATGGTGGTGGCTTACCACCAGGTTGGTATAAGCGTTATCACCATGGTGATATTCTTGACCGAGATATATATCGCCATGGTCGAGTGATTAAACGTCGCGACCGAAATGGCATTATTGCCATCGAAATCGATGACCGTCTTATTCATCTAGTACACGATACGCGAGAGATTTTATCAATCGTTACTCGCCATCGTTAATCCTGTCAAAAGCCGCTTAGCGGCTTTTTTTTAGCTTGTTTCATACCCAATTCAGAAAAACTTGCTACGCTTAATTTGGACTAATAAAAGGAGCACTCGCATGAAAGCATTGTTAACAGTTGCAGTGATTGGTTTAAGCCTAGTGACGGCTGGCGCACTTGCAAAAGATAAAGACAAGGATAAGGACAAAGATAAAAGTCTGCCACCTGGCCTTGAAAAGAAACTTGATAATGGTGGTGATTTACCACCTGGTTGGCAAAAGAAATTACGTAAAGGCGATATTCTTGACCGTGATATTTACCGCCGCGGTAAAGTGATTAAATCACGAGACAGAGATGGTCTAATTTCAATTCAAGTCGACGATACTGTCGTGCGTTTAGTGGAAGATACCCGAGAAATTATTTCTATTCTGAGCCGCTAGTTTTGCTTGAATCGTTCATGACTTATGGATTGAGTTCACTATTGGCCATGCTGCTTGTGGTCTCAATCTTGCCATTTTCATATTCCCAACATTATTTAATTCGCAGTTGTGACTTTGTACGCTTGCAAGTGGTTTACCTTGCTTGTGCGAGTTTAATTGCTGCAAGCTATTTAATCAGTCGTACGGGCTCCGCGCTTTATATTGGTTGTGCTCTGGCGAGTATCGTCGTGTTGCTTTTACAAGTCGGCTGGATTTACCCTTACACAAGGCTCGCTAATAAAGAAGTTGCCTCAAGTAATAAATCCGATAAGCACAGTATTCGTATTATGTCGGCAAATGTACTGATGTCGAACACTGAATATGACCAACTCATTGGTTTAGTTAAAACGCACCAACCTGATTTACTCATTACGTTAGAGTCTGATCAAACTTGGCAAAATAAACTGAGCAGTTTAGAGCAAGAATACCCATATCGAGTGTACTTCCCAAAAGATAATCGTTATGGCATGCACTTGTACAGCAAGTTTAAAATCAAACAACAGCAAGTTTGTGAGCTTATAGAAAGCGATATCCCCTCAATCCATATTTTGTTCGAAGATGCAGATGGCGTAGAAGTACAAGGGCACTTTATTCATCCTGCTCCTCCGAGCCCCACAGAAGAAGACAGCTCTCGACCCCGTGATACTGAGCTGATAATTTTAGCGAAAGCACTTAAAAACAGACTGCGACCTTGTATTGTTGCCGGTGATCTAAATGATGTTGCATGGTCGCGGAGTACCCGCTTGTTTATGCGTATTAGCGGTTTGTTAGACCCACGTAAAGGTCGCGGCTTTTTTAATACCTTTCATGCCAGCTATTTCTTTATGCGCTGGCCGCTTGATCACCTTTTTCATAGTAATGAGTTTAGTGTTAAGCGTATTGAGCGTTTGGCAAAGTATGGTTCTGATCACTTTGCACTGCTTACTGAGCTTGTTTATCACCCCGACTCTGACAATCAAAAACAACAAGAGCAGATTGATAAAGAAAAAGCCGTGGATGAGTTAAAAATGCCATCAGCCTCCAAACAGCAAGTGCCAATGTTTGATACCAACCCGCAATAATACTTAATCATTTTGTGGGATAAAACCTGTCGCTAACTGCGTTAAAAATTTCTCATTTAGAACAACTAAATAACGAAATTTTTGCCTTGTTATCAACGAGGTTTTATTGCCTCAAAATAGACTACTTAATTAAGCGGATTGGTATGAAAAGTGATACGTTTTAGTATTAAAGAGGGCTCTAATGAGCCCTTTTTGTGGTTAGTCGTTGACCATAATAGTTTTGATATTAACAAATTCTCGTAGTCCAAAGCCGCCGTGTTCACGGCCATAGCCACTGTCTTTTACACCACCAAATGGTAAGTTCGGCTGCGCAAGGCCATAGCCATTGATATTCACCATACCGGTATCAAAATGGTGTTTTGCAAGTTCAATGGCTGCTTGTTCATCTTTTGAGAAAATACCGCCACCAAGACCATAGCGTGAATCATTAGCAATTTGCATTGCTTCAGCGTTATCTTTTGCTCGAATAAGCGATGCTACAGGGCCAAATAATTCATCATCGTAAGCGGGCATGCCCGGTTTTATATTTTCAAGTAGAGTCGGGGTGTAATAAAAGCCTGTGTGTTCGGCAACTTTACCGCCGGTAATTATGCACGCACCTGCATTTACTGATTCAGTCACTTGCTGATGAAGCTTATCGCGTAGATCTTTACGGGCCATTGGGCCGAGCGTGGTTTTTTCATCATTCGGATCACCAAGAACAACCTGTTCAAATTGCTCTTTAATTAAGGCTTTAAAGTCATCGTATAAGGCATCAACCACAATAAAGCGTTTTGCTGCAACACAGGTTTGCCCGTTATTGATCAAGCGCCCTTGCGTACATGCGGTAATCGCCGTATTTAAGTTAGCATCATCGAGTACAACATAGGCATCGTTACTGCCAAGTTCGAGTACCGTTTTCTTAACCTGTTTACCCGCAAGCTCAGCCACTTTTTTGCCTGTTTCGTCGCTACCAGTAAATGTCACGCCACGAATAGCTGAGTGCTCAATAAGCTTGCTTGCGGTTTTGCCGTCAATCAGTAAGTTTTTAAAGCAATAGTCATCAAAACCTGCTTGAGTAAATAACTGCTCAATTTTTTCGGCCATGCCAAATACATTACCAGCATGTTTTAGCACCGTGGTATTACCCGCCATGATATTCGCGCAAGCATAGCGAATAACTTGATAAAGCGGGAAGTTCCAAGGTTGGATACCTAAAATGACACCGATTGGTTGATAGCTAATAATTGCGTGCCCGTCTTGCATATCACGGCTTTCATCAGCAAGCACTTTGGGCCCTTGCTCAGCGGTATAGCGACAAATTGCAGCGCAAAGCTCAACTTCTTGTAGGCCTTGTTGATATAACTTGCCCATTTCATCGGTCATCAATTGGGCTAATTCTTGTTGATTAGACTCAATCACTTGTGCAAGTTGATTGAGTAATTTAGCGCGCTGTTTATGGGATGTGGTGCGCCACTTTAAAAAAGCTTGATGACATTGGTCAACTTCACTCTGTGCTTGTTGCAATGACAATAAATTATACGTATTTAAGGTTTGCTCATTGGCTGGATTGATTGTAGTAACAGTATCAGTCATCATTATCTCCTCACAAAATTGTAGGAAAAGGTTTGCAAGGCTAATACCTAATTTTCGATATTTTATCTATATGATTTAAATGCCTTTTATTTTTATTTAATCTTAACTAGGCACTCTTTTTTCTGTAAAAACTGCAACAGGCTGCAAAACTTACAAGGAATACGTAATGACAAACTCAGTGTTAAATACCGAACTTGCGATTATTCAAGCACCGATGGCGGGTGTGCAAAATGCCAAGCTGACAGTGGCTGTGTGTGAAGCTGGGGGGCTTGGCTCGTTACCTTGCGCTATGCTCTCGGCTGAGCAGCTTGTCTCAGAGCTTGATTACATTAGTCAGCAGACGGATAAGCCGTTCAATCTTAATTTCTTTTGCCATCAAACACCTGACTATTCACTGGCTCAGCAAACTGCTTGGCATAATGTGCTTACATCTTATTTTGATGAGTTTGCTGTCGATGTCTCACAATTTACCCGTAACGCCTCACGCCAGCCAATTAATCAGCAAGTGATCGATATTATCGCCCCTTATAAGCCTGCTGTTGTGAGCTTTCACTTTGGTCTGCCAAGTAAAGAGATTGTTTCTCAAATAAAAGCATGGGGCGGGGTCGTTCTTTCATCAGCCACAACGTTAGATGAAGCGCGTTGGTTACAAGCAAATGGTGCCGATGCGGTTATCGCACAAGGGATTGAAGCAGGCGGCCACCGCGGTCATTTTTTATCGATGGATTTATCGCTGCAACCAACCACAGCGCAATTGGTGCGAGAGTGTGTAAAGCTTGATATTCCCGTTATTGCAGCTGGTGGAATTTGTACAGCAGAAGATGTAGCACACTATCAAGCATTAGGTGTAGCAGCAGTGCAGGTAGGGAGCGCTTACTTACTTTGTGAAGAAGCGACAACAAGTGCTTTGCATCGTGAAGTATTAAAAACAGTAGCACCAAACTCAACCGAATTGACGACATTGTTTTCTGGCCGCCCGGCACGAGGAATACGCAACAGAGTGATGCAAGAGTTAGGCGCGATGCCAGAGCAAGCGCCGCCTTTTCCGTATGCGTCGATTGCGATGACGGCATTACGTGCAAAAGCAGAGGCTAAAGGTGACAGTGGTTTTTCACCGCTTTGGTGTGGTGAGCGCTTTGTGGTTCGAGAAGGTATAAACGCCAAGCAAATGACGGAATTACTAATGCAAGGTTGGCAATCTTGATAGATACCCAGTTACTTCCGCTCGGTGATAGTTACCATCAACTAGCCTGTGAATTTCGTAACAAGCTTGCTGGGCAATGCGCTATAAAGCGTTACGCTAAAGGTGATGTTTTATTGCAGCAAGGCGACGAACAAGATGCAGGTTACTTAATTATATCTGGGGTGCTTGGGGCATTACATGCATCATCGCAAGGTGCGCAAAAGTGTAAAGAGTTCTACTTTCAAGATGAATTTGCACTGCTATATGGTAACTGGTTAACCAAAACCCCAGCGCTTTACCAGCTCAAAGTGATACGTGATGCTGAGCTTATTAAGGTGCCTTTGGTTTTACTTGATAGTGCTGACTGGCAAGCAATTAAACATCAGTTAGTTAGTCAGCAATTATTGTTTAAAGAAGCAAAAGAAGCGTTTTTATTACTCAATACCCCTGAGCAGCGTTATCAATATTTACTGGAACAAAAACCGCATTGGCTTGAACAACTGAGTTTAACCGAGGTTGCTATGTATTTAGGGATTTCTGCGATTTCTTTATCGCGAATTAGACGGCGTCTTAACTTAAGTTAAGGCGTAGCAAAATAGTGAACATTACACTGCTGATTTTTCAGGAGTTGTTATGTTTATTTTATCTCAGAGCCTAGTTGCCATTGCCACATTACTCGATTTGGCTTCATTTCAGTTTAAACAAAGGCAGGCAATTTTAGCTTGTTTGTTTAGCTCGGTTTTACTGACATCTGTGCACTTTATGCTGCTCGATAACTTCAGCGCTGCATGTTTAATGCTGATTGCAGCACTACGTTATGGCTATTGTATTTTTGCCCGCAAAACCTGGGTGATGATAGCTTTTATGCTTTTGAGTATTAGCGCAGTACTACTTACTTGGCAAAGCTGGATTAGCTTTATCGCGCTGTCGGCAACGTTACTGCAAACTTATGCTTCATTCCAAGGCAAAGATTTTACCTTACGCATACTGATGATTGTTGGCACGATTGGTTGGATAGTCCATAACATTTTGGTTTTTTCACCACTAGCAGTGGTAATGGAAACGGTGTTTTTAATAAGTAATTTAGTGGGCTTATGGCGCTTTTATGCTCATCCTAAGCCCGCTTAAATTTGATTTAAGACTTACCTAGCATGCGGCTCAACATGCCATCTTTATCAACAAACTGGTGTTTAAGTGCAGCAGCAATGTGTAAGGCTAAAATCACCACGATAATAAGCACTGAACTGTGGTGTACAAAGCTGCCTGCATCAGCAAGCCAAGGTGTTTTCTCTGGTGCGCTCAATAGCTCAAACTCAAAGAAGCTAATTGCACGACCGCCCGCATAGCTCATGATAAAGCCAGAAAGCGGCATAGCTAGGGTCGCAAGTAACAATAAGCCATGAGTGAGGTGAGCAACTGCTGTTTGCCATTTAGGCATTGCAGATGTTGCAGGTAATGCGCCTTCTTTAATACGCCAAATGAGTCTTGCAATGGCAAAAACCAATACCACTAAGCCCATTGATTTATGCCAACCCATATAGGTAAATTTAGCGGGGGGCTCGGCAAAATCAGCAACATAAATGCCCATCGCAAATACGCCGATAAACAAAATGGCAACGGTCCAATGTAACAGGATGGTTGGTTTTGAAAGGGCAGCTACTTTACTCATGGTTTACTCTTATAATTGGCTTTAATTATAAGTATAGACTGCCACAATGGCTGAGGGTTGCGTAAAGTAATGTAAAGTAACTTAAAGAGTGTCAGCAATCAGCTTTAATAAAAACGTTTCGCGCTGAATCGATAGGCCCTGTTTCTCACTCATTGCCATGGTGGTTTCGTTATGTGCAATGGCATCAAAAATATTCACCCACTTAGGGTGCATACCATTTTGCACTTCGTAGTGCTCCATTTTTGGGTCTGCAAATTCATCACTAATTTCACAGAAGTAGCAATAGGATTTGATATGAACACAATCAAAGTCGTCTTTATACCAAGGCCTAACTTCTTCGTATAATCCTAGTGGCTGCTTTATTTGAATTTGTTGTGCGCCTGTTTCTTCATGTAACTCTCGTAGAAGCCCTTGCTCAATGCTTTCGCCTTCATCAACGCCACCACCAGGTAGGCTGTAGTCATCATAACGGGCGGTGTATAAAAGTAGTATTTGTTCACCTTTTAAAACAATGGCGCGGGCAGTGTTACGAATAAACACCGTGCCATAGTCATTACTTAAACTTGGGTGAACTACTTTTCTTAATAACTTCATAGGATTACAACTTTAAATTAATGCAAGTACAGCTTAGCTTAATATTGAACGTGCCATAATAACTTTTTTTTCGCATTTAATTCATTATGCTTACCCCAAATTGAAACTAATAAGGTAATATAACTGGAATTAAGAACTATTTAGGTATCTAGCGCATATAGTTTTCATTTCAATATAACTGTGCGTAAAATGATTAAAAAAGCTTAGGGAATGAATATGTTAAACGTACTTTTGGTTGATGATGACAGTGAATTTAGTGATGTAGTTTGTCACATTGTTGAGTTCCTCGGGCACAATATAAATACTGCAGCGAACCTTGCTGAAGCGGAGCAATGGTTTGAAAACAATACGTTTGATCATGTCTTTTTAGATTTTATGTTGCCAGATGGCAGCGGCCTTCATTTACTTGAGCACTTAAAAGCAATCGGTCAATCGCCTCGTGTTACGTTAATTTCAGGTCACCCTTCAGTAAAAGGTAAGCTGGCTGAAATGTGTGAGCCAAATGTCGGCCATCTAGTTAAGCCACTGCAACGTGAAGACATTGAGCGTGTACTTAACCCTAAAAAAGCAGCCCCTAAGAAAAAAGCAACGCCAGCAATAAAGCGCCACTTCGGCACTCTAATAGGTGAATCTGAAGTGATGCAAAAGCTTTACACTATGATTGAACGCGTCGCTGCCACTTCTGCTAATGTGATGTTGATGGGTGAAAGTGGTGCAGGTAAAGAAGTGGTGGCGCAGGCGATTCATAATGCGACTGACTGTGATGGTCCGTTAGTAGCAACCAACTGTGGTGCATTTTCAAAAGAGCTGATTGGTAGCGAGCTTTTTGGCCATGAAAAGGGCGCATTTACAGGCGCGATTGCTCGTAAAGAGGGGGTGTTTGAGCAAGCTGCGGGTGGTACTTTATTTTTAGATGAAGTGACCGAAATGCCAATTGATATGCAGCCAAATTTACTGCGTGTGCTTGAAAGCAAAAAAGTAACTCGAGTGGGTGGCACCAAAGAGCAAGCAGTGAATTGCCGTGTTATTTCTGCAACAAATCGCACCTTGACCGACCTTGCGCAAAACAATGTTATACGTGAAGACATTTACTTTCGTTTAGCGGTATTCCCCATTGATATTCCACCGCTTCGTGAGCGCAAAGAAGATATTCCACTGCTTGCCAATGCCTTTTTAGAGCAGCTTAATGAAGAAAACGGCACTGACTTTAAATGGCAAGCGGCGCAAATCAAAGAGCTTGAGGCCCATGATTGGCCGGGTAACGTACGTGAGCTTCGTCACGCTATTCACCGTGCTTTTATTATGAGTGACCCGAAAGGCTCCGTTATTACATTACCTGATTCATTAGAGTCGCCATTTTCTAAAGTGAATAAAGAGAGTCAAGCAAACCAAGTTGTTGCTGGGCAAACTATTGAAGAAGTTGAAAAAGAATTGATCCACGCGACCTTAGACAAAGTACAAGGTAATAAGACGATTGCAGCACAAATGCTGGGGATCAGTACTAAAACACTTTATAACCGTTTAAATGCTTATGGAGGCATTGGCGAATACAAATAACAAAGGATAACTATGAATAATAACGAGTCTTTACGAAAAATGGTGCATGATGCACGTGCGCCACTAAACCGTATTTCGATGAATGCTGAGTTAGTTAAGCTCGTATTAGAAAATGATATGCCAAAACAAAAAGCACTTGAGGCATTGAATAAAATTATTGCTAATTGTCAGCAGTGTAGTGAGCACTTACAGGAAATAAGCGACGCTCACGCAGCTGATTAAGCACTCATAGATTGAGAAGTAAATGCAAAAACAAAAAGGAAAAATAGCAGTCAGTTGGGCTGGCTTTATTGCCGTGGTGCTTTGTATTGTGGTGGCTAATGCGTTTTTAGCCCTTAATAGCATTCGCTCACTCACTGAAACACAAAGTAGCCTTGATAATACCAACTCACTCAACACTGCGATTGAGCGTTTGCACTTATCTGTGGTGCAAGCTGAGTCTGGTCAGCGTGGTTATCTATTAACCGATCGTAAAGACTATTTACTCCCTTACAATGATGCGATTGCGTCGATGCAAGCGCAAATCATGCTTGTGAAAAGTTTGCATTCAGAAATACCCGGTCAGGCAGACCGCATTGCGCGGTTAATTTATCTAGTAAACGACAAAGTGGCGGTGATGACTAAAACCACCGATCTGGCCCTTGCAAATAAAGATCTTAAAGCACGCCAACTGTTGCTAACAGACCAAGGCCGCGAATTATATAAAGACATTCGTGTAGCGGTTGATGAAATTCAAATGCGTGAGCTTAACTTTAAAATCGAGCAGTTTGCGAAGCTGTCGCAAATTAAAAACGAAGCAAAGCTCACATTTTTGATAACCGCTGTGACCAGTACCTTATTGATTATTGGTATGTTTGTGTTAACTCGTATTAACCTACGCAACCAAACTAAGTACAGGGCAGAGCTTGAACAACAAAACGAGAACTTGGCGGCAAAAGTCGCAGAGCGCACGCAAGAGCTAACCATCTATTCTGACGAACTAAGCCGCTCTAACAGAGAGCTTGAAGACTTTGCTTTTGTTGCAAGTCATGATTTACAAGAGCCACTGCGTAAGATCCAAGCTTTCAGTGACCGCCTTGAAAAGATGTTTAAAGATGAACTCGGTGAAAAAGGTATCGACTATATTAGCCGGATGAAAAATGCGGCGCAGCGTATGTCTAATTTAATCAATGACCTGCTTGAGTTCTCTCGCGTAACCACCCGGGGTAAAGATTTTACTGATACTGATTTAAATGAAGTTGTTGCAGAAGTTCTTGATGATCTTGAAATTGCGATAAAAGAATCTGAAACCACAGTTAACCTTGATACTTTACCGCACATTCAAGCCGATCCAAGCCAAATGCTGCAATTGTTCTTAAATATTCTTTCTAATGCGGTGAAGTTTAGACGTGAGAATGTTGCGCCTGTGATTGATATTGCATACCAACGAACGTCAGAATTTAGCGAAACTCACAATAGCGATGTGGAGTGGGAAGTTATTACAATTTCAGATAACGGCATCGGCTTTTCTGAAGAGTATCTCGAAAAAATATTTGTTCCGTTTCAGCGATTGCATGGTCGTTCTCAATATAAAGGCACAGGCATAGGTTTATCGGTTTGTCGCCGTATTGTTGAGCGTCACGGCGGAGAAATAACCGCAAGCAGTCGCGTTGGTGAGGGTGCAAGTTTCACTATTAAATTACCCGTGGAAGCATCGCTTTTCACATTACAAGGAGAGGCGTAATGCCACTTAATAAAGTTAAACCAATTACCATTTTAATGGCTGATGACGACGAAGATGATCGTTTATTAACCCAAGACGCATTGGCCGAAAGCCGTGTATTGAACGAGCTGTTTTTTGTTGAAGACGGTGTAGAACTGCTTGAATACCTTGAGCGTAAAGGCAAATTTAGTGAAAAAGAAAACTCGCCTCGTCCGGGCTTGATTTTACTCGATTTAAATATGCCGCGTATGGATGGTCGAGAAGCTTTACAAGCCATCAAAGCCAACCCTAACTTGAAGGGCATACCGGTTGTGATTTTAACCACATCAAAACAAGAAGAAGATATGGTTAAAGGCTACGACTTGGGCGCTGCATCATACATCACTAAACCGGTTACTTTTGAAGGTTTAGTTGAGTTAATGCAAACACTAGGGAAATACTGGGTAGAGTTTGTAGAGCTGCCAACATCACAGAACGATTAAGTCCAATTCGCATAAATACTTAATTAAGCAAATTGGAATAAGGAATAAGAATGTTAGACAAGGTAACCCGATTACTCTTAGTAGAAGACGACGAAGACGATTATATTCTTACTTGCGACTACCTAGACCAATTAGGTTCCCATACATTCGATGTTGAGTGGTTAAGTTGCCCTGAAGAGGCCATTAGTGAGCTTAGCGAAAACAAACATGATATTTGTTTGTTAGATTATCGCTTAGGCGCATCAGATGGCCTCGAAGTATTAAAACGGGCTGTGGCAAATGGCTTTCGCGGCCCGATTATCATGCTAACCGGGCAATCAGATGAAGCTCTCGATTCTGCAGCGCTCGATGCCGGTGCGGTTGATTATCTGGTTAAAAGCGAGATGAACTCTAGCCGCTTTGCCCGTGCTATACGCTACGCTTTAGCTCGCCGAGATGTTGAAGATGAGCGTGTTGAGCGTTTAAAAGCAGAAGCTGAAAACCGCTCTAAAGACCGCTTTTTGGCCCATTTGAGTCATGAGTTACGCACACCTCTGTCTTCTATCTTGGGTTACACAGAGTTACTCATGCAAAGTGATAAAAATCAGCATGCTCAAAATGAGTTGGGTGTGATTTACCGAAATGGTAAACATTTACTGAGTTTGCTTAATGATGTGCTCGACCTATCAAAGATTGCTGCCGATAAACTGGAGCTCAATTGCAGTGATGTTAACTTAGATAGCCTAATGGCTGACGTTTATACCTTAATGCGCGTTTCTGCGCTTGATAAAGGTTTATCGCTTAAATTTGAGTCACAGCAAGCCTTGCCTTTAGTTATAAACACAGACGCTACACGGTTACGCCAAATCCTCATTAACATCATCAACAACGCAATCAAGTTTACCAACCAAGGCGAGATCACAGTGCGAGCTTGGACTGCTTGGGTTAATGAACGAGAAATGCTGTTTTTTAGTATTAAAGACACAGGCCTTGGTATCCCAGCTGAAAAACAAGCACTGATCTTTAAACCATTTGAACAAATTGCTGATGTAGAATCACGAGATGTCGGTGGAGCAGGGTTGGGGCTTGCTATTTGTTCAGAGTTACTTAGTCGTATGCAAGGTTCTATTGAACTTGAATCAACGCAAGGCGTGGGCTCTGAATTTACCCTTTCGATTTACCCTGGCAATATTCGAGATATTGAACGCCAAGTGCTGCGCTTTGATTCAAACCCCGATTGCCAGCAAAAACTAGCAACGTTAAAAACCACTGGGCGAGTGTTGGTGGTCGACGACCTAAAAGATTTACGTAATCTCGTTGGCCATATGATCACCAGCACTGGCGCAGAAGTGGATTATGCCGAGCACGGTAAACAAGCAATTGAAAAAGTAGCTAATGCAGAGCAAGCGGGTAAGCCTTTTGATATTGTATTTATTGATTTGCATATGCCGGTTATGGGCGGCAAAGAAGCCACTATTGAGCTTCGTAAAATGGGTTATCAAGGACCAATCATCGCGCTTACAGCTGCCACCATGAAAGGGGTGAAAACTGAGTTAAGCGCGCTTGGCTTTAACGATATGATTGCCAAGCCGGTTGATTCTGGGCTGCTTTACCAAGTGCTCAATCATTATATTTGCGAAGGCAATACTGCACCTGTGGTTGAGCAAGACGACAGCCCTGAAATGACATTACAAAGTACACGTTATTTACTGGTCGAAGACGACAGTGATGCGGCGCAAATCACTCAGTTATTGCTTGAAAGCTTAGGTGTTGAAACTGTTATAGCGCCAAGTTGTGCTGTATGTCTTGCGACGCTGAGTGACGATCAAAATTTTGCTAAAGTATTACTGGATATGCATTTGCCTGATGGTGGAGGGCTTGATTTAGCCCAGCAGATAAAACAGCGCCACCCCGACTTAAAGTTAGTCATTGTTAGTGGCGCCGAGCCAGAACCAGAAAAAATCAAGCAACTTGAGATTGAGCAAGTGCTGTTAAAGCCGATTAATCTTGGTTTGTTATCTGAGCTTATTGGCGGCTAATTGAATGCCTAATAACAAGTTCAGGTTCAAATAGCGTTTGTAGCGGTGGTGTTTGTTTTTGATAAACATGGCTTAACACCCAATCTGCTGCCATGCGGCCCATTTCATTTATTGGATAATTAACAGTGCTCAATTGTGGGTAAACGTGACGGGTGAAAAACACGTTATCGTAACCCATAATCGACAATTGCTTAGGTAAAGTTAGCCCTAAATCACGCGCGCTTGCCATGGCACCCACTGCCATTTCATCATTGGCACAGATAAGCGCCGTGAATGGATGCGTTTGTTGATGCAGCGCCTTTAACCCTTCATAACCGCTCGCTTCCATGAAATCACCTTGGAATAAGAGGTTTTCATCAAACTCAAGATTAAACTCAGCCAGTGCTTGCTTATGACCTTCTAGGCGGTCTTTGGCATCTTGCTTCCATAGCGGCCCGCTGATGTAGGCAATATTTTTATGACCTTGCTCTAACACATGTTTCGCCGCTAAATAGCCACCGTTGATGTTGTTAAGCAAAATACAGCGGTCACTGAGTTCGCTGATATAGCGGTTGATCAAAACAAACGGCGTGCGACCTTTACTGAGCTTAATAAGGTAGTCGTCGCTTACTGCTTCAACATGCAAAATAAGGCCATCGCAGTTACGGCTAATTAAAAATTCAATCCCTTGTTTTTCGCGTTCTTCATCACTGTGACCTGCAGCAATAATCAGATGTTTGCCTTGATTACGAAAGGTATTTTCAATGCCGCTCATCATAGGCCCGTAAAACGGACCTTGTAATTCAGAGACCAGTAGGCCAACACTGTTCGAGCAATTTGATGCCAATGACTGGGCAATAGAGTTAGGTCGATAGCCAAGCTCATCCATTGCGGCAGTGACTTTTTTACGCGTTGCATCGCTGACATTTGCATTGTTGTTCATTACTCGTGAAACGGTTGCAAGAGAAACCCCTGCAAGTTTCGACACCTCGTAAATGGTGGCCATGTTATTCCTTTTTAAACAAAGTTATGGATGCTGCTTTAACGATAAATCGGCACTGATCTGCTCAACCGTTTGATTATCAAGAATATACCTTTTCATGATAAATGCGACAAGCATACTACCTATTGCTGGATAAAGGGTAAATGAAATTAAGATACCCGAAAGCGTGTGTTCACTGAGTTCGGTATTGGCTTCATAGCCATAAAATGCCAGTAACCAACCTGCAATGGCACCGCCAAGGGCAAGACCAAGCTTAATGAAAAAGACCACGCTTGCGTAGACTAGGCCTGTTAGCCTTTCACCGGTTTTCCACTGCCCGTAATCTATGGTGTCGGCCATTTTTGCCCACAGTAACGGGGTTGCCATTTGCGTGAAGAAACACCATAAAAAGTACACCGCAAAGGCAAGTATCAGCTGTTCGCCCGGCAACCAAAATGCCACGCAACTAATTGCCGCAGAAATATATTGCAAACGAATATAGGCGGTTTTCTTATCAACACGTTTGCTGAGTGGGTTTGCACAGGCGCAGCCCAAAATATTACCTATCATGCCGATGGTAACAAAGTAGGTGACCAGCTCAGCTTCACCAAGCACATATTTTACATAGTAAATGGCAAGGGTGGTGCGTAGTACCATACTGGTTAACAGCATAAATGCGGCAAAGCACAATACTTTAAATGGGCCATTTTGCCATAGCGTATTCATGCGGGTTTTCCAGCTCAACGATGAGCTGTTATGAGCAGCTACGCGCTCTTTGGTAAAGCGAAAACAAATTAGAAATAAGATCACACCTAAGCCGCTCATCAGGGCCATAGTGAGTTGGTAGCCCGTAGCGTTATCACCTTTGCCAAGCCAGTTTACCAAAGGCAAAGTACAGGCACTGACAATTAAGCCGCCCAGCATACCAAACACAAAGCGATAAGATTGAATGGATACTCGCTCTTTCGGGTCGCCACTTAATACCCCACCTAAGGCTGAGTAAGGAATATTGATCGCGGTGTAAACCAGCATTAGCAAAGTGTAAGTGACAAACGCGTAAATGACTTTGCCTGATTCAGGTAGGTCTGGCGTGGTGAAGGTGATCATGCTGATCACCCCAAATGGTAAAGCAAGCCAGAGTAAGTAGGGACGATAGCTTCCCCACTTAGTGCGGGTTGAATCGGTTAAGGCTCCCATTAATGGGTCGGTAATTGCATCAACGACTCTCACCACCAAAAACAAGGTGCCAACAATCGCGGGTGAAATACCAAAGATATCAGTATAGAAAAAAGTTAAAAATAACATCACCGTTTGAAAGATGATATTACTTGCTGTGTCGCCTAATCCGTAGGCTATTTTTTCTCTTTTTGTCAGCATGTGTGTTCTCGATTGTTGTTATTTTTATCGCTGTTTGAGCAGCGCGCGATATTGTTTTGCGCTTTCTTTTAAAATGCGTTGTTGGCTTTGATAATCAATATAAACTAACCCAAAGCGCTTTTCGTAGCCATACGCCCATTCAAAGTTGTCCATTAAGCTCCACGCAAAGTAGCCTTGAATATCAACACCTTGACGAATTGCATCACATACTGCATTTAGGTGAGTGTGATAATAATCTACGCGTTCTATGTCGTTCACTTCACCATTTTCTAGCGTGTCGGCCATGGCTGCGCCATTTTCAGTAATATACATTTTTGGTAAATCATATTGCTGATGAAGTGATACTAAAAGCTCTGTTAAACCTTGTGGGTAAACTTCCCAGCCCATATCGGTAACACGAACATCCGTAAGGCTTGCTTCTTCAAACCAGCCATCAGCAGTATTTTTGTAGTGTATGCGGGTATAATAGTTAACGCCAATAAAGTCGACGGCTTGACTAATAATCGCCATATCGCCAGCAATAATAGTTGGTTTAACTTCATCTGCTAAATCATCCAGTAAAGAAGGGTAAGCCCCCTCTAAAACCGCTTTGATATACCATTGATTATGATATTGATCGGCAAGTTCTGCGGCTTTTTTATCATCGGCTGTTAAAGGATACGTTGGGCTGAAGTTTAATACGATACCCGCTTCTGTGTCTGGGCAGTTTTTACGTAATACTTGCATAGCAAGGCCGTGGGCGAGTAGTAAGTGGTGCGCTGCTTGTCGGCCAGCTTGTTGTGATTTTATGCCAGGTGCATGTACACCCACTTCATAACCTAAGTAAGCACTACAAAATGGTTCGTTCAAGGTGGCGAATGAATCAACCAAATGGCCTAAATGTTGAGTAACAAGTTCGGTATATTCTTTGAATTTATAGGCCGTATCGCGGTTTAACCAACCGCCATTATCTTCAAGGTATTGAGGTAAATCCCAGTGATATAAGGTGACATAGGTCTTAATGTTACGTGCTTTTAACGCCGATAATAGCTGGGCATAAAACGCCATACCTTGCTCGTTAACCGAGCCATCTTGCAACATGACCCTCGGCCACGAAATTGATAAGCGGTAAGCATCGACAGCCAAATCTGCAATCATCTCGACATCTTGCTGCCAACGTGCAACATGGTCACAAGCTACATCGCCATGGCTTTGGTCTGCAATAGCGCCAGGCTTTTCGCAAAATGTATCCCAGATACAATCGAGGCGCTTATCGCGTGCCCCTTCAATCTGGAATGAGGCTGTTGCCACACCGAACGTGAACTCGGGCTTGAGTAAAGATGAATCTGGTAACAGTGAAATTGATTTATACACAGTTGATACTCGTCCTTCGGGTTAAGTGTAAGGCTTGGCTAATTAGAGCTTAGACTCGACTGTAAGCGCTTACAATTTTTCTGCAAATAAATTGCTAAATATGATTTATATGTTATAAATGTAAGCGCTTACATTTAATGTTGCAACATATTTCGCTATTTGTTGTTAGTGATTAAGTACCAAACGTTGCTGTAACAAACTGATAAATATAATTAACTAGAGAAGAAAAATTATGGCTCATGTTTCAACCCCTGTGTCGGCTGCTGCAAGCCAAGCAGATATGCCTAAGCAGCACTTTGCGCTGGCATCATTGACCACATTATTTTTTATGTGGGGATTCATCACCTGTCTGAATGACATTTTAATCCCTTATTTAAAAGGTATGTTTTCACTTAACTATACGCAGGCTATGCTCATTCAATTTTGCTTCTTTGGTGCGTATTTTGTGATGTCGATCCCCGCAGGTAAGTTGGTCAGTCGTATTGGCTACCAATTTGGTATTGTGGTTGGCTTAGTGGTTGCAGCCGTTGGGTGTGCACTGTTTTACCCCGCTGCAGTTGCCCATGTATATGAATTATTTTTACTCGCCTTGTTTGTACTTGCCTCGGGTATTACGATTTTGCAAGTATCAGCCAATCCTTATGTAAGTGTACTTGGTCCGCAAAAAACGGCGTCTTCGCGTTTGACCATGACACAAGCGTTTAACTCGTTAGGCACGACAGTTGCGCCAATTTTTGGTGGCTGGTTAATTCTATCTGAAATTAGCCAAGCTACAGCAGAACAAGTGAAACTGCCTTATTTAATGTTGTCGTTAAGCTTGTTGGTACTTGCGGTTATCTTTGCGTTTTTAAAACTGCCAAAACTAGGTAAAGAAAGTGATAGCGAAGCCGCACATCAAGATTTAGAAGACTTTGTTGATATAGGCAGTGTTTGGCGCTATCGCCACCTTATTTTAGGTGCTGTTGGTATTTTTGTGTATGTGGGTGCAGAAGTGGCAATAGGTAGCTTTTTAGTCGGCTTTTTGACCCTAGATAACATTGCGGGTCTCGCCGAAAAAGAAGCGGCTCATTACATTAGTTACTACTTTGCAGGTGCTATGGTTGGCCGCTTTATTGGTGCTGCTGTAATGCAAAAATTTAATGCAGGTAAGGTACTGGCGTGCCATGCCTTATTGGCAGTACTGCTGGTTGTGATTGCAATGACAGGTGAGGGTAGCCTTGCTATGTGGGCAATTTTACTTGTGGGTTTATGTAACTCGATTATGTTCCCAACCATTTTCAGCCTTGCTTTACACGGCCTTGGTAAATACACCTCAAAAGGCTCTGGCATTTTATGTTTAGCGATTGTAGGTGGGGCAATTATCCCATTACTACAAGGTGTGTTAGCCGATTCTGTTGGCGTACAAATGGCGTTATTCTTACCTATCGCCTGTTATTTATATATTACTTACTTTGCGCTGGTTGGCTCAAAAGTATCGACTCAGACTTCATAGGTGCAAAAATGAAATTGAAAAAAACATTCACTCTCTGTTCGTTAATGATGGCAAGCGTCAGCATGCTAGGTTGTACTGGGCAAGATAAGGTGACCAACGTGAACGCTGAGCAAGAAATTTGGCCAAACATTGAAACGGGTATTGCTGCAAACCCAGAAATGGAAGCAAAAATTGCAAACATGCTGGCAAATATGACCCTTGAGCAAAAGATTGCGCAAATGATCCAGCCAGAAATTCGCGATATTACCGTTGAAGATATGCGTAAATATGGCTTTGGTTCTTACCTCAATGGTGGTGGTGCATTCCCAAATAATGATAAACATGCCAGTGCCGCAGATTGGATTGAGCTTGCTGAGAAAATGTATCAAGCCTCAATTGATGACTCGCTTGATGGCAGCTCAATTCCGACAATGTGGGGTACCGATGCTGTGCATGGTCACAATAATGTTATTGGTGCGACATTATTTCCACATAACATTGGTTTAGGTGCAACAAACAACCCAGAGTTAATCGAAAAAATTGCAGCTGCTACCGCGCAAGAAGTGATGGTAACCGGCATCGACTGGGTGTTCGCACCAACAGTCGCAGTTGTTCGTGACGACCGTTGGGGTCGTACTTATGAAGGCTATTCTGAAGACCCTGAAATTGTGAAAGCATACTCGGCAGCCATTGTTAAAGGGTTGCAAGGTGCGGTTGATGAAGACTTTTTATCTGATAAGCGCGTGATAAGTACGGTTAAACACTTTTTAGGTGATGGCGGTACTGAAGGCGGTGATGACCAAGGTAATAACACGGCATCTGAGCAAGAATTATTTGATATTCATGCGCAAGGTTATGTTGGTGGGTTAGGTGCGGGTGCTCAGACCGTAATGGCGTCATTCAACAGCTGGAACGGTGAAAAAATTCACGGCAGCAAATACCTACTTACCGATGTACTTAAAGGCAAAATGGGCTTTGATGGTTTTGTTGTTGGTGACTGGAACGGCCACGGTCAAATTCCGGGTTGTACTAATGGCAACTGTGCGCAAGCAGCAAATGCCGGTCTTGATGTGTACATGGTACCGACAGATGCATGGAAACCACTTTACGAAAACCTTATTAAGCAAGTTAAAAGTGGCGAAATTGCACAAAGCCGCATCGATGATGCGGTAACGCGTATCTTACGTGTAAAAATGCGCGCAGGTTTGTTTGATAAGCCAAGCCCTGCTAAGCGTCCGCTTTCAGGTAAAACAGAGATCATTGGTAGTGCAGAACATCGCGCAGTTGCAAAACAAGCAGTCCGTGAATCACTGGTACTACTTAAAAATAAACAACAGTTGTTACCGCTATCAGCAAATTCAAACGTATTAGTTGCCGGTCAAGGCGCTGATAACATCGGTATGCAGTCAGGTGGCTGGACAATCACATGGCAGGGTACAGGTAACGAAAATAGTGACTTCCCGGGTGGTTCTTCAATTTTTGATGGCATCAAAAATACAGTTGAGCAAGCAGGTGGTCAGGTTCAATACAATGTGAATGGCGAATTTGAATCTAAGCCAGATGTCGCGATTGTGGTGTTTGGTGAGCAACCTTATGCGGAAGGTAATGGTGATTTAGATAACCTTGAATACCAACGCGGTAATAAAACTGACTTAGCCCTGCTTAAAAAGCTAAAAGATGCCGGCATTCCTGTGGTGTCGCTATTTATTAGTGGCCGCCCAATGTGGGTGAATGCAGAGCTGAATGCCAGTGATGCGTTTGTCGCAACTTGGTTACCAGGTAGTGAAGGTGATGCAATCAGCGATGTTATCTTTAAAAAGCAAGATGGTTCTATCAATCATGACTTTAAAGGTAAGTTATCGTTCTCATGGCCAAATAACCCGGTAGGTAACCAAAACCGTGGTGACAAAGATTACGCGCCACTATTACCTTATGGCTTTGGTTTAACTTACCAAGATAAAAACACCTTGGCGGATAACCTTAGCGAAAAATCACAAGTCGCGGCTAAATTAGAAGACTTAGTATTATTTGAACGTGCCGTAAAAGCACCGTGGTCACTGCAACTACAAAGTGGTTCTGAGCTACAAGCCATGACCAGTAGCCGTGCAGCACTTAACGCTGTTAGCGTAAAAACCTTTGATAAAGACGTACAAGAAGATGCGCGCGCAATCAGCTTTAATGGTAAAGAAGCGGCTGCGGTTCGTTTAATGGCGGCGTTCCCATCGGATTTACGTTCATACGTTGAAAAAGCGGGTCAACTGCAAATGCAAATTAAGGTAGATCAAGCTGCTGATGCGCCGCTAATGCTGGGTATGCAATGTGGTGAAAATTGTGATGGCCAATTTGATATTAGCAAACAGGTTAAAGCAGCAAATGATTGGCAAACGCTAACCGTAGATTTGAGCTGCTTTGCAGAGCAAGGTGTGCAGCTTGGGCAAGTATTCTCGCCTTGGCAATTAGCCACTGAAGGTGCATGGCAAGTATCAATTGCTAAACTATCAGTAACGAGCGCGCACACCGAGGACGCAACAGTCTCATGTCAGTAAAATCGTATGCTGTTATTTTGCTAACAGGTGCGCTTAGTGCCTGTCAGCAAACCCCAGCGCCTGTCAAAGCCAGCCTAGGAGAAGGCTGGCAGTTAGTTTGGCAAGACGAATTTTCGCAAAATGATCTCGACCTAACTAAGTGGCAACACGAAGTAAATTGTCGAGGTGGCGGTAATGATGAACTGCAATGTTATACCGCGCGTAGCGAAAACAGTTTTGTTAAAGATGGCCTATTGCATATTGTTGCTCGCCAAGAGCAATACACTGGGCCATTGCATAATAGCGATGAAGTGAGTAGCGATGCTGAGCGAGAAAAACAAGCGACTCAGCCGTTCACTTCTGCACGTTTACGCACTAAAAACTTAGCTGATTGGCGATACGGCCGGTTTGAAATTCGCGCTAAATTGCCAGCAGGGCAAGGCGCGTGGCCAGCAATTTGGATGTTACCGACTGATTGGCGTTATGGTCGCTGGGCATCATCAGGCGAAATAGACATCATGGAAGCAGTTAATCTAATGACTCTCACTGATGACAAAACAGCGCCAGCTGGCAGCCTTGAAACGCGCGTACACGGCACCTTGCATTACGGTGGTCCTGCACCCAAAAATGTTTACAGCGGTACGCCGTACCGTTTCAGCGAAGCTAATAACCCGGCTGATAACTTTCATGTTTATGCCCTTGAATGGCAGCAAGATGAAATTCGTTGGTATGTTGATGATGTTCACTATGCGACATTTCGCCACGACCAGTGGTATTCAACATCACAACAACAAGACGGCTCGTTTATAGAAAATACCGGCTTTGCTCCGTTTGATCAGCGTTTTCATTTACTGCTTAACTTTGCAGTAGGCGGAAACTGGCCAGCAAATGTGAATGATAAAGGCGTTGATTTTGCCGGTTACCCTAAGCAAATGCTGGTGGATTACGTACGTGTTTTTCAATGTAGTAAAAATAGTGAAACAGGTATCGGCTGTGCAACAAAGCAGCCATCAGCAGTACAAATAAAGGGTAAGACCAATCCGCAATAGTACTTAATTAAGCGGATTGCTATAAGTGAATTATGAACCAAGAGCCTGCAGATGCTTCGCCGAACTCGTTGCATCCGCTGGCTTTTGGTTCATTCTATCGGTTGAGCTTTTGTAGTAATAGCTGTCTTATTCTTCTGGCTGTTAGTTCGTCGATATCCGCTAATATCCCTTGCGCAGGCTCAGCAACGTGGCTTGCTAAATCCACATCATCAGCAAACACATAATGATTAAATAGTTGCTGCCATTTCTGTTTATGCTCGTTTGGCAAGTCTTTAATTGCCAGCATACTGTGCAGCATGGCATCAAATGGGTTTGCTAAATACTCTGGGGCTTGTCGCCACCAATAGTTCACCAACACATTAAACGGACTGGTTGCGCTAACCTGATGCCACCAAAGCGCTGGAATATAAATAGCATCGCCAGGGCCAAGAGTTGCCGATTGCGTCTTTGCTATAGCCTCTTTAAAGCGTGGAAAGCGGCTGAAATCGGGGTTATTAAAATCAACCAAGCTAATCGCTTGCCCAGCGGGTGTAAATTCGAGTGGACCAACGTAAAGGTTATTGACCTGATCAGTTGGCAATAGTGTAAACGTACGCTCACCCGCAGCAACACAAGCTAGGTTATCGGCGTTGTCATAGTGAGCCGCAATCTGACTATGATTTCCCACCCAGAGGCTGGTTAGGCAGTTATAATCGGTCACTGTTAATGGGTTTTCAACACTAAAGCTCGGAGCGCAATACTCCACAGCAGTAGAGCCCATATACAGTGAATCACTGTCGGTTTGTGTGAGTGTTAGTGCTAATTTTTGCAGCACAGAAAGTAGGTTATCGGCGTGCTGTGAAAAATTAAGCCCCGAGAAATCAGCGTTATAAAAATAGCGCCCCTGATGAATTGCTTGGCTGCTAAAACTGCGTACTGGGGCGGTATTAGAAAGCCCTAAAAGATAGTCTAAGGCGTTTTTAGAACCTTGTTTAGCGGCAATGACTTGGGGCCAATTAGCGCAGAGATCTCTGATGACAAGTGGCTCAGTTAGCTCAGCTAAAAATGCTTTTAGATCAGCAATGCTTGAAGCCTGGCATTCTTTTATTGGCGCAGCCGCAAACATTACTGCTGAGCCCATTTTTTATTGAGCAAATGAGGAATGTGCTCCATTGATGCCAGCACCATATAAACGGCTTGTAGGTCGCCTTGCTGTTGTAACTGCTTAAGTTGTTCAGCGGTCAAGCCATTGAGTACCTGTTGGTTAATGGTATAAAAGCCGCTCACTGTGACTTTTTCGCCATTTTTATCTGCATATTCAATACTGAAAGCTTCGAGTAAATTAACACTAAGCAAACGCTCAAAAAACTGATTAATTGTTTGGTGTTCTTGATGTAACGCGTTAAGTACTTGAGCAATATGATTTAAGTATTCGCTATTTCCACCATGTTCAAGGAAAATGGCTTCGCCATCACGTGTGCTTATGCGTGGGCTGTCTAAATCAATATGTACCACCAGAGATTGCTCAGGAATACCATTGTTATACTGGGTTTGTTGGCCAATTAAAAATGGCTGGCGCTGCATACTTAGCGGTAAGTAACTCAGTTGCAATTCGCCTTGCTCGTTTAGCAGCAAGTTTTCGCCATTTTCGAAACCAAATAAAGCGAGGGCTTCGAATTGACCTGTTTGCGGGTGCTTACGAAATACGATTGGTTGATTTGCTTGAACTTTAGCAAACTCACTTGGAAATACGGTAGCGCAGCTAATATTGTCGCCCCAGTTAGCACCGCGTGTGGTGATCACTTTTAGGTCTTTATGGCTGATGTTATCAAGTAAGACATGATTGGCCATTGGGCCTCCTAATACTGAGATTAAATAGGTTGTATACCAAATTGCTGAATATGATTTAACAGCTCGCGGTTAGTGGGTAGTTGTTGTAATCCGCGTTTGGCTTGTTGTTGGTTAGCACTAAAATGCTCAATAATAGCCGTTGGCATTGCAAGTACAGGAAATTGTGGCAATTGCTTCATTCCATAAAGTACATACTGGTAACTGGCTGCAGAGAAGACCTCTTGAGCGCGGTCAAAGTCGTTTAACCACGGACTTTGATATTGCCAAAGTGCTAAGTTTTCTTGAAGTTGCAGAGGGACTGAGTTTGCCTCTTTATGGGCTTGCCAATAGGGGCTAGTGCGCTTTGACAACACATAATGCAGCTTTAAAAATTCAATGATACGTTGCCAGCGATAATGGCACTGCTCATCAAACCGCTTTGCCAGTGTCGGCATTGCAGCACGATGTGTTGGGAAATTAGCAAGTAAGTTATTCAGGCCAAGCTCCACCATGACTAACGCTGAGGCTTCAAGTGGTTCAATAAAGCCTGCAGACATACCAATAGCTAAACAGTTTTTATACCAAAAACGGCGTCTATAGCCGGGCGTAAAACTGATTTCACGAAATGTCAGTTCATTTTGCGCGGTACCAGGCTGGGTTTTTGCAATGTACTGGCTAAGCGCCTGTTTCGCATCTTCGCTACTGGCAAAACGACTTGAGTACACCATACCTAGACCACGGCGGCTTTGTAAGCCGATATCCCAAATCCAACCGGCATCTTGCGCAGTGGCTTTGGTATAAGAAAGGATCTCTTGCTGCGGGTTTAAATAGGGCACCTGTACGGCAACGGCTCGATCGTTAAATAACACATCGTGTTGCTCAATTAGCTCTATCCCGTAATGTTGATGTAACAGCTTTGCGTGGGTGCCAGAGCAATCAATAAATAAATCACCTGCAATAGTGCCATGATCGCGGGTTTGCAATGAACTAATATAGCCATCTTCATCACTATTGATACATTCAACATGACTGACGATATGCTCAACGTTTAGTTTGGTCGTGCAGTGCTGTTGTAGCAGCATGGCAAACTTACCGGCATCTAAATGATAGCCATAGTTTGCTTCACCTTGATAGGCGCTATGCAAGTGGTTTTTCGGTGCTTTATGGTGATCGCATAAGTAGGTTTGGCTTGCCACCGCGTGGCTGAAACTCACAGCATCTTTGTTGGCAAACCAGTAAGGTGCAATATTTAATTGCTGATACGCCACCGGTAAGCTGAACGGGTGGTAATAATGTGCGTCGCCTTCATCGTCGCACCAGCCATCAAAGCGTGAACCTTGTTTAAAAGACGCATCACAACGTTGAATAAATTCACTTTCGCTAATGCCGATGGTTTTTAAGGTTTGTCGCATGGTTGGCCAAGTGCCTTCACCAACACCAATGGTGGCAATATCGGGCGACTCAATCAGGGTGATCTGTGCGTTGTGAGTTAAATGGGGCTGGGCAGCAATTAAACCTGCGGATAACCAACCTGCAGAACCACCACCTAAAATGACGACTTTTTTTACTTCATTCTGTTGCATGTTTAAGGCCATCTCAAATGCTATGTAGACAAACTAGCATAAATACGAAAAAAAAAGCCGCTGTTGAGCGGCTTTTTTGACAACAAAATGCTAGAACGAGTAGCGGAAGCCGATGTTGTAGCGCGCACCATATTGGTTTGCACGTAACAGCTGCTCAGAGTAACGAACGTAAGTACGTTGCGTTTCATCTGTCAGGTTTAGACCTTCAACAAACACCGTTAGGTTCTCGTTAACTGAATAGTTCACGTTAATATCCCACTGGCCATAAGACTCAGTAAAGATTGGTGAAGCATGTTGGTCAAAGCCTGTTAAGAACTCATCACGCCAGTTATAAGAAATACGAGCAGATAAACCGTTTAAATCATAAATCGCAGAGAAGTTAGCTGAATCACTTAAACCCGGTAGGGCAAATTGATAGCCAATAGCATCTCGGTCTGCTTCAACATCACCAAATACGAAAGTCGCGTTAGCGGCAATACCAAAGCCAGAATCACCAAACATATGTTGCGCTGCTAGTTCCCAGCCCCATAGGTTTGCTGTTTCAACGTTGTTATCACGCGATACGAAGAAGCTTGCCAGTGGATCTGTATCGTTACCAACGATAGGTGTGCCTTCTTCAGTGCCTTGGTTTTCGTTGATCTTATCGTGGATTGCTTGGTCAGATGGTTGCTCACCTGCTGCTGCTAAATCTTCACGCGCTTGCTCTGCACGATCACCAATGAATGGGTCTGTAATACCATCAATCGTTTCTTCGGTTGTGATATTTACAAGGAAGTTATCAACTTGCTTACGATAGTAACCCGCAGACACATAGCTGCCTTCACCGTAGTAGTATTCAAGTGATAGATCGATATTATCTGAAGTATAAGGTTTTAAGTTCGGGTTACCCACAGCCACTTTACGTTGACCCACTTTCGGGTTACCTAAGAATGACGTTGTTGAGCGAAGCGCGCCAACAGGAGGACGAGCAAGGCTACGGCTGTAAGAGAAGCGTGCAATAACGTCTTCAACTACTTCGATGTTCATATCGATGCTAGGTAAAAACTCTTTGCTGCTACCTTCACCGTTTGAGAATGAACGCTCATCAGCGTAAATGTAAGACCATTCGTTACCGTTAACCCATTCCATCGCAACAGCAGGGCGCTCTAAGCTGTTTGCTGTAACATCTGTTGATTCGTAACGTAAACCCGCAGTGATGTTCACTGGCATACCGTTAAATTCTGTTTCGAAGTTAGCTTGTGCGTACACCGCAGTTGTTTCTTCGCTTACACGATGATCGTCATCGATTGGACCCGCTTGTACCATGCCGTTTACATCAGCAGGCCAGCTACATGCGCCAACGCCGCCATCAGGGTGATCACAGTCAATGCTTTCGGCAATCGCGACAATGTCATCGAAATCAGCATCGTAGTAGTAATTTAATAGCTTATCGCTACCACCACCAGAGAAGCCATCAAGTAAACCTGAGCTGTCTACACGAGTGAACATGCTGTCATCGTACCAATCAGCTGACATTAACCACCAACCAGCAGCAAGCTGACCTGAGTAGGCTGTCGTCGTACGGAAATCAATTTTAGTATGTGATACACCAAAGTTAATGCTCGATAGGGCGCCGCTGTTTTCGTTATACCACGTACCTTTTAACTGGTATTGGTCAAGGTCGTTGGTGTTAGTGTCTTTGTTTACACCGGCGAAAAGGGTCCCCATGTCGCTCGGTAAAATTTCTGCTTGGCCATTGGTTAATGTCATATCGATAAGTGGAATTTCGCCTTTGCTGAAGTCAGCCATTTTTTCGTCGATATTCACTGTTGGGTTTTCACACCATGAACATGACGTGTTACCAATAATCATAAACGCATCATGGCCGATACCCACACCGGCACTTTCAGCTGATGAATTGTGCGCATCAAACTCGATGTTTAAATTGTCTGTTACTTGCCAATCAATGTTTAAACCAAGTGATTTATTTTCGTTAGTTGTTGCACCGCGGTTTAAGTTTGTTGAGTAGTCACCACCAATTTCAGTTACTTGCGTGTAAGTACCGTTTTCATTAATCGTTGCTGCGCTAACATTACCACCATTGTTGAACCACACACCAAAGCTACGGCCATCTTTTTCAAACTCTAGCTTTGAGTAAGTGTAATCAACGGTTGCAGTAATGCGGTCATTCGGTGCGTATTGCAGCACAAGTTGACCATTGGTACGTTTACGTGAATTGTCTGAAAACGCATAACCAGCATTTTGCGGGTACCAGGTTGCGCCATCACCGCGTTGGTTGTTATCTGTCAGTGCTAAATCAGGAGACGATGAAATATCAACATTTGGGATCCAGTTATCAACCGCCATTGATTGTTCGCGGTTGTCACGCTCTTGAACTGAGCCTGAAATTAAAATACCGAATTTGTCATCGTTGAATGTGTTGCTGTAGATACCTGATAGCTCAGGTGTTACATCATCACCTGTTTCGTTTGATGTGTCGTGAACTGCTTTTGCACCAATCGAAGCGTGTAAACCAGGGTTAGAAAGAGGTTTAGCTGTGGTGATATTAACTGTTGCACCAATACCCCCGCTAGGGATATCAGAACGCGCTGTTTTATATACTTCAACACCGCTTACACTTTCTGTTGCGATGTCGCCAAAATCAAATGAACGACCGCCAGTTGTTGGCATTTGACGATTGTTAAGGGTTACTAAGTTAAATTCAGGACCAAAACCACGAACCGTAATTTTGCTACCTTCACCATTACTACGGTCAATAGACACACCGGTAATACGTTGTAAAGATTCTGCTAGGTTGGTATCAGGGAATTTACCAATGTCTTCAGAGGTAATTGCATCAACAACACCTGCAGATTGACGTTTGATATCCATTGATTTTACTAGGCTTCCGCGGATACCTGATACTTGTATTACTTCAATATCACTTGCTTTGTCGGGCTGTTCTTCGGCGACAGCTGAGTGAGGAACTAGCGCGCTTAGACCCATTGCCATAGACAGGCTAATAGCAAGCTGCTTTTTCTTGAAAAGTGTGTGGTTCATGCAAATCTCCAGATTTGGTTTTATTTTATGTTGTTGTCTATTTTTGTAAGCGCTTACATTTTCTTTCAAAAAAAATCGCCGAACCCGATTTTATAAATGTAACCGCTTACATTAAGTTATTAGAAAGTAAAACAATCGTCAACACAAATAACGGTTTAAGATCAGAGGTAATATCTATGTTTATGTTATTATGGGAAATATTTTATCAAAAAGTTTCTGTTTTTTAGGTACAAAGGCAACGCCTTTCAGCTAAAATTAGAAAATTAGAGTCTTTTACATTTGTTAAAACAAGAGGTGTTTTTGTGCAATCAGTGAAATGGAATGAAGGTGTATTCACCCCAAGCAAAATCATTTGCGTTGGTCGTAATTATACTGCGCATATTGCGGAGCTTAACAATGAAACACCAACAAATATGGTGCTGTTTGCAAAACCAAATAGCGCAATCACAGAGTCTCTTAAAAGTGAGCATTTAGGTGAGGCACTCCACTTCGAAACTGAGCTCTGCTTTTTAGTTAAAAACAAACAACTGGCTGCGGTTGGGCTAGGGCTTGATTTAACCAAACGAGGCCTACAAAGCACGCTTAAAGAAAAAGGCCTACCTTGGGAGCGCGCAAAAGCATTTAATGGTTCTGCGCTTTTTACTGAGTTTGTCACGGTGAATGACAGTTACCATTATCAATTTAGTTTGAAGATTGATGGTAAAGAGACCCAATTTGGCGATACGAAGTTAATGCTGCATAATGCTGAGCAAATCTTAGCCGAAATCAGTGAATTTATGGATCTAGAAGATGGCGATATCATTATGACTGGCACGCCTGAAGGGGTAGGGAAGGTTGTCGCTAATTCAAGCTTTGCTGTAACTCTTATGGATGATCAACAGGCGTTGCTATCTCATCAGTGGCAGGCTCTTTAAGCGGGTCTAAAATGTAGCGCTGGTAATAAGTTGAAAACTCAGGAAAGCTTTGTTCGAGCCAAGTTCGTTGGCTTTGCTGGTATCTCTCACTTGGCAGTACTTTGTTCTTCAGCGCCTCATTAATTTCTGCAAGCACTTTTTCGGCATAGTTATTAGGCGCGTTCGTTGAGCAACCAATGGCGCCAAATACCACATTCTGAGCCGGATTAACAATGGTGAGCTTTTGAATATTCTGTTGGTTTTGTTGATTGTAATAATCAGCAACGTAGGGGTAATCAATGGTGTAATCAATGTAGCCATGCTCTAACTGCGAGAGCAAAGCAAAATTTGGACTACTGCCATTACCACTTAATGCTGCACTTTCGTAAAGCTTGGTATTTTTCGCTATAGCATCAAGCTTATTGCCAAATTTACGCGCATCATTTTGACCATAAATAAAATTGGCATCAGTGAGCAAAGAGATAAGTGATACTGGGTTACCGTGTTTTTGCTTAATTTTCAGTGCTTTCTCTTCGGTACTTAATACGCTAAAGGGTGGGTACACTGTGGTTGGGATTGAGTAAGTAGCGCGGTTGGTTTTTTTATCACGATGGATCATGCAGGCATAGCACGCCATTTGTCCGTCATCGAGATATTTACTGCCACGTTTTTGCGGCAACATCACTTTGTTGTGGTTAATGTTGGGTAAGGCTTCAATCAACATATCGGTAATTTCATTGCATAGCCCACCATGGGGATAAGCGTTACTTTTCTCGATAAAGAAGGGCTTACCATCATTTTCAAGCCAAGTAATTGAGAGCTGCTCAGAGGCATGAGTAATGGTGGCAAACAACGACCCTGCAACCACGCATAATACTTGTTTTACGACTCTACTCATTAACACCCTACAAAGTTAAATGCTATGAGTAACTATACACTAAAGTATGGATAAACCTGTAGGTGAAACAGAAAAATGATAAATTAGTGCTAGTGAGCCTACAGAGGGTAGACTCACTCATATTTTCGAATATTACCTAGAAAGGCATAGGATAGCGGGTAAATACGTCAGCGATTTTATCGTTAGCTTCATCGCTTAATTGCACCGAGAAAGCATCGATATTTTCTTTTAACTGCGCCATTGATGTTGCACCTATAATCGTTGAGCTTACGCCATCCACTTGATCACACCAAGCCAATGCAAGTTGTGAAGGTGTTAAATTAAAGGCGTTAGCAATTTCAACATATTCAGCAATCGCAGCGCGTGATTGTGCTGTGTCTCTAAATAGGCCATTACGTTGCACTAGCGTCCAACGACTACCTTCAGGGCGAGCACCATTTAAGTACTTACCACTTAGCATGCCGCCACCTAGGGGTGACCAAGGTAGGTAAGCAATATCTTCATGAATACATTGTTCAATCAAATACGGCCAATCTTTGGCGTGCAATAAACTAAATTCGTTTTGAATCGATACCATGCGCGGAAGGTTATGCTGCTCACTTAAGCGTAAGTACTGGCTGATGCCCCAAGGTGTATCGTCTGATAAACCACAGTGCTTAATTTTACCAGCCTTGATACAGTCATTCAGCCCTTCAAGAATATCTAACATACCCGCGATATTTTGATCAGTGTCAGCCTCTGAGAAGCACACTTTACCTGGCCACTGTTTACCAAAGTGCGGTGATGTACGGTTAGGCCAATGTAATTGGTATAAATCGATAACCTCAGTTTGCAAGCGTTTAAGAGATGCATCAACGGCTTCAACCACTGCTTGGCGAGTAATATCGCCTGCATCGCGTACCCAAGGTAAGCCGTTACCCGCAATTTTAGTGGCAATGACAAGATCATCGCGTTTGTCTTTATTACGCGCTAACCAATTACCGATGATCTCTTCTGTCTTACCGTAGGTGTCTGGAGAAGGTGGTACGGCATACATTTCGGCAGTATCAATAAAGTTAACGCCTTTATCTAATGCATAGGCGATTTGTTCATCGGCATCGGCTTGGTTGTTTTGCATACCCCATGTCATGCTACCTAAGCAAACACGAGATACATCAATACCACTTCGACCAAGTGGGCTATAAAGCATAATAGATCCTTGTTAATCGCTAGAATGGGCTTTAAGTGCAGTTAATAACTCATCATTTAACTGCGCTTTTTTACCCGTTTTAAAATTAAACATAACCACTTGTGATGAGCCAATGGTTGTTACTGCGTCTTGGCTTTCACTAAATACAGTGTAATGCATCATAAAACGATCGTGTTCAATGTCACTAATCTTTACACCAACATGCACCGTATCAGGAAATGTCACCGGGCGTTTATAGCGAGCATTGTTTTCGCTGATCACCGGACCCACACCTGTTACTTGTAAATCTTTAAGAAAACCTAGTTGAGTAAAAAAATCGATACGGGCTGTTTCAAAGTAGCGAAAATACACCACATTATTGACGTGCTGCAGGGCATCCATTTCACCCCATGCAACATTAATTTTTGTTCTGATAGGGTGTTGTTCTATAAACGATTGCATAGTAAATCTTCGTTGATTGTGAGAAAACTTAGGTTAGCAATATGCTGCTTTTAGCTCAAGGAAATTAGAAAGCTCAGTAGATTGTGCTAGATTTATAAGTTCACGCTTACGTAAAGTGTGAGCAAAATGAACACACATTAAAGGACCTTAATTATGCAGCAACTAACCTTGAGGGTGATAAAGTGGATTGCACTTTTCATCTTACTCGCTCTAGCTTTGCTCTGTTATAGCATGGGCACAATGTCAGGATTTATCGCTTTAATTGTCGTGGGCTTGTTATTCGAAGCCGCGTTTTGGTTATTTGGCGCACGGCTTATCAGTCGCAAAAAACCAAACCAACAAACAAGCCAAACCTCTTAGCTTGCACTCTCAGGAAGTTTAAATATAATAACTGTATATATAAACAGTTGTTGTATTCCTGATGAAAAAATTCATTCACATCGATATGGACTGCTTTTATGCAGCCGTTGAGATGCGTGATAACCCCGCGCTTGCCAATGTGCCACTGGCTATAGGTGGTAATAGTCGTCGCGGGGTGCTATCAACAGCTAATTATATTGCCCGTAAATATGGTGTGCGCTCGGCGATGTCGAACTATCACGCCAAACAACTGTGCCCCGATCTGGTTATCGTGCCCGGACGCATGCAGGTTTACAAAGAAATCTCCACGCAAATTCGCGCCATTTTTGCAAAGTACACTGACCTTATTGAGCCGTTATCGTTAGATGAAGCCTACCTTGATGTAACCGACAGTACCGCATGCAAAGGCAGTGCAACTCTGATGGCAGAGCAAATCCGCCAAGAAATCTATGACACCACCGGACTAACAGCCTCAGCGGGCGTTGCGCCAATTAAGTTTATTGCCAAAATAGCCAGCGATGAAAATAAGCCTAATGGTCAGTTTGTGGTATTGCCCGATCAAGTTGATGACTTTTTGGCGAGTTTACCGCTTGGCAAAATTCCTGGCGTAGGCAAGGTGACATTAGAAAAGCTGCAACTTAAAGGGCTTTACACGGGGGCTGATGTGCGTGCGAAAGGGGTTAATTGGATGCAGCAGCACATTGGTAATTTTGGCGTGTCTTTATATCAAAAGTGTGCAGGCGAATACGTTGGCAAAGTGTCAACAGAGCGAGTGCGAAAGTCGCTCAGTGTTGAGCACACCTATGAATACAACAAAAATAATTTAGACGAGTGTTTAAGCCAGTTACCCCGCTTGATGGATGAATTAACTCGTCGTCTTGATAGACAACAATTAAACAACCGCATCAATAAATTATCGGTGAAGGTCAAGTTTGCCAATTTTGTTGTGACCAGTGCCGATCAAAGCCACCATCAATTAGACGAACGCATTTTTGCTGAGTTAATGAGCAAAGCCTATGAGCGAGGTAACAACCAGCCAGTACGCCTGCTAGGGATAGGTGTCGGAATAAAGAGTCAGGCTCACGAGCATTTTCAGCTGAGTATATTAGACTAAAGGTTAACACCTTGGTGCTTGAAAGTTTGTTAGTGTCTAGTTGGGGTGCTAGGCCTGCCTAGTTCAACACCTTAGACAACATTATAACTTAATAAGAGAGATGACTATGCAATCGGTCGTAATCGTGCTGCTCGGAATAGTCGGTATGTTGTTCGGATGGTTCTTTTATTCGAAATTCATCGCCGAAAAAATATTTAAAATGGATGATAATTTTGTCACACCTGCTCATGAACTTGAGGATGGTGTGGATTATGTGCCAACTAACAAAGTTGTGTTATGGGGTCACCATTTCACTTCTGTTGCAGGTGCCGCGCCAATTGTTGGCCCTGCCATTGCCGTTTATTGGGGCTGGGTGCCTGCGGTACTTTGGGTGGTATTTGGTACTATCTTTTTTGCTGGTGTTCACGACATGGGGGCTCTATGGGCCAGTGCGCGTAACAAAGGCAAATCAATGGGCGCTTTATCTGAAAGCGTAATTGGTAAACGCACCCGTGCGTTATTTATGATTGTGGTGTTCTTAGTACTGCTGATGGTGAATGCGGTATTTGGTGTGGTCATTGCTAAATCATTTGTATCTCAACCTAACGCGGTATTCCCTGCTTGGTCAGCGATTGTGGTGGCTTTAGTCATCGGTCAATTGTTACGCCGTAAAGTGTCGTTAATTCCACTGTGTTTAATTGGTGTTGCCATTCTTTACTACACAATTTACCTAGGTAGTAGCATGCCAATCGCATTACCTGATGAAATGTTCGGATTGAGTGCGAATGCGAACTGGATCATCATCTTATTTATTTATGCTGCCATTGCTTCATTATTGCCGGTATGGATGCTGTTACAGCCACGTGACTTCATCAACGGTATGCAGTTATTAGTGGGATTAGTACTACTTTATGGTGCGGTATTTATTTCAATGCCAGATATCACAGCGCCTGCGTTTAATACCCAAACGGCGGTAGATACACCAAGTATTATTCCATTGTTATTCGTGACTATAGCTTGTGGTGCGGTATCGGGTTTCCACGGTATTGTGTCTTCAGGTACCAGTTCTAAGCAGCTTAACAAAGAAACCGATGGTCGCTTTGTTGGTTACTTAGGTGCGGTAGGCGAAGGTATGCTTGCGCTTATTACATTGGTTGCAGTAAGTGGTGTTGCGCTTGCGGTATCTCCAGAAGAATGGCATGAAATTTACAGCCACTTAGGTGCCGGTAGTGTGAGTGCCTTTATTAATGGTGGCGCTAATCTAATTGAAAACGGCTGGGGTATTTCGCAAGAAGTCGCCTCAACATTACTTGCCGTAATGGTGGTGCTGTTTGCGGGGACTACGATGGACTCTGGCGTTCGTCTGCAGCGTTATATCATCCAAGAATGGGGCGATATTTATAATATCAGCATTATTCGAAACGGTGTGGTTGCGACGTTAGTTGCTGTACTTTGCTGTTTACTGCTTGCTTTTGGTGCTGGTGGCGCTGATGGTAGCGGCGGTATGATCATTTGGCCGTTATTCGGCTCGACTAACCAAATCCTTGCAAGTTTAACCTTGTTGGTTATTTCAGTGATGCTAATTAAGGCGAATCGTCCTGCAAAATACACACTGATCCCAATGAGTTTTGTATTGATAATGGCGTTCTTTGCTGGGGTTATTAAACTTGGCGAGTACTATCAACAAGGTAACTGGTTACTGGTGACACTTGATTTGTTAGTACTGGTGGTGAGCGTACTGGTTATGCTTGAAGCTTGGTCTGTGATTGTTAAGCATCGTAAAGACTCAGCAGACATTACAGAGCAGTAAACTTAGCTTGCCAGCCTTATCGTAAGCTATCTTACTTGGCTGGCAATAGCGCTTTAAATCAATGATAATAAGGTCCTATGTTTCTAACAGCAGGACCTTTTTTATGGCATACCCTCATGCAGTTGCAGCCCCGCAATTAGCGGATGCAAATCACGATGCATTGATTATTATCGGTGATGATTTTTCTTCTTTAGCAGACGCAAGCTTAAGCCAAGCTATTAGCGCTCAACAAGCCGTAGACGCACGTATTGGTAAACAAGTGACATTACTTGTAATTGACTCTAAACGCGTTATTTTGGCGCCTACAGGCCCTCTGAACCGTGATTATGATGATGTACGTCGTTACTTTGATGCGGCAAAGCAAGGTGTACTAGAAGCGAAAGCATCGGGTAGCACTCAGCCTGCAATTTTACTTGCTAATGTAAATCAAGATAGCCGTTACAAGCACGCCCTCGAAGTGGCTTATTTAGGTGCTTGCCAAGCACTTTGGCAACCACTTGAGGCTCGTGAGTACCATGGTCAAGCGATTGAACCAATTAGCCAAATTAGCCTAGTTGGCGCAGACGAGGCAATGAGCAAAGCGCTTAATGCTATTGCTGCGGGTCAATACGCTGCACGTGATTTATGTGGTACAGAACCTGAGCGTATGGCACCACCACGTTTTGCTGATTACTGCGTTGAGTTATTTGCGGGTAGCAAGGTATCTGTTGAAGTGATTTCAGATATCAACACTATCGATAAAGATTACCCAATGATGAGCACTGTAGCGCGCGCATCTTACGCTGTTGAACGTCATCACCCACGTGTTGTAAAACTAGAATACGTGCCTGAAGGCGACGTTGAGCGTACCTTAATGTTTGTTGGTAAAGGTTTAGTTTACGATACCGGTGGTGCAGACCTTAAAGTGGGTGGCTTTATGGCAGGCATGAGCCGCGATAAAGGCGGTGCGGCTTCGGTTGCTGGCTTTATGAAATCAGTGGCTGACTTTGCACCAAAAGGCGTAAAAGTAATTGCCTATTTAGCCGTGGTTCGTAACTCAATTGGTTCTGATTGTTTTGTTCCTGATGAAATCATCACTTGCCGTGAAGGTGTACGTGTTCGTATCGGTAACACCGATGCTGAAGGTCGTTTAGCAATGGGTGACTTACTAAGTGAAATGAAAGATCGCGCTTTAAACGAAGTGAACCCAGAGCTATTCACTGTTGCTACGCTAACAGGCCACGCAGCACGTGCGATGGGTCCTTACAGTGCGTATGTTGAAAATGGTCCAGCTCGTGCAGCGAATGTTTCACGCCAAATTGCTGATTTAGGTGATTTATGGGCAGATGGCGCAGAAGTATCTCGTAGCCGCCGTGAAGATTACGATTTCGTAAAACCACGTACACTGGCAGATGACGTACTTTCAAGCAACAATGCACCATCAGCTGTAACTGCACGTGGTCACCAGTTCCCAATGGCATTCTTAGCGATTGTTGGTGGCTTAGATAAGCATGGCACTGAATCTGAAAAGCCATTACCGTATGTTCATATGGATATCGCAGGTAGCGGTGTAGAAGGTGGTGATTGGCAACATGGTAAGCCTACCGCAGCAACAGTAAGCAGCTTATTCGCTCGTTATTGTTTATAAGCTAAAGTTATAAGTTTTAAGTTTGAAAAGCCCCGCACAGCAGTGCGGGGCTTTTTTGTGGTGTTAGTCGAGCTTGAAGCGGTTAACGACATCACTTAACGCTTGCGAGCTTTGTTTTAAGTTTTCACTGGCGTTCGAAAGTCCTTCGGTATTCGACAGTGATTGCTCAGTTGATTGCGAAAGCTCATTAATCCGTAAATTAACCTCATCTGCGGCGCTAGTTTGTTGCTCGGTAGCGCGGGCGATTTGGCTGTTCATATCTTTGATAATAGTGACAAGTCGCTCAATCTCACTCAGCGAACTATTTGCTTCACCTGCCTGTGAAACTGTTTCGGTTGATAACTGTTGGCTTGCTGATACAGCATCAACAGCAGCTTGTGCACCGGTTTGTAGTTTACTGATCATGGCTTGAATTTCGTCGGTACTTTTACCTGTACGACTTGCTAATGTACGTACTTCGTCAGCTACCACAGCAAAGCCTCGGCCTTGCTCACCAGCACGAGCCGCTTCAATAGCAGCATTGAGTGCCAGTAGGTTGGTTTGCTCAGCAATACTGCGAATAACATCTAATACCGAGCCTATGTTGTTACTCTCTGCAGCAAGATCCGCCGTTACCTTACTCACTTGTTCAATATTATGCGACAGGGTCTCAATGGCGGTAATGGTCTTGTTAAGAACCTGCTTGCCTGCTTCGGCATTTTGCGCCGCTTCATTGGCGGCATGTTCAGCTTGGTCAGCATTTTGACTAACATCGTGAATTTGATGAGTCATTTGTTCCATCGCGGTTGCTACTTGAGTTGAGCTATCGTTTTGTAATTCAATAAAAGAGTGATTGGTTTTACTGGCATCATCTACGCTATGAGCAAACTGATTTACTTGCTCGGCATTGTGGGCAACATGCTTCAGTGACTCACGCATTTTTGCGGTGTACAAATTAAAATAGCGCGACAAACGAGACACTTCATCGTTGCCATTTTCATCAAGCTTTTGGGTTAAATCCCCTTCGCCTTGTGAGATGTCTTTCATCATGTTTGCGGCAAGTTGGGTCGGGCGTAGAATACTATTGGCAATTAGGTAGCTAAGTGCAACCAGTAGGGCAATGAGCACCACAGCGGTGATAATGACATGGGTACGAAGCGAAGAGAATGCTTCTTCAATGGTATCGATGTAGACACCAGAGCCTACAATCCATTGCCACTTGTCAAAACCTTTTACGTAGGCAATTTTATCAACCGGCTTGTCTTTACCAGGTTTTGGCCACTTGTAGGGAATAAAGCCTTTACCTTGTTTTTTGACAATATTGACCATATCGACAAATAACAACACGCCATCTGGATCTTTACTGCTCGCTAGCGATTTACCATTTAATTCGGGCTTAAACGGGTGCATGACCATCACGGGTTGATAATCGTTGATCCAAAAGTAATTGTTGTTGTCATAACGTAGTGCAGAAATTGTTTCGAGGGCTGCTTGTTTGGCCTGTTGCTCACTTAGCTTACCTTGCTCAAACAATTCATAGTTATGCTCAATAATAGAGTAAGCAGACTCAACAAGGTTTTGGGTTTTTATGTATTGCTCATGTTTTAGCGAGCTGTATTGCTGCGTTAAACTCGAGACGCTCAAAAATATCAGCCCTATCACGACCACACTCACTAACATGGCGAGGCGCTGAAAAATTGTAAAACGGCGTAAGTAATTCATGTGTGTTCCTTCGTCATGCTCATAGGAGCAATGTATTAAGCGTAGCCAAAATAGGTCGAAAATCTAGTTAAATAGTAGAATACATTGAGACAAAAAAAAGGCTGATTTAACAATCAGCCTTTAGTCTAAGTTATCGAAATTGAACGTGATTATTCAACGTTAAAGTGTCGGTTGAAGAAACTTGTGATAGTTTGGTGTAAGTGCGTTTGTACGCTCTTGCCACGTAAACTGTGTTTTGAACCCGGGTAAGTCATCATTTCGAACTGTTTTTCTTGATCTTGCAGTTGTTTGAATAACTTAGTGGCGTGAGTGAATAATACGTTATCATCAGCCATACCGTGGTAAATCATCAGTGGGCCTTTTAAGCCTTCAGCATACGGGAAAACTGCACTTGCTTCGTAACCTTTCGCGTTAGTTGCAGGGTGACCTACATAACGTTCAGTGTAGTGAGTGTCGTAAAGTTCCCAATCAGTGACTGGCGCACCAGAAACACCGGCTTTGAAGTAGTCGCCCGCTTTAAACATGGTCATAAGCGCCATGTAACCACCGTAGCTGTGGCCATAAATACCAATACGCTCAGGGTCAACGTAATCAAGGGTACGTAAGAACTCGACCCCTTTAATTTGGTCTGCCACTTCAGCAACACCTAAGTGCTTATAAATCACGTCTTCAAACTTTTTACCACGGTTGTATGAACCACGGTTATCAAGTTGGAAAATAACATAGCCTTGTTGTGCCATGTACTGGAAGTATAAGTTTTTACTACGCCAGCTGTTTGTTACGCGCTGAGCATGAGGGCCGCCATACACGTTAACAATAACCGGGTGCTTTTTACCGTCTTGGTAATTAGTTGGCTTGAATAAACGGTAATGCATGATTTGCCCGTCTTCAGCCGTCAACGTGCCGTATTCAGGTGTGATCAAATCAGCAAGGTAAGGCGTTAATGGGTGTGACTTATCTAACTTGTTTTCTTCAAGCCAAGTGATAAATTCGCCATTAATTTTACGTAATGCTGCTGAGCCTGGCTTATTAACTGATGAGCTGTTATCGATAAAGGTTTTGTTATCTTTAGCAATCACCACATTATGGTAAGCGCCTAGTTCAGTTACGCGTTTAATTTCGCCTTTCTTGAATAGCGGTACGCTGTAAAGGTGGCTTTCAAGTGCTGTATCTTTACGACCTGCAAAATAAACGATGCCTTTTTTCTCATCGATACCTTTTAAGCTATCAACAACCCATTCACCTTGGGTGATTTGACGGATCATTTCGCCGTTTGTGCGGTATAAATAAAGATGTTTAAAACCGTCGCGCTCAGATGCCCAAACGAAATGTTTTTTATCGTTTAAGAACTGCAAATCAAAGTGCAGGTTAATCCAAGTATCACTGCTTTCTGTTAGGGCAACGGTTTGTTTTTTAGTGTCGCTATTATAAAAACGTAACTCTAAGTTATGTTGCGAGCGGTCTTGCCACTGATAAGAAAGTGTTTTGTTATCTTTTAACCAGTTAGCACGAGCGATATAGATATCTTGATCGTCGCCTAAATCAACCCAGTCAGTTTTTTGATTGTTGATGCTTACAACACCTAACTGAATTTTAACGTTGTCGGTACCTGTAAACGGGTAGCGTTGGTTAAAAAGCTTTACTTCATCCGCGTAAATTTCATTACGGATAGCTTCTTTTACTGGGCTTTCATCAACACGGGTATAAGCGATTTTAGATTCATCACCAGACCACCAGTAGCCAGTCATACGGCCCATTTCTTCTTGCGCAACAAACTCGGCCATGCCGTTTTTAATAACGCCGCCACCATCTTTACTTAATTGGATTTCTTGACCCGTTTTTAAGTTAAGTGCATATAGGTTTTGCTCACGAATAAACGACACATAATGGCCTTTAGGTGAGAAACGTGCATCGGTTTCAAATGCTTCTGTGTCGGTTAATTTACGGCTTTTAGCTGAAGCAAGCTCATAATAGTAAAGGTCGCCATTAAGTGGAAATAAAAGCGCTTTACCGTCTTTTGACCATTTATATTCTAAAATCCCTTTACCAAAAATACGCTGGCGCTCACGGCGTGCTTTTTCTTCGTCAGATAAGTTCTCTGGACCAGAGAATAGTGCAGCAGAGTCAACTAATAAGCGGTTTTTGTTATCTTTTAAGTTGTATTCCCATAAGTCGTAGCGATTGTAATCATCGGTTTTACCTTGCAGGTAAGTGACACGACTGCCATCTGGAGAGAATTTAAGTTGCACAGGCGCTTTGCCTGCTAAGCTTGGATCGTCAAAAATACGCTCAAGAGTAAGCGGTTCAGCGGTCACACTGAATGCTGTTGCCACCATCGGCAAAGCAAGTGAGAGAGATTTAATTTTTTTTAGCACAGGAGTACCTTCGCTCGAATAAAAACTGCCACGATGGTAATGGTAAGCTTAGGCAACTGCAACAAAATGCTATAAAGTAGGGGATGTTTACCCAATATCAAAGGATTTATTGATGAAAAATACTGATACGCCGTTTTCTCTGGCCCCAGAACTACAACGCGACTGCATTGAGCTTGCGGATTGGCCACTGTGTAAAGTATTACTGATGAATGATAGCCAATACCCATGGTTTATTTTAGTGCCAAGAGTCGCTGGTGTTAAAGAGATTATCGACCTTTCTGAAGAGCTACAAATTACCTTATTACAAGAGTCGGGCAAACTGAGTAAACTATTACAACAGGTATTCAACCCAGACAAACTTAATGTAGCAGCACTAGGGAATATGGTACCGCAATTACATGTTCATCATATTGCGCGCTTCACAACTGATGCGGCTTGGCCAACACCAATCTGGGGTAAATTACCAGCAGTGCCTTATACAGACGAACAAATTGCGGTATTAAAAGCGCACTTTTAAACTGTTTGTTCTACCAAGATTGGACTAAGCTAAATGGATGATGCACGAAGGGGTACAGAATAAATGAAACACACAGTGTTTGCCGTGTTGCTTATTCTGAGCTCTTTTTCTTGTTTAGCAAAAAGCTATTACTTTGTTGGTAGTCACTTTCCTGCCATTTTAGAACAAGATCAGCAGGGAACAGTGGTCGGCTTAGGTGCCGATATCGCACACGAAATTTGCAGACGTTTAGGGCATGAGTTGGTTATTGATATCATGCCACTAAAACGTGCACTAAAAATGGTAGAGCAAGGTCACGCTGATGCCATTATCGGTCCTTACAAATCCCCTATGCGTCAGCAGTATATGCAATTTAGTGACTTGCCCTTTTACGAAGACCCGATCGTTTTTTATACCAAGAAGAACAATGATGTGACCTGGGTTGGTAATTTTGCCAGTTTACGAAAAGATATTATTGGTACCATTCGAGGCTGGAACTATGGCCCTGAATTTAAACGTAATGAAACAAGTTTATCGCTATCTGAAGTGGGCAATGTGCGGGCTAGTTTTTTACAGCTGATGTATAACCGAGTTGACTTAATTCTCACCCATCCTCGGGCAGCAAAGCCAGTGATCGACAGTTTAGACATAGCAGATAAAGTGATTATGTTATCGCCACCTGTCACGATTAATCAGGGCTACTATGGCTTTAGTAAACAACGCGAACTCGATGAATTTATTGATGCTTTTAATGCCGAGTTTCAAAAAATGCTGATCAACGGGGATATTGTAGAACTAAACTCCAAATATGGTTTGAACTTCGTTGCACACTAGTCGTGTTTTACTCGATTTCAGGCAATAAAAAACGCTGCAATTGCAGCGTTTTTTATTAAAGGAGAATAGGGCTTAAAGACCTAATACTTCTTTACCTTGTTTGAAAGTAACATCAACAGGGATGTTAGCTTGGCTTAGCTTTTCTAAGTCTTTAGCTAGTTCAGCTTTGATATCGCCATGGGTTGCGATTAGCTGATCAACTTTTTGGTAATCACCGTCACCTTGAATCGTTAAGATTAAGCGTGATAGTTTTTCCATTGCTTGGCTCATCTTCTCCATGTTAACGCTGTATAAGCCGTCAGCATTTTTTGAGAAGGCACCTTCTTCAGCAAAGAAGTTAAAGCGGATCATATTCGCTTTACCGTGTGCACTTGATGCACCAAAACGCACTGAGCGGAAGATACCAGCCATAAAGGTAATGTAGTAATCTTCTAATGTACCGTCAGTGATCTCGCCTTTCTTAAGTAATTGCTCAACCATGTATAGACCTAAGATATCCGCTTTACCTTCTTCAAGGGCACTAGCATGCTCTTGCAATGATTGGCGAACAGTTCCTTTACCAGTAATGGTGTTTTTAATACCTAAACCGTGCGCTACTTCGTGGAACATTGTGTTTGCGAAGAACGCGTCAAAGGTGATGTGCTTGCGTTGCTCAGGAACAATTAGCTGCTCTGAAATTGGCACTAAGATTTTATCGAACTTAGCACGCATTGCATTTTTAAGCTGTAAACGACGTGTGCCTTTTTCTAGCTGTACTTGCTCATCATTTGGCAGGTTGATAGCAATAGTTTTACTACCTGCATTTGAGTGACCTGCGTAATAAACAACATCATAAGCATTTAGGTCAGCATCAGAGCCTGGGACTTCCTGCTTATACTTTTCATCTACAGGTAAACCTTTTTGTAGCTCTGGTAAGAAAGCGGCAAACTTGGCTAAACGCTCGCTCCAAGCTAAGTCTTTGATTAGTACATAGGCTTCATACGCTGCGCGGTAACCAAATAATTGATCTTCATAGGTTTCGATAGGACCAATAACCACATCAATTGGGTTATTTTTCATATCCATCCAAGCAAAATCAGAAGGTTGGAAGTCATCACTTACCAATGCGTCTGCGCGCATGCTTAGGTAGTTAGCGAACTCTTTATCATCAGCAAGAGTGCTTGCTTCGCGTAATAAGTTAGCTGCTTTTTCTAGTTCTTGTGCGTACTCAACCGAGTAAGCTACGCTATAAAGAAGACCTTTTTCATCGCGTTTGATCACCGAGTAAAGACCGGTTTTGTCATCAACGATTGCATTGTTTAACTCTTCTTTTGTGATATCGCTTGGGTAAAACTCAGCGCCTAGTGGCTTTTCTTCATAACCTGATAAGAATACTTGGTCGCCGTTTAAGCGATCCCAAGGGCCATAGTTGATATCTGCAAACTTCTGAACTTTTTCATCATTAATTTTTGCTAAAAATGCGTCTTTATTCTCACCAAATGCTTGGCGCCAGAATAGCTCATCCATAATTTTTGAGGCTTCGATCAACTTACCAACCATTTGTTTTTGGTTGTCACTTAAGTGACTAAGATCAGAAGTAAGCGTGAAGTCTGTGTAAATGTCTAAACGGCTTTTCTCTGCATTGATAAGTTGTGGGTTGTTTTGTTCAGTACTTTGCTTTGTTTGCTCTGCAGCAGGCTTAGTTTGAGAAGTGGTTGCTTGCTCGTCAGAACATGCACCAAGAAAAACAGCACCTGATAAGATAAGTGCTTGGCTAATTTTATTTAATGTCATTTTTTTGCCCGTTAAAAAGTGAGAGTCATTGCTTAGAAAACAAAAAGTCTATGCATTAAAGCAAACCTGACATATATATGGCAAGTTTACAGCGCTAGAAGCAATATTTATTTATGAGTTAGGGAGTTAAAAAATATAAAAATAGATAATTTCTGTGAATTTCTTAACTTTAGCGCTAAGTTAGACAATACTAAAACTATAACTAATCTAATAATGTCAGTCATTAGTTTGTATTTATTTTGACAAACTAACCCAAGAGGATGGCACACATATGTCAACAGAGAATGCATTACTGACCATATTGGTCGACAGAATAAATAATGACACGTTAGTGTTACCTACCTTACCAGAAGTTGCAGTGAAGGTGAGGCAAGCCGCGGATAACCCCGAGGTAAACTTGATGGATATGGCAGATGTCATTTCGCATGACCCTGCATTGTCGGCACGGATGATCAAAGTCGCGAATAGTGCATTTATGGGGCGCTCAGTTAAAGTCACAAACCTACACCAAGCTGTAACACGAATTGGCCTGCGTCAAATCAAGAACATTGCGACGGCAATGGCAATGGAGCAGCTGTTTGTATCACATAATGAGCTGATTAAAGGCTATATGGACAAGGCATGGCAGAAAACCCTTAAAGTAGCGTGCCATTCAATTACCTTGATGGACTTCTTTTTACGCCGAAACAAGCATACATCATTGAATCGTGACACAATTACTTTGGCTGCATTAGTTTATAACATTGGCGTGCTGCCAATTTTAACTGAAGCTGAGAAGCACCCTGAAGTGTTTGCAAACCCTAGTTTCCTTGCTCATGCTATCCAAAAGCTGGGCGGTAAAGTGGGTGGCGCAATTATGCGTGCTTGGGGATTTACTGATGAGTTTGTAGAAGTTGCTGAAAGTTGGGCAAATCCAAACTATCGACCAGAGCATATTTGTTATGTCGATTTCATTCGTATTGGTGCGATTTTAGAAGGCATCTTACAGGTTTCTGATAAGTCAGCGGCATTACAAACCTATATGGATAAAGGCGTGATTGAATCACTTGATATGTTCAGTGACGATGAATATAACGATATGCTTAACGAAGTAAAAGCAATTTTTACTGACTAACTACAGCAAAAAGCGCGACTTAGTCGCGCTTTAAATTAACTAACTCTCAGATTAATTTTATAAATCTTCTGCGTCGCCTAAACCTTGGGTTAGCTCTTCTAGTAATTGTTTAATTTCTTCTGACGCTAAGATGAAGTCAGCATCAAGTTTGACCGCCATATCTTCTTTTGGAATGTCGGCGTTTTCTTCTTTTAATGTTTCTGAGTAGCTTAAACGCTTAATTGAACCATCGTTTTGTAGCATGAACTTAACGCGTTCTTGCCAATCAAGAGCCAGCTTAGTTACGCGCTTACCATTTTCTAAGTGTGATTTTACTTCGTCACACGATAAGTCATGGCCTTTTAATTTAACCTGAGCGCCACTGTCATCGGCTTCCTCAAGCTCTGCATCGTTACCGATAGAGAAGCCTTCAGGGGTACTGAAATTAGTTAACCAGTCAGTTAAAAATACGTCTAAATCATAGTTCGCAAATGCAGGTACGACAGGAAGCGTACCAAGTGATTTACGAAGTAGGGCTAAAAGCTCTTCTGCTTTATTAAAGCTTGCGCTGTTAACCACAACCCAGCCATTCTTTTGATCAATAAATGCAAACTGCAGGCTCGATTTTTTAAATGCTTGAGGCAGTAAAGTGTGCAGAATATTTTCTTTTAGTTCGTCTTTTTCTTTTTTCTTTACTGGGCGGTTTTCTTCGGCTTCGATTTGTTCAACCTTCTCTGCAACCAATTCGTTGATAACGGCAGCTGGCAGCACTTTTTCTTCACGCTTAGCGCATACTAAAATGCTGTCTTGAGAGAAATGAGACAGAGTTTGACCGTGCTTACCAAAGGCTTTTGTCCAACCGAAAGTTGAAAGCTCTTGGCCTGTACATGAGCGGAACAGGTCTTGTTCTAGGGCTTTGTCGAAGTCTTCTTGAGCGTATGAAACGTCTTGTTTAAAACGGTAACAGATAAGGTTACTAAACCACATAATTAGGCTAATCCTTTCAATAAATTTGCCCAATCATAACAATAAAAAACTGATGCCGAAATGAATCATTTCGGCATCAGTGCTAATTGCTTATGAGTTAAACATTGAAAGTGGTTTTGGCATGTTTTTCGGAAAACTAATATGGTAGTGCAAGCCTTTACCGACTTCGCTTGATACCTCAATATCGCCACTAAGCGTCTGTTTAACGAGGTTAAAAGTAATATGCGTGCCCAAGCCACTGCCGCCTTGGTCGCGCTTGGTTGTAAAGAATGGGTCAAATAGCTTTTCTAGCTGGTCTTTTGATACGCCATTACCATTGTCTTTAAAGTCGATAACGACTTCGTCATCTTCTTCTTTGATAACGATATCGATGATGCCACTTTCAATCCCTTCGAAACCATGAATAAGAGAGTTCATAATCAAGTTTGTGAAAATCTGACTAATCGCCCCCGCAGGCAGGTTAAGTGTTAAATCGTCAGGGCAATCTAAATTAATATGATGCGACGTTTTCTTTAGTTTTGGATGGAGTGAGCGGATCACTTCACCTAAGTACTCTTTAAAGTTAATCGTTCTTACCGCTTCACTGGCTTGGTCGACTGCAATTTGCTTAAAGCTTGCAACCAGCTCAGAAGCTCTATCTAGGTTACTAGTAAGTAGGCTAGTACTTTGCTTGGCGTCATTAATAAACTCTTCAAGCGCTTTTGGCGACAGGGTTTTATCCTTGTAAGCCGCTTCAATTTGGTCCAAGCGTTCTTGTAAGAATGACGTCGCAGTAACACCAATCCCGATAGGTGTATTCACATCATGCGTAATACCCGCTACTAAACCGCCTAAAGCTGCCATTTTTTCTGAGCCAACTAAACGTTCTTGCGCCATATTTAGTTCATCAAGGTAGCGTTGTAACTCAGTTTGTTTGGTGATGAGCTCTTGTTCAGTTTGCTTACGTAAATCGATTTCTTCAGTCAGTGTTAGCTTTTGTTTTTCAAGCTCATATTTTTGCTGCTGCAAGTCCATCATTGCTTGGCTTAAGTTTGATGTTTTGCGCGCCACTTCTTGTTCTAACTGTAAGTTATGTTGGTCGAGCTTTTCATTGCTTATCAATAATTCTTTTTGTGTATGTTCGAGCTCTTCACGGTAAAGTACCACCTTATCGATTAGCCGGTTGAAAGACTCTTCCATTACTTTAAGCTCGTTGTGCTCAACGGTATGGATCTGAATATGGCGACCTTCTAAGTCGTTTAATTCAAGATCTTCAATTTGTTCTGTAAATTCTGCCAATGGCTCGGTTAAGCGTTTTCTAAATGCCAGTAAGAAAAGAATGATCAAAAAGGTGGTTTTGATCATCGCATTACCAATTAAAAAGTAGATAGAAATCATGATGCGGCTAAATACCACTTCACGACTTGAGAATAAGGTTACGTCACCTACTTGGGTTGTTTTACCAGAGAATTCAAAAATGAGTGGGAATGTATAACCGAATAAACCTGACGGCGTATCTTCGATAATCGCTTCTTCTTGCACTAACTGCTGACTGTAAAGCTCATGGATATCTAGCGAACGGCCTAGTTGTGAAAGCACTTCGCCACTGTCATCACGTACAATAATGCCTTCAATCATAGGGATCGCTAATAGGCCTTCAGCTGTCGTAATGGTTTGTTTATCGTTCAACTCCCAAATAGCGCGGGTTAAACTACGGCTAAATGTTTTTTGTAAAGTCGTTAACTCGTCACGAATGTAATCTTTGGTATTAACGTACTCAGCAATAACTTGTCCACAGGTCACTACAAAAGTAAGTAAAAAGTAGACTGAGAGTACATTTGTTAATAATTCTTTTGACAGGCTTTTTTGTAGCATGGAATATCCATAGCTCCTTGGTGACAATTGTAATACATTCAGCTAGTTCTAAAGTTAGCTAATAAATGGTTAAAAAGAAATAAATATATCCTTTTTTACTGGAACATTTATAAATTGTTAGTATTTTTTGAAAAAACTTAACCTTACTGCGCTTGAAAAAGTGTGTTATAAATTTATTTCATCTTTAATTTAGCCTTTTTTAATGTTGTATTTGCTACAGCGAAGATTTTTATTTCATGAATAATCCTAATTTTTCAGTACTAGTCTGTGATGATTCAAATATTGCCCGTAAGCAGGTAGTACGCTGTTTAGGTGATTGCTTGGATGCAGATATTCAGCAAGCTACCAATGGCCGAGAAGCTCTTGCGCTACTTCGTGAGCAAAATTTTGATCTACTGTGCTTAGATTTAACCATGCCTGAAATTGATGGCGTTGCAGTGCTCGAAACGATTAAAGCAGAGAAAATAGAGTGCTTTGTAATAGTGATTTCGGCTGATATTCAGGTCGAAATGAAACAAAGAGTAGTAAAATTGGGTGCTATTGACTTCATTGATAAACCGATAGATCTTGTGCGTCTTAAAGCAACTTTGCATAAATTTGGTATTCATTAATCTTTTATATAACGCAAACGCATAATTTATCTTTTCTTTAAGGGTTGACAGGCTGGCTATAATTAAGGCAGTCTACAGTCTATGAAAACATTTAATCACGCAACGACCATTATTATTACAACCATCATCCTTACGGGATAGTGGCATAGGTCGGTGCAACAAATTTATAGGCCTGTGTTCACTAGAACACAGGCCTTTTTCGTTTATGGAATGAGGAAACATAAATAATGCGAGTATTAAAATTTGGTGGGTCATCCTTGGCCGACTACGCATGTTTGCAACAGGTAGCTCAGTTAGTTAAAGAAGAATTACGCGATGAAATGTTGTTAGTACTGTCTGCACCAGGTGGTATGACAGATTCATTAGTTGCATTAGCAAGTGCTGCAGAGCAGGGGCAAGAGTTTAGTGAGCAATGGCAAGCTTTGGTTGCACGTTGTGAGCAATTAAAAGCTGCTGTCGAAGCTGATTTTGGTCAGGTAGCAAGTTGGCCTAATCTTAGTGAACTTAAGAATAAACTAGATGGTGTTGCACTTTTAAAGTGTTGTCCAGACCAAGTGCGTGCTTATGTTATCAGCTTTGGTGAACGCGTTAGTGTTGCTTTAATGGAGTGCATGCTTAAAGAAAGTAATGCTCGTTATTTAGAAGCAACAGACTGTATTGCATCAGTGGGTGGCTACATTGATGCTGAAGCAGACTTGAATGCTAGTAAGCTACGTTTTCAAGAAGCCTTAAAAGCAGCACCAAGTACTATTTATATTATGCCGGGTTTCACTGCTGCCAATGAGCAAGGTGAGCTAACAACACTTGGTCGTAATGGTTCAGATTACTCAGCTGCGATTGCTGCAGCGTGTTTAGAAGCCGACGTATGTCAGATCTGGACTGATGTAGATGGCGTTTACAATGCGGATCCGCGCTATATCAAAAAAGCCTCTAAAGTTGATTCATTATCCTATAAAGAAGCAATGGAGCTTTCTTACTTTGGTGCAAAAGTATTGCACCCGAAAACGATTTTACCTTGTGCTAAAGCAGGCGTGCCGTGTGAGATCAAAAATACTCATAACCCACGTGCTGAAGGTTCTGTGATCAGCAACGACAGTGTATCGAACGAACCTGTTAAAGCGCTATCAAGCTTACAAAACCTGGCTATGTTGACGGTGTCTGGTCCAGGTATGAAAGGCAAAGTGGGCATGGCGTCAAAAGTATTTAATGCGCTGGCACACGACAATGTTTCAATTGTGCTAATCACTCAATCTTCGTGTGAGTTTAGTATCAGTTTTTGTGTTCACGAAAGTGATTTAACGCTCGCGCTTGAAGCGCTTCAAGTTGCTTTTGAATTGGAATCACAAGCCGGTTTAATCGAACCAGTTCAAGTACAACGTAACCTTGCTATTGTCACTTTAGTGGGTGATAACATGCGTGCGCACAAAGGCTTAGCTGCTAAGTTCTTTGCCTCATTAGCACAAGCCCAAGTTAACATTGTTGCTATTGCACAGGATTCAACAGAAAGCGCCATTTCAGCGGTTATCGACGGTGAGTTATGCAACGACGCGGTGAAAGTGTGCCATGAGAACTTCTTTACTCACATTCCTTCAATCGATGTGTTTTTACTTGGCTGTGGCTTAGTCGGCCAAGAACTTATCCAGCAGTTAAAGCGTCAACAAGCATGGCTTGAAAAACGTAACATTAAACTGAACTTATACGGTGTAGCTAACTCAAGACAGCTTTATCTAGATAGCGAAGGCATTGCTTTTGATGGCTGGCAAGACAAACTAGCCGAGTCAGAGCAGGCATTTGATTTAAATCTGGTTGAGCAATTTGTTAAACAAAATCACTTAATCAATCCAGTGATCGTAGATTGTAGCTCAGCCGATAAACTTGCTGCGCAATATGTTGATTTCTTGAATGCAGGTTTCCATGTCGTTGCTGCAAATAAAAAAGCCAATACTAGCTCGTATGCTTACTATCAAGATTTAGTTGCAGCGACACAAAAGAATAATCGTAAATTTTTATACGAAACAAACGTAGGTGCCGGCTTACCGGTTCTTGATAATCTGAAATCGCTATTTGGTGCCGGTGATGAACTTATTAAGTTCAGCGGTATCTTGTCTGGTTCATTATCGTATATGTTTGGTGCGCTACAAGATGGTTTATCACTTAGCGAAGCAACGTTAAAAGCGAAAGAAAGTGGTTTTACTGAGCCAGATCCGCGTGATGATTTATCAGGTACTGATGTGGCTCGAAAACTACTGATCATTGCTCGTGAATCGGGTCTTGAGTTAGAACTAAGCGATATCGAAGTTGAATCTGTTTTACCAAAAGGGTTTGCAGAAGGTGATTCTGTAGCAGATTTTATGGCAAAACTACCATCACTTGATGCACAGTTTAACGACCGCATTCAAAGCGCTGCAAGTGAAGGTAAAGTACTTCGTTATGTGGGCACTATTGAAAACGGTCAATGTAAAGTAGGCATTGAAGCTGTAGATAGTAGCCATGCTCTTTACGATATCCGTGACGGTGAAAATGCACTGGCCATCTTAAGTCAATATTATCAACCTCGTCCGTTTGTGATCCGTGGTTATGGCGCAGGTGCTGAAGTAACGGCTGCAGGCGTATTTGCCGACATTTTAAAAACGTTAACGCGTTAGGAGCTGGTCATGATCCGTGTATATGCACCCGCTTCAATCGGGAATTTTGCTGTCGGCTTTGATGCTTTAGGTGCTGCGCTAGCACCTATCGATGGCACCTTATTAGGTGATGTTGTTGAGGTGAGTGCCGCTGAGCAAGATACTTTTGTTTGCTCTGGCGACTATGCCCATAAACTGCCTGCTAATGCTGAAGAAAACTTGGCTTATCAATGTTTAATTCATTTTAAAGAACACGTTGCGCCGACTATGCCAGCGGTAAAACTTGAGCTGAAAAAGAACCTACCAATTGGTTCTGGTTTAGGTTCAAGCGCGTGTTCTGTGGTGGCTGCGTTTGCAGCCCTTGATAAGTTCGCTGAAACGAATTTATCTCAAGAGCAACTTATCGAGTTGATGGCTGATTTTGAAGCTATTGTTAGTGGCGGCCGTCATTACGATAACATCACACCATGTTACTTGGGTGGCTTGCAATTAACTGGTGAACTTATTCCGAACAAGTCAATTTCGTTACCCGTTGATAATCAATGGTATTACGTAGCGGCTTTTCCAGGTTTTTCACTGAATACCGCAAAAGCGCGCTCAGTACTGCCAAAGCAATTATCAATGCATGACAGTGTTGAGTTTGCACAGCGACTTTCTGCGTTTAGTAGTTTATTACTAACAGGTCGCTTTGATGCAGCGCTCTCCATTATGAGTGATGAAATAGCCGAGCCACATCGTGCACCGCTTATTCAAGGCTTTGCAGAAGCTAAAAGTGCTTTACCTGAGTTTGGCGCAGAGATAGTCAGCATTTCGGGGGCTGGGCCAACATTATTTACCGTGTGTAAGAGCCTTGAAGCTGCACAAAAGTGTGCAGCGTGGCTGAATGATAATTACATCAATGAGCAGGGCTTCTGCCACATCTGTCAACTAGATCAGCTTGGCACACGACAGCTTTAAAGAATTTAAGGAATAAACATGCAATTACATAATTTAAAAGATGAAACACAACAGGTGTCGTTTGTTGAAGCGGTAAAAACGGGTTTAGGGCGTAATCAAGGTGTATTCTTCCCTAATAGTCTTACGCCAATTCAAGATATTGATGCGTTACTTGATTTAGACTTTGTTAGCCGTAGCAGCAAGATTTTATCGCACCTTATTGGTGACGAGCTTCCTGCCGATACCGTTGCACAGATGGTGCAAAATGCCTTTAACTTTGATGTGAAATTAGTTGAAGTAGAAAAAGACATTTATTGCCTTGAATTATTTCATGGCCCAACGCTTGCGTTTAAAGACTTTGGCGGCCGTTTTATGGCTGAGTGTCTTGCGCAATTTAATCTGGGCGAAAAAGTCACGATTTTAACGGCTACATCAGGCGATACAGGGGCGGCGGTTGCCCATGCTTTTTATAATAAGCCTAATATCGATGTCGTGATCTTATACCCGAAAGGTAAAATTTCATTAGCGCAACAAAAGCTATTCACTACTTTAGGTAATAACATTCACTGCTATGCGGTTGATGGCAGCTTTGATGATTGCCAAAGCATGGTAAAGCAAGCCTTTTTAGACGACGAAGTTAAACAAAAGCTTGGTCTAAACTCAGCAAACTCAATCAATATCAGTCGCTTAGTTGCACAGGTATGCTATTACTTTGAAGCGATTGCTCAATTACCAAAAGAGCAGCGCAGTAAAGCGCATATCTCAGTACCTAGTGGTAACTTTGGTAATGTGTGCGCTGCAATGATTGGTGCTGTGCTTGGTATGCCAGTAGCGAAATTAAGCGCTACCACTAACCAAAACGACACAGTGCCACGTTTCTTACAAAGCAAAGAGTGGGCGCCAAATGACACGCTTGAGTCGTTATCCAACGCTATGGATGTAAGTAAACCGAATAACTGGCCACGAGTGCAATTTATGCTAGATAACGAATGGTTTAGCTATGATGACTTTTATTCAAGCTGTGTAGGTGAAGAAGAAACAAAAGAGGTGATGAAAAAAATTCATCAAACCGGTTACATCGCAGAGCCTCATACTGCAATTGCTTATCAGGGCTTGAAAGAAAATCTAGCTGATGGCAGTGCAGGTATCTTTTTAGCGACTGCACACCCAGCTAAATTCAAAGACAGCGTAGAGCAAATTTTAGACATCGAATTGCCTATGCCGAAACCACTGGCAGATGCATTAGCAAAACAGTGTTTAGCAGAAGATATTAAGTTTGATTATCAATTGCTTCGCACTGAGCTGTTAAATAAATTAGCATAACAGCAAGTAAAGAGCGGCTAAGCCGCTCTTTTTAATGCAGTCTTTAAGTGAAGCCTTTAATGAAGTAACGAATGACTATGACGGTTTAAAACCCGCATACTTAGAATGACCCCAGCCGCAATACACAGCAAAATGCTGATCACAGAGACGAGTTCATTTTGTGTCCATTGCATCAAAGTGAATGCCGAAATAAAAATAATAAAAGGTTTAAATTCATAGTAATAGCGAAGTTTTTTTTGTTTAACTCGCTGGCTTGAATGATCGGTTCTTCTGGCTTCAGAACGCATCCGCCAAATGTTAGCACCTAATAAAAATAAGATGACACCGATTAATGTAGGCACATAATCATTGGCTAATGTGATACAACTGATGCCGAGAAAAAAGTATCCGTAGGGGACTAATTCGTATATTGGTTTAGCTAACATGAACTTATACCATCCTTGATATTGACCAGTCCTATAAGCTTAGTTTGCCCCTATAAAAACGCAATGTAACAGGGCTATTTTTTGTTGAAATAACATTTTAAAAAGCTATGAAATATTTTAAATTCATAAATTTTTATTATGTATCAATAAAAAAATATCATTATTAAAACACTGTGAAATAAATTCAATCCCTGTTTAAATATGTTCATCTTTACAAGATAGGCAAAAGTGCGTTTTAAGCGTACAATACAGCCTTCAAAAAAACACCATACACGTTGCCTTAGGAGACCCCATGTTAGAACGTAGCATGAATATTTCGGATTTCGATCCAGAGTTATTTGCAGCCATCACTAAAGAGACGGCTCGTCAAGAAGAGCACATCGAACTGATCGCGTCTGAAAACTACTGTAGCCCACGCGTACTTGAAGCGCAGGGTTCTCAGCTTACCAACAAATACGCTGAAGGTTACCCAGGCAAACGTTACTATGGCGGTTGTGAGCATGTTGACGTTGTTGAGCAACTAGCTATTGACCGTGCAAACGAGTTATTCGGCACTGACTACGCTAACGTTCAACCACATGCGGGTTCACAAGCAAACGCAGCTGTTTTCCAAGCACTTCTTCAGCCACATGATACAGTACTAGGTATGAGCTTAGCTCATGGTGGTCACTTAACTCACGGTTCACACGTTAACTTTTCTGGTAAAACGTACAATGCAATTCAATACGGCCTAAATGAAGAAACAGGCGAAATTGATTACGCTCAAGTTGAAGCACTTGCATTAGAGCACAAGCCAAAAATGATCATCGCTGGTTTCTCAGCATATTCAGGCGTTGTTGACTGGGCTAAATTCCGTGAAATCGCTGATAAAGTAGGTGCATACTTATTCGTAGATATGGCTCACGTTGCTGGTCTTATCGCGGCTGGTGTATACCCAAGCCCAATCCCTCACGCACACGTTGTTACAACAACAACTCACAAAACATTAGCGGGTCCTCGTGGCGGTCTAATCGTTTCTGCATGTGGTGATGAAGAGATCTACAAAAAGCTAAACAGTGCTGTATTCCCTGGCGGTCAAGGTGGTCCTTTATGCCACATCATCGCTGCTAAAGCGGTTGCTTTCAAAGAAGCATTACAACCAGAATTCAAAGCGTACCAAGCACAAGTAGTTAAGAACGCACAAGCGATGGTTGAAGTACTACAAGAGCGTGGCTACAAAGTTGTTTCTGGTAAAACAGACAACCACTTATTCCTTCTTGACCTAATCGATAAAGATATCACAGGTAAAGATGCTGACGCTGCACTAGGTAACGCAAACATCACAGTTAACAAAAACTCAGTACCAAACGACCCTCGTTCACCGTTCGTAACGTCTGGTCTTCGTATTGGTTCTCCGGCTATTACTCGCCGTGGTTTCAAAGAAGCTGAGTCAAAAGAGCTTGCTGGCTGGATCTGTGACGTACTAGACAACATCAACGATGAGTCTGTACAAGCAGAAGTAAAAGAGAAAGTTAAAGCTATCTGTAAAAAATTACCAGTTTACGCTTAATTACTGGTTAAACCGTAATTAAGATAACAATAGCGTTGTTTTTTGCTATTATAAAGGCCGCTTATAAAGCGGCCTTTTTTTGTTTTTTATAAACGGAAGTTGAACCCTATGCATTGCCCTTTTTGCACAGCAAAAGATACCAAAGTAATTGATTCTCGACTTGTTGGCGGTGGTCATCAAGTGAGACGTCGACGTGAATGTAACGAATGCCATGAGCGCTTTACCACCTTTGAAGGCGCTGAACTTGTTATGCCAAGAGTCATCAAGCAAGACGGTAGCCGTGAACCATTCAATGAAGACAAGTTACTGAATGGCTTGCATCGCGCTTTAGAGAAACGCCCAGTCAGCACTGAGCAGGTCGACGAAGTCGTTAACATCATTAAATCTCAACTTCGTGCCACGGGTGAACGTGAAATCTCTAGCCATTTGATTGGTGAGTGCATCATGGAATCTCTGAAGAAACTCGACAAAGTGGCCTACGTACGCTTTGCTTCGGTTTATCGTTCATTTGAAGATATTCGCGAGTTTGGTGAAGAAATCGCTCGTTTAGGTGATTAATCATGTCATTTACAGAGCTTGATACTGCTTATATGGCGCGTGCCATTGAGCTTGCTAAACACGGCCGTTTTACTACGACGCCAAATCCTAATGTTGGCTGTGTACTGGTTAAAAATGGCGAAATAGTCGGTGAAGGCTTTCATCAAATCGCAGGGCAGGGCCATGCTGAAGTCAATGCATTAGCCGTGGCTGGCGACAAAGCGAAAGGTGCTACTGCCTATGTCACTTTAGAGCCTTGTAGTCATTATGGGCGAACTCCGCCTTGTGCCGAAGGTTTAAAAGCTGCGGGTGTTAGCAAGGTGATTGCTGCTATGGTTGACCCAAACCCTGCTGTGAGTGGTCGTGGCCTACAGATTTTAGCCGATGCTGGCATTGAGGTGGCATCTGGTTTACTTGAGCAACAAGCGCGGGATTTAAACAAAGGCTTTTTAAAGCGAATGGAAACAGGGTTGCCATATGTAACCTGTAAAATGGCGTGCAGTTTAGATGGTAAAACCGCACTCAATAATGGCCAAAGTAAATGGATAACAGGTCCTAAAGCGCGCCAAGACGTGCAAGCATTTCGTGCGCAAAGCTGTGCTATCTTAACCGGTGCAGACACCGTTATTAGCGATAATGCCAAACTTAATGTCCGTGTTGATGAGTTGCCATTTAGCATGCCGACCTCGTTGCCTTTACGCCAACCAACCCGAATCATTATTGACTCACAAAATAGGTTAACGCCTGAGCTTGCGTTATTCAGCATCGAGAGCCCGGTGATAATTTTTACCACGTCGCTTGATAATCAAACTAAGTGGCCTCACTTTGTTAAACACGAAGTAGTGCCAGCAGTTAATAATAAAGTTGATTTATCGGCACTTTTAAAGCGTCTTGCTGAACTACAATTTAATCACGTTTGGCTCGAAGCAGGTGCGACCCTGGCTGGCGTGTTTGCTGAGCAAGATTTAATTGACGAATACTTTGTTTATATTGCCCCTAAGTTAATAGGTGATATGGGCAAAAGCTTACTAAACTTTGCAGAAGTCACCATGATGAGTGATATCACTGAACTGACCTTTACTGATACAGTGATGATTGGTGACGACATCCGCCTAACAGCGGTAAAAGCAAAGCAAGCCACAGACATTGAAAATAAAGAGTAGCACTATGTTTACTGGAATTATTGAAGCAACAGGTAAAATTGTTGAACTAACACAAAAGCAAGGTGATCTAGCTATTCGTATTCAAAGCGCTAATTTGGATATGAAAGACGTCAAGCTCGGTGACAGTATTGCCACCAACGGTGTGTGTTTAACGGTTGTCGCTAAACATAGCGATGGTTTTAGTGCTGACTTATCAAACGAAACCATCAGCTTAACTGGGTTTGCTCATTACAAAAAAGGGCAAACAGTTAATCTTGAAAAAGCCATGCAACCTATTTCTCGTTTAGGTGGACACTTAGTGTCAGGCCATGTTGATGGTATTGCGACCGTTGAAAGTATCAGCCCTAATGCTCGTGCAACAGAGTACTGGCTAAGTACAGATAGCGATTTAATGAAATATATTCCGTACAAAGGTTCGGTGTGTATTGATGGCATTAGCTTAACGGTCAACGAGGTCGAGCAAAATCGCTTTAAGTTGACGATTGTTCCGCATACTGCTGAGCAAACTACGATTGCAGAATTTCAGGTGGGGACTCAGGTGAACTTAGAAGTTGACCAGATTGCTCGCTATTTAGAGCGCCTAATAAAAGGGGCCGAACAACCTTCCCGTTCAGACATATCAATGAGCTTGCTCGCACAAGCTGGCTTTATTAAATAAGTACAGATACGTCACTATTAATCATACTCTCATGGGCACATTATGAATTTACACAGCGCGCAAGAAATTATCGATGACATTAAAGCCGGTAAAATGGTTATTTTAATGGACGATGAAGACCGAGAAAATGAAGGCGATTTAATTATCGCAGCAGAGCACATTAGTGCTGATGCTATCAATTTTATGGCAACACATGGTCGTGGTTTAATTTGTTTAACAATGACACAAGAGCGTTGTCAGCAGTTAGATTTGCCGTTAATGGTGAAAAATAACGGGGCTGCTTTTTCAACTAACTTCACCATGTCGATTGAAGCAGCGAAAGGCGTAACAACGGGTATTTCAGCAGCTGACCGTGCTCGTACAGTGCAAGCGGCAATTGCTAAAGGTGCCGTGCCGAGCGATATTGTACAACCAGGGCATATTTTTCCTATCATGGCGCAGCCAGGTGGCGTGTTAACACGTGCTGGTCATACCGAAGCAGGTTGTGATTTAGCGCGTTTAGCAGGTCTTGAGCCTTCATCTGTAATTGTTGAAATCTTAAATGCAGATGGCACCATGGCTCGTCGCCCAGATCTTGAAGTATTTGCTAAAGAGCATGACTTAAAGATTGGCACTATTGCAGATTTAATCGAATACCGAAACCTAAACGAAACCACCATTGAGCGCGTTGCTAAATGTAAACTGCCAACAGATCACGGTGAGTTTGATTTAGTGACCTACAAAGACACTATTGATGGTCAGCTTCACTATGTTTTACAAAAAGGTGAAGTATCGAAAGATGAACCTACGCTAGTACGTGTTCACTTACAAAGCACCTTTAACGACATTCTATTATCAGATAGAAGTGCTGATCGTAGCTGGGGCTTATCAGATGCAATGGCTTATATCGCTGAGCACAACGGCGTGCTGGTTATTTTAGGTAAACAAGAATCAACTGAAGACTTAGAAGCAACCGTTAAAGCGTTTGCTGCTGAAGATGCGGGCGAAAATGTCAGTCATCGAAAGTTCCAAGGTACATCGCGTACAGTGGGCGTGGGGTCTCAGATTTTGGCTGATTTAGGTATTGAAAAGATGCGCTTAATGAGCCGTCCTAAGAAGTACCATGCATTATCTGGTTTCCACTTAGAAGTGGTTGACTACGTTGAGCCGCGCTCTTAATTAGGGAAAACAGATTTTCTAGGCTACTTTTATATTTTTGTGGTATTATGCGCCGTAATTTTTGCGCAATCGCAACCGCTTAAACTTATTTTTTAGGGTTATTAAATGAAAATTATTGAAGGTAACAAATACGCACCGGGCAAAAAATTTGCCATTGTCATTTCTCGCTTTAATGACTTTATTGGTAGCAGCCTATTAGCAGGTGCTGTTGATGAGCTTAAGCGCACAGGTGGCGTATCTGATGACGACATTACTGTTGTTTACGTACCAGGTGCCGTTGAATTACCTTTAGCAGCGAAACGCGTTGCAGCAAAGAAAGAACACGATGCAATCATCGCTTTAGGCGTAGTGATCAGAGGTGGTACACCACACTTTGATTTAGTCGCTGGCGAATCAAACAAAGGTCTTGCGCAAGTATCTCTTGAGTATGATATCCCGGTTGCATTTGGCGTATTAACCACTGAAAGCATTGAGCAAGCAATTGAGCGCGCAGGTACCAAAATGGGTAATAAAGGCGGCGAAGCTGCTTTAGGCGCGCTTGAAATGGTTAATGTGTTAGACAAAATTTAAGTTTAAGGAATCTCTGTGAAACCAGCAGCAAGACGTAAAGCACGTATCTTAGCACTTCAAGCCGTATACTCTTGGCAGTTAAGCGGTAACCCAATTGCTGATATTGAACAGCAAATGTTAATTGAAAATGATGTGACTAAGATCGACGTCGAATATTTCAAAGACCTAGCACGCGGTGTTGTTGTTAACTGTAAGCAATTAGATGAAATCGTTGCGCCACATTTAGCACGCCCAGCAGATGAGTTAGACATGGTCGAAAAAGCAATTTTACGTCTGTCTGCCTATGAGCTGAAATTCCGTGAAGACGTACCTTACAAAGTGGCAATCAATGAAGGCATTGAGCTTGCGAAGATGTTTGGTGCTGAAGACAGCCATAAGTTTGTCAACGGTGTACTTGATAAAGCAGTTAAAGAGCTGCGTAAGTAAGTAGCCCCGTAAAGGAGAGCCGGCTTGGGCCGGCTTTTTTGTGTATGAAGGAATTTGAACTAATCAATCGTTACTTTAAGGGTCGTGGCATTATTCGCCGTGATGTGAACCTAGGTATTGGTGACGATTGTGCCTTAGTAACTGTGCCTGAAAACTGTCAATTGGCGGTAACAACAGACACCTTAGTTGCGGGCGTACACTTTTTTGATGACATCTCTGCGCGTGCCCTTGGGCATCGGGCGTTAGCTGTTAATTTAAGTGATCTTGCGGCAATGGGCGCTGAACCTACGTGGATTTCGGTTGGCTTAACCTTGCCTGAGGTAAATATAGAGTGGCTTGAAGAGTTCACTGAAGGTATGCATGAAATTGCAGAGTACTTCAATGTGCAAATCATTGGTGGTGATACCACCCAAGGCCCTTTAACTATTACAATCTGCGCTAAAGGTATTGTGCCTGAAGGCAAAGCACTACGCCGTAGCGGTGCTAAAGTTGGCGATTGGATTTATGTAACAGGCCCATTAGGTGATGCTGGTGTAGCTATTGAAGCCCGTAAACAAGGCCTTGATATTGCCCCTGAACATTTAAGCTATTTAAATAATCGCTTTGATTATCCGACGCCTCGTGTAGCAGCAGGTCAGGTTTTGCGAGGCGCGGCCTCTGCGGCTATCGATATTTCTGATGGCTTGTTGGCAGATTTAGGCCATATTTTAGCGCTATCGCAAGTTAGTGCGGTGATCAATGTCGATAAAGTGCCTGTTTCTGATGCATTAAATTCGTCGATTCCACGTGCCGAGCAGTTTGATTATATCTTAAATTACGGTGACGATTACGAGTTGCTGTTTACTGTGCCTGAAAGCAATAAAAGCATGGTTGATATGAAATTACGCCAATATGGTGTTGAAGCAAGTTGTGTTGGGCAAATTAAAAGTGGCGAAGGTGAGATTGAGCTATTACTTGATGGTGAAAAGTTTAACTATCAAGGAAAGGGCTTTCAGCACTTCGCGAAGGAGCCGGTTTGAGCAGTAACCGTTTATTCAATTTAAAACGCCCACACCAATTTTTTGGTTTGGGTTTTGGCTTAGGCCTTGCCCCTAAAGCGCCAGGCACATTTGGTACTTTTGCTGCTTTGCCATTTATTTTCACCACGATGTACTTTCCGCTGTGGTTACAGATTGTGTTTGCAATCGTGATCAGCGTGTTTGGTATTTGGGCATGTGGTAAAACAGCAGATGACTTAGGGGTACATGATCATCCAGCCATTGTTTGGGATGAAGTTGCTGGTTATTATATCACCATGATTGGTGCTGCATTGAGTTGGCAGTCACTGTTGGTGGGTTTTTTATTGTTCCGCTTTTTTGATATCGCTAAACCAGGTCCTATCCGAATTTTAGATAGACGTTTACACGGTGGCTTGGGCATCATGGCTGATGATATTTTAGCAGGTGTTTTTTCATTAATTTGTGTTCAAGCCTTGTTTAAAGCTGGTTATTTACCTTTTTAAACGATGAGTTAAGTGTTACTTGGTGGCAAGTATATGATGCGATTTCTAGTTGTCTGTTTGTTGGTGTTTTGCAGCATGCCTGCGTTTGCATCTATCACAGAGTATGTGGTCAAACAGTGGAACATCCAAAATGGCTTGCCATCACAATCCTTAAAAAGTATTGCCCAAGATGAGCAAGGCTATATGTGGCTGGGTACCCAGTTTGGTCTAAGCCGCTTTGATGGTAACACGTTCACTAACTTCAATACGCAAAACAGCGACTTCCTGCCAAGTAATGGTATTAATAAACTATTAGTCGATAGCACAGGGTTACTTTGGGTTGGTACCAAAAATGGCTTGGTAACACTGGACCCTAAGACCATGATGTCGCAGACCTTTAATGTAAAAGGCCCGGTTCGCGATATTCTCGAAGATTCCAAAGGCAGCATTTGGATTGCAGCCAATGGCCTTTATTATGTTGCTCGAAATCAAGTCACACTCAATCAAAACTCCGCGTTAATTGTACCGGTCTCCAATGCCACCGCTATTACGCAAATTGTTGGTTCGGTGAGTCAAATGGCATTATCGCCAGAAGGCATTTGGCTGGTCAATGAGCGCCATTTATTGCGTTTAACCAATACTTCATCTGACTTTGCTAAATTACGATTAGAGCTTACTGCCAAGGTTTCATTACCTGAGCGTTTAGCACAAACCATTATTCATGATATGGCGTGGCTTGAAGGTAACTTATACCTTGCCTCAGAGCTGGGTGCCTACTTTCTTGATTTAGATGACGAGCTGCGTCCATTCCCACTGCCCAATGCGAGTAACTCTGCCGTTTATAAATTTATGAGTGACTCTGATGGGGCGCTCTGGATTTCGACTTACGGCCGACTGTTATTTCGTGATAACTCAGGGGATTGGCAATGGGTTGAGCCAAGCCAGCTCGATCAAAGCATTTGGTTTGCCGATATTTTCCGTGACAATCAAAATAACATTTGGCTGGCAAGCTTCAGTGAAGGCTTATGGCTTGCTCACGAGGGGCGTATTGAGCGTCACTCAGCTATCTCAAATATGACCGAAGCGGTGATGGCGATTAGCCAAGCACCTGATGGCAAATTATGGGTAGCTAACCGCAGCGGTGTCGGCTACTTCGATTACAACAAGAATTTTGTAAATCAAATTCCGAGTAATCAATTTGGTCGAGCTGCGGTACACGACTTACAATTTGATGGTGATCGTTTGTACATCGCAACAGGCCGCGGTGTGTTTTATTACGAAAACCAAAACTTGTATACGGTGCCGGGGCGAGCACTGCGCGATAACCCAGTATTCGCAATTAGCCGTTCTAGCAAAGGCGGTTTTTGGCTAGGTACAGGCCGCGGAATGTACCGCTTAAGTTATGGTGGTTTAACACCTTTTGCATACAATGCCTTCTTAAGTAGTAAATTTATTACCTATGTTCTGGATGAGCAAAACTTTGGCTTAATTGGCACCAGTAAAGGGGCGTATTACTTTACCGACCGCGGTATTGAAAAAATTGGCGACCAAACTAGCTTAGAAAGTGCCTACGTCACCAGTATTTTGAATATTGAAGGGGTGGGTATATTAATTGGCTCACTTAACGATGGTTTATTTTATCGCAGTACCAAAGGCCAATGGCGTCAGTTAGATGCGACCGATGGTCTACCTTATGGCTCTATTTTTAGTCTGGTTTACGATAAGCAATTAAAACGTATCTGGGTCAGCACCATGAAAGGCGTATACCGCATGCCGGTAGAGCAGTTTGGTACAGATATCGAGAGCTTAAAAGTAGAACAAGTGATTTCATCGTTTGACCGCCAACTAGATGGTAAAGCCAGTCAATGTTGTGCCGGCCTTGGCCACGATGCTGTAGCAGACACGGGTAACTCTATTTGGTACCCAAGCTTACAAGGTGTGGTAGAAATACCTAAGAGCGTTGAGCTTTTTGGTGTTCAAGCACTTAAGCCACGTATTGAAAGCTTGATCACGCCGCTTCGTCATTTAAGTACCGCAACCTTAGGTGATAAACCACAGCTGCAAATTGATGAACGCGATGTAACGTTAAAATACACCGCGATTGATTATTATGCCCCTTCAAGTATCGAGTTCCGCTATCGCTTAAGTGGCTTAGACAGTGATTGGCGTTATGCCAATACTCGTCGTGAGGCAATTTATACCAACTTACCGCCAGGGTCGTTTTTATTCCAACTTGAAGCAAAGCGCCGTGGTGAAGATTGGCAAAAAGCACGTCGTACTGAGTACAGCTTTGTAGTGCCGCGCCGTTTTGATGAGACTATTTATTTTAGACTCTTGATCACCAGTAGCTTTATTTTACTGTTCTACCTTGTATTTTGGGTATTTAGAGCGCAAGAGAAACGTAAGCAATTAGCGCTTGAAAGCTTAGTAACAGAACGAACCGTAGAGCTTCGAGAAGCCAACGATAAGCTTAACCAAGTGAATTCACAGCTTAAGTTAGTTAGTCACTCAGATGAGCTTACAGGGTTACGTAGTCGCCGCTTCTTATTTGATCAGCTCCCTAAAGATATCGAACACTTCCAGCGTAACTCGCAGTCATTGCAAGCGCAGGGTAAGTCGCTCGTTCTATTGATAATTAACTTTGATAACTTCAGTCGCATTAATGATGCGTATGGCCCCCTTGCTGGCGATAGCTGTTTACAACAAATGGCGACTTTATTGAATAGTCGTACTCAAGGTTCTGACTATGTTGCACGCTGGAGTGGCGATGAGTTTTTACTCTTACTACGTGACTTCAAACGCACAGCGATAGACAATTATGTGGCCGATTTATGTGAAGCAATTGCAGCAAACCTATTTAGATTACCGAATGGAGAATCGACCACCATTACTGCGTCGATTGGCTGGTCTTTCTACCCATTACCTTTATTGGGTGGCCAAGTTATTGGTTGGGAAACCTCAGTTAACCTTGCCGATATCGCACTGCACCAAGTTAAAAAGCGCGGTGGCGATGGCGTTGCAAATATTACCTTTGATGAGCAATTAGATGCGTTTGAGTTCGAGCAAAGCAACAATGTTGATCAGCAACTTAGTGCACTACAAGCTAATGGCTTAGCCGATATTAAAATTTGGATGCGCTAGCGTTTCTATTGGTATTAAAAAAGGAGCCTTAAGGCTCCTTTTTTGTGAATGGTGTTTGGCTTAAGCCATGAACTCTTTGATGCGAGTTAAGATACCATTTGCATCTAGGCCCATTTCGGCATGCATTTCATCTTGCGTACCATGCTTAATGAATTCATCTGGAATACCTAAGTTCAAGATAGTCACATTTGCTTTAATTGCAGCTAAGTATTCATTCACAGCAGAACCTGCACCGCCAGCAATGGCGTTGTCTTCTAAGGTAACAATCACATCATGGTTATTAAGTAACTCACTAATAGCATCAGTATCAAGCGGTTTGATAAAGCGCATATCAATGACTGTTGCGTTAAGCGCTTCTGCAGCTACTTTGGCGTTCTCTAAAAGCGTACCGAACGACAAGATGGCCACTTTGCTACCTTGTTTGATACTACGCGCTTTACCAATTTCAATCGCACTCATGGTTGATTCAACCTCACACGTGCCTGCACTACCACGCGGGTAACGAACAGCGACAGGTTGATTGCATTGGTAACCAGTATAAAGCATTTGACGGCACTCGTTCGTGTCGCTTGGTGCCATGATAACCATATTAGGAATACAGCGCATAAAGCTTAAGTCATAAGCACCTTGGTGAGTTTCACCATCTGCACCAACAATACCAGCACGGTCAATAGCAAATAAAACAGGTAAGTTTTGTAATGCTACATCGTGGATAAGTTGATCGTACGCACGTTGTAAAAAGCTTGAATAAATAGCAACAACAGGCTTCAAACCTTCACATGCAAAGCCAGCAGCAAGCGTTACAGCATGTTGCTCTGCAATCGCCACATCAAAGTATTGAGCTGGATACTCTTTTGAAAAACGTACCATGCCTGAGCCTTCACGCATCGCTGGGGTAATTGCCATTAGCTTGTCGTCTTGTGCTGCCATATCACATAACCAGTCACCAAACACATTTGAGAATGTGGCAGCGCCTGGTTTTGATTTTGGTAATTTTGACATGCTCGGATCAAATTTTGGTACACCATGGTAACCAATTGGATCCGCTTCAGCAGGCTTATAACCTTTACCTTTTTGCGTTTTAATATGCAGTAACTGCGGGCCTTTAAGGTTACGCATATTACGTAAGGTATCAACCAACATATTTACATCATGACCATCAATTGGGCCGATGTAGTTTAGGCCTAATTCTTCAAAGAACGTGCCTGGAATGACCATACCTTTTAAGTGTTCTTCCATGCGGCTAGCAAGTTCTTTCACTGGCGGTAAACCTGAAAGCAGCTTTTTACTGCCTTCACGAATATTGGTGTAGAAACTACCAGATAAAATACGAGCAAAGTGATTATTTAGTGCACCTACGTTTTCTGAAATCGACATTTCATTATCGTTTAAGATAATTAACACGTTAGGGTTTACATCACCCATGTGATTCATTGCTTCAAATGCCATACCCGCCGTAATCGCACCATCGCCAATAACCGCTACAGTTTTACGATCTTTACCTTCTTTTTCAGCGGCAATGGCCATGCCTAAGGCTGCTGAAATTGAGGTGCTCGAATGGCCAACACTGAAAGTGTCGTAAGGGCTTTCTTCACGGAATGGGAAAGGGTGCAAACCGTCTTTTTGACGGATAGTATGCATTTGGTCACGGCGACCCGTTAAGATTTTGTGCGGGTATGCTTGATGACCCACATCCCATACTAAACGATCTTCAGGAGTGTTATAAACATAATGCAGCGCAACTGTTAGTTCAACAGTGCCTAAACCTGATGCTAAATGACCACTACTTTGCGAAACCGAGTTAAGTAGGTATTCGCGTAACTCTTTACTAAACGCAGGTAACTTGTCTTGCGCTAAATCACGCAGTTGTGCTGGTTCGTCAACCAAACTTAATAATGGATACTTGCTACTATCAAGTGTCATGATTTTTTATACATCCTTCGCTAACCAGAGTGCATTATAGCCCATTGCTGCTCTGATTTTTTAGTTATTTTGTCTTTCTTTTGTAGGCATTAATAATTACGTTCAACGATATAGCTAGCAAGGCTCGCCAGTTCGCTGGTGTCGTAATCAATTGCCTCAAGAGCTTGATGAGCTTGAGCCAGTAAATCTTGTGCTTTTTGCTTTGCGCCAGCCATACCTAATAAAGCAGGGTAAGTTGCTTTATTAGCTGCAATATCTGAACCTTGTGGTTTACCCAATGTTTCAGTATCAGCTTCTACATCAAGGATATCGTCTTGTACCTGAAAAGCCAGTCCTATTGCTTGGCCAAATAGGTTTAATTGCGCGAGGGTATGTTCATCGCAATTTTTAGCACACAACGCACCAAGTGTAATTGCACAATTAAGTAATGCGCCTGTTTTTAGCTGGTGAATGCGCTCCAGCTGTTCAACAGTAATTTGTTTATCGGTCGCTTCGATATCCAGTGCTTGTCCACCTACCATACCCTCAATACCTGAGGCTTTGCTTAACGAGGCTATCATTTTTACTTGTTGCGTAGCTGAAACTGCAAATTGATGGTTGGCGATTAAATCAAATGCCAGTGTTTGTAATGCATCTCCGGCAAGTATGGCTTGCGCTTCCCCGTAAACAATATGACAGGTAGGACGGCCACGTCTTAAGTCATCATCATCCATGGCAGGTAGGTCATCATGGACTAATGAGTAGCTATGAATACACTCAATAGCAGCGGCAAGAATATCAAGATCGGCTTTGTCTGCGCCCATCATTCGGCCAGTTGCATAAACAAGGTAGGGACGTAAGCGCTTACCACCATTTAAAACACCATAATGCGTGGCTTCTTTGATGGTTTTTTCGGTATTAAGTGGTCGTTCGAAATAGCGATTTAAATGTGCTTCAACGTCTTCTCGAGCGCGTTGTAGTTGTTCTTTTAATTGCACTTAATTAGTCCAGGTTTGAATCAAAATTGCTAAGAGGCGCTTGGCTATCGTTGCCCATTAAAATGGCAACCTTTTGTTCGGCTTGTTGTAACTTACCAGATGAAGCATTCGCCAGCGCAATGCCGCGTTCAAACTGTTTTAGTGACTGCTCTAGCGACAGTTCACCTTGCTCCATTTGTGCAACAATTTGAGATAATTCATCCAGTGCTTCTTCAAAGCTTAAGTTTTCTGGTTTCTTTGTTGCCATTGTGGCCTCGATAGCTGTTAGAAAGTGAGGCCAATTTTAGGGGGAATGCTAAACTAGGTCAAAGAATGATGTGTTTTTTTACGCATAATCCATTTTCAATATGCTATTTTTACGGTTTTAGATACAGCTTAAACTTGTAGCTTAAAAATCTTACATTAAAATAAAATTAATTCATTTAATGATTTAAGTATTTCAATTGCTTGCCGATAAGCAGTTAATAATAAAAATTTGATGCCTATGGGTGTCGTGTAATTGTTCCTCTGGAGGGGTATGTGGATTTAGCAACCATAATAGGTATTCTTGGTGCCATAGGCTTAATTGCTATGTCGATGGTGTTAAGTAGTGACGGCCAAGTTGCAATGTTTTACAACACGCCTTCGGTGGTCATTGTATTTGGTGGTTCGATTTTTATCGTATTATCGAATTTCACTATGGGGCAATTTTTGGGCATTGGTAAGGTCGCTGCGAAAGCCTTTATGTTCAAAATTGAATCGCCAGAAGAATTAATCGAAAAAGCAGTAGAATTAGCTGACTCAGCACGTAAAGGTGGTTTCTTAGCATTAGAAGAAGCCGAAATCCCTAACGGCTTTATGCGTAAAGGGGTTGATATGTTAGTGGATGGTCATGATGCTGATGTGGTACGAGCTACACTGCAAAAAGATATTTCCCTTACTGCTACTCGCCATGAAATTGGTGCAGGCTTATTTAAGTCCCTCGCCGATATCGCTCCAGCGATGGGGATGATCGGTACACTGATCGGTCTGGTTGCTATGTTGTCAAACATGGATGACCCTAAAGCAATCGGTCCTGCAATGGCGGTTGCTCTTTTAACAACACTTTATGGTGCTTTCTTAGCAAACGTTGTTGCTATTCCTATTCAGGTAAAACTAGAGCTGCGTAAAGATGAGGAAGCGCTTAACCAACGCTTAATTCTTGATGCAGTACTGGGTATTCAAGATGGCCAAAACCCGAAAGTGATTGAAGGTATCTTGAAAAACTACTTGGCTGAATCAAAACGTAAAGTTGATACCGAGGAGTAGGGGATGTCTGATCAAGAGTGCAAATGCCCACCACCAGGCTTACCTGCTTGGATGGGAACTTTCGCAGATTTAATGTCACTATTAATGTGTTTCTTTGTACTCTTACTTGCCTTCTCTGAAATGGATGTACTGAAGTTCAAGCAAATTGCCGGCTCTATGAAGTTTGCTTTCGGTGTACAAAATAAAATAGAAGTAAAAGATATTCCTAAAGGAACCTCAGTCATTGCCATGGAGTTCACGCCTGGTAAGCCTGAACCCACTCCAATTGAAACGATTCAACAACAAACCGTAGAAATGACGCAGCAAATGCTTGAGTTTCAGGCCGGCGACGAAAGCTCTGCCGGTGGTCGTCAAGAGCAACGCGGTAACAAGCGTGGTGGTGAGTCACAAAGTACGGCTCAGCAACAAGCCTTGGAACAGTCAATTTCTGCGGCTGATCAAGAACAAACAAATGAACTTGTGAAGAAAATTGCCCAGCAGCTAGAACAGCAAATAATGGATGGGGCAATTGAGCTTGAGTCATTAGGCCAACAAATTATTATTCGCATTCGAGAAAATGGTTCATTCCCGTCTGGCAGTGCGTTTTTACAGCCAAAATTTAAACCGATTATTCGAGATATCGCCACGCTGTTAAAAGATGTGCCGGGCGAAATTACCGTGTCAGGGCATACTGATGATTTCCAAGTATCGAATGAGCTTTATACGAATAACTGGGATTTATCATCAAAACGCGCAGTGGCAGTCGCCAGTGAAATGGAAAAAGCACCAGGCTTTGATAAGTCACGAATGGTCGTGGTAGGGCATGCTGAAACAAGGCCCCTTGTACCGAATGTGACCGATGAAGATCGTAAACGAAATCGCCGTGTTGAAATCTCTATCATGCAAGGCAAAGCACACGAATCTGACCCTATTGATGTAAGGCCGTAAATCAATTAAAGTGAAACTTCATTAACACATGTAATGGAGTATAAAAATGAAAAAAGTTGATAAATATAGCTACATGCCAGGCAATGGTGATGGCGGTGATGATGATAAAACTGATTAAGACGCTTTATTGTGCCTGATTGGTTTGAACAAATTAGAGTTATTTTGAGCAATAGCTGGGTGTTCATTTTGAGCCCAGCTATTATTATTTTTTATCTTCGTAAAGACTGGCCTGCATTTTACTTTGCTGTTATCACAGCCGCTTTCTTCCTATACGGGACTCTTATTTATTCTGCTTTAAAAGCATTTGATGACATTTATATCTGGCGCTATGTCGTTTGGGCTTTTAATGATATTGCTTGGATGGCTGTCATTGCTTACTTAGGTATTAAAGATAAAGTTTACTTATGGCAAAGTGCTTTGGGGCAACTTGTTGTTATAATGGCGCCCATTTTGCAATTGTTTCGTTTAGTTGACCGCCATCTGTGGGATTTGTCATACAGCACTTACATGTATAAGACCCTGCTACCGCTAATCAATATTGGGACTGTGGTCGTCTGCTATCTACCCCTCATTTACCTTTTTACTCGACGTAGCCCGCAGACGTAAGTCATTCCTTAGTTAAAATTCTTGTGCTAGACTACTGTTTATAAAAACAGTATTTAGTGTTGCGTTATGAAACTTTACATTGCCGAAAAACCGTCCTTGGCGCGAGCCATTGCAGATGCATTGCCTAAACCACAAAAAAAACAGGATGGTTATATAGAGCTTGCTAATGGTGATTGTGTTTCTTGGTGTATTGGTCATTTGCTTGAACAAGCAGAGCCAGATGATTACGATGCAAGTTTTAAAAAGTGGCGATTTGAGCACTTACCTATCGTGCCAGAACAATGGCAATTAAAACCTAAAGCAAAAACACGCAAACAACTTACTGTATTAAAAAAGCTAATTAAGCAGGCAAACATAATTGTTCATGCTGGCGACCCTGATCGCGAAGGCCAGTTATTGGTTGATGAGGTAATTGAACAGGTCAAATTAAGCCAAGCTAAGAAACAGCAAATTCAACGACTATTAATCAGCGACTTAAACTTAAGTGCGGTGAAAAAAGCACTGAATAACTTAAAGTCGAATCGCGATTTTATTCCCTTGAGCGTATCAGCCTTAGCTCGCTCACGTGCCGATTGGTTATTTGGCATGAATTTAACTCGCGCTTATACGCTTGCTGGGCAAAAAGCTGGATTTGGTAATGTGTTATCTGTTGGGCGTGTACAAACGCCTATCTTAGGTTTAGTCGTTAATCGTGATAATGAAATCGCTAATTTTGTAGCAAAACCTTTTTACGAAGTTTTAGCACACCTTGAAACAGAGCAGCAGCAAACATTTTCTGCTAAGTGGCAACCAAGTAAAGCTTGCGAACCTTATCAAGATGAAGAGGGTAGAGTATTGCATAGAGGGCTTGCTGAAAATGTTGTATCACGAATAACTAATCAGCCAGCTAAAGTAGCTGAGCTTGAGCAAAAGCAAAAAAAGCAACAAGCCCCGCTACCTTATAATTTATCCGCTTTACAAATTGATGCGGCAAAAGCATTTTCAATGCCAGCGCAAAAGGTGCTCGATACCTGTCAAAGTTTATATGAACGTCATAAGTTAATTACGTATCCTCGTTCAGATAATCGCTATTTACCAAAAGAGCATCATAAAGATGCAGCTAAAATTATTGCTGCTATTGCGAATAATGAAGGGCAAGCAAGTGAAGCTTGCAAGCAAGCCGATATGAGTAAGCGGAGTAAATGTTTTAATGATAGTAAGGTTGCAGCTCACCACGCCATTGTTCCTACCGAAAAACAACTTCGCTCAGCCTCATTAAATAGTGATGAACAAAAAATCTATCGGTTGATCTGCCGTCATTATTTAATTCAGTTTTATCCAGACTATCTATTTAACGAAACCAAAGTAACGGTCGAAATTGCGGGTGGGCTTTTTAAAGCAGCGGCTAAGCAAGATGTTAGCTTAGGCTTCAAAGCATTAATGGGCAAAACCGAATTAAAAGATGAGCAGACCTTACCGCCACTTGAAAAAGGTCAGCAGCTGCATTGTAATCAAGGTGAAGTGGTAGATAAAATGACAACACCGCCAGCACACTTTACTGATGCTACCTTATTAAGTGCTATGACAGGTATCAGCCGCTATGTGAAAGACCCTGAAATTAAAAAGATCCTCAAAGAAACTGATGGCTTAGGCACTGAGGCTACACGGGCAGGTATTCTTGAACTTTTATTCAAACGCCGCTTTTTAGAGCGTCAGGGTAAAAACATTCTAGCTACCGCAACAGGTAAAGCTCTCATAAGTACATTACCAGAGCAGCTTGCTAGCCCTGACTTAACAGCTAAGTGGGAAGCGTCGTTAGGGAATATAGCTGAGCAACATATGAGTTATCAGCAGTTTTTAACGCCATTACTAGCAGAGCTGCATGCTTTAGTTGAGCAAGCAAAGCAGTGCGACAGTCAAGTATTCGCCCAATTACCAAAAACGCCGCAAAAGCGACGTTTTAAAAGAAAAGCTAAGCCTAGAGCCAAGTCAGCCTAAACTACTTTTTGTTGAATAGGGCAACCGCGGCGTTACTCATCGCTGTAATGCCAGTAGGAAGCGCCTTCTTGTAATCAGGCGCAAACTTACTTGAGTGTAATGAAGGTAATGTTGCGCCAGATTGCATTGCTGCATCATATTGACTCGGTTCAACACCACCTAACCAAAACAAAGTAATTGGTACGTGCTGCTCTGTACGACCATAAAGACCAAAGTCTTCACCTGCCATGACAGCTTCAGTTTCAAGTACATTCTCTTCACCAATAGCGTTAGCAATTGCTGAACGCACTAGGTTGGTTTGAGCTGGATTATTATAAGTTGAAGGAATTGATTCGTCTTCATGTACATAGACTTCAGGCGCTAAGCTTTCATCAAGGCCAGCACTTAATGCTATGCCTTTAGAAATTCGTTTAATCGCCGCGATTTGTTGTAAACGAACTTCAGGGTTATAACTGCGCAGTGTCAGTTGTAGTTTTACTTCATCTGAAATGACATTGTGTTTAGAGCCACCATGAATTGAGCCAACAGTAATAACAGACGGTTCTAATGGTGACAATTCACGGCTCGTAATTGTTTGTAGTGCTAATACAATGCGCGAAGCAATCACAACAGGGTCTATTGTTGTATGAGGATAGGCACCGTGACCGCCTTTACCCTTTACAGTAATATCAACAGAGTCAACACTTGCCATCGTATATTCAGTTTTCATACTGACTTTACCAGCTGGAACACTCGCACTTACATGTAACCCAATAACATGGTCTGGGGTAGGGTACTTAGTAAAGAGCCCTTCTTTAAGCATTGCTTTTGCACCACCGCCTACTTCCTCTGCGGGTTGTGCGACCATCATTAGTGTACCTTGCCACTGATCTTTGTGGGTCATTAACTGTTGTGCTGTGCCAATAAATGAACTCATGTGAATATCATGACCACAACCATGCATTACGCCAACAGTTGCACCCGTATCATTAGTGACGGTTACTTTAGAAGCGTAAGGCTTACCGGTTTGTTCAACAATTGGTAATCCGTCAGTATCAGTGCGGATCATAATTGTAGGGCCATCACCATTTTCATAAATCCCAACAACGCCGTAACCCCCTACATTATCTGTAACAGTAAAGCCTAGTTGTTTTAATTGCTTTGCTATCTTTTGGCCTGTTTGTTTTTCGTGGTACGACAGTTCAGGAGATTGATGCAAGTCTAAATAGAGCTTTTCAATCTCAGGCATAGTTTGTTGAAGGTTTAAATCTAGTGTTGTTGCTTGTGCGAATGGACTAAGAAGTAATAAAGCTGCAGAAATAGCAGATAATTTCATAATGACCTCGACCTGTGGGACTTGTAATTGTTATGTTTGCCACTATATAAAAACCTAAATACTTATATAGTGCAATCAATCAAATGAATAATATGATAAATCTTACCCCGCAAAATTTGCAGCAAGCTTTGGGTGAAACATCCGCTGAAAAATTAGTGTTACTTACTTTTTACTCTGCGCAAAATCCTGAGTGTCATCAGCAAGCTGCTATTTTAGAAAAAATCGCACATGAATATGGTGAGCATTTATTGGTAGCAACATTAGATTGTGATATTGAGCAAGCTCTTGCTGGGCAACTTGCTCAACAAATTGGTTTACAAGCATTACCAACACTTGTGATGTTAAAAGATTCTGCACCTGTCGATATGTTACCGGGTGCTCAAACAGAACAGCAAATTCGTGATGCGCTTGCAAAACATTTACCAGCACAGCACGAGTTATTATTAGAGCAAGCTAAACAAGCGTTAATTAATCAAGATTTAAATAATGCCTTTAATTACGCAAAGCAGGCTTACGAGTTAGATCCAAGCCATACGCGTGTAAAATTAGTATTAGCTGATATCTGTATTCAAATACATAAATTAGAAGATGCGCAAGCATTGTTAGCTTCAGTTGCAGAAAATGAACGAGATGCGTATTTCACAAATATTCAAGCAAAGTGTGAACAAGCATTAGCTGCAACAGATTCACCTGAAATAAAAGCACTACAAACGAAAGCTGAAAAATACCCAAATGATTTAGAGATAAAAGTAGAACTAAGTAATGCACTTAATAGTGCGGGTCGTAAAGAAGAAGCTTTAGAGATGTTATTTAATGTACTTAAAAAAGATCTTAATTACGCAGATGCAAAACCAAGCTATCTAGAAATTATCGCTTCTTTACCTGATGGCGATGCCTTGGCATCTAAGTATCGCCGTAAGTTATATAGTATCTTGTACTAATCCATTATTGATTGATAAAAGCGCCATTAAAAATTGTGGCGCTTTTTTTATTTAAAAACTTGCGTATTACCTAATTTCGATAATACTTAAGATCCTCTCGAGAAAAGTTGGCTGTATTTTGTACAGTAAACTGTGTTTTTTACTGCCTTTAGCTTGTTTTTTGCGCGAAAGGTAAGTTTTTAGTAGTTTTCTACAAAAAGTGCTTGCGTTAATTCTTCGCATCCCTATAATGCGCATCCACTGACACGGCGGGCAGCAATGAAAAGCGCTGAACAAGGTGACAGAGAGTTAAGTAAAACTTCGGTTTAAAACGGTCTAAAAAGAAAGTTTAAAATTAAGTGTTGACTCGAAAATTTAAGGATGTATTATACGCATCCCTAGCGACAACGTCGCAACGTTCTTTAACAATATAAAGCAATCATCTGTGTGGGCACTCGTACAGATTGAGTTCTAACAGCAGAACTACTTCGGTAGGGACGCAAACAAATTTAGAGTCTCAATTGAACTGAGTGACCAACGGAAACAAGTTTACTTGTTTCAGCACAGTCAATTCGATATCGAAAGATATCAAAATTCAGAATTCATTGAGCA
>NZ_LRRU01000015.1 GCF_001641615.1 Pseudoalteromonas gelatinilytica
TGGGCTGATACTTTATTAGGGATCTACATATGTAGATCCCTTTTTATTTATGTACATAAAATCATAGGGTTAACATTAAAACTTACGCAAAAAAAACATTCGCGAGCAGATGTATTTTCTATATATTCAATAGCTTAAGTAGTTAATTGAAATTTTTCTAATTATTACTAGAATTGATCGCTAGGGGGATCAATGGACAGAGTAGTAATAATAGATACAGAGACAACTGGCTTGTCTCCACGCAAGGGCAAGCATCGCATTGTTAACCTTGCTGCCGTAGAAATAATTGATGGCGATATCACAGGCAGCATCTTCCACTACTTCTAAAACCCTGAAGGTAAGAAGAGTACGTCGGAAGCCCACGCGGTACACCAAATTGAAGATTCATTTTTGCTTGATAAGCCAACGTTCTGCCAAATAGCTGAAGAATTTCTAGAGTTCATAGATGGTGCACGACTTTCCTTTTACAATTCAGAATTTGATGTTGATTTCCTGCAATCAGAAATTGATCGATGTGGACTAGATATTGTCTTCAATAGAGATTACGACGTATCTTGCTTGATGAGGGATTTTGCCAATAGGGAAAACTATGGGAAATGGGTCAAATTAGATAATGCTTGCATACGTTATGGTATAGACATTACTGAAAGAAAATCACACGGTGCCGCAATAGATGCCTTTATTACAGCGGAGCTGTACCTGAAGTTTCATTATTCGAGTGACAAACCACTTGCGAAGACACCGCATCAAAATGAACGTGTCGAGCCTACAGCCTTTCCAATCCCAAGAGCCTACAAAGATCCTATCACTGGTAAAGCTATTCAGCTTAACTACTGTAAGAACCCAAACTGCCGAAACTATGGTGTAGCCGCACTTAATCCCAAACGCAAAGCTGATGGCTCTATAATGCGAGGGTTAGGTAATGATTATAGGTTTACTAAAACAAAGATAGGTCGCGTGTTAACTTGCATCATCTGCGGCACAAGTACAAAACTGATAAACAACAAAGCTTTCGTTGAAGAGTCAAATAGGCAAAAGCAAATATTTTCCAATAAAGAGATTTGTTGCCCTGATAAGAAACTTGAAACATCACGACGACGAACTAGGCCATGTCGAAATGCGGTGGTAAATTGGTTAGATAAGCCTAAGCGTTACACCTTAAGAGGCACAGTACCGTCAACAGTAGAGTCATTGAAGTATCGAGAAGCCCAAAGGATTGAATGCAATGCCTGTCACAATCCTTTCAACGTACCGTTGAACGCTGAGTATGGTCAAAAGAGAGCTGATATCAATGGAATATTGTTCAGAATGCTTATTAACAAAGGTATCGTCAACAGAATGGAAGAAATTTTGGATGTGCCTATCACTTTAATTTACCACCGTATCGAGTTTTTCTTTAACCAGTGTGTTGAGTTTGACCGTTGGCACATACAGAACAACATTCAGGCTTTAAAAGGCAAAACCCTAGAAGTTAGTATGGACAGGCAGCACTACCTGTCTAACTGGAGTGATAAGAAGGACAGTCGCCCTACGAAACTGGTAAATACTTCAACGGTAGACAATAAAACTCGATTTGTATTTGCTAGTACAGTTAACTTCGACACCACCTCAGACTGGGAAGTAATTAAAAGAGACATTAGCAGATGTAGTGATCTTAAGAAGCCTGAACACAAGAGAAGGTATGGTCAGTACGTTCTATCCAATCAAGAAGTCGAAACTGATGACGTTGATGATACCCTGCCTCTGAAAGCACCAAATAAAAATTTACTAGTGCAACAAACTTATTCTCTCATGGCACACCTTGAAGTGATAAAACAGTACGTAAATGAGGCGCGTTACACTCGTTTATTCGCAGATGCCGACGAAGGCTTTGAACTTGGTATTGGGTTAGTGATGAAAGAACAGATTGCGGCCAGCAAACTCTACCCTGTGCTTGTAAAAGCAGAAAGGAACAATGCCAGCCAAATGCAAGACAAGCGTGCCTGGTCAGAACAAGTTCTTCTTAAGCATGGGATTACTATGAGCGACATAAAGAGGGCCAAAGTTGATAGAGAAAAACTAGCTCAAATATCGCAACAATATTGGGCTGCCGAGATGCACAAACGTACTATTGAATCAGGATCGGCTAAATCAGAGTGGTTAGTTCATCCATTTCCTAAATCTAGACATTCTGTTCAAGTAAAACCATTAGTAGGCTTTCATGGCGCTATATCTGTTAGCCAAACGCTATCTGAGAATTTGTTAGATGTATCTACATATGGAGTTGATAACTACTTTCAAATGATACGCCGCCGAATCAATATGTTCGAGCGACCAATAACATCAGCCACAAACAGTAAACGATGGAATGGCTACGCTTCATACAACCCTAAATGGGCGGTTATGATTATTGAGATATTGAGGGTCTACAACAACTACGTATTGACCGACGAAAAGTCACTTAAAAACAAAGGACTGTATCAGGAAGCAACAACACCAGCTCAAAAGCTTGGCATTACAGATAAGAAATATACAATAGAAGATATTCTAGACTTTACAGTCGCGAGCAAAATTAAAAACTTACAATAAGGAAGTCAATGATTAAAGGAATAGAGAACAGAGCTAAGCTAGCTGTCGGGGTGTCGGCATTCGCTATATTAATAATGGCATTTCAATGGTCAATCATTGATTGGATAACTCCTTTCTTGATGATGCCGTTGATGCTTGTGGTATTTATTGTCTTTTTAACGGGACTCGGTTTTAGCATTTCATGTCTTTTTAAGTTCAAAGAAATTAGGTGGTTGGCAACAATTCCCTTAGCAGTCCAATTGGTTGCCCTTGCTGTACTAGAGTTTGTTCCGTTTACGAAGCTCTGGATAAATGCAGATTTCCACTTATATGAATCTCAACGTCAAGAAGTCGTCGCAAGGGTTTACTCTGGCGAGCTTGTCTCTAATGTACAACATAATTCATCGTTAATAGCACTAGGCTCTGAGTATTCAAAAATATCAATGGGCGGAAATGAGATTGTGGTTCAAGATATCGACGGTTCGAAATACGTTTTCTTCTACACCTTTAGAGGGATATTGGACAACTATTCTGGTTTTTTATATGTCCCTGACGGCGGCGACCCAAGGAGCTATGCGGATTTAGATGAAGAAGATGTAACTCAAATAATAAAATACGCAGACAATTGGTACTACACCTCACACCATTAATTACAGTAGACCTACTAACCTATTGTTTTTAATGAGGATATACCTGCTCTCGAATGTAATTTTCGACATATCTTGATGGCTAAGCATTTGATTTCACGTTGAAATAAAAAAGGGATCTGAGTATTCAGATCCCTAATAAAGTATTAGCCCAGCTTAATGCGGGCTTTTTAACATCTGTAAGAAGGCTTACTTCACTTCTTTACCAGCTGCTTGTTGGTCAGCATGGTAGCTTGAGCGAACAAATGGGCCACAAGCTGCATGTGTAAAGCCAATTTCATCTGCATACTCTTTTAGTCCATCAAACTCTGCTGGCGGCACGTAGCGTTTAACCGGTAAGTGGTGCTTAGAAGGTTGCAAGTATTGACCTACGGTAAGCATATCAACGTTGTGTGCGCGTAAATCGCGTAACACTTCTTCGATTTCACTGATCTCTTCACCAAGACCCACCATCAAGCCAGACTTCGTTTTCACATTTGGGTGCGCTTCTTTAAAACGACGTAATAGCTCAAGTGACCACTTATAATCAGCACCTGGACGCGCTAATTTGTATAAACGCGGTGCTGTTTCTAGGTTGTGGTTAAATACATCTGGTGGCGTCTCAATTAAGATATCAAGGGCTCTGTCCATACGACCACGGAAATCAGGTACTAAGATTTCAATTGTGATATTTGGATTGTGCTTACGAATTTCACGAATACAATCAGCAAAATGCTGTGCACCGCCATCACGTAAGTCATCACGGTCTACTGACGTGATTACAACATAGCTCAGCTTCATGTCTTTAATAGTCAGTGCGAGCTTTTCAGGCTCAGCTGCATCTGGCTTTAATGGACGGCCGTGGGCAACATCACAGAACGGGCAACGACGAGTACAAATTGCACCTAAAATCATGAAAGTCGCTGTACCGTGGTTGAAACATTCAGATAGGTTAGGGCATGATGCCTCTTCACACACTGAGTGCAAACCATGTTTACGCATCGCTTGTTTAATACCATCAATACGCTCGGTTGATTTTGGTAAGCGAATTTTTAGCCACTCTGGCTTACGCAGCATTTCGTTCTTTTCAGTCGGTAAAACTTTAACTGGGATCAGCGCCATTTTTTCTGCATCACGCAGTTTTACGCCCGGTTCCATTTTGACTGGTTTATTCATTCGTTTTCAAACCCTTCAGTGTGCTTAACCACAGTAGCATTAAGCTTTTTAATCATGTGTTTTACAAGCCCTGAACCTGCTTGCTCGAGGTTTTGCGGACCGTTAAGGTCGGTTGTTTGCACCATGTTCATGCCAGCATAGCCGCATGGATTAATACGTAAAAATGGACTTAGATCCATGTTTACATTAAGTGCTAAACCGTGGAAAGAGCAACCGCGGCGAACGCGAAGACCTAATGAAGCAACTTTGCTATCGTTAACGTAAACACCCGGTGCATCTGCTTTTGCGTAGGCATCAATGTCATAGTCTTTTAACGTGTCGATAATGCACTCTTCAAGCCAGGTTACCAGCTCTCTTACACCAATGTTTAAACGGCGTAAGTTGAACAGCACATACATCATTTGCTGACCCGGTCCGTGGTAGGTTACTTGACCCCCACGGTCTACTTGGATCACTTCGATATCACCGGTATTTAATAAGTGCTCAGCTTTACCAGCTTGGCCTTGCGTAAATACAGGCTCGTGCTCTACAAGCCAAATTTCATCGGCAGTGTGCTCATCACGGGTGTCGGTAAAAGATTGCATTTTTTGCCAAATTGGCATGTAACGCTGACGACCTAATTGACGAACGATTAATTCTCTTTCGCTCACGAGTTACTCCGTAATCGGCCTATAGCATGTGACGTACGTCATCGATGTTGCTGATCACGTTATAAATTTCTTCAATGTGCTCTTTACTTGTAACGGTTGCTACAAGCGTCACAGATTCGTAATTACCCTTGCTGCTTGGTTTAACCTTTGGCGCATAGTCGCCCGGTGCAATTGGTTGCAGCTTTTCTAGGATCTGATCCGTCAGATTTACGTTTGCTAAGCCCATGATTTTAAATGTGAATGGGCAAGGGAAATCTAAATACTCGTCAAACTTAGTATTTTTTACAGGTTGAACCACGACGGTGACTCCTCAAACAATGCGTGTGCTTAAAAGAAGTGATCTCTACCATTTCTTGATATTAAGCAAACTTAGATTACGACGCACTCGACCCAGCGCGACTGATATGGGGCGCATTCTATCATTTTTCAGACAAAAAAAAACGCCTTGCGATGCAAGGCGTTTATAAACTTTATGACCAGATTACTGGATCTGTAAACGTAGGTAATCGTAAATCTTGCTAAAGAAGCTGCCTTCTTCCACTTCTTCTAGTGTAACTAGTGGATATTGTGCAATTTCTTCACCTTCAAGTTGTAAGAAAAGCGTGCCTACTTTCGTGCCTTTAGCAAGCGGTGCTTCTAATGTTTTATCAAGCTCGAAGTTCGCTTTTAAGTTTTTACGTTGGCCACGTGGAATAGTAATTGGCGTATCTTCTAGTATACCTAGCGATACGTTTTCTTTGTTACCCATCCAAATACGTTGCTCAGCAAAGCTGTCGCCTGCTTTGTATGGTGTGATTGTTTCGAAAAAGCGGAAACCGTAGTTTAATAGCTTTTTGCTTTCAACTTTACGTGCACGCTCGCTTTCTGTGCCCATCACTACCGCGATTAAACGCATGTCGTCTTTTGTTGCTGAGCTAACTAAGCTGTAGCCTGCTTCTGATGTATGGCCTGTTTTAATACCATCAACATTCATGCTTTCATCCCACAACAATGAGTTGCGGTTGTATTGCTTGATGCCATTAAACGTAAATGATTTTTGTGCGTATACTTCATATTCATCTGGAACATCACGAATAAGAGCAGCACCTAATGTTGCCATATCGCGTGGTGTTGTGTAGTGCTCGTTAGTATCTAAGCCGTGGCTGTTAATGAAGTGACTATTCGTCATACCAAGCTTTTCTGCATGGGCATTCATTAAATCAGCAAATGCACTTTCACTTCCAGCAATGTGCTCAGCCATTGCGACACAAGCATCGTTACCTGATTGAATAATAATACCGTGGTTAAGGTCATCAACACTGATCTGCTTACCCACTTCGATAAACATTTTTGATGACTCAGGGAAATTTTTTGCCCACGCTTTTTCGCTTACAGTAACCATATCAGTTGGCGCAATATTGCCTGCTTTGATTTCTGTACCAATTACATAACTGGTCATCATTTTGGTTAAACTAGCCGGTGCTAATTTGGTATCTGCTTCGCCTTCGGCAATCACTTTACCTGTGGTGAAATCAACCAGAAAGTAACCTTTCGCATTAACTTGAGGTGGGGCAGGGATGATTTGGGCTGTTGCTGAAAATACGCTAGCAGTGCAAACAAGGCCACAAACGCCACTTAAGATTTTATATTTTATAGATTTCATCGTACTCATTAATGGTTAAAGTTAAACATGTCGCGTTGACCTATTCTAAAGGCCTTACTCACTGTAAAGCAAGAACGCGTTCTGAAATTGGTTTTGTTTTAGCTTCTCTAAAACTGCTTGTGCTTCTGCGGCATCTTTTATTGGACCGAGACGTAATCGATAGATCCCGTCTTTTTCAACAATGTTTGTTGGCACATGATATTGCTGACGAAGTTGAAACGCGAGCGCCTCAACATTAGCAAGAGTACTTCCCGCTGCAACCTGTATGTAGCTTAAACGAGGGGCAGAATTGGCGAGGGTAACAGCCTCAACCTTAACACGGGCTGTACCTTGTCGGTAATAACCTAATTTATAGGCCGCAGAATAAGATAAATCGATAATACGGTCATCATGAAATGGGCCACGGTCATTGACGCGAACAATCACTGATTTTCCATTATCTAAATTTGTTACTCTGGCAAAGCTCGGTAGCGGTAGCGTTTTATGGGCGGCTGTCATCGCAAACATATCGTACACTTCGCCGTTTGAGGTGTGATAATTGTGAAACTTTCGACCATACCACGAAGCAATGCCTTCTTCTGCATAGCCAGTTTCATCTAGCATCGGCGTGTAGCGTTTACCGCGAACCTCGTAAGGACGGCTAGCGCTTGCACTTTTAACAACCGCAGTGACAATCGCATCTTGCATTTCCAACTCGGTTGGTTTTCGAAGCGGGGCTGCATCATGCTCCAAGGCATAACGGCCTTGTTGCGAAGATGAACTACATGCTGCTAGCAGCACAGAAAATAACGCAATAAGTAAGAAGTTGACTCGCTGTGTCATTATTTTAAAAGCATCCTTTTATCGGTGGCGATTGACATGATAATGCCAAATCCGGCCATTAAGGTCACCATTGAGGTGCCACCATAACTTATCAGAGGTAACGGAACACCGACAACCGGTAGTAAACCCGATACCATGCCAATATTAACAAATACATAAACAAAGAAGGTCAGTGTTAATGCGCCAGCAAGTAGTTTACCAAACGCATCTTGAGCGTTCACTGCGATATACAACCCACGACCAATGATAAATAAGTACATACACAATAATAAACAGACCCCAAACAGGCCAAACTCTTCGCTCAGTACAGAAAAAATAAAATCGGTATGACGCTCAGGTAAAAACTCTAGTTGCGATTGCGTACCTTGCAGCCAGCCTTTCCCTTCAATTCCTCCCGAGCCAATTGCAATTTTCGATTGAATAATGTGGTAACCAGAGCCAAGCGGATCGCTTTCAGGATCTAAAAAGGTCAGTACTCGTTGCTTTTGATAATCAAGCATCACGTAATGCCAAAACGGCCAAGCTGCTAATGCCACTGTCGCTGATAAAAAGCCAATCAAGCGCCAACTAAGACCAGATAAAAACAATACAAAAATACCTGAACTGGCAATCAAGATAGATGTACCTAAGTCGGGTTGCTCTTTAATTAAAATGGTGGGCACCATCACAATCACAAAACCAATAATTAAGTGCAGCGGTCGAGGCGGTAAATGATTGCGACCAATATACCAAGCAACCATCATAGGCACGGCAATTTTCATTAATTCTGACGGCTGGAAACGGGTCACACCTAAATCAAGCCAGCGCTGAGCACCTTTCGAACTTACCCCGAATAACAACACCCCAACCAGCATCAAAAGGCCGATGCAATAAAGAGGGATAACCATGCTTTTTAATGTATTAGGTGAAAATTGCGCGAGTATAAACATGCCTAGGATAGCGCCAAACATACGTGTTGCGTGGCGTATCATCATCGCTGAGTCTTGGCCGCTGGCACTGTATACAATCGCAAGGCTGGCTACCATCATCGTCATCAGAGCTAGAAGCAGCGGTAAGTCTAGGTGTAGGCGCTGCCATATTGAACGCTTTTTATTTAATGGGATCATGGCGCATCACTCTGGGCAATTTGTATTGGGTTCGCTGAAAAGTAGTAATCCATCAATTGGCGCGCAATTGGCGCACCAACCGTACCACCACCACCGGTGTTTTCAACCACCACAGAGACCACTATTTGTGGGTCTTTGTAAGGAGCAAAACCAACGTAAATAGCGTTATCTCGCTGACGCTCTTTAAGTGACTTAGCATCATAACGCTCTCCTTGGGCAATACTTACAACCTGAGCAGTACCCGTTTTACCTGCTGGGTCGTAATTTGCTCCTTTAAATGCTTTATGGGCGGTGCCGGTGACTTTATGCACGGTGTTGTGCATGGCATCTAGTGCAATTTGCCAATGATGAGGGTTTTTGAGTACCAAAGGTGGTTTCTCATCATTGTTGATCTGTGTTACTTCGTCTTCTTTTTTCGCTACCTGCACAAGATGTGGCGGGTGATCTAAACCTCGATTTACTAAGATGTTGGTAGCATTAGCAATTTGCATCGGTGTGGCGGTCCAATAGCCTTGGCCGATACCCACTGAAATCGTATCACCGCGCCACCATGATTCTCTAAAACGTGCTTCTTTCCATTCTCTAGAAGGCATAATGGCGGCAGTTTCTTCATGAATATCAATACCCGATAGCTGGCCATAGCCAAACTGTGACATAAAATCGCTGATTTTTGTAATACCGAGTCGATAAGAAACATCGTAAAAATAGGTATCGCATGATTCTTCAATGGCACGATACACATCAACATGACCATGACCCCAACGTTTCCAGTCACGCCATTTGTGCTCTACGTTAGGAATTTGGAAAAAGCCCGGATCCCAAATTTGTGTTTGCTCGGTTACCAGTCCTTCTTCAAGGGCAAGAATTGCCATATGGGGCTTAACCGTTGAGGCAGGCGCATAGCGGCCTTGGGTAGTCCGGTTGATAAGTGGTCGGTCTGGGTTTAATAATTCTTTATAATCTTTACTGCTGATGCCATGCACAAATAAGTTAGGGTCATAACTTGGGTTGGAATACATGGCTAAAACACCACCATCTTTAGCGTCTAGTACCACGATGGCGCCACGCATATCCTTCAATGCGTGCTGAGCAATTTGCTGTAGGCCAATATCCAGAGTTAGTACTAAGTCGTGACCAGGCTCAGGGGGTGTGAGGCTTAAAGTACGTATAACTCGGCCACGGTTATTCACTTCAACGCGCTGTGAACCAACTACACCATGAAGAAGTTCTTCGTAATACTTTTCGATACCTAGCTTACCAATGTCGTGCGTTGCGCGGTAGTTGGTTGCTTGGTCTTCTGCTTCCAGTTTGGTGAGCTCTTTTTTGTTGAGTTTGGCAACATAACCTAAGGCATGGGTGAGGGTATCACCATATGGGTAATAGCGAGCTAGACGCGCTTCGATACTAAAGCCTGGAAACTTATGCTGATTAACCGAAAATTTTGCAACTTCGGTTTCATCTAAACGGGCTTTTAATACTTGGCTTTTAAAGCGGCGGTTGTGCTTAATGTCATCTAAAAAGTCAGCTTTTTGTTGCTCACTAATTTCAATAACTTTTTCAACTTCGCTCAGTGCCTGTTCGAGGTTATCAACCTCTTCGGGGATCACTTCTAAATTATAAACCGGCTTGTTCTCTGCCAGTAACACGCCATTTCTGTCATAGATAAGGCCACGGTTAGGGGCGATAGGAATGACTTTGATTCGGTTATCATTCGAGCGGGTTTGATAATCTTGATGCTCAATAACTTGGATGTTGTATAAATTTGATAGCAACACGCCAATTAACAGTGTAACAAACACAAAACCCACAAATGCTCGGCGGGCAAATAAATTAGCTTCAGCCGAGTGATCTCGAATTGTGGGTCTGTGTTTTCGCATTGGCTTTACTACTCGCGATGATAAGGGTGGTTGTTATTCAAGCTCCAGCCACGATATAGGCTTTCAGCAACAATAATACGCACTAAAGGGTGCGGTAGTGTTAGGTTGGATAATGACCACTTTTGCTCTGAGGCTGCGATACACTCAGGCGCTAAGCCTTCAGGACCGCCGATCAGCAAGCTGACATCACGGCCATCAAGTTGCCATTTTTCCATACTTTTTGCCAGCTGATGGGTATCCATTGGTTTACCAGTTACTTCTAGCGTAACAATGCGGTTGCCTTTAGGGATCGCAGCTAGGGTCTTTTCGCCTTCAAGTTGTAAAATACGTTTGATATCCGCATTTTTACCACGTTTGCCTGCGGGGATTTCAATTAGTTCAAGAGGCATATCACGCGGAAAACGGCGTTGATATTCAGTGAATCCGGTTTCAACCCATGCTGGCATTTTGGTACCAACAGCAATCAATTGTATTTTCAAAATGGTTACCTATGTCCTTGCTAAGGGTTAACCCCAAAGTTTCTCTAGATCATAGAAATCGCGAGTTTGGTCTTGCATTACGTGCACAACCACATCACCTAGGTCAACAAGCACCCATTCGCCTTCATTTTGGCCTTCGTAACCAAGCGGTTCTTCACCTGCATGGCGTGCTTCTTTAGCAACGTGAGCTGCAATTGATTGCACGTGACGTTTAGAGTTACCAGAGCATACTAACATGTAATCGGTAATGTCAGATTTACCACGAACATCAAGCTGAACCACATCACGGGCTTTCATATCGTCGACTTTATCAAGGGCAAATGCGAGTAGTTGTTTAGAATCCAAAGTGTTTTCTCAAAAATAAATAATCGTAATTTGTTATTTTATCACGTAGGCAGTATTTATTCATCTGTTTGGTAAAGATGATGCTGCGCAATGTATTGACTGACAGCAGTAGGTAAAAGTTCCGCTGTGGTAGCATTTAATTGTAACTTTTCTCTGATTTCACTAGACGCAGCATTTACTTGTAAGCCATTTAAAAATAATAACTTACCAGCAGGAGCGTGTTGTAGTTGACAGAGCTGCTCCGTAAAGGCATGAGCTTTATAGGCAGCGAGTTCACCGTCTACTTGGCAGTGTTGCCCCGGACGCTGGTACACCACAATGTGACAAAGCTTGACAATTTCTTGCCATTTAAACCATTTATCTAGGGTATTGAATGAGTCCATACCGATTAAAAACATAATCGGTGCTGATGGGTTTTCTGCGCGCAGTTCTTCAAGGCTTAATAGCGAATACGAGGCACCTTCTCGGTTTAACTCACGGTAATCGATGGCAAAGTGTGGATTGTTTTCAATGGCGAGCTTTAGCATGTTAATACGGTGCTCATCACTGATCCCAGGTTTTGCTTTATGGGCAGGAATAGCGCAAGGCATAAAATAAAGGGTATCGAGTTGACACTGCTGAACACATTGCTCGGCCATATTAATATGACCTAAGTGAATTGGATCAAAGGTGCCACCGAAAATAGCAATCATCAATGGTTACTCTTAATCAAGGTTCGGATGACAAGGTAATGGCATTGCCACAGGTTGGCAAAACACTAAGCATATTTGCATTAATGCTTGATAAGGAGCAACCAAATTACCTTGCTTATAAGCCGCATCAAACTGTGCTAAATGCTTTATGATTTGTTCGAGGGTATTAATATTTAAGCGATTTAAAGCTTGCTGCACAGCGGCTTGTTGGTTTTTCCAAATATTAAACTGCTTGTATAAATCAGCCATATTGGCACCGCTTAAACGGCCGTGTTGCAATGCCAGTAAGTTAGTAGCTTCTTTATTAATGGCCCAAAAAATACTCATGGCTTCAGTGTTATCGGCAGCCAGTTTTGTCATCACTTTAACCGCTTGATCAGCATGACCACTCAATAAAGCATCGCTTAAATCAAAAATATCAAACTTTGATTGGTTGAGTAGTCCTTGCATCACAGCTTGCTGGTCAATCAGTTCGCTACCATAAAGCAAAGACAGTTTTTCTAATTCTTGGTGGCAGGCTAGTAAGTTACCTTCAGTGGCATCAATTAAGCTTTGTTTTGCGTTGTTGTGAAGATTTAAGTTTAGACGATAACACTGTTCATCTAACCAACGGCTTAGGTGGTTACCCGTAAGCGGATAACACGGAACAAATAAACCTTGTTTATCTAAGGCTTTGAACCAAGCGCTGCGTTGTATATCTTGGCTGGCTTTGGCACCTTTTAAAACCAAAATAGTATCGGGATTAGCAAGCTCAACAAGTTGCTTAAAGATTTGACTGCCTTGCGTACCTGGTTTTTGTTCGTTTAAATCAAACTCGATTAAGGTACGAGCGCTGAATAGCGACATACTTTGGTATTGAGCAACAATTTCTTGCCAGTCAAAACCCGGCATTAAGGTAAATTTAATGACTTCGTCAAAGCCATGTTGTTTAGCTGCTTGGCGTATTTGCATGACGCACTGCGCAATTTGATAAGGCTCTTCACCAAATACCATATAAAAAGGCGCTAAGCCTTTTTTTAACTGGCTAGGAAGTTGGTTTGCATAACAACGCATTACAGTTGTGATAACTCACGAACGATACGACGACTTGCTTGCTTCCGAATTTCGCTTAATAGCAAATCAAGCTCTTTTGCTTTGGCAAGGGCATTGTCTGGGTCGTCTTGGTAGTTACGATACAATTCAAAGCTTTGATTAATGGCTTTTTGTCCTGGGCGCTTCAAGGTATAGCTTACACTGTAGGCAAGTTCATACTCAGCAACCTGACCATTATCAAATAATGACAAGATTTGACGCTCTAAACGGTCTTTGTGGATCTTTAACTCAGGGTGTTTACCACCTTGGTTAAGTTCAACTTTGCTCGCAATAAGCTCTTTTTCAACTAATTCGAAAAGCGCTGACTTTTCATCATCGCCAACAAGCGTGATGACTTTTAAGTCGTCAGGCAAGTTAGAGGCTTTCTTTAAATGAAAGCCACAACTTGTCAGCAGTAAACAGACTAGCGCAAGGGCTAGTCCGTTTTTCAGTGCGTGAAGCGCTGCCATCTTAGTTAGCAACCACGTTAAGTAGTTTGCCTGGTACGTAAATTACTTTACGGATAGTCGCGCCATCAGTGAACTTAGTCACGTTTTCTTCAGCAAATGCTAATGCTTCAACTTGCTCTTTAGTTGCATCTGCAGGCACTGTTAGCTTAGCACGTAGCTTACCGTTAACTTGTACAATGATTAGCTTCTCATCTTCAACAAGTGCTGACTCATCAACTGTTGGCCATGCTGCATCTAAGATATCGCCTTCTTTGCCAAGGTCTTGCCATAACTGGTGACACATGTGCGGTGTGATAGGCGCAAGCATGATAAGTAATGCTTCAAGTGCTTCGTTAGCAATTGCTACATCTTGTTTATCAGCAAGTGGTGCTTTAAGTAACTTGTTCGAAATTTCCATGATTGCAGCGATTGCAGTGTTGAATGTTTGACGACGCTCAACGTCATCAGTCACTTTTGCAATTGCTTTATGAAGTTCACGGCGAAGTACTTTTTGGTCGTTATTTAACGCTGATTTATCAAGCGCTTGATAACCTACTGTTTCAACATCAACAGCGTATTTCCAAATACGTTTTAAGAAACGCATTGCACCTTCAACACCTGAATCAGACCATTCAAGAGTTTGCTCTGGTGGTGCAGTGAACATCATGAATAAACGCACTGTGTCCGCACCGTACTGGGCGATAACTTGTTGTGGGTCGATACCGTTATTTTTCGATTTCGACATTTTGCTCATGCCTGCAGAGAATACTGGCTCGCCATCTTCTTTGTGCCACGCTTTAACAACACGACCTTTGTCGTCTGTTTCAGTTTGTACGTCTGTTGGTGAAATCCAGATATCACCGCCTTTCTCATCTTTACGATAGAAAGTATCTGCCAATACCATGCCTTGACATAGTAAGCGCTCAAATGGCTCATCAGAGGTTACTAAACCAAAGTCACGTAATAATTTGTGGAAGAAACGCGAGTAAAGTAAGTGCAAGATCGCATGCTCAATACCACCGATGTATTGGTTTACTGGTAACCAGTAATTTGCTGCACCTGGTTCAATCATGCCTTCGTCAAAACGTGGGCTACAGTAACGAGCGTAGTACCAAGACGATTCCATGAAGGTATCGAAGGTATCTGTTTCGTGGAATGCAGGCGCACCATTTACAGTTGTTTTAGCCCACTCAGGATCAGCTTTGATTGGTGAAGTAACACCATTCATTACCACGTCTTCTGGTAAGCGAACTGGCAGCATGTCTTCTGTTGCAGCAAGCTCATTACCATTTTCGTCGCTTAACATTGGGATTGGGGAGCCCCAGTAACGCTGACGGCTAACACCCCAGTCACGTAGACGGAAGTTCACTTTACGCTCACCTACACCCAGTGCTTCTAGTTTGTCTGCAACGGCATTAAACGCTGCTTCAAATTCAAGGCCGTCGAACTCACCAGAGTTAACTAACACGCCTTTTTCAGTGAATGCTTGGTTGTCTAAATCAACGCTTTCTTCTGAACCTTCAGCTGGCGCAATAACTTGAGCAATCTCAAGGCCATACGCTGTTGCAAACTCGTAGTCACGTTGGTCGTGCGCAGGAACAGCCATAACAGCGCCTGAGCCGTAATCCATTAATACGAAGTTAGCGACCCAAATTGGTACTTGCTTACCTGTCAATGGGTGAATTGCATAAAAGCCTGTTGCAATGCCTTTTTTGTCCATGGTCGCCATGTCTGCTTCGGCGATTTTCGTGTTTTTACACTCATCAACAAACATTGCTACAGCATCGCTGTTTTTAGCGGCTTCTTGAGCAATCGGGTGACCAGCAGCAACAGCTACATACGTCACACCCATGAAGGTATCTGGACGCGTTGTATAAACACTGAATGTGTCTTCGTTATCAGCACGCTTAAATTCGATTTCTAAACCTTCAGAACGACCAATCCAGTTGCGCTGCATGGTTTTAACTTGCTCAGGCCAGTGATCAAGCTTATCTAAATCATCTAATAGCTCTTGTGCGTAATCAGTGATTTTGATGAACCATTGTGGAATTTCTTTTTGCTCAACAATCGCACCTGAACGCCAACCACGACCATCAATTACTTGCTCGTTAGCAAGTACTGTTTGGTCAACTGGATCCCAGTTAACTGTTGACATCTTTTTGTAAACTAAGCCTTTTTCGTAAAGCTTAGTGAAGAACCATTGTTCCCACTTGTAGTATTCTGGGTGACATGTTGCGATTTCACGATCCCAGTCGTAACCAAAACCTAGTTGCTTTAACTGGTTACGCATGTAATCGATGTTTTCGTAAGTCCACTTAGCAGGGGCCGTGTTGTTTTTAATTGCTGCATTTTCAGCTGGTAGACCAAACGCATCCCAACCCATAGGTTGCATTACGTTTTTGCCTTGCAAGCGTTGGAAGCGTGATACTACGTCACCAATGGTGTAGTTACGAACGTGACCCATGTGGAGTCGGCCGCTTGGGTATGGGAACATAGATAGACAGTAATACTTTTCTTTGCTCTCATCTTCAGTGACTTTAAATACTTGGTTTTCTTCCCAGTAGGCTTGTACTTTTGACTCAATGTCTTGCGGGTTATATTGCTCTTGCATCTACGATTCCAGACTTCTTGCAAATTAATAAAAAATTGTCGATAAGGATAACCCAAAATACATGCTAATCACAGCGGCAAATAGGCGCTTTTGTTAATTTTCCAAGGAAATATATTTTCAGGGCAGGTTAACCTATACTCAACTAGAATAACGGTTGATTTTTCATCACTTTTGAAGGAGTAAACGATGGCAGATTATAAATCTTGGCTGAGTGATTTGAGTGCTTGGCTTAAAGACGTAAAAGATCATGAGCTCAAGGATGCAATGGAGAAATTTGTTGAATCAGAGCAGGCACTTAAAGATTTAGGGCAAGAAAAATTAAATCAGTATCGTGACTATTTACAACGCGATATCGACCACATCAAAGAAAACGACAGTCACTATGATTCACTCGCATGGCTCGAGCTTAAAGAGTCGCTTTGGTACGAGTTGTCGCACATTGAAGATAAAACTCAGCTCGAATGGCAAGCCTTAAACCAAGATTTTCAACACAATGGTGTTTATCAAGAAGGAGAATGGATAGCCATGGGCACATTAGTATGTAAAAATTGTCAACATAGTTACGATGTTTACCATGCTACGCAAATTACTCCTTGTACTGAATGTGGCGGTATTTATTTTCGCCGTAAGGCATTACAACCTTAATCAGTGACGCAAGCTTGTGCTGGGCGTTACCTATAATGCCCAGTCAAGACTGGGAAATAAGAAGTTAGAATGACAAAAAAACTAATCCCACTACCTGTTTCTGCGTTAGCACCTGAGATTGCGGCGAGTCATGTTGCCACGTGTATGCAAAACCCATATCCAGAAGCGTTGCCATTTATTGGCCAGCAACGTGCGCAAAGTGCCCTCGACTTTTCACTGGGCATGGAGTTACCTGGTTATAATGTTTATGTGATGGGTGAAGCTGCACATGGTCGATACACTTTAGTAAAAGACAAACTCACAGCCCATTCTAAAGACCGCCCAACGCCTAATGAGTGGTTGTATGTTAACAACTATGACGACCACCGTGAGCCAATCGCGTTATTTATGCAAGCCGGTCAATCGAAGCAATTAGCTGACGATATAGACTCTTTTATCGACGAAGTACTCGATACATTCCCAGCAGCTTTTGATAACCCGGGTTATCAGCGCAAGAAAAAATCAATCGACCGTGAGTTTAACGATACCTATGATGCGGCAATTACTGCTGTTGAAATTGCTGCTCTTGAGCAAAGTGTTGCGCTGATTGAAGAAAATGGTGTTGTTGGATTTGCGCCTTTAGTTGATGGTAAACAACTGAGCGACAATGAATTTTCAGCCCTAGAAGAGCCTCTACGTATTGAGTTTTATGAGGTTATTGAAAAACTTGAAGACGCATTAATCGAAGCATTGATAGAGCTACCTCGTTGGAAACGTGAATCATCTGAAAAACTGCGTAATCTTAAAAAATCTACCGCAGAGCTTGCTACGAAACCACTTATTAAAGCCCTTGAGCATAAATACGCCACGCATATTGGTGTATTACGTTACTTAAAAGACATCCGCGAAGAAATTATTGATGCAGTTCTTGAGTGGCTTGACGACGATGACAACGACGAAAACAAAGAAGATTTTGACCGTAAAGGGATGCTAACGGACTTCTTTGCGCCAAATATTCTCGTGGAATACAAAGAGGGCGATGCAGCCCCTGTGGTGTATGAGCCGAACCCAACCTTTGGTAATATTTTCGGTAAAATTGAATATGCGACTTCGCAAGGCTCGCTTATCACCAGTTACCGCTCAATTCAGCCTGGGGCACTGCATCGTGCCAATGGTGGTTATTTGATTATGGATGCCGAGAAAGTCATGGCGAACCCACAAGTGTGGGATGGCCTAAAACTGTCTTTAAAAACGCATCAAATTAAAAACGACTTACCCTATCAAGACAGCTCTGTAGGAAGTAGTTTTACACTACGTCCGCAGCTTATACCTCTTGATGTAAAAATAGTGCTGCTAGGCTCTCGCGACCTTTATTACACGATAGGTGAATATGATGAAGAGTTTGCTGAGTTATTCCGTGTCCTTGCTGACTTTGATTACTACTTGCCAAGTAGCGATAAACTGCAATATCAGTTCATTACCAAGGTGACTGAATATTGCCAGCAAACCCTTAATTGCACTGCAAATGAAGCAGCGATGGCAAGACTATTGAAGTTTAGTTACCGCCAAGCTGAGCATCACAATAAGCTCTCAGCTCGTTTTGCTGATGTATTGGAATTAGTGGCAGAAGCGAGTTTTTATGCCAAGCAAGATGGGCAAACTATGATTGATGCTCATCACATTGATGAAGCCATTGTAGGCAAGCAATACCGCACCGGACAAATTTCAGAAACCATGCTGAGTGATATCAAAGAGGGGCAAATTTTAATTGCAACCGAAGGTCACGCAGTGGGCAAAGTAAATGGTTTAACTGTGCTGCACATTGGTGATACTTCATTTGGTACCCCTGCACGTATTACCGCCACTGTGTACGCAGGTGCAGATGGCGTAATTGACGTTGAACGAGAAGCTGAACTGGGTAAAGCCATTCACTCAAAAGGGGTGATGCTATTAACCGGTTACTTAGGCAATAAATATGCTCAGCAATTTAGTCTAACGCTCAGTGCCAATATCGCGATAGAACAAAGCTATGGCTATATTGATGGAGATAGTGCTTCATTAGCAGAGCTATGCGCGCTGATATCAGCTATTACGAACTTACCTATTAGCCAATCTATTGCACTGACTGGTTCAATTAACCAGCATGGTGATGTGCAATCAATTGGTGGCGTCAACGAGAAAATAGAAGGCTTCTTTAAGCTTTGTAAAATGCGTGGCCTAACCGGCGAGCAAGGGGTGATTATTCCTAAGTCAAATCAAGTTAATTTAGTGCTTGATGATGAAGTGATTGATGCCGTTGAAAAAGGGCGCTTTAACATTTATGCCGTTGAAACCGTTGATCAAGCACTGAGTTTATTAATGGATAAAGACGCAGGCGAAATGACCGCAGAAGGTTATCCAGAAGGCTCTATTAATGCACTTGCGTTAGCAAGGCTTGCCAATATTGCGGATATCGTAAATGGCGATAATGATGATGAGAAGGACGCTGAATGATTAATTTAATACTTTTACTGATCATTGGTATTTTTTGCTTTTTAATTTTTAAAAATAGTAAAAAAGCGAAGCTTCAAGCACTTGAAAATGAGAAGCTTGCCGCGGATTTTTTAGCGAATAATGGCAAAGCTGATGATGTTCATGAAACCGCATCTGGGTTGCAATACAAAATTGAGCAAAGTTCAGGTAATGACGCAAAGCCAAGTGCAACCAGTAAAGTAAAGGTTCACTATCACGGTACGCTTATGGATGGCAGTGTTTTCGACAGCTCAGTGGTAAGAAATTCGCCAATTAGCTTTGGTTTAAATCAAGTGATTGCAGGCTGGACCGAAGGCTTACAACTTATGAGCGAAGGGGATAAGTTTACCTTTTATATCCCGCCACAGCTTGCATATGGCCGTAAACGTGCAGGCAGCATTCCAGCAGGCTCGCTACTGATATTTGATGTAGAGCTGATAAAGATAGAATCTTAAAATGTAAAAAAGGCTTCATTAAGATGGGCTGATACTTTATTAGGGATCTACATATGTAGATCCCTTTTTATTTATGTACATAAAATCATAGGGTTAACATTAAAACTTACGCAAAAAAAACATTCGCGAGCAGATGTATTTTCTATATATTCAATAGCTTAAGTAGTTAATTGAAATTTTTCTAATTATTACTAGAATTGATCGCTAGGGGGATCAATGGACAGAGTAGTAATAATAGATACAGAGACAACTGGCTTGTCTCCACGCAAGGGCAAGCATCGCATTGTTAACCTTGCTGCCGTAGAAATAATTGATGGCGATATCACAGGCAGCATCTTCCACTACTTCTAAAACCCTGAAGGTAAGAAGAGTACGTCGGAAGCCCACGCGGTACACCAAATTGAAGATTCATTTTTGCTTGATAAGCCAACGTTCTGCCAAATAGCTGAAGAATTTCTAGAGTTCATAGATGGTGCACGACTTTCCTTTTACAATTCAGAATTTGATGTTGATTTCCTGCAATCAGAAATTGATCGATGTGGACTAGATATTGTCTTCAATAGAGATTACGACGTATCTTGCTTGATGAGGGATTTTGCCAATAGGGAAAACTATGGGAAATGGGTCAAATTAGATAATGCTTGCATACGTTATGGTATAGACATTACTGAAAGAAAATCACACGGTGCCGCAATAGATGCCTTTATTACAGCGGAGCTGTACCTGAAGTTTCATTATTCGAGTGACAAACCACTTGCGAAGACACCGCATCAAAATGAACGTGTCGAGCCTACAGCCTTTCCAATCCCAAGAGCCTACAAAGATCCTATCACTGGTAAAGCTATTCAGCTTAACTACTGTAAGAACCCAAACTGCCGAAACTATGGTGTAGCCGCACTTAATCCCAAACGCAAAGCTGATGGCTCTATAATGCGAGGGTTAGGTAATGATTATAGGTTTACTAAAACAAAGATAGGTCGCGTGTTAACTTGCATCATCTGCGGCACAAGTACAAAACTGATAAACAACAAAGCTTTCGTTGAAGAGTCAAATAGGCAAAAGCAAATATTTTCCAATAAAGAGATTTGTTGCCCTGATAAGAAACTTGAAACATCACGACGACGAACTAGGCCATGTCGAAATGCGGTGGTAAATTGGTTAGATAAGCCTAAGCGTTACACCTTAAGAGGCACAGTACCGTCAACAGTAGAGTCATTGAAGTATCGAGAAGCCCAAAGGATTGAATGCAATGCCTGTCACAATCCTTTCAACGTACCGTTGAACGCTGAGTATGGTCAAAAGAGAGCTGATATCAATGGAATATTGTTCAGAATGCTTATTAACAAAGGTATCGTCAACAGAATGGAAGAAATTTTGGATGTGCCTATCACTTTAATTTACCACCGTATCGAGTTTTTCTTTAACCAGTGTGTTGAGTTTGACCGTTGGCACATACAGAACAACATTCAGGCTTTAAAAGGCAAAACCCTAGAAGTTAGTATGGACAGGCAGCACTACCTGTCTAACTGGAGTGATAAGAAGGACAGTCGCCCTACGAAACTGGTAAATACTTCAACGGTAGACAATAAAACTCGATTTGTATTTGCTAGTACAGTTAACTTCGACACCACCTCAGACTGGGAAGTAATTAAAAGAGACATTAGCAGATGTAGTGATCTTAAGAAGCCTGAACACAAGAGAAGGTATGGTCAGTACGTTCTATCCAATCAAGAAGTCGAAACTGATGACGTTGATGATACCCTGCCTCTGAAAGCACCAAATAAAAATTTACTAGTGCAACAAACTTATTCTCTCATGGCACACCTTGAAGTGATAAAACAGTACGTAAATGAGGCGCGTTACACTCGTTTATTCGCAGATGCCGACGAAGGCTTTGAACTTGGTATTGGGTTAGTGATGAAAGAACAGATTGCGGCCAGCAAACTCTACCCTGTGCTTGTAAAAGCAGAAAGGAACAATGCCAGCCAAATGCAAGACAAGCGTGCCTGGTCAGAACAAGTTCTTCTTAAGCATGGGATTACTATGAGCGACATAAAGAGGGCCAAAGTTGATAGAGAAAAACTAGCTCAAATATCGCAACAATATTGGGCTGCCGAGATGCACAAACGTACTATTGAATCAGGATCGGCTAAATCAGAGTGGTTAGTTCATCCATTTCCTAAATCTAGACATTCTGTTCAAGTAAAACCATTAGTAGGCTTTCATGGCGCTATATCTGTTAGCCAAACGCTATCTGAGAATTTGTTAGATGTATCTACATATGGAGTTGATAACTACTTTCAAATGATACGCCGCCGAATCAATATGTTCGAGCGACCAATAACATCAGCCACAAACAGTAAACGATGGAATGGCTACGCTTCATACAACCCTAAATGGGCGGTTATGATTATTGAGATATTGAGGGTCTACAACAACTACGTATTGACCGACGAAAAGTCACTTAAAAACAAAGGACTGTATCAGGAAGCAACAACACCAGCTCAAAAGCTTGGCATTACAGATAAGAAATATACAATAGAAGATATTCTAGACTTTACAGTCGCGAGCAAAATTAAAAACTTACAATAAGGAAGTCAATGATTAAAGGAATAGAGAACAGAGCTAAGCTAGCTGTCGGGGTGTCGGCATTCGCTATATTAATAATGGCATTTCAATGGTCAATCATTGATTGGATAACTCCTTTCTTGATGATGCCGTTGATGCTTGTGGTATTTATTGTCTTTTTAACGGGACTCGGTTTTAGCATTTCATGTCTTTTTAAGTTCAAAGAAATTAGGTGGTTGGCAACAATTCCCTTAGCAGTCCAATTGGTTGCCCTTGCTGTACTAGAGTTTGTTCCGTTTACGAAGCTCTGGATAAATGCAGATTTCCACTTATATGAATCTCAACGTCAAGAAGTCGTCGCAAGGGTTTACTCTGGCGAGCTTGTCTCTAATGTACAACATAATTCATCGTTAATAGCACTAGGCTCTGAGTATTCAAAAATATCAATGGGCGGAAATGAGATTGTGGTTCAAGATATCGACGGTTCGAAATACGTTTTCTTCTACACCTTTAGAGGGATATTGGACAACTATTCTGGTTTTTTATATGTCCCTGACGGCGGCGACCCAAGGAGCTATGCGGATTTAGATGAAGAAGATGTAACTCAAATAATAAAATACGCAGACAATTGGTACTACACCTCACACCATTAATTACAGTAGACCTACTAACCTATTGTTTTTAATGAGGATATACCTGCTCTCGAATGTAATTTTCGACATATCTTGATGGCTAAGCATTTGATTTCACGTTGAAATAAAAAAGGGATCTGAGTATTCAGATCCCTAATAAAGTAT
>NZ_LRRU01000016.1 GCF_001641615.1 Pseudoalteromonas gelatinilytica
CTGTATAAATTGACTATATAGTCACTCATAAGAAATTGAGACTCTAAATTTGTTTGCTCCACTTAGTAAACTAAGCTTCGCTGTTAGAACTCAATCTGTACGAGTGCCCACACAGATGATTGCTTTATATTGTTAAAGAACGTTTGAGATACTTTTTCGTCTCAAGGGCTGTGCATTCTACGCAAGCCGTTATTTTTGTCAACTCTTAATTTTGAGAAAAGTTTATTTTTTCAAAACTCAGTCTTACTTGACTCAACCAACTCGTCGTTTTGCTTTTCTGTAAGCAGTCCGCCGTGTCGGTGGATGCGCATTATAGGGAGATCCGAATTGAGATCAACTGTTTTTTGAAGTTTTTATGAAAAAAATGACTGTTCGCGCAAAATACGAACGAAACGCGTAAAAATAGCACTAAATCACTCGTATTAGGCCTATATAGCCACTGTATTTTATATATATGCCTGTTTTTAACTTCTATAACAGAAGATGTTGCTATTAAAGAACGCGGTGTGATCTTTATCTGTGATCTTAGTTGCTAGGTGCTAGGTGCTAGGTGCTAGGTGCTAGGTGCTAGGTGCTAGGTGCTAGGTGCTAGTTGCTTCAAGATTGTATGGTGATGTTTGGGAATTGATAGAGTTAATTTATCGATAGTGAATTTCAGAAAGTAAAAAGCCGAGCATAAGCTCGGCTTTTTGGTGTCTTTACGACTTACTCTGCAGACTGCGCGTCTTCTTGAACTTCTTCGTTTGTCGCTGGGCGACCAACTAGTTCAATATAAGCCATTGGTGCATTATCACCAGCACGGAAGCCACACTTAAGAATACGAGTGTAACCACCAGGACGGTCTGTATTACGTGGACCGATTTCGCTGAATAATTTACCAACTACTTCATTATCACGCGTGCGAGCAAACGCTAAACGGCGGTTTGCTACACTGTCAGTCTTAGCCAGTGTGATTAAAGGTTCAATTACACGGCGCAACTCTTTAGCTTTAGGCAAAGTTGTTTTGATGATTTCATGTTTCACCAAAGAACCAGCCATATTGCTGAACATCGCTTTGCGATGGCTGCTGTTACGGTTTAATTGACGACCACTCTTACGATGGCGCATGACCCTATCCTTCTAACTAAACTAATATAGTGATTTAGATTATTCAGCTAGGCTTGCAGGCGGCCAATTTTCTAGGCGCATACCTAGAGAAAGACCACGTGAAGCTAGCACGTCTTTAATTTCAGTTAGAGACTTCTTACCTAAGTTAGGCGTTTTAAGAAGCTCAACTTCAGTGCGCTGAACTAAATCACCGATATATTGAATTTGCTCGGCTTTCAAACAGTTTGCTGAACGTACTGTTAGTTCAAGATCATCAACTGGACGAAGTAGAATAGGATCGAATTCTGGCTTCTCTTCTTTCTCTTCTGGCTCAGTTACATCACGTAAATCTACGAATGCATCTAATTGCTCAGCTAAGATAGTAGACGCACGGCGGATCGCTTCTTCAGGATCTAAAGTGCCGTTCGTTTCCATATCAATGATTAACTTGTCTAAGTCTGTACGTTGCTCAACACGGGCTGATTCAACCGAGTACGCAATACGTTCAACTGGGCTGAATGATGCATCAAGCAGCAGACGACCAATTGGACGCTCATCGTCATCAGAGGATAAACGACTAGATGCCGGCACATAACCGCGACCGCGCTCAACACGAATACGCATGCTGATCTCGCTGCTATCTGTCGTAAGGTGACAGATAACGTGATCTGGGTTGGCGATAGTTACATCACCATCGTGCTGAATATCAGCCGCAGTCACAGGGCCTACACCAGATTTAGTCAGGGTCAGAAAAACTTCATCTTTGCCTTCTAAAGTTACTGCTAGACCTTTAAGGTTTAACAGAATTTCAATGATGTCTTCTTGTACGCCCTCTTTCGCGCTGTACTCATGCAATACACCGTCGATTTCTACTTCAGTTACTGCACATCCAGGCATAGATGATAACAGTATACGGCGTAAGGCATTACCCAAAGTGTGACCGAAGCCACGCTCTAATGGTTCTAAAACTACTTTAGAACGCGTAGGGTTGATAGCGTCGATATCGACTAACCTTGGTTTTAGGAATTCGGTAACAGAACCCTGCATTTTATCCTCTCTTAACTCTTAACTTTACTTAGAGTAAAGTTCGACGATTAGTTGTTCGTTAATGTCCGCAGACAGATCTGAACGCTCAGGTAGGCGCTTGAAGCTACCTTCCATTTTCTTACCGTCAACTTCAACCCAAGTCGGCTTTTCACGTTGCTCAGCCAACTCTAGAGCAGCGATGATACGTGCTTGTGTTTTTGACTTCTCACGAATTACAACAGTATCTTCTGGAGTAATTACGTATGAAGGGATGTTCACTACACGACCATTAACTAAAATCGCTTTGTGGCTAACTAACTGACGTGCTTCAGCGCGTGTGCTAGCAAAACCCATGCGATATACAACATTGTCTAAACGTTGCTCTAAAAGCTGTAACAAGTTTTCACCTGTATTACCTTTAAGGCGAGCAGCTTCTTTGTAGTAGTTACGGAATTGCTTTTCTAATACACCGTAGATACGACGTACTTTTTGCTTTTCACGTAACTGTAAACCGTAATCAGATAAGCGACCTTTACGAGCGCCGTGCTGACCAGGTGCAGTCTCAAGTTTACACTTAGAGTCGATAGCTCTTACGCCGCTTTTAAGGAACAGGTCAGTACCTTCACGACGACTCAGCTTGAGCTTAGGGCCCAAATATCTTGCCATGTTATTTCTCCTAACCTATTGTTAAACGCGACGTTTCTTCGGTGGACGACAACCGTTATGAGGGATTGGCGTCACGTCAGTGATGTTGGTGATACGGTAACCAGCAGCATTCAAAGCACGTACAGCAGATTCACGACCTGGACCTGGACCTTTAATGAAAACTTCTAGATTTTTTAAACCGTATTCTTGAGCAGCAGTACCTGCACGCTCTGCAGCAACCTGAGCCGCGAATGGAGTAGATTTACGTGAACCACGGAAACCTGAACCACCTGCTGTTGCCCAAGATAGTGCATTACCTTGACGGTCGGTAATTGTTACAATAGTGTTGTTGAAAGAAGCATGAACGTGAGCCATACCATCAGCAACTTGCTTTTTAACCTTCTTACGACGAATTGGTGCTTTAGCCATAATCTACCCCACCTTATTTCTTGATAGGCTTGCGAGGACCCTTACGAGTACGCGCGTTAGTCTTAGTACGTTGACCACGTAGTGGTAACGAACGACGGTGACGTAGGCCACGGAAACAACCAAGGTCCATAAGGCGCTTGATATTTAATGTAACTTCACGACGAAGGTCACCTTCTACAGTGTACTTGCCAACTGCTTCACGCAATACGTCAAGTGTTTCGTCTGAAAGTTCACCGATTTTTGTGGTCTCGGCGATACCAGTCGCTGCTAAGATAGCCTTAGAGCGAGTCTTACCTATGCCATAAATAGCAGTTAAACCGATAACTGCATGTTTATGATCAGGGACGTTAATGCCAGCGATACGGGCCACTAACACATCTCCTATATTTGAATTTGGTTATCATCTGTTTGAAAAGCCCGTAAGGATACTCAAACGAAGACCAAATCACAACTAAAAACACAGGCCGAGTGAATAACTCAGCCTGCACGACTGTTTAATTAGCCTTGCCTTTGCTTGTGCTTAGGCTCACTGCAAATTACGCGTACTACACCAGCACGTTTAATAACTTTACAGTTACGGCATATTTTCTTAACGGAAGCACGTACTTTCATTGCTCAACTCCGTAAAATGACCTTATCGGCCGTAGCCTTTAAGGTTTGCTTTTTTCAGCACAGAATCATACTGATGTGACATCAGATGCGTCTGTACTTGTGCCATAAAGTCCATGATTACAACAACGATAATCAAAATTGATGTACCGCCGAAATAGAATGGCGTTTGCCATGCCATAGTCATGAATTCGGGCACCAGACAGATAAAGGTTATATACAAAGCACCTGCCAATGTCAGGCGTGTCATCACTTTATCAATGTATTTAGATGTCTGCTCACCTGGACGAATACCTGGGATAAATGCGCCAGATTTTTTCAGGTTATCTGCTGTTTCACGCGGGTTAAATACCAACGCGGTGTAGAAAAAGCAGAAGAAGATAATAGCCGCAGCTAAAACCATCGCATATAAAGGCTGACCTGGAGTCAACGTTGTAGCGATTGCTTGTAGCACATCAGCGACCGGACCTTCACCCTGGCCGAACCAGCTTGCAATTGTACCAGGGAACAGAATTATACTGCTAGCAAAGATTGGTGGAATAACACCCGCCATGTTTACTTTCAGTGGTAAGTGCGTGCTTTGAGCTGCAAATACCTGACGACCTTGTTGACGCTTCGCATAGTTAACGACGATACGACGTTGACCACGCTCGAAGAATACAACTAGGTAAGTAACAGCGAATACGATTACAGCAATCAATAACAGTACAAGTACATTCAGATCACCTTGGCGCGCCATTTCGGCTGTCGAACCAATAGCAGACGGCAGGTTAGCTACGATACCAACAAAAATCAGAACTGAAATACCGTTACCGATACCGCGTTCTGTAATTTGCTCGCCCAACCACATTAGGAACATAGTACCTGTTACTAAACTCACTACAGCAGTGAAGTAGAAACCGATACCAGGGTTAACAACTAACCCGTCCATCATGCTCGGTAAGCTGGTAGCAATACCGATTGATTGGATAGTAGCAAGCACAAGCGTGCCGTAGCGTGTGTACTGGCTAATTTTCTTACGCCCTTGCTCACCTTCTTTCTTAAGCTCTATAAACGGCGGATACATATGCGTTAATAGTTGCGTAATAATCGAAGCCGAGATGTACGGCATAATACCCAGTGCTAACACTGAAGCGCGCTCAAGCGCACCACCGCTGAACATGTTAAACATTTCAACAATGGTGCCCTTTTGTTGCTCGAAGAAATCGGCAAGTACAGCGGCGTCAATCCCAGGGATCGGCACGAATGAACCTAGACGGTAAATAATGATAGCACCTAATACAAATAGTAATCGACGCTTCAATTCCGAAAGCCCACTTTGTGCACTTTTCATATCTTGACCTGGTTTAGCCATTAGTACTTCCTTAGTCTTCTACCTTGCCTCCGGCAGCTTCGATAGCTTCGCGAGCACCTTTAGTCACTTTAAGACCTTTAACGGTAACTGCGCGTGAAACTTCGCCAGATTTTACTACTTTAACGAACTGGATGTTCTTTTTAACTAGACCAGCTGCTTGTAACGCGTTTACGTCTACTACATCGCCTTCAACTTTAGCGATTTCAAAAAGGTTAACTTCAGTAGATACTAATGATTTACGTGAAGTGAAACCAAATTTAGGTAGACGACGTTGCATAGGCATTTGACCGCCTTCGAAACCAACGCGTACTTTACCGCCAGAACGTGATTTTTGACCTTTATGACCACGGCCACCAGTCTTACCAAGACCAGAACCGATACCACGACCTAGACGTTTCTTTTCAGTTTTTGCACCAGCAGCAGGTGAAAGTGTATTCAAACGCATCGAATTAACCCTCAACCTTTACCATGTAAGAAACTTGGTTAATCATACCACGCACACATGCTGTGTCTTCTAACTCAACAGTGTGATTGATACGACGTAGACCAAGACCACGTAATGTAGCTTTATGCTTCGGTAAACGACCGATAGAGCTCTTTACTTGTGTTACTTTAACAGTTTTATTAGCCATGGTTTACCCCGTGATTTCGTCAACGCTAAGACCACGTTTAGCAGCGATAGCTTCTGGAGAGTTCATGTTCTCAAGAGCAGCAATCGTTGCACGAACGATGTTGATCGGGTTAGTTGAACCGTATGCTTTTGACAGTACGTTCTGTACACCAGTTACTTCTAGTACTGCACGCATCGCACCACCGGCGATGATACCTGTACCTTCAGAAGCAGGCTGCATGTATACTTTAGAACCCGCGTGGCGACCCTTGATTGGGTGCTGTAGCGTGTTGCCGTTTAGTTCTACGCTGATCATGTTGCGACGTGCTTTTTCCATTGCTTTTTGAATAGCAGCTGGAACTTCACGTGCTTTACCATAACCAAAACCTACTTTACCTGCGCCGTCACCAACTACAGTTAGTGCAGTGAAGCTAAAGATACGACCACCTTTAACCACTTTAGACACACGGTTTACCGCGATTAGCTTTTCAGCCAAATCAGGCTGTTGTTGCTTTGCTTCTACGTTAGCCATTGTCTACTCCTAGAATTGCAGACCGGCTTCACGCGCTGCATCAGCAAGCGCCTTCACACGGCCGTGATATTTAAAGCCACTGCGATCAAAAGCAATCTTTTCGATGCCTTTGTCAGCTGCACGTTCAGCAACCGCTTTACCAACTGCTTGAGCAGCTGCAACGTTACCTGTGCCTTTAACTGTTTCGCTAATTGCTTTTTCAACAGTAGAAGCAGCAGCCAGTACAGTACCCTCAGCAGTAACTACTTGAGCGTAAATGTGACGTGGCGTGCGGTGGATAACAAGACGCGTTGTGCCTTGTTCAATGTAATTTCTACGAGTGCGTTTAGCACGACGTAGACGAGCTGTTTTTTTATCCATCGTCTTACCTTACTTCTTCTTAGCCTCTTTACGGCGTACATTCTCGTCCGCGTAACGAACACCTTTACCTTTATAAGGCTCAGGTTTACGGTATGCACGGATGTTAGCAGCTGTTTGACCAACTAACTGCTTGTCTACGCCCTTAACTAGAACTTCTGTTTGGCTTGGTGTTTCAATCGTAATACCTTCTGGTACTTCGAAATTAACTGGGTGTGAGAAACCAAGAGTTAAGTCTAATACTTTGCCCTTAGCTGCTGCACGGTAACCAACACCTACTAACTGAAGTTTCTTCTCGTAACCTTCATGCGTACCAACAACCATGTTGTTGATAAGAGCGCGAGCAGTACCTGCTTGTGCCCATGCATTGACTACGCCTTCACGAGGTAAAGTTGTAATAACGTTGTCGTTAACTTGTACTTCAACAGCGTCGTTGATAGTGCGAGTTAATTCACCGTTTTTGCCTTTAACTGTGATTTCCTGGCCTTTTAATGTAACTTCTACACCGGCAGGAACATTGATTGGTGCCTTTGCTATGCGAGACATAGTTCCCCTCCGATTAAGCTACAAAGCCAATGATCTCACCACCAACGCCGGCACTACGTGCTGCGCGGTCTGTCATTAGGCCTTTAGAAGTTGATACGATAGCGATACCAAGACCACCCATTACCTTTGGTAATTCGTCACGTTTCTTATAGATACGTAGACCAGGGCGGCTAACACGCTGGATATTTTCAATAACAGCTTTGCCTTCGAAATATTTTAATTCGATAGAAAGCTCAGGCTTCGCTTCACCGCTTACAGCGTAATCTGCGATATAACCTTCATCTTTTAATACTTTAGCTACTGCTACTTTCAGTTTTGAAGTTGGCATCGTTACTGATACTTTCTTCGCTGACTGACCGTTACGGATACGTGTAAACAAATCCGCAATAGGATCTTGCAAGCTCATAGTCTTACTCCCGTGATACTATTACCAGCTAGCCTTTTTAAGGCCAGGAATTTCACCGCGCATAGCTGCTTCGCGAACTTTGATACGGCTCATGCCGAATTTGCGAAGGTAACCGTGTGGGCGGCCCGTAACGTTACAACGATTACGTTGACGTGAAGGGCTAGAATCACGTGGTAAAGCTTGTAGCTTTAATACCGCGTCCCAACGATCATCGTCAGATGTTTTCACATCGCTGATGATAGCTTTTAGTGCCGCACGCTTTTCAGCGAACTGAGCAACTAATTTAGTGCGCTTTGCTTCGCGCGCTTTCATAGAATTCTTTGCCATAACCCTACCCTTATTTCTTGAATGGGAAGTTAAACGCTTCTAACAACGCACGGCCTTCATCATCTGTTTTCGCAGAAGTAGTGATAGTGATATCAAGACCACGTACACGGTCTACTTTATCATAATCGATTTCTGGGAAGATGATTTGCTCACGTACGCCCATGCTGTAGTTACCACGTCCATCGAAAGACTTAGCACTTACACCACGGAAGTCACGGATACGTGGGATAGCGATTGAAACCAAACGCTCAAAAAAGTCCCACATACGCTCGCCACGTAGGGTTACTTTACAACCAATTGGGTAACCTTCACGCACTTTGAAGCCAGCAACTGATTTGCGTGCTTTAGTGATTAGAGGTTTCTGACCAGAGATTGCTTCTAGATCCGCAACAGCGTTATCTAGGATCTTCTTGTCAGCTAGAGCTTCGCCCACACCCATGTTTAATGTGATCTTTTCGATCTGAGGGACTTGCATGACAGAGCTGAAACCAAACTTCTCTTGAAGCTCAGCAACTACTTTGTCTTTGTATAATTCATGCAGTTTCGCCATCATTCTACTCCAACTATTAGATAGTTTTACCAGTAGATTTAAAGATACGTAATTTCTTACCATCTTCAATCTTGAAACCTACACGATCTGCTTTACCCGTTTCCGAGTTGTAGATCGCAACGTTTGATACGTCGATAGACGCTTCTTTCTCAACAATACCGCCAGCTTGGTTCAACTGAGGAACAGGCTTTTGGTGCTTCTTGATTAAGTTGATGCCTTCGACAAATACTCGACCAGATTCAGCAACAACTGAAAGCACTTTACCGCGCTTACCTTTGTCTTTGCCTGCTAGTACGATTACTTCGTCATCACGACGGATTTTTGCTGCCATGATAGACTCCTTATAGTACTTCTGGTGCTAGTGAAACGATTTTCATGAACTTTTCAGTACGAAGTTCACGAGTCACAGGGCCGAAGATACGAGTACCAATTGGCTGTAAGTTATCGTTTAAGATAACAGCCGCATTGCTATCGAAACGGATCAAAGAACCGTCCGGACGACGAACGCCTTTTTTAGTACGCACAACTACCGCGTTTTTAACATCACCTTTCTTCACTTTACCGCGAGGAATAGCTTCTTTTACAGAAACTTTGATGATATCGCCAACCGCTGCGTAGCGACGGTGCGAACCGCCAAGGACTTTAATACACTGCACTTTGCGAGCGCCGCTGTTATCAGCAACGTCCAGCTGAGTTTGCATTTGGATCATGTTAATGACCTCCGGTGTAGAAATTACAACACGCCTTAATTTTGTTTAAAATCAAGACATTTCGGTTAAATTCCACTCAAAAAACAAGCAAGTTGTCTCTTAAGGGCGGGCAATTGTAGCAGCAATGGCAAGGAAGTGGTAGGTTATTTTTTAATTAATTTGGAATTAATCGCAATGCCTGCATTGAGGAATTACAGCAGCTTGCTGGTTTGTTATTGATTATAAAACAAACAGGGCGCAAATGCGCCCTGTTTTAGTATTTAATTAAATTTTAATTAATTACCAAATAGACCTTTTAATTTGTCTTTAATTTTATCTTTAGCTTTTTCTTTCACTTCTTCTTTCGCCGCATCACTAACATCTAAGCTATAGCCAACATCATGAAATGGACCTTTGATACGCAGTGGAATTTTAAAGCCTGTGCTGTCATCGGTCGTGCCTTGACCTTCGATTGAATCAACAATACCTGTCACTAAACGGTAATCAACAGTCGTCATTGGTAAATCAACCTTACCTGAACCAGTAATACGGACAAGCGGGCTAAGTAGCGACAAGTCTTTATTTTCACCTACACCATTAGTGAATACAAAACTGCCCTTCAATGCCGAGAAGTCTGTTTGCTGTGAGTTATCAAAGCCAGTATCTAACCCTTCAGATACTGCACTTAAGTTACCTTTTATAAGCTCTTTTGCTTTACGAACCATCTCTGCGATGTTGGCACCTTTTACCGCACCATCTGCAAACTCAAAGCCTAACTTACCATTTAATGCATTAATAAAGCTCTTTTGACTTTGACCTGTGGTCGTAAGATCCCAGTTTAGAGAGCCTTTACCCATCAACTTATCGAAACCAGCTGCATCAGTCAGTAATGGCTGTGCATCAATTTTATCTAAAGCAAAGTTGGTACTAATTTTATACGGTGTTTGCTTGGCATTGACGGTGATCACACCTTTACCATTGCCTTCATAAGCAACAAACTTATCTAGGCTGATTTTAGCCACTGCATTTTTTAGGTTCACCGTTAACTGGTTTTCACCAAGAGTAATATCATTTGCTTTTAAGCCACTTGAACGCACGACTACATTTGCATCCAATGCATTTAAGCCGCTCATGTCAATTGCAGTATCATCCCAAACAATTGGCTGTGCAGGCGCATCTGCTGCAGGCTCTGCTTGTTCTTCTTTAGCTACGCCCTCCGGTAAGTAAGGGTTTAAATCAAGCATCCCTAAATCAATATCGGCATTTACAGCTAAACGGTCACCAAGCTTAATATCGCTTTTACCTTTAATTTGCAGCTCATCTAGCGTGGCTAGTAGCTCAGTAAGCTTAAACTGCTGTCCTTTTAGGTGCATTGAACCTTTTACATTAAAGGCATTAAACGCATTTTCTTTTGCATTAAGCTCTACACCTTGCCAGCTCGCAATGTTTTTAACAGAGTCACCACTAACAGAAAGAAGCCCTTGCACATCATTACCCATTTCTGCAATTGCACCTTTAAAGTTCAAGTCGACTAAGCGAGAATCAACCTCAGTGCTGACATTAAAGGTTTCGCCTTCAATTGCTTTTACCGGTGTATCTAGCGTGACATCTAAGTTAAAGCGCTCACCCATATAGGTAATACCGCCTTTTAACTCTAAGGTCTTACGAAGAGAAGGTAATAAGATGGCTAACTCTAAATCGCTTATCTGTTGTTTTGCCCCGGTTTTACCGTCTAGATAAGTAAAAGTACCGCCATAGATTGCCACTTCACCAAGCTCGATATCAAAGTTATCTGGTAAGTTAACTGCGCTAGAACTCTTTTGCTGCTCTGTCTGTGGTTGCTCAGCAACCGCATCAAATAATTGCCAGTTTGCTTTACCATTTTTATCGGTTTCTAACAAAATCGTTGGTTCGTTAATCACAAATTTATCTAGCTTAAACTCACCGCCAAATAACGACATCCAAGGGATACGAATAGCAAGTTGTTGCATGCTCGCCATATCTTTTTGCGAGCCCGTTTGCATATTGGCAAAGTGCACATCATTCAATTCGAGTTTTAATGATGGAAATACCGACAACTTTTTATCGCCGTTAATAGTCAGACTACGACCTGTGGTTTGTTCTACTTGCTCCGATACTTTATTAAATATCGCGTCTGTAGGTATGAGAAATGGTGCTGCGACTACCAATGCAATCAGTAATACGAAGATGACACCAACGATTTTCAGTAAGGTTTTCATAATCATCCTTAAAAATGGGCAAACAATGTTCATATCATAGCGGGAGTTAGGCGCAAATGCATTGCCCAACACATAAAAAGGTTCGTAAACAAGCTTAGGTACAAGAATATGAATCAGCGCTGAAACTTTTTGATACCTACAGGTTACAAAAAAAACTTGACCACATGATACCCTAGGGTTACATTGATACCTATAGGTTACATTTGAGTTGAAAATAAAAGGAAACGATTATGTCTAAGCAAGATATCAAAACGGAAGAAAAGTTTATGAGTCATAACGCATGGTTTTCAATATTCATGGGGGTCACGTTATTAATTATTAGTGTTTACCCAATGCTCAAGCAAACATCAGTGCCTTTACTGTTTATTGGTGGTGCCGCATTTATTGGTTCATTCTTTATGTTTGTAATTAGAGGTGGATTTACATGGAAACTTGGCTATCGCCTTACATATAAGGATGAATTTTTAAATACGGTTGATACCATCGCTTATAAACATGTTGTGCTTGGATTACTTTTTAGCATGGGGGCTATTTTTTTATTAGCTGATGAACTTGCTTTAAATGTATCTCATAGCATGATGGCCACATTTTACCTTGCCTTGATGTGTTTGATATATGGCGTATCAATTATTTGGCAAAGTAGAGACTAGGTGTAAAAGTGCAAAATAATATCGCTAAATTCCGTAAAGATAAGGGGTTATCGCAGCAAGAACTTGCTGATGCCATTGCAGTATCACGTAAAACCATTAGCACAGTTGAAACAGGCCGCTTTATACCCTCGGTGATTATCGCGTTAAAAATTGCTGCTCACTTTGAGCTCAGTGTTGAACAATTATTTACACTCGATGACAATGATTAATTAACCACGTCAGACGCAATCTTACTTATAAATTATCAGTAAGATTGCATCATTTCATTACTTCGGTATGATGCACGCCCCTGTTGTTTTTGCACCCTGTGTACTAAAATTAAACAACCCAATTTAGTCAAAACTGGAGTATCGATTAAGCATGAAGAAACTGCTTATTTCACCGTCAAAAATGGCGCTTGGCGAGCAAGAAAGTCAAATTTATCAAAACATCCTCAAGCAAGCCTCTGATATCAGCTTAAACCTAATGGCAGTTAAAGTAGAAAATCACCCTGAAGACTTTTTAGGTTGGTGCTATGAGCTATTAAGTGCAAGCCGCGATCGCATTAACTACGATCTGTTAGAAGATAAGCAATTACCGACACTTAAAAAACTTCATGACTTATTAATTTCTGCAATCAGCTTTTTGCAGCTAAAAACACTAAGGGTTGCGCCATGGCCTGTTATCGCAGGCTTCATCGAACAGCATAAAGAACTGATAGCGCTTGATGAGCAACTACGCTTGGCTAATTACCTTGCAGCAATTAAATCGCAATCACTCAAAGAAATGATCCCTGAAGACCGTTTAGCGTTTTCAGGTAAACACAGTGCTTCACTAGACCCAAGCAGCTATAACTTCGACGTTGAATGGTTTGCTTCTACCAAGAACGCAAAAGGTTTCCACCAAATGTTGAGTGATTTACCTGGCGCATTTGATGAAGCGCTTGCACACATTCCACTCGAGGGTGAAGTAACGCAAGAACATTATCAGCATTTTATGGTTGCTTACTTCATGGCATTTAATGGCAGCGATGAAAAACCAACGCTTGCTCCTGCTACTCGCTTACTTGCGATGCGCCGACCTGACGTGTTTACACCAATCGTAAATAGTAAGCTCGATGCTCTTTGTGCGGCATTAGGCATTACTAAGCTTAATAACCGCGATTTTGAGCGCTACTGGCAAGATGTTGTCGAAGCCATTCATAGTATGCCTTGGTTCAAAATGGCCAACGCAGCAAATGAGCTTGAACACTCTCTGGTTGAAATCAAAGCCCTATTACCGAGCTTCTTTTATTATGCAGATAAAAGTACCGCTGATAACTCAAACTATATTAAGTTGTTAAACAAACCTAAGAGTACCACGAGCTCAGCAGGTAAAAAGACCGTACGCCGTGGCAAAGAATCAGCTGAGATACTGGTAGACCGTGCACTAGCAAGCGATGATATCCCTGAACATATCAAAGCTAAGCGCGATTCAATCATCAGTGAAGTTGAAAAAGGCCGCAGCGTCGAAGAAACAATTAGTCTAATGCGTGCAATTTTCGGCTAAGTCACTCTCAAATAAGCAAAACCCGGTTGCTTCGCAATTGTGCAATCGGGTTATTTATTGCACCACACGTGTGCGCATGAATAATTCAAATAACCACCCCTTCCAAAATTAAACAAGCTTAAAAGTCTGTTTTTAAAGCGTTTAAGCATAAAATATCCCATACAAAATGAACTTGGCACAACCAGTGCAATATCGTATCCAGACAACACATAGAAAATGTCCTCAAATAATAACCAGACTGCAATCTGAAATGGGACAAAATCAACATAACAACAGGATACAGAAACATGCTAAAACTAAAAAAAACGGTCGCAGCAAGCGCCCTTGCGCTATTAACTTTGAGCTCAACATATAGCTATGCAGAAGTCACAGCAAACGCTGCGGCAACTTCAAACTACTTATGGCGTGGTCAAGAGCAAGGCGGTGGTGATGCTGCAATCCAGGGTGGTATCGACTACGCAAGTGAATCTGGCTTTTATGCAGGTACTTGGGTGTCGAATGCTAGCTGGGCTGACGACATGACTTACGAGCTAGACCTTTATGCTGGTTTTGGCGGTGAAATCAATGAAACCTTTAGCTACGATGTTGGCTACATTTATTATGCATACCCAGATGCAGCATCTTACACAGATGCAGACTTCTCAGAAATCTACGGTAGCATTAGCATGGGTAGCTTCACCTTTGGTGCAGCAATACTAGCAACATCAGCAGCAAGCGGTGACGGTACAGATTTTGGTGATTCACTTTATTTAAATGCTGACTACAGCTTCCCAGTTGGTAGTACCGGTGCAGAAATGGCCCTTCATTTAGGTCATTACTCAGGGGATTTCATTGGTGATGATGACATCATCGACTACGGCGTTTCAGTGTCGAAAGACGGCTTTACTTTCGGTCTTTCAGACAATGACATCGATGGTTCAGATGTAAAAGTGTACGTCGCTTACGCGGTTGACTTCACTTTATAAAGAATGTGTTACTTGCTGCAACACGAAGGGCCGTAAGGCCCTTTTCTCATTTTGGGCTGTACGTTAAGGCACACTATGACCAGTTGAGCCTTGCCAAATGCGATACCATTGTTCACGGTTCATTGTAAGCTGCTTAGCTTCAACCGCTGATTTAACACGCTCAATATTCCCCGTACCGAGTACCACAGACGGTGCACTTGGGTGCATTAACAGCCAAGCATAAACAACTTGATCAATGGCTGTCGCGCCAATTTCAGCACCAACCTGCTCTAGCACTGCACGTAAACGTACCGCTTTTTCATCATCACTTGAGAATATACGACCCCCAGCTAATGGTGACCAAAGCATAGGTTTGATATCGAGCAATTGGCATTGGTCTAAGCTGCCATCATCAAGCGCTTTCATTTCGTAAGGAGAAAACTCAATTTGATTGGTCACAAGCTCAAAGTCTAAACGCGACTGCAACAGGCTAAGTTGCGATGGCGTAAAATTAGATACACCAAAGTCAAGCACATCACCATTTGCTTTTAGGGTATTAAATGCTTGTACCATTTCATCGGCGTTCATTAAGTAATCAGGGCGATGGATAAGTAATACATCTAAACGATCAGTGTTGAAGTTTTTAAGTGACTGCTGTGCTGAGGCAATTATATGCGCGGCACTTGAATCATAATGGTTTGCTTTGCCTTGCAATCCTAGGCTTGCAAACGCAGGCTTGATACCACACTTAGTGATTATTTTGATTTCATCACGAATACTTGGTTTTAGTTTAAGTGCTTTACCAAATTCGGCTTCACAACCGTATTCACCGTAGATGTCAGCATGATCGGTATGTGACACCCCCATCTCTATTGCATTTTCTAAAAAACTTAAGCATTGCTGTGGCGTTATCTGCCAATCTAACAAGCGCCAGAATCCTAATACCAACTCATCAATACAACGACCTTTGCTATTCACCATAACGACCTACTATTCCTAATAAATTCGACTCAAATTAATCCTTAAACCATATCACAGATTTACTAATCACAGCTGTTAACATACAGTTACAAAACAAATTGCTAATTTGTTACTAAACAGGATATTTTAGTACCTAAAAACAAATGTTATAAAACAAGGAATAAAAAATGAAATCATCAAATGTCATGACTGCTTTGGTTGATATTTTTATCAGCCCGAGCAAAGCTTTTAATGGCTTAAAAGAAGCAAAAGGTTGGTCTTTTGTTGCCTTTATCTTACTTGCCGGCATTCTCGCTGCCAGCATGTTTGCTTTTTACAATAAAGCTGACCCGCAATTTTTAATCGATCAACAAGTCGCTGTTGCCAGTGTAGATGCCACTATTGCAGAACAAAAAATGATTCGCCAAAGCATGGAGCAAACCATTGATTTGCAAGTTTGGTTTGCAATGATTGGTGGCATTATTGGTCTAGCTGTTATCAATGCCCTGATGGCAGGCTATTACCTATTTGTATCGAAGCAAGACCCAGAAGCTAATTATGGTTATGGGGCTTGGTACGGCTTTGGTGTGTGGACTATGATGCCAATGATTATCTCAAGCCTTGGTTTACTCATCTTAGTATTAACTGCAAGTACTGACCAAATATCACAATCATTATTTAACTATGCTTCAATTAACCAACTTTTGATTGGCTTAGAAATTGGCCACCCATTTTACACCTTACTTGAAAGTCTCAATATCTTTTCTATTTGGGGCATTTTCATCGCAGCTATCGGTTTGAAGAGTTGGACTAATTTCACTTTCAATAAAGCGCTACTGTTTGCAGCCCTACCAAGTATTGTTATTTACGGTATTTGGACTGTAATCGCGCTCGTTTAATTCTGCTTTGAGCGGCAATATGCCGCTCTTAACATCAAGGAAGTAACATGAAAAAAGCCATTATAATTGGCCTCGCTGTTACAGCATTTGTCGCTTTACTAATCTCAAAACAAGTCACCGGCAATAAAGATGCACCAGAAATGCATATTGCTGAAGTTGAACAAGGCAATATTGCCGATTCAATTTTAGCCTCTGGTAACCTAGTCTTTAATACCCAAGTGCAACTGCGCTCAGAAGTGACAGGCCGTGTAGCGAAAGTGTTTGTAGAGGAAGGTGAAAGTGTCACTGAGGGCGATATTTTAATGCGCCTAGATACGACCGCGTTTGAATCTGAAGTTGCCCGCAACAAAGCCGTGCTTCGCGCGACCGAAATCGACATTAAGCATAGCGAAACCCGATTAAAAAATATCGAGCGTCAATTAAGCCGCCAAAAAGAGCTTTATGAAGTTGGCCTTGCTGGCCAAGAAGTGTATGAAAACCTACAAAATGCCCGCGATTTAGCAAAAATAGATATTGAAGCAAAACGTGAAGCTTACAACCAAGCCCAAGCATCATTATTGATTGCTGAAGACCGTTTAAATAAAAGTGTGTTTCGCGCTCCAATGAGTGGCCTACTTGCTTCGGTAAATATTAAAGAAGGTGAAACCGTTATTGCGGGAACAACCAACATTATTGGCTCAGACTTGATGCTAGTAGCCGATCCAAGCGCAATATTAGCCGAACTTCGAGTGGATGAAACCGATATCGCCGGTATCAAATTAGACCAACATGCAGATATCTATGCCGCCGCTTACCCAAATCAACCTTTTACTGGCAAAGTAATAAACATTGGCACATCAGCAAAAAATCAAGCCGGTTCACAAGGCTTATCATTTAAAGTCAAAGTACTACTTGATGCCACTGACCGCCAGCTATATGCCGGAATGAGTTGCCGCGCAGAAATCGCCACGAGCATTGCCGAAAATGGCTTAAAACTCCCCATCGAAGCCATTCAAAAAGAGGATGATAGCTACTTTGTCTGGAAGCTTAACGCAGATAACACAGTAACTAAAACAGCTGTTACGGTAGGTATTTCTTCAGATATCGAACAAGCGCTAACCAGTGGAGTTTCTCAGGGAGATCGTATTGTTATCGGCCCTGCTAGACCACTTAGTTCACTTAAAGAGGGTGATACGGTAGCCGTTAAAAACAGCCCTGAAAAAGGTGCTAAATAATGTCTGCGGTGATCAAGCTCAGCAATATCAATAAACAATACAAAATGGGCGAACAAGTTTTCAAAGCCCTTGATGATATTAATATTGAAATTGCTCAAAATGAGTACGTTGCCATTATTGGCCCTTCGGGTTCAGGTAAATCAACCCTGATGAACTTGCTTGGCTGTTTAGATACTCCCACCAGTGGTGACTACTATTTAAAAGATAAGTTAGTAAAGCGCATGACCGAAACGGAGCTTGCTCACCAGCGTAATGAAAGTGTTGGCTTTATTTTTCAAAGTTTCAATTTATTACCACGAGCATCCGCTCTTGAAAATGTTATGCAGCCTTTGGTGTATCGATTTATCTCTGCCAAAGAGCGAAAACAACAAGCGCTCGAATCATTACAACGGGTCGGCCTTGGCGATAAGGTCAATCACCTTTCGAGCCAGCTTTCTGGTGGCCAACGTCAACGTGTCGCTATTGCTCGCGCTCTAGTTACTAAACCCCATATTCTACTTGGTGATGAGCCTACCGGTAACCTGGATAGTAAAACCACCACTGAGATCATGGCGCTATTTGATGAGCTTCATAACGAAGGGCACACCATTATTTTGGTTACTCACGAACAAGATATTGCTGATCACTGCCAACGGGTTATTCGTTTGGTTGATGGCAAGGTTGTCAGTGATACCCGAAAAGGTGAAGGAGCAAGGCAACATGTTTAAATCTGCTATCGCTGTAATGGAAGGAACAAAAGCCGCATTGATGGCAATTAAAGCCAATGCAATGCGCAGTGCACTTACCTGCTTGGGCATTATTATTGGAGTTGCTGCGGTTGTGACCGTGGTGGCAGTAATGCAAGGGTTTACCAAACAAATTAATGATCAGCTTGCTGATATGTCTCCCGATGTCACCAATATCAAACCTTACACAAGTATGGAAAAAGAAATGGTGGGGCAACAAGCAAAGCTGACTTACAACGACTTTTTAACTCTAAAAGCACGCGTTAAAGAAGCCGAAACCTTTACTGCACTGATGTTTACTTGGCGCTTTTCTGGCGCAGCTGAGTATGGCAATAAAAGCCATGCTTCTCGGGTAATGGGCACCGAGCAAGACTACCAAAAAGCTTACCGCACCTACCCAGAACTCGGCCGATTTATTCGCGCAGAAGATGATGAAAAACGCCGTCGAGTGGCATTTATCGGCCCTTCAATTATCGAAAAGCTTAACCTACCTGAAAACCCTGTAGGTGAATATATCAAACTCGGTGGTGAGTGGTTTCGCATTATTGGTGTTGCTGAAAAACAAGGTAGTTTATTAGGTTTTGACCAAGACGATTACATCAATATTCCGATAAGTACCATGAGTGCATTAGAAGGCGGCAGTGTTGATACCAATGTACAAATGATGTTTCGGTTGAAAGACGATGCTAACGAAGCGCAAGTACTGGGTAAAATTCGCCGCATCTTACGTCAATTACATAAACTGAAAGACGGTGAAGATGACGACTTTGAATTTGAAACAGCTGAAAAAGCCCGTGCTAATATCGATAAATTTACCGGAAGTGCTACCGCAATTACCGCGGGGATAGTGGGTATTAGCCTGGTAGTTGGTGGTATTGGTGTGATGAATATCATGCTGGTTTCGGTAACAGAGCGTACTCGTGTGATTGGTACTTTAAAAGCATTAGGGGCAACACCAGGCTTTATAATGCTGCAATTTTTAGTTGAAGCGGTGGTGCTATCACTGTTTGGTGGTTTAATTGGTTTAGCGATAGGGTATGGTGCCGCGGCACTGATTTCGTTATCAGTGCCGAGCATGCCAGATGCCTACATACCGGGTTGGGCGATTATGCTGTCATTTGGCTTTACTTCATTGATTGGTATTGTATTTGGCTTAGCACCCGCTATTAAAGCGGCACGCTTAAACCCAATTGATGCACTGCGTTATGAGTAACTAGTCTGGCTTGTAAGGTACTTGAGCACAGCTTATTTCAACTGTTTTTGGGTACCAAATAGGCCCAACTTGGTTTACTGCAACTTCAGCTAGACCATTAGTGAACGACTTATAAGTGTGAACGGTTTGCCACTCGGAATCTGGGCACTCCTCAGATAAGTCGACTGGCTTTGAACCTTCGTAAAGCGCCGCGGCAAAGTTATGATGCCATTGCTCTGTTGCAGCTGCTTTATTAGCTTGAACGGCACTGCCGTTATCAAAGTAGATATTTGTGCAACCACTTAAGGTTGCCACTAACACAGTTGTTATTAGTAGGCTTTTCATAGTTGTTGCTCCTGTGCTTGTTGCTCACACCATACTTTTACTGTGTGAGGAGCATAAATTCCGAGTGTAACGAGTCCTAATGCGCCATCAGCGAATGTTTGTTGCGATTGCATTTGGGCAACTTTTTTATCTTGGCAAATAGCCTTTACATCAACGCGCTCTTCACCAACGAGGCCCCACAAAAAGAATGGGCGGCTATCTTGGTAATCAGCTTTAGTGGCTAATTTATTGGTTGTTTTTTCTGGCACTATGGTGACTGATGAACACGCTGTCACCGATAAGGCAAGCAGCATACAGGCCATTTGTTTCATGAGTAGTTCCTTTGTCTGAGTTGTTAAGCTCAGTAAGTATAAGAATATGAGTACTCATTTTGGGTAAGAAAGCGTATAGAAATTGTAGAAAATACTACAGTTTCTAACATTTAGTCTTTGAACTAAACTGAGGCTTACAACGACTAACTCTCAAGGAAAGTAACTAAAGGTCATTATGACGGCATATCTGCGTATATTTTTATTACTTGTGTGTTTGAGTGTGCTGTCTTGGTATAGCTTTTCAAGCGATCCTAGCTCTGATGAGCAACAAGGTATCACCAAAACCGCTGAGAACCTTGCTAATTGCCAACAGCAGTTAGCACAAAGTCGCATGCAAACTTACGCAGAACATTATATTTTGCCCTATCAGTTTAAGTTATTGAGTTGGAATATTTACAAGGCACAAATAGATGGCTTACTCACCGATTTGCAAAACCTAAATGCCGATGCTGATATTGTGTTACTGCAAGAAGCTATCGAAGAACCCGCGCTTACAAAACTCAAACCCTATTGGCGCTTTGCTAAAGGCTATAAGAGCGGCAGCGTGCAATCTGGGGTTATGACACTCAGCCGCTGGCCCGCCGCAGTACATTGTACACTCACCCATAAAGAGCCTTGGCTACGTAGTCCAAAAGCGACCAATATTGTGGAGTATGCGCTGCCAAATCAACAGTTATTACTGAGTATAAACCTGCATGCCATTAACTTTACGATGGGTGTTAGTGACTTTAAACAACAGCTCGACGATGCCGCCGCTATTATGCGAATGCATAAAGGCCCTATCGTATTTGCTGGTGATCTCAATACCTGGAGTGATGAGCGCCAAGCCTTATTACAGCAAACATTAACCCAGCTAGGTTTACACGAAGCTATTTATTTAAATGATAAACGCACCAAAGCATTTGGATTAGCACTTGACCAAGTATGGGTGCGCGGTGTCAAAATAGAGACAACTATAGTGCCTGAGCTTGTAAGCTCAGATCATAATCCAATAATTGCAACCCTAACCATAGAGCAAAAAGTACAGTGAAAGTAACAATGAAAGGATATTGGTTAATCGCATTAATGTTATTGAGCATTAGCCAATTCAGTGATGCAGCAACCCCAGAACAAGAGATAAATCACCTCATTGATTTTGTCGCTAAAAGCGATGCCGTATTTATTCGCAACGGCACCGAGCACTCAAGCCAAGATGCTGCCGAACACCTTGCTATGAAGTATCGAAAAGCGACCCGCTATGCAAAAACGGCCGAAAAATTTATCGAAAATTTGGCGAGTAAAAGCTCATGGAGCGGTAAGCCCTATAAAGTAAGACTCAGCAATGGGTCGTTACTCAATGCAAAAGATTGGTTGAGCAATGAATTAAAAGAGTACCGCCGAAACCAACATATTCATAATTAAAATCATCAACACACAAGAAGCGAAAAGCCATGCAAGAACACAAAAATCAGCCTCTCAATGACTTTATTGAGTACCCTCATGACGAGATGCTAAAACGCGCCGAAGAGTTTTTAGCCGTGAGTCAGCGTCGCCACAGTATTCGCAGCTTTAGCGATCGCCCAGTGCCAAAAGAAATTATCGAAACCTGTATTAAAGCGGCAGGCACTGCACCGAGTGGTGCCAATCATCAACCTTGGCACTTTGTAGCAATACACAGCAGCGATGTGAAAAAACAAATTCGTGAAGCCGCTGAAAAACTAGAGCGCTCATTTTATGAAGGTCGCGCAGGTGAAGAATGGTTAGATGCCTTAAAACCACTTGGCACCGATGCCAGTAAGCCCTACCTTGAGCATGCACCTTGGCTAATTGCCGTGTTTAGTCAAAAGAAAGGCGGTATTTCTGCCGATGACAAAAATACCAATTACTATGTTCATGAATCTGTTGGCCTAGCAACCGGCTTTTTAATTCAAGCACTACACAGAGCTGGCCTTGCTACCCTTACGCATACACCAAAACCAATGAGCTTTTTAACCGAAATTTGTGGTCGTGATAAAGATAATGAGCGCCCTTACATGCTGCTAATTGCAGGCTACCCAGGCACAGATGCAACCATCCCTGAGCATGCCTTAGTGAAAAAGTCGCTGGACGAAATAGCGACCTTTATTTAGCTTTAAAATCAACAGCCAGCACATCACCCGGGTTTAAACCTGAAACGATGTGCTGCTTACCATCGAGCATTTCGCCAAGGCGCACATAGCGACGCACTATCTGATTATTTTCAAGTAAATAGACCATACTCAATTGGCCATATTGCTGCACCCAGCTTGACTCAATCAACACCCCTTTTTCAGTGGCGAGTGGTAATTGTAATTGCGCATAAAGACCAGGCATTAACCCAGTTTGGGCATCTGTTTCTAAACGAATTTCCATACTACGCGCAGCACTATCAGCAACGGGCACAATTTCTGTCACTGTGGCAGGCATTGACGTAGATAAAGCAGGTAATTTGACCGTTAGAGTTTGCCCAACATTCAACTTAATTGCTTGTTGTTCTCTGACATTAAATGCTAATTGCAATTGTTGTGGGTTATACAGCGCGAGTAATGGCGTGCCAGGAGTTGCGGTATCGCCAGGCTCTGCAAAACGCTCAACCACAACACCTGAAATCGGCGCTTTAATTTGCGTAAAACTCAGTGCAACTTGCGCTTGTGTTTGCTGCTGTTTAGCAATCGCTAGGTTCGCAGTTAAATTATCGAACCTTGCTTTTGCATCGTCGTATTCGCTAACAGATACCAAACCTTGCTTGTATAAATCGTTAATACGCTTAAGTTGTTTCTCTGCTTGAGTCAGCGACGCATTAATTGCATTTATTTGTGCTTCGCTTTGAGCAAGCCCAGCTTTAAAGTCATCTTGCTGCAAGGTAATTAACACATCACCCTGTTTTACAGTATCGCCAGCGCGTACATTTAAACGCTCAACTTGTGCCATAACCCGTGATGAAATTTGCGTATTTTGTTTTGCAATCACGGTGCCCGGTACAACTTCATCACGCGCAATATCTGCCAGTGTCACTGTCACTAACTGACCAGTGTAATCATTTGCTGATGGGTTTTTCATGCCTGCAGCTTGCTTATCAGAGAAACTGCCCGCCATGTAAAGTACCGCCACAATGATCACAGATAACGCGATGATTGAACCAATAAGTTTCGATTTACCCTGCATGAGCTTGTTCCTCTTTGGCTGCATCCTTTGCAAACACTAAATAATAAACCAATGGCACAACAAATAATGAGAACAATGTTGATGCCACAATACCAAAAATAATTGCGATCGCTAGACCGCTAAATACCGGGTCTAGGGTGATCACCAAGTTACCTAATAAGGTGGTTCCCGCAGTCAGTAACACAGGGCGCATACGCACCGTACCTGCGGCAATCAAAGCCTGTTTAATTGCCATACCTTGGCCGCGAGCTTGATTAATAAACTCAACTAAAATAAGTGAGTTACGAACCACAATACCAGCAAGTGCAATCATGCCAATCATGGCTGTTGCAGTGAATAACACCGGCTCAGGAGCACCAGCAATGCTGCGCTCTCCAAATTGATTTAATAGCCAAAAGCCCGGCATGATCCCTATTACGGTTAATGGAATAGCCGACATGATAATCAGTGACAAACTCGCAGAGTTTGTTTGAATGCGTAAGATGATGAAAATGGCTGTTAGCGCAAATGCAAAGGCAATACCCATATCTCTAAATACATCAATGGTAATTCGCCATTCGCCTTCACCACTAAAGGTCACGTCAGTGCCAACAGGTAATTGCCAAGCTTGGCTACCGCCATTATTGAAAAAGTGCCTACTTTGCCAATCAGTTTGGTTAAATTCGTCAGCGCTAATACCTAAGTCGGCATTGACGTCAGCAATAATTTCAGCGGGTGTACGGCCATTTAGCTCAGCCATTACATACACAACATTACGCTGATCTTTACGCATAATTGGCTTGGCAACATCTTGATGCTGAAATTCACCTAACTCAGATAGCGCCACCAGCGGACGTGGTGCACTTTGTAGCCCAAATTCATCACTGGTTTTTGCAAGTTCCCTATCACCACGAACTTGTAATGCCAGCAATTGAGCAAATTGGTTACGATCTTGATAAGGCAGTTGTAACTTTATATCGACAGGGTCTGTTTCGCCGCTAACATATAACACCCCAACATTTTGTCCATGTGAGGCAATGGCTAAGGTCTGGGCAATATCTTGCGTAGACACCGCCGACAATGACGCTTTACTTTTATCGGTAACAAAACGCTGTAAGGGCGCATTGGCAGCAATACTGGTATCAACTTCAACCACATGCGGCTCTTGTTTTAACCTTGCAGCAACAGCAAGGGCTGCTTGATAGTGCGTGTCTGTATCAACAAATGGCTCACTGTAAACTTCAGCCACTAAGGTACTTAAAACCGGCGGACCCGGTGGCACTTCAACCACTTTAATTACAATGCCATCTGTTGCCAGTGGCGCTAATGCGGCACGCAAGCGCATGACCACGCCATGAGATTGATGATCACGCTCAGTTTTATCGAGCAGTAATACTCTGAGCTCAGCTAAATTAGCAGCTTCACGTCGATAATAACCACGCACCATACCATTAAAGTCCATGCTTGATGGCTGACCAACGTAGGCTGCCGCCTCACTTACTTCATTTAATTGCCAAGTGATGGTTTGTACTTGTCGAGTGAAAGCGGCGGTTTGCTCAAGGCTTGTACCTTCTGGCATATCGATTAAAACTTGCAACTCGTTTTTATTATCAAACGGTAATAGCTTTAAAGGCACTGCACGCATTACGGGTAACATGGCACTGGCGACAAACAAGGCTAATGTAGTCCATAAAACGAGTTTGGCGCGGCCTTTAGACTCAAGTAATGGTGATAATATGCGCTCATATAAGCCATGCTGATTGGCATCAAGTTGTACGCTGTCATCGACTGGCGCTTTAAGTAGTTTCATTGCCAACCAAGGCGTAACAAAAAATGCCACTATGGTCGAAACCATTACACTAATTGGCACATTAAATGCCATTGGTGCCATGTACGGCCCCATCATGCCAGTGATAAACGCAAGTGGGATGAACGCCACCATAATGGTTAATGTAGACATAAACAGCGCCACACGAATTTCGCTCATGGCATCAACTATGCGTTGTTTTTTATCGCCTTTGTGGGTTAAAAAACGACTTATGTTGTCTATCCCAGTAATTGGATCATCAACTAATAACCCCAAAGAAAGTATTAGTGCAAATAGTGTGACTCGGTTAATTGTATAGCCAAAGGCAAAATCAAGTGTCAGGGTGATGCCGTAGCAAATAGGCACCGCTAAACCAACCACAATTGCTGGTCGCCAACCTAAAAATACGCCAACAAAAATAACCACGGTAAATACCGCAAACACTAAGCTTGAGGTAAGGTTATTTACTTTCTCGTTCGCGGTTTGGCCATAGTCACGCAGTACAGTGTAGTCCACTTCATCAGGCAATAGATTAGCCGATAAAGTGTCCATCATGCTGTGCACTTCGTTGGCCACAGCGACCGCATTGGTGCCAGCTTGTTTAGCGACACTAATGGTCACTAAAGGAAGTTGTTGCTGGTTATCTGATTGAGCCAGCCATTGATAGCTTTGTGCTTCGCTTGGACCATCACTCACTTCGGCGACATCACTTAGGTAAACACTCTTACCGTTTACCACGTTGACAACAAGCCGTTCTATCGCAGATTGAGAGCGTAAAACATCCCCCACTTGTAAAGCAATTTGCTGCTTACCTTCAACAACACTGCCCACGTTCACCAATTGATTAGATACGCTAAGCGCATAATACACATCGGTTAGGGTTGTTTGATGTGCAGCTAAAGCGCTTGCATCAAGGTTAATCGTTAATTGACGAGTTCTACCAGCAATCACTTTCACTTCGCTGGTATTTTCGATGCGCTGTAAACTGTTAGCGATTTCGTTGGCAAAACGAGTTAGTTGATAGTCATCGTAAAGTTTTGGATCTTTACTAAATAAGCCCAGCATCACAATGGGCACATCGTTCACTTCAACCGGACGTATTTGCCATGAGCTGATCACTGACGCCATCGTGTGTTGATAGCTATAGAGTTTAGCGTAAGTGTCGAGAATGGCTTGCTCACGATCGTGACCGACTTCAAAGCGAAGAGTAACGACAGCAGCATTACTTTGTGTGGTCGAGTAAATATGCTCAACGCCCGTTAACTGCGCCAATAACTTCTCCAATGGTTCAGTTACCAGCCTAGCTACTTCTGGCGCTTCAACGTTTGGTGCTGCCACATATATATCAAGCATCGGAACCACAATTTGCGGTTCCTCTTCACGCGGGGTTTGCTTTAATGCCATTAAGCCAAGCAGCACCGACATAATAAAAATAATAACGGGAAGGCGGCCGCTCAAGCTGTTTTTTACTGCATTATCGATAGCATTCATTGCTTAACTACCTTTTGCAAAATAAACCATGAAGGGTTTCAAGGATTGCCATAACACTTTTATCGACCACGCGATAATAGATAGTTTGGCTTTCACGTCGAGTCGCGACGATCTGAGCTTTTCTCAGCGCCGCTAAGTGTTGCGATAATGCTGACTGCGCCAACGGCACAGCTTCGTTTAATTCGCTCACGCTCATTTCACCATCTTGCAGCGAACATAAGATCATCAAGCGATTTTTATTCGCCAATATCTTTAGCATTTGCTCTGCTTGCTCCACATTGTCGGCCATAGCCGCAAAATCGATGTTCATAATCACACTACTCTATATTCTTAAAATACCGCTAAAGTATAGATTGATATATTAGAAAAGTCTAATATTAGAATTTACTAATGTAGTATTTTCTAATATATTAAATACATCACTCTGTTATCGAGGTCTTATTATGAAACTAAATGACGCGCTTCGCCTAATTGCTGGTGTAATGATCTGTATTTCATTGTTGCTACAACAGTTTCACAGTCCGCTGTGGATTTGGTTTACGGTATTTATTGCTCTAAACTTAATTCAATCGGCATTCACTAAGTGGTGCCCAATGATCACTATTTTACGCAAACTTGGCATGGAGGATTAGTATGCTGACACCAATTCCTGACTTAATGAAAATTGTTGCCCCAAACCAGCGCCGCATTAGCGCTGACCAAGCAAAACAAGAATTAAGCGAAAACCATGGTTTATTAATAGACGTACGTGAACCTGCTGAGCACGCAACTAAAGCAGCAACAGGTGCCATTAATATCCCACGCGGTGTACTTGAAATGAAATTAATGGAAATTGAAAAAGATCCTGCAAGACCCATTTACTTACACTGTGCAAGTAGTGCCCGCGCCACACTAAGTGCCGAAGCACTGACTCGTGTTGGCTACGAAAATGTCACAGTAATCACCTGTAATGCAGAACAAATCTGTCAGGTTTTTTAACGCTTTTCATCTAATAGCGTAACTAACATTTGCTCAATGTTTTTTGCGCTATACGTAAGTGAACGCAGCAATTCTAACTGGCTATCTTCAGCTTGATGCTCAGGTTTTGCACTGCTGCTTTGAGTCATCTCATCTTTTTGCTTCAAGATTGCTTCGCGAAACGCCTCTGCATCAACCACTCCGAGCAATGATACCAATGCCCCTTGCCCTGATTGACCTGCCGTTTCAAAGCTCAGTCGATAAAGGCCAAATTGACGCATCAATGGACCTTGGCTAAGTGCCACATCGGTTATTTTTTCAAGGGGGATCGATTTTTCTTCTTTAAAGAAGACACCGCGTTTTACCACTAACTTACGTGTTAACAACGTGGCTGACATCGCCGCCAAAATACGCCCTGCCACTAGCCAGATTATTAACGCAACAATGGGAATGAAAGGGATACCTACCATACTAATCACACAGGTAAAAATACCCAGTAATAACCAATACTGTTTTACTTTTGGATCAAAGCTGGCACTCAATAAACTGGTTTCTGTCATCATAGGCTCCTTGATAGAGAGTTATGACAATATACAAACTTTTCATTAAACACAAAAAAAGCCGAGCAAAAGCCCGGCTTAAGGGTACTGCAGGGAAAGCTATTCCACTGCTTCAACCGTCACTGTTAATTTACTCAGATCAGGTCCTTGCACTGTAAAACGATAATCGCCAGCAGCTGCAATACTCAGGGCGATATTGGCGCCAACGGCTTCTAATAAAGCGGCTTCGCCAAGTACAGCAACAGGGGCATCACCACTGCCGCCATAATCTACGGTACTCCAATCTTCAGAAGCGACTTTGAACTCATAGTCACCAGCTTCTAAGGTCATGGTGGTACTGTACATCGCATCACCAGCATAAATTAGTGGGTTATCTGTGCCCCAACCATTAACGCTTCCGCGTAAGTACACCTGAGTTGCGCCAAACATTTCTGCATTAAATACACTCATGAGTGGCTCTTCAAGGTTGCTGGCATCAAACACAAACTGATATTGACCATCGCTTGCAATATCCATTGTCATGTTTGCACCTTTTACTGCGAGCAGTTTTTCTGTACCCACAATGACTGCCGCGCTACTTTCACCTGAGCCATAATCCACCGTGCTCCAGTCACTTGAAGCCACTTTGAATTCATAGCTACCTGCGGTTAACTGTTTAGTGAAGGTATAAATGCCTTTACCTTGATACATCAACTCATCACTGGTACCCCAATCGTTTAAGCTACCACGTACATAAATTGGCGTGCCAACAAATGGCTCTTCGTTATAGACCTTAAGCACAGGGTTATCGGTGTCTGTGGCATCGAATGAGAATACATAAATAGCATCCATTGCCGCCGTAAAGGTCATATTAGCGCCACTGCGTGTTAGCGGCTCATCTTCACCTTCGATCACTTCAGCAACATCGGCAGAAAGCGCACCAAAATCAACGGTAGACCAATCTTCAGAAGCCACTTTAAACTCATAGCTGCCTGCTGTTAGAGGAATCGCAATTTTGTACTCGCCATTACCCACATATTCAAAGCTATTTGCCGTACCCCAGTCGTTTAACGAGCCACGAACATAAACTGTTGTGCTACCAAATGGTACGATATCAGGTGCCCCCACAGTCGCATCCGCACTTAGGCCTTCGCCTTGAGCATCACCTTGTGGTTTCACAAACACAGCAACAGTATATGGCGGAACATTAAAGGTACCTTCGCCCTCACCAGCTATAAAGCTTGCCGCTGACATACTAGAGTCAACACTCGCTTTTAAAACAGGATGAAGCTCAAAACCCGCAGCCGTTGATACCGTATGCGATAAGCTTTGCTCAGTGCCGTTCATCACCACGACAATGGCATCGTATTGGCTATCTAGGTCAGTTAAACCAACGCCATCATCGATACTCATCACGACTAAGCCTTGCTGTTGACGCTTACCAATATTGTGGAAGCCAACGCGGTCTAAGATATCTTGCTCTGTGGTTAAACTAAATAATGGGCTGGCACTACGAATTGCTAAGAACTCAGTAAATATATTACTTGCGTACTCAATGTCGCTAGCCATCGCTTGCGCATTCGTATTTGCTGAAATAGGTGCTATTTCACCCCACTTCGCTTGGTTATCTTGCGCAGGCGGTAAACCTACATTCCAGTTGTTGGTTTCTTTACTGAAATCAACAAAGTTGAACCAATCACCAGAATCATAGCTGTTACGATCCATTGATTTAGAACGCAGCATATCAGCACCCATTTGCATAAATGGAATACCTTGGCTCATCAGCGGCATAGCTAAAGCCATATTGTGAACACGCACACGATCTTCAATACTTAAGTTAGTGCCATGTTTATATTGCAGCTGATCCCATAGTGTTTCGTTATCATGCTTAGAGACATAGTTAATGCTGTCAGCTGGATCGAGTGCATAAGCCGCAGGCTGACCACCCCAACTAAAGCTACTGCCTTTTGCTGAATTACCTTTAAAGTCTTTAAGAATGTAGTTTTGTAAGTTACCTGCCAGTGATAAACGCAACGTATCTTGCTCAGATAAATTGCCATCTGTGGCATTATTACTAAAGAACGCACCGCCGCGAATTGCCTCACGGATACGGTCATTAAAGGTACCTACTTCAGTGCCTGCCATATCCATTTGTTTAGCTTGCACAAATAAACGGTTATCTGCGACTTCACCAAAGTTCCACCCTTCACCGTAAAAGTAGGTATCAGGGTCAACCGCTTGTACTGCACTAAGCGCGGTCATAATTGATGCTTTTGGCATATGCCCCATCACATCAAAGCGGAAGCTATCGTAACCAAAATCACGAGCTAGAATCACCATAGAATCAGCAACAAACTTATCCATCATGACATGTTCTGTTGCTGTATTTTCACAACAGGTTGAGCGCTCGATATCGCCTGATGTTTCGTTATATCTGTGGTAGTAACCTGGTACCAGTTTATCGAAGACTGATTTATCCCAAACACCTGATGAGGTCGTGTGGTTATAAACAACATCAAGCACGACACGTAAACCAATTTCTTGTAAAGACTGGATCATCGCACGCGTTTCTTTGACTCGTGCAATACCTTCAGGTGATGAAGCGTAAGAGCCTTCAGGCGCAATAAAATGATGCGGATCATAACCCCAGTTAAAGCTATCAACACCACGCATTGCATTAGCAAGTGCTTGAGCATCATCAGAGCCAGGTAGGTATGACGCCATTAAATCAACTATCAATGCACTCTTATCTTCGGTTTTACATGCATCGGCATCATCGTCAATGCGGCTACATAAATCACCTAAGGTCGCAGTGATATCAACACGCTGACTGACATCTTCATCTATAGTGCCAATATCTGTCAGTGGCAGTAAATGGAAATGGGTTAAACCATTATCTGCTAGCTTTTTAAGATGTTGCATTGGTGCGCTATCAAGCTCAGTAAACGCAAGATACTTACCACGGTTTGCTTCACTGACTGTTTCATCACGCACACTAAAATCACGCACATGACCTTCATAAATTACCGCTTGCTCAGGGTAATCAATCGTTGGCACCATACGCTCATCCCAGCCAGTCGGTTTAGAATCTTCATCATCAAGGTTAATTAGTTGGCTATATAAACCATTGGTTGAAACGTTTAATGAATAAGGATCTGTGCTCCATAAGCTTTCAATTTTCTTAGTCGTCGGATGATAAACATCAAACATGAAACGGTAGTAATGGCGATCGTGACTGATATCGACATTGCTAGACCAAATACCCGTTGCGCTATCAAAGGTCATAGCAAGTTGTTCAAGCTCTGTTTTATTAGCATCATAAAGCGCTAATTTCATATTGCTTGCAGTCGGTGCCCATACCGACACATCAATACCATTATTGGCGTAATGCACACCTAGTTGTGCTTCATTAGCGTCACTTTCGCCACTGGTGTATAAGTCATCAAGGGCTTTAGCGGTTTGCACATAAGTGGCTTCTGTTAGCTTGCCATCAGCATCATAGCCCGCAACAACTAATTGTTGTTTAATAAGCTCTTTTGCAGCGGCTGCATCCCAGCTACCTTGGTACGCATTCCATCCAGCAAGGTGTGGTACTTTAGCGATTTGCTCATCGCTTAAAGATGTCGATGTAAGCTCAACCACTTGACCATTTAGCTCACCGGTATCTTCATCGACAGCTAAATCAGCACTGCTTGAAGAGTGTAATTTAATGATACTTGTCAGCTCATTACTTGGCTGATAAATCACAGTAGATAAATCAATCCAATGCGCTGAGGCACCAGAAATACTCACTGGACGCTCACCTAAGCTTATAATTGGATATTCAAATACTGATGGTTCACCATGAATGGTAAAGTTCATACGTTGGAACTTTTCATCGTCCTGCATCAATGGCATTTTTAAATCGACATCACCAAACGCTTTGCCAGACCCTTCTGTGCCAATATGCACGATAAAGTTAGCACACTCGTTGTAACCCTCTTTTAGTTTTACAATCCAGTACGCGCCATAGTTAGGATCAATACCATCGTATTCATGACCATTTGCCCAATCAGTGGCATCAAACGGCGCTGCGTACGCATCACAGTCATCGTTATTCCATGAGTGTAATCGATAGCCTTCGTAGGCATCATCACTGGTGCGGTTATAGAATAAGATGGCTTCGTCATCTGCAGGGAAAACCACAGGATCAGGCAAAGTGGGATCAGCGCCTACTACGCAGCTCTCATTATTCTCATCGGGTACCGTTGGTGCCGGACAACTAATCGGTGGTGGATCAACACATTCAGTCCCTGCTTCATTGGGAACTTGCGGGACACTACAGGTCAATAAAACTTGCCCAGAATCTATATCGTTACTTGCGCCACCACCACATGCTGCTAGCAATACCATGCTACATGCAATCAGTAAGCGGCTAAAATTAGCTATTATTTTCATATTATTATCTCCAGCTTACTGATCAATGGTTATAGGTAAAACCTAGATAAAACTGACGACCAAAGAATTGCGTGGTGCCTGTTTTACTGGTTGTTCCAAAGTAGCTTTGTGTAGGTTCATCAGTTAAGTTATTCACTTGTAATAACATGCCGAATGAATCTGTGAACTGATACGATGTTTGGAAATCGATAACTGTTTCCGCATCAAAGTTCACCACTTGCTCATTGACAGCAACTTGCTCTGAAACGAAATCATCGCGATAACGCACATTCAAACGTGTTTCAAAGTTTTCATAGCTGTAAAAAAGAGTGCCGTTAAAGACATTATTTGACAGGCCAGGCAAGTCTTGCGATACAGAATCACCACCTAAATCGGTAATAGATTGCACCTCACTCTCGGTATACGAGTAACTGGCGTTAATACCTAGGCCTTCAAACGGTGAGGGTAAGAAAGAGAAAACTTGCGTATAGGCAAGCTCAATACCGCGAATATAACCGCCTTTGGCATTGTTAACCGCAGTGGTGTACACACCATTTGTGGTTTCGATTTGCTCACCACTGACAGGGTCAACAATGTATTCTGGTACGTTAAAACCATTACCCTTAAAATCAAAGTTCTCTATAGCTACCGTATCTATGAATGAGTCGATATTCTTATAAAACGCAGCAACTACCAGTGCACCATCGGTGTCTTCAAAGTATTGCTCGTAGGAGATATCGTATTGATCAGCATAGAAAGGTTTTAAGAATGGGTTATTAGTACTTGAACCGTTAATTTCGCCGTCATTGTTAACCGATGCACTGGCATCACCCGCTAAACGGTTAATCGGAGCACGTGCCATCACTTTTGCCGCAGCAAAACGAATTTGTGTCGCGTCACTGACTTTAAAGTTCAGGTTTAATGAAGGCAGGTAATCAGTGTATTTAATGCCTAACACGCTTGGTGCATAAAGGTCGTTAACAATGCCATTGTCATCGACAATATATTGCGCACCGAGTTGTGGATCGCCACCGACGTTTTCGAGTACCGTCGCAGACTGATCGGTGTCTACTCGGCGAATACCAATATTACCTGTGACTGGCAGCTTGCCAATTTCGGTATCAATATTAAGCATCAGATAGGCTGACACCACTTCTTCATACACTGAACCACTTTGTAACATGGTCCATGAGTAGTTAGTGGTATAGCCTTGTGCATCTGGCTCACCATCACCATCTAAGTCAACAACACCATCGGCATTACCCCAGGTTTGTACTGGTTGCGGAATACCATTTGGGAACCATGCGTTGAGTGCTTTATCTAAATCTATCGCTAAATATGATGGGAAATAGCTAAACTCGCCTTGCCAATCGACTACTGTAGTCATGTCATCAGTAAGACGAAGCGGTGGTTGAGTCGAGGAGAATGCACCGTCGTTACCGTATTCAAATACAGAGCGATTATTGCTGTACTCACGGTCTGAATAACGAGCACCAAATTCAATTGAGCTAAACCAGTTATTCTCTAACTCATATTTAAAATCGAGTCGAAATGCTTTTACTTCATCTTCATTTTCATACGGATAAATACCGTATTTACTCACCATAACTCGGTCAATATCGCTAAATGCGTCTGCTTGGTTAAAGCCGACATCAGGCAAATTTAAGCCGTTCAATTGATAGTTAAGCGATACATTGGTATCGAACACTGGGTTCTCAACGGTAGCATCTTCTGCTACCAATGCCCAAAGTAAACCATTACGGAAATTACTCTTAGCACGTGATAGCGACACATCAGCATTGACGTTCAAACGCTCAGTAATTTGCCAATCGGCATTAATGCCGTAGCTGTCTACTTCATCAAAGTCTTGGTTATCATCATTAACGATTTCAACACGGGTAAAGCTATTTGATGTGCGGTTAATCGCACCACCAATCACCGCATTACCGTCAAGTACTGGATTAGCATACACCGCAGACGGACCACCAAACTTAACCCGAAAACCACGGGCAAATGATTCGCTATCAAAACGCGATAAAAACGCATCCCCTTTTAGTTTAAAGTTATCGGTTGGCGCCCATTCAATTGAGGTTAAATAACCATTACGGGTTTCTTCACCACCTAAATGCTGAAGCTCAAACCCTTCACTGATGTATTCATTAGCAGGGTTATCAGCTGGGCCATCGATATCATTGGCCAGCCCATCAACATCTTTATTACCGTTATAAGCAAAACCGATAAATTGCGTCGCCACACTCGGCTGGAATAAGCGCGCGTAACCTAGTGCGACACCTAGCGTATCGTCAAGAAACTTGCCTTGGTAAGAAAAACTAATACGGTCGCCATATTCGGTGGCATCAAATACCTCTGAGGCACGGTCGTTATACATACCGCGCACATTCGCGGTAAATTTGTGTTGCTGATCATTATCCAAAGGGCTTGCTGTTTGTAGCTCGACTGTACCCGCGACGCCCCCTTCAATGAGCGATGCCTTAGGCGACTTGAAGACCGCCGCTGAGCTGATTAACTCAGACGGATATTGGTCAAACTCAATACTACGGCTACCACTGGTAGATACTTGCTCACGACCATTTAATGTCGAAAAAACAAAGCCACCAGATAAACCGCGAATGTTGATTTCGGCAGCTTGACCACCGGTACGTACCGCCGAGATCCCCGGTAGACGTGTTAATGCATCAGCCATAGATACATCAGGTAATGCCCCTAAATCATCGGCTGAAAGTTGCTCAGAGACAGTGTCGCTAAAGCGTTTTTGATTTAATGATTGAATTAAGCTGCGACTAAAGCCGCGCACTTCGATTACTTCAAGCTCAGGATCGATTTCCTTTGCTGATGTGCGTTCTTCTTCCGTCGCCGCCATTGCACTGTTTGCCGCTACTAAAGCTAGCATAAGCGCACTTAGCTTGAATTTCCCCATTGGATTTCCACCCTGTTGTCGTTGGAGGTGTTGTATTTGTGGTTATTGTTGTTGTCAAAAAACAACCAATAAAGTGTAACCAAAAGGTAAATATTGTGTGATGAATACGTATGCAATAGGAGCTTGCTGGGGAGAGCAGCGATCACAACCCTTTTTTATTAGTGATGGAATCGCAATATAGAGGGATTTATAGGGTAATAACGACGCGAACAGCTAAGGCAATAAAGATCACCCCTAGCAATTTTTCGAGCCATGGATTCGTCTTGGTAAAGCCAAAACGCTTTTTTGATATGTCGGTTAACAGTGCAACAAGTAGATACCAGCCAGTATCAAGCACAAATACCGTTAAACACATGATTAACCCAACTTGCAAAGTCAGGTTCTCAGGGTCAATAAATTGCGAAAACAGCGCTAAAAAGAACACCGCTAGTTTTGGATTTAAAAAGGCAATGGCAAAGCCGTCTTGCAGCGCGCTGCGAGGGCTCGGCTTAGTTTGCTCAACATTCAGTGTTTGCGAGCTGGGTTTAGCTAACAGAATACGAATACCCAAATATGCGAGATAGGCTGCACCGCCATAGACCAGCACTTGATAAAGCGTTGGTAACTGAGTCATCAGCGCACCTAAACCTAGTAACGAGGCACACGCATAAAAACCAACCCCAATACCATGGCTTAACGCCGCCAACATGCCGTTCTTCATACCGCCATGTAAACTGTGTTTTAAAACCACAGCTAAACTCGGCCCCGGCGACATTGCCCCCATCACGCAAATTAAAACTAAACTCAACCACTCAGTTAGTGTCATTATTCGTTATTCTCGATTAGTAATAAAACGGATGTTATCTGACCATAAACCCCAGTGGCAGTGGTGATTGTTTTCACTTGCCAACCAGCTTGGCCTAATTCGAACACCCGTTGATTTAATGCATCAATATCGATGCCGCCGAAAAAGCGCTTCTTTTTAAACTCAACTACTTTTTGCATGTTAGTCCATCAGTTGGTATTCAAAGTCATAATGATGAATACCCGATTCAATTCGAATTGCCATTTTACCAGAAAGACCTTCAAGCTCTCCTGCGCCTGAGTCTGGCACCACTTCTAAAATCAATCGGTCAGCACCTTTATCCATGGTGCCAAAATGTTGCAGCACAAAACTGCCTTGTTTACCTTCTAAACTACCAACAACTTGTTCTATCGCTACATAACCTGCACTACCTTGAGTTGCAGTTATGGCACTGAGCATTTCGCCTTGGCTTGTTGCTTCTAAAGGACCTGAAAACTGTTTATCAATCGACATGCGTCCTAAATTTACGCCATCTTTACCTGTTGCATAGCCACCAATTGGGTTTAATTTTACGGTGAATTGACCACTGATCGTTGTAGATTCCATACTAATCCCTTAATAACTGTTGAATTTTAGAGCATTGATAACCATATCTATACCCTATTCACCAACAAGAATCTAGCATGTCTAACAACAAAGAAAAGGCCGCATTTAGTAGCCTGTTACCGATTTTAGCTTTTATAAAACCTTATAAATGGGTGGTGTTTGCAGCCCTTGGCGCCTTGTTGCTTACGGCCGGTGTTAACTTATCACTCGGACAAGGCGTTAAATTTGTTATCGACCATGGCTTTATTGCAGGCTCGCAAGCTCAGCTTCAACAAGCGGTGATGGTGTTGATTGGTTTGATTAGCTTATTAGCAGTAGGTACTTTTTGTCGCTTTTATTTAATGTCGTGGATTGGTGAGCGAGTCAGTAACGATATCCGTAAAGCCGTGTTTGATCGCATCGTTACATTACACCCGAGCTACTTTGAAGAAAACCGCAGCGGCGAGCTGATGTCGCGCCTGACCACCGACACCACCTTGTTGCAATCTATCATTGGCTCCTCTTTTTCGATGGCATTACGCAGTAGCTTAATGCTAATTGGTGGTTTGGCAATGCTACTTATCACCAACCTAAAGCTAACCCTTGTGGTTGTTGCCTGCGTACCTGTGGTACTACTGCCGATGATGATTTTTGGCCGAAAAGTGAGAAAGCTGGCAAGCTCCAGCCAAGATGCCATTGCCGATATCAGTACCTATGCCGGTGAGATCATTCAAAATATCAAAGTCGTGCAAAGTTATAGTCACGAAGAACGTGAAAAAGCAGCATTTAGCGAAGAAACCAACAAAGCGTTTCAAGTCGCGAAGAGCCGTATCAAACAGCGCTCGTTTTTGATTGCAGCGGTTATATTTCTGACCTTTAGTGCTATTAGCGTGATGCTGTGGGTCGGTGGCAGCGACGTATTAGCTGGCACCATGACTGGTGGTGAGCTCGGTGCTTTTGTGTTCTATGCAATTATGGTGGCGATGTCTGTAGCAACGGTTGCCGAAGTGTACGGTGAGTTACAAAGAGCAGCAGGTGCAGCTGCACGATTATTAGAACTACTCGCCGTTGAAAGCATGATAAAAAGTCCAGATACAAATCATGATGCACAACTTGAGGAAAACAAACTTAATCACCCTGCTATCGAGTTTAATGAAGTGTCTTTTCATTACCCTTCAAGGCCAGATAAAGCCGCTTTAAATGCGCTTAATTTACAAGTAAAACAAGGGCAAACTGTTGCGATTGTTGGCCCGTCAGGCGCTGGTAAAACAACGTTGTTTGAATTACTGCAGCGCTTTTATGACCCAAGCTCTGGGAGTATTTCGCTGGCAGGAATAAACATAAAAGCACTCTCTCTTGATTGCTTACGCCAGCAAATGGGGATGGTGGCACAAAACCCAATTTTATTTAGCTCAGACGTAATGCATAACATACGTTATGGCAACCCAAGCGCCAGCGACGAGCAAGTATATGCGGCGGCCAAATATGCCCATGCTGATGAGTTTATTAATCAACTCCCTGATGGTTATCACAGCTTTTTAGGGGAGCAAGGTGTTAGGCTTTCAGGTGGGCAAAAACAACGCATAGTGCTAGCGCGCGCAATATTAAAAGATCCTGCAATTTTGTTGCTTGATGAAGCAACCAGTGCACTCGACGCACAAAGTGAGTTTCATGTACAAGCAGCCCTTGAGCATCTGATGAAAGACAGAACAACACTGATCATTGCCCATCGTTTAGCAACGGTTAAACACGCCGATGTGATTGTTGTGATGGATAAAGGAGAAATTATTGCAACGGGTACGCATCAGCAATTGTTTGAAACTAATCCATTGTATAAACAATTGTGCGAACTACAGTTTAATCGAGATTAAGAAGAGAAATGTCAGGTTTGAAAGGGCATATCAAACCTGACCACAAATCTAGATGTAATATCTAACCTTGTGTATTCGGTACGATTTGAATTTCTACGCGGCGGTTTAAAGCTCGACCATTTGCTGAGTCATTGCTCGCCACAGGACGTGTTTCGCCATAGCCTTGCGTGCTGATACGTGCAGACATTATTTGATGATTAACTAAGTAATCTTTTACGCTTTGCGCACGTTGTTGAGATAACGTCATATTGTAGCTATCTTTACCTGTGCTATCGGTATGACCTTCAACGCTTAAGTAGGTTTTTTCGTATTTGTTCATCACCTTCGCAATCGCGTCTAGGGTACTGTGAAAACCCGACGAAATATAAGATTGGTCAGTTGCAAAGGTAATGTTAGATGGCATGACTAAACGAATATTGTCGCCTTCACGAACCACTTCAACACCTGAACCTGCTAGCTCATCGCGAAATGCTTCTTCTTGCTTATCCATATAATCACCAACAGCGGCACCCGCTAATGCACCAATAGCCGCACCAATAAAGATACGTTTATCGTCGTGGTCGCCAGTTGCTTTACCTAGCACGGCACCTGTTGCAGCACCAATCGCTGCGCCTTTACCTGTATTAGTTGTCTCACAACCTGTTAAAAGAACGGCTAAAACGCCCACTGTTAAAACTGATTTTGTAAAAGTCATGTGTCTCTCCATGGCAATTATTCAAATTGAATTGTTTACAATTATGAATCAGTTTCTATGAACAAGCGATGAAGAAAAGATTACTTATCAAGTGCTACAGCAGTAACCGGAGGTAAGTTATACCCTTTAACCAGCTCGGTTAAACGGCCATTGAGAACTAATGTATTGAGGCGGTCTTGAATTTTATCTGCCAGATCTGAGCGTGCAAACTGTTTACTTAAAGCAATGTGGCCATAAATAACATCTTTATAGCGATAAGGCATTTTTACGATTTCTTGTGAAGGTCGCTGCAAAAATACAGAGGCGTGATCAGCTGTGGTTTCAACAGCAATTACCAGCTCAACACGGCTTTTTAACAACATATCAAAAGCATTATGCTCGCTTAACGCTTCAACTTTAGTGAGTGTTTTATCATTATCGAAACGAGGAAAATGCGCAGCGCCTCGCATTACCGCAATGCGCTTACCAATTAAGTCTTGATAGTTGTTGATTTCAAGTCCGCTGTCAGCTCTGGCATAAAACACAAAAGAAGATGACAGCATCATGTATGGTGGAGTAAGAAACTGCATTTTTTGCTCACGCGCTTCTGTGCGAATAAGCCCGCCCATTACATCTAGCTCATTTTGCTCGAGCATTTTTAAACAACGAGAAAACGGGCAAGCGACGTATTCAAGCTTGATTGGCAGAGTACGCTGTATTTCGCGCATAATATCAACTATTGCGCCACTGACTTTACCATCTTCAGAGACCATGCCATAAGGAGGCGCATGATCAACCGCCACCACAACCTTTTCAAACGTGGTTGCAAGTGCAAAGCTGCTGCAAAGTAATAACAATAAACTTGTAAAATACAATTTCATAGTGATACTCATGACTACGTTCACTCGTTACATATATTGTAGTCGCGCTTGTGTCATAAAAACCACAAAAATGTCATACAATTTTGTCATAATAGAAACAATCACCCATTAACGGCAAAGCAATGTTACTCGTTATCTTTAAGCAATTCTTTTTATTAGGCTGTATGAGTTTTGGCGGTCCTGCGGCACACCTTGGTTATTTTAAGCGCTACTTTGTTGATAACTTAAAATGGCTTAGTGCTGAGCGCTATGCGCAATTGATTAGCCTAAGCCAAGCATTACCAGGGCCTGGTTCGAGCCAAGTTAGTTTTGCGATGGGGGTTGAAAAAGGGGGCATTTTAGGCGGCCTATGTGCTTTTATTGGTTTTACCCTGCCCTCATTTTTGATTATGTTTTTTCTAGCTCTCAGTGCTCACCAATTTGGTGATATTTACTTTGCAGTGATTGCCGGGCTTAAACTCTTTGCTGTGGTCATTGTTGCTGATGCAACCTACAGCATGGCAATGAGCTTTTGCAAAAACCATTTACACAAGCTTATCGCGGTATTGAGCACGATTGCACTCATTGTGTTCTCAGAGCTATCAAGCCAGATTCTCGTACTCATTGTTGCAGCAACCTTGGGCTGGTTTTATCCTCAGCTTAAACTGCCAGAGAACCAAGAACATAAACCATTAACAGTCGCTTGGGTACCGCTTGGTTTATTTACCACCTTGTTACTAATTAGCTTTTTACCTTTGGGTGAATGGTTTTCTGTGTTTGCCCCATTTTACCAAACTGGTGCTATGGTTTTTGGTGGCGGCCACGTTGTATTACCCGTTTTACAAGCGGGTGTGCCGAGTCTTGACACTGAGCAGTTTTTATCTGCCTATGCCAGTGCTCAAGCCATACCTGGGCCAATGTTCACAATCGCCACATACTTAGGTGCACAAGTGTCGCCAAATACGCCACTTATAGGTGCAATTGTCGCTACGGCACTTATCTTCTTACCGGGATTTTTGTTGATGTTAGCGTTTATGAAAAGCTGGCTACAATTGGCGGATAAACCTCGCTTTGCGGGCAGCATTGCAGCGTTAAATGCGGCCGTGGTGGGCTTTTTAGCCGCTGCTCTTTATTCACCTATTTGGCAATCAGCAGTGCAAAATCTATGGCAAGTTGCTTTAGTCATTGCAGCATTTACGTGGCTAAGAATGGCAAAGCCACCTATTTGGTGGCTATTGTTAGGTTTCATTGCAATTAGCTTACTGATTGCTCAGCTTTAAGCTTTTTCGCGGGGCGGATTCGTTACCTTGATACTCGGTTTTAAGCCTATTTGAGGCTCACTAGCCGTTAACTGCCCAGTGACACTTTGATAAGGTCGAAGCGCAAAAATTGGCAACACGGCAAGAAGATGATCCATGATCTCTGCTTGCAAATGCTCGTATGAGATCCAGCGTTTATCTTCACTAAAGCAATAAAACTCAATGGGTAAACCATGATTGATTGGTTGTAGCTCACGTACCATTAGGGTTAAATCACGATTAATTTTTTCGTGTTGTTTTAAGTAACCTTCGGCATAGCGGCGAAATAAACCTAGATTAGTAACTGGATCAGGCAAAGCCGTTACTTTGATATAGTCATGCAATGGAATAGCAGCATTTATTTGCTCACGAAACGCATCATCAACCAAACGAATACTATTCATATCAATGTTTAAAGAACGTTTGATACGGCGACCACCCGACTCTTGCATTCCACGCCAGTTCTTAAATGACCCAGCAACTAACATGTAGGTTGGAATAGTTGTGATAGTGTTATCCCAGTTGCGTACTTTTACCGTGTTTAAACCCAGGTCAATCACCTCACCATCGGCACCATAGCTGTCGACTTGGATCCAATCGCCATAGGTCACTAAACGATTAGCTGCAATTTGAATACTGGCAACAAAACCCAAAATGGTGTCTTTAAATACGAGTAAAGTCACCGCCGCTATCGCACCAAAGCCAGACAAAATATAAGTTGGTGACTTTTCTAGCAAAATACTCACAATAAGGATGGCGCAAACCATAAAGGTGATAAGTTTTACAACTTGGATCAAACCCTGAATCGGAATATCACGGGCAAAATCAAGTTGGTTATAGATGCCACCAGCAATGCTCACGACACTACTTAAAATGAAGCCACCATAAATGATCAGCGCAACTTGCCCCACCGTTTTTAGTACTAACGCAGCGACATCATGAACAGGATAAACATAATCGAAGGTTGCTAAATACAGTACGCAGCACAATATCCCCGCGAAACGGCGGTTTAGTTTATTGAGCATGGGTGTTAGCGCACCGATGCGCTCAGGAGATAAACGTGTAACAACCTTTTGAATGCCCGGCAGTAATAAGCGGCGGGTAAACATATAGATTATTAGTAATGAGCCAACACCAATCGCTGTAGCCGTTAATGCGCTTATTAGCGTCGCGTCGGGCATTGATTCAAACCAAGGCATCACCAACTCTTGCAGGTGAGTTTGCTTCATGGCGCTTCAACCTCTTTATTGATGGTAGCAAGGTATTCAGCTTGCTGGGTTTGATGATAAGTTAGTAGCTGAGCATCTTTTTGCAACCATAACTCATTAATATGTTGCTGAAAAGCCGTTCTAAATGCACGGTCATGCTGATAATCACCAATCATCTCTGCGCTAATTGCTTGTACATGCATTTCAACTTTGATCACGTTGAGACGACCACGCATCAGATTACGACAAATATGGTCGCCTTCGCCTTGGTAAATAATCGAGGTATTTAATAATGCATCAAACTGCTCACCTAACACCTCAAGAGCAAATGCAATACCGCCCGCTTTAGGCTTTAAAAGGTAAGTGAACGGGCTGTTTTGCTTTTTGTGTTTTTGGCACGTAAAGCGTGTGCCTTCAACAAAGTTGATAATGGTAGTTGGATGATTACGAAAGTCGCGACAACTGCGTTTGGTACGCTCTACATCGAGTCCTTTCAGCTTAGGATTTTTTGCCAGCTGCGCTTTGCTAACACGCTTCATAAAAGGCATGCCCATCGCCCACGCGCCGGTGCCAATAAATGGCACATATTTTAATTCATCTTTTAGGAAGAACTTTGGCGCAGGTAAAACATCAATCGCACTTAAAACAACAATATCTAGCCAGCTCATATGATTAGAGATAAGTAAGTACCAACCATCTGTGCTGACTTTGCCTTTAATATCAACATCAATTGTAGGGCAACCTAGCCACAGAGCTAAACGATTCCCCTTACACCAACCGCGATAAGCCACATGAAGAATATCGCTAACCACTTTAAATGGCAGTAATAATTTAAGCACACCAAGGAGCAGCACAAGCGTGCCCCAGATAATTACATTAGCAAACAAGACAATGCTCACTAGAACGCCTGTTAACCAATTAGGTAAAAATTTCTTTAACATATGTGTGCTCTCGACTGCATAAGCAATTCTACTGCGATTTTGCTTCTAACTCGGCTAGTTGCTGATTTTTTTCATTCCAAATGCGATTTAACTCAGCTTGAAAGTTAACTCTAAACTCTGCATCACCGGTGTAATCACCGATTAAATTAGGGCTTACTTCCATCACCTCGACTCGCACTTCGACCTGTTTTACACGACCACTGGCGAAGTCCACAAAGCTAGGAATACCATCCGGGTAATGAATAGTGACATTAACCACTTTTGAAATTTGCTCACCCATTGCTTGCATAACAAACGCAACCCCACCTGCTTTTGGCTTTAATAAGTGTTCAAAAGGGCTGTTTTGGCGTGAGTGTTTTTGCTCTGTAAAACGCGTACCTTCAACAAAGTTAACGATGCTCACTGGCATTTCTTTAAACTTTTCACAGGCTTTACGCGTGGTTTCTAAGTCTTTACCACGCAATTTAGGGTTTTTCTTTAACTGGGCTTTACTCGTGCGAGTCATAAATGGGAAATCCAACGCCCACCAAGCAAGGCCTAAAAAAGGAACGTAGATTAGCTCTTTCTTCAAGAAAAAGTTTAAAAACGGAATACGACGATTAAATACGCGTTGCATTACAACAATATCTACCCAGCTTTGATGATTTGCGATCACCAAGTACCAGTCTTTCGCTTTTAGTTGCTCAAGACCTGTTACGTTCAGCTTATATGAAGCAAATATGTTTTGGTTGATGTTATTGCAACTCACCCACATAGTGGCGCATTGCTTAGCAATCCAACTCATTAATTTTTGCAAAGGCTTAATGGGGATCAGTTTAATCACGCCACAAATAAAGATGGGCACAAACCAAAAAAGTGTATTGAGGGTGTAAAATATAAAACTGAACACACAACGGATCATGGACATTACTACTTATTCCTTTAATGCTTAATCTTCAAAATACGTGTAGCCAGCAAGGCCTGCATTTAGTTCTGACAAATATTGTGCCTTAGATTGCTCATCAATTGCCAGTGAGTTAACCCGTTTTGCAAAGTTTTCAGCAAGAATGTCGCTATCATAATCAACAAACTTTAATACGTCCTTAACGCTGTCACCTTTAATGGCGTTAGTCAGCTGGTAACCTGCGTCAGTGAGTTCAACATGTACTGAATCAGTGTCACCGAACAGGTTATGTAAATCACCTAAAATTTCTTGATACGCACCCACTAAGAACATCGCAATGTGATATTGCTGACCTTGTTTGTACTCAGGAATAGGTAAACTGCTCTCAATACCTGTACCTTCAACATAGTTACGAATTTGCCCATCAGAGTCGCAAGTAATGTCTTGAATAATGGCACGCTGCGTTAATGGCTGATGAAGATTTTCTACTGGCATCACTGGGAATAACTGCTGAATACCCCAGACATCAGGCAATGATTGGAATAAAGAGAAATTAACAAACAACTTGTCGGCTAGTTTTTCATTTAAATCGTCTAGCACTTCACGGTGGGCACGGGCATTTTCGCTAAGAGATGCACGAACACGGTGTAAAATGGTGAAATACAGCTGCTCGAGCTTCGCCCATTCAAGCATAGTGAGTAGACCATGCACATATTGGTCATGGGCTTCACTGAATAAATGCATTGCATCATGATAAATTTCCAGCGCCATACGCGGTGTTAAACGCTGTAAACACTGCCACATTTCATCTAGCACCAATACGCTGTCAGCCTCAGGCGCCGTTGGATTTGCATGATTAGGCGCACGCTCAACATCAATCACATCTGTAATTAATACTGCGTGGTGCGCTGTTAACGCACGACCTGACTCAGTAATAATCGCTGGGTGTTTAAGGTCATGTTGCTGACACACTTCAGCAAACGCATTCACTACATTACGGGCATACTCTTCAACACTGTAGTTCATTGAACACGAACTGCGCGAACCAGACCCTTCGTAATCAACACCTAAACCGCCACCTACATCCACTGTATTAAGTGGTACACCTAACTGCGTTAGCTCAGCAAAGTGACGAGCACATTCACGCAGTGCACGGTGAATATCACGGATATTGGCTATTTGAGAGCCAATATGGAAATGCACTAATTGCATTAAATGGAGCTTATTACGTGACTTTAGTAGCTCAACAGCAGAAAGCACTTGGCCTGCAGTTAAACCAAACTTGCCTTTTTCGCCACCGGTATTCTGCCATTTGCCCTTACCAACCGAGTTTAAGCGAATACGAATACCAATTGACGGCTCAATGCCTAAGTCATCAATTTCAGCTAACAAAGTAGTTAGTTCAGAGAGTTTCTCGACCACAATGTGAACCTTGTGACCCATGCCTTGACCGATACAGGCCAAGCGTAAAAATTCACTGTCTTTGTAGCCATTACAAACAATGGTAATTGGCTCTTTAGCAACACCTAAAATCGCCATAAGCTCAGGTTTTGAGCCGGCTTCAAGGCCCACTAAACCACTTGGGTGAGCAAGTAATTTACTTACTACAGAACGTTGCTGGTTAACTTTGATTGGGTATACACAGGTATAACTACCTTGATATTCACGGGCATTGCGCGCTTTGGTAAATGCACTGGTTAGCGTCTCGACACGATTTTGTAAGATATCAGTAAAACGCACCAAAACAGGTAAGGTAAGACCTTGCTTTTTAAATTGCTCAGTAAGTTCAGATAAAGACACCGCGGCTTTAGTTTGATCGCCATCGGGATAAGCTACCAGCTCACCTTGTGCGTTAATGTCAAAATAACCGTCGCTCCAATGAGCAACATTGTATGTTTCGCGTGCTTTGTCTAAACCCCAAGTCATGGCAATGTCTTCTGTAATTTCGTTAAATATAAACGCACATTTTAATACGCTAGGGCTGACCACGCTAACAAAAATTGCGCTATATGCCAAAGTGATAAAAAATATTCGCTATACTGATTAAAATTTGATTGAGCAATTGGCCAAGCACTGGCAGAATTGCACCCCTTTTTTACCATTAACCAAAAGTGTATAAGCAAGATGGCTAATTTAGATCAAAACAACTGGTTCACTGAAATTAGTGACCGTGATGGTAGCGCCTTTTCACTACGCATTACTAAAAAGCTTGATGAACAGCAATCGCCATTTCAAAAAGTAGAAATGTACGAGACAACTGACTTCGGTAATCTAATGATTATTGACGGTTGTACTATGGTAAGTAGCCGTGAAAACTTTTTTTATCACGAGATGATCAGCCACCCGGCATTGCTTGCACACCCAAATCCGAAAAACGTTGTGATTATTGGTGGTGGTGACTGTGGTACTTTACGCGAAGTATTAAAACATCCAGGTGTTGAAAGCGTAACGCAAATCGATATCGACGAAGTTGTGACGCAAATGTCACTTAAATACTTCCCTGAGCTATGTGAATCAAACCAAGATCCTCGCGCTACAGTAATGTTTGACGACGGTATTAAATACATGCGTGAAGCGGCTCCTGAATCAATCGATGTGGTCATTGTCGATGGTACAGATCCAGTTGGTCCGGGCGAAGGTTTATTCAACCACGCTTTCTATACTAGCTGTTTAACTGCACTTCGCCCTGGTGGCATCTTAATTCAGCAAAGTGAATCTCCACTTATGCATATGCCACTATTAGTAGAAATGCGTGATGCAATGACAGAAGTGGGTTTTGTTGACCTACAAACGTTGCCTTTCCCGCAACCAATTTACCCAAGTGGCTTATGGTCAGTCACGCTTGCTCGTAAATCTGAAGCATTTGCTGGTTTTCGTGAAGATGATGCAAATACACTCGCGCAAAGCACAGAATACTACAATGCAGGTATTCACCACGGTGCATTAGCAACACCAAATTATATGAAACGTGCTTTTGAGAAAAAGTAAGCGTTTTAGCTAGATATAAAAAAGGGCTCATTGAGCCCTTTTTTATTAGCTTTAATTACACTTTAAATCGATTCACTAAATGATTTAGCTCATTCGTGAGTTGGTTCATGCGATTAGCCACTTCTTGTGTTGAACTTGCTAAACCGCCCCCTTGTTGGGTTTGATCGTTTAAGTCTGATAAGTTTTGGCTAATTTCATCTGCTACAGCAGTTTGCTCTTCAGTCGCTTGCGCTGTCTGCATCGCCATATCATTTACTTTAATTGATGACTCTTGCATTGAATTAAGCACATCATTGGTTTGTGTGAATGACTCAACCGCTTCATCGGCGTAACGCTTACCACTATTAATAGCTTGCAGTGACTGCTCAACACTGCTTGCAAACTGCTCAACCATAGTTTGAATATCATTGGTGCTCTCTTGCGTACGAGTTGCAAGTGTTCGTACTTCGTCCGCAACGACCGCAAAACCACGCCCTTGTTCTCCGGCACGAGCCGCTTCAATTGCTGCATTGAGTGCAAGTAAGTTAGTTTGCTCGGCAATAGCACGAATAACTTCAAGCACTTTGGCAATATTGTCTGAGCTTTGTTGCAACTCAGTTGAACGCTGACTGGCATGCTCCATGTTGTCTGACAAAGCAATAATTTTACGGCTTGAGTTATCAACCGCAGCTAAACCTTGTTTAGCAAGCTGCTGTGAATTATCAGCTTCGTGGGATGAGTTTTGCGCCACATTGGCCACTTCGCGACTTGCTACACTCATTTCGTGTACAGCGCTAACTATCGACTCAGACGCTTGGCTGAGCTTTTGGTTTACTTGGTGGTTTTGATTTGCAAAGTTATCTAAATCATTACCTAGATTATGCAGCTCTTTCGCTTGCTCTAAGATATCTTTGATTAACTGCTGCAAATTATCTAAGAAGCGATTAAATGCGGTTGCTAACTCAGCAAATTCATCTTGCGTTTTAACATTGATACGACCTGTTAAATCGCCATCTCCAGAGGCTATTTCGTTAATTCGTTCTGTGACAAAGTTAATTTGTTTTGTAAGCTGACGCGGCACAAAATAACTAAACCAACCAGCCACTGCCAGAACCACAGCAATCATCACCATTAGCATCACTTTAAAGCCCATCACTTTATCCATTAGCTTTTCAGTTTCTGCTTGAGAGGTCTTTTCGGCGACTTCACCGGCTTTGTCTAAAATATCACGAAGCGCCGAAAAGCTTTGCTCAGACGCTTGTTGTTGCGCAGCATTTGCGGGGTTATTGATGTAAGCTGTTGACGCTGTATACCAAGTATCAAACGCGCCATCAAAGTTACGAAACTGACCCACAATCTCAGAGTATGGCGACATATAAGATAAGTATTGCTTAAAACGGTCTTTCACTTGATCGGCATTGTCTTGGTGATCAGTAAGCTGGCCTTTATCGCCTTTCATTTGGGTAACCAGTTGTAGCTCTGCGACTTTAGCTTGGTATAGGTCTCGGTCAGCATTAACAACCACAGAGACCGCATTTAAGAAACGCTCTGATTGTGCATCAATCGCTTCTTTTTGAAGGTTAATTAGATAGGTATAGCCTGCAATTAAAATGACGATAGCAATGCCGAGCAGCACAATAGGCAAAGAACTTTTGACGCGAATGCTTTGTAACTTCATACATTATCCTAATTCAAATTCTAATCAGCACGTTCATTAGAATGTTAGTAGAAAAACTAAAAAAGTGTATGAAATTAAAAGTGCCAACTCGCTGAAAATTGCAATTGCTGCTGCGAGTTATGCTCATTGAATCCCATACCGGGTCTATTTTGAGCGTCACTGCTCAGCACTGAATATTCAGCACCTACTTGCCACTTGGTTGACAGTTGATAACGCCAACTTGCGGTTAAAGCTTCTCCACGACTTTGGTTAGGATCAAATTGCCAATCATCATGATCGCTAACCTTAAAATAATCATACCTAATTGTGAGACGATGCTGGTCTAACTTGTGGCTTAATAGAACAAAGTGACTATAAAAATCATTGTCTACCCCACGATTTTTGCCCATTGCAGTTTTGCCATCGAGTATCTGCACTATGACACGCGTTTGGCTGTTAAATTTATACAACCACGCCGCACTTAAAAAACGTGTATCCCATGCATATTGACCAGTACGAGTATTCAACGCACCTGGATCGCCATTGTTGTCATAATAATAAACACGTAACTGCGATTTCTTTTGATAATCCCAGTGTGCACCAAAATAATAGCCAAAGCGCCCATCTACTTCTTCGAAAGGCTCCACATGCTCAGCTTGCTTATCTAACTGCGTCCATTCAAAAGAATGTGGAACAGCAAAATCGATTTGTTCGTTAAAGGTGGTTTGCCGGTCATGCATAGCAAATCCTCGCCATGACAGGAGTGTTCCGGCTGGGTCGTTACCTTTAAAAACCGAAGCAAAGCCCTCAAAGGTATGATCACTTCTAAATTGTCGACCAGGGCGCTTAATGCTTGCCTCTAAACCAAAAGCGCGCACCTCTTCGCCAATCCAAGTATTAATTGCAGAATTAGTGTAGTTATAAGGTGACATCCAGCCATTTTGCGGGTTTTCAAGTGACATTTTCGGATAAAAGCCACCGGCTTTCACTGCCCATTTGTAACGACTTGCCGTGAGCGGTTGATATTGTAAATAGGCCTGACTAAAGCCAACGGTTAGTTCAGGATCAGGATGAGCATTAAGCACAGTGTGCGCAGACCAATCACTCGTTAACTCAAAACGACTACTCAGCATAGCTTGGGATATCACAACACCATCATGCTCTTGGTCATAACGGTATAAGCCAATTCCTTTGCGCTGATAGCTCGTTAGTTGGTCACCACGCACAGCCGAAACCGTTACCAGCCCATCATGCTCAGCAAATGCCACTGCAGGCAACCCAAAAACACTCGCCAATGCTAAGGCTTGCCATTTATTCATAATCATCAAACTCGTCGCTGCTTAGTTCTAGTTTTGGTAATAAGGCTTGTTTTAACTGATAACTCAACGGCTTCGCATTGCTCGTCATCTCGATGGTTTCCGGTGTGCTGATATCGTTAAAGCGATCATGCCAAACGGCCAAAGTAAACGTCCCATCGGGTAAGTTTAGATCAACCATGCCTTGCTCATCCGTTTGCCCATAAATCCCACCATCGACGACCACAATGTAACCCAGCATCCAGTCATGAATATTACAACCAAGCTCAACAACTCCCGTTTGTGCAAAGTTAATCGGTTGCTCTGGTTTATCGTGGTAAAGCTTTAACTCAAATTGTTTTGTTTTAGAAAATGAATAAACGTGGTGCATGATTGAATCAAGGTTAGGAAACTCAACATTAGCCCCTTGCGGTACTGCCAATACATGAGGCACAAAGGCACGCTTTTTTTGGCTCATTGTGTAATGGCTATCAGGAGCAGCAAGTTGTTTTGAACCTTTAATCCAAACCACGGCATTTTTGACAGGCTGATTCTGCTTATCCACTATTTGTATTTGCTGTGCCAATAAACTTTGGCTAAACAATAGTAGTAGCAACAGGGTTATTCTTATCATTTTGCTAAACCTTTTTCAGTGCTGGGCTTGATATCGCGACGTTCACTTTGTTGAATACGTATGCAGATCCCTCGTATTAACCGGCAAGTCACTTTATGCTTTAAGGATATATGTGAATACGTGACAACAATCCATAACCATAAGCCGCCAAGGAACAACAATGCGATTAACTGCCTTAATGTTAGCAGCCTTTTCAGGTACTTGCCTAGCACAAACCACAACCGTCAGCTCACCTGATGGGCAGATCAAAGTAACCATTTCTGATGAACAACACACACCTAGCTACGAAATCAGCTTTGCAGGTAAACAGGTCATCGCTAACTCAGCGTTAGGCCTTGTTTTTAAACAACAACCAGCAATGAGCGAAGGTTACAAAATTAGCGGCCAAACCACTGATTCTGTAAAAAGTAGCTGGGAGCAACCTTGGGGTGAACGCCAAACGGTAGTTGATAACCATAACGAAGTTGCTGTTACTTTTAAAAAGCCACAACCACAAGGTGGCACGTTCACAGTACGCTTTCGCGCTTTTAATGATGGTGTAGGCTTTCGATACGAATTACCAAAGCAAGCAGGCTATGATGATGTAGAAATCACCAAAGAGCTGACTGAATTCGCTATTACAGACTCATCAGATGCAACGGCATGGTGGATACCTGCGCGTGGTTGGAACCGTTATGAGTATGTTTATAACACCACGCCACTACATAAAGCTGCACTTGTGCACACACCATTTACTTTAAAAAATAAAGAGGGTGTGCATATCAGTATTCACGAAGCTGCCCTTGTTGATTATGCAGGCATGGTATTAAATCAACGCCGTGATGGTACTTTCCAAGCTGATTTAACTCCTTGGTCAGATGGTGTCGCGGTTAAAAAGCACGGCGCATTTAATACTCCTTGGCGTACAATTCAAATTGGCGATGAAGCTGTTGATTTAATCAACTCAGATATCATCTTAAATCTAAACGAACCAAATAAACTGGGCGATGTATCTTGGGTTAAACCGGGTAAATACGTAGGTATTTGGTGGGGTATGCACATCAATGAAAATACTTGGGGTAGCGGTAAAATTCATGGTGCAACCACTGCAAACACAAAATATTACATGGACTTCGCAGCTAAATATGGCTTCGATGGTGTGCTAGTCGAAGGCTGGAATATTGGCTGGGATGGTGACTGGTTCTATAACGGTGATGTTTTTAGCTTTACGCAACCTTATGACGACTTTGATATCGAAGAGCTGACACGTTACGGTAAAGAAAAAGGCGTGCAACTTATTGGTCACCACGAAACGTCGGGCAACGTAACAAACTACCGCAACCAAATGGAAGGCGCATTTGAGTTATATGAAAAATCAAATGTAAGCCAAGTTAAAACAGGTTATGTCGCCGACGGTGGCAACATCAAGCGCATCGATGAAAATGGCATTGTACGCAAAGAGTGGCACGATGGTCAGTTCATGGTAAACGAGTACCTATACAACGTGAAACTTGCTGCTAAGCATAAGATTAGTATCAATACGCATGAGCCAGTAAAAGACACCGGCCTACGTCGTACATACCCGAACTGGATTGCCCGTGAAGGTGCTCGTGGCCAAGAGTTTAACGCATGGGGTACACCGCCGAACCCACCTGAGCACATTCCAATGCTTGCTTTCACGCGTATGCTTGCAGGCCCTATGGACTTCACGCCAGGTATTTTTGATATGAGCTTTAACGGTTTAGGTGCCGATACCAACCGTCCGCAAACAACCCTAGCGAAGCAATTAGCGCTATATGTTGTAATGTACAGCCCAATTCAAATGGCCGCAGATTTACCTCGTAACTACTTAGCGAAGCCTGATGCATTCCAGTTTATTCAGGATGTACCGACTGATTGGCAACAAAGTATTGCATTACAAGGCGAAGTTGGCGATTACGTTGTGTTTGCACGTAAAGAACGCAAGCGTGATCAATACTCAGGTAACGATTGGTATTTAGGCGCAGTTACAGACGAAAAAGCCCGCACTTTAGAAGTGAAGTTAGACTTCTTAGATAAAGGTAAAAAGTTTGAAGCGCAAATCTACCGCGACGGTGACAAAGCTGAATGGGTAAATAACCCTTACGACTTAAAAGTAGAAAAACGCATAGTGACTGCTGATGATAAGCTAACGTTAAAGCTTGCCACCAGCGGCGGCACAGCGATTCGTTTTAAAGCAATCTAAGCTAAAAGCTGTAAGTTTTAAGCTTTACGTAAAAAAGAGCGCGGCATTTGATGTCGCGCTTTTTTATGGCAATAAAAAAGCAGCCTACTCGGGCTGCTTGAAACTTATAGCTTAAGGCTTAAAGCTAAATACTTTTAAAACGGTAAATAAATCTGGGCACTGAGGCCACCTTCTGGGCGATTAAGTAGCTGCACTCGGCCGCCGTGCATATCGACAATACGTTTAATTATCGCAAGACCTAAGCCACTGCCTTCACTACCACGTGCCGCATCACCTTGTTTGAACGGTTCAAATACGGTTTCAAGTTCGCTTTCAGGGATCCCCGGGCCGTGATCATTAACCACCACCATGGCAAACTTTTTATTACTGCTCACGCGAGTTTCGACCTCGATATCACCATCTGAATAGCGAATTGCGTTTTCAATCATATTAGTAACAACACGCTTTATTGCTACCATACTCACCGGCACTTCACCTAAGCTTGGGTTTTCTTTGAAGGTAATGGTGCGATTATGCTTTTGCTCAGCCTCAACGACCTCTGAAACAATCGCGTTTAAATCTTCTAACTCAAGTTCTTCACGTTTGTGATGACGTAAGTATTCAATGAATTGGTCGATAATCGCGTTCATGTCTTCAATGTCATGAATGATCCCTTCTCGCAGGTAATCTTCATCGTCCGACATCATTTCAGTGGCTAAGCGAATACGTGTAAGCGGCGTGCGCAAGTCATGAGAAACACCTGCCATTAATAATCGACGGTCGTTCTCAAGGGCAGCAATCCCCCGTGACATTTGGTTAAACGCACGGGTTACTTCAATCACTTCAGTAGAGCCTTGCTCTTCTAATTTGGTAGAAAAGTCACCTACTCCTACTTTAACAGCCGCTTGTTGCAGTGCTTTCAAAGGTCTATTTAGATGACGGGCAAACAACCACCCACCGAGTACACTTAAAAAACCAATACTCGATAAATAGAAGGTTAGAAACTTTAGGTTGTTTTCTTGCAGGCCTGTGAGCGGCACGCGCACCCAATAACCCGGAGCTTGCGGGGCTTCAACCCAATAAACAAGTGGATCGGTCTGACTAATGCGTACTCGAGCAGAACCATTGAGCTCTTTCGACATACTGCGCGACAGCATAGAATACTCGCGAGTTTCAGCAAGCCCTTCACTCATCGCTTGGCGCTGCGTCATCACTTCTATGCCGGTGATCTCAAAAAACTTGTCAGAGGCTTCTTTGCTAACCTCAACGCCCTCTTCCCATTCAATAAACACGGTTTTCACCTGTTTCGATAGGATCAAGTTAACTTGCTCTATGGTGGGTTTAACAACATAAAAACTGACAGTGATATAAGAGACAATTTGATTGATTAACAGCAGGGCCGCAACCAAAAATACCGTTTGTCCAAACGCACTACGTGGAAACATGCCCATTACTGTTATTTTTCACCATCTGGCACAAATACGTAGCCTAAGCCCCATACTGTTTGGATATAACGAGGATTTGCCGCATCCACTTCAATCATACGACGTAAGCGCGATACCTGAACATCAATACTACGCTCTAGCGCACTGTAGTCACGACCACGTGCTAAATTCATTAGCTTGTCGCGACTAAGCGGCTCACGAGGATGTGTTACCAAGGCTTTTAAAACTGCAAACTCACCACTGGTTAACGACATTGTTTTGTCACCATGACTCATTTCGCGGGTCGCAAGGTTAAGAGTAAACTCACCAAAGCTAATTTCGTTTTCTTCGGCAGCAGGGGCACCCGGCACTTCTTTAGCACGACGACGTAAAATTGCTTTGATACGCGCGAGTAATTCACGTGGATTGAATGGTTTAGGAATGTAATCATCTGCACCGAGCTCTAAACCAATGATGCGGTCTACTTCATCGCCTTTCGCTGTAAGCATAACAATAGGAATGTCATTTTCTTTTTGACGTAAACGACGGCAAATTGAAAGACCATCTTCACCTGGTAACATTAAATCTAATACAATCAAGTGGAAGTTTTCGCGCTCTAATAAGCGATCCATTTGCTCTGAATTTGCTGCTGTACGAACAATAAAACCTTGTTCTACAAGGTAACGCTCTAGCAAACTGCGTAAGCGCATATCATCATCAACAACCAATACTTTTGTCGTTTCGTGTCCCATAACTTTCATTCTTTTTGTAATATGTTACTTATTAATATAAATGAAAAAGTTAAGAATAAAAAACGAATTGCGCGCTTAGATTGTTACTGAACATTTCAAAATCCCACTCGACAAAGGCAATAGACTTTTATAACTTGCAGCTGGTTTTCTTTTTTGGCTAAGTAAAATGGCAAAGACAAATTTAATAACCCGTGAAGGGTATCAGCAATTACAACAAGAACATGATTACTTATGGCATGAAAAGCGCCCAGAAATTACCAAAATTGTTACCTGGGCGGCGAGCCTAGGCGATCGTTCTGAAAACGCCGATTATCAGTTTAATAAACGTGTTTTACGACAGATCGACCGCCGTGTACGCTATCTTCGTAAACGTATGCCAGACCTTAAAATCATTGATTACAATCCACAGCAAGCGGGTAAAGTTTTCTTTGGCGCTTGGGTCGAAATTGAGAATGAACAAGGTGAAACTAAGCGTTTTCGTATTGTCGGGCCTGACGAAATTTACGAACGTAAAGACTACATTTCTATTGATGCACCGATGGCTCGAGCGCTACTTGGTAAACAGGTGGATGATGACTTTTCGGTGATGACGCCTGAAGGCGCAAAGGAGTGGTTCATCAATGAAATAACGTATCCAGATGCAAAATAATTTTTCCCAGAAAATTCAGAAAGCGTTAATTAGTGATTGTTTAGTCTAAAAATGTGATCTATAACTAAAGGTACTCAAGATAAATCATTACTTGAGGTTTAGAAGGTAGTAACTATGTCAAACGCAATACAACGCATAATAAGTAATGCCATTGTATTCGCACTTTTAATGAGTGTGAGTTTGATATCTTATGCCAGCGACATAGAAAGCCATTCAGACAGTGTTACGCCAACCGCTCATTTTATTGCGTGTGATAGTGCAGAGCCTGCCAACGTAGACACCGACCTCGACAAACATACTGCTGCGTTCATCGCTGATGTAGCCCAACCACTGCCAGATGCACGTGTTGTTTTGTATGTTAATGCTTGTTCTAAGGCGTCTGTTTATAGCGCGCACCAGCGAGGGCCACCTGTTTTTTAATTAACTCAAATTTTTCTATTTCAGTTTTATTAAAATGTATGGTGACCAAAATGAATAATTTCAAAGAATTACGTCTTCAAGATATCTCTAATGGCGCATTATCTAATGCAGTGAATGAAGTTGAGCCAACACTCGATCTCACTTCTCCAGCTTTAAAAGTACTTAACAGCTTTACGCAAAAAGACCCATTACGCGCTCATTACGGCACAACCATTGTTGATGCGTTAAAACAAACGAATAGCTGTTGCTCAGATTTTATTTTAGTTGTTGATAACGAAGATAAACTACTCGGTATTACCTCTAGTGCAGACTTACAAAGCTCAAAAATTATGATTCTTGCGCAGCGTTTAAACTTACATCGTGACGAAATCACCTTGCATGATGTGATGACTCCTCTAGGCAATTTAGCGGGTGTGAGCCTGCAAAGTATCAGCTACGCTTGTATTGGTGATGCGCTACAAACAATGGAGCACCAAGGTATGATGTTCCTACTGGTGACCAGTGCTAAACAAGAAATTTGTGGTTTGATTTCAGCCCGTGAAATCGCTAAAAAATTACATATCCCTGTTAATATCAACCCAATCGCTAATGGCTTTAGCGAAGTATTACAACAGGTAGATCACCCACACTAAGCGTTAAAAACTGCATTGTGTAAGACTATTTTTGCAGGCCTTAAAAGCAGTGCTTTTAAGGCCTTCTTATTGTGATATTATTCAGGCAATTAATCTTCAGTTTTACTGATTTTCTATTTTTAAAAAGGTTTATGCATGAGCAATATCTCTGCACGCTTAGCGACCGAGCTAAATGCCCAGCAATCACAAGTTGTTGCTGCAATCAAATTACTTGATGAAGGTGCCACAGTCCCTTTTATCGCCCGTTATCGTAAAGAAGTGACTGGTGGTCTAGACGACACCCAATTACGTTTACTTGAGCAGCGTCTATCTTATTTACGTGAATTAGAAGAACGCCGCAGCTTTATCCTTGCTACTATCGAAGAGCAAGGTAAGTTAACTGCCGAGCTAAGTGCTGACATTAATAGTGCTGACAGTAAAACTGAGCTTGAAGACTTATATCTGCCTTTCAAACCAAAACGCCGTACGAAAGGACAAGTAGCCATTGAAGCAGGTATTGAACCGCTTGCTGATGCACTATTTAACGACCCTAGCCTCGACCCAGAACAACACGCGACTGATTACATTAACGCAGAGGCAGGCTTTGCTGATACAAAAGCGGTACTCGATGGCGCTAAATTTATTTTGATGGAGCGTTTTGCAGAAGACGCCAAACTACTTGCTAAATTCCGCAGCCACATTGCTCAGCATGGTCAAATTGAAAGCACTGTAATCGCTGGCCAAGAAAATGAAGGGGCTAAGTACCGCGACTACTTTGAGCATCAAGAACCACTGAAAAAAGTACCATCACACCGTGCACTTGCTATGCTGCGTGCTCGTAATGAAGGCGTATTACAACTTAGTATCAACCCTGAGCCAAGTGCTGAAAATCCGGCACAAGTGTGTGCACAAATGATTGCCGATCATTACCGCTTAGATGTTAGCAACTCGGCAGCAAGCAGTTGGTTAATGGGCGTAGTGCAATGGGCATGGAAAATTAAGTTAAGTCTGCATCTTGAGAATGAATTTTTAGGTGCAATGCGTGAAAAAGCAGAAACCGGCGCCATTGATGTTTTTGCGAAGAACTTAAAAGATTTATTAATGGCTGCACCTGCAGGTCCACGCACTACGTTAGGCCTTGATCCTGGTTTACGTACTGGTTGTAAAATTGCCGTTGTTGACAGCACAGGTAAGCTATTAACAACACAAACTATTTTCCCGCATGCACCGCAAAACCACTGGGAAAAATCACTTCGTACTTTAGAACAACTATGCCGCCAGCATAAAGTTGAGCTAATCGCTATTGGTAATGGTACGGCTTCACGTGAATCTGACAAGTTAGTTGCAGAGCTGATCAAAGCGAACAGTGAGCTTAAGCTAAATAAAATTATGGTTAGTGAAGCCGGTGCATCTGTTTATTCAGCGTCTGAGTTTGCAGCTAATGAATTCCCAAACCTTGATGTTTCACTACGTGGCGCAGTATCTATTGCGCGTCGCCTTCAAGATCCACTTGCTGAGCTGGTAAAAATTGAGCCTAAATCAATCGGTGTAGGTCAGTATCAGCACGATGTATCGCAAAGCCAACTTGGTCAAACGCTAACATCAGTCGTTGAAGACTGTGTAAACTCAGTGGGTGTAGACTTAAATATGGCGTCGGTACCACTATTGACTCGCGTATCTGGCTTAAACAAAACATTAGCGCAAAATATTGTTAGCTACCGTGATGCAAATGGCTCATTTAGCAAACGCTCTGAACTTAAAAAAGTTGAACGCTTAGGTCCAAAAGCCTTTGAACAAGCGGCCGGTTTCTTACGTATCAGCACAGGCTCAGATCCTCTCGATAACTCGTCAGTTCACCCTGAAGCCTACCCTGTTGTTAAGCGTATCTGCGAGAAGAACAGCTTAGATGTAAATAGCCTAATTGGTAATTCTGACATTCTAAACAAGCTCGTTGCGAACGATTACACAGACGAAAAGTTTGGTTTACCAACCGTTACCGATATTATCAAAGAGCTTGATAAGCCGGGTCGTGACCCGCGCCCTGAGTTTAAAACAGCTGAGTTTAAGGCCGGTGTTGAAACCATTAACGACCTAAAACCAGGTATGATTTTAGAAGGTGTCGTGTCTAACGTTGCTAACTTTGGTGCCTTCGTTGATGTGGGCGTACACCAAGACGGGTTAGTGCATATTTCTGCAATTACTAACAAGTTTATCTCTGATCCGCGTGAAGTGGTTAAAGCTGGCGATATTGTTAAAGTAAAAGTCGTTGAGGTAGATGCTGCGCGTAAACGTATTAGCTTTACCATGCGTTTAGACGATGATGTTGATACCAGCAACAAAGCCGCACCCGCTAGCAAACCTAAGCCGGCTGCTATAGCGAAAAGTGCACCTAAGCAAAAACGCGAATTTGGCAATGTTGCCATGGGTAATGCCTTTGCAGATGCATTTGCCAATGCAAAAGTGAAAAAATAATACCAGTTCACTTAATCAAACTGGTATCAATCGATAATAAAAAACCGCGTGAGTGTAAACTTACGCGGTTTTTTATTTGTATAACAACTTACTTAATCAAATACGTTGCTATGAAAGGCTCATGAGCTGAGCCTTTATCGCTATTACTTACGACGACGAAGTGCAAGTAATGGCAGTAGTAACACTATAAAGTGACCTAATGAGCCGCTTGAAGAGCTCTTAGCTTTCGCTTCAGTTTCTGGTGTTACTTGTGAAGCGTATTCACAGCTACCATCATCTTCATTCGCTGTCGCATCATAGTTAGATGCTGCAGTATCAGTACAACCAAGCTCTACACCATCAGATTCAACCATAAGTAAGAACTCTTTACTTACTTTGTCTGCTGGGTTTGCTTTATCTTGCACTGTGACAGTCACCATTGTTTCACCATGGAAATGTGCATCAGGGATTAGGTTAAACGACATTCCGTCAATTTCAGCCGTTACATTCTCACCCGTTACCACTAATTCATTTGGCGACTGATCTGCATCAACAACCATCACATCAACACCATCGATACGGCCATTTTCAGCTACCGTCATATCAGCAATGTCGCTCATTTTCAGGTTGCTTTGCACACCGATAGAGTGCATTAACGACCCACCTTCTTGGCTACCAAGTTGGTAATCAAGAGTGATATTTTGCACTGAACCTTTCGCATCAGGCATAACCGTAGCAGTAAAGTTAAACTCAACTTCACTTTGCTCTGGGCCGACATAATCAAAACAGATCACTAAGTCATCTTGTAAGATCTTGCCAAGGTCGTCATAACCAATCACATTGCTTAATGCACCCTCTTTAAAGCCAGCCGTTGTTGAATAAACACTATCGCCACCTTCAATAAAGATGGTTCCTTCGTCAACACCAGCGCCTAGGTTATCGTAAGCAAAGATAGCTTCGAACATACCTTCATGGTCATCAATACCACTACGCAAAATCACTTCGTAGTCGAACGTGTCACCGGTATTTTTATCAGTCACATTATCGAATTCCATGAATACGAGATCACCTAAGTCAGGACGCTCTTCTTTGTATTGAGAAGCAATCGTTAGGCCTGTTGGATCAGTCGGATGGCGAAGGTTTTCGATTTCAAACGAACCACGCCAGAATGGTGCCAATGCTTCAACTAAGAAACCAGGACCACGGTGCGCACTCATCATCCACCAGATAGGTGTGAACTGCATTGCTCCTGTTGGGTGTAAACGTACTTCGTTATTATTTACTTGATTGTAAATTTCAAACTTCGCACCATTTTTATAGAATAACCAATCGATTGGAACATCAAAGAACACATTTGAACCACCTTCATACCAAGCAGCTTCAGGTTGAATGCGGAAATCACCCCATAAATCGATATATCCTCCTGTCGAGAATTCATCAATCATTGGCGTTTTACACATTTCGTTAGTGATGTTGTTGGTTACCACATAATCACGTTGTACGTTACGTGTTGCGTCTTGTGTACCTTGAATTGTCAGGGTATTGCCTTCAACGATTAACGAAGCAGCCACCGACTCATTATTTGAAGTTAGTGTTTGTGGCCAAACTTGCATGCCCTCAGGAATCGTCAATGACAATGAATAGTCACGCGCTTTTGATTCATAGTTGGCTTTAAGTTTTACATTAACGTTAACTAGGTCCATAGCGCGAGCCGTGTCTTGGTCAACATTTAGTGTGAGTGCTTCGGCATCACGCTTTAAGTTAACCGATGTAAAACCGAGGGTGCCTTCAGCACCTTCAGCATTACCTAATGCAAAGCCGCCATAGTAAACATCATTCGGTTGCGCTTCAGGTAGGTCCCAATTTACCGCAATTTCATAGTTACCATTGCCGCTGTGCTGCTGTGGCGCTGATACACTGAATTCACCGGTATTTTGCTCTTTAACAATGGCGTAGTGCGTCACTGTTTGGTAACCAACATCACGTAAACCTGCTAGAGCTGCAGTCGCAAACCAGTATTTACCAGGCTTAGGGTCAATAATGTTACAGTAGTTATCTTCAACACTACTTGAAGAATAACAAATCATCTCTTCATTTAGCGCTTTGATCAGTGCAGTAGAATCTTCCGCAATCTCTTCATCAGACACCATGAATGAGCCGCTTTCATTAGCATCATAACCCACAACCAAGTGTGCTTTTTTCATTTGCCAGCGAGGCTCAGCAAGATCTTCTAAATCAGTCGTTTGTTCGGTAGATGCAACTTTAACCATTAAGCGTTTTGTACCTTCTGGTACTTCAAACGATTGAATATCCCACGCTTTTTCAACGCGGTCTTTCGTCACGTAAGGTGCAACACCTAAGATATTTGCAGTAACTTCAGTTGGTTTTACAAGACCATAATAAGTCGGCGTAAACTCACTGTAGCTATCGGTATTAACAACGATTGATTCTGATGCACTGGCACGTGCCATATCGATATCAACCATGGTTGGTAGCTCATCAATAACATTCTTAGCAACCAATGTGAAATGAGCGTCTGGTAAGTCGCCGTCAGTGTTCTTAAATAGCACTTTGCCGTTGAACCAAGCATCTTTATTTAAGATGTTATCCCAAGGCGCACCCTCTTCAACGGGATCAAGTTTAGACTCGATGATATTTGGCAACTTCATAGTAACCATTACATCTTGTGTCTCCCCTGCTTTCAGCGTGAAGTTACTTGGTGTTACGCTAACTTCTACACCAAAGCTTTCGTCTTCACCCTCAACAGCCCAACCATAAGCAGTTGCATCCCAAGTACCATCTTTTGTTGCCTTTACAGTACGCATCCATGAACATTCAAGCTCACAGTCTTTGTTCACTAAAGAAGGTAAATTCAACCACTCAACTAAACCACCGTTACGAGGGTTAGCATTATGGTAGTTTTCAATAGTCTCATCCATGATAAGACCTGCATTTGCAGCTTGTGCTACGTCAATTGCACCGCCACCAGCCATGAAGTTGTAATATGGGTCAATTAAAGTCACGCCGTTAGAAATACGCACTTTATTTGCCGTCATCATTAGTGCTGATTGAATTTCTGCTGGCGTCCAATCTGGGTGCATTTGCATCAATAGCGTCATTGCGCCGGTAACATGTGGCGTAGCCATTGAGGTACCACTCATGAAAGTCCAATCTGATGCACTTGGGTAAGCTGTAAATGGTTGGTCATCAGCATTCGCAGCATAAATATCAACACCCGGTGCAGTCACGTCCGGAACAAGGTTATTGATGTAATAACTTGGCCCCATAGAACTAAAGATAGCAAGCTGATTACCCGCTTCTGCATCAAATGAATAGTTATTTTCTGGCTCGCCAATCGTCGCAATAGCAGCACCACCAGGATTAGCATTCACCCAGTTACGAATTGTGTAACGAGCACTTGCTGGTAAGTGAATACCCGGGATCACGTAGTTATCAGCAACAATACTCTCTGCCGAACTAATGTTTTGTAAAATGAAGCCACCTGCTCCACCTGCAGCAACGTTCTTGGCTTTATCAACACGCGCAATGTCACCACGTAAACATACTACAATTTGGTCAGCCGTAAACGTGCCTGCAGGGAAAGGTGCGTTACAGCTTGCAGCATCGTAACCATCACTTTCATTAGGGTCGTCGTATTTTTCAGCAAGAACAACTTCGCCAGTAATACCGCCAGAGAAACTCTTACCTGTGTACTCACCAGCATAAGGCGTGCGAGTGCCTTGGAAGTTATTAATGGTTTTAACACCTAAATCCATCACGCGGTCATGGGTTGATGCACCAACAGTGGTTACCCAAGGTGATGTATGATCCGCTGAAATATAATAAGGACCCGAGTTACCCGCTGCCGCTGCCACTGAAATGCCCGCTTCGCGCGCACTTAAGAAAGCCATTTCCATTGGGTCTTCCCATGGGAAGCTTTCGCTACCACCAATTGAGAAGTTAATAGCATCGACACCATCTTCAATCGCATCTTCAAATGCAGATAAAATTGCTGATTCAGGACAGCCTGAGTATAGATCGCCAGAACGGCCAGCATAACAAACTTGGTACGAAATGATATGCGCACGCGGTGCCACACCGCTGGTGCTTTCAAACGTGAATGGTAAGTTTTCACCATCACTGACTTTCTCACCTGTTGCAGCTTGAAGTGGCGTGTTTTCTATGTAGTTACCCGCCGTGGTACTCGCTGTGTGAGAGCCGTGACCATTGTAATCTTCACCATTTTCAGCACGACGATCAGCTCGGGCAAATTGATAATCCGCATTCATCGCTGTGACTTCTGGATAAGAGCGAACACCAATCAGCTTGTCATTACATAGCTCAGGTTCTTCTTCACAGTCACCTAAAAAGTTACCGGCACCTAATGGATTTTTTTTGCTGTACTCTTCGTCGCTTGCAAATGCCGGGTGGTCTGTATTGATACCAGTATCAATAATACCGACAACCATACCTTCACCTTTAACACCAACCGATGAAGCAGGTGTTGAACCCTGCCATAATTGGTCTGCGCCAATAAACTCAGGACCGCGGTCTGTGCGTAATTCAAAAATACGGTTAGGAGTAATACGCTTTACGCCTGATTGCGTCGCAAGAAGCTCTGCATCAGCTTGTGTCATTTCAACAACAACCGCGTTATTTGCAAGGGTAAATTGCTTTTTAATCGCAATATTGGCACCCATTGCACGCGCCTTACTTAATACTGTTGATTGACGCTGTTTTAAAAAGCTTTGATACGCGCGCACGCTTTGCGAAGCTGTATCAATGCGCTCTTTTACCATTAAAGAACGTGACTCTGTAATGGCTGTAGCGCTGAAGCCTTGAATATCACCTTGATAACTTGCTACAGGTTCATCATGCATTTGTACAATGTATGTTTGAATACCTGTCACCCCATCTTGAGGTTGAAAAACATGTTCCGGCTGCTGACTTTGGTAATGCTGATTTAAGCGCTGAGCACTCCCCTTTAATAAGCTTGGATGATCTTCGATTTGTTTTTCTTGTTGATAATTCGCGATATCTTCCGCTGTAAATGTTGGCTGATAAAAGCCTTTATCTGACACTTTGTTAAAGCCTGGCTCTGCCGCAGCATAGCCTGTAGCACCGACGTACAATGCTGTAAGTACGGCAACTGAGCTTTTCTTCAAGTGTGTGATTTTCTTATTGCAAGGTTGCATATGATTCCCACTGATTTAATTCTAAACAGCTCATAAATTACTTGAGCTGACACACTAAATTATTTAGCAGGCAAACATATACAGAGGGGGTTTTGCATGGTCAAACCGAGTCGTACACAGTTAGGATACAAAGTTAACAGCAAATAAACATAAGAGTGTTAATAATAAACGCTTTGCGGGATATTTATACAAAATGTAGCATTTTGTAGAGAATGCGATTACAGAAACAAAAATGGGGAAGGGAAAGCAGCTAGAGAAAAACTTCTCTAGCCGCTAACTAGTTAGAAATTGTAACGAACTGCCAGTGAGATATCTGAGTAATCATTTGCATCACGATAGCTTGCGCTGACAAGCCAAGCTGGCGTGAAGGCATAGTTTGCACCTACATGAAATACTGCATTATTTTCGCTCTCTTCATCATGTAAACGCTCGTAGCCAACGCCTCCATTGATCTCAAATGAATCAGTTAATAAGTGCCTGATTTGTACGTTAGCAGATAAAATATCTGCAGTTTCTGAATCTGAGTAGCTATCTGAGTAACTTTCAAGTACATAATCTTGATATGTTTCTTCCACTGAAAAACTTGAATCCACCTCAAATTTAAGCTGACCAATTTTTGCTGAGAAATCAAGGTTAGTGCGATCAGAAAGAGAGTAGATATAGCCTAGGCCTAGCTCAAAGCGAGTAATATCAAGGTCGACTTTGCCTAAATATGAAATTTGAGATTCACCAATCAAATTGCCAAATGAATCATAGACGTTATAGCCATCGTAGTAGCTTGATTCTTTATCGTCATCCGAAGCTGTTGAGTAGTGTCCTAATACAAACCAATTCTCAGCAAATTGCTTACTAAAATTAATACCAATACCTGAAAGAGAAAAATCGTTTAGCTCATCAATTTCTGTCTTTTTATATCCGGCTTCAACATAGTCATAGCTTAATGGTGAAGTGTTTTCAGCCATTACTGTTGTCGAGGCAAGTGATAATGCGCAAGCAAGAAGAGTGTATTTCATTGTTTAATCATCCTAATTATAAATCGGGCACAATTTACCAAAGCGAAGACAAACCCACAATAGAAACAACATTCGTTTTTGTAGGCTAAATGTAAGAAACTGTTATAAAAGTTCGATTAAACATTTAATAAATTGAGCTATTTTGAGGCAATAAAACCTCGTTAAGGACAGGTTTAATCCCACTAAATGATGAATTATTAATGTGAATTAGTATGGGCTTAAATAAAAGCAGAGAACTGATTTTGATTAGCTGGAGAGGTTGCTGCTTGATAAAAATTAGCAATACGTGTGGCGCGCTCATCGACTTCTACATCACGCTTTGCTGTTTTTGTTTCGCTACTTTGAGCTACGCTATCTTCAGCATACTCATTATGAATTTTAAATGTTGATTTGCCTGAATCAGCATCGTCATCATCAGATTGATTGGCTAGCTCAGCCTGCGCTGCAACGAGTTTTTGTGTGGCATCTGCGGCAATAGAACGATCTGCACCTGATGGTTCTTCAGGGGCGAGCGCTGCTGCACGCACTGTTTTCATTTTTTCGATTGTGGCTTGCGGGTCACCGTTGATTTCAGCAACATCAATTTGTACCTCGCCGCCCACAGCATAGTTTGTACCATCAGGGCCGCGCTGATACTCATAGCTTGGTGAGCCTGCATATTGCCCCCCGACTGTTGCATGCGCTTGTTCATGAATACGCACTTCGGTATCACGGGCTTTTAGCTCTTTAATTTGCTCAGCGTCTTGTTGCTCTTGCTCTGCAACCTTTTGCTCTTTTTGCTGTTCTTGCTTAGCTTCTTGTTGCTCTTGTTCTGATTGCTCAGGCTCGCCTTGCTCGCTACCTTGTTGGCGTTCTTCAATCACTTTGTCTTCAGCAAGACGACCTTTAGCATCATAAGTACCCGCATCAGTACCTGGTTGTTTTGCTTTATCACCATCACTAAGCGTTTTATTTTCAGCGTTACTTGGCTTAGCAGCAGCAGGTGGCGGGATCACTTCACGTAACTGATTATCACGGCGAGCACTTTCGGTGTGCACATTCGCCGTGTTGATATTAATCGAAGGAAACGGAGTGACGATATTCATAAGTACTAAACTTTGATATCAATTAAGGTACCGAGCACTTCATCAGCAGTCTGAATCGTGTTGATATTAGCTTTGGCATTAAACTCTTCAACTTTTAAATTAACAAGCGACTCATCGATTGGGGCAGGTTGTGAAACTGGCGGAGTTACAGCTTCATTTGGTGTTGCCGCTTGTAATTGGCGTTGTTGAGCTAATTGGGCATCATCTTGCTGATCAATTGAGGCACGGCTAATCTCAGCGCTTGCCTTTTCGATACCTTGGCTTGCACGGTTATAACCTTCTACCGCATTATTAAAAACAGAACTGATTGGCATAACACCCTCCAACAGTGAGATCTACTCGTTAAGTATCGCTCATAAAACGAGCAAAATAAAGCTAAATCCCACGATTTTTCTGGCCTCTCAGAGAGGCAGGCTTAACACATTGATTTCAGTGCTGATATAAATGCCGCTTTATGAGAAATAAAAGGCGCATGTGACGCCTTATCTAAAACCTCATATTCAAACTGAGGCTGTAAGGCATGCATTTTTTCAATCGCACGATAAGGAACTAATGAATCTAAGCGCCCAAAAATACCTCTTACTGGCACGGTAAGTTTCGCGAAAAGCTCACGTAAATCATCTTGCTGTAAAATATCTAAACCTGCACTTAGAGCTTGCTCTTGTGGTGCAGGGTATTGGTTTAAAAGTGCTTTAAGTTGCTTAATATCATCCCGAGCTGATTCACTGCCCATTGCTTGTATCGCCAAAAACCGTTCTATCGTTTTTTCTCTATGGCTAACCAGCTGATCTTTAAATGCGTTCAATACGTCAGGTTTGATACCCGGCCATTCGTTGGTTTGGGCAAAAAATGGGGTTGAGGCGACCAACACAACCTTTGCTACTTTGTCAGGCCAATGTGCTGCAATATACAAGGCAAAAAGCCCCCCTAACGACCAGCCAACAAGAATAGACTGATCATTGAGCTGTGTACTTAGTTGCTCAGCTGCAGCATGCAAAGTGTAAGGTGTGGGAATTGACTGCGCATTACCAAAACCAGGTAAATCAAGGCAACGGACTTCACCATCATGAAAAAACTCAAGCTCAGGTTTGATCACTTGCCAAACCCCTTGGTTCATTCCCCAGCCATGTAATAACACCATATCATTTTGCATATTTTGTATTTCCCAACCACACTTAGCGCTCATAATAGCGTTTAAAGGAATGAATGCAATGTCTCGCTTCTCTCATGCCTTAAAACTAGGACTTGAGGCACTATTCCCCAACTTTTGCATTAGCTGCCAAAATCACATACAAGCTAATCAAGCTTTGTGTCAGCATTGTTTAGATGACCTTAATTTATTTGACCTTACACGCCACCCAAACCTGTTACACAGGCCAGATATCTGTGATGCATTTCCTGATAGCCAATTTGATCATTTAATTGCCTGTGCGTGGTATCAAGCACCTTTTAAACTTTGGCTCAAGCAATTGAAATTTAACGACCAGCAGTTTTTTCGTGTGGCACTTACACAAGTGATAGACAAACAGTTGCAAATAGCTCGTCAGGTTAATGTAACTTGGCCCGATCTTTTTATTGTGCTGCCACTTCATAATCAGCGCTTTTTAGCACGCGGCTTTAATCAGGTCAGTCAAACTTGGTTACCTGTTTTAAAAAGCCAGCAATGTAGTGTTAGCGCTGCTCTTTTCAAGCAAAAAGCAACCAAAGCGCAATCACAGTTAAGTAAAGCGAAAAGAGTTAAAAACCTACAAAATGCGTTTGTTTGTCAGCAAGATTTAACGGGAAAAACGGTGGCAATTATTGATGATGTGATGACCTCTGGCGCAACCATAAATGCTGCGACAGAAGCCATAAAAAATGCAGGAGCTAAGCAAGTATGGGCTATGCTCACTTGCCTAACAGGATTAGGTAACCTGCATTATGATTAATTATTATTATTTATCACCAGAGGCATGAAACGCATTACCAAAAAATAAGGCATTGCTCAGTAATCGGCTCGTGCCATACCAGTAACCACGGAACACTGGGTTATCAGTCATACCTATCACGCTGCCTTTGCCATATGAATGCGCAATGAGACCTGCCGCACCGGCGACTTGCTCTACGTTTACGTCATCAGTAAAGCCAGCTAAAAGCGGTTTATCTGTGTAAGTAAGTACGTTAACAAATGGGGCATCTGACTTCTCAAGTAGCCAAGTGCTATTCTTAAACACAGGTAATGTATTACGATTCAGCGAATAGGTAAGTGGATGAGATAAATCCACTGAGGTATTAAAAATAGCCCCTGCAATACGCTGACGGCCTGCTAAGTCATCTTTATCGGCATAGCTAAGCCCTGTTGTATCAAAGGCACTGGCTACATCACGGCGAGATAAGTAATTAGCTTTTAGTAGCTGCTGATCAGCTAAGAACTTCGCCCCCCCTTTGTGCCCCCAAATAACGCCGCCTTTACGAACCCACGACTTAATAGCCACTTTCGTTGCATCATCAAGACGGTTGTAATTACCGTGCGCAAGAATGATATGACTATAGTTTTCAAGGTCGATACCATCTAAGCGGTTCATTTCGATAATGCTTGGCGCTGTACCAACAAAGCGATCTAAGTAGTACCATACCTCACCAAGCTCATACTGGCTGGTACCTTCACCACCCACGAGTAACACTTTTGGTGCTTTTACTACGGCCATTGAACGAGAACCTAAATCGGCACCTTTCACCGTTAAGCCTGAGCTAATGGGTGTAATTTCAATACCAAATTCATTTTGTGCTTGGTTTAAATAACTCACCCAGTTGCTGTCAGTTTGCAGACCCGCAGGAAGCAAAATACTGCCAGCTGCAAAAGCAATCTCACCTGATGGTGTTTTTGCTGTGAGTGGGCTTAACGCCACGCGCGCTTTTACACCTTGTTCGAGTAAACTATTTAGCATTTTTGGCGCGAGATAATCATCCCACTTAAATGCGTACGCATAGCTTTGCGGTAATGCTGCAAAGCTTGATTTAACACTTTGCTGCCAAGGCATTTTGGCAAGATTTAAGCCCCAATTGCTGCTTACTTTTGCAAATTCTAGATTGAAGGCATGAGCTAGTGTCCAGCCCGATACATCATAAAACGTGTTATCAACAAAGCGCTGTTGCTCACTGAAAATCGCTTTAATTAAACGAAATTGTGGCTGTGCTAATGGCACATAATAGCTCTGTTCAGAAAAGCTTTGACCGTTTACTTTTAACGGCTCTTCTAACATGTATGCATTGATTTGATGTTGTCTAAGTAAATCAAGGAAGTATTGCATGCGGCTGTGATCCGCGCCGCCTTTAATAACATAACCTTTAAAGTCTTCATCACCAGCAAGATCAACTGCTTTGTTGTAAAATTTTGCTTGATAATCAAGTAAGTCTGTACGGTTATCAATCGCCGCTTGGAACGTTGATAGGCTAGTTAATAACTGATTTTTAATCGTAAACGGGAAGCTTAGCGGTCCGTTGATCGTTTCTTGTAAGTGACCACGCGAGCTCGCTTGTTCAAATAAGATGCCTACACCACCATTTACGTCTGGGTAAGTTGAGCCCTTACCATAGTAAAAGTCATCGAAGCTTTCTTCAGTAAAATAAAGCGCATTGTGCTCATCAAGTGTTTTCGCATGATAGTTTGCAATTGCTTTGGTTAGCGTGACATTTTCTTCAGGTGTGATTGGGTGCTTGCGAGTTGGGATCCCCGGCTGGAAGAAAAACGTGCTATTAGGGCCCATTTCATGGAAGTCTGTTAGGATATTTGGCTTCCATTGATGAAATTGAGCAATACGTGCGCGTGATTCAGGGTGCTGTAACAACAACCAGTCACGGTTTAAGTCAAACAAATAATGGTTAGTACGGCTGCTCGGCCAACTTTCAATATGCTCGCGAGTTTCTGGATCTGACGATAACTTCATACCACGGTTGCTGTTAGCCCAATTAGCAAAACGCGCTAACCCGTCTGGGTTTAGTGATGGGTCGAGTAAAATAACCGTATTATTAAGTAACGCATCGATTTCTGGTCCCTGTGCTGCTGCAAGGTAATAAGCAACGAGTAATGATGCATTGCTGCCTGATGATTCATTACCATGCACACTATAGCCCATCCATACAACCGCAGGCTGTTTGCTTGAGTCACTCGCCCCACCATTTAAGCGAGCTAAGTGCGCCTTGCGAATTTGCTCCACTTGACCCAGCTTATCTGGCGCTGTGATAGTTAACATCACCAGTGGGCGCTGCTCATGAGTACGACCAATCACTTTAAAGTTCATTCGGTCGCTTTTTTCGGCCAAAATTTGCATATATTGCACAAGCTGATCGTGACGTACATGCCACTCACCGACTTCGTAACCTAACACCTGTTCAGGGGTTGGAATACTTGGGTCAAATTTCACATCTTGTTCAAAGTAATAAGAAAGAGGTTTTGCTAATGCGCTAACGCTCACTAGCATGGTTAATATTGTTATTATTAAACGCATAGATAGCACCCGTAATTATTTGATGTTTTAACGCTACCATTCGATAAAATAGATGCAACTTTTTACGCTCAACACTGGCGACAACACGATGAGCGGAGTATGATAGGCAGTATCCGAGTAATTTAGTCAAGTATAGTCCGTTTTATGATCTCTATTTCTGAATCTGCACAATCTCATTTTGCTAAACTTTTAGCAGACCAAGCTGAACAAACGAACATCCGTGTGTTTGTAGTAAACCCAGGTACTTCGCAGGCTGAGTGTGGTGTTTCTTACTGCCCAGAAGACGCCGTTGAAGCGACTGATATTCGTCTACCATTTAATGGTTTTGATGCCATTGTTGATGCAGAAAGCGCCCCTTTCTTAGAAGAAGCTGAAATCGATTTTGTAACAGACAAAATGGGTACTCAGTTAACGCTTAAAGCGCCAAACGCAAAAGCACGCAAATTAAGCGACGATGCATCACTACAAGAGCGTGTACAACACATGCTTGAAACAGAAGTGAACCCACAGCTTGCAAACCACGGCGGCCAAGTTAGCCTAGTAGAAATTACAGCTGACGGTATCGCGGTACTGCAATTTGGTGGTGGTTGTAACGGTTGTTCAATGATTGATGTCACGCTTAAAGAAGGCATCGAAAAAGAAATGATCGCCAAGTTTGATGAAATCAATGGTGTAAGAGACATTACTGATCACCAATCTGGTGAGCACTCTTACTACTAACGGTATCTAAGCATGCTTAAAAAGTGGGTATTTCGCTTAGGTAGCGACCCCAAATTAAGCTTAAAACGCTTTCTTCGCGGCCTAGCACTGTTTGTGCTGGCCGTGATTTTTATTGCCATAGGTTACTATGGGCCTGCACTATTTCAGTTAATTGGCCTGATTATTTTAGCTCTCGCTTTATTCTTGGCAGGTTGGGGCTATTTAGGTATTTTTGCCAACCGTTTTGCACAGGTTTTAGAGCGCTCATCCCCAAAAGATCACGACCCCGATCTTTGGAAATAAATCTTCAGCGATAATTTACTCTAATAATTGCTGGTTGTTGACGATTCTACGGTAGCGAAACCACAGCGTTAATCCACGCATCAGCATAAAGCTCGTCATCGCAAACCATAAACCATGATTTTGCCAACTACTCACTAGCCAAAACAGCCCAAAAAAGCCCACCACAGCACTAAATAGCATGGTGTTACGCATGTCTTTAGCACGGGTTAAACCGACAAATACGCCATCAAATAAGAAACAACCCATCGCCGCAATAGGCAATATAATCACCCAAGGCAAGTAAACCGTTGCAAGGCTAATAACTTCGGGCACATCGGTCAGTAAGCGAATAATTGCCTCGCCAAATAATAAAAATATAAGGCTATAAAACAGCGCAAATAACCCACCCCAAAACAGGCTTAATTTCACCCATAACTGTATGTGTTGGCTACTGTGTTCACCTTTGGCCTTTCCAACCTTTGCCTCACTCGCATAAGCAATACCATCAAGTGCAAAGCTCACCAACATTAAAAAGTTTAGCAATACCGCATTAGCCGCTAAGGTTGTTTCACCGATACGCGCGCCATAAAAAGTCATAAAGCTAAAACACAGTTGGAGTGCCAGTGAGCGAATAAAAATGTCGCGATTTAAGCTCACTAAATCAAGCAACTTAGCAACACTCAACCAGGCTTTCACGGCAAGGTTAACACCTTGTTTTTTCGCAAGTTGAGTAACGAGCATAAGTGCAAAACCGAGGGCGATATAATCAGCAATTAAAGACGCCCACGCAGCTCCAGCCACACCCCAATCAAGAAACACCACAAAATAAATATCGAGTACAATATTGGTTATATTGGTGATAAGTAATAAATAAAACGGCCCTCGACCATAATGCACCCCCAACATCCAACCAAGTAAAACCAAATTACATAAAGCAGCAGGTGCACTAAAAATACGAATCGAAAAATAGCTATTTGCTTGTTCTAAAACAGCTTCATTGGCATTTGATAAATATGCCATTAAGGATTGAATAGGTATACTCAGCGCAATTAAGAGCAGCGCAACCGCTGTCGCTAGTAACAAGCTGCGCTTTAATAGCTCGGCAAGTAAGGTGTGATCGTGTTTACCATAAGCCTGTGCAACCAAGCCTGTGGTACTCATGCGCAAAAAGCCCGCTAGCCAAAATAATAACGAGATAACTGCTGAACCGAGCGCTATACCAGCCAAATAGTGAGCGCTTCCTAAGTGGCCGATTACAGCAGTATCAACTAAACCTAACATTGGCACGGTAATATTTGATAAAATCATCGGACCGGCTAATAACAGTAAACTTTTATGGTGTGCCTTATGACGTTTAAGAAAATGTTTCATGTAGTATTTGCAGTCCTGTTAGGTTTATCTTTGCGTGCCCATGGCGCAGTCATTCTACAGTATCATCACGTCAGTGAAACCCTTCCAGCGGTAACCAGCGTCAGCAGCGAAACATTCACTGAGCACATGCAATATTTACACGATCACAAGTTTACGGTTATTCCATTAAACGAGCTTATTGCCTCACTACAAGCAGGCCAACCGCTAACAGATAAAACGGTCGCAATTACCTTCGACGATGGCTACAAAAACAATTATGAAGAAGCAGCGCCTATCTTAGAAAAGTTTGGCTACCCGTATACTATTTTCGTAAATCCTGAGCTTATTGATGAAGGCAAAAGCTATGTGATGACGTGGCAGCAATTAAAAGAGCTAGCAAATAAAGGGGCGTTAATTAGCAACCACACGCAAATTCATAATTACTTGCATCGCAAACAGCCGGGCGAGAGTGAAGAAGCATGGCTTGCTCGTACTAAGGAAGACATTTTATCTGCCCAGCAGCGCATTAAAGAAGAAATTGGCCATGATTACAAATACCTTGCTTACCCTTATGGCGAATTTAATAATGCATTGCAGCAGTTAGTTAAATCACTTGGATATGTTGGCATCGGACAGCATTCAGGTGCTGTAGGTATCCACTCTGACTTTACTCGATTACCACGCTTTCCGGCATCAGGGTTTTACTCAAAGCTTGATACGCTTGCTACTAAACTCGACTCTCAAGCCTTCACTATCAAACAGCTTACCTACTCAGACAGCGTGACAGACGAAAACCCACCTAGTTTAACGATGCAATTTGATATGCAGGACTTCCATAAAAGTCAGTTTGCTTGTTATGTCTCAGGCATTGGTCAAGCTGATTTAACCTGGCTTAGTAAAGATACGGTGAAGATCACCTCACCTGAAAAACTGAAAAAAGGCCGCTCTCGCTTTAACTGCACGGCCCCTTCTATTGCGATGAAAGGCAGTTATTACTGGTTCTCACAACCTTGGGTTATTGTACCTTAACCGCTTGTTTTAGCATTTGTGCTGTCACTTTATCAAGGCGAACCACTTCATTAGCCGCATTGAGTTCTACTGCGGCTTTTGGCATTCCCCACACCACCGACGATAATTCATCTTGCGCGATGGTGTAAGCTCCTGCTTGATTTAATGCCAATAAGCCTTGTGCGCCATCACTGCCCATACCGGTCAATAACGCCGCTACTGTCGCTTTAGGGCAAGCAACAACGAGGGAGTTAAATAGCACATCGACTGCTGGGCGATGGCGATTAACCAACTCACTCGAATCAAGCTGGCAAAACAGGCCTCCGGCTTTTTTCACCACACTTAAATGCTGATCCCCCGGTGCAATATACGCCCATCCCGGTTGCAGCTTATCGCCATGTTCAGCTTCTTTAACGTTTATTTTGCACGTTCTATCCATGCGCATCGCAAACGAGGTACTAAAAACCGGCGGAATATGCTGAGTAATCACAATCGGTGGGCAATTTTCTGGCATGCGCACGAGTACTTCTTTAATTGCCTCGGTGCCACCCGTCGAAGCCCCAATGGCTAGTACGCTATTGGCCTTAAATTGCAATGTAGCTAAGGCGCTGTCGTCTTCAACTTTTAATTCTTTAAAGGCGCGTATTCTGGCACCTGCGGCAGTGCGAACTTTTTGATGAAGTAAATGCGCATAGCGTTGCAGGTTTTCTGTGACATTGATGGTTGGCTTAGCAATAAAATCAACAGCACCAATTTCAAGGGCTTCCAATGTGATGGGTGAGCCTTTTTGAGTCAGTGTTGAAATCATTACCACTGGCATAGGTCGCAGGCGCATCAAGTTTTTTAAAAAGCTTAATCCATCCATTTTTGGCATTTCGATATCCAGTGTTAAGACATCGGGATTAAGGCGCTTAATTAAATCTCGGGCTTGATAAGGGTCTTCTGCCGCACCAACGACTTGAATGTCTTGCGCTTGCTCGAGAACTTCCTTGAGTAAACCACGGATCAAAGCAGAATCATCAACTATGAGTACTTTGATCATATGCTCTCCTAAAATAATTCAATATCCGTTTCTGCATCTTGCTGCTCAATATCGTGTAAGTATTTAATTTCACGTTTTTCGAGTTTATCAGAGTGCAATTCACGCATTTTTTTGACCTGAGCCTTGCCTGTTTGCGGATCAAACATCACCTTACGTGGCCAAGGTCCGCCAACATCATGGGATACTAAATCTAAACCCTCTTCAAGTACATAGGCATTTGCAAAACGAATGTTGCCAACACCAATATCTGTCATTGAACGGATAATCTTCCCTCCGCCAAACAGTTTCACTTTGAGATTGCGTCTAGAAGCACCATTTTTTAGGATTTCATTGATCAAGTATTCCATTGCCCAGTTACCATAACGGCAATTAAGGCTATGTGCGTTGCTAGGATCAACGCCTTTTTCTGCTGGCAGCATAAAGTGATTCATACCACCAATGCCTAAACCTTCATCGTAAATGCACGCAGCAATACATGAACCTAGCACCGTTGTAATTAGTTCATCAGACTTGGAAACATAAAACTCACCCGGCAATACTTTGGCAACCACTTTGTGGCGCTTGCCATCCCAAAACCGCTTAACGTGATCAAAACCGGGAAGTACAGGTTTAAAATGACTACTCATAGACCACCTTTTTGATAGATAGTTTGGCCTAAATTCTTAAACTCTTTGTGATCCTTACCGAGGGTTTCTGAATGCCCTAAAAATAAGTGACCAGACTCGGTCAGTATGTCGTAATAACGTTTAAACAAAGTATCTTTTGTCGGTTTATCAAAATAGATCACTACATTGCGGCAAAAAATAACATCAAATGGCCCTTGCATTGGCCAGTTCTGTAATAAGTTTAGACGTTTAAAGAAAATATTCTTTTGCAGCTCAGGTTTTACTTTATACAACTGACCATCGTGACTTTTTAAAAACCAGCGTTTCAGATGACTTTGGTCTAAACCATTCACATTGGCAGCGGTATAGGTGCCGCCTTGTGCTTTAGCAAGTACATTTGAATCTAAGTCGGTCGCTAAAATTTTCACATCCCAATCAGATGGAAATAAACCGCTTAAGGTCATGGCAATGGTATAAGGCTCTTCGCCCGTTGAGCAACCGGCAGACCACACCCGCACGCGCTTTTGCTTGGCATTACTAACCAATAGCTTTGGCACTATGGTATTTTTTAGATAACTAAAATGATGTGGCTCGCGAAAAAAAGAAGTCAAGTTAGTGGTGATAGCATTGATAAACTCACTAAACTCTTGCTCTTTGTGCTCTTCAAGAAAGTCTAAATATTCTTTAAAGTTCTTCAGTTTATGGTGGCGTATTCGCCTTGCTAAACGCGAGTAAACCATCTCGCGTTTATGCTCAGCTAAAACAATGCCGCAAGCATCGTATACTTGTGAGGAAATAGCTTTAAAGTCACTATCCGTTAGTAGAAACTCTTTCATGTGCCTGACCCTGCAGCTTTAGCATTAGATGCAATTAACTAGTTAGAATTAAATTGGGAAGAGTTTAAAACTCTTCCCACTCATCACTAGGGTCAACAAAGTTATTGCCTTTTGGTGCTGAGCGCACTGGTGAGCTCGGCTTTTTAGCTGCTGGCGCCGAACTTGCGCGGCTAGTAATATCCATCTCGTTATTTGACAACGAGAAGAAGTTTAACAAGCGACGCATATCATTAGCTTGCTCAGCCATTGATTCGCCTGCAGCAGAGGCTTCTTCAACCAAAGCAGCATTTTGCTGGGTCATTTCATCCATTTGAGCAATGGCTTTATTAACCTGCTCAATACCAGAGCTTTGCTCTTCAGAAGCTTGGGCAATATCAGAAATCATTGCTGTTACTTTTTGTACAGCAGTGACAATCTCTTGTAATGTTGAACCTGATTCATTAACTAGTAATGTACCATCTTCAACTTTGCCAACACTGTCTCGGATCAATTCTTTGATTTCTTTTGCTGCGGCTGCTGAACGTTGCGCTAAGTTACGAACCTCACCTGCAACAACTGCGAATCCACGACCTTGCTCACCAGCTCGTGCAGCTTCGACTGCCGCATTCAGCGCAAGTAGATTTGTTTGGAAGGCAATTTCATCAATAACACTGATGATGTCTGCAATCTTCTTACTTGATTCATTAATTGCCGACATACTGGTTACAGCGCGATTTACAACTTCACCACCTTTTTGTGCTTTAGTACGTGTTTCTTCAGCTAGTTCATTCACTTCTTTTGCGTTATCAGCATTTTGACGAACCGTACTGGTCATCTCTTCCATGCTTGATGCTGTTTCTTCAAGTGATGAAGCCTGCTCTTCAGTACGTTGACTTAAATCAGCATTACCTTGTGAGATTTCTTCTGCACCACTGGCCACCAACGTTGCTGAGGTATTAATACGATTAATCACTTCAGTAAGCTTATCAGCCGTGGCATTTGCATCACGTTTTAGCTTATCGAATGAACCTTGATAGTCTTGCTCAATACGTTTTGATAAGTCACCGTTCGCCATAGCATCAAGCATATTGCCTGTGTCTTTTACTGCATCATCAACGATGCTGACAAGGCTATTTAAGCCCTGCGCTAGACGTAAGAAGAAACCTTGTTTACCCGCTTCTTCAACACGGGCTTCTAAGTCACCACTCCCCGCAGCAGCAACAAGGCCAGCAATTTCTTTTTCAATCGCCACTTCAGCCGTTCTGTCTTCCCATTCAACGACCGTACCAATACGTTCGTTCTCAGGGGTAAAAATAGGGTTTGCGACCAAACCAAAAGTACGACCGCCAACTTGAATTTCAGTGCTGTAAGTACTGCTTAGCTTAGCAAGCATATTGCGTTGATGAGCTGGATTCTTGTGGAATACATCGATATTTTGACCCACTAGATTATTACTGTTGAAGTTAGGTAAATCTTTGCGTAGATCACTTTCAGCAATCTTCATCATATTCAGAACCGCTTCGTTCATGTAAATGATGTTGTTCTCAGCGTCAGCAATCATGGTATTGGTTGCCACACGGTCTAACGCGCGTCGAACACGAAGATTTTCTTCTGCTTCACGTTTTTCCGCTTCAGCTTTATTTACGCTATCAGTAATATCTTGCCACTCAACAATAGTACCTAATCGCTTACCAGATGCGCTCACCCAAGGTGTCGCAATCAAGCTAAAAATAAGCCCTGCCAAACGCAATGTGGTTTTGTATGGTTCAGATAATGTTTTTAGTAATTCACGTTGATGCGATGGCTGTTTATGAAAATCATCAACGCACGTGCCCACTAAATTTGCCACAGAAAAGCTAGGTAGCACTTTTTGTAGCGTTGATTCACGAGCTTGCAGCATTTGCTTTACTTGCTCATTAACGAAAATAATTTTTAAATCGTTATCGGCAATCATCACATTTGCTTGGCATACGCGCAGCGCATTTGATAAATCAGCATCACGTTTTGACTGACGTTCAAGTTCTTTTTGAGGTGTGATGTCTGTAGCAAATTTGATAACTTTAGTGACATTACCATTGCTATCAATAATTGGGTTATAGGTGCCTTGGATCCAAACTTGTTTGCCATTTTTACCGACACGCTTGAATTCATCAGTGAAGAACTCTCCGCTGCGTAATCGCTGCCAAAACTGTTGATATTCTGGGCTTTGCGACTCTTTTTCAGCAACAAACATAGAGTGGTGTTGCCCTTGAATTTCTTCGAGTCGGTAACCCATGGTGTTTAAGAAATTAGCATTGGCAGTAATGATCTGCCCCGACGGTTGAAACTCAATCATCGCTTGTGACTTTTTAAGCGCCGCAATAACTAAATCATTTTCCGACTCAACATTTTTAGGACTGCTAAACCATCCCATACCCTTCACCTTCTTGTTAATCTACCCAGTTAAATGTCCATTGTTTTTTGTAGGTCAAGTAATGCGACCATTTTCTCACCCACATTGACTAAACCCGCAACAAATTGCGCGTTGTCTGAGTCAGACAAATGTGGCACCGCCTTCGCTTCATGCTCAGCAATGCTATAGACATCCGAGACGGCATCAACTGCGATGCCCATAATTTTACATGCGTTTTCAAGTTTTACTTTTAGTACGATGACAACGGTTAACGGTCCGTATTCGATGGCTGAAATACCAAAACGAAGTCTTAAATCAATAATCGGCACTATGGTGCCGCGCAGATTGATAACCCCTTTGACGAAATCCGGTGAGTTAGGGATCACCGTAATTTCTTCCCAACTGCGAATTTCTTGCACCGTTAAAATATCAACACCGTACTCTTCTTCAGCCATGAAGAAGGTTAAAAACTGTTTTACATCTTGATCTTGTTCAAGATTGAGCTTGTGATGCAGGTCGTCGTGCTGTGCAATCATGACGCCTCCAAATTTGCTTTTGATTCAATAATCAATTCCTGGCTCCCAGGCTTTCTAAGTCCAGATAATTTGATCAAACCGCTAATATCTACAATCAATGAGACACGACCATCACCTAAAATTGTCGCCCCTGAGACACCATCAACTTTTTGATAATTGGCCTCTAAGCTTTTGATTACTACTTGCTGTTGCGACAATAAGTCATCAACTAATAAACCTACTTTTTGATTGTCACTTTCAACGACAACCAACAAGGTTTTATCAAGCGTTTCAATCGCCCCTTTATGATTGAAAATATTGTAAAGCCTTAAGATAGGGATATATTCATCACGTAAGCGCAGCACATCTAAGTCTTTGCCCACTCGACTCACTTTACTAATATCGATTTGCAATGACTCAATTATCGAAATCAGCGGAATGATATAAGTGTGCTCAGCAATCCGGACTAATTGCCCATCTAAGATAGCCAGCGTTAGCGGGAGACGAATGGTAAATGTCGAACCCACGCCTGGTGCAGAAGCCACTTCAACAGAGCCGCTTAGTGCTTCGATATTGCGCCTTACAACATCCATACCAACGCCACGACCCGATAAGTCGCTTACTTGATCGGCTGTAGAAAATCCTGGTAAGAAAATAAGCTCATTGATTTCGTTATCAGACAAATCATCGGTTTCTGAAATTAGGCCGTTTTTAATCGCCTTTTCACGGATCTTAGTGGTATTCAGGCCCTGACCGTCATCCATAATCTCGATAACAATATTGCCGCCTTGATGGAACGCATTCAAAGTCACAGTACCAACCGGGTTTTTACCCGCTGCAACGCGTTTATCAACGGTTTCTAAGCCATGGTCTAGGGAATTTCTCACTAGATGCACCATAGGATCAGACAGTTTCTCCATCACGGTTTTATCTAATTCGGTTTGTTCACCAAGTAACTTTAGCTCGACTTGTTTATCAAGCTTTTGTGAGATATCGCGTACTAAGCGTGGAAAGCGACTAAACACAAAGCTGATTGGCAACATACGGATACGCATGACATTTTCTTGTAAGTCACGGGTATTATGTGCCAGTTGTGCTAAGCCTTCTTGTAACGAGGCGATAGTTGCTTCAGTGATCTCTTGCTCACCCAATTGACTTAACATCGCTTGGGTGATCACTAATTCACCTACCATGTTGATCAATGAATCAACTTTGTCGATACCAACCCTAATTGAAGTTGATTCGGCATTTGCCGTGGCAGCTTTAACTGGCGCTGGCTTTTTAGGATCTATCGCAGCTTTAACTACAGCAGGCTCAGCCTCTTGCGCTGGCGCAGCCTCTTCAGCAACAGTTTCAACAGCTACATCCTCTTCATCACCAAACAAACCACCGCATAGGGTGATAGTGATATCAGCGTCATCTTCAACCCATTCGAAAATTTCTTCGATGCAGCTTTGTTCTTTATCAGTGGTTAAGAAAAAGCGCCACGACAGAAAACAATCTTCAGGGGCAAGGTTCGTAATATCTGGCACATCATCTTGAAAGGCTTGTGTTTCAAGTTCTCCCAATTCTGCTAATTCACTGATCATGTACAGTGGTTCATTACCGGTTTTAAATAAATGGTGGTGTGGTTTGAAATCGATTTGGTAGGTATTAAAACTGCTTTCGCGAACAGTTTCTGGTGCTTGCTCTGGTGCTTTACTTGCAGCACGCATACCGAGAATTTCTTCGAACTTAACGCGCAGTTCATCCGCTTCTGTTAGGTCAGGTTGCTGCTCAGCTTGTAAAGCTCTAAGCAGCGCACGTAAACAGTCGACTGATTTTAGGAGTAAATTAACATGCTCAGCAGTAAGATCGCGGGAGCCTTCACGGATTTGATCTAACAGCGTTTCGAGAACATGAGTAAAATCTGCAACAGAACTAAAACCAAAAGTACCGCTACCCCCTTTAATTGAATGCGCGGCGCGAAAAATTGTATTTATGGTCTCTAAGTCTTCTTCGCCAGGCACTAAGTTTAATAACTCAGCCTCCATAGCATCGAGTCCTTCGAAGCTTTCTTCAAAGAATACTTCAAAAAATTGGCTTAGATCTATACTCATGCCCCGCTCCTATTATTAGCGAATCACTTTTTTCAATACCGCTAACAATTGCTCAGGATTAAATGGCTTAACAATCCAGCCCGTAGCCCCAGCAGCTTTACCTTCAGACTTTTTATCTAATCCTGATTCTGTGGTCAGCATTAGTAAAGGTGTGAACTTATAATTAGGTAAGCTACGTAATTCACGAATAAGGGTAATGCCATCCATTACCGGCATATTCACATCAGAAATAACAGCATCAAAGCTTTGTTGTTTTGCAATATTTAATGCTTCACTGCCGTCTTTCGCTTCTGTCACATCAAAACCTGCTTTTTTAAGCGTAAAACCAACCATTTGGCGCATAGATGCAGAATCATCTACTGCTAAAATTCTTTTCATAAAAACCTCTTAATTGGCATTCTCAAGCACAAGATAATGGCTCAAGCCCAAACTATTAATTGCCTGTTGCAACGGCTTGCTTTCGCCAACCCAAATAATTTTGTGTTGCACCGAAAGCAAATGCTTCTGTAATGCACATAAAAGCTGAATTGATGCTGTGTCAGCACGGGTCACTTCACTGATATCCAGACAGATATCATCATTTGCTGACAACTCTTGGAGCAAATCTTGATGGAGTGTTTCGACCTGAGTAATAGCTAATTCAGTAGGGAGCTTTAACATTACTTATACTTTCCCTGCTTTAAACAATTCATAACAAAAGCTTAGACTGACTAAATAAAAATGCCATAATTTGAATCAAAAAATAGTAAAATTTTTTAGTAGCTTAGCCATTTATATCAAAAAAGGAAGCATTTCTTTTATTGAAAATGAGTCCTCTTACCAAGAAAAATTACTTAGTGTAATAATCTGCTATTTTTTTGAACTCTTCAGTCAAAGTTGTGGCATTGATTAATGGCACACTGCCTTGTTTAAATTCAGGCTTAAAAATCGCACGAACCGCACCTTCGCCATCAACCATAACCACAGATGCACTGTGATCAACGGCATATTCCTGCTCATCACTGTCGTTAATCGCATAAATTAAGCCAAGCTCTCTAACAAATGGAAAAAGCTGTTTATGTGGACCTGATACCGCAAGAAACGCTGGGTTAAAGTAATCAATGTAAGCTTTTCGCTTTTCGGTTGTATCACGCTTTGGATCTACTGCAACAAACCACACTTGCACTTTATAGTCTTGGCTCAGCTGCTTTTGCACCGCAGTTAGCTTAGCCAACGTCATCGGGCAAATATCTGGACAACTGGTGTAGCCTAAAAAGACTAAATTCCAATGCCCCATAAATTGGCTGTTATCAGCAGGCTCACCATGTTGATCGGTTAACAAAAACGGGCTAATCGGCTTTGCTTGCTCATAAACCAGCGCCTCAACTTCAGGAGCGGTATTACTTTTGCCACATCCTGCTGCAAACAACACCGCACTAAAACATAAAAAAGCGACGATTCGCGTCATAAAACTAACCATTTATCAATAAATAAGGCGATAAAGAGTAGCATTAAATGCACGATTGAAAAACGAAATAAATCCATTGCAGTATCATCTTTTGGGGCAATTTTTAGTTTTAACGCTTTATATATAAATATCGCATTTAAAACACTCGCACCAAGCAAGTAAATCAGCCCTGACATGCCAATTAAATAAGGCAGCACACACACTAGGGCAAGTAAAATGCTATAGCCAACGACGCACGTTTTACAAAACTCAATACCATGAGTAACAGGCAACATTGGAATTTTGGCACGCTCGTAATCACTTTTACGCGCTATCGCTAAAGCCCAAAAATGCGGCGGGGTCCAAGTAAATATAATCATCACTAATAACCAGGGCGCGGCAGCCATGTGGCCTGTTTCAGACACCCACCCTAACAGCGGCGGCATCGCACCCGCTAAGCCCCCAATCACAATATTTTGTGGAGTAGCACGCTTTAAAAACGACGTGTATATAAAGGCATAGCCGACGAGTGCAAATAAAGTCAGAATTGCCGTGAGTGTATTAGCCCACACCATAAGCATAATGAAACCTAGCACGCCAATAACAGCTGCAAAGCTCAATGCATGCTGTTTACTGAGCCGACCTTTAGCCACAGGACGGTGTCGAGTACGTGCCATTTTGCTGTCGATTTCACTATCTACTACATGATTGATCACGGCAGCAGCGGCCGATAACAAACCAATACCCAACAAACTTGCAAGCTGCACAAACACGCCTCGTCCAACATCAGGCGCCAAAGCTAATCCAACCCATGCCGTTAGCACGAGCATCGCCACCACTTTAAATTTACTGATCGCTAAATAATCTTTCAGTAATTCTGAACTTTGGCTCAAAAAAGACTTTTCTGTACTTAATAATAGTGCCATCACAGCCTCCTAGGTTCTTACTTTTAAGTGGAAGCATAGTCGTACCATGCTAAGCAGTAATAGTGCTGCCATTAAATTATGTGCAAGCGCAACACCTAACGGGAAATGCCAATGCACAACGGCAAGGCCTAAACAAATTTGGCATAGCAAAGCGACTAAGACCGTTACCGTGCAGTGCTTAATTTTTCGTGAGTAACATCGTGAATAAATGCGCCACATGATTAACGCTAATACTACACAGGTAACCAGTGCCCAAATACGGTGTAGAAGATGAATAGACATACGCGCTTGCTGCGATAACACACCATATTCATAGGTACTATGCTCAAGCGGTAATTGAAACACGCTCTTTAAAGAAAACGGTTGCCCGTAGCTACACAGCGGTAAACCATTACAGTGTGGAGCGGCATAATTTGCAGCAAGCCAACCACCCAAGGCGATTTGCAGCACAAGTACCACCAACCCCACCAGAGCTAAACGATAATAGGGCTTTGCACCACTATCACGACTTGCAATAGGCTCTGTAGTGAGGCGTAAATACAGCAGAAACACCAAAGATAAAATACTAAAGCCGCCAAGCAAGTGCCCCATAACAACCAAGGGCTGAAGGTTCATGGTTACTGTCCACATACCTAGAGCAGCCTGAAACACAACCAACAATAAAAGTGCTAAAGGCAGTTTAACCGGTGTTGCTGGGTATTGGCGTTTTAACCAGGCAAAAACAAACAAAGCTAAAATAAGTAAACCGAGGGCACCGGCAAAATAGCGATGGATCATTTCTTTCCACGCTTTTGCGGCTTCAAACATCATATCAGGGTAGTTTTGTTCAACATGTAATAAAGCACTTTCATGTTTTGGTACAGTCAAAAAACCGTAGCAACCTGGCCAATCAGGACAACCAAGCCCTGCATCACTGAGACGAGTGTAAGCACCAAGCCCCACAACCAGAATTGAGAAGAAACACGTAATTAAGACAAGGTATTTATAATTTTTATACATCTTTATCCCCTTACTGAGGTTTAGCTCGAACGCGCATAGTTAAGTAATTTTTTTAAATCTTTCAGTAAGCCTTTTTGAATGAGTCTGTTTTGTTCGGGCTCAGCAGTGTAAGGGTAATGCAGCACCACCAATCCCATGTGATCAACCAAGTATAAGTCTCCCGCTTTCAGTTCAGGATTTGCCGCTAAAAGACGCCAACTTGCTGATACTTGCTGTTGATTTGTCAGTACAGCAACATCCACTTTTTGCTGATTTTTACCTAACGCGACATACAAGTTATCGAGACTCGCTAGCTGGCTTTCACACACAGCTCGGCACTCTTTGGGGTAGTTGAGCGCTATAGTCCATTGTTTGGGCTCACCGTGTTGCCAATCTGCTAATTTCACTTCTTCACTTAAAAGCTCACCGTAATTACTTGAACCACTCGGTAACCAGTCGAGTTTTAGTGCTGCATATGCCAGTGCCAGCGGCACAAAACAACAAAGTGCAAATAAACTAAGTGGGTTTATTTTCATAACCTCTCCTTCTCATCGCAAAATAAGCAATTACGACACACGCTAAACCAATTAACAGCCATTGCACGGCATAGGCGTAGTGTTTATCAGGCCCCATCACGACACTTTTATAATGCGGGGTTGCGATACCATCTGCTTCATTACGATAACCAATAAAACCTTGTACTGGCTCTGCCAACTGAGCACTAAAAATCGCTAAATCAATACCTTGAATACGCTTTGGCCAGCCTTGTTCTGCACCAATTTGATCTGCTAGCGTAAAGCCTTTTAAGTTGCCTTGCTTTAATTGCACAGTAGCAGCAAACGTGGCTGTGCTTGGCCATGCAACTACAGGTAACTGGTTTCGATCTTGAGGGGCTTTAAGCCAGCCAAAATTAACGATTAATGGTGCTTTTTCACCTGCAATTGTTACCGCTGCCAGTAAGTCATAGCCCACTTGCCCTTGATAAATTTGATTATCTAGCAACCAGTAATGCTGTTTATTTACTTCCCCAGAAACCTTTACTTGCAAGCCCGTTTTATTCAAATCTGCTGGCAAGCTTTGCAGTGCTTGCCAGTTCATAACTCCTTGCTCTTTAGAAACGGCTAACTGACTTAATTGCTGCTGCTTTTGTTCGCCTCGCTGGTATTGCCAAACACTGAGTCGTAAACAAATAAGCACTGCAAGTACCACAACGCAAATTGCGATAATTGAGCTAAGCTTTTGTTTACGCCACAAAATCAACTGCATTTGGAAGACCTAACATGATTAAAATCATCATTGTGTTGTTATTGTTATATATCGTGTTCAACCTATTCAGAGCCTTGTTTGTGATGATTTCATCAAAAGAGCACTCAAAGCCCATGTCTCATTATTTAGGTCGTCGAGTGCTGTTTTCGGGTGTTGTACTGATCATCATCATTGCAGCCTTAAAACTGGGTTTAATTCAAACCAATCCGTCACCCATTCACAAAGCTACAGCACGTACACAAATACAAATAAACACAGCCACACCACATCTACAAAGTGCCAATACCAAGCAGCTGCCTGAAAAGCAAAGTGCTTATCACTCGTGAAGTGGCCTTTAAAAATTCGCAGTAATACAACTAACAGTATGATGGTACCCAAGGTCACGTGCATTCCGTGGAAACCGGTTAACAAGAAGAAGGTATTACCATAAACCCCCGCATCTAAGGTCAAACCTAGATCTTGATAGGCATGCATATATTCATAGGCTTGCAGGCCTAAGAAAATGGCTCCCAGAACGACCGTCATCGATAAAAATACCTTTAGAGCGCCGCGCTTATTGTTTTCCATAGCAACATGGGCAAAATGAATTGTGACCGATGAGGTAAGTAGAATCAGCGTATTGATCAGGGGTAGACCTTGCCAGCCCATAGCCTGTGTGGTCTCGCCCGCTGGCGTAGTTAATAGCGGCCATACGGCTTCAAAGGTTGGCCAGAGCACTTCGTTGGTCATGGCATTATTGCCAGCGCCACCAAGCCAAGGCACTGAAATCATACGGGCATAAAAGAGAGCGCCAAAAAACGCCATGAAAAACATCACTTCAGAAAAAATAAACCAGCTCATACCCTGTCTAAATGAACGGTCCATTTGTGCTGAGTAAAGCCCTTGGTGAGACTCTTCAATAACATTTTTAAACCAGCTAAATAGCATATAAAACAAGATAGCTAGGCCCAGATATAAAACATACTGCGCACCACTGGCCTCACTGCTTGCTTGCATCACAGTTAAACCGGCACCAACAGCAATTAAAAACATTGCGATGGCGCCAACTATTGGCCAAGGGCTTTGTGCTGGAACATAATATTTTTCGTAATTTTGATTCATTTTGTTTGCTCCCAATTAGCAATTAGCTTGGCGGCTTTTAATCGTTTTTAGCCACAATCTGCCCGCTAATATCAAACATGGTGTACGACAATGTCAGTTCCTCAACATCGTCGGGTAATTCAGTATCAACATAAAACAGCAAGGTAAATTCAACTTCTTCACCTGCCTTTAAAGGTTGTTGATCAAAACAAAAACAGGCAATTTTATGTAAGTACTTGGCCGCTTTTCCCGGTGATACTGATGGAATTGCTTGCATGACTTTGTCTTCATTACTGGTGTTTTTTGCTGAGAACTTAACTTCTCGCATTGCGCCTGGTTGCACCGATACGCTGTACTGCTCAGACTGCACCTTAAATGGAGCGCCACTTTGAGCATGCGTCGTAAAACTGACATCAACTTGGCGTTGTGTATTTATTGTTTCACTTGCGCTCGCTTGCTCAAGAGATGGCTTACCGTTTAATCCTGTAACATCACAAAACACGTCATAAAGCGGCACCAGAGCGAAAGCAAATGCGAACATGAGTAAGCATGTGATCAGCAATTTCTTTAGCAAAGGTGCATGGTTCATTACTTGATCTCCGGCGGTGTTTCAAAGGTATGATAAGGCGCAGGAGAATCAACCTCCCATTCCAGACCTTCGGCACCTTCCCATACTTTGGCAGGTGCTTTTTCGCCCCCTCTGGCGCACTTGAATACCACCAGCACAAACAACAGTTGCGATAGCCCAAATGCAAAGCCACCAATACTGATAATGGCGTTAAAATCAGCAAACTGCAGAGCATAGTCAGGGATACGACGTGGCATACCCGCAAGGCCAACAAAATGCATAGGGAAGAACAATACGTTGACACTAATTAGCGATAGCCAGAAATGCCATTTCGCTAGTGTTTCGTTGTACATGTTGCCTGTCCATTTTGGTAGCCAGTAATAAGCTCCCGCCATAATTGAGAACACGGCGCCTGTTACTAACACATAATGGAAATGTGCCACCACAAAGTAGGTATCGTGATACTGGAAGTCAGCCGGAGTAATCGCGAGCATCAAGCCAGAGAAACCACCCAAAGTGAACAACACGATAAAGGCGATGGCAAACATCATCGGAATTTCAAAACTAATTGAGCCGCGCCACATAGTAGCCACCCAATTAAACACCTTAACCCCTGTGGGTACCGAAATGAGCATAGTTGCGTACATGAAGAACAGCTCACCGGCTACAGGCATCCCGGTAGTAAACATATGGTGTGCCCACACAATAAAACTCAAAAGAGCAATCGATGAGGTTGCATACACCATAGAAGCGTAGCCAAATAACTTTTTGCGTGAAAAGGTTGGCACAATAGTCGAAATAATACCAAAGGCCGGCAAAATCATGATGTACACTTCAGGGTGACCGAAGAACCAGAAGATATGCTGGAACATCACGGGGTCGCCCCCTCCTGCGGCATCAAAAAAGCTCGTTGCAAAGTATTTATCGGTCAACACCATTGTGACCGCCCCTGCTAAAACAGGCATTACAGCAATTAACAAAAATGCGGTGATTAACCAAGTCCAGACAAACAGTGGCAGTTTCATCCACGTCATACCGGGCGCTCTTAGATTGACGATAGTCACGATAACGTTAATCGCCCCCATAATTGAGCTGATACCCATGATATGTACGGCAAATACAAATAGTGCAGTGTTATCGTTACTGTAAGTGGTGGAAAGTGGTGCGTAGAATGTCCAGCCAAATGCAGGACCGCCCCCCGGCATGAGTAAAGAAGCTAGCAGGATTAAAAATGCGAAAGGTAATATCCAAAAGCTCCAGTTGTTCATGCGCGGCAGCGCCATATCAGGTGCACCAATCATCATAGGCACCATCCAGTTAGCAAGCCCAGTAAATGCGGGCATAACAGCACCAAACACCATGATCAAACCATGTACCGTGGTCATTTGGTTAAAAAAGTGCGGATCGACTAACTGTAATCCTGGCTGAAATAATTCAGCGCGGATCACCATAGCCATCGCTCCACCAATCAAGAACATGGTAAGAGAAAAGATCAGGTATAAACTCCCAATGTCTTTATGATTGGTGGTGTAAAGCCAACGCTTAAACCCTTTCGCAGGATGATGATGGTCGTGATGCGCATGCCCTGTTGCTTGCTCATTAATAACGTTACTCATTATTTCGCCTCCGCTGCTGCATCAATCGCGGCTTGAATTTGACTCGGTTGGATCACATCGCCTGTATCATTACCCCATGCATTTCGCTTATAGGTAATAACCGCAGCAAGTTGCTTAATTGAAAGCTGCTTATCAAACGCTTGCATCGCCGTACCAGGGCGGCCATGTAACACAACATCAATGTGGTCTTTCACATCACCTAACACGATTGGGCTGCCTTTCAACGCAGGAAACACGCCTGGCAACCCCATACCTGTTGGCTGATGACAAGCGGCACAACTAGCCATGTAGACTTGCTCACCCAAGGTCATGAGCTCTTCTTTTGGTAATGTTTGATCGAGTAAAGCTGCATCAGCGGCTGCTGCATTGGCTTTTTCTTGTTTGGCATCAGCAAGCCAATTAGCAAACTCATCTTCAGGAAGGGCTTTCACTACAACGGGCATAAAGCCATGATCTTTACCGCATAACTCTGCGCATTGACCACGATACACACCCGGCTCGTTAATACGAGTCCACGCTTCATTAATAAACCCTGGGTTTGCGTCCTTTTTAACCGCAAAGTCAGGCACCCACCACGAATGAATCACATCGTCAGAGGTCATTAAAAAGCGAACTTTTTTATTGATAGGCAGTACCAAGGGTTTATCAACTTCAAGCAAATAATGCTCAGTTTTTTCTGCTTGGTTGTCTATTTGATCTTTCGGTGTAGCTAGAATTGAGTAGTAGGCAATATCTTCACCCATGTACTCGTAATGCCATTTCCATTGCGAGCCAGTCACTTTAATTGTGATATCGGCTTTAGAGGCATCTTCCATAGCAATGAGGGTTTTTGTTGCAGGCACAGCCATCGCGATTAGTATAACAAACGGAATGGCAGTCCAAAGTATTTCAACTTTTGTACTTTCATGAAATTGGGCTGGCTTAGCCCCTTTAGATTTACGGTGGTGTATTAAAGCCCAAAACATCACCGCAAAAACGATGATGCCAATCACACAACAGATAATAAATATCGTCATGTGTAACTCATAAACATTATTACTTATATCAGTCACCCCTTTACGCATATTGAATTGGCTGTTTGCCAATGCAAATTGCACAGGTGCGAGTAATATAAGCCACAAGGCGTAACGCAGTTTACCCATGTGACGGCTCCTTTAAATGCTATTGCAAGACGCAAAGCGAAAAGGCGTTACAGCAAGGTGCCCATTCGTATTTTTATTGTTTAGAGCGAATTCGTATCATCACGACGCAATGAAATGATACAAGCCCGTTGTATAACTCCCTGACACGTTTAGGTGTGTCAATTTCGTAAATAGGTGTTAATACAATGTACTAACCAATTAGTTAAAAAATGAGCAATAAGCAAGTTTTAGTGATAATAAATGTTTATTTTGGTGCAAAAATAACAACTATAATCAGCGCGTTATTTAATGTTTAGGCGTACAAACAAAATACAAAAAGAGAGGGAAACTGCGCCATATAAGGCTTTAAATGATGAGTAAGGATTCACAAATCCTAATTAAGTAGCAAAATTTCGATGGTGCACCAAATTAAGTCAATTTAATGCACCAAGTTGGGAACACTTACATCCAGTCAGCGTTTCGAATAACCCCTACCGCTAATCCTTCGATATTGAACGATTCGTGCTCTAGGTCAACTTCAATAGGTGAAAACTCTTCGTTCTCAGCGTGTAAAAATACTTTTCGGCCAGCTTTTTCTAAACGCTTAACAGTCACGTCTTCATCAACTCGTGCAACAACAACTTGGCCATTTTCAGCAACTTGTGTTCTATGTACTGCAAGTAAATCACCGTCCATGATGCCAATGTCTTTCATACTCATGCCATTTACACGCAGTAAGAAATCAGCGGCAGGCTTAAATAACGACGGATCAACTTGGCAATGGCTTTCAACATGCTCTTGGGCCAAAATAGGTTCGCCCGCTGCAACACGGCCAATTAAAGGTAAACCTAATTGCTCTGGTTCATCTTCTTCGATTAATTGAATACCACGACTCGCCCCAGGCTTCATTTTGATCATGCCTTTTTTTGCCAGTGCTTTTAGGTGCTCTTCAGCGGCATTGGCACTTTTAAAACCCAATGTTTGAGCTATTTCAGCACGCGTTGGTGGCATGCCTGTATCTTTAATAAAGACTTTAATGAGTTCTAAAATTTGCGATTGGCGTTTAGTTAATGGGCGCATACAACTGGTTTTCCATACAGTACATTTAACTGTGAGTATATACAGTTATCTGAAAATCGCAAATTTAATTAACACTGTCATATTGCTACAAAACTTACATTGAACCTCACTCTAAGATGCCATAAGGTATTAGCTTTAATTAGCAGGCTAAGGAAACACAATGAGCATTTGGCACCACCCAATCACGCTAGAGCTATGTAAAGAATTGGAGCAAGGGATCACCGGGCAAGGCACTTTAATGAAAACCATGGGTATTGAAGTGACAGAAATTGGCGATGACTATTTAGTGGCGACGATGCCTGCCATCCCAGAACATCATAACCCTATGGGCATGGTACATGGCGGAGCAAACGTTGTGTTAGCCGAGACAGTGGCAAGCTATGCAGCCAACTTTGTTGTTGATTTCAATAAATTCTACGCTGTTGGCCAAGAGATTAATGCCAACCATATGAAAGCATCACGTAAGGGAGTTTTAACTGCAACGGCTAGACCGCTGCATTTAGGAAAGCGCACCTCTGTTTGGGATATTAAAATTACCAATGCCGCAGGAGAGCTATGCTGCGTATCAAGAATGACCGCAGCGGTAGTAGAGCGCTAAATTCGACCTATTTTTCAACAGGATAAATAGTAATTTCAATCCCTGCGCCAATTGCTGAGATACGTAACAAGGTATCGGCATGCAGGGGTTGATTAAAGCATTTTGGCGAATTACCTGATTCAAAACCTATATCAAATGTTCGTTTTGAGCACGATAACCACTGTTTTAATGCATTGCGCGAGCAAGACTCAATAAGCTCGCAAAGCTGGTTAATCGCTTTATCTGGAGAGCTGATATCTGCGGTTGCTTCAATCCGTGCTAGTTGGCGGTATTCATCTTGGTCATAATGTAAAACCATGGCGTTTTTCTTCAAATCAGCAACAAGCGCACTAATATCGTGCTTTGATTCAAGCTCCAGATCTACATTTAAAAATTGAATTTCCGACATACTCTCGTTTTTACCCTCTATTGATATCGACTGAAACTTTAACTCAGTTTTGTATATATACCAAATCTAGAATACAGTTAATGCGACATTATGCCGCATTGGCAATACAGTTAAACAACTTAAAATAGCACCCATACAACAATAATAACGGGGTAATAATGAATAAACGCATGTTCAAGTATGCTCGTAAAGGGCATAAATGGCTTGGCTACTTGCTCGCTTTACAGATCTTCTTTTGGCTCTTAGGTGGGCTGGTAATGAGCTCATTACCGCTTGAAAAAGTGCATGGTAAACATTTGGCTAATCGCAGTTTAAGTAGCCCATTTATAGTGTCAGACTACCCTGCTTCGATTGATAAAATAACCGCGCAATTTGAGCAAATCGAAGGTATTAAATATAGCCATTTTTTAAACACCCCGATTATAGAAGTCACCACCCCTCGCGGTGTCTTCAATTTTGATGGTAGAACGGGTGATAAAATGCCTACTCCAAATGAAGCTCAAATCATTGAAAATGCACAAGCTCATCTGCTTATTGATGCTAACATGACTCAAGCGCAGCTATTACCAAATGGGCCAAGAGAAGTCGGTCACAAAGCCAATGTTTGGCAAGTAAGCTTTGATGATTGGCTAACAACCACCTTATATCTAGATAGCCAAACCGGTAACGTTATTACTGTGCGCAGCACCCTGTGGCGCATTTTCGACTTTTTCTGGATGCTGCACATTATGGATTATGATGAGCGAGAAAACTTTAACAATCCATTGCTTATCAGCTTCTCAGCCACCAGCGTGCTGTTTTGTATAACTGGGATTATTTTGTTACTGCAAAACATTCGTTTAAAGCGTAAAAAACCAGCTATACGTGCTGGTCAATCAAAATAGGATTGCCGTCTGGGTCGGTGATAATAAAACTCGCGTCACCGGCCTTTTGTATCTCTAACCCCTGTTGCTGAAAACGTGTCGCTAATTGCTCAAAAGTAGCAAACTCAGTCAGCGCCTCAGCGTTTTGATCCCATCCGGGGTTAAATGTCAGCATGGTTTTATCAAACATGCCTTGGAACAAACCAATTAAATGTTCACCGTTTTTCATGATCAACCAATGTTGTTCAATCTCCCCAGCAAACTCTTTAAATCCTAGCTTTTCATAAAACTGCTTTGAAGCATGGATATCTTTTACATTTAAACTCACAGAAAAGGCACCTAATAACATAGTTGTAATTCCTTTAATAAAAACGGCCTAACAACTATAGCTGAGTTGAAATACTTTTCCTTTTTAGAATAGTCACTCTAAAATAACCGTTCCTGTAGTTCACTCATGTGATGGATATGCGTTTAATTTCTTTTGCTGTACTGTGCTTTTTAATCAACTTTTCTGCTTCTGCTGAGCAATTTTCTAGCTTTTCGAGCGCCAAAAAACACCTTATAAAATCGCTGCCTGAAAATAGCAAAAGCTTATATTGTGGCTGCGACATAAAGCGACAAGGTAAAAAGCTGGTACCCGATCCAGATTCATGTGGCTATATTCCACGCAATGCCATCACCCGAGCCGGTAACGAAAATGCCCGAGCAAAAAGAATAGAATGGGAGCATATTGTGCCAGCCTGGGAATTTGGCCATCAATTACAATGCTGGCAAGATGGCGGTCGTAAAAACTGCGTAAAGGTCAGTGAAAAATTTCGTCAAATGGAGGCCGACATAAATAACCTCGCCCCCGCAATTGGCGAGATAAATGCAGACCGTTCAAACTTTCGCTATGGGATGGTGACAACATCAAGCGCAAGTTACGGTGCTTGCCCAGTAAAAATCGATTTTAAACAACGTGTATTTGAGCCGCCAATTTATGCAAGAAAGCAAATAGCCGATACCTATTTCTATATGCAAAAAACCTATGGCTTAAAGATATCTGACAAACAACACAAACTGTTTGAATCATGGCAAAAGCTTGAAATAGCTGAAATAAGCAACCGTAAGTCCCTGTAATTATTTGCACATTTTTTTACATGCAGGGTTAAACAACTGGTTGCTTTAAAAGTAAGTAATTGTTAGTTTTTAAACAATTCATACAAGAAAGGAAGCACCATGTTTAAAAATACCAAACTCGCTTTAGCTGTCTTCTTAGCGGCTTCAGGCATGTCTTTATCTGGCTGTGGCGGCGGTGGCTCATCAAGCAATACCGATACGACTAATCCGCCACCAACAACGACAGAACCCACTTGGACAGCTGGCACCTTTGCCGCATCAAGTGAATTTAAAGATCAGTGCGCCGTACCGCGTACTGGTAATGATCCGTATAACGATAATCAACCTTACCCAGATACCGCTGGCTCTGAGTTTACTGAGAAGATGTGGCTACGTTCATGGAGTGATGAAACCTATCTTTGGTACGATGAAATAGAAGATAACGACCCAGATAACTTCAGCTCTGTCGCCGCTTATTTTGATCAATTAAAAACCTTCGAAACAACAGACTCAGGAGCTTATAAAGACAATTTTCACTTTAGTGTGCCAACTGAAGACTATTTTCAAGAGTCTCAATCAGGCGTAGTTTCAGGCTATGGAATCAACTGGGCTTTAATTAGTGGCACACCTCCTCGTGACTTACGAGTTGCTTATTTAGAAGATGACTCCCCTGCCGCTAATGCAGGCTTACAACGAGGCGATCGCGTTATTTTAGTGGATGGTGTCAGTATTGATACAAATACGGAATCAGGTATTGATACATTAAATGAAGCTTTATTTGGGCCAACCGCTGGCGATACACATACCTTCAAGGTAATTAGTAATGATGAGACAGAAAAAACATTCTCTTTAGTGGCTGGTAATATCACCCAAACACCGGTACAGAATGTCGATACTATTACCACAGAAGGTGGCAATAAAGTTGGCTACATGCAGTTTAACAGCCATATAAGTATTGCCCAGCCTGAGCTGATAAGTGCTGTGAAAAAGTTCAAAGCCGACAACATTGACGAGCTTGTCATCGACCTTAGATACAATGGCGGTGGCTTATTAGCGCTTTCATCACAACTTGCCTATATGATTGCAGGTCCTGCCAATACGAGTGACTATTTTTACTATCAAATCATTGAAAATGACAAACAGACCGAGAGCGATCCATACCCGTTTATTGATGTTGAAATCGATTATTCTACTTTCGAGGGAACGAATAACACGCTCCCTGACTTAAACTTATCGAAAGTCTATGTACTCAGTACAGCAAACACTTGTTCGGCATCAGAAGCCCTAATCAATGGCTTAAATGGTATTGATGCTGAAGTTATTTTAATTGGCGGGACAACGTGTGGTAAACCATATGGTTTTACCCCAACACATAACTGTGCGACGACTTACTATACAATTCAGTTTACTGGTACCAATTACAAGGGCTTTGGTGAATACTCAGACGGCTTAGTACCGACTCCTACACCACAATTTGCTGCCGATGTAAAAGGCTGTGAGCTTGATGACGACTTTAATCACCAGTTAGGTGATAGTGACGAAACACTATTGAGTGCAGCACTTTATCATATCGAAAATGGTAGTTGTCCAGTGGTAGCGCAAAGTGTCACAGCTAAGCAAGCGACAACCTCATCTTATAAAGCTGATGAAACAGGTATTGCACTTAAAGCCAATACCACACTTTACAAAAATAATATGGATTTAACCCGTCCACTGCTAGCTAAGGAAGGTGATAATGAATAAAGCACTGTTATTAACCTGCACCTTACTGGCAAGCATAGCTGGCTGTAAAAGTACTCAAGCGGAGCAACCGCAAAATGCCACGCTTGTTCGGGTAAACCCGGGAGTGATTACTGAGCTACAGCAGGCTATTCAATCAGCTAAAGGCGGTGCACTGGTCACCTTAGCCGATGATGTGTTTACTAAGAGCGCAGAGTTACTGATTGATCACGGCACCAACAAAGGACCTGATGGTCTGCCAATTATGGGCGCCCATTCAATTCCTTCTGAGAAGTTTGTGTTGCAAAAAGCAGGTGAGCAATGCCTGCTTTACTACCCCAAAAAAGAGCTCCGTATTCCACTTCCTAATGTAGAGTGCGAAGTTAACTAACAAAAAGGCGCAGCTCAAGCTGCGCCTTTTACATCATAGGCTTTGGTGAGGGCCAAATACCTCATAATGAATACGCTCACTTGCAACCCCAATACTTAGCAGTTGCTCTTTTATCATTGCCATAAAGGCGATTGGGCCACACAGGTAAAAGTCACCTTTACTAATTGGTAAGCTGTCAGCAATGTCGTTTACATCCATCAAGCCCGCAAAATCACCCCCTTTGCCATCTTTAAACCAGGTAACACAATGTAATGAAGCGTGCGCGTTTTGTTGCTTTATTAAGTACTCTTTAAAGGCAAACTGCGTCTCACTGTCGCAAGCATGTAGGTAATGGATTGACTGGTTAGGGTGATTACTTAATAGTGTTTCTAGCATCGCCATCATTGGGGTTTGACCAACTCCCGCTGAAATCAATACAACAGGCGAGTCAATTTCGCGAAGCACAAAGTCGCCTGCGGGTGGGTAAATTTCTACCTCTTCCCCCTCAGTTAAGCTGTGTAGGTAGTTAGATACCAAGCCTTCTTTTTTCACGCTAATACGGTAATTACAACCATTACTTTGCTGCGATAAAGAGTATTGCCTCACTTGCGTTAAATCACTGTTTGCAGGCGTTACTTTAATCCCTAAATATTGGCCAGGTAAATACGCCACTACAGGTTTTGCATCAGCAGGCGTTAATGTGAAACTACAAATTTGCGATGATTCCATACGTTTTTCTGTAATAGTGAAAGTACGGGTACCAAACCATCCTCCCGGCGCCTTTTTGGTTTTTTGATATAACGACATCTCCTCGTTGATACACACATCCGCTAATAATGAATAGGCTTCACGCCATGCATACTCGACCTCAGGGGTAAATTGTTCTGGCAATAACTCTTTTAAAGTCGCAATCAAATGTCCACCAACAATGGGATAATGCTCTGGCAAAATATGGTAACTGGTGTGTTTATGATTAATGCGCGCAAGCGCACCTTTTAACACTGCCAAGTTATCAATATTTGCCGCGTAAGCAGCTAAGGCATTAAACAGCGCAAATTGCTGAGAGCCCGATTGCTGATGTGTCATATTAAAAATATTTTTAAGCTCAGGGTTGTAGCTAAACATACGATCATAAAAATACTCAGTCACTTGAGGGCCTGCTTGTGCAAGTAAAGGCAAAGTACTTTTAACAATCTGGATCGTTTTTTCAGATAACATAGTTTTTCCTATTGGAGAGATTAACCGCGGCGACCATCAACACGACGATTCACTAAGATGGGCGCACAATGAAATAAAAATAAGCTAAAGCCAGCAACCCACAGCAACGCACTTAACTGCCATGCAAGGTGATGACCTAAATAAACGGGAAGTAACGAGCGTACAATGGCAGCTAACGCAATGAGTATAAATGCCAAACTAATGTACGCAGGGGCTTGTAATGCACGCCCTGTATGACCGTGAGAGACACGAACCATCATGGCGATGATCATCACACCTATGGTGCCAACAGTGATCAGATGAAGCGCGTCTTTGAATAAGATAATAGGGCTGAAATAACTCAGCGCGATGAGTATTAAACCAACCGATAAAGCCCAATAAGCCACGTGTAATGACCATAGCAAAGGTACTTTTAAAATCCCTTTATGCCACCACAAAACACACCGAGCCCCATGTAAACAAGCAAGCCAAGCAAAGATCCAACCAGTACTCATTGCACTAAAAAATAGCTGACTCATAAAGAACCACGCAATGGCGAAAAATGAGCTAACAACGACTAATTTATCGAGTTTGGGGGTGCTAACTTGTTCACTTAAATTAAGACCGCGTGCGGTAAAAAATGGCACAACTCGCCCAGCCACAACACCAACTAGCAGTGTCATGATAAGTACAGCGGTATCAACAACCCCCAGTGCCAGCGACATTTTATTAAGTACAACTAAGCTCAAAAAAATCACATTGAGCGCACAGAGCAAAGATGCGATGACAACAAATAAGTAGTTATGGCTGCTTTTTGCCTGTATTAGCATGTCAGCTAGAATAATAATTCCAGCTAGCCACCAAACGAGTTGTAGCGCACTAACAAGATAAAGGTTCAGCTGCTCGAACCCTGCAATCTCAATAAAAAAACTAAGCCTTGCAGCAAGCCAAATCATGCTAAGCAAACAAAGCTTAATACCACTTACACTCGCCACACCTGTCCATGTTTGTGCGGCGGTTAGCAAAAAGCCCATGGCAACCACGCCTGCAAAGCCAAACAGCATTTCGTGAGCATGCCAAAGCGTTGCGGGCATTGTTAGGTGCCACTGTGCATAGCCCGCCAAGATTAAAAACCAGTAACTCATAGCAAATACAGCTAAGGCACCTGCCGCCAAGAAAAAAGGCCGAAATGCTAATGCCCATAACGGCCACTGGCTGAGTTGATAAAATTTGATCTTAGTTGGCATAGGTTCAGTTAAATTAATGACTTTCATTCGTGCTCTCAGCGTTTAATTTCCCCAGCTATTGCACAGTTCAAGCCAAAAATAAAAACCATTAAATATCAATCTATTAAATTTTGACACTTGATAAATAAGTCAAAATGACACATCATTAAAAACATCAATAAAACACATTCAGGTCAAATTGACATGGTACTCAAAAAATCCCTTCTTGATGTTGCACTTGCACTTACCAAAGCAAGCTGTGTTGATCATAATTTCAGTTATCTGTTGAGTTGCATTAATGATTGGCTTGAATGTGATGCAGTTGCCTTATTATTGAAACAAGGCGATGTGTTAAAGCCCGTAGCCCTACATGGATTGTCGGACGATACGTTAGGAAGACGCTTTAAAATAGCGGAGCATCCGCGCTTATTTGAAATATGCCGTGGCAGTGAACCGCTAAAATTTGCCAAAGATTGTGGCCTACCCGATCCCTACGATGGTTTATTACAAAGCCAACATGGAGACTTTCCTGTTCATGCCTGCATGGGCGTGCCGCTGCTGAGCAGCAAAGACAACAACGAACTATTGGGTGTTTTGACCTTTGATAGTTTAGATGAACATGCCTTTGACGCTTTAGCAATGAACGAGCTCAATCAACTAAAACAGCTAGCTGCAGGCTATGTTGAGCATGCCCTAACCTTGCAGCATTTTATGCAACACGCACAGCACAGCCATCAAGTTGCACAGCAGCTTAACCTTGAGGCACTAACACGAGAAGGTGTCGAAATTATTGGTAATAGCCAAGCAATGCAGACCCTTAAAAATGATATCCAGCTCGTAGCTGCCTCAGAATTTAGTGTATTAATACAAGGTGATACAGGCGTCGGTAAAGAACTCGTTGCGCGCAATATCCATTTAAACTCAAAACGCCGTGACATGCCGTTGATCCACTTAAACTGCGCATCGTTACCAGAGAACTTAGCCGAAAGTGAATTTTTTGGTCACAGTAAAGGCGCATTTACTGGCGCACATACTGCGCGTCAAGGTAAGTTTCAACTCGCCGATGGCGGCACGCTATTTTTAGATGAAATCGGCGAACTTCCGCTTGCCATGCAAAGTAAGTTATTGCGCGTTTTACAAAGTGGTGAAGTACAAACGGTGGGGGAAGATCAAAGCCGTTATGTTGATGTCAGAGTGATTGCAGCAACCAATCGCGATTTAAAACAAGAAGTCGCTGCGGGGCGCTTTCGTGCAGATCTTTATCACCGATTAAGCGTTTACCCATTGCATGTTGCACCACTAAAAGAGCGCGATAACGATGTTATTTTATTGGCAGGTTTTTTTATTGAGCAAACATCTAAAAAACTGGCAATTAAGCAACTTAAACTTAGTAGCGATACACAGTTACTGCTGCGTCAATATGATTGGCCAGGCAATGTGAGAGAGCTTGAACATGTGATCAGTCGCGCAGCACTCAAAGCCAAACAACAGCAATGGCAACAAAGCATTGTCACAATCGAGCCTGAGCATTGTGATATTGCTAAAACGGCCGTTGCTGCACCAAGCCCTGTTGCAGTTAACGAACAAAAAACCACTCGCTTATCGCTGAAAGAGGCTACTGATGCTTTTAGTTATCAATTGATTATGCAACAACTTGAACTGCACAACCTAAACTGGGCAGCCACAGCACGCAGCTTAAGTGTTGATAGAGCCAACCTTGTGCGCCTAGCCAAACGGCTAGGCATTAGTGTTAAAAAATCTGTTTAAGCTTTTAAATCTTTAAAATACGCTTTTAAAAGCTGACTAAATGCTTGTACTTTGGCTGTGCGATGCACCAAGTGATGCGTCACCAGCCAAAGATCTGTTGGCCAGTTTAGCTCTTTAGGAAGCACTGGCAGCAGATCAGGGTATTGGCTTGCCACTTCATGCTGTAAACCACCAATTCCTAAGCCTCTCACAATCGCCCGTGTAGCTTCTGATGTTTCAGACACCCGTAACTTAATTTGCGAAGGTTCAATGTGTTGATCAACCCATGCAAAATAAGGCACTTTACCGTTGTAGCCAGCCACCCCAGAAACAAAACTATGCTGCTGCAACTGCTCAATGTTTTTTGGCATGCCATACTTTTCAATATAACTTTTAGAGGCATAAAACCCTGACGAAAGTTCAGCTAAATGCTGGGCAATATAGTCGCCTTCATCAGGCCGAGGGCCCGCTCGAACGGCAATATGCGCCTGACCGTGATCAAGACGTAAGCGGTTTTGATCAAGAATAACTTCGAGTTGCACTTGCGGGTGCAGGTTTTGAAACTGCTCGCAGACATCACTAAGCACATCAATAAAACCACTGACCGTGGTTAATAATAAACTGCCTCGCAATTGGCTATCAGCGGCAATAATATCGTTGTGAAGTTTTTCAAGTTCAGCGTTAATCGATTTTGCAGCCGCAAACAACTTAGCGCCAATTTCTGTCACTGTATAGCCACGGGCATGACGGTGGAATAACCGCGCATCAAGGTTATCTTCTAAATTGTTGATTCTTCTAAGCACTGTGCTGTGATGAACACCTAACGATTCGGCAGCAGCGGTTAACGTACCGAGTCTTGCCACTTCAAAAGCAACTTTTACATCTTGCCAATCATCAAATTGAATCGCCATAACGGCTCCTTGTGTGCATATACGCACATAAGTTTTGCGTTTATTTGGCTTTTCTGCAAGCTGTTTTTTGCTACAGTGAATATATCAACAGTGAAGCTTAAAAAAAGGAAGCCATCATGACAGCACCTAAAATTATTGCCCTAGCAGGCAGCCTACGTAAAGACAGCTTTAATCAAAAATTGATTAATGAAGCTGCGCGCTTCGCCCTCGAAAGTGGTGCTGAAGTAGAAGTGATTAAATTAAGCGATTTAAACTTACCTTTATTTGACGAAGATATTGAAGCGCAAGGTACACCTGCTGGCGCACAATTATTGAAAGATAAGCTTCGCGCAGCTGACGGTATTTTATTAGCAAGCCCAGAATATAATGGCTCAATTACAGCACCACTTAAAAACGCAATCGATTGGGCATCTCGTACAGAGCAAGGTGCAGTGCCTGCTTTTCGAAATAAAGTTACTGCTCTTTATGCATCATCACCGGGTGGTTTAGGTGGCTTACGTGGTTTAAATCACGTACGTGATATTTTATCGGGTATTGGTAGCTTAGTACTTGCAGATCAACTAGCAGTGCCTGCTATCCACACTAAATTAGATGAACAAGGCCGCATCAGCGATGCTGATACAGCCGATAAAGTTGCCAGCCTTGCCCAGCAACTTGTGAGCGTAGCAAGCAAATTAAATAAGTAATATAAGGGCGTGTTGACCTTTTATGATTAATTTTGCAGCAGTGTGTTTGGTATTTAGGCAAGGCAGAGCCTATGTAGTGTGGTTGTTCCACATAAATAGGCGATAACGCAGTATCAATGCCACACACGCGCTGCCCTTCGGGTTCTTCCTAGGGACGATTAACTCTTTGTTGCTCGATTTTTACTTAGCCCACTAGGTTACAAATCTCGCGCCGCGATTAAATCGCCCCTAGAGTGAACAAATTTTAATCCACAAAGGTCAACACGCCCTAGCTTAGCTTTGTCGCTGCTAGCTTAGCAGCGATAAAATCTTCATGGGTTACATACAATAAACTTGCGACGCGGCGAATAACCATTTCTTCATGCTTATCTAAATTGCCATCTGCGTAGGCTAATCGCCACAACAGTTCGATGATATCAATACGCTGCTCGGCGCTGCACTGGGCATTAATTTGCTTTGAAAACTGAAAATAATCTATTGCATCATCTAGACTTTGCGATGCACTTGCAACTAACTCTTGAACCTCTTCTTCGTTAAGCGAGAAATACTTCTTTAAGGTCTCATTCAGGGTCTGTTGCTCATCATCTTGTAACTCATTATCTGCACGCATAACCTCAATTAATAACGCAGCAACGGCGGTTTTTAGGTCATGCTCAGTAATGCTAGATTGGGTATCATTCAGCGCTGAAAACAGCTGTTTTATTTTATTGAGCATCACATTTTCCCTTTTTGGGTGTTAGACTACATGTAAGACATAACGTTACCTTAGTTTGACTATGGATGCTAATTCAGGTTCAACATCACGATGAAACAAGGTATTAATCACATGGAGTTAAGTGTTTATGAGTGAAGTGAGAAGTACACAAGCACTATTAATCAGCGCCGTTTTAATGTTAGCGGGGTGCAGTAATGCGCAGGCAGCAAAAGGCGAAACCGAAAAACTCTATGACTTTGACGAAAAAGTCCATTACTACCAAACTAAGTTGGCCGACGGCCGCTACCATCTCGAAATTCAGTCTGACGACTACAAGCACTTTCGCAATCAAAGCGTATTTTTACTGCGCCATGCAAACCGCTTATGTAGAGACAAACCATTTATGCTAAGAGTGACTGATGGGGTGCAGGAGTACGAACGTTTTCCAACTAAACCACGCGCCTATCAGCCACCTTTAACGGTTGTTCTACAGTGTGAAGACGAAGCTAAATAATATTAGTCTTCATATCCCCACGGCGCGCTTGGCGGCGTGATAGGTTTTGTTAAGTCAAAATCAACGCGAAACTCACGTCCTTCACGCACTAAGCGATACGTAAATTGCTTTGGATAAATATACATTTGCCACGTGTTACCCATTGATTGGGGAATACCTTGGCTCACAAACAACTCTTTTGAGTATTGATCAGCCGGGAACGACTGTGCGTTAGCAAAACCCGCATCAAGGGTATGACCACCATACATGGTTGATTTATCATCGCTGCCATCTTTATGGCGATGATCATGCTTTAAACTAAGTCCACTGCCTGTTTTTGTGATGATCCAAGTACGAGATGCATCATCACCTACATGAAATGGCACTTGTAACTCACGCTCGTTACAACGACGTACATGCATTACTAACTTTTTGCCTGCAAACGAACTCGGGCCAGCAGCGTTATCAACGCTCACTTTACCTTCGTAAGCTTTACCGCAATGGGCAGCAATATTATCAAAAAAGCCATCATGGCTTGGAATTGACACTAACGGTGCAGGTCGCGCAGCCGCTACTGATGATGCAGCTACGAGCATCGATGCCACTAAATATTTCATGGTGTGTTCCCTAAATAAAATTTCAGCCTAGCCTAATTGCTTAATAGCCATAAAGAAAACAATTACGATAAGCTGCTAGACAGCGAGTGGTCATCCTGCTTTTACAACTCATTTGTTGTCATTTTCAGCGCGAACTTTCATTAGCTTGAGAAGTGCTCGGTGAAAGTCCTGAAAGATCACCTCCCCCCATACTCGCGAATAAATGCCAAAGTTAGTGTTATCAAGTACCGTCGTTTTAAGGCTTAACAGCGTTTGATTATTACCACTTGTAACTAACTCATAACCGCCATGCAGCGGCGAAAAATATTCACCACCTAATTTCACATGCTGATCAAGTGCATGATCAGGAATTAATTGTGGGTCAATCTCAAAGTTATATAGCATTTTCTCATTCGGCAGCCACTCGGTTATCACTTCTTTAAATACAACATTTTTCTGCCACTGGCTGGTTCTAATTGCACCGACTCCATCACCACTCATATCAGCTCGAATTGGTCTAGGAATACCAATTAATTGCGAAAATGAACTTGGATATTCGCCCTCATGAATTTGGCTAACATTAGCCAATTGTTGCCACACAACATCAACAGGCGCATTGATAACAATCGTATTTTTAACTTCGTAAGTTTTCGATAAGTGTAAAAAGTTGAGCTCTAAAGGAGAAAAGATTAAAGGCAACAAAGCTACCGACATCACCGCTTTGTTGCTTTTCTTTTCCCAAAGGCGGTGGCATAGCCCTGCTAACATACCGCCAATACTAGCAAAAAACATAAATGCAGGGAGAGCCATTGCAACGCAGATACTCCCTTCTAATAGCGTTACTACACTGACAAATAAGAACACAAAAATAGGTTGCCAAGCGACTACCGCCATTCTTCCATATGTCATCGGCGATAGTTGATTGTACTCAAAATGTACCCGTATAAACCCAATAGCCACAGGCACTAAAAACATAAACGAAATAGTAACAAGACTACCGAAATTAAAGGTTCCGCTAACTTCAAGAAAGATGCGCATGCTGATGCCATAAAGCACACCCATCAAGATGCCGATAGATTTAGGAGAAAGAGGCCACATAGTTATTTGTTGTTTTCGTTATTTTACCAACCAAATTAGCAACTTTCTTTTTTAGAAACAAATAAAAACGCGGCCTTGGCCGCGTTTCAATATCTATAGTTATTGATTTAATGGTACTGCTGAATTAAATCGAATATAAGCTTTTAACTCTGGGGATTCTCCACTTCCACATATCTGTGTAAGATTTACAGCTAATTTTTGAATTTCATCATTAGAACTTTCTTCTAATTCAAATATTTCAAAATGTCCATAAAGCGTATTGCACCCTCTATGCATACCAGAAAGCTCTAATCCTGCTGACGATTCATCTTGAAAAGGGTAGCGAGTAGCATTTAAATATTCGCCAACAGACAAGCTTGAATCACGAGGGGCTTTCAGGTTTATATTCCAATAACTTTCATCATTATAAAAAGAAAACTGCAAATGGGATTGATCATTTGAATCACGAGATACAGAAAAATCCCCCGTTGTCAGCGTCTCTACTATCTTCTCACCTTGGCTAACGTAATCACCTTCAATACCATCAATAAAAATATATGTTCCTGAGTAAGGTAAGTACTGCAAAATTATCCTTTCTTTTGCAACATCACCTAGATCATTAGTCATCACCACTTCAATGGTTATATCTGACTCAACTCCTTCTGGTAAGCTAAAACTTGTAGAAACTGCATTTTCGTCATCAAATTCTATACCAGCATTATATAAATCAACCCATTTATAAGATTGAGCTTGGCCTTCATTGAAAGTACTACCTACAACACTCAGCGTAGGATAATGATTGTCTTGATAAAAATAGCTAGAACTTGTTAGATTAGGAATAATACTATCAGTAGTTTTTATATCCAAATCTATCCAGCTATACTCTTGTCCTGTAATACTTGTAATACCCGAAACATGTAACTCATAGTTTGTATCAGCTTTTAAAGGCTGTTCTGGATAAATATTAATTAATGCACCATTAACCTCAACTCTAGCTGGAATATTAATATACTTATACCCTAATGGAGTTTGAAAATATGCACTGGCAGAGGTATCAGCAGCTACAGGTCTTGAAAAAATTAACGTTACTGGACCATCTAACTGAACAGAATTATTATTAACACTTCCAGTATCAAGCACATGCTCAAAGTTATCTGCCCGAAATGTTTTTATATTGTTAAATATATTAAACGAAGACATAGCTGAAACGAGGTAGCTGGACCAATATATTTGACGCTGCTCTTCACTATAGCTAACGTTTAGCTTTTCAGAATCTGAAACAAAATTACTAGCAAGTAGAACTGACTCTTTTGCTGAGCTAATTTTGATAGAGCCTTTATGCGGATACTCCATAAAGTACCCATACCATGCATCTTCTTGAGAGAAACTATACTCACCATTTAAATTTGTATCATTAACAGTACCATTGATATCTATAGTGTAAGTCGCTGTATTAAAGTCGATTACTTTTTCAATGTTTAATTCTTTAATATTGACGTAATAAAAAGCTTCTTCGTAGCTAAATGGCTTTAAAGATATACCTTGGAGTTTTTCATCTGCTGCTATAGCTATAGTTCGAACGCTAGGTGAATATGAAAAGTGAGTAGAGTAGCTCCCCTTAAACGTCATCAACTCATTATATGAGTAAACACTTTCCAGTATTTCAATATCACTGTTGTTGACGTTAAACTCAATAATACCGTTTTGCAGGTCAGCCTCTAAAATCGTAACTATTCTGAGACCACTTAAGGTATTCCGGTAATAATCAGAACAATCCTGGAAAGATTCCTGTAATACATCCCCTACAGAAATAGTGCTAGAATCATCATTATCCAAAAATGAAAGAGTATATAACCCTCCATTTTCACATACTTTATCGAGGTCGATATTTTTTCGTTCAAGCTTTGCTAACAAGTGATTACTAATAGTTTGTGCTTCATCGAGAAGTACGTTTTGCAATAGCAAAACTGTTTTAGCTGCATCTAAAGGTTGTTTCCAAACATTAATGCGATGCTTTACATTAATTGTATGCTCAGCCTTAAACTCTTTACCTTCATAGTATACGTATAACCTGTATTTAAAAGCAGTATCTTCAACCACATCAAATGATTCTACTTTTAATGTCGCCTTATCACTTACGATGCTGTTTTCTGAATCAAGCCATTGAAATGAGACATCGGTATCACTTTTGTTTATATTTGCTTGCAGCGTAAACCCGTCATCCTCTGATACACTTACAGGGCCATCTATTGAAACTGTTAATGGCTGCTCATTGGGAGCTTCTGAGTCACTTCCACCACCGCCACATCCAACCATCATTAAAGCAGCGACTAGAAGCGCTCCAAAATTCCTTTTTAACTTGTAACTCACGCAATTCACCTTACTTTTATTGTTTGTAGATTGTAGATTGTAGATTGTAGATTGTACCCATAAAACTAAATATTGTAAGTTTAATTAATGCACCACAAATAAAAACGCGGCCTTGGCCGCGTTTAGGTTCACATGGAAAAAACAGGTTATTGCCAAGGGCGTTCTGCTGCAAGTTGCTGCTCAAAGGCATCAATTTGGCTGTTAAGTGTTTCAGTCACACCGATAAAGTCTAAGCCGCTTAATAAACGCTCTTTAATGTCATGGCGAATATCAAAGTGAATAGTGTCAAACTTATCGCTACGAAGTTGTTGGTTTTCTAAATCAACTTCGATATGAATATCATCATGCTGTTCACTCAGCACAAATAATTGCTCAAGTGTTTCTGCAGGTAATGCGATAGCAAGCATTTGGTTATTGCCACAGTTATTAAAGAAAATATCAGCAAAGCTTTCCGCTAAGATCACTTCAAAACCATATTGCTTTAATGCCCATGGCGCGTGCTCACGCGATGAACCACAACCAAAATTGTCGCGAGTTAAAAGAATTTGCGCACCTTGGTAACAAGGGCGGTTCAAAATAAACTCAGGGTTTGGCTCGCCGTTATCTAAATAACGCCAATCGTAGAAAAGCGCCGCATCAAAGCCATCACGGCTGGTCGACGTTAAAAACTGCTTTGGAATAATTTGGTCAGTATCAACATTGTTTTTATCTAACGGGGCCATTAAGCCACTAAAAAATACGCTCATTAGGCTTCTCCTCTGATATCAACAAAACGACCATGAATTGCCGCTGCCGCAGCCATTGCTGGGCTCACTAAGTGAGTGCGTCCACCACGACCTTGGCGTCCTTCAAAGTTACGATTTGATGTCGACGCACAGCGTTTGCCGGCTTCTAATCTGTCGTCATTCATTGCTAAGCACATTGAACAACCTGGCTCACGCCATTCAAAGCCAGCTGCTTTGAAGATATCTGCAAGACCTTCGTCTTCGGCTTGTTTTTTTACAAGGCCAGAACCAGGAACAATCAGCGCTTCAACACCCGCTGCAACCTGCTTACCTTCAACAATTTGCGCAGCAGCACGTAAATCTTCAATTCGGCTATTTGTACATGAGCCAATAAATACGGTATCTACAGTCGCAGAAGACAATTTATCACCGGCTTTTAAACCCATATATTTTAGTGCACTACGAATCGCATCAGCTTTGATTAAATCTGGTTCTTGCTCAGGATCAGGAATACATTCATCTACGCCAATCACTTGCTCAGGGCTGGTACCCCAAGTAATTTGCGGTTGAATATCAGCGGCCTCTAATTCAACAACATGATCAAACTCTGCGCCTTCATCAGTTTTTAGTGTTTGCCAGTAGGCAACGGCACTATCAAAGTCAGCACCTTGTGGTGCAAATGGGCGACCTTTTAAATAATCATAAGTTGTTTGATCTGGTGCGATTAAACCCGCTTTTGCGCCCATTTCAATACTCATATTACAAAGCGTCATACGCGCTTCCATAGACAGCGCTTCGATCCCTTCGCCACAAAACTCAGCAACATAGCCAGTACCACCCGCAGTGCCTAATTTACCGATCACCGCCATGATTAAATCTTTTGCAGTAACAGTTGGGCGCAGGCGACCATTAATTTGAATTTTTAATGACTTGGCTTTTTTCTGCTGTAGCGTTTGAGTGGCTAGAACATGCTCAACTTCTGAAGTACCAATACCGTGCGCTAGTGCGCCAAATGCACCGTGGGTAGAGGTATGGCTGTCACCACACACTATGGTTGTGCCCGGTAAGGTAATACCCTGTTCAGGCCCCATTACATGCACAATACCTTGATTAATCGAATTTAAATCATAAAGTTGAATACCAAACTCTTTACAGTTTGCATCCAGTGCCATTAATTGATTTTTCGACACTTCACTCGCAGCATCTAATGAGCGACTTTTTGTTGAAACGTTATGGTCCATGGTCGCAAAGGTTTTTTCTGGGCAACGTACTTTGCGGTTTTTCTCACGTAAACCCGCAAAGGCTTGCGGCGATGTAACTTCATGAACTAGGTGACGGTCGATATAAAGTAAATCGGTTTGATCATTTATGCTGGCGACTACATGAGCTTGCCAAATTTTATCGTATAAGGTTTGGGCCACTTGCTATTCCCTCATTTTAGTTACGCTGAGTGACGAGCTCAGCGCAAACAATTTTTAATTAAATACGTGCCACAATTGCCGCAGCAACATCACTAGTGGTGTACCCTGCATTTGGGTAGATATCTGGCGTACCAACACCTGCTTCAACCGCTTCTGCTACCGCTTTTTCAATCGTACGAGCCGCTTCATCTTGCCCTAGAGAATAACGCAGCATAAGCGCAGCACTTAAAATTTGTGCGATAGGGTTTGCAACCCCTTTGCCAGCGATATCTGGTGCTGAGCCACCAGCAGGTTCATATAAACCAAAGCCAGACTGATTTAAACTCGCTGATGGTAATAAGCCCATAGAGCCGGTGATCATCGCGCACTCATCAGACAGAATGTCGCCAAATAAGTTATCGCAAAGTAATACATCAAACTGACTTGGCTGTTTAACTAATTGCATTGCCGCGTTATCAACATAAATGTAGTCAAGGCTCACTTCTGGGTAGTCTTTACTCACTTCAGTGACCACTTCACGCCAAAGTACACTTGACGCTAATACATTCGCTTTATCAACCGAAGTAACATGATTACTACGCAACTTAGCAGCTTCAAATGCAAAGCGTGCGATGCGCTCAATTTCTTTACGTGAATATGTTTGGGTATCGAAAGCAACTTCTTGTTCCCCTTCGCCACTGCGGCCTTTTTCACCGAAATAAATACCACCGGTTAGCTCACGAACACATAAGATATCAAAGCCTTGTGCACTGATATCTGCACGTAGCGGTGATGCAGCACTTAGTGCTGGTAATAATTGTGCTGGGCGTAAATTACAGAACAAACCAAAATGCTTACGTAGTGGCAATAGTGAAGCTCGCTCAGGTTGCTCATTCGGTGGTAAGTTTTCCCACTTAGGGCCGCCTACCGAGCCAAATAAAATCGCATCGGCATTTTCGCAGGCACTCAGTGTGCTTTGCGGCAGTGCCTGACCAAATTCATCAATGGCTGCACCACCAATTGCGTGGTGATGACGAGTCAAAGTAAAACCAAATTTTTCGCTCACAGCATCCAAGACGGTTTCTGCTGCTGCCATAACTTCTGGACCAATCCCGTCGCCTGCTAATACTGCGATACTGTAATTCGATTGACTCATCCTGCTTTCCTCTGTTGTTTTAAATCAGACACTTTTTGTGCACGATAAATTAAGTTATAAACGCGGATCATAGCGCGTACCGACGCTTCAACCACATCCGCTGCAATGCCCGCGCCGTGATATGGGCGACCATCGTATTTAGCGATAATATTCACTTGTCCTAGTGAGCTGGCACCTTGGCCTGTTGCTTCTAGGTTGTATTCAATCATTTCGACCGACATACCCGTTAAGCGCTCAATTGCTAAGAATGATGCTTCTACAGGACCATTACCCGTTGCTGCCTCTTGCTTAGACTCGCCATCAATTGTCATGCCGATTGTTGAGCTCGCCACTGATTGTGAGTTAGACGTAGAGTTAACAAACTCAAGTTGATACTTTTCGTCTTTATCTTTGATTTGATTAAAGTAAATCATCGCTTCTAAATCATAGTCATACACAGTGCCTTTTTGGTCTGCTAATGCTAAGAAACTCTCATATAAGCTATCCATATCGTAATCAGATTTTTGATAGCCTAACTCTTCTAAACGATGCTCAATAACATGACGACCTGAACGCGAAGTCATGTTTAATTGGTTATTAGGTACACCGACACTTTCTGGCGACATTATTTCGTAAGTGTTTTGGGCTTTTAATACGCCGTCTTGGTGGATCCCTGAACTGTGTGCAAAGGCATTTTCACCAACAATTGCTTTGTTTGGTTGTACTGGCATATTACAAATCTTCGCGACTTGACGCGAAGCACGGTAAATTTCTTCACTGCGAATATCGGTATGCACTTTTAAGTGGTCTTCACGCATCTTCATGATCATCGCCACTTCTTCAAGCGAACAGTTACCTGCGCGCTCACCAATGCCATTTATTGTACATTCGATTTGGCGAGCACCGGCTTGTACTGCAGCGATTGAGTTAGCAACCGCTAAACCTAAATCGTTATGGCAATGCACGCTTAAACGCGCCTTGTCGATATTTGGTACATTGTTCATTAAGTGGTGGATCATCGCAGCGTATTCGTCTGGCGTTACATAGCCTACGGTGTCAGGTAAGTTGATAGTTGATGCACCGGCATCAATAGCACTTTCAACGATACGGCATAAATCCCAATGCGGTGTACGACCTGCATCTTCACACGAAAACTCAACGTCATCGGTGTAGTTACGCGCAAGTTTAATCGACTTAACAGCCATCGCTGTTGCATCGTCTAAGCTCATACGTAATTTGTGCTCAAGGTGTAATGGGCTGGTTGCAATAAATGTATGAATACGGCCCTGCTCTGCCGGGCGAAGTGCTTCACCACATGCTTCAATATCTTTTGCTACAGCACGTGCTAAGCCACAAATAATCGGCCCTTTCACTTCAGTCGCAATGCGCTGTACAGAGCGAAAATCTGCCGGGCTAGATACCGGAAAACCCACTTCCATTACATCCACATTTAAGCGGCTAATGGTATGCGCAAGTTGAATTTTGTCGTCTTCGGTTAGGCTTGCTTTTAATGCTTGCTCACCATCACGTAACGTTGTGTCAAAAATCCAAACCTTATCTTTCATAAACTGTCCTCGTTCCCAATGACCCATTAGCGAGATAAAAAAAACCCCGCGGTTGCGGGGTTTTTTAATGTTCTACAAATGCAAATACACTAAGCCCCGCTCACTGATTTAAGCAGTAAGAGGTTTAGTTTTAATGTAATTGAATGTGTAATTTGCATCTTAATTTACTAAATGTGTGTTCAGTGGCTGTATTTTTAACATTCAAAAAACCAGCTTGCAAGCATAATTTTTCCACAAAATCGATTTTTAAATCGCCTTACTGAAATTAAAAATCCACAAAAGCACACTTTAAAGGTTAATTAAACCTAATTGAATGCATTGAACGTTTAAAGTTTCGGAAGGTAAAGCTTCTATTGCTTAGATTAACTTTTAAATGTGATAGTTATCACATACACATAAAGTAACAGTACGAGGAAAAAATCTAATTATTTAGTGAGGTGATCTAAAAACATCATTGATTCTCACGCCATTGCGCTTGACCAGAGCCAAGTTCATGTAATACACGATCAGTTCTATTTCTTCCCGAGGGCGCATTGGATAGCCAAACGTTAATTTCGCCTGTCTCGCTCATTCCTATTATTAAATAAGGTATGATTTCTTTTGCTTTGCGCCCAGTGCTCACAACGGTGTATCTAGGTAAGTTTTTAGCTAATTTATATCCCGCTTTATCTATGGCCACTTCACCGTAATAAATTCTATTTTCTGATTTATCGAGCCATTCAATCGCCACTTTTTCGGGGAACTTTTGGTCGTACAAACTGACTGTACCGCCAGCCTCAGCATAACAACACTCAACTGCCCCTGATGGTATGCCCCATGTATCATCAAATACCACTGAGCGCCCCCAAATAGCATTTCCACTCTCAGTGCCTACGCCTGCTACCATGTAATCTATTTTTCCCGTTGACGAGCAACCAGCTATGAGCAAAGCACATGCAATTGAGATGAGTGGTTTTATAAACTTATCCATAGTCGGTTTTTATTTATTCTCGCGCCATTGCGCTTGCCCAGAGCCAAGTTCATGTAATACACGGCCTGTGAATCCTGCTGAAGGTGTATTTGATATCCACACTTTTATTTCACCTGTCTCACCCATGCCAATAATTAGGTAGGGAAAAATCTCGTCCTCAACTTCACCTGTGTAATAACTAAAATTAGGTAAGTTTTTAGCTAATTTATACCCCACCTTATCTATGGCCACTTCACCGTAGTAAATTCTATTTTCTGATTTATCGAGCCACTCAACTACCACTTTTTCTGGGAATTTTTGGTCGTATACACCACTTGTTTTGCCTGCACTTTCCCAACAACAACCGAGGCTTCCCATAGGAACCCCCCAACTATCATCAAAAGTAATTGCCTGCACCCAAATTTGGTTACCTTTTTGTGTCGCACCTCCTGCAACCATGTAATCTATTTTTCCCGTTGACGAGCAACCGGCTAAAAACAAAGCACATACAATTGAGATGAGTGGTTTTATAAACTTGTCCATAGTCGGTTTTTATTTATTCTCGCGCCATTGCGCTTGCCCAGAGCCAAGTTCATGTAATACACGACCAACCCTATTCATTTCTGAGCTTGTATTTGATAACCAAACCTTAATCTCGCCAGTTTCTCCCATACCAATAATCAAGTAAGGGGTTATATTTGTTTCTATCTCTCCTGTGCTTACCCATGTATAAGCAGGTAAGGTTTTAGCTAATTTATACCCAGCCTTATCTATGGCTACTTCACCGTAATAAATTCTATTTTCTGATTTATCGAGCCACTCAACTACCACTTTTTCTGGGAATTTTTGGTCGTATACACCACTTGTTTTGCCTGCACTTTCCCAACAACAACCGAGGCTTCCCATAGGAACCCCCCAACTATCATCAAAAGTAATTGCCTGCACCCAAATTTGGTTACCTTTTTGTGTCGCACCTCCTGCAACCATGTAATCTATTTTTCCCGTTGACGAACAACCGGCCAAAAACAAAGCACATGCAATTGAGATGAGTGGTTTTATAAACTTGTCCATAGTAACTAAATGCATTTTTAATTATTCTCGCGCCATTGCGCTTGCCCTGAGCCAAGTTCATGTAATACACGGCCTGTGAACCCTGCTGAAGGTGTATTTGATATCCACACTTTTATTTCACCGGTCTCACCCATACCAATAATTAAATAAGGTTTTACATCGTTAAAAACTTTACCTGTGTGCGCAGTGAATGGGGGTAAGTTTTTAGCTAATTTATATCCCGCCTTATCTATGGCCACTTCACCGTAATAAATTCTATTTTCTGATTTATCGAGCCATTCAACCGCCACTTTTTCCGGGAATTTTTGGTCGTACAAACTGACTGTACCACCAGCCTCAGCATAACAACACTCAATTGCTCCTGATGGTATGCCCCATGTATCATCAAATACCACTGAGCGCCCCCAAATAGCATTCCCATTCTCAGTGCCTACGCCTGCTACCATGTAATCTATTTTTCCCGTTGACGAGCAACCGGCTAAAAACAAAGCACATGCAATTGAGATGAGTGGTTTTATAAACTTGTCCATAGTCGGTTTTTATTTATTCTCGCGCCATTGCGCTTGCCCAGAGCCAAGTTCATGTAATACACGGCCTGTGAATCCTGCTGAAGGTGTATTTGATATCCACACTTTTATTTCACCTGTCTCACCCATGCCAATAATTAGGTAGGGAAAAATCTCGTCCTCAACTTCACCTGTGTAATAACTAAAATTAGGTAAGTTTTTAGCTAATTTATACCCCACCTTATCTATGGCCACTTCACCGTAGTAAATTCTATTTTCTGATTTATCGAGCCATTCAACTTCAACTTTTTCCGGGAATTTTTGCTCATAAACTCCGGCCATTGCACCTGCCGTAGCTCGGCAACACGACATTGCACCTGCAGGGACACTCCACCGCTCATCAAATTTTACTAATGTAGCAAAAATATCATTACCTTCATCAGTTGAGCCAGATACGACCATATAATCTATTTTTCCCGTTGACGAGCAACCGGCTAAAAACAAAGCATATACAATTGAGATGAGTGGTTTTATAAACTTGTCCATAGTCGGTATCCATTTATTAGTTGTGATTGCCATTGTGAGCTTGTTTCAGCTTGACTTGGCTGGTTATAAAAAAGCTCGCGCTGTTGGTTTTTGGTGGTAAATTCTGCTTCTTCTTCGGGGCCGTGAGCTATCGCATCAATCGTTGCCGCGTATTTAACACTATGGTGAATGTAGTCTTTGTATAAAGCATGCCAGGCATCACTTTGCGGGCCAAAACTGCGCGCTGTATCTACAAGCGATTTAAGCTCGCTTGGTAAAACATAAGGAAAAGCCTGACCATCGGCTTGCTTGCGGTTGGCAAGCTCTGCTAGGTTTTGCAACGGCACCCCTTGATTTACAGCCGTTTCGTGCATTAGCGCTAAACTATAATGCGGTAGAATATTACTTAATTTACGGCGCCAATACGGCCTGTAGCTGGTGTAAATTGTATTTTCTGATTTATTCCAAATTCGCTTTGGTTGTCGGTTTATTCTTGGCCGGCTTGCTTTAAATTGAATATTAATTGTTGGCCAATAATATTTTTGTTCAAGTGACTGTTTAAGCTGTACGAGTTCTTTGTCGTGCTCTGGCTCACCGGCTTGGCCCGCAATATACTGCCGAGGGTAAAGAATGCTCGTTTCAACGGGGCCATAACCGCCACCTATATCTGAGTGCACGCCAGGCAGCTCAATTTCTTTGTGGTTTTCTGATAGCTGCTTATTACTATTGAGTAATGAGCTAAGAGGGAATTTATCGCGCTTTTCATCAAACGCAGCTAAGTGCATCACATACCCGGCACTGCTGCTCGCTAAATTTAAATTAACGGGGTAGTCAAGTTCGTCATCGGCGTAAAACTCACTGTGGTTGTTATCGCCATCGCCGCCAATAGATGCAACACTATCAAATAAGCCCACAAAACGAATAACAGGCTTAATGCCGCCCCAATAATTTGGCTTATGTTGATAAATTGCATTGACCTGATTAACAAACGCTCGGGCTTGGGCTGCACCTCGGCTAAAGCCAAATACATCAATTAAAGCGATGCTAATGTGCTCAAAATTACTGTTCCTTATAAAACGGTTCAATGATATTAAAGATTTTTTTATGCGCTCATCAAAACTAAACGCCAAGCCCATATCTAGTGTTGAGTCTTTTTTATTCGCTTTAGTGCCTATCCCTTCGGCATAATACCGAGATTTATAGGTTTGAAATGGATATAACTCAAACAACTTAACAACATTCGTGGGCTCTTTGCTGTCTGTTGAGTCTTGTATGTCGTTAAAACGGTTATTACCTGTGCCATCAAAAAACACCCCAAAGCAAGGCGGTTCGGCAAGTAAGGTGAGTTCTACATGGCCTTTCGGTAAAATTTTATGTTGAAGTAGTTGCGGGCCGCCCTTACTACCAATATTGAATGACTTTACCATGTTTGAATTAAAATAGTCTGCAAATTGCTGCTCATTAACAAGAGTAAACTCGGCCTTACCAGCAACAATTGCTTTGAGTGTATAAGGTGTATCTTGCGACAGGTTATTAAAACGGTAGTGCTGCGCTGCTTGTTTTTCAACTACGACCTTGTTGCCTTGTGAAAATAGCTGTATTTCTACATCAACATCGCCCAGTACTTTTACAATAATATGCTTTGTTGTTGCACCCGCACCGGTATTAATAACAAGTGTATTAACAAGGTTTACTGCCATTGGCATTGCTTGGCTCATTACTTATGCTCCGTATACGTCAACAAGACGACGTTTAGTAATAGGCCCTGCTATGCCATCAACTTGCAACTGCTGTGCAAGCTGAAAAGCTTTAACACCTGTTTGTGTTTTTGATCCATTAATTCCATCAACCTTCCCACAATCAAACCCAAGTAAATTGCAACGCCCTTGCACTCCTGACAAGGTTTCAATAGGGTCTAAGTGCCCAACTTGAATAGCAAAACTCTTTGTTGGTGTGGTGTCTTCGTCATTGAGATATAAATCTACTTGCCCTGTAAGCGTTTCATTTTCGGTGAGCTCTACTTCAATTAAGCCATCTTCTGCTATGACGGTATCAATTGTTTGCCCTGCGATATTCAGTACAATGCGCTTTCCCGTAATTTGCTCGCCATTTTCGTAAGCTAGTTTTAAACGAAAGAATTCTTTTTCATCACGCACCATAAAAGAGTTTTTACTACCTGTTTTCAGTGGCATGAATTTTTCAACTTTTGCTGGAATAGCAATTACGTCGCCGGGGTAAATTTGGTTAGGTTCAGGCCTTAATGAACGAAACTCAGCATTAAGCGGATGCAAGTAAAGACCATTAGAGGTTCTAAACCCATATTGACGAGCAATGCGTAGCAAGGTTTCGCCTTGCGACACAGTATGTTGTAAGGTCATAAATTATATCCTTATAAATTTATTCATTACGGGAAGGGCTGGCCACCTGCCAGTCTTTGTCATCTAACTCATGAAAACTTATTTTAGCATTTTCAAAGTCAGGACCTGATACGTGGGCATAACCCTTACTATCTAATACTCCACTGACTACATGCCCATTACGCAAGCGAATTTTATAGCCCATGTTTGCCTGTGGGTTACCTGCTTGATCAAGCAATTCAATTTCATATTCTTGTGTTGGTTGAAGCACTGTAAAAGAGGTGGTTTCCACAAGACCTGACGCACTCACAGTGACAGCATAAACACCTGGCTTCACAACAAAATAATGCTGCCAAAACGATATTTCATCTGGGCGCTTTTTTTCTAATTGCAATGTAATTTGACCATTTGTAGGCCCTTGCCAAACTATATCTATACTGCGGCAATTACTGCAGGAGCCTTCTATATTTAATTTCCAACCATTGGGAACTATCAATCCAGTACCTACCGGTGCGGGCTTAGCACGACTAAACCCCAAATTGTAATCATAAATAAGGTTCGCATTTTTATAGCCTGTATATTGTTGAGCTAACATTTCTACCGTTTCAGATGCTTGGAGCACATGGGTTGTAAAATTTTGCCGAACTTGGTGAGATGCTTTTAACTCTACCTTACTATTTGCAACAGGCTTATAAAGAGCTAACGTAGGTTGAAATTGCTGAGTTGCTGTTGGGCGGATAACACGACGAGTATAAGTTATGTGTTGATCTATCCTGTTGGGTTGTCCCTCACAGCCATTGCTTTGTAATAGCCTAGCTTGTTGATCTCTTAAATCAGCTGATGTTGCATTGCTAGCAGCCTCTGAGCTATGGTTCTTTGAAATAGTGGCGCTTTTTGGGTATAGCGCAATTCGGCTATAGACATGGCGAAACTGACTGTAGGGAACTCGCTTCCAACCATTTTGGTTAATCCAAAACTGGCAGCGTTTGTCATCTCGAAATTGTGAGACCTGATGAGCGTCTAATACGCCAAACAAGTTATCTTGAATTTTCTTTTGCACATGTTTCGGTAACGAGTATAACAAACTGCGGCTCAGCTCCCGAAAGCTTGGGCTGTTTTTTACCGTTGTTTCTTCACTCTGTTCTAAAAAATGGGCATGAGTATCATTCACCGGATCCTTGGTGAGCATATGCGTCCTCGCTATTTATTCATTTTGTGGCGTAACTGACTATTTAGAATTCAGTTACTGATTTAAACAAAAAACGATACACAAAATGGGAACAAAAATCCACCATGCTTTAGGCTGTTTTTTCTACACTACCTTTACTATCACGGCCATACAAAGTGGCACCGCGAGCAATATAGCGTAATTGCCAGATCAAGCGTTCAACCAGTTCTTCACGTTGTGTCCCTTCAATATCGAGGGCTTCGGCACCGGCGTTAAATACTAAAGTCACCATGGCTTCGGCTTGAATATATGCATGAGTTGGGTCGCACGGAGTTTCGCTTTCAAGGTAATGCGCAAGCTCTAAAATGAAATGTTTAATTTCACGAGCAACCGCAGCGCGAAATGCTTTTGAAGTTCCTGAGCGCTCACGCAATAACAATCTAAATTGGTTGCTCGAGTTATCGATAAACTCCATAAAGGTCACGATTGATGTCGTGATCACACTACCGCCGCTCTCAATACGGCGACGCGCTTGGCGCATAAGTTGGCGAAGTGTCAAACCGGCTTCATCAACCATGGTCAAACCGAGCTCATTCATGTCTTTAAAGTGGCGGTAAAAAGAGGTGGGGGCAATCCCTGCTTCACGGGCAACTTCACGCAAACTTAAATTAGAAAAACTATGATCGGCACTCAATTGATTGAATGCAGCTTCGATTAGTGCTTGTCGTGTTTTTTGTTTCTGTTGCGCTCTAACACCCGACATGGAAACTCCCAGCGTGAACTTTTAATGATTTTTCGGTTAATGAGACAGTCTAATACTTGACGCGGAGAGAATGAAACACTATTTTAGCGTACAACTGTACGCCGAGATTTATTCAGATGAAAAAACCACCGATTATTTGGACCAATGTGCTATTTTTTAGCCTTACATTTTTGGCCGCGATCACCCTTGTTCCTTGGTATGGCTTTAGCTACGGATACACCAGTACACAGTGGATAGCCTTTGTTGGCTGTATGTTCTACGCCGGACTTTCTATTACTGCAGGTTATCACCGCTTGTGGGCACACAAAGCCTATGATGTGCATCCTGTTATTGAAGTGATTTTTGCCTTAGGTGGTGCTTTTGCATTACAAAATAGCGCCTTGCACTGGAGTAGCGATCACCGTATTCACCATGGTCAAGTTGATGATCCAATCAAAGACCCTTACGCCGCTACTAATGGCTTTTGGTATAGCCACATCGGTTGGATGCTGCGCGATTATCAAGGCGAGCAATACGGTAACTACAGTAACTGCCGTGACTTACAAAAAAACAAAGTCGTTATGTGGCAACACCGTCACTATATGAAGTTAGTCGTCGCGACTAATTTTGGTATTCCTTTACTACTTGGTTTAATGCTTGGCGATGTATGGGGCATGTTATTATTGGTTGGTTTACTGCGCTTAGTATTGAGCCAGCACTTTACCTTTTTTATCAACTCGCTGGCGCATATCTGGGGCTCACGTCCATACACAGAAAAAAACACTGCCCGTGATAATGGCTTTTTAGCGCTATTCACATACGGTGAAGGCTATCATAACTTCCACCACATTTTTGCTAGCGACTATCGCAATGGCATTAAGTGGTATCACTATGATCCAACTAAATGGATGATCCGCTCTTTAGCGGCAATCGGTCTTGCTTCAAAATTAAAGCGCACACCGATTGAGCGAATCGAAAAAGCCAAAGCAGAAACCTTGATGAGTAAGACCCAAGGTCGCCTTGCAAAATTGCCTTTAGCGCAAGATAAGCTTACATTATTACAATCTGAGTACGATTTACTGCTGAAAAAACTGCAACACTTCTGTGCCTTGCAAAGGCGCGTGTTAGAAATCAAACGTAATAAAATGATGAAACAGTGTGAAAAATCAGCATTAATGACACAATATCACGAGCTTGAAGCCGCTTGGGAAAACCAAAAGCAGGCTTGGCTTGCACTAAATGCGAGGTTGTTAAAAGCCTCTTTTAGTTAACATAGGAGCGGCTGTGGCCAAACAACAAGTAAAGCAAAAAGATACTCCATCTTATCAATATGATGCGATCATCATAGGTACAGGTCCTGGCGGTGAAGGTACCGCCATGAACCTATCTAAAAGTAACAAAAAAGTCGCTGTTATTGAGCGTCAAGAAGCAGTAGGTGGCGGTTGTGTGCACTGGGGTACTATCCCGTCAAAAGCATTACGTCACTCTGTAAGTCGTTATATTGAATATAAAGCAAACCCGCTATTTAATATTAGTGAGCGCCCTAACCGCTTAACTTTCCCAGATATTTTGCGCCACGCAAGTAACGTCATCTCAAAGCAATCTAATTTACGTAGCAGCTTTTATGAACGTAACCGCATTCATATGTATCAAGGTGATGCTGAGTTTATTGATAAACACACCATTAAAGTAACGCACCTAGACGGTTCATTTGAAACGCTTACTGCACAAACAATCGTTATTGCTACTGGCTCGCGCCCTTATCGTCCACCGGGTGTAGACTTTAAACATCCACGTATTTACGACAGCGATACCATTTTAGGCCTTGAAGATGACCCTCATCGTGTGCTGATTTATGGTGCTGGTGTAATTGGTTGTGAGTATGCCTCTATTTTTAAAGGTTTAGGCGCCAAGGTTGACCTAGTGAATACCCGTGACCGCTTACTTGCCTTTATGGATGCAGAAATTTCAGATGCTCTGAGCTATCACTTTTGGAATAGCGGCATTGTTATTCGTCATAATGAAGAGTTTGATCGCGTAGAAACTCGCGATGATTGTGTGGTAATGCACTTAAAATCAGGTAAGCGCGTAAAAGCTGACTGTATTTTATTTGCCAATGGCCGTACGGGTAACACAGACACATTAAACCTTGAAGCCGTGGGCTTAAAAGCAGATGGTCGTGGCCAGCTTAAGGTGAACGAAACATACCAAACAGAAGTCGACAACATTTATGCTGTGGGTGATGTCATTGGTTACCCAAGCCTTGCCAGTGCGGCATTTGACCAAGGCCGTATTGCAGCCGATGCGATTGCATGTGGTAACTGTGATGAAAAGCTGATCATTGATATCCCAGCAGGTATTTATACAATCCCTGAAATGAGCTCAGTGGGTAAAACCGAGCAAGAGTTAACTGCTGCAAAAGTCCCTTACGAGGTAGGCCGTGCTCAATTTAAGCATTTAGCGCGTGCGCAAATTGCTGGCACTGAGGTGGGTAGCTTAAAGATTTTATTCCATGTTGATACCAAAGAAGTACTGGGTGTGCACTGCTTCGGTGAGCGTGCCTCTGAAATCGTTCACATCGGTCAAGCTATTATGGAACAAAAGAACGGCGGTAATAACATTGATTACTTTGTAAATACCACGTTCAACTACCCGACTATGGCTGAAGCCTATCGCGTAGCTGCATTAAATGGTTTAAATCGTTTGTTTAAGTAAATAAAAAAGCCCGCTTAATGCGGGCTTTTTTACGATTAGCTTTTGCTTATTTGTGGTATTTACCACTGAATTCATGAACAGCGTTGATAAATACACCTGCGTTTTCTGGGTCTACATCTGGTGTAATACCGTGACCTAGGTTGAACACATGGCCAGAACCTGTACCAAAGTCTTCTAGGATAGTGGCAACTTCTTGGCGAATGCGCTCAGGCGTACCATGCAGCATTGCTGGGTCCATGTTACCTTGCAGCGCTACTTTATCGCCAACACGACGCTTTGCATCACCGATGTTAATAGTCCAGTCTAGACCTACTGCATCACAGCCTGTTGCTGCAATTGCTTCAATCCACTGACCACCATTTTTAGTAAATAACGTCACTGGTACTTTACGGCCATCATGTTCGCGAATTAAGCCATCAACAATCTTGTGCATGTATTGTAATGAAAACTCATTGTAATCACGTGGGCTTAATACACCGCCCCATGAGTCAAATACCATTAACGATTGCGCGCCCGCTTTAACTTGCGCGTTTAAATAGTCGATTACTGAGTCCGCTAACTTATCAAGTAATAGGTGCAGTGTTTGTGGTTCTGCAAAGGCCATTTTCTTGATTTTACCGAATGTTTTGCTGCTACCACCTTCAACCATGTAAGTAGCAAGTGTCCAAGGTGAACCAGAGAAACCAATTAGCGGTACTTCACCTTTTAATTCGCGGCGAATCGTACTTACCGCATTCATTACATAACCAAGCTCATCAGTTGGATCGATTTTTGGGATTTTTTTAACATCTGCTAATGAAGAAATCGGACGTTCAAATTTCGGACCTTCACCTGTTTCAAAGTAAAGACCTAAGCCCATAGCATCAGGAATAGTTAAAATATCACTGAATAGAATTGCAGCATCAAGCGGATAACGACGTAATGGCTGTAACGTTACTTCACAAGCAAGTTCAGCGTTTTTACATAAACTCATAAAGTCGCCTGCTTGGGCACGTGTAGCACGGTACTCAGGTAAATAACGGCCAGCTTGGCGCATCATCCATACCGGTGTGACATCAACAGGTTGCTTTTGTAGTGCACGTAAATAACGATCGTTTTTTAATTCGCTCATGCGTATAGAATCCTAGAACTGAATGAAATTGAGCAGATTGTATCACCATATTGCGCGTCTCACTATGGATAGATAATCAAGGCTAGATATAGATCATGTTTTTTAAGCCAACCTAAGCCTATAGTGTGTTTTTTTAGCGAAAACAAAATAAATTTAAAACTTTCTATTAATAAATTTGCAACATACAAAAAAGCTTGGTATAACTTATCCCGCGTTAACAAAAACAATAATAAAAATCTTATAACAATAAGAACAACAATCTTCCCATAATAATAAGAACGCTTGTTTTAACAAGTCTTAGAAAAAGAATTAAACCACCAATTTTGGTGGTTTTTTCTTTTCTAAATCAGCAAATTACAACTCCTCCGCTTAGATAAAAATTGCAAAATTAATACTAGTAGTTTTGAATCAATTCCCATACACTGCAATGAGAGCAAAAAAAGTCCACTCTAAAAACAAGGTTATTTTTTGGCCTATTCAGCGCTGAAAAATATGTCTTTAGAATGACTTTTACAATCTGTTGCAATTAGACACTAAGAATTTAGTTGATCTTTGTGTCATATTTCCTTTTTATATATACAAAGGAAAACCTACTCAGCGAGGAGATGAAATATGCTGACGCGTTTGGAAAAAGCTCAACAAAAATGGGGTGGTAGTCACTCTGTAATCGACAAATGGCTCACAGAACGTCAAGAGCTGCTTGTGTTGTTCTGCCGTATTGCAGGCTTTTCACCGTACGAAAAGAAAGATCACGCCCTTCCTGATCAACTGCAAATTCAAAACTTTTGCCAAATTCTGATGGATTACCTTTCTGCTGGCCATTTCGAAATTTACGACGACATTGCCAAAGCGTGTGAAGAAAAAGGTCCTGAAAGCCAAAAGCTGGCTAATGCCTTATACCCGCGCATTTCTGAAACCACAGATGTAGCACTCGACTTTAACGACAAATACGCAGAAGTTGACAAAGATGACTTGCTTGATGAGTTTGATAAAGATTTATCAACATTAGGTGAAGCGCTTGAATTACGCTTTGAATTAGAAGATGAGTTAATCGATAACCTTTATTCTAATCACACCAGCTAACAGCTTAGTTGCACAGCAGAGAAACACTCTCTGCTGAAAAACACCTTTTTTGCCTGCCTAAAAAGAATCATCTATTCCATTCGTAACAAATATTTGAAATATTTTCTTCAATGCGATACTCATACTATAAAAACATGAGGCTCGCTATGAATAAACGGTCATTTTTAAAGTCACTTTCAATCCTTGCTGCTGGCGCAAGTATAACATCAGCTCCTTTAATGGCTGCTCAGAATAGCAGTACCCAAACATTAATTAAGCCAAAAGCGCTGGAAAAAGGCGGCACAATTGGTGTGTGTAGCCCGTCAGCTGCCACTGCTGAACAGGCTGATATCATACTAGCAAAAGGCGTTATAGAGGCGCTGGGTTACAAGGCTAAGCTTGCACCAAACATTTTAGCAAGACGCGGTCATTTAGCTGGCACTGATGTAATGCGAGCCGGCGATTTAAACAGTTTATTCAGTGACAAAGAGGTTGATGCCATTTTGTGTTTACGTGGCGGTTCAGGCGCTGCCCGTATTTTACCTTTGCTCGACTACGCAATGATCCGTAACAACCCAAAACCTCTGATGGGCTATTCGGACATTACCGCTCTACACAATGCACTACTCTCTCAAGCTGGGCTAATCAGCTTCCATGGCCCAAATGCATCGAGTGACTGGAACCCGTTTCATGTCGCGCAATTTAAGAACATGTTCGAAGCGCGTAAGTTGATGCATTTCCAAAACTTACCAAAAGCCGATGATGAGCTTGTTAACACTCAGTACCTGACCCAAACAATCACATCAGGTAAAGCCTCTGGACGATTAATCGGCGGTAACTTAACGGTACTGACAGCCCTTGCAGGATCGAATTATTTACCTGACTTTAATGGCGCAATTTTATTTTTAGAAGATATCGACGAAGCGCCGTATCGAATTGACAGAATGATGAGCACACTCAAACTCATGGGCGCACTTGATAAAATTGCGGGCTTTGTGTTTGGCGATTGTAATGACTGTAAGCCTGGCCGTGGTTATGGCTCTTTAACCCTTGACGATATTTTTGCAGATTATATAAAACCGCTGGAAATTCCTGCTTATCGTGGAGCTATGATTGGCCATATTAAGCGCCAATTTATCTTGCCTGTTGGCACTGTGGTTGAGCTTGATGCTGATAGTGGCACATTAAAAATGAAAGAAACGGCATTTAGTTAATAAACTTCATGCGTAAAAAAAGGGCCAATCGGCCCTTTTTTATTGAGTTTAATATTACTCAGCTGGTACAGCTTTGTCATCGCTTTGGATTTCAAGTAATTCTACTTCGAAAACAAGCGTTGAGTTAGCTGGGATCTTACCAAGATCACGCTCGCCATATGCAAGTTCAGATGGAATAGTGAACTTGTACTTAGAGCCAACTGGCATTAATTGTAAACCTTCAGTCCAACCTGGGATCACACGATTAAGTGGGAACGTAGTTGGTTCGTTACGTGAGTAAGAGCTATCGAACTCAGTACCGTCTAATAAAGTGCCTTTGTAGTGTACTTTAACAACGTCAGTTGCTACTGGCTTTTCGCCTTCACCTTCAGTGATCACTTCGTACTGTAGGCCAGATTCAGTTACTGTCACGCCTTCTTTCTTCGCGTTTTCAGCTAGGAATTTTTCGCCTTCAGCTTTGCTCTTCTCAGCTTCTACTTTCGCTTTTTCTTGTTGTTTAGTGCGAATGCTTTGGTCAAGCGCCGTTAACACTTCACGAATTTTTTCGTCATCAAGTTTAGCGTTACCTGCTAGCGCGTCTTCAAAACCACGCTTAAGAAGCGCTTCGTCTAGTTCAACACCTAACGCTTTTTTATCAGCAAGGTCTTGGTTTAAGAAGTTACCAACAGACGCACCAATACCGTATGCTTGTTGCTGAGCTTCAGTCTCTAGTTTAACTTCAACTTGCTGTTCTTTTTTTGCTTCCTGATTACAAGCTGTAAGCGCTAAAACTGACGCTGCAATCAATGACAATTTAATCGTCTTTCTCATTTTATATCTCCGACACACTTTGCAGTTGTCAATTATTGTATTATTACTAGTTAAAGATTAACGACCTACATGGTAGGCTGCTTGTCTAATAACTAATGTCATGCTTATGCATGATCAGCGATTAGACTAACAACCTAGGCCTTCAACGAGACCTAGTCTAACCTCTCAATCACTAAGAGTTAAGGGGAAATACTCGTAATATGTCGATATTTCGTACTTTTTTGTATCTGCTCAGCCTTTGCTTAGTTGTAGCGTGCTCTGAGCAACATGAGCAATCAACTGCACGCTATGAGCATGCGGCTAAAGGTGCCTTCGCTAGTGCGCTGTCGCACGATGGCAAATACAGCTTAATCTCATCAATACACCATGGGGTCGCACTGTGGGATAATCAACAACAGGTGCTAAAATACCAATGGTTTCAACAACAAAATCAAGATAGCTTGGTTCATACTGTTGCTATCTCTTACGACAATAGCCATGCAGTGACCGCTGAAAAGTCCACCTTTGCAGTGTGGGACATTGCCACGGGCAACAACACGGGTTATTACAAAATACACGCCTCAACAATTCGAGATATCGCGATAAGTAACCAAGGGCGCAGTGTGTTATATGGCCGCGCCGACGGTGTAGTCGTTTACCTCGACTTAGAGAGTGGCAGACGCATAGAGTTCCTTGGCCACCAAGAAAAAGTCAATGTTGTTGACCTTTCACCTAACGGCCACTACGCCATAAGCGGCTCAAATGACTATGTAGCTTACTTTTGGGACACTCGCACAGGGCAAGTGATCCATCGCTTTAACCACCCAAGTCGCGTTACTCAAGTTGCCCTTGATCCACAAGGTCGATACGCATTTACCGCAGACAGTATGAAGCAAGCAAATGTATGGCAACTGACTACAGGTGATCTTGTTAGCAAACTGGCGTATATTGCGCGTCAGAAAATTTTTACCGCCGTCCGTTTTAATGATGAGGGCACTTTACTTGCAACAGGTTCACCCAATCGATTGGTCGATTTATGGCAGCTAGAGTCAGGTAAAAAGTTACATACGTGGCAAGTGATTCCTCGAGAAGGAAGCCGCCCGAAATCAGCCGTGGTGTTAGATGTTGCGTTTACTGATAACAACCAAGCGTTATTAACCGAAAGCTCCAGCGGATTCGCTGAAAGTTTTAATCTAAGAGAATCAAATGAATACAATTGAACATCGTTTAATGGAACTTGAAGCAAAAGTCGCTTTTCAAGATGAAACAATTGAAATATTGAATGATGAGCTTAAAGCGCACCAACAGCAGCTGGCAAAAATGAAACGCCAGACTGAGTTACTTGCAGAAAAGATTAAAGAAGCGCAGCAGCCTTCTTTAATGTCACAGCTTCAAGAGCCGCCTCCACCTCATTATTAATCAGGTGAATAGAGCCGGGTATTAATCGCCCGGCTTGAACACACCAATCACTTGTTCGAATTGACGCGTTGAGGCCTGAACTGCCTGCTCTGGTTGCGTCATTTTGTGACCACACTGTACGCACTCCACTTTTTCCACATCATGTTCTTTATAAAGCATCATGGTATCCATGGCCTTACATTCAGGGCACGATGCTCCAGCAATAAAGCGTTTTCTTTGTCTCATAGATGATCTCCCGTGGCATGTAGGCGGCTATTTTAGCCTAATAATTCTCTGTTTGATACGATTGCGAAGGCTAATGTGATCCGTGTTATGATAGCGGCAATTTAATCAGTGCTGTGCAAGTAAACATTCATGATCCAAATTTCAGACATCGAACTTCTACGTGGTGGTAACGCCTTACTAAAAGGGGCTTCTGCCACCTTATTCCCAGAGCATAAAGTCGGCCTTGTGGGCGCTAATGGCTGTGGTAAATCAACGCTGTTCGCGCTACTAAAGTCTGAATTGCAACTCGATGCCGGCGAATGCCAAATTCCTAAAGACTGGTCAATTGCCTCTGTAAAGCAAGAAACACCTGCGCTCGAAATCAGTGCCCTCGATTATGTATTACAAGGTCATCCTGAATATTACGCGCTAAGAATTGCACTTCGCGAAGCTGAGCAAAATAACGACGGCGATGCGCAGGCAAAAGCACATATTGGCCTAGAACATATTCAAGGTTATAGCATTGAAGCAAAAGCTGGTGAGCTATTACACGGTTTAGGTTTTAGTAATGAGCAAATAGACAACCCAGTGAGTGCCTTTTCTGGTGGTTGGCGTATGCGCTTAAACTTAGCACAAGCACTTATTCGTGATGCCGATTTATTACTGCTGGATGAGCCAACCAACCACTTAGATCTCGATGCGGTTTACTGGTTAGAACGTTTTTTACGAGCCTACACAGGCACTCTAGTGCTTATCTCCCATGACCGAGAGTTCTTAGATGCCGTAGTTGACCAAATTTGGCACATAGACGCACAAAAAATAAATGTTTATAAAGGCAATTACTCACAATTCGAACGCCAAAAAGCAGAGCGATTATTACAACAACAAGCGATGTTCGAAAAGCAACAAGAACAAATTGCTCACCTAGAAAAGTTCATTACGCGCTTTAAAGCAAAAGCTAGTAAGGCTAAGCAAGCACAAAGCCGCGTAAAAGCCCTAGAGCGGATGGAAAAGTTAGCCCCAGCCCATGTTGACTCACCTTTTGATTTTGAGTTTGCCGAGCCAACAGCGCTACCAAACCCGTTAATGACCCTCGACCAAGCCAAAGCAGGCTATGGCGACACCACCATTTTACACAGCATTAAGCTAAACCTTGTGCCGGGTAGCCGTATTGCGCTGCTTGGCCGAAATGGTGCGGGTAAATCAACACTGATTAAATTATTAGCTGGCGATTTGCAACCTCAAGCAGGTGAAGTATTTCAGCATCAGGGCTTAAATATTGGTTACTTTGCGCAGCATCAGCTTGAGTCACTTGATTTAAAAGCCAGTGCAGTGACCCATTTACAACGTTTAAATCCACAAGCTCCTGAGCAATCATTGCGTGACTTTTTAGGCGGCTTTGCATTCTTTGGCGATAAAGCACTTGAACCAGTTGCGCCATTTTCTGGCGGTGAAAAAGCCCGTTTAGTACTAGCAATGCTGGTATATCAAAAGCCAAACCTACTGTTACTGGATGAGCCAACCAACCACCTAGATTTAGAAATGCGTCATGCCTTAGTGATGGCGCTACAAGGCTTCGAAGGCGCTATGGTGACCGTATCGCACGACCGTCACATGCTTAAAAACACCGCTGATGAGTATTACCTCGTTGATAACGGCGAAGTAACACAGTTTGGTTATGACCTTGATGCCTATTACCAATGGCTACTGAATGCCAATAAAGAAGCCGCTAAAAGCCCTGAAGACAATGCACCTAAAGCACATTCAAGCGTTAACCGCAAAGAGCAAAAGCGCTTAGAAGCTGAGTTCAGAAAGTCAGTGCAACCATTGAAAAAGCAAATCGAAAAGCTGGAAAAGCAACTTGATAAGTACTCTACAGAGCTTGGAGAAATCGAAAACGCACTTGCCGACAATGATTTATACAGTGATGAGAATAAAGCAAAACTGACAGAGCTACTCACTAAGCAAGCAAGCTTAACCCCAAAGCTTAATAACGTTGAAGAAGAGCTGCTTATGGCACTTGAAGAGCTTGAAGAAAAAGAGCAGGCCTTTGCCTATGAAACCGCTTAACAGCGAACAGTTTTGGCAGTTTGCATGTCAGCTTTACAGCAAAGACGGCATGCAAACCAAGCTACTAGGCTATCAAGACCAGCAAGGCAAAAATGTGAACCTTTGCCTGCTGCTTTATTATCTTGATTCTTTAGAGCTGGCTGTAACCCCCTCTCAACTGAGTGAGCTTGAATTGTGCATTGCTACATTTGATCAACAGGCTTTACAGCCCCTAAGAGCCACACGCGCCTACCTTAAAACCATTCAAGCCGAGATTTCAGACTACCCCACCATTCGCAAAGAGCTACTTAGCGCAGAATTAAAACTTGAAAAGCAACAGCAAGCGATACTAGTCAATAGAGTAAATAATTTTGAGCTAATACCTTGTGTTAAACCCAATAATATAGCGCTATATTCAAAGGCAAATATATAAACTCCGCTTTAGATGTTTGTACTTAGCTAAACTTTCCTACACAGCTTAAAATCTCCAGCCAAGTACAATAGAAAGATCCTGAATGTCATGTTTATACTTAACAACCCCACTGTAGTCGTATTCTTTAGATTCTTTAATACCTAACACTGAGTATTCAAAACCCAAGAAAAAGTGATCTGTAAATTGATAGTCGAAGCCTAAAGCCCCATAAATATCATTACCACTCTCTTTCTCATTAATATTTTCCGTTGGTACAAGGTGAGCAGGGTTAGCATCTTTGTACTCCCAATGAGCAATCCCTACTCTAGCATTAATAAAGAAATCTTGATAAACCTCAAACTTTCCTTTTGCACCAAGCCTAATTGACTCAACCTCTATTGGAACTCTTACATCCCAAGAGGTTTCATAATCACCTGGGAATTGAGCAGGGATAGTCACTGTATACTCATTGACTGACTCTCCATGCTCATGCTTCGCAACTTCTATTGATAAATACTCACTAAATTCATAACCCAATCTAAAACCAAAAGAGTCTGAATCAAGAGAAGAGGAGTAACTATCCCCTAAGTCATAATCTTGATATGTATGATATTTATTCTTTGTTTTTCCGATTAAAAATTCACCAACGATTGCCGCATGACTTAAGCTAGGCAATAAACTCACTGCCCCTAGTAAAATACCCTTGATCATTACTTCCCTATATAGTTTTGAGTTAAATTCCCATTATAAAGTGCATTTACAAAAGTTACTACAAACCAATCATATTGATTATATTCGCAATTTTCCTAGCACAGACCTGGTTAGCCAATTTTCTGAGCTACAAAAGCCGGCAACAACAGTAATGCAAAAGTTTACGAAATCATGGCAGGAAACCTCAAAAGCTCTCACTCAAGAGAAGAACTAGATAAAGCGTTAGGAAAATGAAAAAGTGGCAAATTGTAAAAATTTAACCAATGACAACAGAATTCAAAGAAACTCTGTTTAAAAAACAACCCTCTCGATCTAATCTGACGTCTGACAGCTGATAGCTTTTCTACAGGCATTAAAAAAGGCCGCCTAGGCGACCTTTTTATAAGCTGTGAAGCTCTATCTGTTGATATTACTCAACGATAGTTGCAACAACACCAGCACCAACTGTACGGCCACCTTCACGGATAGCGAAGCGTAAACCTTCGTCCATTGGGAATTTGAAGGCGGCAGATTAGCCTTTCACTCTAAACTACATAAAACTTATAGCTGAGAGCTTTTCTTCACCCATAAAAAAACCCGAGACTAAGCTCGGGTTTTTCTTAATGCTTGATGCATTACTATAGTTGATTACTCAACGATAGTTGCAACAACACCAGCACCAACTGTACGGCCACCTTCACGGATAGCGAAGCGTAAACCTTCGTCCATCGCGATTGGGCAGATTAACTCTACAGTCATCTTGATGTTGTCACCAGGCATTACCATTTCTACGCCTTCTGGTAACTGTACGTCACCTGTTACGTCAGTTGTACGGAAGTAGAACTGTGGACGGTAACCTTTGAAGAAAGGAGTGTGACGACCACCTTCATCTTTAGAAAGTACGTATACTTCTGAAGTGAATTTAGTGTGTGGCTTGATTGAACCAGGCTTACAAAGTACTTGACCACGCTCAACGTCTTCACGCTTAGTACCACGTAGTAGTGCACCGATGTTCTCACCCGCACGACCTTCGTCTAGAAGCTTACGGAACATCTCAACACCTGTACAAGTTGTCTTCGTAGTTTCTTTGATACCTACGATTTCAACTTCGTCATTCACGTTGATGATACCAGCTTCAACACGGCCAGTTACAACAGTACCACGACCTTGGATTGAGAATACGTCTTCGATAGGCATGATGAATGGCTTATCGATGTCACGCTCTGGCTCTGGGATGTATGAATCTAGCGCTTCTGCTAGTTCAATGATTTTCGCTTCCCATTGCTCTTCGCCTTCTAGTGCTTTAAGAGCAGAACCTTGGATTAGAGGTAAGTCGTCACCTGGGAAATCGTACTCAGAAAGAAGTTCACGAACTTCCATTTCTACTAGCTCAAGTAGCTCTTCGTCATCAACCATGTCACATTTGTTCATGAATACGATGATGTAAGGTACGCCAACCTGACGAGAAAGTAGGATGTGCTCACGAGTTTGTGGCATAGGACCGTCAGTCGCAGCAACTACTAGGATTGCGCCGTCCATTTGAGCAGCACCAGTGATCATGTTTTTAACATAATCGGCGTGTCCTGGACAGTCTACGTGTGCGTAGTGACGAGTTGGAGTATCGTACTCAACGTGTGAAGTTGAGATTGTGATACCACGCTCACGCTCTTCTGGAGCGTTATCGATTGATGCGAAGTCTTTAGCTTGACCACCGTATGCTTTCGCAAGTACGTTTGTGATTGCTGCTGTTAGAGTTGTTTTACCGTGGTCAACGTGGCCGATTGTACCAACGTTTACGTGCGGTTTTACGCGTTCAAACTTTTCTTTTGCCAT
>NZ_LRRU01000017.1 GCF_001641615.1 Pseudoalteromonas gelatinilytica
ATACTTTATTAGGGATCTGAATACTCAGATCCCTTTTTTATTTCAACGTGAAATCAAATGCTTAGCCATCAAGATATGTCGAAAATTACATTCGAGAGCAGGTATATCCTCATTAAAAACAATAGGTTAGTAGGTCTACTGTAATTAATGGTGTGAGGTGTAGTACCAATTGTCTGCGTATTTTATTATTTGAGTTACATCTTCTTCATCTAAATCCGCATAGCTCCTTGGGTCGCCGCCGTCAGGGACATATAAAAAACCAGAATAGTTGTCCAATATCCCTCTAAAGGTGTAGAAGAAAACGTATTTCGAACCGTCGATATCTTGAACCACAATCTCATTTCCGCCCATTGATATTTTTGAATACTCAGAGCCTAGTGCTATTAACGATGAATTATGTTGTACATTAGAGACAAGCTCGCCAGAGTAAACCCTTGCGACGACTTCTTGACGTTGAGATTCATATAAGTGGAAATCTGCATTTATCCAGAGCTTCGTAAACGGAACAAACTCTAGTACAGCAAGGGCAACCAATTGGACTGCTAAGGGAATTGTTGCCAACCACCTAATTTCTTTGAACTTAAAAAGACATGAAATGCTAAAACCGAGTCCCGTTAAAAAGACAATAAATACCACAAGCATCAACGGCATCATCAAGAAAGGAGTTATCCAATCAATGATTGACCATTGAAATGCCATTATTAATATAGCGAATGCCGACACCCCGACAGCTAGCTTAGCTCTGTTCTCTATTCCTTTAATCATTGACTTCCTTATTGTAAGTTTTTAATTTTGCTCGCGACTGTAAAGTCTAGAATATCTTCTATTGTATATTTCTTATCTGTAATGCCAAGCTTTTGAGCTGGTGTTGTTGCTTCCTGATACAGTCCTTTGTTTTTAAGTGACTTTTCGTCGGTCAATACGTAGTTGTTGTAGACCCTCAATATCTCAATAATCATAACCGCCCATTTAGGGTTGTATGAAGCGTAGCCATTCCATCGTTTACTGTTTGTGGCTGATGTTATTGGTCGCTCGAACATATTGATTCGGCGGCGTATCATTTGAAAGTAGTTATCAACTCCATATGTAGATACATCTAACAAATTCTCAGATAGCGTTTGGCTAACAGATATAGCGCCATGAAAGCCTACTAATGGTTTTACTTGAACAGAATGTCTAGATTTAGGAAATGGATGAACTAACCACTCTGATTTAGCCGATCCTGATTCAATAGTACGTTTGTGCATCTCGGCAGCCCAATATTGTTGCGATATTTGAGCTAGTTTTTCTCTATCAACTTTGGCCCTCTTTATGTCGCTCATAGTAATCCCATGCTTAAGAAGAACTTGTTCTGACCAGGCACGCTTGTCTTGCATTTGGCTGGCATTGTTCCTTTCTGCTTTTACAAGCACAGGGTAGAGTTTGCTGGCCGCAATCTGTTCTTTCATCACTAACCCAATACCAAGTTCAAAGCCTTCGTCGGCATCTGCGAATAAACGAGTGTAACGCGCCTCATTTACGTACTGTTTTATCACTTCAAGGTGTGCCATGAGAGAATAAGTTTGTTGCACTAGTAAATTTTTATTTGGTGCTTTCAGAGGCAGGGTATCATCAACGTCATCAGTTTCGACTTCTTGATTGGATAGAACGTACTGACCATACCTTCTCTTGTGTTCAGGCTTCTTAAGATCACTACATCTGCTAATGTCTCTTTTAATTACTTCCCAGTCTGAGGTGGTGTCGAAGTTAACTGTACTAGCAAATACAAATCGAGTTTTATTGTCTACCGTTGAAGTATTTACCAGTTTCGTAGGGCGACTGTCCTTCTTATCACTCCAGTTAGACAGGTAGTGCTGCCTGTCCATACTAACTTCTAGGGTTTTGCCTTTTAAAGCCTGAATGTTGTTCTGTATGTGCCAACGGTCAAACTCAACACACTGGTTAAAGAAAAACTCGATACGGTGGTAAATTAAAGTGATAGGCACATCCAAAATTTCTTCCATTCTGTTGACGATACCTTTGTTAATAAGCATTCTGAACAATATTCCATTGATATCAGCTCTCTTTTGACCATACTCAGCGTTCAACGGTACGTTGAAAGGATTGTGACAGGCATTGCATTCAATCCTTTGGGCTTCTCGATACTTCAATGACTCTACTGTTGACGGTACTGTGCCTCTTAAGGTGTAACGCTTAGGCTTATCTAACCAATTTACCACCGCATTTCGACATGGCCTAGTTCGTCGTCGTGATGTTTCAAGTTTCTTATCAGGGCAACAAATCTCTTTATTGGAAAATATTTGCTTTTGCCTATTTGACTCTTCAACGAAAGCTTTGTTGTTTATCAGTTTTGTACTTGTGCCGCAGATGATGCAAGTTAACACGCGACCTATCTTTGTTTTAGTAAACCTATAATCATTACCTAACCCTCGCATTATAGAGCCATCAGCTTTGCGTTTGGGATTAAGTGCGGCTACACCATAGTTTCGGCAGTTTGGGTTCTTACAGTAGTTAAGCTGAATAGCTTTACCAGTGATAGGATCTTTGTAGGCTCTTGGGATTGGAAAGGCTGTAGGCTCGACACGTTCATTTTGATGCGGTGTCTTCGCAAGTGGTTTGTCACTCGAATAATGAAACTTCAGGTACAGCTCCGCTGTAATAAAGGCATCTATTGCGGCACCGTGTGATTTTCTTTCAGTAATGTCTATACCATAACGTATGCAAGCATTATCTAATTTGACCCATTTCCCATAGTTTTCCCTATTGGCAAAATCCCTCATCAAGCAAGATACGTCGTAATCTCTATTGAAGACAATATCTAGTCCACATCGATCAATTTCTGATTGCAGGAAATCAACATCAAATTCTGAATTGTAAAAGGAAAGTCGTGCACCATCTATGAACTCTAGAAATTCTTCAGCTATTTGGCAGAACGTTGGCTTATCAAGCAAAAATGAATCTTCAATTTGGTGTACCGCGTGGGCTTCCGACGTACTCTTCTTACCTTCAGGGTTTTAGAAGTAGTGGAAGATGCTGCCTGTGATATCGCCATCAATTATTTCTACGGCAGCAAGGTTAACAATGCGATGCTTGCCCTTGCGTGGAGACAAGCCAGTTGTCTCTGTATCTATTATTACTACTCTGTCCATTGATCCCCCTAGCGATCAATTCTAGTAATAATTAGAAAAATTTCAATTAACTACTTAAGCTATTGAATATATAGAAAATACATCTGCTCGCGAATGTTTTTTTTGCGTAAGTTTTAATGTTAACCCTATGATTTTATGTACATAAATAAAAAGGGATCTACATATGTAGATCCCTAATAAAGTATCAGCCCAATGTTACATCGGCTTTTTTGTGTCTGGAATTTTGCGGTAGTTAGATCTGCGTTGCATTACGCTGGCGTAACACTTCAAATAAACAAATCCCCGTCGCAACTGACACATTTAAGCTAGATACCGTACCAGCCATTGGGATTTTAACTAATAAATCACAATGCTCACGAGTTAAGCGGCGCATACCATCCCCTTCTGCACCCATAACAATCGCCATTGGCCCTGTTAGATTTGCATCGAATAACTCAGTATCTGTTTCACCTGCAGTGCCGACAACCCAAACACCTGCGTCTTTAATTTCGCGTAATGTGCGTGCCAGATTAGTGACTTGTACCAGTGGTACTGTTTCTGCCGCACCACATGCTACTTTACGCGCTGTACCATTGAGTTTTGCTGATTTATCTTTAGGAACGATAATCGCGTGCACGCCTGCAGCATCAGCACTACGTAAACACGCCCCTAAGTTATGCGGATCAGTTATGCCATCAAGTACCAGTAAGAAAGGCGTTTCCTCACGGGCAATGATCTCATCTAGATCTTTCTCGTTATACATACGGGCTGCTTTTACATTGGCAATAATGCCTTGGTGCTGCTCACCGTCGGCTTTATTATCAAGCGCTTTACGCTGCATAAATTGTACAGAAATACCGAATTTACGTGCTTCATCAATAATCGGGTTTAAACGTTTATCTTCACGTCCTTTTAAAGCATAAATTTCTAAAAAGCGCTCTGGCTCTTTTGCTAAAATTGCTTCAACTGAGTGAAAACCAAAAATTAATTCATTACTCACGTATTATTTGCTCCTCGGCTATTACGTTTACGGGCATTCTTACCCGGTCTTTTTGCCTTTTTGGTGGCTTTCTTCTTGCTCTTCTTGTTGCCGGCTTTTACAGCATCGGCTTGTTTACCATTAGGTTTTTTACGCCCTTTAGAATGAGAAGACTTGCCACGTTTTTCGTTGTCTTTATCGCCTGACTTAGCCTCAAAACTGCCTGACTGCGGTTTTTTGCCAGGGATTTTACCGGCCTTAAGCTGGGCACGAACACTTGGTTTTGCAGGGGCACTACGACCACGACGACGCGCATAACGGTCTTGTTGCGCTTCACCTGCTAACACTAAGTTTATGCGTCGCTCATCAAGACTTACAGATGAAACCTGAACCGTTACTTTATCGCCTAAACGATAAACGGTATGTGTTTGTTCACCAATCAAGCAATGCTTAGCTCCATCATAATGGAAATATTCATTGCCTAAATTAGTTACATGGATCATGCCGTCGATTTGTAAGTCGTCTAAACGTACAAATAAACCAAAGTTAGTTACCGATGAGATCACCCCACCAAATTCGTCACCAACATGGTCTTGCATAAATTCACATTTCAGCCAATCTGCGACTTCGCGTGTCGCATCATCAGCACGGCGTTCAGTGGTTGAACACTGCTCACCTAAAATATCAACTTCGTCATCAGTGTAGGCGTACTCACCGGATGTTTGCTGACCTTGCGCTTTAAGCACGGCTTTAATTGCACGGTGCACCACTAAATCAGGGTAACGACGAATAGGCGACGTAAAGTGGGCATAGGCTGGCAAAGCCAAACCAAAGTGACCAATGTTATCTGGCTGATACACCGCTTGCTTCATCGAACGAAGCAACATGGTTTGAATAAGCTCAGCTTCAGGACGGTCGCCTAATTTTGCTAACACCTGAGTGATTTCTTTTGGTGTTGGCTCATCAGAAATCGCGGTTTCAATACCAAGCTCTGATAAAAAGTTTCTGAAGAAACCAAGCTTTTCACCATCCGGCTCATCATGCACACGATAAAGCGCACTTGCTTCGTGTTTTTCTAATAAACGGGCAGCTGATACGTTCGCAAGAATCATGCACTCTTCGATAAGCTTGTGTGCATCATTGCGAACCACTGGCACGATTGATTCAATCTTACGGTGTGCATTAAACACAAAACGCGTTTCTAACGTTTCAAATTCAATCGCACCACGTTCTTGGCGTGCTGCTTTTAGTGCCATATACATCTGATGCAAGTCAGTTAAATGCGGCACCATCTCGGCATATTCTTCACGCAGCTTTTCATCGCCTTGTAAAATCGCATTCACTTTAGTGTAGGTAAAACGAGCGTGTGAATTCATCACCGCTTCGTAAAATTTGTACCCAGACAATTTACCCGCATCTGACACTGTCATCTCAGCGACCATACATAAGCGGTCAACTTTCGGGTTTAGTGAGCATAAGCCATTGGATAACACTTTTGGCAGCATCGGAATAACTTGCTCAGGGAAGTACACTGAATTACCGCGTTCAATCGCTTCTTTATTCAGAGGCGTATTCATACCTACATAATGCGACACATCAGCAATAGCGACCCATAAACGCCAACCACCCGATGGTTTACGCTCACAATAAACGGCATCGTCAAAGTCACGGGCATCTTCACCGTCAATAGTCACCAGCGGTAAGTCACGTAAATCAACACGACCTAGCTTTGCTTGTTCATCAACAAACTCACCTAAATGAGCAACTTGCTTCTCAACCGCTTCTGGCCACACATGGGGAATATCGTGATTGCGTAGTGCAACTTCAATTTCCATACCCGGTGCTAAATGTTCACCCAGTACCTCGGTTACTTTACCTACCGCATTCATATGTCGGCTAGGGTTTTGGGTAATTTGCACCTGCACCATTTGATTGTGGCGCGCGCCATTTTCACTACCCGGTAGTATCATAATGTCTTGCGTTATGCGTGGGTCTTCCGCCACTACAACAGCAATACCATGCTCAACAAAATAGCGACCAACAATCGGTGCTCGTTCATTGGTTAATACCTTAATGATACGTGCTTCGCATTTGCCACTAGCGCCTTTACGATTGCCTTTTGCAAGCACAATGTCACCGTGTAACACCATATTCATTTGGTGCTTCGCGATAAACCAATCTTTACTCTCACCTTCAACTTCTAAAAAGCCGAATCCGTCACGATGACCAATGACCTTACCTTTAACGAGGCCAGATTCATCGATCAATGCGTAGCATTTAAACTTATTGAAATACAGTTGACCATCGCGCTCCATAGCACGTAAACGACGTTTGAACGCTATTTGGCGCTCTGTATCGTTCACATGTAATTCGTCACAAAGTTGTGTGAAGTTTGCTGGTTTGGCGCGAGATTCTAAGTGAGTAAGTATAAACTCACGGCTAGGGACGGGGTTTTCGTACTTTTCTTGTTCTCGACTGAGATTGGGATCCTGTTTTGACATTCACTATCTTGTTAGTTGGTTATGTTGTTATTTTAACCCATAACCTAACAATGAGACAGGCAAAAGCTATGAAACTTTTAAGAAATTGATTAATTCTGGCAAAAAGTGAGGCGTTGATATTCTTTGCAACAAACACTCTGTGTTAATATTTTCGGAAAATAACAACAAGCTAACAAATCTATATGGATATTAACTTAACCCATTACCTTTCGACTATGGCCTATAACAGCGCCTACATTGGCCTGTTCATTGCTATCATAGCCCTTGCAAAACTGTCGTATAACTTAGCAACGCCTTACAACACCACCAGTCAGTTAACCGATAATGCCAACAGTGCTTTAGGTTTATCGATAGGCGGTTATTTAGGAGCTATCACCATTATTTACGGCTTTGTTTTAGCTGGGCCTAGTAAAGGGCTTGTTAGCGACTTGATGAATGTTTCACTGTACAGCGTGTTAGGTATGGTACTACTGACCTGCTCACGTATTTTAAATGACAAATTACTGCTGCGCTTGTTCTGCAACCAAGAGCAATTAATTAACCAACAAAACGAGGCCGTTGGCTTAGTACAAGCAGCTAACTATATGGCAGCAGCACTTATCATTGGTGGCGCATTAACCGGCGAAGGCACCTGGTTATCAGCCATTGTGTTCTACTTTTTAGGGCAACTGATGCTGATCATTTTTGCCAAAGGCTATGATCACCTTACTGCATTCAACCTTCACGAGCAGCTAGAAAAAGGCAATAAAGCCGTTGCACTTAGCTTTTCAGGCACCATGTTGGCATTAGCTATTATCTTATGTCATGCGCTTATTGGTGGCTTTCATAGTTGGCAACAAAGCTTAAGCTTATTCTTTATTGACGCATTATTTGGCTTTTTAATTTTACCAATTGTGCGTTACCTCGTTGATAAAATTATTTTTAGTAAAATTTCTCTCGACCAAGCAATGCACGATAAAAACACCGCTGTTGCGGTTATCGAAAGCAGCATTGCCATTTGTGTTGCTGTTATCATCACTATCGCTATTTAAGCTTATATATGGAGTAATGGATGAACATCTATAAGCTTTTTATTATTGCTGCCATCTCGTTTTTGGCTTGCATAATAATACGTGCAGATCTACAAGCGCCACTTATCAGTGGCCAATATGGCAACTTTAAAGACTACGACGGACAAGATAAAGCCTACCTATTTAATGTGCCAGAAGATGGCCAGATGATGCGCTTAGAAATTAAAGGCAGACTGCCTTTAAATTCGTGGAAAGCCATTGACCTTGAAGTATTTGACCCTGATGGCAACTATTTATTTAGTTACGCAGATGAGCTATGGGCTGAAACCGGACGCGATTCAGAAGGAAAATGGACTGAATACCGTGATTATACTTATCACGATGTCCACTTCCCCAAGAAGGGGCAATATAGCGCCTACGTTAGTAGTACGTTTGGCCCAAATAAGCGTGCCGAACATTTTAGTTATACGTTTCGAATTATCCCAATCAAAGGGAATAGTAAAATACTTATTCCGCTAATGTGGATGTCAGGCATTATTGCTGGCTTATGCCTTTTTGTGATTTTGAATCGCTTAGAGGAAGGTAAAAATAAATCAGATATTTCTTTTCAACCTATCACCAAAAAAGGCTTACAGGCAAAGCAAGCGATGGAAACAACATTTCCTGTTTGGCCTATAGCCCTGCTGTTTTTTGTGCCTGTGCTACTTGTATCTCTGTTCGCCTATGGCAAAGATGATGATGAAGCTGACTGGCAAGTTTACGCCTATGGACACAGTAATATCTATGTAGATAAACAGCTTCGAGAGCAAAGTATTGGTAGTGCTGGTTTTCGTTCACGAGGCGGCCCGGGTGGTAAGTAAATCAATTCGCGAAAGCCACATTTTACTGTTTAGTATTTTTGTCGCTGGCCTTTGCTCTATTATCTATGAGCTGCTGATCGCAACAACGGGTGCCTACTTTTTGGGTGATAGCATCACCCAATTTTCTCTGACGATTGGCGTCTATATGGCGGCAATGGGCATAGGCTCTTATTTTTCGCGTTTTGTGCCCGATAAACCACTGCTAGCTTATTTTATAGGTTTTGAGTTAGCGCTTGCACTACTTGGTGGTTTGAGCGTGCCCTTGTTGTACTTCTCGTATGCCTATGGCTTACCACTACAAGCAATTAGTATTTTACTCACCACGCTAATAGGGATTTTGATTGGCTTAGAAATTCCGCTGTTAAGTCGCCTAATGGAAAAACATTATGCGCTAAAAGCAAACCTCGCCAATGTGTTATCTATTGACTACTTTGGTGCCCTGCTCGCGACTTTACTGTTTCCTTTTCTATTTTTACCTTGGCTTGGGGTTTTTAAAACGGCCCTAAGCTTTGGCTTAATGAATCTAAGTATTGCGCTGCTATTGCTTTGGTACTTTATCGACCATATCAGCCCAAACCGTCGAAAAGTACTGAGGCTCACACTTGTTTTAGTTAGCTTAATATTGGTGCTTTGCTTATTTGCTAGTAAACAGCTCACGTATCTTTGGCAAAGCCAAATTTACGATGATCGTGTTGTACATTCAGAGCAAACCCCCTATCAGCAAATCGTACTCACTCGTCATAAAGATGATATTCGCCTTTATTTAAACGGTGGCTTACAGTTTTCATCGATTGATGAATATCGCTATCACGAAGCGCTTATTCACCCAGCCATGGTGCGCCATGGCAATGCAAAACGAATTCTAATTTTAGGTGGTGGCGATGGCTTAGCAGCCAGAGAGCTTTTGAAATACCCGCAATTAGAGTCTATTACCCTGGTTGATTTAGACCCTGCTGTCGCTAGGCTTGCGCAAACTAATCACAACCTCACAACACTTAACAAGCACTCACTGAGTGATCCTAAAGTGACAATTATTCATCAAGATGCCTATGTGTTTGTTGAGCAAAGCGAACAACTGTTCGATATTATTTTTATTGATTTACCCGATCCAAAAGCAATCAACCTTGCACGGCTTTACAGTCAGCAATTTTATCAACTAGTAAAAACACGACTGCCAAATAACGGAATTGTGGTCACCCAAGCCACCAGTCCATTTTTTGCAAAACAGGCATTTTGGTCTATCAACAACACGCTCAGTGCAGCAGGCTTTGCTCATACTTTGCCTTATCATTTGAATGTGCCCTCTTTTGGTGAGTGGGGCTTTGTTATGGCTTGCAACTTAATGTGTAGCAACCACCAGTTATTGCCTGTTAACACCCGCTATTATCGCCCTGAAAATGACGCACAACTGTTTATTTTCACGCCAGACATTAGCGCTAACAACGAAAAAGTATCGACGCTTGATGAGCCAAATGTGCTGCACTATTACTTACAAGGGTGGAAATATTGGAACTAAACGAATGGATTAGCCCATTTGGGGAGTTTACAAAGTAAAGGATTACCGTTACAAAGAGAGTTAATAACAACAATAACAAGGTTTGTAATGCAGGCGCACAAACAGAGCCTAATATACTTACATATTGCAGTGCTACTCTTTGGTGGTACTGCATTATTTGCCAAGCTAGTCAGCCTAAGTGCATTAGATATTACCGTTTACCGAACAGCCATTGCGGGCTGTGCACTACTGCTGTTACTCACAATCCAAAAGAAAGCGATTAAGCTTCACTCACGTCGTGATTATTTCATCGCCTTGTTACTTGGTGTCATTGTTGGAATACATTGGCTTACCTACTTCGCAGGTATGCAATTGGCAGGTATTGCAGTCGGTATGATTGCCTTTTTTACTTACCCTGTTATCACGGTATTTTTAGAGCCTTTATTTCATGGCAGTAAACCACAGCTTAAAGATATTTTTAGCGCCTTGGTGGTAATGCTAGGGATTTACTTACTCATTCCAGATGCCAGCTTAGGTAATGATGTCACACTCGGTATTGCTATTGGTATTTTGTCAGCGTTCTTTTTTGCTTTTCGAAATATCGTTCACAAGCGTTACTTTAGCCAGTATGGCGGCCCACAAACCATGCTTTATCAAACCTGGATCGCCTGCATTATGCTGTGCGCCTTTGTCGAAGTACCGCCATTACAAGTTGATACAATAAATTGGCTGCTATTAATTACCGTAGGGGTTATTTTTACAGCAGCACCGCATTCACTGTTTGCAGCAAGCCTAAAAAACTTATCAGCCTCAACCGCTGGTTTGATATCGTGTTTGCAGCCTTTATACGGTACGTTTTTCGCTTTTTTAATTTTGCATGAGCAACCTTCAATTAGCACTCTTATTGGTGGCGCGTTAGTAATTAGTGCCGCTTTTTATGAAACATGGTCAGTGACTCGTAGGTATAAGCAATGATGAAAGTATTCGCTCACAGAGGTGCCAGTGGTACCTATCCAGAAAATACCAAGAGCGCCATTATCGCCGCTGTTGATTTGGCAGTAGATGGTATCGAAATTGATGTGCAAAGCTGTCTTGATGATTACATGATTATTCATGACACCTGGCTTGATCGTACAACCTCTGGGCGCGGCAAGGTAAACGCCTGCTCAAAAGAAAAAATTCAGCAATACGATGCAGGCAATGGCGAAGTCGTACCGACTTTACAGCAGGCAATCGATTGGGTTGATGATAAAACACTGCTCAATTTAGAACTTAAACATACTTTTTCGCTAGATAAATTTGTTGAGCTTATTGAGTCAAATGTCAGTGCAGGAAAGATATCTAGAGATAACCTGTTAGTCTCTTCATTCGATCATCACCAACTAATGTGGCTCAAGCAAAAACTGCCATGGGTAAAGATTGGCGCACTCACAGCTTCTATTCCAATTAATTACAGCGAGTTTGCGCAAAAACTGCATGCCTACAGCATTCATGTAGATAAAAACTTTATAAACCATGAGTTTGTTGCTGATGCAAAACAACGCGGCCTTCAAGTTTATGCTTACACGGTCGATAAAGTGGAAGATATCGAATTAATGCTAGAGTATGGCGTAGATGGTATTTTTACTAATTTTCCGTGTCATACACAAATGACACTGCAGTCACTGTAACTCAACAAAACTAAGCTATACTGTTGAATTATGTGAAATTGAATAATAAAAAAATACGCCAAAATGAATCAACACAACACCTTAATGAGTAGCTATATGCGCATTTATAATTTTATCGAACAAACATTCTTTTACACTCTTACACGTAAGATTGTCGGTAATTTAGGTTTTGTGTTTGCGTTTCAAGCTATCACATTAATCTGGCTTTATAGCAGCCTGTCAGAGCAACAAGCTGGTATGGGACTATTTTGGTTAATGACCTTTGTTATCGTCGCCAGCTTTATTTTTACTGTTTTCTACATGCGCTTTTTGATTGTGCGCCCCGTGCAAGCAATGCGCGACACACTTGAGCAAATCAATCGCCATGATGCTGATTTATCAGCCAAGCTACCGCATTTTACCTACGATGAATTTCGAGATTTAAGTGAGCAGTACAATACCTTTACCGTTCACCTAGCAAAACTATTAGCCACTACGTACCAAAGTGCACAAGCCAGTGCTGATAGTAGCTTAAAGATGACTCATTCTATGCAGCAAACCGCACAGATGAGCCACCAGCAAATAAAATTCAGTCAAACCATTACCGATTCAAGTAATCAAATTACTTCAAGCCTAGAGAATATCTCAGCGAATACAGACAGCGTACATCAAGTAAATAATGAACACTTGAGCTTTGTGCAGCACTCGGCTACTGAGTTATCGGCACTGGTTAAAAAGGTCGCGATGATAAGCCAAATTTTGGGTAACTTCTCAGCAACTGTGTCTGGTCTGAAAGAAAACAGCGAGAACATTCGCGCCATTTTGAAAATGGTCGAAGAATTTTCGGATCAAACCAATTTACTTGCCCTCAATGCTGCAATTGAGGCGGCACGTGCCGGTGAAGCTGGCCGAGGTTTTGCTGTGGTTGCCGATGAAGTCAGATCGCTCTCAGTTAAAGTAAACGATGCAACTCGCCAGATCAGTGATTTTATTAATCAAATGAACACGCTCGTTAGCGAAACCAATAAAGAATCTGAGCAACTCATTAGCCACTCGAGTGAGGCTGAAACGGCAATTAGCAATACCTCAACAGGCTTTAGCAATATGCTTGGTGAATTTGAGCAAAACCAACAACAGCTGCAGCAGATTGTCAGCGCGGTGCATTTACTAGAGCAAACCCAAACCCACACTCATCAAACGGTAGAGCAAATTGTGGCTTTGGGCGAGCAAGCTAAACAGCAAATTGATGAATCACTCGCTGATTGCCAGCAATCACACAAACTGAGCCAACAAACCCAAGAGCAATTAAAACGCTTTGTGTAAAAATTGACTTAATTCATTTAGTTACAGTACTGTATAAGAAAACATCTAAAGGGAATTTAAATGAAAAATGTTTTCTTTGCAGTACTCACGCTATGCACGCTTTTTATTACTTATAAAGTCGTTAACTTGCTTGAGAGTAACAGTACACACAATGTTATGGCTGTAGAAACAGCTGAAGAAACCGCACCCCTTACTATTGAGTCATCAGCGCTTCAAACAAAAATAAACCCGCAATCATCACAAGAGACTGATTCTCCAAGTTATAGCAATACATTTGCCAATACAAACGCCTCTAAAGATTCAATAAGCTCATTTGATGAACTCGTAACAAACACAGAAAACGGTCAAAAAGTGTTTAATACACAGCCATTAAACGAAATCGGATTTACACAAATTCAAGATTATGTTTCTAAGTTAGCGAATGGCTTAACTGATACCAACAAAGCGCAAATTAGAGAACTAGTTTACGATGAAACAGTGAAATACCAAGAAGAACACGCAGACATTACTGTTTATGATATGCAATGCTCAAATCAACTATGCGGCATTATTCTGCAAAGCAATAATACAGATGCCATTAGCCAGAGCCTTGATGATTTAATCAGCAACAACACTATGAAGCAAAACACTAGAGGTGGATTATCGCGTGCATTTTCTGAAAACAACGTCGAGTATGGCTTACTAATCGCTGTTATTACTGACGAAGGAATTACCCTACAATAAGTGAATATTTTTCAGGGCCTACCTCAAACTATGTTAAAGTAGCCGCTTCTTGGCTACTTTTTTATTGACCGTGACAACACCCGCTATTGATTATGAACAACTCGCGCTGCAAATAAAGCAATGGGGTAAAGACCTTGGCTTTGCAGAAGTCGGGATCACTGATATTGACCTAACGAAACACGAAGCGCAGCTACAACGCTGGTTAGATTTAGGCTATCACGGTGAGATGGAATACATGGCAGCCCATGGTATGAAGCGAGCGCGCCCCGCTGAGTTGGTACCTGGTACGCAGCGAGTCATCTCAGTAAAAATGAATTACCTACCGCCTGATGCAAGTTTTGCTAAAAACCTTAAACAAACCGACAAAGCGTACATCAGTCGCTATGCATTAGGTCGTGATTATCACAAGTTAATTCGTAACCGTTTGAAAAAGTTAGGCCAACAAATAGAACAGCATATCGGCCAACTCGGCTTTCGTCCTTTTGTTGACTCAGCCCCTGTGCTTGAAAGACAACTAGCCGAAAAGGCAGGCTTAGGTTGGCGTGGAAAACATAGTTTATTAATCAATAAAGAAGCGGGCTCTTGGTTTTTCTTAGGTGAGTTATTTGTTGATATACCGCTGCCTATTGATGAAGAAAATAGTTTTGAAGGCTGTGGTAAATGCGTTGCCTGTATGACGCTGTGCCCAACTGGTGCAATTGTCGAACCTTATGTCGTTGATGCCCGTAAGTGTATTTCTTACCTAACGATTGAGTTACAAGGCGCGATCCCAGAAGAATATCGTCCGCTGCTAGGCAATCGTGTCTATGGCTGTGATGATTGCCAGTTAGTGTGTCCATGGAATCGCTATGGTCAGATCACTGATGAAGCTGACTTTCACCCAAGAACACAGCTTAAAGAACAAGACTTACTGGTTTTATTTGCATGGGATGAAGCGACATTTCTTAAAAATACCGAAGGCAGCCCTATTCGCCGCATCGGTCATGAGCGTTGGTTAAGGAACCTCGCTGTCGGATTAGGTAACGCTGATTACAATGAGCTGATAATCGATGCTTTAGAGCAAAGATTAACAACCGCTAGCGCTTTGGTTGCTGAGCATATTGAGTGGGCGCTTGTTCAACAAAAAAATAAGCGCCAGTTAAAACTTCGTAAAACTGAGCGCTTAATTCGTATTGTTGAAAAAGGCCTCCCCAGAGATGCTTAATGCATAATAAAAACGATGTACCTATTGCTTTAATAATTGCGATAGGTCATTTTCAATTTCTTTGAAGGCCGCTTTAACCCCTTTTACAGACTCTTCTCGAGCTACTGAGTTTTGAATGGTTTCATCGACCTTTTGATAGATAAACACCTCTTGGTCTTCATCTAAGCCCATGGTCGGTATGCGCCTTTCTAAGTCTTCTTGAAGCTGCTTAAAAATTGCTTCGTTATTGATACGGTTTTCATTTAAAAGCTCAATTAAACCAGTAAATTTACTATGTACCTTACCGACGGCATCATTCAATTGTTGTTGCTGCTGAAGAAGCTCTTTTTTTGTGAGAATCGCTTTAAGCTGCTGCTCTGTAACACTGACTAAAAAGCAAATATGGTCTCGAATTCGGCCATGCTTATCTGGGTCTTGTCCCGGCATGTTTAAGATAAGCAAACTAATCATTTCATAGTTTACTAAAATCCGATTTGAGAACTCGTGCAAACGTCCTTTACTTTTGAGCATTTCAAACAGCTCGATCACTATGGGTGAACACACTCCCGACACAGAGAAATGTAACACTTCACCATCTAGCCTAAATTCCACGTTACTTTGTAAATCAAACGCACCTAAACAGTTTAAAAAGGCTTTACCGAGATCTTGCTCATTATCAATCGAACCAATATGTTCGATGTAATTAACGATTTGCCCCATTTCACTGCTGTTTGCCATGGCGTTAAACGCCGTTGAAGTCGCATCTTCAACCTGTTGCTCTAACGACTCTTTTTCAATGAGTACTTGATTCAAATGTTGTAATTTCAGTCTCAGTTCTTCATGGCTAAATGGCTTAACAATGTAGTCTTCTGCACCGACAGAGTAGCCTTCCATACGCTCTTCAACCGTGCCCCTCGCTGAGACAAACATCACTATAATTTTTTGTGTGATTGGGTTTTCTTTGAGTTTACGGCATACATCATAACCACTCATTTGTGGCATGCTCACATCGAGTAAAATCACCTGAGGATCAAACTCTTCAACGACTTCTAAACATTCTGGGCCGCTATTAACCATTTTCAGCTCAAAATCGAGATCTTCTAAGATCTCTTCAATAATTTCTAGATTAAATGGTTCATCATCAACCGCTAAAATACGCTTCAAGGCCATGATTGCTTCTTCCGTTTTATCAATTTATCGATATAGACTGTTGTTCATTTGCCAAGTGTTGTGGCAAGTCTATTTCTAGGGGCAGTCGAACCAAAATAGTCGCGCCCCCGTATTCATTGTTGCTTGCCATAATGGTGCCTTGATGCAAGGACACGAATTCACGACAAATCGCCAGACCAAGCCCGGTGCCTCCCGCACCACTGTTGGTTTTACTACTTTGCTCAAACTTAGCAAAAATCTTTTCAAGTTCTTGTTCAGGGATCCCTATTCCGCGGTCAATAACAGCGATTTCGGCCATCTCCTCATGCACCGCTAAACTAATATCAATCTCGCTATTCGGCTCACTAAATTTCAGTGCATTTCCGAGTAAGTTGCGCATGATTTGGTTTATTTGCTCTTCGTCACACTCAAGCACAATGCCTTGCTCAAAGCCTATTGGCCGAATCGCAATATTTCGCTCAAGCGCTGTGCCCGACACATCATCAATACTGGTTTTTATAATATTGCTTAAATTATGTTTGTGTGGATTGAATGGGAATTTCCCGACATCGAGCTTTGATAAATCAAGCAAGTTATTTAGCAGCGACAATAAGCGCTCACCACTTTGCTCAATTCTAGATAAGTATTTATTTAACTTATCTTTACTTAAATCGTCATTGGCAACCTTCTCAAGCCCAAAGCGAGCAAAACTTAAGATAGAATGCATAGGGGTTCTAAGTTCGTGAGACATGTTTGCTAAAAACTCAGATTTACTGTGATTTGCAGCTTCTGCAACATTTTTAGCGTGCTCTAACTGGGCAGTACGGGCTTTTACTTCTTCTTCAAGCATGTCTTTTGCTTCAAGCAGCAAGTCTTCTTTCTCTTTTAAATGAGTCACATTTTTAAAGATAACCGCTAACGCTATTTCGCCATGATGATCGATTTCATTAAACGAACCAACAAGAGGTACCTCTGTGCCATTTTTCTTAAGTAGTCGTAAATCACAACTAAATTGACGATTTTTACTTAAGGTTGCGATTTTATCTTTGATTCGCTCAGTTGATGCCACATCAAAGAACTCATAGACCGAGCAGTTTTCAAACTCTTTGAGCGGTTTTTCAAACAGCTGTTCACAGGCATCGTTCGTTTCAATTACCTTGCCACAGCGTTCAAATAAAATAATAGCATCTGGGGTATGTTTAAAGATAACCCGAAGTAAGCTGTCTTTTTCAATGAGTGCATCAACGGTATTTTGTAAACGCTCCACTAATTCACTGTTATGGCGTCTTAAGAGCTCTGTCTGCCACAGTTTATGCACTGATTGTAGTAAGCTATTATCATCAACCGGTTTGATGAGCACATCTTCCACCCCTTGCCGAATAGCGGCCACCATGGAGACTTGATCAGGCTTAGAAGTATAAAGTAAACAGCGACTATTCGGCTGGCGTGTTTTGAGCTTGTTGAAAAGCGCAAGTCCAGTACCGTCTTCAAAAGTAAAATCGCTTATCAGTAAATCAATATTTTGCTCTTTGATAACATCCAATGCTGACGCCGTACTATCAGCCGTGAAGGTTTTAATATGTGCACCTTTGAGATTCAGGGCTATTTGCGCCAAACGTTCAGCACAATGATCAACGAGTAACACGGTAGGAAGTTGAAGAATATTATCGCTGTCGAGCTCAAGCACCCCTTCCAATAAAGAGCTAATTTCTTTATTGGCAAAGAAAGGGTAAATGACCACAGCATTAGGTAACAGGCGATTTACTTCACTAAAATGCTCAAGTAAATCGCTTCGTTGTGCTTTAGGAGCCAAAAGCAAGAAATGCTCTTGAGAAAATACCTCCATAAGCTTTTTAATAATACTGGTTGGCACACCATGAGAAGCTGCAACAAGATCAAAGTCTTGCTCTAAAACAGCATCATCAACCATCGCAAAATGTAATAGCTCTACTCTGCAGCCAATCAGCTCCAGCAGCACCTTTACCCGCATGGCTAAAACACTATTGCTATCAACAATTAATATTCTTCGCACCGTTGACTAGACCCGCTTAATAATAAATACCTATTTTAGCGTAGTCTAAAATCACAGTGGGTCACAATTTGTACCGCATTTTTTATTAGTTTTTTAACGTATTAACGGTCTAATCGCTTGCCTAAAATAGTGAGGCTATAAGCTTTATCATCCATAATCGCAATATCCGGAAGCTCTCCCCAGACCTTGTAATCAAAGCGATTAAACAGTTTTATGCTCGGTAGGTTATGGCTGAAAATAAAAGCTAATAACACCTTGATATCAAGTGTTTTTGCATGCTGCTCTGAAAATGTAAGCAATTGTTTACCAAGCCCTTGTCCTTGAGCCTGTTGAGTGATGTAAATGCTTATTTCAACGGTACCATCGTAAGCAGGACGCCCATAAAACGACTTATAACTCAGCCAAGCAAGCACTTTACCTTGTTGCTCAAAAACAAAGATAGGTCTTTTCTGTGTATGGCTATCAAACCACACTTGCCTATCTGCAACCGACACCTCTTCGGTATCTGCGGTTACCATACGCCCAGGGATAGTCTCGTTATAAATAGCGACTATGTCAGTTAAATCGTTTTGAGTTGCTTTGCGAATCGTCATAAATAGCTGAAATTAAATGATCACTTTGCTGCATATTAGCGTATATTCATCACAAATAACTAGCGGGAAATAACTATGTATAAATATGCTTTGTTACTTGCAGCAGGCCTACTAACAACAAACCTTGCAGCACAAACCACAGAAGCGACACCGGCAGCTAAAGCAAGCAGTCAATGCGATGATTTCACCAATGTCACAATGAGAAAATTACGCTCGAAAGAGTCAATCAACTTATGTGAATTTAAAGATAAGCCGCTATTAATTGTTAATACCGCCAGTAACTGTGGTTTTACACCGCAATTTGAAGGCTTAGAAGCCCTTCATAAAGAATACAAAGACCGTGGTTTAGTCGTATTAGGGTTTCCTTCAGATGATTTTTTTCAAGAAGAAGACGATGAAAAAGACACTGCTAAAGTATGCTTCATCAATTATGGTGTAACCTTTGATATGTTTGCCACAAGCGCCGTTCGAGGTAGTGATGTGAACCCAATATTTAAGCACTTAAACGAAGTAACCAGTTCACCTAACTGGAACTTTTACAAATACTTAGTGTCTGCTGACCGTAAGACAGTACAACGCTTCAACAGTAAAACTAAGCCAGAATCGCAAACATTACGCGATGCAATTGAAGCTGAGCTGACTGCAAAATAAATTTAATTTTTCGTTCGGTAAATATTGAACTAGACTAGTAATTTAATACTAAAACACACATTAGGGAGATGTTATGGCAGTAGCCAGTGCAAGACACATTCTCGTAGACAGTGAAGCTCACTGTTTGGATTTAAAACAGCAAATTGAGCAAGGAGCTGACTTTGCAGAGCTTGCTCGTGCTCATTCTAATTGCCCATCAGGTCAAGATGGTGGTGCATTAGGTGAGTTTGGCCCTGGCATGATGGTTCCAGAGTTCGACAAAGTCGTTTTCTCTGCGCCAATTAACCAAGTACAAGGCCCGGTACAAACTCAGTTTGGTTATCATCTTCTTGAAGTAACAAGCCGTACTGATTAATTTCACAATTGAATTCAAAAAGCCGCTTAACAGCGGCTTTTTTTTGCAAAGGATACCATCATGCAATTACTAGGCTCTACCACTTCACCTTTTGTGCGCCGTATTCGGATTTGGGCGGCACTTAATTACCTACCTATTGATTTTATTAATTTGGATATTTTCTCTGAGCAAGACAGACAAACCATGATTGCTCATAACCCTGCCAGAAAAATTCCTGTATTAATCGACCATGATTTTACCTTGTGTGATTCCAACTCAATTATTCGCTATTTGCTTGAACAAGCAGACCAGCCATTACTTAGCTGGCAGCAAGAGAACTATTTAACCATTATCAATGCCTGTAATGATTCATTAGTAGAAATTCTACTTTGCCAGCGCTCGGGGTTTGATACCAACACCGACAAACTGTTTTTTAATTTACAGAATGAACGAATTGCTGAAACATTAGCCTATTTAAATAGTCATTTATTGGAGCCAGTATTTAAAAGCTGTGAATACCTCAACATCAGTTTATACTGCTTGCTAGATTGGATCCGCTTCCGCGAATTAACTGATTTTAGCCAACTAAATAACTTAGTTGATTTTTATCACAAATTCGCCGATAAAGCGGCGGTACAACAAACAGATCCACGAAAATAAAGATAAGGGTTACGCAAATGAGCGATATCGAAATTGAATCAGAATTAGTTAGCTTTGTAGAAAAAGTTCGTTTGAACGAATCTATGTGGGCACTCGGTGCCGAAGATGGTGGTTTTGTTGTCTGTGAATCAAACCAATTTAGCGACACTGATGTGCTACTGCTATGGGGCACTGAAGACGCTGCAAAAGCACAATGTAAAGACGAGTGGCAAGACTACACGCCCGTTGAAATTGGCCTAGACGAGTTCCTTGATGAATGGGTTGAAGACCTAAACGAAGATGATGCGCTTGTAGGTTTAAACTGGAACGATGATCAAGTTTGCGTTGAAATCGAACCGGTTGGTCTAGCTAAAGCACTGTGCGATTAATAGCAATCCTAAGGCTTACAATGACACTGCCGCTTTTATGGCAGTGTCGTTAAGCTGGAAACTTGATACTTATATTGATTTTAACAATAGAACCACTATTACTTGCAATCAATGCCTTGCCTAAATCGCTTTTAATTCCAACTGAAACTCGCATCTTGAGGTGGTTTGGGTATATCAGTTATACTCTTCGACACATCTTTATTATCAAGGTATTAGGTTGAAGTCCCATCTTGGTCGTAGGCCCTTTTCGGCCATGGAATTACATACCCTGTATAATGGTTACATCTATGGTGATCAGCGTTTAGCACGTGAGCAAGCTAAGCATTGGCACTTTTGGCTGCCTTTATTTGCTTATTATACTGGTGCCTACAGCGATGAAATTGGCCACTTAACCCTAGATAACATCGTCACCCTTGACGGTATTCGCTGCTTTGATTTTCATACGCATGGCAAGATAAAACCCCGCTATGTGCCAATCCATAATGCATTACTCGATGCTGGACTTGATCAATACTTAGGCTATTTAAATGAGCAAAATCAACAACGACTAATGTTTGATTTACCTGCAAAATCAGGTCGCTATAGCGAAAAAGTACGCATTTGGTTTTCTGGTGAAGGTGAACGTGCTGGTTACTTACAAAAATGCGCTATTCCTAATGTCGATCAACAAGGTATGAAAACCGCAATTAGTAGCTTACGGCTCAACTTCGAACAACAAGTGCGTATTCATGCACTGCAAGCAAATAGCAAAGACGCCTTTAACTACTTACTTGGTTTTAAAGATTTCAACGAACAGCGCTTTACTGATTTGCCACTATTAAATGCCGTGCTACAAAACGTCCGACAAATAAACCCACACCTGCATTGGCAACGTTTCATCGACCGCCATAATTAACTGACAAACTTTGTTACTAACTATTTATTACTGTTCAAATTAAAACCTGATAGCATGGTGATTCGCCCCTCATAGCAGGTGCCTTTCTAACAACAAAAAATCAGGGATACTTATGTTCTTAAAAAGCCTATTAACGGTAAGTGTTGCACTTGCTGTTAGCTCTGCCCATGCCAATGAATATGTTATCGAAAAGCTTGCCAAGCCTAGCTCACAACAAGTAGAACTTACGCTTGATCCTGCAAAAGACAATTTTTCTGGTCATACCGAAATTGCTTTAGAGGTTTTAAAAGCAACGAATTATATCGAATTAAACGGTATTGATTATGCGGTTAGCATGGCGAAAATTTTAGGTGCAGAAAACTGTGACCTAAGTGCTGAAATGCTAAAAACAGGCAAAGTTAAATTCGCTTGTGAAGAAAAAATTCAGCCAGGCAAATACACTTTAAAAGTTGATTTTACAGCCCCTTATAACCGTCAAAGTGTTGGTTTATATAAAACTTTAGATCAAGGTACGCCTTATCTTTTCACACAATTTGAAATGAGCGATGCGCGTCGTGCATTCCCGGTTTTTGACGAGCCTAGTTATAAAATTCCATTTCAGCTAACTATTACAGCGCCAACATCACAAAAAGTGTATGCCAATACACCGGTTTTAAAAACCAAAGTTGATGGCGATATGACAACGCACTTTTTTGACAAAACGCCTCCTATTCCTTCTTACTTAGTCGCCATGGCTGTAGGCCCGTTTGAAGAGCTTGAAATTAAAGGCATGCCAATTCCTGGCCGCGTTCTGACTCCACAAGGCAAAATCCATCTTGCTGACTACGCAAAAGAAAATATGCCGCGTGTGTTAAAAGCACTAGAAGATTACTTTGGCATTCCTTACGTTTACAAAAAACTAGACTCAGTTGCTGTACCAGAGTTCCCATTTGGCGCGATGGAAAACGCAGGCTTAGTGACTTACCGTGAAGACATTTTATTGGTAGACCTAGCAACAGCAACGCGCAGCAAAAAAGAGCGAAATGTATCAATCATTGCCCATGAATTAGCTCACCAATGGTACGGTAACCTAGTGACCATGAAATGGTGGAATGACTTATGGTTAAACGAAGCATTCGCAAGCTGGATGGCAGCGAAAATCACTGCACAAATCAACCCAGAGTTTGAGTCGCACTTAGACTTGCCGCAAAACCATGTAATGGCACTGGATGCGCGTTTAAGTACTAAACCTATTCGTAAACCAATCAAAACTGAAGCTGACATCATGGACGGCCTTGGCCTTGCCTACAGTAAAGGGAGTGCGGTTTTATCTATGGTTGAAAACTGGATTGGCGAAGAGGCATTCCAGCAAGGTATTCGTGCTTACTTGAAGAAATTCTCGTATAAAAATGCAGAAGCCGCTGATCTATGGCAAGCACTAGGCGAAGCGTCTAATAAAGATGTGGCAAGCGTATTAAAATCATTTATCGAACAATCATCTTTCCCACTTATCAAAGTAACGCAAGATGGTAAGAAAATTAATATCAGTCAAAGCCGCTTTGTAAATGCTGGCGTTGATGCACCTGCACAACTGTGGAATGTTCCGGTTGCAATTAAGTATGGTGCGGGCGACAAAGTTAAAACCGCAAGTGTTCTGCTTAACAAAGAAACACAGCAATTGACTCTCGACTTTGAACCTGAGTGGATCTACCCAGATCAAGGTGCCATGGGTTATTACCGCTGGGTATTAAATGATGCACAGTTCAATGCTCTATTAGAGAATGCAGCAGATAAGCTAACGGTGCGTGAGCGCTTAGCGCTACTTTCTGCGGTTGATTCATTACTTGACGCGGGTGTTATCTCTGCGGCTCACTTAATGCAAACTTTAGAAGCCTTTGTGAGTGATGCTCACCCATTAGTAGCAAACACAGCATTAGGTTACCTAGCTTCTCAAAAACGTGTATTCGAAGACGACAGCAACCGTGATTTATGGCCTAAGTTTATCCGTAACAGCATTGCTCCTGCCGCTAAGCAATATGGTTTAACAGCAAAAGCAGGTGAAGACGCGGCGGTATCGCAATTACGTGCGCAAGTTATTGCTCGTTTAGGCTTTGATGGCCATGACCAAAAAGTCATTGATACAGCAAAAGCACAAGCGGCACTGTACTTAAACAACCCTGAAAATGTTGACCCATATTTAGCCTCAACATACTTAAACCTTGCGGCTTACCATGGCGATGCGAAGTTACTTGAAAAGTACAAGCAAACCTTTAAAACAACCAAAGATCCACAAGTTCGTACTAAGATGCTGGCAGCGATGGGTTACTTTGGTAAACCTGAGTTACAAAACGCGGTCCTAGAATACAGCTTAACAGATAACGTAACAGCCTCTGATATGCGTACGTTATTAGGTGGTTTAGGCTATGGTAAAGAGCGTGAAGCACTGTTTATTGAGTGGATTTATAACAATTACGATGCGATCACTAAGAACTTACCGCCGTTCTTTGTACCAAACTTACCGTTCTTCACGACGGCAAGCTGTGATGCGAAAAGCTTAGAGAAAACCAAAACCTTCTTCAACGATAAAATCACTGAAGTACCTGGTTATGCACGCTCTCTTAGTAAGCTTGAAGAAAGCATCAATGATTGTATTGCTCTGAAAAATCGTGAATTAAACTCGGTAAATAGCTTCCTTAAACGCTAATTTAAGCAAATACGAAAAGGGCCACAATGTGGCCCTTTTTTATTGCGCTAAAATAGCGGTTAATTTAGATATAAATTGTTCAGCAGCGTCAGATGACATGACTTTAAATGCGATACCATAATGAATGGGCTGTGCACTTTTATAAATGCGAGTTGGAAAACGGGTCATTTCACTACTGTGAAAGTAGTCTTTGATACGCGTAATGCCCTCAATTGACTCGAAATCAGCACTGAATACTTCAAATATAGGTCTAATAACAATTTTTGCTTGGCCACTTTGCTCATGAACATAAAATGCTTCTTTTGAGCTAGCTGGCATAAATTCGTTAATATTCTTAATCTTAAAGGTACTGCGGCAGCCCGCTTTTACCAGCTGTACACTCAGTTGTTCGGCAGAAAAAGACAAAGGCGTTCCTTACAAATAGCATGGATAGTTTAACCACAGTACAGTAATCAGGCTGAAATCGTTACTCATTTATTTATTACATACAAATGCCAGTTTGCTCTGTTTGTAATTTAACCGTGAAATTGAACCATCACAAAAGCGTCTCAAATCAAGCCACTGTGACACCACTTCTGGCTCTGACAAACTGCGCTTATGAACTCGGTTATTAACCGCATAGGCCACAGTATCTTTATCAATTAAAGCAAAGTCTTGCACCGACTCAGGTAATCTAAATAAATCACTAACGTCCTCTGTTTGCGGCATAAAGCGCGCAACCCAGTGTTGGTTATCTTTGTTATAACTAAATAAATAACTGTTTGTGTGCTTATCAAAAATTAAAGTACGGCCAATATCCCCAGCAATAATACGCGGTTTAGCAGCTGCAACACGAGTGTATTGCAATGTATGCGGCTCACCTAAGATAAACATGATGAGATCTTCATCAGCGCCCCAAGCATGGTAGCCAACCGGCTCAATCCATTCAAAAATTCGGCTCGCAGCTGGCTCTTCTGCTAATGGATACTGCCATAACTTTTGCTTGCCATCTGCTTCGACCACGATTGCAGACAAGGCTTGCTGATTTGGTATAAGCGTTGGCGAGTATTCACTGACGGGCGTGTTGGTGATATTCACGCTGCTCTTAGATGCGAAGTCATAAAACGCAATATCGGTTTGTGACTGGCCATTTTCTCCAACAACCTCATGGGTGTAGTAAAGCCCAGCATCAACTAAAAACGGTTGATTATTATACGTTTTATCATCGGTTACTCGCGACACCTGCATACCATATGGAGTGTCTAAGTCGGCAAGTAATATTTCGCTTTTAGGCATCGCTGCATGTGCGTGACTGGTAAAAAATGTCCCTGCTGCGACGAAAAGTAAAGACGAAATCAATTTCATGTTGTTCTCTCGTTTTAATTTTTATCAGCCCATGATAGCGTTAATTAATCCGCCAGTCACTTGACCTTACCATGCTCGACCTTTATAACTAGGACGTGTTCGTTTTTTATCAGTTTCTACTGATTGATTTTATGCACGATAATACCAAACGCGTTAAGGTACTGACCATTAAGCACAACAATGGTTAACTATTTAAGCCGATAGGTATCAACAATAACGAGAATAATTATGTCAGCTAAACACCCTATCATCGCTATTACCGGTTCATCTGGGGCGGGGACTACCACAACCACCAATGCAATTAAGCACATATTTAGAAGCTTAAGCATTGATGCAGCCTTCATCGAAGGCGATAGCTTTCATCGTTATACACGTCCAGAAATGGATAAAAAGGTCCGTGAAGCACAACAAGAAGGCAAGCATATTAGCTACTTTGGCCGAGAAGCTAACGATTTTGGCGCTCTTGAGGAGCTTTTTTACCAATATGGTGAAACCGGGCAAGGTAAAATCAGACGCTACTTACATACTTTCGACGAAGCAGTTCCTTATAACCAATTACCGGGAACCTTTACACCTTGGCAAGATTTAGAATCAAATACAGATATCTTGTTCTATGAAGGTCTTCATGGTGGTGCTGTCGATGAGAATCATGATGTTGCAAAGCATGTCGATTTATTGATTGGCATGGTGCCTATTATCAACCTTGAGTGGATCCAAAAGCTCATTCGCGATACCTCGGAACGAGGCCACTCTCGTGAGGCGGTAATGGGCTCTATTGTACGTTCGATGGACGACTACATAAATCATATTACTCCTCAGTTTTCACGTACTCATATCAACTTCCAGCGAGTGCCTACCGTTGATACCTCAAACCCATTCAGCGCAAAAGACATTCCATCGCTAGACGAAAGCTTTGTTGTTATTCGCTTTCGTGGCATAGATGACGTCGATTTTCCGTACTATTTAAGCATGATTGAAGGCAGCTTTATGTCTCGTATCAATACGCTTGTGGTGCCTGGAGGCAAAATGGGCTTAGCAATGGAGCTTGTGCTAACCCCGTTGATCAAAGATATTATTTTGAAAAAACGCGCTCTTGAAAATTTAGCCCCGGTTGACTTGCCGATTTAACTCACTCGGGTACACTGCTGACTCTGGTAAAACAATGGAGTCGTCGGCTTGAAAGAAACATTACGTGTTATTGTTGGTTCAAAGAACCCCGTTAAAATTAACGCGGCTAAACATGTCTTTAGTCTTTATTTCCCAAACCATACGATAGAATGCAAAGGTGAACATGCGCCATCTGGCGTGCCTGATCAACCGCTAGGTGAAGATGAAACCCGCATCGGTGCTGAAAATCGTGTTAAGTATTGCCAAGATCACTTTGACGCCGACTTTTATGCAGCAATGGAAGGTGGCGCAGAACAATTTAGTTATGGCGCAGCAACCTTTGCCTTTGTGGTGATTGCAAACAAGCAACAATTTAGCGTTGGTCGCAGTAGCAACCTGCCATTACCGCAACCTTTTTACGATGCATTGCTGGCAGGTAAAGAGTTGGGTGATGTCATGGATGAGGCATTCAATACTGTTAATATCAAACAACAAGGTGGTGCTATTGGCTTATTGACCAATCACCTTGCTACGCGTGAAAGCACTTATGTACAAGCGCTGACACTGGCCATGGCGCCATTTTTACACCCAACCCTATTCAATCAGTAATTAGGATAACCATGAAGTATAGCCACGTATTATTCGATGCAGATGAAACGCTTTTTAGCTTTAATGCATTTGAAGGTTTAAAAGTGATGTTTGCACATTACGGCGTCGAATTTACTGAGTCAGATTATCATCATTACCAAGCAACTAATAAGCCGCTGTGGGTTGCATATCAAAAGCACGAAATTACTGCCAGTGAACTACAGATAACTCGCTTTACCGAGTGGGCAAATAAACTCGATGTACCAGCAAAAGCACTTAACGATGGCTTTTTAGACGCTATGGCCTCTATTTGTGTGCCACTGCCTGGTGCAGTTGAATTACTCACAAAATTGAAGCCACACGCCAAGCTAGGCATTATTACCAATGGGTTTGCTAAGTTACAACAAAAGCGCTTAGAGCACACCGGTTTACAGGATATGTTCGATTGGCTTGTTATTTCAGAGTTAGTCGGTAAAGCAAAGCCTGCCCCAGAGATTTTTCAGCACACATTCCAATTAATGGGCAATCCGCCAAAAGAGCAGATTTTAATGGTGGGTGATACCGCTGCCAGTGATATTTTAGGTGGTCACAATGTGGGTATCGACACGTGTTGGTTACAACACCCGGAAGTTGAGCTACCAGAGAATATTAAACCTACATATCAAATCAATCAGTTGGTCGAGCTTGAAGCTATTCTAGGCTTATAATTCTTGATAATAGTTTGGCAAAAAAATGACGCTTAAAGCGTCATTTTTTGTAACTGTAATATGCTTGCGATTAAGCTGCCGCTACTTCTAAGCCTGGTGCTGGCATAGTCACTGGGGTATCGAAAGTTGCCCATTCCCATGCTGACTCAGTCGCCATAATTTTACGAAGTAGTTTATTGTTTAAATCATGGCCTGATTTATAAGCCGTGATTTTACCTAGAATGTTGTGGCCAGTCATAAACATATCGCCCACACAGTCTAAGATCTTGTGTTTAACAAACTCATCGCTATAACGTAAGCCGTTTGGATTCAGTACTTTAAACTCATCCAATACAACTGCGTTATCCATGCTACCACCTAATGCTAGGTTGTTAGCGTGCATATACTCGATATCTTTCATAAAGCCGAAAGTACGTGCGCGGCTGATTTCTTCAGTGAAGCTTTGTGCCGTGATATCTAAACCGATACGTTGGCGGCTTTCATTGATTGCTGGGTGATCAAACGCAATTTCAAAATCGATGTGGAAACCATCGTATGGTTCGATCTCAGCCCATTTATCGCCTTCTTCAATACGTACTTTTTCTTTAATACGAATAAAGCGTTTAGCTGCATTTACTTCTTTAATGCCGCCTTTTTGTAACAAATAGATGAATGGTAATGCACTACCATCCATGATTGGTACTTCTGAGCTATCTAATTCAACAATTAGATTATCAATACCCATTGCCGCTACCGCCGCAATAAGGTGCTCAGTCGTTGATAAACGAACGCCATCTTTGTTTGTTAAACAGGTACACAGTTGCGTATCACCAACGGCTTCTGGTGTTGTTTCAAAATCAACAACCGGATCAAGGTCTACGCGACGAAATACTATCCCAGTATTTGCGCTCGCAGGTCGGAGAGTAATAGTGACCTTCTCACCTTTATGAAGTCCAATTCCTATGGCTTTGACTACTTCTGCAATCGTACGCTGTTTAATCATAGGTTCGCTCACTTATAGTTACAGTTAGACGGCGAATTGTATCATAAATACATCCAGCTGCCAATTTGTTTATTTATCGAACAAAATTACCAACAAAAACTGTCTTAGTCAGCTTGCTTTCTTAGGAAAGCAGGAATGTCGAAGTAATCGCCACCCTCTGATTTATCAGACTTTTTGCTGCTCTCAGTGCTGCTAGATACTGAGCTGCTCGCTGTACTTTGTTGTACTGGCTCTTGCTTTTCAGACGCAGATGACATGCTTACGTCATCGCTGCTGCCTTGACTTGCAAAGCTTGGTACATACATGCTGCTAGTCGTTTGGTTCATTGAGCTGTGTACATCAGAACCTGATGCTTTCTTAAAGCCATTATCAACAATACCAAACTGTGGACGACGATCGCCGCCTAAACCTGTTGCAACAACCGTTACACGTAACTCGTCGCTCATTTCAGGGTCAATTACCGCACCTACAACCACTGTTGCGTTTTCTGACGCAAGTGCTTTAACGTGGTTACCAACAATTTCAAATTCTTCAATCGCAATATCCATACCTGCAGTGATATTAACTAGGATACCTTTAGCACCTGTTAAATCAACATCTTCAAGTAATGGGCTTGAAATAGCCGCTTCGGCTGCTTCTTGCGCGCGGTCTGGACCAGACGCTGATGCTGTTCCCATCATCGCAGTGCCCATCGCTGACATTACTGTACGTACGTCTGCGAAATCCACGTTGATTAGACCAGAACGTGTAATTAGCTCTGCAATACCTTGTACCGCACCAAATAACACGTCATTCGCTTTTGCGAAGGCATCTAATAGTGTAGTCCCTTTGCCTAAAACTTTAAGCAATTTATTGTTCGGAATTGTAATAAGTGAGTCTACAGTTTCTGACAATTCATTAATGCCTTGTTCAGCAGCTGCAGCACGCTTTTTACCTTCGAAGTCAAATGGGCGTGTTACAACAGCAACCGTTAAAATACCTAACTCTTTAGCAATTTTAGCAACCACTGGTGCAGCACCGGTACCCGTACCACCGCCCATACCTGCAGCGATGAACACCATGTCAGCGCCTTCAAGGCTGGCACGGATAGTATCAGCGTCTTCTTCAGCAGAGTTACGACCCACTTCAGGGTTTGCACCCGCACCTAGACCAGAGGTGATTTGTGTACCTAGCTGTACTGTCACATCAGCCGACGAATTACGTAATGCTTGTGCATCTGTATTCGCGGCAATGAAACGTACGCCTTCAATTTGTTGTTTTACCATGTGCTCAACAGCGTTACCGCCGCCACCGCCCACGCCAATTACTTTAATGACAGCTTCTTCGCTGTGCTGTTCCATCATATCAAACATGTTTACTCTCCGACTTGAGTCTTAAAACTCACCTTGGAACCATTTAGTAATACGGTTCCACCAATTATTATCACCTTCCGCTTTCGACTTTTGTGCATTCATCGATTGCATTGTACGGCCGTATTGTAACAAACCAACCGCGGTCGCGTACGAAGGATCATCTACATAATCTGTCAAACCAACAATCCCGATTGGTTTGCCAATTCTGACCGGCATTTGGAAAATGTCTTCTGCCACTTCCATTGCACCCGTCATTTTTGCTGTTCCGCCAGTAATGACGAGACCTGCAGCAATTTGGTCTTCAAAACCTGAGCGGCGTATTTCTTCCATCGCCAACTCAAATAATTCTCTAAAACGTGGCTCCACAACCTCAGATAAGGTATGACGCGACATAATGCGCGCAGGACGACCACCCACACTCGGCACTTCAATCGTGTCTTCGTTGCTTGCCATTTGGCTACTAGCACACGCATATTGTACTTTGAGTGACTCAGCATGTGATATAGGTGTTCTAAATATTTTTGCAATATCACCAGTCACTTGGTTACCAGCTACCGGAATAACGGCTGAGTGACGAAGCGCACCATTAATATAAATGGTGATATCCATAGTGCCGCCACCAATATCTAACACAGCCACACCCAGTTCTTTTTCATCATCTGTAAGGACTGAATAACATGATGCCAGTGCTGTAAAGATCAACTGATCGACTTCGAGACCACAACGCTCAACGCACTTTTCGATATTCTTTGCCATATCATTTGAGCAAGTAATGATGTGCGCGCGAGCTTCCATACGAACACCGCTCATTCCAAGTGGGTTTTTAATCCCCTCTTGCATATCAATGCTGTACTCTTGTGGCAGTGCATGCAGCATTTTGCGCTCTGCTGAAATTGGCACAGAGCGAGCAATGTGAATCACATTTTCGATATCTTCATCAGTTACTTCAGTGTTGTTAATCGCAACGACACCGCTTTCGTTTTGGCACTGGATGTGTTTTCCAGAAATACCTAAATAAACAGAGCTGATACGGCAATCAGCCATCAACTCTGCTTCGTCTATTGCGCGACGAATCGATTCAGAAACAAGGTTAAGGTCGTTAACGCCGCCTTTATCCATACCATGCGATACTTGGCTGCCAACACCCACAATGCTTAGTTTGTTATCTGCGGTGATTTCACCAACGGTGGCCACAACTTTCGATGTGCCAACGTCTAATCCAATCACTAGGTTTCTTTCTGCTGACTTGGTCATGCCTTACTCTTATTTTCTAATTGTTCTTCTTGCACTGGCTTCCAGCTCACCGCAAGACCGGTATCATACCGTAAATCAACAACATCGATTTGTGCATCTGCACGTTGTTCCATGCGCGGATACACGTCAATAAAACGTTGTACACGCTTTGCTTTTTCTTTGCGGCCTAAGTTCAGGCGAATGCCGTTATCAAGCCATAACTGCCACGAAAAACGCTCTGATAGCGCTAAACTTGTCAGCTCTAAATTATTCACTTTAAGCATTTCTTGAAATTGACGAAATGCAGTCCACGCTTCGATTTCACTGCCTTCAGGGCCGTAAAGCTGCGGCAAAGTAGTAGGTAATTTTTCACTACTGGCCTGAAACACTTCGCCTGCTTGGTTTAGCAGTAAATCACTGTTCCAGTGCGCTACAGCTTGGTGTTCAACAACATAGACCTGTAAGGTATCTGGCCATTGTTTTCTGACCGAGGCTGTTGCCACCCAAGGTAAGCTTTGCACTAAGCGTTGCACATGTTTTACGTCTAATTCAAAAAAACTCGATAAGTCGGCTTTTTTTATTGCACCAATAATTGCTTTTTCATCAGTATATTGGGGCTGACCAAGTACTGATAAATGCTTTATTTGTGCGTCTTTATTTTCGACCAACCAATCAGAGACGCCCGTGGTGATTTTCACTAATGCAAAAATCACCACTAGAAAAAAGCTCACACCAAAAATCAACGACCAATTTAGCTGTTGTTTTAATTGTTGCGCTTTTTCTAAAAAAGGATGCATATTAAAGTGTTTGCTCCAAAATGCGAACAACTAATTGCTCAAAGCTTGCACCATTTGCTTTTGCCGCCATTGGTACTAAAGACTTTTCTGTCATGCCTGGTACCGTATTTACTTCTAATAAGTAAAAGTTTCCTTGCTGATCACGCATTGCATCAACACGGCCCCAACCACTTGCACCGACTAAATCAAACGCTTTTAATGCCATATCTTGCAACAATTCAGTTTCTTGCGCAGATAAATCTGCTGGGCAATGGTACTGAGTTGTATTTGATTGGTACTTAGCTTGATAGTCATAAAAACCATTCGGCGTCGTCATTTCAATCACTGGCTGAACATCTTGTCCAAGTACCGCAACAGTAAATTCACGGCCAGTGATCCACTGCTCTACAAGCACTTGGCTATCAAACTTAAATGCAGCATTTAATGCAGCATCGAGTTGCTCTGCGCTACTTGCTTCTGCCATACCAATGCTTGAGCCTTCATGTGACGGTTTGACCATCACTTTGCCAAATTCATTAATAATCGCTTGGCTATCAAATTCATAACGGCTATCAACAACGGTATAAGGCGAGGTGCTTAGGCCCATCGCTTTGAACAAGTGTTTACAACGCACTTTGTCCATCGCAAGTGCAGAGCCAAGTACATCACTACCGGTATAAGGAATACCCATAAATTCAAGCGCACCTTGAATGGTGCCATCTTCACCACCACGACCATGAAGGGCAATGAATACACGTTCAATGTTTAAATCTTTTAATTGCCATAACGGCTGATCTTTTGGATCAAAAGCAATGGCGTCAACGCCAACACTTTGCAAAGCGTTCAATACGGCTTGGCCAGATTTAAGAGAAACTTCTCGTTCGGCAGATGTGCCACCAAAAAGTACCGCTACTTTGCCAAATTTGTCGCTTAACTGGCTCATACATTTACCTGCTTTAGTTGTTCAATAGACAAGTTGGTTGCTGCTAACTTTTTCACTAACTGGCCTATGTTACCAGCGCCTTGTGTTAAAACTAAATCATTATCTTGCATAATATCAGCAAGGACACCGGCAAGCTCAGAGCTACTAGCAACATGCAGTGGCTCTTTGCCACGCTGGCGTAAACTACGACATAAACTCTTACTATCTGCACCCACAATTGGCTCTTCGCCCGCTGAGTACACATCAAGGAGTAATAGCTGATCAACATCAGCAAGCACTTTGACAAAATCTTCGTACAAGTCGCGAGTACGACTATAACGGTGTGGCTGATAAACCATCACTAAACGTTTATCTGGCCAACCCTCACGAACCGCAGCAATTGTCGCTGCAACTTCAGATGGATGATGGCCATAGTCATCAACTAACATCACATTGCCACGCTCATTTTCAAACGTACCGTAATGCTGAAAACGGCGTCCTACACCTTCAAACTTTGCAAGAGCCTCTAAAATTGCATGGTTCGCAATGTTTTGATCTTTAGCCACTGCAATCGCCGCAGTCGCGTTAAGCGCGTTGTGTTTGCCCGGCATATTAAGCGTGACAGCCAAGCTTTCACCTTGCTTATTCACTACACTAAATGAGCAGGTATTCGCTGTTTGGCTAAAATCAAGCATACGGTAATCAGCTTCGGCCGATTCACCATAGGTAATAACAGGGCGTCCAAAACGCGGGATCAGCTCTGCCGCAACTTCAGAATCAATACACACCACTGCTAAACCATAAAACGGTAAGTTATGAATGAAATCAACATAGGTGTCTTTCATTTTTTCTAAGCTACCGCCGTACGTATCCATGTGATCTTCTTCGATATTCGTGATCACCGATACCATAGGCTGTAAATGTAAGAATGACGCATCACTCTCATCAGCTTCTGCAATTAAAAAGTCACTTTTACCAACCTTGGCATTACTTCCTGCACTATTTAACAAGCCACCAATAATAAATGTTGGATCAAGGCCAGCTTGCGCATAAATGCTCGCGATTAAACTCGTGGTTGTGGTTTTACCATGAGTGCCTGCTACCGCAATACCGTGGCGAAAACGCATTAGTTCAGCCAGCATCTCAGCACGGCGAACAATAGGAATACGCGCCGCTTTAGCCGCTTTAATCTCAGGGTTTTGCTCATTTATAGCACTTGATACCACCACAACGCTGGCATCTTTTACATTGTTTTCATCATGACCAATAAATACTTCTGCACCCACTTGAATTAAGCGCTCAGTCATTGCACTGTGCGCAATATCTGAGCCTGTGATGCGGTAGCCTTCAAAAGCAAGTACTTCGGCAATTCCACCCATGCCTGCACCACCAATCCCAACAAAGTGGATGGTGTCGATACGACGCATCGCAGGACGAGTGTTGTTTTCTTTCATCGTGCTTTCTTTCACTACTAATCTCTTCTATCTGCTAGTTGCTCACAGCGTTTTGCTACATTGGCTGTGGCATCTAAAATAGCAAGTTGTTTTGCTTTACTTGCCATTGTTGAAATTTTTTCTGGTGCGTTTACGTAGGGTGTTAATAACTCAACGACCGCTGTTTTGTTGAACTCGCTTTGCTGCATAATCAGCGCGGCCTGTTCTGTCACTAAATATTTTGCATTGGCAGTTTGATGGTCGTCGACAGCATGTGGGAAAGGCACAAATAATGCCATTCGACCCGCTGCGGCAATCTCACTGACCGTTAACGCACCAGCGCGGCAAATTACCAAATCGGCCCATTGATATGCACTATCCATATCATCAATGAATTCAGCAACTTTGCTATTTTCAGCTAATCCTAACTGTTGATAGCTCGCAGTCACATTCGGTTCATTATTTTTACCTGTTTGGTGCCATATATTAAGCGTTGTTAGCGCTGAAAGTTCACTGAATACAGCAGGTAAAGTCTCATTAAGTACCTGCGCACCAAGTGAACCACCCACTACAAGCACATTGATCGGTGTCGTTGTTTGCTTGGCGGTGACATTTGCAACACTGGCTCTGACCGGATTACCCACCACTTCACATTGTTCTTTTGCAAAAGCCGATGGAAAAGCGGCTAACACTTTATTGGCAAACTTTGCTAACCAGCGGTTACTCATACCTGCAACCGCATTTTGCTCATGAATAACCAAAGGAATACCTAAGCTCTTTGCTGCAATCCCCGTAGGCCCGGTCACATAGCCACCCATAGCAAGAACAACATCAGGCTTTTGTGCTTTTAAAATTTTACGTGCTTGAAAAATCGCATTCATCACCATAAATGGCGCTTTAATCAAGCGTTTAATTCCATTACCACGCACACCTTTCACATTGATAAAATCAATCTCAATGTTGTGTTTAGGAACCACAGTGGCTTCCATTCTATCTGGCGTACCAATCCAGCTAACTTGCCAGCCTTGTTGCTTTAAAAAGTCAGCAACAGCAATACCTGGGAAAATATGGCCACCGGTACCACCTGCAACTACCAGTAATTTTTTACTCATCGCTTACCTCCACGAGAGGTAGCCTGCTTAGTCGCCATTTTTGTCTCAAAATCTATTCGCAAAAGTACACCTGTTGCTATGGTCATAATTAATAAGCTTGAACCACCGTACGAAATAAACGGTAGCGTTAAGCCTTTTGTTGGTAAAATACCTGCACTTGCGCCAATATTTACCATGGTTTGAAACGCAAACCAGATACCAATAGCAAAGGCAAAATAGCCTTCGTACTCTTTGCCACATTTAAGCGCTTTTTGACCAATCAGCAAGGCTCTGAATACAAACACACCGAGTACCATCAAGATACTCACTACGCCAAAAAAGCCGAGCTCTTCACCAATCACAGCAAAGATAAAATCATTATGTGCTTCTGGTAGATATTGCAGTTTTTGTACGCTATTACCTAAGCCTTGACCAAACCAGCCACCTTGGCTGTATGCCATTAGCGATTGTACTAACTGATAACCTTTACCGAATGGATCTTCCCATGGCTCTAAAAAGCCTGTAACACGAGCCATACGGTATGGTTCAGCAATAATCAAAACCACAACGGCTGCTATACCCGTTAAGATAAGACCAAAAAACTGCCATAACTTAGCGCCGGCTAAAAACAGTAAGCCTACAGTAGTCACAAACAACACCACCACGGTGCCTAAGTCTGGTTGCATTAAAATCAAAAACGCATACACACCAAACACAGCTAATGGCTTAAAGAAACCTTTTAAGTTCTCTTGCACTTCTTCACGTTTACGCACTAAGTAACCAGCAATGTAACTAAAGAAATACAACTTCGCAGCCTCGGCTACCTGAAAACCAACTGGGCCGATTGGTATCCAACGCTTTGCGCCATTCACTTCACGGCCAACAATCAGCACCAAAACGAGTAAACCTAAACCCAGTAATAATAAATAAGCGTTACTGCGTTTCCACCAATCCATAGGCACATTAGTGGCAATCCAAAACAAGAAAAAGCCCATGATTAAAAACATGCTATGACGAATAATAATGTGGTACGGATTATCAAAAATTCGCTCGGCAGTTGGCATTGACGCACTGGTTACCATCACAAAACCAACACCTATCAACATAAACATGCAATACAGCAACGGCACATCATAAAGTTGTGGCGATTGCTTTGGTGTTAATGCTTCACGGATGTCAGCAAATGCGATCATACTGCCTCCGCCAATACGCACTGCGCAAAGTCATCGCCACGTTGCATATAGTTGTTATACATATCGATGCTGGCACAAGCAGGTGCTAATAAAACGATATCGCCGCTGCTGCTTAGCTGTTTAGCTAACTGCACAGCTTCAAGCATGTTGGTGGTTAGGTGGCCTTTTTCGGTTAATGCCACAAGTGCTTTAGCATCCTTACCAAAACAAATAAGCGCTTTCACTTTGTCATTTAAATAAGGCTTCAAGGCATCTAAATATGCCCCTTTTGCATCACCACCGGCAATCACAACTAGTTGCTTTGCTTGATCAGCTAAGCTTTCAATCGCAGCGATAGTCGCACCAACATTGGTCGCCTTTGAATCGTTAAAGTATTTCACTTCATTAATTTCGGCGACAAACTGGCAACGATGGGCAAGTCCAGTAAATGTACTAAACGCTTGCTGATAATGCGCTGTAGAGATGCTAAACGGGCTCAATAACGCCATCACCGCGAGCGCATTTTGTTGGTTGTGCGAGCCAACAACTTGCAAACAGCTTGCAGGCAACACAGGTTTACCGTGTGCTGCAAAGTATTGCTCACCGTGATGTTCAACCAAGGCAAAATCTGCATTGGCAAGTGCAAAGCTCACTTGAGGTTGCTTTGCAGTGTGCGTTGCCACATCAATGGCATTGACTACCGCAAGTTCAGAGCCGTTATAAATACTTTGCTTAGAGTCAATGTATGCTTGGTAGCTTGGGTAACGATCAAGGTGATCTTCACTCACATTCAAGACACAGGCACTTTTTGCTTTTAAGCTGTGCGTGGTATCAAGTTGAAAACTCGACAGCTCAAGTACATACACATCGTAGTCTTGCGAGAGTAAATCAAGCACCGCAGTACCAATGTTGCCACCAAGGCCAACTTTATAACCAGCCGCTTTAAGCACTTCAAACGCCAATGTAACCACTGTCGACTTACCATTTGAGCCAGTCACCGCGACAATCGGCTTATCCGTCAATCGAGCAAAAAGCTCAACATCACCAATCACTTCAACACCAGCATCAATTGCCTTTGCTACAGCGGGTGTAGCGAGGCTTAAACCTGGGCTGATGATAATAATGTCATTGCTGGCTAAGTCTGCCTGCTCTAAGTCACCAAAGTGAGTCGTTAACTCACTGGCATGCTCATTTAGCCAATCAGCACCCGGCGGCGCTGTGCGGCTATCAACAACAATTGGCTTAATATTCTGAGACAATAAAAAACGCACAATGCCCAGACCGGTTACACCGAGTCCGAGCACTGAAATTTGTTTGTTTTTAATCTCGTTAATTACTGTCATTTACCTGATCTTTAATGTCGCAAGGCCAGCAAGTACTAGCACGATTGAAATAATCCAAAAGCGCACAATAACGCGCGGCTCAGGCCAACCCTTTAATTCATAATGGTGGTGAATAGGCGCCATTCTAAAAATACGTTGACCACGTAATTTGTATGAACCTACTTGTAAAATCACCGATAATGCTTCCATTACAAACACACCACCCATGATGATAAGTACCAGTTCTTGGCGAACCAGCACCGCAATAATACCCAAAGCACCACCCAGTGCTAATGAGCCTACATCACCCATAAATACCTGTGCTGGGTAGGTGTTAAACCATAAGAAACCAAGTCCAGCCCCGACAATCGCAGTACACACAACCACAAGCTCACTGGCGAGCGGTAAATGCGGAATATGTAGGTAGCTTGAGAAATTAACGTTACCAGTTAAGTAAGCAATAATGGCAAGTGCTGCCGCTACTAAAATGGTTGGCACAATCGCTAAACCATCAAGGCCATCTGTCAGGTTTACCGCGTTCGACGTACCTACAATTACAAAGTAAGTCATCACGATATAAAACAAGCCAAGTTGTGGTAACACGTCTTTGAAAAACGGCACAACTAATGAGGTTTCGCTGCCTTGCTGCGAGGTAAAATAAAGCGCACTGGCAACCACTAACGCAATCACTGATTGCCAAAAGTATTTCCACTTCGCAATTAAGCCTTTAGGGTCTTTGCGGATCACTTTACGGTAGTCATCAATAAAGCCAACCACACCTAACGAGCCCACTACAAATAAGGTTGCCCAAACATATTTATTTGAAAGGTCTGCCCACAGTAAAGTGCTAGTAAAAATCGCCGCTAAAATCAAAATGCCGCCCATAGTTGGGGTGCCTTTTTTAGATAGGTGAGACTCTGGGCCATCGTGACGAACCACCTGACCAATCTGCATTTTTTGTAATGCACGAATTAGCTTAGGACCAAAATAAAGTGAGATAAGCAGTGCTGTTAAAATACCTAAAATCGCGCGCAGCGTAAGGTAAGAAAAAACATTAAAGCCACTGTAATACTGTGTTAAATACTCTGCCAGCCAAACTAACATGACGATACTCCATTGTTGCCATCTTGCTGGCTATTTACTAAATCTTCGACCACTAGCTCCATACGAGAACTGCGCGAACCTTTGACAACAACCGTGGTTTTTTGCATCGATTGGGCAAGCACACTTTGTAATTGTTGTAATAATTGTTCACGACTTGAGAAGTGGCGGTTTGGCTTTTCAAATACATCACTGGCTGATTTACTTAATACGCCTAAGCTATAAAGCTCATCAATGCCTTTTTGCTGTGCATACTCACCGACTTGTTGATGATAAAAGCGCGCTTCTTCGCCAAGCTCTCCCATATCACCTAACGCAAAAATACGACGACCCGGCATATCACTTAATAAATCAATTGCTGCTTTAACCGATTGCACATTCGCATTATAGGTATCATCAATCACCGTCAAGGTATCTGATACTTTAAGGACGTTAACGCGGCCTTTAACTTCGCCCATGGTCGCCAGCGCTGATGCAACGCTTTCAAGGCTTACACCCAACTCAGTGGTTAAGGCAGTTGCAATTAACGCATTAGCAATATTATGTTTGCCCGGTAATGCGAGCGTAACAGGTACTTTTTTATCTTTATTACAAAGCATGAAAGAAGCGCGCGCTTGTTCATCAAGCACCACATCTTCCGCCCAATAATCTAATTGTTGGCTAGTAGAAAAGCGTTTTACATTGCGTTCAGTTAATTTATCAAGCCAAAAATCGGCAAAGTCGCTGTCGCAATTGACGATAGCAACCCCATTAGGCTTTAAGCCGTCATAGATTTCGCCTTTTGCCGTTGCAACACCTTGTAATGAGCCAAAGCCTTCTAAGTGAGAAGCCGCAACATTACATACCACAGCAACATCAGGTTTTGTCATTGCAACGGTGTAAGCTATTTCACCAATGTGGTTTGCACCTAACTCAATCACCGCATATTGGTGTTGTGGTTCAAGGCGTAATAATGTCAGCGGTACACCAATGTCATTATTAAAGTTACCTTTTGTTGCCAGTACTTCGCCGTGACCAGATAAAATCGCCGCACACATTTCTTTAACGGTCGTTTTACCAACGCTACCTGTGATAGCAATTGTTTTTGGTGCGACCTGTGCCATCACAGCGGCGCCAATTTGGCCAAGCGCAATACGTGTGTCACTGACCACAAACTGCACAATATCGACATTAACAGGACGCGCTACAATGGCAGCTATCGCCCCTTTTTCTTTTGCTTGCGCAACAAATTTATGCCCGTCAAAATTAGGCCCTTGTAGCGCTAAAAACACTTCACCGTCGCACAACGTGCGGGTGTCAGTGTTAATATTTTTTACCGTTTGATTACCACCTTGGTAATCGGTTGCTAGAACATTTGCTAGCCAATCAAAATCCATAGGGATCATAACTGCGCCCCTTGCGATTTTTCTTTTAATTGTTGTTGTACATATTGACGATCGCAGAAGTCGATTCGTTGGTCGCCAATGATTTGATAGTCTTCGTGGCCTTTACCTGCAATAAGAATGACATCATCAGCCCCCGCTTGTGCGATGGCATAGCTAATAGCTTGTGCGCGGTCTGCTTCACAATGTGCTCGTTCAGGCTGTTCAAGCCCTGCAACTACATCTGCGATAATAGCGTCTGGGTCTTCACTTCTCGGGTTATCACTGGTGATAATAATACGGTCTGCATTACCTTCAGCAGCTTTTGCCATCATCGGGCGCTTGCCTTTATCTCGGTCGCCACCACAGCCAAACACACAGCTCACGCCACCGGGAACATGTTTTTGCAATGCTTGTAATGCCAGTGCTAATGCATCAGGAGTGTGGGCATAGTCAACAATACAAGTCGGTTGACCTGGCGCACTAAATGCCTGCATACGCCCTGCTACAGGCTGTAATGTTTTACACCCTTCAACAAGTAAACTAAGTGGGTAACCCATACCTAATAAAGTGGCCATTGCAGCGGCTAAGTTATAGAGGTTAAATTCACCAAATAGCGTACTGTTAACTTCAGCTTGTCCCCAGCTAGTATCGAACTTCGCCGAAATACCGGCGTTATCATAGGTTACATCACTGAAATAAACAAAACGTGCGTTTTCAGGTGGTAAATTTTTATGCCCATAACAAATCAGGTTATTAAAGTCGTATTTATCTAACCACGCTTCAACTTGCGCATCGTCTTGATTAAGCACTACAAGCTCAGGCATATGGTCACGCATTAACATCAACTTCGCATCACCATAGGCATCCATCGTGCCATGATAATCTAAGTGATCGCGTGAAAGATTAGTAAACACTGCAGCTTTAAATTTACACTGTTCAACACGTTGCTGTACTAAGCCATGAGATGAAACTTCCATAGCCACAACATCATTCTGCTCTGCAACAAGCTCAGATAAAATACGTTGTAAATCAACACTCGATGGTGTGGTGTTTGCCAGCTCGGTCAGGTTATCAGGATGCCCATAACCAAGCGTACCAATCACAGCTGCACGTTTATGACAGTGCTGCGCTAAGTGCGCGATCATCGCTGTGATAGTCGATTTACCATTGGTGCCTGTCACACCCACTAAATCCAGCTGCTTTGATGGCTGTTGGTAAAAAGCAGCTGCAAGTGCAGGCAGCTTTTTCGCTAAATCGGTTACTAGATAAAGTGGTTCAAAATCACTTTCGAACTCACATAAACGGTCGGCAATGACTGCCACCGCACCATTTTCAATGGCTTTTTCAATAAACTGTCCGCCATCGAGTTGATGGCCTTTTATGGCAACAAACACATCGCCAGCTTTGACATCTCGGCTATCAAGACGTAGTTGATTGACCACTAAACTATTGGCCTCAACATCAATATGATTAAGAATCGGTTTTAAATCACGCATCGTTATCTTTGCCTTCTACGTACGCAACCGCATCTTTGTCCGGTGCAACGTTGAGAATTCTTAAGGCATTGGAGACAATCTCTGCAAATGCAGGACCTGCCGTCGCACCGCCGTAATAAACATCTCCACCCGGTTCGTTAATCATTACTACTACCGCTAAACGTGGGTTACTCGCTGGTGCAAGGCCAGCAATATAGCCGACGTACTCGTCACCGTAACCACCTACCGCGGCTTTTTTAGAAGTACCTGTTTTTGCTGCTGCGCGATAGCCATCAACATGAACCTTTTGTGCGGTACCGCCTTTCTCAAACACGCTTTCCATCATGTGAACAACAGCTTCAACGTCTTTTTGCTGAAAAACTCGCTCACCTTCAGGAATTGACTCTTGTTTAAGTACCGTAAGCGGACGCATCACGCCACCTGAACCTAACATCGCATAAAAGCGCGCCATTTGTGCGGTGCTTACAGCGAGGTTATAGCCAAATGATAATGCGGCAATTTCATGATCTGACCAGCGGCGATTTGGATAAAATAAACCACTGCTTTCACCAACCATGCCCGTGCCACTGTCGCTGCCAAATCCGACTTTTTCATACAGGCTAACAAAGTAGTCTTTTGGTAGTTCTTGACTCACCTTTGTTACACCCATATTACTTGAATACTTTAAGATTTCTCTTAACGTCATCTTGCCGTGATTACGGGTATCTTGTACTAGGCTTCCGCCAACGCGCATCCAGCCAGGAGAAGTATCAACGATTGAATCCGGTTGAATTGTGCCGTAGTCTAAACCAGCTAAAATGGCTAGCGGCTTAACAGTTGAGCCAGGCTCAAACAAATCGGTAATTGCACGGTTGCGACGCTTATGTGGAGCTGCATCTGATAAGTTATTTGGGTTAAACGACGGGCTGTTCACCATGGCTAACACTTCGCCGGTTTTAACATCTACAACCATAGCCGAGCCTGAGGTCGCTTTGTACGATAAAACGGCTGATTTTACCGCTTTGTAGGCAATTGCTTGAATACGCTGGTCGATGCTTAAATGAATGTTCTCTGGTTCTACACGCTCACGTTCATCGAGCACTTCGACTTCACGGCCTTGCGCATCTTTACGAATAGTACGTTGCCCTTCAACACCGGTTAACGATTTTTCATACAGCTTTTCAATCCCTTCGATACCATGACCATCAATGTTGGTGAAACCAATAACATGAGCTGTCACTTCACCAGCTGGGTAATAACGTTTTGACTCATCCAGCAAATGAATACCTGGTAAACGAAGGTCACCAATATAGTTAGCAACGGCAGGGGTAACCTGACGTTTTAGATACACAAAACGACGTTTTGGGTTATCACGTAGGCGAGAGTTAATTTTACTAGGTTCAATACGTAATACATCAGCAAGCTCACGCCAACGAATATCATTGCTGTAATAAGCAGCAATACGTTTATCTAATTCAACTGTGTTTTCTGCAAGTGCTTGTTGGTCTTCGCCGTTTTTGCGAGCTTGACGAAGAACTTTACTGATCAGTGATTTATGTAGCGCTTTAGGATCAGCATACACACTCACTACAGGCACACTCACTGCCAATTCTTTGCCATTGCGATCGAAGATCATGCCACGCTGCACATGTTGTTTTTCAACTCGTACAGTACGTTTATCACTTTCTGAACGGGCTTTGTCCGGTTCAATCACTTGTAAAAAAGCGGCACGCGCAACCAGCGTCATAAAGACTAAAAACACCACAGAGCACACAAGCAAAAAGCGCCATGTGATTAAGGTATTAGTTGGCTTTTTCCCTCTGCTTCTCATCGCAGTATTACCACCTGTTCGTCTTGGCTGGTTGGCCGTTTCATTTCTAATTGCATGGTTGCTACTTCTTCAATGCGCGCATGCTGCGAATAAAACTCTTCTTCTACGAGCAAGTAACGCCACTCTAAATCGAGCTCATCGCGTTCTTGCAATAATTTGTCTTGTGTTATCAGCTGCTGACGCGCTAAATGCGTCACCTGAACCACACTCAAGCTTGATGCGAGGATCACAACCAACAAGGCCAAGGTCAGCTTATTAGCTCCTAGGCCTTTAAAAATCTCGATAAATAAATTGGGTTGGCGATGTGTCGCTTTAGCTTTCATTACAACCTCTGAGCTACCCTTAACACTGAGCTACGTGAACGCGGGTTCGCTTCAATTTCCGCCTTACTTGGCTTAATGGCTTTACCCACTGCCTTTAACGTCAGGTTTTTGTTTATTTGTGCGTCCGTCAAAGGCAGACCTCTGGGTATCGCCTCTCCCTTACTCTGTTTTTTAATAAACTGCTTAACAATGCGATCTTCTAACGAGTGGAACGAAATAACCACTAAACGTCCACCAGGTTTTAACACCTCAACAGCGGCTTGCAGTGCAGTTTGAATTTCTTCAAGCTCACTGTTGATATAAATACGGATCGCTTGGAATGTTCGTGTAGCTGGGTGTTTATGTTTATCTTTCACTGGCACCGCTTCATCGACTAAGTCAGCAAGCTGCTTAGTGCTGATGATCGGTGTATGCTCACGTGTTTCAATAATTTTATGAGCAATACGACGACCAAATTTTTCTTCGCCGTAGGTTTTAATCACATGAGTAATATCTTCAAGTTCAGCTTCTGCTAGCCATTGTGCCGCACTGCGACCACTGGTTGGGTCCATACGCATATCAAGCGGGCCATCTTTCATAAAACTAAAGCCACGCTCAGCATCATCAAGCTGTGGTGAAGAAACGCCGATATCTAACAGAATACCGTCAACCTTGCCGATTAAATCGTTATCTTCGGCAACCGTTTTAAGATTTGAAAAGCGAGTGTGAGCAATCGAAAAACGTGCATCATCAGCAAATTTTTCGGCAGCTTTAATAGCTTGTGGGTCTTGGTCAATCGCTTGTAAGCGACCTTGCTCACTTAATCGCGCAAGAATTTGTCCAGAGTGTCCACCGCGACCAAATGTGCCATCCATGTAAATGCCTTCGGGTTTTATATCCAAAGCATCTATGGTTTCGTCCATCAGTACAGAGACATGTTCAAATTGCGCTGTCATTAGCTATTTTTTGCCTTTTTATTATTGTGGTTAGAGTGAAAAGTTATCAAATTCAGGATTCGCCTCAAAATCGCCTAGGCGTTCAATTTCAGTATCTTGGCGCATTTGTTCATGCCAACGATCTTCATCCCAAATTTCAAACTTGTTCATCAAGCCAACCAACATGATTTTTTTTCCAAGTTCTGCATGTGCGCGTAACGACGGCGCCAGCAAAATTCGGCCATTTTTATCTAGTTGATACTCTGTAGCGTTACCGAGCAACATACGTTGCATACGGCGAGCGCGTGGATTCATGTTCGAAATTTTTAATAATCGTTCTTCAATTTCGAGCCATTCTGCTAACGGATATAACCACAAACACGGTTCGTTTAAGGCTACAGTGCAAATAACCGTTCCCTGATCTTCAGACAAGATCGCATCTCGGTACTTTGTAGGTACCGCAAAGCGTCCTTTATCATCCAAACTCAGAGAGCTCGCACCCCGAAACATAGCTTGCCTTAAAAATTAGGTTATTAATCGTTAATGATTATTTCCGATCCAGTTTGATCCACTAAAAACCACTTTTTACCACAGTGCTCCAGTTTAGGGCTTGACAAGCCTTTTTGTCAAGTAAGCAGATCATCATAAGCGCCTTGTGAAGCCAGAAAAAATAAGGGCTCGGGCAAAGCCTATGAATTACGTGGGAAAAAGTGGTAAACATCGAAAAAAAATTTTTTTCCTATTTTCTTGGCTATGTATTAGGGAAAAATGGTTAATGAATGACCAATGAATAATTACAAAAATTTCTTATTCTGTAATTTTTACTTAATCACCCTGCAAGAGTTACGAGCATTCTCCAACCAACGGCTGATTTAAAAACATAACGCATTGAAAAAATTAACTTTTACTATTTGGTATGAAGGTTGCGACAGGTTAACTACCAATTAAATGGCAATTTTTAAGGAATGATTATGACTACCGCAACTTCAAAATCGAACTCAAGCGCAGCAACTAATGGCAGTGCACACTCGAACGCGGCTCAAGTAGAGGCGCCATTCACAGAAAAAGCAACAGAAGCAGCACACCACGCTGTAGATGCATTATCATCGCGTGCAGCAAGTGCTGAGCACAGTGTTCGTCAAGGTGCATCGAGCTCAGCTCAAACGCTTTCTGAAAAGCAAGCTATAGCACGCGCTAAAATTAATGAGTACAGTGGTAAAACTCGTAAGCTTGCATCAGAGAACCCACTTGCGACAGCAGGTATTGCATTTGCAGCAGGCATGCTAGTAACCGCACTTATTCGTCGTAAGTAATCGTTATGCAATCTTCTCAATCTACAGATGAGAAAACGCAAGATGCCAATGATCAGCCGTTAAACGCTGATCAGTGGCAAGATCATCTTGCCAAATTATCTGACTATGCCAAACAGCTTTATATTGACTACCGCAAGCAAACGGGGCTTTGCAAACAGCTTGCCGCAGCGGAGTGGCGCTTATCAACACGCTCACTCGCCTTAACGATTATCTTACTCGTCTGTTTTGCTGGGGGGTTAGTGCTGCTATGGGCTGGCTTACTTGCCACTGTAGGTATCGCGATATTTAGCTTTAGCCAATCATTGTGGTTATCTGCTGTTTCATTGATTGTTTTGCAATTGCTTTGTCTTACATGGCTTTGGAAAAACATTGGTTATGTCAGCAGTAAAATTGGTTTTGATCATACGCTCAAGAGCGTTCGTCAATTACTGAATATAAATAAGGATGAATGATGTTAATTGATTATTTTATCAATAAGCCACAACACAAAGTCAGTGAGCTTAGTCATCAAATGGATTTACAAGATGAGCTTAAACGCCAGCATCATCAAGCATTTAATTACCGCCTGAAACGTTTTGCTGTCAGTAAGGTGGGTATTGCCAGTGCCTTTACGGCGGGTATGGGCTACGAAGCGCTCAATGATCCACAGCCAAAAAGCAGCAAACTGAAACAAATTGGTCGCTTTAGCTGGTTACTGCGTTTGTTGTGATCTTTATCATGTAAAGTGTGCATTTTACTTCTCTTTTCCAGCCATTTTCATTACTTTAAACACACACTAGCTATTTGTGGAAACCTAAGGTGAAAAAAAGGATTGTATTAACAGGCGGACCTGGTGGTGGTAAAACAACAGCCATCGATTTATTAAGACGTGAGTTTTCAAAACAAATTGTCGTGGTGCCAGAGTCTGCGACCATGCTTTTCAGTGGTGGTATAGAACGAGGCGATTCAGCTCATCTTATCAAAGCCCATCAACAAGCTATCTTCAGCTTACAAAAACACCTTGAACATATTCAGCGAACCATGCACCCAGATCGTTTAATGCTTTGCGATCGTGGTAGCTTAGATGGCCTTGCCTACTGGCCTGGTGAACAAGATGAGTTTTTTCAGTGTTTAAACACCAGCCTAGAAATCGAACTTAACCAGTATGATGCAGTGATCTTTTTTGAAACGGCTGCTAAATCTGGGCAGAGTATTCATTCTAATAACCCAGTCAGAAACGAATCTGATCAACAAGCCATATTGCTTGATGACAAACTACAAGCTGTTTGGTCTCAGCACCCTAACTTTAATTTAGTGAAAAGTTCAGAGTCATTTATTCAAAAGGTGATGTTTGGCATCGACACCATCCGCATGGTCATGGATAGCTATAACTAACAGCTTAATCAAGCCATTAAACTGTTAGTTATCAGGTCTATTAACCACGATTATGTGGTCGAGCGTAGTCTATATCAGGCCCTTTTGGCACAACTTGAGTTGGGTTGATCATGGTGTGGCTAAAATAGTAATGACGTTTTATATGATAAAAATCAACGGTCTTACTTACACCTTCAACTTGATATAACTCACGCAAATAATTGCTGATCGCCGGATAGCTCTCGATAGTACGCAAATTACATTTAAAGTGGCCCACATAAACACTGTCGAAGCGAATTAAAGTAGTAAATAAACGCCAGTCGGCCTCTGTCAGTGTGTCACCCACTAAATAACGATTAGCTGTTAAACGTTGCTCAATCTTATCTAGAGCGGCAAAGAGATTATCAAAGGCTTCTGTATAAGCTTCTTGCGTTGTCGCAAAGCCAGCACGATACACCCCGTTATTAATATTGTGATAAACAAACTCATTAACTTCATCAATTTCAGAGCGCAACGATTGCGGATAAAAGTCGCGTTCATTACCTGTAAAGCCATTAAACGCGCTATTAAACATTCTGATAATTTCAGCAGATTCGTTACTAACAATACGCTGCGTTTTTTTATCCCAAAGCACGGGAACCGTAACACGACCTGAATAATCTGCTTTGTTACGCGTATAAATTTGATGCATAAAGTCGCTATCGAAAAGTGCATCACCTGTGCTGTGATTATCTTTATCAAAGGTCCAGCCATGCTCCAACATGTCAGGGCTTACAACCGACACACTAATATAATCTTCAAGGCCTTTTAAATGGCGAAAAATCAAAGTGCGATGAGCCCAAGGGCAAGCTAAAGAGACATAAAGATGGTAACGATCTTTTTCAGCTTTGAAGCCCGCATCACCGCTTTGCCCTGCACTGCCATCTGCGCTAACCCAGTTACGTAACTGGGCTGCCTCACGTTTGAACTCACCTTGATTGTTATCGGTGTCGTACCATTTATCTTGCCATTGGCCATTTACTAGTAATCCCACAATAACCTCCTATAGTGTGCCAAATTTACCTAGCTGATAGTCACGTACAGCTTGCTGTAACTCAGCTTGGGTTGTCATTACAAACGGGCCCATATGAGCGATTGGTTGCTTAAGCGGCTCACCGGCTAAAATCAAAACGCCAGCCCCCGTTTGCGAGTTAAACTCAATGTCACTGTCAGGCTCTAAAATCAATAAGCTACCCGCTTTAACTGGGCCGCCTTGCTCAGTATGAATTTCTCCAGTATGGATATAAATCATCACCTTCGTTTGTGTAAGCGGTGTATGGTAAAACTGCGTACCAGCCGGTAAAGTCACATCAGCAAGCATGCCGTCAGCGGCGAGGTCTTGTAAGCTAGACACCTGCTCTTCTCCGGCAAATTGCCAGCTTCCTGCCAACGCTTTAAGCTCAACACCCTGCTCATTTTGACTCGTTGGCGCTGGCGCTTCAGTGGTATCTTGATATCGCGGCGCTCTTAGCTTCTCGGCACTTGGCATATTGAGCCAAATTTGAAAGCCGTGCATGCCTTCTTTGGCATCTGCTAATGGCATTTCACTGTGGATCACACCAAAACCGGTACTCATCCACTGCACATCACCAGCGCGAATCGCTTTTTTGTTACCCATTTGATCTTGGTGTTCAAAGCCACCTTTAATAATGTACGTAAAGGTTTCAATACCACGGTGAGGATGCGCAGGAAAGCCGCCCATAAAATCACTGTGATCATCAGACTTCAGCTCATCGATCATTAAAAAAGGGTCTAAATACTTGCCATCAAAGCCTGGAATACGGCTGATGTTTACACCATCACCATCTTGTGTGGCATGGCTATTTAATTGTTGAATCACTTTCATAACTTTACTCCCGTAAATTGTATGAAATGATTGTAGGCGCTAATTTAACTAACAACCATGAGTAAAATTCGCACTAATCATTCTATTTATGAGAATGCTCATTTTGTTGCCTGGTTAACCTATCAGCGACTGTTGCCCCGCGATCTCCCACTTCTTTGTCAGGGCCTATGGTGCTATCGACTAAGGTTTGTTGCTCGGCACTGGCATTAATGGCCGCACCAAAAATAATGATGTATGCGCTGATATAAAGCCACATCAACATGATCACCACACCCCCTAACGATCCATAGGTTTCGTTATAACTTGCAAATTGTGATACATAATATGAAAAACCGATTGATGCGATGATCCACAGTAAGGTGGCAAGCATTGAGCCAGGGGTGATCCAGCGCCATTTGGCAGGCGTTCTGTGAGGCGCATAACGATATAAAAATGCTAAAGCGCAATTAAAAATAATGGCTAATAGTGGCCAAGTAATAAGCTGAATCATTAAATCGATAAGCTCAGTTAAACCAACTAAATTAAGCACTATTGGCAAAATACCAATGATCAATAACGCCACCAGCGCAACCACAATAGCACCTAACGAAAATAAAAAACGCACCACTAATGCCATAAAAAACTGGCGCTTATTGCGCTGATGATAAGTAATGTTGCAGGCAGTGATCAGTGCTTGGCAGCCTTTACTACTACTCCAAACTGTTAATAACAAGGTCCCTATGGCGCTGACACTTAATACCTTTTGTGATTGCTGAGTGATGCCACTCACTTGCAGCAAAATAATGTCGCGGCTACTTGCAGGTAAAATGGCAATCACTTTATCGAGTTGATCATAAATATCGGTTGGCGAAGCAAAATAAGCATACACAGAGACTATGGCCGCCAGCGCAGGGAAAATCGCCAACAAGGCATAAAACGCCACACCTGCCGCCACGAAAGATAAATTGTCTTGTGATAGGTTGTGATAAACCCGCTTACTGATATCCCACCAACCGCGAATTGGGATCTCCATCGGTGAGCGAGCGTGGTAACCACGATTGTCCTTACTCATAAACGACCTAAATAATTGCCTTTAACACTCTCAAGCTGCAAACAACTTGCCAGTAATAATGGCGTCTGAATTGCATTAAGCTACGCTTATAAAAACACTACAAAGATCCATGGAGCGGTGCGATGAGTTATTACTTACTTATTAAAAATCAATTGGCTAGTTTGTTCAGCCCCACCATTTGGGTAACATCGCAAGCAATCCCTGCGAGCTTATCTTGGCAAGACTTAAATTCTCAAATTACGCAGTTTTTACATACTGCATGGCAAATGTTACCAGCACTGACACTCGGTATTGCGGCCATCATCATTTGCTACTTATTAGCTCGTCCTTTATCGTATTTATTAATAAAGCCGCTTGGCTTTGTCAGTGAAAGTAAACTTTTACATGTAGTGACGAGGCGCTTTTTTAGCATCATTATCATCTTGTTTGGGGTGTACTTATTTTTGCGTCTTGCAGGGCTTACCAGTTTTGCTGTAGCGATTATGAGTGGGACTGGTTTAGTTGGGCTTATTTTAGGCTTTGCTTTTCGCGATATCGCTGAAAACTTTATTTCAAGCATGCTGCTCAGTGTGCAGCGCCCTTTTCGTATTGACGATGTGATTGAAGTTGATGGTCGTTTAGGGGTGGTTAAAAAGGTTACGGCTCGCGCCACCACCTTGGTGGATTTTGATGGCAATCACATTCAAATTCCTAATGCGACCGTGTATAAAAACGTCATTAAAAACCTCACTGCAAACCCGAAAATGCGGGGTCACTTTAATGTTGGCATTGGCTACGATAATGACATTCGCTACGCCCAACAATTAGCAATGAAGGTGGTTAATCAAAACCCTGCTGTTATTAATGATCCCCCAAGCCAAGTGTTAATTGATTCTTTAGGCTCAGCGACTTTAAATCTAACCATTTATTTTTGGGTTAATAGCCGCGAACACAGCACTGTCAAAGTCGCTTCACAATTAATGCGAGAATTGGTCAATACCTATTTAGCAGAGCAAATCAGCATGCCTGATGATGCTCGCGAGCGAATTATTTTAAATAGCGAGAACGATAATGAGCAGCCAAACAATAATGCAAGCGCAGAGCCAAAAACAGCAAAATCACTCGACGACCACAGCCTTGATGACGTTAGCAGTGATGCCGATGATATTCGCGAACAAGCGGATCAATCTCGCGACCCTGAACAGGGTAGCAATATAATTTAAAGTACTTGAGAGCTAGGCTTCATCATTGGGTTTATCTTGCATAGCACGCTTAAACCCTTTGACTGACGTCCCTAAATCTCCACCAATTCGAGATAATTTTTTTGTGCCAAATAACAGCACCACAATTGCGGCAATAATGGCTAATTGCCAAACACTAATTCCTGCCATAACAACCTCTTTTTTTAAAAAAAATAAAAGCGCCTTTGCAGGCGCTTGAACAACACTAACAACTGGGAATACAAAGATTAAAAGCTAGCACGTACACCTAATGCGACTTGAGTACCAAAACGCTCAAGGTAACTCACTTGGTCAGTACGCTTGGTGTAACCCCAATAACGCTCATTCGTTAAGTTCGTTGCTTCGGCAAACACTGTGAATTGGTCACTGATGTTATAGCTCATGCTGGCATCTAACTGACCATAATCAGAGATCCAATATGGACCGCCCCATGCATCAGGATCCGACAAGAATTTGCTACGCCAGTTATACGCTAAACGTGCTTGGAAACCATATTGCTCATAGTAAACCACGGCGTTATATGAGTTTTTCGACATGCCTCTAAATGGCAAACCTGACTCTTTGAGCTCTGGCTCATCGTAGCTACTGTCAACATAAGTGTAGTTAAGCTGAAAGCCTAGGCCATTGAAAGGTTCTGGTAATAAGTTTTCAAGCGACTGCTGATAAGCAAACTCAGCACCTTTGATCGTTGCACCGTACTTACTCTTACCAGGGTAAGATGCAAAGTAACGCACACCTTCAATTTCAACTGGGCTTTCTACGTAATCGATAAATGATTTCAGGTCTTTGACAAACACCCCACCACTTAACGAGCTACTGTCTTCAAAGTACCACTCTAAAGTCATATCAGCTTGATTAGCTTCTTCTGGTGTTAACGATGAATCGCCCATCGAAAGTTGTGGTAACCCTTCACGATACGTATCAAAATTTGGCGCAAGCCACGGACGTAAGTAGCTTAAAGATGGGCGGCTAATCACTTGTGCCGCAGAGAAGCGGTAAATTAAATCATCGGTAATACTAAGCTTAAAGTTCATGCTTGGTAAAATGTTGCTGTAATCCCCTTTAAATGATTGCTCAACAGTTTCGCGCCAACCATTTTCAAGTGGTTTACCATCTTCTTGTAAGTCAATTAACGATAGATCATAAACCGACCCTTTAGAGCTCACTTCTGTTTGCGAGCCGCGAATACCAACGTTTAACATATACGGCATATTTGCAAGACTGCTTTCGAGCGTCACTTGCGCATATGCGGTAAGGATTTCTTCGGTTACCTCATAAGTACCCGATGAATTTAGCGATGCAACAATGCTCTTATCGGTCGCTTCTGCATTTATTGAACGATAATAAGCAAGTAACTTATCGTAATCGAAACTTGGCCACGGCTCTGGTGTAATGCTACTTTCGCCTTCTAAGAAGTTATCGAAATTCGCCTCAACAAACACATCACTTGGGATTTCAAAGAGGTTAAAGTCACCCACATTCACTACTGTGCTGTCATCAAATTCATAGCCATCGCGCTCTAAATACTGACCACCATTACTGAATTGGCTGGCATTTTTTGATGCATATTCAAGCTGACTTTTAGTTTGTTCAAGGTAAGTTAAACCAAAATCAACACGGGTCACTAAATCGCTTTCAGGCACAAACGTACCGGTAAACTTAAAGTCATTAACCGTGTCTTCAACCCCAATACCTGTATTACGGCTATAGTGAGCACCGTATGATTGATCCGCAGTTAAGCCCGGCGATAAGGTCACATCTGGCAGCATATTACCTGTGGTGTAATCAATCCCAATTGAGTCTATAAAACCACGCGCAACAATAAAGCGGTTATCACCCCCATTTTCGTTTTTCGCTTTTGAATGGGCAACATCCACAGCCAGTGTTAGGCCATCCATTGGATACCATTTGGCATTAAGGGCAAACTGATAAGTATCGGTTTTACGTGGGTTGGTTAAGTTGAGTAGCTCCACCATGGTGTTACCGGTTTGCGTCATTGATACTACGCGACCTGAGTCATCAAATTCTGCATCGGTAAACACTGGCGTGCCTGGCGTCCAGCTTTCATCATAGTTAACAAAACCGATTTGATAACGATGACCATCGGTGTTGTAACGTGAATAAAGAGCATCAAAGTTAATGTCTAGGGTATCTGTTGGGCGCCATTGCATCGCTAACGTCGCACCGACGCGTTCACGCACATCCTGCGCGTTGGCAAAATACATGTAACTCGGGATTTTTGAGGCAAATATTTCACTTTGCCCATCAATTTCTCCGTTGCCGTTCATGTCGACTGGCACACCTGCGCTGTCTGCCCCCCAACCTTCTTCTTCGTCAAAAAAACCGCTTGCCGAGTATGTGTCTGCACGTAAGGTTTTCTTAGAATACGCACCCGAGAAAAGCACACCAAAAGTATCATCATTAAAGTTGTCACCGATGATGAATGAAGCATGCGGGTGTACATCGCCTGTTCGAGATTCATAAATCCCTTTTGCTGAAGCGCTCAAGGTAAAGCCATCTTGGTCTAGTGGTTTACGCGTTTCGATATCAACTACCGCACCAATGCCCCCTTCAATTAAGCGTGCTTCTGGTGACTTATACACTTGTAGTGCCCCCACTAACTCTGAAGCAATCGTATCAAAGTTAAAGTCGCGGCCTGAGTTTTCAGAAGCCAGTTTACGACCATTCAACGTGGTAATGTTGTAGCCGCCACCTAAACCACGGACTAAAATATTTTGCCCCTCACCGCCATTACGAGTAATGGTGATGCCCGGAATACGCTGCAATGCTTCCGCTAAGTTTTCATCGGGGAACTTACCGATGTCATCAGCGACAACGACATCAACAACCGTCGTTGCTTCTTTCTTTCGAAAGTTTGATTCTTTAATACTGCTACGGATCCCTGTAACTTCAATAACCTCAACATCCTCTTCGGCCTTACTATCGTTTTCTTGTTGCTGGGCCGTCGCAGCGAAACTGACTGATGAGGCCAAAATCGAGCTTATCAGCACGCTCAAATATGTTTTTCTAGTTGTTGTTGCCATGATGATTTCCTGTTTTTAAATGTTCAGATTTTTTCACCATAAAAATGGTAATGAGTAAGGCCTTATATTTAATCTATAACAAAATGAAACAAACTAGCAACAATTAATTACCTAATGAAACTTTCGATAGTTACGAATTAAGTTTCAAAAACAGCAAAAATGGCTTCGCATGCCTTTAAAGATGGGGAGTTAATTTCGAAAGTTACGATAATGATTTTTTCTGAAGATTTTCTTTTCGGTGGGGAGATTCGGTTTTTACGAACAATAAAAAAGGCGGCAAAAGCCACCTTTCAATAGTTCTATTTAACTAGAGAGTTAAACGGTAATCACTTCGATACCTAAGCTCGTTAATGATTCAACGAACTCTGCTGGCATATTTTTGTCGGTGACCAGCACATCGATTGATTTAAGCGGCAATACATTATACAAAGCACGCTTACCAAATTTACTTGAATCAGTGACTGCAATGACTTTATCTGCGCGGGTGCACATGGTGCGATTCAGCATTGCCTCGGGCTCATAATGAGTGGTGATCCCTGCTTCTGAGTCGATACCATCAACCCCTAAAATAACCTTTTTAAAGTTATATTTACTAAGTGCTTGCTCGACTTCATTTGAGTAAAAAGACATTGATTTCTTTCGCAATTGCCCACCCAGCATAAACACATTTGCATCTTCAATATCTGCCAGTACATGGGCAATATTAAGGCCGTTTGTCATCACAGTAAGGCCCTGCTTATTGGTTAATGCTTTGGCAACTTCTTCTGTGGTGGTACCAGAATCAATAATTAAAGAGTCGCCATCATCAACCAAACTTGCCACAGCTTTCGCTAATAACACTTTCACTGCGTAGTTTTCGTTATGCTTATCTTTTACCGAAAGCTCTTTTGCCAGTTTATCGCAGGCAATTGCCCCACCACGTGAACGGACAACTAAGCCTCGTTTACCGAGCTCGTTAAGATCATGGCGAATGCTAACCTCCGAAATATCAAAGGTCTTTGCAAGATCTTTAACATTTACTTTGCCATTTTCCTCAGTCATCAGGACGATTTTTTGTCTTCTTTCTATTGTGGTTAGCATAGCTGGCCTGTTGTTTTAATAGCTGCTTTCAAATTTGTAGTTCAATATTACACAATTTACAGTTTCAAAGCCAAATTTAGTTTCGAAATAAAATAAAACTTTCAAAACTTACGAATTTTGTTTTATGATTATTTCACAACAAACTTCTTTGGTGACAAAAATGACAACACAAAGCTCACTGTTAGAGCAAACAGAACACACCAATCGCACGCAATTACTGCCTATGATGATTATAGGTGGCTTGTTTTTCTTATTTGGTTTTATAACCTGGCTTAACGGCTCCTTGATCCCATTTTTACAAATGGTCTGCGATCTCAACCATATTGAAGCTTACATGGTGACACTGGTGTTTTATATCGCCTATACCGTGATGGCACTGCCAAGCGCTAAGATTTTGCAAATATTCAGCTATAAGCATGGTATGTCGTTTGGTTTAGGTATCATGGCATTTGGTGCACTGTTGTTTATTCCTGCGACACAAATTCAGGCTTACTGGTTGTTTTTGGTTGCCTTATTTACTTTAGGTAGCGGCCTTACCTTATTACAAACCGCTGCGAATCCTTACATCGTGCTTATTGGCTCTAAAGACACAGCAGCCGTGCGCATTAGCATTATGGGTATTCTCAATAAGAGTGCTGGTGTGGTGGCTCCATTGCTCTTCTCAGCGATCGTATTTAGCGACATTGCCAACTTTAGCCCAGAAGCTCTGGCTCAATTAAACAGCATTCAAAAGCAATTACAGTTACAAGAACTGGCTAATCGTTTAATTACTCCTTACCTTTTAATGGCAATCGCATTAGCAATATTAGCGGCGTTAATCATGCTGGCTCCGCTACCAGATATTGAGCAACCAAAAACCAGCAACAACAGCGAGAGTAAATCAGTCCTGCAATTTCCACACTTAGTTTTAGGCGTGATAGCCCTATTCTTTTACATAGGTGCAGAAGTCATTGCCGGCGACACTATTGGCCTTTACGGCAAAGAACAAGGGGTATTGCAGTTCGCAGAACTCACCTCTTACACCATGGGCTTTATGGTGCTAGGTTATGTTTTAGGTATCGTATTAATTCCTCGCTTTTTTAGTCAGCAACAGGCGCTGATATTTTCTGCGTTAAGTGGTTGTGTGTTTTCACTTGGTATCATTTTGATTGAACCGCAACAAACTGCGATTGCAAACGTAGTGCTCTTTTGGCTTGCTGATAACAGTTTTCCAGATACCGTGTTATTTGTTGCATTACTTGGCTTATCGAATGCGCTGGTATGGCCGACCATTTGGCCTATGGCCCTTGCAAATCTTGGCGATAAAACCCAAACCGGCGCGGCATTACTGATTATGGGGATTTCAGGTGGCGCGCTATTGCCTTTGGTATACGGTGTATTTGCAGAATATACGGGCAATGCACAACAAGCTTACTATCTGTTGATCCCTTGCTATGCGTTTATTCTTTATTACGCACTGATTGGTCACAAACTAACAAGTTGGCGTAAGTAACGACATGGGCAGGCTTAGTTGTTTTACTATTTAACTAGCCTGCAATTTTTCTGATGTGAAATAGCCCAGTAGCAAAAATTCACGCACGGTAAAAATACACTTATAAATTAAATACTCGTCACGCTTATCAGGGCTCACTTCTGAAAGGGGTAAGGCTTGCTGCGCTATTATGCACTGTTGCTGCTGCAAAGAGATAGTAAATAAACCTGTGAGTTTATCTGCTAATTGCGACGATGAAAGAGCACCTTCTGCAATCAGATCTGCGCCTTTTAAGCATGCCGTACGCTCAGTCGTAGTTAGTGTATTTGCTAACATTAAATCTGTGAAAGCGACTAAATTAAAATACAGCTGTTCATTTGGCTCCAGTTCTAAAATAACCGCCTGCATGTGCGTGACCACATCCCGATGCGCCTCAGATTTAAGCACCTCAAAATGATTGTCATTCACTTTATCAAATAGCTGAGTCGCAGCCACTGGCGTAATAGCCGCACCGAATAATACAGCTAAACATTTAATGGCATTTCGCCTTTGTAGATCAGCCATTGAACACCCCATTTTGATAATGTCGTGCAGCATGATCGGCGGCTCTTGCAGTAAATGCCATATAGGTTAACGAAGGGTTCTGATAACCCGACGAGCACATAAACGAGCCGTCAGTGACATAGACGTTACGCACACTATGAATTTGGTTGTAACGATTAAGCACTGAGGTTGTAGCATCATGTCCCATGCGCGCAGTTCCCATTTCGTGGATGGCTTGCCCCGGCGCTGAGCCTTTATCGTACGCTTGCACATTTTGATAACCAGCTTTGCTGAGCATCTCGACGGCTTGCGCTTTCATATCCTCGCGCATGCGCTGCTCGTTTTCAGCAAATTGGCAATCAAAATTAACTAAAGGTAATCCCGATTGATCTTTTAATACCGGATCTAAGCTCATTTTATTACGATGATAAGGCAGGCATTCACCAAAGCCTATTAATGCAACTTGCCAAGGCCCAGGTTTGGCAAGCTCTTCTCGAAAAGCCTTACCAAAGCTAAGTTCTTTAAAGCCCCGTCGCCAATCTTTTCGTGTTGCGTATCCTTGATAGCCATAGCCGCGAATAAAGCTATGCTGCTCGTTATCATCAAGGTTTCGAAAGCGCGGAATATGAAAGCCAACGGGTCTGTCGCCATCATTAAAGTCATCAGCAAAACCTTTTGGTTCACCCGTTGCACCAACCCTAAAATGGTGATCCATGAGGTTATGACCAAGCTCTCCACTATCGTTCCCTAAGCCATTAGGAAAACGTGCACAGGTTGAATTTAATAACAAGGCTGTTGTTGCCACCGTTGATGCGCAGCAAAAAATGATGTTCGCTTGCGCGATACGCTCTTTTTTAGATTCAGCATCAATTACTTTCACACCTGTGGCTTGCCCGCTTTCTGGATTGTAAATAATCTCTTTAGCAATGGAGTGAGTCTGAATAGTGAGTCGCCCAGTACGCATCGCTGCAGGTAAGGTCGAGGCTAAACTACTAAAATAACTACCGGTTGGACAACCCCGCATACAGCGGTTGCGCTTGCTGCATGGAGCACGACCTTGCTCAGGCTTTGCCTTAGTTAAATGCGCAACTCGCCCGATGGTGAGGTGCCGATTAGTGTAGTGAGTTAATAAACTTTGTTTAAGCTGCTGCTCTACGGCATTAAGCGCAAAAGGAGGTAAGTAAGGTCCATCTGGTAGCTGAGGTAAGTTCAGCGCTTCGCCAATAACCCCGATGTAGGCTTCGACTTTATCGTACCAAGGCGCAATATCTTGATAGCGCACAGGCCAATCAACGCCGTGACCATCTTGTTTGTTGGCTGCAAAATCTATATCACTGAGGCGCAAGCATTGCCGCCCCCAAGTTAATGAGCGCCCACCAAGATGATACCCTCTGATCCAATCAAAACGCTGTGATTCTTGATAAGGGTGCTGCAAATCATTCACAAACCAGTGTTTTATTGATTGCTTGGTGGCATAGCCAGTGCGTGCTTGTTTAGCTTGGTTGCGCTTTTCTAGCAAGCTGGGCCTGTCGCGAAATGGCAGTTGCCAATCGTCTTTAAAGGCAGTGATATAGTCAGTACCATGCACAACCTGCCTGCCACGTTCCAGCAGCAGTACATTGAGCCCTTTTTCGGTTAGTTCTTTAGCAGCCCAGCCGCCAGTAATGCCACTGCCAATAACAATGGCATCGAATACTTTTGCCTGCATTCTCACTTAACTTTTAAAAGATTTGCTTACCCGCACAGATTGTTGCTTGAACAGAAAAGTCTTTATCGAGCAGGGCAAAATTAGCCTGTTTACCTACCGCAATACTGCCTATTTGCTCCGCTTTATTTAAAAACTCAGCGGGTACTAAACTGGCCATGTTAGTTGCTTCGACTAGGCTTGCGTCGGTTAGGTTATAAAAGCGCTCAACGCCAACTTCCATGGTTAATGTACTGCCAGCTAAAGAGCCGCTCTCAGTTCTTGCAACACCTTGCTCAACCACAATAGGAAGCTCACCTAAACGGTAGCGACCATCTTGTAAGCCTCCGGCGCTCACACAGTCTGTGATCAGAGCAATTTTATCTGCCCCTTTTAAACGGTAAACCATGTTCATGATGCTCGGATGCAAATGAATACCATCAGGAATAAGCTCAACCATGGCATCGTTGTCCATCAATAATGCGCCAGTACAGCCGGGATCACGATGATGAATACCACGCATACCATTAAAAATATGCACACCACCGCAGGCTCCATGAGCAAGAGCTTGTGTTGTTTGCTCAAAATTAGCATCTGTATGACCCAGCATCACACGCACACCCTTATCGGTGATATAGCGGATCATGTCGGGGGATTTAAGTAGTTCTGGCGCTAACGCAAATGAGCTTAAGCAACCTTCACATGCGGCATAAATTTCATCAAATCGCTGTTTAGTAAGCTCTAAAAAAAATGACTCGTTATGCGCGCCTTTATGAGCTTCGGCAAAGAATAAACCTTCGTTATAAGCCCCTAGCAACTGCGCTCCAGCCAAGCCTTTTTGATAGGCACTCGCCATATTTTTATAAGCTTGAATTGAGACGTCCCAGTCTGCAGTCACCGTTGTGCCAACAAAACCCGTTACGCCATGCTTTGCTAAAGAACGAGAAATAGTCTCTAGTGATTCAGGGGTGCCGTCCATAATATCGCAGCCTTCCCGGCCATGAATATGTAAATCGATAAAGCCCGGAAATAAACTGTGCTCACCTAAATCAATTACCTCGACCTCGGGCGCTATTTGCGTAGTAATGGCAGTAATTTTACCTTGCTCGACCAAGACCACGTGATCGAGTAAAACCGCATCAGCAGTCACCACTTTTGCGGCTTTTAAGTAATAACGATTAAGATGCGTTGGAATTAGCATGAACACTTCCTATTATTGCAGCGCCTCTTACGCCGCTAGAATCACCAAATTTTGCGCGCTTCACTTCTGGCACGGCAAAACCTGAAAATAAATGAGTTTGAATCGCGTCAGGGAGTTTTTCTACTATTGCATCAATGAGCGACAACCCGCCCCCAAGCACAATTACTTCTGGGTGCAAACTTTTACTAATAGCAGCAAAGGTTTCGCCAAGAATATCTAAGTAACAGGCAAGCACCTTTAAGGCTTGTTCATCACCACGTTTGATATCGTTTGCCCATTCAATCGCTGATTTAGGAGATTGCGTAATATGCTGGTACAAGGTTTGTACGCCGGGCCCTGCAATATAACTTTCTACACAGCCATTTAAACCACAGCCGCATTTCAAAACAGGCAGCTGGTATTTTTGTTGTAGATACGCAGACAGTGGTAAATGGCCGTACTCCCCTGACATGCCCAAACCTTGGTTAAACAAGGTTCCATCAATACACATACCGCCCGCCGCACCAGTGCCAACAATGGCACCGAATACTCTGCTATAACCTTCACCAGCTCCGCCATTAGCTTCTGATAAAGCGAAACACCGGGTGTCATTTAATATCGCAACAGGGCGTTTTAATAATGCTTGAAGATCGTTGGCAATCACTTTACCTGTGGCACACGGCACATTAGCCGACAGCACTTTACCTTCATCATTAACGATACCTGGCATACCGATGCCCACCGCACCTTGGCAACCCGATAGCTCATCGGCTTTAATTACCTGCTGATAAATTGCGTGCAAAAATTGCTGATAGTCATCCGTTGGCGTAGTAATACGCCAACTTTGCTGTTGCTCTAAATTATCATTAAAAATGGCGGTCTCTATTTTTGTACCACCAATATCGAGTCCGTAAACAGCCATATTTTACCCAACACTACTTAGCGAGAAGTTAATGGGTAAATAGTTACCCCTTTTACAACACGGTTAACTTCGCCCGTAGGACAAGGATTATCAGGTGTTAAACCGAGTGACATTGATTTATAAAATGCAAAAATCTGACAATAGACAATATAATACAGACCTTGCCAAACATCATCTAGCTCGACCAGTTCAGTATTTAACGCCAGCTTTTTAACCGCTAAACATTGTTGGTCATTTAATAGTTCATTAAATAAATCAGTATCATACAAACTGCTATAAAAATCACTTGAGGCCATTAACAACACTGCGGTTTTATCATTAATGATGGTTTTAGGACCATGACGAAAGCCAAGAGGGGTTTCAAAGTAACTAATTAAATCCCCATTGGTCAGCTCTAAGCACTTTAAGGCCGCTTCTTTCGCATAGCCAAGTAACGAGCCTGCCCCTAAAAACACCAAACGTTCAATATCAGTTTGCGCAAAGCCTTTGATCTCTTCAAGTTGCGTTTCGAGCATCTGCTCTGTCTGCGTAGCCACTTGTGCAAGCTGGTTAACATCAGGGGTAAAAATACATAAGGTTGAAAGCAGCATTGAGGTGAAACTGCTGGTCATTGCAAAGCTTTCATCTAAGGTTTCTTTTGGCATAAGTACACTAAAACTATTTTTTTTAGCTGCCGCCCTTTTCGCTAATTCACCATTTTCATTACAGGTAATGACTAAGTGATAGCACTTTTCAACAACTTGCTCTGCGATATCAACCGCCGCGACACTTTCAGGGCTATTACCTGAACGCGCATAAGAAATAAGTAAAGTGGGTGTGCTCTTTTGTAAAAACCCATGGGGGTTAGACACAATGTCGGTGGTGCTAACTGCGCGCACATTTAAATCAGTTTTAGCTGTTAAGTGAGGTGCTAATGCCTCGCCAACATAGGCTGATGTGCCAGCTCCTGTTAATACGATTTGTAATTCTTTTAATGCCAAAATTGGCGCTAGAAATGCATTTATTTCTGCTCGATGCGTTTCAATAATAGCCGCCGTATTGCACCATGACTCTGGCTGCTGGGAGATTTCTCTTGCTGTCCAATAAGCGTTTTGTTGCTTAAGCTCTGTTTCGTTTAATGATAAAAACTGCGTCATAATTAATTCTCTCTCAACACCACTTATTGATTACAAGCACGCGAATAGGTATTCGTGACTTCCATTATTTTATTAATTACTAACTCACGGGGTGATGAGTTAATTTGGCCATTGATCAATGCCTTATATTGCGCTGGCATAAATTGGCTAAGTAAAGTTTGTGGAATAATTTGCCCTTCTAAGTTGGCAAATAAAGTTTCTACTGTTTGCTTTATTTCATCTTCAGGCCAGTAGTAACGAATACGGTCGCTATAACTATAAGCTCTAAACAGCTTAGCTTCAGCACCTTGTGTTGGATAAAACTTATTCCAGTAATGTGGCTTTTCTAGCATGATGCGCTCACATACATCACGTAAATTTGAACGCTTAGCCGCTTCGACTAATTGATCTTCAATATAAGATAACGCAAACAACCCTTCGCGTAGTGCATAGGTAAGCTGAGGACCCACTTTTAATATGGCAAAGTGATCTTGCACCAACTCGTGATAGCAATGATCTGGCTGATAGTCGGTAGAGTGAGCTTCATAAACAAGATTATCGACAGTGGTGATAAACTCTTTCAGTTTTTGCGCTTCATTACGTTGGTAATCAAAAACTTGATGGTTATCAAATTCAACTCCTGGCTGCACAACAACAGCAATAACGCGTGACCAGACATCGCTTATGTTTAAGTTAGCAAATGCAGCCTGATGTAATTCGATTGTTTGCTGCACTCCCTCAACATGCGATACCTCAATAATTTCATGCTCTTGTGTTGCGCCACCTGGAGGAGGGACCTCAGTGCCCACTACATACAGAATATCGTTATCTTTTGCTACCGACTCAGCGGCTTGGCACATCAATGCGGCACGTTTGGCAATTTCGGCATCAGCTAAACGTTTTCCATCGTCAGCGCATGGCATACTGGCATCTAAATGAATTTTCTTAAAACCCGCACTTGCATAGGCTTTTACTAGTTCAACAGCTTTAACCATCGCAACGTCTGCAGGCTCATTTACCCAACACACTGGGCCTAAATGATCACCACCTAAAATAATGCGCTGGGTATCTAACCCTATTTTTTCCGCTATTGCATGAACAAACTCAACGAAGTCATGGGGCTTCATTCCTGTGTAACCACCAAACTGATTAACTTGATTCGCTGTCGCTTCAATTAAAATTTCGGTGTCATCATTTAGAGCTTGCAACATTGCTGCTTCGATAACGAGCGGGTGTGCACAACACACAGAATAAATACCCTGCGCTTGCCCTACTCGATTGTTATTTATAATCGTTTTTAATGCATTCATGGTTTTCTCCAAGCAGCTTACGCTAATGGTTAGATACGTGATTTGAAATTACATTAGCACAGCGCGAAACGCTGCGCAACAAAACGAAAGATAACGAAAGTCGCAAAATAAGTTAAAAACACACTTCCCACGGTATTTTATAAGGATAAAAATGATAAAACCCAAAGTTACGAAAGAATTTGAAAGCATTTAATTGTAATTGACTTTGAGTTGCGATATAACAGAAACAACTGAAACCCACTATTAAAACAATCTCAGTGATTTAGGTATCGTTATGACAATAGATAGACGTAGTTTTTTAAAATCTGCCGCAGCCATTACCGCCGCGACAGTCGTGACTGGCTGTGCGAAAAGCCAACAAGGTGATAATCAAAGCACACCACTTGCAGCACAAGGTAAAAGCGTAATGGGCTTAGCTGTGCCAGCAATGGATGTGGTACGTGTTGGTTTTATTGGGGTTGGTCAACGTGGTAGCGGTCATGTAAAACACCTTTGCCATATTGAAGGGGTTGAAATTAAAGCTATTTGTGACACTGATCAGCTGATGCTAGATAAGTCTGTTAATTATGTTGTTGAAAAAGGCTTACCTAAACCAACTGCTTATACGGGTTCTGATAAAGCCTATTTAGACATGCTTGCTCGCGATGACATCGACATTGTGATCATTTCAACACCTTGGCGTTGGCATACACCAATGAGCGTCGCGACTATGGAAAGCGGTAAACATGCCTTTGTTGAAGTACCTGCAGCAACCACGATGGAAGAGTGTTGGCAACTAGTAAACACTGCTGAACGCACGCAAAAGAACTGTATGATGATGGAAAACGTTAACTACGGCCGTGACGAGTTAATGGTTTTAAACATGGTTCGTAAAGGCGTATTTGGTGAGTTATTGCATGGTGAAGCTGCTTATATTCATGACCTGCGTTGGCAAATGAAAGAAATTGACCGTAGTACAGGCTCATGGCGTACTTACTGGCATACCAAGGTAAACGGTAACTTATACCCAACCCATGGTTTAGGCCCAGTTTCTCAGTATATGAACATCAACCGTGGTGACCGCTTTGACTTTGTTACCTCAGTCAGCTCACCAGCACTTGGCCGCGCCGCCTATGCAGAGCGCGAATTCCCTGCAGGCCACGAACGCCGCTCGCTGAAATTTACCGCTGGCGACATGAACACCAGCATTATTAAAACAGTGAAAGGTCGTAGCATTATGGTTCAGCATGACACCACAAGCCCACGCCCATACAGCCGCCATAACCTAATTCAAGGTACTAATGGCACATTTGCTGGATTCCCTAATCGTATTGCTCTTGAAGATGTGCCACCAGCCATCGCGAAAATTTACCAACAGCAATATGAAGCTGAGCTCGCTGCGTGGGAAAAAGCTGGTTCACAGGGCCGTAAGCCACATATGCAAAACTTCCATAGCTGGGATCAAGATATGGAAAAATGGCGTGCTGAGTTTGATCACCCACTGTGGAAACGCATGGGTGAAGAAGCAGTACGTAACGGCGGCCACGGCGGTATGGACTTCATTATGCTTTGGCGCATGATCTACTGCTTACGCAACAATGAGCCACTCGATCAAGATGTTTACGATGCCGCAGCATGGTCATCAATCTTCCCGCAAAGTATGGCATCAGTTGCTGATAGAAGTAACAGCAAAACAATTCCAGACTTTACCCGTGGCGCTTGGCAAACAGGTAAGCCACTAGGGATTGTGTCTTAACACTTCCTCTCCATGGAACACTAAAAAGCCCGCTCTTTGCCCTGCGGGCTTTTTTATTGCCCACTCTTTTTGGAATTGTGTTTTATAAATATCTAAACACAAAAAAGCCCGCAACATCGGCGGGCTATTCGTTTAGAATTTAACCTTACTGAGCATGAGCTGCAGCGCGGAAAATCGTGTTAGTTAACAGTACATTCATGCCTTCAAGGTAGGCACGGTAGGTTGGTGATTGTGTAAAGCCTATTACCATGCCTTTGCCTTGCGGTTGATGAACAAGCAATGGCTTATATGCAAGCTGTGCTTTATTTTGCTGCCATAAATAACCACTTGCTAGCACATCATCCTTACCTGTAAACCACGCTAGGTTTTTACCTGAGTTCAGTTTTATAGGCGTGTAAATATCATTACCGTAAGCTACTGCAACAAGGTCTTTATCAACCCCTGCGGTTAACCAATGCTCTTGGTCTACTTCAACATTAGCAAGTACACCGGCTACATAGTCTGGCGATGTATGTGGCTCAATGCTCGCTGCTTTTAAATCATCGCGAGAAGCGAATAACTGCCCTGCCACTTTACTGCTTTTATCATCGCTGCTGTCGGCTTTATCTTCTCGATAAGCTTGCTCGCGCTTCACATCTAATAAGCCGTAATCAGCATTAGTAGTAAAGCGGTTAGCATTACCTAAGGCAATCAATACGCCGCCTGCCTCAACCCAGCTTTTTAAATTAGCTGCGCCCGATTTACCTAATGCTTGCTCGTAATTACCTTCTGGTAAAATTACGACTTGATAGTCACTTAAATCAGCCCATGCAAGCATTGGCGTACGAATCGCCGTGACTGGGTAGCCAAGCTGTCTTTCGATTACAAAACGGGTGCTACCGGCGCTTAGCTCACTGGTTGGTGCATCCCATGCAATCGCCACTTTTGGCGCTACCATTGGCACGGTTTTGTTGCTACCAAAACTTGGGCCTTCAATCACCCAACTTGAATCAACACCATCGACAATTGCCCCTGTTTGCTCGGCAATTTGACTAATTTTAGTCAGTAAGTCTTTATCGTTTAGGCGCTTTTCAATGACTAAGCTGCCCGCTGGGTAGCTAGTTTTATCACCTAATACAAATGCTTGGTCAACACTTTTCAGTTTAACCCCTGCTTGAAGCGCTGCAGTTAAAAAGCGTGCTGCAGCCGTGTCGCCCCACGCAACGATATAAGCCACAGAGGCTTCTGGGTTATTCACTTTGCCAAGCAATGTGTCGTTGGCCTGAACGGCTTTACTGTCGGCACTCACCGCCTTACCACAGCTGTCGCTATCAACATTAAACATCATCGGCAGTGACCAACCTGTGACATCGTAAATTTCATCACCTAGGTTACGAGCGCGACGTCTTTCTTGCTCTTTGACAAATGCCTCAGCCATATCAACTTGGTCTGTAAACGTGGTACGCACAAAGACACCACGCGGCTGTGCGGTATCAATAAAATAACTACCCGCTTTGTACTTAACACCACAGGCTTTGAAGTCTTCGGTTGCTTGTTTAACTTCAACACCATGTTCAGCCATTAGGGTAGCAAGCTTGTGCGTGCCTTCACGATTGCTTTGCTTAGGTAAGATATAAACACGCTCTTTGCTTTTCTTACCACTGTCAATCGCATCAATTTGATATTGATAAAAATCACCTAGTAGTTTTTCACGTTGATTAGCAGCTCCTTCGGCAGTCGAAATTGAGGCCACAAACTGACGCTTTACAGTATTAAAATACGTCAGTAGTTCACCGGTATTTTTCTCAAAAACATGGCCTCGCGCAGAGCCTACTTCGTAAGTTGATGCTGATGCACCATAAAAAACAGGCCAGCTATCACCGTAGCCTGGGTAAAAGGCATCAAAAATTTCACGGGTAAAGTAATCAAAGCCAAATTCATCAAAATACTTTGCATGATTTTGCCCAATTGCATCCATGTTTGCGATTTGGGTTTTCGTCATATGCGGATTAAATGGCTGAGCAGCCGGTGCAAAGTAGTAAGATTGGTCGCCGCCCATTTCGTGAATATCAACCACCACTTGTGGTTTATATTTATTGATTGCCGCAACTTTACCTTTACTTTCAGGCTGAGTAAGCGCTAACCAATCACGGTTCATATCAAACAGATAATGATTAGTTCGGCCTCTTGGCCACGGCTCATTATGCTCTGCACTTAACCTATCTGCACTGTGCTCAAGACCCACGGTCGCATAATAACGAGTAACAAAGCGCTCACGGCCATCAGGGTTTTGCAATGGGTCGATAAACACCACGGTGTTGTCTAAAATTTTGCTGTTAATGGCATCATTCGGGGCTGCTAGTAAGTGGTATGCAGTGAATAGTGCAGCATCGGTTGAGCTAATTTCATTACCATGCACGGCATACTGAAGCCACACAGACGTCGGTAAATTTTTAATTAGCGACTTAGCTTCTTTTTCAGAGGTGATACGCGGATCAGCTAAGGCTTGGGTGTTATTGGCGAGGGTTTCTAATGAGCGAATATGCTCCGCGGTGCCAACCACCGCATAAACTAGTTCACGACCTTCCCAGCTGTTTGCGTACTTAAACACTTTAATACGATCAGGCGCAGCTTGTTCAAGGGCGCTTAAATAACGACGCATATCGTTGTAATTAGTAATGCGCTCACCTACATCGTATCCAAGTACTTGTTTAAATGTTGGTATTTGCTGATTATAAGCCGTGCCCGGCCACATTGCTTCGGTATTCGCTGCACTGGCATTAAAGCTTGCCGTTATTGCCACAACACTCACTGAAATGGCTTTTATTATTTGTTTGGCGCTCATTATTTTTCCCAAGTAAAAGTATCTGCTTTGTACATTACAAAAGTATTGAAAATAAACAAATTAAAAACGTTAGATTGGCAAAAATTAAAGACATAAAATAACCGCAGCAATTGCTGCGGTTATTTTCAAAATAGCAGGGCTATTTAACTAAGGTCATTTCATCAAGTAGGTAACCTGCGTTATCAACTTCTTCCATTAACCAAAGCATGTATCGAATATCAACGTGAATAGCACGGGTGATCTTGGCGTTAAAGTACCAATCTTTGGTGATTGATTCATAAGTCGAGTCAAAATTAAGACCCACTAATTCACCTTTACCATTCATGACTGGCGAACCTGAGTTACCCCCAGTGGTATCAGCACTGCTCAAAAAGTTTACAGGAACTGAGTTTACTTCAAGAGGTTGAGCCGCTTGTAGCTCACAACCAAAACTAAATAAGCTACAGCTTACACCTGGCAAACCTAAGTCACCGCGGTAGTACGCGCCAAACGCTTGCTTTTTGTATGCTTCAAGGACTTTATCGGTAACAACAAATGGCTTTTCGCCAGTGTGTTTAGCCACTAAACCACGTAGTGATGTAAATGGTGTTTTATACACAGCATCTGCCGCTGGGTAACCATCAACTTGTGCATAGCTTACGCGTAATGTGCCATTTGCATCTGGGTAAACTGGCTTACCTTTGGCTGTATTAAAGGCGATCACGGCTTGCATATATTGCGGACGAATTTCAGCTAAACGCCCCGCCATTTCTTTTTCGTCAGCTTCTTGTGCCATGTTGGTCTCGTATAGAGCAACAGCAAGCTTTATGAATGGGTCGTTTGATGCTTCAAACTCTGCAACAGATTTACCTATCCAGCTAACGCGTGTTGCTGTATCTGTAAGTTCTGTTTTAACGTAAAAAGAAGCAATAATCGCATCAAGCTCAGCCTGTGTAGTGGTATCAGTGATACCTAAGCCATTGTTTAATGCCGCAACTTGCGCTGCCTTGTCTTGCGCTAAATAGTTACCTAAGTAGCTTAACCATAAGGCTTTATCAACCTCAGGCGTAAACTGTTTTTGTAATCGCTCTAAACGCGCTTTAAGCATTGGAAGATCGCGCTCTTGGTAACCCATTTCGCGCTCTGCATTAGGTTTTTCGCTCTCTTTTGCTAAGCGATATAAACGAATCGCGGTGCTTAGTAGATCCGCCTGTTTTGCATAGTCAAAGTAAAAGTGACTTTGTTGCTGAGCATGTGCATCAACTAACAATGACTTTAATGCGTGATATGAATCTGCGTACGCTTTACGTTCAGCACTTTGTGCAAACCAAGCTAGGTACTCTTGTTCTTGCGCAGCTTTAATACCCGGAATATCCGTTACTTTAAAGCCATCTTGTAAGCCTTCCAGTTTCTTTAAACGGTTGTTAGTGCTTTTCACACGAGAGGCATATTTTACTTGTGCTTGCTCATCACCTTTGCTCTGCTTGGCAATCACATCGAGAGTCATGTTGTAAGTATTAAGCAATGTTGGGTAATACCAACTCGCAGAATAATTTACTTCGTCTGCAAGCTTATAGCGGCTAGTACGACCCGGATAACCGGCCACCAGCACACCATCACCTAAGCTTACGCCGCTGGTGTTCACTTTTAAGAATGAAACAGGCTCATAGGGGACGTTATCTTCGCTATATGAGGCAGGTTTTCCATCTTTACCAACATAACCACGTACAAAGGTAAAATCAGCTGTGTGACGTGGGTATTCAAAGTTATCGATGTCACCACCAAAGTTACCCAGCGCTTCTGCCGGGGCATACACTAAGCGCACATCTTTGATCATCAATTGTTTGATCATGAAGTACTCTAAGCCATGGTGGAAATCACGCACTGTACAACGATAGTTAGGATCTGACTCACACTCGCTGATCAAGGCTTTGCGATTTGCTTGAATCGCTTCATAACGCGCTTTGCCGTGTAGATCTGCAGGTAGGTTACCCAGTACGCGCTCAGTGACATCATCCACTTGTTCAGTGACATACAAACGCTCTTGCGGGCCTGCTGGTAGCTCTTTTGACAAATCAGCTGCTAAAAAGCCTTTTTCAATTAAGTTGTTTTCTGGTGTGCTGTTATTTTGAATCGCGCCATAAGCACAGTGATGATTTGTTACCGCTAAGCCTTTTGGTGACACAAATGACGCAGAGCAATAGCCTAAACCAACCACTGCATTGAGTGGATATTGGTTAAGATCTGCCACTTGTGAAGCTGGTAATTCGATACCAACGCGGTCAAACTCGCTTTGTAATTGTTTTAATTGATGCGGTTGCCACTGCCCTTCATCAGCGTGCGCGCTACCGACAGCGACAACACCCATGAGTGCTAATGAAGTTGTAATCATATTTTTTTTAGTCATGTTAATCCTAGTCAGTGCAAAGCACTATTCCATTGTTGCCTGAAAAAATCGCGCTAAGACTACCATAACCTTGATTGACTCAAGACATATTGCGATTAACGACAGCTTGCTTAGTTAGCTGCCGCGAATTCATCGAAATGTGCTTTACAATGATTGTAAAACGCATTGGTTAACCGATTCATGGGCGTTGATGCCGACGTAATAAACCCATAGGTTAATTCTATTTTTGGTATAAATGGCACTAATTTCAGCGCGTCATCTTGGTACTGCTTAGCAAGCAACTCATTCACTATCGATATACCCACATTGTGCTTTACCAAAGTGCAGGCTGTTGTCACGGTATGCGTTTCAACACGTACATTAACACGGATATTATCTTGTAAAAAAGCATGCTCTATTTGCTTACGCGAATGACGGCCTCGACCTAATAACACCAAGCTTTCATCACGCAAATCTTGCGCTGTTAGCTGCTTTGCATCTGCAAATGGATGACTGCTTGATACCGCACACACTAAATGACTGGTGACAATGGGTTCACACCACAATCCCTCGTGATTTTCAGGAAACTGTATAAAGCCACAATCGAAGGCTTTATTTGCGACAAGCTCACATGCCCTGGCTGGACTATGACTATCTAAACTAATTTTTACATTCGGGTGTAATTTAACAAATGACGCCACTGCCTCCGCTAACGGACCTGCTACAAAGCTGCTCGGGGCAACGATATTAAGCTCACCAACATGTGATTGATGAATGTTCTTAGCAAGTTGCTCTACGCGGTACACACTGGCTAACGAAATTTCGATTTGTTTATGTAATGCAATTGCTTCATCGGTCGGAAATAATCGCGCTTTCTCTCTATAAAACAATGAAAAGCCAACGTTATTTTCAAGCTGAGCAATCAACCGGCTAATCCCTGGTTGCGTGAGTCCAAGTTGCTTTGCTGCCCCCGTTGCTGAGCCAGTTTTCATAACTGCATCAAAGGCTTCCATACTATTTAAGGTTATTTTTTGGGTGGTTTGCGTCGGTCCATTCATAACAATTTGTTATAGCTTGATGATGATATTTCATAATATTGCATAGCTTTTAGGAGTGAGTAAAGTGCTTAGCTGACAACAACAAAATAACTATAACCTCTCGGAGTGTAACAAATGGAATATTCAAGATTTAAGCATTCAGTGATATCGCTTGCTGTTGCTACAGCTTGTATGAGCACATCACAACACGTACTCGCAGAAGAAACATCAGCAGAAAAAAACGTCGAAGTTATTGCCGTCACCGGCTCGCGCATTAAGCGCCAGGAAGCAACAGCAAGCCCAGTGCAAAATATCGACTTAGAAGCCCTGCAGGCAAATGGTTCGTTATCACTCGGAGAGGCATTACAGGAGCTTCCTTCAGTAGGTTCAAGCCTAAATGGCAATGGCTCAGCCGGAACAAGTCACGGCGCATCAAGCTTAAATTTAAGAAACTTAGGGGCTAATCGCTCATTAGTATTGGTGAATGGCCATCGCTGGGTAAATGGTGCCGGCACCCGTGGTTTCCGTGATTTTGTTGACATGAATACCATTCCTCAAAATATTGTTAAACGTGTAGAAGTATTACAAGACGGCGCAACTGCGATTTATGGCGCGGATGCGATTGCTGGGGTTGTGAACTTATATACCTATGACGATTACGAAGGCCTAGAAGTCAAAACCAGCTACGGTGAAACATCTGAAGGTGATAAAGAAACCTTTAGTCTTGATTTGTTATCAGGCACAAATATTGGCGAAGCCAACCTTATGTTTGCAGCCAGCTATGTGGATCAAAAGCCAATTTACACCCAAGACCGTAAATTAACTGCGGTGCCGCTAAATGGCTTAACAGCATCAACACCTGAAGGTTATTTTGTTGAAGATAACTTAGCCGATGTTGTTGATTTTACAATTCCATCAGCAGGGATCACCCGCGATCCAAATAGTGATGGCAGTAGTATCGATAGCTGGCGTGCAGTTAACAGCGATGACACCTTTAACCGCTATTACAATAACTATGTTACAGGTCCGAGTGAGCGCTCATCTTTATATACACAGCTCGTCGTACCGATTGGCTCGGTAAACTTTAAAGCCGAAGCACTTTATAACAAACGAGAGTCTGATCAGCAGTTTTCACCTGCCCTTTCATCTATTCGTGGTAGTCGTGGCTTTGTCATAGTTGATGACGAAAGTGTGAACCCATTCGGGGTTGAGTTTTCGGGTAGCGACTTTAAACACAGCTCATTTTTTATGAACAATGGCTATCGTGTGAACGACCAAAAAGTTGAAACGACACGCTTTGCAATAGGCCTTGAAGGGGAAGTGTTTGATGATTGGAGCTGGGATACATTTGTGTCTTGGGCAAAAAACAAAGGCGAGTTTACCTCTAATAATCAAATGGATTTAGACAAACTAGCGCTGGGTTTACGTGCCTGTGATACCAGTGGAATTGATGGCGATGTGTCTGATATTGCAGTCGGTTGTGTGCCTGTTAATATTTTTAACCCTTTGACCGACGAGATGGTCGAGTACGTTAACTTTACCGGTCACGACAAAAACGAAGCCAGCCAAGTCGACTTTACGGCAAATATTACAGGCACCCTTTACGAACTACCAGCCGGTTACATTGGTGCAGCCTTTGGTATTGAATACCGAAAAGAAAAAGGTAAAGACACACCAGACAGCACAATTAACGCTGATCCTCGTATTAATACCTACAGAACCACCACCTCTTCGCCACGCGAAGGGACGATTGGTGAGTACGATTTAAAAGAAGCCTATGCTGAATTTAGTATCCCGTTGCTCGCTGATCTGCCACTTGTTGACTACCTAGAACTGAGCTTAGCGACACGTTACTCAGACTACAGCACCTTTGGCTCAACAACCAACAGCAAAGTGGGCTTACTTTACACCCCCTTTGAGCAACTGACACTGCGTGCAAACTGGGCTGAAGGCTTTAGAGCACCGTCAATTTTAGAGCTGTTTGAAGGTGAGCGTTTGACCTACAGCGCTGTCACAGATCCGTGCTCAACAGATGCCAGCTTACCCGGTTGTAGCGGTGTACCTAGTGGCTACACGCAACCGTTTACGAATGTTCAAGTAACCACGGGCGGCAATCGTCAGTTAGTGCCTGAAACCTCTAAAAATAAGACCGTTGGCTTGGTTTACGAATCTAATTTAATCGAAAACCTGAGCTTTAGCTTAGATTGGTACGAAATAAAAATAAATGACACCATCAGTGAATTTGGCGCACAAAACAACCTAGACTTATGTGCCTATCAAAATAAAAACTGCGACACCATAACCCGTGATAGCAGTGGTGAAATCCTTGATATTTTAGATGGCCCAGTCAACTTAAACGCAACTCGCGTTTCTGGGGTCGACTTTGTCACTTACTACAGCTTACAAACAGATCATGGTGATTGGTCGTTTAACGCCAATGTTTCTAAACTAAATGAATTAACCGAATACACGACCTTGTCTGATGGTTCTGTTGAACGTGAAGATTTAGCAGGCACAGCAGCTTCGAGGGAATCATATCCTGAGTGGCGCGGCACCTTCTCTAGCACTTGGAAACATGATGCCTGGTCAGCCAACTATAATCTCCGTTATATCGGTTCAACAACCGAGCAAGTATCAGGCGAACCACGCGATATTGGCTCTGTGACGTATCATAATATTTCGGGCGGATATCAGTTTGAGAATAACTTAGCGGTGAAATTAGGGATTAATAATTTAGCTGATAAGCAGCCACCCGCTTCATTGACTAATTTAAACATTAACTTTGATCAAAATACCTATAACCCAACGGGCCGTTATATGTATTTACAGCTGACTTACTCACTGTAATGAAAGTCGCGATGCCTGCCGAAGTGGCAGGCAACTTTATGAAGTAGTTAGGAGAATAACCTATGGAGCCGGCTTTCAGTTTATTAACCCCAAGCCAAACAGCAGCCTTACCGTTAGTGTTTGATTCACCACACAGCGGTATTCATTGTCCTTCGGATTTTAATACCCAAGTGCCTGTTGAATTTATAAAAACCGGTTGGGATGCATTTATTGATGATATTTGGCAACCCGTTGTAGAGCAAGGTGGGTACTTATTACATGCACACTTCTCGCGGATGTATATTGATCCTAACCGTGCCCCGACAGATATTGATCCCGAACTATTAGATACGCCTTGGGAGCTTTGTAAACCAACAAAGTACAGCGAGCGTGGTATGGGACTTATTCGTCGCTATGCCTTACCTGGCAAACCTATGTATGAAAAAACATTGACTAAACAAGAGATTGCTCACCGAATTAGTCATTATTACAGCCCCTATCATCAACAACTCAATCAATTGCTTGATGATTTATATAATCAACATCAGGGTGTGTGGCATGTTGATTGCCATTCGATGAAATCCGTTGGAAATGGGATGAACATAGATGCAGGTTTGGCTCGTCCTGATATTATTTTGGGCGATAAAGATGGCACTTCAGCCAGCGCTGAGTTTGTTGATGTGATTGCAAAGGCATTTACTAGCAAAGGCTATAAAGTGGTAAAAAATACCCCTTATAAGGGCGGCTACCTAGTCAGTAACTATGCTGATGTAGCGCAAAATCGTCATTCGGTGCAGATTGAAATCAACCGAGCGTTATATATGAATGAACAAGCGTTTGAAAAGAGCGAAAACTATCAAACGTTTAAATCGGATGCGGCGTTTGTCGCAAAACAATTAGCGGCGTATGTGTCGGCTCAAATAGGACAATAATAATGAGCACGCAAAATCCCAGCACCAGTAAAAAGGGCATGAACCCGATAATTATATTGCTCAGTATTTTGTTTTTAGCCATGTTGCTAACATACCTTGTTGATTCAGGCTCTTACGATAGGCAAGGCAATGTTGTTGTAGCCAATAGCTACAAAGTTATCGAGAAAGATAAATCCCTCGGCAATTTATTTAATTATGAAAATGCAGATCAAATAAAAGCCGAACCCGTCAGTATTATTGGCGCATTTATGGCAATTCCAACAGGCCTAGAGCAAGGCGCTGGCTTGATATTTATGGTGCTTATTATTGGCGGTATGTTTGGTATCTTGACCAAAGCAGGCACGGTAGATGCGGGCCTTGAGCGGCTATTAAGCCTAGTTCAAGGCAATATTTATGTGCTGGTGATAATTCTTATGATCGCCTTTTCAGCAGGTAGCACCTTTTTGGGCTTAGCGTCTGAGTACCTTTTGATTATTCCTTTAATGGTTGGCATGGCCAATCGCTTAGGGCTGCCGAATATCATTGGTTTTGCGATTGTCTGTGTTGCCGTGAAAGCCGGTTATTTATCATCAGTGACGAACCCTTTACCACTCACAATTGCGCAACCACTGCTTGGCTTACAAATATTTAGTGGTGCAAGTGTGCGATTTTTCTTTTACCTGGCTTTTTTAGCGGTTGGTATTAGCTTTGTACTCTTAATGATCAAGCGTCATGGTTTTAACAATGCCCAAGTGCATTTTCATGCCGAGAAATTATCAACACGCCATGTTTCTATGCTACTCACACTGGCTGGAGGTATTGCATTATTAGTTTATGCATCAACCCATTGGCATTGGAAACATCATGCCTTAAGTGCTTATTATATTGCCCTTAGCATGGTGCTTGCCGCCATGTCTGGATTAACGGCAAACCAAGCGGCTCAAGCATTTGTTGATGGCATGAAAAAAGTACTACTTGCAAGCATACTGATAGGCGTAGCCACTGCGGTTGCTGTTGTTTTAAAGCAAGGCATGATACTTGATTCCATTGTGCACTTTTTAATGTCATTTATTGGCGAAGGCAATGCCTATGTTGCTGCCACAGGTATGTTTGTATCGCAATTATTGTTAGACTTTTTGATCCCCTCAACGTCAGGCCAAGCAGCAGTCAGTATGCCAATTTTAGGCCCAGTTGGTAGTTTAGCGGGTGTCTCTGAGCAAACCACGATAGTGGCGTTTTTATTTGGTAATGGCATCACGAATATTCTCACCCCAACGTCAGGAACTTTACTTGCGTATCTTGCGACAGCGCGAGTGGGATGGGGAGAATGGGCTAAATTTATTTTCCCATTGTGGTTGGTATATATCGTTTTAGCGGTGCTTTTATTGCAGGTTTCGGTGCTTATCGGCTTTTAAATAACATCAATACGGTTAACTATTATTGCGAGTTGATATAATGCCCCTTGTCAGCGAGAGTCATTAGAGCAAGGGGCATTAGCTTCGATTCAATAATTAAGCATTGGCTTTTAAAAAGTCATAAAGTTCATCTTTTAGCACGGCGCGTTGATGCTTCTTTTCATGCATATCCGCATCTTCAATCGGCGAATTTTGCAATTCAAGCTCACGAATTTCTTTATCCATATCATCATAACGCTGCATGGTTTTCTTGAAATGAGCGTCGTGTTTCGCGAGGCTATGGATTAATTCATTAAACTCAGGGAATTCATTCAATAACGAGTGTTTTTCGCCTAGCATGGGCAACTCCTTTAGCTAGAATTTAAGTTCAATTTCACTGTACCACTGCAACAAACAGAGTCAACGCAGCAACCTTGTCCGAGATCAATAATCACAACGATTCAGAAAATATAGCGTTTAAACTAGAACTATTCCTACTGTGTAGTCCTGTTTTAGTCACTGCATATGAACCAGTGTTTCATTTATATAAGAATAATTCCTAGACATAACTCATTGAATTGAGGATATAATAAAAATCTATGGAGGGATTATGCGAATTGGAATCATTGAAGATCATCAACTGGTTAGAGATAGCTTTAAAAAACTATTAGAGCTACAAGCCGGATGGCAAGTTGTCATAGAAGCCTGCTCAGTCACTGAAGCAAAACTTGCTGTTAACTTAGAGCAACCCCATGTATTTATTGTTGATATATCAATGCATGACGGTGAAAATGGGCTCGCATTTCTTGCTTATTTAAACACCTATTTCCCCGACATAAAAACCATCGTCGCCTCTATGTATGACTACGAACCTTATGTTAGCAACGCATTAAAACTCGGTGCTCAAGGTTATGTATCTAAACGCTCAGCATCTGATGCTTTGATTGATGCGGTTAATGCCGTCATCAATGGAGGGCGCTATATCAGTGAAGATGTGAAATTTAATACCACTTCCCCAGCAAGCAAACTTTCTTTCTTAACGCCAAGAGAGAAAGAAGCACTCCCCTTATTTGCTAAAGGGTTAAATGCTAAACAAGTTGCCCAACAACTTGATATGATGCCAAAAACAGCCCACGTACATAAAACGAATATATACAACAAACTTGAAGTCAGTAATTCATTTGAATTATTAAAAATTGCCATAGATTCCGGGATGATCACGCTTGATGAACTGGCATAAGCTCGTCTCAAAAGAGTACGCTTCACGTAGTTTTTTAACTGAAGTATTTAACCAGTTATTGGTGTTTGCGCTTTACTTTCTTGCTTTATATTTATCCTCTTGGGTGAGTAATCATTTAGAAACCGTCACCCAAAGTAGCGCTATTTACCTGCCAGCGGGGGTGAAGCTTGCATTCTTTGTAATTTTGCCTGTGCGATTATGGCCAATGCTTTGGATTGCTTCTCGACTTTATGCGTCGTATTTAAGTGTCTATTACAATGGCGGATGGAGCTTTGATTTATTTCACGGCTTCTTCCAAGAATTAACCTATATGGCTATTGTCTACAGCTTTAAGAAAAGCCGCTGGCCGCCAAAAGTGACCTCTAATTCAGGTGCATTGTCGCTAATTTTACTTGCCGTTATTTCAGCTTCTTTTAAATGGTTTTTATTCTCGAGCGCTTTTGAATTCACAACCTGGTTGAAAGGCAAGCAAGTATTACAATATCAACTCAATATGACTTTAGGTGACCTGACGGGTACATTGTTAGTCGCTCCAGCATTATTGTTACTTAGCCAAAGTTATAGCCGTATGTTTTCTCGGCATCATGCGGTTATTTTATTAAGCTTATTCGCACTGGCGCTTATTTACATAGTGAGTTACCTAAATCACTCAGATCTTTACCCCTTGCTACGCCTATGCTCCCTTCTGCCGGTAATTTGGTTCTCTTATAAATTTGGCATTAAAGGGGCGATAGCAAGTGCCTTGGTAAGTAATGTGCTGATCGTTGCACAAGCAGGCCTCACACAAGATGCGACCAATACTTACATTAGCCAATTATTTATCTTAGCTAATTCCGTAACTGGCTTGCTAATCGGCACCGCCACTAACGAATTAAAGATCAAAAATAATCAGCTACAAGCCAGCAACGAAAAACTAACGGCGCTGCTTAAGAAAAATAAGCAGCTCGCTAAACGTATGGTGACTGTTCAAGAAAATGAGCGAAAGTACTTATCTCAAGAACTCCATGACGAATTAGGCCAAAATCTAACTGCACTTAAAACTGATCTGACAGTGCTTTCGATAGCGCAACGAAATAATGAAAATGCCCTCGTTGAAGGCCTAAAAGAAAATGCAAAAGCGATGTATGACTCTGTCTATCAAATTATGCATCACCTAAGACCTAGAGAGCTTGATGAGCTTGGGCTAGAACAAGCTCTTAAAGAAGGACGCTTTAAGTCTCTGCTAAGTAAAGCATCGATCAAATACATAGCTGAAATAAACTTAAATTCAGCAATATCAGATGAACATCAAACAGCTGTTTACAGAATTTGCCAAGAAGCGGTCACAAACTGCATCAAACACAGTACAGCCACAGAGCTAAGGCTCAGATTGGCGGCTCACGAACGTTATATTCGCCTTACGATTATGGATAATGGAAAAACCAAGACCACACAGCAGGAGTCTGGTGGTTACGGGTTATCATTTATTGAAGAGCGAGTTATTGCTCTTGGCGGTACATACACAATTACTGAAATAGATGGATTTAAAATTGAAGTGTATTTTGATATTTGAATACAACTAGTTACCTTAAATAAACCTGCTTGGTAAGATATTTTTTCTTAATGTTCGCAAGCTGTATTTCAGCTTGATTGCCTATAAGCTGTAACAACAAGCCATGCGCTATTTCCCTTTCTCCCAACTTTGATTTAACTACAACTTCTTTACCAATTGCCCCTTGTAACCTCGGTTTAGGGAAGCTCGCTTTAGTTACTGGCTTTAGTCCTTCATTTTCAACAAACAAGTTAAGACAATGCTGCTTAGCGGCACTGATCCAGTCATCATTGGATTTAACAATATCAACGTTATTTAGAAAATGTATCAAGGCGCTATTTCGACTACTAAATTCACTCGAGACATCAGCCATATTTTTAACTTGCGCCCATTTTCGAATAACAACGTATTTGTCTTGCTTGAGCCTTGCTAAACTCGTCGATGCCCCCGTCATTCGGCTATACCATTCAATTCTGTAACAAGAAGAGCCCAAGCTATGAAGTAGAATAGTGGTATTGCCAAATTCCTTAGTACTTCCCTCAATAACACTCATTTTTAATCCTTTAAGTATAAGTAAATTAGATTTAAAGGATATAAAGAACAAGCCGTTATGGTAATGAGTGACTTTCTTAGTGTGGCTAAGAAAAATTCCTAGTTTGCAAATAATAATCAAACAACTTAAGAGTGCCCTCACAAAATAAAGAGCAAAAATTTCGACTTGGTTTGAAGGTTTCGCTAAGCATAGTTCTTTTAGAAAGCAAAAAGCCTCGGTAAATACCGAGGCTTCTTTGAAAATTAGTGAGTAAACCAACCCATTAACAGCTTCTATCAAAATAATTTAAAATAAATTTTTCAATATCTTAAGTTTAAATTTTCACTGACTGGCCAATAATAACGGCATCATTTATCACAAAAGGCTCTGGCATATATATTGAATCCCTTGCTTGAACATCATCTAGTCTCTCAAGCAAATCGAATGATGTTTCGAATACCTTTAATGATACCTCTGTATTTTTAGGAACAACGAGCTCTACACTTACTTTTTCATGAGAGTGAGTTAATACATACTTAAAGAAAAAGCCTTTTTTAATTTCTTTTACTGCTCCTGGTTCGCTACTGAAAGCTTGGCTATTAAATGCTTGGCCATTAACCGACAACTTACTTATAGGCATTTCGTTATTGCTGGCAAGTTGAATAATATTAACCTCTCGCTGTGGGCTAATTAATAACTCTAATTTTCGTGATTTATCGGTAAGTTCATCCTTTATAACTTCAACTTTAGCTGCCTTAACGTCGAGTTTGTCCGTTGCTTGGTAAAAGCGCACCTTTGTTCGCCTGCTTTGTGGATAGATCGATTCATCCCAAGTTGTTGCTGATGACTCTTTATCAAAAAACTGGTTTGTAAATGCATCTAGGGTACGATTGTAACTGATCATAAAGGCACTATCGGTATCTTGATCATAGACATAATTCACGCTATTTGGCTTTTTGCGTTCCTCTGTATAATCAGACTGAGCGACCGATATAACTAAAAAGAGTAGAGATAACATACTAAAAACAATGGCTAGTCTATTCCCTTTTGGGTAGTTGCAATAAATCGGTATCTGTAAAATAAGCGTCATGCAGGTTAGTAGGGTGCCTATTACACTCATCTTTAGACCCAACCCAATAACAAGTAGAGGAATCAAAGGAGTCAAAAGCATAACTGAAGGTATTACTAATAAAGTGCCCAACATGAGCGGCTTAGGTCGTTCAATCTGACTAAAAATATTTAATCCAAAGCAGGCTAGAGCTAAATAGAGTGGCAGAATAAAAAATCCTGCGCCAGGTAGCATAAGAGCAATCATTACATTCACGCATAGCCAAAGCACTATAGGGGCAACGAACAGGTTACTACTCGACAGTTTTTTATTAAACAATTGATAAATGAAAAGTGTTGTAGCGCAGGTGAAAGTGACAAAACAGGCTAAAATCCAATGACCATTATAAGTAAAGCCGTGTGGAATATCGGCATACTGAGGAAAAAGCGACAATAGTAATTGCCAACCAAAATATCCTATAGAACCTGCGAGGGCCAATGATGTGAAAAGAGGCACAAAGCCAAGAGTCACCTGCTTAATCGTTAGCGAATTTTGTTTAAATCCGTAATAGCTGAGCAATACAAATAGCACTATCGCAAATAACACCATAGGCGTAACCCAAGAATTAGGGTATATCACCATGTTTAAGCCAGGGAAGTTGAAATAAACCATGTCTTGTTCAGATTTCAACTGACTAAGATCTGCATACGCAAAGTAGTTGAGTGATGCCATCAAGTAGTCAGCTTGATGATTTAGGCTCTCCCTATCGATTCTTTCCCAAGAGTCTTGGACTGTATGATAATCGAAGTGATCATCGATAAAGGCAAAGTTTAAACCATCAATATCCGCTTGTTTTCTAAATACCGTTAAATCAGTCGAGTTGGGTAACAACTTATACAAGGCATACATCAAAGAATTAGCGACGGGTATGTTAATATCAGCTTCTCTAAACGCTTGGATAAGCCTTTTATTACCACCATTGGTTTCGATCAGCATATAGCTTGGCCCACCTGACCCTCTGGCTTCAAAATTAAGCACTAAGCCGATATCTTTCGCCCAAGGATGAAAATTAACAAAGGCACCAGCACCCAATAAGCCTTGCTCTTCTGCATCTGTCAAAACGATGATTATATCGTTAGTTGGTTGTTTTCCATTGGCAAGAAAGGTACGAACAGCTTCGAGTATAGTTACCACACCACTCCCTGCGTCACTGGCACCTAAAGATGAGTGAGTACCAGAGTCATAATGTGATACAAGTGCGAGAGCTTTCCCCTCAGTAGTACCCTTAATTTTAGTAATAATATTATTAGTATATGCAGCAACAGTTCTGCGACCGTGGGTCGATAGGTGCTTGAAAGTTTCAACCTCTAAGCCAAGTGCTTCTAATTCATCCACTAAGTATTTACGCACTTTAGTATGAGCAGGTGCCCCGACATAATGTGCCTCGGCACTGATAACTTTAAGATGCTTCAATGCATTTTGCTGGGAGAACTCTTTTTCATTGCCACTTTGGTAATTGTCCGCCGAAGGCAATTGTGCAGAGAACGCCACAAAAATAGCCAGCACTATCATTAGCACAGAAAACAACCAAGTAAAATTTTTAGACGAATTCAGATTACTATTCATTAATTATCACACTTTTATTTTAAATACAGCTCAGTTATCTTATAAAGGTGAAGTAAAATACTCGACCGTTTCAATCGGCAAACACCAAGAAAATTCACTTTAAAAACAAAGTGTTGAACCACCCCGATAAATTCAGACCTTAGTAACTATTTATAAACGACACAAAATGAGCATTAATCAAACAGGCATTAGAATGCATAAGCGTGCTGAACTACGATGAAGCTAATAACCATAATTTTATGTCTAGCTATTGCCGTTGGCTGCTTTATGATTGCAAGAGCAATAGTAAGTACGCACCAAAATAGTAAAGCCAAAGCCATGTTTACGATGATGATGCTAGGCTTTATTAGCCTGCTGCTGGAGCTTGCTTTATTCGAAGAAAATATAAGGGAGTGGAAAGTATACGTTCTCTCTTTCTCTGGGCCTTTGTCAGCCTCTATTCCGATATTTTTTTATTTATTTTTTAAATCATCCGTTAGGCTTAACAGTGAATTCAATAAGAATGACTTAAAGCATTTATTGTTACCATTGATTTACCTTGCACTTATGCTGCCTTATAACGTACTTGATTATCAAGAAAAAATAGAATTTTTAGATAATACGAACAGATCCTGGCTACTTTCAATGACGCCAATGCGCTTTACTCGTTTTGGGATTATCGCGACTATTGGAGTCTTCTATTTCCAATTAATCTGGCGGGAGCTAAACACCAAACTAAATCAAAAGAAAACGGATGTGCTTAGGGAAATTACCAAGTTAAAAACTGCACTTATTAGTATGTGTGTGTGCATTTCCCTCGTATTTGTTTTTTTCCTTATCAGGCTGCCAGGTGAATTCACTTGGGCTTTATCTATAGTCACCATTGCCATGCTTATTCTGGCAATTATTATCTATGAATACCTACCAATTTGGGGACACCCATGGTCACAAGCTTCTACAAACAAGTCATATAAAGAACATCACAACATCAATGACTTTCAATCAACGGAACAAGGCTCGAAACTAAATAAACCATACCGTTCTTCAGTAACAAATAAAAAGGCATCTGAGGTTATTTGTGATTTAACAGCCCTGCTGGAAACCGGAATTTATAAAGATGCAACCATTTCATTAAAGCTACTTGCGTCAAAGCTTAACCTAACTACGCACCACTTATCACAAATAATTAATCAGCAAACTCAAGGGAACTATTATGAGTTAGTAAACATGTTTAGAATAACGGAAGCCAAGCGCCTTTTAAGTGAAACTGACATGGCAATAATCGATATTGCATATGAGGTAGGCTTTAATAGTAAATCTTCATTTTATACCGAATTTAAGAAACATTCTGACCAAACACCTGGGCAATATAAAAAATTAGTTCGCTCCCAAAAAGCAGGCGAAGGCTCCATTAAAAAAAGTGCTAATCAAACTATTGAGCTCAAAAACTAGATCAGCCTTCTATATTGTGAGTAGTAAATGGTTTGAAATAATTTCTATGATTTCATAGATATCAGCCGTAAGTTTATTAACAACGACTTCTCATAACTCCTCATTTTGAATATGTCTGGAGAATCGAGCTCAGTCTCAAATAGCAAAGCATGCAGATAGCAAAAAGCCCCGCATCGCTGCGAGGCTTTTATATAATTTGGTGAGTCAGCCAGTAAGCCGCTGTTTTGTATGAGCGGAGTGGATTTTCTTAATTTTGTGTCTATGCAATAAGCAAAAAGCCCCGCATTGCTGCGAGGCTTTTTATGTAATTTGGTGAGTCAGCCAATAAGCCGCTGTTTTATATGCGCGGAGTGAATTTTCTTTGCCCCAAAAAGCAAAAAGCCCGTAGCATTCACTACGGGCTTTAATCTAATTTGGTGAGTCAGCCAGTAAGCCGCTGTTTTATATGCGCGGAGTGGATTTTCTCCGCCTAAAAAGCAAAAAGCCCACAGTTTTCACTGTGGGCTTTCTTTAATTTGATGAGTCAGCCAATAAGCCGCTGTTTTGTATGAGCGGAGTGGGTTTTCTTAATTACGTAAAGGTTTAGAAAGCAAAAAGCCTCGGTATTTACCGAGGCTCTTGAGTAATTTGGTGAGTCAGCCAATAAGCCGGGTTCTGTCGTGGATAATCATTCGTCTAGGCCATAAATCGCTCTATGGCTCAAGCAACCTACCCGGTTCCAACGTGGGCCACGCCATAAGGAACCCTATTTGGTCTTGCTCCGGGTGGAGTTTACCTTGCAACCAACTGTTACCAGTGGCCCGGTGCGCTCTTACCGCACCCTTTCACCCTTACCAACCGAAGTTGGCGGTCTCCTCTCTGCTGCACTTGTCGTAGGCTCGCGCCCCCCAGCCGTTAGCTGGCACCCTGCCCTGTGGAGCCCGGACTTTCCTCCCCCTGCGCATTTTCGTTGCAGGCAGCGATTATCTCGGCTGACTCGGCGCGCAGTATACCTGAGCGCGCACGTCTATGCAGTAAAGAATTAGCCTTTTTCGTCAATAATTGCTTTATAAAGTGCGTTTTTCTTCAAACCAAAATACTCAGCCACAACACCACAAGCTTTTTTCAGTGGCATTTCGGCCTCGAGTAAACCGAGCATGCGGCGCGCATCTTCTGGAATATCGTCACTTTGCTTCGCTTTACCCGGTAGCATCAATACGATTTCACCGCGTTGCTTAGTTGGATCATCCGTTAAAAACTGTTTTAACTCGGCAACCGTACCATTGAAAAAGGTTTCGAAAGTTTTAGTCAGTTCTTTAGCAAACACTACTAGCTGTTCTGCACCGAGTGCTTCTTCTAAATCATCAAGGCTCGCCATGATACGGTGGGTACTTTCATACATGATGCTAGTAATACCTGAGTTTACCGCTTCGATAAAAAAGCTCTGTCTTGCTTTACTCTTTGCTGGTGTAAAACCAATAAACTGAAAACGATCAGTCGGCAAACCAGAACAGCACACAGCGGTAATTGCAGCACATGCTCCCGGCACCGGAGTAACATGCGCGCCTTGTTCACGGCATAAATTAACCACCGCATAACCTGGGTCGCTAATCAGTGGCGTACCGGCGTCAGAGACCAGCGCAATATTCATTCCTTGCTCTAACCAATCAACAATCTGTTGCGCTTTTTGTTTCTCGTTATGGTCATGTAAAGCAAAGGTTTTTGCTTTGATATTAAAATGGCTTAACAACTTTCCTGTGTGACGAGTATCTTCAGCGGCTATTAAGTCAACCTCAGATAGGGTTTGGATGGCACGCTGGCTGATGTCATCAAAGTTACCAATAGGCGTGGCAACAATGTAAAGAGTGCCGATTTTATCTGAATTGTCCTCATTTAACATTGAGGTCTCCTGCGTCAGTCAGTAATATAAGCAAATCGCGTTAACGTATCGGGAAATCATTGTGCGACTTAAACTTGTTAGTCTATTAATTGTATTGTCAGGGTTATCGGCTTGTAGCACAACCGAAAAACCTCGAAATAGTGCAGAAAATCAATCGAGCCAATCGAGTATTGCGCTATCACAGCTAACCGACGCACAATCTATGTACCAAGCGGCGCTAAATCGACAAGGCGCCGATAAAATCCAGCTTTTATACACTGCACGTGATGCAGCAATTAGTGAAGAACGTTGGCCGCTACTCGAAAAAATTTGCCTTGAGCTTGAAGCGACTCCTAGTGTCGACCAAATTCAAAACAAGCTTTACATTGCCCTTGCGCAAGAGCATCAAGGCAAAAGCGACTTAGCTTTAGCTCAGTTACAACAACTAGAGCCACAATTGAGCCAACCTGAGCATCAAGCTTGGCACCAATACTTAACTGCGCGCGTTTATGCCTCGCAAGGTATGCCAAAACAAGCGATGCCTTTTTTCTTTAAAGCATCAACCCTTAGCAGCGAAAATAACTTTACCGTTGCGAATTTAAACAAAGATTTATGGCAAAGCTTAACCCAGCTTTCATCTTATGCACTTGAGCGCTTTAATCGTGGTTCTGTAGTGCAGCAAGGTTGGGTTAACCTAGCGCTTTATCATCAAGTGTATTTAGGTGCGCCTGTTGAGCTTCATCAAGCAATGAATAACTGGCTGCGTCGCTACCCGGGCCACCCAGCTGCTGAAATACTACCAAAAAAAGTAACGGAGCTAGTACAAATTGAGCCATTAAATGTAAATCGTTTAGCTGTGCTTATTCCTCAATCTGGCGCTAATGAACGTTTAGGTGATGCCTTAAAAGCCGGTGTGCTTGCGGCCCTAGATGGACAGTCATTAGAGCAAACATTATTTATTGATGAGTCGCTATCAGCCGCTGAAATTTCACTTAAGCTCAGTGAGTTTAATGCTGATTTTGTTATTGGCCCACTACTAAAAAGCAATATCGAAAAGCTGACTAGTGCACAAACACTGGTTGATTACCCGGTAATGCATTTAAACACCTTCGATGGTGAGCGCATTTCACAGCAGCACTTTTTCTTTGCTTTAAGTCCTGAGCATGAAGTTCAGCAAGCGTTAGAGCGGTTTTTAACAGCGGGCTATCAAAAGCCGATGCTATTGGCCCCAAATAACAGTAATGGGCAACGCTTAGTTGAATACTTCAATACACAATGGCAACGTTACAGCGAAGTAAAACCGCAAATTGGCTTTTACGCTGGCAAAGAAGATATGCCAAAAACCATTACGGGCTTATTAGAAGTAGACCAAAGTAAAGAGCGCATCAATGTAGTTAAGTCTTTATTTAAGCAAGAAGTTGAAAGCGAAACTCGCTCTCGCAGCGATGTTGATGTGATTTATATTTTAGGTGATGCAACCGAAACGCGCTTAATCAAACCTTATTTAGACGTTAACGTGAGTACTTTTGCTGAGCGTATTCCGCTTTATGCCAGCTCAAAAAGCCACAGTAAACAAATTGATAGAACCGATAAAGGCGATTTAGATGGCCTTTATTTTACGGAACTACCTTGGATGCTAGACGGTCAAATCTCACAACATAATTTACGCCAGCAGTACGAAAGTTTATGGCCTGAGAATGCCGATATAAGCCAACGTTTATTCGCTATGGCATTCGATGCAGCCAGCATGCTCGGTGATGTAAAACAACTGAGCATGGTACAAGGCAAACGCTTTAACGGTATTAGTGGGCAGTTAAGCATTGCCAGCAATGGTTACGTTACTCGTTCTTTGGATTGGGCGCAGTATAAAGACAAGCAAATCATTGCGGTTGATTTGGCAACGGAGCAGCCAATCCCACTATTTATGCAATCTGCTATTGGCATCAATGCCGCCGAGTAAACCGTTTAGAATGTGGTATTAGCTCAAGGATGAAGCTATGTCGTGGTTTAAGCAATTGTGGCAAAATAGCCGCGAAAAAGGCCTGTATTACGAACATCAGGCAGAACAGTATTTAATACAACATGGCTTAAAAGCCATTGAGCGCAATTACTTATGCAAGTACGGCGAGCTCGACCTAATAATGCGCGACGGGCAAACATTGGTTTTTGTAGAAGTAAAATTTAGAAAAAACGCCCTGCGTGGTGGTGCAAACTATGCGCTCAGCAAACAAAAGCAGCAACGATTAAGGCGTACTATTAGCCATTATCTTGCCGAGAAAAAGATCTCAAACCAGGCAATGCGGATAGATTATGTTGCTATTACAGGAGAGCTTAACAGCACCCTAAACTGGTTTAAAAATGTTTACTAACGCCGTTTGGCGTCGGCTTAATTTGGTAGGTTATGCAAGAAACAATTAAAAAAATCTTTACCGAAAATATTCAGGTTCAAATAGCAGCGGGTGAAGTGTTGCCAAGTGCACTTGAGTCAGCAGCGTTCACCATTGCACAAAGCCTTATTAACGGCAATAAATTGCTCTGTTGTGGCACCCCAAGCTGTCATATGTTGGCACAGCACATGGCAGGGCTATTAATTAACTTTTATGAAACCGAGCGCCCTTGCCTACCCGCTGTTGCGCTCGCACAAGAGCAAGTTAACTTAGGTGCAATTGCAAACAATGATGAGCACGAAACTTTTGCAAGACAAATTCGTGCATTTGCACAGCAAGGCGATCTTTTACTAGCAATTGCCGTGAATGGTAATGAAAAGCAAATTATCTCAGCGGTCGAAGCGGCGCTAACCCGTGATATGAAAGTGATTGTGCTTGTTGGCGATGATGGTGGTGAATTAGTTGGCTTACTTGGCCCAAATGACGTTGAAATTCGTGTGCCATCAAAACGCCCAAGCCGCATTGTTGAGTCGCATTTAGTGAATTTACACTGCCTAAGTGAGCTTATCGATTTAACCTTATTCCCACAGGAAGAAAATTAATGTTTAAACAGTCTTTACTAGTATTTGGTACCGTTTTATTGCTGCAAGGCTGTGCAGCTGCTGTTGTCGCCGGTACAGCGGGTGCTGTAACTGCCGCGAATGATCGCCGCACAATTGGCTCGCAAATTGACGATAACAACATCGAAATAAAAAGCTCTATCGCTATTAGTGAAAACGAGCGCCTTCATAAGTACGCCAACGTTAACGTTATCAGCGTTAATGGTATCGTGCTAATGATCGGCCAAGTAGCTAACCAAGAAATGAAAGATGAAGCACAACGTGCTATTGAAGGCGTTGATGGTATTCGTAAAATTCACAACCAAATTCGCATTGGTTCAAATATTGGTATGAGCACGCAAACGCACGACTCTTGGTTAACCTCTAAGGTGAAAACGCAATTACTCACCACAGAGAGCATCAGCAGCAATAACATCAAAGTAGTAACAGAGAATGGCGAAGTCTTTTTAATGGGCTTAGTGAGCGATTCTGAAGCGAATTTAGCGGTTGATGTAGCACGTAACGTATCAGGCGTTGAACGTGTTATTAAAGTGTTTGAATATCTGTAACGCCAACCCATTAATTAATAATAAAAAACCCGCTTAATAGCGGGTTTTCTTTTATTTGAATAAGGTTACTTAATCACTCGTAAGTGGGCACCTTTTTTCTTCTCTGGCTTAGTTGGTGGTTCATCATCTGGCGTAATATCGTCAGCTGTTTCAACACTTTCTAATACCGGAGCAAAATCGTCTTCGTCCTCGATGAATTCTTCTGCAGTAAATACAGTCCCTTCACCATTCTCACGTGCATAAATTGCGAGCACAGCTCCCATAGGTACATACACTTGCATTGGTTGACCACCAAAGCGCGCATTGAAGCTAAGCTGTTGGTTGTCCATTGCAAATTGTGTTACCGCTGATGGGCTAATGTTCAAAACGATCTGACCGTCTTGCACAAACTGTGTTGGTACTTGTACAGCAGGAAAATCAGCGTTCACCACTAAGTGAGGTGTGCACTGATTATCAACAATCCAATCAAAGAAGGCGCGTAGTAAATAAGGACGATTAGGCGTCATTATAAACGGATCTCACGCTCAGCTTCAGTTAGTGAAGCTTGGAATGATTCACGCTCAAATAAACGCAACATGTATTCTTTAAGCTCTTTTGCGCCTGCGCCTGTAAGCTCAATGCCAAGCTCAGGTAAACGCCAAAGTAGCGGTGCTAAATAACAATCAACTAAGCTGAACTCTTCGCTCATGAAGTAAGGTGCTTCAGAGAAGATTGGTGCGATTGCAAGTAACGCTTCTGTCAGCTCTTTACGTGCTTGCGCAGCTTCGCTGCTACCGCTAGTGATTTTGTTAGCTAGGCTATACCAATCCGTATCGATACGATGCATCATCAGACGACTACGGCCACGCATAACCGGATAAACTGGCATTAGTGGAGGATGAGGGAAACGTTCATCAAGGTATTCCATGATGATGTTTGCCTGATATAAACCAAGCTCACGATCGATCAGTGTTGGTACTGTACCGTAAGGGTTAATCTCATGAAGTGCTTCTGGCAGGTTATCCTTTTCAGCCAGGTGAATGTCAACACTTACACCTTTTTCAGCAAGTACGATACGTACTTGGTGGCTATACATACAGTTAGCACCAGAAAACAGGGTCATTACAGGGCGCTTATTGGCAGCTACGGCCATGCCTACCTCCATTATATTACAAAAACAGCAATAGGGGCTTAAGCCCCTATTACAAAATTACCTTTCAAAATGCCCAGGATTAGTGAACATCTCTCCAGTATTCTTTCTTCAGCATGAATGCCAAGATAAATAGAATCACTAGGAAACCAATTACCTTAATACCTATCGCTTCTGACTCTAAACGTGACGGCTCGCCAACGTAAGCTAAGAAGTTAGTTAGGTCGCGAGCAGCGCGATCGTACTCGTCGTCACTCATTTCACCTGAACCATCTGTTTCAGTGCCAACAACTTTAGTCACTGTGTGACCGTGTTCTTCCACTTCTTCAGTGATTGGTGTTGGTAAACCTTGTAGTTCTTGAAGAACGTGTGGCATACCTACCGATGGGAAAACAACGTTGTTTACGCCAAACGGACGAGATTCATCTTTATAGAATGACTTCAGGTAAGTGTAGATCCAGTCAGTACCACGAACTCGCGCTACAAGCGTAAGATCCGGTGGCGCTGCGCCAAACCATTTAGCTGCGTCATCTTTATCAATCGCATTCTTGATGTGGCTACCTACTTTAGAGCCATCAAAAATTAGTTGCTCTTGACCAATTTCAGTAGGAATACCGATATCGCGGAACGTACGCTCATAACGTTGATACTGCATTTGGTGACAACCAAGACAGTAGTTCATGAACAATTTAGCACCACGTTGTAAAGACGCGTTGTCTTTCAGGTCAATGTTCGCATCCATTAAAGGAACCGAAGGACCTGCTGCCATTGTCAACGATGGCAACAATGCGAATAAACCGATAATTAGCTTTTTCATCATTTCGTCAACCTCGTTGGTAATGGCTTAGTTTTCTCATTCTTGCTGTAAACAAATAACAATACGAAGAACATGAAGTATGTCACAGTCGTGATTTGTGATAACAGCGTTTTGAAATCAGTTTGTGGTGTAGCACCAACCCAACCCAAGATAACGAACGTTACCACGAATTGTGCGATGTTAAGTTTATGGAAACCACAACGATAACGAATAGAGCGAACCGAACCACGGTCAATCCAAGGTAGTAACGCAAGCACTACGATAGATGCACCCATCGCGATAACACCGATTAGTTTATCTGGGATAGCGCGCAGAATCGCATAGAATGGCGTAAAGTACCAAACAGGGAAAATGTGCTCTGGTGTTTTCAGTGGGTTAGCAGCTTCGAAGTTTGGCGCTTCTAAGAAGAAACCATTCATCGCAGGCATAAAGAACACAACCCAACAGAATAAGATTAAGAAACCAACCACACCCACAATATCTTTCACTGTGTAGTAAGGGTGGAACGGGATTGCATCAACAATGTCTTTCTTGTTGGTGTAATACTCGTGGAATTTAAATTTAGGCTTATCTTCTTCAGCAACAGTGCCTTTCTTACGCTTGATTTCAACACCATCTGGGTTGTTTGAACCCACTTCGTGTAGTGCAACAATGTGTAAGAATACTAAGATAACGATTACTAAAGGTAATGCAATTACGTGTAGTGCAAAGAAGCGGTTAAGCGTAGCACCAGAAATTACGTAGTCACCACGGATCCAAAGCGTTAAGTCATCACCAATTACCGGAATCGCACCGAATAGTGAAATGATTACCTGTGCACCCCAGAAAGACATTTGTCCCCAAGGAAGTAAGTAACCCATGAAAGCTTCAGCCATAAGCGCTAAGAAGATGAACATACCGAATAACCACAGTAGTTCACGTGGTTTTTGGTAAGAACCGTAGATCATGCCACGGAACATGTGCAGATATACAACGATAAAGAACGCTGATGCACCTGTTGAGTGAAGGTAACGAAGTAACCAACCGTATTCAACATCACGCATGATGTATTCTACCGATGCGAAAGCACCTTCAGCAGACGGTACGAAGTTCATTGTTAACCAGATACCAGTTACGATTTGGTTAACAAGTACTAACATGGCTAGTGAGCCAAAGAAGTACCAGAAGTTAAAGTTTTTTGGTGCTGGATACTGTGCAATGTGCATGTTCCAAACACGTGTCATTGGAATACGATCGTCGATCCAACCAATAATTTTACCAAACATTACGCCACTCCTTTTTCTTCACCGACTAGAATAGTCGTGTCATCAAGGAAGGTATACGGAGGGATTTCTAGATTTAATGGTGCAGGTACAGATTGGAATACACGACCAGCCATATCAAATTTAGAACCGTGACACGGACAGAAGAAACCGTCGTCTGTGCCCTCTACTTTTTCACCAAAGCCACCTTGTAGGAAGCTAGGAGAACAACCTAAGTGCGTACAAATACCAACAGCAACGAAGATCTCAGGACGTTGAGAACGGTATTCGTTTGTTGATGATTCAGGTTGTTGAGGCTCTTCAGATGCAGGATCACGAAGTTGACCTTCATGTTCTTTCATCTGTTCAAGCATTTTTGGTGTACGATTAATAACCCAAACAGGTTTTCCTCGCCACTCAACACGTATTAATTGCCCTGGCTCAAGCTTGCTGATATCTACTTCTACAGGCGCACCCGCAGATTTAGCTCGCTCACTTGGATTCCAAGACGCAATAAAAGGAACAGCAGCCCCAGCCGCACCAACACCACCAACAACAGAGGTAGCTATGGTTAAAAAGCGACGTCGGCCATTGTCTACAGGCGCATTGCTCATCCACTTATCTCCACTATGATTCCCAACACTTGCCATATTGAGAACATCAGTTACAGCAGGTTAATTTTTAGAAATTTCAAAATAGACGCGATCATAATTAAAACCCTTGATTAAAACAAGGTTATTCACAGTCTCATGCTCGAATAAACCCGATTTAATGAATTATTAATTTAGGTTAGCTCGAGTATGAAGCCGCTGGTTATGATAACGCATATAAAAAAACAATATACTGACCAAGATCAACCTCACTAAGAGGAAACAGAATTCTGCATTAGCTGTTGTTGAACTCACTCACATTACTTGCCCCCCAATTGTAGCAAAAAATTTCATCAATTAACTGATGGATTTAAGCTAATTTTGCTAAATCTTGAAGTTTTTTTACTGTTATACGTACTAATTATTAACAGTGGTTAAATATCGAACGAAAAAAAGGTAGGTTTTTGTACATCTGCGAGATGCGAGATGCGAGATGCGAGATGCGAGATGCGAGAAAGCGTATGGGAATATTATGCCTTGGCAAGAACTTGTTCATTCAAGCAGTAAGCTCACCTCTCATTCAGCTAGAAACTGACGGCTGACAGCTCCAAAAACAAAAAACCCAGCCGGAGCTGGGTTTTTGGTATTCTGATAAACGTAAATATTAACGTTTTGAGAATTGTGGACGCTTACGTGCTTTCTTAAGACCCACTTTCTTACGCTCAACTTTACGTGCATCACGTGTAACGAAACCTGCTTTACGAAGTGTAGGACGTAGAGACTCGTCAAACTCCATAAGTGCACGAGTGATACCGTGACGGATAGCACCAGCTTGACCAGTAGTACCACCACCAGAAACAGTGATGTGTAGGTCAAACTTTTCAGTCATTTCTACGTGCTCTAATGCTTGACGAACAACCATGCGAGCAGTTTCACGACCGAAGTACTCTTCTAGAGAGCGCTTGTTGATTACGATGTTACCAGTGCCTGGGCGTAAGAATACGCGAGCACTTGAACTTTTACGACGACCTGTACCGTAGTATTGATTTGCCATGATAGTGCTCCTTAAATGTCTAGAACCTGAGGCTGTTGTGCAGCATGGTTGTGCTCAGTACCTGCGTAAACTTTAAGTTTACGGTACATAGCGCGGCCTAAAGGACCACGTGGCAACATGCCTTTAACAGCTTTTTCGATGATCATTTCAGGCTTTGCAGCTTGAAGCTTGTCGAAAGTAGTAGACTTAAGACCACCTGGGAAACCAGTGTGTGCGTGGTACATTTTGTCTTTTGCTTTATTACCAGTAACAGTAACTTTCTCTGCGTTGATAACGATGATGTAATCACCAGTATCTACGTGAGGAGTGTACTCAGCTTTATGCTTACCGCGTAGGCGACGAGCGATTTCAGTAGCGATGCGACCTAAAGTTTTACCTTCAGCGTCAACTACGTACCAGTCACGTTTTACTGTTTCTGGCTTAGCAACAAACGTTTTCATTTATTAAAATCCAATGTTTTTTAATTTAAAACCACAGGTAATTATTATTAATTACCGCTCTAAGTTGAATGCTTTAACCCCTTCGAGTTTAAGACTTTGAGCCGTCAATTAGAGGCTAAACTAATATCTGGCAATAGAACGCAACGTGGCAGACGCGGGAGTATACCAGCACTTAAACCACATTGCTATATGATGGTTGTTTTTTATTCGAGAAAATCAGCTATCAGCTATCAGCTATCAGCTATCAGCTATCAGCTATCAGCTATCAGCTATCAGCTATCAGCTATCAGCTATCAGCTATCAAAAGCTTAAAAATCGAAAAATGAATGTAAAGCTACTTCAGTTCATTAACACAAATAACTAAACCACTATCTCGATCAGCTAAAAACTGACGGCTGAAGGCTGACAGCTCTACTACGCTAGATGCTCTTTTGCTAAATACTCTAGCGATTGCATTTCTTGTAGACGGCTAATACAACGCTTAAATTCAAAATTTAAGTTACCTTCGCTGTATAGCTCGGTTATTGGCTTTTCTGCAGAGATAATTAGCGTTACATGGCGCTCGTAAAATTCATCCACTAACGCGATAAAACGACGTGCCGCATCATCATTGGCTTGGCCTAATGATTTTACGTTAGACAAAATCACCGTGTTATAAAGTCGGCTTATTTCCATGTAATCAACTTGGCTGCGGGCTGTTTCGCATAGTTCACTAAACTCAAACATAGCAATACAGTCAGACACTTTACGGGTTTTGATCATCCGCCCTTCAATTTCAATTTCTTTATCGAGCACACCCGGCTCAGGTGACAACTTATCGAAGTATTCAAATAAATTATCATCAGCTTGCTTATCAAGCGGACTATGGAAAATTTCGGCTTGCTCAAGGGTACGTAAACGATAATCAACCCCTGAGTCTACATTTACGATTTCGGTGTTGGCTTTTACCAGCTCAATTGCTGGTAAGAAACGCGCACGTTGTAAACCGTTTCGATACAGCTCATCAGGCACAATGTTTGATGTCGCAACCAGCACGATACCGCGCTCAAATAAGGCTTCCATCAAACCACCTAGCAGCATTGCATCTGTGATATCTTGCACAAAAAATTCATCAAAACAGATAATGTCTGTTTCAGATTTAAAGATATCTGCAACCACATTTAATGGGTTACTAGTATTTTTTAACTTTTTAAGCTCATCGTGCACGCGATGCATAAAACGGTGAAAGTGCACACGCATTTTACGGTCAGTGGGTAAAGCTTCGTAGAAAGTATCAACTAAATAGGTCTTACCTCTGCCTACTCCGCCCCAAAAATACAGCCCTTTTATACTCGGCGTGCTATCTTTAGAGAATAGTTTGGCAAACCATCCCTTCGCGGCGGGTTTGTCTGCCGTTAGGTCATCATAGAGTCTTTGCAAATGGCGCACTGCATTTTCTTGCGCTGCATCATGTACGAAGTCTTCACGTTGTAAATCTTGTTGGTATTTCTGCCAAGGAGTCATAGGTCGTTACAATAAAACACAGTTAAATTTGCACAGTATATTAACACGCATCGTATCTCAGGGTATATTAACCCGCAGTATGATTTCACAATCAAATTAAGCATATTTTAATAATGATTGGACTATAAAGTATTTGTTTTTGTTATTTTTTCCCAAAGGGGTAGGTTTATGGGCACAATTACCTGGGTAGGTATTCTAATTATCGTTGCAATTTCAGCATTCTTCATTGGTGCTTTTGTAACCAAAAAACAATTTAAGCAAGACGAACTAGAACAACAAGTCGAGCAAGCAAACAATGCACTTGAGCAATACCGCCAAGATGTAGCTGATCACCTAGCAAGCACAGGTAAACTAGTATCTAAAATGAAAGATAACTACGACCAGCTGCTAAACCATGTAGAAGAAACAAACAAACTATTACTTGCTGATAAAAAACAGCACCCAAATGAGCCGTTCTTTTCTAAAGAAACGACTGAGCAACTACAAAACTCACTGCAAGACCGCAGAGGCGATCGTTCAAGCGCAGAAGCTCAACCTGCTGACTATGTTGTCGGTGAAACAGGCTTATTTACCGGTTCACAGAAAGTTTCAGAACATTCTAAAGCCTCTTGATGAACTTTTTTTTGACCCCATAGTCTTTAGATATAACAGCTTTATATCTAAACCAAGAAAAGGGCTGCTTATGCAGCCCTTTTTAGTTTTTGCTTTATCTCTGAAGTGGAGTAAACCCAGACTATGAAAATGAAATTATCTGTTATCAGTGCTGCTATTTTATCTTCAAGCTTATTATTAAGCCCTGCAATTTCAATGGCAAAACTTCCTGTTGCTGTTAATGGTCAACAATTGCCAACCCTCGCGCCTATGCTTGAGCAAATCACACCAGGTGTGGTGAGTATTCAAGTATCAGGTTCAAAAGAAGTCCGCCGCCGTGCGACACCATTTGATGATTTTTTTGGTGTTCCTCGTGGGGGCAGTCAAAAGCGTGAATTTAGTGGCCTAGGCTCAGGTGTGATCATTGATGCTAAAGAAGGTTACGTGGTAACTAATAACCATGTTATCGAAGATGCCGAAAAAATGGTGGTAACCTTAGAGGATGGCCGAGAATACGAAGCGACCAAAATTGGTAGCGATAAGGAATCAGACATTGCTTTACTACAAATTGACGCTGAAGATTTAACGGCGCTTAAAATTGCCGATTCAGACCAATTACGTGTAGGTGATTTTGCTGTGGCCATTGGTAACCCATTTGGTTTAAGTCACACAGTTACATCAGGTATCGTTAGTGCGCTTGGCCGCAGCGGTTTAAATATAGAAGGTTATGAAGACTTTATTCAAACCGATGCCGCTATCAACCAAGGTAACTCAGGCGGTGCGTTAGTAAATCTAAATGGTGAGCTTATCGGTATTAACACCGCTATTTTAGGCGCATCTGGCGGTAACGTGGGGATCGGCTTCGCTATTCCTTCTACCATGATGAAAAACCTAGTTGACCAAATTATCGAACACGGCGAAGTGCGTCGTGGCTCGTTAGGTATTTCGGGTCGCCCACTTGACGCTGGCCTTGCTAAAGCACAGCAGCTTGACGTAAAACAAGGCGCTTACGTTATGCAAGTAATGGATGATACAGCAGCAAGCAAAGCGGGTATCAAAGCCGGTGATGTAATTATCAGCGTCGATGGCACTGAAATTAGTGGCTTCCATGAACTGCGCAGTAAAATTGCCACCCTTGGTGAAGGCAAAAAAGTGAAACTTGGCCTTTATCGAGATGGTAAAGTGAAAACCGTTAGTGTCACGCTAGATGGTGCATCAGCAACCACTGCTGCTGGCGAAGAGACACACCCAGCATTCCAGGGTGCAACCCTTGAAAATACACAAAAGAGTGATGGTAAAGGTGTTGAAGTAACCGGTGTTGAAGCACGCTCTCCTGCTGCTCGTGTTGGCCTTGAAGAAGGTGACGTGATCATGCAAGTGAACCGTCAACGTGTTGAAACAATTCGCGACATGAACAAGATCATCGAAAATACCAAAGGTAACATAGTACTAGGTGTTAAACGTGGTAGAGAGCTTGTTTTCGTACTTATTCAGTAAACCTAGTTGATAAATCATGAAAAAATAACAGCGGTGCTTGCCGCTGTTATTTTTTTTGTGCCATCATTAAGGGATTGCTCATTGATAATAAGAATACCGTGCTAAAACTTTTTAAATTTATTCTTCCCCCGCTTTTCACTGGTTTAGGCATTGCCTTTTTAGTGGTGTTATTTAACCCAAGTCTTCGTAGCACGCTATTACCGAGTATGAATCTACCCGCAGCGATGTCTTCTGAGCATATGAGCTTTGCTGATGCGGTACAAAAAGCAGCGCCGTCGGTTGTTACTATTTTTTCAGAAAGCATTTCGAATCAACCTCGCTATAAACGTCAAAATACCGTTCAAGCCCTTGGTTCGGGCGTGATCATGACTCAAGACGGTTATATTCTGACTAACTACCATGTGATCAAAAATGCCGATCTCATTATTGTCACGCTGGCTGATGGTCGTCGTTTTTATGATGTACAAGTGATTGGCTTTGATACCCAAACAGATTTAGCACTTTTAAAAATCAGCGCAGAACATTTACCTAAAATTCCTGTTAACGATAGCTTCAAGCCCCGTGTTGGCGATGTTGTATTAGCGATTGGTAACCCACTTAATTTAGGTCAAACCATCACCCAAGGTATTATCAGTGCAACAGGGAAGCAAAACTTAATCGACAGCCCTTACAGTAGCCTTTTACAAATGGATGCTGCGATTAACGTAGGTAACTCAGGGGGGGCGCTTGTCAATTCACGAGGTGACTTAGTAGGTATCACTTCGGCACAATTTAAAACCCATGAGAACCTTGATATTCAAGGTATCTTCTTTGCAGTGCCTTACTCGATTGCCAAAGATGTGATGGATAAACTAATAAAGCATGGCCGTGTAGTCCGTGGCTATTTAGGCTTTAGTGGCACAGGCATTGATAGCACAGGTAAAGATGTTAGCGATAACTTTACGCCTGTTGCAGGTATGCGTATCTCGCAGCTTGATCCATTTGGCCCAGCTTGGAAAGCCGGTATTAGAGAAACCGACATTGTGATTAAAATTGGCGGTATTGCTGTTGCAAACCCACAACAAGTACTCGAAAAATTAGCGAATACAGAACCAGGTAAAGAACTCGAATTTGAGATTTACCGCGATGGCAAAATCTTAAAAGTAATGGTGACTGTTGCAGAACTCGAAGACGAGCAGTAGTTACTTAGGTAATACAGATACAAAAAAGGCCTAACAAATGTTAGGCCTTTTTTATAAGTCTTAGCGATTAGCTTGAACGGCGCTTGATATTAGCACCTAGCGCACTCAGCTTATCTTCAATACGTTGATAACCACGGTCTACGTGATAGATGCGGTCAACAATAGTCTCACCTTGAGCAACTATGCCAGTAAGAATTAGACTTGCAGATGCACGTAGATCAGTTGCCATTACTTGTGCGCCCGATAAGCGTTCTGTATCACCACAAATTGCCGTATTCCCTTCTAAGCGAATGTTAGCACCCATACGCTGTAATTCAGGCACGTGCATAAAACGGTTTTCGAAAATCGTTTCTGTGATAGTTGCACTGCCCTTCGCTACCACATTCAAAGCTGTAAATTGCGCTTGCATATCGGTAGGGAAACCTGGGTGTGGCATCGTTTTGATATTCACTGCCTTTAACTCACGGCCACGCATATCAAGGTAAATGCTGTTATCTGTGACTTCAACCAAGGCATTGGTAGCGCGTAGCTTTTCAATCACAGGATCAAGACTATGGTGATCTGTATTTTTACAAAGCACTTCACCGCCAGCCATTGCCGCCGCAACTAAGAAAGTGCCTGTTTCAATGCGATCAGGAAGAATGCTGTACTCACAACCCGATAGTGACTCAACCCCTTCGATTTCGATACGGCTAGTGCCAGCACCGCTGATCTTCGCACCCATCGCAATTAAGCAATTAGCAAGATCCGTAATTTCAGGTTCGCGAGCTGCATTTTCAAGAACCGTTTTACCGTCAGCTAGCGTTGCAGCCATAAGTAGATTTTCTGTTGCGCCAACACTGACCATCTCCATAAAGATTTCAGCGCCTTTTAAGCGACCATCAACTTTGGCATTAATATAACCATTTTCAACTTTGATGATAGCGCCCATGCGCTCAAGACCTTGAATATGGATATCAACCGGACGAGCACCAATCGCACAACCACCAGGCAGTGATACTTGTGCTTCACCAAAACGAGCAACCAAAGGACCTAAAGCAAGCACAGAAGCACGCATTTGCTTTACTAGCTCGTACGGAGCAAGTGTTTTATCTACCGTCGCGCCATCAATAACGAGCTTGTCTTGCTGCCACTCGACATTCGCGCCCAGCGTTTTTAACAAGGCTTCGGTGGTACCGATATCACGCAAGCGAGGAACATTACTAAAAGTGCTTTTACCTTGCCCTAAAAGCGCAGCAAAAAGAATTGGAAGAGCGGCGTTTTTAGCGCCAGAAATAGTGACTTCACCTGCCAGCGAGGTGCCACCTTGAATAACAAATTGATCCATGAGGAGGCCCTGCGACTATTGAGGTAAAATGAATTTTTGTTCGCGTTTCCATTCAGTCGGTGTGAACGCTTTAATAGATACTGCGTGAATTGTACCGTCTGAGATTGTTGACATTAACGGACCATAAACCAACTGTTGCTTCTTCACGCGAGATAAACCATCAAAACACTCACCAACAGCAATCACTTCGTAGTGGCTACCATTTGCTTTAACAATCACTTCATCTAGTTTTAATTCGTCGCGTAATAACGTTTCGACTTGGCTTGTTTCCATAAATCTCACTCAAATAGGTTTGTGACCTGACCCAACTGCATTAAATTTTGCAATTGTTCAGGGCTATTTTGCAGTTCAAGGTGAATACCTTGCTGCTTTAATTCTGCGAAAGAGTGAATTAACCAAGCTAAGCCCGCTGTGTCAACCCTAGATAGCCCAGAAAGGTCAAAATACCATGTTTTATGTTTAGAATCTGGCTTGACGTTCAGAAGGCGTTCACGGCCAATTGAATTTCGAGTCAGTTCACCACTGACCCGAAACTGGTTATCTTCAAGTTGAGTAATGTCGATTTTACTCATCGCCACCATCGCCTCTAAATTGCACCGGAAGTTGACTCTTTTGCTCTAGTAAGTCACTTACATAATCTAGACCATGCTGACGTAAAATGCCCTGCAATTCACTTTGTTTAGCGTCAAGTAAGCTAATACCTTCTGCAATCATATCGTACGCACCCCAGTCACCACTGCGGTCTTCTCGTACTTTAAAGTCGATTCTAATATCAGGTTTACCTGCTTCAACTATCTTCGTTTTAACCACAACCACATCTTGACCTTTGAAAGGCTGCGCTGGAGCGAACTCGACGCTTTGGTTAGTGTATTGAGTAAATACACCTGCGTAAGTAGCAATTAAATACTTTTGGAAAACATCAATGAAACGCTGAAGCTCTTTAATCGCTTTCGCTTTTTCATCTTTGTCTTCGATTGCCCGCACCTTTGATACATGATTACCAAGTACACGAAGCGCGGCATATTTGTAATCAATGTACGGCATCAACTCTTCTTCTACGATAACACGTAAATGTTCTTTATCTTTTGCGATAAGAGGTTGGTCTTTAGTAATGCGCGCAAAGGTGTTATCAGACACTGTGCGGACCATTTTGTACGGGTCTTTCAAATCAACCTTAGGCTCTGCAGCATGTGCGTTTAGGCTAAACAGCACAGCAATACACAATATAAATTTCTTAAACATAATTATTCACCTCCCTGGTTGAATAAGAACTGACCGATTAACTCTTCAAGAACAAGTGCTGATTTGGTATCTGTGATGTAGTCACCATCTGCAAGAGCTTTACTCTCTACACCAAATAAATCATCAAGCCCCGCATCATCGGCACTGGCTGTAACATCTTCACCCATACAACGTTTTTCTGCAGAGTCTGGAGCGATTACAGGGTTAATACCTAAATACTGCTCACCTAAAATACCTGATGTTAAAATTGAGATTGATGTGGTGTCTGAAAACTTACACAGGTAGTTTGCATCTATCGCCATATTGACCACTGGCACAAACTCTTTCGGGTGAATAAAAATAGATTCAACTCGACCAACAACCACACCACCTACTTTAATTGGCGCTCGCGCTTTTAAAGAGCCAATGTTTTCAAACTTTGCGTTTAGCTGGTAGGTTTCGCCGCTACCACTGATGCCGGCATTCGCAACTTTAAATGCTAATAATGCAAATGCAGCAATACCAAGTGCTACAAAAAAGCCAACTAAAATTTCTAATTTCCGTGAATTCATCTTTATACCCTAATTAGCTGGTAAACATTACCGCTGTTAAAATAAAGTCAAAACCTAATACTGCCAATGACGAGTGCACAACGGTCTCTGTTGTCGCTTTACTGATCCCTTCCGAAGTTGGAACACAGTCGTAGCCTTTATAAAGTGCAATCCACGTCACGATCATGGCGAATACAAAACTCTTAATCATGCCGTTCACGATATCTTGTTGAAACGACACCTGCGCTTGCATGATTGACCAGAAGCTTCCTGAGTCAACACCAAGCCAATCAACACCCACTAAATGAGCGCCAATAATAGCAACTGCAGAAAATATTAATGCAAGCAATGGCATACTGATAAAACCAGCCCAAAAACGCGGTGCAATAATGCGTTTAAGTGGATCAATCGCCATCATTTCTAAACTTGATAATTGCTCAGTCGCTTTCATTAAGCCGATTTCAGCGGTAAGTGCACTGCCCGCGCGGCCTGCAAACAGTAATGCGGTTACTACAGGGCCTAACTCACGTAACAAGCTCAATGCCACTAAGGGACCTAAGCTGTCTTCTGCACCATAACCGACCAGCACGGTATAACCTTGCAAGGCAAGCACCATCCCGATAAACAGACCTGATACCATAATGATTAAAAGAGATTGAGAGCCCACCATATATAATTGGCGAATTAGTAAAGGTGTGCCTTTTTTGAAGTTTGGCATATTCACTAATGCACCAAACAACATTTGAGTAGACCGACCCAGCGCTGCAAAGCGCCCTAGTGTCTTGTGACCTAACTTCTGAAATAGATCAAGCATTGTGCACTCCTAGTAATTCATCATCGTACGCAGGAGCTGGGAAATGGAATGGTACAGGACCATCCGATAAACCATTTAAGAATTGTTGAACAAGTTCAGATTCATGGTTTTGCATTTGCTCTGGTGAACCTTCGCCAATCACCCCTTGATCAGCAATGATGATAACGTGATCAGCAATGCTCATCACCTCAGTAACATCATGGGTCACGATAAGTGATGATAAACCTAACACTTCATTCAGTGATTTAATCAGCTTAACCAGCACACCCATTGAGATAGGATCTTGGCCCGCAAAAGGTTCATCATACATGATAAGTTCTGGATCGAGGGCAATTGAACGTGCCAATGCTGCACGGCGAGCCATACCACCTGAAAGCTCAGATGGCATCAAATCTTGTGCACCACGTAAACCGACGGCCTGTAATTTCATTAAAACGACAAGACGAATTAAATCTTCGCTAAGTTGAGTATGTTCGCGCAAAGGAAAAGCGATATTGTCAAACACTGACATATCGGTAAATAACGCGCCACTTTGAAACAGCATACTCATTTTCGTGCGGGCAGCATAAAGTTCCTTGCGAGTCATGCCAGGAATGCTGTTGCCTTCAAATAAAATGTCACCAGAATCAGGCTTAAGCTGACCGCCAATTAAGCGCAACATGGTGGTTTTACCAATGCCGCTCGGTCCCATGATAGCGGTAATCTTGCCTTTCGGAATGTTAAAACTCATATTTTTATATATGATTCTATCGCCCCGTGAAAAGGTTACATCCTTGATTTCTACTATTGATTGCGACAAGTCGCTCTCCATAACGTTTTTCACTAGTTTTGCCATTTTAAGGGTTTTTTAGTCAAGATGGAAAAAACAAATCGTAAAATTTTGTAATATTTCCTTTCAATAAATTCTAAAGCTAGCTGCAAAGAACTTAACCACCGCTGAAATTTAGTTTCCTCATGACACTGGCTTTATGCTCGCCAGCTCATTCTTTTACTTATACTTTCATGCTCGCTTTTGTTACTATTTGCAGTCATCTGTATAAGTAATGTTGGCGTATCACAATGGTGACTTCTTTTGTCATTTTAATTATTGGTTTTGCAGCGCTCGTTTGGAGTGCTGATCGGTTTGTATATGGGGCGGCTGCACTCGCAAAAAATATGGGGATCCCCACCCTAATCATTGGTTTAACCGTTGTTGCTATGGGTTCATCAGCCCCTGAAATGATGGTGTCTGCATCTGCGGCACTTGCCAATAAAACAGATACCGCTGTTGGTAATGCGGTTGGTTCTAACATTACTAATATCTTACTTGTACTTGGCGTCACAGCCTTACTGCGTCCTCTTTCTGTGTCATCAATGACATTAAAACGCGAAATGCCATTAGTGCTGTTAATCTCAGTAGCCGCTTGGTATGTATTCTCAGACAACTACTTCTCATTCGCTGAGGGCGTCGCTTTAATGCTTGCGTTTGTGGTGTTTATAGCAGGCCTAGTTATTATCTCTCTGCGTGCCAAAAATCAAGATGACCCCTTTGTTAGCGAAGCATGTGAAGATGTGCCAGACAACGTGAGTACTAAATCTGCCGTGTTTTGGTTAGTCATCGGGATGATTTTATTGCCAATCAGTTCACATTTTTTAGTTGAATCAGCCGTTGATATCGCAAAATACTTTGGCTTATCAGACCTAGTCATTGGTTTAACCATTATTGCTATTGGTACCAGCTTACCAGAGCTGGCAGCCTGTATTGCAGGGGTATTAAAGAACGAAGACGATTTAGCGCTTGGCAACATCGTTGGCTCAAACATATTTAACTTACTCGCCGTATTACCTCTTGCGGGTATTATCAACCCATCAATTATTGACCCTTCTGCGGCAAACCGCGATGCACTTATCATGATTGCAGCAACGATTGTATTGATTGCCATGTCATTGAACTTTAAAGGTGCTCGTCGTATCAATAGAGTAGAAGGTGGCTTATTGTTAGTCGCATTTATTGCATATCAGGGCTATATTTTTAGCCAAATAGGATAATCAATGACACAACAAAGCTTTATCGCGCAAGGCAAGCGCGTACTTGAAATTGAAGCACAAGCCTTACAAGAAATTGAGCAATACATTAACCAAGATTTCGATAACGCTTGCCAGCTAATGTACCAATGCACTGGTCGTACTATCGTTATAGGTATGGGTAAATCTGGCCATGTTGGTAATAAAATTGCGGCGACTCTTGCAAGTACCGGCACACCGGCGTTTTTTGTTCACCCAGGTGAAGCAAGCCACGGTGATTTAGGCATGATCACCCGTGATGATGTGGTGATGTGTATTTCAAACTCAGGCGAGACCAGCGAAGTACTTAGCATTATTCCTGTTATTAAGCGCATTGGCGCAAAGATGATTTCATTAACAGGCAACCCTGATTCAACTATGGCCAAACTGTCTGATGTACATGTATGCATCAAAGTTAGCCAAGAAGCGTGTCCATTAGGTCTAGCACCAACCGCAAGTACTACAGCAACGTTAGTAATGGGTGATGCAATGGCGGTTGCGCTACTTGAAACCCGTGGTTTCACTGCCGACGATTTTGCGCTTTCACACCCTGGTGGTAGCTTAGGTAAGCGTTTATTACTGACATTAAATGATGTCATGCACGCGGGCGATGCCACGCCGATTGTTAGCGAAACACAAAGCATTAAAGATGCACTCATTGAAATGTCTGCCAAAGGCCTTGGTATGACAGCGGTGATTGGTGCGGATGAAAAGTTAGCCGGATTATTCACTGATGGTGACTTACGCCGAATTTTAGAGCAACGTATTGATATTCATAGTACGGCAATTAGCCAAGTAATGACTCGTTCATGCACAACTGCGCGCCCAGATATGCTTGCAGCAGAGGCTTTAAACATTATGGAACGTAAGCGTATCAATGGTTTAATTGTGGTGGATCAAAGCAATACGCCAATTGGTGCCCTTAATATGCAAGACTTATTAAAAGCAGGAGTTCTTTAAGCAATGACATTCGCTGAGCTATACCAGCCACTTAGCCCTGATGTAAGTCAGCGCGCACAAAAAGTAAAATTGCTAATCTGCGATATAGATGGTGTGTTTTCTGATGGTCGCATTTATTTAGGCAATGATGGCGAAGAACTGAAAGCGTTCAATACAAAAGATGGCTTTGGCATCAAAGCGCTTATTAATAGTGGTTTTGACGTCGCGGTGATTACTGGCCGCCATTCACAAATAGTTCAGCAGCGAATGACTAGCCTAACAGTTCAGCACATTTATCAGGGACAAGAAGATAAGCTGATTGCTTATCAAGAGTTAAAAGATAAACTGGCGCTGACAGATGAACAAATTGCCTATATTGGTGATGATGGTCCAGACTTACCAGTAATGGAAAAAGTGGGGTTTGCTGTTGCTGTAAACGATGCACACCCGCTTATTAAAAAGCTGGCTCATTACACCACGTTATTACCAGGTGGCTTTGGAGCCGTGCGTGAATTAACTGATTTACTGATGTTAGAAAACGGCAAGCCGTTAACTAGCGATGGAACCAGCGCATGAATATAGCCCGTATTTTACTGAGTATTGTTTTTGTTTGTTGCATGGTGTGGTTATGGTACCCGTACTTTAATCAATCAACAGACGCAATAAGTAGTGAAGACGAGATCATAGCATCGCCTGATTATACAGCCGTTGCCTTAAAGCAAACTGCGTATGACGAACAAGGCAAAATTAGTCATAAGGTGGCGGCCGCCAAAATGGAGTTGTATCAACAATTAGGGTTTACCTTTTTTGAACAACCAATTTTTACGATTTATGGCGACCAGCAGGTATGGCAAGTAAAAGCCAAAGAAGCCACTTTATACGAAAACGATCAGCTGATTTTTGAAGGGGATGTGGTTGCTAAAAACTTAACCCACAACGGCATGATCGAAGATATTAAAGCTGAAAACATTAATGTCGACATTGATAAAATGACCATGTTTTCTAAGCAACCTGTGACGCTAACAGGACCGAATTTAAAGATTACCGGGAAAGGCTTAAAAGCCGATCTAAAAACCGAAATTGTTGAGTTAACTAACCATACACGAACCATATACTATGACCAATAAACTTAAGAAACTACTCCTGATCCCAAGCTTATTGATCGCGTTTTCAGGCGCGGCTGCTGAGCAAACTGGCGCACAAATTAGCATTAGCTCAGACCGCCAAGTTGGTAAACTAAAAGATGGCGTTGGCATATTCGAAGGTAACGTAGAGATCGTGCATGGTAATCGTCGTATTACAGCAGAACGTCTTGAAGCACACGGTGGAGACACCGAAGGCACTGTCGAATTAATTATCGCGACAGGTAATCCTGCTTATTTCGAAGAAAAGCAAGCTGATGGCACCGTAATGAGCGCCAGTGCACAAGAAGTACGTTACGATGTTGCGAAACGCTTCTTAACACTCAATGGCGAAGCTGAAGTCACTCAATCGGGCCAAAAAGTAACGGCTAAAAGCATTACCTACGATATGGCTCAACAGCTGATCAGCGCCGAAAAAGACGAAAACTCAACAGATCGCGTACACACGATCCTCGTTCCAGTTGAAAACAAAAAAGATAACAAAGGCCAACCATGAGCACATTAAAAGCAGAGCTTTTAGCTAAGAGCTACAAAGGCCGCCAAGTGGTTAAAAATGTAGGCCTTGAAGTTGAAGCTGGCAGCATTGTTGGTTTACTTGGTCCAAATGGCGCAGGTAAAACGACAACCTTCTATATGATTGTAGGCTTAGTACCCAGCGACAAAGGTAAAATCAGCATTGATGATAACGACATTACGCTTTTACCAATGCATAGCCGCGCACGTTTAGGTATTGGTTATCTGCCGCAAGAGTCGTCAATTTTTAGAAAGTTGACGGTTTATCAAAACTTGATGGCAATTTTAGAAACCCGTAAAGATCTAAATAAAACCACCCGCGAAGAAACGCTAAACAGCTTACTCGACGAATTTAGCATTCAACATATCCGTGACAGCCAAGGTATGGCGCTGTCAGGTGGCGAACGTCGCCGCGTTGAAATTGCTCGCGCATTAGCCGCAAATCCTAAATTTATCCTTTTAGATGAGCCTTTTGCTGGTGTTGATCCAATTTCAGTGTTAGATATAAAGAAAATTATTGAGCACCTAAAAAACCGCGGTATTGGGGTACTCATTACTGACCATAATGTTAGAGAAACCCTTGATGTTTGTGAAAAAGCCTACATTGTTTCTCATGGGGAGCTAATTGCATCAGGCACACCTGAGCACGTATTAGCTGACCAAACTGTACGTGATGTATATCTAGGCGAGCAATTCAGGCTGTAACCATTACGCCACCGACTAGAGCATCTGCTAGACTTATAACAATGACAATAAATCGATAATTTTTTAACTGTCACAGCACAGTCATCGATAACTTAAAAAGGATTGTTAGGGATACATGAGGCAATCATTACAGCTGCGCATGGGCCAGCAACTTACAATGACTCCACAACTGCAACAAGCGATTCGTTTGTTGCAGCTCAGTACATTGGATCTCCAGCAAGAAATTCAAGAAGCGCTTGATAGTAATCCCCTACTTGAAGTGGAAGAGGCTGATTACAACGAAGAAAGTATCGGTAAGAATGAGCAAAAAGCTGAATCTGACGATATGCAACTGAGCGCGTCTGCAGAAGAAGCACCTAGCGAATACGAGCAAGAAAGCAGTGACGCCCTCAATAAAGACACCGTAAGTGATGACTTAGCTATGGACGTCACGTGGGACGAGTACATGAGTGCTGCCCCATCAACATCGTCAGGACCGATGCCTGAAGATGAGTCTATTTACCAAGGCGCATCAACTGAAACCCTACAAGAATACCTGATGTGGCAATTACAGCTCACGCCATTTAGCCCAACTGACGAAGCGATTGCCGTAGCCATAGTAGAAGCCATAGACGACTCAGGTATTTTAACGATCAGCTGTGAAGATATTGTCGAAAGCTTTAATCAAAATAACGATGAAGAAGAAATCGAACTTGATGAAGTTGAAGCGGTCTTAAAAAGAATACAATTATTCGATCCTGTTGGTATTGGCGCGCGCAGTTTACAAGAATGCCTTTGCATTCAGCTTCGTCAATTTGACGCTAGCACACCATATTTAGCTGAAACTAAAATGGTTTTATCTGAGCATATCGAATTATTAGCGAGTCGCGACTATCGCACTTTGATGAAAAAGACTAAGCTTAAAGAAAATGAGCTTAAAGAAGTGATGACGCTTATTCACAGCTTAAATCCTAAGCCTGCGGATAGCATAGTACGCGAAGAGTCTGAGTACGTTATACCTGATGTATCAGTGAAAAAAGTAAAAGGCCGCTGGGTGGTTGAGTTAAACCCAGATTGTATGCCAAAGATTAGAGTGAACAGCCAATATGCGGCTATGTCTCGCTCAGTAAAATCGAGTAGCGACAGCCAATTTATTCGCTCTCACTTACAAGAAGCAAAGTGGTTTATTAAGAGCTTAGAAAGCCGTAACGATACGTTATTAAAAGTAACAAACTGTATCGTTCAACAACAACAAGCTTTCTTTGAGCACGGCCCAGAAGCGATGAAGCCGATGGTGCTAAATGATGTTGCTGAAATGGTCGAAATGCATGAATCGACAATTTCACGTGTAACAACGCAAAAATATATGCATACCCCGAGGGGTATTTTTGAGTTGAAATATTTCTTCTCAAGCCATGTCAGCACCGAAAATGGTGGTGAGTGTTCTTCTACGGCAATACGCGCTTTAATCAAGAAGTTAGTGGCTGCAGAAAACTCAGCTAAACCATTGAGTGATAGTAAAATTGCAGATATATTGGCTGAGCAAGGAATTAAAGTAGCTAGACGTACAATTGCAAAATATCGTGAGTCTCTAGCAATACCTCCGTCTAATCAGCGTAAGAGTTTGATTTAGACGTTTTACATAGAAGGAAAAATGCTTATGCAACTAAATTTAACTGGTCGTCATGTAGAAATCACTGATTCATTAAGAGACTATGTAAACACCAAGTTTGCGAAACTAGAAAGGCATTTTGACCATATAAATAATGTTCATGTCATTCTAGATGTAGAAAAATTAAGCCAAAAAGCAGAAGCAACTTTACATGTAAACGGGGGCGAATTGTTCGCTTCTACAGAACATCAAGATATGTACGCAGCCATTGACTCACTGATCGATAAGCTTGATCGCCAAGTCATTAAACACAAAGAGAAATTAGCTCGACATTAAATTATGAAACTAAGTTCACTTACTAACCAGGACTGCAGCAAAGCTGCGGTCCTTTTTAATAGCAAAAAAAGAATTCTTGAATATATCAGCGAACTGGCCCACCAGCAGCTTCCTCATTTATCGCAACAAGATATCCTAGATGCTTTGCTCAACCGAGAAAAACTAGGCAGCACCGGCATCGGTCGCGGTATTGCTATTCCCCATGGTCGAATGAGCGGTGCCGATGAACCCCATGCGTTTATCATAGTGAGTGAATCACCCATCAATTTTGATGCTATTGATAACCGCCCGGTTGATATATTTGTGGCACTCATCGTACCAGATGGTGACTGTCAGCTTCACCTAAAGACCTTATCAACAATTGCTGATAGACTTAAAGATAAAGAATTTTGTAAACAGTTACGCAGTGCTACAACCGATCAGCAACTGTTTCAGGTCATATCAGCAGAGGCATAAATGGAATTAATCATTATCAGCGGTCGCTCAGGCTCAGGTAAATCGGTCGCTTTACGAGTACTTGAAGACTTAGGCTATTATTGCGTTGATAATATTCCAGTGAATTTACTGCCTTCACTCGTACGTAGCGTATCTGATAATTATGATAAAATAGCAGTCAGTATCGACGTACGTAACTTACCGAAAGAGCAGCAAGAATTTAATGATATTCTTGAATACCTACCAGGGTTTGCAAACCCAACGCTATTTTACTTAGATAGTGATGATCAAACCCTGATAAAGCGCTTTTCAGAAACACGCCGCTTACATCCATTATCGATTGATTCTTTGCCACTCGATCTTGCTATTAAACAAGAAAAAATCTTGCTCGATGTACTGATCACTCGTGCTGATTTTATGATTGATACCACTGATTTGAGTGTTCATCAGTTAGCTGAATCAATTCGCGAAAAGATCTTAGGTAAAAAAGATAAAAAGCTGATTATCACCTTTATGTCGTTTGGCTTTAAGCACGGTATACCAAAAGAAGCTGACTACGTATTTGATGCACGCTTTTTACCTAATCCACACTGGGAGCCAGATTTAAAGCCGCTAACAGGCCTTGATCAACCAGTAAAAGATTATCTTGCGAGCCACAGCATAGTGCAAAAGTTCACATGGCAAATACAGACCTTTGTGCAAACATGGTTGCCACATTTAGAGCGCAATAACCGCAGTTACCTAACTATTGCAATTGGTTGTACCGGTGGCCAACACCGCTCTGTTTATTTAGCGCAAACAATTGGTGAAAGCTTTGCGAAAAGCCATGCCAATGTAAAAATTCGTCACCGTGAACAAGACATTTAATTAGGCACCTAGAATGCACGCTGAAGATACTTTTTTAATTCAAAATAAACTTGGTTTACATGCTCGTGCTGCCACTGTTTTGGCGCAATTAGCGCTGCAATTTGATGCCAAAATTACGCTTTATCAAGACGATAAAGAAGCCGAAGGCGACAGCGTGTTAGCGTTAATGCTACTTGAAAGCAGCCAAGGTAAAGAAGTTCGCGTTGTATGCGAAGGCCCGGATGCTGATGCCGCATTAACGGCAATTGGCGAATTAATTGCGCAACGCTTTCACGAGCAAGAATAGCATTTGCTAAGCCTTCGGGGTTTACGGTAAACTTAATTCGGATATTTAAAATTCCCTTTAAATATCCTACTTTTATATCGCTCGCTTCTCTAAATTACAAAACTCTTAATAAATTTATCGCAGTGCGACGATATATCTGCAAATACACCACAAAGCAACTATGCTGTATTTGCTTAGCCTATTTAAACTTTTTTCAGTTGTAAGGACGCCAATGCCAGAAGCCTTTGAACAAGATTACCCACTACAGCAACTCAAACAAGTGACCAAGTCACTCAATAGTGGTCAATTTGTTCAAGTGCGCGGTATGTTAGCTAAAACGGCGCCTTGTGATACAGCCCTTTTACTTGAATCTTCTCCTCATAAAATTCGTCGTATGCTTTGGCAACTGGTTGACCCAGATGTCCGCGGTGATGTTCTAGAAGAACTGTCTGAAGATGTACGTCTTGGCATTATTGCCCAGATGGAGCCTGAGCACATCGCTGCAGCCACAGAAGACATGGACGACGATGACTTAGGTGAAGTCCTACGTAGTCTTCCTGATACTGTATACCAAGACGTAGTTAGCGCGATGGACTCGCAAGACAGAGAAAGGGCAACGCAAGCACTTTCTTATCAAGAGCGCTCAGCTGGTGCCTTGATGAACAGCGATACGGTAACCATTCGTCCAGATGTTACCCTCGATGTAGTACTACGCTATTTACGCTTAAGGGGCGAATTACCAGAGGGCACTGATGATCTGTACGTGGTAGATAAGCATAATTGCTTTTTAGGGGCGCTCTCGTTAACCACCCTACTCACTAATTCATCCGATAAAGTTGTCAGAGACTTAATGGATGAAGATTGTGAGTCAATTCCAATTTCGATGGATGAAAGTGATGTCGCGCAACTGTTCGAACGACACAACTGGATTTCAGCCCCTGTTGTTGATGATAACGCCCACTTGCTTGGTCGTATTACCATCGATGATATCGTTGACGTAATCCGTGAAGATGCAGAGCACAGCATGCTAAGCCTCGCGGGTCTAGACGACGAAGAAGATACCTTTGCGCCAGTACTAAAGAGTTCGCAGCGTCGCTCTATTTGGCTTGGGGTTAACTTATTAACCGCATTGCTAGCAGCCATTGTGGCAAGCTTTTTTGAAAACACCTTAGCAATTTTACCTATTTTGGCGGTGCTAAACGGTATCGTCCCTTCAATGGGAGGTGTTGCGGGCAGCCAAACCCTGACACTGGTTATTCGTGGTATAGCCGTAGGTCATATCAACCAAACTAACCAACGCTTCTTATTACTTAAAGAGCTAGCAATTGGTGCGCTTAATGGTGTTATTTGGTCAGTCTTAATTGCTGGCGTGGTTGCTCTATGGCAATGGGACTTTAAGCTCGGTGCGGTCTTAGCGTTTGCAATGTTTATGAACCTTGTCGCTGCCGGTATTGCAGGTGCGAGTATTCCGCTAATCCTCAAAAAAATGAAAATAGACCCAGCCCTTGCAGGGAGCGTGGTGCTGACAACCGTCACTGATATTGTTGGTATCTTTGCCTTTTTAGGCACCGCGACTTGGTTATTGATCTAATACCAATTCGCAATAATACTTAATTAAGCGAATTGGTATAAATAAAAACGGCCCTTTAAGGGCCGTATTTGTTTCTATTTACTTTGCGCGCTGCTTATTTTTACCCACTCTAGGTTTCGTATTGGCCTTTTTAAATTGGCTAAACCCGGTGTGACGCGTCAGTGCCGCACGGCCTTTTCCACCTTTCCCCTGCGCCGCTTTTTCATTACGGCCTTCTTCAGGTACCAAGCAGTTTGGCCCTTTACCAATGAGGTTTGCTTTGCCCATCTTTTTCAGCGCTTCGCGGATCATCGGCCAGCCAGCTGGATCGTGGTAGCGTAAAATCGCTTTATGTAAGCGACGCTGACGCGCACCTTTTGGTACTGGCACTTGTTCAGTATTGTTTTTAATATTGCGCAACGAGTTCATCTCTGTGTGATAAATCGTTGTTGCATTAGCCATCGGCGATGGATAAAAGTTTTGTACTTGATCAAGTTTAAAGTCATGAGCCTTTAGCCACAGCGCCATGTTCACCATGTCTTCGTCTTTTGTTCCTGGGTGAGCAGAAATAAAATACGGGATCAAATACTGCTTTTTACCCGCTTCTTTTGAGTATTTATCAAATAGCTCTTTAAACTTATCGTAAGCACCCATGCCCGGCTTCATCATCTTAGATAATGGTCCATCTTCAGTATGCTCAGGGGCAATTTTTAAGTACCCGCCTACGTGATGGGTAACCAACTCTTTAACGTAGCGTGGATCTTCAACGGCTAAGTCATAGCGTACGCCAGACGCGATCAAAATTTTCTTCACACCTTTTACATCACGGGCTTTTTTATAAAGCTCAATGGTTGGAGTGTGATCCGTGTCCATATGCTTACAGATATCAGGATAAACACATGATAAACGACGACACGTGCTCTCTGCCTTTTTGCTCTTACAGCGTAACTTATACATATTCGCTGTCGGTCCGCCTAAGTCAGAGATAACACCTGTAAATCCCGGCACCTTGTCACGAATTTGCTCAATTTCATCAATAATTGATTGCTCAGAACGGCTTTGAATAATGCGTCCTTCGTGTTCTGTAATCGAACAGAAAGAACAACCACCAAAGCAACCACGCATGATGTTCACCGAGGTTTTAATCATTTCATAGGCTGGGATTTTTTCATCACCGTAACTTGGGTGCGGAATGCGCTGATAAGGCAAACCAAATACGCCATCCATTTCTTCGGTTTCAAGTGGAAATGCTGGCGGGTTAACCCAAATAGAACGGTCGCCATGACGTTGAAATAACGCACGTGCACAACCTGGGTTTGTTTCTTGGTGCAAAATACGCGAGGCATGAGCATAAAGCGGTTTATTCACGCTTACTTGCTCATACGCTGGTAGCTTAACGTAGGTCTTTTCCCAAGGCTTAGGGCGCGCAGGCTGAATAGTGATTGGCTTAGCCGCCTCAGCACTTAAATCGATTCCCGCTTGTTTAAATTCAGACTTACTACAACCCACATCATCTGCGCCATATGGGTTTGGAATTGGATCAATCTTACCGATTTTATCGATAGCAGTTGAGTCACTACCACGCCACCCCGGTAATGGCTCCTTACGAATAACCGCGGTACCACGAATATCTTGGATTGTCTCAACCGACTCACCCGCAGCAATACGATGAGCGACTTCAACAAGTGGGCGCTCAGCGTTTCCGTAAATTAAAATGTCAGCTTTGGCATCAAACAACACACTACGGCGTACTTTTTCTTGCCAATAATCATAATGAGCAATACGGCGTAAGCTCGCCTCAATTCCACCAATAATCAGCGGCACATCTTTATAAGCTTCACGACAGCGTTGGCTATATACAACCACCGCACGGTCTGGACGTTTACCACCTATATTACCCGGTGTGTACGCATCATCATGACGCATACGCTTTTCAGCAGTATAACGGTTGATCATCGAGTCCATATTACCCGCTGTAACACCAAAGAATAAGTTAGGCTTGCCTAACGCCATAAAGGCATCTTTTGAGTTCCAATCAGGCTGCGCAATAATACCCACACGAAAACCCTGCGACTCAAGCATACGTCCAATCACAGCCATACCAAAACTTGGGTGGTCAACATACGCATCACCACTAACAATGATCACGTCACAGCTATCCCAACCTAACGCGTCCATTTCTGCACGAGTGGTTGGTAAAAATGGCGCCGTGCCATAGCATTCAGCCCAATACTTAGGGTAAGAAAACAGGCCTCGCTCGGCTTTTAATGCGCTCATAAAGTGTACTCTGCTAACAAAAGGGGCGAATTATACCTCAGTCTTATAGATTATTATAGAAAACAAAACGCCCTACATATTGAAGGGCGCTGTTTAATTAGTATGCTTTTGTCCAAACTAGCTATTGCTTAGCTTGCAGGTAGGTAATTAACTCTTTTTCTGGCATAGGCTTAGCGTACATAAAGCCTTGCACTTCATCACAGCCAAGCTGAGCTAAATAATCTGCTTGCGCTTGGGTTTCGACTCCTTCAGCAATGGTTTTTAAACCTAACCTTGCACCAAGAGAAATAATTAATGCGGCAATCGCCTGACAATCTTGACCCGGTAAGTCTTTAATGAAGGCACGATCAATTTTGAGTCTGTCTAATGGCAGTTTTTGCAAGTAACTCAATGATGAGAAGCCGGTACCAAAGTCATCAATCGCAATCTCGATACCAAACTCTTTGAGCTCTTTTAAAGTTGTGATCACATTCGTAAGCTCATCCATAACCACGCTTTCGGTTACTTCAAGTTCAATATACTGCGGTTCTACATCGTATTTAATAAGCGTGTCTTTTACTTGCTGAGCATAGCCTTTAACTTTAAATTGTGGCACTGAGACGTTTACTGCAATGCTAATTGCAAATCCCATCGCTTCTAGGCGTTTTTGCTGCATACATGCTTGCTCTAGCACCCATTGACCAATTTCAACAATTAAACCAGCATCTTCGGCCATAGGAACGAAAATCGCCGGAGAAATATACTGACCATTTCCTGAGGGCCAACGCAGCAGCGCTTCACAACCTATAATTTCGAGGGTATTTAAATCAAGTTGCGGTTGAAACCACACTTCTAATTTACGTTGCTCAAAATCTTGGCGAAGCTGCCTGATGATCCCCAAACGCCATGCCATCTGCTCTTCCATATCTGGGGTATATGTCACCACCATTTCAGAAGATTGTTTTTTAGCTTGGTTTAACGCAATGTAACCGAGTTTTAAGGTCTCGATCCCGGCTTGTTGGAAATCACCTTGGTAACATAAACCAATTTTAAAGTTGATTGGTAAAATGTGTTCACCAGCATTGAACGGCAAACTTAAATGCTCACGTAGTAACTCAACGTCACATTCGTGTACAGGTAACAACAACCCGAATACGTCGGCACCAATGCGCGAAAGCAGCTCTGCATTTGGGTACTCTTGTTGCAGCCTATCAACAATGGCATTAAGTAATAAGTTACCAATTTCTTGGCCTAAGCCATTGTTAATATCTGAGAATTGCGCAACATCAATTAGTAAAAATACAAAGTCGCTTTTACCCGGCTGATAGTAACGCTCTACTTTGTTCATAAAGTCATTACGATTTGATAAACCAGTTAAAATATCTTTATATGCAGCATCACGCAAACGGTTGAACAACCTAACATTATCAAGACCAACACTGACATTAGTTAAAAAGATTTCTGCAAATTGTAGTTGCGTAGGACTTGGCGTGTGCTCTGTTTCTATGTAAATCGCTGCTTGGCGATTTTTGCTTTTTAATAAGTACGTACTGTCTACATCGGTATGCTGATGCTCACCTTGGGCTAGGCAGTTGTTAACTTGCATGATAATACGGCCATCATCAAGCTGCTCAATACCCTGGCCGATAAACTCATTATATTCAGCACAACCACCTAAAACATAAACCTGGTTATCATCTTCGATTGAGCCACACAGTAACCCCTGCGGTTCGCAATCTAAAATAATTGAGAGCTGTTTAATAACCGCCATCGAAAAAGCTTTAATATCGGTAAAGCCGAGGATGGCTTTTGATGCATACAAAATATTATTTAAAGCACGGCTTTGAAATTCGAGCTGACAGACTTGCTCATAAGAGCGAATAGCAGTAACCAGTGCGGTAATAAGCTTACTACGTGTTAGTTCTGTTTTTGTTTTGTAGTCGTTGATATCGTATTCACGGATCACTTTTTCTTCAGGTGCATAACCGGGTTGTCCGGTACGTAAAATGATGCGCACATTGTGATTATTGAGGCACTCTCTAACCTGCTTAACAACTTGCAAGCCAGCATCATCAGACTCCATAACCACATCAAGTAGAATTACCGAAATCGAGTGGTCATTTTTAAGTAATTCGAGCGCTTCTGCGCCAGAGTAGGCATGGTGGAATCTCAGCCCTTTATCCCAGAATTCAACACCTGAAAGAGCAAGCTTAGTCACTGAATGTATTTCTGGATCATCATCGACAATTAATACGTCCCAAAAATCAGAGACAGTTTCATCCACTAACTGTTCGTCATCTTGGTCACTAAACAAAAAGTCGTTACTCTCTGATGCCATTAATAATTCCTTAGAGTGATCCTCGTAATACTGTAACGATGGTTCCACTCCATTTTACAGCGACGCTCAAAATTCTATCACTTATTTGACTATGATACATTAGTGATAGCTTATATAGTATCAAACAGATTATAGTCTATGTTACGTATAATGTTATGAAAGTTATAAAACAATTGCCTGAGGTGTGATTATTAAAATACTCATTTTTACCCTAAAAGCGATTTTTTTCAGTACGCTAATTGCGCTTGTGATAGGGCTGATGCTTTCACCACAGTATACCGTTCACAAATCAATTAAAGTGAATGCTAGTCGTGCAGAAATTGCCAGCCTTGTTGGTGACTTTAGCCAATGGCCAAAATGGCAACCTTGGCAAGCAGTTGATCCAAGTATTAAATTTACCATTGCAGAGCCTAGCCAAGGTGTGGGTGCGCATCAATTTTGGCAAAGTCGTTTTGGCGAAGGCGAGATGACCATCACGCAACTCGACAACACTCAGCTTTCGTTTAATATTCTATTTAACCAAGAACACATTGCTCAGGGCACAATCCGCTTTACAGGTGCGGGTAATGAGGTAACTATCGAGTGTTCGTTACAAGGAGAGGTAAACACCCCTATCATTGGTGGCTACCTTGCTTTATTAAGCCAATATATTCTCAATAACACGGTGACGTTGGCACTCAATAACATTAAAACCCATGCGCAGTTAGCAACAACAAACAAGGCCATTGTGAGCGATGACAGTGAAAGCGGCTCAAGCGAGAGTTAATCTTGCCAATATCATAGAAAACCAACTCGGCTACCCTATTCATAAAGCCTCATCGATCAGGATTAACCATGCTGGCGATGACAGCTATTCACCACAAGGTCAGCAGCAGCTTGCCTATCAAATTAAAGCACAAGCGACTCTTTTAGAGCGTGCGCACACTCGCCAAGAAATTCAATTTATAAAACGCCAAGAAAATATCGAAACCATTATGGCGATGGCTATGGCTTTTTGCCCGGATGTTACAGGACAACAACAACCGGATTTTGATTGGATAGAGCGTTTTATTAGTTTGTGCGAAGACACAGCAAACTCTTCAATGCAAAAGCTATGGGCAAAAATACTCGCAGGTGAAACCGTGTCACCGGGCACCTTTTCAATTAAAAGCCTACAAACACTTAAACACATGACTCAGCGCGAAGCAGACGCCCTTCAGCGCTGCACATCACTGTGTGGCTTTAATGAAAAAGACAACAGCCACTTAATTTTACTCGGCTTTTACAAGAAACCATCGCTGTTTGATTTGCTTAGAAAAGGCAATAAAGTGTCATTTAACCTAGGGAAAACCCCAGTGAGCTTTCCTGACATTCTTACCCTGATGGACATTAACTTGCTGTACCGAAAAGAAATCGAATCAGCGGTTTTAAAAGCAGGCCAAGAACTGGTACTGAGCTTTATGAATCAACGCTTGGTTTTAAAAGCAAAAAGCAATGACTTAGTACTCAGTTATTATAAATTTACTCAAACGGGTGACGAGTTAAGAAAGCTAATCGCATCGCCCATAAATAAGGCTTATAAACAGATACTTTCAACATCATTAGAAGATGAATTTGAAGTTAGCTGGCAAACTCTAAAATAAAGCAGCCAGCTAAATACCAATCGAAAGGCTCGATTAGAAGTGGATTTGAATACCCGCAAATGGGCCTGACGCATCTAAATCTGTGTAGATGTCATCAATATCATCAAGCTCTAAGGTCATTGAGCGGTAGCCCGCTTTAATGTCCATATCAATTGCTAAGTTATCAAGTAAAGCGTATGCGATACCTGCTTGGTAATCTTGAATTTTGCTATCATCGATAGCCAGTAAACTACCTTCAAAGAATACGCTTAAACCAGTAAATGGTAAGCCAACTTCAGCACGGCCATACACTAACGGTACAAAACCAGAAAAATCAACGCGCTCAGTGGTATTTTGGCCACCGTCTTGCGATGTACCAGTTACAACAATTTCACCATCAAATTGTTTAGCATTCACACCTAAATCAATAGAAACCAAATCATTATCAAAGATTTCGTAATATAGGATGTAGTCGATGTGTGATAAATCACTTACTGTGCCTACTTGTGTACCTACCACATAATCTGAACCGCCAAAGCTAAACGTTTCATCAAGTGTAGTGTCACCATTTAACTCAAGCTCAGTGTATTTTAGTTTAAGGTTTGGTACTAACGGCACTGGGTGCTCAAGTGCTGCGTAGTAGCTCGTAAACGTTTCATCATCAAATTTAAAGCTTTGTAGATTTCCGTCTTGAGCAAAACTACCGCTGTTATCTGATTGCCAGCCATCAACACCTAGGTATAAGCCTAATAATGTATCAGCTTGCGCTGTTGGAGCTAAACAGGCCATTGAAAGGGCAGCTGCTAAACAGTACTTTTTCATCATTTTATCCTTGCGCTAAAAGTTCGCTAAGTTCAATTAGAGCCGCATTGGCTCGAGAAATATAATTCGCCATGACCAATGAGTGGTTAGCTACAAAGCCAAAACCACTGCCATTTAAGATCATTGGGCTCCACACCGTTTCTTGCGTGGCCTCTAATTCACGAATAATTTGTTGCAGACTAACACGGGCGTTTTTCTTTTCTAAGACATCGGCAAAATCATATTCAACCGCTTGTAAAAAGTGCAGTAATGCCCACGTTGCACCACGCGATTCATAAAACACATCGTCAATTTGCCACCAAGATGTTTTCACTTGGTTTTGCAAAGGTGCATAAGTTGCTTGATGAGCCGCAGTATCACCTGCTAAATCAGTGTTTAAACGATCTTGACCAACACTTGCGCTTAAACGCTGGCTTAAACTACCAAGGCGTTTTTCTGCTTCTTTTAACCAGCCACGTAAGTTATCTGCGCGGGCATAAAATTGGCTATCACGATCGTTCTGATCAGCAATTTGAGTACGGTATACGATAAGTAAATCAATACCCTTTTGATACTCAGTTTCAGCGCTTGGCCACGCCCATGCTACCGAGCTAATATTAAATTGCGGCTGGGCTTTTTTAAGTGCTTCGTGCTCAGTTGATTGAGACTGTGAACGGCTGAAATCTTTACGCATCGACAACACCAAATCACGGGTCATCTCAAGCGCGCCATATTCCCATGCCGGCATGTTATCCATCATCACACTTGGTGGCATCATATCGTTAGATAAATAGCCGCCAGGTTTATTTAATAATGTACTTGCTACATTGATTAACGTCGTTGTTGTTGTGTAGCCGGTGACAAATTTTTCGCCGCGCATTTGCGCTTCTTGTTTTGCCTTGCCAACAACATCCATACGAGCTGGTTCACTACTCCAGTAAACAGCAATCGCGTAAAAAACAATTAGTATAATAAGTAATGCACTGGCTATTTTTCCTTTATGCTCAGACATGATACCTCCTAGTGATGTGAGTGCTCTTTACTTTTTTGTGATGCCTGTTCAGACATCTCTTGCAAAGACACAACCTTGGCTTGAGTAAAAACTCGATTGCCATCATTAAAATATAGCGTGAGTTTTCGTTCTTGCCCTGCTTTTAGTTGATCTTCAGGTTCAAACACCATCAAGTGATAACCACCGGGTTTAAACTCAACACTGCTATGACCATCAATCTTTAATGATAAAACCTGTTCCATTTTCATCATGCCATCTACATGAGTGTGCTGATGAATTTCAACGCGTCCTAAACCATCAAGCTCAGCTTTAGTTAATACTGTTGCCTGCTCACTCGGGTTGGTAATAGTTAAATAAGCCACGCTGGCTTTACTGGCTGGTAAAAACTCACGTACCTGCGCGTTGCTTACAGTGACTTCGGCAACATCGCTATGGTCATGACCACTATGGGCAGATGAAAAAGTACTAAAGAATAAACTTGCGGTAAGAAAAGAGAATGCGGGCCACAGTTTCATTATGTTTTAATCCTTGTTAAGACATTAACTTACCCGCTAAATTTAGCATATTTTATGTATTAAGGCAGTTTATTAGTACCTTAAGCTGGCGATTTTTTGTTATCAGCAATCAACCAACACAATGCTGCGATTAGTAATAGTGGCCATGCAATCATTATTGAGCCGAATAAAAACGCAAGCACAACACCAATCAGAGCAACAACACCTGCGCCAAGCAGCCCAATAGTGAATAGCGCAACACCCGCCACAACAGCAATCACAGCTACTATTGCTCCGATGACTTCAAGTCCAGCCCAACTCATATCAGCAATTGATAAAGGTAACTGCCATGAGTCGAACGAGACAAAAGAAACCGCATCAGTACACAGTAAAAGCATTGCCAAGACGATGATAGCTAACGTTTTCATAATCGACTCCTAGTAACCTTTCACTGGTAAAGTGCAATGAGCCACTAAATAACCCACGCCAATTAACAGTGGCATTTGAATAAGCAATATGATCATGACTAAACGTGTTGACCATACAGGGAAGCCCAAGCGCGCAGCCAATCCGCTACACACACCCGATATCTTTTTGTTACTTAGATCTCGGTACCAACGTGTTGATGTATGATAAGTATTCATCATTTACCTCCTAAGCCGACTGCTTCATCGTTGCTTTTAAATCAGCAAGCTCTTTATCGATTGCATCATTTTTCTCAAGAGCCGCAATTTGTGCTGCTGTTGAATTTGCTGCATCACTTTGCGTAAGCTCGTACGCTTCAACTTGTGATTCAATGTTTTCAACGCGCTGCTCTAAGTAGTCAAAACGCGCTAATGCATCTGCAACTTTGCTGCTATGTAGCTGCTCTTTTACTTTTAAACGTGCTGTAACAACGCGCTCTTTTTGCATATAAGTCAGCTGTTTAGCTTTTGCATCTGCAAGCTTATTTTGTAAACGCTGACAATCTTCAGTCAATTTTGCGAGTGACTCTGCCACTTTATCCATTTCAGCTTGTTGCGCTTCGATTTCTGTCGTTATGCGCTGCTTTTCAATCAGTGCAGCTTTAGCAAGATCATCACGATCTTTACTGAGTGCTTTTTCTGCTTTCGCTTGCCAGTCAGCTACTTTTGCTTGTTTGGCTGCAATTTCGCGCTTCATTTGCTTTTCTTGCGTTAAAAATGTCGCAGCGGTTGCACGGCATTCAGTCAGTGCATCCTGCATTTCTTGCACGAGTAGATTAAGTAACTTTTCAGGATCTTCAGCTTTGTCTAGTGCTGCAGAAAGGTTTGCCTGAATAATGTCATTTACGCGATTTAATACACCCATGTGACTCTCCTGTTGATTATTGGGTTAATACAGCTAGGAGATTCCAATTCTTGTGCCAACTAACAAATAAAATAAATTTATTACTTAAATACAATAAGTTGAATAAATAGAATTAAAATTTTGACTGACTAATGGCTGAATGAGAAATAACTAATTTGACTAAAAAATTAACTTTTTCACCAAATTTTAGGATCAAAAAAAGCCACAATATGTGGCTTTTTTAATAGGCTTTGTGATTAGGCTTCTGGGACAAAACTTAAAGCTTTATCCATAACAGATAAGTCAGCCGTTTTACCATGACCTTTTTCTGAAAGATGGCGTCTAAAACCACGCGCGCCAGGTTGGCCTTGGAAAATCCCCAACATATGGCGAGCAATATGCCAAAAGTTAGCGCCTTTACTCATTTCATCTTCAATATAGTCATACATAGAGCGTACAACCTGATGGCGACTCAGCGTAAATGCGTCATCACCATAAATGTTTTCGTCAACCTCAGACAAAATAAACGGATTACTATACGCCTCACGACCAATCATAATGCCATCAACATAATCAAGGTGAGCTACGCTATCAGCAATTGTTTTCACCCCACCATTTAAGCTTAGGTGCAGTTGCGGATAATCTTTTTTCAACTGGTAAACGCGCGGGTAATCAAGTGGTGGGATCTCACGATTTTCTTTCGGGCTTAAACCATTTAACCACGCTTTACGCGCATGAATTATAAAGTCATCACAACCAACATCGTGACTCGCTTCAATTAAAGCACATAAAAACTCATACGAGTCTTGCTCATCAATACCAATGCGCGTTTTAACTGTAACAGGAATAGTCACTTCGGCCTTCATTGCAGCAACGCAGTCAGCAACCAGTTTAGGCTCTGCCATTAAACAAGCACCAAAGCGGCCATTTTGCACGCGATCAGACGGACAGCCGACATTTAAATTTACTTCATGATAGCCACGCTCTGCTGCTAATTTTGCACACTTAGCTAATGCTTCAGGATCTGAGCCACCAAGTTGCAATGCCACAGGGCCTTCATGCTCATTAAAGTGTAGGTAATCGCCTTTACCAAATAAAATAGCGCCGGTTGTCACCATCTCAGTGTACAGCACAGCATGCTTAGTCATTTTACGGTGAAAGGTTCGACAGTGACGATCAGTCCAATCTAACATGGGTGCCACTGAAAAACGGCGGTTTAATGTCGTCGTGCTCATAACATGGCCCCTTTAAAGATCAATGCGTTTACTTGCAACTTAAATTACCTAATACGATTAACGCTAATCAATAGCGCTGACACATCAAAAGTTAGCTATGTGTCGGAATGAAAAATTGGGCTTATTATACCACCGAAGCACGCTCACGGCATGGCTTAATCGAAGATCAAATGATGAAAAGAGGTGAAGAAGTGTACTGCAAACTCACTTCTGTGATTGATACGTTAAAAGTGAAAATACTAAATTTTCACTTCATTCAATAAATTTTCTAGATTTTGTCCTGTGAGTTCAAAAATAATTATTTCTAATTCTTTGAAATCTTTATCTTTTAAGTTAACTAATTTAGCACCTACTGCAATGCGGGCAACTTCTTCTACGGGGTCAATTTCAACAATTTCGACCGATACATGGGTGTCGTGATCTTTGGATTGCACATAATATTCACTAAAGAATGTCGCGTCAGCTCTCACATTAGGGTTACTGTCAGACACTGATTGTAATAACGTGCCCTTTTTAAGATCGCTTTTACGAATTGAAAAACTGTATTCAGCAACATGGCCTCGACCAATAATTAATGTTACGGCACTCTCACCGTTAATTTTAAACTCATGGTCTGTGACTTCAATCACGCGAAGTTTACCGGTATCTTCCGGTGGTGGCTCCGTACAGGCGCCCAAACTAAAAATCAGAAATACTGATATAACTACATTTTTGATTAGCATTCTTTGTTCCTTAAATTTTATATTGCCTTCTTTTAAGTTAGATAAAAGAAGGCAATAATTCAAAGTTTAAATCACTGAAAATGCACTTTAAATTAAACTAAGCAACAACACTCAAACCAAAGTAGTGAGCAATACCACCTAAGATATTATTAACCGCGACTGACGATAAAATTAACCCCATCACTCGACTAATAATACTCGCGCCACTATCACCAATTAACTTATGAACATGTGTCGCCAGTAGCAATAACAGCAATACAATCACTAATACTGAGAGCATGATTGATGAAGTGATAAGTTGCTCATACCACGTGTATTCAGTATTTCGGGTCATCAAAACTGCCGCAAGCATGGCACCGGGGCTGGCAATAGAAGGAATTGCTAATGGAAAAATTGCGGTTTCGGTACTGTTACGAACACTTTTAATCTCAGTTTCTGGCTTACTTTCACCGAAAATCATCGATAAAGCGAAAAGTAATAATACGATCCCCCCGGCAATTTGAAACGCAGAAAGCGGAATATTGATCGCGTTTAAAAGTACTTCACCCGCAAGCACAAAAAATAATAAAACTAATGCCGAAACGCCAACCGCTTTTAGCGCGACTTTGCGTTTGAATTTGGCATCATCCCCGCGTGTAACGGCAATAAAGACAGGCACAGTACCGATAGGATCAATGACAGCGAAAAAGAAAATGAATGCAGCTAGCAATTCACTCATTAAGAAAACTCCCTTGAAAACGTGTTAGCGAATAAAAACACTGCAACTACAATACAGTATGTTAGTATATCACGGTAGCGTAAGGATAAGAGAAGATGAACATAGAATCACTCGTCAGTAAAGCAAAACAAGTATGCGATAATCGTGGTGCACGTTTCACACCTATCCGTGAAAAAGTATTCCGCCTGCTCGCTAGTGCGCAAGGTGGTGTAGGTGCTTATGACTTATTAGAACAACTCAAATTAACTGAGTCAGGCGCAAAACCAGCAACAATTTATCGCGCGCTCGATTTCTTATCGGAACTTGGCTTTATTCACAAAATTGAAAGCACCAACTCATTTATGTTGTGCCATCATTTTGATCACATTCACCCTGTACAATTATTAATTTGTGACAGCTGTGGTTATGTAAAAGAATTACATTCAACAGTAATTTCTCATGAACTTAATAACTTAGCTGCAGAAAGTGGATTTATTGTCTCTGGACAAACAATTGAAGCGCACGGCAAGTGCGAAAAATGCAAAGATTAAGTGCGGTGTTTGAAACAACCACTACACTTAAAGTATGATTAACGGCATTTCTGCAAACCTAAGGGAAAGAAAATAATGAATGTGGAGTTCATCAACCCTTTTTTATCATCATTATTAAATGTATTGAGCACGATGGCTCAAACAGAATTAAAACCGGGCAAACCTAGCTTAAAAAAAGACGAATTAGCCCGTGGCGATGTATCGGGTTTAATTGGTATGGTTGGCCCACAAACTAAAGGTTCACTTTCAATCTCATTCGATGAAAGCCTAGCACTGACTATTATGGAAAGAATGCTCGGTGAGCGTCCAGACTCAGTCAATGAAGAAGTCACTGACATGGTAGGCGAAATTACCAATATGGTAACAGGTGGTGCTAAAAACTTACTCGGCGAAAAAGGCTACGAGTTTGATATGGCAACGCCAGTTGTGGTGTCTGGTAAAGGACATACAATTGCCCATAAATGTGAAGGTGCCAAGGTGTTAATTCCATTCACGTCTGCTGATGGTAACGCCAATATTGAAGTTAGCTTTGATAAACTATGAGCTGGCAGCAAAAAACCATTCAATTAAAGCCTCGCTCGCGAGGCTTTCACATCATTGATGACGAGCTACTTCGTCAACTTCCAGAAATAACGCAATACAAAGTCGGTTTATTACACCTGTTCATTCAGCATACGTCTGCAAGCTTAACAATTAACGAAAATGCCGATCCCACTGTGCGAATGGATATGGAAAGTCACTTCAATCACTTCGTACCAGAACGACAAAGTTATTATCGTCATGATTATGAAGGTGATGACGACATGCCAGCCCACATAAAAAGCAGTACATTAGGTGCTGAACTCACCATACCTATTAACCAAGGCCGCTTAATGCTAGGCACATGGCAAGGCATCTATTTAGGTGAACACCGTGACCATGGTGGCGCTAGACGCATTGTCGCGACGATTCAAGGTCAGATCTAAAACTAACTTTAAGCTGTAAGCAAAACTTGGCTTTAACTAAATTATTTAAGAAAGTGTTTTTGGGATTTTTTAGAGATTGGAGCGGCACACGAGGCTCGAACTCGTGACCTCAACCTTGGCAAGGTTGCGCTCTACCAACTGAGCTAGTGCCGCATCAAATAGTTTCTAGTTACAAGATTCAAGTTACAAGTTTGAATAGCTTGGTGCTTTCAACTCTCCCCTTGAAACTTAAGCCAATTTCTTTTGGTGAGAAATTGGAGCGGCACACGAGGCTCGAACTCGTGACCTCAACCTTGGCAAGGTTGCGCTCTACCAACTGAGCTAGTGCCGCATAAATAAGTTGTAAGCTGCAAGTTTCTAGTTTCAAGCTAATGCTTTCAACTTTTCCCTTGAAACTTAAGCCAATTTCTTTTGGTGAGAAATTGGAGCGGCACACGAGGCTCGAACTCGTGACCTCAACCTTGGCAAGGTTGCGCTCTACCAACTGAGCTAGTGCCGCATAAATAAGTTGTAAGCTGCAAGTTTCTAGTTTCAAGCTAATGCTTTCAACTTTCCCCTTGAAACTTATATCAATTTCTTTTGGTGAAGAAATTGGAGCGGCACACGAGGCTCGAACTCGTGACCTCAACCTTGGCAAGGTTGCGCTCTACCAACTGAGCTAGTGCCGCATTCAAAAGTAGTCAGTAATTTGTCCGTTGTCGCACAACCTGAAGGTTGCGGTGAAACGTTCTGGCAACTGAGCTAGTGCCGCTTTAAAGTAGTCAGTAATTTGTCCGTTGGCGCACAACCTTGAAGGTTGCGGTAAAACGTTCTGGCAACTGAGCTAGTGCCGCAAATTTAAACTATAAAAGTTTAGCTAAAGACACACTAACCCCGCGGGGGTTAACGTCTTAAGCGGGGCAGGATTCTACAATAATCCGATGTGTTTGCAAATGTTTTTTACAAATTAAAGAATTTTTCTTGGTAAACCTTTAATTCCATGATCGAATCTTTGATATCGTCGAGGGCTAGATGTGAACCTTTTTTGTTCACTTGTGCTAACACGTCAGGTTTCCAGCGACGCGCAAGTTCTTTAACTGTGCTTACATCAAGGTTACGGTAGTGGAAGTAGTTTTCCAATTCAGGCATGTACTTATTCATAAAGCGGCGGTCTTGGCCGATAGAATTACCACACATAGGCGATGTACCCGCTGGCACCCATTGCTTTAAAAATGCCAATGTTTGATCAATAGCATCTTGTTCAGTGAAAGTACTTGCTTTACAGCGAGCTGTTAAACCAGATTGACCGTGCTGAGTTGTACACCACTCGTCCATGCCATCAAGCAGTTCATCACTTTGATGAATAGCAATAACAGGGCCTTCAGCCAAGATGTTTAAATCACTGTCGGTGACAACAGTGGCAATTTCGAGTATTTTATCTGTTGCTGGTTCGAGGCCAGTCATTTCCAGGTCGAGCCAGATAAGATTTGATTTATGAAAAGACATAGTTACCTTAGCGGTGCTTTCCTTTAGATCCAACGCATTTAGATATATCATATTAGTATCATCAGTCGACCTAAAGCTTTTTTTTCAAAAAGCCCGACATTTACTCAAGTTATAGGCCAAAAGTGGCAAAACAAAAGAAATTAAGTAAAGGCCAATCGCGTCGAATTAAGGCCAATCATCAAAAACGCCTCTCTAATGCAGACAAAAAGCAAGAGAAAGGGGCAACTGTGCAATGGCAAAATGACAATTTAGGCCCTGCCGAGAATGCGGTTGTGATCAGCCGATTTGGCCAACATGCCGATATCGAAACCGAATCAGGCGAAGTTCTGCGCTGTAATATACGCAGAACCGTATCGAGCCTTGTGTGTGGTGATGAAGTTATTTTTCGCCGTGCAAAAGTTAGCGAAGGCGACTTAGCTGGCGTTATTGAAGCAACCCATGAACGTCGCTCACAATTAACGCGCCCTGATTTTTATGACGGGGTAAAAGTCGTCGCTGCCAATATCGACCAAATTTTAATGGTTTCTGCGGTATTGCCTGAGTTTACACCAAACATTATCGACCGCTATTTAGTTGCCTGTGAAGACATGGGTATTGAGCCTATTTTAGTGCTTAACAAAATAGATTTAATTGACGATGAAGGCCTTGCTTTTATTGATGAAATTCTCGATATCTATCGTGAGCTAGGTTATCAAGTACTGTTAGTCAGTAATAAAACCGGTCAAGGCATTGATGAGCTTAAACAAAAACTGGTTGGTAAAAACAGCATTTTTGTTGGTCAAAGTGGTGTGGGTAAATCAACCTTAGTAAACACTGTACTGCCAGATGCAGACATCCTAACCCAAGAAGTCTCTGAGAATAGCGGTCTTGGTCAACACACAACAACCGTATCGCGATTACACCATTTACCAAGTGGTGGTAACCTAATCGACTCACCGGGAATTCGTGAGTTTGGCTTATGGCATTTAGAGGTTGAGCGCGTTACTTGGTGCTTTAAAGAGTTCCGTGATTTTATTGGTGGCTGTCGTTTTCGCGATTGTAAGCATTTAAACGATCCTGGCTGTATAATTCGCCAAGCTGTTGATGATGGTGAAATTTCAGAACTTCGCTTTGACAGTTACCACCGAATTTTAGAAACTATGGCCGACGGCCGTGCTGGTGCACGCGCTCCTCGCGTATAACTATTTAGGAAATAACAAGTGAGTTTAGATAAATTCAAAATTGCTATGCAATATGCCATGCCAAAACATTTCATTTCGCGCATGGTTGGCAAGTTAGCAGCAGCAAAAGCGGGTGGCTTAACAACGGCCTTAATTAAATTGTTTATCAAACAATACAAAATTGATATGAGTGAGGCTAAATACCCAGATCCAGCTCATTACAAAACTTTTAATGAGTTTTTCACTCGCCCATTAAAAGAAGGTATTCGTCCACTTGCTGAAGAAAGCGACATTATTGCTCACCCAGTTGATGGTGCAATTAGCCAATTAGGCGATGTAGTCGACGGTCAAATCATCCAAGCAAAAGGCCATGACTACAGCTTACAAGCACTCCTTGGTGGCAAAGAAGAAGACACTGCACCGTTTTTAGGCGGTAAGTTTGCAACGATTTATTTAGCGCCTAAAGATTATCACCGTATTCACATGCCTGTTGATGGCACGCTGAGCAAAATGATCTACGTACCGGGTGATTTATTTTCGGTAAACCCGTTAACAGCGCAAAATGTACCTAACCTATTTGCTCGTAACGAACGTGTTGTAGCTATCTTTGAAACTGAAATTGGCCCGCTAGCCATGGTACTTGTTGGTGCAACAATTGTTGCTAGCATCGAGACTATTTGGGCAGGCACAGTAACGCCACCAGCAGGTAAAGATGTATTTAGTTGGAATTACCCAACTGAAGGTGACAATGCGATTACTCTGAAGAAGGGTGAAGAAATGGGTCGCTTTAAATTAGGCTCTACCGTTATTTTAGCCTGGGGCGCAAATCAAGCTGAATTCTTATCAGATCAACACCCAGAAACAGTGACGCGAATGGGCACACCATTTGCGAAAATTAACGACTAATAAGTTCAATTAAGCAAACCACTTGAGCAATAGTGGTTTGCTTAAAATTCATTATAAACCGCGCCTACACCCCACGATTACACTCTGAACATTCACTATCTTTTTGAATATTAAATCGCTGCTGCTGTAGTGTTAGCCCGTCAAATTGAATAAACTCGCTGCCCGTTTTATGGCCAAGCAATATATTGATAGCCAATAAACTTTGCATGCTCCCCATAACACCCAGTAACGGGCTCAATACCCCAGCATTATCACAATTAAGCGCTGTCTGCTCCTCCGTTTGCGGGAATATACAGCCATAGCAAGGGCTTTGTTCATCACGAAAATCAAAACTCATCACCTGCCCCTGCGTTGCAATAGCGGCAGCTGATACAAGTGGGATAGATTTAGCTAAACAATAGCGATTAACCAAATAGCGGGTAGCAAAGTTATCACTGCAATCGAGGATGATGTCAGCACCTTCAAGTAGCTCAGCACAGTTACTTTCATCAAGCTTTTGGCATAGAGGCTTAACCGTAATTTGATTATTTAAACTGCCTAACACCTTGGCAGCCGCCTGTGTTTTTGCCTGCCCCATGTGGTTTACTTTATAGAGTATTTGTCGCTGTAGATTTGAAAGCTCAACTTTATCGTCGTCAATCAAAGTGAGCGTCCCGATTCCTGCAGCCGCTAAATAAAACAATGCCGGTGAGCCAAGCCCACCCGCTCCGACAACCACAATATGTGCAGTTTTTAACTTTTGCTGCCCTGCATGCCCCACCTCTTTGAGTAGCAAGTGGCGGCTATAACGAATTTGCTCTTTGTCGCTTAACGCGCTCATATTATGACTGACCTTCGACCAGCTGTTTTAACTTGACAATGGCTGCTTGGTAGTTTTCGGCTTCAGTAATCGCACGTACTACTGCAACACTGCCAACACCCGTGCTCGCAACTTGCTCAGCACGAGATAAGTCAATTCCACCAATCGCGACCGTTGGATAATCGGCCATCAACGGCACAAATTTTTCGAGCTTTTCTAAGCCCTGAATTTGCCCAGTCATGTCTTTAGTGGTGGTTGGATAAATAGCACCAAACGCCATATAACTTGGTCTGTAATTATGTGCACGCAGCATCTCATAAAAGCCATGAGTCGATACACCTAAGCGTAACCCCGCCTCTTTTATGGCAATTAAATTAGCGGTTTGTAAGTCTTCTTGTCCTAAATGCACACCATAAGCACCGTGCTTAATCGCCAACTGCCAATAATCATTGATATACACCTGCGCATCGTACTTCTGCCCCAGCATAACCGCACTTGCAATCGACTCATCAAGTGCTGCATCGTCTGCATTTTTCATTCTTAATTGAACTGTTTTAACCCCTTCGGCTAAACACTTCTCTAACCAATCAACCGTATCTACAACGGCATACAGCCCAAGCTGTTTAGAGTCGCACTCGGCAAAGCCTGCTGCCATGGTAAAATCAACCGGGCAATCAAAGTCGAGCTCATCACCGAGCCAACTTCCCGCCTCGATGACTTGTGGGTAATCTGCTAGATTTGTTGGAAAGCAAGTGTGTGCAACAGGTCCAATCCCTTCACCATATCGAATGGCTGCTTTTAAACCTTGGTTTATATAGGCTTTCGCTAAAATAAAGGCATCTTTGAGTGGATACTGTTTGGCTAAACACGCAGCAATCACAGAGGCCATACTGCATCCAGTACCATGACAATGCGGAGTTTGAATTTTTTCGTTACCAAGCCAATATTCCTGCTCACCTTGCACGCAGTAATCAATGCAATAGCCACTTGGGTAATCCCAATGACCTCCTTTGATGATCACCGCTTTTGCACCATAGCCTGTTAACTTCTCGGCGGCTTCTTTCACTGCGCTTGGGCCAATCAAATAAACACCGGTTAATAGCTGCGTTTCGTGGGTGTTCGGTGTTACTACATCGACTAATGGTAATAAGCACTCTTTAATGGCACTAACGGTATCTTCTTCTGTTAATAAATCACCACTTGAGGCAATGGCAACCGGATCATAAACAACCAAAGGCGGCTCTGCCCAAGTTGCTTTGTAATGTTTTAAATGCTCACTAATAAGCTGTATTTGCTGCACATTGGCAAGCATGCCAATTTTAATCACACTGGCAGGCATATCACTGGCTAAGGCTAATAGTTGCGACTCAATCACCTCTGTTGAAATCGGGTTCAGCGCTTCTACACCTAAACTATTTTGTGCCGTTAAAGCAGTAATAACCGTACAGCCATGTACATTAAAACTTTGCATTGCCTTGATGTCGGCTTGAATTCCTGCACCGCCGCCCGAATCTGAGCCAGCTATGGTCCATACAACCTGATTCATGTTATTCCTCACATTTTATTCTTGATGCCAAAATGGCATTCCGAGCGTCGGCGTTGACGGGCTTGCGACGTCTTTTTCTGGCATCGCTTTAGCCACATAGCTATATCGCCCCGCCTCTACAGCACTCTTAAACGCTTTACTCATCGTCACTGGGCAACCTGCACCCGCAATTGCCGAATTTAATAATACGGCATCATACCCTAATTCAAGCGCTTGGCAGGCATGAGATGGTAAACCTAAGCCCGCATCAACAATTAACGTATGGTTTGGCAAGCGCTCACGGATCATTTTTAAGTTGTAAGGATTCAGCAAGCCTTTACCCGTACCAATCGGTGCGCCCCAAGGCATTAGTACTTCGCAGCCTAAATCAGCGAGGTGCTGACACAGCACTAAATCATCTGTGCAATAAGGTAAAACTTTAAAGCCATCGGCCAATAAAATTTTAGTGGCTTCGAGCAGTGCGAATGGATCTGGCTGTAAATTATATTCATCACCAATCAACTCTAACTTGATCCAATCAGTGGCAAACACTTCGCGACACATTTGTGCCAACGTCACCGCTTCTTTCACGCTATGACAACCCGCCGTATTTGGCAGCACCTTTAGCCCGGTGTTTTTTATCAATTGCCAAAAATCATCACCCGCAGAAGCGCTTTGCTGACGTCTCAATGAAACAGTGACAATTTCAGCCTGTGAGGCCACTATCGACTGAGTCATAACACTTGGCGAAGGGTACAGTGCTGAGCCAATCAGTAAACGACTCGTAAATTGCTCACCATAAACCGAAAAACTATCCATCTTAGCCTCCTTGAATTGGCGACAATAGCTCAATGCTGTCGCCTTCGTTGAGGGGTTTAGCATCGCATTGGCTGCGAGGTACAAAGTCACCATTAACGGCAACGGCAAATGGAGGTCTTGCACCAAACTGGCTCAACGCCTGAGTGAGCGATGTATTGTCGTTCACTGTAACTGACTGACCATTAATTAAAATATTCATTTTTATCCTTAAGCAATTAAGCTCACTGCATCATCAACCACCTGAGGCGCAAGTAGATAGCCATGACGATACAAGCCATTAATACTGATCACTCGACCTTGTTTTGTGACTTTCGGGCGGTTGTCTGCAAACGCTGGACGAAGCCCCGATTTCAAGCTCTCGATACGCCCTTCAGCAAAGCCGCTATGCACCGTATAAGCAGCAGACAATAACTCCAGCGCCGAGCGCACGGTGACTTTACCGCGGTCTTGCGATTCGATTTCAGTCGCACCAATCACAAATTGATGGTTTGGCTTAGGAGCAATATAAATTGGATAACGCGGATGCATCAGTCGTATCGGTCTGGTTAGGTTCACCTCTGGTGCATATAAACGCGCCACCTCCCCTCTTACTCCACGCAGTAAGGGTTCAGCCTGTTTTGCACCTAAACCGCGACAATCAAATACATAATCAAAGCTTTGGCCATTCACTTGATGAGCGTTCAATTCAACTTTACAGCCAAAGTTAAATTGCACTCCTTGCAAGGTAAGCTTTTTAAAACTAGCGCTATAAAATGCTTGGTTATCGAGTTGCCCTTCACAAGGTAAATACACACCTTGGTGGAACCGCCCAGCTAGTTCTGGCTCAAGGTCTGCGATTTGAGTGCCAACCAATGCCTGTGCCTGATAGCTTTCAAGCGGTTTTAAGCGGCTCACAAAACTTTGTAAATCGCCTTTATCTTGCTGATGAGCAACCACTAAACTGCCTGTTTGTTGAAAATACACAGCGTCATCGAGCTCACTTAAAATTTGCTGCCAACGAATGATGCTATTAAGTCCTTGTAAGGCTAAATCCTGTTCACACAGGACTGACTCAGCAAGGGGTGCCAGCATCGCTGCAGCAACGCTGCCAGCACTGTTACTAGCATGTTCATCATCTTGCTCAAACACACTTAGCTGATGCTCTTTAGCAAGTGTTAATGCAGTTAAACGGCCAGTTAAACCAAAGCCCAATATCGCTATCTTTAATGACATAAACTTTCTAGGCCTAAGCTCTAGGCCCTAGGTAAAAACCCAGAGCCTATCGCTGATGCCTAGCTCCATCAATTAAACTGCTTTGTGGTAAATCTCAGAGCCTGTTTTTTTGAACTCGTCTGATTTCGCTTTCATTTCGGCTTCAACATCGACCATTTTGATTTCGATAGCATCACCTACGTTATTTGGATCGATACCTCTTGCTTCAAGATCTTTGGCGTAATCACGAACTTCTTGAGTGATCTTCATCGAGCAGAACTTAGGGCCACACATAGAGCAGAAATGTGCAATCTTGCCTGATTCTTGTGGCAGTGTTTCATCGTGATATTCGCGGGCGCGTTCTGGGTCTAAACCTAGGTTAAATTGGTCGTGCCAACGGAACTCAAAGCGTGCTTTTGATAATGCGTTGTCACGCTCTTGCGCACCCGGGTGGCCTTTTGCCAAATCGGCAGCATGGGCAGCAATTTTGTAAGTGATTAAACCTTCTTTAACGTCTTCTTTGTTTGGTAAGCCTAAATGCTCTTTAGGGGTTACATAACAAAGCATAGCGCAGCCGTACCAAGCAATTTGCGCAGCGCCAATACCTGATGTGAAATGATCGTACCCCGGTGCAATATCCGTGGTTAATGGACCAAGAGTATAAAACGGTGCTTCTTCACAGTGTTTTAGCTGCTCTTCCATGTTCTCTTTGATCATATGCATTGGCACATGGCCTGGGCCTTCGATGAACACTTGCACATCATGCTTCCAAGCAAGTTTTGTCAGCTCACCTAAAGTACGTAATTCGCTGAACTGGGCTTCGTCATTAGCATCGGCAATAGAGCCCGGACGCAGGCCATCACCTAATGAAAAACACACATCATACTGTTTTAAAATTTCACAGATTTCTTCAAAGTGCGTATATAAGAAGTTTTCTTTATGGTGCGCTAAACACCATTTCGCCATGATTGAGCCACCACGGGAAACAATACCGGTAACACGCTTTGCGGTCATCGGTACATAACGCAGCAATACCCCAGCGTGAATGGTAAAGTAATCAACACCCTGTTCTGCTTGTTCAATCAAGGTATCGCGGAAAATCTCCCACGTTAGGTCTTCAGCTACACCGTTTACTTTTTCAAGCGCTTGATAGATTGGTACGGTACCAATTGGTACTGGTGAGTTACGTACCACCCATTCACGGGTTTCGTGAATATAGCGACCCGTTGATAAGTCCATTACCGTGTCGGCGCCCCAACGAGTCGACCACACCATTTTTTCGACTTCTTCTTCAATTGATGAAGTCACAGACGAATTACCAATATTCGCGTTCACTTTAACTAAAAAGTTTCGGCCAATGATCATCGGCTCGGTTTCTGGATGGTTAATATTGTTAGGAAGCACAGCGCGGCCACGGGCAATTTCATCACGCACAAATTCAGGGGTAATAAAATCAGGAATGCTAGCGCCAAACGATTCGCCTTTATGCTGGGCTGCAAGTAACTCTTCACGAATTTTAGCGCGTCCCATGTTTTCACGAATTGCGACATATTCCATTTCAGGCGTCACAATGCCTTGTCGCGCATAATGCATTTGGGTCACGTTTTTACCCGCTTTTGCACGGCGGATCTTTGGTAAATGTTCAAAGCGGATATGATCTAACCCTTCATCTGCCATTCGCTGTTGAGAAAATTGTGAAGTCACCGAGTCTAAAATTTCAGTATCGCCGCGGCTTTCAATCCACTTTTCGCGGTATTTCTCAAGACCCTTGCGCACATCAAGTTGAAAATCTGGGTCAGTGTATGGGCCCGAGGTATCGTAAACACGAATTGGCGCGTTAGGCTCAAATACTGGGTTTTCTTCTGTACCACCGATGAAGGTATCGCTGAGGGTGATTTCACGCATCCCTACTCGTACATTGTCTTGTGTACCTTCTACATAAACTTTATGAGAATTAGGAAACGGTTGCCCCGTTAAGTTATAAATATAATCTGATGCAGCCGCACGGACTTCGCGGCGAGATGGTTTAGTTGTTGTGTTTGACATGACTTACCTCATTGCTTTAAGGGTTGTCTTGTCAGATATTGCAAATGCAATAGAGAGTGGCAAACGCCATTGGATCGTCAATAAGCTAAGTGCTTACTAGTGCAGCCTGTACCGCTTATGCCCCAAAAATTTGGCGCACAAGCGCCCAGTGAGGCAGCTTGTTCCCTACGCAGGTGTTAGCCTGATCAGGTTCACGGATCCCGCTTTCGCGATCTCAGCCTTGTTAAAGGCACTCCGACAAGTATAAATTCGTTTCTTTTAAAACGCCCTGAGTGTACGTCAGTTAAAAATTTGCTGCAAGCTCAGCTACTTTAGTTTTTTGCAATGAAGGTAAAGTGGTGCTCACCTTGTAGGGTAAGTTGCTCAGCAGTTAAAGTAATGGCCGCACCTTCTTTTAGCGTTGACAGTAATTGCTGCTCAAGCGCATCAACTTGCTCACCACAAGATTTACGCGTCATACCTAACTTATTTACTGTTAGCGTATCTTCGCTGAGCGTACCTTCACCAAAAAATTTATTACAGCCAGCAAAGCCGTTAACCTGCATCGCTTCGATAAAACGCAGCGAGGCTGTTTGGGATACAGGAATGGCTAAACCATTCACTTTTGATAATTGCCACTGTGTATATTTTAATTGCTCACTAGTGACTGTCCCTGTCGATGAGCAGCCCATGCAAAATAATACTAAAAGGAGGGGCAAGGCTACTAACTTCATATTTTTTTACGATTCAAATTTCAATGTGGTAATAATAACAACATTTAACGCAATTGATCGTTAAAAAAACATGTTTTATCTGTAAAAAATTGTTCTAAGTTAGCTTATCAAGGAACAATGCAGACTATTTGAATAAGTTATCGACTTCTTCTGGTAAAAAAGGACGACCTTTTTCGTTAACTGAGGTGCCAATGACCAAAGCTTGCAGCATCACTTTATCGTCATGTTTGCGATACACTGTTTGCCTAAAAGCAAACTTTAAACGGCTGATACGCTCAGGCTCAACGGCAACGTAAAACTCATCGCCCGGCACAAGTGATGCCTTGTAATCCATTTCGCTACGCAGCACGACAAGGTTTACTTTTTCTCTTGCTAGCTTTGCAAAGTCGATACCTTGAGCATGTAAAAACTCATGGCGAGCATGCTCTAGGTAATTAAAATAAACACTGTTATTAACAATGCCTTGTAAATCACACTCATAATCACGCACTTTAAAGTCTACTTTAAAGGTCATAGTCGTATTCCTAATCAATTTACGTATAATTGCCTGCGTTTATACCATAAAAATTGATTTTATAGCCATTTGGCTAGCTAGGTTGCTAGAATAGCAGTCCCGAAAATGGAGTTAAGAATCCGCATGAAACGACGTTTATCATTATTATCTGCTGCTATCCTGCCTTTATTCGCAGCATCTTCGATTGCTTACGCTGAAGACGGCGAGCTGGAAACGATTGAAGTTACCGGTGATTTCAAAAGAGAAAGCATTCAAACCCTTAGTGCCAGCGCAAGCTTATTTTCAGACCATGAAATCAATCAACGTGGTGCAAAATTTTTAGATGAGATGCTTGCTAGTGCAGCGAATGTTAACTTTACCTCAGGGGCATCTCGTGGTCGTTTCGTGCAAATTCGTGGTGTTGGTTTACGCTCACAGTTTGTTGACCCTATTAATCCTTCTGTTGGTTTAGTGATCGACGGTATTAACTACTCTGGTTTAGGCGGCAGTTCACTGTTATTTGATATTGACCAAGTTGAAATTTATCGCGGCCCACAAGGTACTCGCTTTGGCGCTGATGCCTTAGCAGGCATGATTCAAATGGAATCTGCTGCACCGGCCCTTGACCCAAGTGTGAAAATACAATTAGGTGCGGGCAACTACAACAGCTACGAAGCTGGTGTTGCCGCAGGTACGGGTATTACTGACGACACAGCAGTACGCGCTAGCATTTATCAACGTGAATCTGATGGTTATGTAGAAAACCGTTATTTAGGCGAAGATACCCAACAACAAGATGAGCTCGTTTCTCGCTTTAAATTACACAGTCAATTAACCGAGCATCTGCGTACTGAACTGAATGTACATTACATCGATATTAATAACGGCTATGACGCCTTCACATTAGATAACAGCCGTTACAGTGTTGCTGATGAACCAGGTCAAGACAACCAAGAAAGCATTGCGGTTGGCCTAGCAAATATTTATACCGGTTTTGACTTATTTGATGTCAGCTTAAACCTTTCTGGTATCGACAGCGAGCTGTTATACAGCTACGACGAAGACTGGGTGTGTAATGATGAAGCCCAACCTGAATTATGTGCCGCTGGCTTACATGATTGGGGCTATAGCTCAACAGATGCTTACTTTCGCGATCGTCAAGATCAGGCTGCAGAGCTGCAATTTAGCGGTAAATCAGGTGAGTGGGTCGCAGGCATTTATTATCAAGGCCGCGAAGTTGATTTAGAGCGCCAATACACTTGGCTTGCACAGCCATTTACCTCAAATTATGAAACCAGCAATATTGCAGCGTATGGCCAACTAGCAACAGCTATTGGTCCAAAAACAACCTTAATTACGGGTCTGCGTGTTGAGCAGTATCAAGGCGACTACATCGACAATAACGGTTTTATTGAAGAAACGGATGATGTCATGGTGGGCGGTAAGCTTGCACTTGAATACCAAGTGATAGATCGCACTATGATCTACACCAGCATTACTCGTGGCTATAAGGCTGGCGGTATTAACTCTGAAGCTTTAGCAAAAGCTAAAGATGAGGGCTTAAATCTAGATGCTGATTTCTTCGCTAATCACACATCATTTGCCCCTGAATACCTTTGGAGCGGTGAGTTTGGTGTAAAAGGCAGCTCTTTGGATGATAAGTTTGTGTTACGTCTTGCCGCTTTCTACATGTACCGCGAAGATATGCAGCTAAAATCGTGGCAAGTTGAAGGCCAAAAATTCACAGGTTATATCGATAACGCCAGCTCTGGCGAAAACTATGGTTTAGAAGTTGAAGGCAGCTTCCAAGCTACTGACAATTTACTACTAACGGGTAGTGCAGGTTATCTACATACAGAAATCAATGACTTTGTTGCGCAATCAGGCCTAGATCAAGATGGTCGAGATCAAGCACAAGCTCCTAAATACCAATATGCATTCACTGCGCGTTATAACTTTACGCCAGCACTTTACGCATCAGTTGGTATAGAAGGCAAAGACGATTACTACTTCTCTGATAGCCATAACTCACAAGCACCAAGCACTAATTTAGTGAATGCTTCATTTGGTTATGAAAGTGATAATTGGAGCATTAATGCATGGGCACGTAACTTATTTGACGAAGACGTACCAACTCGTGGTTTTGAGTTTGGTAACGACCCATTAGACGGTTACACCACTCATACATACACACAACTTGGCGAACCTATGGTTGCCGGTGTGACATTTATTTACGAGCTATAAGCAATTGGGTGCTAGGTTTTCACCTAGCACCCAAACACCTAGAGCCTAGAGCCTAGAGCCTAGAGCCAAATCAGTTAAGCCCTTTCAACATCAAAGGCAAGTACGTCTTTAATCTTTTGCTTATTCGTTGCCAGCATAATGAGTCGATCAATACCCAGTGCGACACCCGCACATTGTGGTAAACCATGTTCTAGTGCAGCTATTAAGCGCTCATCCATTGGCACTTGCTTTAATCCATTCGCTTCACGATATTGATTATCTTCACTAAAACGAGCTGCTTGCTCTTTACCATTGGTCAGTTCATTAAAGCCGTTTGCCAGTTCCATATTTTTAAAATATAACTCAAAGCGTCCTGCTACTCGCTCATCATGTTGGCAAATTTGGGCAAGAGCGGCTTGTGATGCAGGAAAATGATAAACAAAACAAGGCTTTTCTTGGCCAATCGTTGGTTCAACCTTCATACAAAATAATAGCTGCAACAAGGTATCGCGGTGCGTTTCATTCGCGGCAATATCGGCAAAGCCCTGCTCCGCTGCTAGTTGTTGTAATGTACCCACATCAGCAGTTAAAGGATCTACACCTAAGGCGTTAATGAAGGCTTGCTGATAAGTTAGTCGCTCTGCGCTATCTACGCCAAGCACTAATTGCATAAGCTCATCCATTTCATCCATAAGCGCAAACTCATCAAAGCCTGGGCGGTACCACTCAAGCATTGTAAATTCAGGATTATGATGACTACCCGCTTCTTCATTACGAAAGGCTTTGCACAGCTGGAAAATAGCCCCAGAGCCCGCTGCAAGTAAACGCTTCATGGCAAACTCAGGTGACGTTTGCAAATACAGTGGCAAGCCACCAGCATGACCTGGGCCAACAAACTCGGTACTAAAAGTCGCTAAATGCACATCGGTTACACTGGCAGCACTAAGACTCGGCGTTTCAACCTCCATTACATCCCGTGCATAAAAGAATTCGCGAATACGACGAATGATGGCGGCACGCTCTCGTAAAGTTTCAATATCGGCGCTTGGTTGCCAAAGGACATTAGACATAAAGTGTTTCCCAAAAAAAATCCCAGCAGAAGCTGGGATTTTACAATAATTTCATACCAACTCGCTTAATTAAGTGGTCTATTTTGAGGCAATAAAACCTTGTTGATAGCAAGGCAAAAATCTCTTATTTAGTTGTTCTAAATCAGAAGTTTTTAACGCAGCTAGCGACTGGTTTAATCCCTCAAAATGATTAAGTATTATTGCGAATTGCTATTATATAAGCCTATTACTTAACACGGCTCACGTATTCACCGCTACGTGTATCAACTTTGATCACTTCGCCGATTTGTACGAAAAGAGGAACACGAACAACAGCACCAGTGCTTAATGTTGCTGGTTTACCACCCGTACCCGCTGTATCACCTTTTAGACCTGGATCTGTTTCAGTGATTTCTAGTTCAACGAAGTTTGGTGGAGTAACTGCGATTGGGTTACCGTTCCAAAGCGTGATTGTACATACGTCATTTTCAACTAACCATTTTGCATTGTCGCCAAGTGCTTTTTCGTCAGCAGCGATTTGCTCAAATGTTTCGTTGTTCATGAAATGCCAGAACTCACCGTCAGTGTAAAGATACGCTAAATCTGTATCCATTACGTCTGCACCTTCAACGCTATCGCCTGATTTAAACGTTTTCTCAAGAACTTTGCCTGAAATTAGTTTACGAATACGAACACGGTTAAACGCTTGGCCTTTACCAGGTTTTACCATTTCATTTTCTAAGATGCTGCAAGGTTCGCCGTCTAACATAATTTTTAGGCCGCCCTTGAACTCATTGGTGCTATAATTCGCCATCGTTTCCTCTGTCTAAATAATTTCGAGTAATCTACGTGTCAATGATACAAAGAAATGAAGTAAATTTGCATAAAAACTGGCAAAAAGAATTGGCAAATGTTGTCACTTGTCCTGAACGCTTGCTAGAAATGCTAGGATTATCAAGCAAAGTAGACGAAAAAGACCTCAAAGCACGCAGTCTTTTTCCTGTCCGCGTGCCACTGCCTTTTATCAAAAAAATGCGTTATGGCGACATAAACGACCCTCTTTTGCTGCAAGTGATGCCAAGACACCAAGAGTTTTTAGCAAAAACAGGTTACGACAAAGATCCTCTAAAAGAGCAAGATAACAACCAACCTGGTTTGTTACACAAGTATCGCTCTCGGGTTTTAGTGATGTTTAAAACCGGCTGTGCTGTAAATTGCCGTTATTGTTTTAGACGCCATTTTCCTTATCAAGAAAACCAATTAAACAAACGCAGCTTGATTGACGCACTGGCTTACATTAAAGCCGACAGCAACATCAACGAAGTCATTTTAAGTGGTGGCGATCCATTGATGGCCAAAGACGATGCTGTTAGTTGGTTTATGGATGAGTTAGAGCAGCTACCGCAAATTAAACGCATGCGTATTCACAGCCGCTTACCTGTGGTGATCCCTGCAAGAATTACCGATGAGCTATGTGCACGCTTTGCTGCATCACCGTTAAAAGTAGTGTTTATAAACCATATCAATCACGCTAACGAAATTGATGATGACTTTAAAATGGCCATGCAAAAGTTAAAAGCTGCAGGGGTTACGTTATTAAATCAGGCGGTGTTACTAAAAGATGTGAATGATTCTGTCGAGTCGCAAGTTGCACTTAGTGAGGCTCTGTTTGAGGCAGATATACTTCCTTACTACTTACATCTACTCGATAAAGTTGAGGGTGCTAGCCATTTTGACATAGCTGAGAGTCAGGCACGGGAAATCGTAACGGCTATGCTGGCAGCATTGCCGGGGTTCTTAGTTCCTAAGCTGGTGCGCGAGATCGGCGGCGAAAAAAGTAAAACGCCTATCGATCTAAGGGCGTGTTGACCTTTGTTGATTGAAATTTGTTCACTCTAGGGGCGATTTAATCGCGGCGCGAGATTTGTAACCTAGTGGGCTAAGTAAAAACCGAGCAACAAAGAGTTAATCGCCCCTAGGAAGAACCCGAAGGGCAGCGCGTGTTTGGCATTGATGCTGCGTTATCGCCTATTTATGTGGAACAACCACACTACATAGGCCCTGCCTTGCCTAAATACCAAACACACTGCTGCAAAATTAATCATAAAGGGTCAACACGCCCTATCTAGTTTAACAACTAAACGTATACGTTTACGTTGTTACCTAGTGTCGCAGTTACCGACTTAGCAGGTGTTTGTGCAGCACTGGTATTCATTGCTGCGCCTTCGATAAGTGCAAGTGCCGCAGCACCATCAGCCTTTTGCTGTTTTTTAGCAAGCGATGCGCTGTAAACTTCTGCGCTTTCGCCACCGCCACTCATCGCTGGTAAGCTTGATCCTGATATATTCATAGTTCATTACCTGACTTTTTATGACAATCCACGTACTATATCGGCATTGCAGTCTAAAGCTTTAGGAAAAAAATGGATTCAATTATTGAACAACTCAATGCTAACCTAAAAATCGTTTATCGTCAGGCACTTGATGCTGATAAAAAATTAGATGATTTACAGCAGCAAGGCCATGGCAAATTCACAGCCTTATTTGCAAAAGATGCTGGCTTTGATTTTGAAGCAAAACGCTTTAAACCTTACGTTCTTGATGTTGCTGCTGATGTAGAAAGCTTAAGCAACGACGGTATGGACGAAGAAAAACTGAAAAAAACCGTTATTAAACTGCAGCAGTTACTACAACTGTTAGCGACGTTTAAGTAACGTAGAAGCCTCTATTTATTATAAATAGAGGCTATCGCGCGAAATAAATTTCACGCCTACATGTGGGAGCAGCCTTATCCAAGCATTGTTTTCGGCGTTAAAACGCCTCCCACGTTGCAGGTCTTTTACAAGACCCACAAACATCACAGTTCAACTTTAAACTGACGGCTGACAGCTATCATTCACCCAGATTTAACGACGGCAGTAGCTCGTCTTCAAACCAATCAGTGATTAGGCGCTTGTCGTAGTAATAGGCTTCATCGCGACCCATTTTCATGCGATCCATGAAGCCCATGTCCTTAAGCTTTACATCATTAGCTTCGCTTATCACTTTACCGTCTTTATCGGTAATCGAATAATTTAGGTCGATACGTGGGAAATAAATTGGTTTGATGATGCGCAATTCATTCATCGTACCAAAACGCACATCACCCGCTAGATCAAGCTCCGTCACTTCAACATTGAAGGTGTAGCCTTCAGGTAGTTTTTCAGCAAGCTTGTTAAAGTGTTTTTCAAAATTCTTCGCCACATTTTTATGAAATGAACCTTTCGGTGAGTTGTTGCCAGGTTCAACATCGCGGTAATCGTTAAAGTCATGCCATTTAACTTTTGCCTCTCCTGCGTGAGCAAAAGCAGGTAGTGCAATGATCATTGCTAAGGCAATTTTTTTTACTGTATTCATCTGTTTCTCCACTTAACAGGTATAGCTAATGATTAAATTTTAGCTGCTGACAATTAACTATAGCTTAATATCTAAACACTTAGGTGTAACCAATATGGTGCAAAATGTAATCAAAAACAAGCGATTCATATTTTTGCTTTATTGCTATAAGTCACAATTTATTCATGTAATTTAGGCCGAAATGTGATGAAATAAGGCTAATTCAACCAGGTATAGTTCATGGATATTATATGACCATTTTAGTCACCGGCGGAGCCGGATACATCGGTTCTCACACCGTATTAGAGTTAATACAACAAGGTACTGACGTTGTTGTACTCGATAACTTAAGCAATTCATCAAATGAGTCATTGGCTCGCGTAAAACAAATCACGGGTAAAGACGTCACGTTTTATCAAGGTGACATTTTAGATAGGGCCTGCTTAGACAAAATCTTCAGTGAACACACAATTGATAGTGTTATTCACTTCGCTGGTTTAAAAGCGGTTGGTGAATCGGTTGTAAAACCTATCGAGTATTATCAAAACAACGTACAAGGTACATTGACTCTGGTTGATGCTATGCGTGATGCTGGCGTGTTTAAGTTAGTATTTAGCTCATCAGCAACCGTATACGGTGACCCTGCAAGCCTGCCAATTCGTGAAGACTTCCCAGTTGGCGGTACAACTAACCCGTATGGCACATCAAAGCTTATGGTTGAAATGATGCTGCAAGATATCGCAAAATCAGATGAACGCTTTGCCTTTGTTATCTTACGTTACTTTAACCCTGTCGGCGCTCATGAATCTGGCCTTATCGGTGAAGACCCTAACGGTATTCCTAACAACTTATTACCTTATATTTCGCAAGTCGCTGTGGGTAAGCTAGAAAAGCTAGGTGTATTTGGGGATGACTACGATACTGTAGATGGTACAGGTGTTCGTGACTATATCCATGTCGTCGATTTAGCATTAGGTCACTTAAAAGCACTTAACCGAATTGCAAGTGATACAGGTGCGCACGTATTTAACCTTGGCACAGGTAATGGTTACTCAGTACTACAAATGGTTACCGCTTTTGAGAAAGCCAGCGGTCAAGCTGTACCATACCAAATTTCGCCGCGCCGAGCGGGCGATATTGCAGCTTGCTACGCAGCTCCAGAAAAAGCGCTGAACGAGCTTGGTTGGCAAGCAGAGCGTGGTATCGATGAGATGATGCAAGATACATGGCGCTGGCAAAGCAATAACCCGAACGGTTACAAATAGTCAAAATCATTATAAGGCCGATGTTCACACATCGGCTTTTTAATTTAATGAAGCTTTCTTAAGCTGCGCAATACCCCAGAAAAGTATCCCTGCCCCCGTGCACGATAAGAAAAAGAACAACCCTAAGCCGACAGGCGATCCCCAAAACAAAATACTGTATAAAACTTCCATCTCTATATCCTTTATTATTATTCGAATAGTAAGTTATATAAGTTTTAGGAACAGCTCGTCAAGTTATACCAATCCGCTTAATTAAGTAGTCTATTTTGAGGCAATAAAACCTAGTTGATAACAAGGCAAAAATTTCGTTATTTAGTTGTTCTAAATGATTAAGTATTATTGCGGGTTGGTATTAAAGCGATTCCTTTTATAAAAGCGCTTAGCCAAGGTATGGCGGATTAATATTTCATGCCAGTAAAAATTAAGCCTGCACTATATGCAGGCTTAATTATAAATCACTAACCGCCGGGGCCACCTCGACCACCGCCACCACCTGGGCCAGTTTGCCCTCCTAACTGAGTAACAACATCAGTAAGAGTAAATGACTCTGACAAACTTGCTCCGTCTAATGAGAACTCCCCTGAAGTATACAAACCATTAAAGCTTTCGCCGTCACTCACACTGCCGCCAGCATAAATATCGTAGCTTGCAGACAAGCTCAATTTAGCACTTGAATAGAGTATGGTCGCAACTTGTTTAGGCACTAAAAAAGTAAGCGCTTCGTCTTGTGATTCTGAGCGAATATGTAAAATGCTATCTTTGGCTACCCCATCGAGCACGATGCTATTTTGCGTGCTTTCGGTTGAGCTTGGTAAACTTGTGGTTCCACCGAGCCCAAGAATTGTGCCCCCTGTGAACTTAATCGTGTTGCTATCTGCATCGATCCCTGCTTCTGGTGCACTGCTACCAATCGCTATCAGAACACCACCGGTGATAGTAATTTCGCCATTTGAGTCAACCGAGTCATTTGAACTGCTATACGCGTAGATCTGACCGCCATTAATATAAATCATATCGCCTGCATTTATAGCATCGTCATACGCGTTGATCTCAAATTGCCCATCGTTAATGGTTATTTCACTTTTCGCTTCAATTCCTTCACCTTCTGAGGTTGTTATCGTAAAAGTGCCGCCATTAATCGTTACATTAGGAGTGATTGACTCATCCGGCTCGTCTTCTTCGCTAATATCATAAGATGCAGCAATACCATCATCTAGCACGTCAATATTAAAGACTCCATCATTGATAATAATGTAGCCCTCAGATGCATCAATACCGTCGCTTTGTGCTGCAAGCGTAAAACTACCGCCATCCGCAATAAAATAATCATTGGTATGAATGGCATCTTTTACTGCGTCAGTCACAATAATAGTGCCATCACGTACACGGATATAATCATCACTGACAATCCCGTGCTTGTAATTAGCCGTCACGGTTAACTCACCTGAGCCACTAAAAATCAGTTGCCCTTCACTAAAAAAGGTCGCTTTAGCGTCTTCATCGTCAGGAATATCTGAATACGTTGTACCGTCGATAAGAGAGCTCTCACCTTCTAAAATGACGAACACCGTTTTTTTAGACTGAATATTAATGGCAGGGCCATCACTATTTACAAGCTCAAGATATGATAAACCCAGTTTAAATTTATTATCACTATAGATCTTTAATGAGCCCTCAGTGCTCGAGCCCGCGACGTCATACGCAACTCCCGAGATGGTTGCCACAACAGTCACATCAGCACCATCAACACTAATCTCAACACCATTGTCTTCAAACGGATTTGTTACCGACACGCTGGTATCGGCATAACTAATGATAACAGTGCCATCAAAGCTAGCATTTTCAACGAGGTCGTCTTCATCTTCACCTGTGTTGTCAGTATCTCCTTCTGCGGCTCCTGACGGGTTGTAGTCTAAAATGGTAATGGTATCTGCAGATGATGTACTCGTGGTCGCTGTAATAACTACCGTATCAGCAGTACTATTTTGCGAGCCATCATTAACGATTAATTGAATGGTATAAACACCGTCTAAATCAGTTGTGAATGAGGGGGATACCGTTGTTGCATTCGTTAATTCAGCTTCACTGTCTGTCGGAGTTGATAACAATGACCATTGATAAGTAAGTGTATCGCCGTCTTCATCGCTACTTGATGAACCATCTAAGGTCACCTCAGCTCCAGTTTCAACGCTTTGACTGTCGCCCGCTTCCGCTATGGGCGCGGTATTAGTTGCAGCTGTCGATGAGGCAGTAATTGTCACTGTATCTGCACTGCTCGACTCTGCCCCATCATTCACTATTAACTGTACTTCATAGTCGCCATCGCTATCTGCAGTAAAAGTAGCAGAGACACTCGTTGCATTTGAGAGGGTTGCTTCGCTGCCTGATGGCATACTTACAAAAGACCATTGATAAGTTAATGTGTCATCATCGTCATCACTACTCGACGCGCCATTTAAAGTGACGAGCGTGCCCGTTTCAACAGTTTGATCAGTACCAGCATCGGCTTCAGGTGCTGTATTTTCAACGCTAGTGGTACTTGCCGTGATAGTAACCGTATCTGCACTACTTGTGTCTTCACCATCGCTTACAACAAGCTGTACTTGGTAGCTCCCCACTACATCTGTAGTAAAAGTAGCAGATGCGCTGGTTGCATTTGCAAGACTGGCGGAGCTGTCCGAAGGTACGCTAACAAAAGACCATTGATAGGTTAACGTGTCACCATCTTCATCACTACTTGATGAGCCATCTAACGTAACCAATGTGCCCGCTTCGACACTTTGATCGACCCCTGCAATCGCAATAGGCGCCGAATTCACCGTTTCTTGATTGTCTGAGCCACTGTCACCACAGGCAACTAAGCTCAGCATAATGATCGATAAAAGCAAACATTTCACAACATGTGTCATAAATACTCCCTATATCTCAGTATTGACATAGGTGTATTTTTAGCCAGTTACAGGGCGCTCTACTATAGGTCGGGAGGCATCTTTATTGTATAAGCACAATACTTCCACACTATAAACACAATTTGGCCACCTCAAGTAGCAACGCCGCTCATCAGCGCATCGCTTGAATACTCTCAAGCGCTACAGCTAGCTGTGCTTTTAGTTTTTTATAGCGTACATAAACAGCCAGCATGATAATACCATTTATACCCAGCTGGATGAGCCATAGGCTGTATGTTTTAAACATAACTATATTAAACAAGGCAACGACAAGCAAAGCGCACCAAAGCACAACGCAGCCAATAAAACTCACATGCCAGTAATGAACTTGGTGCTTCAGCTGGTTTTCTTTAAAATTAAGCATTGCATTAACGTCTAGTGTTTCTGCCTGCCAAAGCTTTCGTCTTAAGCGGTATGACCAAATCCCAAAGCCTAAAGGAATAGGCACTAATAGCGCAAACATAATGGTTTCATAGGTATTTTTTGCCTCAAACAACATGGCGTAAATACAAAATACGGTTACCACAACACCTAAAAATGAGTCGATTATCCCTTTTAGTTTTAACTTAGCTCGCGACTTTTGCGTTTGTGCTATTAACGCTGCACTATCCACTTTCGGCGTTGCTTGCACAAATGCCTGCTGCCACTTAGCTAATTGATCATCTGCTTCGAATTTATCCACTTTATTTACTCCATTAGGCTCGCAAGTTGTTGCCTTGCTCTACTTGAACGTTTAGCAACCGCGTCCTCAGACAGCCCCAGCGTTTGAGCTATCTCACTTTGATTAAACCCTTCAAGCTGCAAAGCAAGCACCTGCCTATATTTCAGCGTTAATTTACGAAGGGCAGCCATTAAATCTAAACTGTCGTCTGGTGATTTATGCGCACTTAAGGCTTGGGTGTAATCAATACTTTCAGAGCTTGCCACCTCTTTGCGGTTTTGCTCTTTTATCACATGATCAACCGCTTTATTGTGAGCTATTCGGGCAATATAGGTTTTTATACTGGCATCGCCCCGAAAGGCAACATCGGGTGATGAGTCATTACTTTCAAAAGCGCGCCAAACAGCCAACGACATCTCTTGAACTAGCTCATCTTGTAGCGCTTGATTGATCTCGTAGGTTGCAGCAACACGCGCCAACAGCGGCGCGTATTCATTCAGCAATGTGTTTATTTGAACATCAGTTTTCACTGTACTTCCATGTTTTTATTATTATTTAAACAAACGAGTATAGGCACAAAAGTAGGTACATGCTAACACCGGCCCTACCAACAACATAGGTAAAAGATTATAAGGGGCAGCAAAGGTAACAAGCATATTAATCAAACAAAGCATGCTTAATGGTTTAATCACCTTTAGTGCCGTTGTAATGCTCTCTTTAACAGCTGCACTAAGCGAAGCATTGTTTAAAAGTAATAGAGGAACCACAAACATAAGCAACATATTTACAGGAACAATTGATACAAACATGACCCCAACGCGCCAGCGTTCAACATCAACAAACTGACCAGACAATAATGCCGATAACTGCTCACTACCAATCAAAGTACTCCCTACTGCAAATTGCACCAGCGCCAGTAAAATACCAACAACCGACCACACGGCAACTCGCCCCCACTTCGCCCATGTTGCATTATGCTTAAATGAAAAACCTTGCTGATTATTCAGGTTAAACAACAAAGGCCACACCGTTGCCATTAACATAGGCGCTAACCATTTAGATACGGTTAAACCTGTAGGTGCAGGCAATAGCTGCACTAAACCAGGCAAAATGGCGAACAGCGTCATAAGTAAAAAAAGTTTAAACGGTGCTTTTTTAAATAACCCCCACCCTTCTTTTAACCAAAGAGCCGCATCACTAAATGGTGCATTCGTTGAATCAAGTTTTAGCGTATTCACAGTTGATGTTGTAGTCGTCATGAGTTTGTCCTTTTCGTAAAAAATAGATACACAAGACACTGCCTATTACTACCACCGAATAGAACAACTTCGTGTCATTTGCAGCTATAGACGAGACAAACACAGAAAACCTGACAAAATATTTTTAAAAACTTAAAAATAATTTTATTTCATTGAATTTTAAGGATTAAAAAGAGGTGGAACGCAGCTATAAAAACAGCTGTAAGCTTTAATTTTGGATTTTTACAGTAAGAAAATGGTGGCCCCTCCCAGACTTGAACCGTTATGTGGTATTAAAAGACTTAAAACCAATACTGACTGTAGCTAGCAAACAGTTCTGATGCATTGATTTAAGAAAGATGGGCACGTGTTTCTGAACTAAAGTTAAGTATGCACCAAAAGTGCGTACTTAACTTATAACGTTTGTAATTACCAATTTAATTGCTCACTTCATTAACTAGCAAACTTCTAAGACATTATGTTTTTTGGCTAGTCTAATTGCGCCTAATTTCAATTGCTTTTAGAGAACCAATTTTTCCTTCTGGCGAAATAGCTGTATACCGGGTACAAAAATTACCACTACTACCGGATGTAGTATTTATCATTTTACCTATTTTCCACCCAGAAGTAATAACTAGACCCTCAAGTGCTTTTGATGGCATCTTTAAATCTTCTCCCTGTTATATGCACATGATACATGTGAAGCTTCACATGATGTTTTATTTTCTTCTTTCAAGTAAATAAATTACTTAACAATAGATTTATAAAATATCTGAACACAATTTGCTTATGAAATCGATACATTAATTTTAATAGATTAGCTATCAAACACTATGAACAATTATATTTTTACAATAAGTTGTAATGAAAATATAGAATTGACAAAAGGTTACATCAAGGAAGGAGTAGGTCTAATATGAAAGGTTACTGCTTTTGAGAAGATAAAATTCGTTTATGCTGTAAAGCCATAACGCAGCTTAGTAATAGCACTTTTTATCAATTCACGACCACGAATTGTATGAATAACTGAATATGGTTTATGGCTATTAAATTGAATATGAGGTGTATTCAACCATTGATTCCAAATATCTATGCTATCAAAGTATGAAGTCCCGAAAGCACATAATTTCGCAATTTCCATTAAATTTTCACTTACTTGTTTATCTAATCTATGCTCCATATTAAGTCTTAATTTTCTCTCTTTTGTACCTATAGCCTCAGCAAAAGCTCTTATCTCCCAACCAAGAATGTTGACGAAAGCATTCAGAGCATTCGGAGTGACTCCTAGTTCTACGAAAGCAATTTCAGCAAAGGGATCTGAATTAGCTGTTAATTTACCATCCGAGATTACAGTAATGAAATCTGGTATATTTTCGCAACGAGAATTAACATTCTTCATTTATTTTACCTTTACCAATAAATTATCATTAATGAATATGCGACATATCGAAAATATTAATCAATATTAAACCCATGAATGATCGTTTCTGAACGAGGTAATTTCTTAATTGCTCTTTTGAAAACCTCATACTCACCAACAAAAATTGCACGTTTCTTGCTTCGAGTTAGCGCAGTATAAATCATACTACGCTCCAGAAGCTTAGACTCTTTAACACAACAAATAATAGTATTGTCATACTCTGAACCTTGAGATTTATGAATAGTTATTGCATACGCCAAATTAATCCCTAACTCGAAGCATTGCTCTTTAGACAACGTATAAACTCTATTATTAAACTCTGCAATAATATTTTCTGTATTTTCATGAAATTCAACACCAATGATACTTCCTGTCATTCCATTAAATAGCTCTAATTCGTAATTATTGGAAGTAACAATGATGGGATCATTTTCTTTAAGAATACTACTACCTAGTTTGATGCTTTGATCTTCATCACCTTGATTGCACACGAACTGCATCGACTGATTTATAGCTTTGGTGTTATCAATCATCGAATGAGAAGCATGAGGGCTGATAACTTGACCAATATGAGTTTTAGAAATTTCAATTATTTTCTTTATAAGATCTTTTTGATTCGGCTCGCATGGAACAAAAAATACTCCTTCGTCTTCTTTGTTCCATTTCGGAATATTACTGATAACTCCATTGCGAATTGACATTGACAATTGATGTATTGGGCTACCTTGGGTTTGTCGGTGAACTTCCGTTAAGTTTGAAGTTGGCAATCGGCCTACACAAACGTGAAAGAATAAACCGAATCCAACAGGGCTTAATTGACCTGTATCACCTACTAACAGTAAAGAAAAATTGGTGTTTTCTAAATGTCTTAAAAGTCTACTGGCTAGTGAAATATCAACCATGCTAGCTTCATCAATTATAATGATCGGCTTATGCATTTGCAGAGTTGTATTAGCATTGGCTAATTGTTTGATGAAGCCATGAATTGTAAAAGTTATATCATCACGTCCAGTTGCTTCTCTAGCTCGCTCTTTGGCTTTGCCTGCTAGAGCAAGAATATACACGTTTCGAGAAAATCGTTCAGCAATATCAACAACAGCTTTAAGTACAGTAGTTTTGCCAGTGCCACCATAACCAGTGATAACAGATATCCGGCTAGTTAATGACATTTTCACTGCTGATTTCTGTTCATTTGTCAGCGGATAACCAACATCTCTGTGATTTTGAACACTGTAGAGTTCAATTGCACTCACAAGTTCTTTTACTTTTACTCGTGTTATTAACCTTTGCTTTTTAAGATTACAGATTTGTTCTTCTAACAGGGCTTCAATATATCCAACACCTGCTGTTTGAAAGTACTTTTCTTTATTTTTTGTAAAGAAGCAAACGGCACGGACTTTACATGCTTCATCAATCGCATTTTTACTATTTTCTATGCCTATCAGACTAGATACGTTTGATTGGAGATGGGGCTCTGACATAGCTGTATCGCCATTCATCAAGTGCTGATATAAAACATACTCAACAGCCCCAACTTTTCGCTCTATTGATTCATTGGAGAATCCAAGTTGCAGCGCAGTTTTGTCAATTGCATTCCAGAAGTTTTTTGTAATTGAACCGAAGGCTAATAAACCATAAGGGTTACTCTGAATACGCTCTAAAGAATTGTATTTGCATACTTTAATTATTTTCTTCGCAAGAGAAGGATCTAAATGATTTTCCATGAGGAAATGTGCAAGTTTCATTTCTTCATGCAAGGGATTCCATCTAGAGCAAAGAGCTTTGGCTATAGGCAGGGCTATAGTGTTTGCAATAACGGAGTAATCACCCGCATCCAATAAGCGAACTAACTGACTGGAGCCTATTTTTTCTATTAATTGTTTTACTTTTTTAGGGCCTAAGTGAATACCTCTGAAGTTAGGATGTTTGATTAAAAGGCTACTTAAGTAATTATCTGCAGGAAGTGGAACTATTATGCATTTGCTGACAATGACATTCTTTCCATACTTTTCTGTGCGAATTATTTCACCTTTTATGGACCAAAATTCTCCTGACCCAGGAGTTCTAGTCAGTATTTTGTAATTTGCGCGAAACTTGAGTGGATATTTTCGTCCCAATACTGTTCCTGTAAAAATTGCACCACCAAAACTTCCTGCATAGACACTTCCGATTTGAACTGTTTCATTAAAGGAGCTTCTCATGAAAATGCTCTTCTGCCTGTTTCGAGAAAGTGTTCAAATTTATGTGCATCTTCTTCTTTGCTATTTCTTAATAAGATGATTTCCTTTTGCGCTAACGCCAGCTCTTTTCTTAGCTGTTCAACTTCGGCAGTGGTTCTTTCCAATTCTCTTTCTAATTTCGATGCATTTTGAGTAACCTTCTTGGTTTGAGCCTCAAGCTTAGATTCTGTTTCTTTTGTAGGAGAAACCTCTGTACCAATTCTTTCCAAATCTGATTGAAATTGTCGCCCCATTAAAGATTCTTTATTTTGAATCACTCCTCTTTTAAAACCGCACTCTTTGGCAATAAGAGAAATATTAGCATCACCAAACTGATTAACTGGAAACTTAGTATTTGTTGCCAAGAGATTTGCTACATATGCAGCATAATTATCTCTATTTATTTTAGCCTTTAAGTTTGGGGATAGTCTTTCCTTAGTCATTGCTATACCCCTTGAATACTTGTGAGTCTTTAATTTTAGTCCTTTTTAAAAGTTTGGAATCAACAACTGTTCGATCACTTCCTTGATGTATTACGTTAGCTATACCCTCGTTTTCTAAAATTAGTAATCCTTCAGTAGCTTCAATGATAAACATTATAACTTTATGACAAGCATCAAGAGCTTCCATCTGATTATAATTATTATCTTCGAATATAGCTGAGTTTTCCTTATTTTTTGAAGAAGCAACAAGATTTTGACTATCAGTATTTAAATTTAGATCAATAAATTTATTCAGAGCTTTGATTTCATTTCGAAGATTTACTAACTCAAGCTGCTCAGTTAAAAGCTGAACACTCTGTGAAGTTAAATCACGTTTTTCAGAGTTAACAAAATAGCTATCGAGTAAATATCGATACTTTCCATTTTTTCTCAGCAGAGTAGATCGGTCTATTTTCCCTTCACCTTTTTTTGACATTGATGCTGCATGACTTTCTTCAATATCAATCATAGAATTAAAGGTTTTTACGGTATAGTCTGCCAAGACACTTACGTTATCAAAAACAATATGTGAGCTTTTTAAAGAGCTTAATATTTCCTTAATCTTACTTATTCGATTTTGCACTTTAATATCAACAGATGTCTTGAATCTATTAGTCCCCTTACTTGCCCCCCTAGCCATTTTGTAGATCACTCAGTCGGATGTTGTTTAACTTATGATTTTCAAGTGGCTTTCTCAAATTAATAATTACTTCATCCTTTGATATCCCTTCTTTCTCTGCAATATCTCTGACAAGCCCACGTAATTCATCGATGAGACAAAATGTTTCAGTATTTTGTAAAAGCTGTTCAAATTTCTGTTGGTTTATGAGTATTCGATTTCGAATATGTAAAATTTCAGCTTTCAATGATGGCGTAAAATACTCTTTAAACATCTTTGCATCATTCATTCTTAACAAAAACTCAGTGGCCTGAGGGCTTTTTTCTTTTGTTTTAAGAAAGCTCTTGTGCAGCATAAAAGGTTTAGCAACAACATAATTGCTATTTGAAATGTGAGATTCTTCACTTTTTATGAATTCATCGTACTTAACTTGCAAAATTTGATAAGTATGAATCCAAGCAGCTAATTCCATTGCGACTTCATTTTTTTCGCGATCTAGTTTATCTATGCTCGATTCATCACGCACTGATTCACTATTCAATAGATTAATTTGAGACTGATAACTTTTCACTTCACTATTTAATTTGCGTATCTCAGCTAAAATCCGCGGCATATGATCTATTGTTTTTATTGAGTAATAACATTGACCACACTTATATTTACCACAATCGGAAAGAATGTCCGTAGGACATTGGCCATTAAATGGGCAAATATGTGTAGACATAAAAGACATATTAGAAGTTGGGGTTACATCAATTAAGTTGATACCACTTTTAATTTTTCCTTTATCTGACTCGGAAACCTCACTAAATGAAGTACCACCAAAGACCCGCCTAATTAGACTCGGTTCTGTATCTACAACCTCTTTCAGCTTAGTATTTACTTCGATACTTTTTGTATTTTGAAAATTAAACAGGTCATCACTTGTAGAAATATTGCCACTTCTCAAGCTTTGTGACTGACTCTCTAATATTTCGAGAACATCATCTTTATCGAGCTGCACATAGTGATGTAAAACTGCTAATGATTCATGACCAGAAATAAACTCAGCAATAACCCAAGGCGGCAGTACTTTAATTTTCTCACTAATGACAGATGATCGCGTACCGTGAGGCGTGTAATCTGTTTCATAATGTGTCGCTAAAGAAAAAGAATCTTTGATTAAATCTTTTTCGAGTTGATCAAAGTTATCATCTACAGTAATTTCTTCCAGAAAATTTAAGTCATCTTGATTTTTAGAGTCATTGTATAGCTCTTCATTATTCTTATACTCATCAATAAACGTAGTCATGGATTCTGGCAAAGGGTTAAGAGGCTTAGCATTAACCTTTTTCATCGCAACATGTAAATCAAAAAACAATTGAATATTGCGATACAATGTAACAGTTCTAGAATAACTAAATGGCTTACTATCGCCGACAGAGGCCAAGTGAAACAATGGGCGAATTTTTTTGTAAGGCGAATTTTTATAGCCGTTGTACACCAACTCTGGGACAACAATATCAAGAGAGTCTTGAAAAGACTTCAAGCGCTTTAAAAGCTTAATAACTCTCGAGCTGACGAAAGGTGTCCAGCCAGACTTTTTGACCTTATCTGTAGATACTTCAATAAAATCAGAATCTAAATTTAACTCAGACAAAACACTATCAGTCTCATCTTTTAAATGCTTATCGAAAGTATCTCTATCTAGCCATCTGATATGTCTATGTCTTAGTCCAGTTTCTAATGCGACAGCCAGTAGAAATAACCCTTGAAAACAAGGGTAATCATATAATTTACCGTCACGCTTTGAGACAACATTTGTTAGTAGGCGAGAAGGTATTGCTTTGATCGGTATAATTTTGCCGTCGCTGTCATAGTAAATCGGAGTAAAGCCTAGTTTTTGAGTATCATAGTATGAAAATTGATACGATAACTGTCTTTCATACTTTCCCGAGTCAATTAAATAATAAAAGAACTCACATAGTGCATGCACAAGTGAGTGAATTGCAGCAAAACACCGAGAGGGAAAGATTTTCTTATTCGTTCCCTTATTGTTTTTTTTGCTGAGAGGAAAGTCATGTTTTGAAATAGGGTTAATGAAACCGGATGTATACTCATTTCCTTTTTGCTCTTCGAGCCACTCAAAAAATAAAGAAATTGATTTTAAGTTGTTGTAATACGATGATTCACCATTATTACCTTTGATGCTAGTTAATAATGATGGGATATTTCCACCAAAATCTTGGTTTCCATCAATGAAAATTCGATTAAAACCTATAGGACAGGAAGGTACCGCTTTATCTCCTGCTGATTGAAATAAATCTACAAATAAATATTTATTAAGTAGGCCAAGCGCCCTCGTATCATTGCGTTCAGTAGACATAAAGTTTCTACTTCGATATTTCAAATATGCTCTTTGCAGCTCAATCCAAGTCGAAGCTTTTTCATTGTTATCATTTTTTAGTAAATCATCGATGTTATGAATTGTGAGAGAGCGATTAGTATTTAATAAAAAGCTAATTCTATCTATATCAAAGTTACATCGATCAGGTGCATATCGATATAAAGTTGTTAATACATGATGAAACGGTAGGCTGTAATGTGGTGAATGATATGCAGAATCATTGATTTTCTTTTGATACATAGCTTTTGAAAACGCGATTACCTCATCAATATCGATATCTTCAATTTTATACCATGTCGACGCGATGAAAATCTTATATGCATAATCTCGACAGTAAGTATTATCACTATCTGGTAAATATTCAGATAAGTCATCAATTTTTGAAGATTTATTCATAAAGCAATTTCTGAAAAGCGCTAATAGCTCTGGATAGATCTCTATTGCATGCTCAAACCAAATACGATTTTTACTAGATTTCGGGAATGCGTATGAAGTAGGTAATAAAATAGCTTTTCTAGCATAAAGCGCATAAAAGAAAACTCTCAGCCCTGACTTAATCGGTTTAAAAAAAGCTTTGGTAAATTTAGCTTGATTACTATTAGGAATGTAAGGCAAGAACTTTCTAAAACTATTTAACGAGATTGAGTCTTGAGGTTCATCACTTATAGCAAATACATCATACAGCCATTGCTCAGTAAATAGCTCTGAGTTCAACTCATGGTTGTGGTAAAATTTGTAAATTGCACATCTGCTGTTAGTCTTCGTCGTAATAGAGCTAGCTGAAACTTTCAGATCCCCACGTATAACATTGAAAGTATCTCTAAAAGCTAAATGAATAGCATCTGATAACTCTTTATTAGATAAAAGTAAAATTAACTCATTAGTAGCATTAAACACTTACAGTCTCCTTATTATTTTTTTGGGGTAGGAGCTTTTCTAGTTTTTTTAATTCTTTTTCATGATATTTAATTCTGATTTCATGAATATTAATTTTTTCTCTCGAAAACATTTCTTCATTCGCATAAGCAATTTGGGCTAACAATAGATCCTGATCTGCTTTGGCATATACTTCGGTTGATTTAATTGAAGCATGGCCCATTAAAATTTTTACATAAGATATATTTAAGCCATAGTCACCTTGCGGCAGTGGAAGATAATTCAAAGTATATACACCGTAGCTATGTCTAAGAGAGTGAATTGAAATACCTTCAATATTTCCATCACAAGAGACACTAGCGTGCTTTTTAAATTGTTTTTCTCGACTACTGCGATCTGATAAGAAATAAGGTTTTCCCGTCTTTTGGTTTTGGAAAATAAATTTATGGGGCATCATATTATTTCTTTCATATCTGAGGTACTTCTCAAGGTTTTTAAAAAAGATCGACTTAAAGGGCTCAATTAAAAATGTCATTTTCGTTTGTCTACCTTTCCAGCAAAGTTGCTCGGCTTCTTTTTCTGAAAGCCCTTTTAGCCTGCTCTTATCTGCCCAAGGACTGTTTAGCTCAACTTCATAATTCATTTGATTGATATCTGATATTGTGAGCTGAAGACACTCGTGGACTCGACAACCTGAGGCTGCTAAGAATGCATATATAGTCTTATCTCTGTAACTCGTAGCAGCATCAATAAGCTTTGCGATACAATCAAGAGGAAAGTGTCTGACATTTTTTCTCGACCGGTCTACGACACGCTTTAGAATACCAAGCCTGACTTTTTTAAGCTTATCGGGGCTTTTAGCTATTACACCTCCTAGCAAACTATTTTCCTTTACTTTTTTTGCTTCAAAAGTAGTGACATCACGATATTGAATTTTGAGTATTCTGCTGATTTTTGGGTTTTCGAATGACCCTATTTTTAATTCGTAGTATTGAATAAAACTCGTTAATGCTGCATTTATAACTGAAATCGAAGAATATGCTGTATTTTTATTCTTTTTATTTTCTATAGCAATTTTTTTAGCCAGTTCAATATCTGAATCAACACCGAAAGTCAGGTATGAATTATATGAATATATAATATCTTCAATAATAGAATCTGTTATGGTTCTCTTTACTGACTCTATTTCATAAGCACGATGCAAATAGTTAAGAAAGCGTAATATATGCTCAAGATAAACTTTAATTGTACTTGATGAATAACCTCGACTTTTTAAATCACGAGCATACAAAGCAATTGAAGGATAAACAGTACCACTTTCATCTGTCACAACAGCATCCAGTTTATTTCCAATAAAATAAAATTTTTTACGAAGCATTCTAATTTCTACTCAACACAGAAGACAAAAAGAAATATAACAGCAACTTTTAAATTTGCAACCCTTTGATTAGAAAGAATATTTATGACAAAAAAAGATATTTTCAGATTTTTTAAAGATGTTAATTAATACAAAATTAAGATATAAAACAAAACAACTGCTTATAAAGTAATTTAGTTAACTTAGATGAAAAGGTAAGTGAGATTAGAGTAAAAAATTTCTCGAAATTATTTTAATGAGTAGCTAATTAAGAGAGTATTTTCATGTTATTGACCATATTTTTATAGTTTAAAATGATAATTATAGATTGGGAGGGGGGGAGGAGGTATTAAAAATTAAGAATTCTCTTCTCAATTCATAACATTGAAAAGGTAAGCAAATTAGCTCACCATTATTGTTTGTGAAGATACAGTTAGACAAACCCGCTTTTGAACAAGAGGAAGTTGGCTCACCGACCATTCATCATTTCTCCAACCTTAATAAATGCCGAAAGATTGATTCGTAACGTCTGCTAACCTGAGAAGCGGAACTTAACATCCCGAGTAGCTTCGCCTTGTTTTCAGGTTTTAGGCGTCCTTCGATGTACTCGACGTATAACTCGTGGATCGCTTCATGGTGCTTATTTTGGACCTGTAAGCCTTTATCGTTAATTGCGACGCCTGTCACTAGCTTGGTCTTTTCCGGAGGGCGAGAAAACTCTTTATGATACTGATAACCGTAACCGTGTATTAGCTTCTTAACCTCCCATATAAAAGCCCCTGAGACAGTCTTTCCTGAAAACGTTAAGTCGTCCACATAGACCGTAAAGGTTATCTGATTAGTAGCGGACAACTCGCCTATTTTTTCGAACATCGGCAAAGACGAAAAGAACGCTAAGATCTGACTTAAAGGACTCCCCGTCGGGATATGGCCATTAACACACGCTAGATTTGTAACTATTTTTGATACATCAGGTGAGCAGAATAAACAGGACCTGAAAAACTGATAGACGGCTTCTCGTTTCGTTGACAGGTAATATTTCTTAATATCGAGTTTTACCAGCGCGGAGCCTTCTTCGTGGGCCATGGCATTCGTTATATGAGATTTTTTCTTGACCCCTGAATGTAGGTATTCAGGAGTTTCAATTCGCTGTAAGAGGTTAAATAGCCTCTTGTGGAGCTGCTCTAAGGTTGGCTTCGGGACTTGGACTTCTCGGCTTTTACCATTCTTTTGAATAGTGAATATTCGAAAATTATTTTCGTTTTCGGATAAGCTCCGTAAGGCTTTAAGGTCCATACCGAGTAACTCGGCTAGCTTCTTTTTTGCCTGTAATCTATATAAGGGCGATTGTTCTTTGGGATAACGGTTCCGTGTTCTCAGTTTTTATTCCTCCAACGATATAGTTATCTAGAGGTCCCGAGCCATCACCCTCGACGAGCCACTCCAAAAAGTTGCCTATCGGGTCCTCAACCCATCTATAAAATCTATAGAAAGCCAAGAGTTTAGTAAGCCATTTACATGGCTTGACTAGATGTTTAACGACTTTACGTCGCTTTATTCGGGTCTGTTCTTCTTTGCTTGGGTCGTCTGTATTAGACATAACTTTATCCTCATGGTTACCGGGGCGATTGCCACCGTCTCACTCGTAACTTAAGGACGGGAGAAAAGAACAGTTTTTATCCTCCAGATTCCAAGACCGTTCGTTTCTCACCGAACGGCCTGCACGTCATTCATTGATACATGTCATACGAGTAATACGGCGACACGAAGAACGGATAAGCGCGCAAAGGGTTAGGGTTTTATCCCTTCGGAAACTAACGTTTCCCAATAGTATGAGATTATTCCCGCTTTCCAAGTAACATCATTATGGGGGGCGTTTGTTTATTAATCAATACAAGGGAGTTAAATTTCTCTAACTCATTTTTGGACAAAAATGAGTTAGAGCCAACGGGCGGCTCAATACAATTTCATAAGGTGGTAACGCTCTTATTAGATATTAGACCTCGCCTCTTTTAGGCTTAAGCTGAGTTTACTTGTTAGAAGTTGTACTTTTTTTAACATCCTCTACTAACCTAGGTATCATTTGTTCAACAGAGGCTAGCTGAGTGCCGATATCCAAATTACCTTTCTCTGCTATCACCTCAATATCAGAGAATAACTCTCTTAATTTGTTAGCGCTTATTTCACCACACATCCCTTTTAACGCATGCGCTATTTGACGAACTTCTTCACTATTCCCTTGTTTGTGTTGCTCTATTAGTTCCTGCACTTTAATAGGTGCTTTTACAACAAACACTTCACAAATTTTGTTTAGTAAGACTTCTTTATTTAATAATCGTGCAAGGGCTTGTTCGCGATCCCATAGCTTTTCTTCTTTGAGTTCACTTTCTACTTGAGGTATTGCTCTAGGTTGCTCCTCGTAGCTTGATAAAGACCATTTGACGACCTTTTTTAATACTTTAACTGCTTCAATTGGCTTACTCACATAATCACTCATCCCCACGGCTAAGCATTTTTCCTTTTCACCTGCCATCGCGCTTGCAGTCATTGCAATGATAGGAATATCAATAAAAGACTCTCCAGCTTTTCCTGTGCGTATTTTTTCACACACTTGATAACCATCTAAAATTGGCATTTGGCAATCCATCAGTATGCAGTTTATTTGCTTCTCATTTGTGTTGTAATGATTTAAAAGTTCAATTGCATCCTGTCCATTACTTGCTGTTAAAATATTGATTGGCAGCTCATCTAATGCGCCTTTAGCAACCTCAATGTTTATTTCGTTATCATCGACAATCAATACCGTACACTCTTTTAATTGCTCAGTGATATCACCTGAAAGTTCAAAGCCGCTGGTTTCAGAAAGTAGATATAATGGCTCACTTTTCGGCACTTCGTAGCCCGCTACTTGCACCAGCTCTGTTTGGGTTATCGGTTTGGTGATTTGAGAAACTTTTGATGCAATACCTTTAGGGAGTGGGTTTCCTGGTTGATGAAGTGTTATAAACTGAGCGCTTTGGTTATTTTTGCTTAAAACTTCAATGATTGAACCTATGTTATTAGTAGTATCATCTTCATAGTCTAAGAACACGTAGTCAAAAGCTTTGCTTTTATGTGCACCAAGTTCCGCCATAGAGCATGTGCTGACAATACCTCCCTGTAAACTGATTGCCTTATCTAAAACTTCCCAAATATTCTGATTACTGCTCGCCACCAAAATTGCTTTATTCTCGTAACATTTTACAGGAACCTGAATGCTTTCTGCATTGCAGCGAACTTTAATATTGAAGGTGAAAACACTGCCCTGATTTAAAGTTGAACTGACAGAGATGTCTCCATCCATTAATTGGCATAATTGTTTACAAATAGACAAGCCAAGTCCGGTCCCCCCAAACTTTTCTGATATTGCTGTACTTGCCTGCTGAAACGCATCAAATAATTGTCCTTGTGTACTAGGCGCGATCCCTATTCCAGTATCTTGGACCTTCACTTTTAAATTGTGTGTACCTTCTGATATGCGCTCAGAACTAACAATGACTTTGATATAGCCTTTGTCAGTAAATTTTATCGCATTACTGATTAAGTTATTTAAAATTTGGGTGAGTCTGAGCGGATCTGTTTTAACATTTTCACAGTTTAAGTTACTGGTATCTAAGTATACATTTAACCCTTTATCAAACGCTCGAATAGCACTCGATTCAACTAGCCTTTCAATTAGCAGTTGTAGATTGATTGTTTTAAGATTTAGATCAAGTTTACCTGCTTCGATCTTTGATAAATCAAGTATGTCATTAATTAATAGATTTAAGTTTGACGCACTTAGATCCATCATTTCAACAAGGTTTCGTGATTTATCAGACAATTCTTCTCGTTTTAAAATATTTAAAGTACCAATAACTCCATTTAGCGGAGTACGAAGCTCATGACTGATGTTCGAAATGAATGCACTTTTTATATCGCTATGCTTAATAGCATCATCTTTGGCCTCTGCAAGCGCTTGAGTACGCTTTCGAACTTTCGCTTCTAGTTCTGTATTTAATCGTTTTACTTTTATCTCTGCATCTTTTTCTTTTGTTATATCTCTAATAATTAAAGCAAGTCCTATTAAGGTACTGTGTTCAGAAAAAACGGGGCTAACAGATACAGCGTAATGAAGCGTTGTTTCGCCAAATTGCTCAGATAATTCATCTTTAATTTGTGATTTAGAACTTTGAATATCATTAATGTAGGTGTGGGTGGGTAATTTTGAGAGAAACTCAATGTCTATTGCTGGTTTCCCTAATGCTGTCACTTTAGAAATTGATAACAAACGCTCCGCTGTATTATTTATACTTGTTAACTCCCCCTCTAAATTTAACCCAACGATTGCATCGATAGACCCATCAACTATCGCAGACGCTTCTCTGCGGGCTTCTGCTAGTAACTGACTCCTCGTTGCATTCCTATAAAACATTATAAGCAATATAGAAGTGAAAACACCAATAGCTGCTAGGAAGCTATAAGTAATTTCTCGCTTCTCATTAATTAACATTTCTATGTACTTTTCAGGCACTAAAAGATTAAAGTTGATGTAACCATACTTATTTCTAGGCCTTGTATTCACTTTTGTAGAATGTACATAAAACTGCAGTTCAGGGTTAAGTTTTGAAGTTACCTTATAGAGCCCCTGATATTGAACTTTCTGACTATAAACTTTATCCCACGTTATTTCAGGGTTTAAGTCTCTTGAAAATTGATATTCTTCTACAGGATGGTAAATAAAGTCACCTTCAGAGCTACTAATGACTAACTCCGAGTAATCGAAAACTGTCTGTTTAAGATTATTAATGAGTGAATTCGCATTTACATTCATAATTAAAAATGCATATCGCTTTCCTTTATCACTAAAGATGGGAATAGAAAAACGTAACATTGGCTGGTAAGGAAAAACAATTTCACCAAATTCTTTATTTAAAGTAAGTGGCGACATGTAAATTTGATTCGTTTCAAGCTGAGAGCTTGGTAAAAAGTATGGCTCACCGCTTTTAGCTTGCAATGAGTAATCAGGTACAGCCTCTACAGATGCACCTACCCGTTGCACGCGTATTAACTCTTTACCCTCGGCTGTAACAGCAACAATACGAAGTTGCTCAACTGCAAGGTTATTTTCCATAAAACCAATAAATATGGTTTCTAGACGCTCTTTCCATTGGTTGTATGTAGTACCATCGTATGGATCAATTCCATCATTAAATTCCGCTCTTGGTAAACCAGATATGGGGGGAGTCGAGTATAAAAAGCGGAGATCAGATTTTGACTCAGCAATTGAACTAGTTACTATTTCTTTTAAGCGCTCTTGAGTCTCAGTAAACTCTTGGTCAATTGAGCCTAAAACATCATTTTTAACGTGCCCTTCAAAAAAATAAACTGCGAATAAGCCAAAAGTGCAAAACACAAAGGAAACTACTGTTAAAAATACCTTCGAACCAACAAAACTTGCACCACCTTTATCATGAATATTCATACTATGTCCGTTCGATATTTGTTCTACACCACTTTAGCAAGATAGATCTTAAAGCGTCATACTCGAGTGGCTTTGCGATATAATCATCCATTCCGGCATCAAAACAGCGTTGCTTATCTGCACTTAATACATTAGCAGTTAAAGCAATAATCGGCGTTTGTTTATATGCTGATAACTCTCTGATTTTTAAAGTGGCTTGCGGACCATCTAATACTGGCATTTGCATATCCATAAAAATGATATCAAATACACCTAGTTCACATTGCTCAACAGCTTCCTGACCATTATTTGCCATATTTATAGAGGTGATATTAAATTCATTAAGCATTGCTTCAATCACTATCTGATTAATGTCATTATCTTCAACAACAAGGGCATTAATATTAGATAAATCTATATCTTCTTTAGGTTTAGTTAATAAAACATCTTTGTGATCTAAGTCCATTGAAGATAGTATGCGCTTTGCTTTTAAATCAAAATAAAAGTGAGATCCCTCTCCCAATACACTTTCAACTTTAAGTGGTGCTTCCATCAAATTTAATAATTTATTTGATATAGTAAGGCCCAACCCTGTACCACCAAAACGTCTTGTAATAGACGTATCTGCCTGAGAAAATGCTTCAAAAAGTGTACTCAAGTGCTCACTTGCAATCCCGATCCCTGTGTCTGAGACATTAAACGTAAGCTTTACTTCATCAAGCCCAATCTCTTGTATGTTTACTGTTAACGAAACACTGCCTCTCTCTGTGAACTTTACAGCATTCCCCAGCAGATTAATTAATACCTGCTTTAAACGTGTTTCATCGGCCAAAAACGCCAGCTTTTCAACTTCCGGAGTTGTAGAGATATAAAGCTGAATATTCTTACTATCTGCTTGTTCCTGAAATAGGCGCTCAAGCTCCTCTAAAAGATAGCTTAAATCTACTGGTTCAGACTCAAGTTCAATTTTTGAAGCCTCAATTTTACTCAAATCAAGAATGTCGTTAATAATCACTAATAAGCTAGCACCTGAAGACTGTATGAGGTGTAGCATTTTGCTTTGCTCTTGTGTGAGTGTCGTGCGGCTCATCTGGCGAGCCATGCCTAAAATACCATTCATCGGTGTTCTAATTTCATGGCTCATGTTTGCTAAAAACTCTGACTTAACTTTTGTTGTATGCTCAGCACTTTGCTTCGCTTCAGATAGGTCTTTACTTAGCTCTCTAAACTTATTAGCTGCCTTGGCTAAAATACCAATTTCGTCTTTTCTTTTTAAATCATAAATTTGTGCTTCCAAATCTCCGTCTAAGAAATGTGTGAAGCTATTTGTTAAGCGTTTAATCGCACGTGTAATTTGCAAGTGAAAGAATGCTGATAAAGAGACAATGTAAATAACAACTATCAAAGCAAGTACATTTAAAATGCTTTTTGTCATTGAAACCGTCTTTTGAGCATCCCGTTTTATTTGTTTTAGCTGAGTTAATGAATCTTCCCTTAAGCTATTCGCAAGCGTACTAAATTCAATTGCATCTCCAGCCATTACTACATTTACTAAGCTTAAATAGTTTCGATTAGCCTGAACACTTTTTGAAAAAGTATTTCGATAGCTATTAGACAAATCGATCATATTTTTAAATTTAGATTTATCTGCAACGTTTTTAGATAGCGAGTTCAGTATTTTTTCAACTTCAGCTCTTTTAGCATAATCTTTTTTTGTTAAAAATTGATAAGCATCACGATGCAGCATATGCCATAGGTTAAGGTACTCTGTAACAAACAACTTCTCATTTGTATCAGTAGCCTTCGCTTTTAAATTTTCAAGAAGTGAAATTGCGTTCAAATAAATTTGCGGTAATTCTTTTTCAATTAAGTCATTCCGTCGTGTAAAGCGAAATGTCAGTACTTTTAAATTAGCGCCATAACGACTTACAAGCTCCGTCATACCATCAAGATGAATTTGAATACTTTCTGCGCCTTTTACTACATTAATTTCAGCTAATCGCTTTTCAATACTGTCAAAATTTTCCATGATTTTTTTAAAAACGGGTGCACTACCTGATGCACCATAAACTGAGATATCCCTTTGCATCTCAACAATATCTTTATTAATTTTTAAAATATCTACAGCATAGTTGCTAATCTTACCGATGTTATTAAAAGAGTCCTCAATCGTTTTAAGCCTTTGATTCATAATCAAATAACTCGCGCTCATAGCGACTAAGACAAGCACCATTGCTAGCGACATTTTGACAGCAAGAGATTTTGAAAAAAAACTTAACAATTTACTTCCTTATGCGTTAAGTAGTTCATACCACTTATCTAAACTGTAATCATAATTTGGCATCACAGTATTCCAAACCGCAATATTCGAAAACCGTTTAATATAACTGCCACCATCCCTTATTTCGCCTGCTTTAATAGATACTTTTCCATCTGTTCCCTTCAAGTCAGTTGACGCTTCTTGTCCTTCATACCAATAGTTCCACTCAGGTTTAGACATAAGCGGTTGGCTACGACTAGGGTTAGAAATGTAATATCCTTGCCTTGCTATAAATGCACCTGGGTAGCCAGATAACCACCAGTTCATATACTCATACGCAGCATCTTTAACATGCCCATGGGTATTTTTTGATAAACACATAACTCCATGCCATGCTCTGTAACCTTCTTTTGGCGATGCATAAGTTACTGGAATGCCTTGCCCATTTAGCGCACTGACACCTGGTGAGAACATACTTTGAATGGTCACTCGGTTCATTTTCATAAAATCAACCGATTGCGGTACTGACGTCCAAAAGCCTGAAAAATGACCTTGGCGTTTCTTTTCAAATAAAACGGCAAATAATTGGTCAATCTCGGCAATAGTCATATTGCCGAAATCATTAAATTTCATTAATCCTTTAGCTTGAGCAGCGAGAGCAGCGTCAAAAATGCCTATTGTTGGTGCATTGACTAATGCTACTTTCCCTCTATTCTTTTCATCTAATAACCATGCCCAAGATTCTGTTTCGTAAGGAATGCCTTTTTCAATAACATTCGTGTTATAGCCAAATGAATCGACATTATGTACATAAGGCATGAAGCTAATTAATTTGGATGGTGTTTCTCCTAACGAACCATCCGGCTGTGCATAAAGAAGCTTATTTGGTGAATCGCCTGCACCTAACTTTGCATCCGGTACAATTTTGCCAGTCTTGGTAAGCGGGTTTATTTCATCCCAATAAACGAGTCTATCAACCTCGATTGGCTGGATTGCATCAGCTTGCCACAAAATATTAATAGAGTCAGACCATTGTTCATACAAATCAAAAGAGCTAGGGTCTGCTGCTGCTTTTTGCAAAACTGAGGCACTACCCATAGGTGAAAACTCAATGTTTATACCTAGTTCGCGCATTGCTCTTTGTCTAAGCTCTTCTTGCAACGTAACATGTGTTCCCATTACACGAAGGGTTACTTTGTTCTTTGCAAAAACATAAGGGGCTTTAAACGCAAGTGTTGATGCCGCAGCACCAACACCGAGTGTTTTTAGAAAATCTCGACGCTTTTGGGAATGTTCCATTGTATTTCTTGGTAAGTTAACAATCTCCAAAGTATAGGCTATGTTCCTGAGGTTTCTACAAAAAGCAGTAAAAAAAAACCTAAATCAATCACAAAAACTAAGCCTAAAACAGTTTCGCCCATCACTTTTAGCCGCATAAAGCGCTTTATCTGCGCAATTAATTAGCTCATCAAAGCTCACCTTATTTTGATGCTCATAGATAACCCCACCGATACTGACTGTCGCGCGGCCCCAAATAGACTTAACATGCGGGATATTAATCGTCTCAAGCTCAGTTGATATACGGTCACATATGAATTTAACACCTTCGAAGTCAGTGTATGGCAGTATGATAAGAAACTCCTCGCCACCATATCGTATTGCTATATCTTGAGGTCGTTGAATAGAACGTTCAATAACATCAGCAATTAGTTTCAGGCAAGCATCTCCTTGCGGGTGCCCGTATTGATCGTTGTATAACTTAAAGAAATCTAGATCAAGCATTAGCAAACTGAACGGTTTCTTCTCTCTTGAAGTTTGTTTAAAAACATTAGCAACTTCAAGGTCTAAATAGTGACGGTTAAATAAGCCTGTCAATGAATCTTTATAGGTAAGCTCTATTAGTTTTTCTAATCGAAGTTTATTCTCTAAATGATTTTTCGTGCGGTGTATCAATGTCGATGCAGTAATAGGTTTACCAATAAAATCAGAAGCACCAGCTTCCCAGCATGCATTTTGGTATTCCGTGTCGTAAGTCGAAGTGATGAAAATTATTGGGATATTTTCGAATTTAGCTTTAGCCTTAAGTCGCCTACAAATATCCAGACCACTTATATCCGGCAAATTAATATCTAGTAAAATCAAATCTGGAAGTAAATCCTCACAGGCTTCTAAAACAGCCTGACCAGAAGAGTATGCATCCACGGAAAAATGATCTTCTAAAATAACTCCTAAACTTAGCCTTACCATCTCATCATCGTCAACGATGAATACTTTACATTGTGATAAGGGCTTTAAACTTAAGGGCATAATATTCCTTCAGCTTTACTGGTTTGAATTAGATTACCAGCGTTCTCGAAACTCAATGGCTTACTAAGTAAATAACCTTGGCCTATTTGACAGCCAAGCTCTTGCAATCGTTCTTTTTGCTGTAAAGTTTCAATCCCTTCAGCCACAATTTGGAGCTTTAAAGAATGAGCTAGTTCAATTATAGTCGTTACAATATTGAGCGCTTGCTCATCGTTAAGCATATCATGTACAAAAGACTGATCTATTTTTAGTATATCTAGTGGGAACAACCTTAAATATGAAAGGCTGGAATACCCAGTTCCAAAGTCATCAAGAGCAATACTGACACCCATACTAGAGATAAGCTTTAATTGACTTACAGTATAATCAAAATTTTCAATCAAGGCCGATTCTGTCACTTCTAATTCTAAATAACGGCTAGGTAATTGCGTTCTTTCAAGAATCTCAGCAACAGTATCTACAAGTTTAGTATCTGTGAACTGTTTAGCAGATATGTTTACTGCAACTTTAATAGGGAGACCTTTATCAAGCCAATTTTTTGCAGCAATACAGCTTTTTTCTAGAACTTGTTCTCCTAAGCGAAAAATAAGCCCTGTCTCCTCGGCATATTCAATAAAATGAACTGGAGAAATAAAGCCGCCTTGCCCATCTTTTAAACGAACTAAACTTTCTACACCAATAAGTGTGTCAGTGTTTAAATCATATTTAGGTTGGTAATGAACGTCGAGATCATCTTCATCTAATGCCTTTCTAAGTTTATTTCCAACCTCAAGGCGTCTATTCATTTCAATCTGTAAATCGTCACTAAAGTAAAAGTAACTATTTGCAGATTCATTCTTAGCTTTATACATTGCAGAGTCTGCATGACGAAGCATCTCTTCAACGCTTGAAGCATCGTCGGGATACACACTTATACCTAAACTTGCTGTAAGCACATGTTGTTCACCACCAGACCTGAAAGGTTTGCTAATAACATTGAGAACTTGATTAACAAGAGGCTCTAGGCTTAATGAGTTAGCTGAATGAGGAACAACGAGTGCAAACTCATCCCCACCAACACGTGCGACAGTAATATCGTTACATGCAAATAAATCTAAAGTATGACCAATATGGGCAATTATCTCATCACCAACGTGATGGCCTAATGCATCATTAATAAACTTGAACTTATCTAAATCAAGTAACATTAAACTTAATTTAGAGTCATTAAATTCTGCTCTGGCTATGCCTTGCGTGAGTCTATCATGCAGTAGCACTCGATTTGGTAGTGAGGTCAATTGATCATGATGAGATAAATAAGTCATCTGCATAGACATAGCTAAAGCTTCGCTTACATCTTGAAACACCATAACAGCGCCGCATTGATTATGGTTTTTATCAAGGATAGGAGCTGCGCTGTCTTCAACTCGATGTTCAATTCCTTGCTTACTTATTAGTTGCGTATTTAAAGCCATAGCAACAGGTCTATTTTCATTTAATGCAACGACTAATGGGTTAATTGATGAAGCTTTGGTCGTAGCATCGACTAACTTCATCACCTCTTCAATATGGCGACCTTTCGCTGCTGTTTGTGACCACCCTGTAAGTCTTTGCGCTACAGGGTTCATATACACAATATTTGCCTTTTTATCAGTAGAAATAACAGCATCAGCAATCGAGTCAAGAGTGATTCTCAACTGTTCCTTTTCAGCAAAAAGTTCTGCTTGAGTCTGTTGCAATATCTTTTCTTGTGACCTGATTTTTATATGATTTTCAATACGAATTCGACATAGTCTGAGGTTTAAGGGTTTTGAAATAAAGTCTATCGCGCCAAGAGACAATGCTTTTTCTTCTATCGCAGGATCACTGTGAGACGTAATAACAACAGTTCTAATATGTGCCAGAGTAGACTTTTTCTGTATGACTTCTAAAATATCAAAACCACTGACTTTAGGCATTTCTAAGTCAAGAACTAAGATATCAGGCTTAATTTTTTCTATAAGTTGTATAGCCTCGGAGCTATTGTTAGAAGTTGTAATCTTACCAACATCCTCTAGGGCATGCTCTAACTGTAAGGTATTAATTTCTTCATCATCAATGATTAGAACGCTGCAATTGTCCATTTAAGTTTCCCGCAATACTTTGTACCTACTTACAATAACGCTAAAACAGTAAATTTGCGACACACTTTTTTATTAGTCTTAAAATATTATTTTTTGTATATTAAACTGGTATTTTTGAAAGCATTAGCTAGTTTTTAATTAATGTGTAAGTAATACATATTAACTATGTAATAAAACAAAATGGATAATTTAGGGAGGAATTTTGAAACATTATTACATTAACGATAACGCCCAAAACACAGGTGAACATGAGGTACATACAGAGTCATGCCCGTACTTCAACTTGATAACAGACCGCACTTATTTAGGTTTCTTCCATAGTTGCAAAGATGCAGTAGAGAAAGCAAAAACCAAATATTCAAATGTTGATGGTTGTAAGCATTGTTGCTCGCTTTGCCATACTCGATAGAGAAATTTATAACTGAGAGACTGACTTGATTTAGTCACATTGTTCAGTCTCTCTCAAGTTGTGATAGCTAAATTAAAGGTTTGTTTTAAATTGGCCTACAGCCTCAACGACTTCTTTTGCGCCTTTTTGAATGTCATCGATTACATTACCTGCACTATTAGATAAATCCAAAGCATCTTTGGCTTCTACTAGGCTAGATTCAATTTGGGTTACAGCGTCCTGAGTAAGTACTTTGTTTTCTGCAACCACACTAATTATTTGCTCTGTAGCTAAACTCGTTCTTGATGCTAATTGTCTTACTTCGTCTGCGACAACTGAAAAACCACGTCCTTGCTCACCCGCTCTTGCAGCCTCTATTGCAGCATTAAGTGCTAATAAGTTTGTTTGATCTGCTATTCCTTTAATACTTTCAACCAATTGAGAGACTTTTGCTGATTGTACATCAAGTTTATTAATGCCTTCGCTCGCAGTTTCAAGTTTCTTAGAAAGCGCATTCATAGTTGAGATAGTTTGCTTTACAACACCTAAACCATTTTCTGCATCAGAGTCCGTTTGTTTTGAGATATCGTAAGCAATGCCAGCTGTTTCTGAAATAGCTTGCTCTCTTCTCATTTGTTCTGTAATGACAGTCGCGAACTTAGCAACTTTATATAAATCTCCATTTTCATCATGAATAGGGTTATAAGAAGCTTCAAGCCATACTTCATTGCCATAACTATCTATTCTTTTAAAGCGGTCAGAGATAAAGCGCCCCCCCTTTAACTCTGACCAAAACTCTTTGTAAGAATTTGAATTTGCTTCTTCTGGATCGCAAAAGATACTATGGTGCTTACCTAGTATTTGGCTTTTAGAGTACCCCATTGCATTTAAAAAATTATCGTTAGCACTCAGAATTATTCCATCTAGAGTAAACTCGATTACAGCAGATGAACGACTAAGAGCAGCAAGCATATCTTCTTTCTCTCTCGAATGAGAGATAGTGCGAGTGAGCTCAGATGAGAAAATAGCTATATCTTCATTTACAGGTTGAACAATGCTTCTAAGCCACAATTCTCTATCAGTTTTCGTTTTTAACTGTAAAGCACCATGCCAATGGTTAGTTTTCTTAAGTGCTGACAAGAATTTTTGTGTATGAGGTTTATTTAATGACTTTTTTAAGATCAAGCTTTCAATGCTTGCCCCTTTTAGATCCTCAACTTCAATTTCGATTGCCGCAGCAAAACGATGATTTGCTTCTAAGATATGCCCACTTTTACTTAATAAAAAAATACAGCATCTCTTCTTTCAGTTCCTGCTTAATATTTTCATACTCGGCAGTTTGCTCTTTCAGATAAGCAATTTCAGATAACAATTTTTTATTTGTAAACCACATTTGGGGTGTTTCCCTTAAGAGTCAACTCAAAATTTGAGTGTTAAGAATCAATAGTTTAGACAGTAGATACTAAAAGTAAAGATATGACAGATTAAGGGCTCATATTATCACTTCAACTGGCCTTCAGTACGAAGTTAGTGAGCAATTGGATCTTTATGTTAGTTCATAAATAAGAGAGGTTATGTAAATAACCTGTTTCTCTGTAATCTGGTTTGAGTGTCCCTCCCATCACTTTTATCCAAGATTAAAGTGCATGTGCGTAAGAATCAAAAATTGTCTTTAACGCCCCCCAAAGAGGCAGATCACTCTAGCGCATTTCTGGACATAAATGTGTCAGCGTATTTATTTGGTAACGCCTTGTATAGAGGCAAAAAATTGCTGGCTAAAATTAGCTACGAAGGAGCAAAAGCCAACTGTTTTTTGTCCTTTTAAACGACTTATTATATTCATGTTTCTACTACAAAAGTTTGATCGTTAACTTTGCTTATCGCAATTCCCAAAAAGTTACCCACTACTTCAACAAGTTCTTTAATCAAAAGATTATCTGTAATGTGAAAGTCCCATGAGTCATAATTTATCTCAATACTCGAAAAGGTCGCTTTGAGGGCTTTTGCATTTTTTGCTAAAGCACTAGAGTTGTTTCCTTTTACTCGAGAATTTGAGTGGACTATTTGATTTCTTAGTTGTTGGAACTCACATATACGGTCATATAATTTTTTCTCTTTTTTAAGGTCAATGTCGCAGGTGAGTTCAATGTACCTAATTGATTTCCTAATTAAGTTATTGTCGCTAAGATCTTTTAAACTTAATTTACTGTTTGTACAATTTTTTATCTCTTCACTCAGGTGTGACAGAGAACTTTCGAGTAAAGTATAAACAAGCACTATTGAAGAATGATAAAAATAACTTTTTAGCTTTGTTATTTCTTTATTGAATAAATCGACCAAAATTTCTTCGTCATCAGGGCGGCTATCAATATCAGAGGCCATATTCTCTTCTAAAGCATCGCCTTTTTCAGATATAGCTTCACTAATATCTACTACATAACTCCGTAAATATTTTAGCTCGTATTCAGTTCGCTCTTTAAAGTTAACTAAATCAATTGATTTTTCTGTAAATGAATTCTTTTTAGTTAGCATACGATGGCTTATAGAATAGATATAACGATCTATTAAGGTGTGAGCAACGCAAATAAGCCTCCGCACACCATCTTAATAACGAAAATCAACGCATAATAAAAATACAACGCGTTGCGGATCACTCTTGAACAGTTTGTTATAAATACTTATTTCAGTTCTTTTACCTTGCGAGCCATTAGCTGTGATCTGCTTATCAAGATCTCGTAGTATTTTTCACATGGTTTAACGTCAATGAAGCGATAGAGCTCTCGTCCAGCTTTAGTTAGAAACTCTGTTCGATTTTCACGATGACCTTTCAGTGTCATTGCAAACTTATAATTACTATATTCAATTACATATCGCTCATTCTTGGTAAAGTGGAATTGTTGCTGAGGTTGTACCAAACCAAGATCTTGAAGGTGACGAATGTCCGCCTCTTGTATCCCTTGATTTTCGATATGCTTGTTAAGAGATGAGTATTTAAAACGCAACAACTCACCGTTAACTTGAAAAAGGAACTGACAGTAACGATTAAATAACTTTAGATCATTATTACTCAGAGATTGAAGGACAAGCAATGTAGCTCTACTACACGCTTCTGGCTCTAAAACCTCACCGGCAAGTATTTTAGCCCAAAGTTCTTGGACATTTTCAATAGAAACATCTTGGCACTTATCAAAATAAAACGACAACCAATCCACATCTATAGTTACACCATCGGCAATATCATTATTCTCAAGGAAGTTAATTGACTTATCAACTATACCCTCAATATTTTCTTGTCGGCGCGTCTCTTGCGTTGAAATCCGTCTAGCAGCTCTGAGAGCAAGTGCGTCAGACTCTCCTTTAGCCATAATAACAAGCGTATCAGATTCGGCCCTTGCTTTTCTGCGAATCCTTGTAGGCTCATACAAAACGCCAATTGTGTTACTCACTGCATCAATCAACTTACATGCAGGTTCAGATAGAGCTTTTAAGTCGATTAGACTAGTTTCTGTCATTGTGCTTTCACCAAGTATCGATTGCCGTGTATTTATAACAATTTTATAGTGCACGCGTCGCGCATCTTTCTGCCAATGTCACGCTCATGTATTAATAAATGTATTAGTAACAAATAACATAACGCATTACCAATTCTAATTTTTATTGGTACTAAAGATATACAAAAAAGAAAATGCGCTCGTCGCTCAGTTTCTTGAATATGGGAGCACTACAATAAAACTGTATATTAATACTGTTATTTATGTCATCACCAACATAAAAGTTAGTGCAATATCAGATTATGGAGTAGAGCCAATATCAATAGGTGAATCACTGTATCTGATAGCTCAAAGGTAATCTATAGAGTAATTACGTTAACTCACTTTGGGGCACGAGTTATATTTAAAACCCGTCTGTGAAAAAAAATGGCTTAGATTTGCCACTTAAGCCATGCTGTTATGGTAAGTTGTGAAAAAGCACATGTGTCTACTGAGTCGATGACGATTTAATAAGTGATTCAGCCATACTTTCCTAAAATGAATATTTATAGGATACAATGATCTACTTCAAAGGTACTTCGATAGGCATCATCACTGCACCATTATCAGGCTTATTTTTCTCTTCTACGTGGATTGCAAGTGAAAGGTACATAATCGAATTTCGAGCGAGCTTCATCAACGTCATGAGCCTTGATTCAAATTCACTCTCTTTTATCAGCACAGAATGACTTGAAAGCTTTTGGTGCTCATAAATTTTTGACTGTGCTTGACGCAAACCTTCATCAAGTAATTTTTTTTTGGTCTCTAGTTCGGCTTTAAGAGTTATATTATGAGCCTTTTTCGCCAAAGCAATTTCACCATACAGCTCTTGAAGCTGTTCTTCAAAGTCATTTATACCACCATTAAGCTTTTCAAGCTGTGATTGCTTAAAAGCTTTACCTGATTGAATTAGGGTATAACCAAAATCATCAACAATCTTTAAAGAACAATGCTCTATAGCATTTCTAATTTCAGAAAATGCCTTTGCATCAGGATCAAGCCACCGACTAACAGAAGTCGAGTCTTTCACATCTCGAATGTCTTTCAGGATGTAGAATAAGGCATGGATAAAGCAATTCTGACTATCTTTAAGCTTACTGTGTGGTTTCCAGCTCTTACTGCCTTTCAGCTCACTAAAAATACTGTCAAAGCTGATTTTATGATCATACTTGATATCATTCAGATCAAAAAAGCGATTGATAAAGTAGGCAATTTTATCAAATATCGAGTAAAGTGTTCTGAACGCGCTTTTAAAATGACTAGCTTTTAGATTGGTAATGGAGTGTGACATATCATCAACGTGAGGATATGTTTTGTTGAAGAAATGTGTATGGTCACTAGGTATGTTTCTAGCCGAAAAAATTAAATAACGCGCATAGCAATAATCGTTCTTTAATTCATCGAAGTTCCCATGATACATAAGCTCTTCATGCATCGATAAAGCGAAGTTTATTTGTTGAGAAAAAGAGGGAAGGACCATAATGTCTTGATAGACAATTTCAGATACGCAAACGTCATTTAAGTCATTGATAAAAAGCTTGTTATCTCCACACCACTTTAAATATTCACCTTGCTTTCTTGTCTCAACTTCTTCTTCAAATGACTCAAAATAGTCAAAGTCTTCTGGTTCAAAAGTATCTTCAAACCATGCTTTAAAATTCATAAAATTGCTGTTTTCTGAATAAGCAATTCTTTGCTCAGGATGGAGTTGTTCAATACTTTCAAGACCTAAATTAATGAGTAGGTATGCAGTATAGTAATGGTAGTGCTTATGACTAGGATCGTAAACATTGCTCGCAAGAAAAAGCTCATTGTTTGCTTTAGATATTATAGTCACTGGGTTTTGTATGCATGTAAAGGCATTATCCCAGAATGGAATACAGCAGAAGGCACGACCTTGAGAACTTAGATAATTGCCTAAATTGGTTTCAATGCAACTTTGGAGAAAAAGTTCTTCGTCAGTTGGAGAGTCGATTTTTCGTATGACGTATAGAGCTTTTCTGAAAAATATAACGGATTTACTTAGTTCATCAGAAAACCAATCTAGTTTATGGTAGTTAAAAATCGCTACTGAACAATTACCCAATATATAGCAAAAACGAGCTTCATCAACGAGACTTTCAAACTTATAATCAACGCCCAACAACGATTCTAAGAACGTTTTAATCTTTTCATGATCATTAGCTATCAAAAACTCATCAGCCTTCATTGACAGCTCTTCAAGAGCACTTGAATTCAAGACATCTTCTGACATATAGCGCGCCGTTAAGTTAATTTCACATCATACTAACGCATTGGGAATTAGTATTCATTTTATATCAATAAGTCACATATGCTAATGGTCTAAACTAGCTAAAAATGTCATTCTCACTATGTCTGTGGCTTAAGAATTCAGCAACATTATGCTACCCCAATCCTGTTGAATCGTTAATGACATTACGAAAAGTAAGTCAAGTGACGATTTGGCTAAGCAAGTTCTCAATTGGTCGCAACACACTTTGGGGCAATAAGAACACTGCCTGCGTTACATCAACAATCGGTTTCTCTCGATATTTTAATCGCGTCTTCAATCTCTATTCCCAAATATCTCAGCGGAAAATTTGACCGACAACAGCGCCTTATTAAGTACGATCACCTTTTAATCTCAGCAGCATATCACTCCCTCTTTCCAAAAGATCTTCATAGGTTAAGACCTTAATTTTACCGCTGAAGAATATATTTCTTCTACGTAATCTCTCTTTATCTAACTCAGACAAGCTATCCCGTCTGCCAATAACGACAAAACCTGACGGTGAATAAAGACCATTTAACGAAGTTCTTGCGTATGGGTTGTTTTTATCAATCCAGTCTAGCCAATCCAATATCTGTTGCTCTGCATGCACGAGATGACTAGTTGGATTACCAACCTTTGTATATAACTTGAGATTTGATGATTCAAGTTCCACCACATCACATGAACCATCATATTTCTCGAGCGCATAATCTGTTTCGTACTCTCCACCTAAGCGGTGCTTGGGTATAACTCGCTTATATTCAAACCCGAATAATATGGGGTTTCTGGATAAATGTGCCTGTATAGAGTTTTCATTTCGTTTTTCAGACTCTAACAGTACTGTGAACTCATCAATTGCCAACTGTAAACTCAGTAGCAATCGATCTGCGCTTTCTAGATTCGAAAGTTCTTCCTTGATGGTTTGTCTAATAATAGAAATATCAGATGGGGAGTAATGTTTTTCAGGGTCTATACTAGATAATAGCTTTTTTGCACTTTCGAACTCATCAGATTGTCGAGACGTAAGACGATATCTCTCACCTTGAAGTTTGAAGCCACCCTCAATCATCTTGCGGTGTAATATAGCTAGTTCATCCTCGCAATCGGGAGTGTTTGGATAAACTGGGACTTCAGATATCGCAGCTATGGCTAAAGTACTTAGAATATCTTCCTCATAATCTTCTTCTAGAATTTGATCAAGAAGATGACAAACTTCCATCTCTCCACGTTCTATATTGAATGAAAAGCATATAATGTGAATAGTTCGTTTACCGCCTTCATTAGAATAAATTAGCTCTTTTGCAATATTTATTAGATCAAAATTGTTCATTTTGGGACTATCATCATCCTCAATCTGTTGAGAATGAATAACATTTGCAAGTTCTTTATTTTCTCCTGTGAGAATCGTGAGCCTACGCTGTCCGTCTTTCCATTTATCTAATCTACTCACCGATACTCCCTGAGTACTTAACATTTTAGTATTTATGCGACACGCAGTCTGTGTTGCATAATCGCTTGTTGGACTGAGCCGCTACCTGCTCGGTGTGTAAGAGTTGTTGTTGTTTATGCTATGGTAATTAGTTTTTTGGTGACTCTCACTTTCCTAACTAATTTAATCAGCTTAGCTAGTGTTATGTAAGCTTTCCCTGCATTACTCATCCTTTATTATTTTTCTATTACACCTAAGTATAGCTAGATAAGCAACTATATTTTTTGCACGCATATTGGTTTCCAGACTGAGCTGAAAAATAGGTTAACCCATTGATTTTACTTAGCTAGAAAGACAACTAAGTCATTCGCAATATTTTTTGTCGCTACATCTAAATTCATGCAACAAGTAATGCTTATTGCAACACTTAGCTGTATTTAGAGACTTTGTTAACCCTTAGCCACACAAACGATGTGAGGAAGGCGACCCTCCTCGAATATAAACACCTACCATTGGTCATGCAACTCTGTCAGATTTAATCGGTGCCACATAAATCAAACCTGACAAAACGGTAATTAAAAATAAAAAACCTATTTATAAATAATTATTTAAGCTTCTTAGATAAAATGCAGATGTAGTTTATGTCTGACTGCGCTTGTTACATCTGAAAGTTCTATTTTTGATTTATTATCAAAGTGAGCATCCTCTATAATAGTTATGAAATTACCACTCAGACTATCGATAAAATCACTGATTAAGCTCGTATCAACAACAAAGTGAAAATTATCACACATAAAGTAATCACTTAATGCATCTGTAATAATTTCTCTTATTAAAAAAAGATCATCACTTGTAGTTATATGAAATTGTAAATACGCTGATATTTTTTTGATAAATTCATAATTGTTAATACGAAACTCTTCTAAAACACGCTTGTTTGAAATCTCATTTTGCTTTGTAATTGTAGAGTAAAATATCTCATCACTTTGCCGAGAAGCTTGTCCTGAAATGTGAAGTGCAATATTCACAAAAGTTTTTGCGCATTCATAATTTGAAAACCTCACACTATCTATTTCCCTGTAGCCAGCAACATTTTTTTGGATAAAACCAACTGTGCCTTGACCGTTACTTATCAATGAAAGATTTCGGTTTTCTTTCAGCACTGAAACTAGTTTAAAACAGTTCTTGTCAACTTGTTCGAGGAAAGGTTTTATTGTAGCAGCAATAAGATTTGATGCTGATGAAAAGCTTAACTTTCTATTCTTATGACGAAACTTTTCACATAATTTTTCTGCATTTAACTCAAAGTATTTCACTTTATTTTCGAGAGATGCATGAAGAGATGAGTAATTTTTATTTGCCAAAAACTGCGCCCATGGATCAAAGCTTTTACATTTTGACTTTATTCCGATACCAATACTTTTGGTATTTTCATAAAAAGACTCAGCGGTTAATTTGAGTAACTCTGTAGTAAAAATCATAATTTTTCTCAGCATCAGACATAGGAGGTCGTTTAAGCAGCTAATGCATTAAAAAATGATTTGGACTTAGTAATATTGAGATATTTGATGATGGTCGACCACAACCAAGTCAGTTAAATACTGCCTTCGAATGCTAGTTATATTAGCACTGTCCCAAAAGCATAGTAAAAAATAGGAATAAAAAAATCAAGAGAGATATTAGAGGTAATTGAATCTTTAATATTAAAGATGAAATGGTGGCCCCTCCCAGACTTGAACTGGGGACCTAACGATTCTGGTTACCCACTACTTTCGTAATGGCCTGGACTATATCATCACCCTAGATAACTTTATCTGTGGGGTGTCGGACGCTAATGATGTATTACACAGCAAGTTCGTGCTGAACCATCTAGTCTCTGAACCTTCTCCAAACGCTTTTGGAGCTTGGCTGCTGATTAGCATGTTTAAATAAACGAAGCCTTCCAGCAATTCATCCGATTTTCCATATGCCATTACTGACATAGGTCACAATTTCTTATGAGTCGTGTGCTCTAACCAACTGAGCTAAGGGGCCAAATTTTCATTTTAAGTATGCACTTAAAGATAAGTGGGAATACTAACGGAATTACCGTTTAACTTCAAGGCATTGCACCTTTTCTTTGCCCTTATAAGTACACACCAAATTCTTATACCACATAAGAACTGGGGACCTAACGATTATGAGTCGTGTGCTCTAACCAACTGAGCTAAGGGGCCATTGTATTAGCGAAAGCTAAATTTTTTGATGCGTTTAGCAGGTTTAACTGACTAAAGCGGGATGCAGTATAAAAAGTTTTTGTAACCTTGTCACTAGCAAAACCCTTTATTTTAACAATCACTAAATCAACTGCTCAAATAGTAAACTCTTTGTTTTTACAACGACCTTAAAGCATGCCGATTAGTTTCTAGCCTCCGACATTGTTCTAGATCAAATAGCTAAATCACTAAACTCGTTAAAATAGCCGCTCAATCAATTGCGGAGTGCTGACTGTGATAAATTTACCTAGCTGGGATCAATCTCTGATCAACAAGTACAATATTTCTGGGCCTCGATATACATCTTACCCAACAGCATTGTCTTTAGCTGATGGTTATAACCAACAAGATATGATTAACGCGATTGCGGCATCGAAAAGCCGTTCTTTATCTTTGTATATCCATATCCCTTTTTGCAGTCAGCTTTGTTATTACTGTGGTTGTAATAAAGTAATCACTCGTCATCAATCTAAAGCCGATTTATACCTAGATAATTTAGCGCTTGAAATTGCTGAGCAAGCAACACTTTTTGCCGATTATAAGGTTGAGCAATTGCATTTAGGGGGTGGTACGCCAACGTTCTTATCGGCAGAGCAAATGAGTCGCTTAATGGCATTGGTTGAACAGCATTTTAATTTTGCTGATGATGCCGAGCGCGGTATTGAGATTGACCCTCGCTCTTTAGCTGATGGCATGCTAGTTCATTTACGTAAGCTTGGCTTCAATCGTGTTTCGTTTGGTATTCAAGATTTCAATGATGCTGTGCAACTGGCGGTTAATCGCCCGCAAAGTGTGCAATCTGTAAAAGGCTTGATTAGTGAGGCTCGTGAACTTGGCTTTAAGTCTATTAATGCCGATATGATTTACGGTTTGCCACTGCAAACACCTGAGAGCTTTAAAGAGACGATTGCACAGCTGATAGAGTTAAACCCTGATCGCGTGTCGGTATTTAACTATGCCCACTTACCAGATAGATTCGCAGCACAGCGTAAAATTAAAGACGCTGACTTACCATCTGCGGGCGATAAGCTCACTATGTTCAAAAATACCCTTGAGCAGATGTTAGCGGCGGGTTATCAGTTTATCGGTATGGACCACTTTGCCCGTAAAGACAATGAACTGGCAATTGCACAAAACGCGGGTCAATTACATCGTAATTTCCAAGGTTATACAACGCATGGCCAATGTGACTTATTAGGTTTGGGTGTGTCGTCGATTTCACAAATTGGCAATGCCATTTTACAAAACGAAAAAGAGTTAAAACACTATTACAAAGCCGTGCAAGAAGGCTTTGGCAGTGCAGTCTGTAAAGGTGTTGCTTTAACTGATGACGATACGTTACGTGCCGCAGTGATCAAACAATTGATCTGCCAGTTTGAGCTGGATATTCCTGCAATCGAAAAGCAGTTTAATATCAACTTTGCCAGCTACTTCTGCGAGGCACTACAAGCACTTGACCCGCTACTGGCTGATGGCTTGGTGTCTGTGAGCCAAGAAAAAATCACAGTAACAGCCCGTGGTAATTTATTTATTCGTATTATTTGTATGTGCTTTGATGCGCACCTACAACAACAAATCAAGCAAACTCGTTTCTCACGAGTTATCTAACCCAACAAAAAGCAGAGCCTAGGCTCTGCTTTTTATTTTGCTTAAATCACTGCACGTATGTTTAATTGAATACGACGTTTTCGCTGCCTGGGGCTGCTTTAAACTCTTCAATGATACGTACGCAATCTGCTTTTATCTCATCGCTAAGTTGCTCTTCAGCACGCCAGCGAGTGGTGTCCATTTTAAAAATCTCTTTTTTAGAGTATTTCTTACGGGCATCATGGGTTGGCATGTCTTTAACTACTTCGTACATTTTAAATATGCCTGGGTAGCGCTCACTTAACTCAAACTCTTCTGCAAAGCTGTATTGAGAGATCAGCACCCAAATGCGCAAGCTGCCTTCTGAGAACTCACATTGCTCTTCATTCATTGCACGGGCAATTAAATGAATGCTATCGGCTAACTTTGCATTACGCTTTGTTCTTGATGCCGCAAGCTTTTGCTCATGCTCAGCTTGCTTCTTGGCGATAAGCTTATTTTGCTCTTTTAGTTTATACAGAAGTTGTCCTGCATAAAACGCAAGCCCTGCGATAATTGCCGCACCAATTACGATGGCAATAATCAAGGTTGTGCTCATCGCTCATCCTCATCTTCGTCATCAAACCATTCGTTCGCTAAATCGTCAGATAAGTACTTATCGAAGTCTGATTCACCTTCATCGTAAAAATCATCTTCAAAGTCATCTTCGTACTCGTCTTCATCATCTTCGATACCTAATAGCTCACATAGAGCTTGGTGACGAGCAATACGACTATTAAAGTACTTAGCGTCTTTACCTGTTAGTAACTCGCCACGCTCATGACGTTCTACCAGTTTCAGAAGGCGCTCGTCATTTTCTAGCGCTTCTAGTTCTTGCTCTGGCGTTAACTCAGGCTCAGTTACTTTCTTCAGCTCAACCATTGGCTTTAAGTTGCGTTTCATTTCAACTTTTGGCTCCGCCTTAGGCGCAACTAAAGAAACCGGCTTTTTACTACCAACACGCTTATCTTTCGGTTGATTGTTCGCAGCAGTGTTTTCTGCTCTTTGTGCATCAGGCGCATTTCGAGACCCAGGTTTAGCACCTTTCGTCTTTTTAACTCGCTGCTCTTTTAACGCGCGCATCTCTCTAAGCTTTTCTTTACTTAGACGTACAGGACCATTCGATGGAATTTTACGCGACTTTTTCTTTCTACTCATATCTTGATCATCTCACTTAAGAGGTTGTGCACAACGCCTGTGTGGCATTGTAATGCTGGCATAACCAGAAGAATTCGATGTGCGGATGTGGTTGGTCAACTTGACGAACTGCGCACTTTTCATACTTTTAGTACAAACGGTGGCTATTGTAACAGGACAAATAAAAAGGCGGTAGAGAAAACATCTCTACCGCCTACTAATCTGAGCGCCAATTATCTGGACACTTCTCCCTTCGACTTTTTAGTCTTTATTATTTTTATTATTATTGTTTTTCCATTTTGTTATTGTTTTAACCTTCCGTGTAGCATTCCATTTTGTTTTTATTATTAAACTTCCATGAGCTTTTATTATTCTCGGTCAATCCTGACGCTTTTTTGTTATTTCCTTTAGGACACCTAACCAGTGTCAACCCCTAAAGACTTGCCGCAATCACTTTCCTTATTACATTGTCCATGTTGTTTTTGCTGTCTCAGCGACAGTGGTTAATTTACTCATTAATAATTTTGTTACAACTAATTTATATAATTTTTCTTACAGATAAGATATTGCAACAAGATCAAATCAACCAATAACAAAGACTTACAATTAAAAGTGAAATAAAAATAAGATTTAGCTTACAGCTCGATATGGTCAATGTCTCACAAGAGTGTGGGATATTTCGACATGGATTAAATACAAAAAAAGCAGCTTGCGCTGCTTTTTTCACACTAATCACATATTACTGCGCAGTATTACTACTGGCAATCAGACTTTAGTGTAAGCCACCTAAGTATTTTGAAAGTACTTCGATGTCTTTGTCTGTTAACTTTTTAGCGATGTCTTGCATCATACCGTTTAAGTCGTTATTACGCGTGCCATCACGGAATTTTTCAAGTTGTGACTTGATGTATTCTGGATGTTGGAACGAAATTTTCGGGAATTTTGCAAGTGATGTACCGTTACCACGTGGACCGTGACACGCAGCACATGCTGGAATACCACGCTCTGCATCACCGGCTTTATAAAGCTGCTGACCAACTTCTACTACATCTTTAGGTGTTGCACCTTCAGACATATTTAAAGAAGAGAAGTAAGCTGCTAGGTCTTTCATGTCTTGATCGCTAAGCGGCATAGCCATACCACTCATTACTGGATCCATACGACCTTCTTTGCCGCCAGATGTCATACCTAATTTCAAATCTTTTAATTGTTTATAGATATAATCTGCGTGTTGGCCTGCAAGCTTAGGGTAGATATTAACCGGCGCATTACCGTCTGGGCCGTGACAAGCCGCACACGTTGCCGATTTCTCTTTACCTGCGTTTACATCGCCATCAAATGCTGTTGCGTTGCTTGCTGACAACGTACCAAGCAATATAGTTAAAGATAGTGCTATTTTTTTCATGGTGAATTCTCTGTTTCCGACCCTGTATCATCTACAATATGGATGTTGTGATTTCTATATTCTACACGATAATAAATTCTCTGGCACGTTTTCTGCCCACATTAAGCTCATAATTTATAGGGATTTGACTTAGATTAAGTTTCTACCTAGTAATTTTCCTAATTCAAAGCCAATTTAGCACGCTTAAATACGCTTTTGAATGCTGCTTTAATAGTATAAAATACGTGCCTTAAGTGGAAATTAGCCACTGTTCGTTATTATTTATAAAAGACTAGGAGAGCCTGTGCTCAAATCTCGTATCAAATACAATACTGCGTCCTTTGTTACCAGCGCACCTGATATCTCACGCTTACCTGCTGATACGGGGATTGAAGTCGCGTTTGCTGGTCGCTCTAATGCGGGTAAATCAAGTGCCCTAAATACGTTAACAGATCAAAAATTAGCACGTACCTCTAAAACACCAGGTCGTACTCAGTTGATCAATACGTTTGAGCTAGATGCCGACAAACGCCTTATCGACTTACCGGGTTATGGTTTTGCGAAAGTGCCTATCGAAATGAAAAAGAAATGGCAAAAATCGCTAGGTGAATACTTACAAAAGCGTCAAAGCTTAAAAGGTATCGTTGTTTTAATGGATATTCGTCATCCGTTAAAAGATTTAGACCGTGACTTAATCGATTGGGCTGTGGGCAGTGAAATACCTGTGCTTGCACTTTTAACTAAAGCCGACAAGCTCAAACAAGGTGCGCGTAAAGCACAAGTTTTACAGGTTCGCCGTGAGTTAAGTAACTTAGAGGGTGATATTACTGTACACGCCTTCTCTTCACTAAAAGGCACAGGTTTACCAGAAGTTGCTAAAAAGCTTGATGAGTGGTTCTTAGGACCTATTGAAGTTGAAGCACCTGAGTCTGATGACGAACAACCAGAAGCTTAATCGCTTAGGCCAAGTAATAACGCTTGGCTAATGATTCTATATAATAGCCCTGCTCGTCTGAGCAGGCTATTTCAGCCCACTGATAATAAACATTTCTCGATACCCTCGCAGCCAAGCCATGCGCTAATTGAAGATAAGGCACACTAACCCCCTCAAATTCTCTTAGTAATAGTGGTTGCTTTGCTGATACCAACCATGCACGCTGTAAATTATCGACACAACAAAGTGCACGGCCTTGCTCTGTCTCTTCAAAGCGCCAATCAACAATAATAAAAGGCACATCAATGACGGTGATTGCCATTTTCTCAACAGGTGTTTTTAAAAAATAACTATCGGCTTCTTTGCAAAGCACAGAGGCAAAGAGTTTTACCATTGCCTCGCGCTTTATTTCACTGCCGGCATAAAACCACAGCCCTTGCGCATCAATCGTTATTGGCAGTTGCCCACAATTTTGTGGTTGCCATTGATCAAAAGGTTTATCGGGCGCTTGAAGTGCGGCTTCTAATTCGGCAAGTGATTGCATTACTTTTCTTTATCTAGCGTCAAAGAAAATGTTACAGGTACAGCTGTCGCAATTGATGGTAAACCCGCAAGTTTTTGTAACTCACTAATACCTTCTGTTACTTTGAAGTCACTTGCATTAATAATCACCGGCGTAAACGATGAAACAGTCACATCGCCTTTCGGTGACATATTGGCAAGCACATCAATTGTTAGCTCTTTCTTGTTGCCGTGAAAATCTAATTCAGCTTTCAACCCTTTAAGCACATGTTGACCAGGTTTTAGCGTTAACAGCGCTTTGCTTAAATCCGCAGTTAACACTGCATTAGGAAATTTAGCTGTTTCGAATAACAATTTCGTCATGCGCTCATTACGGATAGGGATCAGGGTTTCAACCGATGACAGATCGATCATTAACTTAAATTGACCTTGTTCGTTAAGTGTACCCGACACGTTTTTGAAATGATGCGCTTCTGCAACTGAATTCTTTTTGATAGACACAAAGCTCACATTGCTTTGCTCATTATTAACTTGCCAGTTTGCGCTGGCTAAAGGGGCAACTAAAATACTCGATAATGAAAAGGCAGCAATTGCCATAGATTTAAACATAACGCATTCCTTCGAAAGTAAATAAGAATCACTTTGATGGTATCACTTGCGTTAATTTGTGCAATGAATTGTATGATAAGAGAAAGAAAAAGCGACTCACTCAACAAGGAGTGAGTCGGTATAGCAAACTGGGGAGAAGCTATCAATACGTTGCATCCTTTCAGATGCATCATCAACAGGATGTCCTACAGGATGAGGACGGCGCGGACTTTAACAAATACCAGATTAAAAATAAATTGCCGAGCCGCAGAAACAACACAAATTGATAAACAAATAACGAATCACTAAAACCATCTTTTCTTGTTTACCTAAAATTAACATTACAGCAAGCCAATATTTAGGGTAAAGTGAATCAACAGCACGCAAAAATCAGGCTTTTTTAAGGCTTGTTAGTGATAAAAATTGCAGTAGAAGAGTAAAAGGTATGAAAAAAATCCCCTTAATTTTATTTGCTACCTTACTTTTTTTAATAACTCCCTACTGCCATGCCAAAAAAACAACGACACAATACCCGGTAGTTTTAGTTCATGGGTTAATGGGATTCGATAACCTACTCGGCCTCGATTATTTTTATAATATTGCTGAAAGCCTTAGCCAAGATGGTACCTTGGTGTTTACGCCGGCGGTCTCTGCTATTAATAGCTCTGAGGTCCGGGGCGAACAATTACTCACTCACGTAAAAGCAATTTTAGCACTGACAGGCGCCAATAAAGTAAACTTGATTGGTCACAGCCAAGGCGCGCAAACAGTGCGCTACGTTGCATCTGTCAGACCTGATCTGATTGCCTCAGTAACCAGTATTGGCGGTGCAAACTATGGCAGTGGCATTATTGATCTAATTAGTCAAAAGCTACCTGCGAACTCTCAAGCTGAACATACCGCGCGGTTCATATTTGATGGGGTTGGTGGGGTTATTTCACTGCTCTCAGGCCACAGCCAATTACCGCAAGATACACTCGGTGCTTTAAGTAGCTTAAGTACACAGGGCGCTGACGTATTTAATCAAAAATACCCTGAAGGTTTACCAGAAAATAAGTGCGATCAAGGTCAGTTAGTTGCCGAAAATGGCGTGTACTATTTTTCGTGGAGTGGTACAGCAGCACTTAGTAATATACTGGATCCCACCGATTTGCCCATGCTGCTCGGTTCATTACTTATTTTAGGCAAAGATGATGGCCTAATATCACGCTGCAGCAGCCATTTAGGCCACGTAATTAAAGATAATTATGACATGAACCACTTAGATGAGATTAATCAGTTCATTGGTTTACACAATTTTCGCGAAGTTGACCCTATTGAGCTTTATCGTCAACACGTAAAGCGGTTGCAGGAGTTGGGATTATAAACAAGTTAGCAAGTTAGCAAGTTAGCAAGTTAGCAAGTTAGCAAGTTAGCAAGTTAGCAAGTTAGCAAGTTAGCAAGTTAGCAAGTTAGCAAGTTAGCAAGTTAGCAAGTTAGCAAGTTAGCAAGTTAGCAAGTTAGCAAGTTAGCAAGTTAGCAAGTTAGCAAGTTAGCAAGCCTAAATGACTTAGCTTGCGCGTCAAGTAACTCACTAACTTTACTCTTTCCCCTTGTAACTCGCTAACTTTTAAGCTGATAGCTGACAGCTTTCATTTTTTCGCGACTATTAGTGCGCCTGTTGCCAGTTGTCACCGCTGTCGGCTTCAACAATCAGAGGCACATCAAGAGTCGCGGCTTCTGACATTAGCTTACAAATTTCAGCTTTATAGTCGTCAACACACTCTTCTTTAATTTCGAACACTAATTCATCGTGCACTTGCATAAGCAACTTCACTGAACCTTCAGCTTGCGCATTCACCCACTGATGAACTTTTAGCATCGCTTTTTTGATGATATCAGCAGCAGTACCTTGCATTGGCGCGTTTATCGCAGCACGCTCAGCAGCTTTACGACGAGCACCGTTACGGGCATTGATTTCTGGTAAATGTAAACGACGACCAAAAATCGTTTCTACATAGCCTTTATCAGCCGCTTTTTCACGGGTTGTTTCCATGTACTCAAGTACGCCAGGGAAACGCTCGAAGTATTTATCAATATAATGCTGTGCTTCATGACGTGGTACGTCTAATTGACGTGATAAACCAAACGCCGACATGCCATAAATTAAACCAAAGTTAACTGCTTTCGCTTTACGACGCATATCGCTGGTAACCTCTTCAAGGCTAACCCCGAAGACTTCTGCCGCTGTTGCACTGTGTACATCTAAACCATTCGCAAACGCAGTAAGTAGGCCTTTATCTTGTGATAAGTGCGCCATGATACGTAATTCAATTTGGCTGTAATCGGCAGCCACAATTTTATGGCCTGGTGCAGCAATAAAGGCTTCACGAATACGACGACCTTCTTCTGAACGAATTGGAATATTCTGTAAGTTAGGATCCGTTGAACTTAAACGCCCCGTTGCCGTTACTGCTTGATGATAAGAAGTATGCACTCGCTTCGTGCGCTCATTAACCATCAGCGGAAGTTTATCTGTGTAGGTTGATTTAAGTTTAGATAAACCACGGTGCTCAATAATCACTTTTGGTAATGGATAATCATGAGCAAGTTCTTGCAATACTTCTTCTGCCGTCGAAGGTGCACCCTTAGGTGTTTTCTTGATAACAGGCAGCTCAAGCTTTTCAAATAAAATAACTTGCAGCTGCTTAGGTGAACCTAAGTTAAACTTTTCACCAGCCATATCATAGGCTTCTTGCTCAAGCTCTAACAGGCGTTCGCCTAAACGTTGGCTGTGAGCAGCCAGCATGTTGCTATCAATTGCAACACCAGTACGCTCAATATCAGAAAGCACTGTGACAAGTGGTAACTCAATATCTTCGAATACTGACTTCAACTGGCTATCAGCATCAATTTTTGGCCATAACACTTGGTGAAGACGAAGTGTTATATCTGCATCTTCAGCAGCATAAGGCGCAGCTTTTTCTAGCTCAATTTGATTAAAGGTTAACTGCTTCTTACCTTTACCAGCAATATCTTCAAAGCTGATATTTTTGTGACCAAGGTATTTCAGTGCCAACGAGTCCATATCATGGCGGCTGCCTACACTATTAAAGACATACGACTCCAGCATAGTGTCGTATTTAATACCTTTTAACTCAAAGCCAGCATTCGCTAATACGCTTTTATCGTACTTAAGGTTTTGCCCAACTTTCGCTTTATTTTCGTCCGCTAAAATTGGGCCAATTTTTGCCATTACCGTTTCTAGGCTTAATTGCTCAGGCGCATCCGGGTAATCATGAGCAACAGGAATATAAGCCGCTTCACCCGCTTTTACCGCAAAGCTCATACCAACCAATTGTGCTTGCATATAATCAAGGCTGGTTGTTTCAGTATCAAAAGCAAATAATTCTGCGTCGTTTAACTGCGCCACTAAGGTATCAAGTTGCTCTTCGGTTAAAATCGTTTCGTAATGCGCATCAGCGACTTTTGGTAGTTCATTTGCTTCTGTTGGCACATCTAAATGCGTGTCAGCATCTTTAGGATTATCAAGTAGCTCAGCTAACCAACGACGGAACTCACATTCCCCATAAAGTGCAATCAGTTCATCACGGTTAGGCTCTTGCAACTTAAAGGTTTCAAGATCTGACTCAACCTCAACATCACACTTAATTGTTGCTAATTCATAGCTAAGTGGCAGATGATCCAGCGCTGCGGCAAGTTTTTCACCAATCTTACCTTTGATCTCACCAGCATGGTCCATTACACCTTGTAATGATCCATATTTTTGTAGCCATTTCACCGCTGTTTTAGGACCACAACCATCAACACCAGGGATGTTATCGACTTTGTCACCCATTAAAGCTAAGTAATCAATGATCAGCTCAGGGCCAACGCCAAATTTTTCAACCACGGTTTCAGGATCTGAAATGCTATCTGTCATGGTGTTGATCAGCGTGACATGTTCATTAACAAGTTGCGCCATATCTTTATCGCCAGTCGAGATCAGTACATGACGTTGCTGCTCTGAAGCAATACGCGCAAAGGTACCAATAACATCATCAGCTTCAACACCTTCAATACTAATCAGCGGGAAGCCCATTGCTTTAATAATGTTATGCAGTGGTGCGATCTGTGTGCGTAAGTCATCCGGCATAGGTGGACGATTCGCTTTGTATTCGCTGTACATGTCATTTCTGAAGGTTTTACCTTTGGCATCAAAGACCACCACCATATGTGACGGATCATATTGCTTGATCAAACTCTTAAGCATATTCACTACGCCATAGATTGCGCCTGTCGCTTCACCTTTTGAATTAGTTAGGTGCGGTGGCGAATGATATGCACGGAATAAATACGAAGAACCATCTACAAGAATAAGTGGATTTTCAGGGATCTGAGCCATGGTGAAATTGGATCCTAATTGAATAACATTAAATTGTTTGTAAGCATGCCATAAGGCTTTAAAGAAAACGACTGTGAATTATTAACCAATAATTGTTTCTTCAATAGCAAGCTGTGGATAACTTTGTAGATAACAAACACAGATAAACCTCCCGAAATGTAAAAACATTTAGGAAATTTTAATAAGTTCATGTTTTGATTTAAAAAAGATATTACGACGTTCTTTTTTTATTATTTTTGTCCGATGTGGAAAACGGTTTTAGCAGCGATAACCTTTTGCTTATTCGAAACCGAATTAACATCCCTTTTCATAACCGGAGGAGTATTCTAGCATAATGGATCAAAGATCATAGCGATCCTTTATACTTTTTTTTTCGTTAGTAATTTAGAAAAAGGCATAAACAGCTATTCATCATGCTTTGCGAGTTATTAAGCGGCGAAATTTTTTATTTTGTAGGCTGACTCGTATCCTTGTTAAACTAAAGCAAGTCGCATTAAGGAGAGTTCTAAAATGAAAAAAGTTGCTGTAATTTTAGCAGGTTGCGGTGTTTATGACGGCGCCGAAATCAACGAAGCTGTATTAACCTTATTACATATCGCAAAAGCTGGCGCGAGCTATGAATGCTTTGCACCCGATATCGAACAAATGCACACCATTAATCACTTAACCGGTGAAGAAATGACACCTAACCGTAATGTGTTAGTTGAAGCTGCGCGTATTGCTCGTGGTGAAATTAAAGCCCTTACAGAGCTAGATGTGAATGAGTTCGACGCCTTGATCGTACCAGGTGGCTTTGGGGCCGCGAAAAACCTATCAGATTTTGCCGTTAAAGGCGCAGATGCCCAAGTTCAAAGTGATGTACTTACCACTGCTAAAGCCTTTGTCGATGCCAATAAAGCGGCTGGGTATATTTGCATTGCCCCTGCCATGCTGCCACTTATTTATGGCAAGGGTGTCAAAACCACCATTGGTAACGACGCAGATACAGCAGCAGCAATCGAGCAGCTAGGCGGTGCACATCAAAACTGTGCAGTGAATGATGTTGTTGTTGATCAGCAGCATAAAGTCGTCACAACCCCTGCTTATATGTTGGCACAAAGCATTTTAGATGCTGACGCAGGTATCGAAAAATTAGTCAACAAAGTGTTAGAACTCGCTTAATCATCGGGCAAAAAGCCAGCTACTAATGCAGGCTTTTCTTGCGCTAACGCAAAAAAATGACGGTTTTTCTCAAGAAAAAGCCTTTTAGATCATTTTATAAATTGTGGCTTAGCGTTATAATCGTTCTAATTTCCGTCAGATATCGTGATTGATCACGTTCAAATCGAAGTGAGCAAGGCAAAATGAAAAAACTATCAGCTGCATTATTACTGCTAGCAACAACGGCATATGCACAAGCATATGACAACTCTTTGACTGAAGACGCAATTAAAAAGCGTCTAGCGCCAATTGGTTCTGTATATCTAGAAGGTGATAAAGCTGCGGCCGCTGCTGAACCTACAGGTCCTCGTTCTGGTGAACAAGTTTACCAAGCAGCATGTTTTGCATGTCATGGTACTGGCGCACTAGGTGCACCTAAATCAGCTGATGATTGGGCTCCTCGTATCGCTAAAGGTAAAGATACACTTTTAAACCACGCGCTTAACGGTTTCAACGCGATGCCTCCTAAAGGTACGTGTATGGATTGTTCTGAAGATGAAATCAGCGCTGCTATCGATTTCATGACTAGCAAGTAACAGTCTAAAAACTAATACTAAGGGCTTAATTTTATTAAGCCCTTTTTTTGTGCCTGTTTTTAACCGCTAGGCTAAGGCTGTAGCCAAATTAACCCCATCATAAATTACTATTTTGTTAACACCTGTTACTTGACGATCTAATAAAAAAGTGGAACTATAAAGGACGAAATTTAAACAATAATAAGATCTGGTTCTAAATCATTGGAAGATTCAGCAACACACATTGATAAGCTAGAGCGAAAAAATGCTCGCTTAAAATCGCTTTTACAAAAGTATAAGCAATCACATCACTTGCAACATGCTCTTTTACAATTATCAGAGCAAGCAAGCACTGTTGCCGAATTAACCCTACTCTACCCTGCTATTCATAACATTCTGCAAGACTACATTCCGAGCAGAAACTTCTTCGTTGTGTTACATAACCCGGTTTACGATAACCTTGAGTTATCTTACTTTGCCGATGAAAAAGATGGCCTTTCAGTACCGTTAAAATATGAGCAGTACTTTAAAGAAGGCCTTACGGGTTATGTATTTAAGCACGGTAAAACCAGCTACTTTACCAAACAGCAAACAGAGCAAGCACTAGAACAAGGTTTATTTAAAGCGTTTGGTACACCTGCCGAGCATTGGGTTGGCGTGCCCGTTTACCGTGAGCAAGTCATTATTGGCGTCATGGTCGCGCAAAGTTACGACAAAAAACAAGGCTATTCAGAGCAGCAAATTGAATTGCTAGAAGCGATGTCATTATATTTGGCAACAGCGATTGAACGAGTTAAAAAACGTGAGCTGCTTGAGTCTGAAGTTAAAATTCGCACCCGTGCTCTGACACAAAGCAACCAAGCTTTAAACGACGAAATTCAACAACGTAAAAATGCCCTCGACCGCCAGCAAATCCTGTTCAAAATCTCGGAGCTAGCAACACAAAGTAAAAACCTCGACGATGTATATCAGCATGTCCATAACATTATAAAAACCATTACCTATGCAGATAACTTATACATTGCCCTATACGATGAACAATCGCACTGGCTGAGTTTTCCTTACTGCGTCGATGAATTTAATGATAATGCTCTGCCGCGGCCTTTCGCTAAAGGTTACAGTGAACTGGTGCTCAGCACTGAAAAGTGCCAAGTCATAGACAGTGAAAGAGCAAAAGAACTTATCAAGTTAGGCGTAGTAGAAAGGCCTGTTAATGTACCACCAGAGCGTACCGCCACGAGTTGGTTAGGCGCGCCGCTGAAAACTTCGCAAGGTGTTATCGGTCTCATTGTTTGCCAAGCTTACAATAATAAGCATGAGTTTAGTCAGGATGACTGTGAGTTAATCACCTTTGTCTCGCATCAGATAGCTAACGTTATTCAAACCCACTTGGCCAACCAAGAGTTAAAACTTAGTCACCAAAAACTTGAGCATCGTGTTACTGAAAAAACCAAAGAACTTCGCCAAGCCAATATGCATCTGCAAATGCAAATTGAAGAGCGTAAAAAAATAGAACAACAGCTGTATCACGATGCACACCATGACTCACTGACGAGTTTACCGAATCGCAGTTTATTCTTAACTCAACTTGAAAAAACATTGCAGCATTACCAGCGCTACCCAGAGCAGCAGTTTGCAGTGTTATTTATTGACCTCGATAAATTTAAAGACATCAACGATCACCTTGGTCACCAAGCAGGCGATCAATTTTTAATTGGTGTTGCCGAGTCTTTCTCGCATTGTATTCGTGAGCACGACCTACTCGCGCGCTTAGGTGGTGATGAATTTGTGGTGTTGCTAACTCACTTAACTGAGCAACAGCAAGCCCAAGATGTTGCTAAGCGTATCATCGAAATAATGAGAAAACCTTTCTGTATGAAAGGTCAGTGCATACAAAGTGGCGCCAGTATCGGTATTACCTACTCGAAACCAAGCTACAAGCACACCGATGAAATTATTCGCGATGCCGACGCCGCCATGTATTACGCGAAAAATGCAGGCCGTAATCGCTTTGAATGTTTCCATCCGCTGCTTAATGCAAGCAATGTCCAGCATGATGCTGACAATATGCATCACTTAGATGATTTGCCTATGCACTTTAGAAGTGCCGAAATCATTACCTTGGATGAGCAAACTCGCGAAGAATCTTTACTCGAAGCATTTGGCGAGCACCCTGTACTTGGCAGCACCAGCTTTGAAGTGCTCAAGAAGTTTGCGACCGATAGAGTTCAGCACTTTGAAGTTGAACTCAGCCTACTGAAACAAGCCTTTACCCTAGCAAGCAACAGCAAACTCGAAAAAGTCCTGTTTCCTTGTTCTGGATTAGTGCTAGAGCGTATTAATTTTCAAGCACTGTGTAAGTTATTAAAAGCCCATGATGCAAATAGAATGTGTCTATTATTCAACGAACAAGAAATTCGTTACGCATCAGCGGTGCAAATTGAAAATTTAAAAAACCTGGTCGCTCAAGGGTTTTCAATTGGTTTGAATGAGTTTGCCAAAGATCGCTGTGAGTTAAACTTACTAACTGAGTTCCAATTCGATTACTTGTTATTAAGTTCAACGTTCAGTAAGCGTGTACTACAGCAAGAAAACTATCACTTACAATTGCAAGGTGTACTAGCGATTACTAAGCTGCAAAATATCCAAGTAATCGCGAAAGGCCCGTCGATTTTTAACTACCGCACATTACTCGATAAGCACGGATTGTCGTTGTTTATTGGTAAGCAACATGCGCTGGCGCCCTTCGAACACGAAGCACCAAGCGCACAATTTATTACTTCTTAAGCATCGCTCTTAAGTTAGCTACACGGGCTTGGCCTTTTTCCATACGCTCAGCCTGTGAAGACGGTGGCTTTTTCGCTTCAAAGGCTAAGTCATCTTGTGGTAACTCTTGCACAAAACGACTGAGCTCAGTATCTGACGTTTCACCAAATTGACGACGTAACTTAGCATAGGTCATTACCAACTCTTGCTGAGCACGCGTTATACCTACATAAGCGAGACGACGCTCTTCTTCAACGTTATCTTCATCGATACTGACTTGGTGTGGTAATAGACCTTCTTCCATGCCAACCATAAACACATACGGATACTCCAAGCCTTTTGACGCATGCAGCGTTAGTAATTGTACCGCGTCAGATTCGTCTTCTTCTTCGTTACGCTCAAGCATATCGCGCAGGGTCAGTTTACTGACCACTTCAGCAAGGTTCAGCGGTGGATTATCTGCATCCCCTGTTAGCATGTCGGTGATCCAACGATAAAGCTCTGACACGTTTTTCATGCGCATTTCAGCGGCTTTTGCACTCGGTGATGACTCATATAGGTAAGCTTCGTAGTTAATTTGCCTAACTAACTCTTTCACAGCTTCAAGGGTATCGCCGCGTACCGCATTATCAGAAAGCTCAACCACCCAACGAGCAAAGCCAGCTAAGGCATTAAAACCACGGCCTTTTAAGCGGTGTGCAAGTTCAGGTTCAAAACAGGCTGCAAATAAACTGATGTGCTTTTCATTAGCAAGCGTACCTAACTTTTCCAAAGTGACCGTACCAATTTCACGACGTGGCGTATTAACAATACGTAAAAAGGCATTGTCGTCATCTTGGTTCACCAATAGGCGTAAATACGCCATGATATCTTTAATTTCTGAACGCGAGAAAAATGACATGCCGCCGCTGATCTTATAAGGAATACGGTTGCTCATAAGTGCTTTTTCAAACACCCGCGCTTGGTGATTACCACGATATAGAATCGCGTAATCTTTATAGCTGGTGCGCTTCATGAATTTATGAGAAATGATTTCTGCGACCACTCGCTCAGATTCATGCTCTTCATCACGACAACCAATCACTTTGATAGGCTCACCATAGCCAAGCTCACTGAATAGTTTTTTATCAAACTCGTGAGGGTTGTTGGCAATTAAAATATTTGCCGCTTTAAGAATTCGTCCAGCACTTCGGTAATTTTGCTCAAGCTTAATTAAACGTAAGCCCGGAAAATCTTTACTCAATAGCACAAGATTTTGTGGCTTAGCACCACGCCAAGAGTAAATAGATTGGTCGTCATCACCTACCACGGTAAAACGAGCTCGCTCACCCACTAATAGCTTAACCAGCTGATACTGACTGGTGTTGGTATCTTGATACTCATCCACCAGCAAGTAACGAAAACGCTGTTGCCAACGCTCACGCGCTGTGGCGTTTTGGCTTAGTAACAAAGTAGGGATCATGATCAGATCATCAAAATCAAGGGCATTATAAGCACGTAGTTGATTTTGATAACGCGCATACAGCTGAGCAAATAAGGCTTTTTGCGGCTCACGGGCTTCACGAACGGCACGCTCTGGTAGAATCAATTCGTTCTTCCAGTTACCTATTTGCATTTTTAATAGGTTGAGTAAGTCTTTGTCTTTTTTTAGTTCTTCTTCGGTCAGCTCGGCTAGTAACTGGTTGGTATCTTGATCATCAAACAACGAAAAACCGGGTTTAAAACCTAGTGTCGTTAACTCTTTTTTGATGATCTCAAGCCCAAGGGTATGAAACGTTGAAACCCATAAGCCTTTCGACTCTTGCTTGCCGAGTGTTTGCGTAACACGCTCGCGCATTTCTTTTGCAGCTTTATTGGTAAAGGTTACCGCCGCAATATTGCGCGCTTGATACTCACACTTTTGCACTAAGTAAGCGATTTTATTGGTAATAACACGCGTTTTACCAGAGCCCGCACCGGCTAATACCAGACACGGTCCACTGATATACTTTACCGCTTCATCTTGTTTTGGGTTGAGTTTCATAAGCCCCTAAAGAAATTATCCAAAGACAGGACGGGCAATTTTACCGTAATCACTACACTACGCCTAGCCAATAAGGTAAGATTGTTTTTTTACGTGACTCAAGGGACGAAGATGATCAACCCAGCAAAACTTGAAGAAATCGCTAAGCAAATTACTGATAACATGCCACAAGGCGTAAAAAACCTTGCTGATACAATTGAAGGCAAAACTAAGCAAGCTATTCAAAACAAACTTGCTGAGATGGACTTTGTAAGCCGTGATGAGTTTGATATTCAAAGCCAAGTACTTATTCGTACTCGTGAAAAACTCACTGAGCTTGAAGAGAAAGTGGCTTTACTTGAGCAGCAACTTGCTAGCAAACAAGACGAACAATAAAAAAGGAGAGCGAATTAGCTCTCCTTTTTTCAATCTACTTCGGAATTAGCTTTTTTCAGCAATACGTTCAAATACACGCTTAACTGCCGTGCCATAAGTATCACTTGCTTCTTCTGCACAGGTCACAACCGACTCTAAGTCATTAAGGTGACCATTCGCTAAGCCATACACCCAACCATGAATTGTTAACTCTTGGCCTTTCGCCCAAGCGTCTTGCACAATGTTGGTACGGCACACGTTACGTACTTGTTCAATAACGTTTAATTCGATCAAACTGTTTAAACGCTCTTTTTCAGGTAATGCATTAAGCTGTTCGATGTGTTTTTCTTTTACATCACCTACATGGCGTAACCAGTTATCAATTAAACCAAAACGCGCTTCGTTTAATACTGCTTGAACACCACCACAGCCATAGTGACCAACGACCATGATGTGCTTCACTTTAAGCACTTCAACAGCGTATTGCATTACTGAAAGACAGTTATGATCAGTATGAACAACAACATTTGCCACGTTACGGTGAACAAATAGCTCACCCGGTAATAAGTCTACGATTTCGTTTGCAGGTACACGCGAGTCAGAACAACCGATCCACAAGTACTCTGGATTTTGCTGCATTGATAGAATTTTAAAAAACTCAGGATCATTTTCACTCGTACGCGCTGCCCAACGTCTATTATTTTCGAATAAATTTTTTAACTTTCTCATTGCGCCTCTTTACGGTTTTTAATAATTAGCTTGGATCAAGATATTCCTTGGTGTCAGCTGCTTTTCGCAAAACGTACTAACCGTTACTTGATACCCTTGTTGTTGCAAATATAAAGCACGATCGAGCACGAGCCAAACTTCAATTGCCCTTCTGAACACATGTCGGACGAGTTCAACTCGCTCAGTAACCCTTTTGCGCTTTTTACCTATCTCTAAAAATTTATTGTAATCAATGCCTTCCGGTAAATTTAATGATTTCTTCTCAGCAGCCCAAAAACAAAATGAGCCAAAAGAATCAGAGAAGATCGCTTTGTTCACTGATGGCACACTCACATAGTGCATTTCACCGGTCAATGTTTTACGTAACGCATCAAATCCAAGACGCCATTCAACTTCTGTTTTTCTGACCTTATCAACTCGACTCGGTGCCGTTACGGTTTCTTGCAGCGCCAGTTTTAAATCGCGATGAGTTAGCGCAAGTTGGCTTTGCTTGGCAGGCTCGCTCATTGCTTGATAAGCGTTATCTGTGAATAAATGATAACAGCATGGTGAAAAACTGATTTGCTGAGTTTTCGCTTTGCTTGCTTGCTGCATAAATGTTTGATGTAAACGACCACAGGCATGTAAAGCAACTGCATGCTGCTGGCTTTCAAAAAAGTCATCAGTGTCATCGGTTAATACATCAGCTTGTGAAAACTGCATCGCCAATTGCTGTTGTGTTGCACTGTGTTGACCTTGGTCGCACAAGTGTTGTTGCAGCTCAATGCTATGTACACGTGGCGCTCCATTGAATGCCAACATACGCCCTAAATGCCCTTTACCTGCGCACCACTCTAAAACAGGCTGGTTTAATGACTGCTGACTAATCGCCGCAACAAAGTCTTGTAGTTGCTCAAATTTACGACCTTTAATGCCATTACTTATCCAAAACGGAAATTCTGTACGTGCTAAATTGATAGCAGGTAACTCACAAAGCTGAGCCAACTGGTCGATACCCTCAATTACCTCAGCAAAATAACGATATAAGGCCTGCTGATCGGCATCAAGCTCACTCACTTGTTGGTCATCAAGCGCCCATAATAAATCGGCTAATTCAGGCCAGGGAAGATCATCAAAATCAAATGCGGTACATTGCCAGTATTGGCGGGTTGAAAATAGCAGTGCATCTAAAGCTGCAAAGTGCTCGGCAAGTGTCATAACTACTTAGCGACAAGAAATAAAAAGCAGTATAACAGTTTTTATCTTATTTAACGTCGGTTACTGCTGATCAAACGAATGTACAATGGCACACACGCAATACTTAAGATGATGGCAAGGATCAGCATCCACGATAATTCAATGCCTTCTGTTTGCTGTTGATCATACATAAAGCCATCAAAAGCCTGATCAAATTCATCCTGATCTAAGCCATATAAATCTGCAATCAAGCGCCACTTTGCCATCGACATATTGCCAAGATTAATGCCCGGAGGTTGAATGTAGCTTGCCAAAACATGGGCTTCGTAGGCCAGCTCTTGTACGCTTTTATGGCTGGCATAATGCTGCTTGGTCACATCAATGCTTTCTTCTAAGTGTAATAAGGCATACCGCCACCCTTTTAGGGTTGCACGATAAAAGCGTTCTACAACCTCAGGCTTTTTCGCTAAAAATTGCTCTGAGGTATATAAAATATCGCCATACACATTCAAACCAAACTTTTGCGGGCAAATGAGTCGGTGACCGGCTCCTTGTAATGTCATCGTGTAAGGCTCATTGGTGACATACACTTGCACCGCATCTAAATCACCGGCAAGCCACTCTTTAACGCCGCCTTCATGGCTAGCTGCCATCAAGCTTTCTAGGCTCAGTCCTGCACGCTGTAACATCACCAGTAACTCAGCATTTTCTATTGAACCGATTTTACTTAGCTTCTTACCAGCAAAGTCTCTAGGCTGAAAAATATCTGAGTTATTTTTTACCATCCAGCAGTAAGGCGAAAACTGCAGTATGGCTCCTAGGGCGACAACCGGAGCGCCTTGCTGACGCTTTTGTAATATGCCTGAGTGAGTAATGGCAAAGTCGGCTTTACCGCTTAGTACTTTAGGGAAGGTATCTGGATGGTTTGGATCAGCAGGAATAATAGAGACATCAAGGCCTGCCTCCTTATAAAAGCCTTTTTCTGCAGCCATATAATAGCCTGCAAATTGAAACTGGTGAGTCCATTTTAACTGTAAGCTAACTTTATCAGCACACTGTGCGCTCATAGAAAGCATTAAACAGATTAACCCTAGTAGGCTTTTTATACCTTGCACGCATCATCCTTGCTTGAAACCGTGCATTAACTATAGGAAAAATAGAGAAAAAATCAAGACTGCTAGTGAACAGTCTTGATTATATTAAGCTACTGATTTGCCGCTTTAACTTCGCTAAGTTCTTGACCTTGGCTAGTTAAGAACTGGGTGAAACATGGGTTGTTTGTTTCATCTTGAACGTTGTATCCCAAACGGTTCAAATGCTCATTGAATACCTCATAATCACTCGGTTCAATAGCAAAGGCCGCCAGCACATTACCAACCGATCCACCATGGTTACGGTAATGGAATAAAGTAATATTCCAATTACTACCAAGGGTATCTAAGAATCGTGCCAGTGCACCTGGGTATTCAGGAAATTCAAAGCGTAATAAACGCTCATGAAGCTGAGCTGGCGCTTTACCACCCACCATATAACGAATATGCAATTTAGCCAGCTCGTTATCTGATAAATCGCAAAACGTGTAGTCGTTTTCTGTCAGTGCTGCTTTTAACTCATCGAGCTCTTGCTGCCCTTGTCTTAAGGCAATACCAACAAAAATTTGTGCTTCGCCAGGACCTGCATAACGGTAATTAAACTCGGTGATAGCTCTGCCACCTAATGAGTTACAAAACTGCTTAAAGCTCCCCTTCTCTTCTTTAATGGTCACAGCGAGGAGTGCTTCGTTCTTTTCACCAAGTGCGGTTCGTTCAGCAACATAACGTAAACGGTCAAAGTTTAAGTTTGCACCCGATAAAATCGCAGCAACGTTTAAGCCTTTTACACCGTTTTGTTGGCACCACTTTTTCAGCCCTGCTGTTGATAGCGCCCCTGAAGGTTCAGCTATCGCACGAGTCGAAACAAAGATATCTTGCATTGCAGCGCAGATTTCATCGCCCGTTACAGTGACCACTTCATCACAAAACTTTTGCGCTAATCGAAACGTCTCAGTACCAATGATTTTTACTGCGACACCATCAGCAAAACTGCCAACACGGTCAAGCTCAACAGGCTTGCCTGCTTCAAGTGCTGCTTTTAAGCAGGCACTCTCGTCAGCTTCAACACCAATGACTTTAATATCAGGACGTAACGACTTAATGTACACCGCCATACCTGCAAGTAAGCCACCACCGCCAACAGGAATAAACACAGCATCAAGGTCGTTCAATTGCTGCATTAATTCACGGGCAACGGTACCTTGGCCAACAATGACATCAGGATCATCAAACGGTGGCACAAACACCCCATTACGCTGCTCTGTCAGCTCTAAAGCATGGGCTTTTGCAGCATCAAAATGATGGCCGTGTAATACCACTTCACCACCGAGTGAACGTACTGCATTCACTTTAATTTCTGGTGTTGTAACTGGCATCACAATCGTTGCTTTATGCCCTAAAAATGAGGCACTGAGTGCCACGCCTTGCGCATGGTTACCGGCAGAGGCTGTGATCACATCAGACCCTTTTGGCAACTTGCTCAGTTTATGAAAAGCACCGCGAAGTTTAAATGAATAAACCGGTTGTTGATCTTCACGCTTTAGCCACACATGGTTGCCTAGCCGTGCACTAAGATCAGCCATTTCGCTGACCTCAGTAACTTTTGCAAGCGGTTCCATGTTCGCTTGGATGATAGCGCGAAAATAATCGAGCTCTTGAGAAACCATAATTAACTAAGCTCCTCAAGTTTTGCTAAATCGCGCACTGCCCCTTTATCTGCACTGGTTGCCAGTAATGCATACGCTTTCAGTGCTGGTGATACATAACGGTCACGATCCAGTGGTTTATAAGCATCTTTACCACGTGCAAGTTGCTTTTGTTTACGTGCTTCAAGCTCTTCATCAGACAGCGCTAAAGTGATTTCACGGGTTGCAATATCAATCACTATCTTATCGCCATTTTCAACATAGGCGATTGCACCACCGCTTGCTGCTTCTGGTGAAACGTGACCAATTGATAAACCTGATGTACCACCCGAGAAACGACCATCGGTGATAAGCGCACACTTTTCACCTAAGCCCATTGATTTCAAGTAACTCGTTGGATACAGCATTTCTTGCATGCCTGGGCCGCCTTTTGGTCCTTCGTAACGAATTACAACAACGTCACCGGCTTTTACTTCACCGTTTAGAATGCCTTCAACCGAATCATCTTGTGACTCGTATACAACTGCTGGGCCTTCAAAGTGCAGCATTTCTTCAACTACACCGGCACTTTTAACAATACAGCCATCAAGGGCTAAGTTACCTGAAAGTACGGCTAAGCCACCATCTTGACGAAAGGCATTTTCAACACTGCGGATACAGCCGTTTTCACGGTCATTATCAAGTTCTGGCCAGCGGCACTCTTGGCTCATTGCTTTTGTAGTACGGATACCGGCAGGGCCTGCTTTATAGAATTTTTGCGCCACTTCATTATTCGGATCGGTCGCATCCCATTTAGCCACCATTTCAGCCATACTGTGGCCTGCAACGTGATCCACAGATAAATCAACAAGACCTGCTTTACCTAACTCACGGATAATTGCCATCATGCCACCAGCGCGGTGCACATCTTCAATGTGATATTTATTGGTTGCAGGTGCCACTTTACAAAGGAAAGGTGTTTTGCGAGAAAGCTCATCGATGTGCGACATATCAAAATCAACACCCGCTTCTTGCGCCGCAGCTAATAAGTGTAAAACCGTATTTGATGAACCACCCATGGCAATATCAACGACCATTGCATTCATAAAAGCAGTGCGATTAGCAATTGCACGAGGTAACACTGCTGCATTGTCTTTTTGATAATACTCTCGGCATAAATCAACAATACGCGCACCTGCTTCAACGTAAAGTTGTTTACGGTCTTTATGTGTAGCAAGTGTGGTACCGTTACCCGGCAGTGCTAAACCAATCGCTTCTAATAAACAGTTCATTGAGTTGGCAGTGAACATACCTGAGCATGAACCACACGTAGGACACGCAGAGCGCTCTACTTTTTCTGAGTCTTCATCGCTTACTGTGGTATCAGCGCCTTTCACCATGGCATCCACTAAATCAAGTTTAATGTCGATATCAGCAAGGCGTGTTTTACCCGCTTCCATTGGACCACCTGATACGAAAATAACCGGAATATTTAAACGCAGTGCAGCTAGCATCATCCCCGGAGTGATTTTGTCGCAGTTAGAAATACAGATCATAGCATCGGCACAGTGTGCATTAACCATGTATTCCACTGAGTCAGCAATTAAGTCACGCGATGGTAGTGAATACAGCATGCCACCATGACCCATTGCGATACCATCGTCGATTGCAATAGTATTAAATTCTTTTGGTACACCACCCGCTTCAGTGATGGTTTCAGCCATCAGCTCACTAAGTTGGTTAAGGTGAACGTGACCCGGTACAAACTGAGTATATGAGTTAACAACAGCGATAATTGGCTTACCGAAGTCTTTATCTGTCATCCCTGTTGCACGCCACAAAGCACGCGCCCCTGCACGTTTGCGACCTTCTGTTGTTGTTGCACTTCTTAATTTAGCCATAATTACCTCAGTTGTTGCAGTGGCATGCCACTGACTTCCTCATTCCTAATTTATTTCTCACTAAAGCATTAATCTGATTGCTCTAGTTACCTGTTGATTTTTTACTAGATTGCTTGTTGTTGAAATTGGTTTTCAACATTGACGTGTTTCACATCAACCAATTTATTTAACTGTGATGTTAGTAGATAAATTGGCTTATCGCTGTCTACCGTCATGGTGACATGAAACGCTTCATCAGCCATTTCTAAATTCATGGTTGTTAGGTCAAAGCCGCGATGACGTGCAACGCGTAAAAAGCGCTCTACAGCGACACTTTGATTCTTTAGTGCAATCGTTAGGGTGTGTTTCATTTTACAGTCTCCGTCATCATTTCATCATTAGCTGCACCCGGTGGTACAAGCGGCCATACATTTTCTTTATCATCGATACAGGCATGAAGAATGTATGGACCTTCACTATTAACTAACGCATCAACCGCAGCATCGACTTCATCTGCTTTAGTGATGGTTTGACCTGGAATGCCAAACACCGCTGCTAACTGCACAAAATCAGGATTATCTGAAAGGTTTGTTTCAGAATAACGACCTTCAAAAAATAGCTGCTGCCATTGACGTACCATGCCCAAGCGCTGGTTATCTAGGATTAGAATTTTAACTGGCAGATTGTTACGGCGAATTGTTGCCAGTTCTTGAATGTTCATCATGATTGAGCCATCACCCGACACCGTGATCACAAAATCATTTGGGCGCGCAACTTGGGCGCCGATAGCGGCTGGTAAACCAAAGCCCATGGTACCTGCACCACCACTACTTAAATGGTTGCTTGGGTGGCTAAACTTCATGTGCTGTGCCACCCACATTTGGTGCTGACCCACATCACAGCACACAACACCCGTTGATGGCATTTTTTGGCTTAGCTGGTTTAATAAGTAAGGGGCAAACACTTTTTCGCCCGGATAGTCATAACGCCACGCATGCTCTTTCATCATGCTTTCGATGTGCGTTAACCACTCATCTGGTGTAACAAAACAATCAAGTTGCGGTAATGAGGTTTTTAAATCTGCAACTAAAGACGCTTTTGCAGGCTTACGTTTACCAATTTCTGCGGCATCGATATCAAGGTGTATCACTTTTGCTTTTGCAGCAAATTTACTTAAGTTGCCAGTAACACGGTCGTCAAAACGTGCGCCGATACAAACAAGCACATCACATTGTTGCACAGCTAAGTTAGCCGCTTTACCGCCATGCATACCTAGCATACCCAAATCATATTCATAATCAGGTAATACACTGCCTAGCGCTTTCAACGTTGATACCGCTGGCATATGTGTTTTTTCTAAAAATTGCATAAGCTCGTTTTGCGCATCAGCAGCTTGTACACCACCACCGATATACGCCACAGGACGCTGCGCCTCACTTAAGATTTGATTGGCTATCGCAACTTGGTTTGGGTCTAATTTTGGTAAATGATCTTCGGCGGCTAACCAAGGGTGGAATGGCACTTGCGCCATTTGGATGTCTTTCGGGATATCAACTAACACTGGACCTGGGCGGCCGCTTTGCGCTAAGTGGATGGCTTCTTGTAATATTTCGGCTAAATCTTCAGCTCTTTCAACCATGTAACTGTGTTTAGTACATGATAACGACATACCTAGAACGTCCACTTCCTGAAAGGCGTCGGAGCCTATCGCTGCGGTAGGTACTTGCCCTGTGATTGCAAGTAACGGCACTGAATCCATCATCGCATCAGCAAGGGCTGTTATTAAGTTAGTCGCACCTGGGCCTGATGTTGCAAAGCACACACCTAACTTACCTGTGCTACGGGCAAACCCTACAGCAGCAAAACCCGCTCCTTGTTCATGACGCGTCAAATAATGTTTGACTGGCGCACCGTACAAAGCGTCGTAAATAGGCATGATGGCACCGCCCGGGTAACCAAAAACATCCTTAACGCCATGTTTAGCTAATAAATCGATTGTTAACTCTGCGCCTGTCATCGTAAATCCTCATTCCTCAGTGACATTGTGTATTTGCTGCGACTCAAACCTTAAAACAAAAAAGCCCCCCGGACTGTTAAGTGCGGGGGGCTTTTTAAATGCTTCACTTTTCTCTAAGCACTAACTAGCCCCCGCGGTAATAATAATCACCACGACGTTAATTAGAATTAGAGAAAGTTTGTTAGTAAGCATTTATCTGTAACCAAATTCTGTTCATTTGTAGCGGAAATCTAGCCATCCCGCTGTCTTTTTCTATTAGTACCGCGCTGGGGGCGTTAAGTCAACATAAAATTCAATTCAAAAAACAAGCAAAAAAACGATTTTAAAGAAATAAATATCCAACAATTAGCATTAATAAGATTTATTTTTCACCATTTGCTAAATATTGAAATTTCATACCTCTTTATCTGCCATTCTATGATTGATTAATTTTTAGCAATTAGATGTGATTTTTCTGCTTAAAGCCGATTTAATTTAACGCCTCTTTAAAAAATTAGTTTAGTATTGAAAATAACCACGTTATGAAAAGGAAAGTTATGAAATTCGTCCAGCGTATAAATGCCCTATTTTTTATGGTGCTACTGCTTGGTTTTAGCCAATATGCACTTGCAGAGCCGGGGTTATGGAAAGTAGAAAAAAACGGCGTTGCTTCTTATTTATTTGGTACCGTGCATGTGGGTGACAACAGCATGAAAGGCTTACCAAGTAAGGTAACGAAAGCACTTGATAACTCAGATAAAGTCATTGTTGAGGTCGATATCAGCGCTATTTCACCAATGGAAATGCAGCGTCGCTCATTACCATTTATGATGCTGAAAAATGGCAAAACCTTACAATCAGAATTATCACCTGAAAACTATGCAAAACTGCAAAAGTACTTTGCAGATAAATCAATTGATATTGCGATGTTTAAGAACTTAGCACCGTGGGCGGTGATGGTCACCATGATGCAAATGGAGTTCCAAAGCGTCGGTTTTTCAGATCAATACGGCATCGACAAGCAAGTACTTGCTTACGCTCAAGAACATAAAATTTCTGTTGGTGAGCTAGAAACTCTTGAACGCCAAATGGAAATGTTTGAGCACTTAGCAATTATGAATGACAAAATGATCGAAGAAACATTCGACCAACTTGCAGATGTAGACACCTACTTTTTTGGTCTTATCAAGGCTTGGAAATCAGGTGACATGAAAACACTTACACAGTTTTATAACGAAAGCTTTGATGACACACAGTATGGTCAACTAAGCGAGCAAGTGATGTTGATAGACCGTAACAATGACTGGGTTAATCAACTATCTACTCGCATCGGTAAAGAAAAGCTGTTCATTGCAGTGGGCGCTTTGCACTTACCTGAGCAACACGGCTTATTGAAGCAGTTAACAGACAAGGGTTTTACAGTTACCCGTATCTAAATGATTTCAATCGTTTAAAAAGCGCCTTAAGGCGCTTTTTTTGTGAAATCAGCCATCTCTAAATAGTTGTCGATACCGGCTATTTTGTCACTCGCATGGTGATTAACATACACCACGGTGCTGGTACCTGCAGCGCAGATTTTTTCTATCAACAATAACACACGCTGTCTATTCGCTTCATCAAGACCTAAGCAAGGCTCATCAAGAATCAATAAGTTAGGGTGTTTAACCATAGCCCGAGCAATCAATAATAAACGCTGATCACCAAAAGATAACTGGCTAAATGAGCTGCTTTGTTTGTCACTTAACCCTAATAACGCTAACCATTGTTTGGCTATGGTAAGTTGCTTATCAGTGGCTTTTTGGTAAAGACCAATGCTGTCATAAAAGCCCGAAACAACCGTATTGAGTGCGGTGATACTCACTCGATAATCCATATGCAGCGCGTTGGAGATATAACCAATGTGCTGTTTAATTTGCCAAATACTCTCACCGCTTCCGCGCTGGTAGCCAAACACCTTGATATCGTTGTTGTAACACTGCGGGTTATCACCAGTGATAAGGTTCAGCAAACAAGTTTTACCTGAGCCATTTTTACCTGTTAACTGCCAATGTTCGCCTTGGTTAATTTGCCAGTTGAGTTTTTCAAAAATAGCCTCGCCGCCATAACTTACCGATGCGTTGTTTAATCTTACCAGCATAGAATCAGTGAGCGGAGGCGCTTGATGGTCAATATCTGCCTCAGGTATTTGTAACTGAGTATGCGTGAGATGCAATAGCTTGAGTAAATCATCGCGCTGCTCGGCTGTAGGCTTTGCTAATTGCTCTGTGACATGACCCTCTTTAACGTAGGCGTAGTGATCAACAAAGTCAGGGATCTCAGTTAAGCGATTAAGCACAAAAATAAGGGTCGTCGTTTTACTAAGCTCAGCGAGTAACTGATTCAACCCAGCCGTTGCCTTGACATCTAAGCCATCAAAAGGCTCATCAAGCACAAGTAAATCTGGCCGACCTATTATGGCTTTAATCAGCATCAATTTGCGGGTTTCACCGGTCGATAAATCGCGAAATGCCTTGCTAAGTTTGTCACTAAAATCAAATAGGCTTATTAACTGCTGTAGCAAATCACTATCAAGCTGTTGCTCGTCTCGGCCTGCAATAATCAGCTCATAAACCATACTTGAAGGCGTAACGCCATCAATAATGTCATCTTGATCTTTTGTTAGCTCAGCCGCAAGGAGCTGCTTTTGACTGTCTGGGGAAACCAATGCTATACGCTCAAAGCTATTCTCATACTGGCCTTTTTCTATTTTCGCAAAACCGGCAATGGCAGCTGCCACGGCCGATTTGCCCGCGCCATTGGCGCCAAGAAAAACCCATTGCTGCAATGGCGATACATTGATATTAAGATCATCTAAATAATAAACGTCATTGCCCTGCCCCTTTAGGCTGGCTCTAACATTAACCAACTGCACTTGTTGCACTTTGAATCCTCATTCTAAGTTACCGTTAGCTTGACGTTACCGCATTCGATAAAAAATTAAAAATCGTTTAAACCTTTTTTAAACACAGCTGCGACTAAGGTATAAAAGGTCATTAACAGGAATCAGACAATGAAAAAATTACTTTGTGTAGCGGCATTAGGCTTAGCACTTACAACAACATACGCAATGGCAAAAGACTCACGTGAGCTAAATCATAACTTTGCAGTGAATGGTGCAAGCCAACTTGATATAGATTTTCCGGTGGGCAGCTTAGAAGTCGAAAGCTATGACGGCAGCGAAGTCGTGGTTACAGTTCGCATTGAACCAAAAAATGACAATAGCTGGTTCAGCTCTGATGTTGACTTATCAGATATCGAATTAAGCCACTCGCAAAGTGCCAGCTCTCTTAGCTTAAAACTAGATAACGATGATATTCAACAAAACTGGCATGTAAAAATGCCTAAATCGATGGCAATTGATGTTGAGTTAGGTGTTGGCGATATTGAAATTAACGACGCTAGTAATTCGGTAGATATTGAGTTAGGTGTGGGCGCGGTAAGAATTGATAGTGCGCTTGATGACTACAAACGTATCGAGCTTGATACCGGTGTGGGCGACACTAAAATTCGCGGCTTAAAAAATGACGGTAATACCAGCCGTAAAGTGGTTAGCTCGCATTCAAGCTACCGTGGTAATGGTCAATACAATATTGAAGTAGAAGTAGGTGTTGGCGACATTAAAGTAACGAACTAATTGAATGCTTTGGTTATCCCTGTGAGCTCTTAGTAAATAAAATGCTGAGAGCTTTTTGCACTGAATCTAGCGAGATCGGTTTGTAAACGTGCAAGTTTGCTCCAAGTTCGTATACTCGTTGTAAATCATCATTCGATGTATTGGCTGTCACCACCAAAATTGGCACCTGCTGCCCCTGCTCATTACGAATAATATCAATCGCTTTAAAACCATCCATAACGGGCATATTCAAATCCATAAAAATTAAATCGTAGTGCTTTTCTGACGCTTTATCTGTGGCGATTAAGCCGTTTTCAGCCACATCAAAGCTGTAATTTAAATGGCTAACCATGCGCCCTAAAATAGTGGCGTTTAGCGGGTTATCTTCAACAATTAAGCAGTGTAAAGCTTTCGGCAACGGCGCTGGCATTACTGATTTAGGCGTGCTCTCTAGTTCTAAATTAATTAATACTTTCACACCTTGTGGCTCAGCATTGAGAAATTGGATTTCTCCTTTTAATGCTTTAACAATGTGCATAACCCTAAGCAGCCCCGTTTTTAAGCCTTGAAAGTGTTGCTCTGAGTCATTTTCGTAGCTAAGTAAATCTGTCGGCGGCTTTTCAAACCCCTTACCGTTATCTTGTATTTCCATTACAAAGTGCTGCTCACCTTGGCACGCAGCAGTTACGGCAATACGGCCTTGGCTTGGAGTAAATTTAACGGCATTGTTAATGATTTCAGCAACAATTTGCGTCAACCTTGCATGGTCAGTACTCACCTCTTTATCGAGTGAGTCAGCTAAGTTCACGCTCAAGGTAATACCTTTATCGTTACAGGCATATTCATAGGGTGAGATAGCTTGCTTTAATGTTGATAACAAATTGCTGCTAGTGAAACTTAACTGCCATTCTCCCGAGGTTAACTGCTGTAAGTCCATTAATTCGTCTAGCATGGCCACCAGCCTATTCACGCAATAAAGCGCCTGCTGTTTAGTCAGCTGCTGACTGTCGCTGATATCAAGCGCTTCGATGGATGCGGTTAAACCTTGCAATGGTGTTCTAAATTCATGACTAGTACGGGCAATAAAGCGCTCTTTATTTTTATTAACACGCTCAGCAAACTCTTTTTGTTCTTTGTACTTAGCAATATTTTTAGTGACCAGTTTCTCCATAGGTTTAAAAATGAAAAATAGCTCAATTGCTAGTAACGTCATGGCGAGCAACCAAAACAATAACTCTAGCACTGCCAAAAATGTGACTTTTTGAACTGATTTTTGCTCAAGTAACTTAACCGCTTGGTCTAGCTTTGTGAGTAGTGCTTCAAGCTGATTGCTAACAAATGTTGAGCGGTCCACATAGGCAAAATCATCGGTATTGTTTAATAGCTGCTGCGCTTTACTCACATAGCGCTTCACATGTTCATCTAACGCAGTAGGCGGCGAGAAATAATGGGCCTCAAGCGCCTCATTTAAATGAATATAGTGACCTTGCTCATCTTGTTGAATTAAAAATTGATGCCCTGCAATAAATTGCTCAACCGCTTGTTGCAATAGCCTTCGGTGTTGCTGTTGAAAATGATCGGATTCATGATAAATGAGTGCATTGCCATACAAGGCAATTTTTTGTGACAGCATGCGTTGCTTACCGGCAATATTGATGACCTTGGCATCACCCTTTTGGATATACAAAAGGCTCTGTATCAAGATGGCTGATACAGAGATCAATATGGCAATCGCCAATAACCCCCAGCGATATCGTTTTCGGATATCTGTGACTAGCTGCAACATGCTTTACTCATTATTTTTTTAAAAATAATTGTAGTTCATAGAATACAAGAAAGCCCACTTGAAGTGGGCTTTAAACATGATAGTTAACAGAAATTTATCGATTTTCGAGTCGGTTATAGTCAAATAAACCAAACTCGACGCCGCGATACTCTTTCGCTACACGGTGTAAAATATCGCTGTATTGCCAAAACTGTGGATGTGTTCGGCGAATAGCAAACTCACTTTTCAGATCTCTGTAAGCTGCTTCATCTGTTGCTTTAGCCAGCCCAGCTGCAAAAGCTGCAACCTGCTGATCATTGTGCAAGTACCAAATTGCTTCTGGGTAATCACCTATAAACCCAGGCACAATCGTCACTGTATCTTCGTCATAAGCGCGCTGCCCTTCTTCATTCAATAAGCTCGAAATATTGTAATGAGCATTATGATGGATCAGGGTATAGGCCTTGTGCTTATCTTCGCCATCTTTGACTAACACAAACGAAATTTGCGGTAGCAAGTTCACAGCTTTAACTGGAAGATCGTTAATTCGCGCAAGCGGCTCAGGTACTTTCGTATAGTCGTAACGGGGGCTCAATATTGGCTTCAGTTTCGCTTTTAGCATATTGAATAACTCAGACTGCGGATCCATTGTTTTGTATTCAATGCCAGTAGGTTGACTAAATGACAATTCATCCTCAAAGAAGCTCGTTAAGCTAGGTGGCGATTTACGATACCACTGGGCTTTAATTTCCTTACGCTTAGCTTCTGGTAATAATGCAAGGTAGTTTGCTTCACCTTCTAAGCGTAAAAAGTCCATGTACAAACGAGTTAATAACTGATGACCAATGTTGCCATAGACATCAAACCCCGCCACCAGCAAGTAATGGATACGTTCAAATAACGCATAGTCGAGAATCCAAGCGGTCTTTGGTTGCTGGCCTATCCAACCCTTTACAACCGTTGCGCTATCGAAATGGCGAAATACCGTCAGCGCTGCATTTTGGTTATGACCATCTCCTTGCCAAAGTAAATCGGTTGTAAGGTGCTGACCGTTAGCAAACATCTTATTTGCCAGTGCAACTTTGGCAGACAAATATTTGTTTTGGCGTTTTGAATACTTCACCCAGCTAGAAATCGGCAAAGCATTACTTTCTTCTTCAGCCGGTAATGCTAATGCATCTTCATGTTGTAACAACATTTCACCGACTTTAGGTGTCGCCGCCATTTCAGGCTTCGCAAAACCCACCCAGAACTGGTCGTTAATTACATTTAACGCGATTTGACCACGACAAACCGGCCCTTTAATAAAGCCCATAATAATAAGCTCAGCTTCATCAAGCATAAATTGATAACGTGAGTTTACTGGTATTGCCGCAAAGGCTTTAAATGGGTTTGACGCCACTTCTGGCTTATAGCTTGGCAGTTTATCTACTTGATAATCAGCTTCAATAAATTGCGAATGTAAGCGTGCAAGCTTTTCGTCATTTAATGCTAAAGGTAAATGTGTTTTCGCTAAAATAGTCGAACGATCATGCATTAAACGATAGTAAACACGCTCAACCTTAGGGTCTTCATAGGGGCGACGGGTGCTAATGTGTTTGATCTCTTCACCCGGTGGCGTTGAAGAGCGAACCAGCTTAAAGTAGCTGTGTTTATCGCCATGCTCAGGGAAGTAAATATGCGCTAAATACCAGTGCTCATAAATATAGCGAGCAGCCAGTTGATGCTTTAAACCATCTTGATTTAAAAATGCTTCCCACCGTTCGACCTGTTTGAGTACTCCTTTTTCAGGAGGCTCGATATGAGCTAAATAACCGCCTTTTCGGAGCCACTTAGCAAGGTGCTGAAACTCTTCACTCGAGATACCCGGTAAACCATAAGGCATACCACTATGCGGGCTATCTTTAGCAAATGAGTCAAACTCATTCATTGTGGTACATGTTTGCTCACGGTCGAGTGAAAAATCAAACTCATCGCCTAAAATTGCTTGTTTAGGCAGTGGGCTGCTTTGCTTAAGTACTAAGGCATTATAAAGCACACTACCGGCAAGGTTCGCTTCTTCGGTTTGAGCTCGCTCATTAAGTACTGGGGTAAAGCCTTTTTCACGCCACTGGGCGGTACTTGTCGCATCAAACAGCAAGCGGCTTGGCTCTTGCGCTAGTAAACGTGTGCCGTCATAAACACGCTCTTTACTTAAGCCGCGGTCGATACCTTCCACAGAAGATAACTTAAGCTGACACGGTGCATCATAGCAGCCATGACAAACCACACAGCGACTATCAAGTACGGGCTTTACATCACTTAAAAACTCAGCACCTTCAAGTGTTGATGCTGCAACCACGCGCTGTTGTGGTTGTTCTTTACCAAACAGTTCATCGTAATGAGCGGCACCTAAATATGCACAGCCACTTAATAGAATAAGACCAAATACGGTGGTGAGGAGTTTTCTCATCCTTCCTCCTCGATATCTTCAACGTCATCACCTAAATCGAAGGTTGGCATCATATCGACTTGCGGCGACACAAAGGTTTGGTCGTTGTCGCAGCTAAGCATCGCACTCAACAGTGGTCCACGAACGAGTGTCAGTTGCGCATCGTGCTCACGGCCAATCAATACTTGGTAGTCATCATTTAACGCTTCAAGACGATATTCATTAACGGCGATTGCAACACTGCTATCAACAGCTGGATTTTGACAAAGCTGTGCGAGTAAGTCTTCGCTTAAGGTTATATGTATTAATACATCTGGGGACTCGATGTCACGGCTATGAAGGTTTTCATCGAAATAAAAAAGAGGAAGGGTTAAATCGCTATTTTGCTCTAATTCCATGTGCTGCTCTCTACATCAAAATGACTTTTAATTGTACGAGTATAGCAAACTATAAGTTCAATAATTAGCGAAACTTATCAGCCGTTAGCAGCTTTTTAGCTGCTAACTAACCGAATTATAAAAACAGTGAAAAATGCATTACCAAGGTAGCGTTTCGCCGTTTGAATGCCAAAACCCACCTGTGTTGCTAAGGTTTAATTCGTCAATCCGCTTGATGAGCCGCTCTGCGGCAGTTTCAGGGCTGATATCGCCGGCAAAATTAACCATTTGCGTTTGTACAAAGCCCGGATGAAATAACCCTACGGCAATTTTTTTATCTTTTAGCTCATGGGCTAAACTAACACTGGCAGCATTAAGTGCCGCTTTTGACATACGATAACCAATGTAACCACCCGAGCTATTATCTGCAATTGAGCCCATACGTGATGTGATCATCGCTACTTTGGCATCAATACCTAAGCTTTGCTGTAATGCATGAGTAATACGAATAGGCGCGATACTATTCACGCTAATTTGTTTTTCGATGGCAGCAAAGTCCATGTCAGCTAATGTTTCGTTATGAAAAATACCGGCGTTGTTAACCAAAATATCAATTTTGTCGCCGTGCAAGTAATTGGCAAGGGTTGCAACATCATCGGCATCAGCCACATCAATATCGCTAATAATTTTTACGTCGAGTGCTTTTAGCTCTTCGCTTGGGGTGCGAACCACTGCAGTAACACGGTAACCTTGGGCTAAATACTGTTTACAAAAATTTAGGCCAATACCTTTATTGGCCCCCGTAACCACCACATGCTTAGTCATCAATCTGCTCCTTAGTAGGCTTTTATATACCCAAACCACTTCAAGATGCGAGTTTCTGCATCTTGAAGAGGCTTAGCTATATACTTTGGGACAGATTGACAAAAACCAAGGGCTTAAGTTAATTCATCAATGGTTGATTTAAGAATAGAAAATACAGCCCCTTGCGGATCGGTAATAACACTAAAGCGCCCAACATCTGGAATGTCTGTTGCTGGCACACAAATAGCCCCATTAAGCTGCGTTGCTTTGGCGACAGCCTGATCGCAATCTGCTACCGCAAAATATGGCATCCAATGGGGTGGAATGTCATCTGGCCATTCATTGGTCATTTCAAGCATGCCTGCAATCGGTTGCCCATCGATGGTAAATAAGGTGTAGTCCATGCCCTCCATGGGTTTCACCTCAAACTGCCATCCGAACAACTGACAATAAAAGTCGCGACTTTTTTGCATGTCTTTCGACACAAGCTCAAACCAGTAAGGCAGGTTTAGCTCTTGCACTCGTTTAGCCCCGATATGCTCACCCGCTTGCCACAAGGCAAATGTTGCACCGCCAGGTTCTTGCAGCATCACCATGCGACCCGCTGTCATGACATCATGTGGCCCTGCCAAAACCGTTGCCCCCAATGACTTTGCCTGCTCAGTGCTTTGGTCAACATCATCAACAGCAATATATAATAACCAATGGGTTGGCATCTCACTCATACTTGCTGGCAGTTGATACATAGCGGCAATATCATCACCTTGCTTTTGCAGCATGGTGTAATACATATCTTCACCTATTGGCTGGTCGTCAAAACCCCAGTCAAAAAGTTGCGTATAAAATTGCTTCGCAGCTTGCCAGTCTTTCGCGCATAACTCGGCCCAGCAGAAAGTACCTGCAGGGTGTTTTGTATTTATTTTTGTCATGGCTGTTCCTCCTTCATTAACGGTAATCAACAAGCTGCTTTTTTGCCAATTATTTTTAAAATTTATTTAATTCACGTTTAGAAAAATTAAATAATCATAATCAATAACTTAGGTTTAAACCCTGCTAAAACAGAGAATTGCAGTTATGGCACTATATTGATTGTCACAATAAACGCATGTATAAATGCGAACAATTTTTAATAACAATTGTATAGCGATTTAACTATGACGATGAAATTTGCGCTTCCTTTTTTACTTACTCCTATCGCTGCGTTTGCAAATCAGGCCCAAGATATTGAACGTATTACCGTTTCTACAACTCGTAGTACGGCACCTGTTAGTACTGTACCTGCAACTATCAGTGTTATTACTAGTGAAGACATTGCTGAGCAACTTGCTCATACTCAAGATCTATCGCAAATTTTAGGTAATTTATTACCGAGCTTTTCACCAAGTCGTCAAAAAATGACCAGTGCAGGTGAAACACTCCGTGGCCGTGAGCCGCTATACATGATTGATGGTGTTCCTCAGTCAAACCCGCTTCGTAACGGTTCTCGTGATGGGAATACGATTGACCCTGCAATGATCGAACGCATCGAAGTGATCAGTGGCGCAAATGCAATTCAAGGCATGGGCGCAAGTGGCGGTATTATTAATATCATCACAAAATCAGCTGGCGATTTTAATCACCAAATGAGCGCGGGGTTTAGCACTCCAACAGACGGTGGCAGCGACAGCCAAAGCTATAAAGCCAGCTACTTATTCAGCAAACAACTAGATGATATTAGCTTCATTGGTGGTGTATCGGCTCGTAGTACGGGTATGTATCGCGATGGAAACGGTGACTTTGTTGGTTTAGATGGCACACAAGGTGACACGCAAGATTCAACCAGCCTAGACTTATTTTTAAAAGTTAAATATCAGCTTGATAACGAGCAAAGCATTCAAGCAATGCTGAACCACTACAAAATTGAAGGTAATGGTGACTTTGTAGCTGTAAATGGCGATCCAGCAACAGGCCTTGCAACCTCAGCTGAAAAAGGGGATGTAGAAGGCGACACGCCACGTAACCGTGTAACAACCTTTACCCTAGATTATAACCACAGCAATGTGGCTGGCGGTAACCTTGCTATTCAATTATTTACGCAAGATTTTGCAGCTATGTATGGCGGCGGCACATTTGCGTCGTTTCAAGATCCAGCCTATGGCGAGAGTATTTTCGATCAGTCTCAAAATAAATCACAAAAGTTTGGTAGCCGCGTTACTTACAATAAAGATAACCTGTTAAACAGCCAGTTTGATATTGCGACCGGTATTGATTTACTTTCTGACGAAACATACCAAGAGCTTGCGCAAACAGGTCGCCATTGGGTGCCAAAAACCAAGTTTAATAACATCGCGCCATTCGCTCAACTACGTTATGACGGCTTAGAGGATTGGACGTTCAATGCCGGTGTTCGTTACGAGTACGGCAAATTAAAAGTGGATGATTTTACCACCCTAGCCTCATACAACAGCAGCTTTGTAGAAGGCGGTGAGCCAAGCTTTAATGAATTATTAGAGAACTTAGGTGTTGTCTATCAAGTAACTGATGAACTTCGTCTATATGCAAGCTACAGCGAAGGCTTTAGCATGGCTGATGTTGGTCGTGTGCTGCGTGGTATTAATCAAGCAGGTTTATCGGTTGAGAGTTTCTTAAACCTAGAGCCGGTTATTTCTGATAACCGCGAATTGGGTTTTGAATATGCTAACGATAGCTTCAATATTAAAGCCAGCTACTTTGAGTCTGACTCAGACTTAGGTTCACGTTTACAAGCTGATGCTGATGGTATTTACAGCGTGCAACGTGAGCGTACTGAGATCTCAGGTTTTGAAGCAAATGCTCAATATTACCTAACTAACAGCACAACATTTGGTGCAAGTTACGCTGATACAGAAGGTCAATATGATGGTGATGGCGACAATAAAGTAGAAAGCGATTTAGGCGGCAGCAATATTTCACCTACACGTTTAAACCTTTACTGGCAGCAACAGTGGCCAGCGAATCTATCTAGCCGCGTACAAGCTAACAAAGTATTTTACCGCGACTTTAATACTGGGGAAGAGTTTGACGGCTACACAACCGTTGATTTATCGGTACAATATCAAAGTGTTGAGTACGGTGCATTTAGCCTAGGTATCGATAACCTGCTAGATAAGTATTACATCACTTACTACGGTCAAACACGCCCAGCAGCAACACGCTATTTTGCGGGTACGGGTCGTACCGTAAACCTAACTTGGAACTATGCATTTTAGGTTTAAGCTAAGTAATTAAACAATAAAAAAGGCACCTTGGTGCCTTTTTTTGTGGTTGGTACTAATTAGTGATGATGTCCATGCTCACCTTTGAGCTGATTACCTTGCGCATCATAGAAACCGCTCGCGCCATGCTCAACAAACCCTAAGTTGATCATTTTAGCTAAAAATGGATCGCTTTCATTATCACCGATATCTGCGTAATCGGTGGTTTGGTAGTTATCCCATTTCGCAAACTCTGCCTGCACCTTTTGCTGGTTGTGATGGCTGGTTGTTAAAGCAATTTCACGGCTATAAGTGGGTGTTGAAATACGAATTGCTTTAAGTAACTTTTGATTGGCAAGCCAGCTTAGCTCGACTTTGCTTTCACCTTGCTGCTGTGTGTAATATTCTGTTAGTTCACAGCCTTCACCCGTGCTTTTTTGGTGCGTCATTGACGCTAAAAACTTATCGCTTACTAACTGATATTTGCTACTCCAATCTTGCTCACCTTGCACTTCCGATGGTTGATATTCAATGCCACGCTGCGCTTGCTGGAAATAACGAATTGGGCGAATTTGTTGATTACGTAATTGCTGCCATAGCTCAATAAACTGTGGATTTTGCTTAGCCACCTGATGAGGCGTGCGCCATAGAGTGAAGGTGTCTTCAGAATGCTGCTTATTAGCGACAATGTCTGTGGTGACTTTATAGTCTGCTTGCGTAAAACCGGTATTCATATCGCATTGCCCTGCAACAGCAAGTGGGCTAAGTAATGAGGCAAGTAAGATGGCTGCTTTCACGGGATTCTCTTTTTATCTTGGTTTTCTTTATAACTGATTGAGTAAGGGAGGCTCAGAGCCTCCCAAACACTCATTATTGTGCTAATTTAGCATCGGCTTGTTTAACAAGGTCAGCGGCATAATCCATAACATGGAAAATAAGGCTTTGCTCATTAGTGCCTGTAACTAAATGTGCACCTGGGCCTACTGCATACACACCCACATCTTCTGCTGCGTGTGTTTCAGAGCCTAATGGCACGAGCGCTTCTTGGTGGAAACCAGGTGCCGTGGTATCAACATCGGTTAAGTCAACACGACCTGTTACTGGCGCATAGTTGTAACCTTCTTCTGCATCAGTCTCATCACCTAAATCGCGGAAACCGCCACCATTGGTATAACCAACCGTTGTGTATGGCATGTTATCTGCGGCAAGAGATGGTTCATCGCTACCCACAGGTACCACTTTACCTAAGATTGGGTTACCACGTTTTGGGTAGCCTGCAATGGTAAATACGTGGCTGTGGTCAGCTGTAACGATGATTAACGTGTCTTCAATGCTGGTTTTATCAAGAGCAACTTGTACTGCTTTTGATAGCTCAACTGTATCGCTTAGTGCATTGTAAGCATTACCAGCGTGATGACCGTGGTCAATACGCCCTGCTTCAACTGTTAAGAAGAAACCATTGGCGTTGTTATCTAGTACATCAATTGCTTTTGCAGTCATTTCAGACAGTGACGGCTCACCCGCTACATCGTTTGCACGGTCTGCTTCGTATTGCATGTGTGATTCATTGAATAAACCAAAAACACGCTCAGTCGTATCTGCATTGATTGCATCAAAACCAGCTTGGTCCATTACATACTGACCCGCAGGGTATTTGGCTTTCCACTCAGCTGTTAGGTCGCGACCATCCGTACGGTCACCTTCTACAGCGCTCATCGCATCAGCTGAGTTATAAGCCGCATCTTTTGGTAAGAAATGACGACGACCACCGCCCATCACAACTTCTAAACCATCAACATCAAGGCCTTCGTAGCGAGCTTCAAGGTTTGCTTCAAAGTTAACTAATTGCGATGCAATATCTTCACAACCAGCGGTAACTGCTGCCTCTGGCATATCAGATACATCTTCCCAGTTACGGTCAGCCGATTTGGCATAGGTTGCTGCTGGCGTTGCGTGTGTGATTCGAGCTGTCGAAATAATACCTGTCGACTTACCAGCAATCTCAGCAAGCTCAGTGGCTGTGACTAGTTCATTACCTGCAACCGTTGCACAGTTACCACGTTCGATATCTTCATCAACACCAATAACGCCAGCATCCGTTTTTACGCCCGATGCCATTGCCGTCATCGTACCCGCTGAATCAGGTGTTTGCGCATCAACGTTATAGGTTTTAGCAAACCCTGAGAATGGGAGTGTTTCAAAGCTAAGTTGGTGCTCTTCACCCAGCTTACCTTCTAGCTGGCCGGCCATGATACGTGCTGCTGTGACAGTCGAAATACCCATGCCATCACCAACAAACAGAATCACATTTTTCGCTTTACCTGACTCTTTTACAACAGCCGCAATGTTTTCTTCGCTAGTAGCGACTTTAACTTGTGCTGACTTGAACCACGCATTATCAGTCAACGGCGCTAATTGCGATGCTGTTAACGACGTTGCTGGTGCATTACATGCAACGGTTGTATCCGTTACTTCTGCTGAGTCTAGCTCACCGTTATCATTGCTATCTGCACCTGTTAGGGTTTCTGTACCACCGTTTACGCACTGCTCAGAACCTACAGCTAACGTGTTTTCTACGGTTAATGTTTTTGGAGAGTTGTCATCGTCATCCGAACAACCCGCTAATGCCACTACTACAGCAAGAGAAATTAAATTTAGTTTTTTCATCGTCGTCGCCATTATTCTTCAATTAGTTCTAGAGCTTGGTTAATGATGTGGAAAATTACGTTTTGCTCCACAACGCCTTGTGCTAGTTGCGCACCTGGACCTTTTGCATGAAGCGAAATATCTTCGCCCGCATGAGTCTCAGAACTTAATGGCACAGTCGTTTCTTGGTGATAGCCAGGTGCAGTCGTATCAACACCGGTTAAATCAACACGACCTGCAACAGCAGCATCGTTATAAGACACCTCTGCATCTGTTTCATCGCCTAAATCACGGAAACCTAAGCCATTTGCATAGCCAACGGTGGTGTAAGGCATACCATCTGCCGCAAGGCTTGGCTCTTCGCTACCAATGGCAACCACTTGACCTAAGATTGGATTCCCGCGTTTCGGATAACCCGCGATAGTAAATACGTGGCTGTGGTCGGCAGTAACAAGAATAAGTGTTTCTTCAGGATTGGTATTCTCTACTGCTGTTTGCACTGCTTTGGCAAATTCAACGGTATCGTTTAACGCGTTATAAGCATTACCCGCATGGTGACCATGGTCGATACGGCCTGATTCAACGGTTAAGAAAAAGCCTTTTTCATTGCTCTTTAAGATATCAATTGCTTTACCTGTCATTTCAGACAGTGACGGCTCACCCGCTACATCGTTAGCGCGGTCTGCTTCGTATTGCATATGTGATTCATTAAACAGTGCAAATACACGTTTAGTATCGGCATTAAGCGTATCGAAACCCGCTTGATCCATAACGTACTTGCCATCAGGGTACATTTCTTGCCATTCAGCAGTTAGGTCACGCTCATCCGTACGGTCACCTTCTACTTCGCTGACTGCATCAGCTGAGTTGAACGTTGCGTCTTTTGGTAAGAAGTGACGACGACCACCGCCCATCACAACTTCAAGACCATCAACGTCAGTGCCTACGAAGCGTGCTTCTAGGTTCTTTTCGAAATTAACAAGTTGTGAGGCAATGTCTTCACAACCCGCTTCAACAGCATCAGCTGGCATGTCTGATACGTCTTCCCAGTTACGGTCAGCTGATTTTGCATAGGTCGCAGCTGGCGTTGCGTGAGTAATACGCGCTGTTGAGATAATACCTGTTGCTAGGCCTTTGATTTCTGCTAGTTCTGTAGCGGTAATTAACTCGTTACCAGCAACGGTTGCACACTTGCCACGCTCGATGTTTTCGTTAACACCAATAACACCTACATCAGTTTTAACGCCTGAAATAATTGCTGTCATTGTGCCTGCAGAGTCAGGTGTTTGCGCATCAACGTTGTAGGTTTTGATTTGCGCAGAGTAAGGGAATTCTTCAAAGCTTAGTAAGCCTTCTTCGCCCGACTTACCTTCCATTTGACCTGCCATGATACGTGACGCAGTGAGCGTTGAGATACCCATACCATCGCCAACAAATAGAATGACATTTTTAGCTTTAAACGTTTGCTCAGCCTGAGCTGCCGCTTCTTTTTTTGTTAATGTAGCTTCAGCGGCACTATACCAATCATTTTGTTTTTGACTGTCTGGTAACACACCTGCATTGGCCGTCGCTGACAATGCCAACGTTAAACCAATTGCAGTAGCAATTTTATTAATTTTCATCGTTACGTTCCGTTAGTACGTTATTTTAAGAATTTGAGTGCTAACTAAACTGCACTTGGATAATTAGCGCAGTAATACTAAGAACGCATTGTTACTAAAAAAGTGACTTTTCATGACGAAATGATGAAACAAAAACGACTTTAGATATAAGTAAGTATTTAGTTTCAGGGGAAATAATAGGGTTAGGTGCTAGGGGTGAGTTGCGAGTTGCGAGTTGCGAGTTGCGAGTTGCGAGTTGCGAGGGTAAAGGTTCTAGGTTCTAGGTTCTAGGTTCTAGGTTCTAGGTTCTAGGTTCTAGGTTCTAGGTTCTAGGTTCTAGATCAAGCCTAATTGTAAAAATGGTTCTAATTCGGCACTAAAGTGCCTCCTACGGTATTTAATTTCTGAGTAAGACACCGAACTTAACAACCCCATCAGTCTAATCTGACGTCTGATAGCTGATAGCTCTGTTTACGTTGGGTTTCGCTACGCTCTAACCAACCTACCCGAAGAATGAACAGGCCGAATGCTGAGCGAGACACCACACTAAACAACCCTCTCGATCTAATCTGACGTCTGATAGCTGACAGCTGATAGCTTTTCTTCACCCATAAAAAAACCCGAGGCTAAGCTCGGGTTTTTCTTAATGCTTGATGCATTACTATAGTTGATTACTCAACGAT
>NZ_LRRU01000018.1 GCF_001641615.1 Pseudoalteromonas gelatinilytica
ACTTCAGTGCCGAATCTAGACCATAACAAACACATTCACGGCTAAAGCCATTCCTACGAGATGCGTATCTCAGTCGTCAGATATTAGATGTCAGTTGATCTACCGGGTTGTTAGGTAACTGAGTCTCCCTCAGCAACAAACCCCGTAGGAGGCACTTCAGTGCCGAATTCAGACCTTAACAACTACATTCATAGCTAAAGCCATTCCTACGAGATGCGTATCTCAGACGTCAGATATTAGATGTCAGTTGATCTACCGGGTTGTTAGGTAACTGAGTCACCCTCAGCAACAAACCCCGTAGGAGGTACTTCAGTGCCGAATCTAGACCATAACAAACACATTCATGGCTAAAGCTATTCCTACAAGTACACTTTACCTAGAGCCTAGAGCCTAGAGCCTAGAGCCTAAAACCTAGAGCAGAGGGAGACGCAGTACAAAACAACCCCACCGCGCGGCTGATCGCTGATAGCTCTGTGTTTATGTTGGGTTTCGCTTCGCTCTACCCAACCTACGCAATATTTCCAAACTTTACTCTTGCAACTTTCCCCTTGCTAACTCGCTAACTCACCACTCCCGTTTATAACACTCATTCCCCTTGTCTTTGCTCTGCTTTGGCAAGCTGAATGTATTTTGTTTCGACTAGTTGTGACAGGGGAACAAGCTCGAAGCCTTGTTGTTGTAGTTTTGGGAGTGCTTGCTGGAGAAATGCAACAGTTTCTGGGTAGGGGTGGGCGATGGCGATTGCGTAGTTGAAGTGCTCAGCTTTGGTTTTTAGTTCTTCAAGTTGATGTTGTAGCTGGCTTTGGGTGATATTGTTATCAAGAAATACATGGCGAGATACATTAGCCACACCATAGAGGTTAGCAACGGTTTGTGCTTCACTTTGGCTCGTTGTACGGCTGTCTAAGAAGTACAAACCACGTTTCTTTAAAACTTCCATCGTCCATTTCATTGGCTCTGTAAGCTGTGTTAGCTCAGATCCCATGTGGTTATTGACTCCTTTTACTTGTGGTAAAGAGGCTAACGCATGGCCAAGGGTTGTTTGTAACTCTGACTTAGTCATGGTATCCGTAAGTGCACCAGGACCTAGCGCCTTAGTTTTATCAAGCGCTTGCATTGGTACATGTAAAAGTAATTCTTTATGAGTTTTACTGGCACGTTCAGCAAATATTTGTGAATAGGGAGTATGGGGCAAGATAGAAAAAGTCACTTGCCCTGGTAAGTTTAATATTTCAAGATCGCGCTGATGATTGCCTATATCATCGATTACTATAGCTATTTGCTTTGCTTGGCAAAATAGCGGTAGGCAACATACTGCGAGTAATAAGCCTGTTTTTAGATTCACTTTTTGTAATTATTATATCCGTTGTGAGCATTTACTTACTGCATAATAACGAGTTGCTTTGCTGTAAGTTGCTTTTTATCTTGTCTATCTAGAAGTGAGCTAAAAAGCGCCAATTCTTGGATGTTTTTTATTATAACGCCTTGGTCAATTTCTGAAAGCATTGTTTGATTAATACTCACATCGGGGGTGATCCCTTTCCCATCGATAGATTGACCCGAAGGTGTGTAATAACGTGCGGTAGTCAGTTTTAATGCAGTATTACCGTTACCTAATGGTATCAACGATTGCACTGAGCCTTTACCAAATGAGGTTTCGCCAATTAACACCGCCCGTTGATTATCTCTCAGTGCTGCTGCAAGTATTTCAGCCGCAGAGGCTGAGTTTTCGTTAATCAGAACAGCAATAGGCGCGCCACTTAGTATGTCGCCCTTGTGAGCTTGGTACTTCTGATTAGCTTCATTGAAGCGACCTTTGGTTGATACTATGGTGCCGTTATCTAAAAACAGATCGGCGACTTCAACGGCCCCTTGCAATGTACCGCCGGGGTTATCGCGTAAATCAATGATTAATCCTGAAAGAGGGAAGCTATTGGTGATTTGCATTTTCGCAATTTCGCGAGCAACATCATGCAATGTGTGATTGTTAAATGCGTTGATACTGATAAGCGCAACGCCTGTATCTGCTAAATGGCCACGCACACTTTCTAGGTTAATTTGCTGGCGCTTAATAGAGAAGTTTAACTCGGTTTCTTTCTCTCTTTTAACAGCAACATCAACAGCGCTTTGGCCGCTTTGACGAATTAATTTGGCTACTTCTTCGATGCTTTTGTCCAAAATAGGCTGTTGATTGATCGCTATGACTTCATCATTCACTTGAAGGCCTGCAAGCGCTGCCGGTGAATTATTTATAGTATTCACAATATATACACGACCCTCTTCTACTTTTACCTCTATACCGAGCCCGGTGTATCTACCATTTGTACTACTGAAAATAGCATCGAGCTCCGTTTCATCCAGATACTTTGAGTATGGGTCAAGGCGTGAAAATAACGCTTCAACTTGTAAGTTGTCCGGTTGGGTTACAAATGAGTTTTGCAACTTAAGATCATCAACATAGTAGGTGTGAATATTAAACAGGATTTCGTTTAATTGCTGATGCTGTAGTGACTTTAACGAGGGTTTTGCAATAGCTTGAAACGATTGCAGCATCAGCCATAGCAAGCCGACAAGTAATATAAAAGACAGCTGAGTGACATACTTAGCTGGGGATAAATGCGCTTTGTAAGAGTAAGTTGTGTTTAGCATCAGCTGCTCCTCATTGGGTGCAGCTATTTAATCAATTAAATGCGTCTGCACCATTTTACAGGATTTACTGCGCGTCCTTTGTGGCGTATTTCAAAGTATAGACCAGGATCGGGTTGTCCGCCGCTTTGACCGACTAAAGCTATCGTTTCGCCTTCTCTAACAAGGTCGCCAACATCGCGAAGCAGCGTTTGAGCGTGGCCATACAAGCTCATGAAGCCATCGCCATGATCAATAGCGATAACCCAACCAAAGCCATTGAGCCAGTCAGCGTAAACGACTTGGCCGTTCTGGACACTTTTAACATTACTGCCTTCTTTTGCACTGATCAGCACGCCTTTCCAATCTAGGTTGCCGTGTTTACGTTGCCCAAAACGATGGCGCAAATCACCTTTGGTTGGCCAGTCGAGTTTACCTTTACTACTTTGTAAGCCGAGTAACTCAACTTTTTCGTTTCGCTCTTGTTCAAGCTCTTCGATGGCGGTAATTAGGGTTTGCTCATTTTCTTTTAAGTAATCAATTGAGCTCTTTGTTTCTTTTAACGCTGACTGGAGTTTATTAAGGTTAGTTTTACGTTCTTGTTGTGCATTGACTAAAGCTTGCTGACGTCTATTTTGTTCGTCGTATAGGGCTAGTAGGCGTTGTTTGGTTTTCTCAAGTTCAGCTTGATTATCCGCAATTTCTTGCTGTAGTGCTTTGAGCTCTTCGATTTGTTCGATTCGCGCTTTATTGAGGTAATTGTAATAACTTAGTGTGCGCTCAATTTTGGCCGTGTCTTGCTGGCTAAGCAGCATCTTTGAGTAGTCGTGGCTACCCGCCATGTAGGCACTTTTTAGTTGTGCAGCTAATAAGGTCTGTCGCTGTGCTTGCTGCTCTTTAAGTTGTTCAGCTTTAGCTTGTTGTTCGCGTTGTTGTTGTTCGTTTTCTTTAACTGACTGTGCTGCCAAATTTAATGCTTTGGCATTTTTAGCGATGTCGAGTTCATGAGCGCGAAGATCTTTGCGCATCTGGGCAATAGACTTGCGTTGACCTTTAAGTTCAGCCTCTGTTTTTTGTAAAGCTGATTGAATATCAGATAAGTCTTTTTTGGTTTGATCTTCATTAGCAACAACTGATGTTGCTGCTAATGAAGTCAGTATTAAACCAGTTTTAATGAAGTGGTTAATACGTTTGATCATAGCTTATTTCAGCGTCATGATTGGTTTGCCAGTCATTTCACTTGGCTGCTCTAAGCCGAGTAGGTGAAGCATGGTTGGTGCTACATCACTTAACGTTTTACCATCATGCGGTGTCGCATCGCGGCCAACATAAATAAATGGCACTGGCTCACTTGTGTGTGCTGTATGTGCTTGCCCTGTAGCCGGGTTAGCCATTTGTTCGGCATTACCATGATCGGCTGTGATCAGCGCTTCACCGCCATGTTCCTCAAGTGCAGCAATCACTCGACCAATACAGTGGTCAACTGCCTCACATGCTTTCACTGCAGCTTCGAATACACCTGAGTGACCTACCATGTCTCCGTTAGGGTAGTTACAGATGATGGCATCGTATTTACCGCTAGCGATTGCTTCAACAAGTTTATCGGTTAGCATTTCTGAGTTCATTTCTGGTTGCAGATCATATGTTGCAACTTGAGGTGAAGGGATAAGTTCGCGCGTTTCACCAACAAATTCATCTTCACGTCCACCACTAAAGAAAAAGGTCACGTGTGCGTATTTTTCTGTTTCAGAAATACGTAGCTGTGTTTTACCTTGTTTCTCTAACCATTCGCCTAATACATTTGTTAGAGGTTCTGGTGCAAACGCAATCGGTGCTTTGATGTCTGCTGCATACTCAGTCATCATTACAAATGCGCTTAACTGTGGTGATTTTTTCTTATCAAAACCACTGAAGTCAGCATCAACAAAGGCACGAGTCATTTCACGTGCTCGGTCTGCTCTAAAGTTAGCAAAGATAACAGTGTCGCCGTCATTGATCTCGGCTGCTGTTTGGCCTTCTGGTATTACTGTTGTTGCAGCAACAAATTCATCATTCTCGTCACGTGCATAAGCAGCTTCTAGTGCGGTTACACCATCTGTGTAGCTATATTCAGCAATGCCACTTACCATAACGTCATAAGCAAGCTCGACACGATTCCAACGATTATCGCGGTCCATTGCATAATAACGACCAACAAGCGTTGCTAAACGGCCACAGCCAAGTTCAGCAAATACAGCTTCGATACGCTCAATTGAGGCTTTTGCACTGCGTGGTGGCGTGTCTCGACCGTCTAAGAAACCATGGAAGTAAACTTCTTTTGCACCGCGCTTAGCAGCTAGTTCGATCGTCGCAACAATGTGGTCTTCGTGACTATGAACGCCACCTGGGCTTAAAAGGCCCATGATATGCACGGCTTTGCCTGCATTTACTGCTTTGTCGATATTATCAACAAGTGCTGGGTTGCTATCGAACTCACCATCATCAATGGCTTTAGTGATACGCGTGAAATCTTGATAAACGATACGGCCAGCACCTAAATTTACGTGGCCTACTTCAGAGTTACCCATTTGTCCTGCAGGTAAACCAACATCAAGTCCCGAACCTGAAATTAATGTATGTGGACGCGTTGCCCAAAGGTTGTCGAGTACTGGGGTATTAGCAGCAAGTATGGCGTTACTTTCTGTGTCTTCACGGTATCCCCAACCGTCTAAGATCATTAATACCAATGGTTTTTTATGCTCTGTCATTATAGCTCCTGAAGATTGGCACTTATATATCACTAGCATACCGTGTTTTATGGTTTTGATCAGCTATCAATATGTCATATTAAAATATTTCACGCCCTAGCATTTTCAATTCAAGCACGTATACTTGCGTGGCAAATTTTAATTAACCCATGGCTATGCGCTGTGGTACCTAATTTCTTAGTGGAAAACGCATGGATCAATATATTGAATTTATCTCAAATCATCCGGTTCTGAGTATTATCTGGCTAGCATTAGTTGCAATGCTGATCAGCAGTTGGTTTAAAAGTAAATTTTCGGCTATTCGTCAAATCAACCCACAGCAACTTACCTTGCTAATTAATCGTGAAGATGGTCAAGTGGTTGATATGCGTGCACAAAAAGAGTTTAACTCTGGCCGTATTGCTGGTGCAACTCACTTAAATCCAGAAAAAGCAAAACAATCTGATTTTTCAAGCCTTGAAAAGTTTAAGAGTAAACCCATTATACTAGTATGTACCACGGGCATGACTGCCTCAGGTATCGCAACTGCAATGCATAAAGCAGGTTTTGAGCGTGTTTATGTATTAGCGGGCGGCATGGGTGCTTGGCAATCAGCTAGCTTACCTACAACAACCGGTCGTTAATCAACACTGCTAACAGCCCGATAGAGGAATTATTATGAGTAATGTTGTTCTTTACACAAAAGCATATTGTCCATACTGCCAACGCGCTTTGGCTTTATTAGACAGCAAAGGTGTAGACTACACGAATATCGATATTGGTGTTCACCCTGAGCGTCGTGATGAAATGATCGACAAAGCAAATGGTGGTTACACAGTTCCGCAAATTTTCATTAATGATGAACATATCGGCGGTTGTGACGACATGATGGCAATTGAAGCGCAAGGCCTTTTAGACGCAAAGCTTAACGCTTAATAAATTAAATTATAAAAACGAATACAAGTTAGGAATTACAATGAACGAAGAAATCCAAAACGCAGCAGCAGAACAACAAGCAGGCGCTCAATTCTCAATCCAACGCATTTACACTAAAGATGTTTCTTTTGAGACGCCTAATTCACCTGCTATTTTCCAAAAAGAGTGGACACCAGAAGTTAAACTTGACTTAGATACTCGTTCTAACAAATTAGAAGAAGGTGTTTTTGAAGTTGTTCTTGCGTTAACCGTAACGGCTTCAATCGGTGAAGAAACTGCATTCCTTTGTGAAATCCAACAAGCAGGTATCTTCACTATCGGTGAAGTAGAAGAAATTCAACTTGCGCACATGTTAGGTGCTTTCTGCCCGAACGTACTTTTCCCTTACGCTCGTGAAGCTGTATCAAACCTAGTTAACCGTGGTACTTTCCCACAATTAAACTTAGCGCCAGTTAACTTTGACGCACTATTTGCTCAATACATGCAACAACGTGCTGCTCAAGACCAACAGGCAACTGCAGACGCATAAGCTATGAGTACAGCACAATCAGCTGTTACAGTATTAGGGGCGGGGTCTTATGGCACCGCCCTTGCTATTTGCTTTGCCAGAAATGGCCACCCAGTTACTTTGTGGGGCCGCAATAGCGATGACGTTGCCACGCTTGCAGCTGAGCGAAAGAATCAACGTTATGTTCCTGATGTTAGCTTTCCTGATACGCTTCAACTAGAAGCTGATTTAGAAACGGCAGTTAAAGCAAGCAAGATCATTCTTGTTGTTGTGCCAAGTCATGCTTTTGCTGGCACACTTGAAAAAATTAAACCTTGGTTGTTAGAAGGCGCCGAAGTTGCGTGGGCGACAAAGGGTTTAGAACCTAATACTGGCCGTTTACTGCAAGAAGTAGCAGTGCAAGAGTTAGGGGATGATATTCCACTGGCTGTGCTTTCTGGGCCTACTTTTGCCAAAGAAATGGCAATGGGTTTACCAACCGCTATTTCAGTATCGTCGACCTCGAAAGATTTCGCTAAGCAGCTGGCTGATCTTTTACACTGTGGTCGTTCATTTAGGGTGTATAACAATGATGATTTCATTGGTATACAGCTTGGTGGTGCAGTTAAAAATGTTATTGCGATTGGCGCAGGCATGTCTGACGGTTTTGGCTTTGGCGCTAACGCTCGTACAGCGTTGATCACACGCGGTTTAGCTGAGCTGTGTCGTTTAGGTTGTGCATTGGGTGCTCGTTCAGATACCTTCATGGGTATGGCTGGCCTCGGTGACTTGATCTTAACCTGTACAGATAACCAATCTCGTAACCGTCGTTTTGGCCTTGCTCTTGGTAAAGGTGAAGGCGTAGAAGCCGCGATTGAATCTATTGGTCAGGTTGTCGAAGGCTATAGAAATACTAAAGAAGTGTATTTACTTGCTGAGCGTACTGGTATTGAAATGCCAATAACGGAGCAAATTTACAAAGTGCTTTATGAAAATAAAGATGTAAAAGAAGCTGCGATGGCACTACTTGGCCGTGAGCAAAAATCTGAATAATTTAGATTGTGCACTGTTAAATAAAAAACGCGATTTATTAATCGCGTTTTTTATTTAATGTACAGTTGCAACCACTAGCTAGACTGCTGCTTTTCTAGCGTATCATTAATAAATTCGCTGACTTGCTCAGCTTTTAGTGGTTTACAGTAATAATAACCTTGTTGAAAATGACAGCCCATAATATGCAGCATGTAGGCTTGCTCTTCAGTTTCTACTCCTTCAGCTACCACATTAATATCCAAATATTTAGCTAGCCGCACTATGGTGGCGGTGATGTTGCGATCTTGCTCATTCTTATCGATATCTTTTACGAAGGACTTGTCAATTTTTAGCGTATCGATCGGAAAACGCTTTAAGTAACTGAGTGATGAATGACCCGTACCAAAGTCATCCAGCGCGATGTGCACACCAATTGATTTAATGCGCTTCATTTGCTGCTCTGCAAATTCAGGGTTATCCATCATGGCGCTTTCTGTGATCTCAAGTTCTAAGCAATGTGCCGGCACGTCAAATTTTGCTAAGTTGTCGATGAGTGTTTCAATAAGACTACTTTGCTGAAAGTGTAAGGCTGAAATATTAATTGCGACATTACCAAACGAAATACTTTGTTTGCGCCACTGTGCCAATTGATTAAGCAGCTGCTCCATTAGTAACTGGGTCAGCGGAATAATGGCACCATTTTGTTCGGCTAGCGGAATGAACTCATCGGGGTTAATCACACTGCCATCTTCTTGAGGCCAGCGAACTAGAGCTTCAAAGCCGTATAGCTGATTATGCTGGGCATCAAACTTAGGCTGAAAATAAAGCTCAAACTCATTGTTGGTAATAGCTCTGAATAAAGCGCTTTCTTTGGTTAACTCGGTTGGGTCGAGGGTATGACGGTCTTTATCAAAAAATTGATATGTATTACGACCCATTTTTTTTGCATGATTCAAAGCACTATTTGCACTGCGCATTAAGTTTTCGCAGTTGTAGGCGTTGTCTGGGTAGATAGCAAGACCACAGCAAGCTGATAGCGAGGTCTCAAAACCATCTAACATAAAAGGGGTTTTAAACTGCTGAAGCACGATGTCAGCGGTTTTTTTGGCGAAGAACACCGTTTTGCCAGAATAAAGATAGGGCGGAACGAGTACCGCAAATTCATCTGCACCGAGTCTTGCAATGGTAAAGCCTGAATTTAGTGAGTCAGTTAAACGACAGGCCACTTCTTTTAGTAGTACATCACCAATTGTGTGACCGAGCGAATCGTTAATCTTTTTGAAATTGTCTATGTCGATAAAGATGATCAACAGGCTAGGGTAAGTGTCGTTACAGGCTTTAATTGCTTTTTCAAGTGACTCTATAAAAATAGCGCGGTTTGATAATCCCGTGACACTGTCTTTGGTGGTGAGCTTGAGCATAGTTCGCTCATTATTCTTACGTGCAGTGACATCAGAAAACATGCCAACGTAACGTACAGAGCTTTTTGCAAAGCGTGGTGTGGTTACTTTTGTTATACATAAATCAATGGCGTAAGGTTGCCCATCTTTGCGTAAATTCCAAATTTCGCCAGACCAATAACCGTCGTTACTTAGCTCTTGTTGAATGATTTCTTCAAGTTGTTTATCGCGACCAGCTTGCGTTAATGCTTTGAATTTTTTGCCAAGTACGTCGGCTTTTTTATACCCCGATATTTCACTAAATGCGTTATTGATTTCGATAATCCGAAACTGTTCATTGGTGACCCAAATACCATCTTTAGATTGAGAAAGTAGGGCATCCATCAGCGTCATCTTTTGGTTTCTTTGATAATAGATAACCGCACCAATGAGGATGACAATTGCTAAAAGGAGCAGCAGTAACAGGGGCGTTGTATTGGGGGCTTGCGAGGTAGAGGAATTCTGCACAGCAGCAGAAGCAGCACTAGAAAAGTACTGCATCAGCAAAATAATACTGTATACTCGGGCGAAAAAGCGCATTAAAATCCATCTTTAGGAACAAACTCACCTATTTAGGTTAGTCCATAAAAAATGGTCGTGCTAAACAATTAGTAAATATTTATTACAAGCGCTTTTTCAATGAGTTATTGGCCGTTCACAAACCCCAGCTGACGCCAAGATTCATAAACAAATACAGCAACTGAGTTAGATAAGTTCATACTACGGCTGTCTTTTTGCATTGGAATGCGTACACGTTGTTCTTTCGGCAACGATTGAATGAGTTCATCAGGTAAGCCACGTGTTTCAGGGCCAAACACTAAACAATCGCCGGGTTGGTATTGTGCTTGATGATGAAATTGACTGCCCTTGGTGGTGCAAGCATAGACTTTTTTCGGTTGGCATTTTTCAAGATATGCTTCAAACGAGGCATGGCGCTGTACATGGCTAAACTCATGATAATCAAGACCTGCACGTTTTACGCGTTTATCATCCCACTCAAAACCAAGTGGTTCAATTAGGTGTAACGCATAACCTGTGTTTGCGCATAAGCGAATGATATTACCCGTGTTTGGTGGAATTTCTGGTTGGTACAACACAATATCAAGCATGTGAATCTCATTTAAAAGGATTTTATCTGCTGCTGAGTATACACGAACTAGAATTAAAAGATGATATACTCAACACAGTTACTCACTAAAGGTAAGTTGTTGTGCAGCATCGTAGTTATGAGTTTTGGGTTAAAATAGCCAGCCTAGTCACCATTGTTATGGTGAGTTTAATGATTGCGGCAAAAAGCTGGGCATGGCTTGCATCTGGCTCGGCGTCAATGCTGGGTTCATTGACTGATTCGTTAATGGATATCACCGCATCGCTGATGAGTTTTTTAGTGCTTGGCTATGCACTGCGTCCTGCTGATGACGACCATCGCTTTGGTCACGGAAAAGCTGAAGCGTTAGCTGGGCTTGCACAGGCCGCTTTTATAGCAGGCTCAGGTTGTTTCTTAGCGTTTCATGGGATTGAGCGCTTATTTAATCCGGTAACCTTAAAGCATTCTGATCTTGGTATTTGGGTTAGTATCTTTGCTATTGTTTGTACGCTCGTGGTGGTCTTTGTACAAACTAAGGTGATCAACCACACCGAATCAATCGCCATTAAAGCTGACTCGATTCACTATAAAGGCGATCTAATCTTAAATTTGGCCGTACTACTGGCAATTGTGTTAGCGAAGTACGGTGTCGCTTATGCCGATCCATTGTTTGCTATAGGTGTGGCTGTTTATTTACTTTATAACAGCTGGGATATTGCCCGCGAAAGTGCTGATCACTTAATGGATAAAGAGCTTCCTGATGAAGAGAAACAACAAATACTGGCCATTGTGAATAGTCATCAAGACGTATTTGGTGCCCATGATATTCGTACTCGCCAGGGTGGTAAAATTAAGTTTATTCAGATGCATTTAGAGTTAGAAGATTCTCTATCTTTGATAAGAGCCCATCAAGTTGCAGATGAAGTAGAAGCATTAATTCAAACGCATTTTGATTGTGAAATGGATGTTCTGATGCACCTAGACCCACTTTCTGTGGTTAAGAAAACACGTCAAAGTTCTGCACAAAATTGATAAAAATCGCTGAGTACTGCTTTTCTAATTTCGTCGCGTTCACACAATAACTCGTGGCGAGCGCCCGCATAGGTTTTCAGTTGTGCTTTTTGCCTATGGCTAAGTGCAAATTGTGCAGCGTTATCGACTACAGTATCTTGCTCGGCGCTGGCGATAAATAAAGGAATATCGACTTTTTTATCGACTAAAGAAGCAATAAAATCAAATGATGCATTAAGCCAACCATAGGTTACGCCACCTAGCTGTAAATCGTGTTCTGCTGCATACAGCTCTCTAAACAATTTATAACGAATTTCACTACTGGTTAGCTCATTGGCTGCAAAGTCGACTGGTAAATAATCGCGTTGGCCAAATGCGTAGCTGCGGCCGAGACCAAGTAAGGATGCAATTTTAGCAGCCAGTTTTGCTACAGGTTTAGGTGTCCCTTTGGTATAGATATCAAACATCGGCGCTGATAAAAAAGCCCCTGCAAATTGATGTTGATAACGCGACAGGTAATCATAGGCAATGGCACTGCCCATTGAGTGACCAAGCAAAATCTGCTTTCCCTGCCAGTGCTGTTGCACCACTTTTTCTATAAATACAGCAAAGTCATCAGCGTAATCAGTAAAGCGGTTTACATAGCCCTTATGAGCGTTTTTTAAATGACGATAAGAGCGACCTTGCCCCTGGTGATCAACACTAAAAACAGCAAAGCCATTTTGATATAGCTCCCATAGCAACTCTTTGTATTTAATCAGAGACTCAATTCGGCCACTACTGATGACGATAGCCGTTTTTGCTTGCTGAGGGATCGCATAGCCGTAAAAAAGCTTACCATGAGCAGTGCTCAGAAAGTCTTGCTGTAATTGCTCAGAGAAAAACTGATTAATATTAGGTAGGTTACTGACAAGACTTACTTCGCTACTGTAAAACATTTACTCACTCTTAAAAGGTAGACGGATGTTTACGCACAATCCGCCATGTTCTTGGTTTTCAAGTGTTAGTGTACCATCATGTGCAGAGATAGCATTCTTTGCAATCGCAAGACCTAAGCCCGTGCCCCCGGTGTTTCTATCACGAGCATGCTCTTGGCGAAAAAAAGGTTCACAGAGCCTTGCAAGATTTGCCTCATCAACGCCTTTACCATCGTCACAAACGGTGATGTAAATAGCGTCTGATTCAACTAGGCCTATTGAGATTGAATGTTCAGCGTATTTAATGGCATTACGTAGTACATTCTCAAGCGCGCTGGCAATTAAGGTTTCGTCACACTTCAAATCGGCTGTTAGTGTACCATTTATAATAAGTTCTTTATTACTTTGCTTAGCTTCAAATTGAGCATCGTTGAGTACATGATCAACAATCACTTGTAAAGATTGTGTGCTTAACGCCAGAGTCTGGCTTTTGGCTTCTAAACGTGAAACTTGAAGGACATCGGCAATCATTTTATCGAGCTGATTAGCCTCTTTTTCAATACGCTCTAAATAAGCGTGTTGAGCGTCATCGGCTTGCATTTGTGCAAGGCCTGTTGCCATTTTTAAGCGCGTTAATGGTGAGCGTAGTTCATGGGAAATATCTGCTAGTAATCGTTTTTGAGCGCTAATAAGCTGCTCAAGTTGTACTGCCATAGTATTAAAGTCACGACCAAGTACACCTAACTCATCTTGACGCGTAGGAGATACATCGGCACGGGCAGTTAAGTCACCATGAGCCAGTTTTTTTGCAGTTTCTTTTAAACTATTAATGGGAGCTATTAAGTTACGACTAAAGAAGAAACTCAGCATTAATGAGGCGATTAAAGCAATAAGTAGCTTTAGCCAAATTGGCATTAGCCATAAGCTGACAAAAAACGGCTTTTTACGTTTTTCATCAATCTCATAAAGATAAAACTTACCCTCTGGCACATTCAAAACGACAGGTCCATAAGCTTGGTATTCGTCGGTAAAAATAATTTGTGGGCGCATATATTTGGTGAAGTTAAGCAAGCTTAAATCAATCTCTTTGGATACTGGTTGGCTGAGCATTTCAACGCCATGCACCTCACCATTCAAGTACAGCAACTTATGTTTAGATAAGCGTGGGTGTGACAGTACATCTTGCGTTGAGCCACCGTGTTTAGCAACAATACGCTCAATACTTTTAGCAGTGTACTCTAGGTTCTTAAGCATGGGTCCTCGCAGCTCATCATTACCCACGTTACTCGTTAGTTGGCTTAAAAATACCAATATTGTGATAGTGGCGATAACGGTGACCCAAAACCAAGCAAATATTTTTAAAAATAAATAGTGGCGGGGATGCTTCAACCAGCTTGGAGTTTGCATATTATTCGCCTTGTATTAATACATAACCACTGCCACGCATGGTTTTGATTCGTTCATTACTAACGTGTTCTGCAATCTTTTTACGGATGTTGCTGACATGCATATCGATTGAACGGTCAAAAGGGGCAAGGCGTCTACCAAGGACTTGCTCACTTATTTGTTCTTTGCTGATCACTTCACCAGCATGTTGTACTAGCATGGCAAGGATCTCATACTCAGTGCCGGTTAGACTTAGTACATTGTCTTTAACAGAAGCTTCTCGCGTGGCAAAATTAACATTGATGCTGTTGACACTCAATGAGCTGGCTTGTTGGCTCGATAAGCTATTGATATGTTCGATGCGACGGGTAATTGCTTTAACGCGAGCTAGCAGTTCTCTGTGGTTAAATGGCTTAGGAATATAATCATCTGCGCCTAGCTCTAAACCAAAGATACGATCAAAGTCTTCGCCTTTCGCGGTTAGCATGATCACTGGGGTAAGCTTATGTTGTCTTAACTGCTTTAGCACCTCAAAGCCATCCATAGAGGGTAGCATCACATCGAGCAATATAAGCTCGTAGTTATGCTTTATAGCTTGTTTTAGGCCTTCAGCGCCATCATGAACACACTCTACTGTAAAACCTTGTGCTGATAAGTACTCGCTGAGTAATTCGCACAATCCTGTATCGTCGTCGATCATTAATAGTTTCATTCTGACACCTAGCTATTTATTTCTTTAAGGTTATTTTACTCAGTAAATTGTGTAAAAGTGAATCTTTACACAACCTTTACACTGGTTTGCGTTCCTTTGCATTGAATTAGTTATAGTTAACCCATCAGTCGGAAACGACAACAGAGCACAACCCAACAAAAGGTAATGATTATGACTATTTCAAATAAGCTTTCTAAATTCGTACTTGTTTGTGGTTTAGCAGCAGCCAGTGTAGGTGCTACTTCAGCAATGGCGAAAGGTGACTTCAACCGTGGTATGAATCCACAGGCTCGTTTTTTACTTTCTGAGCGTGGTATTGATAAATTACAACTTACCGAAGATCAGCAAACGCAACTTAAAGCGATTTTTGCCGAGCAGAAAACACAATTTGAAGCACTGCGTGGCGATAAAGATGCAATGAAAGCCGCTCGTGCAGCACATAAAGAAAAGATGGATGCATTATTAACAGCGAAAACATTCGATGAAAATGCAGCATTAGAACTGATTAAAGCGCGTCAAGAAAAGGGCGAACAGTTTGCAATGCTAAAAATGAAATCTGACCATGCGATTTGGCAGGTTTTAAATGCAGAACAGCGCGAAAGTTATCAAGAGATTAAAAAGCACCTTCGTAAAAAAGGTCACAAAAAGGGCCACCATGGTCCACGTGGCGAGCAAGGAGATGAAAGCTCAGAAGGTTAAAAGCGAATTGGTATTACTATTAAAAAATGCGGCAAATGCCGCATTTTTTATTGTTCCGCTTTATTCATTTGAAGAATGAATCATCGTTTTTTGCCAGCATCGCTTCGATATCCTCAATCATATCTTGGCTCAAATCATTAGCATTGCTAATTGGGCTAGAAATTTTATTGTTTTCAAACGACCACTCGCCTAAATCTATCAGCTGGCAGCGTTTTGAGCAAAATGGACGATGCGGACTTTGCTCTGACCATTCAACTTTGGCTTTGCATGTTGGGCAGTTTACAACTGTTGGCATGGAATAACTCTCAAATAAGCACTTTTGTCAGATCTTACTGAACAGCTGGCTGATAATCCAGTCACGAATTTGTATTAGAAACTCGTTACTCGGTTTATTTCTGCCAGTGAAGTAACACCATCAGCGGCTTTCTTCAGGCCAGATAAACGCAGGTTATTAAAACCTGAACGAAGTGATACTTCAGCGATTTCGAGTGAGTTACCACCACGCATGATAATTTGTGCTATTTCAGGGGTAATCTGCATGACTTCGTAAATACCCACTCGACCTTTATAGCCTTCAGTACAGCTATCACAACCTTTTGGTGCAAACAGTTGTATCTCGCTAAGCTTGTCTTTATCAAAGCCTTGGCGAATAAGTTCTTCATCAGGTAGTTTTTCTGGCGTTTTACACTTAGGACAAAGTCGTCTTGCAAGACGCTGCGCAATAATAAGACTGATTGAACTTGCTACGTTGTAAGCAGGCACACCCATATTTAAAAGACGGGTAAGAGTTTCTGGCGCTGAGTTGGTATGCAGGGTTGATAAAACTAAGTGACCCGTTTGCGCCGCTTTAATTGCTATTTCAGCGGTTTCAAGGTCACGGATCTCACCCACCATAACCACATCAGGATCTTGTCGTAAGAAAGCCTTTAATGCATTGGCAAAGGTCATATCTGCCTTTGGATTAATTTGTACTTGGTTAATCCCTTCAAGGTTGATCTCTACTGGATCCTCGGCAGTACTGATATTACGCTCTGGCTGGTTAAGAATATTTAAACCCGTATAAAGTGATACCGTTTTACCAGAGCCCGTTGGACCGGTTACTAAGATCATGCCTTGCGGTTGATCAAGTGCATCCATGTAAAGCTTTTTCTGCTCTGGCTCATAGCCAAGTACATCGATACCAAGCATAGCACTTGATGAGTCGAGAATACGCATTACGATTTTCTCGCCCCAAAGGGTAGGCAAGGTACTTACACGGAAGTCGATACTTTTACGTTCAGTGATTTTAAGCTTAATACGGCCGTCTTGAGGTTTTCGCTTTTCTGCTATATCAAGTCGTGACATAACCTTGATACGCGCTGATAAGCGGCTCGCTAAGCTATTCGGTGGACTTGCCATTTCATGCAAAATACCATCGATACGAAAACGTACACGGTAACGATGTTCATAAGGCTCAAAGTGTAGATCTGATGCACCTTTTTTTATCGCATCCATCAAAATTTTATTGATGTAGACAATAATAGGGGCATCGTCTTTGTCTTCATCTTTGCTGGCTAAATCGCGAGGGGCTTCTGTTTCAAGCTCACCAAGTTCTTTAAACTCATCTTCACTTAAATGTAAGCCACCTGCGGCATCAAGTAATTGCTCGATTTTGTTTTCAAGTTGCGTGTAATCAACAACGACCACTTCACATGAAAGGCCCGTACTAAATTCAAAGTTTTCAAAGGCACCGTAGTCGGTTGGATCTGAGGCGGCAATGTAAAGCTTACGGCCTTTTTTAACGAGAGGTAGAATGTGGTGCTCACGAATGAGTTTGTCTTTAACAAGTTCTTCGCTAATGTTCGCAACGTCAAAGTCTTTGATGTCAAAATAAGGCACACGAAAAAGATCTGTACATTGCTCTGCGAGCTCATGTCCAGCCATTCCACATGTTTTAGAAATAAGCTCTGCAGTAGAGTTATATTCGCGCTGCTTTGATTTTACGGTCTCTGCATCAATGCGACCGAGTGTAATAAATTTTCGAAGTAGCGGTGAGTTTATATTCATTGCGCACCTAGATTGATCCTTTATTGCCACAATCTAACAGAAAAAGTAAGGCTATTACATCAGTCTTGTCTGATTTTAGGAAAATTGCAAAATAAATTCACCTAAAACTCAGTTGTTTAGAATGGGGTTTGGTACTTTTGTATTGGTTTTTATGGGTTCTAATTTATGAGAATCTATAAATAAAATCAATACCCTAGTGAGAGTGCATTAGGTACTTTTTGTGTAGCTTTTGCACATCAGCTTTTACTTCTTCAAGAGGGCGGTTGTTATCCAAAATATCACCCGCTTTTTGTTGTTTATCAGCTCTGCTCATTTGTGAGGCTATGATTTGCTTGGCTAATTCATCAGATACGTTATCTCGGGCTGTTGTTCTTGTTATTTGTACATCAACAGGAACATCAATTAGTAAGGTATGATTGCAGTATTTTTCTAAGCCGTTTTCAAAAAGTAAGGGAGCAACTAATATGACATAGTGGCTGGTGGCCAGCTTTAATTGGCTCAGCATTGTTTCTCGAATAAGTGGGTGCAATAAGTTATTAAGCCATTGCTTTTGTGATTCATCAGCAAAGATAATTGCTCTTAGTTTTGCGCGATCAAGTGTGCCGTTACTCGTGAGTATCTCATCACCAAAATGTTCAGTAATTTTTTTAAGGCCAAGTGAACCAGGCTCGACGACTTCTCTGGCGACAATATCGGCATCAACCACCTGAATGCCAAACTCTTCAAACATGGCGCTTACCGCACTTTTACCTGAACCAATACCGCCAGTTAGCCCTAAAACCCAGTTTGCCATAATTAGTAACCTAAATAGTTAAAGTAATAGCTTTGAATTTGCTCACCCCAAAGTAAGGTTAGCCATCCAGCGATGGCAAGGTAGGGCCCAAATGGGATTGGCGTAGTTTTGTCTTTACCTTGAATGATGATTTGTGCAATGCCGATGATGGCACCTACGACACTTGATAACAGCACGATAGTTAAAATATCTTGCCAGCCAAGTAGTGCACCAAATACGGCTAAAAGTTTAAAGTCGCCATAACCCATGCCTTCTTTACCCGTAGCAAGCTTAAACAACCAGTAAACACTCCATAAACTCAGGTAGCCAACCGCAGCGCCGATAATTGCATCGCTCGGCGCAATAGTAATATCCATAGTGGCCGCAATTAGCGCCAGCCAAACGAGTGGCAGGGTGAGTTGGTCGGGCAGTAACATATGATCTATATCGATAAAGGTTAAAGCGACTAAAACCCAAGTAATCAATATATAAAGAAGAGCAAGCGTTGTTGGTCCAAAAACAGCAGCGACAACTAAACTTAAAACTGCTGTAAGCATTTCAACAATAGGGTAGCGCACAGATATCGGTGTCTGACAATTTGCACAGCGACCTTTTAGCAGTAGCCAACTTATCACAGGAATATTTTGCCAAGCTTTAATCGGTGCTTTGCATTTAGGGCAAGTTGAATTAGGTTTTACTAAATTAAAGGGAGCTTGTTCTGTTTGCTGTTTTGAATTGAGCTCATCGGACAATACAATACGGCACTCAGTTTGCCATTCTCTTTTCATCATCAGTGGCAATCGATAAATCACCACATTCAAAAAGCTACCAATACACAGGCTAACTAAGCCGACGGTCAAAAAATAAAACCACTGCTGACTTTGCATCGCAGTGGTTATATCAAGAAAAAAGTTTTCCATTAAAATACCTAACTTCTGGCCATTTAAAGGCCGATTTTATTTCGCTGTGTTGAACTATTCTTATTATTTTTTTTGTGTTGAAGCTATCAATCAGCGTTTAAAGTTATACTTACAACTTACAACTTACAACTTACAACTTACAACTTACAACTTACAACTATGTTTAAATCACCGAACCTAATTGGAATATAGGCAAGTACATAGCAACAATTAAACCACCGACAAGCACACCTAAAACAGCCATAATTAGAGGCTCAAGTAAGCTAGATAAACCATCTACGGCATCATCGACTTCTTGCTCATATATCGTTGCCACTTTAGCAAGCATGCCATCAAGTGAGCCCGACTCTTCACCTATGGCCACCATTTGTACGACCATATCAGGGAAGATTTTAGCGTTTTTCATCGCCCAGTTCATTAAGTTACCTGAACTTACCTCGGCTTTTATCTCTAAAATTGCATAACGATACACTGCATTACCTGAAGCGCCCGCGGCAGAATCAAGTGCATCAACTAAGGGCACACCAGCAGCAAAAGTAGTTGATAAAGTGCGAGCATAGCGCGCAACCGCTGCTTTATTCAAAATCATACCAATAACAGGCAGTTTTAATATCGCTCTATCGTTGGCATCTCTGAGTTTTTTACTCTTAAGGAGGGCTTCTTTATATGCAAAACCAGTTGCGATAACAGTAATAAGAATTATCCACCAATATTCCTGCATAAACTCAGAAATACCAATCACCATCAAAGTAAATGCAGGTAACTCAGCACCAAAGCCATTAAAAATATCTTGAAATTGTGGTACTACAAATATAAGAAGAATAGATGTCACAATAACTGCAACAACCAAAACAGCAATCGGATAAAACATAGCTTTTTTAATTTTTGATTTTAAAGCCTCTGCTTTTTCTTTATAAAGTGCAACACGGTCAAAAATTTTATCAAGGGCACCTGACTGCTCACCTGAGGCCACTAAGTCGCAATATAAATCATCAAAATAGCGAGGGTGCTTTCTTAGGCTTTGTGATAAGGGCATGCCAGATTTAACATCATCACCAATACTTTCCATTAGTTTAGCGACACTTTTATTTTTTGCACCTGATCCGATCATTTCTATTGATTGAATTAGTGGCACACCAGCCAATAGCATAGTTGCTATTTGGCGGGTTATTAAAGCAATATCTTTAGGTGTTATTTTTTGAACTCTTGAGCCAAATAGGGGTTTCGCTTTACGTTTGACTTTAGAGGGAGTAATACCTTGCTTTCTGAGTTGTGCTTTGACTAAAGCAATGCTTTGACCTGACAGTTCACCTTCAAGCTTTTTACCTCGAGAGTTAACACCTATCCACTGAAAGGTATCTAAGCTTTGATTGTTTTGTTGTTTAGTCATTAGAAGTCCTAAAAAGAAAAATTGCAATACTCTATGGAAAACTGACCATGCGCCCAATAATTTGGCCCCAAGAAGCTATTATCTTTACATTTATAGGTTATAAAAGCAGAAGCTAAGTATATTATCAGTGTTGATGTAAGTATAATCTTCAACCAATAACTACTGGTAAAAAAAATATCACTTCTAGAACCCGCATTTTCCGAGTTACTAATCAGTACGCCAAGAAATATTAGCATAAATGTTTGTGGAATAGGCATAACAATCACACCGGAAAAAAAAGAAAGAGTGAGCATACTTAAAAGTGCAAGTAGGCAAGTTTCGTGTTCTGGCGAAATTTCACCATCTTTATTTTTTTTTATATTTTTGTAAATTACTCTTAATACAAATCCCACTATGGTAAATGCAGGAATGGCCCCTAATTCATACACCAATTGAAGAATGCTATTGTGAGGATGTCGAACACCAAAGTTATAATTTATATAGCTACCGATGCCATTACCTAAAAAAAGTTCCTTTATACTCAAGTTTCTTAATAAATTTAACCAGATTTCGATGCGAGAAGAGCTTGATGTTCTAAACGTATAACCTATTGTTTGATTTGATTCTATAAAAAGACTGTACAGGAAGAATAGTATTAATGCTGATAGTGTGGCTTTTAATATAATCTTAAAATTATCTCGGTTAATTATTTTTAGGTTAATACCTAATAAGGTTGTTATCATACAAGATATAATGGCACCTCTTGCACCTGTTATGAATAAGAATGTGATATTTAACAATAGAATGATAAAGGCTATTCTAGAAAGCTTGTTGTTGTTTAAATAATATATTAGTACAGGAAAAGATAGAACTTGGAATTGGTTGAAAAATCTAATGTTATTAAATCCATAAATAATGTCATCAGCTTTAACAGTATTATCAAAAAATGCGTATATGGATAAATTTAGAATAGAACATGAAATTATTAATAAGTTTAAAAATAATATACTTAACAAGGTTGTTTTTAAATTTTTTTTTATCTTATAACCTAAGATTATAAAGCTAAAGAGAAGGATATAATGCAATAAATATAAAAGAGTTTCAATGGTAAAATTATTAATTGATAGAATGGCGAAAGTTAAGAGAAATGTTGTAAGATAAAGGTTGTTTTTGGACAGCTTTAAAGGGCTGAAGATAAAGATTGTAGTTATGGTGAATAAAAAAAATATTTGAATAATTCGCTTAGAGTCGTACAAAGCTGGGGAATGTAACGAAAATAAGAATATACTTAAAGAAAATAATGCAGGAGTTAAACTTAACAGCTCAATAGAGTTGTCAGGGGCTTTGTGAAAGCCCCTGTATTTAAAACTAGCTACCACGGCAGTTAGAAGGTAGGTACTTAGCATCTACAGTGCCAGCGTTACAGGTCCATTTTATAGAACCAGTGCCCGCAACACTTGGTGTAAATACAACAGTTTTTCCACTTTCAACTTTATCGTTGTAAGTCACAGTGATTACTCCGTCATCAACTTCTACACTTGTAACCGCATTACCTGTGATTGTTGTAGAAACAGGCATTCCTGCAGCAGCATTATCAGCAGGCCAACCTGCTTCAGAAACATAATACTCAGTAACAGCTGCTTTTGCTGATGCACCAAGTGTAATACCTTCACTGACGTGTGCACGTTTTGTGTAGTCTTGATAAGCAGGCAGTGCTACCGCTGCCAAGATACCGATGATTGCAACTACAATCATTAATTCAATTAGGGTGAAACCCTGTTGCTTTTGTTGTGTCATTTGTTCCTCTCCTAAAGGATATGATGATTTAGTAAGTTTAGCTGTAACTTAAGCGTTGTAAAACCATTGCTTAATTTACAGGATAAATCTTACAGTTTTACTTAAAACAACTTTTATTAACGCTTAAATGTTAACAAAGTAGTAAAAACCTTACTGGTTAAGCGTGTATAAATTTACTTTAGCATCAATAAATGTTTTTGGAAGCTATTTTCCTGTTCAGTAAGCAGTTTTTCAGAACTTTCCTACCTTTGTTTGATGTAAAATAAGCTTAGTTACACATATTTGTACTATTTATAGACACCGCATCCTTGCAGGAACTTATTGAATTGATTGCAATCTTGTGTAGGTTCAGGACGTGCGTATACAAAATAGTCAAAAGCGCTAAAAAGATATTGATTTTTTGTTATCTGTTCAGGCTTTTTACGTATTTAATGCTTTTTTTATTTTCTTGTCAACGAATTAGGTAAAACATTAAATACGTATAAAAGAATTTTTAGCCGTTAAATCGCATTGAAAGATCGATTGATTGTAAATTTTTTGTAAGTGCGCCACTTGAAATAAAGTCAACACCGGCCTGTGAATAGGCTTTTAAAGTTTCAAGTGTCATGTTGCCTGATACTTCAAGCTTTGCTCGCTTATCTGTAAGCACAACTGCTTGTTGAATTTGCTCTACAGTAAAGTTATCGAGCATGATGATATCAGCTCCCGCAGTGATCGCTTGTTCAAGTTCATCAAGTGATTCTACTTCTACTTCAACTGGCTTGGCTGGGTGGTTTACTTTAGCTTGAGCGACAGCTTTATCAATACCCCCGCAGGCAGCAATGTGGTTTTCTTTAATTAGGAACGCATCAAAAAGGCCGATGCGATGATTCGCGCCGCCGCCACATTTTACAGCGTATTTTTGTAGCGCACGTAAACCTGGAATTGTTTTACGCGTGTCGAGTAGCTGCGTAGTCGTGCCCTCAAGTTCTTTTACATAATGAGCTGTTGTTGTTGCTGTACCAGAAAGGGTTTGTACAAAGTTAAGAGCTGTGCGCTCTGCAGTTAAAATAGCACGAGCTGAGCCAGATGCTGTAAAAAGTGTGCTATTTGCAGCTACTTTGTCACCGTCATTTACGACTACGTTAACTTCAACTGAAGGATCAACTTGCTTAAATACTTCTAAAATAATGTCTTTACCACAAAATACACAGTCTTCACGAGTAATTACCTTAGCATTAGCTAGCTCATTTTCTGGAATTAGTTGCGCGGTAATATCACCGTCATTTGCGCTTTGGTAATCTAAATCTTCATCGAGGGCGAGTTTTACCAGTTGGCTAATTAAAGTGTGAGGGACTGACATGTCGAAAGCTCATTGTTTATTAATAAATTGGCGAAATTTTACTATGTTTAACCCCTTAATAGAAGACAAAGATCGGTCATAGTAAAGTATCCTTACTCTTACTTTAAGTGATTGAATCAAAGCAACTAGACCCTGAGATTTTAACCCTTTACACTATTTAACTTTATTGTCATCGTTAGTTTTTAATATGTATATAAATGAATTGGGCCAATTAAACAATGTGTTACAAAGGCCCTGTACACATTACGATGAGCGCCCTGAGGGCGAGGTGTCATTACTAGTTATTCATAATATTTCATTGCCAGCAGGGCAGTTTGCAACGCCTTATGTTGATGATTTATTTATGGGGGCGATTGATTGTGCAGCGCACGAAAGCTTTACTGATTTAAAAGGCTTAAGAGTCTCTGCGCATTGCTTTATTCGTCGCACCGGTGAAGTTATTCAGTACGTGCCTTTTGAGAAACGGGCTTGGCACGCCGGTATCTCAACGTTTGAAGGCAGAGAGCGCTGTAATGATTTTAGCGTGGGCATTGAGCTAGAAGGTACCGACACCTTGGCGTATACCCAAGCCCAGTATAATGCATTACACTTAGTGACTAAGGCGTTGATGGCAAAGTACCCTGAGATAAACCGTTCGCGCATTGTTGGCCATTGTGATATCGCACCGGGCAGAAAAACTGATCCTGGAGCGAGTTTTGATTGGCAATACTATTTTGATTTAGTGTTTTAGTTAAAGGATATAGGTAAAAGCATGATCTTAATTTCAATAATTATTGCTTTGGTAATTGAGCGTTTAGGGGCTCGAGCTAACTACTGGCAAATCGGTTTTTATGCCAATACCTATCTTAAGCACTCGCAAAAACAACTCTCAGAAAAAGGCTTATTTAATTCGCCAATTGGTTTTTTGATTTGGTTAATGTTGCCTGTCGTGGCTGTTGCATTAATTTATCAACTATCCGAATTTATTATCTGGCAACTGGCTGTGAATGTTGCTGTACTGCTGGTTTGTTTTGGCTGTGCTAAGCAACGTGCTTTATATAAGTCTTACTTAAATGCGTTAACCCGCAACGACCAAGAGGCTGCAACCCTATTTGCGTTACAAATGGGCCAAAAGAAGACTGAAGATGATCCTCATGGTGAAACTTTTGGCCAAACTTTAGCTTGGTTAAATTTTCGCTTTTATTGTGCAGTTATTTTTTGGTTTGTGGTCTTAGGTGTCCCTGGCGCGGTGCTTTATGCGCTAGTTCGAACTTTTGCTGACAAAGTAAGGGATGATCACAGTGTTGCCTATGCTAAGCGTTTTAAACTAGTACATAGCTTATTGTTCTGGCTCGATTGGTTACCAGCTCGGGTTGCAAGCTTTGGTTATTTAGTGATTGGTAACTTTAATAAAGGTACCAGTTGTTGGCTGAAGTATGTGCTCGACTTTTCGGTGAGTAACCGAAAAGTAGTTACGCAAACTGCACTTGCCGCTGAGCAAATTGAGCAGCAACATTTTGGCTGTACTTATGAAGCCACCTGTATGATGAAACTTGTAAAAAGAAATGTATTGTTCTTTTTAGTGATCATCGCAGCACTTACTTTATTTGGTGGCTTGGCGTAGCTTGTAAAGTTAGCAAGTTACGAGATGTAGGACTGGCTTTAGCCGGGAATGTGTTTGAGTTAGCAAGTTACAAGAGTAAAGCTTGTTGTATAACTTTATTCATTAATCGCTCTACTAATGCACTTTCGATTGAGTTTTAATTTTTCAGCACTGAAGTGCATCCTACTTCGAATATTTTTCAGCATTCAATTCAACGATGCGGGGTAAACCCGCTGCTACAAAGCAACTCAATTCAACTAACATCTAATACCTGACCACTAAAAGCTCTGTCGTTTAATCTGGTCTGACCATTTCTTTTTTATTGTTTTTTCCTTCAGAAAAAGCCACTTTAATCCATACTGTTTAATCTTTAGTCGAATTACGTTAGGGTGTAACTAGGCGCTGAACGTAGTGAAATTGACAGAAATACGGGTTTTTGATAACGTATGCGACAAATTTGGTATGACCAATTTACCTTTTTGGTCAAAGCACAAGGCTAAATACCCGATATTTATGGGGTTAGCGCATAACAATGCGGACGTTGATAAATGTCTTTAAAGATTAAAGCAGCAAAATTATCTGATGTAATTTTACAACAACTTGAGAATATGATTCTTGAGGGGTCGTTAGCGCCAGGCGAAAAGCTGCCTCCAGAACGTGAATTAGCGAAACAATTTGAAGTATCGCGACCTTCACTGCGTGAGGCGATTCAAAAGCTAGAAGCCAAGGGGTTAGTAACGCGTCGCCAAGGAGGCGGAACGTTCGTAAAAAATCAGCTTGAAGAGGGGCTCACTGATCCGCTTTTTGATTTGATTAGTAAGCATCCAGAGTCACAATTTGATTTACTCGAATTTCGTCATGCCCTTGAAGGAATTGCAGCATATTATGCAGCTATGCGCGGCACGACGAATGATTTCAAAAAAGTAAAACAAAGCTTTGACAACATTGCGCTCGTTAATGACGACATTGTGCAAAAAGCAAAAGCAATAAATGCATTTCATTTTAGTGTGGCAGAAGCGTCTCATAACGTTGTATTGCTACATTTAGTGCGTGGTATGCAGGCCTTGCTAGAGCAAAATGTATTACAGAATTTAACTGTACTGTTAAAAAAACCACAGATCAGCCAGCAGCTCGCAGAACATAGACGACTGTTGATGGATGCGGTTATTGAAGGAAACCCAGAGCAAGCACGTCTTGCTAGTAATGCTCACTTAGCCTTTATCGAAGAAGCCTTACTTGAGGCTGGCAAAGAGCATTCGCGGATTGAACGTAGTTTAAGACGCACCAAACAACATTAAGCAAGTGATTAGCTAAGTTTAGTTAACTACTTAACTTTAAGATTTATTAAAATAATTAGTATTTTAAACATAAGGAAACCTCCATATGTCTGAAGTCAATAAAATTGACGTAGACGCGCTAGAAACACAAGAGTGGTTACAAGCCCTTGAGTCTGTTGTGCGTGAAGAAGGTGTTGAACGTGCTCAATTCTTACTTGAGCAAGTGTTAGAGCAAGCCCGTTTAGACGGTGTTGATATGCCTACTGGCACAACCACTAACTACGTTAATACCATTCCGGTAGATCAAGAACCTGCTTACCCAGGTGACGTAAACATTGAACGTCGTATTCGTTCAATCATCCGTTGGAATGCGATCATGATCGTATTACGTGCGTCGAAAAAAGATCTAGACTTAGGCGGCCATATGGCGTCTTACCAGTCTTCAGCGGCATTCTATGAAGTATGTTTTAACCACTTCTTCAAAGCACCAAACGATGTTGATGGCGGTGATTTAGTTTATTACCAAGGCCACATTTCACCAGGTATCTATGCACGTGCATTTGTTGAAGGTCGTTTAACTGCTGAGCAACTTGATAACTTCCGTCAAGAAGTTGATGGTAAAGGTCTTCCTTCATACCCACACCCTAAATTAATGCCTGAATTCTGGCAGTTCCCTACGGTATCTATGGGTCTTGGTCCAATTGCCTCAATCTACCAAGCTCGTTTCTTAAAATACCTAGACGGTCGTGGCTTAAAAGACACTAAAAACCAACGCGTGTACGCTTTCTTAGGCGACGGTGAGATGGATGAGCCAGAATCACGTGGTGCAATCTCTTTCGCTGCGCGTGAGAAGCTAGATAACCTATGTTACCTAATCAACTGTAATCTACAGCGTTTAGATGGCCCAGTAATGGGTAACGGTAAGATCATTCAAGAGCTTGAAGGCCTATTCAAAGGCGCAGGCTGGAACGTGATTAAAGTTGTATGGGGTAGTGGTTGGGATATCCTACTTGCTAAAGATACAACAGGTAAATTACTGCAGTTAATGAACGAAACGATTGACGGTGATTACCAAACTTATAAAGCAAAAGATGGTGCATACGTTCGTGAACACTTCTTTGGTCGTTACCCAGAAACAGCTGCGCTTGTTGCTGATATGACTGATGAAGAGATCTTCGCACTTAAGCGTGGTGGTCATGAGCCTTCAAAACTTTACGCTGCATTCAAAAAAGCGGAAGAAACCAAAGACCGTCCAACTGTAATCCTTGCTAAAACTGTAAAAGGTTACGGCATGGGTGAAGCGGCTGAAGGTAAAAACATTGCACACCAAGTTAAGAAAATGGACATGACTCACGTAGCACACCTACGTTCTCGTCTAGGTTTACAAGATCTTGTCTCTGATGACCAATTAGCTGATCTCCCATACTTAACGCTTGAAGAAGGTTCAGAAGAGCACAAGTACCTTCACGCTCGCCGTGAAGCACTACAAGGTTACACGCCTAAGCGTATTCCTAACTTCTCTGAAAAATTAGTATTACCAGAAGTTGACGCGTTCAAGCCGTTACTTGAAGAGCAAAAACGTGACATCTCTACAACAATGGGCTTTGTTCGTGCACTTAACGTGTTACTAAAAGACAAAGGCATTGGTAAAAACATCGTGCCTATCATCGCCGATGAAGCGCGTACATTTGGTATGGAAGGTTTATTCCGTCAAATCGGTATTTATAACCCTCATGGTCAAAACTATACGCCGCAAGACCGCGACATCGTTTCTTACTATAAAGAAGCAACTTCAGGTCAGGTATTACAAGAAGGTATCAACGAGTTAGGTGCAATGTCATCATGGGTTGCTGCTGCAACATCATACAGCACTAACGATTTACCAATGATCCCATTCTACATCTACTACTCAATGTTTGGTTTCCAACGTGTAGGTGATATGGCGTGGATGGCTGGTGACCAGCAAGCACGTGGTTTCTTACTAGGCGCTACGGCAGGTCGTACTACACTAAACGGTGAAGGTTTACAGCACGAAGATGGTCACAGCCACATTCTTGCTAACACAGTGCCTAACTGTATTTCTTATGACCCGACATTCGCTTATGAAGTAGCGGTAATCATGCAAGACGGTATTCGTCGCATGTACGGTGAAGACCAAGAAAACGTGTTCTACTACCTAACGCTAATGAACGAAAACTACCATCAACCAGCAATGCCAGAAGGCGCTGAAGACGGTATTCGTAAAGGTATCTACAAACTTGAAACTGTTGCTGGCGAGAAAGCGAAAGTACAGTTACTTGGTTCAGGTACTATCATGATGGAAGTGCGTAAAGCGGCACAAATCCTAAGCGAAGAGTATGGCATTGGTTCAGATGTATTCTCTGTAACATCATTCAACGAGTTAACACGTGACGGTCAAGATGTTGAACGTTTCAACATGCTTAACCCTGAAGCAGAGCAAAAGACTGCTTACATCACAAATGCATTAACAGATGCAGTGACTGTTGCTGCAACAGACTACATGAAGAACTACGCAGAACAAGTTCGTTCATTTGTTCCAAGCAGCAACTATAAAGTGTTGGGTACTGATGGTTATGGTCGTTCTGATAGCCGTGAAAACTTACGTCGTCACTTCGAAGTTAATGCGGGCTATGTTGTGGTTGCAACATTATCTGAGCTTGCTAAACGTGGTGAAGTTGAGAAGTCAGTGGTTGTTGAAGCAATCAAGAAATTCGACATCGACACAAACAAAGTTAACCCGCTATACGCATAAGAGGTTCCAATGAGTATTGAAATTAAAGTACCAGATATCGGTGGCGATGACGTTGAAGTAACCGAAATCCTTGTTAGCGTTGGTGATAAGGTTGAGGTTGACCAATCGTTATTAACGGTTGAAGGCGACAAAGCATCAATGGAAGTACCTGCTGCACAAGCAGGTACGGTTAAAGAAATTAAAGTAGCTGAAGGTGATACGGTAACGACGGGTTCACTTATCATGATCTTCGAAGGTGAAGAACAAGCTGCTGCGCCAGCACAAGCGAAAGAAGAAGCACCTGCTCCAGCAGCTGCATCTTCAGCTTCTGCTACACAGGAAGTGACTGTACCAGATATCGGCGATGATGAAGTTGAAGTAACTGAAATCATGGTTGCGGTAGGTGACACGGTTGAAGAAGAGCAATCTTTATTAAGCGTTGAAGGCGATAAAGCATCAATGGAAGTACCTGCACCATTTGCTGGTACTGTTAAAGAGATCAAAATCGCGACTGGCGATAAAGTGAAAACGGGCTCTTTAATCTTCGTTTTTGAAACAGCATCAAGCGGCTCTGAAGCACCTGCAACAGAAGCAGCGCCAGCTGAAGCGGCTCCGGCAGCAACGGCATCTGGTACTAAAGAAGTAAACGTGCCTGATATCGGTGGTGATGAAGTTGAAGTAACCGAAGTGATGGTTGCTGTTGGCGATAAGGTTGAAGAAGATCAATCAATCTTAAACGTTGAAGGCGATAAAGCATCAATGGAAGTACCTGCACCATTTGCCGGTACAGTTAAAGAAATCAAAGTAGCAGCTGGCGATAAAGTATCAACTGGCTCACTTATTTTTGTATTTGAAGTAGCCGGTAGTGCACCAGCTGCAGCGGCGCCAGCTCCTGCAAAAGCTGAAGCCGCGCCTGCAACAGCAGCAAAAGCGCCTGCGGCTGAAAAGCCTGCGTCAGCACCTGCAAGCAACGAAGGTTTTGCAGATAACAAAGCCTATGCACATGCATCGCCAGTTGTACGTCGTTTAGCGCGTGAATTTGGTATTAATCTAGCGAACGTAAAAGGCACGGGTCGTAAGAATCGTGTTGTGAAAGAAGACGTACAAAACTACGTGAAAGACCTTGTGAAGAAAGTTGAGTCAGGTCAACTTTCTGCAGGTAAAGGGAATGCCGGTGGCGGCGAGCTAGGTCTTATTCCTTGGCCTAAGGTTGATTTTGCTAAGTTTGGTGAAATCGAAGAGAAAAAACTTTCTCGTATTCAAAAGCTATCTGGCGCTAACTTGCACCGTAACTGGGTGCAAATCCCGCATGTTACACAGTTTGACGAAGCTGATATCACAAGCCTTGAAGTATTCCGTAAAGAGCAAAATGCGCTTGCTGAGAAGAAAAAGTTGGGTGTTAAAATCACGCCACTTGTGTTTGTGATGAAAGCAGCGGCGAAAGCACTTGCTGAATTCCCAACGTTTAACTCTTCACTGTCTGAAGATGGCGAAAGCTTAATCTTGAAGAAGTACATCAATATCGGTGTTGCTGTTGATACGCCAAACGGTTTGGTTGTTCCAGTATTCAAAGATGTAGATAAGAAAGGCATCATTGAGCTTTCTCGTGAGTTAATGGAAATTTCTGCGAAAGCACGTGACGGCAAGCTAACGTCATCAGATATGCAAGGCGGTTGTTTCACAATCTCAAGCCTTGGTGGTATCGGTGGTACAGCGTTCACGCCAATTGTGAATGCGCCTGAAGTTGCTATCTTAGGTGTATCTAAGTCAGAAATGAAACCTAAGTGGAATGGCAAAGAGTTTGAACCTAAATTAATGGTTCCATTATCAATGTCATACGACCATAGGGTTATTGACGGTGCCCTAGCAGCACGCTTTACTGTGACGCTAGCAAGCTACATGAGCGATATTCGTCAACTAGTGATGTAATCGTCTCGTAAATTATAAGAATCAAATCCCAGCAAGGTGTTTTTTGCTGGGATTTTTACCATTGGCAATGATACAATCTTTGCCATAGAACAATCTTGGTATAGATATCTGCTCTCCCTTTCTGCCTTGCAGAAACATGGCAGTTAAACATAGGGGCAGTGTCCCGTTCAAACATTTAAGGTAATAGCATGAGCAACGAATTAAAAACTCAAGTTGTTGTACTAGGCGGTGGTCCTGGTGGTTATTCTGCGGCTTTCCGTGCTGCTGACTTGGGCTTAGAAGTAACATTGGTAGAATCTCGCAACACATTGGGCGGTGTATGTCTAAATGTGGGTTGTATTCCTTCAAAAGCACTTTTACACGTAGCTAAAGTGATCGATGACGCTGCAGAAATGTCATCTCACGGCGTTACTTTTGGCAAGCCTGAAATCGACCTAGACAAAATCCGTTCTTGGAAAGAGTCTGTAATCGGTCAATTAACTGGCGGCCTAGACGGCATGGCTAAAATGCGTAAAGTGAAAGTTGTTAACGGTTACGGTAAATTCACAGGCAGCAACACAATTGCTGTTGAAGGTACTGACGGTACAACAACAATCACTTTTGACAATGCTATTATTGCAGCAGGTTCTCAACCTGTTAACTTACCTTTCATCCCTGAAGATGACCGTGTAATTGACTCAACAGGTGCACTAGAGCTTAAAGACGTTCCTGAGAAACTACTTGTTTTAGGTGGTGGTATCATCGGTCTTGAGATGGGTACTGTATACCGTGCGCTAGGTTCTGAAATTGACGTAGTTGAGTTTGCTGATCAATTAGTTCCAGCAGCTGATAAAGACGTTATCAAAATCTACCAACGTTACGTTAAAGACAAGTTCAACGTAATGCTTTCTACTAAAGTTGTTGGTGTTGAAGCGAAAGAAGACGGTCTATACGTTTCATTCGAAGGTAAAAATGCACCAGCTGACGCAGTACGTTACGACAAAGTACTTGTTGCAGTAGGTCGTACACCTAACGGTAAGCTTGTTGACGCTGATAAAGCAGGCGTTAATGTTGATGAGCGTGGTTTCATCAATGTTGATAAGCAGCTTAAAACAAACGTTGGTCACATCTTCGCTATCGGTGATATCGTTGGTCAACCAATGCTTGCACATAAAGCGGTTCACGAAGGTCATGTTGCTGCAGAAGTTATCTCTGGTCAGAAACACTTCTTCGATCCTAAGTGCATCCCTTCAATCGCATACACAGATCCAGAAATCGCATGGGTTGGTGTAACTGAGAAAGAAGCTAAAGAGCAAGGCTTAAGCATCGAAACTGCTGTATTCCCTTGGGCTGCTTCTGGTCGTGCAATCGCTTCAGCACGTACTGAAGGCCAAACTAAGCTAATCTTCGATAAAGACTCAGGTCGTGTTATCGGTGGTGCTATGGTTGGTATCAACGCAGGTGAAATGCTAGGTGAAATCGGCTTAGCAGTTGAAATGGGCGCAGACGGTGAAGACCTAGCGTTAACTATTCACGCTCACCCAACATTAAACGAATCAATCGGTCTAGCTGCTGAAATCTTCGAAGGTTCAATCACTGACCTTCCAAACAAAAAAGCAGTTAAAAAGAAGTAAGTTCTTTTGACTAATCGTTTTAAAAACCCAGCTTTGGCTGGGTTTTTTGTTTTTAACAACAAACCATCAGATTTCACTCGTTCCTTGTAGCTTGTAGCTTGTAGCTTAAAACTTAGATTAATATCTATTCCCTATATTTTTAGCTACAATACGCGCCGTTTAATTTTCTGGTAAATACAGTGGTTACTATCTCAAATAATTCCGTGTTAGTGCTTCGCACTCAACAAATGGCTGAGTCTCGTCGTGAATTTAAAGCGCGAGGAGCAAAACTAACACGTTGTGAGCGATGTTTATTAGCCGAGCACTATTGTATTTGTGAAGGCGTTGAGCAGGCAAAGTGCGATGCCGCAGTCTGTTTACTTATGTATCACAATGAGAGTTTTAAGCCGTCAAATACTGGCCGTTTAATTGCTGAAATCGTGCCAGAAAACTATGCCTTTAAATGGGATCGAACGAATCCTGATGATGCCTTACTAAGCTTGTTGGCAGATCCTCAGTATCAACCTATGGTTATTTTCCCTGCCAGCGATGTTGACGACGAAGAGCGGGTGATCACCGAGGTAACTCCTGTTGAAGGTAAGCGTCCGTTGTTTATCTTCTTAGATGGTACTTGGCGCGAAGCAAAGAAAATGATCCGTAAAAGTCCTTATCTGGATAATTTACCTGTGCTTTCAATCACACCTGAAAAACTTTCGGATTATCGATTACGTGTAGCTCCACACGAACATCAACTTGGCACCGCTGAGGTGGCTATTATGGTACTTGCGCTTGCGGGTGAGAAAGACGCTACTCAAAAGCTAGAACAGCATTTTATTAAGTTCAGAGATGCCTACCTACTAGGTAAGCGAAATAAGGGGCGACCGGAGTAATAGTACCAATCCGCAATAATACTTAATCATTTTGAGGGATTAAACCTGTCGCTACCTGCGTTAAAAATTACTGATTTAGAACAACTAAATAACGAAATTTTTGCCTTGTTATCGACGAGGTTTTATTGCCTCAAAATAGACCACTTAATTAAGCGAATTGGTATAACTCTTTACTAAATTGTAGGCAAAAGAAAAGCGCGTACTATCACTAGTCGCGCTTGCGGAATCTTCTTAATTTTTTGCATCCTGCAATTGAATCTAATCAACTCCCTAAACTTTGCCAATCCATGCGATTACACTTTACTTATTGGTTCTGTGCAATATAAGGCAATCCAGCCTTGTTTCCTTTTTAGTCCTTTACATCCTTGCTGGTAATTACTTTACCATTCCCTTACGTGCCATCCTAACACTATCCCTTTACTTGCAAATCCATTGCGATGCCCTAACGGCCTGTCCTTTATTCCACTTTTTGAACTTCCTGTATAACAACGTCCTGCTGTTATGCCATTCCACATCATCCTGATGTTGTCCGTAGGTTGTCACTCCATTGCGTTACTCTTCCTGAGCCTGTCCTTGATTCCTTATTCTCCTAATGAACCTTATTCCGCGGTTTTATGAGTAATGCTTCCTTATCCATCTACTCATTAAGCTTCTTGCTTAGTTGATGTAAGTAATTATAGAGAAATAGGAAGCGCTGAGTAGGTCAAAATCTTGTTTAAACTGCTGGTTATTTTATTGTCATTTAAACTAAGTTGTTTTATTTCAGCTGGTTATGGGTTTTTGTGCAGTGTTTGCTGGTGCTTTTTACTCAATAACTGCCATGCGGGTGAGATATTTCTTACATGTAAATTCCCAAATGGCAGCTTGGTTAGTTTATTTATGAGTTTAAACGGGTGCACTTTGCCCTAACTCTAGGTAAAATATTTTGATAATTGTTATTATTTAGGTGTAATAAAATGAAAAAAACAGCCTTTGTATTACTTAGCGCATTTTTAACTGCGCCAGCATTTGCTGCTGATGTAGTAAATATTTACTCGTTTCGCCAACCGTTCTTAATTCAACCTATTTTGGACGATTTCACCAAGCAAACAGGCATTAAAACTAATGTGGTATTTGCAAAAAAAGGGCTGATTGAGCGTGTTAAGCGCGAAGGTAAACACAGTAAGGCTGATTTAGTATTAACTTCAAATTTTAGTGCACTTATTCAACTAGAAGATTTAGGTTTAACGCAGTCAATCAATAGTGATGTGGTAAACGCGAATGTGCCAAGCACCTTTCGCGATGCAGATGGTCAGTGGATAGCACTTACTAAACGCGTACGTAATGTTTACTCTTCAAAAGAGCGCGTTGGTGCACTTGCAGAGCTAACTTACGAAGATTTAGCGGACCCAAAATACAAAGGTAAAATCTGTACTCGCTCTGGCAAACATCCATACAATTTAGGTTTAGTTGCTTCTATGGTCGCTCACCATGGCGAAGCAAAAACTAAGCAATGGCTTGAGGGGGTTAAAGCCAATTTAGCACGTAAGCCGCAAGGGAATGACAGAGCGCAAGTCAAAGCAGTAAAAGAAGGTTTATGTGATCTGGCGTTAGGTAACAGCTACTATTTTGGTAAAATGATGCAAGATGAGCAGCAAAAATCATGGGCTGAAGCGGTTTATATTAACTTTCCTAACCAAACAAACCGAGGTTCTCATATCAATGTATCGGGCGTTGTTATGACCCGTTATGCTAAAAACCCTGAAAATGCCTTGAAACTGATTGAGTATATGACCGACAATAAGGCGCAAAATATGTATGCTTCAGTGAATATGGAATACCCTGTAAAGCAAGGGGTTGCATTATCTGAGATGGTTGCATCATGGGGTGAGTTTAAAGAAGACAGTCTTCCTCTTGATGAGATAAGCAAATATCGCCCTGTGGCACTGAAGCTGATTGATGAAGTAAAGTTTGATTTATAACGAGAACATTCCTCGTTACACAATTTTATAAAAGCTGTTTTTTAACAGCTTTTATTTTATCTGGTATTAATCCACTTATGCATGTGAAGTTTTCGCTGTCGCGTTGGCAGCTTACAGCCTGGCTTATTGGCCTGTTGCTTGTTACGCCATTAGGCTTTTTGTTATTTGAATCTCTGCAAGGGGATTCAGATGTATTTCAGCACCTTTTCGATACGGTGCTGTGGGATTATACCCGTAATACGCTAATTCTCATTGCAGGGGTAGGGCTGTTAAGCTGTATAATTGCATTGCCGCTAGCTTGGTTAACTGCATACTGTGACTTTCCCGGGCGTAAGCAATTTGAATGGGCGTTAATGCTGCCTTTAGCAATGCCAACTTATCTTATCGCCTACGTGTATACCGACTTACTTGATTACGCAGGGCCTGTACAGATCGCACTCAGAGACTGGTTTGGTTGGCAATCACCAGACGATTACTGGTTTTTTGATATTCGTACATTGACTGGGGCTATTTTTATGATTGCCTTGGTACTCTATCCTTACTTATACCTAATTTTTAAAACTGCACTCAGAGAGCAGTCTTTTAAACTAGTACAAGCTAGTCAGCTGATGGGTTTATCGCCATTACAGAGTTTTTTGCGCGTTAGTCTGCCTCTTGGTCGTGGGGCGATTGTGGCAGGGGTTACATTGATCAGTATGGAAGCTATGGCTGATTTTGCTACTGTTAACTACTTTGCTGTGAGCACACTGACGACCGCTGTTTACGATACATGGCTTGGCTATTACTCATTAACTGCTGCGGCGAAAATCTCAGGTATCATGTTACTGATTTTGTTTTTAACCATCATGGTTGAACGCTTTAGTCGTCGCAATCAAGCCGTGTATGAACGTCAGTCAAGCGTAAACAGCGCAACCTTGTATCGCTTAAAAGGCGGTGCGGCGTGGGCTGCAAGCTTTGCTTGTACAGTTGTGCTGGTATTGGCTTTTATCCTACCGGTTGGGGTGTTAGTTAAATACGCCATTGTCTATGCAGATGAAGCATGGAATGGGGCATTTTTTAATTACGCTTGGCAAAGTTTTAAAGTGGCTGTTGTGGTGAGCATTGCAACTATCCTATTGAGCTTATTGGTATTGTTTTATCAGCGCATTGCTAAACAAGCTTACCCTTTGCTCCCAGGGCGTTTAGCAAGTACTGGCTACGCCTTACCTGGTACTGTGTTAGCGATTGCCGTATTACTGCCATTAACACAGCTGGATGATGCATTAAATAATTGGCTTGAGCCTTTTGGTTTATCACCGGGGTTACTTTTAAGTGGCACTTTATTTGCGATGATCTTTGCTTACGTTGTGCGTTTTTATGCGATTGCACATGGCGCACTTGAAAGCAGTTTTTTACGTATTAGCCCATCACTTGATATGGCCAGCCAATCAATGGGCAAAGGGCCCTTACAAACACTTTGGCGAGTACATTTACCGCTATTAAAACGCGGCATTCTAACAGCTGGCTTATTAGTGTTTATTGAGTGTATGAAAGAATTACCGGCCGCTTTATTACTTAGGCCTTTTAATTTTGAAACGCTGGCCACCCATGTTTTTCAATATGTTAGTGATGAGCAATTGGAGCTTGCGTCAATTTCGGCCTTGTTTATCGTGTTAGTTGGGTTAATCCCTTTGTATTTCGTTAATCGTTCGATGGAGCAAAATCACTCATGAGTCATTTGATAATTAAAGACTTAGCTTATCAGTACAATGCGACTCAGGTGTTGAGTGAACTAAACCTCAATGTTGAACAAGATGAAATCGTCTGTTTGCTTGGCGCAAGTGGCTGCGGCAAAACCACAACCTTAAAGGCAATTGCCGGGATTTTACAGCCTGAGCAAGGCTATATGAGTATTGATTCAAAAGTGGTTAACGATAGTGGGCTATTTGTTGCACCGGAAAAACGTAATATTGGCATGATGTTCCAAGACTATGCGCTATTTCCTCATTTAACGGTGAGCGACAACATTGCGTTTGGCCTTAGCAACATGAGCAAAGCACAAAAGCGAGAGCGTGTAGATGAAATGCTTAGCCTTGTTAAACTCGATGGTTGTGCACAGCGATACCCGCATCAGCTTTCAGGTGGCCAGCAGCAACGAGTGGCAATAGCCCGTGCACTTGCTTACAAACCAAGTTTATTATTACTTGATGAGCCATTTTCGAATATTGATACACAAGTACGTTTTGAGCTTATCGCCGATATACGCCGCATTATTAAAGCTCAGCAGGTTTCTGCGGTATTTGTTACCCACTCAAAGGAAGAAGCTTTCGCATTTGCTGACACGCTTGCTGTTATGCATGGTGGAAAAATCGCCCAACAGGGCTCTCCGGAGCAGTTATTTAGTCAACCTAACTCAAAGGTGGTTGCAGAGTTTCTTGGTACGGGCATATACTTAACGGCAAAAGTATTAACGCCAACTGAATACGAAACGGCGTTTGGTGTGGTTCAGTCATTGACGGCAAGCAATACTAATTGCCAGCAAGGTCAAGTGTATATAAGACCGCACCATATTCAGTTGTGTGAAGCTGCGCACAGTGACGCAAACAGTTTAACTATCTTGCAAAGACGTTTTATCGGCACGCGTTATGTGTACCGTATCAATATTGCAGGTCAAGAGTGTGAAGTTGCCGCAGAGCAAGATCGCGTGTTAGCTGTTGAGCAGCCTGTAAAAATAAAAATAATGCCGCACACAGTCAATTTTTTTCATGATTAGTGATAAATAACAATCTTGAATCCTTGGCTTTGTGCAAATAACGAGAAGCTAAGGATTCACTATGGCGCAAGCGCAATCTGGGATTTGTGCTGAAGCAAACTTACATGGTTTGCACCTGTTTTTTAATGTTTACGATGGCCATGATGAGTCATTACGTAAAAAACTAAAACGCGTCAGCGTCATTCAAGATGAGTTTGCTGATCAGTTCTCAGAAGCCATGCTGTCGTGCGTGGTTGCCCTTGGTGCTCAGTATTGGCCGCATATCTTACCCGAGTTTATTCCTAGTCAATTGCAAAGCTTTCCGAATGTAACTCACAGTGATCATGTGATTAGTGCCCAGCCATTTGATTTGTTTGTACAAATTCGCTCAGACCGCGAAGATGTCAATCATCTATTTGCTCTGCAAATCCTAAAATTATTAACACCGGATGTTGAGCTGGTGGAGCAGGTTCGTAATTTTCGATTTTTAGACGGGCGTGATTTTAACGGCTTTATCTATGCGGGTGATACGCCGCATGGTCGCCAAAAGCGTAGTACAGCACTTATCGATAAACCGGGTCACTTTGAAGACCAAGGCAGTTATATCCATGTTCAGCGCTTTGTGCATGATTTGAGTGTCTGGCAGCATTTATCGTTATCTGAGCAAGAGCAAATCATGGGGCGCACGCGTTTAGATAACACCTTGATTGTGCCTGCTGTAGAAACCAGTCATGCGGTTCGTAGTGAATTAAAAGATGATCATGGCCAGCCACTATTGCTAAACCAAAGCATGCCATTTGGTGATGTGCATAAGCAGGGAATTTTAATGGTTTCGTGTGCTGCGCAAGGGGATGCGTTTGAACAGGTATTAAAGAGTCGCTTAGGGCAGGGCGATTGCTATGATCATTGGCTCGATTTTACTCAAGCCGATATGGGTTCTGCGTTTTTCGCCCCGTCAGTAAACTTCTTAAAGCAGCTTTAAACGGTATCGAATAAAGTGCGCACGCGCTCAAGCGTCACATCGATTTCAGAAATCTTCGCAGGGGCGATAAAAATAGTGTCGTCACCTGCAATCGTACCTAGTACACCATCTGCTTTACCGAGTGAATCAAGTAAACGAGCAATTAATTGTGCTGCGCCTGGACTGGTGCGAATAATGATCATCATTTCGTTATGCATAATATCAATAACAAGTTGGCGAAGCGGGCTTTTCGCTGTTGGCACACCCATTTCAGCTGGTAAACAATACACCATTTCTTGTTTTGCATTGCGAGTACGTACCGCACCGAACTTGCTTAACATGCGAGAGACTTTACTTTGGCTAATATTATCAAAGCCTTGCTCTTTTAATGCTTCGACAATCTCACCTTGTGAGCCGAAGTTTTCTTCTTTTAATAGCGCTTTAAACGCTTTGATCAGTGCTTCTTGTTTGTCTTGTGGTTGCATGTTGCCGTTTCTTTATTCATAAAATGTAGGGTAATTCTACACAACTCTGCATATTTATGCAGTATTAGTTTACAAAGTCGTCCAAAATGCTGTGTCTTTACAGCCAAGTTTACAACTATGGTCGAAATTATACGCGAAATAAGCAGGATAAATTTGTTTTTAGTCGCTAATTTCATTATCTTTAGGGCCACAAATATTTCCTACCTCAAATTACGGAGAATTCCAATGAAAGTTGCTGTTTTAGGCGCAGCTGGCGGTATCGGCCAAGCATTGTCTTTATTATTAAAAACAAGTTTACCTGCAGGTTCTGAATTATCGTTATACGATGTTGCCCCTGTTGTTCCTGGTGTAGCGGTTGATCTTTCTCACATTCCAACAGACGTTAAAGTTGAAGGCTTTGGTGCTGACAGCCTAGACGCAGCATTAGCTGGTTGTGATATCGTTCTTATCCCAGCGGGTATGCCACGTAAGCCAGGCATGGACCGTGCGGACCTTTTCAACGTAAACGCAGGTATCATCAAAACATTAGCTGAAGGCATCGTTAGAAACTGTCCTAAAGCGTTAGTGGGTATCATCACTAACCCAGTTAACGGCACTGTGCCAATCGTTGCTGAAGTATTCAAAAAAGCAGGTACTTACGATGCAGGCCGTGTATTCGGTATCACAACACTTGACGTGATCCGTTCAGAAGCATTTGTTGCTGAACTTAAAGGTTTAAGCGCAACTGACGTTAAAGTTCCAGTGATCGGTGGTCACTCAGGTACTACAATCCTTCCTCTTCTTTCTCAAGTTGAAGGTGTTACTTTCACTGACGAAGAAGTTGCAGCATTAACTCCACGTATCCAAAACGCAGGTACTGAAGTTGTTAACGCTAAAGCGGGTGGCGGTTCAGCGACTCTTTCAATGGGTGCTGCAGCAGCACGCTTCTGTATGTCTTTAGTTAAAGGCTTACAAGGTGAAGAAGTTGTTGATTACGCATACGTTGCAGTTGAAAACGGTGATGCAGCCTACTTCGCACACCCAGTTCGTTTAGGTAAAAACGGCGTTGAAGAAATCCTTTCTTACGGTGAGTTAAGTGCATTCGAAGAGCAAGCTAAAAACGACATGCTAGCTACTCTTAACAAAGACATCCAAGAAGGTGTTGATTTCATCAACGGTTAATTCCGACAGATGATAGGCGGTTTTTTAAATCGCCGAAAACAAAAAAGCCTGCATATGCAGGCTTTTTTAATGGCTCGAATAAATAGCGTTTAATGATCGCGGGCAACGGCGATGCGTGCCAAACTCTCTAATGCTTGTTTGTACGGTGTGTCTGGTAAGAAAGCAATGCAAGCAATCGCTTTGTCAGCTTCTTGCTCAGCTTTTTGCATTGCAAACTCAAGCGCTTTAGTATCAGCTAATGCTGCTAGAATGCTCTCTAAGTGATCCATACCATTGCCAAGCTCAATAGCGTCTCTAATTAGCTTCACTTGCTCTGGGGTGCCTTTTTGCATTGCGTAGATAAGCGGTAGGGTAGGTTTACCTTCAGCTAAATCATCGCCAATGTTTTTACCAAGTTGCTCAGCATCGGCGTTGTAATCAAGTACATCATCCACTAATTGAAATGCCGTGCCAAGATGCATACCGTATAAGTTTAATGCTTCAAGGGTTTGCTCATCTTGCTCGGTAATAATTGCAGCAAGGCCAGTTGCAGCTTCGAACAATTTTGCCGTTTTGCTGTAAATAACCTGCATGTAGCTTTGTTCTGTCGTGTCTGGGTCATTACAGTTCATTAGCTGTAATACTTCGCCTTCAGCGATGACATTCGTTGCATCAGCTAGAATTTGCATAATTGGCATTTTACCTAGGCCAACCATCAACTGAAATGAACGTGTATAGATAAAGTCACCCACCAAAACGCTCGCTGCATTACCAAATTCAGCATTGGCTGTTGGTGTACCACGGCGTAAATGTGACTCGTCGACAACGTCGTCATGCAATAAGGTCGCGGTATGAATAAACTCGATGATAGTAGCAAGCGTAATATGGTCTTTGCCCTCATAACCGAGTGCTTTTGCCGCTAAAATGGCCAACATAGGTCGAACGCGCTTACCACCGCTGTTTACTATGTATAAACCGAGTTGGTTAACCAATGCGACATCTGAGCGCATTTGGGCGTGTATAAGTTGATTGACGTCATCCATTTCATTTTCGATTAACGTCTGGATAGCTTTTATATCCATTGATCTCCGAGCCAATATTTATGGGTATACGGGGCTGATTGTACAACAAAAAAAGCGCTTGCTCGATATTTTGTGATGATTCATTAAAAAAACACTGTAAAGTTTTTTATTTCAGATCAATTTTGCTGACATAAATTTATAACCTTGATTAATAAGTGATCAGCTTTTTGAATTCACAAAGTCTGTATTATTGGCGTAATTTAATTGTCATGAGATCGTAAAAACCGCTTGGCATGTGGTGTTTTTAGGATAGAATAGGGGAAAATATTGAATTGCTCTCAATGCAGCTATTTTTTATTCATTTTATCGAAAAAGAGGCTTGCTAGTTTTTGCACATTAGCGTAAACTTCGCGCCCTATTGAAGAATATTTTAGTTGCGTCGATTTGAGGGCGCACAGACGGAGTTAATTATGTACGCGGTTTTCCAAAGTGGTGGTAAACAGCACCGTGTGACTGAAGGTCAAACAATTCGTCTTGAGAAATTAGACGTTGAAACTGGTGCAGCAGTTGAATTTGATTCAGTACTTTTAGTTGCTGATGGTGAGAAAATCGAGATCGGTGTACCGTTCGTAAACGGTGGTAAAGTAACAGCTGAGGTTGTTTCACACGGTCGCGGTGAGAAAGTTAAGATCGTTAAATTTAGACGTCGTAAGCATTCTCGTAAGCAAATGGGCCATCGTCAATGGTTCACTGAAGTTAAAATCACTGGCATTAGCGCTTAATTTAGAGGTACTGAGAAATGGCACATAAAAAAGCAGCTGGTAGTACTCGTAACGGTCGCGATTCAGAAAGCAAACGCCTAGGTGTTAAGCGTTTTGGTGGCGAATCAGTTCTAGCGGGTAGCATCATTGTTCGTCAACGTGGTACTAAGTTCCACGCTGGTGCAAACGTAGGTATCGGTAAAGACCACACTATCTTCGCAAAAGCAGATGGTAAAGTTCAATTCGAACAGAAAGGTCCTTTAAACCGTAAATACGTAAATATCGTAGCTGAGTAATCATCTCGATATTTGAAAAACCCCGCCTTTGCGGGGTTTTTTGTTTTGAGGCGCATACTAATGCGCATAAATATATACCTAAGCTAAGCCTGCAATCAGAAGGGCTTAGGTATATAATAGAGTTATTAACAAGCCAATCTTAAAGTGAGTAATCATGAAGTTTGTAGATGAAGTAGAAATTCGTTGTGACGCGGGTGATGGCGGCAGCGGTGTCGTATCTTTCCGACGTGAAAAATATGTACCAGACGGCGGTCCTGATGGCGGCGATGGCGGCGATGGCGGCAGCGTTTATCTACAAGCCGATGAAAACTTAAATACCTTAATTGACTATCAATTTGAGCGTTTTCATAAAGCAGAGCGCGGTACAAATGGCCAAAGCCGTAACATGACAGGTAAAAAGGGCGCTGATTTGACGCTTAAAGTACCTGTAGGTACGCGTATCACTGACGTTGATACAGAAGAGTCACTAGGTGATTTAACTAAACATGGTCAAAAAATTGTAGTTGCGAAAGGTGGTTTCCATGGCTTGGGAAATGCACGTTTTAAATCAAGTACTAACCGTGCACCACGTCAAAAGACACTAGGTACACCTGGTGAAGTTCGCAGCTTACGCCTTGAGTTAATGCTACTTGCTGATGTTGGCTTGCTGGGTTTACCTAATGCTGGTAAATCAACATTTATCCGTAGTGTTTCGGCGGCAAAACCAAAAGTGGCTGATTACCCATTTACAACGCTTATTCCTAACCTTGGTGTAGTACGCCCTGATGCGAATAAATCATTTGTTATTGCAGATATTCCTGGTCTGATTGAAGGCGCTTCAGAAGGTGCGGGTCTGGGTATTCGCTTCTTAAAGCACTTAGAACGTTGTCGTGTATTACTGCATATTATTGATATTATGCCAGTTGATGGTACTAACCCAGTTGATAATGCCTTTGCGATTATTAACGAGCTACACCAGTACAGCCCCAAACTTGCTGAAAAGCCGCGTTGGTTAGTATTTAACAAAATCGACTTATTGCCAGAAGATGAAGCCGAAGCCCTGTGTAATGAAATTGCCGAAGAGCTAGGTGAAGAGGTTAATGTTTACCGTATTTCTGCTGCAAACAAGCAAAATACCCAAGCATTGTGTCATGACATTATGGCGCTGCTTGATAGTATGCCGAAAGAGAAATTCGCTGAAGAAGAGAAAGAAGAAGTTGAATTTAAGTGGGATACTTACCATCAGAAAGCAACATCTCAAGATGATGATGATTGGGATGACGACTGGGATGATGATGACTACGATGTAGAAGTTATCTACCAACGATAAAATTTTAAACTGAAAAGGAGCCATGCGCTCCTTTTTTATTAATAAGAAAAAAGTATTAAGGTTTAGTGTGAAAATTTCAATGATTGCTGCTATGGCAAATAACCGAGTAATAGGCCAAGACAACCAGATGCCATGGCATTTACCCGCCGATCTACAGCACTTTAAAAAAGTAACTATGGCAAAGCCTGTGATCATGGGCCGTAAGACGTTTGAATCCATTGGTCGCCCTTTACCTGGACGTCAAAATATTATTATCACGCGCAACGCTGATTACACAGCAGAAGGGATTGAGGTGGTTACTTCACCAGAGGCTGCGCTGGCATTGGTTGCTGAAGTTGAAGAAGTTATGATTATAGGTGGCGGAAATATCTACGAACAATTTCTATCTCTGGCAGATCGACTATACTTAACATTCATCGATCTTGAAGTAAGCGGTGATACGCAGTTCCCAGATTACGAAAGTGTTGCTAATTGGACAGTTGTCGAGCAAGAACAGCATCAGCCTGATAACAAAAACCCTTACTCGTATACGTTTGTAACCCTGTACAAAAATTCGTAACATTATTGCGGTAAAATTAATTAGTTGGTACAATATTACACAATCTTGGTAAGAAGAAAGTATTACATAAGGGCAAAATATGATGAAGTTACCAAATATGTTACTTGCAGCGGCTGTTGTTTCAGCGTCAGTTGCGTATACAGCACCAGCAAAAGCTGATGATCAATTAGCGGTTTCAATCTGTGAGTATATTGCAGCAGATGATAAAAACCGTTTACGTGATAAGCTTAAGAGCTCACGTGTTAAAATCCGTAACATCTTTGATGCTGTACAGTGTAATGGTAATAACATGCTTCGTCATGCAATCGAAAGCGGCGCAGCAGATACAGGTGAATACATCGTTAAGAACCTATCTAAAAGTTCTTTAGAAGACGGTGCAGACATCGCATGGGCTGAAGCAAACGGCCACGGTGGTTCACCACTAATCGCTGTTATTAAAGACCGCGCAGGTCTTTAATTTAAAAGCCAATAGAATTTAAGAAACCGCACTCGTTGCGGTTTTTTTATGCCTGAAAAACGCTTCGCTAAATTAATTCCTACTCGCTGTAATACGTAATTATTTGCTATTAAAAAATGCGCCTATTTGGGAGGGGAGGCAGGCTAATATTAAGTGTAGTCAGCTCACAAGATAGGCGAATTGATATGAATACATACAAAAAAGCCGTGTTTTTTTTCACAAACACGGCTTCTATCTTTGTTAACTCGTAACTCGTAACTCGTAACTCGTAACTCGTTTACAGCTTCTTAAACTTTAAACGCATCGACCGATAAACGTAGTTCTTCTGCTAACTTAGCAACTTCTGAACTTGAAATATTGGTTTGGTTTGCGCCCTCAGCTGTTTGCTCTGCAATTGCCACAATCGACTCTAAGCGTTCGCTAATTTCTTGTGATACTTGTTGCTGTTCGTGAGCGGCTGTTGAGATCTCTTCACTTACATTATGAGCTTGTGCAACGGCTGCAGTGATTGAATCAAGGGCTGTGTTGGCAAGGTCTGACTGCTCAACACACGACTCAGCTTGTTGCTTACCTTTCGACATCGCCGATACAGCAGCCTCAGCGCCAACCTGAAGTGATTCAATCATAGCTTGGATCTCTTGGGTCGACTCTTGAGTCTTGCTTGCTAAAGAGCGAACCTCGTCAGCTACAACAGCGAAGCCTCGGCCTTGTTCGCCAGCACGTGCAGCTTCAATTGCAGCATTAAGCGCAAGTAGGTTAGTTTGCTCTGCAATGCCACGAATAACATCTAAGATACCGCCAATTGATGCGCTGTCTTTGTGTAGTTGATTGATAACTTGTGATGCATCATCAACTTCACGGGCAAGTTGTTCAATGGTTGCTTTATTTTGTGAAGAAATACCTTTAACACGGTCTGCTTCTTTATCCGCGTTTTTAATTTCACTCAGCGCTTGTTGAGCACTGCTGCTTACCGCTTGTGATGTACTGCTCATTTCAGTGGTTGCAGTTGCAGCTTGTTCAACTTGTGCTTGTTGATTACGAATCGCCTGGCTTGACTCTTCAGTGATTGCTGAAGTTTCCTCAGAAGCCGCAGCAAGCTGTGTAGAGCGAGAAATAATACCTTGAATAAGCGTACGCAAACTTTCGATGAGTGTATTACAGCTTCGTGATAACTCACCAAACTCATCTTTAGCTGAATCATCTAGGCGTTGAGTCATGTCACCACTAGCAACAATATCAAGAATTCGATTAACTTCAGATAGAGGTTTAGTAATACGGTTAACTGTAATCGCTGCTACTGCAATAGCAATTAAAGTCGCGATAACCATGGCAATCCAAGTCCAAATAGTCGCCGTTGATACATTACCGCTTACATCTTGCTGTAAGTCAAAGGCAAGGACAGTTGCTTGATCAACCAGCTCTTTAAGTTGTTTCAGGGCTTCGGTCGTTGATTTTTCTGCATTGGCTAGTTCAGATTCAGTTTGTGCAATTGCATCAATTAGGCGTTTTTTATTTGCAGATAAACTGTTGTTGCCGCGCACGTTATTGGCAAGGCTTTCAAAATAACCATTTAGGTCATTATATAAGTCAGCATTATTATCAATGATAGCTGGGCGAATAAGGCCAAGGCTTCGTTCAACTTCTTCCAAATAGTAAACTTGCTCGTTTTTAACAATATCTAACGTGTTAAGGGTTTTAACCGTTAACATATCAGTACTATTAGTGACGACTGACTGGAAGTTGTTTTCCATGTTGTTGGCAGCTTGATAAGCACGTGAGTGGTTTTCTTCAAGGCCATCAATATCAATGATATCTAGCACAACTGAGTTAGCATCTTCGGCGCTGATCTCGATACTTTCAAGCTGCGTGCGTAGCGTTTTATTCAGTTCTAGCTGAGTTTGTTTATCTGCGAAAAGGTTATCAACAGATTTAGCAAAACGTTTATAAGTTTGTTCAACTTCTTGGCTGCTTTGTTTCAGTTTAGGATCGTTACTCACTATCTGCTGTAGCTCTTGGTAAGAGCTATCGTAACGCTTTTTCTGTTCAGTAAAATTCTTGCGAAGAGCCGCTAACTCATCTTGTGATGTGGTGTAAAAGCTGGCTTGTGCCGATTTACTCATCAAAATGAATTCAACCTGCAACTCATAACTTTTATCGAGAGCCGGTAATGACAGCTGATTAACTCGCTGCGTTGATTGATCAATGTTGGTAATTCTGATCAACGAGTTACCACCAATAAATAGCAGGAGTAACGTAATAACAATAAAGCCACCCCAAATACGCTGTCTAACGGTCAAGTTCATATGTAATTCCAGAAAATAGTACTAATCAACACTTATCGGCAAGGTTGCCAATTAGTTAAGTATTTAAATTTAATTAGCTTTAAATTAAATTAACTTTAATTGTTATAAATCTAACAGATGTTCAGCTATTTTTCAGTTTATTTAGATAAAAGAGTGGGATTTTTCGACAAAACAGCCTTTTTGGCTGAGTTCCATGAGTGTCATAGCACCTCCCCATACACAGCCGGTGTCGAGAGCGTGAATATTTTTAGCTTTAACTTTACCTTCTAAAGCAGCCCAATGACCAAATGTGATCTGTTGCTTGAGCTTACTAATATTCGGATGCTCGAACCAAGGGATTATTGAGCTATCTTCACTAATGCTGGTTTTGTTACTGAAATCGAGTTCACCAAGCAAATTAACAAAGCGCATGCGCGTGAAGTAATTAACGATATAACGAAATTTAGCCTCGTTAGGTAATGTTGATTGCCATGCTAATGGATGAGGGTCATACATATTGGCAAAGTAATGGCTTGCATCAGCACCTTGATAGCAACGCTCTGCAAAGCGAGCACGCTTTAGTGCTTTTTTTATCGACCAATTAGGGTTTAAGCCAGCATGGCTTATGAGCATGTCATAGCGTTCAAGCCATAAGGCTAATGGTTGCTGTTGCAAAAAGTGAATATATTCAGCGCGTTTTGGGCTATCAAAAACATCAGCAAGTTTATCTTTTGGGTTTGCTGGTTTATTTAGATAATGACAAGCAATAAGGTGTAAATCATGATTACCAAGGGTAATACTGACACTGCCTTGCATTGTATAAAGGTGCTCGAGGCAGGCGAGTGAATCAGGGCCTCGAGCGACAATATCGCCGACTAAGTAGAGATGATCTTGGCTTGGGTTAAAATCGACACGTTTTAAAAGCGTATCAAATTCACTATAACAGCCCTGTAAGTCACCAATTGCGTAGTCAGCCATTGTTACCTAGTGCAAAATGTTTGGACGGGCTAAACGAAACACCTCGATTGGTGCTTCAAATTCAGTACCAAACTCGTTGCGCATGGTGTAGTGGCCTTGCATTGTCCCTACAGGGGTATCAAGTACCGCACCGCTGGTGTATTTGTAACTTTCACCAGGGGCAATGGTCGGTGTTTCACCAACAACGCCTTCACCTTGTACTTCCACTTCTTTGCCATTGGCATCGGTAATTAACCAGTAACGACTCAAAAGCTTAGCACTACATAAACTGTGGTTTTTTATGGTGATTGAGTAAGCAAAAACGTATTTATCTTGTTCAGGCTCTGATTGACCTTCTACATAGAAGGTCTCAACCGACACCTTAATTGGAGAACCTAAATTACTGCTTGTTGTCATAAATCCAATTAGCTATATCAATAAATTGTTGTAAAGACAGGCTTTCTGCACGAAGAGTGATATCTATACCGATACCTGTTAGCTCTTCAGCTGTAAGCAAGTTAGCTAAGCTGTTACGCAGTGTCTTACGGCGTTGATTAAACGCTTCTAAACATACTGTATTTAAAAGTTTAGTGCTTTTAGCTGTGCGTTGCTCTGGCTTTTTCGGGATCAAGCGAATAACCGCTGAATCAACTTTAGGAGCTGGCTTAAAACACTCTGGTGGCACATCAATTACTGGCATTGCGTGGCAGTAATATTGTGTCATTACACTTAAACGGCCAAACGCTTTACTGCCTGGGCCTGCTACCATACGCTTGACCACTTCTTTTTGTAGCATAAAGTGCATATGCTCAACGTTATCTGCGAACTCAAATAAATGGAATAGCAGTGGGGTCGATACGTTATAAGGTAAGTTACCAAAAATCTTTAATTTTTCGTCAGACTTGATCAGAGTGCTAAAATCAAACTTCATTGCATCGCCTTGATGCACCGTTAATTTTGGCCCTAAGAATGGGTGGCTTGTTAAACGTTCTGCTAAGTCTTTATCTAGCTCAACAACAGTTAGGTGGCCACTTAAATCAGCGACTGGCTCAGTGATTGCACCAAGACCCGGGCCGATTTCTACTAAATTGTCTTCAGGTTTAGGATCGATAGCCGTGACGATTTTGTCGATGATCATGTCATCGTTTAAAAAGTTTTGACCAAAACGCTTACGTGCGCGGTGTCCTAAATGTACTTTATCTGTCATTGATTCTGTGCTTTTTCATGGGCGAGCTTAATTGCTTCGCGGATCGCTAATTCAAAACTACCTACATCAGCAGTACCCGTGCCGGCTAAATCGAGCGCCGTACCATGGTCTACTGAGGTGCGAATAAATGGCAGGCCAAGGGTGATGTTGACCGAATTGCCGAAACCTTTGTATTTTAGCACAGGTAATCCCTGATCGTGATACATTGCTAGCACTGCATCTGCTTGCGAAAGGTATTTATCTTGAAAAAGGGTATCAGCAGGCAATGGTCCAATTAAGTTCATGCCTTGGTTATTTAACAGCTCTAACGTTGGCGCTATGGTATCAATTTCTTCAGTGCCTAAATGACCATCTTCGCCAGCATGTGGATTGAGGCCACAGACGAGGATACGTGGTTTTTCAATACCAAACTTAGTTTGCAAGTCATGGTTTAAAATAGTGGCAACTTTACTTAAACGCTCAACGGTGATTGCGCGCGATACGTAAGCAAGCGGTATGTGCGTCGTGACAAGTGCTACGCGCAAGCCTTCGGTTGCTAACAACATCACGACATCAGCAGTATTCGATTGCTGTGCAAAATACTCAGTGTGACCGCTGAATGAGATACCTGCTTTGTTGATAATTCCTTTATGTACTGGGCCTGTAACAACTGCGGCAAAGGTACCGTCCATATTTTTTTCACTGGCGATACGCAATGTATCGAGTACATATTGACCATTGGCGTCATTTAGTACACCTACTTCAACGTCTGTGCCTAAATCTACTTGGTGTAAGTAAACACTGCCAGCAGGCGCAATACTAGGCGTTTGGCTATCATCAAAGTCAATTAAGTTAATGTCTAAGCCAAGCAACTTGGCGCGCTGTTTTAACAGCGCACCATCAGCAATCACCACCAGTTGGGCATCCCACTGGTGCTGCGCTAACTTGATAAGTAAATCAGGGCCAATACCGGCTGGCTCACCTGGGGTAATTGCAATTCTAATGGTCATAATTTTTATTCTGTTGGGAAAATGTCAACGTGTGCTTGCTCACGCATTTCTTGCTGCCAGTTGAAACTTTCTTCTTTAAATTTACGATTAAACAGTAGTTGGTGAGCGCGGTTACGCTTAGCTTGCTCTGTTTTATCTGCTACACGCTTGTCAAGTAGCTGTACAATGTGCCAACCAAACTGTGTTCTGAACGGCTCGCTGATTTCATTTTTTTCTAGCGAAAGCAGAGTATTTTTGAACTCTGGTACATAAGTACTTGGGTCTGTCCAATCGTACTCACCGCCTTTTAATGCAGAACCTGGGTCTTCAGAGTACTCTTTAGCAAGCTCAGCAAAGTCAGCTTTACCTTCTCGAAGGTCTTTTGCAAAGCCTTTAAGCATGTCACGAGCTTTTTCTTCGCTTAAAATAATTGATGGTTTAACTAAGATATGACGCGAACGAACTTCAGTAGTTTCAACTACTTGACGGCCACGAACATCTTGTACTTTAATAATGTGGAAACCAGCGCCAGAGCGAAGCGGGCCAACGATATCATCTTTTTTATGACCTTTTACCGCTTCAGCGAATAGTGATGGCATTTCGTTAATGCTCATCCAACCAAGCTGACCACCTTCAAGTGCTTTTGAACCACTAGAAGATGAAATAGCGATACGTTTAAATTCTTTGCCTTCTTTTAAAAATTCGATAACTTTGTCCGCACGCGTTTTAGCACTGGTGATTTCATCCGGTGTTGCATCACTTGGAATATCAATCAGGATGTGACCAATATCGTACTCTTCGGCACTTTTACCTTGAGTTTCCATAATTTTTAAAAGGTTATCGATTTCTTGCGGGCTGATATAGATGCGACGGTCAACGTTCGCACGCATAACTTGTTGCGTGGTGATCTCTTTACGAATTTCTTCACGGTATGCTGGGTAGCTCTCGCCTGCAGCTTCAATTGTACGGCGTAAATCAGCGATTGAACCACCTTGCTCGCGCGCCATGTTTTCTAGCGTTTGGTCTAACTGAGAATCAGAGATTTCTAAGCCCATGCGTTCAGCAAGTTGCATCATCAGAGTTTGGTTAACTAAACGTTCAATTGCTTGAATGCGAAGCGTGTCATCAGAAGGTAATTCTTGACCTTGCTCTGCAGCTTGAGTTTTTACTCGGTTGATTATGGTATCTACTTCACTTTGTAAAATAACACCTTGGTTAACTACACCAACGACTTTGTCGATTTCGACAGGTTTTGCGAAAACGCTTTGGCAAAGGCCAACTGTTAATAATGCAGATGCAAATAATTTTTTTAAATTCATACTTTTTCTAATACTCTTGCTAATAGTACTGCGGTACTAGTTATTAAGAAAATACGGTCTACGATAGCCAAAAATACCTTGTTGTAATAATTTTTGTGCATCATAACGGCTTTTACTTCCAAGCCCTTTTAATACGATATTGAAGCCAATACTGGTATCAAAGGTTGCTTGCTCTTGACCAATCGCCTGGTTTAAATCAGTTTCGATTTGACGACGGCCTGTGATTTGAAACGCCCAACAGCACGATTCATACTGAAGACCGCTGAAAACCTCAATACTACGACCACTTTCTAAATCGCGGTGATAGCTGCCAACAAACTGCCAATCTTGCGATAGCGGAATGCTGGTAAATAGACCAACTTGCTCGATTGTATTGCCTGAGACATCATTTGCATAGCGATGGTTCAATTGCACGAGCTGTTTATCGTCACCTTTATAATCTAAGGTGATATTTGATTGAATAATTTCTTTACCATCAGTGTCGTATTGAATACCACCTGATAAATACCAGCGACGGTGCCAATGTAACATGGTTTGCGCTGCGAACAAGGCATTGTAGTTAGTATCAACATTAATACCTTGTGATGTAGGTTTAGCATCATCACTTAAATAGAATATTTGGCCAGCGCTGAAATTAAATACTTCTTCGTTTTCACTGCTAAACAGGCGAGTTGTCGCACCTAACGTAAATTGGTTCGCAGTGGCAATGCGGTCGATGCTTGAGAATCGACGGTCTCTAAATAAACCAAAAAAGTCGTCTTGTAATTTTGTTGTATCGTAAAGGCCAATGTTTGATTGGTCTTTATTAGGGGTGTACAAGTACTGAATTTGTGGTTCAAGTGTTTGAATACCATCTTTAAAGAAAAACGCAGTATCACGCTCAAAATTTAATTGGCTGTATAATCGCACTTTTGGCAGGGTACGGGTGACTTTTTCGTCGTAGTCGGTACCTGTTAAATCACCATGCTGATTATATTCTGTATGCAGTAAACTGAATTCAGATAAAAACGACCAGGCATATTCTTGATAACCAAAACTTGCTTTCGGTTCTATGTGAACACGGCTTGCTTCATCAATGACGGCATCATCATTCGTGAAGTAGCTAAGCTCACCATCTAAGGTTAAATCAACGCCATAAAAGTTATAGGCATCAGTTTGCGAAAAGCTAATTTGTGGCAGCGCCGCGTATGATTCGCGGTGATCACCAAGCACTTCAAAACTTTGCAACTTGATATTAGTACGCCAAGTGTCACCTAAGTGGGTGAGTGAACCTGTGCGGTATAACTGAGTGTCTGTACGGGTCGCATAACCAGAATTTAAATCGGTTAAGTAGTTATCATCACTAACGTTAGTAATATCGATATTACCGCGCCAGTTCTCACCAAAGTAGCTTTGCTGCTGCCAATGGAATAGATAACGCGAGTCAACATTTGGCTCTTCATCATCTTTATCTAAGTATTCAACGGCAATGAGACCGTTGTTTTGCTCAGTTAAATAACGAAACTCACCAATCATTTGTAAGCCGCGCTTCGACATATAGCGAGGCGTAATGGTGGCGTCGTAATTAGGTGCAATATTCCAATAATACGGAGTGATAGTTTCAATACCGTAGCGACCAGAACTTGAGAAATTAGGTGTTAATAAACCTGATTTACGGCGGTCATCTAACGGAAACGTAAAATAGGGAATATAAAGCACGGGCGTATCAAATACTCGTAATACGGTATTGTGGGTTTCGCCCCAGCCATCTTCACTTGATAAGTCAATTTCGTCAGCTTCGATTGCCCACACCGGTGTTTCGCCGGGGCAGGTAGTAAAGCTTGCGTTCATCAGGTTTAGGCCAGACTCGTTGACTGTTAGTTTTTCTGCGCCACCATGACCAAGTTGGTCGGTGAGCTTATAATCAGCACCAAGCAAGCTTAATTCAGAATTATTTAAATCCGCATTGAGCCCAGAGCTATTAATTTGGCTTACTTTATCGCGATAAACGATAGGGCCGGTTGCATTAAGTAACCCACGTTGTTTGTCAATCAGTGCACTTTGTGCGGACAAATTCATCGTTAGGGTGTTAATATCTACATTACCGGTAAATTCTGCGCTTTGGGTACCCAATAGTTCAATATCATCGGATTTGATATCGATCATATTAAGTTCAAGGCCAGGGAGCGGTTGCCAAGCTCTGGTTTGCATTGAAGTGCCACAAAAATTGTGTGTCAGTTCAGTTTCGGCGAACGATGGTGCGCTAAGTACGCTTAGCATCATTATGCCCCAGGTTTTGCTCATTTAATGACCTTAATGCTCTTTGGTTGGATATAAGCTAGACATAATAAAGGAAAACAATGGCAAATACAGTAATTGACTTAGTGAAAAATAGATATCTTACTAAATGAATCGTTATAAAAGTTTACAGCAGTTTTTAAATCCTCACTTTAAAGAGGATGAATATCAATTAGCCGCCATCACTGGGGATGCGAGTTTTCGCCGTTATTTCCGTGTAAATACAGGTGATCAAAGCTATATTGTCATGGACTCAGATCCAGACAAACTAGATAACACACCTTATATAGAACTTAACAAAGTATTTTCTCAGCATGGGTTTAAATTACCAAAAATTCTTCAGGCAGATGAAAAGCAAGGCTTCTTCTTGCTGAGTGATTTAGGCAATACTCATTTGGCTGATTTACTGGGCGACGAAGACCGCACTTTACACTACAAACATCTAATAAAGTTAAGTGCACAGTGGGCGCAAATCCCGCCTGCCCAATATATGAAAGTATTTGATGGCGATTTTTTACAATTTGAGCTAAGCATTTTTAGAGATTGGTTAGTCGATAACTTTATTGGTGAGCAACTCTCTGCTGATGAGCAGCAAATGTGGCAACAAGCCTGTGAGTTATTAATTAATAATGCGCTTGAGCAACCAATTGTTACGGTGCACCGAGACTTCCATAGCCGCAATATTATGCGCACAGGGCAGCAATGGGCAATCATCGATTATCAAGATGCCGTACAAGGGCCGGTGTGTTATGACCTTGTTTCGTTATTAAGGGATTGCTATTTCAAGCTACCAGAGCAAGAACTCGACTACCTTTTACATTACGCTTATGACGAATTTAGCGAGCAGCAGCTATTGCAAGACACCTCATTTGCGATGTTTAAACGTTGGTTTGACTTAACCGGCGTGCAGCGTCACTTAAAAGCTGCGGGCATATTTTGCCGCTTAAAATTACGTGACGGTAAGTCTGGCTATTTGAATAATGTGCTGCCAACCCTTACATACATCAGTAATGTCAGTAAAGAATACCCAGAGTTAACAGCCCTTGGTCAGTGGATAGAGCAGACAATTATTCCACAGACCAAGCAGCGTTTAACGAAAGAGTCGAAATGAAAGCAATGATCCTAGCGGCAGGGCGTGGTAAACGCATGATGCCGCTAACCGAAACGCAACCAAAGCCGATGCTAAAGATTAACGGCAAGCCACTATTAGAGCATCACATTAATAACTTACGTCAAGCCGGGGTTACCGATATTGTTATTAACCTTGCCTGGCAGGGCGACAAAATAACAGAGTATTTCGGTGATGGTTCGCAGTTTGGTGTATCGATCACTTACAGCCAAGAGCAGGCTGGGGGGCTTGAAACCGCTGGTGGTATCATTCAAGCATTGCCGTTATTGGGTGAGCAATTTATTGTCATCAATGGTGATGTGTTTACTGATTACGATGTGACTTCGTTAATGCAGTTGCACCTGCAAGTCGGTGAGGCGCATATTGTCCTTGTTGAAAATCCTGCGCATAATCCTGATGGTGATTTTGCGCTGAGTCATCTAAGCCATGATAGTCAAAAGTATACTTTTTCCGGTATAAGTCGTTATCATGCTGATTTCTTTAAAGGTCTCAGCACTGGTGTTCGTCCACTTGGGCCTATTTTGCGAGAAAAGCTCAGTGAGCATCAGGTTTCGACTGAACTTTATTTAGGTCAATGGGATGACATTGGCACACCTGCCAGACTCGACGAAATCAATCAGCGTTTCGCTTTGTAATAACAACAGAGGTTTGCCAGATTATGTGGGGAAAAGTACTCGGTTTTTGTTTTGGCTTTATGTTTGGCAAGTTTATAGGAGCCTTACTGGGCCTATACCTAGGCCATATGTTCGATCGCAGCTTAAAACAAGATTTTGATAAAGCCGGTGGTTTCTCTGGTTTGTTTAAAGGCGATGATATTAACGAACGCCAAGCACTTTTCTTTTCTAGCTGTTTTGCAGTGATGGGGCATATTGCCAAATCAAATGGCCGTGTTAGTGAAACGCATATTCGTGCTGCCAGTGTCTTTATGGACGAAATGGGGCTCTCAGGCGATGAGCGTCGCGAAGCACAAGATGCCTTTCGAAGCGGTAAAGAAGCTGACTTTTCACTAAAAGAAACGGTTCATGACTTTAAAGAGCGCTTTGCTCGACGTCATGACCTATTGCAACTATTCCTTGAAATACAAATTCAAATGGCCTTTTCTGATGGTCACCTTGCAGAGCAAGAAAAGCAGCTTTTGCAAGAGGTGAGCAAGCAGTTAGGTATATCGCGTACTCAGTTTGCAATTTTATTAAAACGCTACCAAGCCGAATTTGCATTTCGCCAGCAACAGCAACGTTTTTATGAACAGCAGCGTCAACAAAGCCAGCAAAATCGTAGCACCCATAGAGAAGAACGTGGTCATCGTGTGCCACCTAATAATGCTATGAATCGCGCCCAAGCATTAGCGCTTTTAGGCTTAAACAGTGATGCATCGGCACGAGATATAAAAGTAGCTTATCGAAAACTCATGGCTCAACATCACCCCGATAAGCTGGTATCACAAGGTCTACCAAAACATATGATGGAAGTTGCAGTAAAGAAAAGCCAAGATATTCAAGCGGCTTACGAGTATTTAAAAAAGGCGGCGTAAAAAGCCGTCTACTTCTTTGAGCAGCCGCTGATGCTGCTCAGGCTCTGAAGGAACACCAAATAACTCTCTTTGTCGGTAGTCATATTTAGCGTGTTTTCTTACCCAGCGTTTTCTGTCTTTTACACTTTGCAGTGTGTCAGGGTTACCCTCACTATAAAAAATATCCAGTAACGGTGGGCTGATAGTCGAAAGCGTGGCATTGAGATGCTGGTTTCGAACACTGTTAGGTAAATAACTTCCTAGGCTAATAAATGCGTTTAATTCGTTATTTGGAAAGCTAGCATAATGCTCAATCAATAGCCCCGCACTGGCACCTTGAGCTACTACAATAATGTTGCCGCCTTCGTCCATTGCACTGTTATACAAGGCATTGAATCTGGCAATTAGCTTTAATTTATAATCATCAAGCACGGCTTCACTAATATTAGGTTCACCTGTAACAAAGTGAGGCGCTTGTTGTGTTTCGGCTAGTGGAGCAGGAACTGCTTGCTCATCACTTTGTGTCGTAGATTCAGTTTTAGAGCTTTCTGATGGCTTAGGCGTTGCCATATCAGCAGGGTGCCAATCAATGTCAGGCATGGTCATGGCAAGGGTTGCATAGCCAATTTCGTTTAACTGCTTACGCAAAAAGTTAATACCGGCATTATTAGTGGGTAGGTGCTGCCAATCAGGAATAATGAGCACAATCCCGCGTTGGCTTGCTGCCATCGATTGACGATATAAGCTAATGAACTCATCTTCACCGGCAAGCAGAGTACGTACTTCATCACTTGGTAAAAAGCGTTGAATATCGTTAGTAACCAAACTTGACCAAGGGGTCGGTTTAATAAAATCGGCAGCATTCACATTGCCCATCAACGCAAAACAGGCTGCGTAAGCTAAGCGATGTGCGGGTTTTAAATTCATGCCGATATTACCTGAGTCTTTAATTAAATCAGTGATTAATTAACTATCGGCAGTCTTTATTAAATATTTAGCGAATTGTCTTAAAACTCAGGAGCAGCTTCAAAAATCAGTGTTTCGCCGCTGACTGGGTGAGCTAAAGTTAGCATTTCGGCATGCAGTTGTAAGCGAGGAGCCATGGCAAATGCCTCGGGATGCGCATACAACTTATCGCCTAAAATAGGGTGACCTAATGACAGCATGTGCACACGTAGTTGGTGAGAACGCCCAGTGATAGGGGTCAGCTCGACACGAGTTGAACTCTGTTCACGCTCAAGTACTTTAAAGTGGGTCAATGACGGTTTGCCATTGTCGTGATCAACCATTTGCTTTGGGCGGTTCGGCCAATCACAAATAAGTGGCAAATCTACCGATCCTGTTTGTTGATCAAGCTTACCAAATACACGAGCAATGTAGCGTTTCGCGGTTTTTCTATCTTGAAATTGAATACTTAAATTACGATGCGCTTCTTTGTGCATGGCTAAGCAAATAATGCCAGAGGTTGCCATATCTAAGCGATGAACAATTTTCGCAGTTGGAAATACACGATTAACGCGTGAAATAAGACAATCGGCGTGTTTCGGATCTTTTCCCGGCACAGTAAGTAAACCACTTGGTTTATTCACAATAAGTAAATCATCGTCTTGATAAACAATACTTAAATAAGGTGTCATTGGGGGATTATAATTGAGTAACACAGCCAGCCTCGATGATATGCAAGGGCGCTATTTTAAAGGAGTATGAGCGCATACACAATGCTAGTGCAGGTTTTCGAGTATATGCTAACGAGTCGGACTCTCTTTATTTCGGCTTGTTGTAGTTAGCATAAAAAACGCGATGTGAAAGCACATCGCGTTTTTTGCAGACGTATAAAAATCTTAATCTTTACTACTTATGATAGCTTAAGCACGTTTCCACTTCGTTCTTCGAGCCTAAGATCACCGCAACACGTTGGTGAATTGCATCGGGTTGAATGTCCATGATGCGCTCAGTGCCTGTTGAGGCAATACCGCCAGCCTGTTCAATTAACATTGCCATTGGGTTTGCTTCGTATAGTAAACGTAATTTGTTCGGTTTATTTGGATCTTTCGTGTCGGTTGGGTAAGTAAAAATACCACCACGACATAATACACGGTGCACATCACCGACCATTGCAGCAATCCAGCGCATGTTAAAGTTACGACCACGTGGGCCTGTGTCACCAGCAATTAGGTCATTGATGTAATTTTGCATCGCTGGTTGCCAATGACGTTGGTTTGAAGCATTGATTGCAAATTCGCTCGTTTCTTCAGGTACGCTTGCAAAATCTTGCGTTAATAAGAAGGTACCGTGCGTTTTATCTAAGGTGAAAAAGCGTGTGCCTTTGCCGGTTGTTAACGCCAGCACGGTAGATGGGCCATATAATACATAACCCGCTGCAACTTGGTTTTTACCCGGTTGCATAAAAATACTAGGATCAGCCGGATCAGCCCCTTCAGGCGCCGCCATAATTGAGAAAATCGTACCAACGAGTGAGTTGATATCAGTATTTGATGAGCCATCAAGTGGGTCGAATGCAACAATGTAGTTGGCATCTGGATTACCCGCAACGGTGAAGTCTTCTTCTTCAGAGGCAATGGCTTTTACGTAGCCCGATTCTAATAAAATATCTTTTAAAAGTTGGTTAGTTAGAACATCGAGTTTTTTCTGTGTTTCACCCTGAATGTTTTCGTCTAGGGTTGAGCCTAATACGCCAGATAGGGCGCCTTGACCAACACGAAATGAAATTTCTTTACATGCCGCAAGTACCGTTCTGATCAATGAGATCAGTTCACGAGGGCAACCATCTTCTAACAATACCGGTGGGAGTCTACGCATTCTATTTTCCTGATAACGTTGTAGCCAGACATTTTTAGTGTGAGAGAGAATGTCTTAGCAAGCGCTGAATTTCGTCTTAAATAGCTGATTTTTATAAACGGTACTTTATACTGCTTAATACCTATACAGTATTTAAAACGCGAATAACAAAGATAAGATTATGCAAAAAATACCATTACTACGATATCTGCTCTTAGCTGTGCTACTTACTATGATAACTCAAGCACACGCAGCAATTAAGTCTATAAATGATTTTACTGAAAAAATGACTCATTTTTCAGGCTATTTTTCATTTTACTACGACACAGAAAACGGCAAATTGTATCTTGAGGTGGATAAACTCGAGCAACAATTTTTACTACAACAAAGCCTACCTTACGGTGTTGGTTCAAATGATATTGGCTTAGATCGCGGTCAGTTAGGTGACACACATTTAGTACAGTTTGAGCGTTTTGGCGATAAGGTGATGCTAAGAGCTATCAATACTTATTACCGCGCTAATACTAATAACCTTGCGGAACAACAAAGTATTAAAGAGGCATTCGCATCGAGTATTTTAGCGGGTTTTAGCGTTGTAGCTCAGTCAGACACTGCGGTACTCGTGGATTACACCCCTTATTTATTAAGCGATGTTCATGGTGTAAGCCGTCGTTTATTGGCAACCGGGCAGGGAGGCTTTAACTTAGATAGCAACCGCAGTGCGGTATATTTAGCGCGCTCAAAAGCGTTTGAAAAAAATACTGAATTAGAAGCCGTGCTTACTTTTCAAGGTAATAACCCAGGAGAGTATGTACGCCAAGTGAGTGCAGACCCTTACGCACTGACAGTACATATGCATCACTCATTAATTGAATTACCTGATGATAATTACACCCCGCGCAAGTTCCACCCGCAAGCAGGTTTTTGGAGCATTGAGCACAAAGATTATGCGGCAGCGCTGGGCGAGTCTATGTATGTGCGTTACATCCCGCGTCATCGTTTAGCGAAAAAAGATCCGAGCTTGCCAATCAGCGAGCCCGTTGAGCCGATTGTTTATTACTTAGATCCGGGCGTACCCGAGCCAGTTAAAACAGCGTTACTTGATGGGGCTAAATGGTGGAATGATGCCTTTAATGAAGCAGGTTATAAGAACGCATTTATCGTTAAAGTGCTCCCTGATGATGCCGACCCTATGGATATTCGCTACAACGTAATTCAATGGGTGCACCGTGCAACACGTGGTTGGTCATATGGAAGCTCAGTGATTGACCCTCGAACTGGCGAAATTATCAAAGGCCATGTGACACTGGGTTCACTTCGCGTACGTCAAGATATCCTAATTGCAGAAGCATTAGCAGCTCCCTATTTTGAAGGCAATGAAGTGGCTAAGCGTTTACAAGCCATGGCACTTGATCGTATTCGTCAATTAAGCGCTCATGAAGTAGGGCATACTTTAGGTATTTCGCATAACTTTGCAGCGTCAGTGGCAGACAGAGCCTCTGTAATGGATTATCCACACCCACTACTGAGCTTTGATGAGCAAGGTAAATTAGATGTAAGCCGAGGCTATGCTGCTGGTATGGGTGTGTGGGACACCCAAGTTATTAAATATGGTTATAGTGATTTCACTAATCAAGATGAAGCACAGCAATTGGCCGCAATTTTAGCTGAAAACAAAAGCAAAGGGCTGGAATTTATTTCAGACAGTGATGCCCGCGCTCAAGGTGGTGCTCACCCAACAGGGCATTTATGGGATAACGGCAGTTCACCAAGTGATGAGCTAATGCGTGTACTTGATGTTCGTAAACAAGCACTGACGAGCTTTGGTATCGAAAACATCAAAACAGGCACTGCTTTATCGCAATTAGAAGAAATGCTGGTGCCGCTTTATTTGTTCCATCGCTATCAAGTTGAAGCGGCGGTTAAATTAATTGCCGGTGTAAATTACGAATACGAAGTACGCGATGGCTCACAACCAAAAGGGGCGCAGGTTGTTACAAAGCAAACACAACAAGCAGCAGCCGATGCAGTGCTTGCGACACTAAAAGCTGAGAACCTTGTTTTACCTGAGTTGGTATTAGCACTTATTCCACCAAAAGCATATGGTGAATCAAAATCACGGGAGAGCATTGTTGGCCGCACAGGCCTCACGCTTGATGCGATGGCACTGCCAGAGGTTGCTGCAGCACATACCTTGAGCCTACTTTTTAATAGCCAACGCATTAACCGTTTAGCGCAGCAGCAAGCACGAAGCGATGCATTTTATGGTTTAGATGCGCTATTAGCACAAACTTATCAGCAAGTTTTCGAGCAAAAAATTGCTTCAGGTATGGCTGGTAAAATTAGTCAACGTGTGCAGCTTTTAACGGCGAAACAGTTTGCTGATTTAGTGGCAAGCAATGAGGTGGCACCCGAAGTACAAGCTCAGTTACGTTACTACTTAGCTAAACTTGCAAAGAGTTACCAGCAAGAATCAATGCTAGGCAGTGCATCCGTTGGTAACAGTGCATTTAAGCAATATTTAAGCGAGCAAATCAGTCACTTTTTAGAAAGCGGTGAATGGCCTGCAAACTTTAAAGTGTTGCCAATGCCACCGGGCTCACCAATTTAATCCACCTTTCTTTTAAGACGCCTAGCATAGCTAGGCGTTTTACTTGCATAAAATTGGATATTTGCTAATCTAGCGGCCTTCCTTTTTTGTCTTTTTGAGGTGTATATGGCGTTCTTTTCTCGCTCGTTGTTAGCAGCGGCCATTACATTCTCTAGCTTTTCCAGCTACGCAACCCTAGAAAAAAAACAATGCGATGTAGAGCTAAGCCATGGCTTGATCATCACTGATGATGTCATTCGTATTGTTGATAAAGGTCAAACTCGCGTACAGATCAACAACGATAACCAATTGTTTATACGAGGTTATTGGGTTGATTTAAGCCCTGAAGAAAGCAAAGTTGTGGAGCAGTTCAGTCGAGGCATTAGGCAAACCGTCCCTGAACTTGTTGACCTGGCGACCGATGGTGTAAACCTTGGTTTAAGTGCCATCGAGCAAGTTGTTGAGGGTATGTCAGACAAAGAGCCTGAAGTGCTAAAAACTCAGCTGCAATATGTTGAGCGTGCACTGATGGATAAATTTAAGCGTGGTGATGACTTTTTCTTTATTGCCCCGCAGTCGCTGTCGAAAATCGATGACTTTTTTACCAAAGAAATCAGCCAAAAAATTCACTCTGCAGTCCACGGTTCACTTGGCGCTATTTTAGTTTCGCTAGGCGATGCTTTTAAATCGCGCGAAGGTAACATCGAAGACCGTATCAATGATATGGGGCAGCGTATGGATATCATCTCAAAAGAAATTGATAAATCACTGCAAAAGAAAGCAGAGCAATTAGAGATGAAGGCCTCAGAGTACTGTGAGTGCTTGAACTCGTTAGATGTCACCGAATCACGATTACAACAAATGGTGCCGGGGATGGCCGATTTTGATTTGGTACAAATAAAGTCTTAATACGAATTTAAAACGAGAAAGCCCAGCAGTTGCTGGGCTTTTTCGTTTTTACTTGTTTGAATTAGCTAAACTTAGCGGTTTCAGTTTCTAAATCGCTAGTAAGGCCTTTGATCAAATCGGTTGCAGTATGAGCCTGATTAGATACATTAGCCGTTTGTGAAGCCGTGTCGGAGATAGTTACGATGCGCTTGGCGGTGTCTTCACCAGCATCAAGCTGTTCTTTTGCAGCAATGGCTATTTGATGGCTCATTTGTGCAATTGCGCTGAGTGAGCTGGCAACCCGTTTTAGTTCTTCATTGGCTTTAGTCGACTTTTCAACGGTTTGTTCGCTGGTACTAATACTAAGCGAAACAGATGATTTGGCATCTTGGGTTGCAGCCTGCAGTTTGCCAATCATATTGCGGATTTCTTCAGTGCTGGTTTGTGTGCGCTGGGCAAGCCCGCGAACTTCATCAGCGACTACAGCAAAGCCTCGTCCTTGCTCACCTGCACGGGCAGCTTCTATCGCCGCGTTAAGCGCAAGTAAGTTCGTTTGTTCGGCAATACCTTGAATAACGGTAAGTACATTTGCGATGTTATTTACTTCATCATCAAGTACTTGAATGTTATTACCAGCGCTGTCAATTTGCTGCTCTAAAAGCGCGATGGTATCAGCAGCCTCGCTGGTTAAGTGGCTAGCACTTTGACCTTGCTGCTCAGCTTCTTGCACTGAGTAAGCCGCTTGCTCAGCATGTTCTACAACGGTTTGTGCTGAGGCTGTTAACTCGGTGATAGCAGAAGCAACCATTTGTGTTTCTTCGTTTAGGCTACGAGTCAGTTTATCGAGCTCAACAGAGCGATATTCGTTATCGACACTTTGGTTTTTTAAGCTATCTGTAACACCTTTAATGCCGCCAACAACGCCACGTAAACCTTGCTGCATGTAATGCATGGCAGCAATAATGCTCTCAGGTGGAGCATCTTGGCGAATATGTGAGTTTAAGTTGCCGCGAGAGACGTTTTTAACAATACCAATTACTTCGTCAATTTCGCCGCCCAAGGCATTGGTGAGCGATGAGCCAAAGCGAGCAATGGCAAAAGTTAGCGCAATGGCTATAAGCATAGATAAGCCCAGCAACCACTTTGCAGTATTCCAATAACGTTCATCAACTTCTTTGGCGCTAATGCCTGTACCAACATACCAGCCAAACAGCGGTGTTTTTTGCACGACAGAAGTTAGATCAACGGTTTCCCCATTACGCACCGAATCCCAGTGATAGGTGATGATTTTATTGGTTGTGTTGCCTACTAGCTTTTCGACCATACGGCCGATGCTGTTGCCGCTGGCATCTTTAAAGTCGTTAAAGCTGGTGCCGTGCAGTTCAGGGTCGTGCGGCGTGGCGACAAAATCTAAGTTGTTGTCGACGACATACACATATTCTGAGTCGTGGTATTTATTTTCTCGAAGTACCTGAATAGCGAGTTTTTTTGCCTGTGCTTCTTCGAGTTGATTGTTTTTAACCATCAACTCAAATTGCTCAACAATATTAGTGGTGCTCTTCATGAGCTGGTTGATACGCGCGATGTTGTCGCTTTCGCTGGCATGGCGTAAAGATTGTAAGCCGAGTAACGCTATCGCAGATAACGCAATAAACATAGCAATAGCAAATAAGGTGATTTTTGTTTTTAAAGCTAATCCTGATAACACAGTCAGCCTCCTTTATTATTTCCCCTGTTAACTTCTACCACGTTTATCTGGTTTTATTAAGGAAAAATGACAGCGTTATCATGATTTTTACTCAAGTACCTATTTAGAGCTTCAGTTCGGCTTCTGTTAGGGCACGATATTCACCGCTTGCAAGGTTTTCATCAAGGGTGATATCAGCTATTTTTTCACGATGTAATTCAACAACTTTATTACCTACAGCCGCAAGCATTCGCTTAACTTGATGGTATTTACCTTCGCAAATTGAAAGACGTAAGCTGTAGCTTGCAAGTTTTTCAACAATCGCAGGGCGAGTGAGCTCTTTTTCGTTGTGCAATTGCACCCCTTGCTCTAACGCTGCAATCGCTTCATCATCAATAGTGTCTTGAATTTCAACTAAATATGTTTTGAATTTGTTGTGCTTTGGTGCTGTAATTTTATGTGACCAGTCGCCATCATTGGTGATGATCACTAACCCTGTGGTATCGATATCTAAGCGACCAGCAACATGAAAGTCGCTCATATTTGGTTCATCAAGTAAATCAAATACCGTTGGGTGAAGGTCATCTTTGTTGGCACATACATAGCCCGCAGGCTTATTAAGCATGTAGTAGCGCTTACCTAAAAATACCAGAGGCTCGCCTTGCCAGCGCACGTCGTCATCTTGGTTGACAGAATAGTCAAATGAGGTGATCACCTCGCCATTAACGGTGGCGTATTTACGTTTGATACCTGCTTTGGTTTTACTGCGAGGTAACTCGGCAATATGGCTGATAAATTTATCTAAACGGCATGGAAATTTCATTGGGATCACATTTTTAGTCGGCTACAATGGCGGCGAGTATAGCGGATACTAGTTACCTATGACAGTACAGCAAGGACAAATATTACAGTATTACCAAGCGCAAATAGCCAAAGGTGATTTGCAAGAAGACCATGCCCAGCGCACAGCGATTAATGCTCTTGATAAACTAGCCACCGAACTGGCTGCACCAAGCCATTGGTGGCAAAGCGCAAAGCCAGTAAAAGGGGTTTATTTATATGGCCCTGTAGGGCGTGGTAAATCCATGTTAATGGACGTGTTTTTTAAGCTTGTTAATATTGACGCTAAGCAGCGTTTGCACTTTCACCATTTTATGAAGCAAGTGCATGAGCGCTTAACTCAGCTGCAAGGGCAGAAAAACCCGCTGACGGTGATTGCTAAGGAGTGGGCAGAGCACATTCGCTTGATTTGTTTTGATGAGTTTTTTGTGTCTGATATTGGCGATGCCATGATCTTAGGTGGCTTGTTCAACGCCTTGTTTGAGCAGCAAGTAGTGTTGGTGGCGACCTCAAATTGCCAACCGGAGCAGTTGTATCGCAATGGTTTACAGCGAGCACGATTTTTACCGACAATCGATTTATTAAATGAGCATTGCCATATTTTGAGTGTCGAAGGCGACAAAGATCATCGTTTTCGCTTTGGCAAACAAACCGAACACTACTTTATTGATAACAAAGAGGCGCTAACAGAGCGCTTTTTAAAGCAAGAGCAAGCGGTACAAAAACAAACAACGATAGAAGTTTGCCATCGCGAGCTTAGCTGTATCTTGCTCGCTCAAGACGCCATTATGTTTGATTTTATGGCGCTTTGCTCAGGACCTAGGAGCACCGCGGATTATATTTATTTGGCTGAGCGTTTTCAGCGCGTTTATTTAGTCAACGTGCCGGTCATGGGGCGCGGAGCCACGGGCAAACAAATTGTGCATGGTATTGAAGATAGCTATCAGCGAGAAAAGCAGGATTTACAAGAACACTTTTTAGATGATGAAGCACGGCGCTTTATTGCTTTGGTTGATGAGTTTTATGATCGCAGCCGGTTGCTGGTGATTTCGGCTGAAATGGGTATTAGCGATTTATATCAAGGCCAAAAGCTGGCATTTGAGTATGCGCGTACCGAGTCTCGATTAGTTGAGATGCAAAACTGGTAGAATTCGAAAAGATAAAAGGCGCATTAAAAATGCGCCTTTGTTGTCAGCCTAGCTGGGGATCTTCATATGTGCTTAAAAGCTATATTGAGCACCTACATACACGTAGCGACCTGCACCACCGCCGTATGCGCTATAGTAATTACCGCGTCCTGAAGGGTAGAAATCCCCTTTATTATCGAACACGTTATTTACACCACCGAATACGCGCAGTTGGCTCTGCTCACTCAGTGACATGGTGTAAGACGCTGAAATGCTGTGTTTTAAGAACGAGCCATAATCTTGGTAGGCAAGTTTCTCTGGATTACTGATACAGGTATCTTCACCAGCCTCACAGCGGGCATCATTTTCGGCAATATACTCTTGGTAATCCTCTTCAAGACTTTGGCTTGCAATGAATGAGCCTAAGTAATTAGTGCGCCAGCGAATACGTAAGTTGTCGTTACGCCATGTTACTGACATTGAAGCTTTATCTTTGCTGCTACCGTAACCTGCGTAGTGGCTAGTCACTAAGCTGCCATCAAGCCCTTCATAGGTTTGTGAGTTTTCGATTACATGGTTGTAATCTAGTTTAAACGATAACTGACCTAGGTTATCTAAATCGAGTTTGTACTGTGCAACTATATCGTAACCGCGAGCAGTTAGCTCATCGAGGTTATATTGACGTTGTAAGATTTTAATAATATTACCTTCGCTGTTGCGGGTAATGTCATTACAAAATACGTTGTCTTCGCCCCATGCAGCTTCAGAGTTGTAGCACTCACGCATGATGTTTTCATTACTGATCTGCGAAATCGCATCAACAATGGCAATATCGTAGTAATCAACGGCAAGATTAAAGTTTTCTAAAAATGCTGGAGCGACGGTGATACCAAAGGTGTAAGTATCTGCGGTTTCCTCCTTTAGATTTTCGTTACCAGTCCCCGGTGAGTAGCTGTTGTTCTCATCGCTAAATTCAAAGTCTGGATCAGCAGCAAGTTGCGCAGCTAACGTCGGCTCTTTGCGGCAGTTATCGTGACCTGGTTTGGTTGATGTTGCCGTTAAACCGTCACAAATATCATCATAGCTGTCGTAATCGCCACGCGGTGGTGACATAAGCTCTGTGATTGTTGGCGCACGTTGAGCTCGGGCGTAGTTTGCTCTAAATGCATAGCCTTCGACTGGCTCCCAAAATACGCCTAGCTTGTAGCTGGCAACGGTATCCACATTATCCATGCTGTAATTTGCTAAACGTAATGAGGTTTCTGCGCTTAGGCTTTTTGCTAAAGGGGCATCTTTTAACAGCGGGATTGCAAGTTCTGCAAAGGCTTCATAGACTTCAACTTCACCATAAAAATTTGGTACATAGTTAAAGGTAATGCCGCCGCCTTTCATATCGTCGCTGGTTGAAAGGTCCTGACTATCTTTACGGTATTCACCACCAAATACAGCAGATACGGAGCCAGCTGGTAATTCAAATAAGTCACCTGTGATGTAGCCAACCACGCCATATTGTTTTATTTCAGTATCAATAATTGGGTTGGTGCGGATCCAAGCAGCCATTTCCTCGGTGACAGAGCCTTCACCAAATAGGTTAATTGGTACACAGCCCTCTGCGCGAGCTGCTTCATCAATACATTGAATGGTGCCATCTGCTAACTGTTCAGCTTGCAAAGCTTGATTAAGTTTTACGGTATTTAACTCATTGCTACGAACTTGGTGCTGGGTGAAACGACCATAACTTGCTGATAGATCCCAGTCCCACTCGCCGTTAAATAGGGTGCCTTGAAGACCTGCCCAGCTACGAATCGTTTTACGGGTATTATCTGTACTGATATTACCCACTTCACTGAAGCGGCGATCCCAATAAATGCGATTTTTATATGGGTTAGCATCAAGGATTTCTTGTGGCACATACGGGTTGTCGATTGGGATATAACCCGGTGCCACATCTGCAAGGGGCTCGCCAGTGGTAGGGTCGTAACGTGGTACATAGGCACCTTCGTATTCATCTTCAGGTGACTTATCGTTAAACGAACCGCTTTCACTGTATTGTACTTGTGCGTAGAACATTACATCGTCAGTTAAGTCGTAATCGATTTTCACTGCCGCTGACACGTTATCGCTTGGAACATCAAGCATCACGTATTGATTTGAATTCACACCGTAAATTTCTTCGTTGTCTTTCCAATCATCACGTAGAGTTTGACCGTCATACCAAAACTGAGTGTCGTTGTTACTATTTTCTAAGAACACACCGCCCGGAATACCGTCGCTCTTACTCACCCAATCAGCTTGTGTGATATCGCGCATACACTGATAACCATCTTTAGTCAGCATTTGGTTACACATCTGCTCATCATCATAGCGATAAGCGTCTTCTACTTGCGCGCGTTTACGGTCGTAATAGCTCATACCGAAATCACGGTCCCAGTTGGCACTGAAGTAAGCATAACCACGTTCGTCAGCAAACGAGCTGCCGTAGTTTAAATCAAGGGTAAACTCTTTACCGCCGCCATCGGTGGTTTCACCTGTGTTCGCTTTAAAATCAAAGCCTTCTTTTTTTGATTGGGTGATGATATTCACTACACCTGCTACAGCATCGGCACCATAGGTTGCAGATGCGCCACCACTGATTATTTCAACGCGCTCAACCATGCCGCTCGGAATGGTATTTAAACTTACATAGTTGCCGCTATAGCTATTAGAAACAACACGACGACCATCAATCAGTGTGAGGGTACGGTTTGCGCCTAAATCTCGAAGTTGAACCGTCGATAAACCGGTCGCTGAAACACTTGATTGGCTGGTGGTATTACCTATGCTCTCGCTAAGAGCAGGCATGTTATCAACCAAAATATCAGATAAGTTGGTTAAACCTGTATCGGCAATGGCTTCACGGTCCATTGTGACCAGCGGTGTCGGAATTGAAAAGCTATCGCGTTTAATACGTGAACCCGTTACAACGATTTTTTCCGGCTCTTCAGTTTGTTCATTGGCTGTTGGGGTGGTGTTGGCAGTGCGGGCAATCTCAGCCTCATTGGCAAATGCATGTTGGCTAAAACCACTGGCAACAGCAAGTGCAATAGCACAAGGTTTGGTTAGTAGATTTCTCACAGGCGTTCCTAGTTGTTTTATTTTTAGTTTTTGGAACCAGAGTGATGCTCTTTTAAGGGCAGTTAAAATATACAGTGAGCAGCACTCTGGTTGGTCGGTATTGACGTGAAAATATTTATAGAAATGTGAACTTAACTACAATATTAGGTGGCTCGTTTATGTCTCTATTTTACATCTATTGAATATCTATTCTTTATAAATCAGTTGTTTGCATGGTTGGTGTTGTTAACTGTTTTGCAACGTTAAAGCTGGTGAAAGGGCCATTTTTAAGATAAATTGTTAGGGCTTTATACTGCTGTACTTCTAAAATGGGGTTTTATTTAGAGTTAATGGAAACATTTAATCGCGCTTATCAGCTGGGCTCATGCATTGTTAACCCGCTCGAAAATAAACTGATCTGTAATGGCAGTGAACAGCTTTTGCAGCCTAAGTTTATTGAGCTGTTAGCTTGCTTAGTGGCGCGATACCCCGAACCAATCACCCGTGAAGAGCTCATCAATCATGTATGGGAAGGCAATTTTTACGTGGGTGAAAAAGCCCTAACAAATGCAATTTGGCATTTACGAAAAGCATTCAAAGAACTCGATCCAGAACAAACTTACATAGAGACATTACGTAAAACGGGTTATCGCGTTTTGTTAAAGCCCGAGCCAATAGACGCAGCGGATAAAGAAAACCCTATAGGCTTTAGTGTAACAGGGGCGCAAATTCGCCAGCTGTTTGTGGCTTTGTGTGTCATTAGCTTGGTGGTGATGTATTGGTTGTTCTCTTCGCCTGCTAAGCAAACAAATACAAGCTTTGTGCTACCGCTTAATAGCATCGAAAGCGTGACGGCAAGCCCCGGTCGTGAGATTTATCCTTCAATTTCTAATGACCAACACTATTTGGTGTATTCATGGCGACAGCTTGGTAAACAAAATAATCTATATTTACGGGATTTACATTTTCCTGAGCACCCAGCAAAGCAATTAACAGACTCACCGTTTACCGAAGGACGCTCAGTGTTTAGCCCCGATGCCAATACTTTGTACTATTACCGCACGGCCTCTGATGTTTGTGAAATTGTAAAACTGTCTTTGATAAACGCCACTAGTGTCGTGCTAGGGCAGTGCAGTAATAACTATGCGCCTGATCTTGATATCAGTAGTGATGGTAAAACCTTAGCCTACATTGCTGATCACACTAGCGAGTCTGGTGACTATGTCACTCGTATCAAACTGCTTGATTTACAGGCAAAACAAACAAAAGAAACCGTTATTCCTTGTAATGATGATTGCGGCACTGTATATGAGTCTGTGTCGTTTTCGCCTGATGCACAGCGAGTTGTGGTTACACGTAATGTTAAAAACAATCAAAAAGCGCTGTTTTTAATTGATGTAAAAACAGGACAAAGCCAACGCTTAACTCATGACTTTGTTGATATTCATGGTGTGGATTGGCATCCATCTAAGGAGCAACTGGCGTTTAGTGCTGTTGAGGGTGGTAAACGTTATGGTTATTTCTACGATATTAATAATCAGACCCTAATCAACACGCAAATTGCTGGCATGAGCTCACCTAATTACAGTAGCGATGGCAGTGTTTATTATCATCAGTGGGATTTAGATAAGGTGATCACGCGGCTGAAAATCGACGAACAAGTGGCCAATTCGCCGTTTTCTATGTTGTCGACCAATTTTAGCTCGCTATTCCCTGAATATAATCAGCAGCAAAATAAACTGCTGTATGTGTCGAATGAATCGGGCAGTTCACAGCTTTGGATTGTTAACCCCGATAGCAGCTCGCGAAAGCAGCTTACTGACTTTGCTCATAACACCGGGGAAATTCGTGATCCAACTTGGTCAGCCGATGGACGCTATATTTTGTTTTCATTGTATGACAATGGCAGCACCCGCTTATATTTTTATGATTTCAAAGTAGAGCAAAGCCAACAAATCAAACTGCCATTTAGTCATGCAGTTAAACCCAAATTTAGCGCGGATAGCCAGCATATTTTGGTGTCTGATGGAGACTATCTTTACCGTTATGACTTAACAGGTAAAAGCCTCGGCAAAGCAATTGAGGTGCCAGCGCAGTATGGCGTAGAAACACAAACGGGCGATTTTTTATTTACTAATTCCCGCCATGCTATTTGGATTAAACATCATGATACGGGTGTTGAAGAAATGCTGGTGAATGATATTAAATTAGCGCGCAGTTATGCCTGGTTGCTGGTGGCAAAGAACGCGTACCATGAGGGGCGTATTTATTATTATAAAGAGCGCCTAGGTGATTACCGGATTAGCTACTACGACTTAGCAAGTAAGCAGCATCATGATTTAATTGCCTTACCTGAGCGAGCTTATAGTCGCTCATCGGGTCTGACCTACATACCCAATGAGCGTTGGCTAGTTTACACTGCGTACTTATCGCCTGAGATAGAAATCAAGCGCTTACCGGCAGCCTATTTGCCAAAGTAATTAACACTTACGGTAAATATCAGCATCCATATCGTAAATATTAACGCTTAGGCTATACGAGCGGCGACAATATGTTTTTAAGCAACTTAGCAATTGCTCACTGAGCATTTGCTTTTGCTCTATGGTTCTGCCTGCCATGATTGATGCGCCGATGTGGATAAAGCCATCTTTACCTTCTCCTAATTCGTAATGCTGATAAGCAATTGCACGAGTCTTTATGGTCGAAAGTTCAAATAAGCCAGAGTCAAACGCAGCTTTATGGACTTTTTCAACTAACACTTGTGGCAGAATTGGTAAGTCTTCTGAGTGTTCTATAACAATGTGCGGCATGGGGTCTTCCTTAAAAGCGGTAACTAAAACCGATGTTTGTTTGAAATTGGTTTAACACATCACCATCAAAGTGCCATAGACATTGATTGTCTTCTGAGGTTGGCAATGTGCACGATACGTTACTTGCATTATTTACAATAGTTGCCAGCCAGCGAGTTTCAACATAAACCCGGGCTTGTTCGGTAATTAAATAATCTGCGCCGGCATAAAGGCCTGAGGTAAAAAACGTATCGGAGTCGGCAAAGTCAGTACTGACATGATTTGCGCCAATTTGGGCACCCACAAAACCAACTACACGGTCAGCTAATGGCACTTCTACAGCACTTTGAAAGAGCAGGTATTGCATCTCGACTTGATTTTTGGTTTGGTCTTTCATATCTAGTTCGGTTGCTGAATAAAAGAACCCATAGCGAGCATTATCAATGGTTCTATCTAGGCTGACTGTAAAATGGCTGTCATCCTCAAGCTCAATTTTTAGGTTTTCTTCGGTTTGCACCGAGTTAGTAAAGTTTTTGCCGAAACCAGCGCTAATAGAGTAGCCAGCGTGAGCGGTACTACTTAAGAACATTAAACACAGTAAACCAAGCGATTTTTTCATTGTTTAGGTGCTCGTTGTTGAAGATATTTTGAGATAGTATTGAAACATAGCAAGCAAATCGTTGTAAACGGACAACTATCGCTTTTTAATAAGGAACACTAGGATGAAGTTACTAAAATTAGCGGCACTTACTGCGCCATTGATTTTGTTGAGCGGTTGCTCGGATGACGCTGCTTCGGTGAGTTTAGGATTATTCACGACCAAAGATATTAAAGTGGTATCACAACAAGATCCGCTTATAAGCGGTGTTACTTGCCACATCAGCCATATTGAAGCGAATCTTGATTTTGCTGATCCATCTGATATGTCTATTGCATGTCGTCAAACTGGCCCCATTACCGCTGAACAATTACAGCAAATTGACCGTAGTAAATCGGGCGAAGTGGTTTTTAAGTCATCGAAAAGTATTTTGTTTAAATCGTTAAAAGTACGTCGTATTTATGATGCGCCAACACGTACTCTTTTATATTTGTCTTATTCAACGAAAGAGTCGAGCGGCAGCCATCATCATGCTTTATCAACTGTGCCTCTTTACAATACGGATGCATGGCAATGGGCACAATCACAAGAGTAATTTATGTTAGCGTTATTTAAGTCAGCTCCAGTTGTTGATGAGCAAGAGCAGCAGTGGTTAATCGATACCTTTTTATGGGCAGTTGAGCACTTTGATAGTGAATATTTTTTAAAACACACACAAATCATTTTACCTAACGGGCAGTTCTTTCCGGATAGGGTGTCGAGCGTCAGTGAAATGGCTGAAAAGGTATTTAGTCGGGTTGTTGAGTATGCGGGTATGCAGGCGTGGCCAATTAACTTAGTTGCGCCATCTGGGCTTACACCGCAGGTGTTTCCGCATTTTGAGTTTCAAGACAGTTTACGCGGTAGCGAGGCAAGTTTAATTGTACCGGCAAATCATCCGGTGAATATCTCGTTTAACCCGAACCAAATCAATCAACCACAAGATTTAGTGGCAAGTTTTGCTGGTACCTTAGCGACTATTTTGATTCACCATGTGGGTGTCTTACCGCCCGGCGGTAAAGAGTACTTACCGCAAGCGAGCGATGCATTGGCATGCTATTTAGGCTTTGGGGTAATGATGAGTAATACGGTGTATCAATTTAAAGGAGGCTGCGGCTGCGGTTATAACCCTTATGCCAATCGCCAAGCGGCGCTGACTGAGCCACAAACGCTATTTATGCATGCGCTAGTTACGCATTTTAAAGGGGATAATCAGTCGAAGAAGTTTTTAAAACCCCATTTACGCAGCCAATATAAAAAAGCGCAAAAGCAAATTAAAGCATTGGTGAGTGACAGTGCAAATCCGTTGTTATTGGCATTAGATGAACAAGCAGTAGGGTGATATTGAGTGCAGTATTTAGATGAGTTTTTATTGATAGCCATTGCTCACTTTTTTGCAGTAGCAAGCCCAGGCCCTGATTTTGCAATTGTACTCAAGCAAAGTATTCAACAGGGTCGTAAAAATGCGCTGTGGACCAGTGCCGGTGTTGGTGCGGCTATTCTTTTGCATATTGCTTATTGTGTATTAGGTGTGGCGTTAATTTTATCGCAGTCGCCTAGCTTATTTATGGCTTTAAAATACCTTGCAGGGGCTTATTTGGCATACTTGGGTGTGCAAGCTTTACGAAGCGCAAAACCTAGCGATAGTAAACAGCAAACCCTTGCCCCTGCTGAGCCTGAATCTGTGTATAAAGCATTTCGACGCGGTTTTTTTACCAATGCCCTTAATCCCAAAGCAACACTGTTTTTTATGTCGTTGTTTACTCTTGTAATAAGCCCTGAAACACCTGTTGTAGTGCAGGCTGGTTATGGCGTGTATATGGCAATGGCGACTTGGCTGTGGTTTTCATTTTTATCATTGGTGTTATCAAAAGCATCAGTGCGAGCATTTTTCTTAAAAAGCGGATACTGGTTTGATAGAGGCATTGGCGTGATCTTAATTGCCTTAGCTATTCGCGTTGTTGTGTGAGGTAAGTATGGCGCTATATAACTTTTCATTTGGTTCTAATATGTCATCGAGCAGATTGCTGGCAAGGTTGCCTGAAGCAAAGCGGGTAGGCACAGCTATTTTAAAAGGCTATGAGCTGACGTTTGATATGGTAAGTACCGACGGCTCTGCAAAGTGTAGCGTGCGCAAAACAGATCAGGCAGATGCCTTAGTGTATGGCGTGGTGTATCAGTTAAACGAAGCTGAAAAGTCGATTCTAGATGACATTGAAGGGCCGCGTTATGACTGTGTGGATATTACAGTTGAACTCATTGATGGCGAGCAACTTGCTGCCCATTGTTATATTGCTAACACCTTAGATGAGTCTTTACTGCCATTCGACTGGTATCTTCAGCATGTTCATCGCGGAGCGCTTGAAGCAGGTGTACCAAATCATTACAGTGAAGCAATACTCGCAAGACCAAGTTGCGATGATCCAGATAAAACCCGAGCAGCGAGAGAGTTCGCTATTCACAACAATAAAAATCACCAAGGGACATTATGACATTTCGTAAATTAGCCGTTGCCGCGGCGCTGTTATCAAGCTGTTCGTTTTACAGTTATGCTGATATCGATAGTAAGAAAATTGAAAAAGTAATCGAAACTTCAATGGCACGTTTTGATGTGCCGGGTATGGCAGTGGCGATTGTTGAAAATGATAAAGTCGTATTAGCTAAAGGCTTTGGTATCGCAAACCTTGATACGGGTAAAAAAGTAAATAAAGACACCTTATTCGGTATCGCGTCAAACACCAAAGCATTCACCGCAGCAGCGTTAGCTAAATTAATTGATGAAGGTAAGCTGAGTTGGGATGACAAAGTGATTGATCATCTACCAGAGTTTCGTCTTTATGACCCTTATGTCACGCGTGAAATGACCATTCGCGATTTACTAAGCCACCGTAGCGGTTTGGGGTTAGGACAAGGCGACTTAATGATTTGGCCTGATACTGACAAATCAATTGAGGAAATCATCGCAGGTCTAAAATACTTAAAACCAGCGAGTAGCTTTCGCAGTAAATACGCGTATAACAACTTAATGTTTGTAACAGCCGGTGAGGTAGTAGCCCGTGTTTCAGGCATGAGCTGGAATGATTACATCGAGAAGAATATTCTTCAGCCACTTGATATGAAAAACTCACGTGCAGGTTTTTCACGTATTCCTAGTAGCAATAAAAACTGGGCGACAGGTCATATTCCAATGGATGGCCAACTTCATCCATTTTTTGTGAACTACCTTGAAGATTTTCGTGGCGCTGGTGCGATTGCATCAAGCGTGAGCGACATGAGCCAATGGCTACGCACGCAGCTTGCTCATGGCAAAATGCCAAATGGCCAGCAGTTATTCACTGAAAAGCAGCAGCAACAAATGTGGCATCCGCACATTACCTCAATGGCATCAAAAAGTGCTTATGAAGCTTACCACCAACAATTTAGAGGTTATGGTTTAGGTTGGAGCATTGAAGATTTCCACGGCATTAAAAAGCTAGGCCACGGTGGTGGTATCTTAGGTATGGTGTCTCAAGTGACTTTAGTACCTGAGAAAAACCTTGGTATTGTTATTCTGAGTAACCAGCAAGCATTCAGCGCGCTCTCTGCAGTGACCTATGAAGTGCTCGAAGATGCATTAGATCTTGAAGATAAAGACTGGGTTGAAGATCTTGCTAAAAAGCACTTTGAAGGTAAAAAAGAAGCTTACGCAAACGCAAAACCAGAAACACCTGCGGATTATCAACCAAAATTGCCGAACATCAACTACACAGGCACGCTGCACGATAACTGGTATGGTGATGTGGTTATTGAAGAGTTAAATGGCCAGCTACGTATTGATTTTACACATACAAAGCGTTTGAAAGGTCAGCTTGAGCATTACACAGGCAATACGTTCATTGTTAAGTGGGATGAAAAGTTACTTGAAGCCGATGCTTACATTGAGTTTCAAATGAGCCCTGATAACCGAGTGAGTAGTGCGAAAATGCGCGCTGTCTCAACGGCGGTCACAGACTTTAGTTTTGACTTTAGAAATTTAGATTTACGCGCTAAAAAGTAAACCAAAGTCGCAAAGCCACCGTTAGGTGGCTTTGTTATACTGGGGAAAAATAATTCAAGGAGCGTATTATGAGAACGGCAGTTATCTCACATCCATTTTGTCGTAAACATAAAATGATTGAGGATCACCCCGAATGCCCCGCGCGTTTAGATGTGATCACCGACCGCTTGCTAGCAAGTGGTGTTGATGTGGCAATTACTCACTTACAAGCTCCTAAAGCCAGCCGCGACGATTTTTTACGTGCTCATGATGAATCTTTGGTTAGTCATGTAGAGCAAACAATTCCCGCTGAAGGGCTTGCTGAATTAGACGGCGACACATGGCTGTGCCCAGATTCAATGAAAGCGATTGAACGAGCCGTTGGCGCTGGATTACTCGCCGTTGATGAAATCCTTGATGATAAGCTGGATGCCGCGTTTTGTTCTGTTAGACCACCAGGACATCATGCAAACCGCAGTACCTCTGCAGGATTTTGCGTTTTTAATAACCTAGCCATTGCCGTGAAGTACGCGCAAAGCAAAGGTGTAAAACGCATCGCTATTTTGGACTTTGATGTACACCATGGCAACGGCACACAAGATATCTTTTTAGATGATGACACTGTGTTGTTTTGCTCTTTGTTTCAACACCCGTTTTACCCAAATACCGCCGTTGAAAATAACGCGACGTTAGTGAACTCACCGCTGCCAATTGCCAGTGATGGTAATGACTTAAAAGCTGTTTATCTTGAGCAGTGGTTGCCAAAACTCAATGAATTTAAACCTGAACTATTGTTTATTAGCGCCGGGTTTGATGCTCATCTTGAAGATGACATGGCAAGCTTGAAGTTTGTTGAAGACGATTACGCATGGCTAACCACACAGCTAGCAGAGTTTTGTCAGCAACAAGATTGCAAGGGGATTATCTCTTATCTTGAAGGGGGCTATGCTTTATCAGCCCTTGGTCGCAGTGCCGTTGCGCACATTAAAGCGCTGGTGGATGCCCCTTAATCTACCAGCATCGCAAAGGCTTGCGGTGGTGCAAGCCGAGTAACCTTACTTAAGCAGCACACTCCTTCTTGTGCTAGATATTCTGTCACTCTATTCGCAAGTTCAACGTCACTTAACGCTTTCACGCTTTCTCCCTGCAAGTTGACATACTGCCCTGTTGTTAAAAGCAAGATAGCTTCTTGCTGCTGCTCTTCACTCAAACCATATACAAAGCTTTCTATATCGGCTTCATCTTCTACTAATGCTATTTCATGAGCAGAAAAGATAATCTTAGGAAATGATGAGTGCATTTATTGTCCTGTGTCAAAGTTGCCAAGGTTGAAATGATTATAATTGCCAATTCATGTAAGAACTAGGAAAGTCGACTTATGAATCAACCAAGACGACATCAAAAGGTCAGTGATGTCTTTTCGCAAAAGCTGGTATCGTGTCCTGCGCATACGCCTTTGGTCGATGCGGTGAGGTTGATGCATGTTCACAATGTGACGGCGATTTTTATCAAGCATGAGCAATCCGTGGTTGGGATTTGGACGGAAGCTGATTGTTTGAAAATTGACATCAGTAGCCCGCTTTATAAAAACCTAGCCATTCACGAGGTCATGTCAGCGCCTGTTATTACGGTGCCAAATCAATGCTCAGTCAGTGATGCAACCTTGCGTTTTCAACAGCATGGCATTCGCCATTTATTGGTGATGGATAGCGAGAACCAGCCTGCAGGTATGTTAAACCTTTCAGATATTGTGCATAACCAAGGTTTGGACCACTACCTACAATTTCGGCCTATTCATGAGCAGTATCGCACTGACCTAAAGATAGTTGATGCGCAAACACCGATAGAAGAGGTTGTGCAACTGATGCGGGCAGGCCGCCTTGATAGTGTACTGGTTTATAACCAAGAGCTTGAACTGCACGGTATTATTACTCAGCGTGATATTGTTGAGCTGATCATTCAAACCGAGTGGCTAAATCCTTGTTGGCAATATGCTAGCTACCCGCTCATTGAAATTGATTGTGAAAGCAGTTTATTTGATGCGTATCGCACTATGACAGAGCGTAATGTGCGTCATTTGGTGGTCAGAGATGATGAAATTTGCGGGGTGATTTCATTTGCTGATTTGATCACTGAGATTGAATCAGCTTATTGCTGCGAACTTGAGCGGGCAATTGAGCAGCGTGATATTGCTTTGCAAAAGTCACAACGTAACTTGTTTTTGGCAAATAAAATTATTGATGCTTCACTCGATGGCATCATGCTAACCCGTAAAGACGGCACGATTATTCAAGTTAACCCTGCTTTTACTAAACTGACCGGCTTTGCCGAGCATGAAGTAATTGGTAAGCGCCCCAATATTTTAAGCTCTACAAAACATAGTCGCTCGTTTTATCAAAAAATGTGGCATGCCATTGAATACGAAGGGGTCTGGCAAGGAGAGATCTGCAATTGCAAAAAAGATGGTGAAGAGTATGTTGAGTGGCTCACCATTATTCAAATAAAAGATCCTAACTTTGATGAAGTACTTTATGCGGCAATTTTTAGCGATATTACAGAGCGCAAACGTGCAGAAGAAAAAATTGCCCAGCTCGCCTATTACGATGAGCTAACAGGCCTGCCTAATCGCCGCTTATTTCATGACAGACTCTCAATTGCTCTTAGCACCGCCAAGCGAAACCACGATCTATTAGCGGTGATGTTTATCGACTTAGACCGCTTCAAAGAGGTGAACGACAGCTTAGGGCATGACGCTGGTGATAACTTATTGCAGCAAGTGGCAGAGCGTATTTTATCAATTCTACCTGAAGGGGATACTCTTGCACGCTTAGGTGGCGATGAGTTTGTTCTTCTATGCGAAGTAAATCGGGTTGAAACACTTCTAAACTTTGCCGAGCAAGTCTTGCAGCAAGTGAGTATGCCGCTTGCTATTAACGAGCACGTGGTTGCGATTACAGCCTCTATTGGCGCGGCGGTTTACCCTGATGATGGCGTAGATAGCGCTACACTGCTTAAGCATGCTGATATTGCTATGTACCGTGCTAAGGAGGTGGGCCGTAATTCATTTCAATTATTCAAACCGGCGATGAATGCACGCTCTTTAGAGCGATTGGCTATGATGAGCCGATTACAAAGCGCCATCGAAAGCGATGAGTTTGAGCTTTATTTCCAACCTAAGCAGCAATTAAATTCAGGCAAAATTTTAGGAGTAGAGGCACTGTTACGTTGGCATGAGCCAAACCTTGGAGTGATTTCACCTGCTAAGTTTATCCCTCTTGCTGAAGAGCTAGGCCTAATTGTGAAACTTGATTTATGGGTCATCGAGCAGGCCTGTAAAGAGTTAGAAAAATGGCAGCAACAAGGCATTGAAGCAGGGCGCTTAGCAATTAATATTTCGGCTAATCACTTACGTCAGGGGCAACTAGCATCAAATGTTGAGCGCTTACTTGAGCGTTACAATGTAGACCCACACAAGCTTGAAGTAGAGCTAACTGAAAGCTGTTTTATCAGCCACTTTAGTGAGGCTAAGCAAGAGCTACTCGCGCTTAAAAAACTAGGTGTGCATATTACGTTAGATGACTTTGGAACGGGCTATTCGGCTTTAAGTTACTTAACCAAACTGCCAATTGATACGTTAAAAATAGATGCCAGCTTTATCGCAAAAGTGCCCGATGAATACGGCAATAGTGAAATTGTCACGGCGATTATTAGCCTGGCAAAAAGCTTGAGTATCCATGTTGTCGCAGAAGGGGTAGAGAAGGTAGAGCAGTTAAATTACTTACGTTCACTTAACTGCGATACCATTCAAGGCTATTACTTTTGCCGTCCAATAGCGAAGCAGCAATGGTATGACTTTTATCTTAATACCGAAACAAGTGCTTAAGCTAGGCTAATTTCGTAAGAAGTAAACTTACGAATATTAATGACGCCAGTATCAAAAATTAAGTACTGGCCCTTAATGCCTTTTAAAATACCTGATACTTCTGGTGCTTTATCAAAATTAAAAGAGCTGATTTTGCTTGGGTATTCACTTACTGGGTAGTCTAGCTCAACCACCTCTTCATCGAGCTTTTCAATGGCTGTTGCGCCAAATAGCTCTGCAAGCTCACTCAGCTTAGCATCAATTTGTGGGATCAACTCTCTGGCAGCGGCTTTTAAATCAATCGCTTCAGATTGGCCTTTTAGCATGTTTCGCCAATTGGTTTTATCAGCAATAAACTCGGCTAAGGCAACCTCAACTAAACCCGATTGAAGACGGGTTTGTACTTTGAAGATAGGTAAAGCTTGCGTCGCACCTTGGTCAATCCAGCGTGTAGGAATTTGAGTATGGCGGGTAATACCTACTTTTAGGCCTGAAGTGTTGGCTAAATACACGTAATGCGGGATCATGCAGTTTTCTTCACCCCACTGTGGCTCACGACAGGTGCCCTTATCAAAATGGCACGTTTCAGGTTTCATGATACACATGTCACAGCTAGCCAGTTTACGCATACAAACAAAACAGTGACCTTGAGAGTAGCTTTTCTTGGTTTTCTTACCACAGTTACAGCAAAAAATATTGCCGGTGAAAGTCAGCGTGAGCGGCTTACCAATATAGTCATTTAATGAAACTAGCTCATCACCGATAGGTAATTGATATTCGACAGGAGAGGTCAGTGTCGACTTTAATTTTCTGATCGTACCTTGCATCTTTACATGGCCCCTAAAGATGTTAAAAAAGGCAGTGTAACACGGCCTATTTAAATTGTGAGGCAATAAAGCTTAGATACTCATTAATCGGCACCGCTTTGCTGTAATAATAGCCTTGCCCTTGATCTGCGCCCATCTTGATCAGCATTTTTTCTGTTTCTTGGTCTTCAATGCCTTCGATGGTGATATTCATATCAAGGTTATGGGCCATATCAATGGCCGTTTTTACTACCACTTGGTTGGTGGTGTTATTCACTAAATCCAGAATAAAGCTCTTATCGACTTTAATCGTGCTAAATGAATAATTTACCAAGTAGTTTAACGACGAGTAACCAGTACCAAAATCATCGAGTACCACCTTGCTACCGAGTTTATTAAGTTCGCTGATAAAGCTAACCATTTCATCATGGTTTTTTATAAGCGCAAACTCAGTTAACTCAAACTTTAACTGACTCGCAGTAATGCCATGTTTTAAAATGGTGTTTTCGACCTTTTCGACAAGCTTAGGGATCGCGAGATTCTTGGCACTTAAATTAACGCTAATGGTATGGTCGCGATAGCCTTGTCGATTAAGCTGGGCAGCGGCTAGGCAAGCCTGATCAATCACCCATAAGCTCAACTCGTTAATTAAACCAGTACGTTCAGCCAATAAAATGAGTTGCTCAATATCCAGGTATTTCCCTGCTGTAGGCCAGCGTAACAATGCCTCTGCGCCACAGATAGCACCGCTGCGTAAATTGATAATGGGCTGTAAGTAAATGGCTAAGGTATTGCTTCGCATTGCTTGTTGTAACTCGGCGGCAAGGCTGACATCCATATCGATATGCGGTGTGTTAAAGTCGATGTTTTGCTGCTTTTGTGACAGACCTAAGTAGCCACGTTGTAGCCAAATATCAAAGCCATCATCACTCACCGGTTCGGTAATGCTATGGCGGTAGTAAAGCTGCAGGTCTAAGCCTGCCACTTTATATTGCTTAGGCAGCTGTTTGCATAAGTTGCTAAGTTCTTGGTGTAGCTCTGCTTGTGATTGAATTTTGGTAGAAATAAAAGCCAGTACACCATTGCCTAAGTCAGCTATTTTTGGACTGTTATCTAACGCCGATTCTAAATTAATAAATTGCCTATTCTTATTAATTTGGTGCTCTAGCGATTGGGCAACAGTGATAATTATTTGGCTGCTTTGGCTTGGCTTTAGAATACTCATTAGGGCATTAAATTGCTCGATTTTCACTAAGCAAAGGTTAGCAAGTCTTTGCTCCGAGGTAATTGCCATATAGGCTTGTTTGAGCATTGCTTGGTTAAGTAGCTCAGTCTGTTGAGTATGGGTTGCATGATACAGCGCTTTTTCACGTTGATAACGAACGCGGTCTGCCAGCGCCATTGCCATGAGCACAATCTCACAGAGAATGGCGACTAAAAATATGTGCCTCACGGCAAAGCTGTAGGGAATAAAGCCTGTAAGTTCTAACGGCTGAATGGCTGCGCCTACAATCAGTGGCACCCACGACATGACATAAAACTTTGCCCACCGAAAACCGCTCACCAACTTTTTGTAAATCATGCAAATACATAAAATGTATAACGGCACCATGATGGCAAAAAAGATTTTTGAAGAATGGTATTCCAGCATAAAAAAGCTGATAAGACTGAGACTAAACAGCAGGGCTAAAAAGCTGATACTGAGCTTGTATAGGCGACAATTATCTTTATGGTAGCGTAAGAACATGGTGCAGAACGCGACGGTGAAAAATGCAATCGCATAGTTACTGAAGACCACTTGCTCATTAAAAAAGATTTGCCACGATAACGGCCATAAATAAAAACCAAAGCCGAGCACTGAGCCCATAAGTAGCAGTGCTGAGATGATGTAGCCTATATAAATAAGGTAGACGCGGTCACGGATCCCTAAAAATAATACCAAGTTATACAGAGCTGCCATGATCAGCACACCAATGAAGATCCCCCAAATTCCTGATTGCGAACGTAGTAGGTCTTGAAACTCTTTTTCACCATAAATATTAATAGGTGTTTTGCTAATCCCAACTGTATCTATTTTTATAATGAGGGATGTTTGTTCATAGCCCTGCATTGTAAGCATGCTGTGCGGTGTACTGTACTGAAACAAACTAAGACCAGATACTTTATCACCCAACTCGGTTGTATCTATAAGCTGCCCCTTATCATCAACATGATAAACGCTAAGGTAATCAACCATAGGGTTATCAAAGTGAATTGCCAGCTCCACAGGTTTTGCTTGGCGGTTTTCTAAATCAAGCTTTAACCAATAATCTTGCGCCGCTAAATCCCATTCAACATCTTTAAAAGGGCGATGTTTAAGCTTGTCTGGCTCTGCTAAAAACTGCTCGAGAGTCAGCGCTTTACTGGTATCAATTCGATACGCCGTATTACTGTAGATGGGGGCTGTTTTATCTATGGTGTAGCGGGTAGGGCTGGCTAAATGTGCAGCTAGGGTAGCAATGATAAAAAACAAAATTGTCAGAATAAGAAATGAAACAAAGTTATATTTCAGTGCTTTATTATTCAAAATTAGTTCTTTATCTAGGTAAATGTTCTTAACAGTGTAGCATTAAAAAAGCGCAGATAAACTGCGCTTTTTTCAGAATTAGACTGGTTTGACCTTAATTCTGTTCGCGAGCAATAGCACGGTAAGCGATATCAGTACGATATTCCATGCCTTCCCAGCTGATTTGATCAACCAGTTTATAAGCACGTTGCTGCGCTTCAGTTACTGTGTTGCCAAGTGCCGTAGCACACAGTACACGACCGCCAGCTGTTACTACGTTGTCGCCGTCTTGCTTAGTCCCTGCGTGGAATACTTTCTCACCTTCAGGGTAAGTAACTTGCAAGCCATTGATAGTGTCACCTTTCGGGTAGCTATCTGGGTAGCCTTTAGCTGCTAATACAACACCGACTGCTGCACGTGGGTCGAACTCGATTGCTGTTTTATCTAGTTCTTCACGGTTAGCCGCTTCGATAAGTTCAACAAGATCAGACTTAAGACGAAGCATCATAGGTTGTGTTTCAGGGTCGCCAAAACGACAGTTGTATTCGATTACTTTTGGCGTGCCATCAGCGGTGATCATTAAACCTGCGTATAAGAAACCAGTGTAAGGGTGGCCTTCTTTTGCCATGCCTTCAACCGTTGGGTAGATCACTTCGTTCATAATACGTTGGTGAATTTCATCAGTCACTACTGGTGCCGGTGAGTATGCACCCATGCCGCCAGTGTTTGGACCTTGGTCACCATTGTAAGCGCGTTTGTGGTCTTGGCTGGTTGCAAATGGCAGTACGTTCTTGCCATCAACCATCACGATGAAAGAAGCTTCTTCACCTTCTAAGAACTCTTCGATAACTACACGGCTACCCGCTTCACCGAAGCTGTTGCCTGCAAGCATATCGCGGATAGCTTCTTCAGCTTCAAGCTCTGTCATCGCAACGATAACGCCTTTACCAGCTGCTAAGCCATCAGCTTTAACAACAATTGGCGCACCTTTTTCTTTTAGGTAAGCCAGTGCAGGGTCGATTTGTTCAAACGTTTGGTAATCAGCTGTTGGAATGTCGTGACGTGCTAAGAAGTCTTTAGTGAATGACTTCGAGCCTTCTAGCTGTGCAGCACCTGCTGTTGGGCCAAAGATAGCTAGACCGTTTTCACGGAATGTATCAACTACACCTAAAACAAGCGGTACTTCTGGACCAACAATGGTTAATTCAACGTTGTTTTCTTTAGCAAAAGTAACTAAACCTGCTAGGTCTTCAACATTGATAGCAACGTTTTCTAGTTTTGGCTCAAGTGCAGTACCTGCGTTACCTGGTGCGACGAAAACGGTGTTTACTTTAGTATTTTGTGCAGCCTTAAACGCAAGAGCGTGTTCGCGGCCGCCACTGCCGATGACAAGTACATTCATGGCGTATAATCCTATTTATAGCGGTTTTTTAAACTTCAGCGTCATACGATCACTTTCACCAATTGCTTTATACTTCGCGGCATCTTGCTCGCCTAAACGAAGGCTTGGTGGTAGTGTCCACACCCCTTTAGGGTGATCTGCTGTATCAAGTGGGTTTGCATTAATGTCACTGCTTGCCACCAGTTCAAAGCCAGCTTGCTTTGCAATATCAACTACATAGCTTTGCTTCATATAACCTGATGATTTCTGATCTTCATCACTGCGCGCTTCAGGTAGGCGGTGTTCAACCACACCTAAAGTGCCGCCAGGTTTAAGTGCTTTATAAAATGCTTTAAACGCACTTAACGCGCCTTCTTTATCTTTACCCATGTACCAGTTGTGTACATTTCTAAATGTTAAGACAAGATCTGCGCTACCCGCTGGTGCAATATCAAGATGCGTCACTGGCGCAAACTCAGTCAGTTTTACTTCACTGAAGCGTGCGTCATCGCTCATCTTTTTCTTAAAACCAGCTAATGAACGTTGGTAATAACCCACGTCAGAATCAGCAGGGAAATGTGCCGCGTAGTAAACACCATGGCCTTTAACAGCCGGTGCAAGGATTTCACTGTACCAACCACCGCCCGGTGCAATTTCAACAACGGTCATGCTTGGCTTGAAGCCAAAGAACTCAAGTGTCTCAACTGGATGGCGATATTGATCACGTGCGCTATTTTTAGCATCACGTTCGCTTGATTGCACGGCTTGTGTAAGCGCTGATTCATGGCCATGGCTTAAAGCCTGTGCTGATGTCAGTGCGAGGCCTGCAACAAGTAACGACTTAACGGCAAATTTCATCATCTGTTCCTTCATTATATGGGTAATTATTATTATTAATCAGAATACGTGAATTTGTGGCAAACAAAAAGGGTTAAGCTATTTGCTTAACCCTTTATGTGATTAGTGGCGGAAATGGCGCATACCTGTAAATACCATTGCCATACCAGCTTCGTCAGCTGCAGCGATAACTTCTTCATCGCGCATTGAACCACCTGGTTGAATAACAGCGGTGATGCCAGCTTCTGCAGCTGCATCAATACCGTCACGGAATGGGAAGAATGCATCCGATGCCATAACTGAACCTTTTACTTCAAGGTTTTCGTCAGCGGCTTTGATACCTGCAATTTTAGCTGAGTAAACGCGGCTCATTTGACCTGCGCCTACACCAATCGTCATACCATCACGTGCATAAACAATCGCGTTAGACTTAACGAATTTAGCTACTTTCCAGCAGAATAATAAATCTTTTAATTCTTGCTCAGTTGGTTGACGCTTAGATACAACTTTAAGGTCGCCTTGCGTTACCATGCCTAGGTCGCGGTCTTGAACTAGAATACCGCCATTAACACGCTTGATGTCGTGACCTGTTGCATTACCCGTCCATTCACCACATTCTAATAAACGAACGTTTTGCTTAGCAGATACGATTTGTGCAGCTGCTTCAGATACTTTAGGTGCAATGATAACTTCAACGAATTGACGAGAAACAATTGCTTCAGCTGTGTCTGCATCAAGCTCTTTGTTGAATGCGATGATGCCACCAAATGCTGATGTAGGGTCAGTTTTGAATGCACGATCATAGGCTTCAAGAATGTTGTCACCAATTGACACACCACAAGGGTTCGCATGTTTTACGATAACACACGCTGGTACGTCGAATTCTTTTACACACTCTAATGCTGCGTCAGTGTCAGCAATGTTGTTGTAAGAAAGAGCTTTACCTTGCAGTTGAACCGCAGTCGCAACAGATGCTTCAGTTAAGTCGTTTTCAACATAAAAAGCAGCGTCTTGGTGTGAGTTCTCACCGTAGCGCATATCTTGCTTTTTAGTGAACTGCATGTTGATAGTGCGTGGGAATTTAGTCTCTTCAGCAGCTTCTTCTGTGTAGTCAGGAACCATTTTGCCGAAGTAGTTTGCAATCATGCCATCGTACTGAGCTGTGTGCTCGTAAGCTGCGATAGCTAGATCAAAACGTGTTTTATACGTTGTTGAGCCGTTGTTGCTTTGCATTTCGCTGATTACACGGTCGTAATCTTTTGCATTTACCACGATAGTCACGTCTTTATGGTTTTTCGCCGCAGCGCGAACCATAGTTGGGCCACCGATATCAATGTTTTCAATCGCATCTTCTAGGCTGCAGTCTTCTTTCGCAACAGTGTTTGCGAAGGGGTATAAGTTAACTACAACGATATCGATAGCAGAGATGTTATTCTCGCTCATTACGTCTTCATCTTGACCGCGACGCGCTAGGATGCCGCCGTGAATTTTTGGATGAAGTGTTTTTACGCGACCATCCATGATCTCAGGGTGACCAGTATGGTCAGATACTTCAGTGACTTTGATGCCGTTATCAGCAAGTAATTTGCAAGTACCGCCAGTTGATAAAATATCCACGCCTTGTGCTTCAAGAGCGCGAGCAAATTCAACGATACCGGTTTTATCTGACACACTTAATAGTGCGCGACGAATTGGACGATGTGTATCCATTGTAGTTTTGATTACCTCAATGTTTGAGCTAGCTTAGAAAGGCGGTATTTTAACTGAATATGCTTTAAAAAACGACGTTTAAAGCGTGAGGATTTTGCATAGTTTTTAACAGCTATAAAAAAAGCACCTTAAGGTGCTTTTTTCAATAACTTATTACCAGTTACTATGAAGCTGTAAGCAATTATAACGATAGCTCGTTAGAATGATTACGGATTCAATATAACGGGTATTAGTTCATGCCGTATTTTTTAAGCTTTTTACGTAAAGTACCACGGTTGATACCTAGTAAGATTGCAGCACGAGTTTGGTTACCACGTGTGTACGTCATTACTTCTTCAAGTAATGGTGCTTCTAGCTCAGAAAGAACAAGGTCGTACACGTCTTGTACGTCTTGACCATTAAGTTGCTTTAAGTAGTGATGAACAGCTTTTTTCACTGCATCACGCAACGGCTGTGGTTTCTCGTGTGACTGTACATGAGGGTTTGTGATAAATGGAGAAGTCACGTTTTGTTCGAACATCGTTATATGTCTCTTTCTTTCTTAGTTAGCTGCTAGTGTTTTAAAGTATTCTTCTAATGCGTCGACTTGTGCCTGTGGGTTATCTAACGCATTAAATACTCGCCTAAACTGACCGTCACTGTCATGGGTTTGCAAATACCAAGATACATGCTTTCGAGCGATACGCGCTCCCATTGGCTCCCCGTAAAACTGATGAAGATTGTCTAAATGCTCCATCAAAATGCTACGCACCTCTGCAATTTCAGGTGCTGGCAAATGTTCTCCAGTTCGCAAATAGTGGTCTATCTCCCTAAAAATCCAAGGGCGACCTTGGGCGGCTCGACCAATCATAATGGCATCTGCACCCGTATAATCCAAAACCTGCTTTGCTTTTTCTGGTGAAGTAATATCACCATTGGCAACTACAGGGATAGACACTGAACGTTTTATTTCCCTAATCGTGGCGTATTCTGCTTCACCTTTATACATACATGCGCGCGTTCGCCCATGTACCGCCAGTGAGGCAATGCCATAACGTTCAGCAATTCTCGCAATCTCGACACCATTACGGTTATCCTGATCCCATCCAGTACGGATTTTTAAAGTGACAGGGACATCAACAGCGTTTACAACGGCATCGAGTATCTCTTGTACTAATTCAGGAAACTGTAATAAGGCAGAGCCTGCGAGTTTCTTATTCACTTTTTTAGCAGGGCACCCCATATTAATATCTATGATCTGTGCACCATTGCTGACATTGAATTGTGCTGCCTGCGCCATAAGGTCAGGATCGGCTCCGGCGATTTGCACCGAGCGAATTCCCGACTCACCGCTGTGATCCATACGGTTCATCGATTTTTCGGTTTTCCATACTTTCGGGTTTGACGAGAGCATTTCAGAAACAGCTAGGCCTGCACCTAAGCGACGGCAAAGTTGTCTAAATGGTCTGTCTGTAATGCCTGCCATTGGCGCGACAATTACGTTGTTCTCAAGTTGGTATGAACCGATACGCACGTTATTCAATAGGCCTCTTTTCAAGGGGCGCTAAGTTTACGGTTTTTTTTGCAAAAATCAAAGGCTATAAATTGAACAAAAGTGACTTTTTTTTGCCCTTTTTGTATTGACATTTGATAACAGTTTGACGGAAAGGTTGATTTGTTTGATATTTGAACAAAAATATTTTTGCTGTTTGAAAAGTGAGAATCTACTAACTGTAAAAATAAGGTAAAGCCTGTTAAATACTGGCTTTACCTATTAGATTAGAGTAAATACTCTTTAGCTGTTAAGCGTGCTTAGTACCACTGACTCGGGTCCATTCACCTTCAACTGCAATCTCATCAAGCGCTAAAAATGGCGCATAAACGTCGGCTACAGACTGAGCTTGTTCTTCTAAAATACCCGACATGGCAATTTTACCATTCGGTTTTAAAAGACCTAAGATCACTTCATGTAGTTCGCGAAGCGGTTGCGCAAGAATATTCGCCACGACAATATCAGCCGTAAACTCAGGCTGATCTTCTGGTAAATAGACTTCTAGTTTATCTGCAACGCCATTACGCTGCGCGTTATCTCGGCTAGCTTCAAGAGCTTGAGGATCAATATCGATACCAATCATACGCTCAGCGCCTAGTTTGATCGCTGCTATTCCTAAAATACCCGAGCCACAACCAAAGTCGACCACGGTTTTACCTGTTAAATCTTGGCTTTCGAGCCATTTTAAACAAAGTGCAGTCGTTGCATGGGTACCGGTGCCAAAAGCAAGGCCCGGATCAAGCAATACATTAACAGCATTAGGATCGGGAATATCACGCCAGCTTGGGCAGATCCATAAGCGCTCACCGAATTGAATTGGGTGGAAGTTATCCATCCATTCACGTTCCCAATCTTTATCTTCTAGCTGTTCAATTTTATAAACAAGCTGATCGGCAAGTGTTGCTTCAGCTTTAAGTGTCTCTACAACGCTGTCCATATCGTGGTTTGCGTCATAAAGGCCAATCACAGTGGTATCAGCCCATAGTTGAACAGTACCAAGCTTTGGCTCATAAATTGGGGTATCTTTGGCGTCAACATAGGTTACTGACGCACTGCCAGTGTCCATTAATAAGTCGCTGATTAATTCTGCGTTGTCAGCGTTTGCATTGATGCGAATTTGGATCCAAGCCATGAATATCTCTCGAATAGAAAAAAGGCCGCAACAGCGGCCTTTTAGTTAATAACGCGATACTAAATTACTTAGCATCTAAGAAGCTTTTCAGTAAGTCAGAACGAGAAGGGTGACGTAATTTACGTAACGCTTTCGCTTCGATTTGACGAATACGCTCACGTGTTACGTCAAACTGTTTACCTACTTCTTCTAATGTATGGTCAGTGTTCATATCGATACCGAAACGCATACGTAATACTTTAGCTTCACGGGCTGTTAAGCCTGCTAATACGTCGTTTGTAGCGCCACGTAATGATTCCATTGTTGCAGAATCAATAGGTGAGTCGATAGTGGTATCTTCAATGAAGTCACCTAAGTGCGAATCTTCATCATCACCGATTGGTGTTTCCATTGAAATTGGCTCTTTTGCGATTTTAAGTACCTTACGGATCTTGTCTTCAGGCATTAACATACGCTCAGCTAATTCTTCTGGGCTCGGCTCACGACCCATCTCTTGTAGCATTTGACGAGAGATACGGTTTAACTTGTTGATCGTCTCAATCATGTGCACAGGAATACGGATGGTACGTGCTTGGTCAGCAATCGAACGCGTGATTGCTTGACGGATCCACCATGTCGCATAAGTTGAGAACTTATAACCACGGCGGTATTCGAACTTATCAACCGCTTTCATTAGACCAATGTTACCCTCTTGGATAAGGTCTAAGAATTGTAAACCACGGTTGGTGTATTTTTTCGCAATCGAAATTACAAGACGTAAGTTCGCTTCAACCATTTCTTTTTTCGCACGACGAGCTTTCGCTTCACCGATACTCATACGACGGTTGATGTCTTTAATACGCTCGATGCTAAGACCTGTGCTTTCTTCAATTGCACATAACTTATTAATACAACGAATGATCTCTGGCTTAACTTCTTCAAGTGCTACTGAGTATTTCTCGTTTGCAGCAATTTCAAGGTCAATCCAGCTTGAATCTGTTTCGTTGTTAGCAAAATGCTTGATGAAGTTCTTTTTCGGTAACTTCGCAATTTGTACAGCTTGCTTCATGATGATACGTTCTTGAACGCGAACGCGGTCCATCATATCGCGCATGTTGTTTACCATGCGGTCAAACTGTTTTGGCACTAATTTAAATGTTTTAAATAGTTCGCCGATTTCTGCAATAGCTGCTAGTGAATCAGGGTGTGAGCGACCTTTCTCTTCGAATGTATCACGTGCTTTATTATAAAGGTTACGTAAGTTTTCAAAGTGAATGCGGGCTTCTTCAGGATCAGGGCCTGTATCGCCGTCGCCATCACCGTCACTATCATCATCGCCATCTTCATCTTCGTCTTCGTCATCAGCTTCGTCGTCTTCGTCGTCAAGCTGTTCTTCGTTTAACTCTGAACCGATATGAGTAGCAGAAATTTGTGATTCGTCTTCATTATTAGGATCAAAGAAACCTGAAATAATGTCGCTTAAGCGCATTTCTTCAGCTTCAAATTTGTCCCATTGCTCTAGTAGATAAGTGATTGCTTCTGGGTATTCAGCAACAGAAATCTGTACTTGGTTAATACCTTCCTCAATACGTTTAGCGATTACGATTTCGCCTTCACGTGTAAGAAGTTCAACAGTACCCATTTCACGCATATACATACGGACAGGGTCAGTTGTTCGACCGATCTCTTTTTCTACAGTCGCAAGTGCAGCGGCCGCGGCTTCTGCTGCGTCTTCGTCTGTCGTTGTTTCTTGCATCATTAATTCATCAGCATCAGGTGCGCTTTCGCTTACCTGGATACCCATGTCATTAATCATGCTAATGATATCTTCTACCTGATCTGAGTCGATAATGTCTTGTGGAAGGTGATCATTAACTTCTGCAAAAGTTAAATAACCTTGCTCTTTACCTTTTTGAATCAGAAGCTTTAATTGTGACTGAGGAGTTGGATCCATAGAGATTTATTCTTCCACTCTGAAAGTTGATACAACAGGCGCCAGCTCGCTTATTAATTAAGCGACACGAAAACTAACTAGACGCAGTGAATAGCACAGTATAACAGCATTATTCAATTCTGACTAGCTGTTGCTGCCTTTTAACGCTTGTGTCAGTAAGTGGCATTCTAGCCTTTCTTCGCTGCTTAAGCCTTGGGTTTTGTCTTTTATTAATAGGGTCTCTAGTCGATAATTTAAACACTGGTCTTCAATAAATTTAAAAGTATTTTTAAAAACCGTCTCTAAACGATCGTCATTTATTTGGTGCTGCCAAGTTGCTAACTTCACTAGCGCGTCATATTCAGCGCCACCCCTAAATGACTCTAAAATTTGTGCGGTGGTGACACCTTCACGCTCTAGGGCTAAATGCTGAATGCGTAAAAATAATTCAATACCCGCGATTTTCATTTCTGCTAATTCTGGCATATAGGCTATGCTGGTCGCCAAATTAGGGTGTTGCAATAAAATCCCAATGGCTTGGCGCATCGGTGTGATTTTAAATTTTCGTTCAATAGCATGTTGCTGTTTTGGCGATTTAACGCGGTTATTTAATTGCTCCCGCGTACGACCAATTAAACGGCCAAGATGTTCCAAAATATTTTCTTGGTAAAAATCACTGGGGATTTTTTCAATTAGCGGTAGGGCATCACTGAGTAGTTTTGCTTTACCTGCATCTTGAGTGAGATCAACCTCTTGGCTGAGCTTATTAAACAGCACCTTGGTAAAATCATCTGCTTCATTTAATCTTGCTTCAAAAGCGTCTTTACCTTCTTTTTGTACTAGCGAATCAGGGTCTTCACCGTCTGGTAAAAAAACGAACTTCAATGATTTACCATCTGCAAGATAAGGAAGCGCATTCTCAAGCGCTCGCCATGCTGCATCACGACCAGCGCGGTCACCATCGTAACAACAAATCACTTTATCTGTGGTTCTAAATAACGTGTGCATATGCTCTGCAGTGGTGGCTGTGCCAAGGGCTGCGACAGCATATTCAATGCCTTGCTCGGCTAGAGCAACGACATCCATGTAGCCTTCAACAATTAAAATATGGTCGAGCTTTTTGTGAGCTTGCTTTGCTTCGTATAATCCATAGAGCTCAAAGCCTTTGTGGAAGATACGGGTTTCTGGTGAGTTAAGGTACTTAGGACCTTGATCCGCCTGCATAACTCGGCCACCAAACGCAATAACTCGACCACGTTTATCGCGAATAGGGAACATGAGTCGGTCACGGAAAAAGTCAAATTGACGACCTGGCGATTTTTCAGACGCAAGCTTTAGCTCAATGAGCTGCTCTTTTTGATCTTTATTGCGGCCAAGTTGCTGGCATAGCGCTTCCCATTCGCTCGGGGCATAGCCAATCATGAACTTTTTCGCTGTTTCTCCGCTTAAGCCACGACCTTTGATATAGTCGATAACCGTTTTCGAGTTGGCATGATGCTTTAATTGATGCTGATAAAAGCGTGCTGCGTGTAACATTAAATCGTAATCAGAGCGCTTTTGTTCGGCTGTACGTTGTGGGCCTGAGCTGCCCCCTTTTTCACGAGGTACGTCTAAATTGAGCATACTCGCTAACTCTTCAATGGCATCAACGAATTCTAATTTGTCGTATTCCATAACAAATGAAATTGCATTGCCATTGGCACCACAACCAAAGCAGTGGTAAAACTGTTTATCTTGAGAAACGGTAAAAGAGGGTGACTTTTCGTTGTGGAATGGGCAACAGGCTTGGTAGTCTTTACCTGCTTTTTTTAGGCCAACTCTCGAATCAATTAACTCAACAATATCTGTGCGGGCGAGTAAATCATCAATAAACTGTCGAGGGATCTTTCCGGCCATAGCTGTTGTTTTTTCCTGCGCTATCTTTGCGTTCTAAAATAAGATTTGAACACAATTACTGTGTTTATGAAAGACTAAAAGCAAGAAACCGAGCACTAGGCTCGGTTTGCTTGAATCATACATCTGTATGTGGGGGTTAGGCAGTTAATCGTTGCTTGATTAAGCCAGAAATCTTACCTAAATCGGCACGACCTTCAGCTTTGCTTTTGATAACTCCCATTACCTTACCCATGTCTTGCATACCCGCTGCATTTGTATCAGCAATAGCCGAGTCAATAAGAGCAATGATTTCTTCTTCACTCAGTTGTTGAGGTAAGAATTCTTCAAGTGCTTTAATCTCATTGGCTTCAATTTCAGCTAAATCTTCACGACCCGCATCAATGTACTGGGTGTAAGAATCGCGACGTTGTTTTACAAGCTTCACTAGAACAGCGGTAATACCGTCATCATCAAGTGTAATTTGCTCGTCAATTTCACGTTGCTTGATTGCTGCAAGTACCATGCGGATTGGCTTAAGACGTTCTTTGTCTTTTGCCTTCATCGCATCTTTTTGCGCATCTTTTAGCGTTAATAAAAGGCTCATTTATACAAGACCAAATACTGATTAGTATAATTTAACGCGACGTGCGTTATCGCGAGAAAGCTTCTTCATGTGACGCTTTACTGCAGCAGCTTTTTTACGCTTACGCTCAGCTGTTGGTTTTTCATAGTGTTCGCGACGACGAACTTCTGAAAGGATACCTGCTTTTTCACATGAACGCTTGAAGCGACGAAGTGCTACGTCAAACGGTTCGTTCTCTCTTACTTTAATTACTGGCATTAAAAATTCACCTACCTAAATAATGAGCGTTGCTCAAGTTGATCAAATAACGATCAAGTGGTTCAAAAATGGTGCGGTATTGTAATCCGAAGCAACACCACATGTAAAGGATAATATTAACAGAAACTACGTTTGCAAAACAGTGTTAATTTACCTCTCGCTGATATAAGCGGCAAATCACTTGTCCGGCGGTTTTTTCTTTTAAAAGCATCCAGTTATCTGGAATGTCAAGGCTGTTTAATTCGCTTTCGACTTCAACATATATTAGCGCTTGGGCAGTTAACCAGTTATTTTCTTCGAGTAAAAAACAAGTTTTTTCAGCTAAGTTTTGTCGAAATGGCGGGTCAACAAAAACCAAATCAAATTGCTCGTTTTGCGCATTATTAGCTAATAGAGAAAGGCTATTATCTTGTTTAATCACTGCATTATCTAATTTAAGCGTGCTAATGTTTTCTTTTAGCTGAATAGCGGCACCTTTATCGAGCTCAAAAAAGGTAGCGCGTTGAGCAAAGCGAGATAAAGCTTCAAACCCTAAGCCGCCAGAACCGGCAAAGCAGTCAAGAACAGCTGCGCCTCGGGTATCTTGCATTAGCCAGTTAAACACCGTTTCTTTAATGCGATCTGTGGTTGGACGTAACCCTTGCACATCTTTTACAGGGAGTTTCCTACCTCGAAATTGTCCGCTAATGATACGAATAAAGCCATTTGCTGATTTATTGTTCGTTGCTTTCACTTGGCGGTTAGCTGTTGATTTTTTTCTCATTTAACTCACTAATCATTGGTAACTGACCCCTAGCTCAGATAATATTGTATGCAATAGCTAGCGTGTCATTTTTCTACTGCGCTAAAAGTGATAGTATTGCGACCTTAGCGATAGATGGTACCTGTTTATGTTTGGCTAAAATGCTGAACTGTCACCAAACTATTATTCATGTAAGTTTATCAGATTTTTATAAGTGGTTATTAGCAAGTATGGCAAAAAAAAGTAAATTCCTGTCTTGGTTTGGTTTTGGCAAATCAGATAAGCAACAAGCAGAGCAAGCAGCAAAAGAGGCTGATAACCAGAAGCAAATAGAAGAACAACAGCGAATTGAAGCCGAAAAGGCAGAAGCTGAACGTTTAGAACAAGAACGCATTGCTGCAGAAAAGTTAGAAGCAGAACGTTTAGAGCAAGAGCGTATTGCTGCAGAAAAGGCAGAAGCTGAACGTGTAGAGCAAGAGCGTATCGCTGCAGAAAAGTTAGAAGCAGAACGTTTAGAGCAAGAGCGTATCACTGCAGAAAAGGCAGAAGCTGAACGTGTAGAGCAAGAGCGTATCACTGCAGAAAAGCTAGAAGCTGAACGTTTAGAACAAGAACGTATCGCTGCAGAAAAGGCTGAGGCGGAACGTATAGAACAAGAACGCATTGCGGCAGAAAAGGCAGAAGCGGAGCGTTTAGAGCAAGAACGCATTGCTGCAGAAAAAGCAGAAGCTGAGCGTTTAGCTCAAGAGCAGCAAGCGGCAGAACAACAACGTCAAGAACAACAAGCTCGTCTTGCTGAGCAAGAAGCAGCAATGAAATTAGAGCAAGAACGTGCTGCAGCAGAACAGGCGCAGCGTGAAGCCGAGCAAATTGCTGCAGAAAAGGCAGAGGCAGAGCGTTTAGAACAAGAACGCATTGCGGCAGAAAAGGCAGAAGCTGAACGTCTAGAGCAAGAACGCATTGTTGCAGAAAAGGCAGAATCGGAACGTTTAGAGCAAGAACGTATCGCGGCAGAAAAGGCAGAAGCTGAACGTGTAGAGCAAGAGCGTATCGCGGCAGAGAAAGCACAAGCGGAACGTTTAGAGCAAGAACGCATTGCGGCAGAAAAAGCAGAAGCTGAGCGTTTAGAACAAGAGCGTATTGCGGCAGAGAAAGCAGAAGCGGAACGTTTAGAACAAGAACGCATTGCGGCAGAAAAAGCAGAAGCTGAGCGTTTAGAACAAGAGCGTATCGCTGCTGAAAAAGCAGAAGCGGAACGTTTAGAACAAGAGCGCATTGCTGCTGAAAAAGCACAAGCGGAGCGCTTAGAGCAAGAACGTATCGCGGCAGAGAAAGCAGAAGCGGAACGTTTAGAGCAAGAGCGTATCGCGGCAGAAAAAGCGGAAGCGGAACGTTTAGAGCAAGAGAAAGCTGCTCAAGCAGCTGCTGAAAAACCTAAGAAAGAAGGTTTCTTTGCACGTCTTAAAAAAGGTCTATTAAAAACTCGCGTTAATATCGGTTCTGGTTTTGCGTCTATATTTAGCGGTAAGAAAATTGACGATGAGTTATTTGAAGAACTAGAAACACAATTACTGACAGCCGATTTAGGTGTTGATACAACAATGAAGTTGATTGATAACCTAACCGATGCAGCCGATCGTAAGCAGTTAAAAGATGGCGATGCTTTATACGAGTTAATGAAGCAAGAAATGGCAAGTATGCTTAAAACCGCTGAGCAGCCGTTGGTTGTAAGCGGTGAGAAAAAGCCATTTGTTATCTTAATGGTGGGTGTAAATGGTGTAGGTAAAACCACCACGATTGGTAAATTAGCGAAGCAGTTCCAAAACGAAGGTAAGTCAGTGATGCTTGCTGCGGGTGATACCTTCCGTGCTGCAGCGGTTGAACAGCTGCAAGTATGGGGTGAGCGTAATAGCATTCCTGTGATTGCTCAACATACAGGTGCAGACAGTGCGTCAGTGGTTTTTGATGCATTTCAGGCGGCAAAAGCCCGTAATGTTGACGTGTTAATCGCCGATACAGCAGGGCGCTTGCAAAATAAAGATAACCTAATGCAAGAGCTTGAAAAAATTGCCCGTGTAATGAAGAAAATTGACCCAGATGCACCGCATGAAGTTATGTTAACTATTGATGCAGGTACAGGTCAAAACGCAATTAGCCAAGTTAAATTATTTAATGAATGTGTTGGTTTAACGGGCATTACTTTATCTAAACTAGATGGTACCGCTAAAGGTGGTGTGATTTTCGCCGTTGCAGATAAATTTAATATCCCAATTCGTTACATTGGTGTTGGTGAAGGTATTGATGATTTACGTACCTTTAATAGTAGTGACTTTATTGATGCACTATTTAGCCAAGACGAGGATGACGCATAATTAACTAAAGGGAGCTTGCTCCCTTTTTCGCTGCAAGATGATTGATAACTAAAATGATAAATTTTCAGCAAGTCAGTAAAACATACCCAGGCGGCCATCGTGCCCTTGAAAAAGTCAGCTTTCATATCAAGCCTGGCGAACTGGCCTTTTTAACCGGGCACAGTGGTGCAGGTAAAAGTACCCTATTGAAGCTTATTAGCTTGATGGAGCGCCCATCGGCAGGGCAGGTGCTTATTAATGGTGTTGATTTGAATGCGGTTAAATCACGCCAGATCCCTTATGTGCGCCGCGACATTGGTATCATCTTTCAGAATCACCGCTTACTAGAACGTTACTCTGTGTTTGATAATGTTGCCTTACCTTTAATTATTGAAGGCACGCACCACAAGCAAATAGCTAAACGTGTTCACGGTGCGCTTGATAAAGTTGGGTTACTTGATAAAGCGAAGTGTAATCCAGCAACCTTATCAGGTGGTGAGCAGCAGCGTGTTGGTATTGCTCGTGCTATCGTCAATTCACCGCCAATTCTATTAGCTGATGAGCCAACCGGTAACTTAGACCCTGAGCTTTCAATGGACATATTACGTTTATTCGAAGACTTTAATAATCATGGCACAACCGTACTGATTGCAACCCATGACATTGGCTTAATTGCGCGTATGCGTTATCGCAGCCTAACACTGAAAGATGGCCGTATGATTGACGATCCGTTAGCTGAGGGGGCACTATGAGTTTATTGTTTAAAAGCCGCAACAGCCAAAACGAACGTCAGAAAAAGTCATTTTTAGCAGCGCCTTATTTCTTCTTTATTAATCTTATTCGTCAAGGTGTGCATAGCTTAGGTGAAATGTGGCGAACACCTCTTGCTTCATTGATGACCATTGCCGTATTAGGATTAAGCTTAACGCTGCCAGCGACACTTTATTTAGTGGTTAAAAATGTCTCGCAAGTAAGCACTGGCTTTGAAGATGCTGCAGAGATTTCGTTGTTCGTAAAAGAAACTATGAGCGAGCAACAAACACAAACCTTGGTTAAGCGTTTAGCACTCTACCCTGAAGTAGATAAAGTGGAGTTTGTTTCAAAGGGCGACGCCCTCACTGAATTTAAACAAGTATCAGGATTTGGCCAAGCACTTGAATATTTAGATGCGAACCCGTTACCAGATGTTGTTATTGTTACACCGACAGCACGATACCGTCAGCCAAATACGGCAAAACAATTACTGCAAAAGCTTGAAGCCGAAAGAGAAGTTGATTTTGGTAAACTCGATATTGCTTGGCTTGAGCGATTAAATGCACTTTTAAGTTTATTAAAAGAAAGCGTGATCACCATTGCTCTACTATTATTAACCTCCGTCACCCTGATCATTGGTAATACTATCCGCTTATCAATCATGGATAAGAAAGATGAAATTCAAGTGATGAAGTTAGTAGGGGCGACAAACACCTTTATTCATGCGCCATTTTTATGGACAGGGATTTGGTACGGTATTATTGGCGGTTTGTTCTCTTTTATTTGTGTTGCATTAATGATGTGGTGGCTTGGTGCTGCTGTAAGTGATGTTGCGGGTGTTTATGAAACCAGCTTTGACTTAATTGGTTTAACACTCTCAGAGTTTGGCATTTTAGTCGCGCTTGCAACAGGCTTAGGATTTGTTGGTTCTTACCTATCAGTTAACCGCTACATAAAAGAAATTGAACCCGATAAAGTGTAATACCAATCGACTTAAGTATTTAACCAATCTAGCGAGCTAAATAAAGCGCTAACTGCGTTATAAATTTTTCATGTAGAACTACTATATGTCAAAATATATGCCTTGTTATCACTTCATTTATCTGTCGCTATAATTGGTCAGTAACTTAACACGATTGGTATGAATTTTTTGTTACACTGCTCTTTTAGCGATAAATAGTAGTCGCTGTTAATTTATCAAAATATCACTCCAAGCTAGAATTCATCGCTTATTCAGCGTGTTAGCGTAGACTAAAAATAGATACAAAAACCACTTGATTTGAACTTTAAAAAAGTTTTTAATTGAAGTTAGCACTCTCGCTTAAAGAGTGCTAAGATGGTTTCAAATGTTTATCACTGAGGTGAAAAATGAGTAAAGATTTATACGCAATGGCACTTACTGCAGGTCAACAGAGCGCAAGTATGGACGGCTACCTTCAAGCGGTTAGCACTATTCCTATGCTTGATGCAGAGAAAGAAAAGCAGTTGGCGACACGTCTTCAGGAAGAAGGTGATCTTGAAGCTGCGAAGCAACTCATTATGTCGCATCTACGCTTTGTTGCTCATATTGCGAAAAGCTATTCAGGTTATGGCTTACCGCAAGCTGATTTAATTCAGGAAGGTAACATTGGTCTGATGAAAGCGGTAAAACGTTTCGACCCAAGTGTAGGTGTTCGCTTAGTTTCATTCGCAGTACACTGGATCAAAGCCGAAATTCATGAATACGTACTTAAAAACTGGCGTATCGTGAAAGTTGCAACAACAAAAGCGCAACGTAAATTATTCTTCAACCTACGTAAAAACAAAAAGCGTTTAGGTTGGTTTAACCAAGCAGAGGTTAGCACCGTTGCTAATGAGCTAGGTGTAAGTGAAAAAGAAGTACGTGAGATGGAATCACGTATGAGTGGTCAAGATATGGGCTTTGACTTAACGGGCGACGACAATGACGACGCACCGACAAGCACATACTCGCCAGTACAGTATTTAACAGATGGCAGTGCTGACCTTGCTGATGATATCGAAGAACAGCAATGGCAAGAACAGTCTCATGCACGTTTATTCAGCGCGTTAAAAACCCTTGATGAGCGCTCACAAGACATCGTAAGTGCGCGTTGGTTAGCTGACGACAAAGCAACACTGCAAGAGCTTGCTGAAAAGTATAACGTTTCTGCAGAGCGTGTTCGCCAGCTAGAAAAAACAGCGATGAAAAAGCTGCAATCAGCAATGAGCTAATAGCAATCGCTATAGCAAACCATCTTTAGTAGACTACAAAGCCTCGCAAATGCGGGGCTTTTTGTTTTAAAGGACGCGGTATGTCACAGATTGATTATCAACAAGTATTAGATGAAATCACAAGAGAAGTTCAACCATTACTGAGCCAAGGTAAGGTTGCTGATTATATTCCTGCGCTTGCAGAGGTTGAGCCAAACCAGTTCGCTATTGCGATTCATACAGTGGATGGGCAAACCTATTGTGCGGGTGATTGTGGTGCGCGATTCACGATTCAATCTGTGTCTAAGGTAATGACCTTAACCTTAGCACTTCAACGTTATGGTGATGAGCTGTGGCAACGAGTTGGTAAAGAGCCTTCAGGCACTGCTTTTAACTCTCTTACACAGCTTGAATTTGAACAAGGCATACCACGCAACCCGTTTATCAATGCTGGTGCGATTGTTACCTGTGATGCTTTATGTAGCCGTTTATCTGCACCGATGCATTCAATGCTTGAGTCATTTCGTCAGTTATCAGGGAATGCTCAGGTTGTTATTGATAAGAAAGTGGCAAATTCTGAGTATGAGTTTCGTCATCGTAATGCCGCGATGGCGCATCTAATGAAGTCATTCGGCAACTTTAATAATGAAGTGGATGATGTGTTATGGGCCTATTTTAACTTCTGTGCTATTGAACTGAACTGTTTAGAATTAGCAAAAGCTTACAATTACCTTGCTAATCAAGGCAAAGATGCCAACGGCAATAAAGTGTTGAGTGCAAGACAAAATAAACAACTAAACTCGTTATTGTTTACCAGTGGTTTATACGATGCTGCAGGGGATTTTGGCTACCGTGTTGGCATGCCGGGTAAGTCAGGGGTGTCGGGTACCATATTAGCTGTGCTACCGAATCAATTTACTGTGGCTGTTTGGGCACCAAGACTTAACTCGTATGGTAATTCAGTGGCTGGGATAGCGGCCCTTGAGCGTTTATCCCAGAAACTGGATATTTCGATTTTTTAGTGGAGATTACTGATCCCAGTAAACTTGCTCTAAACAATCTTCACGTTCAGGTAAACCACGCGATAAACGTGGCGAATGCTGAACAAGTACTTCATAACTTGCACGGTTAGCGTATTTACTAATTTGTGCAAGCGATGAATACGTCATAGCAGGCTGCTGATGTTTCGCTGAGTTTGCCACATTAAGTTTGTGATAAACGTTTGCTGATAAGTCATGCAGTACCGCAGCTAGCGCACAGTCGCCCGCACCATTGGTATTTTTAATGCTGTCTGGACCACCCATAAACGGTGCGGTGTGGCTGTATGCACGAATTGGGTGTTGGCAGTCCTCTTTACGCATTGCGCGCGAAAATTCATAACGGTTAAAGTCAGCAATAGCGCCTGGCAAGAGCGGGTACTCTGTCTCACGTTTGAAAGATTCGTCTACGTAACCGGCCATAAACAAGCCTTTTTCGCCGGCCGTACAAATAACTAAATCAGTCCAGTCTAGTGCTTTGTCAGCAGCTAAAAGTGGATCTTCAAAGCCAGTGATAGCTAAACCTTCTTCTTCGTTCATAGCAAGAATGTCGACATGCTTTTTGACAAACTCTGCCCACCAAGTTGGGTCTTGTTCAATCAAGAACTTAGTACCGAGTGTTAAAACCACAGGCACACCCGCATCATTGGCATATTTCACTGCCTGCATGGTAGCTTCAGTCATGGTTTCATCACCTTGCGTACGCATTAAGTATGCGCTGATCACCAATGCTGAAGAGTTCTCGATGAGTTCTTTATCGATAGATTCAGGACGAAGGTGATTCATAAGTCCTGCGCTGATCGCGAAGGTACGTTCACCGGTTTCGTCAATAAGAGTAAAACAGCGACCAATTGGGCCATCGACAGGTTGAAGATAATCAAGATCAACGCGGCTAGAGGTATTACATAAAAAACGATATGCATAGCTGCCGATTTTGATATTTTCACTCATTACCCCTAACAGCACCGAGCGGTCATCAGCTAGGGTTGAGTAGTTGTGCATGGTGTTACCCACCGTACCACCGGCAAACTCATAGTCGATCATGTTGTCGAGTTTCAGTCTGTCGTATAACGCATTGGTAATATCGCTATCGATCACTTGCGACATGCCACGGCGCAATTGAAATTCATCTAGGAAAGCTTGATCAACTTTCGCTTCAATATCCACCACAATTTGGTCGATACCCGTAATATAACTACGTTGTAGTCGTTCGGTTGAGTTAAGTTGATTTGTTAGTGGATCTTTGGCTTCCACCGGAAAATAATGTTTATGCCTGCGGCGTCCAGGAAATTTCATTTGCTACCCGTGTTGTAAGCTAAATAAAAAAAGCGCGAGATTATAGCGCAATATGGGTCCATTGAGCCATGAAAAAGCCGCTAAAATTTGCGTTAATTTTTTAGTGTAGCAGTATTTATTGCCCTTTTTATTTACTAACTAGGTATAATTACTCACAGTTTTACAAGATTTGTGTGATATATGAGCGAACAATTTAGCGACGAGTATTGGATGGAAAAAGCATTAAACTACGCCAATGAAGCGGCTGCGATTAATGAAATTCCGGTTGGTGCTGTGCTGGTAAAAGACAATCAACTGATATCTTATGGCTATAACCGCTCAATTACCGATAACGATCCATCTGCTCATGCTGAAATGATGGCAATCCGCGAAGCAGGTAAAGTACTTAATAATTATCGACTAATAGATTGCACCTTATATGTAACGCTAGAGCCCTGTTCGATGTGCGCAGGCTTGTTGGTTCATAGTCGTATAAAGCGACTAGTGTTTGGTGCCAAAGATGCAAAAACGGGATCGGCAGGATCAATTATGAATTTGCTACAAGAACCCAGACTTAATCACCAAGTTGAAGTAACCAGCGATGTTATGGGGGAGCAGTGTGGGGCGGTGATATCTCAGTTTTTTAAGCGTCGTAGAGAAGAGAAAAAGGCGGCAAAGCTGGCAGCTCGCAACGCCTAGTTATACAACCGGCGTTGCAGGAATTTGAGCTTCCATTAACTGCATCGCAAATAAGCGGCGACGCCAAATAACTTTTTTATGCGTGTTACGCAGCATGATACGACGGCGTGTCGCTGTCGAGTAAATAACATTACGCTTGAACTTATGTGTCTTGCGTCTTCTTTTTAACATGTGTGCTCCTTAAGTGAGAGTAAAGCATGGCATGGTCCATTCCATTTCTACTAGAAGATAATGATCATTTGATGACAAGTAAACAGATTTCGGTGCTTGAAGTTAGTTGTTTTCTGACTTCTGTTGCTCTGTATTGCTTTGTTGAGTGTTGTCGCTTGGTTTTATTTCGCTCGCCTCTGTTGCAGGTTTTGCTTCTTCAGCGGTTTGTTGCTCGATCTCGGGATCCGCAATTGCATCATTTTCGTCAAGCCAAACCAAGGCATCGTAATAACGACGAATGTTATCAACATACTGTACAGCAACATCGCCCCGAGCATAACCATATTTGGTTTTACGGTAATAACGTTTTTTAATTAAAAGCGGTAAGCGTTTTTTTACATCAGCCCATTTGTCGGGGCTTGCCCCTTCTTGTTCGGTAATAATCCGCGCGTCATTGACGTGTCCCCAGCCGACATTGTAAGACGCTAAGGCAAACCAGGTTCGATCGGGTTGCGGAATACGGTCTGGAATGCGAGAAATTAATTGTTCTAAATACTCAGCCCCCCCTTTGATATTTTGCTCTGGAGCTAGGCGGTTGCTTACACCAACATGTTTTGCCGTTGCTTGAGTGAGCATCATTATGCCACGCACACCCGTTGGTGACTTCGCTTTTGGGTTCCACATTGATTCTTGGTAGCTCAGCGCGGCGAGTAGTCGCCAATCTATGTTACCTGCGTATTGCTCGAACCAAGGTTGGTACTTAGGTAAAGTGTCTTTTATTGCTTCGATATACGCTAGCGTATTCACATAATTGAATTGGCGAACATGACCGAAGTATTTTTCTTCTAGCACATAAAGCTGGTTGCTTTGTTTTACATCGCCAAAAAATGGCACCATTAAGGCATATAATGAGTCGTCACCATCTTTTCTAAGTAGCCAAGCGATAGGGTCATTGCGGGTAACCGAGAAACCTATACTCAAATTTGGGTGATAGCGGCGAAATAGTGATAGGGTGTGTGAATCTGCTAAGGTGTAATCAATTTCACCGTCGATGACAGCTTGTAAAAGCTCTTCTTCATCCATGTCTTCTGTTTCGTTCCAGCTAAGTTCTGGATTGAGCTGTTTTAATTGTTGTAGTGCCAGCGAGTGACTGCTTTTGGCTAGAACAGTCAGGTTGCCTGTTAAATCTGCAAACTCACGTGGTCTATTACGGCCTTGTTTATAAACTAGTTTTTGGCTAATGCTACGATAGGTGGGGCCAAACCGATAATGCTCAGCACGAATTGTATTATAGGTAAGACCCGAGGCAATAAGATCTAAATCACCACTTTCTAAACGCGCAAACATATCGGAGAGATTGAAAAAAGGCACCATTTCGAGTTCAACACCGACATAGTCAGCAAATTCTTGCGCTAACTCATATTCAAAGCCTTGCACACCTTGTGGTGCTTGATAGTAATTACTCGCGCCAGCTAATGTGCCGACTCTAATTTTGTTCTGTGCCTTGATATGTGCAAGCTGCGAAGATTGCTGTTGCATATCGCACGCACATAACATGAGCACTAAACTAAAAATAGCGAGTAACTTTTGCATAGATTATAAATGCCCCTTAAACCATTACCTTACCGTTATAGCAAAACTTCAAAGCCGCGTCACTTGGCGAATAGTTTTAGTTATCTATTTAAAAATTAATAACAATAACAGGGTTGCTGATAGATAAGTCATACAGAACAAGAACCTGCAGAGAAATAAAGAGTACTAAGTTGGTTAATTGTTGCGACCATAATAGCGGTTATGAAGATTATTTAAATAAAAGCGTAATTTTGAGTTAAATCTAGACGTTATTTGCACTATAATATGCGCCTAAAATATCGTTCAATCCCTAACCCCGGATGAAAATACCTATGTTGATCCTTCGTGGTGCACCAGCACTTTCCGATTTTAGAGTTCAGAAAATTTTAGCGCGTTGCCAACAGGCACAACTTCCAGTCACTGACGTTTACGCTGAGTTCATGCATTTTGCTGATCTTACAGCTGAGCTTTCAGCTGATGAGCAAACAAAGCTTGAAAAGCTGCTTACTTATGGTCCAACGATTGCTGAGCACACCCCTGCTGGCACGTTAATTCTTGTAACGCCGCGTCCTGGTACTATCTCGCCTTGGGCATCAAAAGCAACTGATATCGCACATAACTGTGGCTTAAGCCAAGTTCACCGTGTTGAGCGTGGTATTGCATACTACGTTGAAGGTAATCTATCAGCTGAGCAAACAGCTGAAGTTGCAGCGTTATTACATGACCGTATGACTGAAGCAACGCACGCGGATATGGCTGATGCAGCTAAATTATTCCGTCACGACGAACCACGTCCAATGTCATCAGTTGACATTTTAGGTGGTGGCCGTGAAGCGCTTGCAAAAGCAAACGTTGAGCAAGGTTTTGCCCTTGCTGAAGACGAAATTGATTACTTGGTAGAAAACTTCCAAAAGTTAGGGCGTAACCCGAACGACATCGAATTATTCATGTTTGCACAAGCAAACTCTGAGCATTGTCGTCACAAAATCTTTAACGCTGATTGGACAATTGATGGCATCGAACAGCCAAAATCATTGTTCAAAATGATCAAAAATACCTATGAGCAACACCCTGAAAACGTGTTATCTGCATATAAAGATAACGCTGCGGTAATGAAGGGTTCAGTAGCGGGTCGTTTCTTCCCGAATAGTGAAGGCGAGTACGCATACCATCAAGAGAACATCGAAATCTTGATGAAAGTTGAAACGCACAACCACCCAACAGCGATTGCGCCATTCTCAGGTGCATCAACAGGTTCTGGTGGTGAAATTCGTGATGAAGGTGCTACAGGCCGTGGTTCTAAGCCTAAAGCTGGTTTAGTTGGTTTCACTGTATCTAACCTACGAATTCCTGGTTACGAGCAACCATGGGAAACCGATTTTGGTAAGCCAGGTCGTATCGTTAATGCACTGGATATCATGACTGAAGGTCCATTAGGTGGCGCGGCATTCAATAACGAATTTGGTCGTCCTAACTTACTTGGTTACTTCCGTACATACGAAGAAAAAGTATCAAGCCATAATGGTGAAGAAGTACGTGGTTACCACAAGCCAATCATGCTTGCAGGTGGTTTAGGTAACATTCGTTCTGAGCATGTTCAAAAAGGTGAAATCCCTGTAGGTGCAAAACTTATCGCACTAGGTGGTCCAGCAATGAACATCGGTCTTGGTGGTGGTGCTGCATCTAGTATGACATCAGGCCAATCAAACGAAGAGTTAGACTTTGCATCGGTACAACGTGAAAACCCAGAAATGGAACGTCGTTGTCAGGAAGTTATCGACAAATGTTGGCAGCTAGGTGATGCAAACCCAATCGCTTTCATCCACGATGTGGGTGCAGGTGGTCTTTCAAACGCATTCCCTGAGCTTGTAGACGACGGTGGTCGTGGTGGTAAATTCCAACTTCGTGATATTCCAAACGATGAGCCGGGTATGGCACCACACGAAATTTGGTGTAACGAATCTCAAGAGCGTTACGTATTAGCGGTTGCTGCTGAAGACTTCGCGCGCTTTGAAGCAATCTGTAAACGTGAACGTGCACAATATGCGGTTATTGGTGAAGCGACAGAAGAGCGTCACTTAACGGTTGAAGATAGCCACTTCGGTAACAACCCTGTTGATCTTCCGCTTGATGTTTTACTTGGTAAAGCACCAAAAATGCACCGTGAAGTGGAATCTAAAAAAGCGCAATCACAGCCATTAGACGTTGCTAACATTGATGCGGCAGATGCTGCACAGCGTTTATTACGCTTACCAACGATTGCTGAAAAAACATTCTTAATCACCATTGGTGACCGTACGGTAACGGGTTTAGTTGCGCGTGACCAAATGGTCGGTCCTTGGCAGGTGCCAGTAGCAAACTGTGCGGTAACAGCCGCTGCGTTTGATACTTACCACGGTGAAGCAATGTCACTAGGTGAACGTACACCAGCTGCACTTTTAAACTACGGTGCTTCTGCTCGTTTAGCTGTGGCTGAGTCACTAACGAACATCGCGTGTGCGAACATCGGTGGCCTTGAAAATATCAAGCTATCTGCAAACTGGATGGCCGCAGCTGGTCACCCTGGCGAAGATGCAGGTCTTTACGAAGCTGTTAAAGCGGTGGGTGAAGAGCTTTGTCCGGCGCTTGGTTTAACTATCCCTGTCGGTAAAGACTCAATGTCGATGAAAACTCAATGGGATGAAAACGGTGAGCAAAAATCAGTTACTGCACCATTATCACTGATCATTACTGCTTTTGGTCGTGTTGAAGATGTGCGTAAAACAGTGACACCAGAACTTCGTACTGATAAAGGTGAGTCATCACTACTATTAGTTGATTTAGGTGCGGGTCAAAACCGTATGGGTGCATCAAGCCTTGCACAGGTTTATAAGCAACTAGGTGATGTGACACCTGATGTTGATAACCCAGCACTATTAAAAGGTTTCTATGAAGCAATGCAAGCGCTTGTTGCTGATAACAAGTTACTTGCTTACCATGACCGTTCTGATGGTGGTTTATTCACGACTATCGCTGAAATGGCATTTGCTGGTCACACGGGTGTAACTGTTGACCTTGCTGGCTTAACAGGTTCAGACATCGAAGCGCTTTATAATGAAGAGCTAGGTGCAGTTATCCAAGTGGCAAACGCTGACTTAGACGCAGTGAAAGCAGTTCTTGCAGATCACGGCTTAGCAGCTATCAGCCATGAAATTGGTGCACTAAACGCTGATGACCGCGTGCTATTCACTCGTGGTGATGATGTGGTTCTTAACCATACGCGTACTGAGCTTCGTACGATTTGGGCAGAAACAACTTATCAAATGCAGGCACGTCGTGATAACCCTGAGTGTGCTAAGCAAGAGTTTGACGCTAAATTTGACGCAAAAGACCCAGGTCTTAACGTAAAACTAAGCTTTGACTTAAACGAAGATGTTGCAGCGCCTTACATTGCAACTGGTGCGAAGCCGAAAATGGCGATTCTACGTGAGCAAGGCGTTAACTCTCACTTAGAAATGGCTGCGGCATTTAACCGTGCAGGCTTTGCAGCGGTTGACGTGCACATGAGCGACATTCTTGAAGGTCGTTTAACACTTGAGCAATTTAAAGGCTTAGTGGCATGTGGTGGTTTCTCTTACGGTGACGTATTAGGTGCAGGTGAAGGCTGGGCTAAGTCAATCTTATTTAATGAGATGGCGCGTGAGCAGTTCCAAAGCTTCTTCCACCGCGAAGATACATTCAGCTTAGGTGTGTGTAATGGCTGTCAAATGCTTTCAACATTGAAAGAATTGATCCCAGGCACTGAGCATTGGCCACGTTTCGTAACGAATAAGTCAGAGCGTTTTGAAGCTCGCTTTAGCCTTGTAGAAGTGCAAGAAAACCCATCGGTATTCTTTAATGGTATGGCTGGTTCACGTATGCCTATCGCTGTTTCACATGGTGAAGGTCATGCTGAGTTCGCAAACGCTGATGCAGTTAAAGCAGCGCTTGAGTCAGGTACTGTGGCAGTGAAGTTTGTTGATAACTACGGTAACCCAACAACGCAATACCCAGCTAACCCGAATGGCTCACCAGAAGGTATCACAGGTATTACTTCTACTGACGGTCGTGCAACGGTGATGATGCCGCACCCAGAGCGTGTATTCCGTACGGTTGCTAACTCATGGCACCCAGATGAGTGGCGCGAAGATAGCCCATGGATGCGTATGTTCCGCAACGCTCGTAAAAACGTTGGCTAGAACTTAGTTATGTACCTAGCTATACAAGCTAGGTTCATACAAACCGTTTAAACTAAAAAGGCTGCACTATCATGTGTGGCCTTTTTGTTTATAATGACGCTAGTTGCTAGTAAGTGTAAGTTCAAAGGCAAGGAGAGTTTTTTGAGTTTTAAGCGAGCGTGTATTGGGTTGCTAGGGATCGTGCTAAGCATGGCACTGCTGGCGTATCTGTTCAGACTGCCACTGACATCGTGGTACTTAACGCCTATGCTCAGTAAAAATGGCGTTGCGCTTCACTGTGTTGATTGGTCATTAACTCGCAAGCTTGATTTGAATATCGAGAAATTATGCTTAACCTACCAAGGACAGCAAATTGAGTTAGCTGGCATTATTGCGAATAAGCAACAGGTTAGTGTTTCTCGCGCTAACCTCATCGTTAGTGACCTTATAAATAAACAACAACCAGACGCTTCACAGACTGAATTTAAAAAGCTTGCCTTGGTATTACCCGAGCAAAGACCGCTAATAAACATTGAGCAGCTTGATGTAGTCTCACCGTTTACCGACACCCCTGTTAGGTTGGCGATACAAGAAAAACGCCTAAACCATTTTACGATTTCGCGGGATCTTAATGCAGACGTTGCAATATCTAATTATGAAGTCAAAGCCAACATCACGTTTGATGAGCAAGTGGCAGAGCGATTCGTAACATTGCCAACAAGCAGCCATTTTACCACTCAATCACAGATTACGTTTGATGGAATTACAGTTGCAATTGAAAGCTCAATCAATGCAAGTTATCAGCATGCTCTAGCGCAATGCGACTTAGGTTTTGCTAGTGAAGGGCAATTGAGTGCTAAGTATCAATTAAATCAACAGCATTTATACGCGGATTTATCAGCTTTACAAAATCAACTTAGTGCAAACCGAGACTGCTTAAACACCATCGCAGACCAGCAGCATCAATCATTTGTTGAAGCGCAGTTACCGCTTACTTGGCAGTTACACATTGAAAAACCAGTTAGTGTAGAAGGTAAGTTGCTATCAATCCCAACTGTAAAGCTGCAAGCTATAGAAGGGCAAAGTGAGGTGACAGTCAGTAATACGACCCTTTCTTTACAGGATCCGCTGGCATCACTTAATAGCCAAGTTAGCATTGATTTTAATAGTAAAGATATTGATGAGCTTAAGCTAAACGCACATTTGCATGAAGAGAACGTCAGCGCTGATTTTCAACTGTCGTTGGATTCACTCCCTGCATTTTTAGATTTTCAGGCTGATGGCGCTCTGGTTAAGGGGATTGGGGCTAAAGGAAAGCTAAATATCGATGACTTATTTACTAGCCCTACAGCTAAACTGAATACTAATATCAGTGTTAAAAATGCCCTAATATCGGGTGCACAGATAGCTGATTTTAGCAGCGTAATTGACGCTGAGCATAATGCCCAGCGGCACCTAGTTGTTAACGCTAATAGCAAAGTTAAATCATTAACTTATGATGATATGAATGCAGCAAAAATCAGCAATGAGCTTACTCTTAGTACAGATCTCAGTGTGGGGGAGTTATTTGTTGATATTGATGCCAAAACCACGGCCGCTAAATTATCAACAGCAGAGCTCACCTTAAATAAGTTGTCAGTCGTTTCAAAGGCTCTTCAAAGCCGCGCCTTGCAGGCAACGCATCATGTATTTGCAGATGGTTTTGAAGCACTTGTTAGTCATCATATGTCTGAGGTTGCGCACCCATTTGAATTGGTGATACCAGAGCAGGCAGTATCCAAGCTAAACCCGATAATTGCTCAGTTTGAGCCGCTTGCTACCGTCACTGATGGGGTTGTTTCAGGCATTATAAAAGGGGATGTAAATCTTCAACAAGCACAAGGGCGCGTGCAAATAAGTAAATTCAGTGCGCTTTATAATGATTACCTAGCGAATGATTTTGCAGTGAATTTGAACGGCACGTTTAATTCAGGGCAGCTTAATATTGCAGCGACTAAATTTACACTCAATGAACTGCGCGCAGGTGCCGTGGTCAAAAATATACAAGGTCAGTTGCAGGTAACGGCTAATCAGCCTTGCGCAGCTAATCTAACTGGTCAGGTTATGGGCGGGGCATTTGTGGTGAATAAGTACTGCCCACTCAGTGATAACCAAACAGCGACTGTTAAATTTGAAAATATTGATGCCAGCAAATTGGTCACCCTTGATGCTGAATCAGGGATTAGCTTAAGTGGGCGCTTAGCAGGCACCTTACCCGTAGTAATAAGTAAACAGGGCATTGAGGTAAAGCAAGGGCAGTTAGTTAATCAGGGTGATGGTAAATTACTGATCACCAATAATGCGGGTTTTGACGCTGTAAAAGCGCAGCAACAGGAACTGAGTACCACGCTGAGTTTACTCGAGAATTTAGATATTAAAAAACTACGTAGCAGTGTTAACCTCAAACCGGATGGATGGTTGCATTTAGGTGTTAATTTAGAGGGTTATAATGAAGCCCAGCAGCAAGCAGTGAACTTTAATTATAATCATGAAGAGAATGTATTTACTTTACTTAGAGCGCTGCGTTTAAGTGATGAAATTACTCAAAGAGTTGAGAAAGAGTATGCAAAAAAAGGAAGCAATGATGGCTAAGTGGTTAGTAATGCTGACGGCAGTAGGCATGCTGAGTGCCTGTACGCACCGTGTTGAGGTGGCAGCAAAAGAGCCGATTACAATCAACTTAAATGTAAAAGTTGACCATGAGATCCGCGTAAAAGTGGATAAAGAACTTGATACCTTATTCAGTGATGACAGCGAATTATTCTAAGGAGCACACATGCGTAAATTACAACTTAAAAAACTAAATGTGATCACCTTGATCAGTGCTGTTTGTTTATCTTTCTCTGCTTGGGCTATCAGCCTTGATGATGCAAAAAGCCAAGGCTTAGTAGGTGAAGACAGCTCAGGCTATTTAGGTTTAGTGGTTAATAACAGCGAAGCAAAAGCGGTCGTTGATGAAATTAATGCAAAGCGTAAAGAGCAATATTTAAAACTTGCGAAAAAGAACAATCTTTCGTTAGCGCAAGTTGAAGCCCTTGCAGCTGCTAAAACTATCGAAAAAACGAAGCCGGGTCACTACATTGAAGTGAACGGTGAGTGGGTAAAAAAATAACTCACTAAATTTAATCGCTATAAAAAACAAAAAGCCAGCATTGCTGGCTTTTTATCTTTATAACGCCGGTAGGTGTTAGCGCTTATCGATGCAGTTTTGCAGCAGCTGCTGCCAAAAGTCGATGCCTTTGCGTCTTGCAAGTTTAATATTGTGCTCTGGGATCGATTCAGGTTCATCGTAGTTATCTAACGCTTCGCTCATACTGGCTTCGCGGATCAGATGCAGTGTTGGGTAAGGTGCACGATTCGTATAGTTTGCAGCATCGCTGTCATCGCTATCAGCAAATACATAGTCAGGATGAAAGTTGGCTATTTGATACTTACCTTCATAGCCTTGTGCAGCTAAAAGCGCATTGGCTAAATCGACTAAATCTAAGAACTCTTCAAAATCCTTAAAGCCTTGCTCAAACATTAACAAAGTAGTTTCGCGCTCAGCTTGTTGGTCTAACGCGCTACATTGCTCAAGCATATCCATTACTGCATCATCAAGCGTAATAGACTGACTGATTTGATAATGAATGCAATTGCTTTCTACTTCTTTACGGGCAAACGGGCAGAAATTGTATTTTACGATTACGCTTGATACCCATTCGCGCATTTGTATTTCTGGGCGATTCATCGCTTGCTTTGAAGTCACATTATTTCTCTATTCTATTTTACTTTTCTATCTTACTTTTCTAAGTAATGCTCAATTAAATTAACCGTTTTACTGATGGCGCCTTGATTGTTAGTAACGCATTTCTGAGCTTGCTGACCGAGCTTAATCGTCTTTTGTACATCAGTACTCAAAGCGATAAGTGTGTCAGCAAGGTGATTTTCATCGGTAACGGTTTTAGCTCCTTGAGCACTAATCAGCTCAGGATAAATATGGTCAAAGTTATAGGTATGAGGACCTGCTAATACGCCAACAGAAAACGCTGCTGACTCTAACGGATTATGGCCGCCTCGCTCGATTAAACTACCACCAACATAGCTGATGTTTGCCACACCATATAAGCATTGTAACTCACCTAACGTGTCAGCTAACACAACTTGTTGGTTGTTATAGTTATCTTCACTGCGACGACTAAAGCTCAAATTTGAGTTTTTTAATATCTCCGCGACTTTATCAAATTGCTCTGGGTGACGTGGAGCAATAATCAAAAGTGCGTGGGGTAACGCTTTTAACAGCTTTTCATGAGCAGTTAAAATAAGCTCATGTTCAACAGGGTGAGTGGAGCCTGCAACCCAGATAAAGCGCTCGTTGTTATACTGTTTTTTTAGTGCTGCAACTTTATTTAATTGCTCTTCTGTAGGTGTGATATCAAATTTAATTGAGCCAAATACGCGTGCCTTTTCAGGCTTTAAACCAAGTTCAATAAAACGTTTGGCATCATTTTGATTATGACTAGCAAGATCGCTAATAGACTGCATTATCTCCTTAGTTAAAGGCATTACCTTTTGGTAGCCTTGCTGTGATTTAGCTGAAAGCCGGGCATTTAGAACAAGTACTTTTGTACCGGTGTTGTTGCTTTGTGCCATAAGGTTTGGCCAAAGCTCAGTTTCTAAAATACACAGTACCTTTGGCTGGATACGTTTTAAAAATCGATTCGTAGCGAAGAAAAAATCAATCGGTAAATAACAGCAGCTAACTGCATCTTTAAAGTTATTTTTTATTTGCTCGCGACCCGTTGGGGTATTACAGGTTACTAAAATAGTAAGTGTTGGATTTTCTGATTGAACGGCCTTAATAAGCGGCGTTGCTGCTAACACTTCCCCTACAGAGGCACAATGGAAAACAACATCGTGATGCGACAAATTCGAAAAGCCAAAGCGCTCAGCAAAATGCTCACGGTAACCCTTATTCTTTTTGCCACGTAAAACATACAGGTAAAAAACAACCAGTGGGCTTAGTAGGTATAAAAGTAAAGAGTATAAAATGCGCGCCATAATTTTTAATATACAGAGTTTTAGGGTAGTTTAACGTTAATCGAGCTGTTGCCAATAGTTAGTCTGCAGATAACTGTAATTATCCAGTCGATATTCATAAAAGTACGATAAACTGAACACAAAGAAATAAATCTGTGGAATAATAACATTATTACTCCTGCCAAAGTTTGTTCCAAAGAGGGATATTCATGCCTGAATTAGATTCTGTAGCAGCAAGCTACTTAGAAAGTTTGAACCGCCATCAAATGTTATTTGAAACGATGGATACTTATCACCCAGAAGTGATGCAATTACTTGAAGCATGTCACAGCGCTTTGCAAGCAGGTGGTAAGGTAATTTGGTTTGGTAATGGCGGTAGTGCGGCTGATGCACAGCATTTAGCTGCTGAGTTTGTCGTGCGTTACAAATTGGAGCGCGGTCCACTAGCTTCAATCGCATTGACAACAGATACCTCAATTTTAACCGCTCACAGTAACGACTATCATTTTGATACTGTATTTGAGCGCCAAGTGCAGGCGTTATGTAAACCTGAAGATTTAGTGATTGGCTTAACCACCTCTGGTACTAGCCCTAACATCAACTTAGCACTGGCAGCTGCAAATGAAATTGGTGCCTTTACAGTGGCATTAACAGGCCGAGATGGCGGTAAAGTAAAAGATATCGCTAAGCTACCTATTATCATTAAAAATGATGAAACAGCGCGTATCCAAGAAGCGCATATGTTCATCGGACATTGGTTATGCGAAGCCATCGATATGGTTGTAGCGGAGCAAAAGTAATGGATTTAGCGTTACTAAAAAACCTTTCAAAGGCACGTATTTTGGTTGTTGGTGATGTCATGCTAGATAGATACTGGCATGGCGATTCAGGACGTATTTCGCCTGAAGCCCCAGTACCTGTTGTCAAAGTCAGTAAATTTGAAGACAAAGCTGGTGGTGCAGCAAACGTAGCAAAAAATATTGCCCGTTTAGATGGTAAAGTAGGCTTATTAGGTTTAGTTGGTGAAGACGAAAGCGGGCAAATCCTCGAAACAATTTTAAGTTCAGAAAAAATTGATTCGCAATTAGTGAGTGTTTGCGATTTACCGACTATTTCAAAAATGCGTGTAATCAGCCGTCATCAGCAAGTTGTTCGTTTAGATCTTGAAGAGAACTTTACTGAGCAACACAGCCAATTGTTATTAAACCGTTTAGAGCTGGTTTTAGATGACTACGATTTTGTGTTGTTTTCTGATTACAACAAAGGCTCTCTGAGTTTAATTCAACAAATGATTCAGGTTGCAAAGAAAGCGGGTAAAACGGTACTTATTGATCCTAAATCATCTGATTTAAGCTTATATCGTGGTGCTGATTATATAACCCCTAACTTAAACGAATTTAAGCTTGCTGGTGGTTTGACAGACTCTGAGCAAAACTTGACTGACAGCGCTCGTAAGCTAATCAGTGAAGCGGGCATCGCTGCGATGCTATTAACGCGCTCAGAGCAGGGGATGTCGTTAATCAGCCAAGCAGAAAAACATGATTTTGCAGCCCAGCAGCTTGAGGTCAGCGATGTTACTGGCGCTGGCGATACCGTAATCGCGACGCTTGCAGTGATGCTTGGTGCGGGAATGGCTGCAAAAGATGCGGTTGAAATTGCTAACCTCGCTGCTGGTATTGCAGTGAGTAAACTGGGTGCCGCAACTGTGTCGCCAGAAGAGTTGAGCCGTAAGCTTGGTCAATACTTGCAGCAAACCGGCGAGCACTACCAAACGCCGTTTGAGGATGTGCTTCAGCATATTGAGTTTGCTAAGCAAAATGGTGAAAAAATAGTTTTCACTAATGGTTGTTTTGATATTCTTCACGCAGGCCATGTACGCTATCTTGCTCAAGCTAAAGCGCGAGGTGACAGACTTGTTGTTGGCTTAAATAATGATGAATCAATCACTCGCTTAAAAGGTCCAGAAAGACCGATTAATCCATTGGATGAACGTGCCATGGTATTAAGTGCACTGGCATCAGTTGACTGGGTTATTCCATTTGGCAGCATTGAAGAAAATGACACGCCAGCTAAGCTTATTGAGCAAATTAGCCCTGATGTACTTGTAAAAGGCGGCGATTACACTGTCGATCAAATTGCCGGTGCCGATCATGTTTTACGCCATGGCGGAAAAGTCGAAGTACTTGAGTTTCTTAATGGTTGCTCAACATCAAATGTAATTAGCAAAATTAAAAGTTAATAAAAAAGCCAACATTTGTTGGCTTTTTTGATTCTAAAAGTTCATTTCATATTTCATAAATGCGGAGGTTTCAGTGTCTGATTCCCCCAATGATTTATTTTTAGCAGCAAGAGCACCGAAAGAGATTCTTCCTTGTAATGCTAACATTCTGTAGCGCAGCTCTAATTGTGTGCTATCAATGGCATTTTTAGTGATTGTATGCCCTAAATCTGGGTTGCTAGGGTAAAGATCTACATTGTCGTTGTTGTAATCAACCTGACGCAGTTTAACTTGCCAATCGTTACCATTTCTATGTTGCCCAAGCACTGTGAGTACCAGGGATTCTGTGTCGTTATCAAATGTAGAACCAATTGTTCTCCCTTGATAGCGATAACCAGAATTGTATTTACCATGCTCGTAATAGCAGTTATAGGAGATCACAGCGCCAGGCACTGATTCATCACCAGAGCATGAAACTACAGTATCAATGTATTCAATGTTTACTTTGATATTTTGCTCTGCAAATGGAACTGTTGTCTCTACACCCGCTAAATACGCTCTGTCTGCGGGCTTAAAGTAGCTACTAGCATCTTCGCCAATCGTACTTACATAAATAGCGTACGGGTATGAATAGAGAGTATCTGACCAGCGTAAATCAATACCTGCCAGTTGGTTGCCTAATTTTGACTTCTCAGCTTCAGTACAGTCTTGCGACCCATCAGGGCAAGTACTTTTACCTGAAACCATATCAAAAAATTCTGAGATAGATTGGGGTTCACCATCCCCGCCCCATTGTGCAGACCAGCTTAGAGCAACCTCAAGTTGCTGAATTGGTCTAAAGTTCACTCGGCTACTCCAAAGTAGCGCATCAGGGACTGCTCGGGTAGATTCAAGCTTAGCCATTTGAGTTGTTAAGCTCCAAGGGCCAATCCAACTCAACCAAGCTGATTCAAAAGCAGTGGCTTTTTCACGACTAATGCTGAAAGCTTGTAAAGGTTTACTATTCGCTGTGAGAATTAGACTGTTGTCAACACCAGGTCCCCAGAATTGTTCAACTGCACCTGCACGAAAGACCCAATTGCCAATTTTATAGGCAAGGTAACTATGGTCAAAAGTAATATCATCACAATCAGTAAGCGCTTGATGATCTTCAGCTATATCTGATTGAACCATGCCCTCTAAGTAGCATTTTCGACCATCAGAACGATAATTAACTGCTAGTTTACCAGCTAAACTTTCACCTAAATAACTATAAGCGACGGTCGCTTCTGATTTTTGTGTGTTGGTAGCGCCAAAACTCGTGGCTGGTAATGTATCTGTTGATAGAAAAACTTCGCTATGGAAATTGTGCTGTTCGGTATTTTCGGCTTTATATCTGTGCTTTACACGAAGTAAAGCATCTTGAACAAAACTAGGTAATTGCTCTAATGTGGTGTCATTTAGTTCATCAATAAAGCTATTCCACATTAGTGGATATGTAGTTACAGGGGCTTTAATTACTCCTGTATCCGCTAATAATTGAATGTCGGCTCGTAAGCCATAATCGTCTGGTTTAACCCAAGGTTCAGCAGCTAGAGGTAGACTAAATGCGCTAGCAAGAGCGAGTAATAAAAGTGTTTTTTTAGGCAATGCTTAATTCTCGGTTTGTTTTTTGGGACTAGAAGTCTATCAACCCTACATGATGATTGCAGTAAATAATTCACAACGAGCAATTCGTCTAGGTATCGTAAAAGGAACTCAATTTGATGTATAATCTGGCAAATTTTATAATTTAAAGTGTAATGGAAAAAAAACGCCTTTTATTTATCCCCGTGTCATCATCTGAAGGAATAGGTGAATACATGCGTTCGTTATCATTTGCTCATTATTTAGATGAGTGTTTTCCCGATCGTTTAGACATCCACTTTTTATTAAATAAACATACAAATTACGCCCTTGATTGCCCGTTTGATACAACACTCATAGAGCAATCAGCGACAAAAGAAACACGTAAAGTTAATCAATTAATTGAAGCATTTAAGCCTAACTTGGTGGTTTTTGATTGTGCAGGTAGAGCCGCCCAAATGAAAACAGCAAAGCGTGCTGGGGCTAAAGTGGTGTTTATTTCACAGCATAATAAAAAAAGAGCGAAAGGCTTAAAGCTAAATCGTTTAAATTTAATCGATAGACATTGGGTTGCCCAACCCGATTATTGTATTGAAAAAATAAGCTTCAGTGAGCGACTAAAGCTTAAGCTTTTTCCTTTGTCACCTCCGGTAAATGTGGGTCCTTTTTTCTCTCAATCATCAAGTACCGAAACGTACCAATTGTTAGCTCAGTTAAATCTTACGAATGAAGCTTACTTTTTAGTCAATGCTGGGTCAGGTGGGCACGGTGAAAAGAACCAGTTATTTGCTGATGTTTTTTATCAAGCAGCCAAGAAAATAGCGACAGAAACAGGGCTTAAAGGTGTTGTTGTTTTTGGTTCAAACTACCCAAATAATCTACCCGAAGATGATAACCTGATCATTTTAAAAAGTTTACATGCAAGTGAATTTGTTGGTGTATTAGCAAATGCTAAATTTGCAGTGTTATCAGCAGGGGACAGTTTATTACAAGCTATTTCACTTAAAGTCCCGACGGTTGCTGCAGCAATTTCAAAAGACCAACCGAAACGTTTGCAAAACTGTGTAGACAGTAACTTAACCTTAGCTGCAGATCCAACGTTAGCCAGTTTGAGTGATGCTGTTAAGCAATTATTGGTACCAGCAACGTATCAAGCAACTAAAAACGTTTTGGCGAAAATAAAGCCTCATAATGCCAAAAAAGAAATGCTGCAAGGGGTGTCTGAGTTATTGTTTGGGGTTTCTAAATGAAGGTTGCCATAGTTATTGATTCTTTGGTTGGCGGTGGGGCTGAGAAAGTGATGCTGACGCTGGCTGGCGAGCTTTTGGCTCAACAACATGAAGTTGTCATGCTTAGTTTAGCGAACTCGATTGAATATACCTTACCATCACAACTAAATGTTGAATGTTTGTTTGACCATAAAGCAAAAAAAGTTGATAGGTTCTGGCAACTAAAAAAAAGCGTAAAACGTATCGAAAATTGGTTTGCACAATACCAATCTAAAAACGGGGAATTTGATCTCGTTTTATCAAATTTAGATCGCAGTAATAATTTGCTAATTTGCAGTACTATTAAACATGTTTTCTATGTCATTCATAACTCAATTACGGCTGAGTTAGATAGACAAAAGAAACTTGGACCATTTGCTTATCAATATTTACTGAAAAGTAAAAAGCGCTTGTCAGGACAAAACTTAATTTGTGTTTCTGAAGGTATTGAAAGTGAAATTAAGCAGCAAAAGTTGATTACTCCCCAAAGTATCACAACAATTTTTAACCCGTTTAATATTCAAAGCATAGTCAAAAAAGCGAGTGAAACTGAGTTAGGATTACCACGTGAGCCCTATATTATTCACGTAGGTCGTTTAGCAAAACAAAAAAGACATGATGTTTTATTTTCAGCATTTGCTAATTTAAATACATCCCATAAGCTTGCTTTATTATGTAATAAAGTTAATAAAGCCGCCAAACTTGGTCGCCAACATGGTATTGAAGATAGGCTTATTTTGCCTGGCTTTCAGCAAAACCCATATGCTTGGATTAAAGGTGCTGATGCTTTGGTACTGAGTTCTGATTATGAAGGATTACCTACTGTTCTCATTGAGGCGCTCATACTGGGTACGCCAGTTGTAAGCACCGATTGTACTCATGGACCAAAAGAAATCTTAACGGGTAATTTAGCCAAGTATTTAGTTCCTACAAATAACCCTGAGGCTTTAACCCAAGCTATTGAATCTGTGTTAAACGATAAGCCAGAGGTTATTGATGCAGAAATACTATCAAAAATATCAGCAACACAAGTTGCTGAAAGTTATTTAGCATTGGCCCAAAATCGATAATTAGTTCAGCAATGCTTGGTAGTCACACACCAGTGACTGCCAATCACTTTGCTGCCAATGCATCACTTCATTACGGCCTTGCTCTTTCGCAAATGAACGGGCAAGGCGCTTAATGTTCTCTGTTTGCCAGCTAGCATGTGGCTGTTTGATTTCACCGCGATCAAAGTCGATGATAAACACCTTACCTGTATCATCGAACAAGATGTTATTGATGTTTAAATCTGCGTGATAGACGCCATGATTGTGAAACTCGCTGAGGGTGACTGCAATCGCTTTGAGTTCAGATTGGTTAAGTGGACGCGTGATTAAAATATCTAACACGCTTTTTGCGCCTGTTACTGCTTCGGTGATGATATCGCCGCGATAGATTAAGCCGTGGGTGGTCACTTTTGCCGCAATGGGTGTCGGCACGTTTAGGCCAAGCTCAAGTAAGCGCATCATCAGTGTAAACTCTTTATAGACACGAGTTTGCTTTAAACCAACATATAGGTACTGATCGCTCAGTAACTTACCTACTAACCCACCGCGCCAATAGTGACGCAGAACGCCTGTAAGCTGTTGATGTTTAAAAAACCATGCTGTTGCGCGGCCTTTTTTTGCGCCAACTATTTTATCTTGTTGTTGCCAATAATTGGCATCGAACCACTGTTGCGTGAGCTCATCTTTGTAAGCTGGGTGACACAAAAGGGTGGTGTTTTGCAGATGCTGAGTTTCAAACATAACAACTTCAAGATTAAATAAAATTAGCGCTATCTTACCGTATTTTTAGCTTTTCGCATAAGTGCTTGCATTAGCATCAAGTTAATTTAAGATCGCATATTATTTGCTGTAGCTAAGGGCGCACGTGACTCAAACAACCTCCTATTCAGATATTTGTATTTTAAGGCTTTCGGCTATTGGTGATGTATGTCATGCCGTATCAGCAGTGCAAGCAATTCAAAAGGCACATCCGAAGGCAAAAATTACCTGGGTGATTGGTAAAGTTGAGGCCATGTTACTGGCCGATTTACCCGGTGTTGAGTTTGTTGTATTCGATAAAAAACAAGGCAAACAGGCTTATCAGCAACTAAAAGACACGTTCAAGGGGCGTAAATTTGATGTGCTCTTACATATGCAAGTCGCACTCAGAGCGAATCTAGCAGCCCGCTGTATTCCGGCAAAGGTCAAAGTGGGGTTTGATTGGGCTCGCTCAAAAGAGTTACATAGCTTGTTTATTAATAAGCGTATTGCCCCGCAATCTGAAGCGCATGTATTAGAAGGCTTTAAAGGCTTTGCTCAAGCAATTGGGTCGCCTGATTACAAACCTCAATGGCAAATGCCAATTACCGAGCAGCACCAACAAGCAGCCGATGCGCTATTAGGTGAAGAACGTTTAGCCGGGCGTATTTTTGTTATCTCGCCTGCGGCAAGTAAAAAAGAGCGTAATTGGTTACCTGAGCGTTATGCTGCACTTGCTGAACATGCTCATCAACAAGGCTTTTCGGTAGTTATAACTGGCGGTCCAACTCCTTTAGAAATTGAACTTGCCGAGCAAATTATCGCGCATAGTTCGACACCTGTGCTTAACTTAGTAGGGAAAACTCAACTAAAAGAACTGTTATGTGTTTTGAAGCGTGCGGCGTTAGTGTTAGCTCCAGATACAGGGCCTGCGCATATGGCTGTAACGGTTGGAACACCTGTTATTGGTTTGTATGCCCACTCAAACCCAAAACGCACAGGGCCTTATTTGTATCAAGAGTATGTTGTTGAGGTGTATCACCAAAACTTACGAGAGCAAACAGGTAAAACGGCGCAAGAGCTGCCATGGGGAACACGTGTTAAAGGGGCTGACCTAATGGCGCAAATCAGTGTTGAAAAGGTGATTTCGATGTTTGACCACGTGGTAGATAAAGAGCAATTGTAATGAGCAAAGTTTTATTTTTAGACCGTGATGGTGTGGTCAATATTGATCATGGCTATGTATACAAACCCGAAGAGTTTGAATTTGTACCCGGTGTATTTGAGGCGTGTAAAGCCTTCACTGATGCCGGTTATAAAATTGTGGTGGTAACTAACCAGTCAGGTATTGGCCGTGGTTATTATTCAGAACAAGATTTTTCCAACCTCACTGAGTGGATGAAGGGCGAATTTTTACGCCATGGCGTTACTATTCTTGATGTCTATTTTTGTCCGCATCATCCAAGCAAAGCAGAACCTGCTTATTTGCAAGAGTGCAACTGTCGCAAGCCTGCCCCGGGTATGCTTTTACAAGCCATTGATGAGCATCAAATCGATCCATCTCAAAGCATTATGGTTGGTGATAAGCTTGGCGACCTTATTGCCGCTGAAAGAGCCAACATCGCGACCCGCGTTTTAGTTCGCTCAGGGCAAAGTTATGCCGAGTCAACAGAACAACACGCCGATGTAGTTTGTGAGTCTTTAGCTGAGTTACCAGCTTTAATTTTACAGTCTTAGCAGGTAAGACCAGTTTTATTTCGCAACCCTTACGGTCTGCGACGAACTGCAAACAGTGCAATTGTTCGGCTAAGCTTTTACAATAGGCGCAAAATTTAAAGTCACGCTAATCATTTCTGGTTAGATACAAGAATATGTGGAGATTACAGATGAGAGCATCTGCGTTTTTTAATCAATTGCAGCAGCAAATTGATGAAGTGAAAGCTGAAGGCTTATACAAAAGCGAGCGTATTATCACGTCACAGCAACAAGCTCAAATTGAAGTTGCCTCTGGTGATAAGGTTATCAACTTTTGTGCTAATAACTACCTTGGCTTAGCAAATAGCCCAGAGTTAATTAAAGCTGCTCAACAAGGCCTTGACGATCACGGTTTTGGTGTTGCCTCTGTACGCTTTATTTGCGGTACTCAAGATATTCATAAAACTTTAGAACAAAAGATCTCTGAGTTCTTAGAAACAGAAGACACTATTCTTTACTCATCATGTTTTGATGCCAACGCAGGTTTATTTGAAACAATCTTAGGCCCAGATGATGCAATCATCTCTGACGCGCTAAACCACGCTTCGATCATTGATGGTGTGCGTCTTTGTAAAGCAAAGCGTTTCCGCTATGCAAATAACGACATGAGCGACCTTGAAAAGCAACTTATTGCTGCTGATGAAGCGGGCGCGAAAACTAAGCTAATCGCTACTGACGGCGTTTTCTCAATGGACGGCGTAATTTGTAATCTTGAAGCGGTTTGTGATCTAGCTGATAAATATGATGCATTAGTGATGGTTGATGACTCTCACGCTGTTGGTTTTGTTGGTGAAAATGGTAAAGGTACGCCAGAGTACTGCGGTGTACTAGACCGTGTTGATATCATCACAGGTACCCTTGGTAAAGCACTTGGTGGCGCATCAGGCGGTTACACATCAGGTAAAAAAGAAATTGTTGAGTGGTTACGTCAGCGCTCTCGTCCTTACCTTTTCTCAAACTCACTTGCACCATCAATTGTTACTGCATCAATTAAAGTACTTGAGATGCTAAGCAATGGCGGCGAGTTACGCGCTAAACTTTGGGATAACGCAAAGTATTTCCGTGAACAAATGGAAGCTGCAGGATTTACCTGTGCAGGTAAAGACCACGCTATTATCCCTGTCATGTTAGGCGATGCTAAAATTGCCTCAGCCATGGCTGACAAATTACTTGCTGAAGGTATTTACGTAACAGGTTTCTCATTCCCTGTAGTACCTAAAGGCCAAGCACGTATCCGTACGCAAATTTCTGCGGCGCATACAAAAGAGCAATTAGATACCGCTATTGCTGCCTTTACCCGTATTGGTAAAGAAATGGGTGTTATCTAATTTTATTCCCTAAACCGAAGCTTTTGCTTCGGTTTTGTTTAATTGAGTGTAAATCATGAAAGCATTATCTAAATTAAAAGCAGAACCAGGGATCTGGATGACTGATGCGCCAAAGCCTGAAGTTGGCCATAACGATCTGCTTATTAAAATCCGCAAAACAGCAATTTGTGGTACAGATGTCCATATTTATAAATGGGATGAGTGGGCACAAAATACAATTCCTACGCCAATGGTTGTTGGCCACGAATATGTAGGTGAAGTGGTTGATATGGGTCAGGAAGTACGTGGTTTCCAAGTGGGTGACCGTGTTTCTGGCGAAGGCCATATTACCTGTGGTCACTGTCGTAACTGTCGCGCTGGTCGTGTGCATTTATGTCGTAATACAACAGGTGTTGGTGTAAACCGTGAAGGTGCATTTGCTGAATACCTTGTGATCCCAGCTTTCAACGCATTTAAAATTCCAGATAACATTCCTGATGAACTAGCATCAATCTTTGACCCATTCGGTAATGCAGTACACACAGCATTGTCGTTTGACTTAGTCGGTGAAGATGTATTAATCACTGGTGCTGGCCCAATTGGTATTATGGCAGCCGCTGTTGCTAAACACGTGGGTGCACGTCATGTGGTTATCACAGACGTGAACGAATACCGCCTAGATTTAGCGCGTAAAATGGGGGCGACTCGTGCCGTCAACGTAGCGAATGAAAAGCTTGAAGATGTTATGAAAGAGCTTGGCATGACAGAAGGCTTTGATATCGGTCTTGAAATGTCAGGTGTGCCGGTTGCATTCAACAGCATGTTAAACAACATGAATCACGGCGGCAAAGTCGCTATGTTGGGTATCCCACCTTCTGATATGGCGGTTGATTGGAACCAAGTTATATTTAAAGGCTTAATCATTAAAGGGATTTACGGCCGTGAAATGTTTGAAACCTGGTACAAGATGGCGAGTCTAATTCAATCAGGCCTTGATCTGAACCCAATTATTACTCACCAGTTCTCTGTGGATGACTTCCAAGCAGGCTTTGATACAATGATTTCAGGCCAATCAGGTAAAGTAATCCTTAACTGGGATTAATACTGAGTTATTTGATAGGGCGGCTTTGGCCGCCTTTTTAGTTTAGAGAGTACTATGTCGTATAAACATATTTCAGTGAGCGAGACGTTTGCGCTGTTAGACAAAGAAGAGGTTGTGATTGCCGATATTCGCGATCCTAACTCATTTCAAACGGGGCATATCCCAGGCGCTGAGCATTTATCAAATGCCAACATCAGCGAATTTATGATGCATAAAGAGTTTGATCAGCCAATCATCATCGTTTGTTATCATGGTGTGAGCTCTCAAGGTGCTGCTAGCTATTTAGTTGAGCAGGGTTTTGAAGACGTGTACAGCATGGATGGTGGCTTTAGTGCTTGGCAGATGCAACTTCCGGAGCATATTGAACGATGATTGAGTTGGGTAGCATAAATAATCCTCGCGCCGCACAAGGCTTTATAGATTTCATCAAAAGTAAGGGCTTACATGGTGAGTTACGCTCTCAAGATGGGCAAACTGTGATTATTTGTGTTGCACCAGAGCACTTTCATCAAGCTCAACCACTTTGGCAGGAGTTTGCTGCTAACCCTCATGACGAAAAATACCAACAAGCTTCATGGCAGGTAGGCAGTACACAATCGCCTTTGTCATATCAGGGCCAGTCCCTTAATTTAAAAGCTCGTTTTAAAGCATTAAGCTGGCTAAACCGTACGGTTACTTTAGTCTCGATAGCTATATTTGTTGCTTTCTTGCTAGGTGGTTTTGAAACTATTTACAGTATGTTGCAGTTTAATCCGGCACAGCCACTAACTTGGTTTACACCTGCCATTGTGCACTTTAGCGCTATTCATCTTATTTTTAATCTGATCTGGTGGATGACACTGGGTAACGATATAGAAAAACGCAGCGGTAAATTAACCTTAGTGGGTTTATTTTTAGTGACGGCATTTATTAGCAATTGGGCACAGTTTTTACTTGTCGGGCCTAACTTTGGTGGTTTAAGCGGCGTTGTGTATGGCTTACTTGGTTTTTGTTGGATCTACAGTGCAATGAGACCTTCAGAGCCGCCATTGGTGAGTAATAGCATCGTTGGTTTTATGCTGGTTTGGCTTATTCTGGGCTTTGTAGATATGTTGCCGGTGAGTATGGCAAACTGGGCACATTTAGCGGGGTTATTGGCTGGTATGGCTTATGCTGTGTCAGACAAGCTGCTTTCACGCAAATAATCGCGTAAATAAAAATGGCGGCTTATGCCGCCATTTTACAATTAATGATATAAATACTTAGTAAATAACACCTCTCTGACAATCTCTTGTCCTGTTTCTTGTTTTAGTAGTGCTTTTAACTTTTCGGTGCAGCGTTTTCTGATTTCTTCGCGGCCGGTCAGTGATTTAATGTTTTCTTCAGGCTCTTTTGAGAGTATTTCAACAATCGCATCACGCAATAGTGGAGTGTGGTGTTCTACCACAGCAATATCAGCCATATCATTGAGCATGAGATCCACCGTAATACGAACATAGCCAAGCTTTTTATTACCTTGACCTATATAGTTAGTGATGATGTCAGGCTCAAAACCAAAGTAGCCAACATTTGATTCAGCGCGTACAGACCAACTTGTTGTAGCGCCAACAAGCAGCATGCTTATCAAGTAAATTGATAACAATGATTTTTTCATAGTTAAGAATATTCCACCCTTTCAATGATTTTTAGTCTATACCCAAATTCACTTAAGATACAGGCTGTTCTGCGTTTTTTAACCCTGCTTGAGATTAAATCATGACTTTTTCGAAACGTGCAGCAGTGATATCATTTGCACGGTTTTTAAAAATAATGAGTCGTTGTGATCACATTCCCAGTTTCATTAGCTGCAAATTGGCAGCCTGCTTCAGCATTTCCTGCTTTAACGCAGCAACAACAAGGTTGGCTGCTTGAAGCCGGGTCATTAACGGCCAAGCTTAAAAGTCACTGTCAGGCTTTTTCAGTTGAAGTTTTAAACGAAGCCCCTTTTGACTTAACCGAAGAACAACAGGCATTACTCAATACATCGCTAAGTCAGGCTTTAAACCGCGAAGTGTTACTTCTATGTGACGGCAAACCAATGGTTTATGCACAAAGTTGGTTGCCGGCAGATGATACATTAAAAAAGCAGCAGTTACTAAATATGGGAACAAGGCCGCTGGGTGATGTTATTTTTCAAGACCCAAACTTATCTCGCACAGAAATCGAGGTTGCTGAGTTTTCGCAGCAACACGCCATTCAGGCATTAACAGCTGAGCTAGGCTTACCATCTAATTCATTGTGGGGAAGACGCAGTGTATTTAGTTTATCTAATGCGCATTTTTTAGTAGCAGAAGTTTTCTTACCCGGAGCTTATATATACCTATGAAGCTAGCTGTATTACAGGTCGCACATATTCCTTACTATAAGCAATTAATGCGTACCGATAAGCCAATTGGCACTTTATTGTTATTGTGGCCTACTTACTGGGCACTATGGCTGGCTGAGCTTGGTACCCCTAGCTTATTAAACTTTGTGGTATTTAGTTTGGGCGTCTTTGTGATGCGTAGTGCTGGTTGTGTAATTAATGACTTTGCCGATCGTAAAATAGATGGCTCAGTTAAACGTACAGCCCAGCGACCGCTAGCCGCAGGGTTAGTTTCAAGTGGTGAAGCTCTAAGCTTATTTGTACTGCTTATTGTGGTGGCGTTTGGTTTAGTGTTAACGCTCGGGTGGTCAACGATATTACTGTCGTTTGGTGCTTTAGCACTGGCGTTTTGTTATCCATTTATGAAGCGTTATACCCAATTACCGCAAGTTGTGCTGGGTGCTGCATTTAGTTGGGCTATTCCGATGGCCTATATGGCATCAATTGGTTCTGTACCATTAGAAGCCTGGCTACTATTTACCGCGAATCTTGTTTGGACTGTGGCTTATGACACCATGTATGCCATGGTTGATAGAGATGACGATTTAAAAATAGGGGTTAAGTCAACGGCAATCTTGTTTGCAAGCTATGACAGACACATCATCTTTTTACTCAATGCTTTATTTATCGCAATTCTTGCTTACATTGGCATGAGTCATCAACTTGCCTTGCCTTATTGGCTGGGGTTAGTGGCAGCGGTTGGGTTTTTACTTTATCAACAAATGCTTATTCATAAACGAGAACGAGATCCTTGCTTCAAAGCATTTTTGAATAATCACTATGTGGGGTTAGTGATTTTTATTGGTTTAGCAGCATCCTTGCCACTGCCATTTTAATTATCTAGGTGGGTCGATAATACCGCTGATCGACGCATTTTTTCTGAACCAGCCCGCAATAGAGTAGCGAACATCATTTGCGGGTAATACTTCATGCATAAATCGTTCGCTTTCAAACATAACCAGCATGCCGGCTTGAGGTTTTACGACAATCTCAATATCTTTACTTTTCGGCTTGTAAATCACCAACTCACCGCCAGATTCTGGCGTATTTAAGTAACAAACCGTTGTGAAAATGCGATTCGAACGACCTTTGAAGGCATCATAGTGCTTTTTATAAAAGTCACCTTGTTGATACTTTGCATAATGGCATTCATAGTCAAACAACCCTAAATAAAAACTACGGTTTAACTGTGTTTTTATCGCTTCCATGGTCGCAAGATATGTAATTTGTGCTTGGCTTGAACTATCAAACCAGTAGGTTTTATCTTTACGAACGGTTTTATCTATTTGTTGGTCGTTCAAACGGCCAATGCCAGCAGTATGGAAATGTGGGTTAATACGATAACAATCAGCCATTAAATCAGCGATTAAGCTTTCATCAATCGCGTTTTCAACAACGGCATAGCCAGCACGTTCGATGGCATCTAAATAAGTGTCGGAAATAAGCTGCGCGGTCATTCATGTGCACAATCAAAAAAAGGTGCGTAAGTGTATATGAAAAATTGTGCAATGCACGCTTTTTATGCAGTAGATAGTGTGAAAAATAAAGGCGGATTAGCTAGCCTGATTTATTTCAGGCTAGCGGTAATTAAACGGCGCTTAGCCTTGGCTTGCTAATGCTGTTTTTTCAATGAGATCAAGTAAATGACTAACGTGAGAGTTCTCATTGATTTGTTGGTTTGTTTGGATCACAAGCTGCTCGTGTGCGATGCCTTTATTGGTTTTCAATAATAGTAATTCTGGGTCTGAAGAGACAATATTTGTGTGTTCAATACTGGCAATGGCGATGTGATTCGACTTTTTAAGGCCATCCATTACTTGTTCAATGCTACCTACTTTGATACTTGATGTTTTATCAAAAGATTCGATTGCATCGTTTAGCATAGACTGCACTTGTTTTGACTGTGAAAAGCAGCTGTACATTGGGTAGTCTGCAAAATCGCGTTTGCTAATGTCGCTCTTATTTGCAAGCGGGTGGTTTTTAGCCACGAAAATGATCAGTTGATCAGGTAAATGAATATCACTGCCAATACTGTTCATCGCTTGAGAACATACACTGATATCAATTTCACCTAATTGTAGTTTACGTACAAGCTCACTTTGCTCTTGTAACTGCATCTCAATTTTAACGTGTGGATACTGCGCTAAAAACTGACCGCAAGATACTGGTACTACCGTGCTTGCTTTGTTGGTATAGCCAATAACTAGCTTCTCGTTAGCACAGCCATTTAATGACTCGAATAAACGTTTTTTAGTTTCTTCAAGGTTGTCGAGGGTTTGTTTAGCGTACTCTAGGAAAAGTTCACCTTCTTTGGTTAACTTTACAGAGCGAGTAGAGCGGGTAACGAGTTCATAGCCAATTTCATCTTCAAGCGTTTGGATGCTGCGAGTTAACGCTGAAGTGCTAATTTGGGTTTTTTCTGCAGCTTGGCGGAAATGCCTCAGCACGCCTAGTGCTACAAATTGTTCAAGTTGTTCAAATCTCACTTTAATAGTCCCTTGTTATAAGTAAGCCCTTTACGTCCAGGCGGTATTATTATACTTCACGGTGGGCATAGTAAATTATTGTACCCTTTTTGGGAAGTGTTTGTTTTACAGAAAAGTTACAATTAATCAGGGTAACGGTCTTTAATCTCTAAGAAAAGTGGTAAATTTTCAAGTAGTAAGTCGACTAGAATTGGATCAAAATGTTTCGCGCGCTGGTCTTTTATTAATAATAGTGCCTCATCTAATGGCCACGCTTTCTTATAACAACGGTCGCTACAAAGCGCATCAAACACATCAGCAAGGGCGGTAATGCGGCCAACAATATTAATATCGTCACCAATTAAACCTTGTGGATAGCCTGAACCGTCCCACTTTTCATGGTGTTGATAAGAAATTAAAGCGCCGCATGTCAATATCTCGTTACTTGAATTTTTTAATATTTCGTAACCAATTTCGGCATGGGTTTTCATTATTTCCCATTCATCATCAGTCAGTTTGCCCGGTTTATTCAATATGCTGTCGGGAATGCTAATCTTACCAATGTCATGCAGTGGTGAAGCAAGCTTAATGATTTCACATTGAAATGGGTTAAGCTCTGAAAGCTGTGCCAGTAACTCGCTGTATAATGCAACACGCTTAACATGAGAGCCTGTTTCTTTAGAGCGCTTTTCAACCGCCTCACCAAGAATATAAGACAACTCTTTTTGCGACTCTTTCACCATTTCTCTGAGCTTTAAGTTGTCGTAGGCGAGTGCAATATTGTTGGCATAAAACTCTAACAGCTGATGCTCTGTTGGCTGTAACTTACTGCCTTTGTGAACATAGAGCATGGTTTCAAGACCCGCTTTGGTAGGGAAGTAACCAATATAATCATTACTTGTTTTCAGTGATGATTTTCGCTCGTGGGCATCTATAAATAAGTTTTTTACTTCGTCAGGAATGGTGTTTTGCTTTGGTGTAGGACCCACGCCAGAGGCGGCAAGCAATTGAAAATCTTTTGCTGGTGACGATTGTAGATTAACGGCCGCAGCACAATAAATTTGCGTGTCATTAATCCCCATCACATTAGTCACATGACTTAAAATTGTTGAAGCAAATTCATGAACACTGTCACATTTTAAAAAGTTAGCAGATGCATTAATGATCTGTTCAAGGCCATGTTTGTGGCGGTCAATAATTTGAATATCGCGGTGTGCTCTTAACGCCGAGTAGAGCAGGGTTTTAATTTTAATCGCGGTGAGCTCAGTTTTGTTTTTATAATCATTGATGTCGTAATCGCGGATAATCGCTTCTTCAGGGGCTTCACCTGGCTGACCTGTGCGTAGTATTAAGCGAATATCGTGGTTTTCTATTTCATCGCGAATGTATTGAATAAGCTCTAGACCAGCATGGTTGGTTTCCATGACTACATCAACAAGAGCGACAGAAAATGGAATGTCTTTTTTTAGAAACTCTTTTGCTTCGGCAGCAGAATAGGCGTCATAAAAGCGCAGACTTTTATTTTCAAAAGTAAACCCAGCTAATACTAGTTTCGTAACTTGGTGAATATCTTCTTCATCATCAACAACAAGAATATGCCAGTATTCAGGTTCTTCAGTTTGTACATTATTTTCTTCTAACTGTTCTTCAGAAAATAAGAAATCATCCACAAAAACACCACTTATTGTTGTATCTCATACAATAAGTATAGAGGCAGAAATTTACTCTGCCTTATCTGAAACTGGTTTTTTTTCGATATTCTTCAATTCGATTTCAATAGCATCACATGAAATGTGAATCTCATACAAAGAGGTGAGAAGCGACAAGGCTAAGCACGCGAGGCTGATACCAAATAAAATGATACCTGTGGTATTAAATTCGATGAATAATGCAAACATTGATAAGGTACACATTAAAAAAGAGGCAACACCATAAACCTGCATTACGCGAATTAATTTAATGCGTTTTCTTAAATTGGTAATTTGCGCAACAACCAATGGGCGGATACTTTCTCCTTCACGTGCATTGAGTTCTCGAATAAGCTGAGCAAGCACTAAAAAGCGATTAGTGTAAGCAAGTAACAGTAAAGAGATCGCAGGGAATAACAATCCCGGTGTTGTTAAAGTCATGTGGCTACCTTGAAATAAGCATTGCAGCGAAGTTAGTTGCTATCGTAGTTTAGGATTTAAAGATAGAAAAGTAAAAGGGAAGTGATTTGCAAAACAATAATTTAAATCAACCAGCCAAGCAGGACCCATTCGCTTGGGTGAAAGTGTTTCAGGCTGAAAACGGCTTAGAAGCAAACATTATTAAAGGGCTTTTAAAAAGCAAGGGAATTGAATCGCAACTACAAGGAGAGCTTTTGCAAGGGGCGCTTGGGGAAATCCCATTTGAACAAACAGGGGTTGATATACTTGTTTACGCATTAAAAGAGCGCCAGGCGCAAGAAATATTGCTAAACTACCGGCAATTAAAACAATCGGCTCCTGACTGGGTATGCCCAAAATGTCATGAGCTTAACGGAGCAACATTTGAAATATGTTGGTCTTGTGGGACTGTAAAGAATGACGAAAGCGAATAATTTTCAACGTATTAGAGAATTAAACTATTTGCAAAAAGCGGTGTTAGGCGGGGCATTACTTGAACGTATGCTGCCTAACTATAGCTTGTTTAGTGAAGCAACTGGGTTTGGTGATGCCGCGGTATTTCGTAGTGCACTAAATGTGTGCTGGGAAAAAATCTTACTGCCAAAAAGTAAGATTAGCCTTGAAAAGCAGATTGAGAAAATTGAACCAAATGTACCGGAGCTGAGCGACTTTGATATGTTTGGGACTTATCCAGCAATCGATACAGCAACCGCTTTATTAGGTATGTTGCATGGGTTGATTGCAAAAGATGAACAAGAGTTCTTGAGCATCAGTAAAATTTCACAGGCCTCGGTGGCACGCTTCATAGAGTACCAACTAACGGTTGATGGTGAAGTAGCAGATAACAAAGCCGTACGTGAACACCCTTTAATGCAATACGAAATTGATGTACTTGCTGAGCTTATTGATTTTGTAGAGCAAATGGGCCGAATTACCTCAGAGAACGTAAAAGAGCTTAAGCAGCTGGCGGTATCTGACGGTCAAACCAACATTGGTATTGCAATTTAATATTTAGTAATGCGTGTTTTCGCTGTAAAATGCGCGTTTGTTTTTTCTTGGCGGAGTAATTGATGCGAATTTTAGGTATTGAATCATCATGTGATGAAACAGGTATTGCCATTTATGATGATGAACAAGGCTTATTAGCACATCAACTGTATAGCCAAGTAAAAGTACATGCTGATTACGGCGGTGTGGTACCTGAACTTGCTTCACGGGATCACGTGCGTAAAACCTTACCTTTAATTGATGCCGCCTTTGCACAAGCGGGCTGTGGCCCAGAAGACTTAGATGGTATTGCTTACACCGCAGGCCCTGGACTTGTTGGGGCGCTCCTTGTGGGTACTTCTATTGGTCGCTCATTGGCCTATGGTTGGAATATTCCAGCCGTTGCTGTACATCATATGGAAGGTCACCTACTTGCGCCAATGCTTGAAGAGGACAAACCTGAGTTTCCGTTTATCGCACTATTAGTGTCAGGCGGTCATACTATGATGGTTAAAGTATCTGGCATTGGTGAATACGAAGTATTAGGTGAGTCAGTTGATGACGCCGCAGGTGAAGCATTCGATAAAACCGCGAAGTTATTAGGTCTTGATTACCCTGGCGGCCCACGTTTAGCAAAACTTGCAGAGCAAGGGTCGCCTGAGCGTTTTGTTTTCCCGCGCCCGATGACTGATAAACCAGGCTTAGATTTTAGCTTTAGTGGTTTAAAAACAGCGGCATCCCTTGCGATTCGTGATAGCGATGATGATGAACAAACTAAAGCTGATATTGCTCATGCATTCCAAACAGCAGTTATTGATACCTTAATCATTAAATGCAAACGTGCATTAAAACAAACCGGTATCAAACGTTTAGTGATTGCTGGTGGTGTGAGTGCTAACGTGCAACTGCGTGCGCAACTTGAACGAGTAATGCAAGGCATGAAAGGGCGCGTGTATTACCCGCGCACTGAGTTTTGTACAGATAACGGTGCAATGATTGCTTACGCTGGTATGCAGCGTTTGAAAGCCGGTCAATTTGCAAGCCTCGATATGAAAACTAAGCCGCGCTGGCCTATTGATTCACTCGAAGCCTTATAACTGCTCGCTATTCTTGTTCAGGGGCTTTTTTCTTAGCCCCTACTTTAGGTTCTTCCCCTGCCATCAAGCGAGTAATATTTGCTCTGTGACGGAAAATTATCAGTATGGTTAAAAAGGTAACAGGCAAGGTATACAAAGGTTTTATCCACCACGTATAAAGAGGTGCTAATGAAACCGTAACCAGAGCCGCAAGTGATGAATAACGCGTGATAGCAACAATTAAGATCCACGTTGCAATCAACATCCCACCTAGCGATAAACCAATCGGTAATAACGTGCCAAAAGCGGTCGCGACGGCTTTACCACCTTTAAAACTAAAAAACAGTGGATACATATGGCCTAAACAGGCAGCCACACCAATTAAACCTAACATTAGAGGGTCTATTTTTAAAAAGTAGGCACCCCAAACAGGAATGGTTCCTTTTAAAATATCAAAGACAAGAACTAAAACAGCGGGGACTTTACCACCAAGGCGATAAACATTTGTAGCACCCGGGTTATTCGATCCATGACTGCGTGGGTCTGGTAGTTTAAACAGCCGTGATACAAGGATAGCGGAAGAGACCGATCCCAGTATGTAAGCTAAAACTAACATTAAAACTTCTAACACGCGCTTCCTTATTTTTTAATCTGCACTTTTGGGCTATCATTGGCGGCAAAACCATCTGCCGCTCTCATCGAGTAGTATGTAAGCACCATATTGCAATGCATCTATCCGTTATTGTAGGGGTAATTTTTATATATTAAAACACTATGACAGCTTATACAGCGCATTATTGAAATCAATAAGCGTTTAGGATGAGTATTGTTTTTAATATTTATGTCACTTGGAGTATCAATGGACAAGGTATATATATCACAACTGCACGTAGACACCATCATTGGCGTGTATGATTTTGAAAAAGAAAGTAAACAAAGCCTGTATTTTGATATTGAAATGTTATGTGATATTTCAGCCGCAGCGGCAACGGATGATATTAATTTAGCCCTTGATTATGCCAAGGTGAGTGAGCGAGTGATTGAGCACACAACAGCAAAACCTGTTGAGCTGCTTGAGACTTTAGTTGAGCAATTAGCTGCATTGATCCTGGCTGAGTTTACGACCAACCAAGTGACTATTCGTGTTAGTAAACCAGCCGCAGTGCCACAAGCGCAAACTGTGGGAGTTGAGATCACCCGTCGTAAGGCAAACTAACATGGCGCAAATATTTATTAGCCTAGGCTCTAATGTCAACAAAGAGCATTATCTTCGACAAGCGCTTATTGCCTTAAAGCCTTATTTTCCTGACTTTATACACTCGTCTGTTTATGAAAGTGAAGCGGTGGGGTTTGCAGGTAACAATTTTTATAATTCAGTGGTTGCAGCAAAAACCGATATGCCATTAGCTGAACTCTGTAAACTACTGAAAAAAATTGAACTTGAGAATGGCCGTACCCGCGAGGATAAAAAGTTTAGCCCGCGCACATTAGACCTTGATTTATTGTTTTATGATGACATTATCTGTGATTCGCCTGCGCAGTTACCGCGGGATGAAATAACCAAAAATGCGTTTGTATTACAGCCTCTTGCTGAAATAGCTCCCGACTTTTTTCACCCTGTAGCTAAGCTAACTTTGGCTGAGTTATGGAATAATTATAACAACCCACAACAAAAACTATGGAAGGTGGAGTTTTCTAACCCATGAGTATTATAGAGATAATTGTTTTAGCCTTAATTCAAGGATTGACTGAGTTTTTACCTATTTCGAGCTCAGCTCATTTAATTTTACCCTCACAAGTTTTAGGTTGGCATGACCAAGGCTTAGCATTTGATGTTGCGGTACACGTAGGTACGTTAGGTGCGGTGGTACTGTATTTTCGTAAAGAAGTGGTGGATATTCTCGGCGCTTGGTTTAAATCATTTGGCTCACAAGGAGCAACCGATGATAGTCGTTTAGGCTGGTGGATTATTGTAGCGACTATACCTGCATTATTAATTGGTTACCTATTCAAAGATTTTGTTGAAAGCTACTCGCGTAATGCATGGGTTATAGCCACCTCAACCATCGTATTTGGTTTGTTACTTTGGTATGCCGACGTAAAAGCAAAGCAAGTTAAGAATATTTACCAAATAAACTTTTTTAGCGCGTTATTGTTAGGGTTTTCGCAAGTTCTCGCTATGGTTTTCCCTGGAACATCGCGTTCAGGTATTACCATTACTGTGGGTTTAATGCTGGGCTTAAACAAGCAAAGCGCTGCACGTTTTTCATTTTTAATGTCAATCCCTGTGATTGCCGCAGCAGGTTCATATTATGTGTATCAGCTTGCAACAGCGGGCGAGGCAATTGATTGGCATGCTATTTTACTAGGCGCAGGTTTATCATTTGTGTCGGCTTATGCATGTATTTTCTTTTTCTTAAAAGTGATTGAGCGCATGGGCATGATGCCATTTGTTATCTACCGCTTACTATTAGGTGTAGGTTTGTTTGCGTTCTTAATGCTGTAAAATAAGTATTCACCTTAATTCGAAAAACACCTCAGATTGAGGTGTTTTTTTATGTTGGCTATTTGGCAAAAGTCTATTGCCGTGTAGTAATGGTAAGTAAAGCTTATATTTGGCATTATAACGCCTTACTTATCTCTTATTCATTTTGCTCAGGACAGTAGATGCATATTCATATTCTTGGAATTTGTGGCACCTTTATGGGGGGAATTGCCGCAATCGCTAAATCGTTAGGTCACACCGTGACAGGCTCTGATCAAAATGTGTACCCGCCGATGAGCACGCAATTAGAAGAGCTAGGTATTACACTCACCCAAGGTTATGACGTTGCCCAACTAGAACCCGCGCCAGATATGGTCGTCATTGGTAATGCTATGAGTCGAGGCAACCCTTGCGTTGAATACGTACTAGATAAAGGCTTGCCTTATACTTCAGGCCCAGAATGGTTAAAGCATAATTTATTGCAAAACTCGTGGGTTTTAGCTGTTGCAGGTACCCATGGTAAAACGACTACAGCCAGTATGCTGGCATGGTTACTAGAATACGCAGGAATGAAACCGGGCTTTTTGATTGGCGGTATCGTACAAAACTTTGGGGTGTCAGCCCGTGTTGGCGAAACGCCATTTTTTGTTATTGAAGCGGACGAATACGACACGGCGTTTTTCGATAAACGCAGTAAATTTGTTCATTATTTACCGCGCACCTTAATTCTAAATAATCTTGAATTTGATCATGCTGATATTTTTGAAGATTTAAACGCAATAAAGAAACAATTTCACCACTTGATGCGTACATTACCCTGTAGTGGCAAAGTGATCTGGCCAAGCCAAGACGAAGCACTACAAGATGTGATTGAACGTGGCCTTTGGAGCGAGAGCGAAACACTCTCGGGTGATTGGGATTACCGTTTACTTAAAGCTGATGGTAGCGAGTTTGAAGTGCTATTAAATTCACAAGTGCAAGGTGTTGTCAGCTGGCAAGCCATGGGTGAGCACAATGTCAAAAATGCCATTATGGCCATTGCAGCAGCCAGACACGTCGGTATCGCGGTATCTGTCAGTATTGCAGGCTTAGCTGAGTTTATCTCTCCTAAGCGCCGTATGGAGCTTAAGGCCGACATTAACTCGATAAAAGTGTATGACGACTTTGCCCATCATCCAACGGCAATTAAAACAACCTTAGCAGGGCTACGTGCAAAAGTAGGCACTGATAAGATCATTGCTATTTTAGAGCCTCGTTCAAACACTATGAAAATGGGTGTGCATCAACAAACCCTAATTGATTCACTCGATGCAGCAGATGATGTGTATTTATTTGAGCCAGAAAATTTAAACTGGTCGCTTAAAGAATATGCAGACAAAGCCGGTATGCATTGCATGAAAAGCACTGAGGAAATCATTACTCAGGTTGTTGGCAACAGTGCGCCGTCACAACATATTTTAATTATGAGTAATGGTGGTTTTGAAGGTATTCATCAGCGTTTAATCTCTGCTCTTGAACAAAACTAACCAGTATACGGAGCTTAACTGTATGCAATTTAAAGATAAAATAACGTTAGCTTTTAGCGGTGCTTCAGGTGCTCCCTATGGCTTACGGTTACTAGAGGTATTACTTGAACAGCAGTTTCAGGTGTATGTACTGATCTCAAGTGCGGCAAGAGTGGTGCTTGATACTGAATCGAATATTAAACTTTCAGGCAACGAAGACAAAGCGACAGAGCAGCTTAGTACACTTTTTAACGCTGCCCCTGAGCAACTCAAAGTATTTGGTAAAGACAACTGGTTTAGTCCTGTTGCATCAGGCTCAGCTGCGCCGAAAAAAATGGTGGTTTGTCCGTGTAGTGCAGGTTCAGTGTCTGCAATTGCGGTCGGTGCGTCAGATAACTTACTTGAACGCGCTGCTGACGTGGTGATTAAAGAACGTGGGCAATTAATTTTAGTCCCGCGTGAAACGCCATTTAGCGAAATTCACCTTGAGAACATGCTGAAGCTAGCAAAGCTAGGCGTAACCATTATGCCTGCAGCTCCGGGGTTTTATCATCAACCAGAGCTGATTTCAGATCTGGTTGATTTTATGGTGGCGCGAATTTTAGATCATTTAAACATTGAACATACTTTGACGAAACGTTGGGGTTATGGAGAGGGCAAACAGTGAGCGAAAAAACGATCGCATTAAATATTGAAGGCCTAAAAAAGGTTTATAAAAATGGTGTTGAAGCCGTAAAAGGCATTGATTTACAAGTTCAGCAAGGCGATTTTTTTGCTTTACTTGGACCAAACGGTGCAGGTAAATCAACCACCATTGGTGTTATCTCATCGTTAGTGAACAAAAGTGCTGGTCGGGTTCAGGTGTTTGGTCACGACATTGATACAGACCTTGAAGCTGCTAAGTCTGAACTAGGCTTAGTGCCGCAAGAATTTAATTTTAGTCAATTTGAAACACTGAACCAAATTTTGGTTAACCAAGCGGGCTATTATGGTGTACCAAGAAAGCTGGCGCATGAGCGTGCTGAAAAGTATCTAAAGCAACTAGGTTTATTTGAGAAAAAAGATAAGCAAGCGCGTACGCTGTCAGGTGGTATGAAGCGCCGTTTAATGATTGCTCGTGCACTGATGCATGAACCTAAATTACTTATTTTAGATGAGCCAACAGCCGGTGTTGATATTGAGCTACGCCGCTCTATGTGGGATTTTCTTCGCGAGATTAATAAGCAAGGTGTGACCATCATCTTGACTACCCATTATCTAGAAGAAGCTGAGCTGTTATGTAAAAACATCGCTATTATCGACAGTGGTGTGATTGTTGAAAACACTACCATTAAAGCGCTACTTGCCAAGCTTGATAAAGAAACCTTTGTACTGGATTTAAAGCAACCTGTGCAGCCAATTAGCATCGACGGTTACAAATACACACTCACTGATGATCACACTTTAGAAGTTGAAGTGGCGAAGTCTCAGGGCTTAAACCAAGTATTTAGTGCGCTGACTGAACAAGGTAATACTGTGCTGAGTATGCGAAATAAAGCAAACCGATTAGAAGAGCTGTTTGTAGGCTTATTAGAACAAGGGCGAGGCGAATAATGTTTAGATATGGAGTAGCGCTAAAAAGTATTTGGATCAAAGAGTGTATTCGCTTTTTACGTATTTGGGTGCAAACCTTAGTTCCACCTGCAATCACGATGAGCCTGTATTTTGTGATTTTTGGTAATCTGATTGGTTCTCGTATCGGTGATATGGGTGGCTTTACTTATATGGAGTTTATTGTCCCGGGTCTGATTATGATGTCGGTGATCACCAACTCTTACTCGAATGTTGCTTCTAGTTTCTATTCGACTAAATTTCAAAAAAGCATTGAAGAGCTATTAGTTGCGCCAGTGCCCAATTACATCATTGTACTTGGCTACATGGGCGGTGGCATGACACGAGGCATGCTGGTTGGCTTAATTGTTACCTGTGTTTCTTTGTTATTTGTTGATATTCAAATTCATAATATTTTTGTGATTATGGCAACGGTTATTTTAACGTCGGCTGTGTTTGCGTTAGGCGGACTTATTAATGCAATTTATGCTAATAGCTTTGATGATATTAGTATTATCCCGACCTTTATTTTAACGCCGCTGACTTATCTCGGTGGGGTGTTTTACTCTATCACCTTGTTGCCAGAATTTTGGCAAGGCGTATCGCAAGTAAATCCAATTATTTATATGGTGAATGCATTTAGATATGGTTTCTTAGGTGTGTCTGATGTCGATTTATCGGTAGCATTTGGTGTACTTGGTTTATTTATTGTAGGTTTATTTACGTTAGCATTAACCCTTATTAAACGTGGTGTGGGGCTTAGACATTAATGACGGATGCAAATTCGAGAAGTATTGTATCGAATCAACCTGGCTTACATGAAAAGCTAGACGAAATTGTTTTAAAGCACTTAAGTGCTGAATTTAAAAAGCCGATTGCAGAGCATACGCAAGCGGCTTTTGATCAGGTTAACGAGAAGGTGCAGGCGTTTAAGGGGCCGCTCATTCTTGATTCGTGTTGTGGTGTGGGTGAAAGCACCGCTAACTTAGCAAAACGTCACCCCGATGCACTGGTGATTGGCATTGATAAATCATCACATCGTTTAGACAAGCATGATATCGAGTACAAGCAAACGGATGCAGGGCAGTACATTTTAGTACAAGCTGATTTAAACGACTTTTGGCGTTTAGCCGTGGCTGCAAACTGGCAACCTAGTCATCATTATTTGTTGTATCCAAATCCTTGGCCAAAAGCAAAGCACTTGCAAAGACGCTGGCACGGCGCTGCAATTTTTCCGTATATCGTTAAATTAGGCGGTCGCTTAGAGCTTAGAAGTAACTGGGATATATACGTTAAGGAATTTGCCCGCTCATTAGAGCTTGCAGGGCATAAGTGCGATGTTGAACTATACGAAAGCGATACTGCAATTACCCCATTCGAACGTAAATATTGGGCCAGTGGTCAACAAAGTCACCGCCTGGTGATCAACCTTTAATGAATATAGGGAGTCGGTGGTGCAAAGTGACTCCCTTGCATTAAAGTCACACCCGCGCGAGCTAGTGCGTCTGCGATTTGCTCGTTATCAACTTGCTCAGCAATCACTTCAAGTTTAAGTTGCTGAGCATATTTCACCAAGTTCTCAATAAACAGATAGTTATCGGCATTGATATGAATTTGGCTGACCAATCCTTTATCAAGCTTAAGACCATCAATTTCGAGCTTTCTGATATGGGGCAAGTTTGAAAAACCCGCGCCAAATTCATTAATAATAACCTGAGCGCCTTTATTTTTTAGGGTATTAATAAACGTTTTTACTTCACTAAAGTAAGCGATAGCATCACGCTCATAAAACTGAAAAATAATATTATGGGGCTGCGGGTAGCGCCTTAGTTGTAACTCTAAAAACTCGCTTAAACTAGGATCGAGAATATCTTGCGCAGTAATATTAATGCTCCAGCGCACATTGGTTTTTCTAAATTGCTCGATGCAACGGGTAAACATGGTACGTCTTAAAAGGCCATCCATCCGTGAGCGCTTTAGTACCATCATAAAGTAATCTGGTGCATGGATACGGCCCGTGGCACTGGCCATTCTGGCAAGGCATTGATAATGGTCAATCTGTTTGCTCTGGTTGTCATAGACAGCTTGAAAATAAGGAACAATGCGATTGTTATCGAAAGCTTCTTTTACTTCTTTGGCAAGGGTTACGTTACTTCTAAATCGCTCTTCAACTTGTTTAAAGACATTTTCATAACGCACAATACGCTGGTTATTTAGCTTTGCTTGTTGCAGCGCAACATGGGCATTTTCAATCAGCATTTGCTTATTACCGGTGGCAATACCTGCATACAAGCTCACGTAAATATAAGGCTCTTTTAGTGCTGGAATTGCATGGTTAAAGGCCGTTATTACATCATCGATATTGCGCTCATCACTATGCGTTCTTAATAGCGCAATTTTATTGGTTGCTAAACGATAAACAAACCCTTCGCCTGGCATTCGTGATTGAAAATAGCTAAGTAGGTTTTCCATTACTTTATCGCTCACTTGCGTGCCATAAAAACTGCTAATGTCTTCTAACTCATTAATGGCAATAACGGCCAGTTCCATGCGGTGTTTAGTGGTTTTTTTTATGTAGTATTCCAGCGCAACATGGTTCGCAAAGCCGGTACGGGCATCCGTAGAGAGCGAGCGTTTCAGTTGTAAAAAATACAGCCCTGCAATAAGTGCAGCGATAAAGAAAAAGAAGCAGCCGGTGATCATTGCGCGTGTAACACTATGCTGCAGCTGCTGATTCAAATCACTAATGGTTATGTCGGCACCAGTGATATAAGTGTGGCCATTATTATCGACAAAAGTCACAAAAATACTTTTAAAATAGCCCCATTGATCTTTTGAGATCTCAAAGACTGGTTCAGTCGAAAAAAAGGCTTCTTTATTAAGTTCAGTTGCTTCTGGGTAGGCATCTAGAAACTGGGTAACGCGGCCATTGTTTTGATCTTTTTGCGTGTAACTAGAGGCGCTAAAGTAGACTTTGCCGTCGCGCAGTACCATTGCGTACACATAGGCTAATTGCATTTGTTTTGCATACTCAGATAGAGCACGGCTTTTTTCTTTATAGGTTGCCGCAGAGACTGGTAACCCTGCATTCACTATATTGTGGTAGTCATCACCGAGGATATGTTTGACACTGACCGCAGCATTAAGCAATTTGCTATCGATATTTTCCATGATCTCACTGCGGGTGGTTTCATAGGTGTAATAGATATAGCCAAATAAGCTTATAAAAAATGCGGCGAAGCCATATAGCAGCCAGCTGGTTTTTTGCATTCCTTTGGGCATAGAGGTTCCCTTAGCAGTTATCATTTGATTATACTCAAAAAATGCGGGGCTGATAGTAGAAAATGCCCGCAAATTTCATTAACTGATCACTTTTTTGTCATCGAAATTAGGGCTTTTTTGCTTTATGCGAGACATTTTCGTGATATTCCAGTAAAGTTAGCCAATTTCGTAGAAACAGTGCTGCAAAAGTGCTCACCAAGGTGTCCCATCATCGGGTGCATTTTTAGCTGCTAATTATGGGTATTAGGATGGATCAAAAGCGTTGTGCCGTCGCCTCTAAAGAAAGCTTGATTCGTATTTTTACGGTGCCAGAAGCACCAGACTCGACATTAAGTAAAATCGAATCTGAAATTTCTAGCAATTTAGCTGGGTTCTTAAATGAGAACATTGCAGCGATTGAAAAGCCTTTGCACGAAATTGAAAAAGACTTTCAAACGGCCACTATTCCAGAAGAGCCAACTTTTGTTTCTGATTACGCTCAAGACATTATGGAGCAGTTAGTTGCTCATTCTGTGCATACCGCTGCGCCGAGTTTTATTGGCCATATGACCTCAGCGTTACCGCACTTTGTGTTACCGCTATCTAAGTTAATGGTCGGTCTAAACCAAAACCTAGTAAAAATTGAAACTTCAAAAGCATTCACACCACTTGAAAGACAAGTATTGGGAATGATGCATCATCTTGCTTATGGTGAAAATGACAGTTTTTACAGTAAATGGATGCACAGTGCGAAAACCTCATTAGGCGCATTTTGTTCAGGTGGCACTGTCGCTAACATTACCGCTTTATGGATTGCCCGCAACCGTTTATTAAAAGCCGATGGTGATTATAAAGGCATTGCTGCACAGGGGTTAATCGCTGGAATGCTGCACTATGGTTACAAAGGCTTAGCTGTACTTGTATCTGAGCGAGGCCATTACTCATTAGGTAAAACCGTTGATTTACTGGGCATCGGTCGCGATAACATCATTGCCATTGCTACTGGCGAAAATAATAAAGTTGATGTCGATGCGATGCGCAAAAAGGCTCATGAGCTTGAAGCGTCTGGTATTAAAGTAATGGCGCTTGTGGGTGTTGCTGGGACAACTGAAACGGGTAGTATCGATCCACTAAATGAGATGGCTGATTTGAGCGAAGAGCTTGGCTGTCATTTTCATGTCGACGCTGCATGGGGCGGTGCAACCTTACTTTCTTCAAATTACCGCCACCTTTTAAGCGGTATTGAGCGCGCTGATTCAATTACCATTGATGCACACAAGCAAATGTATGTGCCAATGGGGGCAGGTCTGGTGTTATTTAAAGACCCTGCCGCAACGGATGCTATTGAGCATCATGCGGAATATATTCTTCGTAAAGGCTCGAAGGATTTAGGGAGTCATACACTTGAGGGCAGCCGCCCTGGTATGGCAATGTTAGTACATGCTTGCTTACGTGTTATTGGCCGAAAAGGCTATGAGATGCTGATTGACCGTAGCATCGTGAAAGCACGCACTTTTGCCAACATGATCAAGCAAGATGAAGACTTTGAGTTAATTTCAGAGCCAGAGCTTTGCCTGTTAACCTACCGTTATGTTCCAAAAGAGATCCAAGCAAAGCTGAATGAGGCTGACGAAGAAACGAAATTAGATATTTACGCGTCGTTGAATCGCTTTACTGCAAGCATGCAAAAACGCCAGCGTGAAGCGGGTCGTTCTTTTGTATCCCGTACTCGTTTAACACCTGCAAAATATGACCATCAACCTACCGTGGTTTTTCGCGTTGTTTTAGCTAACCCATTAACCTCTAAAGCGATTCTAAAAGATATTTTAGCGGAGCAAAAAGAGCTGGCGAAAACCGACCCGGTATTTAAAAAATATTTAAGTAAGTATATGGAATAACAAAGGGAGCGTGATGCTCCTATTCACTAAAGCAGCTTGCTTTGATCATGTTACTGATAATCGCTTGCGAAGGTTTTATTTTTTCCATCGCCAAAAACTCATCTGGCTGGTGGGCTTGGTTAATTGAGCCCGGTCCCATAACAATGGTTTCGCAGCCAAGCTGTTGAATGAAAGGAGCTTCTGTACAATAGTTTACAGCGACAGCAGGTTGACCTGAGACTTTTTCGGCCAGCTTTACAAGTGCTGTATCAGTGCTACCACTAAATGCTGGGATAGGTTCATGCATGTCGATAACACTTACAGCATTTGGGTATTGGGCATTAATTTCTTCTGCAGCAGTTAGCAAAATCGCTTGCAGTTCTTGCACGCTTAAACCAGGTAAAGGTCGCATATCAATGTGCATTTCACAGCAGCCACAAATGCGGTTGGCATTGTCGCCACCATGAATATGACCAAGGTTCAAAGTAGGGTACGGAATTTTAAAGTGGTCAACTGAATATTTATTCTTTAATTCTTCTTTAATGATTAACAACTTTGTAATCATTTTATGCATGACTTCGATGGCGTTTAAACCACGCTCAGGATCAGAGCTATGGCCTGAGCGACCAATCACACGAATCGCTGTACTCATATGGCCTTTATGAGTAAATACTGGTGTCATATCAGTTGGTTCACCAATGATACAGCGCGCTGGTTTTAAATCTGGGTGGCGGCAAATTTGCTGTGCACCGGCCATCGTGGTTTCTTCGTCGGCTGTGGCTAGGATCAATAGTGGCTCTGTTTGCTTCGTAGCATCAAGCTCGCTAATTGCCTGCAATACAAAGGCAAAAAAGCCTTTCATATCAATACTACCTAAACCATATAGTTTATTGTCATGCTCGCTGAGTTTAAACGGATCGTAATTCCAGCGGCTATCATCAAATGGCACCGTATCGGTATGACCTGCAAGCATTAAACCGCCATCCCCTTCACCACGTTTGGCTAATAAGTTGTAACGGCCTTTGCCGTTTTCAAGCTCTGTGATTTCACAAGTAAAACCAAGGCTTTCGCACCAATTTGCGAGCAAGGTGATAACTCCTTTATTGCTCATGCACAAAGAATCTTCAATCGCACTAATTGAAGGGGCTGCAATCAGCTGCTGATACATAGATAAAAAAGAGGGTAGCGACATAAAAAATCCAAAAATAATTATTCAATCTAATTGCATAACAATATAAAAGTATTTATGATGAATATCAATTCACTTTTTAAGCATAAATATTAGTAAAGCTGTACGATGAACACGAAACGACGATAACCTGATTTCATTACTTTAGACAGTGTTTTTATTCGCAATTGTGCGAGTAATTTTAGGCGTATCGATAAACAGATTTAATAGGTAAAAGTAAGCAATGAATGTAGTGATTATTGGCGCAAGTGGTTATAGCGGCGCAGAGCTAGCAAGTTTAGTTGCTAAGCATCCAAAACTGACCCTACAAGCATGTTATGTGTCTGAAGGGAGTTTAGATAAAGATAAATTATTAAGCGATTTATACCCTGAGCACCTTGGATTGTTAGAGTATCCACTACAGCCTCTAACAGCTGAGGCTTTCCAAGATATCGAAAATAATGCTGATTATGTGTGCCTGTGTACAGACCACAAGGTCAGTGTTGATCTTGCTCCCCAATTTTTAGCCATGGGTAAAAAAGTATTCGACCTATCTGGTGGTTTCCGTTTAGCTGGGAATGAGGATTACCTAACTTATTACGGTTTCGCACATGAACATCCTGAGCTTTTAACACAAGCTGCATATGGTTTAGCTGAATGGAATAGTGATGCGATCAGTAAAGCAAACCTTGTTGCTGTAGCGGGTTGTTACCCAACCGCAGCACTTAATTCTTTAAAACCACTTAAAGAAGCTGGGCTATTAGCTGATCAAGCCATTATAGTTAATGCGGTGTCAGGTGTTACAGGCGCTGGCAGAAAGGCCAGTGTTAATACGCATTTCTGCGAAGTGTCACTTGCTCCTTATGGTTTGTTTAATCACAGACACACACCTGAGATTGAGCAGCACCTTGGTCACCCTGTTTTATTCACCCCACATTTAGGTAATTTTCCTCGCGGAATTTTAGAAACTATTTATGTGCAATTAAAACCGGGCGTAACAGCAGAGCAAGTGAGCTCGGCATATCAAGTGTTAGCTAACGAGCCGTTAATTCGCTTACTTGGTAATAAAATTCCAAGCATCAAAGGCGTCGCTAAACAACCATTTGTTGATATTGCATGGCAACAAAAAGATGAGCAACTCATCGTTATGTCAGCAATTGATAACCTTCTAAAAGGCGCGGCAGGACAAGCATTACAGTGTATTAATTTAGCCATGGGTGAACCTCACCACACTGGTTTAGTAGGAGCGCTGTAATGAAAACTTGGATCATTAAAGTCGGTGGTGCTGTGTTAAATAGCGCAGATGCAGCAAAAGCGCTTTTTGATGTTTTAGCCTCTGAACAAGATAACTTTGTCATTGTTCATGGTGGTGGTGCCTTAGTGGATGCTTGGTTACAAGACGCAGGTTTTGTAACTGCAAAACATCAAGGCTTACGTATCAGTCCAAATGAGCAAATGCCTTATATTGTTGGTGCCCTTGCAGGTTGTGCCAATAAACAATTGATGAGCCAAGCAATCAGCGCTGGCCACAAACCAGTGGGTTTAAGCCTTTATGAAGCGGGTGTATTGGTCACTGAGAAACTTAAAGTATTGGCGCAAGTAGGTCAGTGTTCAGGTAGTTGTGACAGCGTGCTACCTAGCTTACTTGAACAAGGTCGTTTACCCCTTGTGAGCTCTATTGGCTTTGGGGAAGATGGCCAATGGTACAACGTCAATGCAGATGAAGCCGCAGCGGCTATCGCTAAAGAGCTTGATGCAGAACTTATTTTTATGACTGATGTAGAAGCGGTACTAGATGCAAATAAGCAGCCACTACATCAACTTAATACGCAGCAAATCGAAACACTTATCCTTGAAGGAGTTATTCAGGGCGGGATGGAGGTCAAAGTAAAGACCAGCCTTCTTGCTGCCCAACATTTACGACGTGGTGTGTATATCTCAAGCTGGCTTAAGCCAGAGAACTTAGTCGCTTTATTAAAAGGCGAGCATGTAGGAACGAAAATTACACCATAGGTATTTCATGTTAAAGAATTTCTTAAATGGTCTTGAATTAGACCAAAAAGGCGCCCTTAAATTACTTAACTTAGCGCAAAAAATTAAAGCAAATCCAGCTGATTTTAGCCAAGCATTAGCGGGTAAATCAGTGGTTACCTTGTTCGAAAAACCCAGCTTACGTACCCGTTTATCATTCGATATTGGTATTAATAAATTAGGCGGTCATGCGGTTTATTTAGATTCACAAAATGGTGCCATGGGTGCTCGTGAATCAGTTAAAGACTTTGCTCTTAATATCTCCGCTTGGGCTGATGGCATTGTTGCTCGCGTGTATGCACACAAAACACTGACTACACTTGCTGAGTACTCATCGGTGCCTGTCGTTAATAGCCTGTGTGATTTATATCACCCATGCCAAGCGCTTGCTGACTTTTTAACGCTGCAAGAAGTGCATGGCGATGTTAGCAAACTAAAGCTTGCTTACTTAGGTGAAGGTAACAACGTCACACACTCTCTAATGTTATTAGCTGCCACTTTAGGCACTGATTTTGTTGCAGTTTGTCCTAAAGGCAGTTCGCCAGATTCACAAATTCTCAAGCAAGCAGAGCAAATTGCAGCAATGAATGGTGCGTCTGTTATGGTAAGTGACAGAATTGAGGCGGCAGTTGGCGCAAATGCAGTCTATGCTGATACCTGGGTTTCAATGGGTGATAAAACACCGCTTGAGCAGGTAAAAGCTAAATATATGCCTTATCAGCTTAACCAAGCCCTATTAGAGAAAACAGGTGCGCAGACTGTACTACACTGTCAGCCAGCGCATCGTGAGTTTGAAATTACCTCTGAGGTAATGGATGGCCCAGCATCAAAAATTATTCAACAAGCAGAGAATCGTATGCATGCGCAAAACGCTCTACTTGTCACATTATTAAATCCAAATTTTGTTTAAGGAACACCAATGAGTTCAATTAAAAAAGTCGTACTAGCCTATTCTGGTGGTCTTGATACATCGGCAATCGTGCCATGGTTAAAAGAAAACTACGGCTGTGAAGTAATCGCGTTTGTTGCTGATGTAGGCCAAGGCGCAGAAGAGCTCGAAGGCGTTGAAGCAAAAGCGATTGCTTCAGGTGCGTCAGAATGTCATATCGTAGACTTAAAAGACGAAATGGTCAGTGACTATATTTACCCAACTTTAAAAACAGGCGCTATTTACGAAGGTACTTACCTACTAGGTACGTCTATGGCACGTCCGATTATTGCTAAAGCGCAAGTTGAAATTGCCCGTAAAGTAGGTGCTGATGCGCTTTCACATGGTTGTACAGGTAAAGGTAACGACCAAGTACGTTTTGAGTCATGTTTCGCAGCCCTTGCACCGGATCTAAAAGTGATTGCGCCATGGCGTGAGTGGGACTTATCAAGCCGTGAATCATTACTTGATTACTTAGCTGAGCGAAATATTCCATGCTCTGCTTCAGCGACAAAAATTTATAGCCGTGATGCTAACGCTTGGCACATTTCTCATGAAGGTGGTGAGCTTGAAGATCCATGGTGCCAACCAAGTGATCAAGTATGGACGTGGACTAACTCGCCAGAGCAAGCGCCAAATGAAGCTGAATATGTAACATTAAACGTTGTTGAAGGTGAAGTGGTTGCAGTAAACGGTGAATCACTAACACCATATGACTGCTTAGTTAAATTAAATAACATTGCTGCGCCACATGGTGTGGGTCGTGTTGATATCGTAGAAAACCGTTTAGTTGGCATGAAGTCGCGTGGTTGTTATGAAACACCAGGGGGCACAGTGATCATGGCAGCTCTTCAAGCGGTTGATGAGCTCGTGTTAGATAAATCAAGCCGTAAGTGGAAAGAAGTGCTTGGTGGTGAGTTCTCTCACCTAGTGTATGACGGTCGTTGGTTTACGCCATTAAAAGACTCGATTCTTGCTGGTGCTGAATCTCTGTCTAAGTTAGCAACGGGTGAAGTTGTGCTTAAGCTTTATAAAGGCCAAGTCACTGCGGTACAGAAAAAATCACCGAATAGCTTATACAGCGAAGACTTTGCAACCTTCGGTGAAGATGATGTATATGACCAATCACATGCTGAAGGCTTCATTCGTTTATTCTCGCTATCAAGCAGAATCTCAGCACTAACGAAAAAGTAATTTAATTATTGCCCTGCACGAGCAGGGCAATAGCCGAATTTGGAGACAGTTCAATGGCACTATGGGGCGGACGTTTTTCTACGGGTCCAGATGAAGCGTTTAAACAATTCAACGATTCACTTCCTTTTGATTATCAACTTGCAGAGCAAGACATTATTGGTTCAGTTGCTTGGGCAGGGGCGTTAAAACAAGTAAACGTTTTAAACCAGCAAGAATACGATGATCTCGTTGCAGCACTTAATAAGCTGCTAGATGAGGTTAAAGCAAACCCACAAGCAGTCGCTGTAGCAGGGCATGAAGACATTCATTCTTATGTTGAATCAGCACTGATTGATAAAGTGGGTGACCTTGCTAAAAAGTTACACACTGGTCGTAGTCGTAATGACCAAGTTGCAACCGATTTCCGCTTATGGTGTCGTGATACTGCTGAGCATATCCTTGAGGCAATTGCAGAGCTCAAAGGTGAGTTTATTGCCTTAGCTGAGCGTGAGCTTGGTACTATTTTACCGGGTTACACACACTTACAGCGCGCACAACCTGTGTTATTTAGTCATTGGTGTATGGCCTATGTTGAAATGCTTGAGCGTGATGAAAGCCGTTTAACCGACGCCAAGAACCGTATGAATTATTGTCCACTTGGTAGTGGTGCTTTAGCTGGAACAGCGTACCCAATTGATAGGCAAATTCTTGCCGAAGGGTTAGGTTTTACCGGCGCAACACGTAATAGCCTTGACGCCGTATCTGACCGTGACTTTGTGGTTGAGCTATTAAGCTGCGCATCGATTTCGATGATTCACTTATCGCGCATGGCAGAAGACTTAATTTTTTATAATTCGGGTGAAGCGGGCTTTATTGAGCTTTCTGATGGGGTAACATCAGGCTCTTCTCTTATGCCACAAAAGAAAAACCCGGATGCTCTTGAGTTAATTCGTGGTAAAACGGGCCGTGTATTTGGTGCATTCAGTGCCATGATGATGACACTTAAAGCACTACCACTTGCTTACAATAAAGATATGCAAGAGGACAAAGAAGGCTTATTTGATGCGATGCCAACTTGGCTGGCATGTATTCATATGGCTCAGGCATGCATTAAAGGTATTAAAGTTAATGCAGAGAGAACATTAGCGGCAGCAAAAGGCGGCCACTCAAATGCGACTGAGCTTGCTGACTATTTAGTGGCTAAAGGTATTCCATTTAGAGAAGGTCATCACATTGTTGGTACGCTCGTGCAAATGGCTATTGCACAAGGGAATAACTTAGAAGATTTAAGTTTAGAGCAATTTAAGTCTGTGCATAGCATTTTCGAATCAGATGTATATCCTGTATTAGAAATAGACGCGTGTATTAAAGCAAGACAAGCGCTGGGTGGCTCGTCACTTGAGCAAGTAACAAGCGCCATTAAATACGCAAAAAAAAACAGCAAATAGCGGTACGTGACGCAACCTTAAATGATGTTGAGTCAATCGCCAAGCTTATTCAGCATTGGGCAACGGTAGGTGAAAACCTACCACGCGCTAAGAGCGACATGATTCACTCAATCAATGAGTTTGCTGTTACTGAGGTTGAAAACCAAGTTACTGGCTGTGCATCGCTTTATATTTACGACACTGGTCTTGCTGAAATTCGCTCACTTGGGGCGAACCCTGAATCGCGAATTGCCGGGCAGGGGCGTCAACTTGTTGAACATTTGCTTAAAAAAGCCAAAAGCTTGGCGCTTAGTCGGGTAATTGTTCTGACAAGAGTGCCAGAATTCTTTGCAAGCCAAGGATTTAGTTTTTGTAGCAAAGACAGTTTGCCAGAAAAAGTGATCAAAGATTGTGAGCTTTGCCTTCGTAAAGATAATTGCGATGAAGTGGCGATGGAATATATTTTAAAGCCGAGTAATAGCGCGGTGATCCCGTGTAAACACCTGGCTTAATTTTCCCTGGATAGGAAAAACGCACGGTTACCCCTGTGCGTTTTTTTATGCCTGAAATTTAGATTTGCTGAATTTCATGATCAAAAAGATCAAAAATTATAAAAGTTGGATCGTTAATTGCTTTTATTATCAGCGCGGTGGCAACGTCGCGATGAAGTATAAAAAAGCGTCAAAAAAATGAGAGCGCTTAACTCAGCTTACAAGCTATTGTAAGCTGTACTGAAAAAACAATTAACTTAAAGGAATTAACTTATGCAAATTTCAAACAATAGCCAATTGCAAATGCAAGCTTACAGCCAATTGCAACAAACAAAGCCTGCTTTGGAACAAACTACTAGTAATAAAACCCTGCAATCTGATACAGTAACTTTATCAAGTGAAGCCTTGGCTTTATCTGGCGGTGCTGAAATCCAACGCGGTGGCGGTGGTCTAGTTTTCCCAGATAAAAAAGAGACATAATTTTTGGAAAAAATAAGTTAGATGTATTTTGATTTAAGCTCGCTCGGTTTACATTTCGACACGATTATTGTTTTAGGAATGCTGATGGCGTTCTTACTTAATTTGTTTTTTTATGTAAGTGAGCTTAATCAAGATAAGTCTTTGGTAATAACTTCCTTCTTCATGGCTGTTTCGTATTTTAGTAGCAACCATTTCATTGAATTAGAAAGCTCAAATACAAATCTTTATATAGAATGGTTCGTATATGATCTTGTAACACTTATCTTCATACTTGTTTCACACCGCTTTTTGTCTAAAACATCTACTGCAGCTAAATATATCTACGCTGGATTAATTATTAATAGCGTTCTTTATGCACTAATTCACATTGACTTAATTGTACTGTGGAATCGTGAGGTTTGGTGGTTTTGGACTTTTTACTCAATCGGTGTCAACGTTGTCGATTTTCTAATGATAGTGGCTTTAATTACTAATAAAGACTTTTTATTCGTTAGTAAAATCAAGAATTATTTGTTTAAAAAGCAAAGAAAAAACAATCTTGGCTACTAGGTAGCAAAGAGCAATCCAAAAATATTTCTACGTTTTATCTATTCCTTGCCATTCATTTATTTGCTAATTGCGGTCTTAATCTAATTATGAATATTAGTAATTTAATAATAACTATTCAGCAAACATTGGGCACATATCTAGCCACATTAATTATGTGGGGCTTTTTGATGACCTTTTTATTTAATATGGTTAGTCGCTCTTCGATTGTGAATAAAGATAAAACTTTGATGTGGATCTCTTTAGCTATATTTCTCTCTTATTTGCTCACCGACCCATTAGTATCGATGGCTTTTGAAATAGAGTCGTTAAGATATGCTTCTATTTTTATTATTTGGTGCATTCTTGATTTGACTTGTTTGGGTATCATTCTGCTTATTAGTCGAAATAGTTCGATAGAAAAATTTCCAGCCAAGTTGTATGTGATAATTGGCTTGCTAACGAATAGCAGCTTGTTTTTTTGCTTATACCTAGATGTTAGTGTCTACGGGAATGAAGAAAGATGGTGGTTATGGGATTTATATACAGTCACAGTCAATGTGATGGATCTAACCATGCTGGGCGCTCTGTTAACTAATAAAGATTTTTTTAAGTTAGCAGCATTTTTAAAATTTCTTAAGACTAAATATAGCATTCAGCGAGAGTTAAATGCTTAAACTAATCCAAGACAATTTTGGAGTGTACCTCGCAGCATTTATTATGTGGGGTTTCTTGATGTCGTTTCTTTATAACATGGTAAAGAAATCATCTGCACCGAATGGTGATAAAACAGTGATGTGGATTTCACTTGCATTGTTTATCTCCTACATGATGAGCGACCCACTACTTAATGTGGCGCTTGGCTACGATATGTTAGATTCAAGCTTTGCTTATGTGATTTGGGCGCTATCTGATTTAGCAATACTACTCATTGTGTGGCTAATTGCTCGTAAGCGAAACCTTGATCAGGTTCCAGCTAAAATTTATATATACACTGGGCTTTTAGTTAACTCATCACTGTTTTTAGGCATGTATTTCGATATAAACTACGCCTATACAGGAAGCTGGTGGTTCTGGGATGTCTACAGTATCACAGTGAACCTGATGGATATCATGATGCTCATCGCACTTTTCATTAATAAAGACTTTTTAGGGCTTGTGAAGCTATACAGGAAAGTTCGAGGCCAAGCTGAACCAGCTTGACCCCAATTGGTTAGAAACGGTATTCCCAGCTAGTTCTCAGGGCTGTGTTTGTTTCTGACTCATCACCTTTTTCATCTTTTGAAATAAGCCCTGTCACTTTCCACAGACCATTAAACACAGATTGCTGATAACCAAGCTCTAACTGCAGCTGACTCGTATCTGATGCGAGCTCAGCGTGTGTGGTTTCGCTTTCAATCCAACGTAACTTCGCATGGCCACCATAACCATTTAGAGTGTGGTAATAGGCGCCAAGGATAGCCGATTTACTTTGTAGCGGTGTTGAGCTACCAATTAAGCGTGAGCGTTGTGTATAGCTGCCAGAGCCATATACGCAATCGCTAATTTGATCACAGCTTTGCTCTGTATTTGAGTATTCAAAGTAGCTTTTTAATAGACTTTCTTTCGAGCCAAAATAGCTTTCTACGCCTAGCGTATAAAATGGCTCACTCGGTGCTAAACCACTTTCATTTCGACCCATTACTTCAGCATAAAATGCCACAGGTTGCGCCGCTAAAGTGGTTGAGTACTTAACATCTAAACTCGTTAAACGGTGTGTTGATTCACTGCTTTCGAGTGTAACAGGGTTGATTTCGAGGCTAGTTAAATAATCAGAGCCTGCACTGTTAATTGCTATTTCAAGGCCTGTTAATGGCGTACTTGCAAACCGGAGTGCCCAAAAGTCACCGTCATCTGAATTATTTAGATATGGCTTTTGTTTGGCGTAAATACCCGTTAACTGCCAATTACCGATAAACGACAGCCAACTTGGGCCTACATATTGCGTATTTGCTCTGCTGAAGCGCACACCTTTCATTGGCGCCGCATTATTTGATAGAAGTAGGGCGTTATCGTTACTTGGCCCCCACCAATGACTAACTTGCTCTGCACTGATTGACCAATTACCCAGGAGTACGGCTAAATAGCTATCTTGATAAGTAACATGCTGTTTATCAAGGGCGTCATCGGCGTAATTTACACTCACTTTAGCGCTAACACGCTTCCCTGTGATTGAACCATAACTATTTACACCGCTTTCTTGCTGGTGGCGTTTACCAAAACCTTGCTGAGTGAGAGGTTCGCTGTTGTAGTTTAGGCGAATACCTGAGCTGGTTTTTTGTTTTGCATTATCAAGAGCATGTTTTACATGCTGATAAGCAAATAAGCTTTGCTCGTCAAGTTGGCTGGTATTGGTAACGTCTAGGTCGCGTGCGATACCTTGCCACATTAATGGATAGCTATTAATTGGCTGTTTAATAATGCCTTGGTTAAAGAGCATTTCGATTGAAGCGCGAAGCAATGGGTCGTCGCTTTCTATCCATGGTCCAGCAACACTTGGCGCAGAGATCATTAGTAATGCAGTTAAGCTAATGAACTTTTTTAATTTCATCCGTGAATTTTATCCTGTAAGGCTTTGGCTACGACTGGGTCAACAAACTCGCTTACATCGCCATTGTGGCGTGCGACTTCTTTGACGAGTGTCGATGAAATAAATGAATTTTTTTCTGCCGGTGTTAAAAATACACTTTCTAGATCTGGGTTTAGGCGACGATTCATATTCGCTAACTGAAATTCATAGTCAAAGTCAGACACCGCACGAATTCCACGAATAAGCACTTCGGCTTTGTGGTCGCGAGCTAAATCAGCCAATAAGCCAGAAAAACCAATCACACTCACATTATCAAGGTGCGCCAAAATCTTATTAGCAAGTTCAACGCGCTCATCAAGGGTAAAGCAAGGTTGTTTACTTGGATTATGCGCAATGGCAACAATCACTTTATCGAACATTTTTGCCGCGCGATGAATTAAGTCTGTATGGCCATTTGTAAGTGGGTCGAAAGTGCCCGGATAGATTGCAGTAACGTTCATAACATTCAGCGATTTATAAATTTGCTTGCTATATTAACAGTGTTTTCTCGACGATGCAGCTTCGAAAATACGCGTATCGGATTAGAATCCTTCACCTATATAAGGTACTAAACCGATTGAGGTTAATATTTTTCAAGGTAGTATTTAATTGCTGCGCATTTGTTTATACTGCTCGGCTGGGGACCGTAATAATCATAAAAAACAGAGTAAATAAGCTATGAGCACAAAGGACAAAATCATACACACCAGCATCGAGTTATTTAATCGCCATGGTGAGCGTGCCATAACAACTAACCATATTGCTTCGCATATGGGGATAAGCCCAGGTAACTTGTATTATCACTTTAAAAATAAAGAAGATATTATTCGTCACATATTTGCTTTGTATAGCGATCATTTACACACTCACTTTAAGCCACTGACTCCCGGTGACGACGCACTAGAAAACCTAGCGGGCTATCTTGATTCGCTATTTGAACTTATGTGGCGTTTTCAGTTTTTCTACGACAACTTAGGCGATATCTTATCTCGTGATGAAGAGCTGAAAAAAGGCTACATTGCGTTTCAAGCTGAGCTTTTAGAGCAAGTCAAAGATGTGCTATTTGCATTGCGTGAAGGCGGTATCATTTGCATTGAAGACGAAGATGTCACAGAACTTGCGCATATGCTAAAAATGACCGTGAGTTTTTGGACGCCTTATATCAAAGCTCGTCGCTTAAGTGGTGAACTTGCCAGAGCAGATATTTATAACGGTATTTTAAAGGTATTGCTGCTATTAAAAGTCCACTGCACCGAGCAACACTTAGAACAAGTAAATCAATTAAGGGCAAAGTATTTAGCCCTTGCTGAATCTGAGCAAAACGACCACTAATCCTACAAAGCAGTTTATTTCCTAGACGCTATAATTTTTGTTATAATCGCGCGCCCTTGAGGTTGCTTAACCTTGGGGCGTGTGAAATCCACAGTCTAAGAGTGAACTATGCTTAAATTTATCGTCAAATTACACCCTGAAATCGCGATCAAGAGTAAATCTGTTCGTAAGCGTTTTACCAAGTTATTAGAAAATAACATTAAGATCGTTTTGCGTCGTGTTGACGAAAAAGTTCAGGTAAGAAACAACTGGGATAATATCTCTGTTGTTAGCTTGCTAGAATCTGAGCAAGTTCGTTTAGATATTATCGATGGCTTAAAGCGTATTCCAGGTATCGTACAGTTTATTGAAGTTACTGAAACAGACTTCGATTCAATCGACGATATTTATCAAAAAGCACTTGAGCTAATTGGCCATACGATTGCGGGTAAAACATTCTGTGTACGTTGTAAACGTTCTGGTAAGCATGACTTTACATCGAGCGACGTAGAGCGCTACGTAGGTGGTGGTTTAAACCAACATGTTGAAGGTGCGCGCGTTAAATTATCTCACCCTGAAGTAACAGTACGTTTAGAAGTGCGTGACGATAAAGCATATATCGTTACTCAAACTCACCTAGGTATGGCGGGCTTCCCGTTACCAACACAAGAAGATGTATTATCGCTTATGTCGGGCGGTTTTGACTCTGGTGTTGCCAGCTATCAAATGATCCGTAAAGGTGCACGTACTCACTTCTTATTCTTTAACTTAGGTGGTGCTGCGCACGAAATCGGTGTTAAACAGGCGAGTTATTATATCTGGAAACAGTTCAGCTCTACTCACAAAGTGAAGTTCGTTACTGTTGATTTTGAACCTGTTGTTGCTGAGATTTTAGAGAACGTTGAAAACAGCCAAATGGGTGTTGTACTTAAACGTATGATGATGCGTGCCGGTAGCCAAGTTGCAGAAAAACTAGGTGTACAAGCGCTAGTAACTGGCGAAAGTATTGGTCAGGTATCAAGCCAAACGCTGGCTAATCTTAGTGTGATTGACCGTGTAACGGAAACTTTAATCATTCGCCCGTTAATCCAACACGATAAGCAAGATATTATTGATATTGCGCGTAAAATTGGTACGGCTGAGATGGCAGAAAGTATGCCTGAATACTGTGGCGTAATTTCTAAAAAGCCTACGGTTAAAGCTAAAATCAAAACTATTCTTGCCGAAGAAGCTAAGTTTGATTTCGACGTGCTAAATACAGTTGTTGAAAATGCACGTGTGATGGATATTCGCGATATCGACACCGAAGCTAAGCAAGAAGTGAAAGAAGCAGAGTCTGTATCTGATTTACCTGAAGGAGCGGTTGTTGTTGATATTCGCTCACCTGAAGAAGAAGACGCAAACCCACTTGAGCTTGAAGGTATTGAAGTTGTACATTTACCTTTCTTCCGTTTAGCGACTAAATTTGGTGACTTACCAAAAGATAAAGAATATTACTTATATTGTGCTAAAGGTGTGATGAGCCAGCTACAAGCACTGATCCTTCACGAAGAAGGCTTTAGCAACGTAAAAGTGTATCGCCCGTAAGGGATAGTGAGAAAAGCGCGACATGTTCGCGCTTTTTTAATGCCTGAAATCATTACGAGAAACTTTACTCTTTCTCCTTTCCCCTTGTAGCTTTATTCTTTACTCTTTCTCTTAGTAGCTAGCAGCCCATCAACTTTTAATTTTTATCATGCTTAGCATTGCTTGATTATAGGGGGTTTTTATCCCTAACTTAGCACCTTGCTCACACACATAGCCACAAATTGCATCAATTTCAGATTCTCGATTATGGCTGATGTCTTGTTGCATAGAAGAAAAGTTTTCAGCGGTGGCTGTCATCACAGAATAGGCTTGGTCCAACGCCTCGCTGAGTTTTACATCAACACCTTGTTTATTGGCTACCAAACACGCCTCACTAAGTAAATTAATAATGCGCGTGCTAAATTGTGGCGCGCGTAACTGGCCATTTTTAACGTTATGAATTGCCGTTAAGGGATTAATGGCAATGTTCACTAGTAGTTTTTGCCAGCGCAGCGAGTGAATATCATCGCTCACAGAAAAATGTGGTAAGTAACTAAACTGCTGCTTAAGCTCGTTGAGCCTTTCGCTTGCAGCCGCATTACATGCGCCTAGCACACTTTCACCATTTCCAGTGTGGTTTACGCTATAAGGTGTTGTTTTAAAACCAGCTAGACGCGTTGTTAAAAACGCTAATCCTTGCGTGTTCAAAAGCTGGGCATTAAGTTCATCAACATTACCCATACCATTATGAGAAATAACGATTTGGCAGTCTTCATTGAGGTAAGGTTTTATTTGCTTAAAGGCCGCTTGAACTTGAAATGCTTTAACGGTGATTAACACTAAATCAAAGGGCGCTGAATGACCAAGCTCTTTATGATTAATGAGACGGGCTTTGATAGGGTGTGATTTACCATTACTTGCTTGATAAAAACGTGTGGTCAGGGTTGGCTTGCGGGTCAGTAATGTAATGTCATGTTGTGCAGATAAAAAATGGCTAAACAATAAGCCAATTGCACCATCGCCAACTATTAAAACATTAGCCATTACGTTGCTTACTACCTAAATGAAAACCAAGTTTTATAGCAAAATAGCTGATGGCACCAATAAAGTCAGCGATAAAGTCACCAACCGAGGCTTGACGGTAAGGCAGCATATCTTGCATAAATTCAATGGCGGCTCCATACCCAGCTAACAGTAAAATTTGCACCATGAGTGGTAATTTAAAGGCTTTATCCATCACCATGGCTAATATGAAGAAAATACCAAAATGCGCCACTTTATCTACGTGTGGGAAGAGGTTGCTCACCCCTTTAATTTCTTTGGCAAACAAAATCGTAAAGCCAATAATGCTGGCTAAAAAGATAACTTGGTAAACACGCCTTGTCACAATAAACCCTAAAAATGCCGAAATTGAATGGCCAGTATATCAAACAATTTTTGCATCGCACCTGAACAAATCGGATAAAAATAGAAAGAATCGACAAATAAGCGTTATAATTGCCAACCATAAATGAATTTAAAAAAGACTATGTTAGGAGAACCCCATGCCTTCATTTGATATTGTTTCTGAAGTAGAAATGAACGAAGCGCAGAATGCAGTAGATAATGCAAAGCGTGAACTAGAGACGCGTTTTGATTTTCGTGGTGTTGATGCATCAATCGAACTAAGTGATAAAGTAATCAAGTTAAAAGCTGAAGCACCACAACAAGTAATGCAACTTTTTGACATTCTTGCTGCGAAAATTTCAAAGCGTGGCTTAGATGTATCTAGCCTAGAATTAAGAGATGAGTCGCGTAGCGGTAAATACGTAATGCGTGATGTTGCTCTTAAGCAAGGTATCGAAAAAGACGTAGCGAAGAAAATCGTTAAGTTAATCAAAGACTCAAAAATTAAAGTACAAGCCGCGATTCAAGGTGAAGAATTACGTGTAACTGGTAAAAAACGTGATGATTTACAAGAAGCAATGCAAGTTGTTCGTACTGCTGATTTAGGTCAACCATTCCAGTTCAAAAACTTCCGCGATTAATACACTGTGTTTATAGCTTTAAGCTGTCAGTTTTAAGCTATAAGCCTGCAAGTTTCTGAACTTTACAAGGAGCGTATTTTGAGACGAATATTAGGTTACAGAGAAAAAGATATCTTCTAGCTATTTTCAGCTAGAGGATATTTATGTCAGTAAAAAACAAAACAATTGACCGTAATAAACACGGTAAAATAAACAGAAAATACACAGGTCCACACAGTACTTATTTTTACCAACAAACACCAAGTTGGTGGGTGAAAATGACGATGACCAAGCCAAGAAGACGCTTAAATAAAGCTCTTTGCAAGCGTGTGCTGAATGGTGCTGACCCAGAAGGAATTGTTTTTCCGTTAGGAAACTCGAAACCTCATGAGTACTTCTGGTAATCATTGTTTTATAAAAGCCAATCACCATGCTGATTGGCTTTTTTGATCTGTCTCCACTTGCAGCTTGAAGCTTTAGACTTAAAACTTGTCTTTAGCGGTATAGCCGTCCATTGACTTTCTTCCCCAAAATCATCACAATAACGGCCTATTTTCGAGGTGTTTGCTGTATCTTCAGATACGTTTTATTTCAAAGGGTGAAATAGTCGCAAGATAATCGGGAAGTCGGTGCGTTTTCAGGGAGAAAACAATGCCAACACTGCCCCCGCAACGGTAATGTAGATGCCATGCATGTACAGAGTCCGGAGACCGGCCTTGAAGTAACTTACTATTCGCGTGTGCGGTGGGCACAGGCTAGGGGATATCATGCTAAATAAATCTGCGTTAGGCGTAGCGGTTGCTGCTGCGTTGTCTTTTTCTGTATCTGCTGACGAGCAATCAATCGAGCACATCACAGTTTCTGCCAATAAATTCGAACAATCAATTAATGATGTATTAGCCAGTGTTACTGTCATTGACCGCGCTGATATTGAAGCAAGCTATGTGCGTGACTTACCAAGCTTACTGGCAACGCAAGCAGGCTTTCAAATTAATGCCAATGGTGGTTTTGGGCAAAGCTCAGGTGTTTCATTACGTGGTGCAAGTTCTCGTCATACACTTATTTTAATTGATGGTGTACGCACAGGTTCTGCAACACTTGGCTATAAAAGTATTAGCAATATTCCTTTAAACAGTATTGAGCGTGTTGAAGTAATCAAAGGCTCACGTGCTGCAGTATATGGTTCTGACGCGCTAGCTGGTGTGATTAACATCATTACGCGTAAAGCACAAAACACGACCTTAGATGTTACTTTTGGCTCAGACTCTTACCAAGAGTATCAAGTAGCGACAGGTGGTCAGTTTGCGGGTGTTGATGTTGCTGTTAATGCCGGTTATGAAAAAACAGATGGTTTTGATGTTTTGCAAGGCTTAGCCCCTGATGAAGACGGCTACGAGAACAAAAACCTTGGTTTTAACCTTGGTTATCAAAATGAGCAGTTAGGTGAGTTTTTAGCGCAAGCACAATACTCAGAAGGCGAAGCAAAATACGATAGCGCTTATAGCCCTGCAGACAGCACCTTAGAAAAAGGCGAGTTCGAAAATTACCAAGCTTCACTAGGTTGGAAAAAGGCTTTCGAAAAACACAGCCATTCCATTGATATTGCTATATCAAGTGATAGTTCAGATGACTCACGCATTGATTACACTGGCGCAACGGTGGTTGATAAGTTTGAAACTGAGCGTGAGCAAATCGATTACAATGGCCAATACTTTTTCAATCAAGCGCTGACTCTTAGTGGCGGTTTGAATTGGTATAAAGATGAAGTGAACACTAACTCAGGTACTTATTTAAAAGACAGCCGTGAAGTATTCGCTGCGTTTGTTGGTGCTTATTATGATGACGAGCAAGTGCTGGCAAACCTAACCGTTCGCCAAGATGATGATCAGCAGTTTGGTGATGAAACAACTTACACTGCAGCTGTTGGTTATCACTTAAATGACATCGCGACATTCCGCATAAGTCAAAGCACTGGCTTTAAATCTCCAACATTTAATGACCTATATTACCCAGGCTCAGGTAACCCAGAGTTAAACCCTGAAACATCAGATAACCAAGAGCTTGGCTTATCACTCAATGTGAATGATATCAGCCTTGATATTGCGATTTTCCGCAGCGAAATCGACAACAAAATCGCTTGGGCACCAAATGCATCAGGGCAGTGGATCCCAACCAATATAAACGAAGCTCGCCACGAAGGTGTTGAGTTTAGCTTTAAAAACCAAGTGTTTGGCTTTGATCACAGCTTTAACTTTACCTACCTTTCAGCGGAAGATACTGAGACAGGTCAGTCTCTAACCTATGTGTCAAACCACAGTGTGAATTGGTCATTAAACAAAGCATGGGGTGATTTTGATGCTGGTATCGATATGCAATACCGTGGTGATCGTGATGGCAAGTTAACGCACTTACCTTCTTATACGTTATGGAATTTAGTTGGTCACTACCAAGCGACTGACAACTTAACTGTGTCACTACGTGTAGAAAACCTATTCGATAAAGAGTACAACGCCGTTGATGCCTATGGTACAGACCTAGATGGTGATTACATCAACGATGAATTTTATTACTACAACACGGCTGAGCGTCGCCTGTTTGTAGGTGCCCGTTATCAGTTCTAATAGCCATTAAGGTCAACTGAGCTGTTTGCTTAAAGCGAGTAATTGACATTAATTTGCCCGTTGATGTCATTCGTTTTTAAGTTAAAACACGCTCAGCGTTATTATTAGTTCTGCGTCTAAAAGCTCGCTACCTACTTAGCGGGCTTTTTTCATTTTAGTTTATCTGCGTAATACTGTTCGAACTTAGCAAGCTTAGGGGCAATCAGAATACTGCAATAACCTTGATTTGGGTTTTCATTGTAATAGTCTTGATGGTACTGCTCTGCAGGGTAAAAGTTTGTAAGCGGGCTCAGCTCGGTTACTATCGGCTCTCGAATTTGCTTTTGTAAACCATCAATCATGGCTTGAGATTCTGCTTTTTGCTTTTCATCATGATAATAAATAACACTTCGATACTGGGTGCCGACATCATTACCTTGGCGGTTTAACTGTGTGGCATCGTGTAAAGTGAAGAACATTTCAAGCAGGGTGTTATAGCTTACAATACTGCTGTCAAAATCAAGCTGAACCACTTCAGCGTGACCCGTTAAGCCGGTACAAATTTGTTGATAACTTGGGTTTTCAATCTCACCACCGGCATAGCCAGAGCTGACATTAAGCACGCCTTTTACGCGTCTAAATGCGGCATCAATACACCAAAAGCAGCCGCCGCCAAAAGTGGCTATTTGTATGTTGTTATCCATATTTCACTTCCTTACCGTTTTGCTGACTATAGCCGAAAAAACAAAACGCCGTAAAGACGGCGTTTTGTTAAAGCTCAAGCTCGTTTAAATTTCTTCTAACGGCTTGTCTTTTGCTTGCTGCTCTAACTTGCTCTGTAAGTACTCAGGCGACTGGGTATTTCTGGCAAGTGCGCTGTATGCAGCAGGTACGACGAATAAGGTCAGTAAGGTTGCAACAATAACACCAGTAAATACCACCACACCAATTACCATACGGCTTTCTGCACCTGGGCCACTTGCAAGTACCAGCGGTACTGAGCTCATCACGGTGGTCAATGAGGTCATAATAATTGGGCGTAAACGTTGTGTCGCAGCTTGGGTAATCGCTTCGTTAAACTCCACACCTTTATCGCGCAGTTGGTTCGCGAACTCAACAATCAAGATACCGTTTTTCGCACTCAAACCTATCAGCATTACGATACCAATTTGGCTGTAAATATTCAGAGTAAGTCCGGTGTACCACAAACCAAATAATGCACCCACTAAACCAAGTGGTACTGTAAGCATGATCACAAATGGGTGAATAAAGCTTTCAAACTGGGCTGCAAGTACTAAGAAGGTGACTGTCAGTGCCAGTATGAATACATAGGTCATCGCCGATGCACCTTCATAGAACAGCTGCGATTCACCCTTGTAGTCAATTGCACCGTCGATGTCGTTTTCTTCTGCTGCAACTTGATTTAAGAAGTTAAGTGCTTCTTCTAGGGTATAACCATCTGCTAAGTTCGCACTTAAAGTAATTGCGCGCATACGGTTATAACGGTTTAAACGCGATGCAGTGGCTTCTTCTTTTAAGCTAATTAAGCTATCTAGCGGCACTAATTCGCCACTACGTGATTTTAAATAGATATTTGAGATATCAGTTGGGTTAGCAAAGTCTTCTTTGGTGCCTTTTAAAATCACATCGTATTCTTCACCGCGGTCGATAAAGGTGGTTACGCGGCGTTGGCCTAACATGGTTTCAAGCGTGCGGCCCACATCTGATACAGAAACCCCTAAATCAGCGGCTTTGTTTTTATCAATGTTGATTAAAAACTGCGGGAATGTTTCTTTGTAATCATGATCGATTCTTACCAAGCCTGGGTTTTTCTCAGCACGCTTAATAATACGGTCTCGCCAATCGGCTAGCTGGTCGTAATCGTTACCTTGCAGTACAAATTCAATCGGACGAGATGAACCGCCGCCACCAATACCACGGCGCATAATGGCAAACGCACGCACATCAGTCACTTCAGTCATTTTACCGCTGATTTCGTCCATCACTTCCCAGGTTGAGCGCTTACGCTTATCCCAATCAGCCATACCAATGATAGCAACACCGCCTTGACCACCCCAGCCTGGCACACGAACAAGCACTCGGCTCAATTCACCAGACTCAGAGTAAGGCATTAAACGTTCTTCAATTTTAGCCATGTTTGCAGCGTTATTTTCATAACTCGCGCCCTCAGGGCCACTCATCATGATAAAGAAAGTACCGCGGTCTTCTTTTGGCGTAAGCTCTGATGGCACTTTTTGAAATAGCATAAAGCTAGCAACACCGGCCAAAATCATAGTCAGTAGTAAGCTCCACTTACGGCTCATATTTGAGGTGAGTGAGTTACGGTAGGCATTTTCGATTTTGTTAAAGCTTCTATCCATCCACTGGCTAAACTTGCTTTCTTTTTCTGATGACTTCAACACTTTTGAGCAAAGCGCTGGAGAAAGCGTTAACGCAGTAATACTAGAGAAGAACACCGCGGCGCTTACCGCCATCGCAAATTCGGTAAAGAGGGCACCGATACGGCCATCCATAAACACCAGAGGTACGAATACCGCAATCAATACGAGGGTCGTTGCTATAATCGCAAAGCCAACTTCACGGGCACCACGAAATGCAGCAAGTAGTGGTGGTTCGCCTAATTCGATACGGCGGTGAATGTTCTCGAGCATAACAATCGCATCATCCACCACTAAACCAATTGCCAGCACGAGGGCTAGAAGAGTCAGTAAGTTGATTGAATAACCCATAGCCAGCAAGAACATAAAGCTACCCACTAACGCCACAGGTACGGTTACAGCAGGCACTAGGGTTGCGCGGATATTGCCTAAAAACAGGTAAATAACTAAGACAACTAGCGCCATTGAAATAACGAGTGTGCGATAAACTTCGTCAATCGATTCTTTGATGAAAATTGAAGAGTCATAGCTGTCTTGAATGGTGGTGCCTTCTGGCAGGTTACGCTTAATTTTTTCAAGCTCTGCGCGGGCATTATCAACCACGGTTAGGGTATTAGCTTTGGCTTGTTTGACGATACCCAAACCAATCATGTTACGGCCATTACCACGGAATAAGCTTTCGTCGTCCGCGGCTTCTAAGTGCACATCAGCCACTTCACCTAAACGCACTAAATAGCCGTCTTCACCCCGTTTGATCACTAGGTTTCGAAAGTCTTGTTGATCTTTATAACTACGCGCAGTACGCACTGTAAAATCGCGGTCGATAGATTCGATTTCACCGGCAGGTAATTCAACGTTTTCAGTACGTAAAGTGGTTTCAATATCACTACTGGTAATACCGCGCGCAGCCATTGCTTTACGGTTTAACCAGATTTTCATTGCGTATTTACGCTCGCCACCCACGCGCACGTTTGAGACACCATCAACAACGGCTAATCGGTCAACAATAAAACGCTGCGCGTAATCAGATAACTGCAATGAATCCATGGTGGTACTGTTTAGTACGAACCAAGCAATTGGGCTTTCATCACTGTTTGATTTAGACACCTCTGGCGGGCGAACCTGCTCAGGTAAGCTATCAAGGGCACGGGCTACACGCTCACGTACATCGTTTGATGCGGCATCAATATCGCGGCTAATATTAAATTCAATGGTGATATTTGAGCGGCCATTTCGGCTCGATGAGTTAATACTTTTAATGCCTTCGATACCCGAAATACGGTTTTCGAGGACTTGGGTTATTTTCGTTTCAATGATCTCTGCGCTAGCACCTGTGTATTCAGTGCTAACACTAACAATCGGTGTTTCAATATCTGGGTACTCGCGCAGTGGCAGCATAGAAAATGCCACCAAGCCAAAGGTGAGTAATAATAGGTTTATTACGATCGCGAAGACCGGGCGCTTAACGCTAGTATCAGTAATTTTCATGGTTTAGCCCTTGATACTTACTTTGCTGCCAGTACGGATCTTAATGATGCCTTCAGTCACAACTTGTTGGCCATTTTCAAGGCCTTTATCAATGGCTACCCAGCCATTGTGACGACCAGCCACATGCACTTCGACTTTGTTTGCAACGCCATCTTCAATTTGGAACACATAGTGTTTGTCTTGTTGCGGGATCACGGCTTTCTCAGGCACCATAAGTGCTTGGCTTGAGCTTAACTCTAAGGCAGTGTTTAACAGCATACCAGGGCGTAATAAACCGCTCTTATTGATAAAGCTGGCAGTCACTTCAACGCTACGGGTAATTGAGTCTATGCGCGAGCTAATGTGAGTGACTTTACCGGTAAAAGTTTTTTCTGGGTAAGCATCATTTTGCGTCATCACTTTCATACCGAGTTGCAGTTGCGCTAAGTATTTTTCTGGCACTTTAAAATCAACTTTGATAATGCTGATATCATCAAGTGTCGTAATGTTGGTTGTGCTATTTACATAGGTACCAATTGAAATTTCACGCTTACCAAGCAAACCTGAAAAAGGCGCTTTAATCGTCATCTCGGCCAATTTTGTTTTTGCACTTTCAAGTTGTGCTTCGGTTGCGTCAACACGTGATAGCTGCTCTTCTAGTAACGACTTAGCAGTGGCTTGTGAGCGAGATAACTCAGTGAGGCGTTCAAGTTGGCGGCGCTCTTCTCGTAAATTGATGCTTAATTCTTTTACTGCTAATTCTTCTTCTTGCGATTGCAGTTGAACAAGCTTTTGACCTTTATTTACTAAATCGCCATCGTTGAAAAAAATATCGGTAACATAATCGTTTTGTGCACTACGCAAGTAAATCGCTTGGTTAGCACGAGCACTACCAATTGCTTCAATCAGCACTGCATTTTCTTCGGCGACAACAGTATGTGCTGTCACTTGAGTTGCGCTATTACCAAAATTGCTCTGCTCACCTTGGCTTGAAGGTAAATACAAATAAATACATAACCCTAGCAAAAGGGTAATAATAAATGGAAAAAGAGCTTTGCCAGATTGTGTAGAATACATCATTGTGTTACCAGAAAATTAGTTGAGTGTAGTGTACAAAATTAGTACGTGCACCGTATGTCAGGTATCTCATATATTTGTGCATTTAGCGTAAAAGTTAAAAGTTCGGCTAGTTTGTTCCTTTATTGTGACTAAAAAAGAGGTTTTAGTATGAGTAAAGAGCCAAAGTGTAATTATTGTTTAACGCTTAGAAAGATAGTTTTGGTCACAATTGTGATGTTTATTTTTTATTTTTCTGTTTATGGGTAAGAAATGTCCTGCACTTAGCGTGCGCGCTCAAGCATCTCGCCATGGCAGTGAGTTTTTGGTTGTAGGCGGTATTGGGCTGATCATTATTATGCTGGTTAACATATTGAGACCTGGCGAAATTAGCCTTGTTGAAATCTTTTTAGCAACAAGCTGTATTGCTGCGCTGTTTATTGGCTTTTTAAAAACGCAAGAGCCATACTTTAGCCTAACATTTACTCAGAATTTACTTATTTATCATCACAAAGTTGGGAATTGGCAGCTAAATCGTGCTAATTTTCATCATAGTGGTATACCAAAAGTGGAACAGGGCTTAGAATACCTTGAGTTAAACGCAGTTGGTATTAAACTCAATAACATAGATGAATTTTTAACACAGATTCACCCAAGAATTGCCGGACGATTACTAATAGAGCAACGTCATTTATTTATGCAAGTTATTCAAAAACATTGCAAAAATGGTGATTGCCCATCAGAATGGTTAATAGAAGAGACGGACTACACTGCCCCAAGTGGTCAGCTTTACAAAGGATTGATTGCCATGTTTGCCAATCGTACGCAGCATTTAAGGCAATTGACAGGATACGATTTATTACTGCCTGCCAATGTACTTGATGTTGATATTTGGCAATTTAGTGCTGATTTGAATCGTTGGAAACTGAATCCTAATGAGTTTATAGAGACTCGCTTGCAGAAAATGTAAGCTTTAGGTGGCAGAAAGTAGTAGGAAAAGGCTATGAGTCAAGAACGTTCTTTTATTAAAAGCGGTCGAAACACAATTATACACAAAGATAAAAAACTTGATTTAGTGATAGTGAATGGTGAAAACCATCCACGTATTAAAGTGACCCAAAATGGCCTTGAGCCTTTCAAAGAAGATCTGCCAAAAAACCGTCGTGAAGCGAAAGAGCGCTATCTAGAGATGGTTTATGTAACCAGTCCAGATGTGTTCGCAGAAGAAAAACGTTTACTGTTTATCCAAGCCCTAGATGGTCGAGAGTATAAAGTCGACTACAGTAAAATCGGCACAAAGCTTTTCGTTCGTATCCACCAAGAAAGTTATTTATAACTCCTAGTCTGGCACTTTAATTGCTTGTTATTAGCTTATTTGGCAGTCGGCCTTAACCGACTTTTCATTTTAAGGTGGTAAACATGAGATTAGTGCCTCTTGCCCTCGTTGCATTAACGACATTAACAGCCTGTGGTGGCGGTGGCGGTTCGAGTGACTCGAGCATAACCGCTGCAACCGTTAATGCGGGCACAGATCAGCAAATCATTGAAAAAAGTGAGTTTACTGTATCTGCAAAAGGCTCTCCAAGCGATGGAACCTTCACTTGGGAGCGAGTCAGTGGCCCAGCATTAGAAGGTTTTCCTGCTGAGGGTGCTGAACAAACTGTTACTGCTCCTGATATTAAGCTCGATTCAGAGCTTGTGTTGAAAGTGAATTATCAAACCGATGATGGGCAACTTGTTTCCGATCAAGTCAGTATTTTTATTACTTCCAATAACCAACTTCCTGTTGCTGTTATTACCCAAACTGCGCCAGAAGAGTTGCCATCACAATACAATGATGTGATCACATTAAGCGGCGAAGAATCTGCTGATATCGATGAAAATGGCTCGGTTGACAGTTATTTGTGGACGCAACTTGATGGCCCAGATTTAACCGCTGATAGTTATACAAATCAAACAATTAGTTTTACTCACCCATTACTTGAATCAAATACAGCAATGACATGGCGCTTGACTGTAACCGATGATGAAGGTGGCTCGGCGAGTACTGAGGCGTCGTTTACCTTAAACAAAACGGTTGAGGTTATTATTGCTGATGCAGGGGAAGACCAGCAGGTTATCGAGTTTGATACCGTAACCCTTGATGCCAGCAACAGTGAAATTGTGACAGCAACAAAATCATGTTTTTGGGAGCAGTTAACAGGCGAAACAGTGACGTTGGCAAACCAGAACCAATGTATCACGACGTTTGTAGCCCCTGATGTCGATACTGATTCAGAGCTTAGTTTTGAAGTTACCGTGACAGACAGTAAATCGCGTAGCGACACAGATACGGTAATTATCGATATAAGTCCAAAACCGTTGGGATTAATTAACGATACCGGTATGAGCGATTGCTATAACAACTCGCAAAAAATTAATTGCGGCAGCGAAGACTTCCCAAGCCAAGACGCAGACATAGGCCGTGACAGTGTCGCTAATCAACTAGATAAAGTCGGTCAGGGTGACCTGGCGTTTGATTTTACCAAAATGAATGAATATGCCGACGAACTTCCTGATGATGCGACCAGCTTTAGTTGTGTACGCGATAACGTGACGGGCCTTATTTGGGAAGTAAAAGAAGCAAGTTCAACATTACCGCCGTCAACAACCGATCGTGCAGCAACAAACCATTATACCTGGTATTTAAATGGTTCAAGTGGTGTGCAAACGGGCAGTGTTCAAGGGGCTGCGAGCTCTACTTGCCCAAGCACCAGCAACTGTGGCCTGCAAACTTACATTAATGATGTAAACAGCAGCGATTTTTGCGGTGGTACAAATTGGCGTGTGCCCACTTACACCGAATTATTAGGGTTATTAGATTATGCCAAGCAAGGTGAGTCTTCGATACTTAATAGTGACTTTTTCCCAAATCAACCGAGCGACACGCAACTAAGTACAGATGGCAGTTCGTTTATGCCTTATTGGACTTCGCAAACCGCGGCAGATGGAACAAGTTTGTCGCAAGCTTATATTATCGATATGAGTAGTGCGAATGATTTAGCGTATCCAAAAAGTAACACTGCCTTTGTGCGCTTAGTTAGAACGCCGGGAGAGTAATATGCGAAACTTATCTTTAATCACAGCACTTACCGTAATCGCTCTGCAATCGAGTTATGCCGCTGCGCAAGTATGTTATAGCGCCGTCACTGAGACGACGCCTGATAGCCGCTTTACTATCAATGAGGATGGTACAGTAAGTGACAGCGAAACGGGTCTTATGTGGCAACGTTGTACGTTTGGCCAAAGTTATGATAGTGACACGGATACTTGCGAGGGCACGAGCCAGCAGCTTACATGGGGCGAAGCTTTACGCGGGGCCGAAAACGCAACGTTTGCTGATTACACTGATTGGCATGTGCCAAATGTAAAAGAGTTAGCAAGTATCTTAGAGCATAGTTGTGTACAGCCTAGTATCAACGAAACGGCATTTTTATCGACTAAGCTGCAAAACTATTGGAGCAGTACTTCAGGGATCAGTCGTACCGATCTTGCTTGGGTGTACCAATTTGATAAAGGCATAAACAGCCTGCACGCAAAAACGTCCGATGTTTATTTGCGTTTGGTGCGCTACGAAAAGTAACTGTAAATAACTTCTAACCGCGCTTGCTCAAGCGCGGTTTTTATTTCTGCGCCTTTAATACCTTGAGCAATAAATTGCTGCGGACTAACTGCTCGTGCTTGCTTAGCTGCCTTTGTGAGCGACTCAAAACAGCTAACAGGTTGTTGCTGACTTATTTCTAACACCTTCAATACTTGCTCAAAACGCTCAGGGCGACGCCATAAATCAAGTTGATTAAAGCAAGCAAAAACAGCTTCGCTAGTCGGTTTTTCTGCACTTAACGTTGTTTGATGAGTTTGGCTAAATAGCGCTAAATCACGTACTTCATTAGGTAAGCGAATGTTGCTAGCTATCGTTTTTATCTCATCGCTTGAAAGCGATAAAGTAACTTGGCTAAATAACAACGCAGTGTCGTTAATTTGTAGTTTGTTAGCATAGTCAAAACGTGCTTGAAACGTATTGTAAAGCTCATCACACCATTTACTTTCAAGCTCAGGGCTAATCACATGCAGGCCGTTGATGCTGGCAAGTACATTTAGAAACTCGCTAAATGCGCCATCACTGAGGGATTTTTCGCATTCCAACCAAACGCGCTCAGCGGTGAGGGTACTCAGTTCACCGGCTTTAACCATCTCGGTTAATAGTGATAGGGTTTCTGGGGCGATAGTAAAGCCTAGGTAATGATAACGAGCAGCAAAACGCGCTACTCGCAATATGCGTAGAGGGTCTTCACTAAAGGCATCGGAGACATGACGTAATACACGATTTTCAAGATCTTGCTGGCCAGAAAATGGGTCAACTAAGCTGCCATCTTGGGCTTGAGCAATGGCGTTTACGGTGAGATCTCGACGAATTAAGTCTTGCTCTAAAGTGACATCAGGCGCGAAATCACAAATGAACCCCGTGTAACCTTGGCCTTGTTTTCGCTCGGTACGGGCTAGCGCATATTCTTCTTTACTTTTAGGGTGTAAAAATACCGGAAAATCTTTTCCAACTTGTTGATAGCCTTGGCTGATAAGTTGCTCGGGCGTTGCACCAACCACCACATAATCGCGCTCTTTAACGTCACGACCAAGTAGGGCATCTCTCACTGCGCCACCGACTAAATAAACCTGCATAAAACACCTAAAATTTTGCCTTTTCGCTATTTTACGTTATTTAACCAATAAAATGTAAACAAGGTTTTAAGTAGCGATGTTTTTTGCCATTATAGACCGTGATTTTAAACGCAAGGAATAACACGGTGTATTTAAGCTATTTTGGCTTGTCAGAAAAACCCTTTTCGATTGCCCCTAATCCTGAGTATTTATTTCTTAGTGAGCGCCATAAAGAGGCATTAGCACATCTTACCTACGGATTAGGTGAAGCGGGTGGCTTCGTTCTGTTAACAGGCGAAGTGGGTACAGGTAAAACAACACTAACAAGAAGTCTGCAAGAGCAGTTACCTGAAAACACCCAAGTCGCACAAATTCATAACCCAGCTTTGTCACAGCTCGAACTGCTTGCCAGTATTTGTGATGAGTTGAAAATTGAGTATGACAGCGCGAATGCGACATTAAAAACGCTTACTGATGTTATTAAAAAACATCTAGAGGCAAATAATCAAGCAGGCGGTCATACCATCTTAATTATTGATGAAGCACAATTACTCGCACCAGATGTGCTAGAGCAATTGCGCTTATTGACGAATATCGAAACGGATCACAAAAAGCTACTGCAAATTGTGTTAGTTGGGCAACCAGAGTTACAAGAGTTATTAAAACGTACTGAATTAAGACAACTAGCTCAGCGTATAACGGCACGTTATCACTTATTACCATTAACGGAAGGGCAAGTATTTGCCTATGTTAAGCATCGCTTGTTTAAAGCGGGTACAGAGCAAGCCTTGTTCTCAGGTGATGCGTTAAAAGCAATTTATCAAGTCACTCAAGGTGTACCAAGATTAATCAATTTATTGTGTGAGCGTTGTTTAGTAGGGGCTTTTTCGCAGCAAAAATTGAGTGTTGATAGTGAGCTTGTGATGCGCTCAGCTGCTGAAGCATTGCCACCCACGAGTACACCAATGGCCACAGTAGCAAATAAAGAGCCGAGTTATGTGTGGCTTTATCCCGTTTCATTTTTAGCCGTATTAGGAATGGGTATTGGTTTATCCTACCTAATATAACGAGTGTTCATTTATGTCATTATTATTAGATGCAATTAAACAGTCTGGTCAGCACGAACAAACCGCGGTTGACCACGACCAAGCAGCGCTTGCGCTCAAACAACAACAAGAACTTACACGCTATCGCCGCTTAGCTTTTTCATTTGGCTTATTATTGGCGGCCATTTTAACCTTGATGGCAGGCTTTTCAATTGGTAAATGGTTACAACAAAATAAACCATTTGCTGAGCAGCCAAAAGTTGTGAATAACAGCAATGAAGCCACAGAAAACGCTACGACTGAGGCTCAAGTAAGCCCTGAATCGCAACAACCCGCTAAGCAAGATCAAGTTGCCCAACCACACACTCAGCAAGCTGCTAATAACCCAGCTCAAGTAACCACAATGTCGCAACAAGGGCAGTTGATGCAACCAGCCATGGGGCAGCAACAAATGATGCAGCAGGTGCCAGTGCAAGGACAGCAATACCAGTGGGTGCAAGTTCCGGTAAATTCAGCACCTGTGTACGCGAATCAAGGTTATCAAGTACAGCCGCAATATCAGCAGCAAGCTGTGTATCAAAATCAGCCTGTATATCAATCGCAGCCACAATTTTCTCAACCAATGCAAATGCAGCAGATTAACCCGCAACAAATGAGCAGCAATGGCATTGATCTAAGTAAGTATAAGGTGCTGGGTAAGCCACTTGATGGTCAACCAACTCAACCCGCATCGCAATCATCAACAAATGATGAGTTAAGAGATGTGCCAGATACCTTAAAGGATGCCTTTGCTAAAGCGGTTGAAGATGTTGATAACGCACACAGTGTTGATATTACTCGAAGCACTAAAAATACCTCGTATGCTGAGCCGATTGAGCTATTACCCGATGCGCTGCAAAGCCTAATTCCTACCATTAAATATCAAGCGCATATCTATGCGTCTGAATCATCAAAGCGTTGGATTAAGTTAAACGGTAGAGAATTATACGAAGGCGATAACATTGGTGTGCTATCTGTGGTTGAAATTACCCCTGAGCAAAGCTTATTAAGCTACGATGGCTATGAGTTTACCCTAAAAGCATTACAAGACTGGCCTGAATAGCCAGTCTTTACTTTAAGGGATTAAGGTAAAATCGCGTTCTTAAAAAAGCGGATCAGATCGATATTAAATTCAGCAGGCCTGACTGCTGATTCTAAACTGTCATGACAGCGGCTGTTTGCCAAATCAATATCCTGCACTTCGGTATAACGCGCATGTTTAGCGTGATAAAACACTTTAACTTGAGGTTTTAAAGGGCTGGTTGGGTTACTGTGAGTGACCACACCTAACTTTTGACTTTCAAGTTTCACTAAGGTGCCAACCGGGTGAATACCAATACATTGAATAAACTTAGTGACTAGGTCTCCATCAAAGCTATCTGGGCAGCCTTCTTTGAGAATTTTAAATGCCTTAATTGGCTCCATGCCTGCTTTGTAGACCCGCTCAGCGGTTAGTGCATCATACACATCGACAATCGAAGCCATGCGCACATACAAGCTGATCTCTTCACCACTTTTACCAAACGGATAGCCACTACCGTCTAAGCGCTCGTGATGGAATCCTGCAATATCCACCGCAATTCCACTTAAACCTGACTGCTCTAAAATTTCTTTGCTAAAGCGAGCGTGGTCTTGAATGGTTTTATATTCGTCATCGGTTAACTTGCCTGGTTTATTAAGTATTTCATCAGGAATGTTTATTTTGCCGATATCGTGTAGTAATGCGCCGGTGGCAATTTCTTGGATTATCGATTTTTCTATTCCTAAATGTTTGGCAAAAATACTGATTAAAATCGAAACATTGATTGAATGTTCAAGCAGATAGGCATCTTTTTCGCGCATACGTGTGATACAAGCAAGCGCATCTTGGTTACGAAAAACCGAATCAATAAAACCACTTGCGAGGTCTTTAAAAGGGGCGATATCAATTTTGTTGCCATCGCGGATATCATCAAATGCTTTGCTTTGCAGTGTTCTTGCTTCGTTGTATAAGCTGTTTGCTTTGCTCATTTCTGCTGACACGCTATGGCTGGTGTGCCAAGGATTAAAGGTCTCTGAATTGGTCGCAGGTTTCGCAATATCTTGTTGCTCGACCACTTTATTATCACTGTCTAAAGTCAGTGTTTTATCCGGATCGATTGAAATTTCTAATATACCTGCCTTGATCAGTTTATCTATACTTCCCTGCGTTTTTACCCAACCTTGGTTTTTTATACGGATCTTGCCTGTTTGTTTTGTCACGCTTTGTACAAACATGCCCGGCTTAAGTTGATTGATAGGGAGTGTTTTCAAGGCCTTTACTTCTAGTCAAATACAATACTATAAAACTAGCAGAAAATTTGTACCTCGGTAAATAAGAATAATGAAAAGGTATCTTTAATACTAAAAAGCCCCCGCAAAATGCGAGGGCTTTTAATTTACTCAGGGAATGGTAACTCCCTTACTGAATACGATTATTCGTCGTCTTCAACTAAGGTCATTAGAGATGTATTACCACCTGATGCCGTTGTATCAATACTGATTGTTTTCTCAGTTAATAAACGTTTAATTAGCGTGTCGTAGTACTCTGAGCTGATCACTGGCAGAATCGCACCTTTACGTTGTGCTAGCTGCTGGCTGAAGTAGCCTAAGCGTGATGAACGTGCAGCAACAACTGCACCAGCAAGGTGAGGGTGCGCTAAAATTGCTTGTAACTGATTAGGTTTAGCAACTTGGAATACACCTTCAGCAATACCTGTAGAGATAAACTTGTCTCTGAACGCAACCGCTTCTTCGTAGAATAACTCTGATGCAACAGTAATTACGGTGTTACCTGCCGCAAGTGCTGTGATAATCGAAATTGCCCAGAAGTTAAATGACGTACTCTTATCAGCATAACAAACCACACAGCCACGAGGCTCTAAGTGAAGCGTGTTTGATTCACCCGTTGGTCCCGGTAATACAGTGTGCTTACGCATGTGTTTTTCAAGGCGGTTAAGCTGCGCACGTGCATCAGCTAGTGTTAATGCTAAGTCATCAGCTAGCTCGTCGATGATCTCTACCGTTGCTACTTTCGCAAGTAATTGACGTACAGCAGAAACACGGTCGTTTAGCGGTGTCGCACGCCAGATTTTCTCGTCGCGTAATGAATTTTCCATCAGCTTAGCAACTTGCTCAGCTGCACCAGAGAAGTTATGTGTATCTAACTCATCAGGTGTTAGGTTTGTCATTTGGACGTTATCTGGTGATGCTTTTTCTTTCACTAGACGTTGTAAGTAGTTTGGACCACCGGCTTTAGGACCAGTACCAGAAAGACCACGGCCACCGAAAGGTTGTACGCCTACAATCGCACCGATCATATTACGGTTGATGTAAACGTTACCTGCACGTGACATCTTCGCTAAGTATTCACAACGTTCTTCGATACGTGAATGAACACCCATCGTTAGACCGAAGCCAGTGCCATTTACTTGGTCAATTACGTTATCAAGCTCTGAGCCTTTGAAACGGATGATGTGTACACATGGGCCAAATACTTCGCGCTTAAGTACAGATAAATCTTTGATTTCGTATAAACGAGGCGCAAAGAAGTAAGCACCATTTTCGTTGTTATCAGGGATCGCACATTCGTAATGAAGTGTTGCGTTACCTTTTAAGTACTCAACGTGCTCGTTTAGGTTCTTCAGTGCTTTCTCGTCGATAACCGGACCGATATCCGTTGAAAGTAGTGAAGGATCGCCAACATGAAGCTCTTTTAAAGCGCCTTTGATCATATCAATGATGCCGTCTGCAACGTCTTCTTGTAAGAACAACACACGTAGCGCAGAACAACGTTGACCAGCACTTTGGAAACCTGAGCTGATCACATCGTCAACAACTTGCTCTGGTAGAGCCGTTGAGTCAACGATCATACAGTTTTGACCACCGGTTTCAGCGATAAGCGGTACTTGGATATCATTACGCGCAGCAAGCGTTTGCGAAATAACAGTACCGGTTTCAGTTGAACCTGTGAACATAACTGCTTGAATACGCTCATCAGGAACGATTGTTTTACCTACTTCGCTACCACGAGCAATAACAGGTTGTACAACGTGCTCTGGTAAGCCAACAGATAGCATAAGTTCAATCGTACGAAGGGCGATTAAACTTGTTTGCTCAGCAGGTTTTGCAATAACCGTGTTACCTGTCACGATAGCTGCAGCAACTTGGCCTAAGAAGATAGCAAGAGGGAAGTTCCATGGGCTGATACATAAGATCACACCACGCGCTTCAAAACGCTCGTCTTGTGATAATTCTTCAGCACGTGCAGCGTAGTAGCGGCAGAAATCCACAGCTTCACGTACTTCATCGATACCGTCTTGAGTTACTTTACCCGCTTCTTTGATACACAGAGCCACTAACTCATCGTGGTGACGTTCTAGGATATCAGCAACGCGGCGTAGTAAGTTTGCGCGTTCTTTAACAGGTGTTTGTGACCATGATTCAAATGCTTTTTCTGCATTTTCTAAAAGTGCAGTCATCTCTTCTGATGATTGTAACTTCACATGACCAATGATTTCTTTATGGTTTGCAGGGTTCTTAACTGGGATAGAACCTTCTGGCACTGCGCTTAATTCAATGCGGTGCTCAGCAAACCAAGTATCAAGGTTTTCTTTAAATGGTGTAATAACATTGATGTCAGTTAAGTCCATGCCTTTCGAGTTTGGACGCTCATCACCATATAAATCAATTGGCATCTTAATTTGCGTGTTGTACTTGTTACGTAAACCTTGCAGCGTTTCTACAGGGTCTGGTAATAGTGATTCAACTGGTTTAGTGGTATCAACAATCGCATTTACGAATGAAGAGTTAGCACCGTTTTCTAATAAACGACGTACTAAGTAGGCAAGTAAGTCTTCGTGTTGACCTACAGGTGCGTAAACACGACATTGAATTTTTTCTTGCTCAACGATTTGGTCGAATAATGACTCACCCATACCGTGTAGGCGTTGGAATTCGAAACCTTCATGGTCACCTTTAGCAACTTCTAAAATAGTTGCCGCAGTGTAGGCGTTGTGTGTAGCAAATTGCGGGTAAAGTACATCGCGCGCTTCAAGTAGTTTGATAGCACATGCTTTGTACGAAACGTCAGTCGTCGCTTTACGTGTAAATACCGGGTAGTGATCTAAACCATCTTGTTGAGTGGTTTTGATTTCTGTATCCCAGTATGCGCCTTTAACAAGACGAACCATTAATTTACGACCAACGCGGCGGGCAAGTTCTGCAACCCATTCAACCACAAAAATAGCGCGTTTTTGGTATGCTTGAACGGCTAAACCAAAGCCATTCCAGTTACCTAAATCGTCATCGCTGAATACCGCTTCAATGATATCTAATGAGATGTCTAAACGGTCAGCTTCTTCAGCATCAACAGTGAAGCCGATGTCGTAGCTTTTAGCTGCAAGTGCAAGCTCTTTTAGCTTAGGTACGATTTCAGCCATCACACGCTCACGATGAGTAAACTCATAACGTGGGTGAATCGCAGAAATTTTAACTGAGATACCAGGGCTCTTGATTGGGCCACGGCCATTTGCTGCTTTACCAATCGCGTGGATTGCCGTCATGTAGCTTTGAAAGTAACGCTCAGCATCTTTCATGGTGCGCGCGCCTTCACCTAGCATATCGTATGAGTATACGTAGCCTTTTTGCTCTTTATCAGCAGCACGTTCAATCGCTTCGTTAATAGTACGACCCATAACGAATTGCTTACCCATGATCTTCATTGCGAAGTTCACAGATTTACGAATAACAGGCTCACCTAGACGACCAATTGTTTTCTTCAGAACACCGAATTGCTGTTCTTTAGATTTGTCGCTGTAGTTAACCATTTTACCAGTTACTAACAGGCCCCAAGACGATGCATTTACAAATAGAGAGTCACTGCTACCTAAGTGCGAGCTCCAGTCACCTTTAGCAAGTTTGTCACGAATTAGTGAGTCTTGCGTTGCTTTGTCTGGTACACGTAGTAGTGCTTCTGCTAAACACATTAATACCACACCTTCTTCACTTGAAAGTGAGAACTCGTTTAGTAGTGCATCTACACCGCTTTGACCATCCTGATCGCGACGGATATTTAAAACCATTTGACGAGCACGTTCCCACGCTCGGCTACGCGCTTTCACGCCTACTTCAGCCAAAGGCAAAATGTGATCAATCACCGCATTTTCATCAATACGGTAGAAATCACGGATCTTTTGTCTAATTGGACATTCAGTTGTCAAATCGCCATTAAATAGCATAAGTAACCCTCTGGTATGTGGAGTCTAGAAATGAACTTATTGCATTTCTTACCATTGATATAATTCGTGCATTCTAATTAAAATCCAGCAGAATATGCTGGTTAAATTTTTCGATTTACGATAATTTACAGGGCATACCGTTAACTTAGCCGCATAAAATTCTGTTATGACCAGTCCGAATAGATTACGCATGTTAGATCGCATCGATTTAGCAATTTTAGACGCTCTGCAAAAAAATGGCAGAATATCGAACGTAAACCTCGCAAAACAGGTAAACCTGAGCCCAAGCCCGTGTCTCGATCGCGTAAAACGTTTAGAACAAGAAGGCTACATCGAAGGCTATTACGCAAAGCTTAGCGAAGCAAAACTTAACCAGAGCTTGTTAGCACATGTGCAGGTATCGTTAGTGACTTCGAATACATCAGTATTTAAAGTGTTTCGCGAATATATTTTAAATATTCCTCAAGTTGTTGAATGCGACATGGTGGCTGGTGGCTATGACTACTTATTAAAAGTACGAGTCTCAGATATGGATGAATATCGCCAAGTATTGGGTGATTTAGTGGATATTCCGGGGGTGGGGACACACCACACCTATATGGTGATCGAAAAAATTAAACAAGATACCGGATTAAGATTCGATATATAGATACAAAAAAAGCACCAACAGGTGCTTTTTTAATGACTATTTAGTAGCTTATGCCCAGCCGTCGTAACGTTTACGACGAGATAACACCACCGTTAAGATAATACCTATCAGTAAGCCTATAAATGCAATTGCACCGCCATAAGTAAGTAGCTGGCGTTTCTCTTTTGCACTTGCTGTTTGCTTAGCGTTACGCTCAGATTCAATGGTATTTTTTAGCGTTTCGATTTGCTCACTCAGGGCTGCGTTTTGCTCTGTTAGTAATTTGTTCTGTTCTTGAAGTTGTGGCAGTTCAATTTCAGCCTGACGAAGTTGCTCTTGCATTACCGTCATGTCGTTATTCAATGCCTGAAATTGTTGTTGGATACCGGCGTTTTCAGTGATGAATTTTGATTCAACCCAGCCTTCGCGATCTTTATCGTCACGAATTTTAAAGTAGCCGTTATCTTCACCTGATAACAACACAATTTGAGTACCCGCATCAACTGAACCCAAAATGCGGTAGTTTTTGCTCGGACCTGAATGCATAAAGGTGTACAGGTTATCGACTATGTAGGCGGTGTTTTGGCTGTCGCTGCTTGGCGCTTCTTCTGCGTAGCTAATAAAAGAGGTGGCCGCAAGGAGCAACCCAAAAATACACTGTTTTAACATCAATCTGCCTTGTTAATGTGATCTTGCCTAGAAGTGGCTAAATTTATAATTTCTTTATGTATAGAGATAGTAGGGATTTCAACTATTAATAGCAAGGCTGATATTGTAATCCATGGATGAGCTTGGTCGCAAAAATCAGGAAAAAATTTGCATTAAGTAGCTGCTTTGTTTATTTTGATCACTTATTTATTTTAAATGTACTCCGCAAAACGAATGGATACTGAGATAGAACTGAAGTTTTTGGTGTCAGATGCCGTTGTTCCACTGATCCCCGCATTAATTACCCAATTTGCAAAAACCGTTACCAACAAACCGTCGCGCAGCTTACAAAATGCTTATTACGATACGCCAAGCCGAGAATTACGTGCTTTAGATATTGGCTTACGTACTCGCTGTTGTGACAACCAGTGTGAGCAAACGATTAAGCTTGCTGGCGAAGTCGTTGGTGGCTTACATCAACGCCCAGAATACAACTTACCACTAACAGGTAACCGCCCAGATTTACTCGCATTTGATGCTGCTATTTGGCCTCATGGTATGCAAGTGGGTGCTATTGCAGAGAATTTATACCCAATTTTTAGCACTAACTTTATTCGCCGTACTTGGTTAATTGAAACTAATAACGGTGCAAAAATTGAAGTGGTGTTAGATAAAGGTGAAGTTGCGGCATCGGGTCAGGTTGAGCCAATTTCTGAACTTGAAATCGAACTAATCGAAGGTAGTCGTAGTGAGTTGTTTGCACTGGCTGATAAATTGGTTAGTGAAAGCCATGTTCGCTTAGGGCTTTATTCTAAAGCAGCACGGGGCTATCGCCTTGCGGATGACAAACCATTAAAAGCAAGTAAATCAATTGGTTTTGTGCCGCTAAAAAGCGATGCCACACAAGAGCAAGCGCTGGTAGAAAGTATCAACTACGCGATTCGATTTGTGCAAAAACATGAGGCCTGTTACTTCATTAAACCTAGTCTAAAAACTCTTAAGCGTGTCACAGACGGTATTCGTTTAATTCGCCATACGTTTTGGCTGTTTGATGACATTGTCAGTAAAGACGACACCGACTCATTGCGCACAGAGTTAAAGTGGTTATTGAGCGAATTAGCGTGGGTTGAAAACGCAATTCAACTAAAAACCTATACATCAAAGCGTCACGCATACTACAAAAAAATCAACAGTGCGCCTGAGCTCACGCAAGTTATTAATGACTTAAAAGAGTTACAGCCAAGCATTGAAGATATCGAAACTCTGTTCCATAGCACCCGATATAACCGCTTACTATTGCAATTAACAACGTGGTTAATTGAAAAGCAATGGCGTAAATCATGGGGGCAAGCTGAGTTTCAGGCAGCAGAAAAACCGGTTGCCGATATTGCTAAGCGTTTATTTGCCAAAGATTGGCACGACATGCATGAGCTTATCCCTGAGCAGCAAGTATTTACCGATAAAGACTATTTATCACTGCGCACTCGCTTAGAAAACTCATTGCTTAGTGGCAACTGTTTAGGTGCTTTGTTCGATAAAGAAGACAGAAACGAGTTTCGTATGCCATGGGTCGATATCTCTCATGGTATTTACGAGTTAAGTACGCTTGAGTATCTAAAGCAGTTATGCGCAGGACAAGACGATTTAGAGCTGGCAAAAATTCAAGCATGGCTTGATCAAAAGTCAGAGTTTTTAGTCAGTGCAATGGAGCAAAGCCGTCACGCTTCATTTAATACTGATCCCTATTGGCTGTAAGTAAATGCGCTTTTGCCTATGGATGGGGTTAGCTTGGTTGAGTATATCAGCCTGGGCTAACCCTATTGAATGGCAAACCTACAAACAGCAAGACGACATCACCGTAAGCTATAAAAAGCATGAAACCGGTATTATTGAAATTAAAGCTTCTGTGCTGGTGAAAAATGCCAAAGCCAGTGACTTTATGGCATTGCTCAGTGATACCGACAACGCTGCTAACTGGCTTGAGAATGTCAAAAGCGTGACGCTAATGGAGCGCTTAAGTCCCTCAGAAACCCTTGTTTATACTCATTTTAATTCACCTTGGCCGGTGTCAGACCGTGACTTGGTGAGTTATTCTTGTTATCACGCTTTAGATGAGCACAAAACCGAGTTACAAATCAAAAGTCAGCCTTATGCAAAAGCCGAAGTTGCAGGGCTTGTACGCATCAAAGATCTCACCGCTTATTGGCGCTTAGAACAGCAACAAAGTAACTTGTTAGTGAGCCATCAAGCCTATGCTGATCCAAGCGGTTCCATTCCGCATTGGTTAAGTAACAAAGTGTCGTTAAAAAGTGTTTATAAAACTCTGCAAGCACTGAGAGAACAATTAACCAACAATCAGTTTTCTAGAGCGAATACACGCAGCATTCCCGGCACGTGTCAGCCGTTAAATTAGCTCATCATCGGGTGACATCGCTTAGATTTACACATATCATCGCTGTAATTGCGATTTTGAAGGGTTACCATGAAAGAGCCAAAAATTCCCTTAGTTAATAAGCCAAATGGCATGGGCTTTGGGCGTATTTTAAAAGCAACAAAATGTTCTATTAAAGGTTTTAAAGCGGCATTTAAAGAAGAGTCTGCATTTCGTTCTGAAATTTATCTAGGCGTGTGTTTATTACCCTTATCTGTCGTACTTGCGCAGTCATTAAATCATTGGCTAGTACTGTTTATTCCTTATTTATTATTGTTAATTGTCGAGTTACTTAACTCGTCGATAGAAGCGCTGACTGACCGAGTAGGGATTGAGTACCATGTGTTATCGGGTCGTGCTAAAGATATGGCCTCTGCGGCAGTAACATTGTCACTGCTTATTCTTGCTTTGGTATGGGGTGTGGCTGTTTACGAAAAAATAGTAACCTACCTTTAAATCAGACATAAAAAAAGCGCCGAAAGGCGCTTCTTTCATTTTATCTAACCTATTACAGGCCAGCAGCTGCGCGAAGTGCGTCTGCTTTGTCTGTACGCTCCCAAGGGAACTCATCACGACCGAAGTGACCGTAAGCCGCAGTCGGTTGATAGATAGGACGCTCAAGATCAAGCATTTGGATTAAGCCGTAAGGGCGTAGGTCGAAGTGCTCACGTACTAATTCGATTAGACGTGCTTCTTCTAATTTACCAGTACCAAATGTCTCGATGCTGATAGATGTTGGCTCTGCAACACCGATAGCGTAAGAAACTTGTAGCTCACACTTGTCAGCAAGGCCAGCAGCAACCACGTTTTTAGCAACGTAACGTGCAGCGTATGCAGCTGAGCGGTCAACTTTTGATGGATCTTTACCAGAGAAAGCACCACCACCGTGACGAGCCATACCGCCGTATGTATCAACGATGATTTTACGACCTGTAAGACCACAGTCACCCATAGGACCACCGATTACGAAACGGCCAGTTGGGTTGATGAAGAACTTAGTTGCGCTAGAGATAAGCTCAGCTGGAAGAACTGGCTTAATGATCGTTTCCATTACCGCTTCAACTAAGTCGTTTTGTGAGATTGAATCACAGTGTTGAGTTGAAAGAACAACTGCATCAATACCAACAGGCTTACCATTTTCGTAAGCAAATGTTACTTGAGATTTAGCATCTGGGCGTAACCAGTTAAGCTCACCGCTCTTACGAACTTCAGCTTGACGCTGAACTAGACGGTGTGAATAAGTGATTGGTGCAGGCATTAAAACATCAGTTTCGTTACATGCATAACCGAACATTAAACCTTGGTCACCAGCGCCTTGGTCTTCTGGACGAGCACGGTCAACACCTTGGTTGATGTCTGGAGATTGTTTACCGATAGTGTTTAGGATTGCACAAGAGTCAGCATCGAAACCCATATCTGAGTGTGTGTAACCGATTTCACGTACTGTTTTACGTGTGATTTCTTCGATATCAACCCAAGCGCTAGTAGTGATTTCACCACCAACCATAACCATACCAGTCTTAACGTAAGTCTCACATGCAACACGGGCATGAGAATCTTGCTCTAAGATAGCATCTAGAACCGCGTCAGAGATTTGGTCCGCGATTTTATCCGGATGACCTTCAGAAACAGATTCAGAAGTAAATAAATGTTTTGCCATTGTATTTCTGCTCACAAATATTGCGCTTCACAAACGTCGGTAATAGCGCTAAAAAATTAAGGGGCGTATTTTATCTAAAACAAATATGTTTGCATAGTAATTTTACGCCTAGACGTCCATTTAAAATTACTAATAACGTATTGTTCTTAATAAACGCCCATAATTGGTGCATTTAATGCGGATTTTTAATTGCACTGTACCCTTACAATAAGTAAGAATGGGGCTTCATAAACAACCAGCGCAAATACATAAAGGTAGGAGAATTCATGCCATCACGCAAAGAACTTGCAAATGCTATTCGCGTCTTATCAATGGACGCAGTACAACAGGCCAAATCTGGTCACCCTGGGGCCCCTATGGGCATGGCAGATATCGCAGAAGTACTATGGCGCGATTATCTAAAGCATAATCCAACAAATCCAGAGTGGGCAGACCGAGATCGATTTATTCTTTCTAACGGCCACGGTTCAATGCTGATCTATTCTCTACTGCACTTAAGTGGCTATGACTTACCACTAGAGGAAATTAAAAACTTCCGTCAAATGCACTCAAAAACACCGGGTCACCCAGAATATGGTTATGCACCGGGTATTGAGACTACTACGGGCCCATTAGGTCAAGGGATCACAAATGCTGTGGGCATGGCAATTGCCGAAAAAGCGCTTGCTGCACAGTTTAACCGTGAAGGTCACGATATTGTTGACCACTTCACGTATGCATTCATGGGCGATGGCTGTTTAATGGAAGGTATTTCACATGAAGCCTGTTCATTAGCGGGTACATTAGGCCTAGGTAAACTAGTTGCGTTTTGGGATGACAACGGCATCTCAATTGATGGTGAAGTAGAAGGTTGGTTCAGCGATGACACGCCAGCGCGCTTTAAAGCATACGGCTGGCACGTAGTAAGCGATGTAGATGGTCATAACCCAGATGCAATTCGCGCCGCTATCGAAGAAGCGCGTAGCATCACCGATAAGCCATCATTAATCTGTTGTAAAACAATCATTGGTTACGGTTCACCTAATAAATCAGGTAGCCATGACTGTCACGGTGCACCACTAGGTGAAGACGAAATCAAAGCATCTCGTGAATTCCTAGGTTGGACTGGCGAAGCATTTGAAATTCCAGCTGAAATCTACAGCGAGTGGGATGGCAAAGAAAAAGGTAAGCAACTAGAAGCTAGCTGGGACGAAAAGTTTGCCGCTTACGCAAGTGCATACCCTGAACTTGCTGCTGAGTTTACTCGCCGTACCAATGGTGAATTACCAGCTGATTGGGCTGAAAAGTCACAAGCTTACATCGAAGAGCTACAAGCAAACCCAGCAAACCCAGCAACACGTAAAGCATCACAAAATGCATTAAATGCGTTTGGTCCGTTACTACCAGAATTCATGGGTGGCTCTGCTGACCTTGCTGGTTCTAACTTAACACTTTGGGATGGTTCAAAAGGCTTAGAAGCAAACGATGCAAGCGGTAACTACATTTTCTACGGTGTACGTGAATTTGGTATGTCAGCGATTATGAATGGTATTGCACTACATAAAGGCTTTATTCCTTACGGTGCTACATTCTTAATGTTTATGGAATACGCACGCAATGCAGTACGTATGGCCGCATTAATGAAGCAGCCAAGCATCTTTGTATACACGCACGACTCAATTGGTCTAGGTGAAGATGGTCCAACGCACCAACCGGTAGAGCAAATCGCAAGTATGCGTTTAACGCCTAACCTAGTGAACTGGCGTCCATGTGACCAAGTTGAGTCAGCGATTGCATGGCAACAAGCAATTGAGCGTAAAGATGGCCCAACGTCACTGATTTTCACTCGTCAAGGCCTTGAGCAACAAGCGCGTACTGCACAGCAGTTAGCCGATGTGAAAAAAGGTGGTTACGTACTTAGCTGTGACGGTGAGCCAGAGCTTATCCTTATTGCAACAGGTTCTGAAGTACAGCTTGCACAAGATGCCGCTGCAGAACTTCGTTCACAAGGTAAAAAAGTACGCGTGGTATCTATGCCTTCAACTGATTTATTTGATGAGCAAGACGCTGCATATAAAGAAAGCGTACTACCTGCAAGCGTAACGCGCCGCGTAGCAATCGAAGCGGGTATCGCAGACTACTGGTACAAGTATGTAGGCCTAAATGGCGCAGTAGTAGGTATGACGACCTTCGGTGAGTCTGCTCCTGCTGATGAGCTATTCAAGCACTTTGGTTTCACTGTTGAAAACATCGTAAACAAAGCAAACGCTTTGTTCTAAGCTTTAGCCGCTAAAATTTAAAAGCCCGCCCTGTAAAACCACAGCGCGGGCTTTTTTATGCCCCGTAGGTTGGGTAGAACGGAGTGAAACCCAACGGTTTTAGCTCTCAGCCGTCAGCCATCAGCTTTAAAAACCCTCACCGTAGGCGTGAAATTTATTTCGCGCGGAAATTGTGTCTAGCTATTAACTAATAGCTTTGATATTAATAGGCTATAAAACAAGCAAAAAAGCCGCGATAAAACGCCTATTTGTTTTTTACTTATATTTTCGGCTCAAGGATGGTTATGAAAAGTTATCCAAAAGTGTTGGACCCTAATAAAGTCGGCGAATATGCTGGTTTGGCAAAATCTGGTGGTGGTTACGTGTGGGATGAGGTACTAGAATATCGAGTTTGGTGCCACCCTCATAACGGTGCTCCTGATTTAGAAGAGGGGAGCGATTATTACTATGCTTTCGACACTTACGAAGAAGCACTGGAATGTAGTAATGACATACCTGGAGCTGAAGAGCCACTAGCATTAATTCTCCAGCGTGAATATATAGATGAGCCATCAACAGGCCAGTATAAGCATGTGAAAGAAGAAAGGATCACTGAATGGCCAGTACAATTTCTTGAACGGCCAAGAAGAACCGAATCGACTATTCCCAATTTTATGTCTATTGATGCACCAGAAAATAAACTGGATATCATTCGTGGTATTGCTTAAATGTAATATCCGCCAAACCTTGTATGGCTTAGGCGTACAAACAACGAATCAAGGTTAATCCCCAATAGTTAGGTTGGTGTGTTTCATCATGAAAAAATCACATAAAAGAATAATTTCTTCAATATCTTCGTTAATAGGTTTGCTTGTCGGGTTCAAGCTAATGGACTTTCTAAGAAGTGATAGATGCCTAGATTTAGGTGGCAGCTTAACAAATTGGGGGGCGTGTGATTTTGGTGATGCAAGAGCAGAAGTAATACCCCTTGGCTTGCCCTCATTGGCTTTAGTAATGACTGTAAGCATTGTTATCTACATTGTAGTAAATTATTTTATAAAGCAAGTTTTTAAATCTTTTTAAAGATCTCAATGGAAGAACCTACAATCTCAGCAATGATGGAAGCATATTCTTTAGATGCTGTTGATTACGCTAAGAGTCATTTTGATATAACACTAGACTTTACGGAGTCGAGTGTTGAAAAAGTTGAACTCATAGTGTCAAAACTATATGACAGTATACCTAGGAGTTTTTTATCTAAATTGTTCTATGACAGCCCAAGTGATGATGAAATAGAAACTATCAGTAAGGTGTTAGGTGCGTACATAGGTGAAGTTTTCATCCAAGAGCACGGTGGTGTCTGGGGTTATAACGAGCAATTGTTAACGTTAGGAATTCAAAGTGGTGATAACTGGCTTTTTCCATGTACAAAAGTATTTAAACGATTAACAAAGGGTGAAGAAGATAGCTTAATTTGTTTCTATGAAATAGCTAAAAAACAATCTTGGGGGTCTTAATTTACTTCATACGAAGATAACAAAATCTATACTTCTTAAAACAATGAGAATTGCAATTTATTACAGCTCAGAATTCGATGACTCTGCATAGATACTCTTTCTCGTAGTGTTTAACTTGACGCGCTAAAGCACGACCTACCACAATTGCACGAGCTGCTCAAAACTGACAGCTTATGGCTTACAGCTAACCCGACTTGATTATTTCTCACTCAGTCCCCCTTGAATGCTAAACCGACAACTGGCACTGTCTGTAGCTTAATAATAAAACAACAGGAGTGAGGATGTCTCAGTTTGATAATGTAAGTGTGCTGAAAAAAGCCAATGTGTATTTTGACGGTAAAGTGTCTAGCCGTACTGTGGTATTTGCTGATGGCAGCACGAAAACGTTAGGCTTTATGCAACCGGGTGAGTTTGAGTTTGCAACAAGCCAAAAAGAGTTGATGGAGCTTAACAGTGGCAGTTGGCAAGTGCTATTACCCGGTGAGAGCGAATGGCAAACGATGCAAGCAGGGGAGTCATTTACAGTTGATGCGAATGTGAGCTTTCAAGTAAAAGTGAGCGAGTTTGCAGATTACTGTTGTTCGTACAGTTAGTGAATAGTTGTTAACCTCTCTAAAAAGCCCGTGTTCTGCGGGCTTTTGCATATTTTATCCGCAACGCATGATCTAAATCATCTATGGTTACAATCAATTACTAAATATCTGCAATTTTTGCTTGTGTTAATTCAATTCGCCCCCAATACTGATTATGAGGTAACAAGAAAAAAGGATACCCTATGAAGATTAATATTTCTGGTCATCATGTTGACGTTACTGAGGCTGTTAGAGCTCATATCAACGAGAAATTCTCGAAAATTGCTAGCCATTTTCCATCATTAATATCACTTGATATTATTCTTTCAAAAGAACATCACAAACACCAAGCTGAGATCAGCACAACCTATGAAGGTGCGCGTTTATCAGTAAAAGGTGAGGACGAGGTGATGTACCCAGCAATTGCAAATGCTGCAAAAAAACTTGATGCATCACTGAAACATCGTAAAGGGCAAATGAAAGCCAAACTACACGAAAAGCCGGTCAGTACTACACCGGAAATTGCCCACGAAATCATTCAGGAAATGAACCTGACCTAATCACAGAGCGCTAGCCTAAGCGGCTAGACTTAAAACTAAATCTGAAAAAGCCAACCGTTGCGAAACGCTTGGCTTTTTTGGTTTTAATATTTAGCCGTCAGATTGAAGTTCCAAAAGTTAGCGAGTTGCTAGGGGAAAGAGTAAAGTTAATGAGTTAGAAAGAGTAAAGGGGAAAGTTTGCGAGATACGAGACGTAGGAGGCGTTTTAACGCCGAACAAACATGGAGATATCAGATATCAGTCGTTAGAAGTCAGATTTTAAAAACAACGGTTTGACACAAGTGGTAGGCAGTCTAGTGTTGCTAACTTGCTAACTTGCTAACTTGCTAACTTGCTAACTTGCTAACTTGCTAACTTGCTAACTTGCTAACTTGCTCTGCTTCCAATCTCACCTAAAACGCTGTAAGTTGCTTGTTACTAAGAATAAAACACACAAAGCATATGCAATCAGCAGTATCAAATTGGCAATCTAAATTAAATGCATTAGGGCCGGGAATTTTAATGGCCACAGCCGCCATAGGTGGCTCACATTTAGTGGCGTCAACACAAGCCGGGTCGTTATTCGGCTGGCAGCTATTTTGGCTAATCATAGTAGTTAATGTATTGAAATATCCATTCTTTCGATTCGGTATGGAGTACACCCTTGCGACCAAACAAAGTTTAGTTGAGGGCTACAAGCAAAAAGGGCCGGGGTATTTCTATAGTTTTATTGCGCTCAATATTGTCGCCGCGGTAGTAAATACTGCGGGGGTTTTATTATTAACGGCCAGCCTGCTGCACTACGCATTGCCTATCACTGTTTCTGTAACCTTATTATGTTGGCTGATTTTGGCTGTGTGTTTGCTCATTTTATTATTAGGGCACTTTAAGGCGCTCGATAATGTTTCAAAGCTCATTATGGGGCTGCTAACAGTTACCACTTTAGCTGCACTTGTTGTTGCTATTAATAATGGCCCGATGGCGCCTGTTGACTATGTGGGCCCGTCGCCGTATGAACTTGCTATGCTTGGCTTTATGGTCGCGCTCATGGGCTGGATGCCTGCGCCTATCGAAATATCAGCAATTAGCTCACTGTGGCTAAAAGAAAAGCAGCATCAACAAGTCGTGACAAAGCAACAAGGCTTGTTTGACTTTAATTTGGGCTACTGGCTTACCGCAGCACTTGCGTTAGTGTTTTTCTCATTAGGTGTGTTAGTGCAATATGGCCAAGCACAGGCAGTGCAATTAGGTGGAGTCGCCTTTGCAAAGCAATTAATTGATATGTATGCCCTTACCATGGGCGAGTGGGCAAGGCCTTTGGTTTCAGGAATCGCATTTTTATGTATGTTTGGCACCACGCTAACAGTGCTTGATGGCTACGCCAGAACATTAAATGAGTCACATAAACTGCTACCGATTAAACAATCTAAACACAGTTTAAACATGTGGTTATTACTGCAAGCATTTGCTGGCATGGCAGTGATTTTATTCTTTAAATCAGCCCTTGGCCCAATGCTTACTTTTGCTATGACCCTCGCTTTTGTAACCACTCCTGTATTTGCGTGGCTGAACTTTAGTTTAGTGCGCTCAGAACCCAGCATTCATCACTCACCTTTATTACGCACCCTAAGCTGGCTAGGCTTGGTTTATTTAGTGGGCTTTGCGCTAGTGTTTTTGGTTTGGAAACTCGCTTAGTTAGCGAGTTACAAGGGGAAAGAGTAAAGTTAGAGCTGTCAGATTGACAGTTAGCGAGTTACTAGGGGAAAGAGTAAAGTTGTCGAGCTGCTTGACTTAGATACTAGGTATTTTAGAGTTTCTAACTTTCTAACTTTCTAACTTTCTAACTTTCTAACTTTCTAACTTTCTAACTTTCTAACTCTAACTCAACTCCCTAATCGCATTACTAATCCCATCTAGGGTGAGTGGGTACATGCGGTTGTCCATTAACTGCTTTATAAAATCAATTGATTGATAATAGCGCCAGTGTTCAACGGGTTGCGGGTTGAGCCAAGCGACTTTATCAAAGTGATTGGTTATGCGGTTTAGCCAAGCGCTGCCGGGTTCTTCATTCCAATGCTCAACGCTGCCTCCAGGGTAGGCGATTTCGTAGGGACCCATGGTGGCATCGCCAACAAAGATCACCTTGTAGTCGCTGGTGAACTTGTTAATCAAGGTCATGGTATCAATGACGTTAGAGTGACGACGCTGATTATCTTGCCAAACATGCTCATACAAACAGTTATGAAAATAGTAAAACTCAAGGTGCTTAAACTCGCTGTGAGCAGCGCTAAATAGCTCTTCGCAGGTATGAATGTAATCATCCATTGAACCGCCGATATCAAATAGCATCAATACTTTTACTGCATTGTGGCGCTCAGGTGCCATTTTCACATCCAACATACCGCCTTGCTTTGCAGTTGCGCGGATGGTTTCGGTTAAATCGAGGGTATCGCTGGCGCCAGTACGGGCAAATTTACGCAGTTTTTTTAGAGCGAGTTTAATGGTGCGCGAGCCGATTTCACGGTCACTATCAAGGTTTCGGTAGCTGCGTTTATCCCACACTTTTACCGCGCGGCGATGTCGGTTACCGTCTTGACCAATACGCACACCTTCAGGGTTATACCCATAGGCGCCAAATGGTGAAGTGCCACCTGTACCCACCCACTTATTGCCCCCTGCATGGCGCTTTTGCTGCTCTTCAAGGCGTTGCTTGAGGGTTTCCATGAGTTTATCAAGGCCGCCCATGGCTTGTAGTTGCGCTTTTTCTTCTTCGCTTAAGTGCTTTTCAAACTCTTTACGCAACCAATCATCAGGCAAGGCATGTTGCTGTTTTAAGCTTTCGAGCAGATCAAGGTCGGCAACTCCACTAAAGTAATCAGCAAAGGCTTTATCAAAACGGTCGAAATGGGTTTCATCTTTAACCATGATGGTACGCGCTAAATAATAAAACGCGTCAACATCGGCAAAAATAACTCCTTGCTTGAGCGCATTGATCAAATCAAGTAGCTCTCGCAAACTTACTGGTAAGCGGTATTCGCGAAGCTTAAAGAAAAACGCAATTAACATCTTAACGGCGGCTCATAAACGCAAGTTTTTCGATTAAGCTAATGTCTTGCTCGTTCTTTAATAGTGCTCCAAACATGGGCATTAAGCCGCCTTTTTGGCTTTTATCATGCAGTGTTTTAGCATCAATATCTTCGGCCATCAGTAGCTTTAACCAGTCGAGTAATTCGCTGGTTGATGGTTTTTTCTTAATGCCGTTTACTTCACGTAGATTAAAGAACACCTCAAGTGCTTGGCGTACTAAATCTTGTTTAACATGCGGGTGATGCACATCGATAATTTGCGCCATTTCTTCACTACTTGGAAAATCAATGTAATGGAAAAAACAACGACGTAAAAAGGCATCTGGCAGCTCTTTTTCGTTATTTGACGTGATGATCACAATCGGGCGTTGCTTTGCAATAACTCGCTCGCCGGTCTCATAAACATGAAACTCCATTTTATCGAGCTCTAATAGCAAGTCGTTGGGGAATTCAATATCGGCTTTGTCAATTTCATCAATCAATAGCACAGGGCGTTTGTTATGTTGCTCACCATAGGTAAAGGCTTGCCATAATTTCCCTTTTACAATGTAGTTGCTGATATCGTGCACACGCTCATCACCTAACTGGCTGTCGCGAAGACGCGATACCGCATCATATTCATACAGGCCTTGCTGCGCTTTAGTGGTTGATTTGATGTGCCATTGAATTAGCGTGGTGTCTAAACTTTTTGCAAGTTCCTCGGCCAGCATAGTTTTACCTGTGCCGGGTTCACCTTTAATAAGCAGGGGTTTTTCGAGCAAGATCGCTGCGTTAACCGCTTGTTTTAATGAGTTACTGGCAATGTAGTTATCGGTTGAATTAAAAAGCACGATGTCACCTTATCTGGTCTGAGCAGTGATTAATAACGTCATGATGCCACAGTTAGTCGGCGTCTGAAAGGTATGCAAAACGCGGTACCGTTTTGCCCTCTACAGTGACGGTTTCTGTAAACATACTAAGCGGGCGTGCCCACATGCCAAATTCGCCGTAGAGCGCTTGATAAATTACCAGTGTCTCATTCGTTTCGCTATGAGTGGCAACATATTCAACTTTGTATTTTGGACCTTTGTAATGTTGGTAAATCCCGGGTTTGATAGTCATGTGTTTATCTCGCATCTTGGAGTCATTTGGGTATAATTGCAGTTTGCACATTTTACGCTGAAACAAACTGCCTGAACTATGAATTATATTTCGTTAGATGAATACAAAAAAGCCTGGGTTTTTCGTCATAAAGATATGCCGATAAGTAGCGAAGACGCAGCGCAAATAAAACCAATGAGTGCTGAACGCGCTGCTGTTTTATGGACTACCATGGTGAGCCGAGAGCATGATCACCCTGACTTTTTTGATAAAACAGATTGGTGCGGCAAAGACGACAGCTTTTCAGAGACCATTAACTGGGAAAACGCATGGGAAGCGGGCGACGAGCAGTTACCTGAAGAAATCCTAAACCACTTAGCGTGGGAAGCAAACACGACGGTCTATTTTTGTATGGCTCGCGACAATATCATTGAAACCAGCTTTGCCGTTTTTAAGCGTTGTTGGCAAAACTTTATGTTTTTAGCTGATGGTAGTTTGTTACTAGGTAAAAAGCGTGATGCGGTGGTGCAGTTTTTAGAATCTGGTAATGCAAAATTGGGTAAAAAAGGCGCAGTAAAGTAGCGCTCAATAAACGCTCTATGCTATAAAACAGTCAAGCAATTGTTTTATAAGAGCGCGCATTGTCTAAACCAACTTCACAGAGCGAACACTCGCAACAAGCCGAAATTTGGCAAACTGATGCCGATCGTGCTTTGTATGCGCAGTTATGCAATGCATTTTATGCTCGTGAAATCCCGCGTTTGGTAAATGAACCTGATGCTGCAAGGCTAAAGCGCTTATTAGCTAGTTTGCCTTACTATATAGAGCGTTTAGCCATGCGTATAGTTAATGGCGATGCGCCATTGCAGCTAGATTCACAAAACGGCAGTTGGCTTGAAAAACAAAAATCAACGCCACCTGTTTATAATAAAAACGACTCAAAAGACTTTTATAGTCAATATGCTAAGCGCGGGTTAATTGTTCCCGTGCTAATTAATGACGAGCAATGTACAACCGTGCGCATAGACAGCTTAGATCAAGTAAGCGACAATAAGGTACATTGCAACGAGCTTGGTTGGTTTGATACTTCCGGTGAATCGCTAGAAAACGCGCATATTCAATTGCTTAAGCCCGCAAAAGCGGTGATGGCAGCAGCGTGCTGTGGTCATCAATGGCAATTTAATAAACGCATCACACCTAAGCGTTTGTCATTACGAGAAATGCTACTAGCAAGCAATATAAATTGGCGTAATTTAAAACGCCCTTTGACTTAATTTAACCGCGAAGGAGTGTTCAATGCGGGTTTTTCAATTCGCCTTGTTATGTTTGGCTTTATTTCTGCAATATCGTTTATGGTTTGGCCATAATGGTGTGCAAGATTACACTCGTTTGAAACAAGCGGTTACCTCTCATCAAGACACCAATGCTAAATTGTTAAAGCGCAATAAAGTGCTCAAAGCCGATATTGAAGACTTAAAACTCGGTCAAGAGGGCATCGAAGAGCGGGCGCGCAATGAATTAGGAATGATTAAACCTGGCGAAACCTTTATTCGCGTATTACCAGGTCAACAGCAAAATGAACACTAAGCAAACTATCACCGCCATTGTTCCCGCTGCGGGAGTTGGGAGTCGAATGCAGCATTCGGCGCCAAAGCAGTATATTGAACTTGCGGGTAAAACTATTTTAGAACATACCCTGAGTAAACTTGCAGAACTTAACGAATTAAATACCATCAAAGTAGCAGTTAGCGATGATGACGGCTACTTTGCTGATTTACCTCATATTGATAAGCGTATTGAGCGCGTATCTGGTGGTAAAGAGCGCGCTGATTCAGTGCTCAATGCATTGTTATCACTTGCGGATAACCCGCCTGATTGGGTGCTTGTTCACGATGCGGCAAGGCCGTTAGTATGCTTGGCAGATATTCAGCGTTTAATATCTGAATGTATCGCTGCCAATGAAGGCGGTATCTTAGCATCAAAAGTAAAAGACACCATTAAACGCGGTCATACGCACAGTGAACAAACGGTGCCTCGTGATGATTTATGGCAGGCACTCACCCCTCAGTTTTTCCCCTATCAGGCGCTCACAGATGCGCTATCAAGTGCCCTTAAAAATGGTGTGACTATCACGGATGAGGCATCGGCAATTGAATGGGTTAAGCAGCCTGTTAAGCTGGTTGCTGGTCGCAGTGACAACATTAAAATCACCACCCCAGAAGATTTAGATTTAGCAGCATTTTTACTGCAAAAACAACAAAACGAGAGTACCTCATGATTCGAATTGGCCATGGCTTTGATGTACACAAATTTGGCGGCGAAGGCCCGTTGGTGATTTGTGGTGAAAAAATTGATTACCCACAAGGCTTTTTAGCACATTCAGATGGTGATGTTGCCATTCACGCATTGTGTGATGCTATTTTAGGTGCATTAGCAATGGGGGATATTGGCAAGCATTTTCCAGACACTGCGAGCGAATACGAAAATATTGATAGCCGAATTTTACTACGCCACGTGGTTGGGCTTGCTAAAGATCAAGGCTATGTACTTGGTAATGCCGATGTGACGATTGTTGCGCAAGCACCAAAAATGTTGCCGCACATTCAAGCAATGCGTGAAAACTTATGCCAAGACCTTGCAGCTGATATTTCTCAAGTGAATGTGAAAGCAACAACTACTGAGAAGCTTGGGTTTGAAGGTCGCAAAGAAGGTATTTCAAGCCACGCAGTGGTGATTATGAGCAAACAAAGCGCATGAGTGAGTTAAACTACCTTTACGGTAAACCCCTTTCTAAGGCTGACTTTAAAACTCAAGCCGAAGACTTCATGGTTGATGAAGACTTAGGTATTGAGTTTACAGGATCAGGTGAGCATGTTTGCTTGCAGGTTGTAAAAAAAGGCGAAAATACTCAGTTTATTGCTAAACGCATTGCCGAAAAAGCGGGGGTATCTCCACGTGATGTGAGTTATGCAGGCTTAAAAGACCGTCATGGCGTGTGTACACAATGGTTTAGTGTTCCCGTGCCAATTAAAAAACACATAGAATTTAGTGAGTTGAATAACGAGCAATTTTTTGTGGTATCGCAACAGCGTCATAATCGTAAGCTCAGAACTGGCTGCCACAGAGGCAATCGCTTTACCATTACGTTACGCAACGTGACTGAGCCGCTGGATATTTTGTGCCGTATCAACGCGGTGCGCGCCGGTGTGCCTAATTACTTTGGTGAGCAGCGCTTTGGGCATGGTGGTCACAACCTTGAAATGGCAAAACGCATGTTTGCCGGAGAGCGTATCCGCGATAAAAAATTGCGTGGCTTAGTTATTTCAGCTGCACGCTCTTATGTGTTTAATGAAATCGTGAGCATGCGCGTTGCAGAGCATGGCCTTGCAAAAACAATGCACCGCGAAGTGTTTATGCTCAGCGGCAGTAATGCATTTTTTGAAGACAATATTAGTGATGACAATATTGCCCGCCTAGCGTCTGGTGATATTGTGATGTCAGCTCCTATGGTTGGTAAAGGCGAAAAAGGCCTAACCGAAACTGAAAAAGAGTGGCTCGAGCCTTATCAGTCTTGGATAGAGGGTCTTAGCGAACTTGGCCTTAAGAATGAGCGTAGAATGTTACGACTGATCCCAGACTCATTAGCCGTTGAAACGATAGATGAAACGACCTTAAAGTTAAGCTTTGGTTTACCAAAAGGGTGTTTTGCTACCGCCTTGCTGCGTGAGCTGGTGGACTATCAAGATGCAAGCCCTAGAGAACAAAAACAAAAGGATGCGTAAATGAAAATCTTACTAAGCAATGATGATGGTGTGCATGCTAAAGGGATTGCGGTTTTGTATCATGCATTAACGCAAATTGCAGATGTGACCTTAGTGGCGCCAGATCGCAATTGCAGTGGCGCAAGTAATTCATTAACGTTAATGAATCCACTGCGTGCAACCACCCTTGATAATGGCTTTATTTCGATTAATGGCACGCCAACTGATTGTGTGCATTTAGGAGTTAATGAGTTAACCGAGCAGCAGCCCGATTTAGTGGTTGCAGGGATAAACCACGGTGCCAATTTAGGTGATGATACCTTGTATTCAGGTACCGTTGCCGCTGCCACTGAAGGCCGTCACTTAGGGCTACCTGCCATTGCAGTGTCGTTATGTTCTAAAGAAGGAAATCACTTTGAAACTGCCGCAGCGGTTGCGGTAAGTATCATCAAAGAGTTGGCATCGCATCCATTACCGAAAGATCAAATCATCAACTTAAACGTGCCTGATATTCCGCTTACCGAACTAAAAGGGGTCAAAGTAACCCGTTTAGGTTCGCGCCATAAAGCTGAAACCATGACTAAACAACAAGACCCATGGGGCCGCGATATTTATTGGTATGGTACCCTTGGCGCTGAAAGTGATGCAGGGGAAGGCACTGATTTTTATGCCATCAATAATGGATATGCATCAGTCACACCACTCAGTGTTGATATGACGGCGAAAGAAAGCTTACAAGCCGTTGATAGCTGGTTAGCAAATATGGAGATTAATAGTGCTGACTAATTATAATCGCAGTGCACTAGCATTAGCTGAATTATTAAAACGCGAGGGCGTAGAAGACAGTACGGTGCTTGAAGCGATTGCTTCTACACCTAGGCACATCTTTGTTGATGATGTTTTACAGCACAAAGCCTATCAAAATACCGCACTGCCAATCGGGCAAGGGCAAACGATTTCACAACCATACATAGTCGCACGCATGACAGAGCTGCTCCGCTTAGCTGGGGTGCGTGATAAAGTGCTTGAGATAGGCACAGGGTCTGGCTACCAAACGGCGATACTGGCAAAAACCTTTACTAAAGTGTGCTCGGTGGAGCGTATCAAAGCATTGCAATGGCAAGCAAAACGGCGTTTGCACAAACTTGATTTATACAATGTCACCATGAAACATGGTGATGGGTGGCAAGGCTGGCAGTCACAAGCTCCATTTGAGGGAATTATTGTCACAGCAGCAGCTGCTACTATGCCACAAGGGCTTCTTGCACAACTTGCTGATGGGGGCGTTATGATTGCACCTATTGGTGAACAAGATCAGCAATTAATGATGGTCGTTAGAAATGGCGATACATTTACAGAACATAAAGTTGCACCAGTAAGATTTGTACCTTTGGTACCTGGTGATATTGAATAGGACGTTATACTTTGAAGTTGTTTACTAAGTTATATGATATGGCGCTGGTATGGGCTAAACACCGTCATGCGGAGCGTTATTTAGCAGGGATGAGTTTTGCTGAATCAGTTTTTTTTCCGGTACCACCGGATGTTATGCTAGCCCCTATGTCGCTAGCTCAACCAGATAAAGCATGGCGTTTTGCCAGCTTTACTACAATAGCCTCTGTGATTGGTGGTATTTTAGGTTACTTACTTGGCTTTTGGTTATTCGAACCTGTGGTCGAGCCTCTTATTGCCCAAATGGGTTGGCAAGCCAAATTTGACACAGCACTAGGTTGGTTTGAAAACTACGGTGTTTGGGTAGTCTTCTTAGCGGGCTTCTCTCCTATACCTTATAAGGTTTTTACAATCGGCGCTGGTTTGATGCAAATGGCATTCTTACCGTTTTTAATTGCCTCAGCTGTCGGCCGTGGCGCGCGTTTCTTTTTAGTGTCGGCCTTGATGAAATGGGGTGGCGTTAAAATGGAGCAAAAATTACGTCAATATGTTGAAGCGCTTGGTTGGGGATTAGTTGTTTTAGTCGTGGTTGCGTACTTTTTGCTACGATAACCCGCAAAACCATTAAATTAGTACGATAAGGAGCATTTTACGATGAGCAGGCAGTTAACAGTCTATGTTACTTTGTTTCTTAGTATTTTGCTCTTTGGCTGTACTTCTCGCGAAGCACCGGCGCCGGTCAGTAGTTTAGATAATAAAGTTAAACCCGCCACACGCAAAGTAAATATCTCAGGCTCAAAATATGTAGTCAAAAAGGGTGATACTTTGTACTCAATTGCTTTTAGCGCTCAACAAGATTTTCGTACCCTTGCGAAAATAAACGATATTCCAGCACCTTACACTATCTTCCCCGGACAGAGTGTTTTGCTCACAAAATCGGCACAAAAACAAAAAAAGACGAAAAAATATACGAATTCGAGTAAAAAGTCTACTGTTTCTATACAAAAAAATAACAAAAAATTAAAAAAAGAGCTTGATCAGCCAAAACAACGAGAGTATGTTCAGAAACAAGCCAACAAAATAATTAGTGAAAAAAACAGTAATTCTAATGCAAAAGTTGTATGGAGCTGGCCGGCAAAAGGCAAGGTTACGCAACGCTTCTCTAATAAAGAGAATGGCTTTAAAGGATTACAGATTACTAATAAACAAGGGGCTTCTGTTTTAGCTGCTGCACATGGAACTGTGGTATACGCGGGCAACGCATTGAGGGGTTACGGTAATTTAATTATTTTGAAACATAATGATGATTACCTAAGTGCTTACGCGCACAATTCAAAGTTGCTTGTAAAGGAAAAACAGGAAGTAAAGGCGGGGCAGAAAATAGCAGAAATGGGCAGTTCAGACTCTTCGGTTACGGCTTTGAGATTTGAAATTCGTTATCGGGGTCAAGCAGTCAATCCTGCTAAGTATTTACCTTAGCCATTAGGGTATTGATAAAGTGATTTAGCTCAATCACATATTTGCTCGGGAGGACGCTTATGGGTCACACAGCAAAACTTGAGAAAACAACTGACGCGATTGACGATAAATTTGATGACACGGTAATTGAAGATGATTCACCAGAGTTACTAGAAGAAGTCGACAACGATGATGAAATTTTTGCAAAGGATGAAGTTGCCAAGAATCTAGATGCCACTCAGCTATACCTTGGTGAAATTGGCTTTTCTCCGCTATTAAGCGCAGAAGAAGAAGTCTATTTTGCTAGAAAAGCATTGAAAGGCTGTGAAGCCTCTCGCAAGCGAATGATTGAAAGTAACTTACGTTTAGTGGTGAAAATTGCCCGCCGCTATAACAACCGAGGTCTTGCGCTGCTTGACCTTATTGAAGAAGGTAATTTAGGCCTTATTAGAGCCGTTGAAAAATTTGACCCAGAACGAGGTTTCCGTTTTTCAACTTATGCAACGTGGTGGATACGTCAAACCATTGAACGTGCCATCATGAACCAAACACGTACGATTCGCTTACCTATTCATGTGGTTAAAGAGCTAAATGTTTATTTAAGAACAGCCCGTGAATTAACACAGAAACTTGATCATGAACCAACCGCAGAAGAAATTGCAGAGTGCTTAGATAAGCCGGTTGAAGATGTTACTAAGATGCTGCGTTTAAACGAAAAAATCACCTCGGTGGATACACCAATTGGTGGTGAAAATGACAAAGCATTATTAGATATCATCGCCGATGAAAAAGACTATGGTCCTGAAGGCGAAGTACAAAACAATGACATCAACAAGCACATTGTTGATTGGCTAGGAGAGTTAAACCCGAAACAGCGTGAAGTACTTGCTCGTCGTTTTGGTTTACTAGGCTATGAGCCATCAACCCTTGAAGATGTTGGTCGTGAAATTGGCTTAACACGTGAGCGTGTAAGACAAATTCAAGTGGAAGCATTACGTCGCTTAAAAGACATTTTGCAACACGAAGGTTTAAGTACAGATAGCCTATTCGACCAATTCACCTGATTTGACAACAATACATAGGCCTTCGGGTCTAGAACACACAAAAAAGCTGACGTTACGTCAGCTTTTTTTATATCTATGTTTATACCTACAGTAAATCTTTTAATTGATACAGTAGTTGGTGTGCTTGTCTTGGCGTTAGGCTGTCTGGATCAAGCTGTTTTAAGGTTAATTCAAGCTCAGAAGGTTCATCATCAAAACTTAATGTTTGCTGTTGCTGCTCAATGGGGGCCGTGACAGGTTGGTGGTTTTCGAGCATTTTTAGCTTTTGTTTGGCTTGTTGGATCACCGCTTTTGGAACACCGGCCAAGGCAGCAACTTGTAGGCCAAAGCTTTTGCTTGCTGCGCCTTCAAGCACAGTATGCATAAAGGCAATGGTGTCGTTATGCTCAATGGCATCAAGGTGCACATTAACCAGCCCAGGTTTTTGTTCTGCTAGCTCTGTTAGCTCAAAATAGTGGGTGGCGAATAAAGTTTTTGCGGCAATTTTTGATGCTAAATAATCAGCTGTTGCATAGGCAAGTGATAAACCATCATAGGTTGAAGTACCGCGACCAATTTCATCCATCAGCACCAGTGATTGCGCTGTGGCGTTATTTAAAATTGTTGCCGTTTCTGTCATTTCAACCATGAAGGTTGAACGCCCTGATGCTAAATCATCACTTGCGCCGATACGCGTAAAGATACGGTCAATATTACCAATTTCTGCGCTATCAGCAGGTACGTAAGAGCCAATATGGGCCATCAAAACGATAAGCGCGGTTTGGCGCATATAGGTTGATTTACCACCCATATTTGGACCTGTGATAATCAACATTTTCCGGTCGTTATTAAGCTCTACTGGGTTGGCAATAAACGGGTCTTTCATTACCTGTTCTACCACCGGATGGCGACCTTGTTTAATGCTGATATTATCGTTATCGCATAATGTTGGTTTAGCGTAATTAAGCGCTTGTGCACGTTCAGCTAAGTTGTTCAATACATCTAAATCAGCCAGTACGGCTGCCATCGTTTGCAGTTGCGCAATGTGCGGAGCTATAAACTCAAAGAGTTGCTCATAAAGCTGTTTTTCAAGCGCCAGCGCTTTTGATTGGCTACCAAGTACTTTATCTTCGTGCTCTTTAAGCTCAGGGATAATATAGCGCTCATTATTTTTTAGCGTTTGACGGCGAATATAATCGGCAGGAACCAAGTGCGAGTTAGCGCGGCTAACCTCAATAAAAAAGCCATGCACCTTGTTATAGCCAATTTTTAAGGTGCTAATGCCAGTGCGCTCACGCTCACGTTCTTCAAGCTTTTCGAGAATATCAGTTGCACCTTGGCTTAACGCACGCCATTCATCGAGCTCACTGTTATAGCCCGGGGCAATCACACCCCCATCGCGAATAAGCACCGGTGGGGTTTCGATGACAGCACGTTCTAGTAAATCTTGTAGCTCAGGTAATTGCTGTGATTGCGCAATTATTTGACTAATACGTGGATCGTTGGCGTCCAGAAGTAATTCGTGTAATGGTGCCAGAGCTTGCAGTGCACTACGTAGGCGCGTTAAATCACGTGGGCGTGCTGTGCAAAGCGCTAAACGGGCGATAACACGCTCAATGTCGCCAATTTGCTTTAATGACTCTTGTAGCTCACCACATAATTGCGCATCGATAATTGCACTGATTGCGTTTAGTCGAGAGTTGAGCTCTGTTTTGCTGCGCACAGGGGTATGAATACGGCGTTTTAATAAGCGTGAACCCATCGCAGTCGCTGTTTTATCAAGTACTTGTGCAAGCGTGTTTTCGTAGCCGCCCGATAAATTTACCGTTAGTTCAAGATTTTTACGAGTTGCAGCATCTAAAATCACCGCGTGTTCGTTTTGCTCAAGGGTAATCGCACGAATATGCGGCAGGGCAATACGTTGAGTGTCTTTTACATATTGCATTAAGCAGCCCGCAGCCACCAAAGCAGCGTGTGCTTTGTCTACACCAAAACCAACCAGATCTTTGGTGCCAAATTGGTCGCACAGTAAGTGCTGGGCTGTATCTAAATCAAACTCCCATTCTGGGCGACGACGTGCGCCTTTGATATGCTCAATTAGGTGCACATTTGTAAATGTTTCACTATAGAGCAGCTCAGCAGGGGCTAAACGCTGTAATGTTGAGCTAAATGCTTCATCAGTATTTACTTCTAACACATTGAATCTGCCAGAGTTAATATCTAAATAAGCAATACCATATAAGCCTTGTTTACTTTGCCAAACGCTGGTTAGCAAGTTGTCTTGGCGTTCTTGTAATAACGCTTCGTCAGAAATAGTGCCCGGTGTAACAATGCGCACAACTTTACGCTCAACAGGGCCTTTGCTGGTGGCAGGATCGCCAACTTGCTCACAAATAGCCACCGACTCACCCATTTGTACAAGGCGAGCTAAGTAGTTCTCTACGGCGTGATAAGGCACACCTGCCATTGGAATGGGATCGCCACCGGCTTTACCACGATGAGTCTGAGAAATATCAAGAAGTTGCGCAGCACGCTTGGCATCATCGAAGAAAAGTTCATAAAAGTCGCCCATACGATAAAACAGTAAAATATCCCGATGCTCGGCTTTTATTTTTAGATACTGCTGCATCATAGGGGTTTGTTGATTTATAGTGTGCGGTGCATAAAGATCAAACGACATGTATTTACCCAAAGGCTGAATATGGAATTACATCAAGAGATTAAAACACTTGCTGCGAAATTAGGAGCTATTTTAACGGATAAACGCTTATGGATCACTACCGCAGAATCATGCACCGGTGGTGGAGTAAGCTACGCCTTAACCGATACTCCTGGTAGCTCTAATTATATTGACCGCGCATTTGTCACTTATAGCAACCAAGCAAAACATGAACTCATTGGCGTAACAGAACAAACCTTAAATAGCTTTGGTGCGGTGAGTGAGCAAACAGTTGTTGAAATGGCATCGGGTGCAGCAAAAGCTGCAAACGCCGATATCGCAATTGCAATTTCGGGAGTCGCAGGACCCGGTGGCGGAACACTGGATAAACCTGTGGGGTTAGTTTGGTTTTGTATTCATTTTGCTGGTCAAAACTACCCAAGCAAACAGGTTTTCGCTGGTGACAGAGCTGAAGTTAGACTGCAAGCTATTGTTTATTCATTAAAAACTGTAATTGAATTGATAAAATCTGAAAATTAGCTTGATACTGTGATTTCATACAGTATACTGTCTGCATTAGCCGGATTTGGAGAACAGAATGAACGATAACAAACAAAAAGCCTTGGACGCTGCTTTATCACAAATTGAGCGTCAATTTGGTAAAGGCTCAATTATGAAACTGGGCGATAACAAAGCCCTAGACATTGAAGCAATCTCAACAGGTTCACTTGGTATCGATATCGCATTAGGTATTGGTGGTTTACCTACAGGCCGTATTGTTGAAGTGTATGGTCCTGAATCATCAGGTAAAACAACACTTACTTTACAAGTTATCGCTGAAGCTCAAAAACAAGGTAAAACGTGTGCATTCGTAGATGCTGAGCACGCTCTAGATCCTGTATACGCGCAAAAACTGGGTGTAAACATTGATGAATTACTTGTTTCTCAACCTGATACTGGTGAGCAAGCATTAGAAATCTGTGACATGTTAGTTCGTTCAAGCGCTGTTGATGTAGTTATCGTTGACTCGGTAGCAGCTTTAACACCAAAAGCTGAAATCGAAGGCGACATGGGTGACTCACACATGGGTCTACAAGCTCGCTTAATGTCGCAGGCATTGCGTAAGCTTACAGGTAACATCAAGCGTTCAAACACGCTATGTATTTTCATCAACCAAATCCGTATGAAAATTGGTGTTATGTTTGGTAACCCTGAAACAACAACGGGTGGTAACGCACTTAAATTCTACGCTTCAGTACGTATTGATATTCGTCGTATTGGTTCTGTGAAAGAAGGCGATGAGGTTGTAGGTAACGAAACTCGCGTTAAAGTTGTTAAGAACAAGGTTGCTCCACCGTTTAAACAAGCTGAATTCATCATCATGTATGGTGAAGGTATTTCTAAACAAGGCGAGTTAATTGATTTAGGTGTTAAGCATAAACTTGTTGAAAAATCAGGTGCTTGGTACAGCTACAATGGCAACAAAGTTGGCCAAGGTAAAGCAAACTCAATTAAGTTCTTAAAAGACAACCCAGAGATCGCAGATGAGATCGAAGGTAAGTTACGTGAGATGCTATTACTTCAGGCAACTGTGCAACCAGAAGATGGTGAAGATGCAGGCCTATTAGCTGAAGACGAGCTATAAACACCGCAAAAGAGTACAGTTAAGCGTGATTTGACCCGCACTTAACACAAAAAAGACCGCTACACAGTTAGCGGTTTTTTTATGGGTGAAAGCTAGCAAGGGGAAAGTTAGAAAGAGTAAAGTTAGCAAGGGGAAAGTTAGAAAGAGTAAAGTTAGCAAGGGGAAATTAGCAAGGGGAAATTAGCAAGGGTAAAGTTAGAAAGAGTAAAGTTAGCGAGAGTAAAGCGTTTTGACGCGGGGTAAACCGCCGTTACAGGAGCAGGCAGTAGTTTGTAGCAGCGATTTTATATCGCGTTTAATCACTACATTGTTGGCGGTATTCAATGGTTTCGTGTCGATTAAAGCTGTCAGAACACTCGATAGTGCCTGTAACTTTCCCCTTTCTAACTTTACTCTTGCAACTCTTTCATGAAAAAGCCGCATATGATGCGGCTTTTCATGTACTTAAAGCTTAAAACTTTCAGCTTCTAGCTCAAAGCTTACAGTTGCCAGTTGAAAGACACTGAGTAGTTACGTGGTGCGCCATAATAACCTTGTGCCCAGAAAAGGCTTTGGATGTATTTTTCGTTGGTCACGTTATTAACGTTCAAGTTAACGCTCATATTGTCATTAATATCGTAGGTTGCCATTAGGTTTAATAGGCCGTAAGCATCTTGCGTAGTAGTGATAAGTGCAGCATTTGTTGCCGCATCACGCACTTGTACGCGTTTTGTATCGTCTTGCCAACGATAGTTTAAGCCAAAGGTTAAACCATCAATCTCAGGCACTTTATGAGTGACAGCAAGTTTGAACTGGTTTTCAGGCGTGTAGTCTTTTACTAATTCATCACCATCAATGTTTAGGTTGCTGTAGCTAAAGCTCGCACTTAGCGTTTCGTTGATTTGACCACTAAGCTCTACTTCAATACCGTCGCTGTTAATGCCATCTGCGCCATAGTAACGAGTGTCATCAGGTAATGAATCAGGAATGGCAATCGCAAGGCCTACTTGTTTAGCGTCAAAATAAGCAACAGTGACAAATAAATTGTCATCAAGTAACTGCGCTTTTACACCAATTTCACTGCTTTTACCTGTGATTGGGTCTAAGTAATCGCCATTGATGTCACGCTCTGTTTGTGGAACAAAGGTTTCTGTGTAGCTTGCGTAAGTTGATAAGCTTTCATTGATATCATACACAGCACCGAAGTAAGGCACGGTTTGGTCAGTGTCTTTGTCTTTTGCTACGCCGTAAGAGGCCCCTTCAGTTTCCCAATTTACTTGGCTCACACCCGCTAAAACACTGAATGAGTCAGTTGCACGGATACGTGTTGAAATATACGCTGAGCGTTGACGGCTGGTGATATCAGCACCTGTTAAACCATCGGTAAGTGTTGGCACTGGCGCAACACCATCCCAACCACCTAGCTCTGGCATTGCAGGGAAACCATTGCCTGTAGTGTAGTCATACAATGATTTATCTTTGTTATCCATATCTGCTTGGTTTACACCAAACGACAGATCATGTTCCATACCAAATAAATCAAATTTACCCGTTGCGTAAATATCTAAAATATCGTGCTTATCTTTGTGGTCATATTCACTCGCATAACCCGTTAAGCCAAGACCTGTTTCTCTATCAGGTGTACCATAAACATAGAAAAGCTCTGAGTCTTGCTCATTTTCTAGGTGTGCGTAGCTGGCTTTTAAGAACCAAGTATTGGTAATTGCTTGCTCAATTGATAAGAACAACTGCTCAGTTGTATTATTCCAATAAGACCAATCAGACGCAGTGCTGGTTGAAGCATCAAAGTTTGTTGCTGAACCATCGCTGTAATAAAGCGGTAAGGCACCCCAAAGTGGGCTGTCAGCATCTTTCTTTTGATTTACGTAGTTTGCAGTGACTACTGTGCTGTCAGTTAGCTGACCTTCGTAGGCTAGGTAATAAATTGTTTTATCTTGCTCGTAACGGTCAAGGTATGACTCGGTTTTGTGCTTGGTGAATACAGCACGTACAGCGTGGTTTTCGTTGATAGCAGTTGAGGCGTCAAGCTCTAAACGCTTGTTGTCCCAAGAGCCATAAGATACAGATGCATTAACTTGTGTTTGGTAAGTAGGGCGCTTTAGAACCATATTCACGGTTGCTGATGGATTACCTGCACCGGTCATTAAACCATTGGCACCACGTACAATTTCAACACTATCAAAAATAGACGTATCAAGAGTACCTTGGATTGAACCGTTATCTTGTGGCATGCCCATGCCATTAACTTGGAAGTTGGTGATCTCAAACCCGCGAGCTTTAAAATAAGTACGGTCAGTTTCGATTTGCTCAACCGTCACACCCGGTGTGCTTTCTAACACAGCATTAAGGTTATCGAGTGAAAAGTCATCCATTAATGCACGTGAAACAACAGAGATTGACTGTGGTGTTTCTTTAATGGTTAGCCCTAATTTGGTCGCTGATTGTGCTTCTTCTGTGATGTAGTTTTTATGATGCTGGCCATACACGGCAATTTTTTCAATTGCTTGTTCTTCTTTTTGTTGTTCTGCAAAAGCGTGGCCACTTAAAAGTGCTGAGGTCACTAGGCTTAATTGAGATAAGCGCAAAAATGTTGTTGATGACATGCAAAGTTCCAATTAGTTCAATGAATAGTGAAATTAATGCGTAATTTAATCTAAATGAAAATAATTTGCAATTAGACTTTTCTGTTTTAGTGAATTATGGTTTGCAAAAAGCTAAAAGGGGATCACTGTAAATAAAAAGCAGAAATAAAAAAAGCGGCCGAAGCCGCTTCAGGAAGTAAAATAAGCTTAAATCTTAAAATACGTATTTTGCAGAGAACTGCAGACGATCCATATCGCCATCAGTACCACTTTCAAGCTCACGCTCCGCATGTTTAAATTCAACACCAAAGGTTAGCTTTTTAACAGGTGAGTATAAAAGGTTCGCACTGTAGCTTTGGCTCGTTTTAGTTGGGTCGCCAGATACAGCAAGTAAGTCTGTGTTATTATCAGCTGAGAAGAATGAATAAAGGAAAGTTGAACGCCATTGGCTGTTCCAGTTTTGTTGATAAGCAATGAAACCCGATGTTGAATCAATCGCGTCTAAATCATCACCGTCAAGCACAGCACCATTTGCTACGTTTAAACCAATGTAACGGCCTAGACCTGAGCCTTGGGTTAGCATGAATTTTAAGTTGTTTTGACCAAAATTAACTTTACCAGATGCACTGATACCGAACGATGATGTATCTGCATCAATGCCATTTTGTTTGTAAGTTAATTGACGAGCAAGACCGGTAAATACTAATTCACCCCAATCAGCTTTGTGCGCATAACGTGCTGTAAAGTCAGGCATTGATGCATCATCAGTGGCAACACGTGCACCGCCTACTGTAACAGTGCTCTCAGGGTTTTCTAAAGAGAATGACCAGTTACCTGTAGTGTAGCGTGCCTGTGCTTGACGCACGAACACAGTACCTTCAGCAGGACCAACGAAATCAAGTGTTTCTGGCAATGCACCAACGTTTTGGAAGTTTGACCATGCTTGACCAAATAGCCAACCATCATAAGTTACAAATGCTTGGCGAATACGTGGTGCGTAAGAGTTACTGACACGTTCGTTACCGCCTGGTGCTGAAGCAATAAAGTCGATTTCGATTTTGGTATTAATCGTTTTGCCATCATCTAGCTTAGTTGCTGTGCCAAGGCTAAAGCGAGATTGGCGTGCATGCATGTCGAATACTGCATCGCTGTCACTGTCTGCGCCTACCGGTGTTGTACCAGGGACATAGAAGTCACGGCCAATGCTACCACCAGCTGGTACGCCAGCAGAGTAATCACTCCACATGGCATCAAGTTTTACATAGCCACCATAAGAAACGTCTGTGTTGCCAATGGTTGCAGCGTTAGCGGTACCTGCAAGTGCACATAAAACAGCTGAAGCTGTCAGTGTTTTTAATGCGGTTACTTTTGTTGTTGTCATAATGTGTATTCCTGTCGAAGCTACTTGTTGATTGCATTAATGTTGTTGTATCACTGTTGTTTAAGAAATGACTTCTCTCAATTATCTATTGGTCTATTAGACTAAGGTGGTAAGTGGTTCAAAATCGCTTACCGGCGTACATTGGACTAGATTATAGAAGGCGATTTAGAAGTTTTTTGTGAAATGACAAGATATACAACTAAGGTCTAATACTTTCAGGGGCTTTGCTGAGTGATCCTTGAAGCAGGCCGTAGGCAAGTAATTAAAATGGAGACGACAACAATGTCAGAAAGTATCTATCCAGTACCAGCGCATATCAAGAATGCAGCATTAGTTGATAACGATAAATATAATACACTGTATAAGCAATCTATTGATGACCCTGAAGGATTTTGGCGAGAGCACGGTAAACGCCTTGATTGGTCAACTCCTTATAATAAAGTAAAGAACACCTCATTCGACAAAGGCCACATCAGCATTCGCTGGTATGAAGACGGCCAACTTAACGCATCTTATAACTGTATTGACCGCCACCTTGCCACTAAAGCCGATAAAACAGCCCTCATTTGGGAAGGCGATAACCCTGAACACAGCGAAAATATCAGCTACCAACAGCTTCACGACGAAGTCGCAAAATTAGCCAATGGCCTTAAAAAGTTAGGCGTATCAAAAGGTGATCGCGTTGCTATTTATATGCCTATGACACCGCAAGCTATTTACGCTATGCAAGCGTGTGCGCGTATTGGTGCGATTCACTCTGTGGTATTTGGTGGTTTCTCTCCATCAGCGATTGCTGACCGAATTAATGACTCTGGCGCTAAAGTGGTGATTACATCAGACGAAGGTCGTCGTGCTGGTAACTGCGTACCACTGAAAGCAAATGTTGATGAAGCGGTATCACAAGACTCAGTAACCACCGTTGAGCACGTTATTGTTCATCAACTAACAGGTGGTGAAATTGAATGGAATAGCCATGATATTTGGTGGCATGAGCTTGTAGCTGACTTACCAGCTGAGTGTGAGCCAGAGCCAATGAATGCAGAAGATCCGCTTTTCATTCTTTACACTTCAGGCTCAACGGGTCAACCAAAAGGGGTGGTTCATACTACTGGTGGTTACCTCGTTTATGCATCGATGACACATGAATATGTGTTTGATCTTAAAGAAGACGATATTTTCTGGTGTAGTGCCGATGTGGGCTGGATCACAGGTCACAGCTACATTGCTTACGGTCCATTAGTGAATGGCTGCACGCAAGTGGTTTTTGAAGGTGTGCCAACTTACCCAACGGCGGGCCGTATGGGTGAAGTGATTGATAAACATAACGTGACTATCCTTTATACAGCACCAACAGCTATTCGTGCATTAATGGCGAAAGGCGATGAGCCAACAGCGACTTCAACACGAAATAGTTTACGTATCATGGGTTCTGTAGGTGAGCCGATTAACCCTGAAGCGTGGGCATGGTATTACGAGCACATCGGTAATGAAAACTGTCCAATCGTAGATACGTGGTGGCAAACAGAAACTGGTGGCATCATGATCACACCATTACCAGGTGCGACAGATATGAAACCAGGTTCGGCAACTCGTCCATTCTTTGGTATTGCACCAGCCTTATTTGATGCTGAAGGTAATACACTCGAAGGCGCGGTTGACGGTAACCTTGTTATTCTAGATAGCTGGCCATCACAAGCTCGTACAGTGTATGGCGACCATGAGCGTTTTGAACAAACCTATTTCTCAGCATACCCAGGTGTGTACTTCACAGGTGATGGTTGTCGCCGTGATGAAGATGGCTACTACTGGATCACAGGCCGTGTAGATGACGTACTAAATGTATCAGGTCACCGCCTAGGTACTGCCGAAATCGAAAGTGCATTGGTTGCTCACGAAGCAGTAGCAGAAGCGGCTGTAGTGGGTTACCCGCATGATATTAAAGGTCAGGGCATCTATGTTTACATCACTCCAAATGAGGGTGTTGTAGTAAGCGATGAACTAACCAAAGAGGTCCGTAACTGGGTTCGTAAAGAGTTAAGCCCAATTGCATCACCAGATATGATCCAATGGTCTCCAGGTTTACCGAAAACTCGTTCTGGTAAGATCATGCGTCGAATTTTACGTAAAATTGCGGCAAATGAGCACCAACAGCTTGGTGATACCTCTACACTAGCCGATCCAAGCGTTGTTGATGAGCTAATCGAAAACCGATTAAATCGTTAAAATCGCGTTAAAAACTTGATTAGAAGTTGATTCTAAACGTAGTATATCGGCTGTCACTTAGAAATAGGTGTCAGCCGAATTTATTAGGAGTGAACCATGAGTCAGTTTTTAATAGCGGACGATCATCCGTTATTTCGTGAAGCACTGAAAGGGGCATTGAGTGCTAAGTTCGCTGATTTAGAAGTGTTTGAATCGGAAAACTTTGATACCACTTTGCAGGTGCTGAGCGAGCAAGAAGATCTTGATATCTTACTACTAGACCTTCACATGCCAGGCAATGGCGATTTATACGGCCTTATTCGCATTCGCGAAGACTATCCAAGCTTACCAATAGCTGTTGTTTCTGGCAGCGAAGACATCAATGTAGTTTCTAAAGTAATGGGTTATGGTGCGATGGGATTTATTCCTAAATCATCTTCATCAGATGATATTGCGCTGGCAATCAACCACATACTTGAAGGCGATGTTTGGCTTCCACTTGAACTTAAAGATAAAGTGGCTGCCGTAGATGGCGAAGACAAAGAAATTGCAGCGCAAGTGGCTTCACTGACACCGCAGCAATACAAGGTGTTGCAATACTTGCACGAAGGCTTGTTAAACAAACAGATTGCTTACGAATTACATATTTCTGAAGCAACCGTTAAAGCTCACATTACAGCAATTTTTAGAAAGCTAGGTGTGTATAACCGTACTCAAGCGGTATTAATTGCCTCTAAGTTACAATTAGAGCCTATTGAGTCGGCATAACAAAAGATAATAAAAATAATAAAGAGGCCATTCAGCCTCTTCATTTTATTGCTTAAGCAAACACCACGGTTCGATTTCCATTGATAAACAGTTTATGTTCAGATGCGAGTTGCAACGCTTTGCAGAACACTGTTTTCTCTACATCTTTACCCATTTTTGCCATCATCTCTGCGGTATCCGCATGACTGACATGCGTCACATCTTGTAAAATAATCGGCCCTTCATCAAGCTCATTATTAACAAAGTGAGCGGTCGCGCCAATAATTTTTACACCGCGCTCAAATGCCTGATGGTAAGGCTTTGCACCAATAAAGGCAGGCAAAAATGAATGGTGAATATTAATAATCTTACCTTCAAAGCGCGCCACAAATTCAGGGCTTAAAATACGCATATATTTAGCAAGACCGATAATATCAGGCTGATAGCTGGCAATTAAATCGCCTACTTGTTGATCATGCTCCGCACGGCTTAAACCTTCGTGCGATACCACATGAAATGGCACACCAAAGCCTGCAGCCAGTGGCGCTAAGTCGGCGTAGTTGGCAATCACAGCTAATACTTCGATGTTTAAGGCTTTTTCGAATTGCTTAAGTAATACCCCACCTAAACAGTGCGCTTCTTTGGTAGCAAGCAATACCACTTTCGTTTTTTCGCTGCTGTGCAGGGCAAGCTCTGCGCCATCAGGAAGTAGCTCAGCAAGGCTTGGTAAAAAGTCCTCTGATATAACGCCGCTTAACTCTGTACGCATAAAAAAGCGTTTAGCGTCTTTATCTACAAATTCGTTATTACGTGTGATATTTAAATTATGCTGATGACAAAGGCCGGTGATCTTGGCAATTAGACCAACATCATCATCGCATTGTGTGGTTAAAATCGTGTTCATAGTCCTCATTCTAATCCCGTTTGTGTGAACACCATTATTTGCTAATTTTTTTGTGCTGCATAGCGCAAATTTAACTATCTAATAATTTATCTGATTTGATTGTATAAGCGCCTAAAATGTAATCATTATTTACTTTTCGTGTAAAAGTAAGCTGCTTTCACTATAAATGTGATTTTCTGTCCATAATTATGATTAATTGAGTGCTTTTCTACATCATTTTCTACACTTTTTAACTTTATCGTAAGTAACTGTAAGTGAAGGTAATAGTTTGTAAAACATAGAATTTTTTCGCACTATTCGAGTCAGAATGGGGTATTACAAACAATAAGGAAAAAATTCCATGAAAAGCACTCTGCTTAAAACAATTGTTGCCTCAAGTTTGCTTTCGGTACTGGCTGCCTGTTCAAGCGACGACAGCAGCAGTAGCAACAGTGGCTATGTGCAACTGTACAATGGCTCTTACAACAGCCCATACACGCGTTTATTTGTTGATGACACTGAACGTTCGGGCGCAGATTTTGGTGATGTATCAACTCGTCATAACTACAGTTCGGGGGAGTATGATTTAAGTTTTGAATATGTTGATGCCAACGATAGCTATATCACTATCGATGAAGAAACCATCAAAATTAAAAATGATCAAACTCAGCTGCTAGTAATGAACGGCGACTTTGCTGAACCAACGTTTACAGAGCTCAGTGTGCCGACGTCAAGCGATGAAGATGAATTCAATGTTGGCTTTTTTAATATCGTTGGTGAAGATAACCTTTACGATGTATACGTTGCTACCGACGACGGTTTATTTGATACAGCTGAGTTATTAATGACTTCGCAATACCTCGTTGAACCAGAATTAGCGACGCTTGAGGAAGGTTATTACACTATTTATATTACCGCTAGCGGTAGCACAGATGTGATTTTTGAATCACCAACCGTGTACTTTAATGATGAAACAACGTACATGGCGATGATCCGTCCAAGTTATGCAACAGAAGAAGATGGTATTACGCTTGATGTCGTAACGGCTAGTAGCTCTGTAACACAACTGAACCACCAAGACGCGCAAGGTCAGCTGCGTTTTATCAATACTATCGATGAGTACACGCAAACCCAGTTTAAAGTAACCCGAGGCACAACGGCTACTAACACCGAAGTTGTTAGCAACGATAGTTACTCTGAATACATGAGCATGTCGCCAAATAGTTACAGCGTCGCCATGTTAGATGAAGCGGGTGACACGATTGTAGATAACTTCTTAATGACATTAGAACGTGAGCAAAGTGCGGTTGGTCTTTTCTACAATGACAAAGATTACGGCCCTCGTATGATGACCATTGAAGAAAACCTAACTCCAAGCAGCTACAGCCATGCAGTTACTGTGGTTAACTTAATTGATAGCTATGCAGGGCAAGAAATTGACGAGGTTGATGTGTACTTCACCCTCAATGGTGAAACGGTTGAAGATACTAGCAATGTTGTTGAAGGGTTAGATCAATACGACCAACAAGAGCAGGTGGTTGATAACGAAGTTTATACAACCTATGTGGTGTTTGAAGATAACGGCCAACAGATTGTGCTTTTACAACAAAGCGATATGGATTTTACTGAAGAAGGTAACTATATCTTGGTGATTGAACACGATGAAACCACTGATTCAGGTTACAAAATGACCTTAGAGCGCACGGTGACTGAACAGTCTTAACCGGCTAAAACGCAATATCGTTGTTTCTTTACTCTTGCTAAGTGTTTATTGTATAAACAATTAAGGCTTTTTGCTTTTTTGTTTAAAGCGTACACAAGGAGAGAGTATGGATGGCGGTATTGCGTTACTAGTATTACTTGCACTAGTTGTTGTAGGTGGCTCAATTGCGGGTATTTTTGCCTTTTTTCAACTTTCTAGTTTAAAGCGAGAAGTGGCAGCTCTTCGAGTAAAACTTAACGCGACATATAGTCATCATCCACAAAAAAATACTGCAAACCAGTTTGATAATTCAAACGACGATCTGACTGACATTGCAAAATCTGAACCAGAGCCTGTATTCATTAGTAAGCCAATTGAGGCAATCACTAAGAAGCCAGAGCTAACAAAACCCAAGCCTGCGACTTTAAATCCGCTAGTCAGCCAACTCGTTACACAAATCAAAGCCAATTGGCTAACTTGGGTAGGAGCAGTTGCCCTTGCCTTTGGCGGTATCTTTTTGGCCCGCTATTCACTGGAGGCAGGCTTATTATCTGAAACCATGCGACTTACGCTTGGCGCTATTTTTGGTTTGAGCTTAATTGTCGCGGCTGAGGTTTTACATCGCAAAGGTATTATTTTTGATGGGTTTAGCAACTATATTCCCGCAGCGCTGGCAAGTGGTGGTTTTATTAGTTGTTTTGCATTGACCTTGCTGGCCTATAGCCATTATGGCTTACTCCAAGCGTTACCTGCATTTAGCATTTTAACCTTAGTTTCTGTAGCAGCAAGCTGGATGGCACTGCGTTTTGGTCCAGTGCTAGCAGTCATTGGCATTATTGGCGCCTACAGCGTGCCGGTTTGGGTTAATACCGGGAGCAATGACTTTATAGCACTGCTAACTTATGTTGCGTTTGTCAGTGTATCAGCTTCGCTAGTTGCGCATTACGTAAAACGGCATTGGTTGTGGTATCTGTTATGGGCGGGTCATTTAGGCTGGTATTACCTAGTTGCGATGAGTGCAGCTAAAAACCTGCACTGGTTTATTAATCTGTATGCTCTATTTAGCATCGTATTGTTAATTGCTATTCCACGCCTTGGGCTGAGTATTAAGCAAATTGAACACCGCCCACATCGCTTCAAAACGCTACTTAAACAACTACCCGACAACCCTTTGTTGTTAGCTGTTGTCGTGCCACTTTATCTTTTACTCATGAGCAGTAACCAACTGCTTACTTGGCAGCTTAGTATGTTGTCGTTAGTGGCTTTACTGTTGTTTTTGGTATTAAAAAACAGTGCATGGGATCATTGGCTGATAATAGCTGTCGTCAGTGTGGTGTGTTTGCTCATAGGGCAACACAATGCTGTTGATTATTCTGAGCAACTTTTTGTATTTCGGCAAAACTACGGAGCAGGGCTGTTTTTTATTGCTTTGTTTGCTGGCTATGGGTTTTTATTTGGCCGTAAATACCCTAAACGCTTTGGCTTTACCTTACTCGCTTCACTTTCAGGCTTTGTGATTATTAGTTGCTTATATGTCATCACGCCCGATCATGCCTTAACGACGGCATACCCGGTTTGGTGCTTTGTATTACTGGCACTGTCTGCTTGGTTATTTAAGTTATCAATTAACAGCACGAACCCAATGCGGGTATTTAGTTACTGGCTTGGCGGCAATGCCAATATTAGTTTGGCATTAACCATGCTCCTTGAAGGCAGTAGCTTAACCTTAGCGCTTGCTGCGCAAGTATTGTTGATTAGTTTTTATGTTAATAAACATGCACTCAGCATTCCGACTTGGCCGCTTAAAGGTTTAGTTGGTGCTTTACTTGTTAGGTTAAGTTTTGCCCCTTGGTCAGCTGATTATAGTGATGCGCTGCTGCTCGGTGTGCATTGGAGTTTGGTTGTGTACCCAGTATGCGCTTGCTTATTTTACTTAGCGGCGAGGCACTGGCAGCTGCAATCTGTTCGGGTGTGGCTAGAAGGTGCGGTGCTTCATTGTATTGCTTTATTTATTACCACAGAGACGAGCTATCAGTTGGTGGGGCGCTACCCTGATTTTGAGAGCTTGTCTGTGTATGAGCATATTTTATTAACCTGTAGCTGGGGCATCTTGGGTTGTGTTTATTTACTGCGTTCACGCTTTACTGCGCAATTAGCTAAGCTCTATCAAGTAGCAGGTTTTGCGTTATTAACATTGAGTGGCTTGTTAGTGCTGAAAAGCTTTACCGCAGTAAATCCGTTTTTTGAGCCGATAAATATAGGCAGTTGGCCGATTATTAACTGGCTATTATTACTTTGGTTAGTCCCTGCCTGTATTGCAATTTGGGCAAGCCGACTAACTCAATCTCAGCACTATTTACAAAAGCTGTTTACAGCTCTTGCGGGTGTGATGAGTGTTTTATATATCAATGCGGAAATTCGCCATAACTGGCAAGGCGAGTTTATAAATATTGCTTTGCCAACCTCAGATGCCGAGCTTTACAGTTATTCTTTAGTTTGGCTTGTTATCGGTGGCTTGGTGGTTGTGGCGGGGCAGTTAAGGGCTATTACGGTATTACAAAAGCTCGGCCTTGGCTTATTGGCGCTGGTGGTGTTAAAAGTGTTTTTGATTGATATGGCAAACTTAACTGGATTACTTCGAGCTATTTCGTTTATCGGCTTAGGCTTGTCGTTAGTGGCACTTAGCTGGTTGTTCCAAAAATTTAAGGCAAAGCCTACTGCTTTGCCTTAAGTGGTATTGTTAAGCACTGTGATTAAGCAGTGCTTTGAGTTTTGCGGGCTTAACGGGTTTACTAAGGTAATGAATTTGCTCAGCTTTGGTTTGTTGTTTTAACGCTTCATCACGCACCGCTGTGATTAAAATAGCAGGCACAGGGCTTTGCCAAATTTCTCTTAGGGTTTTAATAAGCGTTATCCCATCGCAATCATGACCCAACTGATAATCCATTAAGATCACATCGGGCGCTCGGTGCTCTTTGGCATAGGCCATCACGGTTTCAACTTGATCAAAGAGTTGATAATTTGCCTGCCATTTTTGTAATAGGCTTGCCATGGCATTAAGGTTTTCAGGGTCATCATCCACCGCAATAATATTCATCGCACTGCGGTTCTCAACACCTTTTTTAGGCGCCTCTTTTTGTTGAATAAACTGGCTTTCACCATAAGGTACTTCAATACTAAAGCGGCTACCTTTGCCAGGCGTTGAGCTTACATCTAAACGTAAAGAGAGTAAGTCGGCCATTCGTTTTACAACTCCTAAGCCAAGACCCACCCCTTTGTTATCACCGGCTTCAATACGATAAAAGTCATTAAAGATTTTCGCTTGCTCTACTTCTGTAATGCCAGGGCCTGTGTCCCATACTTCAATTCGTAAATGGTGTTTGCGTTTGCGACAAGCAATTAAAACTCGGCCACTATCGGTGTATTTAACCGCATTTGACACTAAGTTTTGAATAATTCGTCGTAAGTAAGTGATATCACTGTGAACAATAATTCCTTTTGAACGCACCGTCAGTTTTAAGCCTTTTTCGCTCGACATAATGGCGTATTCATTTTTCAGCGGGGCAAGTATGTCATCAATACTAAAGTGGCGTGGAGTAGGGGTCATTGCCCCTTGCTCAAGCTTGGCAATTTCTAACAGCGCCGACATCAAATGGACTGTCGAATCTAAACTTGCGCCAAGCTTTTCAAAGTTATTTAAGTTGTTGCTCGATAGGGTTTTATCATCAATGGCTGCAAGGTACAGACGCGCCGCATTCAGCGGTTGTAAAATATCGTGGCTAGCTAAGGCTAAAAATCGTGTTTTACTGTCATTAGCTTGTTCTGCCTCTTTTTTAGCTAAAGTAAGTGCTTGCTCAGTTTGTACTCGGCTATCGATTTGTGCTTGTAAATCTTTATTGATAGTACGGATTTCTTGAGTACGCGCTTCAATACGGTTTTCAAGGTCCATGTTTACTTCTTCAAGCGCATTTTGCGTTTCGATATGCACAGTAATGTCAGAGAAACTTGTTACAAAGCCGCCATCTGGCAGTGGGTTACCAATCATTTCGAAAACTTGGCCATTACGGCGGTGGCGAATAAAGTGATGGGGCGTGCCGTTTTTAAGATGCTGTACACGCTTCTCTACATGGCGCTCAACTTCACCGGGACCACATTCACCACGCTCGGCATTGTACCTAAGCACATCTTCAATTGGTTGGCCTACTTCAAGAAAGTCATCTGGGTAGGCAAACATCTCTGCGTAGCGCTTATTCCACGCCACTAAATTAAGCTCTTTATCTACAACTGAAATACCATGACTGAGGTTTTCAAGAGATGTAAATAGTAAGTTTTGATTGAATTGCAGGGCTTGCGTGGTTTCATCAAAAAAGTTAACCACTTCTTCAAAGGCCATGCGTTTACCAGAGGCAACCGTGTGGATCAGCGCTTGTGCTGAAGAGGCACCAAGCACACCGGTTAAGGCGCGCTCACAATAAGCGATAAACTCAGGTTCAGGGTGCGCGTTGTTGTCATCTAAGTTATGCGACAACGCAAAGTGAGCCAGCACCTGTTGCGAGCGTTGTACGCCTAAGAAGGTTTGCAGCAGCACTTTAAAATCGTAAACGGTGGCTTTAACGTTTTTATTTAAACGTCTGGCGAACACGGCTTGCTCTTTTGGATTTACAAAGGCTGCAGCTTGAATTTTATCAATTAAACGCTCATCTGCACCGAGCGAAAAGCTAATGTAACAACCAATATTGGCAAACAAGGCGATTAGAGTGCCACGAGTAATAAGTGTTTGTTGTAGCTCTGCGTTTAAGGTATTGCCCGCATCTAAAATAGGCAGCATTAAGAATAAAACCCAGCAAATAAAGCCTGCTAATAATCCGGCATAAACCCCATAAGCATGGCCTTTTCGCCAATATAGGCCACCGACAATTGCAGGAAGTAATTGCGATACCAAAGAAAAGGCCACTAAACCCATACTAGCCAATGCTTTACCATGACCAAACCATTGCTGGTAGAAATACGACAAAATCAAAATGCCGGCAATTGTGAAGCGCCTTACTAACAGGATTTGCGACTTATAGCTGCTAGTGATGAGATTACGTTTAAACTTACGACGCAGCATTAGCGGCAATACTACATCGTTTGAGATCATGGTGCTGAGCGTGAGTGTGGCTACAACAATCATCGCTGTAGCCGCAGATAGACCCCCGATAAATACAAAGGTCGTTAAAAAGGCGTTTTCGTGCATCAGTGGTAGGGCTAATACAAAGCTATCTGGTGAGAAGCCACTGCCAATGCCAGGGTGTATAGCTGCCGTTGCAATAGGGAAAATCATTGCAGCAGTCAGTAATAAATACAGGGGGAATGCCCAGCGGGCAGTATAAAGATGGCGTTTATCTTGGTTATCGACCACAGTTACGTGGAACTGCCTTGGTAAACAGATAATCGCCGCTGCCGCCATTAATGACTGGCCGATAAAGTTAAAGCTAAAAAAGTCGAAGTTATGCCAGTGCTGCCAAATAGAGCCCGTAAGCTGCTCGGTTTGCACCGTACTTAAATTAAATAATGTGTATAAAGCAAGTCCAGCAACGGCCACCAATGCCAGTAATTTCACCATAGATTCAAAAGCGACAGCCAGCATGAGTCCTGAGCGATATTCAGTTACATCGACTTTACGCGTACCAAAAAATATCGCAAACATTGCCATGATAAGTGTTGCTGAAAGGGCCAGCATAGACCCCGAAATACGATCGTCGTTTTGTAATAATAAGAAGCTGCCACTCAGTGCTTTTAATTGCAGAGCGATATAAGGGATCGTCGCTAATAAAGCGATAATGGTTACCATAATCGCGGTGGTTTGCCGTTTACCATAGCGAGCTGAAATAAAGTCGGCGATAGTGGTGATATTCTGCTTTTTACTGACCAGTACTAATTTACGTAAAAACCCTTGGCCAAAGAAAAATAGCAGCGCAGGGCCAATTAAAATAGGTAAGTAATTCCAACTGCTGGTGGCTGCTGTTCCAACTGAACCGTAGTAAGTCCAAGACGTACAGTAAATCCCTAGTGAAAAAGAATAAACAAATGGGTGGTGACTAATTCTTTTTGCAAGAGGAGTGGTTTTGTCTCCCCAATTTGCCAACCAAAACAACACGCCAATATAGGCGAGTGCAACAAATAAAAGCGCAGCTGTCATGTTTAAATTCAGTAATTATTGTAATAACACTACCTTACCAGAATTATGTGCGATTTCGATGGCTAGATTTTTTGCAATAAAAATTAATAAATAGCAAGTTATTGATATTTAAAAGATAGTGGTGTTTTGTTCGCTGTTATTAGACTAATGTCGCAGATCATTCGTTTTTACTATTTTCGCTATTTCGCAAATTTATCTTTATAGATTAAGTTGTTGTTAATTATTGTTTTTTACCATTCATTAACAAATGGTGTTTTGCAGTTTACGTAAACGTAAACTGGCTGTTACGACTATGGTCTCAATTCCATAAATCAGAACCCTTGCTAACTTAGTTAATGACAACTAATACCACTCATTACTTTTTTGTAATGCATAAGGGGATAAAAAATGGCTTTTAAAGATGAAGAACAAGCAAAAGCTTATTGGGCGGAAAACCTCGCACTGCTATTTAAATTATTAGCAATTTGGTTTGTCGTGTCATTTGGCTTCGGCATTTTACTAGTAGACGTACTTAACGAGATACGTTTCTTTGGGTTTAAACTCGGCTTCTGGTTCTCCCAGCAAGGCGCTATTTACACCTTTGTTGCTTTGATTTTTGTTTACGTTTTCAAAATGAATACGTTAGATAAAAAATATGGCGTAGACGAATAGGAGCTAAGCAATGGATGTTCAAACACTCACGTTTATTATCGTTGGTTTAAGCTTCGCGCTTTATATCGGCATCGCAATCTGGGCTCGTGCTGGGTCAACTAATGAATTCTATGTTGCAGGGGGCGGTGTACCGCCGCTAGCAAATGGTATGGCAACCGCTGCTGACTGGATGAGTGCGGCATCGTTTATCTCAATGGCGGGTATTATCTCGTTTGCGGGTTATGACGGTGGTGTATATCTAATGGGTTGGACAGGTGGTTATGTACTACTTGCACTTTGTTTAGCTCCTTACCTACGTAAGTTTGGTAAGTTCACGGTGCCAGATTTCATTGGTGACCGTTATTACTCACAAGCTGCACGTGTTGTTGCAATTTTATGTGCCATCTTTATCTGTTTCACATACATCGCAGGTCAAATGCGTGGTGTAGGCGTGGTTTTCTCTCGCTTCTTAGAAGTAGATATTGAGACCGGTGTTTACATTGGTATGGTGATTGTATTCTTCTACGCTGTATTAGGTGGTATGAAGGGGATTACATATACGCAAGTAGCTCAGTACTGTGTACTCGTATTTGCTTACCTTGTTCCAGCAATCTTCATTTCAATGATGATGACAGGTCACTTCTTCCCACAAACAGGTTTTGGTGCAACCCTTAGCGATGGCTCAGGACAGTTTGTACTCGATAAACTAGATGGACTCAGTACCGAGCTTGGCTTTGCGCAATACACCGAAGGCTCGAAGAGCATGATTGATGTATTCGCAATCACAGGCGCGCTAATGGTTGGTACTGCAGGTTTACCACACGTAATCGTTCGTTTCTTCACTGTTCCTCGTGTTAAAGACACGCGTATCTCAGCTGCATGGACACTTGTTTTCATTGCAATCGTTTATACAACAGCACCTGCTGTAGCGTCATTCGCTCGTGTAAACATGATTGATACAATTAACGGTAAAGACGGTAGCGGTACAGAGTACGCTGAAGCCCCAGCATGGGTTAAAAACTGGGAAAGAACAGGCCTAATCACCTTTAACGATAAAAATGGTGACGGTAAAATGTTCTACTCAGCAGGTAAGATTGATGATCCAAACAGCGCAAACGAAGTTAAAGTTGACCGCGACATCATGGTACTTGCTAACCCTGAGATTGCAGACTTACCTGCATGGGTTGTAGCATTGGTTGCAGCAGGTGGTATTGCAGCAGCGCTATCAACTACAGCAGGCTTACTATTGGTAATCTCAACCTCGGTATCGCACGATTTATTAAAACGTACATTAAAACCAGATATTAGCGATAAACAAGAGCTACTTGCTGCGCGCTTAGCAGCGATGATAGCGATTGTGATTTCAGCTTACTTTGGTATTAACCCGCCAGGGTTCGTGGCCTCGGTTGTTGCCTTTGCCTTCGGCTTAGCAGCGGCGAGCTTCTTCCCAGCCATCATTATGGGTATCTTCTCTAAGAAGATGAATAAAGAAGGTGCGATTGCGGGTATGGTGACAGGTATTACATTTACAGCGGCTTATATTATCTACTTCAAGTTCGTAAGCCCTGAATTAAATGCACCGGCACACTGGTTATTTGGTATCTCACCTGAGGGTATCGGTCTAGTTGGTATGATTGTTAACTTTGTAGTTGCAGGTATCGTACTGAAACTAACAGCTGAAACACCAGTTGAAATCCAAGAAATGGTTGAAGGTATCCGTAACCCTAAAGGTTCGAGCGCAGCACACGCGCACTAATAAAACCATTTAATGAGAACACACTCTTGAAGTTCAAAAGCCCGACTTAAGTCGGGCTTTTTATTTATTTAAAACAGGGGTAGTGTAGATATTGTCTCTATTTTATAGCGAGAATGACCATGAATACCGAGCAACAGGAAGTCGCCCAATTTGTGATGCAACAAACGCCATTTAATCAGCTCGAAGGTGCTGCTAGTGAGTATTTTGTAAACCATCTCGATATTATTTATCTGACCCGTGAGAATCAAAATCAGTGGTTAAGTTCAGATAATCTAAGATTATTTTTAATTCGCTCTGGCGATTATGATTTGGTCGACCCAAAAGGCGATGTGATCACTAAGTTATCAAGTGGCGATTACTTTGGTTTTCCTTCACTGTTAACCGGCGAAGCAATTCAAAATAGCATTTCAGTGCAAAAGGAAGGCATTGTTTACATGCTAAACCAAGCGGCATTTGATTACTTACGCCGTGAGTATAAAGTGTTTGAGCAGTACTTTGTTCGCGCCCATAAAAACCGTTTATTGTCGTCTCATTATAAAAGTCAAAACGACAGTTGGTCGGAGAAAAAAATTTGCGAATTGATGAATCGTAAAGCCGTCACCTTGGCACCAGATGCAAGTATTCGTCAAACCGCTAAAAAAATGAAACAGCATGGTGTTTCGTCGATTATGTTAACGGAACATGATCGCCTCGTTGGGGTTGTCACCGACAGAGACTTACGCAACCGCGTATTGGCTGATGAGGTTGACCCTCAAGAGTCAGTAAGTAGCATCATGACCTGTAAGCCCAAGTTTATTTTTGAAAATAACCGCGTGTTTTCGGCGCTACACTTAATGCTTAAGCACAATATTCACCATTTACCTGTGCTTGATGAACATCACAAACCCCTAGGTATGCTCACCAGTACTGATTTGCTGCGTCAGCAAAAAAGCGACCCAGTACAATTGATTGGACGAATTTACAAAGCGCACAGCGTGGTTGATTTAAAGCGTTATTCGCAAGAGATACCTGGCTTGTTAAAAGGCTTTTCGAACAATATTGATGACATCTCCTTGATTGGTAAATTATTAAGTGGCTTAACCGATGCACTGACTTCGCGTTTGATCCGTTTGTTTCAAGAAGATAATGGCGCGGCACCAACCAGCTTTAGCTTTATTTGTTTTGGTTCACAAGCACGAGAAGAACAAACGCTGCATTCAGACCAAGATAATGGCCTGTTGCTACCTGATGATTTAACAGACGAACAACATGATTACTTTAAGCGCATGGGCGAGTATGTCTGCGAGCATTTAATTGAGTGCGGTATAAAGCGTTGCCCTGGCAATATTATGGCGAGCAATGCAGCGTGTCGAATGGGCATTAATGCTTGGACAGAAAAGTTTCATAAGTGGATCACTTCACCGACACCAGAGGCGATGCTCAATTGTAAGATATTTTTTGATTTACGGTTTATTGAAGGTTCCACTACTTTATATGCGCGCTTTTGTGAGCAGCTAAAACGCATTTCTAAAAATGACTTGTTCTATGCGGCTATGGCGAGCGACATTAAAAATACCCCAGTGCCCATTGGTTTGTTCAATCAGTTCAAATTAGAGAAAGACGAAAAGCAGCATAAATACCTCGACTTAAAAAAACGTGGTGTGGTGATCATCAACGACATAGTGCGTTTATATTCCCTCAAAGCGGGTATTCAGCGTGCTAATACGCAAGAGCGTATTGACGCGTTAATGAAGTTTTCGCTACTCAATAAAGATGACTTATATAACTTAAAAGACTGTTGGCGCTTTTTAACTCAACTGCGTTTGGGCACGCAAATTAACGAAGAGGGATTGCCTAGCAACTGTATTAACCCAAATGCGTTGAATTCATTAGAGCGACATCAATTAAAAGAAGCATTTTATTTGGTTAAACAGGCGCAACAAGCCGCCGCATTTAAGTTTGCTCGCGGTAGTTTATAGGAGAGGGTATGGTTAAACGCTGGTTAAGTCGGTATTTAGCGCGCAAGCAACTCTTGGCAGCCGATGCCTATAAAGAGCGCTACGTAGTGATAGACATGGAATTAACGGGCCTTGATCCTCGCCAGCACGAAATTGTCTCGGTGGCGTGGGTAATGATAGAAGATCAATGCATTAAGCTCAGCGGTGCACAGCACTTAATAAATAAAGACGTGCAAAGCTTAGAACAAAGTCCGATTTATCATGGTATTGCAAAACAAGACATAGATACAGGTGAAAGCCTCGAAACTATTCTTGGCAAGCTGCATCAGCATTTTGGTGAGTGCATTTTAGTGTTTCATAACGCGGCACTTGATTGGGGGTTTTTAAAACAGGCCTGCAGGACGCTTGGGTTAGATGCAAAGGCGCGATTAATTCTTGATACCTTTGTTATTGAAAAAAAACGCCTGCACCAGCAAGGCCACGAAATCGGCCACGATGATTTAACACTTAGCGAATGCCGTAAGCGCTACAACTTACCGCATTATAGCTCGCACCATGCCCTCACTGATGCGATGGCAACGGCCGAGTTATTCTTAGCACAGTGTCATCAAATTAGTCGAGGTAAGGCATTGAAAGTAGGGGAGCTGGTGTGAATCAGTTAGAATTAAAAGTGCCCCCAGTTGTGCTGCTGTTGATCATTGCGTTGATGATGTGGGGCACAGCTGACTTGTTTATGAGTTTTAGCTTCTCGTTTTTTGCATCATCTTTTGTAGCACTACTCATAGCATTTTCAGGTGTGATGTTTGCTTTATTAGGGGTTTATCAATTTCGTAAGCAAGGCACGACCGTTGATCCTCGAATTCCAGAAAAGTCAGCGAGTCTTGTTACAAGTGGTGTTTATCAAATTAGCCGTAACCCAATGTATGTTGGTATGTTACTAATGCTAGTTGGTTGGGGAATTTATCTTGGTAATATTGCGAGTTTTATTATGTTGCCGGTATTTATTCTTTATATGAACCGATTTCAAATTATGCCAGAAGAAACGTTTATGGCAGAGAAGTTTGGGTTAGCATACCTGCAATACCAAAAATCTGTTCGTCGCTGGCTATAAAGGAATAAAGAGGACAGAAGTTGCTATGGCAGTTGCATTAACTTTGCTCTCATATAAAAAAGTGTAAGGTCGATTACCAAAACTGTGTCATCGAGAGTTGTTTAAGTAGTTTTATTTACCTTGCTCTCTTATAAAAATGTGTAAGGTCGATTACCAAAACTGCGCCATCTAAAACATGCTAAGCAACTTTTATTTCACTTGACCTCTTATAATAATGTGTAAGGTCGATTACCAAAACTGCGCCATCTAAAACATACTAAGCAATTTTTATTTTGGCTGACCTCTTATAAAAACTTCAAAGGTCGATTACAATACCGCCATCTAAAAGGCAGCTGCCTTTATCTGCAAGCAAATAGAGTGGATTTTCTTCTTCATGGCAATCAAACTTGCAATTAATGGTTTTGGTCGAATCGGGCGCAACATCGTCCGTGCTCTGTATGAATCAGGGCTTGAAGATCAAATCAAAATTGTCGCTATTAACGAATTAGCCGACCCTAAGGGCATTGCCCATCTCCTTAAATACGATACATCTCACGGCCGCTTTTCATTCCCTGTTAATCTTGGCGAAGATACTTTAACGGTTGCTAATGACTCTATTGCTTTGTTTGCAGAAGAAAACCCAGCAGAACTGCCTTGGCAAACACTTGATGTTGATGTGGTTCTTGAATGTACTGGGGTGTATCACTCACGTGAACATGCTGAGCTACATTTAAACGCTGGTGCGAAAAAAGTATTGTTTTCGCAGCCTGCAGATGCAGATGTTGATGCCACAATTGTGTATGGTATTAACGATGATGAATTAAAAGCTGAACATACGATTGTTTCAAATGGTTCATGTACCACAAACTGCATTGTACCAGTGATTAAAGTGTTAGATGACGCATTTTCGATTGAATCTGGGGCCATTACGACGATTCATGCCTCGATGCATGATCAGCAAGTCATCGATGCGTATCATCATGATTTACGTCGTACTCGCGCTGCAAGCCAGTCTATTATTCCGGTAGATACAAAGCTTGCTCGTGGTATTGAGCGTATTTTGCCTAAGTTTCATAGTCGCTTTGAAGCCATTGCTGTTAGGGTACCCACTATCAACGTGACGGCGATGGATTTAAGTGTAACAGTGAATACTGATGTGAATTTAGCGACTGTCAATCAAGCACTTAAGTTAGCTGCAAAAGACCGCCTTGACGGTATTTTAAGTTACACTGAAGAGCCATTGGTATCGGTAGATTTTAATCATGACCCACATTCTTGTATCATAGATGGCACTCAGACACGTGTTAGTCATAAACGACTGATAAAGTTGTTAGTGTGGTGCGATAATGAGTGGGGCTTTGCGAATCGTATGCTCGACACTGCGCGTGCGATGATGGCTGTAAGCCAATAATTTATAAATATAATATTAGTATCGTTAACTAAGGAGAAGTCCATGTCGGTCATTAAAATGGCAGATTTAGATTTAAACGGCAAACGCGTGTTAATTCGTGAAGATTTAAATGTGCCTGTAAAAGAAGGTAAAGTGACCTCTGATGCACGTATTCGTGCAGCATTACCAACTATTAAATTAGCGTTAGAAAAAGGCGCTAAAGTAATGGTGATGTCACACCTTGGCCGCCCTACGGAAGGGGAATATGATGAAGCGTTTTCACTTGCCCCTGTGGTTAATTATTTAAATGATGCTCTTGAGCAAACAGTTCGTCTTGAAAAAGACTACCTAGAAGGCGTAGACGTTGCTGATAAAGAAGTGGTTGTTTTCGAAAACGTACGTTTTAACGTTGGCGAAAAGAAAAACGACGAAGCACTGTCTAAAAAGCTTGCTGCCCTATGTGATGTTTACGTAATGGACGCATTTGGTACGGCTCACCGTGCACAAGCATCTACTCACGGTGTGGGTTTATTTGCTGATGTTGCATGTGCAGGTCCACTACTTGCGGCAGAGCTAGACGCATTAGGTAAAGCGCTTGATAACCCAGCTCGTCCTTTAGTTGCTATCGTTGGTGGCTCTAAAGTATCAACTAAGTTAACTGTACTTGATTCACTTTCTAAAGTGGTTGACCAACTTGTAACAGGTGGTGGTATCGCGAATACCTTCATCGCAGCAGCAGGTTACCCGGTAGGTAAATCTTTATTTGAAGCTGATTTAATTGATGAAGCAAACAAATTAAGTGCTGCAGCAAAAGCTAATAACGGTGAAATTCCGGTACCGACTGATGTTGTTGTAGGTAATGAGTTCTCAGAATCTGCAGTGGCAACACTAAAAGATGTGAATGAAGTAACAGACGAAGACATGATCTTCGATATTGGTCCTGATACAGCAAACCAATTAGCAAAAATCATTGCTAATGCGGGTACCGTTGTATGGAATGGCCCAGTAGGTGTATTTGAATTTGACCAATTTGGTAACGGCACACGTGCTATTGCTGATGCGATTGCTAATTCAAGTGCATTCTCGATTGCTGGTGGCGGTGATACGCTTGCAGCGATTGATAAATACGGCATTGCCGATAAAGTTTCTTACATTTCAACAGGTGGTGGTGCTTTCCTTGAATTTTTAGAAGGGAAAAAATTACCAGCAGTTGCTATGCTTGAAGAACGCGCTAAGTAATTAGTGCGTATACCAGCGTAGTTATTAAGTAATTACGCTGGTTCAGCTGTTAATAAAATACCTCTCACCCTCGTTTTATTTACAGCTGTTACGGTAGGCGCGAGCTTTTCGTGATGCAGTGATGCATCAAAAAATAACTTATCCGTTCAAACTAGATAGTAGGAAACTACTGTCGATACAATTTGGAGAATACCAAATGGCTTTAATCAGTATGCGACAACTTCTTGATCATGCAGCTGAAAATGGTTACGGCGTACCTGCGTTTAACGTTAATAACCAAGAGCAAATGCGCGCAATTATGGAAGCGGCTGACAAAACAAACAGCCCGGTAATTGTACAAGGTTCAGCAGGCGCACGTGCCTATGCTGGTGCCCCTTTTATTCGTCATATGATTTTAGCAGCCGTTGAAGAATGGCCTCATATTCCAGTTGTAATGCACCAAGACCACGGTACTTCACCAGGTGTATGTCAGCGCTCAATCCAGTTAGGCTTTTCATCAGTAATGATGGATGGCTCATTAATGTCTGATGGTAAAACCCCTTCAAGCTACGAATATAATGTTGATGTAACACGTCAAACAGTTGAAATGGCACATGCTTGTGGTGTGTCTGTTGAAGGCGAGCTAGGTGTTTTAGGTTCACTTGAAACAGGTGAAGCAGGTGAAGAAGATGGCGTAGGTGCAGAAGGTAAATTGTCTACGGATCAAATGCTAACAGATCCTGAAGAAGCAGCTGATTTCGTTCGTAAAACTAAAGTTGATGCACTTGCTATTGCTTGTGGTACATCACATGGTGCCTACAAATTCACACGTCCACCAACAGACGATATCTTAGCGATTGATCGCATTAAAGAAATCCACGCGCGTATCCCTAACACGCACTTAGTAATGCATGGTTCGTCTTCTGTGCCACAAGAGTGGTTAGAAGTGATCAACCAATACGGTGGTGAAATCCCTGAAACGTATGGTGTACCAGTAGAGCAGATCATCGAAGGTATTAAGTACGGTGTTCGTAAAGTAAATATCGATACCGATCTTCGTTTAGCATCAACAGGTGCAATTCGTCGTCACTTAGCTTTAAACCCAGCTAACTTCGATCCACGTAAATACTTAGCAGAAGCAACGAAAGCAATGACTGAGATCTGTGTTGCTCGTTACGAAGCCTTTGGTACTGCGGGTCAAGCAGCTAAGATCAAGCCTATCTCTTTAGATGATATGCACCTTAAATATTTATCAGGTGAACTTGATCCACAAATCAAGTAATTGATAAAAAATTGAAAAAGCCGGCTTACATGCCGGTTTTTTTATACCTTGATCAAGGCGGATCAGCGATTTACTTACTCGTGCTTTCCAGGATCAGTGTTTTACTAACCTTCGCTTTCACGGATCATTATTTTACTAGTTACGCACTGATCATCGGCTTTTCTTTGCTCAGCTTTTAAACTAAATACTGATCCCCTTAACATTAAATCAACAAGTTATCTTATTCTCTAAGTAAAATACTGATCTCGGGCTGATCAACTTAGTAAAAACCTGATCCTGATCTGATTTGGTTAGTAGATCAGTGATCCGTGATTTTTGTGTGAAATATAGCCACCTTGCCTTGACCAAAAGCCCTTTATGTTCGATTTTTAAGTTACTGCTTAAATTAAGGATCGCTACCATGAACAAACCTGCCATGATGTTGTCGAGCTTTGCAATGTGCTTTATTTCTTTTCATAGTGTTGCCGAAGCCGTAGATGTGTATGGTCGGGCCCATTTAGGGATTGCCAATAGCGACACCGGGGAGGGCAGTAAAACGTCTGTTGAAAGCTACAACTCACGTATGGGTATTAAAGGTAGCGGTGAAATAAGTGATGGGTTAAAAGCCGTATATAAGTTTGAATTTGCAGTAAATGCGGCTGATCAAGATAGCGATGGGAAAACAGAAGAAAATATTACCGCGCGTAATCAATACGTTGGCTTACAAGGTAACTATGGTCAGGTGGTGCTTGGCCGTCATGATACGGCATTAAAAGTATCGCAAGGTAAAATTGATTTAATGAACGACTTTAATGGTGACATTAAAGCTTTGTTTAACGGTGAAAATCGCCTCGGCGATGTGGTTCATTATAGCTCGCCTATTGTCGGCAATATGCAATTTGTGGTCACCTATATTGCTGAAGATAACTCTAAACAAGATGAAGAAACCGGTATCTCTGCGGCCTTTATGTATGGCGATAGTAAATTTAAAAATGCGCCCTACTTTGTAAGTGTTGCCCACGACAGTAAAGTAGCCGGCTACGATACAACGCGATTTACGGCGCAAGGTAAATTAGGCGATTTGACGGTAGGCGGTATGTATCAACAAAGTGAAAAAGTCACAGGTTCTGACAAAGAAGATGGCTATTTAGTGAGTGCAACTTACAAAATAGATAAATATAAATTATTAGCGCAATATCAAGATACCGATGGTAGCTTTGGTAAGTTGAAAGATTCGGGCAGTGGTACCTCTGTTGGGGTTGAACGAAGCCTGTCAAAACAAGCACGTATGTATATGTGGTATACGCAATTTTCACTAGATAATAATACTGATGAAGATCACGTGGCAGTCACTTTAAGGTATGACTTTTAATCTAAAATTCACTATTAAAGCGTAAAAACTGGCTATTTTTGCATTGATTTTTTTGCGCTTTTTGAATTACTCGTTAGACTTTCATAAAAATGTCATACTTAGTCATAATAATGAAACCAGTTCGCTAACGAAAGAGATAAATTGGAATGTCACGTAAAGTACTAGTCGTCGATGACGAAGCGCCTATCAGAGAGATGCTGGTTTTTGTTCTAGAGCAAAATGGTTTTCAAGCAATTGAAGCAGAAGATTATGACTCTGCAATTGAAGCTATGGTAGAGCCATACCCAGATATGGTTTTATTAGATTGGATGTTACCTGGTGGTAGCGGTATTCAAATTGCTAAGAAGTTTAAGCAAAGCGAATACACTCGTCAAATTCCTATCATCATGCTGACAGCTCGCGGTGAAGAAGAAGATAAAGTGCGCGGCCTTGAAGTAGGTGCTGATGACTACGTAACAAAACCATTTTCTCCAAAAGAATTAATGGCACGTATCAAAGCGGTAATTCGCCGTGTTTCGCCAACCTCATTAGAAGAAGCCATTGAAGTACATGGTTTACGCCTTGACCCTATTTCACACCGTGTAACCTCAGAAGGGAGTGAATTAGATATGGGTCCTACAGAATTTAGATTACTGCATTTCTTCATGACTCATCCAGAACGTGTTTACAGCCGTGAACAATTACTTGATCATGTATGGGGAACAAATGTATATGTAGAAGACCGTACAGTTGATGTACATATTCGTCGTCTGCGTAAAGCGATTGCACCATTAGGACATGACCGTTTAGTACAAACAGTTCGCGGTGCTGGCTATCGTTTTTCAAGTAAATTATAAGTGTCATTGGAATGACCTTAACAAGCTAATTTACATACTTAAGGTAAAGTGAGTGTATGTATCGAGTAGTGAATAAACAGGCGTTAGCAAAACGCCTGTTTATGTATTTCTTACCCTTGTTATTAGTTGGCGTACTTGTAGGTGCGCCTTTTTTGCTTTTATTTTTAGGCTCTTTTGCACTTCTAATTTGGCATTATCATCAATTATATCGTCTCAGCGATTGGCTCCTAAATCAACGTAGTTTTAATCCACCGGAAGGTGAGGGAGCGTGGGAACAAGTCTTCGAAGGGATCTATCATTTACAACATCGCAACCGTAAAAAACGCAATGAGCTGGCTGACTTAATTCGCCGTTTTCGTGATGGTGCCGAAGCTGTGCCTGATGCGGTGGTGGTGTTACAAAAAGATCTCAGCATCATTTGGTGTAACCAACTGGCGTTAAAGGTATTAGGCTTAAAATGGCCGACTGATCATGGACAGCGCTTAGATAATCTTATTCGCGATCCTAAGTTTGCTAAGTACATGCATAAAGCCTGTTTCGATGAACCGCTCGAGCTTGATGGTGGCCACAGCTACGATCAAACGTTAGAGTTTCGTGTGATGCCCTATGCAAGTTCGCAGTTGATGATGGTGGTACGTGATGTTACTCGCTTAAAGCAACTTGAGCAGATGCGCAAAGATTTTGTGGCCAATGTTTCTCATGAGCTGAGAACACCACTTACGGTGGTGACAGGCTACTTAGAAATGCTTGATTCAGATAGCTTACCACCTCCTGCAATGTGGCAAAAAGCGCAAACAACCATGCTTGAACAATGTAAGCGTATGGACAGTTTGGTTAATCAATTACTCTCGCTATCGCGTATTGAGGGAGCACGTCGTCAAGATAACGATAAGCCGGTTAATGTGCCGCAGCTACTTACCTATATTCAAACCGAAGCACAGTCATTAAACCAAGATAAAGGTCATGAGCTTATCTTTAATGTTGATGCAAGTTTAGATATTAAAGGGGCTGAAGACGAATTACGAAGTGCCTTTTCTAATCTTGTGTTTAACGCCATCCATTACACCAAGCCTGGTGGCAAGATTGTAGTTGATTGGCAGCTTAAAAATAACCAAGCCGCGTTTAGTGTGACTGATAATGGTGATGGTATTGCTGCTGAACATATTAACCGTTTAACCGAGCGTTTTTATCGCGTTGATAAAGCGCGTAGCCGCACAACAGGTGGGTCTGGATTAGGTTTAGCGATTACAAAACATGTACTTACAAGGCATGACAGTCGTTTAGATATCAGCAGTAAATTAGGACAAGGCTCGACCTTTGCGTTCGCATTTGGTAGCGAAAAAGTCGTGCGTATAACAGATAATATTAAAAAAACGGCAAAGTCATAAAAATGTCATTTAAGGGTAATCTAACTGTCATCTAGTGTCATTAGAGTAGACCGCAGTTAGGAAATGGGACGAACAAATCGGAGTAACCCCTATGAAATTCAAAAATCTCGTTGCCGCAATGGGTGTGGCTGTAACAACATTTGTATCAGCACAAGCAGCTGCAGTTGATAAAGATATGCCTGAGTACACTAAAACAAGTGGTATCTCTGGTAATTTCTCATCTGTTGGTTCTGACACTCTTGCTAACATGATGACGTTCTGGGCAGAAGAGTACAAACGCTTCTATCCAAACGTAAACATCCAAATCCAAGCAGCGGGTTCTTCAACTGCTCCTCCAGCATTAACTGAAGGTACAGCAAACTTCGGCCCAATGAGCCGTCGTATGAAGTCAAAAGAAATCGAAGCTTTCGAAAAACGTTACGGCTACAAGCCAACTGAAGTACGCGTTGCAATCGATGCTCTAGCTGTATTCGTACATAAAGACAACCCAATCAAAGGTTTACGTATTGACCAAGTTGATGCGATTTTCTCTTCTACACGTAAATGTGGTGCTGAAGCAGAAGTTAACCGTTGGAGCGAAGTAGGTCTTGAAGGCGATTGGGCTGCAAAAGATATCCAACTTTACGGTCGTAACTCAGTATCGGGTACTTACGGTTACTTCAAGAAGAAAGCACTTTGTAAAGGTGACTTCCGTAACAACGTAAACGAACAACCTGGTTCTGCATCTGTAGTACAGTCAATCTCTTCTTCAGTGAATGCGATTGGTTACTCAGGTATCGGTTATAAAACATCAGGTGTACGTACAGTACCACTTGCTAAGAAAGGCGATAACTTTGTTGATGCGACATTAGAAAACGTAGCAACAGGTAAATACCCACTATCTCGTTTCTTATACGTTTATGTGAACAAGCACCCTAACAAGCCTCTTGCACCAATTGATGCAGAGTTCTTAAAAATGGTTCTTTCTGTAGACGGTCAAAAAATTGTTGAGAAAGATGGTTATGTGCCACTTTCAGGCAAAATGGCAACAGCTGAACTTAAAAAGCTAGGCCTTCTGTAACAACCATACAGACATAGATGAAAAAACCGCTCATTGAGCGGTTTTTTTTCGTTTAGCTTTTGGCAAATAGTTTTGCCTTAATGCGTTGCTGGGCAAGGCGTACTTGCTTACGCTTTTTACCCGAAGGTGCCTTAAAGCTTTGAATTGGCATTACCGTAGGGTATTCATTAGGCAATGCTGGCACACTAAAGTCAGCGTGCTCATCTTTAGGCAAACCAATCTCTTGTTGATGTACACGAAGTGCCGCTAAGGTATCATCGTTTTCAACTTCACTTGGGCATAAAAATAAACCCATTTTACGCATTTTAACACCTAAGCCGATGCTGCTTGAGTAGCGTACAATTGGCGCTGCTAAAATAAGGCCCACTAAAATAGGTGATAACCACCAGAAGAAGGTCGGTGTGTAATAGTAAGCAACCGAGCCCCAAATAATCGCAGTAATAGTCGAAAATAGCGTATAACCAATCGCTTCTTTCCACGGCACCATTCTGCCTTCACGAGGCTGTGCATCCCAGCTAACTTTTTTACCTAAAAATACGCACACGACAAAATAGCTATGGAATACCATCATTAGCGGCGCAATTACAATGGCAAAAACCGTTTCGATGAGTGAACCTGCAATTAGCTTCATCGTGCCACCAAAGGCTTTATTACGGTGTACTAAAGTCACAATAACACCCATTAATTTAGGCAGTAACAGCAGCACGGCAGTAATAAATAACAACGAATCAATTAAATCCGTTTTGGCAATTTGCCAGGTTGGGAAAAGCTGATAAGCATGGTTAAAGTACACGTCGCTATTTAGTGCCCGAGTCACTGCATCTAAGGTACTTAATGCCAGCATCGATAACCAAATTAACGATGAGATATACGCCGTAGCACCGAATAAAAAGTGCATTTTACTCATTAGCTTAAGGCCTGATTTAGGCAATAAACCTAAATGCTGGATATTTCCTTGCACCCAACGTCTATCACGAATCGCGTAATCGAGAATGTTACTTGGCACTTCTTCGTAGCTACCTTCAACATCGCTAAGCAGCAACACATCCCAACCACTTCGGTGTAGCAGTGAAGCTTCAACAAAGTCATGACTTAAAATTTCACCACCAAATGGGGCATTGCCTTTTAAAACCGGCAGGCCGCAGCATTTTGTGAATGCTTCAACGCGAATAATCGCATTGTGACCCCAGTAGTTTGCTTGGTTTGTTTGCCAAAAAGCAGAACCGGTTGCCAACATTGGGCTATATAAAATCGATGCAAACTGTAAAAAGCGACCAAAAAACGTGTCTTGGCGAACCGGGATCGGGATTGTTTGGATCAAGCCTGATTTTGGATTGCTGATCATGCTAGAAGTTAGCTCAAGCATACACTGACCGGTCATAATGCTATCGGCATCAAGCACAATCATGTGATCGTACTGGCTGCCCCAACGCTCACAAAAGTCGGTTAAGTTACCTACTTTACGGTGTTTGTTGTCTTCGCGGCGACGATAAAAAGTATGCGCTGCTAAATCACCTAAACGCTTAGTAAGAGCATTCCATGCTTTAAGTTCATTACGAGCAATTTCAGGGTCTTGCGTATCACTGAGCAAGTAAAAGTCGTAATGTGGCATTTGCCCTGTTTTTGCCAGCGAGCGAAGGCTAACCTCAAAACCGGCAATTACACGCTCGGTATCCTCGTTATAGATAGGCATAACAATGGCTGTTTTAGTTTGGCTTAAGGCATGCTGATCAATCTCGATTGGTTTTTGACGTTTTAAGGTCAACGGGTCAATACGAAATAATTGCAGGATGAAGCCCATACAGCCACTACAAAAGGCTGTAACAATCCACGCGAAGGTGACTGTAAATAATGCTAGTAAAGCGTACTCAAGCGGTGTCATGCCGTTAGAATTTAAAATATCGAACATGATCCACACGCCATAGGCGGTAATGGTGAGCGCTAGGCTCGAAAAAAGCCAAGCGCGGGTTTTCTTAAAAGGCATTGCTGTTGCTTCTAATGCTTTACTATTGGACGTCGTTTGGATACCAGACATAGCTCCATACCTCGCTGATTTCTTTATCACGTAGTTTTAACGATAAGCGCATATCAACTGGCTTATCTCCCTCTGGCGCCACTTTAAAGGCTACGCGCCATCCTTGATTGTTTGGTAACTGCTGTACCGTTTTATCGCTTACTTGACCTGAAGACAGGGTTAAATCGGCCATCATGGCAAAATTAGCGGATAGTTGATTAATGGTTTCACCACTAAAATCTACGGTAAATTGACGATGACTTTTCGGTGGCGGATTCTTCTCACCCGGAAGTGCAGCACTACCAATTCGGGTTCTTAACACACTCGCTTTATCTTGAGTTGCAAGCGTGGCATTGAAAGTTGAAAGCTTGTAACTAAAGCTTAAGTTGTCACCGGCTTTCATTGGCTGCTCTGGCACCCAATAGCTAACAATATTGTCGTTGGTTTCTGTATCTGTTGGGATCTCAACTAACTCAACACGTCCTTTACCCCAGTTACCCAGTGGCTCAATCCACATGCTTGGACGATTGTGATAATGGGCCTCAGTATCAAGGTAGTTATTAAAATCACGGTCTCGCTGTGCAAGACCAAAGCCTTTCGGGTTCTCGTAGCTAAATGAAGTGACACTTAGCTTCTTCGGGTTATTCAGTGCGCGCCAAACCCATTGACCTTGCTCTGATTGCATTAAAAGGCCGTCAGAGTCATGTACTTCAGGGCGGTAATCATCAAAAAACTTAGTACTATTTTCACCGTGATAGAACATACTTGTTAGCGGGGCAATGCCGAGCTTTTTGATGTCTTTGCGGGCAAAAATTTGCATTTGAGTTTTCACTTCAGTGTTGGTCGAAGGCGTTAATTCAAAACGATAGGCTCCCGACACTGATGGGCTATCTAATAATGCATAGAGCACGATAGTGGTATCTTCGGGTGCCGGTTTTACTAACCAGAACTCTTTGAACACGGGGAATTCTTCACCTGAACTGAGTGCTGTATCAACCGCAAGACCACGCGCTGACAGACCATATACTTGGTGCGGGCCAACTAAACGAAAATATGAAGCACCTTGGAACACAGCTACTTCGTCTTTGTACTGGTTGTTGTTCAGTGGAAAGTGTAAACGAAAACCTGCATGGCCAAGTTGTGTATTAGCAATAGCGGTGCTGATCTCTTGCTCTAACGGAGCAGCGGTTGCATCGTAACGATAGTAATCTGTTTTAAAAGGTAAACTTTTTACTTCAGCATTTTGTTCAAGGGTATTAATCGCCACCGGTGAGCGATATAAAAAGCCAGGGTGGAATAACTGCACTTCATACAGGCTTTGATCTTTCCAAATTGCTTGCTCAGTACGAAAACGGATTGCACGGTAGTCTTGATAACCAATGCTAGTTAATGCTTCAAGCTCTAATTCTTTAGGCGCTACATACGGCTCAGAGGCTAATTTTTTCGCACGTGCAGTGATAACTTCAAATAGCTTTTCTTGCGGAATAGTGATCATTGCAGGCTTAAGCTCAGCAGCATTTTCCTTTACTTGCTGTTTTTCATTTTCGGTTGCTTGAACCTTGACGGCTGTTTGTTCTGTTTCAGTCGCTTTTGGCTGGTCTGGATCTTCAACTGCGTAACTATGACCTGCACTCATGGCTAATAATACGCCCAAGAAGGTCTTCTTTTTAACAGCGCTGAAGAGCTTAGTTCGGGTTTCTGGTCTCATTCAATTTTCCTTTAGCCGTAAATCACATTAATTCATTCATATCTCTTAGCAATTACTGAACCCAAAATAAAAACTAATAATCTCAATGGCTTTGAGTTGGTACAGCGAAATGCGAAGAGTAAAATTTTGAAATTAGTGAGAAACAATTACACGGTTGCAGTTGTTTATTCGTCACCAATATGGAGAAGTTTAATGAACGAAAGCTTGCCCTAATATGAATAGCTTAAAGGATAAACAAAAATATGAACAAAATTACCAGAGGCTTAATTTTGCAAGCGAAATTGTAATCGAGGAGGGGAGTGTAGGCACCGAACAGGTTTTCAGTGCCTTAGAAAGGCAAGCCGTGTTATTTAACTTCACCTAACTTTTCTGCATTGGCTTTACATTGGTTGTAAGCTTCAATGCATTTGTTGCTACAGACTTTATGAACTAAACCATCAGCGGTGCTTTGCTGTTCACAGCTCGCTTCACATTGATAGTTTTGCTGAGCACATTGCTGCATTTCTGGGTTTTCAATTTTGTTTGAGCAGGCAGACAGTAATGTCATTGCAAAAAATGTTGCTGCAATTGCTGGTAATTTTTTCATGCTTATCCCTAGTTTATGTCTTTTCTTTGCAATCCATCTTACCCAGATTGTTGCTATTTAATCCAGCTCAACTTGTAAATTGTCAATTAAACGTACTGAGCCTAAATAAGCAGCAGCTAAAATAACAAGTTGTTTGTCAGTTGTTGTTGCAGGCTTTAATGTTGAGCGCTCTGCAATTGCGTAGTAGTCAGGCTTAAGACCTGCATCTTCAAGCTGTGCTTTTGCATCAGCCTCAAGTGCTGCAATGTCTTTGTTGCCTTGCTTAAGTGCTGTTGCTGTATTATTGAGAGTGGCAAACAGTACTTTTGCGGTGTCTTTTTGCTCATCAGATAAATAGCCATTGCGAGAACTCATTGCTAAACCTGAGATTTCTCGGCAAGTAGGTACGCCAACAATTTCAACTGGGATAGATAAATCACGCGTCATTGTTTTAATAACTTGCAGCTGCTGAAAATCTTTTTCACCAAAACAAGCAAAGTCAGGTTGTACTAAATTAAATAGCTTAGTAACAACGGTTGCAACGCCTTTAAAGTGACCAGGACGCGAGCCTCCACAGTAACCCATAGAAACACCCGGTACATCGACAAAGCTTTGCTCGCCTAAACCATTTGGGTAAATTGTTTCAACCGAGGGAGTAAACACGATATCAGTACCAAGTTCAGCCAAACCTTGTTTATCTTCGTTTAGTGTACGCGGATAACTATCAAGGTCTTCATTGGCACCGAATTGCATCGGGTTTACAAAGATACTCACAACAACCTTATCAGCAAGCGTCTTGGCTTTTTCAACAAGTGAAAAGTGACCTTGGTGTAAATTGCCCATGGTAGGTACTAGCGCAATGCTCAGGCCAGCTTGACGCCAAGCTTTGATTTGACTGCGTAACGATTTAATTTCAGTGATTGATTGCATTTATTTAAACTCGTGTTCGGCACTTGGGAAAGCACCACTTTTTACATCTTCACAATACTTTTGCACTGCTGCTGGCATATTGCCGGTTTCTAATAAAAAGTTCTTTGAGAACTTAGGAATATAACCTGCAGAAATACCAACTAGGTCGTGCATTACTAAGATTTGACCATCGGTTTGATTACCCGCACCAATACCAATGGTAGGAATATTCAATTCATCAGTAATACGTTTAGCAAGCTCACTTGGAATACATTCTAAAACAAGTAACTGTGCACCTGCCGCCTCAAGTGCTTTTGCATCACTGACCATTTTATCGGCTTGAGATTGCTCACGCCCTTGAATTTTAAAACCGCCAAATACATGCACTGACTGAGGTGTTAAGCCTAGGTGGCCACATACAGGAATACCTTGCTGGGTCATTGCACGAATGCTGTCGTGCAGCCATTCGCCACCTTCAAGCTTGATCATGTTTGCCCCAGCACGCATCAACTCTGCTGCATTTTTACAGGCATCAGTTGGATTGGCATAGGTCATGAAAGGTAAGTCAGCAATCACAAATAGCTCTCGGCTACCTGCACGTACGCAGCGTGTATGATAAGCAATCTCACTGTTGGTTACCGCTAATGTGTCATCACCACCTTGCAATACCATACCTAGTGAGTCACCGACTAAAATCACCTCGACGCCATTATCATGAAACAATTTAGCAAAGCTGGCGTCGTAAGCCGTTAATGCGGTGATTTTTTGTTGTTCTTGTTTCATTTTATTGAGAGTTGAAACGGTGATTTTAGACATAATTTCCTCTAAGGCTTAGCCTTGGTTGATTACTGCTGAGGGAGTTGTTGTAAATCGTTTAAAGGCAACGTTTTTGTTATATCAGCAAGTGATTGATTATTCGGTAGTACAAGCGTTGGTGCTATCTCAAATAATGGATAAACAACAAATTCTCGCTCTGTTAAGCCATAATGAGGCACAGTTAAGCGAGGGGTGTCTATCACGTCATTACCGAACAATAAAATATCTATATCAAGGGTACGAGGACCCCAGCGTTCTTCTTTTCTAACACGGCCATGTTCAAGTTCAATGGCTTGAGTTAAATCAAGCAATTGTTCAGGCTCAAGTGCAGTTTTAACACACGCGACCGCATTTACATAATCTGGTTGATCCTGCGGTCCCATGGGTTTGCTTGCGTAATCATGAGATACACAAACAAACTCAACATCTTTTAATGCTTTTATGGCAGCGACAGCGGCATGTATCTGTTTGCGTGGTGCATTTAAGTTAGCACCTAAACCTAAATAAACAGTCTGCATGCTTAGTCTACTTTTTTCTTACGAGGGCGACGACGGCGTTTTGGGCCACCTTGGTGCCCTAAATTTTTAACCATCTCTTTTTGGCCATTGATGTCTTGGCTCAAGTAAGCTGCCCACCAATCTGCAAGTTCTTTATGTTGCTCTTCACCGGCTTGTACACGCAGTAATAAAAAGTCATAGGCAGCTTTGAAGCGAGGCTGTTGAGTGAGCCTGTAAGCGCGCTGACCGCCTCGTTTATCAAGACGCTGCTGAATATGCCAAATATCGCGAGCACCCAAAGTGAAGCGTTTTGGAACCGCGACATGTTGTGCACTTTCACTAAGCACTTTATTCATTGCTTGTGCAAATGCATCGTACTCTGAAAGTTGATCGCGTTGTTGTAATTTCTTAGCAATACTGAGTAATGGGAACCACAATAAGGCTGCAAAAATAAAGGCCGGCGTGACTTTTTTATCTGCATTGATACGCTTATCGGTGTTTTTAAACATTTGCAGGATAAACGCATGCTCAAGGCCATCAGGATTGGCATCTAAGATTTTATCAAGCGCTGGGAATAATGCTTTGAATAAGCCATATTGGCGTAGCATTAGGTAGTTTTCTTCAGCTTTACCGTTTAAGAACAATTTAAGTGATTCTTCAAATAAACGAGCTGGCGGAATATGGTCAAGTAAATTAGCAAGGCCTTTAATTGGTTTTTCGGTGCCAGGCGCAATACTCATTCCCAGTTTGGTAGCAAAACGCACTGCACGTAACATACGCACAGGGTCTTCACGGTAACGAGTTTCTGGGTCGCCAATCAATTCAATTTGTTTTGCTTTTATTGCGCTAATACCATTGGCATAGTCATAAATACAAAAATCGTTTATTGAGTAATACAGTGCGTTAATTGAAAAGTCGCGGCGTTCGGCATCTTCTTCGATACTGCCGTAGACATTATCGCGCAGGAGTTGGCCGTGTTCACTTGATTGGCTAATTTGATTTTTACTTTCGTCAGCTTCGTGATGACCACGCATGGTCGCTACTTCAATAATTTCTCGACCAAATACAATATGCGCTAAACGAAAACGACGACCAATTAGGCGACAGTTACGAAATAGCTTTTTGATTTGCTCAGGCGTTGCGTTTGTTACAACGTCGAAGTCTTTTGGCTGTTGGCCTAACAATATATCTCGAATACAACCACCAACTAGGTAGGCATCAAAACCACCTTCTTTCAGGCGGTACAATACTTTGATTGCATTTGGGCTAAACTGTTTGCGTGAAATACCGTGTTCACTCCGCTCGATCACCAAAGGTAACTCGCTCGTTGGTAAAGCATCACTCGATGTCGTGGCATTTGGGCCAATAATCTGCCGACAAAATTGAAAAAGCTTGGAAATAATAATCTGTCTCCTACGACGCGGACTTTGCGACTCATCAAGTATAGCGTTTGTTTGTTACTTCGCCGATGTGAGATTGACGTGTAATCAGTGTGTTTTACTTGGCGCTAAAATAAGCTGTTGATGATTCGCACACTTTGGGTCGCTATCATATACCAGCAGGGCAGAAAAATTAAGTTACTCGGCCTTTAAAATTGGCAATTTATTTTTCAATAGTAACAAAGTCACAAAAAGGAGAGTTTGGATTTTCGCTGACCTGTATTTCTTGCACCTTTGGGATGTGTTCAAGACGGTAAGTTTCCACTGCCCAAGCTAACATTTGTTCGATATTTAACGATAAAAGAGCGCTTTCTGGCTTTAGTCCTAAAAAGCGAAAAGCATCGAACAAAGCGGGCTTAGGATCTGATTTTGCTATTGCGGGGGCGTAATTTTGCTTTGATAACTTAAAACCCGGCTTAGCAACCGCTAAAGGTAGATGAGCGTAATCGGGCGCAGGTTTATTAAGCTGCTTAAATAAACTAAGTTGTCGTGCGGTTGGCTCTAGTAAATCAGCGCCGCGCACAACATGTGTTATACCTTGTGCAATATCGTCAACCACTACAACGAGTTGGTAGGCAAATAAACCATCGCTACGCTTTATTAAGTAATCTTCTTTGGCAAGTTGGCTATCAATACGCACCTCACCTTGAATTAAATCATGGTAGTGGCTGGTCGCAAATTGCTGGGTTAAACGCAGTGCTGAGTCAGAAAGCCCATGACTTTTATCTCGGCAATGGCCTTGGTAAATGCCCCCGATAGCTTTGATTTCTTTACGAGTGCAGTGACATGCATAAACTAGGTTTTGTGAGATTAGTTCATTAACAATAGCTTGATATTGCTCATGACGCTGGGTTTGGTAAATGACGGATTCGTCCCAATGTAGGCCGTAAGCTTCTAAGGTGTGTAATATATCGTCGCTAGCACCGCTGACAACACGCGTTGTGTCGATATCTTCAATGCGTACTAACCATTTTCCTTGATTGGCTTTAGCATCAAGGAAACTACCCACAGCCGCTATAAGTGAACCAAAATGTAATGGCCCAGAAGGTGATGGCGCAAAACGGCCACGATATTCACGCGTTGGCGTGTTAACGGCTGTGGTAGACATGGGCTAATTAAAGGATATTAACCGCGTCCAGATTGTTTTTCTTTAATTTCCGCAAGCGTTTTACAGTCTACACATAAATCAGCTGTAGGACGCGCTTCTAGGCGGCGGATACCAATTTCGATACCACAAGATTCACAATAACCAAAATCGTCTTCTTTGATTAATTGAATCGTTTTCTCAATTTTCTTGATCAGTTTACGCTCACGGTCACGAGTACGAAGTTCTAATGAGAATTCTTCTTCTTGTGCTGCACGGTCTACTGGATCTGGAAAGTTAGCTGCTTCGTCTTGCATATGCGATTTAGTACGGTCTACTTCGTTACGTAAATCGTTACGCCAAGCTTCTAAAATTGTTTTAAAATGAGCACGTTGTGCATCATTCATATACTCTTCACCTGGCTGTTCTTGATATGGTTCCAACCCGGCCTGAGCCAATAACCCTAGTTTTTTTTGGTCTGGCATAACTTTCTCCTAAATCCTTAATATTTTGCCCAGCGTTAGCCGGCGGCTATAAATAGCAGAATCATTAGATTGAGGCAAATTTATTTTTAATTAATCCTCTTGACCTCGGACTAATGATTGCTCAAATAATTATGGGCGGTGTTATAAGCCCTTAACTATCCGTAAATTTTTTAAATTTGCTAAGTTATATGGGCAAAAAAAAATAATACAACTTAAATCGTGCTTTTATTGTCGTTTTAGTAAAAGAGTAGCTTAGGCGATGAATGGGCATTTTTCCTGTATTTTTATCTCATCAGCATATATTTTTGCTTTGTAAGCAATAACTTCAACGCCTTTTTCAATTGCATCAGTTAAAAGTTGTGCGTATTTAGGGTCAATATGAGTTGCCGCACTTACTTGGTTAATACCTTCATGTAAAACAGCAAATAAAAGGACCGCACGATGTCCTTGCTGCACCATTTCGACAAGCTCTCGAAGGTGCTTTTGGCCACGCTCAGTTTTTGCATCGGGAAAATACCCTTGCCCAGACTGCGGCTCTGTTTGCGACAGTAAGGTCACTGACTTGACTTCAACATAACAATGAGGTTTTTGATCATCTGTTAATAAAAAGTCGATGCGGCTGTTTTCTTGGCCGTATTTTACTTCTGCAGCAATGGTTTGGTAGTTTGCAAGTTCAGCAATCGTGCCTGCTTCGAGCGCCTCTTGCACAACATTATTTGCTATAGCCGTATTTACACATATCAATTGGTTAAATTGGTTCTGGGTTAATTGCAGCGAATGAGGATATTTGCGTTTGGCATTATCGCTTGTTGAATAGAAAGCATTAAAGCCAGGCTCTGCACAGCCTGTCATTTTGCCGGTATTAGCGCAGTGAGCTGTAAACTCTTCTCCGTCAGCCGTTTTTAAGTCAGCTAAAAAGCGCTTGTAACGCTTAATTAAGGTGGCTGATTGTAATGCGGGAGTAAATTTCATAACTTTAAATAATTCGTTTTTCTTTATTGTATGTGATTCAAGACAAGGATAGAACCAAACAGCATAACGCTATTTATCGCAAGCTGTTGGGAACTGACGAAGGCTGTAGTAAACTCAAGCAACATTTTTAGCGCAAAGAGTATTCTAACATGTCAGAAAAATTTCTAGTTCAACTTAGCGAGCAGGGCGCTGCCGCACATTGGGGCGAAAAAGCCGCTCTTTCTTTTACTGAACAAGGCGCAACTGTTCATCTAACTGAGCAAGATACACTTAAAAACGTACAAAAAGCAGCACGTACGTTAGCTAATCAAGGCTTAAAAAATATTGCGTTAGTAGGCGATGTTTGGTGCACTGAATCTCAATGGGCTTTCTATCAAGGCTTTGTTTCACCTAAGAATTTAGATGCGATTGAATTTGTTGAAAATGCAAAAACAGACAGCAAAGAATTAGCTTCTTTAAAGCAAGCAGCGACGTGGGCTCGTCAAATGATCAATGGCACAGCTGATGATATTTTCCCAGAAAGCCTAGCCGGTAAAGCGGCGGAGTTTATTCAGTCATTAGCGCCTGAGCACGTAAGCTACCAAATCATTAAAGGTGATGCTTTATTGGAGCAACAGTGGATTGGTATTCACGCGGTAGGTCGTGGTAGTGAGCGTCCACCGGTATTATTAGCATTAGATTACAACCCAACGGGTGACGAGAACGCACCTGTTGCGGCTGCTTTAGTTGGTAAAGGCATTACGTTTGACTCAGGCGGTTATTCTATCAAGCCAAGTGAAGGCATGTTAGGTATGAAGTGCGATATGGGTGGTGCTGCTACAGTAACTGCGGGCTTAGCGCTTGCTATCAGCCGTGGTATCAACAAACGCATTAAACTATTCTTATGTTGTGCAGAAAATCTTATTTCAGGTCATGCCTATAAACTTGGCGATATCCTTACTTATAAGAATGGTACAACGGTTGAAATCGTTAACACTGATGCAGAAGGCCGTTTAGTGCTTGCTGATGGCTTAATGGCTGCAGGTGAGTCTGGTGCGCCATTAATCATTGATGCAGCAACACTAACAGGCGCTGCGCTTGTTGCTGTTGGTCAAGAGTACAATGCATTGTTTGGTCTTGATAAAGAGCTTGTACGTGACGTACAAGACTTTGCAGAGCAAGAAATGGAAGCCGCTTGGCCATTACCACTTGAAAAATGGCACCAACAAAACTGCCCATCGCCATATGCAGATACTGCAAATAGCCGTCCTCAAAAAGGCGGTGGTTACGGTGGCGCTTCTAATGCGGCTGGCTTCTTATCACGCTTTGTGCCAAATGAAGGCAAAGGTTGGGTGCATATTGACCTTGCGGCTGCATTTAACATGGGCAGCACAAGCGAGTGGGCTGCTGGCGCGACAACACAAGGTATGCGTACCGTTGCAAGAACATTACTAGAAAAAGCATAAGCAATTATCTTTTTCATTAAGCCCTTTAACTTTGTCTAAGTTAAGGGGCTTTTTTGATCTAACAGGTAATTTTACAAACTGATACAAGCTTTTTTGAGTAAATTAGTATAAAATCCCGCCCCACATTTTCTCATCCTGTGGTTAGTTTTTATTAAATTAGCTACACTTGAATGATCATTCACACTGGGGTCTCTATTTATGTCAGATAAGTGCTATATCACTGCGCAGCAGCTTCTTGAAGATTCATTTCGTGTTGCGGCACAAGTTTATGAAGATGGTTTCCGTCCTGATTTCATCATTGGTATTTGGCGTGGTGGTGCTCCAATTGGTATCGCAGTTCAAGAGTATTACGATTACAAAGGTATCGAAACTGACCATATCGCAGTACGTACTTCTTCGTATTACGGTATTAACCAGCAATCTAAAGAGATCAAAGTTCACGGTTTGCATTACATCATTGAAAATGCCAATGCAGATAACTCATTACTAATCGTTGATGACGTATTCGATTCTGGTCGTAGTATTGTTGCATTAAAAGAAAAGCTTTCTGAGCTAATGCGTTTAAACCTACCACGTGATATCCGCGTTGCATGCCCATACTACAAGCCGAAAAACTCAAAGGTAGACATGGTGCCAGATTATTACATTCATGAGTCTGAAGAGTGGTTAGTGTTCCCGCATGAGCTTTCAGGCCTAACGCCAGATGAAATCATCGAAGGTAAGTCTGATTTAGCGAATATCCACGACATTTTACTGGAAAAGTAACTTCGCTCAAAATATCAAAAAAGGTTCCTAGTGAGCCTTTTTTATTGCCTGTAATTAAGAGTAGTTTAAGTTGCACAAATTTATTGATGCTTATCACTAAAGAGAAGATTGGTGTTTATGTATAGTTTTAAAAAGGCAATAAAAAACCGCGCATAAGCGCGGTTTTAAAAGCTTTATTAGCGTTGTGGACTAGCCACCGTTACCAGAACCACCAGTACCACCAGTACCACCAGTACCACCAGTGATTGGTTGTTCAACAACTTCACAAACTACAGGAATGTTTAAGCTAGCTGCAGTGGTGTTAACAGTTAGAGCTTGTGATAACCAGCCTTTGGTTAAAGGGTTTTGGTATTTTACAGTGTAAGAAATACCAGTCGCTTGCTCAAGAACTACATCGAAAGCTCCGTTTTTGTAGAAGCTTCTAACCATTTTATTGTTACGTAATAGCTTAATATTTGCAGCTGTAGGAACAGGGTCTGTACCAACATCAAAATCATCAGTATTACTACAAACAAATTGCGGTGTTAATTTCTTAGTAACAGTTGGAATCGGTGCAGATGTTAACTTAAGTGTTTGACCATTAAGCTCGCATAATTTTGCATCTAATACAGAAGCTACGCCATCATAATCCGAGGCTAAACCGTCTAGAATATTTTTTCCATCACGCATTACCTTTAGTTTTACATCAAAACCAGGCACTCGTTGGAAAGTTACTTGCGAGAAATTACCATTGAATGAACGTTCTTTTCTACGATAACCTGGAATTTCAGCTACTAAAGTAGATAACACTGTATTTGCATCATCGTTACTGTCAACGAAGTTTATAGTCGTTGATGAGCAACCATTCTGTGTAAAGTAGTCAAGATTCCAATATGATAAGTGATTAACATCAACGACTACATCGAAAGTTGAAGTCGCGCCACTATCCGAAACTAAACCATAGCTTTCAAAGCTCCACTTACCTACTTCTTCGTCATAGCTCCATACTGGGAAGATATCACCAGCAGCTACGCTGCGAGAAACTGGATTAGTTACTGTACATGTGCCAGCTGAAAAACCATTTGCTTCTGCATAAGTAGAGATAGTCTCACCATCAGGTAATGTAACTGGACAAGGGTTTGTTGTGTTTTTATCCAACTGCATTTCGACAGTTAAAGAGTTACCTTCACCAAAAGACTTAACTTTATTACCTTCATCATCTGTAAGTTCTATTGCAACAAAGCCACCAGATGTAAAAGAACCAGCAACATCAGAACCGCCTGAATTTGCAACTGAGAGTGATAGACCACCAGGGAAAGCATCTAATGACGATTCTTCTGCAGCATCTTCACTTGACTCAGTAGTATTACGGGTTGCTTCGTTAGAAAAGTAACCAACAGTTAATGAAGGTGCGCTTGTTAGGGCTACGCCGTCTTTATCTAAGAATTGCGTACCATTTTTAATCTTAACAGTTGTACCACCAACAGCCTTAGTTGCTTTGCTTGAAGGAATTGATTGAGTCATACTGATCTCATCTGCACCTTCAAGTACCAGTCCAGTGCTTGGGTCGTAACTTGCCGAAACACCATCAGAAGCTAGATCACTCAACGCCTTAGTATCAGCAACAATTGCAACATCTGAATCTTGAAGCGTACGAGGTGTTAATCGAACTTCAGTTGCTGCCACATTATCTGTTGTTGAAAGTGTAATAGTTCCTGAGTTAGATAAATAACCTTCAGCAGAAACTACAAAGCTGTAGCTAACACCTTCTGCAGGAATAGACTCCAATGAATAACCAAATGTACTACCAAGGACTGTTTTGTCCTCATCCGTTAGGGCATTACCATCTGTTGTAACTAAGCCAGACTCATCACTTGTAAAGCTGATGGTTGCTGCAACATTGTCTGGTATTTCTTCGCCAATAGCATCTACAACGCTAATTGTAAATGCACCAGCTTGAAGTTCAACAGCCGTAGGTGGAACTGCTACATCTTGTGTCGGAACTGGTGGCTCAGGCACTGTGTCGTTTTTGTCGTCATCACTCAAACAACCACTTAAGCTTAAAGTGACACCTAACGCTAGCGCTAGCTTGGTTAGTTTAAATTCATTGTTTCCCATAATCGTTACCTTTCTTTCCTTTCTCGTAAAGTAATCAGACTTTTATTAGAGCAAATAGTACCGGTTTGTGCACCGAAAAAACGCCACACATGGTTATCTGTTATTGAAGGATAAGCGTACATTATATATACGTCAAGTGAACATTATATATACTTTCATTAATAAAATAAGAAAGTTCTGTCTCATCTTTCAGGTGTAACTTGTGACAACACACCGCTTTGCAAAATTATAATACAGAGCTTTGCTGTTAAAAAGCTTAACTCTATGAATATTTATAGATTATCCAACTGAACTTATGCTGACTTTGCTTTTCAGTTTGGTAATATTATTTTAAAGCATTTAAGAAAAATTTGTAACACATTTATAACTGCGCAAAACTTTCGACGTAGTCGCTAAGCTTGTCGATATCTACTACTTGTAAACCTTGATTACTTCTTTGTACTAAGCCTTTTTCAACCAATTCTGTAACGACGCGTCTATATGCTCTTTCGGTGGTGGCAAAGCGCTCAGCTTCAGCATTTACGGTAGGGTAGGCACGCAGTAACGTTGGGTTACTGTTTTCAGCTCTTAATAAGCAATCTTTAGCTATGTTGTAGCTAAGTGGTAATAGCAGCTTATCTAAATTTATTTTTTGGTTTTCTTGGAATTTAGCGGCAATTGTTTGCGCTGTGTACAAGCTTAACTCTGGCTTTTCTAAGAGTAGTGCGCGCCAATGTTTAAGCTCAATTAGGTTATAACTTACATCGCTAAAGCACGTAACTGTGTAGATACACGGGTAGTTATTCAGTGCTTCAATTTCACCAATCAGAGTGTTGTTACAATCAAGCTGGCCTAAAAGAAGGCGTCGGCCATTACCCACGTCATAGCTGAACGACACTGTGCCACTTCTCACTAATACGAGTTTTGACAAAGGTTGATCTTGGTGGATCAGCACTTCTTTTTTAGCTTGTTGAAAACTACTGCCAGCAAATGTCAGTAATTGGTCAACAAGATAGCTTGAAAAATGATATTGAAACATTAACGCCGCTCTTCGGACAATTGTCCTATTTATTACATCTTAATGACGTTAGCATTAAGATTCTAAGAATTTACGCTAACTTGCTAGTAAGGTGATTCACGTTACTGATACCTTCATTTCCCGTGTAATGATTTTAAAGCCAAGATTATTCTTAAGCTTTACAAGGTTTTTAGTAAGTTAGCTTTTTTATTTTATTGTCAAACTAGCACAGAGTGCGTCAAAAAAAATGACAAGCTCCAATGCTAACCTAAAGCCTAGGAGAGAACAATTGAGTTGGGAATATTTAGGCTATTTAGCGTCAGCACTGTTGGTTGCTTCTTTGACAATGAGCGATGTAGTAAAACTACGCTGGCTCAACCTAGCAGGGTGTATTGCATTTACCTTCTACGGACTGGCAATAGGTGCCGTTCCGGTGGCCTTCACCAATGGTTTACTGGCGTTTGTGAATATTTTCCACATCATTAAATTAAAGCGTCAGCAAAAAGCTGACGCCGAGTAATATTATTCCTCTTTTTTATATTTTAGCTCGCCCGCAATCCAAGTTTGTGTCACGTTTATATCGTGGATCTCAGAGACTGGCGCTTTGTAATAGTCTTTATCAATCAAGATAAAGTCAGCCCATTTGCCTTGCTCTAAGCTGCCAAGCTTAAACTCTTGATGTGCAGCATAAGCACCACCTAAAGTAAACGCACGCAAAGCTTCATCACGCGATAGCAGCTCTTGTGGTCGCCAGCCACCTTCAGGAAGTTGATTATGATCCATTCGTGTAATGGCTGAATATAAGCCATCAAACGGATCAGCAAGCTCTACAGGAAAGTCAGAACCTGCTGCAATTACAGAGCCTTGCGCTAAAAAGGTTTTCCAAGCATACGCCCCTTCAAGTTGTTTTTCAGTCAGGCGCTGCTCTGCCATATGCATATCAGAGGTTGCATGAACAGGCTGCATTGAAGGAATAATTTTTAACGTTTTAAAACGAGGGATATCTTCAGGAGTCACAATTTGTGCGTGTTCAATTCGGTTACGAAGTAAAATGCCACCGGTTTTTTTAAACACATTTTCATAAGCATCGAGCACCACGTGATTGGCTTTATCACCAATTGCATGGGTGTTCGCACTAAAGCCATGAGCAAAGCTTAAGTTGAATAGCTGTTCAAGCTTTTCTTGGGTTTCAAGCATTAAGCCGTGGTGATTTTTACGATCTGCGTATTCCTCGATGAGGGCTGCGCCTCGACTGCCTAAAGCACCATCTGCATACACTTTGACACTTCGAATCGACAGCATGTCATTCATGTCTTTATATTTGCCTGCTTTGAGCATGGTTTCTAGTTGAGGATCGGCAGCACTTAGCATGGCTACGATTCTGACAGGAAGGGTATTTTGCTCAGAGCGCTGCTTGTACACTTGCCACGTGTCGTAATCGATACCGGCATCATGGGTTGATGTAATACCCAAACTTAGTAGATGTTTACCTGCATTATCTAATGCCGTATTAATGCTGGCATGGCTTGCTTTTGGTACATGTTGGGTAACAAGCGTTTCGGCTTTATCAATGAATACCCCAGAAGGTAACCCTGAATCCAGCTTTAAAATTTCACCGCCGGCAGGAGAGGGAGTTTGTTTATCAATACCTGCAAGTTCCATGGCTTTTGAGTTAACCCATACAGCATGGCCATCAACGCGAGAAAGCACTACAGGTTTGTCTTTTACATATTTGTCTAAATCAGCTGCAGTTGGAAACTCACCGCCAGGCCATTGCTCTTGATTCCAACCGCGACCAATGATCCAACCTTGTTTATCTTTGGCAAACTCAGCCAGCATTTTGCCAACCTCATCTGCCGAGTGCGTATTTCTGACATCAAGTTGTGAAAGGTTATTACCTAAACCAATTACATGGCCGTGAGCATCGACTAAGCCAGGTAACAATGTGGCTTGCTTGCCATCAATTGCGGTGGCGTCAGGGAAGCTATTTTTAATTGAGTCATTGCCTGTTTTTACGACTTTACCGTCTTTAAAAACCAGTGCAGAAAAGTGTTGGGTTTCGCCTTTGTAGGTAGGCGTGTAGCCATTTACATTATAAATAACAGTGGTGTTGGCAAAGCAGCTAAGTGAAGCTGTTGCTAGTAAGCTGATGATGAGTTTCATAATCTTCTAATAGTTTTTATTGATTTATGAAAACAGTATCAGAGTTGCAGTAAACTGCAACTCAGCAGTAAGTAAATAATTAACCGTAACGCTTTATTTGCTTGCGTAGACCTTAAATTCACTAAGCGATAATTTATTATCTTTATCGCTGTCGTAGTTTTTGAAACGTGACCACAGAGCAGGGTCTCTCGCAGACTCTGAGCGAGTCAGGTAACCATCGTCATTACGATCAAGTTGTTTAAATTTTTCACCAATACTATCTGCAGCAAAACTCACTGTGCTAGTTACACAACATAAAATTAGGCTGGCAAAGGTTAATTTTGACATTACTTTAACTCTTGTTTGTTAAATAGTGTTTAAATTCAAGGAGCGAGATTTGTTGATCTTTATCTGTATCCCACTGCGCCATGCGTTTTTGCAAGTGCGGTTGCGATGACAGTTCCTGCACAGATAAAAAGCCATTTTTATCTTTATCAAGGTGATCAAATCTTTGTTTTACATCCAATGCTAAGCTATTGAAGCTTATAGTAATTAAGGTACATGAAGCAAGCCAGAAAATTCTCATAATTACACTCCTTTATAAATAAAAGTGCTTGCCATAATTTAACTCCCAAAATTTAAATCCGTTTACACATTCCCTCTGGGATTATGGCAAGCACTTTAAGCCGTTAAGGTTTGAATTTTTCAAACTCTTGTTCAGACAGAACCTGATCGCCGTTTTCATCCAGATCGGCAAATTGCTTAAGTAGGTTATCGTGTTTGGTTGCTTCAGTTAATGAAATCTCGCCGTCGGCGTTAATATCAAACTTAGCAAATCGAACATCCATTTGTGATGCTAGAACGGTGGCGCTGATAACTAAAAACATCAGCGAGAATGCAGCTAATAGTTGTTTCATTACAATCTCCTATTGAATAAACGACTGAAACTCAGAAAATGAAATTTGGCCATCTTGGTTACTATCAATTTGCGTAAAGTTGCCATGTAATAATGCATCTTCAGATGCTTCAGCTTCACTCAAAAAACCATTACTGTCTTTATCGAGTTCGTTAAACGTTGTTTGCAAATCAAGTGCATAACTACTTAACGAGATGAGACTTATAAGCAGGGTGGCTGCCAAGGCCGTTACTTTCATTTTGTGTCCTAAATAACTAATTTGCTTAGTACTAATCAAAATCAGTGCCAATTTTAAAAGTACATAATTATCAATTGGTTATAGGTTTTATGTGGTTTTGAATGCGAAATAGTTACAGGGTGTTGTGTCTTTTTTGCAACGATTTTCAGGTGTTAAAAGTTTATCCATTTTATTTCAATGAGTTAGTTTGTTGCTAAATAGCAACTTTGTATCGGTTTTTGGGTGAAAATCAGTCCTTTTTAAGGTCGGATTCAGCGAGTGTCTAAGTTTGTTCACTAATAATCAGCATCTGCAATTATGTTGAGAGTGAATATGCAAAATAAAGTAGCGATAAAAATAAAACAGTTACTAAATTGGCGACCTAGTCTTATTGGCCAGTTCGTCTGTAGCATTTTGCTGTCTTTGCTGCCGTTATCCTTGGTGGTGATTTTATTTTTAAATGCGCTCAATAAGCAGCTTGCAGTGACTCAAGAAATCGTCGGTGACAATTACGAAATTACCAAAGCATTCAATAACCTCAAACAAGACTTAAATAGCCTTGAACGAGCAACTCGACAAAACTGGGTGCTTAAAAGTGAATCCCTCGATAGCTTAATTGCCAACAAGTGGCAATCGTCACTGCAAAGTGTCGATGAGCTCATTTTCTTAAGCCCAACCGCTGATTATGTCTCGCAGTGGCGGCAATTGGCTGAGGTATTACAGTTTGCGCATCAACATTTATTAATAGAACAAAAGCAAGATGGTGAGCTGTTTGCACCCGCTAGTAAGCTTATCAGTGAGCAAACAAATTGGCTCAAAGAGCAAAATGAATTACGCATCACAAAAAATCAGCAGCAATTAAAAGCACTTCAAGCTTCATTTATTAATTGGTTAGTTGCGTTAATTCCACTCACGTTATTGGTCGGGGGCGGGTTTCTTTGGCGGATCAGCGGACGGCTCAGGGAACTCACACATGTTATTGATAAACTTGGACAAGGCCATTGGCAGCAAAAAATTCAAGTTCGAGGCTCCTCAGAGTTAGTTGAATTAGGTAACAAACTAGAGTGGGTTCAAGCACAGCTACATATGCTTGAGCAGCAAAAAGATACATTTTTACGCCATGTGACACATGAATTAAAAACCCCCCTAGCTTCGATGGTTGAAGGCACAGACTTACTCGCAGATGAAATTGTTGGCCCAATCAATAGTGAGCAACAAGCTGTCCTTGGGCTAATAACGCAAAGTATGGTGCGACTCAGAGCCATGATTGAAAGCTTATTGAGTTACAACGCTATTCGCACGAGTAAGCAAAGCCTAAGCGAGCTTAACTTTAACTTGATGATGAATAAAATTGAGCGTCATTTTGAGCACCGATTATCAGCGCGTGACTTATCCATTGTGTGGGTGAATGAGTTACCAAATAAAGCCTTGTTTATCTCAATTGAGCTACTTGAAATGGTGCTCATTCAGCTGACTTCAAATGCGTTAAAGTTTTCGCCGGAACATGAGTCAGTGACAATAAAAGCAAGCTTAAAACAGGGACAGTTAATTTTGAGTGTCAGCGACTTAGGAGTAGGGATAGAGGATACTGAAAAAGCCGCTGTATTTGGGGCTTTTTACCAAGGAAAAAATGCAAAACAACATACTGAAATGGGCAGCGGGCTTGGTTTAACCATAGTTAAAGAAACCGTTGAACAATTAAACGGTAAGCTCTCTATTACAGATAATGAGCCACAAGGGTGTGTATTTACAGCCATTTTACCAATTCAATTAACCCAAGGAGTTAACTGATATGGGCTTAGCGAATAAAGCCAGTTTTATGCTTGTTATAGGCACACTTTTTATAACAGGGTGCACGATCACGCAAAAGCATGTTGAGCCAGAGCAAGTAGAGCCGACAACAGATGTGAAACCTCAAGGGCAACCTAATCCCAAGCCTCGGCCGAAAAGTGAGCCGTTATACCCGCCTGCAAGTACAGTCATTGCTTGGCATGCAGCCAAGTGTGGTGGCTTTAAAGCGTCTTCTGATAAAGCAAATTATGTTGGCGAAAATGAGCTAAAGCGTCTGTTTGAGTCAATTTGTTTACTCGGTGCTTCAGAGCCAGAAAAAGCCCTTAATCAGCTTGAAAAAAGTGACCATGCTTTTTATTGGCCAGATGATATTAAGCAGTATCTATGGTTACAAAAACAATATTTACAACAGAATTTAGCGGCAAAACAAGCTAAGCAAGCACTGAGTGATGAAATGGAAAAAACCTTATCGTCGCTTGCGACTATCGAACAACAACTTCTGCTACGTGAAGAAACCAAGGAGCAGTAATCATGAATGAAGTAACAAAACCACGGGTTTTATTAGTAGATGACGATGCGAGTTTATTAAAGTTACTAGCGATTAGAATTGAGTCTAAAGGCTATTTGGTTAGTACAGTTGAAAGTGGCATTGAGGCATTACAAACGCTAAAAAACCAAACCTATGATGCGGTGATCACCGACTTAAGAATGGATGAAATGGACGGTATGGCTCTACATCGTCAGTTACAAAGTCGTTATCCTTCAATGCCGGTGATTATGATGACAGCACATGGTTCGATACCTGATGCAGTGGAAGCGACGAAGCAAGGTATATTTGCATTTATTACCAAACCGGTTGATAAAGATGAGCTGTTCGACAGCCTTGCTAAAGCTATCGAGATCCATGGTGTACATGGTGATGAAACACCCACACAAACAAATATTGTCACCCGTAGCGGGGCGATGTTGCATCTACTTGAGCAAGTTAAATTGCTTGGTCCAACGCAAGTGAATGTATTGATCTCCGGTGCTAGTGGAACAGGTAAAGAACTCCTTGCACAAGCGATACATCAACACAGCCATGTTAGTGATGGGCCATTTGTGGCAATTAACTGCGGCGCTGTGCCGGGAGAGCTTTTAGAGTCTGAATTATTTGGACATAAAAAAGGTGCGTTTACAGGTGCAGTCAAAGACCATCAAGGTTTGTTTCAACAAGCACAAGGTGGTACCCTTTTTCTAGACGAAATTGGTGATATGCCGCTAAATTTACAAGTAAAACTGCTAAGGGTTTTACAAGAGAAAACCATTCGTCCTGTAGGCTTTCAAGAAGAGATCCCAATTGATGTGCGGGTGGTGTCGGCGACTCATAAGAATCTTCCTGAGGCAATCAATAATCAGCAGTTCCGTGAAGATTTATATTACCGATTAAACGTGGTGAACTTAAAATTGCCTCCGCTTTGTGAACGCCGAGAAGATATCAGTTTGCTAGCACAGCATTTTGCAGGTCTAATTGCTAAACGTATGGGGCAAGATCAAAAGCAGTTTGCCAATGATGCAATGCATGCTTTGGTTCGCTATGACTGGCCGGGTAATATCCGTCAATTACAAAATGTGATAGAGCAGGTAGTAGCCCTTACACCTGGTAAAGTGATTGCAGCTCAGTTAGTAGAGAGTGCCTTAAACAGTAATGTTAATATTGCTGAGCCACTTTCGTTAAATGATGCAAAAAAAGAATTTGAGCGAGATTATTTAATTAATACGCTGAAAATGTCAGCGGGTAATGTTGCCGAAGCCGCAAAGCTTGCGAAACGTAATCGCTCAGATTTTTATAAATTAATTAAAAAGCACAACATTAATGTTGAAAGCTTAATATAAGGAAAAACATGGCGCTTTTTTTAGTCTATCTGGGCGGTCGTATTCAAGGTTGCCACATTGAAATGCACGACGTTCGATTTGTCGTAGGTGATAACATTGAACAAACCTATTCAAAATTAAAAGCACAGTGGGTGGGTGATAAAAGCAATGTGCACATGGATAGTTACATGCAAATTCAGCACATCGATGGCTATCAGGTCGAAGTGGTTGATACTGCGCATCACCAAGCTGAAAAACTGTATTTTGTAAATTTAGGTGCTTACCGAGCTGATAGTCTTGCGGAGCAACATGATTTTGCATTGTACGTTGCGCGTAGCAGTGAAGAAGCAAAGCAACGCGCTAAAGAGTCTTTATTGGCGGGAATGACTCATCTTCATAAAGATGACTTACACGATGTAGACGATTGTTTTGCGATTGATTTGTTAGATAGCAACTTATCAATAAAATTAACGCCAAGCGGGCAAGCTCAAGCAATGAAGCCCGATTGGTTTGGCTATTACGTTCTTTGATCTAATCTTGGTTATCGTTTTTACTGGCAACTTTAAAGGCGATAATCACCAATCCAAACAAAGCAAATGGCAGTGCAGCGAGTAAATACTCAACGGTATGGCTGTCTTGATAGTTAGGCTGAAGTAGGAAGTGACCTGCAACACAAAGTAAAATAGCCACGAACAAAACGGGCAGTAAAATCAGTTCTTTTTTAGGTGAGTGTTTTTTCATTACAAGGCGTTATATTCCAAAGGTGCGCCATTGTAATGAGCTACCCTTAGCTAGGTCAAATAAGTTGCTTTATAGTTTGCTTTATATTGCGCTGTATCAACTTTTTTTGTGTCAGCTTTTACAGGCTGCTTTTTTGGAGCCGCTGGTTTATCGGTTGCTTCATTATAGCTAAATAGCCCCATAATGAACTCAATCTCTTCACGTTGTAATCCAGATCGCATGATGCCCTCCAAAGAATAATTTGCCTTTTGTATTACAAATATTACGTCCTGTAATCTGAATTATCGGTGAATACTCAGTCATTAAACTGTAATCATATGTAACGCAAATATGCTTATTTAATAGGCAACTCCACAGTAAACACAACACCTGTGCCATCATCTAAATTTTCTGCCAATACTTTACCGTGATGGTAATCGCAAATAAGCCTTACAATATAAAGACCTAAACCCAAGTGTGGCTGCTGCTGATGTTGCTGACTTCTCACCGAGACCATTGAGTCGAAAATGTGTTCAACTAAACCGTCAGGGAGCAGAGGCCCTTGGTTGCTAATTGTTAATAATGCATGGTGCTCTTGCTTGGTTAAGCTGACTGAAATTGTGCTTTGCGGGGTTTTAAACTCAAGTGCGTTGTTGATGAGCTTATCGAGTAATTGGGCAATAAATTCTGGTGCGCCACTAACATTTAACGGCTCTTTACAAAGTGACAAGGTAAATAGGCTTTCACCATAGGTTATTTGATAGCCCTGCATGCAGCCGGTGATCACCTTGGTTAGGTCAAACTCTTCTGCCTCGGCACTTTGAATACTTTGTTCAAGGCGCGTTGCTTCACTCATGGTGGTAATAATTTTACCTAACCGCTCAACCCCTTCACTGGCACGGTCGAGGTATTTTTGACTCAGTTCAGATTGCGGCTGCATTTGTAAATTTTCAAGCGATGAGCGCACAACAGCCACGGGCGTACGCAGCTCATGGGAGAGTCGTGATGACATATTTTCTAAGTAATCAGTATAACCACTTAAACGGCTAACAATGTTGGCAAAGCTGCGAGAAAGGTCGCCAATTTCGTCATTCGAATCGGCATAAGTAATTTTGCCGGTGATCCGCCCTTGGGCATCAATGGCTTGCTCGGCATTGTCACGTAAGCGGCGAATACGGCTGGAAATTCTTGAAGCAAAAAAGAATAGCGTTACAGTACCAACAAGCATCACCGCTAAAATGACATTAAAGAGCTTCTCTAACGATTTATTACGCAGGGTGCGCACGCCATTGGTGGTTTCTTCTGCGATTACTGCACCAATGACTTTGTCTTGGATCCAAATAGGGTAGGCCGCCGATAAAATAACGGCTTTGTTATCTGGAGTTAAGCGCCATGATGATGCAGGTTTCCCATTTAAAGCACTGGCTATGTGAGTACCTTGCATCGCTGCGACATCATGTAAGGTATCAATAAACTCATTTTCTGGGCGAGTTAAAATTTTATAGTAAAGTGGGTGTAAGTAATCTTGCTCAAAGCGTTGCCACCAGGTTGTTGCGGGCTCCTCTTTTAGGCCGTCTGCCCAAACGCCATCGGCATGATGAATTGAGCCTGATTGTGCAAGTACGCGATGATGGTTATCGACGACCCAAATTCGACTGCCACTGTGGCCCATACCTTTCAAAATACGGTTAATTTCTGGCGAAGGTACTAAAACAGAGCCGATATCATTAGGGTTTTGTAGGTTTGAGGTCGACATAAGCTGAGGCTCAACCTTGTCTTCATCCCAATCTTCAATAGCAAAACCAAGCTTATTACCTAGCATCGAAAGCGGAAAACGCAGTTCTATGTTGTAACCCGTGTCGGTGCTTTTAAAATAGCCTTGGATTTTAGTGATAGGCTCTTGTGTCGAAGCATCAAAGGCATTAACCCAACCATCTTGGCGGGCGGCCACCACATAACTTTTAAACTCACCTTCAGGTGTTTTTAACATGATCTGTAAGTGATCATTACGGGTAAAGCTGAGCACATTTTTAGCTCGATACACCAGTGAGCTATCAGTGACTTTAAATGCCGCATAAAGGTAGTTCTCGTACTTGCCTACCATGTGATCAAAACTTAGATCACTTTCTTGATGCTCATTGCTTAGCCCTTGTAAGTAGCGTTTGTCATAATGCCAAAATAAGCTTTGATAAGGCTGCCACTCCGACAATTTACCATCAAGTTGAATCGGGTTATTTAGATTATAGGCATATAAATCTCGGCCTTTTACAACTTGATCTAAAAAGTTGGTTTGCGAGTCAAACAAAGCAGGGCGCTCATGTAATGCCGTTGCAAGTGCGCGGGTGGTGCCCACTAAGGTTTTTTCTTGTCCTTGCCTTAAGAACTTTTCCATTTCCCAAACATATTCATAGCCAAGCCAAGGCAATAAAAATAAAAAGCAGGATAAGAAAATAAACTTAGTTCTAAGCCCCAAACGCAGCATTAAGCTTGCTCCCAGCGATAACCCATACCGTAAACGGTATCAATGCAGTCAAATGCATCATCTAAAGCAATAAACTTTTTACGTATGCGTTTTACGTGTGAGGTAATAGTACTGTCATCAACATAAATTTTCGCATCACTCATTAATTCGTTGCGGCTTTTTACATGGCCTGGACGCTGCGCAAGTGAATGTACCATCCAAAATTCTGTCACAGTTAAATCAACCAGTTGCTCTTGCCAAAAAACCTGCATGCGCTGAGTATCTAACTTTAACGGGCCGCGATGCAAAAGAGCGGTTTGATCGGCAGGTTGATCGAAGGCATCAAGGCGTCTAAACAAGGCACCAATTCGAGCAGCAAGATGCGCCATACTGATATCTTTGGTTAAGTAGTCGTCTGCTCCCATGCGCAGGCCACATACGGTATCAATTTCGCTATCACGGGCGGTTAAAAATATAATCGGTAAGGTTTTAGAAAGACTACGTAGTGTTTGGCAAAGTAAAAAACCACCATCCACTTCATGGCCAAGGCCAATATCAACAATAGCTAAATCGGGTAAAGATTGACTAAATGCCACTTCAGCACTGGCTCTGTCAGCAAAGCCTACAACCTGATAGCCCTGAGCGCTGAGCATTTCTGTGTAGTTTTCGCGGATTGCTGTTTCATCTTCAACGATTGCTATTTTCTTCATTGTTAATACTTACTTAAATTCTTTCTATAGCGAACTATACCTAATTTTTTGCCTTGCGTACTGGCAAAAACGCGATTGCCATTTTTCTGCCACAATTGCTCAGCAGTTTGCCTTTTTTGATCCCCTTTATTGCCATTTCGACTTGTTTTAATAGCTCCATACCAAGTTCGCAACACCAACCAATGTTGCCAAGCAATTAAGTAGAAAAAGGATTAAACCATGAAAAAATTAATTATTGCCGCTGTTATTACGTCTGCTGTATCTGTAGCCCCTTTTGCAGACGCTGCGAGTCAAACTAAACAAGAAACACCAAAAGAAACAGCCATTGGCTTAGGTGCAGGTGCCCTTGTTGGCGGCATAGTCGGCGGCCCAGTGGGTGCATTTATTGGCGCGTTTGCAGGTGGCTTAATTGGCGAAAAAGAAGCGGCAGACAACACCATTGATGAACAAGCTCACGCATTAGTTGTAATGAAAGAACAAACCGCAGATTACCAACAAGTGATTGCCGATAACGCAGCCCTAAGTGAGCAGCTTGAATTATTAGCTGACGAAAAAGAGCAGTTGCTACAAGCTCAATTGAACACCTTATTGGCGATGACGGTACAGTTTAAAACCGGCTCTAGCGAAATTGCCCCACACTTTGCAAATCAACTCGACAAAGTCGCGCAGTTATTGATTGCCCAGCCAAATCTGGCTATCGACTTAAATGGCTTTGCAGATCAGCGTGGTGATGAGTTGGCTAATTTAATGCTTTCAAAACAACGTGTAAATGCAGTGCAAAGCTACTTAATTAAACAAGGTGTGCCTCATACGCGCTTAACCGCAACCGCCTTTGGTGAGCAGCAAAGTGTTGCTGATTCAAATAACTACGAAGACAACGTGTTTGACCGCCGCGTAACCTTAACGACACGCCCCGTGTCACAAAGCAGCTTACGTACAGCACAAAGTAACCACTAATTCATCGGTCGATGGAGTGACATATTATGTTGAGTAACCGTACCAAAAGGCTCCTTTTTGGGAGCCTTTTTATCCTCTTATTAGGCTATGCAATTAACCCTGCATTTGCAGCCAATGCCAGTGCCGAACTGCGTTTTTATGATGATTCAAATAGCCAAGTGTCGTCGGGCTTATTAGTGAAAAACGATGTCACTATGACGCTCACTGGGCTTATTAATCATGTTGTTGTTAAACAACGTTATCAAAACCCGCACCCGTTTGCGGTTAATGCACGCTATGTGTTTCCGTTACCTGATGAAAGTGCAGTTCATGCCATGCAAATGCAAATTGGTGAGCGCATTATCACCGGTAACATTGCCCTTAAACAGCAGGCTGAACAGCAATTTGAGCAAGCTCAAAAACAGGGTAAACGCGCCGCTTTAGTTCGTCAGCAACGTGCGAATATTTTCTCTACTGATGTGGCAAACCTTGGAGCAGGGGAAGAGATTGAAATTACTTTGCAATACCAAGAGATAATCGGTTTTCGCGATGGTGTGTTTTCACTGCGTTTTCCAACCACTATTACACCGCGCTACGAACCTTTAACGGCAGAACTGCAGCAAAAAACGGATCTAGAAACAAAAGACACAGAACAACAGAACGACACAACAGCTAACACAGCGCAAGTGGCATCAGCGTGGCTAAAGCCTGTTTTTCATCGTGCACAAAGCCAAGAGTCTGATGCGAGCCTAAACCTTGCTATTTCGATGGATATTGGCCTTGAACTCAGTGATATCAACGCTAATTTAGCGGGCATGCAAATCGATAATCCAAGTTTTGGTCGGTACCAGTTATCACTTAATCGTGATGTTCCAATGGATAGAGACTTTGAGCTGACATTTAAACCCCTTGATAAAGCCCACTCTCAGGCTGCATTTTTTACCGAAACAGTTGCCGGACAAGAATATGGTTTACTGATGTTAGTACCGCCAAGCGACCACTTTATCTCGCAAGCTCGTCTGCCTCGCGAAATGGTGTTTGTTGTAGATACCTCCGGCTCAATGCATGGTCAATCTATGGAGCAGGCTAAACAAGCCTTGTTTTATGCCCTTTCGTTATTGGATGAAAATGACAGTTTTAACATCATCGGCTTTGATAACGAAGTGTCAGTGTTAAGTGACACGCCAATGATTGCCAATGACTTTAACATTCGCCGTGCAGAGCGTTTTATTTATGGTTTACAAGCTGATGGCGGCACCGAAATAGCAAAAGCACTGACTCAGGTACTTGATGGTAAACAGCATGATGGCTTTGTACGCCAAGTGGTGTTTTTAACCGATGGCAGTGTGGGTAACGAAACGCAGCTATTTAAACAAATTCAAACAGATTTGGGTGACAGCCGACTCTTTACCGTCGGTATTGGTAGCGCGCCTAATAGCTTTTTTATGACCAGAGCTGCCGATATTGGCCGTGGTACATTCACTTTTATTAGTAGTACCAACCAAGTCCAGCCCAAAATGCAGCTGCTCTTTGATAAGCTGGCGCATCCTGCAGTTACAGAGCTTGCTCTTGAAGGCGACAAAGCAGCACTTGAATATTGGCCATCGCCATTACCTGATTTGTATTTTTCTGAGCCGGTTTTGGTTGCCGTAAAGCTTGATGGCAGTCAGCACTTAACGTTAAAAGGGCAAACAAACACAGGGCCACTCACCATTAATTTAGCAACCGCCAATGCTGCACAAGGCGAAGGTATCGCTAGACTCTGGGCCAGACAAAAAATTAAATCGCTGCTGCTTTATAACGAAAAACAGGCGGTACGCGCAGAAGTCGAGACATTAGCACTTCAGCATCATTTACTTAGCCCTTTTACGGCCTTTATTGCAGTTGATAACTATGCGGATAATGAAATTGCAGAGCGTTCAATGCAAGTACGAAATAAACTTCCTAACGGCATGACGCTACCGCAAACCGACGGACAAAGCCGGGTGTTTATGCTACTTGGGTTGTTGCTGCTTACATTCTCATGGTTATGGCAATGGCGACGCTAAAAAAAGCGCTGCCATTATGCAGCGCCTTACTTGGTATCGCATTGTTTGTTAATGGCGGTTATATGCAGGCGAAAGCTTGGCTGGCACAGGCATTGATTGAATCAGCTTGGCAGCAAGCTTTGCAAAGTCCTAATGAGCAAGTGAGGCCTTGGTTTTACGCCGATGGTTATGTCACTGCACACATAAATTGGCCAAGCCAGCAGCAAGAGTTGACTGTACTTGCCGGTGCATCGGGGCGAAACCTTGCGTTTGCCCCCGGGCATTTTTTGCCAAGCGGTGAACTTGGCAGCTCAAAAGGGGTTTTAATAGCTGGCCATAATGACACCCACTTTGCATTTCTAAAACATGTCGCAGTGGGTGAGCAGTTCAGTATGCAGTTGCAAAGTGGCCAGATTGAACACTATCAAGTTCGTAGCATTGATGTTATTCATCAAAGCGAACAGGGCTTTTTAGCACAATCAGGCCTTTATTTATTAACCTGTTACCCTTTTGACTCGTTAGCTTCAGGGACAGAGTTTAGGCTATTGGTGTCGGCTGATAAATTATCGTCGTCTACTTCAACTCTGAGCTCTTGATGACGTTGGCTAACAATAACACCAGCGAATACCACCGCAATACTCACCCATTGCCAAAGTGTGAGTACTTCGCCAAGTAGAATGGCTGACAAAATTAACGCAAAAATTGGAATGAGGTTTGAGTAAGCAGCAGCGGTTAACACCGACACTTTACTGATGGCGTAATTGTACATGCCATAGCCGCCTAAAGTGACACATGAGCCTAAATATAAAATGCTCAGTAGGGCACTTAAGTCGTGCTGATTTTCGCTGGGTAGTTCGATAAAAAATAAAAAAGGCGCAAAGAATAAGCTACCGCTAAATCCTTGGATTGCTATTAAGGTCAGCGGTGAGTAACGGGCGACTAAGTGTTTTACGCTCACGGTATAAAACGCCGCGCAAACCATCGCCATCAACTCTAAAAAGTTACCAAGCAGTGGGTTAGGGGCTTGCTCAGTGCTTGGTGATAATAGCGTTAATAAAATACTGCCACCAATACACAAGGTAAAGCCAACGACGATGGCTTTACTGATGTACTCTTTTAATATTAAGAACGCCAAAATAGCGACGATAATTGGTAAACAAGAGACAATTACCCCAGCTTGCGATGCTGAAGTGTATTCAAGAGCATGCCCTTCAAATAAATAATAGAAACAAGGCTCAGCCAGTGACATACCAATTAAGTACTTCCAGTCACCTGGTTTGAACTCAAAGCGGATCACATAGCGCCATAAACATAAGCTAATCAATAATGTGGTTAGCATTCTTAAGAAAATGACTAACACAGGATCATAAACATTGATTGCATGCTTTAATGCAATGTAGGAGCTTCCCCATAAAAAGGTCGCGATAATTAAGCATAAACTGGCTGGCATAGGTGTCGCTATTGAGTAAAAAAACGAGAGCGCGATCCTAGCATGAATTTTTTTAACTTGTTCAAAAACTGTTAGCTGGTATATATAAATTCTCTATTTTAATTACAGAATATAAGAATCAAATGCAAAGGCCACACGTCGTTGTTGTAAAGCTGGGCACAAGCGTGCTGACAGGCGGTACCGACAAATTAGATAAAGCACACATGGTTGAACTTGTTCGCCAATGTTGTGAATTAAAAAAACAGGGTTATCAGGTTGTTTTAGTATCAAGCGGCGCGGTTGCTGCAGGTCGCGAGCAACTCATTACCCCCTGTGGTCGTTCTTTGATTGAAAAACAAATGCTTGCCGCAATCGGCCAAGGACAGCTTATTCATATTTGGCAGAGTCTGTTTGCTTTGTATGGTGTGAATGTTGGACAAATGCTATTGACCCGCGCCGATGTCGAGGACCGTGAACGTTACTTAAATGCCCGCGATACCTTAAATGCACTTCTAGCGCACAATGTGGTGCCAATTATTAACGAGAACGACGCTGTAGCCACCGCCGAAATTAAAGTCGGCGATAACGATAACTTATCTGCTTTAGTCGCAATATTAGCGAATGCTGAAAAGCTGTTATTGTTAACTGATCAAGAAGGCTTATTTACAGGCGATCCGCGCTCTGATGCCAATGCAACACTAATCAATGAAGTGTCACATATTAATGATGAACTCAGAGAGCTCGCTGGTGGCAGTGGCACCACCCTAGGTACCGGAGGTATGGCAACTAAACTGCAAGCGGCCGATATTGCACGTCGTGCTGGTGTTGAAGTGATTATTGCCAAAGGCGCAGGCAAGAATGTGATTTTAAATTGCATGGCTGATAAGCTTCCAGGTACGCGCTTTTTAAAACTCACTGCACCAAAAGATGGCCGTAAAAAGTGGCTACTTGCAGGGCCTAAAAGCACAGGACAATTAGTGATTGATGACGGCGCAAGCCTTGCGCTTAAAGAACGTGGCGCAAGCCTTTTGGCAAAAGGCGTAAAAAGTGTGCGAGGGCAGTTTGAGCGCGGTGATGTGATTGAAGTGGTGACAAGCCAAGGACAATGTATTGCTAAAGGTCTTGTTAATTTTAACCACCAAGAAATTGATCAAATTAAGGGCTGTCATTCGTCGCAAATTACTGAGTTGCTTGCATTTGCACCAAGCAGTGAAGTAATTCACCGAGATGATATGATTTTGTTATAGTTTTTTAGTAATTCTGATAAAGTTAACTAAACTAAAGTAATATGCGGTTTTGGGGACTTTTAAATGGCGGTTAACGCTTGCGGACATGACTGGGTTGTAGAAATCACCCAACAAGAAGAAGAGCCTGAGCTCGATCAGGCGCTTATTAATGCCGTGAGCGAATTAGATGAATTTTCTCGTTTCGCTATTTACATCAATAAGTTTTTTAAACCTGGCCTGCCTGCCAGGCTGCTAAATAAAGATTCAGTTATCGAAGAGCTCAGTGAACATGAAGTCAATGAGCTCATCGAAAAAGTAAGCCGTAATAAAATTCGCATCAGTCGCAACTACGGCTTTATTTCTACTTATGTGCCTATTTATTACATGGGCAATGTGGTTGGTGTACTGGTTATTGAATCTGAAAAAGAGCTTTCAGAGCGCTGTAGTATGCTCGCCATCTACATGCTGAACATCTATGCGAATCAACTGTCGTTACTTTATAAGTCGCAACTAGACCCTTTAACTGAGCTTTTAAACAGACAAACCTTTGATAAAAAAGTGATTGAAATTGCAGCCGATGCTGCAATAGAACACCTTGAACCTGACTCAAAGCATCGTCATTGGTACTTGGCGATGGTCGATATAGACCACTTTAAACGTGTAAACGATAACTATGGTCACGTTATTGGCGATGAAGTGATCTTGTTAGTGGCGCAGCTATTAAAAAATAACTTTCGCTTCGAAGATTATGTATTTCGCTACGGCGGCGAAGAATTTGCTGTGTTATTTCAAGCCAGTGACGAGCTCGATGCTCGTAATGCACTTAATCGCTTTCGTGGCTGCGTAGCAGAATACCCCTTCCCGCAAGTCGGTAACTTAACAGTGAGTAGCGGTTTTATGCCAATCTACGAATTTGAAATGGTTGCCAGTCTGGTCCAAAAAGCCGATAAAGCCTTATACCATTCTAAAAATATGGGCCGCAATCGCGTGACTGCCTATTCCGAGTTAGATATTCAACAAAGCCAACCTCAAGATGATTCAATAGAGCTGTTTTAAGGTGTTGCAGCGCGCTTTGCTGTGTTAAAATTGCCCACTATTTTTTAGAGCCCTATTGAGAAGGTAAGATGAAGTTTGTTCGTTGGTTGTTAGGCCGCATCATTTTGTTTTTTGATTTTGTATTCACGCCACGTAGTAAGAAGCGTCCAGCAGCAGAGCAAGCGGCGCTTGATTCAGTGACATCACAATTTAAGCTATATCAATTTAAAGCTTGTCCATTTTGTGTGAAAGTACGTCGTGCAATTAAACGCCAAGGTCTTTCAGTTGAAACTCGTGATGCCAAAGGCAACGAGCAATTTCGCCAAGAGCTTTTAGAGCAGGGCGGAAAAGTAAAAGTGCCTTGTTTACGTATTGAAGAAAACGGCCAAGTAACTTGGTTGTATGAATCAAACGATATCATTGCTTATTTAGATAAAGTCGCTGCTTAAAGCGGCTTTTCACTTCGATTATAGCCCGTGCTGTGCTAGCATTTGGGCAAATTTTTAATTGTCTTTTGAGAGATATAACCATGACAATTCGCACCCGTGTTGCTCCGTCACCGACAGGCGACCCGCACCTAGGTACTGCATACATCGCATTATTTAACTACTGTTTTGCTAAGCAGCAAGGCGGTGAGTTTGTGTTACGTATTGAAGATACAGACCAAGTTCGTAGTACGCCAGAATCAGAGCAAGCTATTATGGATAGCTTGAAATGGTTAGGCTTAAACTGGGATCACGGTCCAGATGTAGGCGGTGAGTTTGGTCCATACCGTCAGTCTGAGCGTAGCGATTTATATAAGAAATTTGCGCATCAACTTGTTGAACAAGGTAAAGCGTTTTATTGCTTTGCTACGAGCGAAGAACTAGACCAAATGCGTGAAGAGCAAATGGCCGAAGGCCTGCGCCCTAAATACGATGGTCGTGGTTTAAATCTTTCTGAAGATGAAATTAAAGCAAACCTTGAAGCGGGTAAGCCTTACGTAATCCGTATGAAGATCCCAAGCGAAGGCACGTTTAAGTTTAACGACTACCTACGTGGCGACATTGAGATCCCATGGGAAAACGTAGACATGCAAGTGCTACTTAAAGCGGATGGTTTCCCAACTTACTTCCTTGCCAACGTAGTTGATGATCACCACATGCAAATTAGCCACATTTTCCGTGGTGAAGAGTGGATCAACTCAGCGCCTAAGCTATTAAAATTATACGAAGACTTCGGTTGGGAAGCGCCGGTACTTGGTCACTTACCGCTTCTTCGTAACCCAGATAAATCAAAGTTATCGAAGCGTAAAAACCCAACATCAATCAACTACTATAAAGAAATGGGTTACTTACCAGAGGCGCTATTAAACTATTTAGGCCGTATGGGTTGGTCAATGCCAGATGAGCGTGAAAAGTTCACACTAGATGAGATGATTGAGCACTTTGATATGAAACGTGTGTCGCTAGGCGGCCCTATTTTCGATATCGATAAGCTTAGCTGGTTAAACGGTATGTGGATCCGTGAAAACTTATCTGATGCAGAATTAATGCAACGTTTTGTTGATTGGAAATTTAATACTGAGCTATTCGCTAAAGTATTGCCAGAAGCAAAAACGCGTATTAATACGCTTTCTGACATGGTTGACCTAGCGGGTCACTTTGTAGGTGGTATCCCAAGCTATGATCCTGCGCTATTAACAGCAGGTAAAGCAGGTGAAGATGCAACGCGCCAAGCGTTACAGTTCTTCATCTGGCAATTAGAAGGGTTACGCAGTTGGGAAAAACCAGCGATTTTTGCTATCGCAAAAGAAGTGGCCACTTTCCATGAATTGAAGATTAAAGACTTCCTTGAGCCAATCTTTGTGGCGATCACTGGTAAGACATCTTCAACATCAGTACTTGATGCGATGGAGATTTTAGGCTCTGACTTATCACGTGCTCGTTTACGTGTAGCATTAGCGCATATTGGTGTGTCTAAAAAGCAAGCTAAAAACATTGAGCGTGCATACCGCGATTATCCACAAGCATAATCGTGATAAAACTTCCAAAAACCGAGCTCTATGCTCGGTTTTTTGTTTATAGCTGTAGCTGTTAAAAGTGCCAGCTCTGTAATAAATAAAACGAAGTTGGCCTCAGTAACTATACGCCTTACCTTTACATACCGTGGCAACATCGCAGTTTTGGTCGTCACTGGTAAAGTCTTTACAGCTTTCTACCCAGTAGCCATTACCGCCTCTATTTACTACTTCAAGTTTTAGCTGCTCAATAGCGATACTATTTACCTCTGTAGGGTTGTAGCCACCAGATTGCACTGAGCGTTCACCAAGACAACTAAGCCCTTCAACCTCACCTAAATAATAGGCGCCGCTTTCAATAACCTGTTGTTCACTTATAAATTCTTGTAATCGCTGTTTTTCAAATTCATAGGTAAACAAATTATAGGGGCTGTTTAGTCTTATACCTATGTTGCCGCAGGCTGACAAAGTTGCAAAGGTGATGAGTAAAATTAGTAGTCTAGTCATGTTTTTCACCTCAATTTAGTTTTCTTACTTTATCGCTAAAAGTGCATATGTGTTGTAAAAAATTGTTGGCTAAAACTGAATAAATGCATTTAATCATGCACTTTAATATGACTAAAATGCGCTTGAAAATGTAACTGAATGTGCATGTTTGTTAACTTTGTCGATTAATTAGCTCTTAAATAAAACGATAAAAAGTTCACATTCTAATAGCGGCTGATAAATTTAGATTAGCGTTATGGCTTGTTTTATAAGCTTAAAATTGATTTTTTTGTTTTTTAGGTAATTTATTTGTTAACCCTAAGTACAAAATGCTACACGCATGTAGCTTTCTTTTAACCCCCTTTGTGATTGAATTGTCTATACAAGTGGTGAAATGGATATTCACAAATCTTGAATAACTATACTTACCAACTATCCAGGGGATACTAATGCAAGTTAAGACCTTATCGATTGCTGTTGCAGCAGCAATTTATAGCGCCAGTGCAGCTCATGCTGTCGGTATAGACCAACCATTTAAACAAGCAAATGTTTTAAAGCCAGCTAGTTTCACGACCGAAGAAATCGTCAAATTAACAGAAGAATTTCATACCGCAGACTCGCATAGCATGCTGCAGAATGACGGTTTAAACGTGCAAGTGAATGGCCAAAAGAGCAAATTCAACGCAGAAGGCCTTGATGGCGAGCATGTTTATATTGTGACACTTCGTGAAAATTCAGTTGCTCTAGAAGCGCGTAATTTTGAATCACCGCTTGCCCGCACAATGAAGGCACAAGGTGTTAGCAAAGTATTTGAACAAGGCCAACCAGCGATTGCTGCGGTAACTGAATATCAAAATAAGTTATTAAGCAAACAGCAAACAGTGATGAGCACTGTAACCGCTGTAACAGGCCGTACTGAGATGCGCCGTCAATTCACGAAAGCACTCAACGGTTTCTCTGTAAAAATGACTGAGCAAGAAGCTCGCCGCGTAGCCGAGCTTGGCAGTGTCGCAACGGTGATGCGTTCTAAAAATTATGACTTATTGTCTGATGAAGGTCCAAAGCATATCGGTGCTGATCAAATTTGGAATGGCAGTAGTGTACCAAGCGGTATCAAGGGTAAAGGCGAAGGTCAAATTGTCGGTATTATCGATACCGGTATTAATACAGATCACCCATCTTTTGCAGCCGTTGGCGGTGATGGCTATGAGCACCAAAATCCGTTTGGCGACGGTGTTTACGTTGGTGACTGTGTTGAAGAACCTGAAGAAATTCAATGCAATAACAAACTAATTGGTGTGCGTTCTTATGATGTGATCACTGATGTTTATGATGCCATGATCCCAGGCTGGCCAGCCATTGGTGAAGATTACGGCGGTCACGGTTCTCACGTTGCTTCAACAGCAGCGGGTAACGTAGTTAAAAACGTACCTTACATGGTAATGGGATTAGGTGAGCAATCTGACGGTGTTGTCATCAAAGAAGATGTTTTCCCAGAAATCTCAGGTGTTGCACCGCACGCAAACATCATCTCTTATCAAGTGTGTTACCCAGACAGTGCTGACTATGCGGGTTGTCCGGGTGAGGCATTGGTTGCAGGTATCGAAGATGCGATTTCTGATGGTGTTGATGTAATCAATTTCTCTATCGGTGGTTCTGATTCAAATGTGTGGGCTGATGCTGTACAACTTGCCTTCTTAGCAGCGCGAGAAGCGGGTATCAACGTTGCGGCAGCCGCAGGTAACAGTGGTCAAGCATGTGGCTCAGCTGAGTGTTTTGGCTATCTTGATAACTCATCGCCGTGGCTTGCTCAAGTCGCAGCTACAACGCATGGTCGTTCTGTTGTTGTTGAAACGGCTGTAGAATACGCTGGTTTTGCCGATGAAACGCTTGGTTCAGAAGTACCAAGTTGGTCAGAAACTGGTTTAATCGGTGGTGCGGTGAATGCCAATGAGATCACCGGTGTGGTTGTTTGGGCTAGAGACTATGAAGATGTAAATGGCTACAAAGATAGCAATGGCTATTGTACTGCTGAGTACCCAGAAAACACCTTTAATTTCTATAAAGACGGCACTGAAATCGCGGGTGCAGCGGATGGTAGCACCAATGTTATTGTTATCTGTCAGCGTCATGAACCAAGCGATCCTAATGCAAACGCACGTACTGCAAAAGTAGATAACGTAAAAGCGGGTGGTGCAGACGGTTATATCATGTTTAACCGCGATAGAGATCAAGCGACTGTAACTGAAGGTTATTCATTACCGGGTGTGCACTTTACATATGATCAATGGAATGGTGTTTACCCGAATGATGGTTTAGAAGACTGGGTTGATAGTTCTTCAGAAAAAGGTCACATGATCACCATCAAAGAGACCTTGATTGAACGCCAAGTAAATGAAGAAGATGCTGACTGGTTAGCAACATTCTCATCACGTGGTCCGTCTTATTCTAATGTTGAAATTCTTGCCCCAACACTTGCTGCCCCAGGTGTGAACATTCTTGCGGCTTACTCAGATGAGCATCCGTTTACAACGCCACACGGTCAAGATTATAACGCAATTAGTGGTACGTCTATGGCTTCACCACATGTTGCTGGTGCCATGGCGTTACTTCGTCAAATTCACCCTGATTGGTCAGCCACTGAAGTGCAGTCAGCATTAACCATGACTGCTGATAACGTGGTTAAATACCATCGCTTAAATGATAAAACTGACGTCGTTGATACTGCTGAAATTTACCGTGCTGGTGCAGGTCGTATTAATGTTGCTAAAGCTGCTAAAGTAGGCTTTGTAATGGACGAAACAGCAGAGAACTTCTTAGCTGCAGATCCATTCAATGGAGGTACTCCACATCAATTGAACTTACCTAACCTAGTTGATTTTACTTGTGCACCTGAATGTCAGTGGGTTCGTACTATCACAGCAACTGAAGATGGTACGTGGACGGTTGAGCACGGTGACGTGGTGAACTGGTCATTTGATACCAATAAACAAGCTGTTCAAAATGGTGTAAACATTGAGGTTTATCCAAAAACTTTCTCACTGAAAAAAGGCGAAACGCAAACTATCGTTGTGAAAGCATCAATCATGGATACCCAAGATTGGTTTAGTAACTCAGAAGTTGAGCTGCATTCAAACTTACACTTTAAAGCCGCTGAAGAAGTTATTTCAGACGCTCATTGGCCAATGGCATTTAAATATGACCGTGGTGATTTACCATCGCGCTTAAATAAGGTGATCCACACTGATCAAGGATCATTTACTGCACCTAACATTCAACTACCAAATGTTGATGCACCTGTTGCGCGTGTATATCAGCCTGTGAAAGCAGAAGTCGAAACGATTTCATTGCCTAAAGATAACGACAAAACTTATCCGTGGTCGATTAATCGTGTTGAAGGTTCAGTCGATGCGAGTGATGTACTGGATGAGGCAACATTCACTAAGTTCATCAGTGTACCTGCTAACAGTAAGCGTTTAACGGTTGAAATCATGGGTTCTGAATCAGAACTTGCTGGTACAAACGATGCTGGTAATGCCCTTATCTATGTAGGTAAAGACTACAACGGTGATGGTCAGATTCAAGTTCAAGACGAAATCCTATGTGTATCTAACCATAAACTTTATAACAACTTCTGTAATATCAATAACCCTGAAGAGGGTGAATATTGGGCTGTTATTTATAACTCATACAAAAATGATTACCCAGAAGGCGATATTATTGAGACATTTAGCTTCACAACAGCTGTTGTATCTGGGCAAGTATCAGAGCAGTTGAGTGCTACTTTACCGCAAAGCAATGGTGTTAACACAGTTGATATGACTATTAACTGGGATATGGAAATGGACGTTGATGGCGTTTACTACTCGCTGGTTGATGTTGGCAGTTCTGCGACAAATATGGGCGATTTAGGTTCAATTCCACTTAAACTTATTCGTGGTAAAGACCACGTCCATGTTGATTCACCAAAAGCAAAAGTGAAAGCGGGCGACTATATCCCAGTAACGTTTGAAGTATTGGCGAATAACACTGGTATCGATAGTGAATATAGCTTTGAGCTTGATATTCCACATGGTTTAGCACTGCACAAAGATAACGTACTTATCTCGAGCACAACTGATGTCAATGTTGAAGTGGCTGATGGTAAGTTAGTACTTACTGGTACGCAGCTTGATACCAGTGATGTTGCACCAGATTATATCGTGACAAATAGCATCACTGACGAAATGTGTCGCACGCCTAATTTTGGTAACTCAAATCCGGGTGGTTATGTTGACTTGAGCGAGTTTGGCATGTCACCTGTGTTATCAGGTTTTGATAGTAGTGGTTTACCAAATTATCGTCGTGGTTGGATTATTCCTGTAACTCAAGTTTGGGGTAGTCAATGGGACCGTTTAAGTCTTTACAATAACTATGATCACGTAAACTGGTATAACAACTTTTTCCAAATTAAAGGTATCGGTACTATCGATAACCTAGGTTCACCGTATTTAACGCCTGCGCATAGCCCGTTCCCATACTTCTCGTTCCCGTATGAGAATATTGCACCATTATGGCGTGGCTGGGGTAATGGAACTGGCGGTTATAACCGAGATGTTCTTTCAATGGGCTTAAGTTCATCAGAAGGTATTACTGTTGCTGGTACATCAAGTGGTTGGGCAATTATTGAGTTTGATAACGCAGCTGACTACGGTGAGTTTAACCGCAACCGTGAAACCGGTTTGTACGAAGGTGTGCGTCGCGACAATAGCTTCGATTTCCAAACTATTTTTAATGCGCAAACACGCTTTGGTAAAGGCGAGCATGAAATCTACTTTGCATACGATAATATCGACTTTGGCTCAACAGATGCACGCGGTAGTATCGGTATCGCTGGTTATAAAGGCTTTATTAACGAATACGGTCCGTTAGAAGGCTTCTTAGGTGTCGATATTGCGTACAATAACCTAGATGAAGTGATTCAAGATGACCTTGTTGTCTGTATGGACTACGTAGGTCCTGAGTCTTCACAATTTGAAGTGACTGCTTGGATGGAAGTTTTACCAAGCGGTGCAGGGCAAACAATGGAGTTTGAAGCACGTACGCAAATGTCGGGAACGATTGACAAAGTTGTGACAAATACCATTGAAGTTGCAGGTAACATCACTGTTGTAGCAATTGATGATATGGTAACTGAAGAGCAGACACCAATCAGTTTTGAAGTACATCACATCGACGAAACAAACTCTAAAAATGAAATCTCAATTATTGCTGAAAATGCAAGCTACGTTGTAGAAGGCGATACTGTGACGATTACACCAGATCAGTACTTCTATGGTGACATTGAGGTAACTGTGGTGGTATCAGATATCGAAAATCCATCTGATAAAGCGCAAACATCGTTTGTGTTAACGGTGAACTCAGATGGCGTTGAGAAACCAACAGAAGTAACGCCTGAACCAGAGGATGACTCTAAAAAAGGTTCAAGTGGTTCACTTGCATGGTTCACTGTACTACTTGCTGGTTTTGCTGGAGTAAGACGTCGTAAGCTAAAACGCGACTAATCTTTGCAAAAATGAGTGATTTAACAAAAGGGCCTCTTGGCCCTTTTTTCGTTTATTATTATTACCTTACATTGGTATGGGGGTATGTTTTTACAGCTGTAAAGTAATTTTATTGTTAATGGTGTGTACAAAACGCTACACAAATGTACACCTAAATTTAATTGTCCCTGTGGTTATATTGTAATCGCAAGCAGTGAAATGGATGTTCACAAGCTTGAATAATTATTCTAATTAACTATCCAGGGGATACTTTATGCAAGTGAAAACACTCTCGATTGCTGTTGCCGCAGCTCTCTACAGTGCTAGTGCTGCTCACGCAGTGGGTGTTGATAACAATCAAGTTAAACACCAATTAAAAGCACCAAACATCACATTTGAAGAAGTAAAAGCATTTAGCAAAGAGATTAACCAAGGTGACTCTAGCAACATGCTGCAAAACGATGGTTTGAATGTTCAGCTAAATAGCCAAGCGAATAAATTCACAGAAGAAGGTATTGATGGCGAACATATTTATATCATTCGTTTACGTGATAATTCAGTGGCACTTGAAGCCCGCGATTTAACGTCGCCATTATCACAAACACTTCAAGCACAAGGCGTTTCAAAAGTATTTGAGAAAGGTCAAGCGACAGTTTCAGCCGTGACTGATTATCAAAATAAACTACTTTCAAAACAACGTACTGTAATGCAAAGCGTGACAGCTGTGACGGGGCGCACAGAGATGCGCCGTCAATTCACTAAAGCATTAAATGGTTTCTCTGTAAAAATGACAGAGCAAGAAGCAATGCGCGTTGCAGAACTTGGTGCAGTTGTTTCTGTGATGCGTTCGAAAAACTATGATCTTCTTTCTGATGAAGGCCCTAAGCATATCGGTGCGGATCAAATTTGGGATGGCTCAAGTGTTCCAAGTGGCATCAAAGGTAAAGGTGAAGGTCAAATCGTAGGTATTATCGATACCGGTATTAACTCAGACCACCCTTCATTTGCTGCTGTAGGTGGCGATGGTTACGAACATGAAAACCCGTTTGGCGCAGGTGTTTATGTAGGTGACTGTGTTGAAGAACCAGAAGAAATTCAATGTAATAATAAATTAATCGGTGTGCGTTCTTATGATGTGATCACGGATGCATTTGATGCCATGATCCCAGGCTGGCCTGCAATTGGTGAAGATTATCAAGGTCACGGTTCGCACGTTGCTTCAACAGCTGCGGGTAACGTCGTTAAAGACGTGCCATTTATGCTAGCAAGCTACGGTGAAAATACCGATGGTAATATCTTAAAAGAAGGTTTATTCCCTGAAATTTCAGGTGTTGCACCGCATGCAAATATCATTGCATATCAAGTATGTTACCCATCAAGTGAAGAATACGCAGGCTGTCCTGGTGAAGCACTTGTTGCGGGTATCGAAGATGCAATTTCTGATGGTGTTGATGTCATCAACTTCTCAATTGGTGGAGCTGATTCAAATGTGTGGGCTGATCCTGTGCAGCTTGCTTTTTTAGCTGCGCGTGAAGCAGGTATCAATGTTGCTGCGGCAGCAGGTAACAGTGGTCAAGCATGTGGCGCAGCTGAATGCTTTGGTTATTTAGATAACTCGTCTCCTTGGCTTGCACAAGTTGCAGCAACAACGCATGGTCGTACTGTTGCTGTCGAAACTGCGGTTGAATATGCAGGTTTTGCTGACGAAACTTTGGGTTCAGAAGTACCTAGCTGGTCAGAAACCGGTCTTGTTGGTGGTTCAATCAACAGTGAAGAAATTACCGGTGTTGTTGTTTGGGCTAAAGACTATGCAGACGTAGATGGTTTTAAAGATTACAACGGTTACTGTACAGCAGATTACCCAGAAAATACCTTTAATTTCTACAAAGATGGCACCGAAATCGCAGGTGCGGCTGATGGTAGCACCAATGTGATTGTGATCTGTCAACGCCACGATCCAAACGACTCAGCAGCCAATGCCCGTACTGCAAAAGTTGATCATGTGAAAGCCGGTGGTGCAGATGGTTTCATTATGTTCAACCGTGTCCGTGACCAAGGTACTGTAGCTGAAGGTTACTCATTACCGGGTGTTCACTTTACTTATGACCAATGGAATGGTGTTTATCCAGAAGATGGCTTAGAAGACTGGGTAGATAGCTACTCAGAAAAAGGTCATATGATCACCATCAAGCCAACAGTAATTGAACGTCGCGTTGATACGGACGATGCGGATTGGTTAGCAACCTTCTCATCACGTGGTCCATCATATTCAAACATTGAAATTTTAGCACCAACGCTTGCAGCACCAGGTGTTGATATTTACGCGGCATACTCTGATGAGCATCCGTTTGTAACTCCACATGGTCAAGATTATGCAGCGATCAGCGGCACGTCGATGGCATCACCACATGTTGCCGGCTCAATGGCGTTACTACGTCAAATTCACCCAGAGTGGACGGCGGCTGAAATTCAATCTGCATTATCAATGACCTCTGAAAACGTTGTTAAATATCACCGTTTAAATAGCGAAAGTGATGTTGTAGCAGATGCGAAAATCTACCGTTCAGGTGCAGGTCGCATCAATGTTGCATTGGCTGCTAAAGCGGGTTTTGTAATGGATGAAAGCGCGGATAACTTCTTAGCTGCTGATCCATATAATGGTGGTACGCCACATAAATTAAACTTACCAAACCTAGTTAACTTCTCATGTGCACCTGAGTGTCAATGGGTTCGTACCATTAAAGCAACAGAAGATGGTACCTGGACGGTAAGCCACGAAGATGTAGAAAACTGGGCGTTTGACGTAAATACGCAAGGTAAGCAAAATGGCGTAAACATTGATATCTTCCCGAAAACCTTCTCGCTGAAAAAAGGTGAAACACAAACAATCATAGTTAAAGCATCAATCATGGATACCCAAGATTGGTTTAGTAACTCTGAAGTTGAGCTTCATACAAACCTTGTTTTCCAAGCTGAAGAAGCGGACATTCCAGATGCACATTGGCCTGTCGCGTTTAAATATGACCGTGGTAACTTACCATCATCATTAGAGACGACAGCTCACTCAAACGTAGGTACTTATGTTGCTAAAGGTATCGTCTTACCAAGTGTTGAAGCACCTGTAGCACGTGCATATCAGCCTATAAAAGCAGACATCACCACGGTGACTTTACCAAAAGATGATGACCGTACTTTCCCTTGGGCTATGAATCGCACAGACGAAGTGGATGCGGCAGATATTCTAGATGAAGCAACATTTGCTAAATTTGTAACGGTACCTGCAAATTCAAAACGCTTAATTGCAGAAACAGTGAGTGTTGAGTCTGAACTTGAAGGCACTTTAAATGTAGGTAATCCTATCATCTATGTAGGTAAAGACTACAACGGTGATGGTATTGTACAGCCACAAGACGAAATCTTGTGTGTATCAAACCATAAGATTTATAAAAACTTCTGTAATATTAATAATCCTGAAGAAGGTGAGTATTGGGTTGTTGTTTATAACACCAATAAATCGTCAGTAGATGCAGTTGAAGAAACTTTTGAAATTGCGACTGCGGTTGTGTCAGACCAAGTTGCATCAGGTATGACTGCAAGCCTGCCGGGTAGTGATGGCCAAAATACTGTTGAAATGACAGTAAACTGGGATATGGATCTTGACGCTGACAGCGTGTACTACTCACTATTAGATGTAGGTACTTCGGCTGTGAACTATGGCAACCTAGGGTCTATTCCATTTAAGCTAAACCGTGGTAACGATGTTGCTCACCTTGATGCGCCATATACAGGTGCAAAAGTAGGCGATATGGTTCCTTACACGTTTGAAGTGTTAGCGAATAACTCAGGTGCTGATCGTGAGTTCTCATTGGAACTTGCTATCCCTGCTGGTCTTGATATCAAAGCTGAAAACGTTGCGGTTTCTACAGCATCAGAAATCAATGTTGAAATTGCAGACGGTAAAGTGATTGTAACAGGTACGCAAGCAGATACCCGCGATGTTGAGCCTGATTATATCGTGACAGATAACATTACCGATGAAATGTGTCGTACGCCTGATTTTGGTAACTCAAACCCGGGTGGTTATGTTGATTTATCAGAGTTTGGTATTACGCCAATTCTATCTGGTTTCGATGAAAACAATCTTTACAACTCACGCAGTGGTTATTCGTTACCAATCGCAAGTTTATACAACGGTGCTTATGACACATTTAGCCTGTATAACAATGCTGAAAATACCAATATCCAAAACTCGATAATCCAAATTCGTGGTATGGGTACAGTGAATACCAATGGTAGCCGTTACTTCTACCCGGTACATAATCCGTTCCCTTATAACTCATTCCCATATGAGAACATGGGTCCATTATGGCGTGGTTGGGAGTTCACAGATAGTGGCTTATTACGCTCAGTAATGTCAGTTGGTTTATCGTCTAGCGAAGGTATTTCACTCGCAAGTACCGCAACAGGTTGGGGTATTGTTGAGTGGGATAACGCATCAGACTATGACGATCCAGTGTACGACCGCACAACGGGTAAATACACTTACACCAAACGTGATAACTCATTTGATTTCCAAGTGTTATTTAATGCAAATACACGCTTTGGTAAAGGTGAGCATGAAATTTACTATGCATACGATAACCTAGACTATGGGTCGACACGTCCTGCAGGTAGTATCGGTCTTCAAGGCTTCCGAGGTGCCCAGTATGAGTATGGTCCACTTGAAAATTACCGTGGTATCCAAATCGCTTATAACAATTTAGATGAAGTGATCAGCGATGGTTACGTGGTGTGTATGGACTATGTAGGTCCAGAGTCATCACAATTTGAAGTGACTGCATGGGCAGAAGTAATGCCATCAGCTGCAGGTCAAACACTTGAAATTGAAGCTAAAGCGGCAATCTCAGGTCTTAACGACATGACTTCAACGGCAACACTGGCCATTCCTGGCAACATCACTGTTGTAGCCCTTGATGACATGGTAACAACTGAAGAAACACCAATTAGCTTCGAGGTTCATCACATTGATGAGAAGAACTCGAAGAATGAAATCTCGGTAATTTCTGATGACGTAACCTATGAAGTTGATGGCGATACAGTCACGATTACACCAAATGAAAACTTCTCTGGTGAGACTGAAGTAACGGTTGTGGTGTCTGATATTGAGTATCCATCAGATGCTGCAAGCACGACCTTTATATTAACGGTTGAAGCAGTCAATGACGCACCGGTAGTGGTTGTTGAAGCAAGTGCTCAGCAAGTGACTGAAGGCAGCGTGATTACCTTAGATGCATCAGCATCACATGATTTAGATAACGATGAGTTAACTTTCTCATGGGAAGGCCCAGGTACAATCGCAAGCCCAACATCAGCAATCACTGAAGTATCAGGCTTAACGGCTGGTGAGCATCAGTTCACTGTCACAGTAAGTGATGGTGTTGAAGCGATGGAACTTGGTGTTGCTGTGACGGTAACGGCACAAGAAACAACCGTGGTTCCTGAAGAAAAAGCGAAATCATCAAGTGGTTCACTTGCATGGTTAACTGTTCTATTAGCTGGTTTTGCTGGTGTTCGTCGCCGCGTAAAACGAGGCTAAGTACTCCCTAAGTATGTTATGTGACAAAGGGCCTTCGGGCCCTTTTTTTGGTCTAGAAAATCGTGTTGTATATTTTAATAACCAAAAAGAATAACTAACAACTGAAAACCTATGTAGCAAAATGTACAAGCTATTTTATATTTTTTTCAGTGTGTTAGTTTGAATGTGGGGCGTAAATCAGCTGTCTACGCCGTTTTGTTGGTCAAAAAAATTATACAATAAAGCGCGCAAACGATATGATCGTTCCCGATTGGGTAAAGACTAAATAGTTTTTAGTAGTATAGAGTTGTCATAATAATTCTTAATTATGACATAAAGGTGAATTGCGTTAATGAAGAAATTGTTTGGCTTAGTGTGTTGTTTATCTGCATCAACTGCGTTTGCGCAGGCTGATATTAAACAGCAACAATTAATTAAAAAGTCGACAATCCATGCCAGCATCACAGTGGGTTACGGGGGCATTGAGAACCCGGTACTTGATGCCGATGATGTCACTTCGCCAATCCTGCCAAGCTTTGCTTATTATGGTGATAACTGGTATTTCGATGACTTTTCTTTAGGCTACAGCCTCTATGAAACAGAGAACTTTTACGTTGATTTACTGGGGCGCTTTAATGATGATGGCTTTTTCTTTGAGCTGGATGGGGTAGATAAACTCTATGCCACCGGTGTTGTTCGTTCGAGCTCTGGGCGACCGGCATTACCCACCGCATCACCGATTAACCTAACACCTATAGAGCGTGACCTTTCTTACATGGCGGGGCTGTCATCTGCGGTAAACGTCTTCGATGCAATGTGGTTAAGTGCAGCCTATGTCCATGATGTAACCAATGTTCATAATGGTTATGAAATCCTGCTAAACGGCTATCAAGTATTTGAACTGTTTTCTGGTACTGCTGGCATTGAGGCGGGCATTAATTACAAAAATGAAGAGCTGATCGATTATTACTACACGGTGAGTCCATCAGAAAGCAAAACCCGTTTACTAAGCTACAACTTAGAAAGTGCCACTAACTATTATTTAAAAGTAAGTTACGAATTCCCTATTAGCGATAGTTTCACGCTTGATTTCAAACTCAAACATACATGGCTTGATAGCAACTTAGCTAACTCACACATGATCAATAAAAATGGTTACTTCTCAGGTTTTACAGGTATTACTTACCACTTTTAGGCCAGCGAATGGTGATCTCTGCACCGCCTGTTTGTGAGCTGTTAGCTAAGCTAATTTTACCGCCATGCCAGCTGGCAATACGATGCACGATATAAAGTCCCAATCCATAGCCACTCGCAAGCTTATCTCCTTCACCTTGTTTAAAAGGTTCAATGAGCGCATCCGCATTAATTGGTAAGCCAGGTCCATCATCAGTAATGCTTATAAAGTAATAGCCTGCTTGTTCTGCACTGCTTATATAAATAGTGTTTTTTGCGTATTTTGTGGCGTTGATCAGTAAGTTTTGTACTGCAATAGCCATAAAGCTTGCTTCGCAATAGGCTGTCTCTACCTCAAGGGATGGCGTAAATTTAAGTTCTTTGTATAAATCAAATTTAGCAATTTCTGTGTTGATCAGTTTAGTTAAGTTAACTTTCTCTTGATTAAACACACTTTGTTGGTGCTCTAAGCGAGCGAACGATAGGTATTGCTCCAAGCGTAATTCAATCTCATCAATATCGCGTTCTATTTGGCTACTTTCTTGCGATTCCAAATCGGCAATCGATAAAGCAAAGCGCATTCGGGTAAGGGGCGTGCGAATTTCATGGGAAATAATACGAGATAGGTCGTTATGTAGCTGAACAAATTTATTGATGCGTTCAGACATATGGGTGAAGGTGCTAGCTAATGGCGCAATGGATGAGTTAGGTTTTATATCAAGCTCTATCCGTTGCGGTTTTTTGCTGAAGCGGTAAGCTGCGCGTTGTAATAGGCTTAAATCACGAAAGACCGGGCGAATGAACAACAAAATCATCGCGCCAAGTAAAAAGTAAAAGGCAAAAAATGCAAACCAGTCAGTCTTTGCTTGAGAAATCAAAGAAATGGGGCCAACTTTTTGGATGCTGCCATTACTTCCTTTTAAGTATATAAACTGCTGATTGTTTTCGGTGACGCTGATAATGCCATCTTTATCGAAACTGGCTTGTAATGAATTAGGTAATACAAGCTCATTTTGATTAAAGGAGCTGATCCTCGTTTCTTTTTGTTCTGCAATTTTCGCAAGCTCTGCGACACTGATTTGTACGCTGGGGATCTGTTCAGAAAAAAACTGATTATAAAGCTGGCCAAAAGCTAAAACTAAAGCAATTAAGCTTACTGTGATAATTAAATAGAGCTTAAAAAATTGCTGCTTCATATTTTTGAAATATCCAAGCTGTATCCTTTACCTCGTACAGACTTGATATCTAACGCTTCTTTTTGATCGCTAATGGTTTCTTTAAGCTTTTTGCGTAAACGGCTAATTTTTAAATCAATCGCTCGGTCAAGTCCGTCATACTCACGGCCAATAACATGTTTGAATAAGACTTCGCGAGAAACTGGTTGTGGGGTATTTTTAGCAAGGTAAGCAATGATTTCAAATTCACTTTCGTTGAGATTCAACGCTGTGTTATGAAAGTAGATATCGCGTTTTTTAGTATCGATACGCAAAATGTCAATTTGGTGTGAAAAGTTATCTTGGCCAACGGTGTGGGCAATAATCGTTTTTATCTTGGCGAGTAACAGTTCAGGCTTAATGGGTTTTACAAGGTAGTCGTAAGCACCTAGGTTTAAGCCCTTAATTTGTGATTGCACAGAATCCAGCGCCGTTAGAAAAATGACAGGGCAACTGTATTTTTCTTTCAATTGAGAAATTAACTCAAAACCATTGCCATCCGGTAGCATCACATCACAGATAATCAGTGATGGCATGAAGGTGATTTCACTGCTACGGTACGCCTCAGCAGTATTAAATACATCTATGGTATAGCCATGCTTTAACAAAAACGTTTGAATTAAGCTTGCTAATTTCACATCATCTTCAATTAAAAAAATATGCTGCATTATAAACTCCAGCCAAAGCGCCGTTTTATACGGTAATCTTTAGCTTCATAGCTTGCTATTGACAGTAGTTGTTGCTTAACAACTTGATTGTTCAATGGATTAATTAATTTGACCGTCAGCGGATGCTCAGTCTTAATCGTTAATTTCTCGACAATTAAACCACCTTGTTTGTAACACTGCGTATAGTGTGGACGCTGAGTTATCTCTAAACAAAGCTCTTTAAAGGGAGCAACACGAAAATGAATCTGTATATTAAATTCACAGGCTTTTTGTTTCGCGTCTGTCACACACACCGTGGGAGAGACTTTAAAAAAAGGTTGCTCGGGATTGTCATCACTTAAGCAAAGCGACGAAAAACAAAGACAAAAAAACAGTAATAGCCAACTTAATCGGTTTATCATTTAACCAAGTCTCTGTTTTTTAATAGTCTTTTTTTCAAAGTAACAATAACCATCGAAAGTTGATGTAACCCGCCCAACTCACTTTGAGTACTCATTTGTATGCCGCTTATTATAATTATTATTTATGCAGCCTATGAGTGGCGATTACACGATAAAAAAGCGGGTCTATCATACCTTATTTATCGTTATAGCTACAAATAGGTGCTATGCAAAGCCAGTATTTTCAGCCTATTGGCGTATTTTTTTATTGCTCTAAAGTTAGCTTGTTGTTTTAAAAAGAAAACTGAATTTATATTTAGTTTTAGCTAATAGTTTTTCACTATCTTTTAGTCGGGCATAAGTGTTTACTATTCTGGGTTATTTGTTAATTGTTTCGTACAAATTGATACAATTTAAATTTTCCCTATCGAAACCACTATTTTAGCTGATGTAATTTAACATTTGCTGAGTACGTGATTAATAATTAACAGATTCGACCTCTATTTTCATTTTATCTGGTAGTATAGTTAGGTTATAAGTAGTTTAAGCAGTGAACAATTATGTTAAGTCCTTATTATCAGCAACATGCTGATTACGTTTCTATCTCACGTGAACAAGGCTGTCGTTTCGCCAAGTTAGTGGCTGATGATTTCAATCCGTTACACGATAAAGATGCTAAAAAGTTTTGTGTGCCGGGCGATTTACTTTTTTCGCTGGTTTTAAACCGCTATGGCATCAGTGAAAAAATGGAATTCACGTTTGCAGGTATGGTTGATGAAAATTCAAAGCTGACTTTCCCTGAAGGTGCTGATGAATTTGCGATCACCGATGGCGAAAAAGTCATGTTAAAAGTGAAACGTGAAGGCGCTGTTAGCAAGTGCCCTGAGTTAACAAATAGCTTAATCAAAAACTATGTTGAGTTCTCTGGCACGACCTTCCCGCATGTTATCATTCCATTGATGGGTAAGCAGGATGTGATGATCAACCCAGCGCGTCCAATGGTGATTTACGAATCAATGCTGATTAACCTTGATCGCCTTGATATCAGTGCACCTGAATTACAATTTGCTGAGCCTGATTTTGAGTTTACGGGCAAACGCGGCAAAATTACGCTTCGCTTTGATCTGTTAGAAAATGGTGAGAAAGTAGGTTCAGGTGAAAAGCATATGCTTGTATCTGGCATTCGTGATTATTGCCAAGCAACGGTTGATGACTTAATTAGTTTTTATAATCAACGTAAAGAATCACTTAAACCGGTGTAGTCATTACAGATTGTATAAAGGGCGCTTATTGCGCCTTTTTTGTTGCTGATGTTCCGCGTACAATAGCGCTTTTATAGCTAAATGTACTTCAGACTATGTCAGCAGCGACCTTTTCAGAATTAAATCTTGCCCCTGCATTGCTAACAGCCTTGCAAGAAGAGAACTATCACACTCCTACAGCAATTCAAGCGCAAACAATCCCCCTTATTTTAGCGGGTGCTGATGTAATGGGTAGTGCACAAACGGGAACGGGCAAAACCGCCGCGTTTGTTTTACCACTACTACACAATTTGTTATCTGCTGAAGTACTTCCAGATGCTGTCAAAGTCCTAATTTTAACACCAACCCGAGAGCTCGCTCAGCAAGTATTTGCAAGTGTAGAGCGCTATGCTGTGCATACGGAAATAAAAGCAGCACTGGCTTATGGCGGCGCCAGTATTGGCCCACAAATTAAAGCCATAAAAGGGGCGCAGGTCGTCGTTGCAACACCTGGGCGCTTACTTGACCATGTGATCAAAGGCAGTATTAAACTTTCAAGTATCAATGCCTTGGTATTCGATGAAGCTGATCGCATGCTTGATATGGGCTTTATTGACGAAATTAAACGTATCTTGCGCCATGTGCCAAAAGAGCGTCAAACCTTACTTTTTTCAGCCACATTTGACGACAGCATCTTTAAACTCAGTAAGCAGTTATTAAATGATCCTAAACTAGTTGAAGTGAATAAACGCAATTCAGCAGCGGTTGAAGTTGAGCAGCTAGTTTATGCGGTTGATGAAGACCGTAAGCGTGAGCTGGTATCACATATGATTGGCATGAAAAATTGGCAGCAAGTACTGATATTCACTCGCACTAAGCAAACCGCTGATGTGCTTGCGAAAGAAATGTGTAAAGACGGCTTAAAAACCGAATCTATTCATGGTGATAAGAGCCAAGGTGCGCGCGATAAAGCACTGCAAAATTTTAAATCAGGTGCGACAAGAGTACTGGTTGCGACAGATGTTGCTGCGCGTGGTCTTGATATTGCCTCACTCAAGTATGTGATTAACTATGAGTTGCCTTATGTGGCTGAGGACTACGTACACCGTATTGGTCGAACAGGACGTGCTGGCGAGAAAGGGATGGCGATGTCGCTGGTTAGCATCGATGAGCAGTGGCTATTGGACGAAATAGATATCTTACTCGATACAAGACTCACGCCGCAGTGGTTACCAGGCTATGAGCCAGATTTAACCAAAGAGCCAAAGCAAGTTCGTAAAAATACGAATAAGGCACGTCGCTCTCGTGATAAAAAACGTATTTTAGGGCAAAAAAGTAGGAGACGTTCCTAAATCTGGCATATATTTATACTACCCTCCGGCTAAAGTTGAGAGTTTAGTATGTTAGAAGAGAATAAATGGACGTTCCGCCGCGCTGATAAACAGTTCTCCTTAGAAAAGTGGCAGAAAACAATTGATCTCATGACCGAGCTGTTTTCTGCTCCCGCAGGCTTCATCGTTCATAAAACAGATGATGTCTATCGCATTATCGTTTCCAGTGAGCAGCAAGAAAACCCTTACGATGCAGGGGCTGAATTAAGCGCTGACGATAATATTTTTTGCAAAAAAGTACTGCGTGATATGGCACCGCTCTATGTTGATCATGCCAGCCAAGATAGTCAATGGGATGACAGCCCGCTGGTAAAAGATGGCTTTGAGTCTTATCTTGGGGTGCCCATTAGTTGGCCAAGTGGTGATCCGTTTGGCACCTTTTGCGTTATGGATTTTAAACAAACCCATTACCAACCTAGCTTTTTAGAGTTAATCGAGCAGCTTCGCGATATGGTTGAAGATGACCTTGCACTGTTAGACAACTTTACGCAGATGCGTGAAATTGCCATGCTTGATTCACTGACCAATATTTATAATCGCCGTGCAATAGACCTGCTTTGCCAACATAAATTAAATATATCGAAACGTCTTGGTTTTGATATTAGTTGTTTATTTATCGATATAAACAGTTTTAAACCACTCAATGATACGTATGGTCATGAAGTGGGCGATCTCGCACTGATTTGTTTAGCTGACACGATGAAAGAATGCCTACGTGAAACCGATATTATCGGCCGCCTAGGGGGCGATGAGTTTATTGCGTTATTGCAAGTTCAGCCCGGTGATTGCATAGACAGCATCGCTGATAAGCTCAATACCACTTTCCAAGTGAATTTAGAGAAGCGTGGCATTCCTGTCACGAGTTTAAGTATTGGCTCAGGGGTAATAGCTCAGCCAAAAGAAAACTTTGCTGAGCTATTAAAACGAGCAGATGAAGATATGTATGAGAAAAAGCAAGCCTCTAAGGCAGCACGTTAAGCTATTTGCTTCTCAGCTAGGTTTAACTCCATGGTTGCTTTAAGTAAACGGTAAAGGTTAATTGACGCATCAATTTCTTCTTTACGGTTGGTTAAGCTCTCAATATTTAAACCTAGCGGTACATCTAAATGCGCGCAGCTTTGTAAAATTAAATCGAGATTTTCGCGGCAGATACGCACTGATTCACTCAAGGTGTTTTCCGAATCTAACATACGGTATTTAGTCGCTTCTGGTACAGAAATACCTAACCACTCCATAAATTCCAAGGTCTTTTCACCACCACACGGGGTAAACGTTAGAATAATGCGTTTTGGTGTTGTGCCTTGTGCTTTACAGCTACGCGCATAGCTCGTGATCAAATCAATCGTCGCTTGGGCATTGTAAACGGCTTGCGAGATGAAAAACTTACAACCTTGTGCTGTTTTTTCAACTAAACGCTCATGTTCATTGCGTTTGCTGGCATGACGTTCGGCGATGGTAACGCCACCTAAAAACACATCACTGTCTTGCTTTGCTAAAGCTTTATACGCATCAGGTAGGCTCAATTTGATGTCACCATCAGATGATGGACTGCCTACTAGCACTAAGTTTTTTAGTTCAAAGTCATTGCGTGTTTCATTTAACCACTCACTAAATTCAGCTTCACCACGCTGAGCTACGCTTTTATATGTGATCACATCAAGTTGCGACAAGCTGCGTAGTAACTGACTGTATTCACGAGGATCGACAGTCTCTTTAAACGGAAAAGGACGGGGCTTTGCAATACGGCTACTTTCATCTTGAATGTCGTAGATGATTACACCGTCGTATTCAATTTCATGTAAACGACCAAGTAGCTTTTGGGCAATGGTCTCAAGCTGTGCTTTATCAGTACCTGACTTTGGTGGTGTGGTACCAATTAGGTAGACGCCTTGATTGGTGTCTTCAATTTTCTCTTGTAATGATAAAGCCATAATCCTCATTCCAGCTCGTGCTAATGTCTATGACAAACAATATAGCAGCCATTTAGACGTCTAGATAGATTTTTTTCTTGAAAGTTTTTCAATCACTATGAATTTTACTCAAGTTGAATGCTGGGCGTTTCGCTAAATTGACACACCTGTTTACATAAATAATTGCGCTGACCCTCATATTTTCTGGCACTTTGATGCATAATCAAGCAGCAATGAAGATGAGAAAAATAACTAACAAGGGAACATTATGAAATTTAGATTATTAGCAACCAGTGTTGCTGTAACATTGGCGCTGAGTGGCTGCGCAAGTAATTCACAGTCAACCATGGTTAAAGAAGTCGAAATTGAGCAGCTAGTAAGCCAAGACGATAGCCGTGTATTTAGCCAAGATTACCTATTAGAAGAGCTTGAAAATGGCCTTCGCGTGATGGTAGTAAAAACTGATTACCCTGATGTCGTATCACTGCAGATTCCGGTATCGGTTGGTTCACGTAATGAAGTTGAAGCAGGTAAAACCGGTTTTGCACACTTCTTTGAGCATATGATGTTTAAAGGCTCTGAAAAATTTCCGCAAGATGTGTATTCAGATATTTTAAAGAACTCAGGTGTTGATAATCGTGCATACACAACCAATGATTACACTAACTACCACTTAAACTTTTCAAAAGAGCATTTAGATAAAGTACTTGAAATCGAAGCTGATATTTTCCAAAACCTGACTTACAGCGAAGAGCAGTTCCGCACTGAGGCGCTGACTGTAAAAGGTGAATATTTAAAGAATAATGCCAGCCCAATTCGTAAGTTACTTTCTGCCGTTCGTAACGAAGCATTCGAAAAGCATACGTATAAGCACACCACTATGGGCTTTTTTGAAGACATTGAAGCCATGCCTGATCAAATGGCGTACGGTAAAGACTTCTTCGCTAAATTTTATAAGCCTGAGTATGTATCTTTAGTCATAGTTGGTGATGTGGATCCACAAGAAACCATGGCAATGGTGAAAAAGCATTGGGGTAATTGGAAAAAAGGGAATTACCAAGCAGATATTCCTGTTGAACCTAAACAACAAGCAGCAAAATACATCCATGAGAAAAATGATGGTTTACCAGGTCACTGGTTGCTTGTGTCTTACAAAGGCACGGCATGGGATCCTACTCAAAAAGACCGTGCAGCCCTTGATTTGATCTCGCAGCTGTATTTCTCTAACAACTCGGCACTTTATCAAGAGCTTGTTGTTGATAAACAAATTGCCAGTCAAATGTTTACCTATAACCCAGATACTAAAGATCCGGGTTTATTACATGTGTTTGTAAAAGTCGAAAACGAAGCGGACCTTGCTAAAGCCCGTGATGCGATTAACCGTACTTATGCACAAGCACGTACTGAGTTAGTTGATGCACAAAAGTTAGCGGATTTAAAATCTAACTTAAAATACAGCTTCATTAATGGCTTAGATTCATCGCAGTCAATCGCTTCAACACTTGCAAGTTACATGCATTTTGAGCGCGACCCAGAGGTGATTAACCAACTGTATGCCACGGCTGATAGTATCACGCCAGAAGATATCAAAGCGGTAGCAAACAAGTACTTTGTTGATCCTAGCCGTACCACGGTGACAATGTCGGCGCTTGATAAAGTGACTGGTTTTGAGCAAGAAGTTGATTTAAATGCCTTGGTTGCCAGTATCGAGCAAGCACCTGCAGAGCGTCATTTTAAAGTACTTGATAAAACCAATAGCTCACCACTGGTTGATGTGAACTGGTTATTTAATACCGGCGCAGCGGCTGATCCACAAGGTAAAAAAGGCTTAGCGGCACTCACAGCTGCGATGCTAGCGCAAGGTGGCTCAGAAACCATGAGCTACAAAGATATTCAAAAAGCGCTATACCCACTGGCGGGAAGCTTTGGCTATCAAATCGATAAAGAGATGATTTCTTTACGTGGTCGTGTACATAAAGACAATGCTGCGAAGTGGTATGCACTAGTTAGCGATCAGATGCTAAACCCTGGCTTCAGAGAAGATGATTTTAAACGCCTGAAAAAAGAGCTTATTGATAGCATTAAAGCAGGTCTGAAAGCGTCAAATGACGAAGAGCTAGGTAAAGAAGTGCTTTATCATCAGCTTTATAAAGGCCACCCGTATGAAAGCTATAACTATGGTGATTTATCAGACCTTGAAGCACTGACGCTTGACGATGTAAAAGCGTTTTATGCTAACCAGTTTACTCAATCTAAGTTAACAGTGGGTCTAATTGGTGCGATCCCGGGTGATGTTAAATCGACTATGCTGAAAGATTTAACATCGCTTCCACAAGGTAAAGAAAGCCGCTTAACGATCCCTGATGCGCCAGAACTTAAAGGTCATCATGCAACGATTGTTGAAAAATCAGCGCAATCTACCGCTGTGTCATTTGGTTTCCCAATCGATACAATTCGTAGTAGCGATGACTGGACTGCGCTTTGGTTAGTGCGCTCTTACTTTGGTGAACACCGCAGCTCAAACAGCTTCTTGTATCAGCGTATTCGTCAAACCCGTGGTATGAACTATGGTGACTATGCATACATTGAGTACTTCCCACGTGGTATGTTCCAAACTAAACCTGATGCTAACTTAGGTCGTTCAGAGCAAATTTTCCAAGTGTGGTTACGTCCGCTTCGTTCAAATAACGACGCGCACTTTGCAACACGTACGGCATTATTCGAGCTTGATAAGCTGATTAAAAATGGCATCAGCAAAGAAGATTTTGAAGCTACTCGTAACTTCTTAATTAACTTTGTGCCACAAATGGTTGCAAGCCAAGATCGCCAGTTAGGCTATGCGCTTGATAGTGAGTTCTATAACACTGAGAGCTTTGTTGACTATGTGCGCGGCAAGCTTGAAAAGCTAACCCTTGATGATGTTAACCGTGTTATTCGCGATAACTTGCAAACAGAGAATATTCACTATGTGTTTATTACTGGTGATGGCAAAGACATGCAAACACGTCTAGCCTCAGAGCAAACATCACCTATGGTGTATAACGCTGAAAAACCAGCAGAACTTGTTGCTGAGGATAAAGTCATTGCTGACTATAAACTTGCAATACCTGCAAAAAATATCGCAGTACTTGATGTCGAAAAAGTATTTCAGTAATAACTGGATTAATAGGCTCTAATCAATGCCCCTAATTAGGGGCATTGTTCTATGTTTAATGGTTCGATGTTATCAGCAAGCACAAGTTGGTTTCGACCCGCTTCTTTTGCTTGATAAAGCGCGCTATCAGCCATTTCAATGAGTAACATGGCATCATCATTGCTACTTGGGTAAATAGTTGCTAAACCAATACTAACCGTCAAGGGATGACCGGCAAGCTCTGGTAATTGAAGCGTATTCAGCGCTGCCATAAAACGCGTCACGAGTTTTTGTGCTTGATGGCTTTGCGTATTACCGAGTACCAGTACAAATTCTTCACCGCCGTATCTAGCGCACAAGTCGCCAGGTCTGCGAGTATAATCTGGTAATAGTTTTGCCACTTCTTTTAAGCAAATATCACCCACCAGATGACCAAAGTTGTCATTAAGAGACTTAAAGTTATCAAGGTCGATCATCGCTAACGACAAGGGGTGCTTTAAACGTGCGCAGCGACTCCACTCTTGCTCATAGAAATCGTCAAAATGACGTCGGTTAGCTATTTGCGTGAGACCATCGATACGAGCAAGTTCTCGTACTTGCTGCTCGGCGATTTTACGTTCGGTAATATTTAAGTGGCTGATCACAACATAACCTGTTGTGCCAAGTTTTAAAGGCACTGCGCGCATCATGAACCAGCGGCTTTCGGTATCACTATGGCATGGGTATTCAAGGTAAAATTCGGTGAGTTGTTGATTGATAACTTGGTTTATTCCGGTGTAGGCTTTTGCACCAAATTCATCGCCATGGACTGCGGCTGATTTGCAAATAGCAAGGTAGTTTTGATCTTCCCATTGGGTGTTACACTGGCAATTATTCTCATCGCCAAAGGTCTGCCAACTACGATTTACAAACTTGATATCACCCGAATCATTAATCACCACAATATGCTCAGAGATCGTATCGAGTATTGATTTTAGAAACTCTTTTGATTCAACCACATTCGTTCCTAGCCATTGCCACTTCTTTAAGATTAGCAATAAATGCTGGGTTTTCACCGTGGTTTGTATAAATAACAATTAATAAGGTGTTGTCTTTTATTTATAGCTTGGCTATTTGAAAGTAGATATCTACAGATATTTGTAGGTGCTGATATGTAAAAACTGCCAGCACCTAGCTCAACGCTCAGTTCTGACAGTTATATTTTATTTATATGCTTGGAAATACTAAAGCATTGCGCCAATTTTAACTGCTAGCGCAAATAGCATGGTTGCTATTACAAAGCCGAACAGTGTGGCGTGGCCGCGTTGTTCTTTGGTCATCTTTCACTCCTAAAAAATAACAAATACCGTTGCCATACCAAGGGCAAAACTGACAAACGAAGAAGCGGCTACGATTGCAGCGAGATTCTGCTTACTCACAGCATGTGTTGTGCTTTGTTCTGATACTTCGTCATCGAGCTTAATGAGTTCACCTTGGCGTACTTCAAACACTGCACATAGGCTCATGGTGGTTTCTTTTGATGCCGCACCCTCTTTTTCAACTCGTTGAATGGTACGTAGGCTTACATCACAGGCATCGGCCAGTTGCTGCTGCGTCCAATCGAATTTAAGCCTAAGTGCTTTTATTGTATTGGGGTTCAGTTGCATTACTTACTTCCCAAGAAATGGTTCAATAAAAGTAACGACAGCGTAACCCGATATTGCGCCACCAAGAAAACAGCCTAAGGTAACCAAAGCCACTTGTTTTGGATTATCAGTAAGTGAGGTTTGAGTACTCTGTTTTACTAATTTACCGGCTTTATAAAACGAACATTCAACCTTGCCTGTGAGTATATTTTGCATCTCGAATTTGACTGTATAAGCATTACCTTGGTAGTTAAAGTCATGATTGCTTTTAAAGCCAAAGCTGCGCTTTTCACTCACCAATTCGTCGTTTACATATATTTTTTCTTTACCGCTCATGATGTGACCAAAGCAGGCGATTTGGTTATCACCATCTTGAAAGTAAAATTTATTGCCTAGCTTATGTGAGTTTAGTACGTCGTTTTTCATCATCGTTTCCTTGTTAAGTTGATGATGTAAATTTAATGATTATTTTTGTTTTTTACGCCGTCAGCGATATGTCAGTGCCTATTTTGGCATATGACAGACAAGATGTCATATCTGTCTTGTTATTGAAAAATAAGCACTTTAATTAAATAGCTCGCCTATCATCTTAATTTGTTACTGTCATATGAGTTTGCCTAAAAAGCGCCTATGAATCAGTAAAGAAGACGTTTGTTGTTCTGGTTATTAGATATAACCAGAACAAATAAACAACGGGTTAGTACATCTTGCTACAAATCCGTTAAACTTAAGGCTTAGCAGTTAGGTACAACTAGAAAGGCAATATTATGCGTCATGAAATTTGGCAAAAGCTTCGAGATGAAGCAAACGAAGTCGTTTCCCGTGAACCGCTTTTAGCAAGTCACGTTTATTCGTGTGTGTTGAATCATGAATGCTTAGGATCGGCGCTCAGCTTTATTGTGGCAAATAAACTTGCTGATGCAGTAGTATCGGCATTTACTATTCGAGAATTATTCGACCAAGCCTTTGTTAAATGTGACCTAATGCTGACGCATGTAGCCCATGATATAAAAGCAGTTAAAGATCGTGACCCTGCGGCCGATAGTTATTTAACTGTAATTTTGAATCTTAAAGGCTTCCATGCAATACAAGCACATCGACTCGCACACTGCTTATGGCTGCAAAACCGAAAAGAGCTTGCTCGCTTCATTCAGAGCAGAACCTCAGAAGTATTTGGCGTTGACATCCATCCTGCTTGTAAAGTTGGTCATGGTATTATGTTTGACCATGCAACTGGGATTGTAATTGGTGAAACAGCGGTTATTGAAGATAACGTATCGATTCTACAATCTGTAACCTTAGGTGGTACAGGTAATGAGCAAGGTGACCGCCACCCTAAAATTCGCGCCGGTGTTTTGATTGGCGCAGGTGCTAAAGTACTGGGTAACATCGAAGTAGGAGAGGGTGCGCGTATTGGTGCAAACTCTGTCGTGTTAAGTGCGGTTCCAGCGCACACGACAGTGGTTGGGGTACCTGCTAAAGTGGTCGGCAAACCGAGCTGTCCCTGTCCAGCAGAAAGCATGAACCAAAACTTTTTAGACGATGGTACGACTACCGCTAGTAATGCCTCTCACACCAGTGCTATGTTGTAGTTTTACACGATAAAAGAGCAATGGAATTGTCTAAATTATTCTTCGGATTAGCTGTTACAGCGTCATTTATATGTGGCGCTGTCGCTATGTCACTTTTTCAATCTACTCCACAACAGCCACACACTTATCAGCAACAATTTGTTGAAGAACAAATAGCTCAAGCACCAGAGCAGCAAGCCACTGCTATAGCGCCTGTTATTAATAAACAAGTTGTTGAAATTAATTCAGATAGTTCAGCAGCTGTTAGCAAAAGCGAGCTTGAGCAACAAGTCGCAGAGCTAAAGTTGCAAGTTCAAAACCAACAAGCGGTGATTGCCAGTTACCGTTCAAGTGCGATACCTCCACAGCAAATCGACTCACATCTAGATGAACTTTATACCTTGTTAGAAGAGCAATCTCGCGATGAGGCGTGGGCTTATCAAGTGGAAACAGCCATGAGTGATTTTTTAATCATGGCAGATTTACCTGTGCAACCACAGCTGAGTGTTTCTTCATGCAAAAGCTCGGTGTGTCAGTTTAAGCTATTACAACCAGAGGGTGTTGATGACTTGCCAAGTCATTATTGGCGCAACATGACCGATAAAATGATGGAACAAAGCTGGTGGAAGCAATTTAAATTTACCTCCACCACCTCAAGTGACGATAGTCTAACAATCATCGCAAGCACGCAGTGATATCAAAGATATCAAACAACTTTTGATTGTAGTTGACCATCAGCAAGCTCGGTGGTTATAAGCTCACCAGAGCTTACATCGTTAACTGATTTCACCACGCCACCGAGCTGGTTTTTAGTAATACTATAACCACGCGCTAACACACTGAGAGGGCTCACAGAATCTAAACGGCTCGCTTGTAATGAAAGCTGGTTTCGAGAACTTGAAAGTTGCTGCTGCATCGCTTGTGTAAGCCTTGCATGTAATTGCGCCAGTTGATGCTCGCTTTTCGCTAGATGCTTTTCGGGTGAGCGTTGCATTAAGCGTGGTGTTAGGTTGGCAAGTGCTCGCTCATATCGCTGGATTTTGCCACGCATTGCGCTGTGTAAGGCCAAACTAAGTTCATCTAGTTTTTGCGTTTGTTGGTTAAGTTGATTACGCGGATGGCAAAGCTGTAAGCGGTGCTCAAATTGAGTTGCGGTACTGCGCTTAACTGCTAAAGCGTGTTTAAAGGCGTGATTTAAGTGCCTAACTAACTGCGTAACCTTGTTATGTAGCTCTTCGGTATTTGGGCTAACAAGTTCTGCGGCTGCAGAAGGGGTTGCGGCGCGAATATCGGCGACATAATCACTAATCGTGGTATCGACCTCGTGACCAACGGCGCTAACGATGGGTAAGTGACTGGCAAAAATAGCGCGGGCTAGTTGCTCATGGTTAAAACACCATAAATCTTCAAGTGAACCACCACCGCGACCTAGTATGAGCACATCTACTTCGTTACGCTGGTTGGCGATGTTTATTTTTTCTATTAATTGGCTGTGTGCATCTGCGCCTTGCACCATTGCTGGGTAAATCACGACTTCAAGCTGCGGTGCACGGCGTTTAAGCACCGTCAGAATATCGCGAATAGCTGCTCCTGTGGCTGAGGTGATCACCCCAACACGGTTAATATTAGTTGGTAATGGTTTTTTGTGGGCTGAGCTAAATAGGCCTTCGGCAGCTAAGCGCATTTTAAGTGCATCAAATTCTTGTTTTAGTAAACCTTCACCCGCAGGGGCCATGTGTTCAACAATTAGTTGATAATCACCACGAGGTTCATACAAAGATACGCGGGCACGCACGGTTACTTGTGCACCATTGCTCGGGCGAAAAGTTTGGCCGCGATTATTGCCGCGCCACATCGCCGCTTTTACTTGAGCTCGGTCGTCTTTTAACGTGAAGTACCAGTGTCCTGATGCTGGGGCTATAAAGTTAGAAATTTCGCCATTTAAGATAAGCGATGAAAAGCCTTGTTCTAAAACATGACGAATTTCCTTATTTAGGCGCGAGACCGTATAAACAGGCTGTGTTGTGTGCGTAAAAGCCATTAAAAACCCCAGTAAAAAATTCTCTGTGTACTTTAACACAAATAAATGAATAATTTTATTTACTCGTGCTCATAACGCTGATAAAATTTGGCCGCAATTCCTTATACTCAGATCCACATGTGAGAAGTTGCACTATGCTAAGAATCGCTAAAGAAGCTCTTACCTTTGACGACGTACTACTTGTACCAGGTCATTCTACTGTTTTGCCACACACGGCAAATATTTCAACTCGCTTAACGCGTGGTATCAATCTTAACTTGCCGCTAGTTTCAGCATCTATGGATACTGTAACTGAAGCACGCTTAGCGATTGCTCTAGCGCAAGAGGGCGGTTTAGGTTTCATCCACAAAAACATGACAATTGAAGAGCAAGCTAAAAACGTACGTAAAGTTAAAACGTACGAAGCGGGTATTGTTTCTTTCCCTGTTACTGTGACTGCGGATCTTACAATTGCTGATGCTATCGCACTTTCAGAAGAAAAAGGTTTTTCAGGTTTCCCTGTAACCGACGCTGACAATAACCTTGTAGGTATTGTTACAAGCCGTGATATGCGTTTTGAAACGAAACTTGAGCAGCCTGTTTCTACAGTGATGACGAAAAAAGAATCGTTAGTAACTGTTAAAGAAGGTGCAGACCGTGATGAGATCTTAGGTCTAATGCACGAGCACCGTATCGAAAAAATTCTTGTTGTTGATGATGCATTTAAACTAAAAGGCATGATCACTGTAAAAGATTATCAAAAAGCACAAGACAAGCCTCACGCATGTAAAGATGAGCAAGGTCGTCTTCGTGTAGGTGCCGCTGTTGGTGTTGGTCCTGGTACTGACGAGCGTATCGCAGCCCTAGTTGAAGCCGGTGTTGACGTATTACTTATCGATACATCACATGGTCACTCACAAGGTGTAATCGACCGTGTTGCTCAAACACGTCAAGCATACCCAGATCTACAAATCGTAGCAGGTAACGTTGCAACAGCTGAAGGTGCGATTGCCCTTGCTGATGCGGGTGTTGACGCTGTTAAGGTAGGTATTGGCCCTGGTTCTATCTGTACTACTCGTATCGTAACAGGTTGTGGTGTACCACAAATTACAGCGATTTCTGACGCAGTTGAAGGCTTAAAAGGCCGCGATATTCCTGTTATCGCTGACGGTGGTATTCGTTTCTCAGGTGACATTGTAAAAGCACTTGTTGCCGGTGCATCATGTGTAATGGTGGGTTCAATGTTAGCGGGTACTGAAGAAGCACCAGGTGAAGTTGAGCTATACCAAGGTCGTTACTACAAGTCTTACCGTGGTATGGGTAGCCTTGGCGCTATGAACCAAAAAGAAGGTTCATCAGACCGTTACTTCCAAAAATCGAACGAAGCAGACAAGCTTGTTCCTGAAGGTATCGAAGGCCGTGTTGCTTATAAAGGTCCTATCGCGACAATCATTCACCAACAAGTGGGCGGTCTTCGCAGTGCAATGGGCTTAACAGGCTGTGCAACAATTGAAGAGTTAAATACTAAACCTCAATTTGTTCGCGTTACTTCAGCGGGTATGGGTGAGTCACACGTTCACGACGTACAGATCACTAAAGAAGCGCCAAACTACCGCTTAGGTTAATTACCTTAAGGTATTGAAATTACATGGGCTAGCTTTTGCTAGCCCTAATTTATTTATCATCTCCCTTTGGGAGAGCAGTTCCTGACTAACGAGATACTCCATGAGCAAAGACATTCACGATTCACGAATTCTCATTTTAGATTTTGGTTCGCAATACACACAGTTAATCGCACGTCGTATACGTGAGATTGGTGTTTACTGTGAGCTATGGGCATGGGATGTAACTGAAGAGCAAATCCGCGAATTTAATCCACAAGGTATTATTTTGTCGGGTGGCCCTGAGTCTACAACACTTGAAAACAGCCCTCGTGCTCCTGAGTATGTATTTAATGCAGGCGTTCCAGTACTTGGTATTTGTTACGGCATGCAAACAATGGCAATGCAACTGGGTGGTAGCGTACACAGCTCTGATAAGAAAGAGTTTGGTTATGCGCAAGTTGAGAAAGTAGGTAACTGTGCGTTATTCGATGCTATCGAAGACCACATTACTGACGGCGGTGCTGGCGTACTTGACGTTTGGATGAGCCACGGCGATAAAGTGATGGAAGTACCAGAGACTTTCAAAACAACTGCTAAAACATCAACATGTCCACATGCAGCAATGTCATGGGAAGAAAAGCGTTTCTACGGCGTACAGTTCCACCCAGAAGTAACTCACACTCATCAAGGTCAACGTTTACTTGAGCGTTTTGCAATTGATATCTGTGGCTGTGAAAAGCTATGGACACCAGCTAAAATCATCGATGATGCTATTGAGCGTATTAAGCAAACAGTGGGTGATGACGAAGTTATCCTAGGTTTATCAGGTGGTGTTGATTCATCTGTTGTAGCTATGCTTATTCACCGTGCAATCGGCGACAAGCTAACGTGTGTATTCGTTGATAACGGTCTTCTTCGTTTAAACGAAGGTCAGCAAGTTATGGACATGTTTGGCAACAAGTTTGGCCTAAACATTGTTAAGGTTGATGCTGAAGATCAATTCTTAGCTGACTTAGCTGGTAAATCAGACCCAGAAGATAAGCGTAAAGCGATTGGTCATACGTTCATTAAAGTATTCGATGAGCAAGCTAAAAAGCTGAAAAATGCTAAATGGTTAGGTCAAGGTACTATCTACCCAGACGTAATCGAATCTGCTGCATCAGCAACAGGTAAAGCACACGTAATCAAGTCTCACCACAACGTTGGTGGTTTACCAGACGACATGAAAATGGGTCTTGTTGAGCCATTACGTGAGCTATTTAAAGATGAAGTACGTAAAATTGGTCTTGAGCTTGGCCTACCTTACGACATGCTTTACCGTCACCCATTCCCGGGTCCTGGTTTAGGTGTTCGTGTACTTGGTGAAATCAAGAAAGAGTACTGTGATTTACTACGTCGCGCAGATGCAATCTTCATCGAAGAGCTACACAAAGCTGAGCTTTACCATAAAGTAAGCCAAGCATTCACTGTATTCTTACCAGTTAAATCGGTAGGTGTAATGGGTGATGCACGTAAATACGACTGGGTTGTATCACTACGTTGTGTAGAAACAATCGACTTTATGACGGCACGTTGGTCACACTTACCTTATGAATTCTTAGGTGTGGTTTCAAACCGTATCATCAACGAAATCGATGGTATCTCACGTGTTGTTTACGATATTTCAGGTAAGCCACCGGCAACAATCGAGTGGGAATAATTTTATTATTCTGACCTGAATTGGTACAAAAACGGCGAATTAGCTTGCTAATTCGCCGTTTTGTTTATTTAAGAAGCAGTTAAACTAAAAACTGTGTTTTTTTACTTTACCTTTGAAAAAAGCTCTATATAATTCGACGACATTGCAGGGGCGTAGTTCCAATTGGTAGAACAGCGGTCTCCAAAACCGACGGTTGGGAGTTCGAATCTCTCCGCCCCTGCCATTTCTTCCTTCTTTACTTTAATCGCAAATCTCCCTATATTACTTGCTCTTAATCATGATTGAGTTGTTATGAATCCAAGTTACGCTGCGATATTCTCTGTACAATCTTTAGAGTTAAATCAACACTATCGAACTGCGCCTGATATTTCTGGCGAACAGATGCCAAACACTCAACAAGAAACCCTCACGCTACCGTTACAGTTTCACCAAGATCTCGAAAAAGCGTTTGCGCCGTTAGTGATCACTCAAATCGTAAAAGCAGCAAGTATTAGTTGGCAACAGGGCTGTTTAGCTTTACCTAGCGAGAAGCTTAATAGTGAACAGAAAAAACAACTTTGGTCTTTAATCGGTGAGCAACTTGATAAGCTTTAAACCTGTAGATGCAAGCTATATTAGCCAGTTAATGGCTATTGAAAACGCCTGCCATAGTCACCCGTGGACAGAGAAAACCATGCTGTCGTGTTTAGCTGGGCGTTACTTTAACCTGGCTGCTTTTCAAGGCGATGACATGCTTGGGTTTTATATCGGTGAACAAGCGGGCCCGGATTACACCTTAATGGATATTTGTGTTGCGCCTAAGTATCAAGGGCAGGGCATTGCTAAGCGATTGTTAAATGCCTTTATTGAGCATGGCGAGCAGCACCAAGCTGAAAATCTCTTCTTAGAAGTGCGTGAATCAAATGCACCCGCTATTGGCCTGTATGAAAGCGCTGGCTTTTCACATATGTCGGTGCGTAAGAACTATTACCCAACCGCGACAGGCAACGAAGACGCTATTTTAATGGGGATGAGCTTTTCCCTTTAAGATGCCTCTTCAAGGGCATCGATAAGTGCGTTGTAACATTGTTCAACTTGCTCTGTTTGATTACTGCGTAATGCATTTTCAAGTTGGCCTGCGGTCTTATGAATTGCTTCAAAACTAAAACACCCCGCACTGCCTTTTAGACTGTGCGCCAATGAGCGGAGTGCTTCCCACTCTTTAGCACGATACAACTGCACAACTTGAGATAAGTAATCAGGTAGTTTTGAACGGTAGTTGTCGTTAATTTGTTGGAACTTTTCACTTTTTAGTAAGTTTTCCCACTTGTTTTGACTGTCTTTTTCAATGTGTAGGTAGCTTACAAGCACTTGCTCTAGAGCATCTTTGTCGATTGGTTTGGCGAGTGCTTCATCACAGCCAGCCTCTATGTAGGTATCGACATCGGTTTTCATTACATTGGCCGTAAGCGCAATGATAGGGCCATCATAGGCTGCGTGACGTAACATTTGCGTTGCTTCTAAGCCGCCCATGACAGGCATCTGCATATCCATGATGATCAGCTGATAATCATTTACCAATGCCATTTCTACTGCTTCAGCCCCATTTTTGGCAATGTCTGGCTCAAGCCCCCAAGTTTGTAACAGTAGTTTGATCAGTAACTGGTTATCTGGGTTATCTTCGGCTACCAGAATATTGGCATCAAAGCTATTCGCTGCGAATGACAGCTGAACGTCTTTACTTGGTGAGAGCTGCTCATAGCTATGAATAAAGCCCTCATTTTGTAACTGCTCGGCATTTAAATGAGCAGCAACTTGGACGGTAAAACAACTGCCGTTTCCAGGTTCGCTAATAAGTTGCACATCACCGCCTAGCAACTGGGCTAAGTTCTTCGATATACACAAGCCAAGGCCTGTACCACCGAAGCGGCGAGTGGTCGTCGCATCGGCTTGTTCAAACGGTTTGAACACCCGTTCAACCTCACGCTCTGACATACCAATACCGGTATCTTGAATCGCAAATTCTAAATGTTGTTTATTGCTGTTGTAACTTATATCGATTGAGATGCTGCCTTTCTCAGTGAACTTAACTGCGTTGCTGGCAATATTGATTAAAATTTGTTTTAAACGTGTGGTATCGCTATTAATGGTTTTGGGTACTGGCAGCTGGTAGTTAATATTAAACGCCAGTTGCTTTTCATTAGCCAGCGGGCGAATAATCGAATCAATATCATGAATAAGCTGCACCACATTGCATGGGCCGCGTTCAACAGCCAGTTTTTCAGCCTCAATTTTTGATAAATCAAGAATGTTATTAATAAGCTCAAGTAAGTGCTTAGAATTACGTAAAATAGTACTTAAATGCTGCTCATCATTCACCGCATCTTTGTTGTGCAGGAGCTGCTCTGTAAAGCCCATAATTGCGGTTAGTGGGGTGCGAATTTCATGACTCATATTCGCTAAAAAGCGGCTTTTCAGTTGGTTGGCTTGCTCAGCTTGGGCAATGGCCACTTCTAGCTTGCTATTCATTGCTTCGAGGGCTTTGGTACGGCTTTCTACTTTTTCTTCTAGGTGATGCTTATATTCCTCAAGCTCGTCTTGGTAATGACGAATTTGGTTCACCATGTGGTTAAAGTCATTGAAAAGCACGCCTACTTCATCGTTTGTATGTGCTGGCAAGTACACAGATAAATCACCATCACCCACCCGATGGCTTGCAGCCCCTAATAATTCGACTGGGGTGAGTAGTAAGTTGCGCACCACTATGTAGATCAAAATAGGCAGTGAAATCACAGAGATAATTACAATTAACGCAGTAATTAAGCTGATGGCTTTACCTGATTGATACAGCAAATCTTTGGGAGTGGTTGAGATAAAGTAATCACCGTCGGTCATTTGTACCGCGTAGATAATGCGCTCTTCTTTGTCGATACTCGATAGTTCAATACTGGCTAGTTTGCCGTAATCAGCCAACCGCTTAATTTGTTCAAGCTCATATTCACTTAAATAGCTGCCACGTAAGTCATAGTCTGAGCTAAATAAAATTTGCCCCTTAGTGGTCAAAAATAAATTTAAGGTGTTATTAAATGGCGCTTCTAAAATGCTGGCGTTTAGTATTGATGGTTCAACATGAACAACAATAAACCCTAGCTGCTGCGGCTGTTTTAAGTAGTAATCGATATTATAAATGGGGTGCACAAAGTACAGGCTAGTTGAGCCATCTTCTTTGGGGATCATAAATTGCTGTTGACGCAAATTTGATTGCAGCACTTGATCAAAAAACGGGTAGCTGTCGGGAGCTGGGGTTAATTGACTTGAATAAAACGCATCGCTTTTACCATCTGGGGCAACATAGTTGATGCTTACAATATCAGGGTAAGCTTCTGAATAGCTGGCGAATACATTCATCAACTCGCCAAGGCGCTCAATATATTGATTTTTTGATTCGGGTTCGCGGGCTAAAAAGTCTGCCAATACCGGAGAGGTCGAAAGTAACCGAGTAATCGAATGAAATGAGTCAATGTAATTGAAGATTTTTTGCTGTTGCTGCTCAACAAAGCGACTGACAATTAGCTCAGCTTGTTTTTTTGTTGAATTGGTCACATTGGTTAACGTAAAGCCACCTAAAAACAACAAAGGTAAGATCACTAATGGTGTGATATACCATAATAATCGAATACTGAGCTTACTGGTTTTCATGACCTAAATTGATATCCCTCCGTGCAATTTATCAATAGTATGCGTTACAACTTGATTACACAAGCTTAGCAAAAAAGTGAACAACGAAAATAGCAAAGCAAAGGTGAATAATTACTTACAATCGCTGCTTTTTTGGCTAAGACAAACAAGGTATAATACTCGGCAATTCTATTTTATTTTTACAGTGCGCACCGAGCTTTATAATTTATAAGGCAGTTAAGTGCGCTTTGTTATGACTAAAAGCAGCTTACATGTCTAATTTAACTACCGAAATTAATAAACGACGCACCTTTGCGATCATCTCGCACCCGGATGCGGGTAAAACCACCATTACAGAAAAAGTTCTGTTATTCGGACAAGCGATTCAAAAAGCGGGTACCGTAAAGGGTCGTGGCTCAAACCAGCACGCAAAATCAGACTGGATGGAAATGGAAAAAGAACGTGGTATCTCGGTAACTACGTCTGTTATGCAATTTCCTTACAATGAGCGTCTGGTTAACTTACTTGATACTCCTGGACACGAAGACTTCTCTGAAGATACTTACCGTACATTAACGGCGGTTGACTCGTGTCTAATGGTAATCGACGCGGCGAAAGGTGTTGAGGATCGTACTCGTAAATTAATGGAAGTAACACGCTTACGTACTACGCCTATCGTAACTTTCATGAATAAGTGTGACCGTGATATTCGTGATCCAATGGAGTTATTAGACGAAGTTGAGACTGAGCTTAACATCGCCTGTGCGCCAATCACTTGGCCGATTGGGTGTGGTAAAGAGTTTAAAGGTGTGTATCACATTCACCGTGAAGAAACGATTTTGTATAGCACAGGTCAAGGCCACACAATCCAAGAAGTGCGTGTTATTAAAGGCTTAGATAATCCTGAGCTTGATACGGCGATTGGTAGCGAACTTGCTGAGCAGTTGCGTGAAGAACTTGAGCTAGTTGTCGGTGCATCACACGAATTTGACTTAGATCTGTTTTTAGCGGGCGAGCTATCACCGGTGTATTTTGGTACGGCATTAGGTAACTTTGGTGTTGACCATGTACTTGATGGTTTAACTGAGTGGGCACCTGCGCCATTACCTCGCGAAACAGAAGACCGCCAAGTAGCAGCAACAGAAGAGAACTTCTCTGGCTTCGTATTTAAAATCCAAGCGAACATGGACCCTAAACACCGTGACCGTATTGCCTTTATGCGTATTGTATCTGGCAAATATAGCCAAGGTATGAAAATGAGCCATGTACGTATTGGTAAGCAAGTCAGTATTTCTGATGCGGTAACCTTTATGGCTGGTGATCGTGAGCGAGCGCAAGATGCGTACGCGGGTGACATCATTGGTTTACACAACCACGGTACAATTCAAATTGGTGATACCTTCACACAAGGCGAAAAAATGAAGTTTGGTGGTATTCCTAACTTCGCACCAGAATTATTCCGCCGTATTCGCTTAAAAGATCCTTTAAAACAAAAGCAATTGTTAAAAGGCTTAGTTCAGCTATCTGAAGAAGGTGCTGTGCAAGTATTTAGACCGCTTATTAATAATGACCTTATCGTTGGTGCGGTCGGTGTACTACAGTTTGATGTGGTTGTTGCGCGTTTAAAAGCAGAATACAACGTAGATGCGATTTACGAAGGTGTCAGTGTAAATACAGCACGCTGGGTACACTGTGATGATGCGAAAAAATTCGAAGAGTTTAAGCGTAAGTGCGAAAGCAACTTAGCGCTTGATGGTGGTGATAACCTTACTTATATCGCGCCAAGCCGTGTAAATCTAAACTTATCGATGGAGCGCTATCCAGATATCAAGTTTAACCACACACGCGAAAACTAATACGCTAAGTCTGCTTCAAATTTAAGTGCCCGCATAGCGGGCCATAAAGGTAAAAATTACAATGAATATTCGTACTCTTTTAATCGAAAAAGCAATTGCTGCAATGGTTGCAGCAGGATTACCAGAAGATACAAATCCAGCGGTAACGCAAAGCACACGTCCGCAGTTTGGTGATTACCAAATCAATGGTGCAATGGGCGCGGCTAAAAAATTAAAATCAAACCCGCGTGAACTAGCACAAAAAATTATCGATAACCTAGACCTTGCTGATATCGCAGAAAAAACTGAAATCGCAGGCCCAGGTTTTATCAATATTCACTTAAAGCCTGAGTTTTTATCTGCAAGCTTAAAAGCGGCAAACGAAGACGAAAAGCTGGCTGTTGCACCACATGCAACGGCGCAAAAAGTGGTTGTTGATTACTCATCACCTAACCTTGCTAAAGAAATGCACGTAGGTCACTTACGTTCAACCATCATTGGTGATGCGGTTGTTCGTGCCCTTGAGTTCCGTGGTGATGAAGTTGTTCGTCAAAACCACATGGGTGACTGGGGTACTCAGTTTGGTATGTTAATCGCGCACTTAGAAGATCAAATCAATCAAGGTGTTGATTTAGACAAAGTGGCGCTTGCTGACCTTGAAACCTTCTACCGTGATGCGAAAAAACGCTTTGATGATGAAGAAGGGTTTGCTGATAAAGCGCGTGATTACGTTGTTAAATTACAAGGTGGCGATGCACACTGTGAAAAACTGTGGAAGTTATTCATCGCGACTTCTGTAAAGCACTCTGAAGAAGTTTACAAGCGTCTAAACGTAACACTTACAGCAGATGACATCATGGCTGAAAGTGCATACAACAGTGAACTTGCAAACATCATCGCACTATTAAAAGACAAAAACATTGCTGTTGAATCTGATGGCGCACAAGTGGTGTTTTTAGATGAGCTTGCTAACAAAGACGGCGAGCCTTCAGTGTTTATCGTACAGAAATCAGGTGGTGGTTTCTTATACGCGACGACTGACTTAGCGGCCTGTGATTACCGTTCAAATAAACTAGGTGCTGATCGTATCCTAATCTTTGTAGATGCACGTCAAAGCTTACACTTCAATCAAGTTGAGCTAACAGCACGTAAAGCAGGTTTATTACGTGATGAAACAAGTTATGAATTCTGCCCATTCGGCACCATGATGGGTGAAGACGGTAAGCCATTCAAAACTCGTACTGGCGGTACGGTTAAACTTGCTGATTTACTTGAAGAATCAATCACTCGTGCAGCAGCTAAACTTGCTGAGCGTGAGTCAGATTTAAGCGACGAAGAGCGTAGCGAAATTGCCCGTAAAGTAGGTATTGGCGCAGTGAAATATGCGGATCTTTCTAAGCACCGTACTAGCGATTATATCTTCAACTGGGACACAATGCTGAGCTTTGAAGGTGCGACAGCGCCTTACTTACAATATGCATACACGCGTGTTCGCAGTATTTTCCGTAAATCAGGTATCGATGCAGCGTCATTAACAGCTGACGTTGCAATCAACGAGCCACAAGAAAAAGCGCTGGCGCTTAAACTTCTTCAGCTAGAAGAAGTACTGGATCTAATGATCAGCGAAGCGACACCGCACGTATTATGTGGATACCTATACGAACTAGCAAGCCTATACATGACGTTCTACGAAGCATGCCCAGTTCTAAAAGAAGGCGTAGAGCCAAGTGTTCGTGACAGCCGTTTAGTACTGTGTAATTTGGTTGCGAAGACATTGAAATCAGGATTGGACCTGCTAGGTATCGAAGTAATGGAGCAAATGTAATCAGCTTCGTGTATTTCGCTTTAGCTGCGTTAATGAGTTTATTTAGCCTAAGTCACATACAAAACACGTATGCTCCTTGGCATAAATAAACTCACTGCCTTGCTAGCACTCCTACACTTGCAGATGATGCGCTTTGTAGGTTGGGTAGAGCGCAGCGAAACCGAGTATAAATCGCAGGCCCTAGACTCTAGGCGCTAGGGGAGTAGCTTGTAGAACCTAGAACCTAGAACCTAGAACCTAGAACCTAGAACCTAGCTTCGTAGGTTGGGTAGAGCGCAGCGAAACCCAACAAATTGACAGTTCAACAACCTTGATTAATCTTTAGCTGATAGCTGATAGCTGATAGCTGATAGCTGATAGCTGATAGCTGATAGCTGATAGCTGATAGCTGATAGCTGATAGCTGATAGCTGATAGCTGATAGCTGATAGCTGATAGCTGATAGTAGCGATAGAGGGAATTTTATGAAACTTGAAGATATTCGCCGTGAATATTTACAGGATGGTTTATCTGAAGACATGCTTGATGCATCTCCAATCAAGCAGTTTGAAAAATGGCTTGAACAAGCTGTTGCCACTAATTTGCCTGATCCTACGGCGATGGTCGTTGCAACGGTTGATGAACATGGTCAGCCTTCGCAGCGTATCGTGCTGTTAAAGCATCTTGATGAAAATGGTTTTGTGTTTTTTACCAATACTGGCTCGCGCAAGGCGCAGGAGCTCAAAGGTAATAACAAAATCTCTCTGCACTTTCCATGGCACCATATGGAGCGACAAGTCATTGTTTATGGTGAAGCTAAACCTTTACCAACAACGGCTGTGGCTAAGTACTTTTTATCGCGTCCTAAAGAAAGCCAGTTAGCAGCATGGGCATCTCAGCAGAGTCGTCCTGTGTCATCACGTAAGGTATTAATGGAAACATTTGCGAAAATGAAGCAAAAGTTTTCTGAGGGTGAAATTCCATTGCCTGATTTTTGGGGAGGCTACTGTGTTGAGCCTACTAAAATCGAATTTTGGCAAGGCGGTGCACACCGCTTACACGACCGCTTTATGTATCAACGCCAAGCCGATGGCAGTTGGCAGTTTGGTCGCTTAAATCCGTAAATGCGTTTTATCGATTCCCACTGTCACCTTGATTTTAGCGAATTTGATGAAACTCGCACAGAGCTCATCACAGCATGCAAGCAAGAAGGGATCGAGCATTTTATTGTGCCGGGCGTGAGCTTGGCACAATCTACAAAACTATTATCGTTTGCTAAATCAGAGCCAAGTATTTCAATTGCTTTAGGCTTACATCCTTATTTTTTATCTGAACACCAAACTCATCATCTCGCTGAACTGGAGCAGTTAGCAAAAAACCATTCAGGGCAGTTTATTGCCATCGGCGAGTGCGGACTTGATCGCAGTATCGACAACCTCGATAAGCAAACACAGCTTTTTGAAGGGCAAATAGAGCTTGCCAATCAACTCGCTCTACCACTGATTGTGCATCACAGACAAAGCCATGATTTAATTGCTCGCTCATTTAAGCGCTGCAAGCCAAAGTTTGGTGGTGTAATTCATGCCTTCTCAGGCTCAGAACAACAAGCTCAGAGTTATATTAAACAAGGGTTTAAACTTGGTGTCGGTGGTGTAATAAGTTACCCGCGCGCTGCTAAAACTCGTAAAGTCATAAACGCAATTCAGCCACAGCATTTAGTGCTTGAAACCGACTCGCCATCAATGCCGTTAGCTGGCTTTCAAGGCCAAGTTAATACGCCGCTAAAGGTGCGTGATGTATTCACTTATTTATGTGAGCTTAAAGGCGCGACAGGGGATGCAAAGCAGCAATTGGCTGCTGAACTTTATGATTCTTGCTCAGCGCTTTTTTTGATGTAACGGTTGATTTGCCAGTGTTTTAAACCGCGCCCTAGCTGCCAAGTAAAAATACAGGTGATCACTAACATTAATAATACTTGGCGACCTAAATCATGAAAACTACTGTGGCTGGTTGCAATAGAAGCCTGCGTTAAATAGGTAATTGACACAAAACCAATTGGTCTTTCATCATCACTTATCACTGGCTCTACAAATGGGGTTTTGAGTTTGCTAATACCCGGCGTTGAATCGGGTAATAAACCAAAGGTGTGGTGACTTTGCCAATTATCGCTGGCAGCAATTTGGATACCTTGTTGATCGTAAATCGTTGCCGCTAACACATACTCATCTTCAGCAATATGATTACATAACGCATTTAACTCGGGTTTGTTTTTTTCTTGCAGTGGGGTTTTTGCATTCAGTGCCATAAACTTGGTTAAGCTTATCGCTGTGCTGTCAGCGCTATCATAAAGTAACTGGTGGCTTTGAAAGCTACTATTCATGGCAACCCAACTTAACAGCACAAAACAGGCCGCAGCTAAGCTTAAACGCACAACACGTTGGCGATAAGTGGCTGAAAAGGGAATTTTAAGTTGGTTATTTTTCATAGTCACCGTATACGTTACTGACAGCTTTTAAATTTGATGGTACAACATGATAACTTTAACAGCCCCTTGAGTGCGAGTAGCAAATGCACGACCAAGGACAGACATAAGTCTAATGTGGAGCCACTATGTCACAGCTTAGCTTAGCTGCTACACCTTCAGCAAATTTAGCAGAACAAATCAGCCTAAATTGCTGGTATAAAATTGAAAACAAACACCTTATTACAACAGACTTTACGCCAAAAGCAAATCAAGGCGTGTTCAGTGTTGCCTTTGGTAATGAGCTTAATGCTGAGCAATTGCTTGCGATTAGCGAATTTTTAGCAGCGCAAGGGGTTAGCAATTTATCGCTTTGTTGCTATCAGCCAATTGCCGATTTGCCAGCAGCGTGGAGCTTTCATAGCGATACAACAAGCGTACTAAGTCCGCTGGTATTAGTTGAGTTTGCTAAGCAACTGGGGATTCAACTGGTGCAATTAACGAATCCACCCACGGTGAATGAACCAGGTTTATTACTAATGGATATGGACTCAACAGCCATTACTATTGAGTGTATCGACGAAATTGCCCGCCTTGCCGATGTGTATGACGAAGTTGCCGCTGTAACCGCGCAAGCTATGGCCGGGCAGCTCGACTTTGCACAAAGCTTAAAGCAGCGTGTCGCGAAGCTTGAGGGCATCGATGTAGATTTAATTGACGGCTTAAAAGCGCGTTTACCGCTTATGCCGGGCGTGAGTGAATTATGCCAATACCTAAAAGCGCATAACTGGCATTTAGCAATCGCATCGGGTGGCTTTGTGCCTTTTGCAGAGCAAGTGCAGTCACTGCTTGATTTAGATGAAGTGCATGCGAATACTCTCGAATTTAAAGATAACCGTTTAACAGGCAAGGTGATAGGCACAATTGTTGATGCAGAAGAAAAAGCCCGTGTACTTAAACGAATCGAACAAAAGCTGACTTTAAATAACCGCCAAACTGTTGCCATGGGTGATGGTGCTAATGATTTAAAAATGATGGCTGCGGCAGGGCTTGGTGTTGCTGTGCACGGTAAACCGAAAGTGGTTGAGCAAGCACAAACTGCAATTAATGAAGGTTCATTACTGCAAGTTGCTTACTTACTCACTCTCCCGTTAGATTACTCGCTTTAACCAAGTTGCTTTGCGTTTACTCATTTCCGTGATCAGCCTTTGGTCAATATCAAAATGGGTAAGCGCTTCTTCGGTTATATCAATCAAATCACCCACACCGGCTACTGCCCATAGCGCTTCTTCTAGGTCTTTTGCTTTGTGTAATGCGTACTGACTAATATATTTCAGCTCATTCGCTAAGTAATCAATATCTGGGCGGCCAGTCCGTGACACATACAAGCGAAACACAAAGACTAAATCGTTTTTCAGCGCTTTTTTCACAAACAAAGTTTGTGGTTTGTAGTCATCTTCACTAATACAACGACTGGTAATTGCATCGCTGATCACAGCTTGGCGCGGATCAAAGCGAACAAACAGGGTAAATGGTAAGGGGGGATCTTGGCGACTGCGGTCTTTGATTAATGGGGTGATCACCTCAGAGATTTGATCCGTTGATAAGAATCCATCAATGCTGGTTGTCTCATTTAATAACGCAAAGTTTTGCAGCAATACATGAAGAGGGCTAGGGTATAAGCCTTGGCCAATAGCGCCAGCTTTAAAGTGAGCTGCTTCTTTGTGTAAATAAAACGGAAATTGGCATACGCTTTTGGTCACCATATTTCTAAGTGCGGTCGATAATCCCGGAATTTTTGGGGTTTCTTCACAAACACGTAATTTGTCTTTGTTGTTATCGATTAATACAGTAAAAAACTTAATTGCCATATGGGGTAAGTCACCAATACGATGCACTTTTAAGTTCACTGTTGTCAGTGATTTACTCACTGCCATCACTTCATAAGCCAAATTTGTTAAATCATGCTTTTTGGTAATTTTTTGCAAATCAGGCAAGTTTAACTTAATGATATCGCCTTTTTTGAACTCAACCGGATGGTCACACTCTATTTGTAAGCCCATCACAGATAAGTCACGGGTGTGGCCCGTGATAAGCTCTTCACCTTGAGTAATAGAGACTGCGGTTTTGTACAAGTAGCGTTTATGTGCCCGAAGGTTCACATATTCAAGCGCCACTGGCTCTAAATGAGGAGGCGTTTTATGTTTGCTGTGACCAAATTGCTTAAGCTGATTTACTGCATCTTTATTGTAATCAAGTTGCTGGTACGTTTGTTGCTCAAACTTAGTGCCGATCGAGGTCAATATCAGTAGGTATTTAACATCTTTGATCAGCCCTTGCACCCGTGGTGTAGGGGGCTTATTAAGTTTTTCGATATTTTTACCAGCACTACTAGGTAGAGATAACGGAATGTATGAATCTTCCGGGTGGCTTGGCATCAACTGAAGCTTAAAGCATTGCCAGCTGTCTTTTTGGCTACCAAATCCGAGGAATAAATCTCTCAGTTGTGGCTGACTCTCAAGCTCAGTTCGAGTGGCTGAATAATAATAAATCTTGCCCGCTACGGTGTGAGTGAAGGTATACAGGTATTCTTCTTTTACGGCATCGGGTGAGCTGAGTAGATGACCTAAGCGCTGCTGATTGATAATGCTATATAAGCATGACAACTTACGTTCATCACAAAAATAGCGCTGAATAAAAATATTATTCTCAGTAGTGAGCGCAAGGCTAGGGTAAAGCTTATCGCCTTGTAAGCTTAAAAAAGTGTAAAACGAGGTAACACGTGGAATGTAGTATTGCTCGTAGCCTTTCGATACAACTGCATCCAGGGTATTGTCTAAGTTCACTTTATAGCGACGTTTGTTGCCATGAATAAAGCTTTCTAAGAACTCATCAAACTTTTCATTATTTTCAATAAAAGTGCGTTTTAAGCGTACATGATTGTACTCACGAGAGACTTTTTCTACCGCAACTACTTCATATTGAATACCGTTTTTTAAGCCCAGCTCAAAGTCTTGTTCTAGGCCGACTAAGCGCAGACCAATTAATTGGCCTTTTTTAACTTGATAGCGAGGCGCTAATTTTATTTTCGCACCACTTAGGGAAATATCCGAGGTAGATGCCGCAACTTTACTGTCTTTATCAAGCTCAACGGTGATTTTAATTGAATAGTTCATCCGCTCTTCGCGGCGACTTTCATAGGATGCAAACTTAATAACCTTGGCAGATTGTTCTGGGGCTGTACTATCGTCCGTTAACGCTTGTTCTGCGGCTTTTTTTTGCATCACTCGGTGATTATTTTCGGTGTTCATTACCGCTTCGTAAACGGCAAGTGTGTAACCACCGTGGCGTTTTATAGCATCTTCAAACACTTCAATGGCGGTATCGTCCATAAAGTGTTGCTTGCCATCATATTCGTAGGGTTTGACTTGTCCGGTTACTTGACCACGTAAATCAATAAAGCGTGCCACTGGCTGAGATAAGCGCGACATTTCCATTTTGATCAGAAACTGCTCTGGCTTAGTTAAGCTAGCTGTCTTTGATTTAAACAGTTTGTCGAACTGGGGAGTGCCTAAATGTGCCTTTAGTTCTTCAACTAGGCTTTCATATTTAAGCAGTATGTCTTCAGCCATTTATAAAACCATCACCGTCTATCTAAAAAAGTAGGTATACTAACGGGCTATTTAAAGCCAAAGCAGTGTAACTACTTTTTTATTTTATTCGTTATTGTTATATGTATTCGCCAATTAAATGGCAAGCACTGTAAAGTTTTATTTGTAAGCAAAAACTGTGCCCTTAACTATTTCTTAATTAAGCACTTAGCTAAATTAAGCGTTTTTCAGGGGGTCAAGTTACAACATATTATCTTTTGTGATTATAAAAATGACTCTCACTTAATCGTCTGAGTCATAAGTTTTACTTTAGCTATTATATGCTTGAAAATACAGAAATAGTCACAAATCAGCTACAAAAATAGGTAAGGCCGAATGGCAAAATCAGCAAAAATCGAATTTGTCTGCACTGAGTGCGGCATGAACTATCAGCGTTGGCAAGGACAGTGTAAATGCGGAGCATGGAATACGCTGGCAGAATTTAAGCCTTCAGCAGGGCAATCAAAACAAGCGGCAAGCCGTGCGGTAGTGGCAGGTTATGCCGGTATCGCAGGCGGTGGCTCAAAGAAAATAAATGAAGTGGCAACCACTGAGGCCGAAAAACGCCTTACCGAAATCGGCGAGCTAGACAGAGTATTGAGCGGTGGTGTAACGACAGGTTCAGTTAACATTATCTCTGGCGACCCTGGCGCTGGTAAAACTACCTTGCTCTCAGATTTAGTTGCACGTATGTCAAAACTGATGCCGTCTTTATACTGTACAGCTGAAGAGTCTCTATCGCAGTTCAAAAACCGTGTGAATCGCCTACGTTTAGATTACAACGAAGACGAGCTTTACTTACTGTCTGAAACCAGCGTTGAAGCCATCATTGAAGAACTTGATAAAAACAAAATCAAGTTCGCGGTGATTGACTCAATTCAGGCTGTGGTAACAGAAACGGCAAATGGTAGCCCAGGCTCGCCATCGCAGGTTAAAAGTGCAGCGCAAGCTTTAACACAATATTGTAAGCAAAATGATGTAACTATGTTCATCATTGCCCATGTAAACAAAAATAACGAAATTGCAGGGCCGCAAACACTCGTGCATATCGTTGATGCTTTATTGCATATCGATACCAACGATGGGCAAATCAGAACTTTACGTGCTAATAAAAACCGTTTTGGCGATATCGACACCGTGGGTATTTTCAGAATGTGTGAGCGCGGAATGCTGAGCGTTGATAACCCAAGTGAAATCTTTTTGTCAGGCTCGAGTACTGAATCTCCGGGCTCTGCAATCACCTGTATCCGTAAAGGTAACCGTAATTTACTACTCGAAATCCAATGTTTAACCACAGAAACCGAAGCTGAATTCCCGCAGCGAGTATGTGTTGGTTTAAACATGAACCGCATCAAGATGCTGACGGGCATTTTGCGTAAGCACACAAAAACAAAAATCTTTCACGACACTTTTTTCAACATTGTCGGTGGCTTAAAAATCGATGAGTCAGAAACCTGTATCGATTTAGCATTAGTAACAGCGTTATTAAGCAGCTTGAACGAATTTGTTGTACCCCGCACCACCTGTATTATGGGCGAGCTAAGTTTAAATGGTGATGTAAGACCAATCGACAGTGGCGTACCTCGAGTCAAAGAAGCTGCTCAGCATGGTTTTACCGAGATTTTTATCCCGCATCGCAATTACCATAAATCAATGGAAGGCCTTGGGGCGAAGATCACGCCGGTGAAAACGGTGCATGAACTATTGTCGTTAATAAACTAAATACAATTTGATACACTGATAAAAAAATTACACCAATTAAAGGAAATAAAATGAAGAAGTTAATTATTGCAGCGGTTGTTGCTGCGGCTGTCGGTGGCGTGGCTTACGCAAATTACGCAGCGACACAGGAAGTGAAAAAGGTGGTTGATAAGCAAATTAGTGCGTTATCAATTCAAAGCGGTGTAGATATTAAATACAGTGATATCTCAGCAAGTATTTTTGATAGCAGCATGCAGTTATCTGATATCACTGTTTCAAATAGTTTAAGTAATGAGCCAGTTGCAACTATCGACAGCATTGATGTGTCAGGTTATGAAGTTGATGCGATACCACCGCACACAGGCTTTGTGATGACTAACTTTCGTTTTAGCGATGAGTTCTTAGCGCAGCTACCAGAAAACTCAAATAACAAGTTAGCATCAACAAGCTATAACGTAAATTCATCACTTGATTACAATAAAGACTCAGGCGACAGTGACTTTGCACTTAAAGTGACTGCGAATGAGGTGGCTGATGTGAATTTCAATCTTGGTTTAGCTAAAACCACAGCGTTAATGGAAGCATCACTTGCTGCGAGTCAAATGCAAAATGAAGCAGCGGATGGCCAGCTAACCTTAGAGCAGCAATTACAACAGCAATCAAAGATGATGGCAGCACTCACTCAGTTAGAGCCGCGCCGTATTAATCTGTCGATAGCTGATGAAGGTGAGCTTAAAGCCGTGGTCGATAGCTTCTTAACTTCGCAAGGTATGACGCATGAGCAATTTAAGCAAGTGGTAGCTATGCAATTACAGCAAGTTCCTGTGAGTGAAGAACTTGCGGCAGCGATCACTAATTTTGTGAATGGCTTATCGTCTTTCTCTGTGTCGGCAAAATTACCTGAAGGTAAAGGCATGATGGAGATTAATCAGCAAATTCAAATGCTGATGGGTCAACCAGAAGAGCTTGCGAAATTTATCAACCTGCAAGCAAGCGGCGCATAATCTCAAGCCCCTCTGTAAATCTAGCCTTAAAGTGATGGGTGATTGAGCTTACTCACTTTAAGGTTGTTTTTTATCTGCATCACACCTTGGCTATGCTCTAAAAATTTTTGTGCTAAAGCTCTTTGAAAGCCTGTTTCTGCAATGCCTTTTAGTTCAACAGTATCACCATCAACAATCACTTGTAGGTTTTCAATTCGAAAATTAGGATTGCTTGTTAATTTCTGCAGTGCCATTTGTTGTAAGCGCGGTTGAGCCGATGTACTAGTCGTTAGCACGCTAGTATTGGCGCTTACGTTCGTTGCGCATGCAAGTAAAAAAATACAGCTTAATGATGTAAGTACTACGGTTAATTTGAAGCGGCTCATACAATTCCCTCGTTAATGTAGTCTGCTGTGAACTATTGCTGAACCAGTTACAATTATTATTCCAATGTTTAACTTGTTGATTTTAATGGGTTTTATTTGCATTGATGGGGTGAGGGGGAATAAAGTGTGAACTAATTACACACTCATTAGGTAAAAAGGGTAGGGTACAAAAATGCCGAGGCAAGCTCGGCATTTTTTCAGTAAGGGTAATAAAGCTACTTTTTCTTCTTCGCTTTAGCTTTGGCTTTTTTCTTAGCCTTCATTTTTACTGGATCTTTTTTCTTTTTAGAGGGAATTTTTGCTTCTTTGTGCTGTGGCTCAAAGCCTTTAATCACTCGGCGTTTAAGCTTTTGCTCTATGTAGCGCTCAACCTTGCCTAAAATTGCCACGTCGTGTGCTTCAACAAATGAAATCGCAATACCTTTTTTACCAGCGCGGCCAGTACGGCCAATACGGTGTACGTAAACGTCTGCGGTACGAGGCATATCAAAGTTGATAACATGGCTGATATCAGCAACATCAATACCACGTGCAGCCACATCCGTTGCAACTAAGATATTATTGCGACCTGAGTGAAAATTTTCCATCGCTTTCATGCGTTTATCTTGTGGCATTTCACCGCGTAACCAAGCAACACGAAGGCCTTCGTTGTTTAATTCACCAATTAATGTTTCTAAGCGCTCACGAGTTTTAACAAACACAATCGCTTTATGAATGTCGTCACCATTTAACGTTTCAACCAACATTTTAAGTTTGTGGTCGTAGTCATCCGCAAGGTGAACCCATTGGTGGATTTTGCCTTTCTCTTTACGTGAAGATTCGGCTTCAAGGAGTGCCGGATCGTTTAAGATACGCTCCGCAAATAACTCTACGCTGTCACCTTCAAGGGTGGCTGAGAATAAGAAACATTGGCGACGGTTACGTGCTTCATCACAAATACGAAGCATTTCTTTACGAAAACCCATGTCTAACATGCGGTCAGCTTCATCAAGAATAAGCACCTCAACATTTTCAGCATGGAAGTTCTCTGTTTCAAGGTACTCCATTAAACGCCCTGGTGTGGCAATGAGAATGTCGTTATTGCTTTCGAATATTTCTCTGTGTGTCCCGTAGTTTATACCACCTGTCACAACCCCAATTTTAAGATGAGTTTGTGCTGCAAGTAATTCGCATTGCTCATGAATTTGATAAGCAAGTTCACGGGTTGGCGTCATGATCAATACGCGCGCAAAGCCAGGATCGCGACGTGGGAAATCAAGCAAGTATTGAATTGCAGGGATCAAAAACGCGGCTGTTTTACCCGTACCAGTAGGGGCAGATGCCAAAATATCACGACCTTGAAGAGCTTCAGGGATCGCTTGTTGTTGAATACTGGTTGGCGTATCAAAACCCATTTTATTAATGGCATTTAACAGCTTGTTATCGATATCAAATTCAGAAAATTGCATAGAGTGACATAAATAGAGGACAATTGAGCCTAATTATACGCGTTAACGCGGCTGTGGTGAATGAAAAGGTGAAAAAATGTCAGGCTTTGTGTTTAAACAATTTACGGTAACGCAAACACGCACGGCGATGAAAGTGTCGACCGATGGTATTTTGTTAGGTGCATGGGCTGATATAAATAAAGCTAAGCGCATTTTAGATATAGGCACAGGCACTGGATTACTGGCGCTTATGGCAAAACAAAGAGTGTCTGATGCAAGTGTGAGTGCCATTGAAATAGACACGGGTGCCTGCAGTGATGCCCGAGATAACTTTGCCGCTAGCCCTTGGCCAGAAATAAACCTTTTCGAAGGATCAGTACAGTCGTTTAGCGCAGCAGAGCCTTTTGATGCGATCATCACCAATCCACCGTATTTTAATGGGAGCCTAAAAGGTGAAAATGATGCTCGAAATACTGCCCGTCATACTGACGGCCTTAGCTTCAGCGAATTGATAGAAGCGTGTACTAGGATTAGCCACGGCAAAACGCTTTTGAATGTGATTTTGCCTTGCGTAGAGGCAAAACAATTCATTGCGGTAGCTGAGCAGGCAGGCTGGTACTTAAATCGCCATTGCTTGGTACGTACAACCGAGAAAAAACAACCAAGTCGCAGCTTGTTGCTACTCAGCCAAAACAACGGCGAATGTGATACATCATCGTTAACCATACATGCAGCTGATGGCAGCTATAGCCAAGATTATAAAGAGCTATGTAAAGCTTTTTACCTAAACATGTAATTATATCTGTGATTTTTGTATGGAAGGTGGTTGTAATTGCATGACTTCATCAAGCTGAATTTGCTGAACATATTCAAGCTCTAATAGGGCGTCTAACACGGCTTTACTGTGCGACTTTTCTATTTCGGCGCTGCAAAAATCAATAATGCTAAAGCGGCGTTTGATTAGCAGACCTTTGATGTCAGGTAAAGGCTCTGTGGTTTCAATTAGTACGCGGGTTGTTGGGCAAGGGTCGGCATAGCCTGAGCGTAATAACTTTTTTAAATTAAACAAGTTATCATCAAGCCGACCTAGTTCAATGGCGGCTTTAGCGCTATCAGGAATAAATAATGGCTCAGCAAAGCGATTTATTTTTATTTCGCCAATGGCGTTTATTGTGGCAACCTGATTACTGTCGTAACTGACAATATCACCGGTAATTAATGTGAATTGACTCATTGTGTTCCCTCGCAATGTGTTGTCTTTGTATGATCATAACAAAATGGTGTGATTAACCAAGCCCTGTTATAGTGCCAATGTCTTAAATTTTATACGAGTTTTTTATGTTACGTTTATCAATTGCTTTATCTGCCTTATTATTTTCTCAATTGAGCTTTGCCGCAATGACGCCTGTGGGTCTTTGGAAAACCATTGACGAAGAAACCAATGAAGCGAAATCTTTAGTACGTATTAGTGAGCAAAATGGTGTATTGGTTGGCAGTGTTGAAAAAATCCTTAACCCAGCTAAACAAGATGCAATCTGCGAAAAGTGTAAAGGTGATAAGAAAAATCAGCCTATTTTAGGGTTACAAATTATTGAAGGTGCTAAAGATGCTGGTGATGGTAGCTGGCAAGAGGGTGAAATTTTGGACCCAAACAATGGTAAAACCTATACCCTTAAACTAACACCACAAGAACAAGGCAAGGTGTTAGAAGTGCGCGGTTATATTGCGTTTTTCTATCGTAATCAATATTGGCAACGCGTTGAATAATCATTAAAAAAGCCAAGCAATGCTTGGCTTTTTTATTCATGATTTACAAACTTTCGCTGTACTCAGTCATGACCTGTTCAACCCAGCTTGCAATACGCTCATCGCTGAGCTCGTATTGGCTGTCTTCATCAAGGGCTAGGCCTACAAATTGTTTGCCATCTTCGCTGAGTGCTTTTGAAGCCTCAAATTCATAGCTTGCATCGTTAGGCCATTTACCAAGCAAGGTAATGCTTTGATCACAAATTTCATCGTGTAACATGCCAAGTGCATCTTGGAACCACTGACCATAACCTTGTTGATCGCCCATACCAAACAGAGCCACGGTTTTGCCGTTTAGGTTAACATCTTTAATGTCGTCCCAAATTGATTCCCAATCTTCTTGCAACTCACCAAAATCCCAAGTTGAAATGCCGAAGATAACGAAATCAAATTGCTCTGCATTTTTTAATGGTTCATCTTTGATATTGTGAAGGCTCACGATGTCGTGACCAATAATATCGCGAATTTTCTCGGCTGCTATTTCTGTGTAGCAGGTTGTAGAACCATAAAATAAACCAATCTGCATCGTATTTATCACTGTGTATTTGCCTGATATGATAGGCGTAAGTTTACCGTAAGGTATAATCAATTGATACCTTGATAAGGATGAGAGTACGCGTGGCTGATAATAATTCACAAGCCCAAAAAGGTGTAATGACACCAAATAACGCCGAACATTTAGAGTTATTTTTAGATACGCTGTATCTTGAGCAAGGAGTTAGCGAAAATACACTAGCCGCTTATCGCAGTGACCTTGAAAAGTTTTGCCAATTTTTAAAAGATAAAGACCTACTGGCTGTCCGCTCAGATGATATTGAAGCGTATTTAGCATACCGTGTTGATTTAGGACTGAAGTCGCGCAGCACAGCGCGTAGCATCAGCGCGCTGAAGCGTTTTTATCAGTATTTTGTGCGCGAAAAAGCCATTGCCGATTCGCCGATGGTCAATATTGCTCAGCCAAAAGCTGGGCAGTCATTACCAAAAACACTGTCAGAAGCAGAAGTAGAAGCACTGCTTGCAGCCCCAGATATAGAAGATGCAATGGGGCTTCGTGATAAAGCCATGCTGGAGCTGTTATATGCCACAGGGCTTCGTGTCACTGAGCTGGTGGGACTTAGAATGGAGCAAATTAATTTGCGTCAAGCGGTGGTTTTTGTAAAAGGTAAGGGTAATAAAGAGCGCTTAGTTCCCCTAGGTGAAGAAGCGATGTACTGGCTTGAGCAGTTTTTAAAAGTGGGCCGTTCGCAAATGATTAAACATGCCACTGACTTTGTGTTCCCATCTAAGCGCGGGATTGGCATGACACGACAAACTTTTTGGCATCGCATCAAACACTATGCTATTTTGGCATCAGTTGAATCGCCGTTATCACCGCATACGCTCAGACACGCGTTTGCAACGCATTTGCTTAATCATGGGGCGGACCTTAGAGTCGTGCAAATGATGTTAGGTCACAGTGACTTATCAACAACACAAATTTATACCCATGTAGCGAATGAAAGATTGAAGTCGGTACACGAGCAACATCATCCACGTGCTTAGTGCAAGATTTTTAAAGATGTACCGGTCTATATAAAAAATGATCAGGATATAGGATATTTATGAAAAAGTTAGTTTTAGCCACAGCACTACTAGGCACAAGCTTAAATGTGTTTGCCAATGGCGTATCAACAACAGACGCTGCTGATGCCCCGATTATTGCTAAGTTTGCTGAATTAGGCGTAACCGTTAAGCAAATCAATCCAAGCCCAGTGGCAGGCCTTAAAGAACTAATTACTGACAAAGGCGTGCTGTATGCAAGCCCTGACGGTCAATTTCTAATGCAAGGAACACTGATTGACCTTAATAACCGAGTCAATCTAACAGAACATGCACTGAGCGATGTACGTAAAGAAGGCATTGCTGAGTACGAAGATTCGATGATCGTTTATAAAGCGAAAAACGAAAAGCATTCAATCACGGTATTTACCGATATCAGCTGTGGTTACTGCCGTAAGTTACACCGTGAACTTGATGATTTCTTAGAAGCGGGTATCACCGTTAAATACCTTGCTTTTCCACGTGGTGGTTTACGTGGTAAAGGTTACCAAGATTTAATGAATGTATGGTGTGCTAAAGACCCTGCTGAAGCATTAACAGAAGCAAAAGCGGGTGCAGAAGTCGCTGCAGTGCCTGGTTGTAACGCACCAATTGCAGAGCACTATCAACTAGGTCAAAGCTTTGGTATGTCGGGTACTCCAGCAATTATTTTAGAAGATGGCACCATGATCCCAGGTTATCAATCAGCTGCGCAAATTAGCCAAGCGCTTGATGCCTTACCAAAAACATCTTCATAACTGATTTTTTAACGAAAAGGCCTATTTGTCGTAGGCCTTTTTTATTTGTCTTAAGCTAAGAAGTACCGTTTCCGACATGGAAAAAATAATTCAAGCTCGTCCTCGTGTTGATGATTCGCATCTACCACACCATTTACACCCTGTAATTAAGCAAATATATGCGACTCGTCAGGTGCAAAATGCCACCGAACTCGATAACAGTGCTGCCACATTACATGACTTTAAGTTGTTCAAAGATATCGACAAAGCTGTGGTGCTATTGCAACAAGCCCTCGCAGCTCAAAGTCGCGTGTTAATCGTCGGAGACTTTGATGCCGATGGCGCAACCAGCACAGCAACCTTAATGCAAGGTCTTGCTATGTTTGGCTTAAAGAATCTTGATTACTTGGTACCAGACAGATTCAGCCTAGGTTATGGCTTAAGTCCTGCGCTTGCTGAGCAAATAGTGACTATGCAACCTGAGCTGGTGATCACTGTTGATAACGGTATTTCATGTATTGATGGCATTGCCATTGTAAAGCAAGCGGGTATTAAGGTGCTGGTTACAGATCACCATTTGCAAGGTGAAGCCCTACCAGATGCCGATGCTATCGTGAATCCGAATCGCCATGATTGTCAGTTTCCATCGAAGTCGATAGCTGGCGTTGGGGTTGCTTTTTATCTGCTCATTGCTTTACGTAGCCACTTACGTGAACAAGGGTATTTTCAGCATCAGCCAATGCCAAATTTGGCTGAGTTACTTGATATTGTAGCCCTTGGTACCGTGGCCGATGTGGTCGCGCTTGATGCCAATAACCGTACCTTAGTTCATCAAGGTTTAGCACGTATTCGTAGTGGTAAAACACGCCCTGGTATTAGTGCTCTCATTGAAGTGGCAAATCGCAATGCAGCCCGTTTAAGTGCCAGTGACTTTGGCTTTTCATTGGCGCCACGCTTAAATGCAGCAGGGCGTTTAGATGATATGAGTTTAGGTATAGCCTGCTTGTTATCTAATGATATAAACCAAGCACGCCGAATTGCCGGTGAGCTCGACAGCCTCAATCATGAGCGCCGTGAAATAGAGCAGGGCATGCAAACGGAGGCACAAGCTGTGCTTGACCGTTTAGCATTTAAAACTGAGTCAGTACCTGATGCCATTTGTTTATATCAAGCTGATTGGCATCAAGGTGTCATTGGTATTTTGGCTGGCCGCTTAAAAGAAAAGTATCACCGTCCTACGATTATTTTTGCCGCTGGCGATAATGGCGAAATCAAAGGCTCTTGCCGCTCTATTGAAGGGCTGCATATGCGAGACTTACTCGAGCGAGTAAATACACTCTATCCGCATTTGATCAGTAAATTTGGTGGTCATGCTATGGCGGCCGGACTGAGTATCAATGAGCAGTGTTTTACTGAATTTAAAACCGTGTTTGAGCAAATGGTGACAGACACACTCACTGAAGAGCATAAGCAAAGTATTTTACTTACCGATGGTGAATTACCTAATGAGTGCTTTTCGATGGAATTTGCCAACTTACTAAAAAATGCCGGCCCCTGGGGACAGCAATTTCCAGAACCAGTGTTCGAACATGTATTTGAAGTAATACAGCAGCGCATTGTTGGTGAAAAACACTTAAAACTGGTTTTAAAACATCAATCTGGACGGTTAGTTGATGGCATTGCCTTTGGTGTTGATGTGCGTGCATGGCCAGATACCGAAGTGCGTTATGTGAAAGCTGCTTATCAACTCGATATAAATGAATTCCGTGGTAAATTCTCGCTACAGTTGATTATTCGAGAGCTACAAAAAGCGACATAAAAATATCGTTATAATCGACATAAAAGGCTAATAAAACGCTCGGTTTTTTGTTAAAATCGGGCGTTTTTAATATTTGTAGATAATTTACCGTATTTATTGTCGATATCGGTGCGCGGTAAATCAGCCATTTTGGAGTAATGTACATGTTTGAAGTGAATCCTGTGATTAATCAAATCAAGGAAATTCGCGAACGTACTGAACTGCTTCGGGGGTACCTTTGACTACCCTCTTAAGAAAGAGCGGTTAGAAGAAGTTAACGCAGAACTTGAAGATTCAGCAGTGTGGAATGAGCCAGAGCGAGCTCAAGCACTTGGCCGTGAAAAGTCGGCACTCGAAGCTATCGTTGAGACCATTGATAATCTAGTGTCAGGTACCGAAGATGTTGAAGGGTTAGTCGAGCTTGCTGTTGAAGCTGAAGATGAAGAAACCTTCGCTGAAGCTGAAGCTGAATTAGGCGATTTAAACGCACAGCTTGAAAAGCTAGAGTTCCGTCGTATGTTCTCAGGCGACCATGACCAAAACGATGCTTACCTTGATTTACAATCAGGTTCTGGCGGCACTGAAGCCCAAGACTGGTGTAACATGCTACTGCGTATGTATTTACGTTGGGGTGAAGCAAAAGGCTTTAAAGTTGAACTTGTTGAAGCAACTGATGGTGATGTGGCTGGTATCAAGGGCGCAACTGTGCGCTTCGTGGGCGAATATGCATACGGTTGGTTACGTACAGAAACAGGTGTTCACCGTTTAGTGCGTAAGAGCCCGTTCGACTCAAGTGGTCGTCGTCATACCTCGTTTGCATCGGCATTCGTTTACCCAGAAATCGACGATAATATCGAAATTGATATTAATCCGGCAGACTTACGTATTGACGTTTACCGTGCATCAGGCGCAGGTGGTCAGCACGTAAATACAACAGAGTCAGCGGTTCGTATTACCCATATACCAACCAATACGGTTGTACAGTGCCAAAACGAGCGTTCACAGCACAAGAATAAAGACCAAGCAATGAAGCAGTTAAAAGCGAAGTTGTTTGAACTTGAAATTCAAAAGCAAAATGCTGAGAAACAAAGCCAAGAAGATGCTAAATCTGATATTGGCTGGGGTAGTCAAATTCGTTCATACGTACTTGATGACTCGCGCATTAAAGACTTACGTACCGGCGTTGAAAACCGTAATACACAAGCGGTTCTTGACGGCGACTTAGATAAATTTATTGAAGCCAGCCTTAAATCTGGCCTATAACCACCAAGCTAAAAAAGAGCTAAAAAATGACTGATCAAATCCAAGACGAAAATAAGTTAATCGCTGAGCGTCGTGGCAAATTAGACGCAATCCGCGAAAATTGCCCAGCCAACGGTCATCCAAACCAATTCCGTCGTGAACATTACACGGCTGATTTGCAAGCTGAGTTTGGTGATAAATCGAAAGATGAATTAGTTGCTGAGCAGCACGTTGTATCAGTAGCAGGTCGTATCCTTGCTAAACGTGGTCCTTTCCTTGCGTTACAAGACATGAAAGGCCAAATTCAAGCGTACGCGTCAAAAGACGTACAAAAAGAATTAAAAGCAAAATACGGTCAACTTGATATCGGTGACATCATCGGTGTTAAAGGTGCACTAAATAAATCAGGTAAAGGCGACCTATACGTTGAAATGACAGAGTATGAGTTACTGACAAAGTCATTACGCCCGTTACCTGAAAAGTTCCACGGTTTATCTGACCAAGAAACTAAATACCGTCAACGTTATGTTGACTTAATTACTAATGAAGCGACGCGTGAAACCTTCCGTATTCGCTCAAAAGTTGTTGAAGGTATCCGTCGTTTCTTAGCAGATCGTGACTTCATGGAAGTTGAAACACCTATGCTACAAGTGATCCCAGGTGGTGCGTCTGCTCGTCCATTCGTAACACACCACAATGCACTTGATATCGACATGTACTTACGTATTGCCCCTGAGCTTTACTTAAAACGTCTAGTTGTGGGTGGCTTTGAGCGTGTATTCGAAATCAACCGTAACTTCCGTAACGAAGGTTTATCAACGCGTCATAACCCAGAATTCACAATGATCGAATTCTACCAAGCATACGCTGACTACATTGACCTGATGAACATCACTGAAGACATGCTACGTACTGTTGCGACAGACGTACTTGGTTCACCAATTGTTGTAAACACAACTAAAAACGAAAATGGTGAAGTGGTAGATTCAGTAGAGTACGATTTTGGTCAACCTTTTGCTCGTTTAACAATGAGCGAAGCTATCCTTAAGTACAACCCAGACTTTGATGCTGCAGTATTTAATGACCCTGAAAACCATTTTGAAGAGCTTAAAGCGTACGCGAAGCAAGTACACGTTAAGATCCCAGAAAACTGCGTATGGGGCCCAGGCAAGTTCTTATGTGAAATCTTCGAAGAGACTGCTGAGCATAAGTTAATTCAACCGACTTTCATTACCGCTTACCCGTGGGAAGTATCTCCACTTGCACGTCGTAACGATGAAAACCCATTTGTAACTGACCGTTTCGAATTCTTCGTAGGTGGTCGTGAATTAGCGAATGGTTTCTCTGAGCTTAACGATGCACAAGATCAAGCTGAACGTTTTGCGCGTCAAGTTGAAGAGAAAGACGCCGGTGATGATGAAGCAATGCACTACGACGAAGATTACATTCGTGCGTTAGAGTACGGCTTACCGCCAACAGCGGGTGAGGGTATTGGTATCGACCGTCTAGTGATGTTATTTACTGACTCACCAACAATTAAAGACGTGATCCTGTTCCCACACATGCGTCCTCAAGCTGATTAATCAGCTAAAAGTCTTGAAAACGCCGCTTTTTAGCGGCGTTTTTGTTATCAGAAATTTCTGATTTTTATTGCGTGTTACTTAACTACTAAAATGTAATTACCTGATCTAAAAAGGAATGCTGAATTAGTCTTCCAACAAAGTTACTAAGTTGTAAAATTTTTCTACAAATCCCAAGGCCAATAGTATTATTTTTAGCCAAAATATGACATCATTGCGCAATTCTCGTTCAATGCATAAATGGACTTAATAATAATGACAAAAAAGCCTTCGCAGTTGCCAACAGATACAAATAAAAGCGAGCATCAGCGTGAAGTTTTTTACCGTGCCTGCATCGCCGAATTCCAACAATTGGGCTATCAAGATCAATATCTCGCAGAGTTAACTGATGAATTGATCCCATTGACGGGTCTTGAGCCATTGAGTGATAAAGAAAAAACGGCGAAAGGCTAGACAAAACTGAGTTGTTTTTGTTCGTAGTGGACAATCTATAACCATCTATACGATTTTCCTTGAAAAGTGTTTGACATATTTTCTGAAATCTTTATTATACGCCCCACAAGACGGAGAGGTGGCCGAGTGGCCGAAGGCGCTCCCCTGCTAAGGGAGTATAGGGTTTGTAGCTCTATCGAGGGTTCGAATCCCTCCTTCTCCACCATTTTTCCTAAAATGGCATGTCTTGAAAGTAATATGTGTGGACGCGTAGCTCAGCTGGATAGAGTACCTGGCTACGAACCAGGCGGTCGGAGGTTCGAATCCTCCCGCGTCCGCCACTTTTTACTTTAACTCTGCATCGAGTATAAGATGTTAGTAAATTTGGTCGGAGGTTCTCTCTTTCAAGAGACGTCCCGCAACCGCCCTTTTTACTTTAACTCTTGCTAAGAGAATAAATTAGCAATATTCAAATGTGCGTGTGGACGCGTAGCTCAGCTGGATAGAGTACCTGGCTACGAACCAGGCGGTCGGAGGTTCGAATCCTCCCGCGTCCGCCATATTTGAAACTCACATCGAGTATAAAGATACAAATTTGGTCGGAGGTTCACTCTTTCAAGAGACGTCCCGCAACCGCCATATTTGAAACTCATATCGAGTATAAAGATACAAATTTGGTCGGAGGTTCACTCTTTCAAGAGACGTCCCGCAACCACCATATTTGAAAACTCACATCGAGTATAAAGATAAAATCATTGCAAGATTATAAAATGCAACTGCGGACGCGTAGCTCAGCTGGATAGAGTACCTGGCTACGAACCAGGCGGTCGGAGGTTCGAATCCTCCCGCGTCCGCCACTTTCTCTTAGAAAGTGACATAAGCCGACAAGCTGTCGGTTTTTTTGTGTCTTTAAGATACAGTCAATGCAAGACTTAAACATGCATCATCACACTGCGGACGCGTAGCTCAGCTGGATAGAGTACCTGGCTACGAACCAGGCGGTCGGAGGTTCGAATCCTCCCGCGTCCGCCACTTTCTCTTTGAAAGTGACATAAACCGACGAAAGTCGGTTTTTTTGTGCCTGCAATTCGCGTAGGTGTGGTTGTAGGAGCGACTTCAGTCGTGAATAAACATACCGTTTTATTGCACCTCAATATTCTTTGGGCGACTTTGAACCACGCAGCCGGAGGTTCACTGTTTCAAAATACGTCCCGCGTCCGCCACTTTTCTCTCAAGTAGAGTAAAAGTGACATAAACCGACGAAAGTCGGTTTTTTTGTGCCTACAATTTGCGTAGGAGCGTGAAAACACGATATAAATCTGTAGCAGCGATTTTATATCGCGTTTATTATCGCAATATTCGTAGGAGCGACTTCAGTCGTGAAAAAACATACCGTTTTATTGCACTCATTATTCTTTGGAAGACTTTGAACCACGCAGCCGGAGGTTCACTGTTTCAAAATACGTCCCGCGTCCGCCACTTTTCTCTCAAGTAGATTAAAAATGACATAAACCGACGAAAGTCGGTTTTTTTGTGCCTACAATTTGCGTAGGAGCGACTTCAGTCGCGAACATCACGCTTCCACACAATTAATTAAACCCCAACTCAAAATACAAAAAATGCACCCCGTAGGCGTGAAACGTGTTTCGCGCGTATCAAGATGCTGTCGCCATAAATGATGATCTACACCTCTCACATCTTGCTATCTATTCCAGAATAAGCATTTCTCAATGTTAGGTTCATGCTCATGCATTATTTACATTTAACCGACAAAGGGTACAATCTCGCTAATACAATAATAATTAAACCAATATCCCTTGCGTCTATTTCACTTATTCTTTTTTTATTGCATTTTGCTTGGTTCGTTTGCTGCGCAAAGCGAGCCAGTTGTATTGCAATCAACACCATTAAACCAACAACAAATCCAAGCACTCAAATTTGAATCTCCTATTAAAGCAGATTGGTTGTTTAGTACTTACCAAGAGTCCGTTTTTAATTCATCAATTTTGGTCTTAGAAGCCGGTGATAAAAAGGCGCCGCCTTTGCTGCTCGTGCATGGTTTAGGCGTATTAGGTATGCAAGATTGGTTTGGGGTTATTCCTCAACTCAGTAAACATTATCATGTTATTGCGATTGATTTACCTGGTTTTGCTCACTCAGAAAGCCCCGAAGGACGTTACTCTCCTCGCAATTATGCTGTTGTACTGGCGGAAGTGGTCGATCACTATATTGCTGAACCAACCACGGTTGTGGGTCACTCGATGGGGGGCGCGGTCAGCCTGTATTTTGCTGGCAAATACCGGGAGAAACTCAATAAATTGGTGTTAGTCGACGCGGCGGGTATCTTACATAAAGTGGCATTTATAAAGCCTATCTCCAACATACCTAAGCCTAATACTAAGCTACCTAAATTTCTCTCAACTAAGTTAGCTCAGCTCAATGATTTTACAACCGGACTCATTGAAGAAGGAGCGATAGATTCATACCTGACAGAGTTATTACAGCGTAGTGATGGTGCATGGAAGCTAGTAATGGGTGAAACACCGAATATGAATGCAGCACTGAGTTTAGTTGAGGAAGACTTTAGCGAGATTGTCAGCAATCTGAAAATAGAAACACATATTATTTGGGGTGAAGAAGATGCCGTCGCTCCATTACGAACTGCAAAAGTATTGAACAGCCAGCTAATCAATAGTGATTTAGCTACTTTGCCTGATGTGGGTCATGTGCCAATGAAGCAACAGCCCAGCCAGTTCTTAGCTTTATTAAATCGAGCGTTAACTGGGGAAGTTAAAAAACCAGCCAGTGCAGAAGTTTCAGATAAACAAATCGAGACATTTCATTGTGAAGATCAGCACAGTCGCGAGTTTTCAGGCCATTACCGTCATATGATTATTGAAGACTGTAATAATGTGTTACTTAAAAATGTGGTTGCTGAATCTATCCGTATTAAAGATTCTTTAGTGAGATTAGAAAATGTAAGCTTATCAGGGGCTAAACTCGCTTTAAATGTTAAGCGCTCTGTGGTTGAACTAACCAATGTCACTATTACGGCTCAACAAGGTGTAAAACTGAATGAAAGCCGATTTGATGGTGCTGGTGTGCAAATCAATGCATCTGAGCATGCAATAAGCGTTGTCGATGACAGCAATATTATATTCTCGTTAAGTAGAATCCATAGCCCGATATATCAAGGTTTGGCACATGATGCCATAGAAGTAGAAAAAGGAATTATTGATGACCGCTTTAAATAGCATCCCTTTTGTTAAATTAGCAACGTGCTCGCTGTTTTGTGTCGCTTTACTAAGTGGTTGCAAATCAACAAAGACTGAGCAACAACAATATGCTGATCTACAAGATAGTTTTAGTTATGAAACGTACAGGGGAGTGTCGAATACCAGTGTCGATACCATTGCTTATGGTTATAACAAACTGCAAAAAGAACAGTTAGAGCAAATAGGTGCAATTGAGCCAACACTGACTCATGCCATGATGAGCTACATTTTGAGCCTTGGTGTAAGTAAAGATTTTGCAATTGCTGAAAGCGACTTAGCGCTTGCTAAAGCGACTGATATGCGGGGTAAATATTTAGCATACAGTGCTCAGTCTTTGGCTTTTTATAACAAAGGCTGGCGTAAAATGGCTAAACAAAAAGCTGACTTCATTCGCACCGATCCTTTGTTTGCGACAGTGAGCCAGAGCTATCCAAAAGAGCAGCTTATTTCTTATCTCATTATTGGCAGTGTTGCAGTACGTGATGGTGACCTAGCGACAGCACAAAACATGTTTTATGTGATTGGTGAGCAGATTGAAAAACCCTGGCTACCAAGCTTAGCAAAAGCGTTAACGGTAACCCTAAATGGCTCAACAATAGACTCATTAATCATGCTAAAAGATATCAGCACAGACCCCTCTTTAAACGGCTATGAACGTGAGAAAATAGCCGAACTGATGGATGTTGCGCAAAGTAAGTTAAGCGATAAAAAGAAGCGTCAAAAAATCACCCATATTGCTGACGATTTCTTTCTCGACCGCATTAAGGATAAAAGCTCAACGCTATATCGAGATTTGATCACTGACTTACAAAAATACACTGAGCAAGTTCTTTAATCTCTTAAGAAGTTGAGTGTAGTTTCACACTCAACTTCACCTAAATCCTCACTGTTTCAAATCCTTTACGCATTAAAACCGAGTTAATTTGCTTCACAGTCAATTTGTGTTAGATTTAATAAAATATTCCAAAAATAATAACAAGTGGGAATTTTATTTTATGTATGAGAAAGGTGCATATCAAAACAGGCTGGCTATAAGTTGCACCCTGATACTCTTGGCAGGTTGTCAAACTAGCACAAAAACAGCCCCGTTAACCGACCAACAATACTTTGAGCAGGTGATGTTAGCGCCTGCTATTTTGCCAAACGATTTAACGAATACCGGTTGTTTATCGCTTGAGAGTGAAACTAAGCTGCAAAGCTATAAATCAGCGGCTGAGGTTAATTACCAGCAAACAGGTTGGCAAAACAGAGTGGCGGCTGATTGGCAGTATTTTTTAGCCCCAGAGCAACCGGGCAAGCTACTTCTAATCGATTATCAAGTTCAAGCAGGACAACTAGCTTACCGGTATTTAAGTGACGGCAGCCATAATGAGTTGTATGAACCTTGGAGTTCATCAAAAATTCAAGCGTTTAGCGGTGCGCTGTCAAAAGTAAGGCAAACCCATCCAGAGCTTGGTGCTGCATCTTTTGCCGGTGATACAGCACTGGCTGATTTGATCAGCAGTATTAATAGTTACGAAGCATTTGGTAAAGCCGATGGTAATTCAAATGCGATAGCCAGTTATTTTGTCAATGTAGCAGGGCGCGAATATTTACGTGGGCTTTTTAATGATGGCTGGCTAAAACTACAGGATCAGCGTTTGTTATTTAACGGCGCATATGGATCAGAGCAGTTTATGCCATCAGACGAATACTGGCATAACCCTGTCAATAATGAGCTTGATGCAAAGATAGCTCGGTTCAAAGCAAGCAGTGATGATCCTGGCTATTTAGGGTATCGTTGTGAGAGCTGTGGTTTAACGGGCAACAAAGCAATGACCACACTTGCTCAAGCGGAATGGTTAAAACGTCTGGTTAGTCATCAGCGTGAACCAAGTACGCAAATGCCTTATTTACAAGCAAGTGATGTTGATGTGCTACTTAACGGCACAGGTCATACAGATGAACATGCTCCTGTAGGCGGTATGATGGTGGGTATCAGTCATATCGTTACAAATGCATTGGCAAATGTTATTGCGCCCAATGATAGTCGCTCAGCAAAAGAAGTGCTCGATAGCGCAACGAATGGGCAGTGGCGTGTTTGGCAAAAAATTGGCTGGGGGCCAAGTGAAACGCGCTCCACCACAGAAACGGTTATGTTGGCACATGTGTGTTTAGGCAATTATCAAGGTGGCCGTGAGTTTACGTTTAGTGTGCAGCAGTCAACTTTGGGGGCCGACGAAGCCAATTTGCCAACAGTCGGTAAGCAAATGCAGCAAAAATTGCAGCATGCTTTTACAAAATTATTAGATTCACGCGTTCAATAAGAATTAAGGTACAGCTATGCGTCGTTCAATTATCGCTTTATCAATTACTTTAGGTGTTGCTTTTAGTGCACCTATGCATGCTGAGGGTTGGCAATCAGATGTAATCGGGGTCACGCAGTCACAGCTTTCGCCTAGCTACTGGCTAGCACAAGGTGCATCGGCAAAAGTGATCATGACTGAGGCGCAAATTGCAGCCTTCAACGAGAAATTAATTAAAGAAAATAAATATATAGTTGATCCTCTTTCATTTCAAAAATCACTCACTAAAGACGAGCTAACAAGCGCCATTCATTCAGCAAGTTCAATTCCAAAAAGCCCGCGCTTTTTTACCGATGGCCGACAACTCACCGCGAAAGACTTTGCTAAATATCAGGCTAATTTAAACCTTAACAAGGTCGTAGGTAATAATAAGGTACGCTTTGCTGTGGTCGTTAAGCGCACGGCATTACGTACTTTTCCAACCTGGGATCGGGTTTTAAATAGCGGCCTTGATCAAGACTTAGATCGCTTTCAAGAAAGCGGTATGTTTCCGGGCGAAGCGGTTGCTGTATTACATCAAAGCGCAGATAAGAAATGGTTGTTAGTACGTGCTTACAACTATCTAGCGTGGACGCCTGCCGAAGATCTTGCCTTTGCTGATGCAGATAAAATAAAAGCTTATCGCGAACAAGATAACTTTTTGGTGGTAACCGGTGCAAAGGTCAATACTGCTTATGTGCCAAACGATGAAGGCCTCTCAGAAGTTCAGCTCGATATGGGAGTACGCTTACCATTGGTTGATAGTGAGCAAGTACCGTATTTGCTCAACGGCCAAAACAGCTATGCTAGCCATGTTGTACAGTTACCAACCCGCGATGAGCAAGGCAAACTGGTTATTAAACCTGCAATGATAAGTAAAACTGCCGATGTAAATTTAGGCTATCTAGACTACAACGAGCAGAATCTCATTAAACAAGGCTTTAAATTTTTAGGCGAGCGTTATGGTTGGGGTCATGATTACAATGGCCGTGACTGCACTGGCTTTGTTGGTGAAATTTATAAGAGCTTTGGCCTACTAATGCCGCGTAATTCAGGGCAGCAAGGCAGTAGTGAATACGGGCAAAATAATCGTTTTGATAAAAAAACTGCGGCAGATGATAAGTTGCCGACGGTTAAAAATATGGCGATTGGCGATCTAATTTATATTCCGGGTCATGTAATGATGTACTTAGGGGAGCATCACGGTGAGCCTTATGTTATTCATGACGTTAAAGGCTTAGGTTATAACAAAGGCGATGGTAGTTTTTATAATAGTGCCTTGAATGGGGTGTCGGTCACGCCATTATTGCCACTTAGATTATCTCAAGAAACCAGCTACTTAGATCGTGTTTATAACATTAAGCGTATTCGCTAGAGGCCATTATGAAAATTAAAGCTGTTCGCTTTGCAAAGCTCAAAGTGCCATTAGTTACCCCATTTAAAACAGCACTGAGAGAAGTGAGTTTTATTGAGGATTTAGTGGTTTTAATCGACACCGAATGTGGCCAAGTTGGCTATGGCTCTGCGGCCTCAACACCGGTTATTACAGGCGATACCCATCAAGGAATGATAGCGGTCATTCAGCAGTTTATTGCCCCTAAATTAGTGGGGCAAGAAATCGAAAACATTAATCAGCTTACCCACATTATTCAATCAACGGTGGTTGGTAACAGTAGTGCAAAAGCGGCGTTAGAGTTGGCGGTTTACGACTTGTGGGGCAAGCTCTATCAAGCGCCTTTATATAAGTTACTTGGCGGTGGTAAGTCAGAGTTAAAAACCGATATCACCATTAGCGTCGATAACATAGATAAAATGCTTAGTGACTGTCAGCGAGCGGTTGAGCAAGGCTTTGATGTATTAAAAATAAAAATCGGCAATAACCTTAATCAAGATATTGAACGTGTAAAAGCAATCCATGCAGGCTTTGCCGCTAAAACGCAGCTGCGTTTAGATGTAAACCAAGGCTGGAATGCCAAACAAACTGTGTTTGCACTACAGCAACTAGAGCAAGCAGGCGTGGTATTAGAGTTGGTTGAGCAGCCAGTAAAAAGCAGTGATATTCAAGGTCTCAAATATATTACTGAGCGAGTGAATACCCCGATTATGGCCGATGAAAGCGCCTTTTCACCGAAGCAAGTGATCCAACTTTTAGAGCTTGGCGCAGTTGATATTATCAATATTAAATTAATGAAAACGGGCGGTTTAAGTCGAGCAATTGAGATTGCTAATATCACAGCCCAATACCAAGCAGAGTGTATGATAGGTTGTATGCTAGAGGGCAGTATTGCCGTAGCTGGTGCTGCACATTTAGCCTCTGCCAAAGCACAGCAAATCAGTAAAATCGATTTAGATGGCCCAGCCCTTGGTCAATATGACCCTGTGCAAGGGGGCGTTGAATTTAGCGGCCCACAAATACGCTTATCGGATGCCCCAGGTCTTGGCATTGAATCAATAACGGGGCTTGAACTAATTACAAATGGAGTATGGCCAGCATGAAAAAACTAGTCAGTCTTATTGCAGTTATGAGTTTATCGGCTTGTGCCAGCAAAGAATCACCTAAACCTATTATTGATAACAGTCATCAACAGCTCGTGGTGGTGGTAGCCAATGACAGTGATGCCATTGATGCCACCTTGTATCGCTTTGAAAAAACCGCTGGTAGCTGGCAACAACAAGGCCAGCAACACGCGGTGGTACTGGGTCGTACTGGCCTTGCGTGGGGAGTGGGGCTGCATCCTGCACAACCGGGTCAGCAAAAACAAGAAGGCGATGGTAAAGCGCCAGCAGGTATTTTTGAACTTGGTACTGCTTTTGGTTATTTAGATTCATTGCAAACGAACCTCAGTTATCAAGCAATGACAGCAAATGATTATTGTATCGATGTGCAAGGCTCACCGTTTTACAACCAATTGGTTGATAAAGCACAAGTTGGTGAAGACGCCGTAAAAGACTCTTCAGAATGGATGCGTCGTGATATATACAGCCAAGATAACCTTTATAAAAAAGGCATTGTTGTTAAGCATAACCCAAGCAATATCAATGGTGCGGGCAGTTGTATCTTTATGCATTTATGGCGTGCGCCAAGTAAGCCTACAGCAGGTTGTACAGCAATGACAGAAAGCGATATGGATGCGTTACTTGCTTGGTTAGATGAGCGTAAAAAGCCGCTATTAGTCAGCTTGACCAAAGCGCAATATCAACAAAAGCAAAGTCAGTGGCAATTACCTAACTTAGCTAAATAAAAATAATAAAATAAAAGTATTTTAATTTTGTCATAATGGTGGAATAATATATTCCATTGAGGTTTGGGTTAGGATAATAAATGAGTGCAAATTACGCTTTTCTCGATTGGCTAGTATTCGCAAGTTACGGTGCAATTTTATTGCTAAGTGGCTGGTGGTTTAATCGCAAACGCGCTAACTCAAGCCAAGATTTTTTTCTAGGCGGAAATAGCATGCCAACTTGGATGGTGGCTATTTCTGTTTTAGCGACTTCGCAATCAGCGGCAACGTTTATTGGCGGGCCAGATCAAGGCTATCAAGGTGACTTTTCTTACCTTGCGACTAATATCGGTGCGTTTATTGCGGCATTTGTGGTGTCGGCGTTTTTAATTCCAAAGTTCTACCAGCAAAAAGTGTTCACTGTATATGAACTGCTTGAAAAACGTATCGGGCCAAAGGCCAAGCGCCGTAGTGGCATGATGTATTTATTTGGCCGTGTGTTTGCCAGTGGTGCTCGTTTATACATGGCCGCTATTGCTGTGGCGATGATTCTATATGGCAATATCGATGCCGATAGTGTGGTTATCGCGACTTTAGTGCTGGCGCTGGCGGGTTTGCTTTATACCTTTTTAGGGGGTATTCGCAGCGTTATTTATTCTGATGTACTGCAAAGTATTGTTTATGTCAGTGCGGCTATTGCGGTTATTTGGTGCTTGCTGAATGTTATTCCGGCTGATTTTTCAACCATTATTGCAACGCTGAATGAGCCAAGTCCTGGTGCAGATTCAAAACTTGCGCTGTTTAAATTTGATTTCGACTTTGGCCCATCAGGGGTATTTAACATGGCCTCTGTGTTAACGGGGTTTGTGCTATTAAACATCGCCGCATTTGGTTTAGACCAAGATATGACGCAGCGTTTATTAACCTGTAAAAGTCCAAAAGAAGGCAGTAAAGCGTTATTACTATCGGTGGTGATGGTGATCCCAGTTATGGCTATTTTTATCTTTATTGGTTTGCTGCTTTATATTGTTTATCAGCAACCTGCACTAATGAATAACGAAGCTGGGCAAACGGTCGTACAAGAATTTAATGGCGAAAAAATCACTATCTTTATGTACTACGTATTAAACGAAGTACCAGCTGGGATTAAAGGCTTAGTCAGCGTGGGTATTATTGCTGCGGCTATTTCTACTTTGAACTCTGGGCTTAGTTCGATGTCTTCAGTCATCGTACAAGATATCTATCGCCCGTATTTAGAAAAACATAACAAGCAAGTAAGCGATCATCACTTTGTGAAAGCAGGTCGTGTAGGGATGGCACTGGTGAGCCTTGCCTTAGCGCTGATGGCTATTCTTTGTTATTTCTGGCAGCAATACAGTGATATGCCATTATTAAAATTTGCTCTAAGTGTCATGGTGTTCTCGTACAGCGGTTTGTTAGGTGTGTATTTTACGACCTTGTTCACCAAACGAGGCAGTGAAGGCTCAGTGTTAGCAGCGCTAATAGCGGGCTTTATGGTGACCTTACTAATGCAGCCGTACATGATTGACTGGCTACTACCTGAGTCAATGCGTTTTTACTTAGGCTTTACTTGGCAGCTGTGCATTGGCACTTTGCTTGCGACATTGGTGTGTTGCCTTGGTAAAGCGGCGCACGAGAAGAGTGCATAAATGGCCGTACGCTATGTTTTAGCCATCGATGGTGGTGGCACCAAAGTGTTAGCAGAGCTAAAAGAGCAGGCAAGTGGCGCTACTTTTCGTGCCCAAGCGGGTTCGGCATCAATTTCGAATGATCTTGATTTAGCGTTAGAAAACATTGTTAAAGTGACCCGTGATGTTTGCCAGCAAAGTGGCGCAGAGCCAAGTGAAATCGTCACCGTTATGGGTGTTGCTGGTGGCTCATCGCAGAGTCTTGCTGAGCAATTAACAGTGATGCTCAAGCTTATTTACGAAATAGAATTTGCCAGTTTGCAAATTACCAGCGATGCAATTACGTCACTATATGGTGCTAATCTTGGTGACCCATGTGTGGTTATTGCTCTTGGCACCGGTGCTGTCGGGGCACGATTAAACGCACAAAAGCAAACTAAGTTGGTGAGCGGCTGGGGTTTTACCGTTGATGATTTTGGCGGTGGAGCACGTATCGGCCTGATGGCTGTGCAGCAATTATTAAACGATATAGATATTTACGATTTACCAAAAAGCCGATTAACGATTCGTTTGAGTGAGCAGCTAGGATGCACTCGTCAAACAATTAGTAGTTGGCTTAAACAAGCAAAACCCGCGGATTATGCAGCATTTAGCCCGTTGGTGTTTAGCTTACAAAACGACTGTGAGGCGGCAAAAACGGTATTAACAGAGCACACCCAATCGGTGGTTCGGTTAATAAATAAAAGCCGAGGTAACTCGCCGTTGCCGGTGATTTTAATTGGTGGTTTGGCGAAAGTCAGCCAACCGTTATTGCCACTTGCCTTACAAAACGAATTATCTCCTTGTAAGGGAGATTCATTAACTGGTGCCGCCATTTTAGCGGCAAAGCATTACCATGACATTATTGAAAAAGGACAACCCAATGAGCCCTGAGCACGTCTTTAAGCAACAACGTGAGTTACTCGAAGAGTTAAACGGTATTGTCTCTGAAGGACAAAACCCAGACACTTTGGATATCGATCTGCTCAGCTCCACTGAGATCCTCACTAAAATCAATAATGAAGATCACAAAGTAGCGGGTGCCGTGAAACTTGTGATCCCACAAATTAGTGAAGCTGTCGATCATGTCGTTGAAGCATTTCAACAAGGTGGCAGGTTAATTTACATTGGTGCTGGCACCAGTGGTCGTTTGGGTATTTTGGATGCGGTTGAATGTGCGCCTACCTATAGCGTAAGCGATCAGCAAGTGCTTGGTATTATTGCTGGTGGTGACACCGCGGTTAAAAAAGCCGTAGAAGGCGCTGAAGATAGCACTACGTTTGCTATTGAAGACTTAAAAAATGCCAATTTAACCAGTAAAGATGTTGTGGTTGGCATTGCCGCCAGCGGTCGAACTCCTTATGTTTGCTCGGCAATTGAATACGCTAAATCACTTGGTTGTGTCACTGTGGGTGTCACTTGTAACCCTGATTCAGCGGTGATGCGTTTACCACAAATCGGCATTTGCCCCGTGGTGGGTGCAGAAGCTGTAACTGGCTCTACACGTATGAAATCGGGCACGGCACAAAAACTCGTACTGAATATGCTAAGCACAGCTAGCATGATCCGCACAGGTAAGGTGTATAAAAACCTGATGGTTGATGTAAATGCTAGTAATGAAAAGCTGCACGCTCGTGCTATTCGTATTGTGATGCAAGCAACAGAGTGTTCTCAGCAGCAAGCTGTGGATGCATTAAAGCAAGCCGAGCAAAGTGCAAAACTGGCCATTTTAATCGTGTTAACCGGAAAACCAGCTCCTGAAGCAAAACAGTTATTGTCAAAAGCGGGTGGCTTTTTACGTAAGGCGGTTGAAGAATAATGCGTTTTTTAGCTGTTTTAGTTCTTAGTTGTTTTGCGCTTTTGGGTTGCCAAGAAACACCTGCACAAGCACCTAAAAATGCACAGCCTTTACAGGTGGGCGCAGCCAATTTTCAAGCTTATGTACCTGCATTAACAGGGAAACGTGTTGGCTTGGTCGTTAATCAAACATCAGTTGTGAATGGTCAACATTTGGTTGATGCCTTACTTGATAAAGGCGTTGTCGTTAGCAAAATATTTGCCCCAGAGCATGGCTTTCGCGGCGACCATGACGCCGGTGCTCACGTTAAAAGCACAGTAGATGCTAAAACCGGCATTGATGTTGTGTCGATATATGGCAGTAATAAAAAGCCAAGCCCTGAGATGCTTGCTGATTTAGACGTCATTATTTTTGATATTCAAGATGTTGGTGTTCGTTTTTACACTTATATCAGCTCAATGCACTACGTAATGGAAGCTGCCGCTGAAAATGGTAAACAGGTTGTGGTACTCGATAGACCAAACCCAAATATAGCCTATGTGGATGGACCTATCCTTGACCCGCAATTTCGCTCATTTGTTGGCATGCACGAAATTCCTGTTTTACACGGTATGACAGTGGCTGAACTTGCTCAAATGATCAAAGGTGAAGGCTGGATAAATGACGCTGATAAGCTTGAACTAAGTGTCGTGCCTGTTGCAAATTATGACCGTACTATGGCTTATGAGCTACCAATAAAGCCAAGCCCTAACTTACCGAATGCTCAATCAATTGCGCTATATCCATCTTTGTGTTTCTTTGAAGCAACGCCTGTAACTATTGGCCGTGGTACTGATTTTCCGTTTCAAGTTGTTGGTTACTCGCCAGTTAAACTCGGCGAATTTAGCTTTACGCCTAGGGCGATTAAAGGCGCTTCAATGCACCCTAAATTCAAAGGGGTCGAAGTATTTGGTCAAGACTTACGAGATGCTGATATTCATGGCCTAGATTTAAGCTTGTTTATTTCGGCTTATCAAAAGCTAAGTGCGAATGATCAAACGTTTTTTGAACGCGCTGATTTTATGGATAAACTTGCAGGGACTGATAAATTGCGTTTAGCCATTGAAGCCGGCCAAACAGAGCAACAAATAAAGCAAAGCTGGCAAGCCGATTTAAGTGCTTATAAACGCAAGCGCTCCGCGTATTTGCTGTATCAATAATACCTAACTAGCTAACTAACAACGAGGCGCTTGCCTCGTTTTTTTATGCCTATAAAAAGCTATGCTTTATTCATGAACTTGATTTGTAAGGATATACCATGAAAGTTCATTTACTTGCCGTATTTGCATTACTTGCTGGCTGCTCATAACTCCCAAACAGTACAACAAGTAACTCAACCGATGTACTTGACCTTCGAGATGATAAAAACGCAGCAGAGCAGCTGTGGATGCTTAAACACGCAACAAAGCCCAGTTATCCTAAAGCAGCAGAAATTGCCAAACAGACGGGCTGTGCGCGCTTTTTAATTACCATAAATAAACAAGGTAATACCACCGATATCCGTTTTGTAGAGAGCTTCCCCGAAGGGCTATTTGTCGATGTGTCGCGAGAGTCGCTTAAAAATTGGCAGTGGCAGGCAAGTACAAGTAACAGTGAGTCGCGAGCGACAACCCGAACGGTACAGCTCGACTACTTTATGAAAGAAGCGACTAATATGGATGCAGCAAAAGCATTTTGTACAATTTAAGCTTTTACTGTTTTTGAGGCATAAAAAAGGGCCGCAATGGCGGCCCCCAACAGGATTGATTAACTTAGAACTTGAAGTTAAACGACAGCTGCACGCGACGTGGGCTGTAGTAGTTACGATACTCACCAAAGGTTTCTGACGAGACATAAGGGTTATTGTTATAACCTGTTTGACGGTCAAATACGTTAAAGATATCAGCGCGGAATTGTAATTCCATGTCACCTGAGAATCTAAAGTCTTGGGTGTAGTTTAAGTCAAGTTGCCAATGGCTTGGGCTACGACGACTACCTGCAGGCTCGCTGTAGCGCGTGGTGCCACTTGAGTAACCGTAGATTGAACCATCCCATGCTTCCCAAGGTTTACCCGACTGGAATACAAAGTATGCACCGATGTTCGCATCCCATGGCACAGTGTAGTAACCATACACTTTTACTTTATGCGGTTTATCACCTGATAGTGTGCCGTATTTGTAATCCCAAGGGTAACGACCGCGGCCATCACCATAGTTCGATGAACCAATGAAGGTATTAGCATCTGTTGTTGCGGTAGTGTTATCTTGGTCGAAGTTACCGTAATAATGACTCCAAACATAAGAAGCATTGATGTAGCTGTTTTCACCTAAGTATTCAGCTTCGATGCTAGCTTCCCAATATTTAGTCTCACCACCATCTACTTCAGCGATAACATAAGATGAACCACCAATTTCATTACGGATCTCATCTAGGTTATCGACATATAAACCTTTGTCTGCAATATGTTGTGGCACGCCTTCAGCATCAACACCAGAGTAGTCAGTTAAGCGCGCATTATTTGGCATATCTTCCCAGAAATGCGACGCCTTACGGTGACGTACGTGAGCACGTAACACTAAATCAGAACCCACATATTTAGTGGTACCAAGTGTAAACTCTTTGATTTGACGAGGTGTTAAGTCATCAGCAAATACTTTACCTGATGAACCTTGGCGCGGCTCTGCATAAATTACGTTACCCGCTTCATCAAATTCAACTTCAATTTCGGCACGGGTATTACGGTCCCAAGATGCAGCACGTGCAAGAGAGCTTGCTTCAGGGTTATACATTGAGAAGTTTGCAAATACTGAGTCTTGATCTGCATAATTCCAAGTTGCACCTAAACGCGGTTGGATCATATCTGACCAATCTGTTTGGTACATTTTGTACTTTTCGCCAGGTGCTAATTCATAGCCCGAGATGGTACCAGATGCCGATTTAAGACCTTGGCCATACCAAGTATCGCGGCTCACCAACACACCGATGTTGTAAGTCCAATCACCTACTTCAATGGTATCGTTGATTTCGAAGTTCAGCGTTTCCATTTCTGAGTTGATAGCAGAAACGGCGTCTTCACCAGCAACTAAGCTCATTTGTTGCACGCGAGCACGGTAAATAACTGGTGCTGAGCTGCCTTCTTCTAAGCTCTCGTCGAGGCCGCCAACATAAGAGATGCTACCCCAACCATTTGAAAGGCGAGACAGTACTTCTTTACCTTCTTTCCATTCGCCACCTACATGTAACGTGTGGTAAGTATCGCCCCAGCTAAATTCATGCTCTAGGTTTAACTCGAAGCTATCACGGTAGAAGTCGATATTATCGTATTGGTAATACGCACCAACACCACCACCGCCAAGCAATTCGCCGTTTTCAGTATAACCGTATTGTGCAATTAGAGGTGCAGCGCCTGCATTAAATGCAGCAATTTGCTCTGCTGTGTAGTTATCATCAGCATCTAATAAGCTTGGTACACTGAAGTAACCCATTTCAGCGAGATTGCTGATGTCTAGTTGACCCGTTAACGATGGCACTACAGATAACTCTGTATCTGGCGTGGTACCAGACTCAAGTTCAAATTTACTGTATTGGAATGAAAGGGTTGTTGCGTCACCTAAAATCCATGAACCATCTAATGTAAAGATATCTTGGTTGGCTATATCACCTGCAGAGACGCTGTCTGTTTCGTAAGCGCCAATTGAGCGACCTTCGATGGTTTTTTCTGAGGTACGCTGTGAAATATTAATTAAAATATCGTCTGTTGGTGCCCAAGTTAACTTACCAAAGTATTCATCACGAACACTCTTATAGTCTTTTACTTCACCATACGCGGTATCTTTATTGGTTCGAGTTTCTTCAGGACGAAAATAAGAAGTGTAGAAGTATAAAGTGTCTTCAATAAGTGGGCCGCCTAAACTCGCTGTAAGCCAGCTTTTATCAAGCTCATAGCTTTCTTGACCTGTCGGAGTCGCCACTAAACTTTTAGGTTGAACTTTGTATTCAACATTACCGTGGAATTCGTCAGTACCTGATTTTGATACGGTGTTGATTGAGAAGCCACCTGAACGGTTAAAACCAACCGCTTTTGCACCACCACGGTCCATAGTTACGTATGCAACGTCATGGGTTGATGGCTCTGATGCTAAGTTACCAAACATAGGGAGTGAAACATCAACACCATCGAAACCGTAAGAGTTATCAACACCAGAACCACCGGCTGATGGGCCAAGAGTTGCGTTTTCAGATAGTTCAACACCCGGTACTAGTTTTAATAGGTCGCGGTAATCTTGACCAACTGGCACGCTGTTGATTGCTTCTTCACCTAATGAGTTAGTGAGTGCAGATTTACCTTCACGGAATAACTTACTGCCAGTTACTGTGATTACTTCAACATTTTCTTTAGCGCCACCCATTGTGACATTTAAGCTTGATGTTTGTTCAAGTAAAACATCCACAGTCATGGTTTGAGTTACACCGTTTTTATCGGTGAAAGTCAGTTCATAAGTACCTGGTTTTAGCTGCGGTAAGTCGTAGCTACCATCTTCGCGGGTAACGACGGTACGTGCTTTTGGCATCACGCTACTTTTTGCTGTAACGGTGATCCCCGCCAGTGACTGCTGCGCTTCAGGTGATGATACTTTACCTTTGATGCTACCAGTTAGATTTGCAAAGGCTGGTGCGCTGGCGAGTGCCGCGGCCATAACAACACCGGTTAAGGCTGTTTTCTTTGCGCGAAGTGCATTGTTAGTCGCTTTGGCTATATAGCTCATTGCGAGTGTGGATGCATGTTGTTTCATTGTTTCCCGTCCTTATATTTATATGCTTTGATGGACTACTTACCCAATTGAGACTTATGAACTTTAAAATTATGTTGCCCATATATTAAACAGGTGTTATTGGGTGTGGTCAAGAATATTTTTTTATTTAAAGGTGTGTTTTTAGGAATAAAATATATAACCCATTTTAGGTAAAGTTCAGTAATGGCTTGCTTTAGCTGGGTGCTAAATTATTGGTTGGAGAATTTTGTAAGAAATTATGACTTTTTAGTCAGTCGCTTATCGCAATTATTTAAAGGCTTAGAGGGCAAAGGGACGTGGTAAACAGCATCTGAAAATTAGACACAAAAAAAGCAGCTTAAGCTGCTTTTTAAAATTTATATATCATCAACCAAGAAATTAGTTATTCTTAAATTCGCCAACAACTTCATTAGAATGTTCTAGTAACTTACGACCTTGGCGGCTCGACTGTGTTAGAGCAATAAACAAAATATCAATGACAAAATCTTGCGCCGTACGCGCTAAAATCGATGATAAACGCACAGACTCGCCTTCAGCAACCGAGTAAAGTTTTACATCAGCCGAGTCGGCAACAAGGCTGCTGCCAAATTTAGTCACTGAGATCACCGAGCTTGAATTTTTCTTAGCTTGTTTAACAACTTCGGCAATTTCGCGAGTCATACCTGACTCACTTATCGCGATGACCAAGTCACCTTTAGAAAAGGTCGCAACATACGCAAGTTGTGCATGACCATCTGGTTCTGCAATTGCAGGCATACCGAGTTTTTGTAATTTATAAGAAAAATCTTTTGCAACCAGCGCTGAGCCACCTAAACCACAAATCAGAATACGTTTTGCTGATTTTAATAGCTCTACCGCTTTTTCGACTGCCGGCGCTTCGTTGAGGTTTTTGGTTTCGGTTAACACCGCCAATTTACTGCTTAATAGTTTTTCGGCGATTTGCTCTAGCGAGTCATTCAGAGTGATCTTGCCATGTAGCTTAGGTTCGCTGCTTTCATCGTTAAGGGCATCAATTACTGCAAGTTTAAAAGCAGGGAAGCCTTTATAACCTAACTTTTGCGAAAACTTCACCACACTTGATTGGCTTACACCAACCACTTTTGCTAGTTCAACCGATGATAAATTACGAATCGCATTCGCAGAATTTAACGTAAAGTCAGCAAGCTTAGCTTCGCTGCTCGATAGAGATTGGCGTAAGGCTTTAATTTTTACAAAAGTAGACATAGGGCTCACTTTGTTTGCTTAACTTAGTCAAAACGCAAAGCGATGGTTCTATTATAAACACAGGGCTTGGGCGCATTGTTTGCTTAACACGACGACTTATTTTTGTTTTAGCAGACCTAAGTTTGGAATATTTTTCTTAATTTAGATGGAATAATATAGTTTTATTCCATAATAGATACAACACTAATTATTGAGATAGCTCTATTTTTAGTAACTTAGCGATAATGTATGCTTTTTATTCTTTAATTGTGAAATAAAATATTTTACATGTTAAGTGGGTGTTGCTACTGTATTGTTGAGAATCGTCAACGCTTAAATCATCAGGTATGAATCTGTTATGAGTTTTACCCCTTTGAAAACGTTACTTAAACAGCTGTGTTATCTCAGTAGTGCGGTATTATTAGTAAGCTGTGCCAGTAATCCATATACATACACACAATCAGCTAATTACAGCCATCGTGTTAAGTTTTTAGTGATGCATTACACCGCCATTGATTACGAAAAATCAATGCGTGCGCTCGTGGATGAAGGGGGCTTAAGTTCACATTATTTATTACCTGAATCAGGCGATCCTAGTTATCCAAAAGACGATTTAGAAATTATTCAGCTGGTTGATGAAAAAGATAGAGCATGGCACGCCGGACGCAGTTTTTGGCAAGGCCGAGAAGATTTAAATGACCATTCAATTGGTATTGAAATAGTGAATGTACCAAGCTGTCATATTCCTGAGCAAGCAAACCTTGCGATGGAAAATGACGCCAGTAAGTTATGTATTTTTCCAGACTATGATGCCAAACAAATTGAGCTACTAATCGAGCTAAGCAAAGATATTCTTGCTCGGAACCCAGATATCGGCCCAACTCAAGTTATTGGCCATTCGGATATTGCCCCAAGCCGTAAGAACGATCCAGGTCCGCGTTTTCCTTGGTTTCAACTGTATAAAGCAGGTATCGGTGCGTGGTATGAAAGCGACACCGTTGATAAGTATTGGCAGCTATTTAGTTCATCAAAGCCTTCTGTTGAGTTAATGCAAAAAGCATTGCGCAGTTACGGCTATGAGGTGATTGCAACAGGTCAGCTTGACTCGCAAACGCTCGATGCCTTAAGTGCTTTTCAAATGCACTTTTTGCCTTGGCATGTAAGTGGCAATAGTGATGCAAGAAGTGCCGCTGTGCTTTTTGCGTTATTAGATAAATACTTTCCTAAAAAGAGTGAGCGGTTATTTAAAGAATATCAGCAGCAACAGCAAGCGGTTGAGCCAGCGCCAAAAACACTGGCCAATGCACAAGTTGTAGCGCGTATTCCAGCACTTGATCCGAGTAGTCGCGCGCTTGTTAACGACAGGGGCACATTTACTGCCTATAAAGGTCGCGGTGAAATCATCATTGAAAACCAAGATGCAACCAGTGCTAATATTTTCATAAATGGTGAAAAAATTAATATTGCCTCACCATTAACAGCCGAAAAAATATATCAATACAGTTTGGCTAAACGCACCCGCGATGGCATTAACACCTATAAAGTAGAAAATGTATTGCCAGAAGGGGCAAGTTTAACCCTGCGTTTTCCTTACCCAACGCTTGATAAAAACAGCGCTCAAAAGCGTTTTAGTGCCGTTGATGAGTTAATTAATCAAGAGATTAAAGAGGGCTTTCCGGGCGCGGTACTTGCCGTTGTTAAAGATGGCAAGTTGATTAAACTAAGCCATTATGGCGCAGCTAAAAAGTACCATGCTGATGGCAGTGAGCTGAAAACCCCACAAGCTATGCAAAACGATACCTTGTTTGATATAGCCTCAAATTCAAAAATGTTTGCCACTAACTTTGCGCTGATGAAGCTTGCCAGCGAAGGGAAACTCGACGTAGAAAAGCCACTGTTTTATTACCTACCAGAATTTAGGGGCAGTGGCCGTGAGCAGCGCTTAGTAAAAGATTTACTCACCCACAGTGCAGGTTACCCAGCCGTGGTCGATTTTCATCGTAAAGACAATAAATTTGGTGAGCGTTTTTTTTCTCAAAACAGCCTACGTACTAAAAACCTGCTATTAACTGGCGTCCCTTTTGTGGCTGGTCGGAACGTAAAACACCTATATTCTGATATCGATTATATGTTGCTTGGTGTGCTGGTAGAGCGTATTAGTGGCATGGCGCTCGATACCTATGTTGAGAGCCAAATTTATCAGCCACTTGGTTTAACGCATACGGTTTATAATCCATTGCAAAAAGGCTTTTTAGCTTCACACATTGCCGCCACAGAGATTAATGGCAATACCCGAGGTGGTCGCATCGAATTTGAAAATATTCGAACCGATGTACTGCAAGGTGAAGTACATGATGAAAAAGCGTTTTATGCTTTAGGTGGCGTAGCAGGGCATGCCGGGCTTTTTAGTACTGCCGGTGATTTATCCGTGCTTATGCAGGTGTTACTCAATGGTGGTGGCTACGACAACAAGCAAATTTTTACGCCACAAGTACTTGAGCAATTTACAAACTCCCAAGCAAGTGATGAGACCTATGGTTTAGGTTGGCGACGCGCGGGGCATCAAGCACGTAAATGGCATTTCGGCCCTTATGCCAGCCCGCGGGCTTTTGGTCATACTGGCTGGACAGGCACGGTGACCGTTATTGATCCTGAGTACGACCTTGCTATTGTGCTACTAACCAACGCGCGCCATACCCCAATTGAAGGGTCGCAAGAAAATTACGAGTTTGTCGGCAAGCGTTTCGAAACGGGTAAGTATGGCTCTGTTATCTCACTGATTTATGAGAGTATATTAAATCACTAGTCGAATTAAGTTGAGTTTGGTGGCAAAGCCATTAAGCTTAGCGAGTTTTCGCATAATAAAAATAAAATGTTGTTCTTAATTTAAAAGGGTTTTTATGTCTTGGTATTCAATTTTACCACCCTTGATTGCTATCTTAATTGTGTTTTGGCGCAAAGAAGTGATCATGGCGTTATTGGTCGCGGTTGCGTCGTCTGAGTTTTTACTTGCTCTGAATGGTGAAGGTAATACCTTGTTTTTCACCTTTATTAATACTATTGAGCGAGTCATCGAAGTTGCCAGCTCTCCTGGTAATAGCCGTATCCTTATTTTTAGTATTCTAATTGGTGCCTTACTTGCCTACATTCGTGAATCTGGCGGCGTGGCTGCGACAGTTAATTTGCTGATGAACAAAGGGGTTGCTAAAAGTAAGCGCCAAGTCGGTTACTTAACCATGTTCTCAGGCATTGCGGTATTCATTGAATCGAACTTAAGTGTATTAACCTCGGGGATTTTATCACGTGGTTTATTCGATAAATTTAAAATGAGCCGAGCGCGCCTTGCTTACATTATCGATAGTACCAGCGCACCTGTGTGTATCTTAATTTTGCTAAATGGTTGGGGCGCCTACGTGCTCGGCCTACTTGGCAACTACGAAATGGAAGAGTCTGCGGTATCGGTATTGTGGGGCAGTATTGGTTATAACTTCTATGCCATTATCACCTTACTTATCGTGTTCTACACCATTACTTTTGACAAGGTACATGGCCCGCTTAAGCAAGCTGAAGAAAACCTAGAACAACAAGAAACAGAAGTAGCCGAAGAAGTAAAAGGTTCAAAAGCACGTTACATGCTTGTGCCACTTATCACCTTAATTGGTAGTATGGTTGGCTTTATGTTCTGGACTGGCGATGGCGATATTGCCAGCGGTAGTGGTTCTAAATCAGTGCTGTACGCAACTATTTTAGCTTGTGTTGTGGCTTACTTCTTAATGATTAGCTCGCGCGAATTTACACACCATAAGCTGGTTGATATTGGCTTTAAAGGTATGGGTGAGTTACTGCCATTAGTGTCTATTGTATTGCTATCACTCACTTTAGGCGCGAGCTTGAAAGACCTAGGTACAGGTGTGTTTGTAGCCGGACTAGTCGGTGATTTCTTACCTATTTACTTGGTTGTGCCAGTGCTGTTTTTAACCGGTGCGGTAATTTCATTTACCACCGGTACCTCGTGGGGCACATTCGCAATTCTTATTCCAATTGGTGTACCGCTCATTCAAGCTTTAGGGTTACCACCTTCATTGGTCATTGCTGCTATTTTAGGTGGTGGTGTGTTTGGCGATCACTGCTCGCCAATCTCAGATACCAGCGCAGTATCGGCCATTGCATCAGGCTGTGATTTATTAACTCACGTAAAAACTCAAATGCCATACGCCTTATTCGGCGGCGCATTAACCTTCATCGCTTACCTAGTGACGAGTATTATTGTGATATAAAAGCTTTAAGCTGTAAGCCTTAAGTTATAAGTAAAAAACCACAGAGAAGTCTGTGGTTTTTTATTGCTTGAATTTCGATAACTCGCACATTCAAGTTTGATAGCCGTCAGCCGTCAGCCGTCAGCCGTCAGCCGTCAGCCGTCAGCCGTCAGAAACCATCGCGCGAAATAACTTTCACGCCTAGGTTACTCCTTTACTCTTTCCCCTTGTAACTCGCTAACTTGTTTTAAATCTGATAGCTATATTTTCGGTACAACCTTATAAACACCGACACCATCAACACCAAGATATAAATCACCATTAGGGTGGGTGGCTAGGCTACGAACGCGTCCTACACCTTCAAATACCTTGCTGTGGCCTGTTACTTTGTCACCATCAAGTTTCACCAAAACAAGGTGGCCAAACTTCATCGAACCTACGGCAATTTGGCCTTGCCACTGTGGGTATTTATCGCTGGTGATAAATTCCATTCCAGAAGGAGCAATTGAAGGCACCCAATACCAATCAGGTTGTTCCATTCCTTCGCGACTAGTTTCGTCGGTAATTTTTGTACCAATGTAGTTGATCCCATAAGTGATCTCAGGCCAACCATAGTTTGCACCTGCTTTAACTATGTTGATTTCATCGCCGCCACGAGGGCCATGTTCATGGCTCCAAATAACTCCCGTCTCAGGGTGCATTGCCATACCTTGTGGGTTACGGTGTCCATACGAATAAATGCTTTTGTGAGTTGTTTTATGGTCATAAAACGGGTTTGATTTAGGGATAGAGCCATCGCTATTGATACGGTGAATTTTGCCAGCATCATAGTCTAAGCTTTGTGGGTGAACGTCTCTTTTGCCACGGTCGCCAATAGAGAAGTACAAGTAACCTTCTTTGTCGAACTCAATACGCGAACCATAGTGTTTTGTTGTTTCAATATTTGGCTCGCCATCAAACAATAATTGCTGATCAACAAGAGCCATATCTTTAAAGCGGGCACGCATAATTGAGGTATTGTAACCCTCACCATCGCCCTCATAGCCCGAGTACGAAAAGTAAATCCAACCATTGTCGGCAAAGTTCGGATCAAGTTCTATATCTAATAAGCCTCCTTGACCTTCATCATGTACTTTAGGTGTGCCTTTAACTGCTTGCTCAACGAGTTTGCCATCACGAATCAATCTAAGCTCGCCACGTCGATCAGTAACGAGTAAGTCACGCTCGTTAAGCCAAGCCATACCCCAAGGAATTTGAATTCCTTCGCTTACTAATTCTAGTTTGTAGTTATTAGCGCTGGCATCGAGAGGAATCTTTTGCTCCGGCTGAGCACACGCTTGCAAGCTCGATAAGCTAATTGAGGCAATGATTAAACTGTTAAACAAAGACCTTTTCATGGTAACTCCATAATATTTAAACACGATGTTACTAGCCTAGCTGGTTCAGCATTAAATTGTTATTAACATTAGAGCAATGTGCGATTATTGGTAGGAAAAGTGAGGTAAAGAGGTCGTTATTGTATGGGACGAAAAATTTAAGTGTGATGATTAAGGTTGAATTGAAAGCAAATGGTTTTTGTTGAACTGATTACCATATAGAAAGAAAAGCTTTGAAAAAGTAAATCATCTTTGCTTGAATCATACTTTTTCTATAGCATTAAGCATTGATTGGTAATCATTTTTAATCTGTATACTTACAGTTTTAGAAATACAAAGTGTTGGTAAAATAAAGGACTACCTAATGCAGTTTAGTGATGCAATTTCAGAGTTAACGTCAAGGGTTAAGCTTGATGATTTGTGTGATAGGCTAAGGATAGACACAGAGATTAAAGGCTCTAATAAAGTTGCACTCTGCCCTTTTCATGATGACACAAAACCTTCAATGCGTTTGTATGATGACAACCCTACAGGTGGATCCCAATTTCACTGTTTTGCGTGTAATGCTCACGGCAATATATTTGAGTTAGTAAAACAAGTTCAAGGTGTCGACTTTAAAGAGTCAGTAAAGTGGTTAGCAAACGAGTATGGAATTACTCTTTCCAGCATGCCCCGAAACAATAACTCTAAGAATGTTGATAGTTTGTTTTCAACTATTACTAATGATTGTTACTTATATGCTTTGCAGGTTTATAAAGATAAACAAAATATCGGTGAACTTACCAATTATATAGTGGGAGTTCGTAGGTTTAATCAAGATATTATCGAAAAAGCTAATCTTACACTAGTTTCAGGAAAAAACTTACTGGTAAAACATCTCTCAAATTTAGATTTAAAAGATGCAGAAAAATTAATTTTATTTGATGAGTTTGAGCGTTTAGGGCTTATAAAAAAATCACTAAACTCAGATGAGAATCACAAATTTTACCTACCACTAATCCAAGAGCTGCAGCAATCGTATTATGATCACTTTTCAGAAGGGCGTGTATTATTCCCACTTCAAAATGAAATTGGAAAAATATTAGGATTTGCAGGGGGAGTAACGAATGAAAATGTTAAAGGACCCAAGTATCTTTTTACCAAAGGGCTTAAAAAGAGACACATACTCTATCGTTCAAACTCTGCATTTGAAAATCTGCAAAAAACACGTGGCATCGAGCAATCCCTCTATATTTGTGAAGGATTGTTCGACGCTTTAAGGTTAGAATCTTTAGGTTATGCAGCGGTCGCTATTCTTGGCGCAAGCCTTTCAACTGAACAAACAAAACTCATTTGCTCACTATCTTTAAAGATGGAAGAGGTGCTGCATGTTCACCTATTTCTTGATAATGATAATGCTGGCATTACAGCAACTGCAAATGCAATTAAAAGCCTTTTAAAATCGAGTGATCCTGGCTCTTTAGAATTATCTATATTGCATGATAGCAACACTCTTTCAAAAGTTGATCCTGATTTATATTTGCAGCAAGTGGCTAATCAAGAACAAGCTAATGAAAAGCTCCTTCAGATTGATTACCCATTACCAGCAATCTATTTAGCATCAAAGTTAAAGATTACAACTAATAGTATTAGAAATAATGAATTTTTTAATGACTTACCTTATTCCAAAAAGTTTAATGCTGCTAAAACCTGGAGTGAGGTCTTTGACAATATCAATCGCGATGAGGAGCAATTTTTAAATAATTTTGAAAAAGAATACAAAACAGAATCTTGGTATGGATTTCTTGCAAGTCAGTCAAAGCATAAATTAGGCGTTGAAGATTTAGAATTTACTGATAAAGACTTCTTAACTGATATTTCAGCAAAGGTTAAGCATGCTATTAAAGTTGCACAATCGTCTGGGTTATCAAGTGCTTTGCCGAATGATATATCCGAGTGGCGGCGCTTAGATATGAGTTCAGTTGCTGTTGAGACTATATTAGAAGATCGCTTCAACTTAAACACTGATCTGCGACCACTTGAACCGTTAAATACTTTTAAAACTTCAAGAAAAATTGGTGACCCTGAAGCTCGCATTATGCACATGCATTGTGCTGAAGATTTGATTTCTCATCAGTACTTAATGAATGAACTTTTGACGCAGTCTTACGATAACTTTCCACTAAAACACACTGATAAGTCTCATCGAAGATTAAGTGATTGCATACCAGCTACACGGTATTACAGAGATGATAATTTATCTGCATCCACAGGTAATCCGGTCAGAGAAGATGTTGTCTTGAGTTTTGCATATCAAATTGACATGGAATTAATTGAAGGGGCACCGCCTAAAAAAGAAGGAATGTTTAGACCTTACTTTGATTCTTGGAAAGACTTCACAGCATCTATATCTACAGTAGCTAAAAAAATGCCTTTAGTGCATATGGTAAGGCTTGACCTTAAAAGATATTACGATGAGTTACAAAGGTATGTCGTTCGAGATGCATTAAGAAACTGCATACCTGTAAATATTTTTGATAATGATAGGTTTGCAGTCCTAATAAAGAAAGAAAACCGAACAAAAGATTTTCTAATAAACTTTATTTTAGAGCAAAGCTTTGGATATTCATTTTATGATTCCAAAACAGGAGAGGTTCAAACAAAAAGCTCACAAAAAGGTATACCTCAAGGGCCTGATTTATCGTCTTTTATCGCTAACTTAGTATTGTTCAAAGTTGATGAAGCAGCTAGATATTTTATTCAAACTTATAAAAATGAAGATACTGATTATAGCCCAGCCCATTATGCTAGGTATGTTGACGACATGGTTATTATTGCTGATAGTGCAAACCTACTCGCAAAATTTCGAAGTACGTTAGAGGGTTCAATTAAAGATTTGCAATTAGAAATAGTTGCAAAAGAGCAGCCAGCGGCTATGAAGCCTGATGATTTTTTAAGGTATTTAGGTAAGGGTAAAGCGTTAGCTGCTTCTGGGCCAACTGGCGTTGAGCAACCTATCGATTTCAATGAGCTTAAGTTTATTGATAAAATTGAGAGATATCAGGCGCTTGGCTTATTAAATGATAAGTCACTTTATGCTTCTGAAGTATCAATGATTCTTAAAAAAGTTTACATGGCTGCTAATTCTGAAGATTTAAGGCTTAATGATCTAAAAAAAGTATCAAAATGGCTATGGTATGCTGCCGCATCTAAATTTAATAGTGGAACATTAGAACCTGAGCCGGTTGAGCCGTTAATAAAAGACTATCTCGTTGAATGGTCACGTACTGTATCAAATATTAATACTCCTTTATGTAAGAATGAATGTTTCTGGGAAGATCCACTATTGATCGCTTTAGATGGACTAAAAAGTAACTTTGAGTCTTTTAGTTGGGTTGATGATGGGTTAACTAATCAAGAAAAAGAAACAAAAGACAGAGTAAGAAAAATAATATTAAAGTTAGTCTCAAGTGAAGATTTTTTTCGAAAATTGAAATTCTATGGTTCATCACTAAGTGAATATGCAATACATGGTTGGGGTGTTTCGGCTAAAGAGCTTGTTAGAACTTATTGGCAAAAGCTAACATACCTCGAATGGGAAGCTTATAAAATGCTTATGAAATCAAAGGAAGATATGCCTAAGCAAACATCTAACAAAAACTCTCCATTAGCAAAAAGTCTTAGGCGTCTGACATTTACAAATGCAGAACTTTACCAAAAAAGATACATCGGGCTACACGAATTTGAAGATAGTCTAGTTGGGGAGCTTTACCAAATTTGTATGCTACTTCAAGAGATATATCATTCATTGGGGTTAGACGAAATTGATGGATTAGCAAAAGTAAAAGGACATATTAGTAACTTAAAAAAAGACATACCTGAAAGTTGTACTTTGGAGTTGTTTTCACTGATAGCAGGGAGCGCTGCTGAATGAGTATTGACAAAAAAAGAGCGATTGAGTTTTTGTGTACGGTGACACATAAAAGTCAGTTATTAAACGTTTTGCAAGCAAGTAAGCTGCTTAAAATAGAAGGTACGCAATTAATTCCTAAAATACCTCTAGAAACTAATATAATTTATGGGCATACAGCAAAAGTTCAAGAACGCGAAGCGAAACATCGAGAAATCGAAGCTTTAAGAAAGGTTCAGTTGTTTGATAAAGAAGATGACTTGGTTGATAAGGATAATATTTTTTTATCCTCAAAAGAGCATAATGAAGTAACTAGATGGCGAGAAGTTAATACACCTATTTTAAACGAAAAAATTAAAGTATTTGAATTTCAATTAGCTCCAGGTTTTCCGGCAAAAAAAATATACACCGATGCCCCAACTCATACAGAGCCATCAGCAAAGACATTAAAATGGGTTGCTAGTACATATAGAGCATTGGTAAAAAAAGAGTCTAATGATAAAGAACGCATACCTGCTTGGTGTAATATTGCCATGTCTAACTTAATTGAGGACGGTGAAACTGAAAATACAGTATGTGTTCTAAGCCCTGCTAAAGATACTATCAATACACCGCTTCCGTTCGCTTTTATCCGTGATGGTAAAAGAGGGTTGAGAGCTCATGAAATCTATAAAAAACAGGGGTACCTGTGGAGGGCTGGAATAGCTTTAACTGATTTGTTGGGTTTTACTCAAGAATTAGATAAATATGCTGAGATTGAAGTTGATTCAAGCCAAAACTCGCCTATAGAGCAAGTTTTAAAAAGTAGTTTAAGAAAGCTAAATGGATCAGTATATTGGGCTCATAAAGTCGGTGAGTTTGATAATCAAGACTCTATCCCTCCACGAATTGAGAGAACACTAAAGTTTTTATCAAATTTTCCAGATGAAAAACGCTCAGAAAACCAGTCTGCCTTTGCTTTGCTTTCTGAGTTAGAGTCGAGCTTAATGCGAGAGCGAATGACTACTTCTTTCAGACCCGAAAATAATGGTGAGTTACCTTCTTTATACTCTAGAGGCTTAAAAACTGCTTTATTAAAAGTACCAATTTCTTGGTTTGAAAGCTTTAACAATAAGCTCCCAACTACCTATGAGGATAGAAAAGAGCCAGCTTTTTGGTCTTCTTTATTTTCTTTGTTTGAAAGCGATTTATTTGATACAGAAAACACTTTTGAGAGAGAAAGAGGAAGTGCATTGCTCGGGTGTATTTATAATTACACAGAGTCATTTTTAAAAGGAGTTGTGTTTGAACAAGAAGCCATAAACAGAATTGGTGATACTAATTACGATGAATTGGATTTAGCCGGAATTATTGGTTTTGAGGAGACGACTCTTGTACTAGGTAAAGAGTTAAATAATATAAGTAGCTTGGTCGAATATTTTAAAAACCTTATAGAGTTAAATACACCACAAACAAAATTCGACAAAATAACAACTGCTGGTTGGCTAGTACTTGCACTGATAAAAATTAAATTCATTGTTACTGATAATAGGGTATATAGCGAAAAGTTTAAAAAAATTGGGGAAGCTTTAGGAGGAAGTTCTACTTTAGTCAAACTACTAACGAAAAGCTCAGCTAACCCCCGTGAATTTTGGCCAATAGAGCATGAGCCGCAAGCACCTAGTGGTAGCCCATTAAGCTTAGATGATAAAAATGCTTTAGTTGATACTTTCAGCCAAATAAAGGCTTTCCTGAAGTTGCTAGACCCAATTTATTCTGAACAAAGCAAAGTAAGATTAGTCGATGTTGAAAGTAAGCACTTTAATTATAACAGTAGTAAAAATGAGTACTTAGAGCGGTGGGATATTAATAAATGGCAAGTAAATATAGCAGGTGGTGACAAGCCCTCTACAAAATCAGTTAATGGAGAGCTATTAAGTGACTGGGTAGAAACTACCAAAGACGACAAGCGGCCAATTTATATCTCTATTTTAGGTTCTAGGTATGGTTTAATTGAAAATACTTTGAGCTTTAATAAAACGTGCTCAAGTTCGGAGCCTGCCTCAGAGGAAAAGTCAGATATTTCAGTTGACTCTCCTCAACAAAATACTATTGATAATGTTAAAACGCCTCATAATAACAACGAAAATCAAAATGTGCCTCTTCGTGAGATGGAGCATGATAATTGTGAGAGGAAAGAGTCAGAGTTTGAAAATAAGAGACAAGAAAATACAAAAAGCAATGTAAATGATGGATTCAACTTTAATAGATCTAGTTTCTATGAAAGCCAAATTATGGGATGGAACCGTCGCGGTAATACAAAGTCGCCAAGCCATATAAGAGCGGCATTTTTACAGCTAAGACTCAATGATAAGTTGGGTTGTGGTTATGAATTTCCAAACTTTGATGACATAGAGAAAGATGAAAAGGGTATATACGAAAAAGAGGAACGCAGAAGACAGGCTATTTTGCAGAGAGTTATAGAAACATGTGCTCAACTTAAGGTTGAGTATCTGGTTTTGCCAGAATATTCTGTTCAGCAAGATACAATAATATGGCTAAAATCAAAGTTAAAAAAATATAAAATCTCAGTTTTGGCTGGAACATATAGGTATTCACCGAATATATATCCAAATAGAGAGCATGAGCTAAGAATAGGATGTTCAAGTAAGAGTGAAAAGTCTTTATTTATAAATAATTATGAAGCCGTTTTAACATTGTTAATACCCTATGATGGCGATGTTGTTCTATTAAACCGCTCAAAAAAGTATGCTTCGCCAGCTTCAAATGAATTAATCAAACCGTCGAGTGCACTACTAAAGCCTTTATTTACTTTTGCTAGTTTTAATGACGAAGTTGTAGCAAGTGATAAAAGATTAATAAAAGTAAAAAGTAGCTTAAAAAAATTGGATTCATTAAATGAAGTTGAAGATGTTAATTATGAGATATCGTTAATTAACGATTACATAGACTCAAAAAAAGATTTGTCATTAAATGAGTTAAAGAAGTTATGGAATGAGGGTCACATTAGGCCATTAAACTTCATTCAAGAGCTTATTTGTGCTGAGTTGTTCTTATTAACAAACCCAACCAATTATAATGACTTAAACTCGGAGTGGATAAAATTAGGAAACCATTTTGATACTAAAAGAACAGAAACAGATGATGAAGAGAGTAATGCAACACTTGGTGACCTTAAAAATATTTCAAACTATTTGACTCGGCAAGATCAAGATAAAGACCCTTACCGAAGAAGTATTATATCTATACCTGCAATGACAACTAGAACTGAAGACTACTGGTTGTTTGGGCAAAGTGCGATGTTAGCAAATGGCTTTAGTACGATTTTTTGTAATGCTGTTTCTAAAGGTCATGGCAGGGGGGGGAGCTGTTTTATAGGGTTAGATAGTTGGCTGGAAAATAAATCTTCTAATGATTTTATAACTCCTTATCATGGATGGGGTAAAGGGATTTATTATGGCAAATCAAGTGAGGCTCTAGGAGAAGAGAGTGCTTTAGTTATTGCAGATATAGATCCATTAATGATGTCACAAGGTAAACCTCGTCCTCAAGCAACTCCTGTTCCCATGAGACTTGTAGGTTATTTACCAATAATAGAGTATAAGTCTAAAAATAAAAAACACTTGGAAAACATTGAGAATGCACTTGTTAGATTAAATGATTCAATCAGTACCCTTTCTTATAAAAACTTATCTTTAGATGATTGCAATGAGTTAAAGAAAGCAGTAGAGAGTTTTCTATCGACTGACGAACACTCTAAAAAAGCTACAAAGGAAAGGATAGAACATTGGGAAAAGAATTTACATAAACATCCGATGTCAGGTTTGCCAGGAGCTCTTACAGATTGGATTGCGGTAGAAGTTGAAGATGAATAAAAAAACTATCTTAGCGCTTTTTATTTTTGTTAGTCTAAATTTACTTGTTACATATTTTTCGATCATACCTTTGAGCAGTGAAACTGAAATTTGGACTGCTTTAAATGCCTTGGCGACTATGAATATAGCTATTTTAACTGCTTTTTTAGCGTTTTATGGTTTACAACAGTTACATTCAATTAAGAAACAAACAGATGTTACTAAGGAGCATAATCAATCATTAATAGCGCATTCGGCATATAGTGAATATTTAAAATTAGCTATGGAATACCCCCAATTTGCGCACCCTAACATTGCTAAATTAGATGAAAATTATGAGCTAAAAAATCACTATAAATGGTTTGTTGCAAATATGTTATATCACTTCGAAACAGTTGTTGAAGCTATGAAAGGTGATGATGACTGGGAAGTTACACTTATTCCTCAAATAAAAAAGCATGGTTGGTATATTTATCAAAATGATCGTTACAAAAAGGATGGTTGGAGTAGTGAGTTAAAGGAGCTTATTAAAAAAGCTGAAAAATCTTACACTCGTACACAAAGACAGAAAAATAACGATACTATTATTAAGAGTAAAGCTGAGGAGCAATATCAAAGGTACTTAAACCTATTAGCAAAGAACCATAACTTGTTAGCAGAGCCAAGCTCGAATGAAAAGTTCATCCAAAATTCACATGAATATAAAGTGTTTTATAAACAGATATTTTTTATTCTGGGAGGGTTGGCTGAAATTGTTGAGGAAAATCCTAACTGGAAAAAAACAATAACAAATGAGCTCAAAAGCTTAGATTGGTTCTTCTGTGAAAAGTACATGAATCTAAGTGGGGATAGTTATTTTGTGAATGGTCTACAAAAAGAATTACTCTTGAAGTTAAACCATGCTTTGAGAAAGCTCTTTAGTTAATTTTTTATTAAGGGTTGTTATGAAAGGTTTAGAGGTTAGTTGCGGACTATTTATAGATTTAGTCCCTGTCTTTAGTTTAATTTTAGCTGTTTTTGCTCTATGTGTTGCGTACTGGCAAGTTCAAGTGGGACGAAGCTCAACAGCATCTGCACAGGCACATAGTATTTACCAGCAATATTTACTTATGTGCATGGAGAATCCAGTGCTTGCAAGTGGTAAATATGAACCACGAACTGATAATGATGAGCAATATGCAAAATATACATGGTTTTTTTCTAGTATGTTATTTGCGTTTGAACAAGTCTTAGAAGCCAAGCCAAAAGATGAGCAATGGAAAGAGACAATTAAAGCACAGCTATCTATACATAAAAAGCATTTAATTAGATCAAGTACGGCAGCTAGCAATCAATGGTATATAGGATTACAAAAGTTGATTGGTGAAGTAAAAAATTCAGATTGATACTTGTTTATCAGCTTTTTAGCCACAAGGTTGAACCTTCAACTTAAAGCTATTGGTTTTAAATCTGAAAGCTGACGTCAATAGCAGATGGCTTTCGAAACTATCTACGCGGGGTAAACCCGCTGCTACCTAAAAGCTTGCGACTTTACTCTTGTAGCCTGATAACTTTTTAAATCTGAGAGCTGACGGCTCGTTGAACCATCGCGCGAAATAAATTTCACGCCTACGGTAATCCTTTACTCTTTCCCCTTGTAACTCGCAAACTTTTTTAAATCTGAAAGCTCTGAGTGTGTTGGGTTTCGCTACGCTCTACCCAGCCTACGAACTCCTTTACTCTTTCCCCTTGTAGCTCGCTAACTTTTTTAAATCTGACAGCTCTGAGTGTGTTGGGTTTCGCTACGCTCTACCCAACCTACGAGCTCGCTAACTCGTACAATTTTTCGCCTCATGGGTTAGCTGTTTGAGTGCGATGATTTGGCCTTGTTTGTTTTGGTCTAGGGCGAGTAGGTCACCTTGGTGAATATGAGTATCTAGGGTGCCGTGTTTTTGTAGCTCTTCAAGGAGTGATTGCTTTATTTGTACTATGACATTTTGCTCGCAGTCGGCGATATACCAGTCGTTATCAACACTGACGAGACGGCCGGTGAAGCTGGTACGGGCTTGGTGATTGGCTAATGCTTGTTGGTAGTTCGCATCTAGGTTTTGTTTTTGTTGTTTAAGATTACTCACATAGCTGCCTTTAGCGTCGAGTTCGTGTACTTCAAGCCATTGATAATCAGATAAATCTACTGCATAAACATCGGTTAACTCGCGGTTGTTGTATTGCAGCATGACAAAACCAAGAATCGCTAAAGCAGCAAAAACACCGGTCATTTGTAAGCCTAAAAAGCGCTGTGGCCTTGGCGTTGCTGACTGTGGTTTTTGCATGTCTGAAAGCTTGTCGCTGCTTAAGCTGTGCTCTGCCTTACGTTTTTGAAAATGTGCTTTTAAATCAGCATCGAATTGCTCGTCGTTACGCTTCATGATGGCCTCCTAGTTGTTGTTTCAGGTTTTGACGGGCATATCGCAGCCGAGTTTTAATGGTCTCTGGGTTACTTTGTGTGATTGCAACAATGTCTTCGAGACTAAAGCCTTCTTGTTGTAAGGTCAGCGCTTCACGTTGTACAAAGCTAAGCGCCATAAGTGCTTTATCAAAGGCTTCATAGTCGTAGTGATAACTTGCATCCTGAGATTCAGAAAATAGTTGGTTGTCTTCTAATTCAACGAACTTTTGCTGCTTACGAAATTCATCAATTAATAAATTACGAGCTAATCGAAAAAGCCACGCTTTTGGGTTGTTTTGATCATTGTAAAAGTCGCGTTTATCAATGACTTTTAACCAGGTTTGCTGGCATATATCAAGGGCAAGATCTTTATCACTTTGGGTAACTAGATAGTGATAAAGATCGTTCCCGTATTGAGCAACGAGTTGGTTAAGGTAACGGTTGTCGCCCGTTTTGGCATACTGCGCCAAACAATCTGTGTTTGGCTTGTCAAATAACCATGTCTTGATGCTCATTAGCATAGGCAGTTATCCATCTATTTTAAAATCAAGTTGAACGCTTTGGTTTGTTTGTAATTGTGCCACACCTTCAACAACTTTAGGGCGATATTTCCAACGTTTAATCGCGCGAATTGCTTCACGGTCAAATACCCGTTTAGGCTCAGCATCAATAATAACAGGGTCAATCACTTCGCCTGTCGGTGAAATACTAAAGCTAATTTGCACCCAGCCTTCAATGCCATCGCGAGCTGCTACCGGAGGGTATTTAGGGTTTATACGTACAATAGGTGTCGCATCTCCCGTTGGTTGATTAATGCTTTTGCTAAGCGTGTCGCCAATGTTATCGAATGTCATCGTTGGTGTTAAATCCGCAACTATAACAGTGTCGGTCGTATCAATGGTTGGGCGCGGTGGTACTTTTGGTGGCATTTTAGCAACTGGCGGTGGCGGCAGTGTTTGCTTTACTTGCACTTTTGAGTCTTCTGGTACTTCATAAATTTCAACCGTGATATCAGGGCCTGTTTTTACATCGGCTCTTTGCTCAGCAGAAATTAAGTACTGCATAAATGCAAATGCTGCAAAGGTCATGACACCGCCGCCAATAATTGCTGCGGTTGTCTTTAAAGCAGCATTGCTGTTATTCAAGCTTGCTGAGTTTAGTGGTAAAGTATGCATAGCCGTTCCTCTTAGGATAATTGCTTTCATAGCTAAAACGGCTGGCAAATAAAAAAGGGGTGAAATTTTTTTCACTTTTTATTTTTCACAAGTTTTTTAGGTTGTTATGAAACTTATTCAAATAGATAAAGCCCGTTACCGCAAACATTTAAATCAAGTGATTATTGCTTGTGTAATTGGTCTAGCCGTTGGTAGTTTAGCCATTTCACAAACGTTAATAGCGTTATTTCCTGACCCAAGCGGTAGCCATTTTCATTGGAACCTACTAGGTGTTGTTGTATGTAGTTTGCTGGTGGGCTTTGTGCTTAATAAATACCGCAATCATGATTACATGACTGAAATTGTCTATGTGTGGGAGCTTAAAAAAGCACTTAATAAAATCACCCGTAAAATGCCAAAGTTAAAAGCAGCAGGGCGTGAGGGCAATGCAGATGCTTTATTAGCAATTCATTACAGCTATGCGGGATCACGTTTGTTATGGCAACTTGATGACAACACTATTACCATGGATGAGTTGGCAATTAAGCAGGCAGAGCTTGATAGTGTTGCAGATAAATACAATCTCTCGCTTGATGCAGAACGTTATGATGAGTCAATCTTAAAGCAATTTTAAGGACGAATAATGAAAAAGGTTTTGATTGTATGCTTAGGCAATATCTGCCGCTCACCTACCGCTGAGGCGGTACTTCGTAGCCGTGCCAAGGCATTGGGTGTCAATGTTAAAGTTGATTCTGCTGGCACCATTGGCTATCACCAAGGTAATCCACCAGATTCACGTTCAAAAGCAGCAGCCGAAAAGCGCGGTTATAGCTTTAAAGGAATTTATTCACGACCTGTGACTCAAGCTGATTTTTATGAGTTTGACTTAATTCTCGCAGCCGACAAGCAAAATCTTGCTGATTTACAAGCCCAGTGCCCAGAGCACTTACAATATAAGTTGTCGCTGTTTTTAAGTCATGGTGATGCAGGGGAGAGCGAGATCCCCGATCCCTATTATGGTGGCGATCAAGGTTTCGAAAAGGTACTCGATTTAATTGAGGACGCAGCCGATAACCTGCTTAAAAAGCTATAAAAAGGGTCGCATTGCGACCCTGTTATTTATCTTTTTATTTTAAAGTCTAATTGCACCCGAGAAGTTGCAGCAATGGCTTGACCATTTTCAAACTTAGGCGCATAACGCCATTTTTTCATTGCTTTTACTGCTTCTCTTTCAAATGCAGTACCACCTTCAGAGTCAACCACAGTTATGTTGTCTACAAAGCCTGACGGGGTTACTTCAAATTCCATCACGACAATGCCGTCTTCCATACGTTGTGCTTTTGACATTGGATATTTTGGCGGCACACGGTACAACGGCTCTTGTTCTTGGCTTTCTTTCCAAGGCACCATTTTCGCAATTGCTAAACAATGTTTGGTTGCTTCGTCGCTTTTACCTGTTTTTTCGTATAAGTGAACCAACTTCGAATGGGCGTTTAATTCGGTTTGATGATCAAAGTCTAGCTCTTGATCAAATACGCTAACTACGTGATTCAACCGCTCAATAGCGGTGCTGTATTTACGTTGGTTTTCTGCGAATGCGGCAACTAAAAAGTCAGCGCTAATACGATCGACAGCGTTATTCGGTAAGTTTTCTTGGTAGTACTTATCGGCTTCTTCAAGATATTTCTTTGCTGTGTAATAGCGCTCGCCAGTTCCTTTGTAAGCAAGGATACGAGCAGCGGTCATTTTTGCATCAGCAACAAGCTTGTCTGAGTTTTGTTTTTCAGCAATAGCAATGACATCATCAAGATACGTATCAGCGCGCTTAGCAGAGGCAGTTGATTCTGCCATGCCGATTAATGAATCATACACTTGCACACTTAGCTTGCCGTGGTTTTTTTCGAGTATTTCGTAGGCTGTGCGATATAACTCAAAGCTTTGTTCTTGTTCACTTTTAGCAAGGCTGTTTGCATAGTTAATAGCCAGGTTGGCAGTGTTGTCAGCGTTTTCACCATAAATCTCTTTGCCAAGCTCAAACGCTTTTTTGGCAAATTCACTGCTGTCTTGCTTATTTTCTACAGCGGCGACATAAGCGCGGTAGGTGTCGTTAAATTCTTGGGTGGTCGTTTCATTGGCAATGCTTTGCTGACTTAATAGTAGTGTAATGCATAAGGCAAGTGAGCTCTTTTTCATAATATTCCTTATTATTTTGCCCAGAGAAGAGGAGATTAATACTTGTTGATGATAATTATTATCATCATTAGGTGCAAGGTATCAAATTGCATGCGATGAGTCACTGTTAAACTTTAAGGTACGTAGTGTGATTCATTGTACTTTTGATTGGCAGAACTGGGTTGGCTTTGTAGCAGGGCGCTGCAAATTAGCACGAAGGCTTTTTTCATAATATTCCCTATTATTATTGTTGTTTTTATTAACGGTTTGAAAAAGGTTTACTGCTTTATTTAGATTAAACTAATCTATTTTATCGAATCGATTAAATGCTCATTTGTAGCAATTTGTTGCAATTCAATAAGCTAGGTACAAAGTGAGGGCGTTTATCGTGTTTGCTGAGCGCAGTTTATGCGTGGCGCAAAGCTCGTATCTTGGGGTGGTTTGAGTGTATAATACTTGAATTGCTGGTAACTGCCTCAATATTAGTTATCACTCGTCGTATGTTGCATCCTTACAACCTTCAAGCTGTTGTAATCACATTTGCAGTATCGCATTTATTTTTAAATTTGGATTTGTCGTGGCGCAAGTAAGAGCAAGAGTCCAGCTAAATGTTGGCAAAAACAGTGATATCCCTGCAGAAATCGTATCTTTCAGTGGCTTAAATGATGGCCAAGAGCATGTTGCTTTAGTGTTTAATCAAGCTGACACTGAGCAAGACGTACCTTTAATTCGAATGCATTCAGAGTGTTTAACGGGTGATGTATTTCACTCATCACGTTGTGATTGTGGTGAACAGTTAAATGAGTGTATCGAGATGATGCACCAACAAGGCGGTATTTTACTGTATTTACGCCAAGAGGGCCGTGGCATTGGTTTATACAATAAAATTGATGCTTACGTATTGCAGTCGCAAGGCATGAATACCTACGAAGCAAATAACCACTTGGGCTTTGCTGATGATTTACGTGACTTTTCAGACGCGGTATTAATGTTAGAAGCACTCAATCAAAAGCATGTTAAGTTAATGACTAACAACCCAAATAAGCTTAAAGCACTGCGTGATGCGGGTATTGAAGTTGATTCAGTGGTTGGCACTCATGCACACATTAAAGCGGGTGTGGTAGGTAACCGAGCTTACCTCGAAACAAAAATCAAACATGGCTCGCACATGCTTGATATTAAAAAAATTAAAAAGCCTGAATAAATTTCACAACAGGTGACTATAAACCAGCGACGCACCCAGTTATACTCGGTGCGTTTTGTCGTTATTGAATGAGAAACTATGTCGATCGAAGTTCGTGTTTTTAAAGCCAATGCAGGCGTAAAGTGGTTCAAAGCTGGCTGGGAAATCTTTAAGCTGCAACCCTTCACTTTTATTTTAATGCATCTGTTAATTGGTATTATTGGCTTTTTGTCTTTATTGCTACCTGTATTACAAGTGGTGGGTGCATTTGTTGCTCCTTTTTTGATGGCTGGTTTTTATCAAGCCGTATTAACAAAACAGCAAGGCGGAACTATCAGCCAAGCTGATATTTTTAAGCCATTTAGTAACAAAGGAAATCGTATTGGTTTAGTACGTGTGGCTGTGTACCAGATGGCGGCAGGTATTTTATTAGCCTTACTTTCTAATTTTATTTTTGCTGATGCCTATGCGGTTATTTCGAGCCAAACATTTGATCCGCAAAATCAAACCCATATTGCCGATTTATTAGCAACCATCTCAATGGGCCAAGTGGCAGTATTTTTATTGGCAATCAGCATTTATTTAACCGCGTTTGCTTATGCAATTCCGCTGGTTTATTTTCAAAAGCAGAGCAACATGTTGCAGGTTTTAAAAACGTCGTTCATGGTGTTTTATCATAATATGGCGCCATTGAGTGTTTATGGCTTAATTTGCGCGATTTTAATGGTGATCTGTATTCCTTTATCGTTTATTCCTCTATTGGTTTTAATGCCAATTTGTTACATTAGCTTCTTTGTGTCTTTTCAGGCTATTTTTATGCCGGTTGTGCCAAAAGGTGATGACCAAACAAAAGCACCTGAAGCGCAGTCACAATCAGGACGCTTTGACGCGTAATGGATGATAAAGAACAAAAGTTAAAGAATTACGTACTTTGGTTATTGTCTCGACAAGATTATTCGCGTCGAGATTTAACGCGAAAGTTACAGCAAAAAGAGGCGACACCTGAGTTTACAGAGCGCTTGTTAGATTGGTGTGAATCACACAACTTTATTAACGAACAGCGTTACTGCGAAGGGTTTGTACGCCGCCATTTAGCTAAGTATCATGGTGCGAAACGCATTCAAAGCGAAGCAATGGCAAAAGGGATAGACCGAGCATTATTAGATAAGACGCTCGAAGAGTTCGAAATCGATTGGTTTGAACTCGCAAAGGACGCATATTTAAAGAAGTTTTCAAATTCAGGTAAAGAACTCGACCAGAAAGAAAAAGCGAAACGTGTACGCTACTTGATGTATCGAGGCTTTAATTACGAACAAATTGATTTTGCAATGCAAGCACAGCAATAAACGGGTGAGATTTTCACATGCAGCATATGACTACCGCACAGATCAGGCAACAGTTCTTAGACTTTTTTGCCTCTAAACAACACCAAATTGTTCCTTCAAGCTCGCTGATCCCGGGTAACGATGCCACGTTATTATTCAATAACGCCGGTATGGTGCAATTTAAAGATGTATTTTTAGGTGCGGAAAGCCGCCCTTACTCGCGTGCAACCAGTTCACAACGTTGTGTACGTGCAGGCGGTAAACATAACGACCTTGAAAACGTAGGTTACACAGCGCGTCACCATACATTCTTCGAAATGTTAGGTAACTTCAGCTTTGGTGATTACTTCAAGCAAGACGCAATTAAATTTGCGTGGGAATTTTTAACTGAAGTAGTGAAACTACCGCAAGAAAAGCTACTGGTAACCATTTACCATGATGACGAAGATGCCTTCAACATTTGGCATAAAGAAGTGGGTCTAAGTGAAGACCGCATTATTCGCATTGCAACTAGCGATAACTTCTGGTCAATGGGTGATACAGGTCCGTGTGGTCCATGTTCTGAAATCTTTTACGATCACGGTGAGCACATTTGGGGTGGTCCTCCAGGTTCACCAGAAGAAGACGGTGATCGTTTCATCGAGATCTGGAACTTAGTATTCATGCAGTTTAACCGCCATGCTGACGGTACAATGGAGCCGCTTCCTAAGCAGTCTGTTGATACAGGTATGGGTCTTGAGCGTATCTCTGCAATTTTACAAGGCGTTCACTCAAACTACGAAATCGATTTATTCCAAGCACTTATTGCTGCTGCGGCTAAAGTAACGAATGCACAAGATTTAGATGATAAATCGTTACGCGTTGTGGCTGACCACATTCGTTCGTGTGCGTTCTTAGTGTCTGACGGCGTCATGCCATCAAACGAAGGCCGTGGTTATGTACTACGTCGTATTATTCGTCGTGCAGTTCGTCACGGTAACAAGCTAGGCGCGAAAGGTGCATTCTTCTATAAGCTAGTTGCTGCGCTAATTGAGCAAATGGGTCAAGCGTACCCAGAGCTTGCTAAGCAACAAGAAATTATCGAAAAAGTACTGCGTATTGAAGAAGAGCAGTTTGGTAAAACACTTGAGCGTGGTCTGGCTATTTTAGAAGAAAGCCTAACTGACATCGAAGGCGATGTGATCCCAGGTGACTTAGTATTTAAACTTTACGACACTTACGGTTTCCCAGCTGACTTAACGGCAGACGTGGCGCGTGAGCGTTTCATGACGATTGATGAGCATGGCTTTCAAGAGTGTATGGCTGTTCAGCGTAAGCAAGCACAGCAAGCGGGTAAGTTTGGTGCAGATTACAACCAACAACTTAAGTCTGAAAAACACACAGACTTTAAAGGTTACGATGCAGAGCATTACACAGGTACTGTTGTTGAGCTTTTCTCAGAAGGTCAATCGGTTTCTGTACTTGAAGATGGTCAAGAAGGTATCGCAATCTTAGACCGCACACCGTTCTATGCTGAATCTGGTGGTCAAGTTGGTGACACAGGTGTGTTAAAAGTCGCTGGTGGTGAGTTTGTAGTGACTAACACTACTAAGCTTGGTAATGCATTTGCACACCATGGTCGTGTTCAAGGTCGCATTGGTACAAACGACAAAGCAGAGGCAACAATTGATGCAGCACGTCGCGATAGCATCAAGAAAAACCACACTGCAACGCATATCTTGCATGAAACATTACGCCAAATTTTAGGTGAGCACGTAAGTCAAAAAGGCTCACTAGTTGACCCTGAACGTTTACGTTTTGACTTCTCACACTTTGAAGCGGTAACAAAAGACGAATTACGTCAAATCGAGCGCGCGGTAAACGATGAAATCCGTCGTAACTTTGCGCTTGAAACTGAGCTAATGGCTATCGAAGATGCAAAAGCAAAAGGTGCGATGGCATTATTCGGTGAAAAATACGACGACGAAGTGCGCGTAGTAACCATTGGTGATTACTCAATCGAGCTATGTGGTGGTACTCACGTTAAGCGTGCTGGTGATATCGGTTTATTTAAAATCGTATCAGAAAGCGGTATCGCTGCCGGTATCCGCCGTATTGAAGCGGTAACGGGTGCTGAAGCAGTTGCTTATGTAAGTGAGCAAGAGCAACAGTTAAATGATGTTGCAGCGCTAGTTAAAGGTGATAGCAGCACAGTGCTTGAAAAAGTAACTGCGTTACTTGAGAAATCAAAAGGCCTTGAGAAGCAAATTGCACAGCTTAACGACAAGCTAGCAAGTGCGGCAGGTGCATCGTTACTTGACTCTGTTGTTGAAGTGAACGGTATTAAACTGCTGGTTGCTGATGTTGCAGGTACTGAGTCTAAAGCACTACGTGGCATGGTTGATGACCTGAAAACGAAGATTGGTTCAGGTGTTATTGCCCTTGGTGTAGCTAATGGCGATAAAGTAAGCCTAATTGCAGGTGTAACTAAAGACCTAACAGGTAAAGTGAAAGCCGGTGAGCTTGTAAATCACATGGCTGCACAAGTAGGCGGTAAGGGCGGTGGTCGTCCTGATATGGCGCAAGCAGGTGGTACTCAGCCAGAGAACCTTGCAGCAGCCTTAGAAAGTGTAACTGGTTGGTTAACTGAGCGTTCTTAATCACTAGTGGCACTTATCGTCCAAAAATTCGGTGGCACCTCAGTTGGCTCAATAGAGCGAATTGAGGCCGTCGCCGACCTTGTTGTAAAAACCAAGCAGCAAGGCCATCAAGTTGTGGTGGTGCTCTCGGCGATGTCGGGAGAGACTAACCGTCTAATTGAACTCGCTAAACAAATCGATTCTCGACCTAGTGCTCGTGAGCTTGATGTGTTGCTAACCACCGGTGAGCAAGTGTCAGTCTCTTTACTCGCAATGGCTATTATTAAACGTGGTCACTCAGCGGTAAGCTTACTTGCTGATCAGGTCAACATTCGCACCGATAATATGTTTGGCAAAGCACGTATTGAAGAGATTGCTGCGACTCGCCTTAAGCATGAACTTGAGCATAACCGGATTGCTATTATAGCGGGCTTTCAGGGCCGCGATATTGAAGGCAATATCACTACGCTTGGTCGCGGTGGTACAGATACTTCTGCGGTTGAGATTGCAGGTGCTATCAATGCGGATGAATGTCAGATTTACACCGATGTTGATGGGGTATACACGACCGACCCGCGTATTGAACCAAATGCGCGACGTATGAGCCATGTCACTTTCGAAGAAATGCTCGAAATGGCCAGTCTTGGGGCTAAGGTTCTGCATATTCGTAGTGTTGAAGCCGCAGGAAAATATAATATACCGCTCAGAGTGTTATCGAGTTTTAACCCGGATCAAGGGACCTTGATCAGTTTTGAGGAGCCGGATGTGCAAGCAAACATTGTGTCGGGTATCGCCTTTAATCGTGACGAAAGTTTGATTTACGTCAATGGCGTGCACCAAGGAACGGAAAACCTTGCAAAAATTTTGAAACTTTTTGCAGAATTCGGCATCGAAATAGATATGATTAATCAAGTTAATCATAACTTTGAAAAAATAGACTATGCTTTTACTGTGCACACGAATGATTTTGAGCAAGCGCTTGAAATTTTGACCAGTAACCAAGATGGTATCAGCGCAGAATCTATTAAAGGGATAAGCAATGTTGCCAAGGTGTCTGCAGTAGGTGTAGGGATGAAATCTCACTCTGGTGTGGCAAGTTTATTTTTTAATGCCCTTGCCGATGAAAACATCAAAGTGATGCTTGTATCGACATCAGAAATAAAGATATCAGTTTTAATTGACGAAAAGTATTTAGAACTGGCTGTACGTGCGCTACACAAAGTTTTTTTAACTGAAAATGAATAAGATCTAGAGTTTTTACTTACTTTTAAGTCTAGATTTCATTAGAATGTTTTTGACGCGGAATCTTTTAATTTTTTGGAACATGGGAGCAATAGAATGCTAATACTAACTCGTAGAGTAGGTGAAACCCTTATGATCGGTGACGAAGTAACAGTTACTGTTCTTGGTGTTAAAGGAAATCAAGTTCGCATTGGTGTAAATGCACCGAAAGATGTATCAGTACATCGTGAAGAAATCTACATGCGAATCCAAGCAGAGAAATCTAACCCAAATCCGGGCAACGTTTAATCAGCGACAGATATTTTTAAGAGCCACTCACTGAGTGGCTCTTTTATTTAGTTCAGCTGTAATTTCATCATTTAGCGCTTGTTTAGAAATATATTGCATACCGCGCTGCGCTTTTAAAATAAAACCTCGCTCAGTTTCAATAATCTCACTAATCTGTTGCCAGCTTAATTGGTAACTTTTATGCGGGTTTTCGGCCTTCACCCCTTCATCATCAAACACGATAGTCACTTCGCTACCTGATGCTCGACTCATCATTTGTCTTGCGACCCACCATGGCCGCTTGTAATAAAACGATAAGCACTCAACGACAGCAAGCATAATCATAAAGCTGCCCAGATAATGATTCTCTAATTGATAAAAAGCTAATAAGCCTAAGGTTATTAACAATACCAACAGCGGGTATTTAGGCTTAGCTTGTGATGAATAAGGTAGAGACTCATCAAAGCATTCGTAATAATACGGTTTATCTAATGTGTAAGTTGTACTTAATGTCATTCGGGGACTCACTTAATCGACTGGCAGCAGTTTAACATTGATAGAAAAAAACTGCCGCAGTTGGTTTTCATTTAGTTGTCATTATGAGAGCTTAAGGTATCTGTATTTTTTAGGTGTAAGTTGTATGTTTGTTAGTTCAATGTCATTAGCACTAGCAATGACCACAAATACTTTTTTAGTTATGGGCGATATGCCATACACCCCGATTGATGAAATTAATCTCGCCAAAGATGGAAAAATTACTAAAGCAATCGCAGCAACACCCCATGGCTTTTTAATGCACCTTGGTGATATGAAATCGGGAGCACTTGCTTGCACCAATAAGCTTTTGCAAACCAATAAAGCGTTATTAACATCGCTGACTACAGAGCCTTTTATTTACACCCCAGGTGATAATGAATGGACCGATTGCGATCGAGAAAAGCTATCGGTGCGTTTTGATGAGCTTGAACGGCTAAGCTTTGTTAAAGGCTTGATGTTCGACGATGCTTATACAAAAAATGCACAGCAACTACAGGGTTATGCCACACAGGCTGAAATGCTAGAAAATGCTCGTTGGCAGTTTGATGACATTGAATTTCGTACTTTGCATATACCGGGCACTTTTAACGGCCGCTCGCAAATTTTAAAAAGTGACAAAAACGCAGCACTTGATGCCGCTGACAAACGTGATAAGTACAACTTAACTTGGTTAAAGCAAGCACTTGTTCATCAGGATGCTAAGGCCTATGTGTTTGGCTTTCAAGCTGACATTTACCATCCAACCAGTAAACCCGCTTGCAGCGAATCACAGCGCAGCGATTGTGATGCCTTTAAAGTGTACCGTGATGCTATCAGCGACTTCGCAAAGCACACCACAAAGCCTGTGCTCGTGATGCATGGCGATACCGGCCCATATTGTCAGCAGCAGCTAGCGAGTAACTTAACGCGCTTAAATGTCCCCGGTGATTTTGCCGTTAGCGATGTAGCTAAGGTGAGTTTTAATGACGGCCAGTGGCATATAGCGAGTGTAACGACAAACGAGCCCCTCACTAAGGTTTGTGAGTAATAACGTAGGTTAGAGCGGAGCGAAACCCAACAAGTTAGCGAGTTTCTAGGGGAAAGAGTAAAGTTGCGAGCTTCTAGGGAGAGGAGCTATTAGCTTTCAGCCGTCAGCTATCAGATAAAACAAATAAGTTAGCGAGTTTCAAGGGGAAAGAGTAAAGTTAGCGAGCTTGAGGTAGCAGCGGTTTAGGTTTAACCACGCGTAGGCGTGAAATTTATTTCGCGCGATGTTTCTTAAATCTACGTGACGTAGGGTAGAGCGGAGCGAAACCCAACAAGTTAGCGAGTTTCTAGGGGAAAGGGTAAAGTTAGCAAGCTACTTGACACAAGCAGCTTGCAGCCTAAAGTCGCTAACTCGCTAACTCGCTAACTCGCTAACTCGCTAACTCGCTAACTCGCTAACTCGCATACACAAAAAAGCGGCACTTTGCCGCTTTTCTTAATTAAGGTGTGTTATTAGCAGTTAGTTTCTTTTGCGTTAACACCTTCTTTTACTTCTTCACATGCATCTTCAACTGCATTTTGTGTATCAGTAATTGCTTCGTCAATACGTTCGCCAGCTTCTTCAGCGGTGTTGTCTTCACAACCCATAATAAATAAACCTGAAAATAGGGCGATAGTTGCGGCTTTTAAAGTTGAATTTTTCATAATGAAATTCCTTGTAAATTTAAAATAAAGTAAGTGGTTATCTGCTTTTAACTACTTAGGGACACTGCCTCTAAGTGCTCCTGATACCAGCGAAATAACAAGTAATACTAAAAATATAAAAAAGATAATCTTAGCGATGCCTGCAGCGGCTCCTGCGATACCGCCAAAACCTAACACTGCTGCGATTAACGCGATAACTAAAAAAGTAATTGTCCAGCGTAACATAGTGGTCTCCTTGGCTATTTAAATTTTCTTAAGTTCGATGTAACTAAAGCGAGTTCTGTGCCAGAAGGTTTATTTCTTAAATTTCAGTTGCTTATGTGTTTTTGTTGTAATTGGCAGGGTTCATCATTTGGTAACTTTTACGAGTAAGCATGTAACTTATTCATAGTGATATTTTTTCATATTGAGCTGCATGAGAAAAATGAAAGAAAGCACTAAAAATGGTAAGACCAATTTAACTTTGTTTTGTGTGGTTAGCTCTAACGCCTTGTTGTGTGTGGTTTTTAGTCATTTTGTTGCTATTAATTAATAGTTCAGCATATAACGCTTGGCTATATTGACTATTTATATCATCTATAACGGGGCTTTAAATGCGTGAATAGTGGGGTGTTAATTATATGTGTGTCATGTTATTTTAAATTTAATTGGTTTTACCAATTTACAATAGTGCTATGCAAATTGATTTTCTTTGTTATCATTGGTGCATAATTATTTAACAAAAATGACTTTTTATTATAAGTAAGCGAGGGGAGTCGTATGGATATAGGTGGATTACTCACCACTGCGGCCAGTTTGATGGTGACAGGCATGGTTGGCGTGTTTGTTTTTCTGAGCATTTTGATTTCTGCGGTGATCTTAATGTCGAAAGTCGTGGGTCGATTCGACGATCCTGCAACTGCAGAACCTACGCGAACAGCAAAAATTCAACCTCAACAGGGTGTGCCACAGGCACATATTGCAGCTATCAGCGCTGCAATTGCTCAATTTCGAAATAAACAAAAATAACGGGGCAGCTCAAACATGGCTAAATTAAAACTAACCGAATTAGTATTGCGTGACGCACACCAGTCTCTTTTGGCAACGCGTATGCGCTTAGACGACATGTTACCCATGGCAGAAAAACTCGATAATGCGGGTTATTGGTCTATTGAATCATGGGGTGGTGCAACGTTTGACTCGTGTATCCGTTATTTAGGTGAAGATCCTTGGCAACGTATTCGCGAGCTAAAAGCTGCAATGCCAAACACTAAGCAGCAAATGTTACTGCGCGGGCAAAACCTTTTAGGCTACCGCCATTATGCTGATGATGTAGTCGAAAAGTTTGTTGAGCGAGCTCATAAAAACGGTGTTGATGTATTCCGTATTTTCGATGCGATGAACGATGTACGTAACCTTGAAACCGCGATTAAAGCAGCGGTAAAAGTAGGTGCACACGCTCAAGGTACAATTTCATACACAGTAAGCCCAGTGCATACACTTGATATGTGGCTGAAACTTGCTAAGCAACTAGAAGATCTTGGTTGCCATTCAATTTGTATCAAAGATATGGCGGGTTTACTTAAGCCATACGATTGTGAGCAGTTGATCAAAGGCTTAAAAGAAACCGTGTCTATTCCTATTGCGATGCAATGCCATGCGACCACAGGTTTAAGCACTGCAACATACCAAAAAGCAATCGATGCGGGTATCGATATGCTTGATACAGCTATTTCGTCAATGAGTATGACTTATGGTCATAGCGCCACAGAAACCATAGTTTCAATTGTTGAAGGCACAGAGCGAGATACTGGTCTTGATTTAAACCAATTGGAAGAAATTGCTGCTTATTTCCGTGATGTTCGTAAAAAGTATGCCGCTTTTGAAGGTAGCCTTAAAGGCGTTGATGGTCGTATCTTATTAGCGCAAGTACCGGGCGGCATGTTAACTAACATGGAAAACCAGCTTAAAGAGCAAGGTGCAGCTGATAAGCTTGACCAAGTGTTACTTGAGATCCCACGTGTTCGTGAAGATTTAGGTTATATCCCACTTGTTACACCGACCTCACAGATTGTCGGTACTCAAGCAGTACTAAATGTACTAACTGGCGAGCGTTACAAAACCATCACAAAAGAAACAGCGGGTGTGCTGAAAGGTGAATATGGTGCAACACCAGCGCCTATGAATAAAGAGTTGCAAGAGCGAGTACTTGAGGGCGCTGAAGCAATTACGTGCCGCCCTGCTGATAAGCTAGAGCCTGAGCTTGAGAAGCTAGAAGCAGAGTTATTAAGCGAAGCTAAAGAGCAAGGCTTAGAGCTTGCTGATGATGTGATTGATGATGTACTTACTTATGCATTGTTCCCACAAATTGGCCTTAAATTTATTAAAAACCGCAACAACCCAGATGCATTTGAAGCAATTCCAACGGGTGAAGTTGCTAAACCTGAAGCAACTCCTGCTGCTTCAAGCCCTGTAAAAGCAGAGCAGTACAGCGTTAAAGTTGATGGTAAAGTTTACGATGTCGTCGTAGCGCAAGGTGGTGAGCTTAAAGAAGTAACCCTAAAAGACAGTGAGTTAATTCCTCAGTCGGCGTCAGCGTCAGCGGGCGAAACACTCAATGCACCGTTGGCAGGTAATATTTTCAAAGTGAAAGTGAAACCAGGTCAAACCGTTAACGAAGGTGATGTGGTTATCATTATGGAAGCGATGAAAATGGAAACTGAAATTCGCGCCGCACACTCAGGTACAGTTGCAGAAGTATTAGTGGCAGAGGGCGACTCTGTTGCCACTGGCGATGCGCTAATCGCGCTGGCATAGGAGACAGAGGATGGATGGTGTTTTAAACCTCTGGCATGCCACGGGTATTGCTAACTTTACTTTTCCGGCATTGATCATGATTGCGGTTGGTTGCTTGCTGCTCTATTTAGCAATCGCCCGTAACTTTGAGCCACTGTTGTTATTACCGATTGGTTTTGGAGCTATTTTAACTAATATTCCAGTAGCTGGGTTATCTGAGCCGGGCGGCCTTTTGTATTACGTGTACCATATTGGGATCGACTCTGGGGTATTCCCACTTTTGATCTTTATGGGAGTAGGGGCGCTGACTGACTTTAGTGCCTTAATCGCTAATCCGCGTATGTTGCTGTTAGGTGCGGCTGCGCAATTTGGTATTTTCGCAACTTTATTTGGTGCAATACTGCTTAACTATATTCCTGGCTTTGAATTTACACTACAAGACGCATCGGCAATTGCCATTATTGGTGGGGCAGATGGTCCAACAGCTATTTTCTTAGCATCTAAGCTAGCACCTGATTTACTGGGGGCGATTGCTGTAGCAGCTTATTCTTATATGGCGCTAGTGCCAATTATTCAGCCGCCAATTATGCGTGCACTAACAACGCAAGAAGAGCGCGAAATTCAAATGCCGCAACTTCGTGCCGTATCGAAAAAAGAGAAAATTGTTTTTCCGTTAATGGTGCTTAGTTTAACCATCTTGTTTTTACCTGCAGCAACACCGCTGGTCGGTATGTTCTGCTTAGGTAACTTGATGCGTGAATCGGGCGTGGTTGATCGTTTAAGCAATAGTGCACAAAACGAAATCATCAACATTACCACTATTTTCTTAGGCTTAGCGGTAGGCTCAAAGCTTGCGGCAGATAAGTTCTTAACCGTAGAAACGATTGGTATTTTGGTATTAGGTGCTCTGGCCTTTGCAATTGGTACAGCATCAGGGGTGTTTATGGCGAAGGGCCTAAATAAATTCTCTAAATCGCCAATCAACCCATTAGTAGGTGCAGCGGGTGTATCAGCGGTACCAATGGCCGCACGGGTGGTTAATAAGGTAGGCCTTGAGAGCAACCCGCATAACTTCTTGTTGATGCATGCCATGGGACCAAATGTAGCAGGGGTATTAGGAAGTGCAGTTGCAGCAGGTATTCTGTTAGCAATTGTTGGCTAAGTCGTTTTACTTCCAACCGACTGGCGCAGTAATTTTACTGCGCTTTTTTTTGCCTTCAATTTAGGTATAGTGAACCTTAATATTTTACAAGAAAGGAAGCCTAGTGAATGTATTTGTGATTTTGCTGTGTTTGTTTGTGGCGTTAGTGATTTTGGTGCCACTGCTTGAAAAGTACAGCGCTAGAACGGGGCTTGATAAAGCAACTAAATACGCCAAGTATGTTTGGCCCTTGGTGATGATTTCGTTAGTTATACAGCTTATCTATGTACTGCTTTGGAAGTAGTAAAATTAAAGATATTAAAAAAGCCGCTGCAGTTTCCTGGAGCGGCTTTTTTGATATTAGAAGCTTACTTATTTAACGCTAATTGCAATTCGCGGTTGCGTTGTAATTGCGCTAAGAAGTTATCAGCAATCGGTTTAAACTTAGCTAATTCATCGCGCGGAAGTGGCTCTGATTTAGGAAGTTTGACCGTTTTCGGGTTACGGTGTACACCGTTTACTAAGAATTCATAGTGTAAGTGTGGGCCAGTTACGCGACCTGTCGCACCAACAGTACCAATCTTCTGACCTTGTTTTACTTTCTGGCCAGTTTTAACCATTTTCTTATCTAAGTGTAAGTACTTAGTCACATACTGAGTGCCATGGCTAATAAATACATAGTTACCATTGTATTTGCTGTAACCTGCTTTAATTACTTTACCGTTACCCGATGACACAACAGGCGTACCTGTACGCGCTGCGTAATCGATACCGTTGTGAGGTTTTACTGTTTTAGTAACTGGGTGCAAACGGCGAGGGTTAAAGCTCGAACTAATATACTTAAAGTTAACTGGCGCACGTAAGAAAGCTTTTTTCATGCTGCGGCCTTCAGGCGTATAGAAATTACCATCGGTATGACGAATAGCAGTGTAACGCTCACCCTGGTTAATAAACTCTGCGGCAATAATTTTACCATCGCCAATGTATTCACCATCAACATAGTGAGCTTCGTAAATAAGACCAAATTGGTCACCTTTACGAATGTCATTAGCAAAGTCGACATCCCAACCAAAGATGTCAGCAAAATTCATAATTTGACGCTCGCTTAAACCTGCGGCAATACCCGAAGTCCAAAAGCTATTTGTGATCTCACCACCGGCAGATTTGCTCAGTGTTTCAATCTCTTTGCTATCGATAGAGGTGTCGTAGTTACCTTCGTCATTTAAGGTAACGTATAAGGTATCTGTTTTTGAAATCACATAACGAAGCTGCGCTAAAGAGCCATCTTCAGCGGTTGCAAAGCTTAAAATTTCGCCTGGGTGAATTTTTGTTAACTTACGTGTTTCAGCGTTGGTATTAACTAGTTTGTGTAATGTTTGCGCTGAGAAACCCGCACGTTTAAAGATAAGTGCTAAATTATCGCCATTACGTACTTCATGGTCGATAAGCTCGTATTCTGGAAGTTTTGCTGCTGCTTGCTCCGAATTCAGCTCAGTTAGTTTTTCGTTATCATCAACTTTAACTTGCAATTCGTAGCGTTTGCCAATTTCAAGTGCGTTAGCACTGTTATCCTTTGATGCGGTGGCTTTTTCAGAAGGCAATAATGCCAAGCCGACAATAGCAGAAACCAAACCGAGAATGAGCAGTTTGTGTTTTTTGGGAAGTTTGTGCACTACGTGAACCATATCGTGCCTTTTCTGCTGTCAAGAAATTTAAATACTAATATCGCAGGATATACCTAAAATAGAGCAAATACCAGTGTTTTGTAGATTTAAACTGGCGTAAATTTACGCTAGAATTGGCCTGCGCGTTAAACTTTTTTGGTTAAAATTGCAACAGATGCATTGGCTTAAACTAAATCAACATTAGTTAACTAAAGTACCTTCATTAAATTGCAATAACGCGGTATAAAGAACAATCATGCGCGCTGCCTTCAGGGCTGTTTCTTAAACTATTTAAGTTAGGCTTTTTTCTAGTGTCGCTTTTTGGTGCTAACTAGCTAAATTTTAAAGTTTTTAGCTCTATTTTTATAACCCTGACAGGCCACCACGCCCCGGTAGCTGAATTTTTGGAGTAATACACAGTGGATTTACAAACCGCTCTAGCTGAGATAAAACGCGGTGCAGAAGAGATATTAATTGAAGACGAATTAGTCGAAAAGCTAAAGTCTGGTAAGAAACTTAAGATCAAAGCGGGTTTCGATCCAACTGCGCCTGATCTGCATTTAGGCCACACAGTTCTTATCAACAAAATGAAGACCTTCCAAGACCTAGGTCATGAAGTGATTTTCTTAATCGGTGATTTCACCGGTATGATTGGTGATCCAACGGGTAAAAACGTTACACGTAAGCCATTAACTCGTGAAGATGTATTAGCTAACGCTGAAACATATAAAGAGCAAGTATTTAAAATTCTTGATCCTGCAAAAACGACTGTTGCATTCAACTCTACGTGGATGGAGAACTTAGGTGCAGCAGGTATGATTAAACTGGCTGCGCGTCAAACAGTAGCACGTATGCTAGAACGTGATGACTTTAAAAAGCGTTATGCCGGCGGTCAATCAATTGCGATCCACGAATTTTTATATCCACTGGTACAAGGTTGGGACTCAGTTGCATTAGAAGCTGATGTTGAGCTTGGCGGTACAGACCAACGCTTTAACCTATTAATGGGTCGTGAATTACAAAAAGACGAAGGCCAAAAGCCACAAACAGTACTCATGATGCCACTGCTTGAAGGTACTGACGGCGTTCAAAAAATGTCTAAGTCATTAGGTAACTACATTGGTATTACTGATGAGCCAAACGACATGTTTGGTAAAGTTATGTCTATCAGCGATGAGCTAATGTGGCGTTACTACGATTTATTAAGTGCATTATCAATCGAAGAGATTGCTGCACTTAAACAACGTGTTGCTGATGGTGCAAACCCGCGCGACATTAAAATTGAATTAGCAAAAGAACTGATTGCACGTTTCCACAGTGAAGACGCTGCTGAAGGTGCACATCAAGATTTCATCAAGCGTTTCCAAAAAAATGCATTGCCAGATGAGATCCCAGAAGTAACAGTAACTATTGCTGAAGACACTGTGTTCATCACTAATTTATTAAAAGAAGCTAACCTTGTAGCAAGTACATCAGAAGCTATGCGTATGATTAAACAAGGCGCTGTAAAGATTAATGGTGAAGAAAAAGTAACGGATACTAAGCTTGAAGTTGCTAAAGGCACAACACAGATTTACCAAGTTGGTAAACGTAAGTTTGCTAAAATCACCTTAGCTTAATTAAGTAAGTTAATTAGTATAAAAAAACCAGCTGCGGCTGGTTTTTTTGTGCTTTTTCTCAGCTAATAAACAGCGTAGCGACTTCAATGGCGATGATAAGCAGTAACCAAAATGCTTTCGCTTGATTTAAACGATTCACTAAAGCGGGAATATCTTCGGCATTTGGTAGGCGGTCAGTACCGACGCGCATTTTATTAAAGCGCTCACCTTGGTATAGGGCTGGGCCGCCTAACTGCACTTGCAAGGCAGCCGATGTAACACTTAACAGCCACCCTGTATTGGTTTGATAAAAGTGTCTGCCATAGTGCTTAATATAATGAATGCTCTGCTTGCTGGCATTGGTTGCCGCAATAGTTAATGCAACTAACCGAATGGGTAACCACTCCAATACAAATAGTAACTTAGCAATGGTCGTTAAAAACGGGTTGTTTGGCTTACGATTCTTACGCCATGCTTGATGCATTAATGTGAGTAAGCGATAAACCAAAGCAAGGATAGCGCCGCCAAGCAGATAAAAGAATATAACGGCAAAATAATGCCGCGCACTTTGCAAAACGAGCGATTCCATGGTTGCTTTACAAATGCCTGGGGCAGATAAACGTGATACATCACGGGCAACAAGGCTAGCTACTAGCTCTCTGGCGGTGGCTTTTTGATTGAGCTTAAGTAGCCTTGCAATACGTAATGACTTCTTCTCTTGAGCGCGGCTACTGAGTAACAAATATAAAATTAAGCCATTTAATAACTCGGGGTAAAAGGCAAACTCTAAAAAAAGTACAACCAAGGTGACTATAACTAAAACAGTGAAGCTAAAAGCCAAAGTTGAGGCTAAATATTGATAACTTTTGGGGTTCGCGGGGCTGTATAAACGCTCGCCGAGGGCAGAGAAAATAACGCTTAAAAAGGTATTCGGATGATACCAACTTACCAAAGGAAAAAAGCGCTCAGCAAAGAGCGCTACAAAAAATACAATAATGTCCAAATGGTTTTGAACAATATTTGCAATCACCTTATAAACTCACCGACGTCAGTTTCTCTAAAAGAGCAACAACCATTTTAGATGAGTTGATAGATGCAGTTTCGATATACTCTTCAAATGATTGCGGCGACTCTTTGCCAGCAATGTCAGACATTGAACGAATAACAACAAATGGTGTTTCTAGCACGTGACAAGCCTGTGCAATTGCTGCGCCTTCCATTTCTACTGCAAGCATTGTTGGGAATTCAGCGCGTGTTTTTTCAATTCGTACTGGGTCACACATGAATGAATCACCAGTACAAATAAGGCCAATCATGGTTTTAACATCACTGATTTGGCTAACACTTTGCTCTGCTGCTTCAATTAGTTTAGGGTGTGCAGCAAAGCCAGCTGGCATTTGTGGTACTTGGCCGATTTCGTAACCGAATGCAGTAACGTCTACGTCATGGTGGCGTACTTCTGAAGAAATAACGACATCGCCCACATTTAATGATGGCTCAAAACCACCTGCAGAACCTGTGTTGATCACACAATCAGGGCTGAAGTTATCGATTAGCAGTGTAGTTGCAACAGCAGAGGCTACTTTACCAATACCAGATTGAACTAAAGTAACTTTGTTACCTGCTAATTCACCCGTGTAAAATGTAAAACCAGCTTTAGTCATGATGCTTGGGTTTGCCATCGCTTCGCGTAAGATTTTTACTTCTGGCTCCATCGCGCCAATAATACCAACGTGCATAATATTTGATTCCTTAGGTTGAATAGGGGGATTATACCTAAAAATGTCTAAAACAAACAAAAAAGCAGACCTTAAAGTCTGCTTTTGCCAAATTTATGACGGGCTATATTTCAGCAAGCGCCGTTGAGTGTGCTTTTGCTTGAGATGGTGATAATACAGCAGGTTTTGTTACGCGGTTACGCGAAGGTCTAATTGGTGCTGCTGCAGGTTTACCAAGTTTAAACATGATAGCGTCACGCACTTCTCTTGGTTGATAGCCAGATTTTACTTTCATACGAATATGCGGAATACCGGCAGCTTCTAATGCGCCACTTACAAACCAATCACGCTGTGCCTTGTGGCCGTCGCGGTTGGTGTTATTTACTAAATCAACAGCAGCAACAATGGTGAGTTTGTCTTTGTCGATGAGTACATAGTCGAGCTGTTTATTTTTGGCTTTTGCCATTGCTGCGCGCTTAGCTTTAACAGATAAGCCTTGCTTACAGTCAATTAAATCAATGAGTTTAACGCGGCTAACAATTTTATATTGATCACCAACAGCGCGTTCAAGAAGATGTAAAAATGCACTCTCCACTTGCGTAAAAACAGTTTGTTTACGAGTGAAAGGGTAAGGGTTTCCGCCTTCATCGGTAAACTTTGACGCAACAACAGAGGCTACTACGACTAAAACTAAAATTGATAATAAAGCGAATTCCATACGGTAACTCCACAACAACAAATTGACACTGAAAATAAATAGCAATTAGCGTGCCTAAGTGTGGAGTTACCCGAAATTTTTAAGCTGTGTATCCGCCTGCGATACCTTTAACAGCGATTGCCACGGCATCATGGGCATGAAGTGATTCGTAGTGGTTTATTTGCAGCCAGTAATCTGCGTAGTTTTGCTCTTCAAGTAAGCCTTTAATTTTACGCGCAGCATCTTCACAGAACATGAGGTTTTGACCATTTAAGCGGGCAAACTCTTGCTCATCTTCACGTTTAACAGCCGCTTGAACAGGCGTCTTTAGCTCAGCTTCTAAAGCATCAATTAAGCCAACCACATCAAAACTGTCAATTTGGCTGTCGAGTTTTACTTTCACGTTTGCAATTGAACGCTGTGAATGTGGTGTAGCAACAATCCCATCCGTTGTGCCTAGCCATTCTAGAACAGTTTGCTTATCAACATGTTGCTCTGCAAATTTTTCACTAAATGCATTTTGAATTAACTGACGAGCAAGGGCCGCTGAGCATGGGCAAGTTGATGAGTAGGTTACATCAACCATTAGCTCAAAGCTTAAAACGCCTTGATTGATTTTAGCTATAAGATGAATAGGGTAGTTTTTCCAGCCTACTTTGCCGCTTAATAACGATTTACGACGTAATGGCAGCTCAAATTTAAATTCAATTTGCGCTTGGTCACTTAAATCATCATGGCTACTAATAAAGGTATCAAGTGCTTGCGCAAGTGTTTGCGGATTCACTTGCTGCTCGGTTGATAAAGTATCCAGCGCTAAAAACAAACGCGACATATGAATGCCTTTCGCGTCTTCTTTATGTAAGTTCACAAAAGCGCGTGCTTTGGCAATCACATTTACAGGGGCAATATTGCGAGATTCAAAAATGAAAGGAAGTTCAATTTCGCCCATGCCAACCCAGTCTAATTTACCTGTTCGTAAGGCGGGAGCCGTATCAGCAATATCTGGCATTGTGGTTTGCATGGTAATACTCATTCTTTGCAATTATTAAAGCGCGGTATTTTACATGAAAAAATATAAAAAAGCGGCGTTGATGAAAAAATTCTATGTTTATCGCACAATATGAATATTTCTAAAGGAATAGTGATAAAATTAGCTATGCTGTTTTTTTTCGATTATGTGCCTAAGCTTTAATATATGATTGATTCTTCTTTGAGTCCGTGGGCTCGCACACTCTCAAGCTTTATTTCTAAATACGGTGAGTTTAAAACTGCCGCTGCCTGTTACGCCTTATTATTGGTCATGTCGCTGATCTTATCGTGCATGTTTTATTATGTAGCGGTTGGTACGGTGACTTTAGTTGATGTTTTGGCGGTGATGTTTTTTACCGCAGTAGTATCACCGATTTTAATTACTGTGCTGCTTAATTCGATTCGTCAGTTAGAAGCCTCTTACAGTTATTTAGATAGCGCAACCAAACAAGAAAAACTGCTTAACCAAACACTAAAAGACAATATCAGTCGCTTAAACGAAGAGATTGATGAGCGTAAAATGGCGTTTCATGCTAAGCATAGAGCGATTGAAGAACTCAGACGCGAAATCGCCGAGCGTAAGAAAACCCAACAAGAGCTTGCACAACAGGGCATGTTATTACGCTCTATTGTCGACTCGTCTCCCGATTTATTTTATTACCGCGATAACAACGGCGTGTTTGCTGGCTGTAATAAAATGTTTGAACAAGTGATCGGAAAAACCAGTGATGAGCTAATTGGCAAGAGTGTCGAAGACATCTACCCAAGCGATTATTTGCCAGAAGTGCTGCGCACCGATAAAAAAGTATCTCAAACCCATCAAGCCTTGACGCTCGACGTTGAATACCCCGTTGATGGTGAAAAGCGCTGGTTTGAAATGCGTAAGCTACCCTTCATTAATGAAAAAGGTGAGTACATTGGTTTGCTTGCCTTTGGCCGTGATATCACCAGTCGTAAAGAGGCGGCTCAAGCCCTTGAAGCAGCTTATAAAGACAAAGGTAAGTTCATTGCAACCTTGAGCCACGAATTAAGAACACCGCTTAACGGTATTGTGGGTCTAACTCGCATGCTACTTGATACAGAACTTGATAAACAACAACGAAGCTGGTGTAACACGGTATTTTCAAGCGCCGAAACCCTTGGCAATATTTTTAACGATATTATCGACTTGGATAAAATTGACCGTGAGCAGCTCGATATTGTTGCTGACTCAGTCAATGTGGCCGACTTCATTAATGATGTAGTGAACTTCGCTGGCTTAATTGCAGAACAAAAGGGACTAGAGTTCAATATTAAACGTAAGGGCACGCTAGATGTGTATGCGTCCCTTGATCCGACTCGTTTACGTCAGGTTGTTTGGAACCTGATTAACAATGCCGTTAAGTTCACTCAGCAAGGTCATGTAGAACTTGAGTGTCGTCGTGAGAATCGTCCTGATGGTCCATGGTTAGTGATGCGTGTTAGCGACACGGGCCAAGGTATTCCTCAAGAGCAGCTACATCGTATCTTTGACATGTACTACAAAGCGCCAGACATCAACGGCACCAATGCTATTGGCTCTGGTATCGGCCTTGCGGTAACAAAAGCGCTTGTTAGTGCTATGAAAGGTGAAATCCATGTTAGTAGTACGGAAGGTGAGGGCAGTGTTTTTGTTGTTGAAATACCGCTTAAGCTTTGTATTGCGCCAACAGAGCAAAATTATGCAGTGCGCAGCTTAAACATACTGTTAGTTGAAGATGTGCCGCTAAATGCCGAAATTGCTACTAACCTACTTGAGCAGCGTGGTCATGAAGTTATTTGGGCTGAAACCGGTGAAGATGCGCTGTCGTTTGTCTACACAGAAGATGACTTAGACCTCGTTCTGCTTGATATGCAGTTACCTGATATCAATGGTGATGAAGTGGCTCGTCAAATTCGTGACGATGAGCATTTTGATAACCTGCCAATTGTTGCTTTGACTGCCAACGTGCGTAGTGCCGAAGAAGAGCTTGCAGGTATTAATATTCAAGGTGCACTCGCTAAGCCCATCAACACCACTAAACTCGATAAAATGCTCGGCGAGCTATTCGATATTAAACAGCAGAAAAACTGTCAGCCAGATCCAATAAAAGCGGTAGCTGAAAAAGATTTATCGGGTATTCGTGTTGAGTTACTTGATATTGAAACTATCGAAGATTTTGTAGGCTCAATGGGGCTGGTGATCTTTAATCGTAGTTGTGAGTTATTTAGCAAGTTAAACCCTCAGTATCAAACTGAGCTTGCAGATGCCTTAGCGGCAGATGATAGAGAAGAGTACAAATCGGTGGCACACAAATTAAAAGGTGCAGCTGGCTCTGTAGGTTTAAACGATGTGCAATTACATGCTAAGAAGATGGAACACGGCGCGCTTGAAGAAAGTAGTGAAGAGTTACAGCAGTGGCTTGATGAATTAGCAGTGAAAATAAATGAAGGGCGTGACGCCCTCCAATTATTCTTACAGCAGTTAGAAGATTAATTCTAATTAGCTGTCGATTTTACCAATGAAGCGGTAGCCTTCACCATGGATGGTGCTGATCAGCTCAGATGTGCTGTTATCGCTTTCAAAGTGTTTTCTGATACGACGAATTGTTACGTCTACAGTACGGTCGTTAGCGCGAAGCTCACGGCCAGTCATGTGCTTGATTAATTGTTCACGGCTGAAAATACGGCCCGGTGAGTCAAGCATTAAGCGTAGCGCACGGTATTCACCTTTAGGTAAACGTTTAGCGTCGCCACTTGGAGATGTTAAACAACGGCTGTTTTCATCAAGTTCCCAACCGTTAAATGTAATAACACCATTTGTTTCGATATTCGCTTCTTCGCCACCAAGGGCTGTGCGCGAAATAAGGTTACGAGCACGAATAGTTAATTCGCGAGGGTTGAATGGTTTAGTGATGTAATCATCAGCACCAATTTCAAGACCTAAAATGCGATCAACGTCGTTGTCACGACCTGTTAAGAATATTAAACCAACGTTACGTTTTTGACGTAATTCACGTGCTAAGATTAGCCCGTTTTTACCTGGTAGATTGATGTCCATAACTACAAGGTTCACATCATCATTATTTGTAAGCTTGTCATGCATATCATCGCCATCAATGGCTTCAATAACTTTGTAACCTTCAGCTTCAAATAAACTAACGAGGTTTAGTCGAGTTACGTCTTCATCCTCTACGATCAGAATGACTGGCGTTTGCATTGTATATTAACCTTTTCGGAAATTTTATTTACAAAAATTCGGTATTATCAAGCAAAACCGAATACTAGAGATTATAGGATTAGATCCAATTGTTAACAAGTAAAATCAATTTGGATAAAACTTAGCCATAGCTAACAATCGAGATTGCACTTTAAAGTTATGCTGCAATACGTGCTGCTTATTGATATACAGTCGGATTTTATTTCCTTCTTGAACCAGTGAGGCTATACCGCCATTTTCTAAAAAGCTGATACTTTCACCTATTGTTAAAGTATCCAATGAAATTGTATCGGTCCAAAGTGGAAGTATATCATTTTCTAATGTTTCATCAATGTATGTGATATCACAAACTTGAGAAAGTTCAGAAATTTGCTGGGTTTTTTTCACTAATTTAACGTGAATAGGTTTTTTGTTAATTTGCAGTTCATTTCTATCTTTAAGGAAGGCGCCTGGACCTTTTTCTATATCATAAAAACAAAACGTAATAGCAGGTGGATCCAGTTGATCATTAAACTTTGTGAACTTCGCTATTTGATATAAAAACGCCGACTTAACTTGGTCTGGTGATTTGGCAAATGCAGGGCAAACGACAAGTAAGGCTAATAAGATACAACATACAAATCTCATTACGCTGCACCTTCTTGCAATGGCAGAGTAATAATAAAATGTGCGCCTTGTTGAGCCAGCTCATCAAATATGATGCTACCGCCAAGTGCTTGGGTCACTAAGTTATAAACGAGGTGCATGCCCAAACCACTGCCACCTTCACCCCGTTTGGTGGTCACGAATGGATCGAAAATTCGTTTGCGGATCGATTTGTCTACACCACTGCCGTTATCGAAGTAGTGAATGATTAAACTGCTTTCGTTGCGCTCAACATTGAAGGTGATTTCGTTATCTTGATCATCGCTAAATGCGTGGATCACAGAGTTACTTAACAGCTGCTGTAACACTTGTTGTAACGGTCCAGATTTGGTTTCAATACTGACATCATTGTTGCAGTTAATCGTGACCTTAGGATTACGGTATTGAATTTCTGAACGCATCGACATCACTACATCACTTAATAAGTTATGTAAGTTGATTTTGGTGGAGATCTCGACATCTTGATTAACGGCTACTTTCTTAAAGCTAGATACCAGCTCTGCGGCACGATTAAGGTTGCGATAGATTAGGTCGAGGTTTTCGATACCATCCGTTATAAAGCGTTTTAAGTGCGTCGATGTTAAGGTCTTCTGTTCAAATTGTGCGTGTATTTCTGCCAGCTTGTCACGTAACAGTGTTGAGCCTGTAATTCCAAGCCCAATAGGCGTGTTAACCTCATGAGCAACACCCGCAACCATTTGGCCTAATGATGCCATCTTTTCGTTCTCGACGATTTGGTTTTGGTATTGGTGCATTCGCTCAAGGGTATTAAGTAGCTCTTGGTTTGCTTCCCGTAAGGCGATAGTGCGCTGGTTTACTTTTTCTTCAAGGCTTTGGTTGAGCTGTTTAATTTCTTGTTTGTCTTTTTCGTGACGCTGAATTTGATTTTGAGTACGTGCAAGCATGATGTTTAAGCTGCTAGCAAGCTGGTTTATTTCATCGATATTGGTTTTTTGCGCGCGGGTTTCATAGTTATGGTTTTTCGACACGTCTTGCAGCAAGTTACTTAATTCATCAATAGGGTTTGCAATACGTTTTTGAATACGTCGAGCAACAAAGTACACCAACACTAAAACGAAAAGGGTAAGTAAAATATCGATGATAATTTTACGATTAATATATTGATTGAGTCTGTCTAAGCCACCGCGAACATACACATAACCAATGGTGTTGCCTTCGTAGACAATTGGGGTGATAAGCTCAATATCTTTATCTTTAAAGCGTGGCTCTAATAAATTATCAATACTGCTAACTTTGATAGGCACAGGCGGGGTTCTATTGGCATTAAAGCTACTAAAAAACACCGGCTCGTTTGATAACTCATCGATTGAATAGATGTGGATATTTTTAATTAGCGGCACAGATTCGAATGACTTTAAGCGCTCGGATTCGGTTTCGTTATCGTCAAACAACACGGTGATTTGGGCGTTGTAGGCGATTATTTTCGATAGGATAGAGATTTTATCGACAATCAGCGCTTTTTGCTCTTTTACATCGAGGTAAGTCGATATAGAAATAGACAAAGACAAGCATAACGCAGTGACTAGCATTACCGCGTTAGTCAACGCTTTACGAATACTTGTTTGTGTCGAGAATATTGACATGCGCTATAGTAGGCCAGAATTTTTGTTATTAGTAAGAGTTTAGTCTAGCAAAGACATTAAAAAGTAACTAAATATTTTAAAAAATATTTTTGCAACGAATAAGCTATTTACTCAGCTTTTACTTAGCTGAGTAAACGGCAAATTTAGTGTTTTTAAAGTCGGTGCTGTACTGACCAAATTGCGCTTCTAAAATGGGTGGGTATTTCAAGAAGCTATTTGCGACTATGGTTAACTTGCCTTGCTTGCTTAAATGCTGTTTTGCTGAGCTAAGAAATGCTTCGGCAATGGTGTAATCTGTGGCGATCCCTGTATGGAACGGTGGGTTACTGATAATTAAATCAAACTTACCACTAATATCTGCTAAACCATCACTTAATACCGCTTCGCCTTTAAGCTTATTGAGCGCAAGGGTTTGCTCAGTGGCGTAAGTTGCAAGTGCACTTACATCGCTACACACAAATTCAAGTTCAGGTGCTTTTAAACCTAAGTAAGTAGCAATAATGCCTGCACCACATGCAAAGTCGAGCACTTTACCCTGGCTAATCCTCGGCGCATTATTAAGTAGTACTGCAGTGCCCACATCAAGCGCACCATGGTTAAATACGCCTGGTACACTGATAGCAGTAAATTCAATATCACCGGCTTTCACTTGGAATTGTTTGTGGTAGCGGCTGATAGCAAAGTTATCGTTTAGCGTAAGCTCAGAGAATAAATACAGAATACAGTGCTTGGCACTATCGATTTTGTTACTAAAGCCACAGTGCTCTTTTAGTTGTTTCTCTGCTGATTTAACACCACTTTTATTTTCACCTACCACAAAAAGTTGCGCATCTTGATGACAAACAGCACGAATGTTATCAAGGCACATCAGTGCTTCTGGCTTTGCTTTTGGATAATAGTAGATTACTAAATCGTAGTTACCATGGGGGATAGTGTGATCAACCACAGCATGTACGCCAGCAATTTTGCTAGCATACATGGCATTTGCGTGGTTATAACTGAACGCAGTAATGTTTGCGTCAGGGTTTAGCGCTTTAAGTTCACGTAAAAAGCCATCTTGCTCAAAGTTAACCACTAAAATTGATTTTCCAACAAGTTCGTCTTCATTTCGAAGTAATAATAAACTTGGGTTGGTTAACTTACTCATGCTGCTTTTACCTTATCTTACTTTGTACGCTCAAACATTAAATCCCACACGCCGTGACCTAAACGGTGACCGCGTTGCTCAAATTTCGTCAATGGACGTGAATCTGGGCGAGGAACGTAATCGTTAGTTTCTGACTGGTTTTGGTAACCTTCAGCAACTTGCATTACTTCTAGCATATGCTCTGCGTAGTTTTCCCAGTCAGTCGCCATATGGAAAACACCGCCAATTTTTAATTTGCTACGTAATTTTTGTGCAAACTCAGGCTGCACAATACGACGCTTGTGGTGACGCTTTTTATGCCATGGATCAGGGAAGAATAATTGCAGTTTAGATAAGCTTTCATCAGCAATACAGTCAGCAAGTACTTCAATAGCATCGTGCTCGAACACACGTAGGTTAGTAATACCTGCTTCATCGGCGTCCATTAAACAAGCACCTACACCTGGGCGATGAACTTCAATACCAATAAAGTTAAGTTCAGGTGCGTTTTTAGCCATTTCGACTAGCGACTTACCCATACCAAAGCCGATTTCTAGTACGATATCGTTATCGTTACCAAACACTTGTGCTAGGTCGAGCAAGCCATTTTTGTGCTCAAGGCCCATTGTTGGCCAACACTTTTCGATGGCAGCTGCTTGGCCTTTTGTTAGGCGACCTTCGCGCTTAACGAAACTACGAATAGTGCGGATATATTTACCCTCTAGCTTTGCTTGCTCGAGGTTTGGGTTACTTGAGTCACTCATATAATTTGGCCTGATAAAAAACACTGACTATAGAAAAAGGTTGCGTATTATCCCTGACCAGCGCCTTGAGTACAATAGTAGGGTTTATCTTTCTAGCTTAATTGTGCGCCAGTGCGTTGGCTATTTGGGCATGGCAAAGCCCGTTCGACTTGCTTGGCCTAACTAACTGCAATAGACTTGGCCGCAATGAGCTTCAGTAAGTAAAGATGTTATTTTGAATTTAAGTAATAAGGAGTCAACCTGGTTTGCGAACCAAGTTGTTGACTGGTATCACCTTCACGGCCGTAAAACGCTGCCATGGCAGTTAAATAAAACCCCTTATAAGGTATGGATCTCTGAAGTCATGCTACAGCAGACTCAAGTCGTTACTGTTATTCCTTACTTCGAAAAGTTTATGCAAAGCTTTCCTGACATTATTGCGCTCGCCAATGCGGATGAAGATCAGGTATTGCATCACTGGACTGGCCTTGGCTACTACGCCCGGGCGCGTAACTTACATAAAACGGCAAAAATAGTCCGTGATAAATACCAAGGTGAGTTTCCAACCTCGCTTGAAGAGGTGATGGACTTGCCGGGTATTGGTCGTTCAACGGCAGGGGCTATCTTGTCTTTGTCACTTGGCCAACACCATCCAATTTTAGACGGTAATGTTAAACGCGTATTAGCACGTTTTTTTATGGTTGAAGGCTGGTATGGCGTGAAAAAGGTCGAAAATCAGCTTTGGTCATTATCATCGCAATTAACGCCTAAAGAGTCGGTCACTGAGTTTAATCAGGCAATGATGGATTTAGGTGCAAGCCTTTGTTCACGTAGTAAATTTGACTGTGAGCCTTGTCCATTAAATAGCAAATGCCTTGCTTATAACGAAGGTAAAGTGAAAGAGTTTCCGCATTCAAAGCCGAAAAAGGCAGTGCCGAAAAAGTCATGTCATCAGCTTATTCTGGCTTGCGATAATAAAGTACTTATGGAAAAGCGCCCAAGCTCAGGGATATGGGGTGGTTTATTTGGCTTTTTTGAGTTTAGCGAGTTAACTGAGCTCGAATCATTTTTAGCTCAGCATGGTTTATCAAACAATACGCAGGCACTGGAAGCCTTTACCCATGTGTTTTCGCATTTTGAGCTGACTATCAACCCCCATGTTTTAACCTTGCCGAGTATTCCAGATCTTATTAATGAACGGCAACTAGTTTGGTATCCGCTTGATGAGTCTATTGAGGTAGGTCTTGCAGCGCCAACGAAAAAGCTGGTTAAACAATTAAGCGCAATAGATTACAATAGCATCACGCAATAAGAGTAGAGAGCAATTATGGCACGCACAGTATTTTGTCAAAAGTTACAAAAAGAAGCTGAAGGCTTAGGCTTCCAACTATACCCAGGTGAGCTTGGTGAAAAGATTTTCAACAACATCAGTAAAGAAGCATGGGGCCAATGGCAACATAAGCAAACGATGTTGATCAACGAAAAGCATCTAAACATGATGGACCCAGAGCACCGAGCTTTTTTAGAAGAGCAAATGGTGGGTTTCTTATTTGAAGGTAAAGAGGTAGAAATCGAAGGCTACCGTCCACCAGAAAAATAAACCAAGATATTATATGTAAAAAGGGCCAATTGGCCCTTTTTTAATTTGTTGTTTCTTGTTCGGCTTTTTGAATTTGCTCTTTTAAGAACTGTGCCACTTTAGAGTATTCAATTTCGTAGCTGTCTCTTAGCGCAATTAATTCATCACTTGTAGGTGGTTGTTCTTTATCTTTACAACGCCCTTCAAACTCAGCAGCAAGCTCTGCTACTTTCATCGCCCCAATCGTTTTTGAAATAGATTTGAGCTGATGGCAGGCTGATTTAATGGCCTCTAAGTCTTGTTCAATAACACCGCTGTTAATTTCTTTGCTCAGTTGATTGCTTTGCTCTAAGTACATTTTGAAAAAGCGTAGTTTCTTAGCTTCATCATTGTTTACATAGTTAGCCAGCATGGTCATATCAATAGGGGCTGCGGGTCTTTTAACTTCGAGCTTGGTAGCCTCTGGATTTGTTTTGTAAGCACATTTATGTAACGTTGCTTCCAGCACATTTAGTTCTACAGGTTTGGTAATGTAATCGTTCATACCTATGTTTAAACAGCGTTCTTTTTCACCTTTAAGGGCGTTGGCTGTGATAGCAATCACATATGGTTGAGCATTAATATCTTCAAGTTGAGATGCTTCATGACGAATCTTTTCAACCATATCGTAGCCTGACATTTTCGGCATGTGTAAGTCAGTTAGAATAATTGAGTGCCTGCCTTCTCGCCATGCTTCGAGACCTTTTTCACCATTTTCAGCCATTTCGACGCCATAACCCAACAGATGAAGCTGATCGGTCAACACTTGCTGGTTTAATACGTTATCTTCGACAAGCAATACAAGTTTGTTTTCTTCGCGGGCTTTATCAACACTCAGGTAGTCGTTAAACGACTTAGCAGAAGCAATTTGTTTTGGTTTATGTAAACCTGCTGCCACAAGTAACGACATCATAAAGTTAGATTTACATAGCGGTGCAGCGTTTAAGTAAAAGATATTTTTATGATTAACAGCTGCTTCATCGAGTTTGCTTAACACAATAACTTGCTGTTTATTATCTTCCAGGGTGTATAGTAGGCGGCGTAAGATATAGTTAATATCTTCCATGGTTTCAATACCATCGAGGATCCAAATAATATCTTTTTTATCTTGCTCAGCTTCGATTTTATCACTGCTGTCTGCAATGACAGGCGTAGCCCCCATAAATGATAAATAGCGGGTAAGTAGTTTTTTACGACCATCATGGTTGGTTACAACGACAACGCGTTGGTCTTTCATTACTTGTTTGTGTGCGTACTCAACTTTGCCTTGAGTACTAAATGGAAGTTCAACAACAAACTCACTGCCGATACCTAAATCACTGGTAACAGAAATCGTTCCTAGCATTAGCTCTGTTAAGCTCTTACAAATCGATAAGCCTAAACCCGTCCCACCGTATTCGCGGGTAATTGAGCCCTCAGCTTGAATAAACGGGTTAAAGATTTCGCGAAGCTGCGCTTGGGTCATACCTTTACCGTTATCTAATACGCTAAAACGAAGGGTATAGTGATCAGTGGTGTTTTGGGCTACCTCTACCGAGATTTTCACATGGCCTTTGTGTTTTTCGTCGGTACTGGTGAACTTAATTGCATTACTACATAGGTTATAAAGTACTTGGCGAACACGCACCGTATCACCAATCAAATTGGTCGGAATATCCGGGGCAATAGCCAACTCTAGTTCAAGGTCACGCTTTTTGGCCACTGATGACAAAACACGTGCGACTTCTTCAATGGTGTCTGATACTGAAAAAGGAATGTTATCAATATTCAATTTACCCGCTTCGATTTTCGAGAAATCAAGAATGTCATCTAATATCCCTAATAACGAAAATGCAGAGTCGCGAATAATTGTACTTAATCTATGTTGCGCCCCATCAAGCTCTGTTTGGCGAAGTAAATCAATTGTGCCAATAACACCATTCATTGGGGTACGAATTTCATGGCTCATGGTTGCCAAGAAAGTCGTTTTGGTTTCGTTTGCTTGTTCTGCTTTTAAAGTTGCTTGCTCAAGTGCCAACGTTCTATTTTGTACTTCGGTCTCTAAGCCACTTTGTAATGCTTGCAAATCGGCTTGTGCCGCTTTGTTTTCTGTTATGGCTGATTGCACTTTATTTAGCAGCAAGTTGATATTTTTTGCTACTGAGTCCAAACCAAAATCTAGGCCTTCGGTCACTTGAGCTTGGTAGTCAGCATTGTCAGTGATAGCCATCAGTTCTGTGCTTAATGACTCACTGCTTTTCGTAAAACGTTTATTAATAAAAATACTTAACGCAAAAGACAAAATAGCCAGTGCGACTAAAGTCAATGCGGCTAAACCATATGCAAGACCTGCCGACTGCGCAATGGGCTCTACAATCGGGTGTTGTTTAATGATTAGTTCACCAACAGGTTGATCATTAAACTCTAACACCGTATGAATAAGGGTGTTTTGCTCTAGTTTTTGATTAACTTTACTGGCTTCAATTAGCTCTTTATTACTGGCGTATACAAGTGATACATCGCCGTTAAATTCATAGCGATATAAATAGTAATCAAAGCCATCATTAAGTAGCTGACTTAAATCGAGCACTTCTTTTACTTTGTCTTGGCCAGGCATAGTTAACGCACTAATTAGAGGTGCGGAAAGCTGATTCGATAATTGCTGTGTTGTGATGGTTGGTTTGCTAACCTGTTGAGACGATTCACTCGTTGGATAAAAAGAATAAGCAACAACCGCAAGTAGGGTGATGACAAGATTCGTGATTATAAAAAGCGGTAATAGGCCTTTTACAGGTGAATTCGATTTACTTGGCATGGCTTTAGTCCAACAAATTATACAGCAACAGTAAGCATATTCTTGATTATTAGACAATCCTACCATCTATGAAGAAAAATTCACCACGTTTTTAACATAGGTAACTCTTTTATGATGAGGGTCAACCAAAAAGTACAAAATTTGTAGATTAAATAAGCTAAAAACTATTAAAAACAGCAATCTTGATTGAAAACTGTGCAAACAGTTAGAATCCTCAAAAAAAAGTTGACTTGAGAGGGCAAAACCCGTTTAATACGCCGCACGCCCAGACAGCGACAACCAAATTTGTTGCTCATAAGTGCGTTTAAAATTTGCCCAGATAGCTCCAGTCGATAGAGCCATTGGGAATTGCATTGAAAATCCTTGTGGATATTCTGCATAAAAATTTAATATTGCCCAGATAGCTCAGTCGGTAGAGCAGAGGATTGAAAATCCTCGTGTCGGTGGTTCGATTCCGCCTCTGGGCACCATTATTTAATATATTGGTGTTTAATTTATGCTTTAAACATCAGTATCGTGCCAAGCACACAGATTTAGTGTGCCGACTTAGCTCAGTTGGTAGAGCAACTGACTTGTAATCAGTAGGTCATCCGTTCAACTCGGATAGTCGGCACCATTTATTTTTAAACGAAAGTTTAAAATGCCCAGATAGCTCAGGCGGTAGAGCCATCGGGAATTGCATTGAAAATCCTTATGGATATTCTGCATAAAACTAAATATTGCCCAGATAGCTCAGTCGGTAGAGCAGAGGATTGAAAATCCTCGTGTCGGTGGTTCGATTCCGCCTCTGGGCACCATTATTTGATAATCTCTTTTAAAGTGATTATAGTGCACAACGCACACGATTTTAGTGTGCCGACTTAGCTCAGTTGGTAGAGCAACTGACTTGTAATCAGTAGGTCATCCGTTCAACTCGGATAGTCGGCACCATTTATTTAAACATCAAGCTTCTAGCTTTTTGTTATGCCCAGATAGCTCAGTCGGTAGAGCAGAGGATTGAAAATCCTCGTGTCGGTGGTTCGATTCCGCCTCTGGGCACCATTATTTATAATCACAATGTGATTAAGTGCTAAACGCACACAGGTTTAGTGTGCCGACTTAGCTCAGTTGGTAGAGCAACTGACTTGTAATCAGTAGGTCATCCGTTCAACTCGGATAGTCGGCACCATTTATTTAATAGTTAGCATTTAGCTAATTGTTATGCCCAGATAGCTCAGTCGGTAGAGCAGAGGATTGAAAATCCTCGTGTCGGTGGTTCGATTCCGCCTCTGGGCACCATTAATTCAAAGCCTCGCAATCGCGAGGCTTTTTTGTTTCTGTCCCCTCTAAATCACGATTTTACTTCCCGTAGGCGTGAAATTCAAAGAGCTATCAGCTTTCAGCCGTCAGCTATCAGATTGAAAAGTTAGCGAGTTAGAAAGGGGAAAGAGTAAAGGGTAAAGGTACGAGTTTCGAGGCCCGAGATACGAGTTGTAGGAGGCGTTTTAACGCCGAAAAAATGGAGTTATTAGATATCAGTGGTTAGAAGTTAGATTAAAACAAAAAAACTAGAAGCTTTTAGCTGTAAGTTTTAAGACGATCGTGCGGGGCTTTTAGTTGTAGGAGGCGCTTAAACGCCGAACAAAAAATTCGATTTGTTAGGGTGACCCCTTAACGAATCCAAAACCAACACCAACACTATGCTGTTAGCACCTAGCACCTAGCACCTAGCACCTAGCACCTAGCACCTAGCACCTAGCACCTAGCACCTAGCACCTAGCTAAATTCCTACGCGATATAAAATCGCTGCTACAATTTTGAAAACTCGCAACTCGCAACTCGCAACTCGCAACTCGCAACTCGCAACTCGCAACTTGTAACTTATCTCCATTTTCCTACCATTCATCGTCCCCAAATGTCAGGCAGTGTAATGTTATGTAAAGTCAGTTGAGCAAAACTTAACGTGGTGCTTGAATTACACTCATAAATAGATGTTTTTCAGGTTTTTAGAATGAATTGGCAATATAAGCCGAGTTTATTGGCTTTAAGTGTAATTTTGCTAAGTGCATGTGCGAGCCAGCCGACTCACAATGAACGAGTTGCTGAACTTGAGACAGTACCGGGTGCATGGCAGCAACTCCCTTCGGGCGACAAAGCGCTTGCTGTTGAAGATAACTGGTTGCAGCAATTACACGATCCTCAAGTTTTTACTTTAGTTGAGCAAGCATTAGCCCATAACCAAGCGATTTTACAAGCGGGTTACGATGTCGCGATTAAAGAGCAGCAGCTTATTGCTGCTGGGGCAGATTTATGGCCAAGCCTTGATTTATCAACACGTGCGAGTCGTAGTAAAGATAACCGCCCCGTTAGTTATAACAACGCCAGCTCAGCGTCATTAGAATTAAGCTACGAAGTTGATTTATGGGGTAAATTATCAGCTTCAGAACGACAAGCTAATCTTGAATACCTAGCTGAAAAAGCCACCTTTGCACAAAGCAAACAACAATTAGTCGCTGATGTGGTAGCAGGTTGGTTTGATGTTATTACGAACCACAAATTACTTGAGCTATATAAGCAGCGTGAGCAAAACGCTGAGAAAAATTTAGATATCATTGAGTCAGGTTATCGCCAAGGCTTAAATGAAGCGCTTGATGTTTACCTTGCTCGTAATGAGCTAAACACTGAGCGCTCGAACATTGCGGCGCAGCAAGCAACGTTAACTAAGTCGATTCGCGATTTAGAGCGTTTAACAGGCCAATACCCAACTGGCGCGTTAAGCGTTAGCGCAGATTTACCACTACTCGATAGTGCCATTCCGCTTGGTTTACCTTCAGAGCTTATTACTCGCAAACCTGAGTTAATGGCAAGCTGGTATCAATTACTTAGCACCGATGCTGGTCTTGCTTATGCGCATAAACAGCGTTTTCCGAGCTTGAATCTTTCTGCATCAATGAGTGATAGCACAGATAGAGTGAGCGACTTATTTTCGCCTTCAAGCTTAGCGTGGTCGTTGATTGGTAGTATTTCGATGCCGCTTTTTGAAGGTGGCCGCTTAAAAGCTAATGAAGAACAAGCAAGGCTAAACGTTAAGCGCCAAGAGCAGGCTTATCTTGCCACACTTTATGATGCCTTTAACGATGTTGAAACAGCCATCAGCCAAGAGCAAGCGCTTAAAGTACGCTACGAAAAAACCTTAGAAGCGCAAGAAAATGCCATTACCGCAGAGGCATTAGCGTTTGAACAATATCAAAGTGGTTTGGTTACCTACACCACGGTACTCGATGCACAAGACCGTTCGTTTAATGCGCAAAGCTCGGTAATCGAGATTAAAAACCAATTAATTATCAACAGAATCAACTTACATATTGCCCTTGGTGGTGATTTTAGTGAAGCAAACAGCGAAGTAGCAGAGCAATAATCATGAATAGCAAGACACGTAAAATTTTAATTCCATTGGTAGTGATCGTTGTGACGGTACTGCTTATCATGTTTATAAAAGGCAATCCGCCTCAAGCAAACCGCTTTTCTTCACCGCCAAAAGCAAAAGTGAATGTGGCTGTTAAAACCCTAACACCAGAAACCTACCAGGTGATGATTGATAGCTTTGGCACCGTAAAGCCGCGTACGCAAAGTATGCTAGTTGCGCAAGCTTCAGGGCAAATTATCGAAATTAGTGAGCAATTTCGTGAAGGTGGCTTTTTTGAAAAAGGCGATGTGTTGTTGCAACTAGATGATAGAGATCACCGCGCTGAAGTAAAATCAGCACAAGCGGCTTTATTAACCGCTGAGCAAAGCCTACTCGAAGAGCAAGCTCGTGGTCGCCAAGCAGTTACCGATTGGGAGCGCTTAGGCAAGGGCGAACAAGCAAGTAGCCTGGTATTGCGTAAGCCACAACTTGCAGCAGCCGAAGCAAGTGTATTGTCTGCCCAAGCGACGCTTGAAAAAGCGAAACTTGATTTAGAGCGTACAAAAATCACGGCACCATACGCGGGGCGAGTTTTAAGTCGCAGCGTAGACTTAGGGCAAGTGGTGAGTAATAACATGGAACTTGCCAGCATTTATGCCATTGATCGCGTTGAAATACGCTTACCAATCAAAAATAAAGATCTGCCGTTCATTAACTTACCAGAACAATTTCGTGATGGTGCTAAAAATAGCGCTGGTTCACTCGTTAAATTTAGCTCAGATCTCGTTGGTAAACAGCAATGGCAAGGTCAAGTTATTCGCACCGAAGGCGCCATTGATGAAAGCGCTCAGCAGCTTTACGTGGTTGCACAAATTAATGACCCTTACAAAGCCACTTCTGCGAATCAATACCCAATTAAAATTGGTCAGTACATCAAAGCGCAAATTACTGGCAAGGCGGTTGAAAATGCCATTGTGATCCCAAACAGCGCAATTTACCAAGGCACTTATGTGTATGTTGAAGAGCAAGGTGTGTTGCGCCGTAAAAATATCTCACTAGCTTGGCAAAACGCTAATCATGCCATGGTAGCCGAAGGCTTATCAGCAGGGGATCACTTAGTGATTACACCGCTTGGACAAGTTAGCTCAGGTACCCAAGTGACGGTAATGGGAAGCGAAGCGTATCAAGCTACACGTGGTAAAGCACAGCGTCCAAGCCGTGAAGAGCTTGAAAAGCAAGCAAAAGAGCAAGGTATTACAGTTGAAAAACTAATTGAACAACGCCGCGCTGCTCGTGAGCAAGGAGCGCAATAATGATAGCTTGGTTTACAAAGAATCATGTTGCAGCAAACTTATTGCTGATCAGCATTTTATTAGCGGGGCTATTTAGCGTATCGACGCAAATACCACTCGAAGTGTTCCCGTCATTTGAAGCAGATCGCATTAGTGTAAGTGTTACCCTACGTGGCTCAACACCTGAAGATGTTGAAAAAGGTGTCGCTATCCGTATTGAAGAAGCGGTGCAAGATCTCGAAGGGATCAAGCGTATCACTAGCCGCTCATCAGAAGGTTCTGCCTCTGTATCAATTGAAGTCGATACCGGCTATGACCCACGGGAGCTATTAGCCGATATTAAAAGCCGGGTTGATGCCATCAATACTTTTCCGGTTGACGCCGAAAAACCAGTTGTGGCACTCGCGCAGCGCACTCGTGAGGTAATAGCGGTTACTGTGTCGAGTGAATACGGCGAAAAAGAAACCTTAGAATATGCCGAACATGTACGGGATGACTTATTACGCTTACCAGAAATCACTCAGGTAGAGCTAAGTGGGGTGCGAGATTACGAAATTGCCATTGAAGTAAGCCAAGATACATTGCGCCAATACGATTTACGCTTATCGGACATTTCTTCAGCAATTAGTAATTCAAGTACCGATGTTTCAGCAGGTAACTTAAAAACGGAAGGGGGTGATGTACTCATTCGCTCAAAAGGCCAAGCCTATCGTAAAGATGAGTTTGCCCAAGTTGTGGTTAAATACCAAGCTGATGGTACCATTATTCGCCTAGGCGACATTGCCCGTATTACCGATGATTTCGAAGAAACCCCAGTTCGTACTCGCTTCAATGGTAAGCAAGCGGCGTTTATTGATGTGTACCGTATTGGTCCGCAAAGTGCGATTGAAGTTGCTGATGCAGTAAAAAATTACATTACCGAGCATCAAAGCCAGCTGCCTGAAGGGTTTGAGTTAAGCTTTTGGGATGACGACTCTGAAATCGTGAAAAGCCGTATTGCGACGCTAACAACCAATGCTATTCAAGGTGGTATTTTAGTTCTTGCATTACTTACCTTGTTCTTGCGTCCTGCCATTGCGTTTTGGGTGTTTATTGGTATCCCTGTGTCATTCATGGGCGCGTTTTTAGCGATGCCAATTTTTGGTATTACGCTTAATGTAATGAGTTTATTCGGCTTTATTTTGGTACTCGGTATTGTTGTTGATGATGCCATTGTGACCGGTGAAAACGTCTACACCCACCTAAAAACAGCCGAAAATGGTGAACAAGCTGCTATTCGTGGTACGCAAGAAGTTGCGACACCCGTTACCTTTGGTGTACTAACAACGGTTGCCGCATTTTTACCATTAGCTTTTATCGAAGGTAACCGTGGTGCCTTATTTGCGCAAATTCCTGTTGTTGTTATTCCGGTATTACTGTTCTCTTTAATTGAGTCTAAATTTGTTCTGCCGGCTCACTTAAAGTACTTAAAACTACGTAGTGAAAAAGCAAATCCGTCAAAACTGCAGCAGTTTCAGCAGCGTTTTGCCGATGGCTTTGAACACGCCATAATGAAGTACTATCAGCCGCTACTAAATGTTGCGCTAAAGAATAAATTAGCAACGGTCAGCTTGTTCGTCGGTATTTTCTTTATCATTTTGACCCTGATCACCAGTGGCTGGACAAAGTTTATATTCTTCCCGCGTATTCCAAGTGAAACTGTTCGCGCAGAGCTAACATTCCCTGCTGGAACACCGTTTGAAGTGACCAACAAGTACATCATCGATATGTCAGATAAGGCCAAAGAGCTACAAGAGAAGTATCGTGATGAAGATGGCCAAAGCGTGATTTTAAATATTTTGGCAACCACGGGTGGCCGAGGTGGTTCGTCAAATACAGGTAGTGTGCGCTTTGAAATCACACCAGCCGAAAAACGTGAATCAGATATTGGCTCTCGAGAGCTCGCCAGTGAATGGCGTGACCTTATCGGTATTATACCGGGCGCAGAGAGTGTGACTTTCCGTGCTGAATTTGGTCGCAGTTCAGACCCTATTGATGTACAGCTAAGCGGCAGCTCAATCGACACCCTTGAAGCTGTGGCAGAAAAGGTAAAAGAGCGTTTAGCAACTTACCCAACTGTGTACGAAATTGCTGATAGCATGTCAGATGGTAAAGACGAGCTGCAAATTGAGCTAACAGAGCAAGGTTTGGCACTTGGTTTAAACCGTGTTGATGTATCGCAGCAAGTGCGTAATTCGTTCTTTGGTGCGCAAGTTCAACGTATTCAACGTGGTCGTGATGATGTGCGTGTAATGGTGCGTTTGCCAATTGAAGAGCGTCGTTCAGTTGCTGATTTAACTGATATTTTAATTAAAACCCCAACGGGGGGCACCGTGCCATTGTCGCATGTGGCGACCTTAGTACCGGGGCAAAGTCCATCGTCTATTTATCGTATTGATCGCTATCGCACATTGAACGTAACAGCCGATGTTGAAAAATCAAATACCAATATGACGGTACTGCAAGCAGACTTAAAAACTTACTTAGATGAGCTAATGGTGCAATACCCAGGCGTTGATTACTCGCTCGAAGGTGAAGCCAAAGAGCAGCGTGAATCATTTGGTTCACTCGCTTGGGGTCTGGTGTTTGTATTCTTTATTATTTATGCGTTATTAGCGATACCGTTTAAATCATATATGCAGCCATTAATTGTGATGAGTGTTATTCCGTTTGGCATGATAGGTGCGGTAATGGGTCACTGGGTAATGGGCATGGAGTTAACCATTATGAGCCTACTTGGCATGCTAGCCTTAATAGGTGTTGTAGTGAATGACTCATTGGTATTGGTCGATTTTATCAATAAGAAGCGTGAAGAGGGCGGCGATTTACTTGAAACCGTTAAGCTTGCCGGTGCGGCACGTTTTCGCCCAGTAATGCTAACCAGTTTAACCACCTTTATTGGTTTAATGCCGCTGTTATTTGAAAAAGCAACGCAAGCACAATTCCTTATTCCAATGGCCGTAAGCCTTGGCTTTGGGATTATCTTCGCAACGCTTATCACCTTACTATTAGTGCCTGTTAATTACCTATTAATGGAGCGCTTTCAGGGATTGTTTAAGTAGGGGGCGATAGGTTGAAAATATGTGTGTTGGGTAGAGTGAAATGAAACCCAACGCATAGGAGCTATCAGCTTTCAGCTATCAGAACAAAAAAGTTAGCGAGTTAGAAAGGGGAAAGAGTAAAGTTAGATTGTGCCAGCACATTGCTATGGCTAAACCCGATGCTGTAGGCGTGAAATTTATTTCGCGCGATATTTCTTAAATAACGGGGGAGTCGTAGGTCGGGCTTTAGCCCGTCAATGTTAGCGATTATGTGGCCATAAATGACGACCTACAGTGCTTGACTCATTAGCTCGTAGGTTAGTTAGAGCAGAGCGAAACCCAACGTTTGAAGCCGTCAGCTATCAGATAAAACAAATAAGTTAGCGAGTTAGCGAGGGGAAAGAGTAAAGTTAGATTGTGCCCGCACATTGCTATGGCTAAACCCGGTACTGTAGGCGTGAAATTTATTTCGCGCGAATAAGAGTAATAAGCTCTTGTATAAAAGAAAAACTACATGGAAGATTTTCGATAGCTGATTGATCTGACTCCATAAAAGTAGACACCTTTTTGGAGCCAGTAACCATGAAAGTAAAACCATATCGCAAACATTCGCTCGAATTTAAAATAAAAGTCGTTCAAGAGTCGTTAGACACCACAGATACAGTTAAGATGGTCGCGAATAAATACGGAATTCATCCTGACATGCTATCAAGTTGGAGAAGTCATATGACCTCGAAGAAGAAAACAGCAAAGCCATTAAAGAACCAAGGCCCAGACAAGTCATACACAGATTTAGAACGCCAAATTCGCAAGCTTGAGAAGCAACTCGAAGATGCTCAGTTGGAGAATGACGTTTTAAAAAAGGCGAAGGTCTACTTCGACAGCCTAAAAGAATAAGGTTCGAATATATCCACAAGGTCACAGATGCCAAACGCACAGTGAAGAAGTTGTGCAGTTGGTTATCTGTGTCGCCAGCTGGGTATTATAAATGGTTAAAGCAATTACCTAGCACACGCCATAAAGAGAACAGTTCGTTACTTAAGTTTCTAAAGCATATTAGCGACCAGGAGCACTGTATCCCTGGCTATAGAAAACTATGGGAGGCAGCGGTAGCACATGGTTTTGATTGCAGTAAAGGGCGTGTGCAGAGACTATTACAAAGCGTTGGCTATCGTTCAAAATCAGGTAAGAGACGCTATACAAGCCGCGCGAAGAAAGAAGGTACAATCAAAGCGAGTAACTTACTACGACGTCAGTTTAATGTGAAGACAGCAAATACTGTGTGGGTATCAGACATCACACAAGTACGCTGTAAAGATGGTTGGCAGTATTTATGCGTCATCCTTGATTTGTATTCTCGTAAGGTTGTTGGCTGGGTAACAAGCCGGATAAACAACGCCGAGTTAGTTATTAAAACACTGAAAAAGGCATGGTCAGCACGCAAACCTGATGGTTCGAACTTGCTCTTTCATTCAGATCAAGGAGCTCAGTATGTCGCAAAGGAAACAGTGAAGTGGTTAACTAATAGAGGTGTCACAGTGAGTATGTCTAGAAAAGGGAACTGCTGGGATAACGCATGCTCAGAAAGCTTCTTCGCGCAGTATAAAAAGGAGTGGATAAAGAACTTAAATGAACTGAGTCGTAGTGAAATGACAACACAAACGTATTTTTATATTGAAAAATACTACAACTCAGTAAGAAGGCATGGCACCCTAGGGTATAAAAGTCCCATGCAGTACGAACAATTTAATTAAACCCCGTGTCTACTTTATCGGGGTCAGATCAGA
>NZ_LRRU01000019.1:0-218047 GCF_001641615.1 Pseudoalteromonas gelatinilytica
TGTCGGATAGACGACACCTGTTACCAAGTGTCGCCCTCCTAAGAACCGTACGTGCAACTTTCACTGCATACGGCTCAAGCCTTCACGAAGGCACCTAATTGGTACCCAGCAACTTATAAAGCAGCGAGATTAGGTTCATTCCAAGAGTTGCGGCATTGCCTCTTTGCTTTTCTCTTTGCCAAGTATTCTTGGTATAAAGGATCAAAAGGCGTAGCTTCACTCCTGATTTTCACATGTCTCTCTATTGGCACCTTAGCTATTTGAAATAGATTAAACTGACAATCCATGTTCATGCTCTTCAGCCAACCGTGAAATTGCCATTGGCCTCGACGGTTGATAAAGTACTTCATGGCGATCCAAGTTTTTGATTTTGTTGGATGACGCCTTTTAGCCCAATGCCATAACGCTAGAAATAGTTTGTGACTCACATATCCGAATATTTGTTTAGCAACGCAGTGACGATAGTAGTTCGACCATCCCCTGAGTTTCGGATTTATCAACTTGATTAGATCATTAACGGGGGTGGTTGCGTGCTTTTTGATGAGTTCGCGCAAGTTACTCAGAAATATTAACGTGTTAGATTTGCTCGGTTTAATGAGCAGTTTTCCTTTGTACTTCCTATGGTTAAAGCCTAGGAAGTCAAAACCACGGCTAATGTGAGTAATGTGCGTTTTCTCTTCGGAGAGCGTTAAGCCTCTGTGTGCTAAGAAGTCAGCAATCAACGGTTTGATATCGTTCTCCAGCACGTCCTTTGAAGTGCAAGTGACGACGAAATCATCAGCGTATCCTATAAAGTTGGCTCTCGCCCCATTTTTAAGTGCGGTGGACTTTATGCGTTGCTCAAGACCTGCAAGAGTCATCAGCATCAAGGTTGGAGATATGATCCCGCCTTGTGGTGTTCCCTCGTCAGTGCGATAGAACAGCCCTTTGTCCATAAAACCAGACTTTAACCATTGTTCCAATATTCGTTTATCTACAGCTATATTATTCATAAGCCATTGATGCCCAATCTTGTCGAAACAGGCTTTAATATCTCCCTCAAGAACCCATTGTGCGGATTGCTTTTTACTCAAACAGAGAAAACACTGAGCAATAGCATCAGCAGTACTTCTGTTGCGCCGAAAGCCGTAACTATTTGGGTCAGCAAGTGTTTCTGACACAGGCTCTAGTGCGAGAAGGTGAAGCGCTTGTAGCGCTCTATCGACCATGCACGGGATACCTAAAGGTCTGAGCTTGCCGTTTTTCTTAGGGATGTAGATACGCTTGAGCGGTTTGGCTTGATAAGCTTTTCTGCTCAATTGATTGACTGCTTTCATGCGGCGCGTATCCGTATTCCAGATGACGCCGTCTATTCCGGGCGTTTTACTGCCTTTGTTTTGTGATACTCGCTTAACAGCAAGAAGTTTTGCCGAATGCGAGTGAGTCAGTATCCACTGCAACGCTTTCGCTTTGCCGTGTTTACTTTCTCTTGTTGCTTTTGCAATACGCATCTGAAGCTTTAAAACGTGTGACTCAACAGTTTTCCAATTTATGGATTGCCATTGAGCACTGTCAGGAGAGGCACTAATCTCTTTTGAAATCATCATTTGCGTTTCTCCTTGAATAAAGTTCTTCAAATTCTCTTGCAAAGGAAGACCAGTCGGAAGTCAGCTCACTTTCGTGCCAGACAGACGTCTGTATCTGCATCATTACAATCCAGCCTTTGCTTTCTCCAACATCCTCTACCTGCACCACTATCGGCTATATAAGCTTTCCCAAAGGGAGTGATACAGGCTTACCGTGTTCCGTATGTTGCGCAATGTCAGGTTAGATGCCCGCTATAGTGCGGAGAGTACAGTGACCACGAAAGAGCATGGGGCAATCTCTTTCCGACTCTCGCGCCTTTTGGCTACAGCGTATTAACCACTTCCGCTGTTTCATCATATAACGCACCTTACGCGGATTCACTTATGTTCATCATACTGACTGCCTAGCACTCACCCGATTTGTGGTTATCAGGAGGATCGTCCTCTCACGATTAAGATCCCGATTGGCGCATACCAACCTTCGTTACATTGTCAGAGCCGCTACTTTATTCAGGCTCCTAGGATCATCTGGTGATACAGATGGTTCACTCATTAAGCGGTGAACAGCGCTTCATACGACTTCACGTCGCACACCCCAAAACGAGTTAACGTAAATGTTCTAAGGATCTATTCTTCAGAGGTAGCTAAACATTGAGGTTCCCTCTTGAGCATTTTGTTACGGATCGACCTTTATCAACACCTTTGTGTGCACAAGTCGCATCTCTACATTCTTGGTACCATAGTCCAAAGGATATTAGCTTGATGTTCTGAACGGAAAATAATTCGTAATGATTTGTATATTCGGATGAGATGAGAAGTTCGAATTAAAGAAGGCTTCGGTAGGTGTATTTTAAATCCAGAAGCTTTCTCGTTCAGTATGTTTAGAATATCTAGGCCTAAAATACATTTTGATTTTTCGGTTCAATGCTCCAATGCTCCAATGCTCCAATGCTCCATTGTTCCATAATATTGATAAAGGCCCTAAAGCCTACAAGAGAAAGTTTTTCGTCAGAAATAATCGTTGCTGGTTAGTAAAGAAATACCAAACTTTCATAGCTTAAAGATATTAATAAACCTAAATTATGTCTAATAAAGTAAGCAATAAATCACATTATGCCTACTTTATTGTGCATCATGATTGCTAGAACTTATAACTGAAGCCCGCGGAAAATGTTTGTTTAGGCATGCCTTACGTTTCGTTTCTGTGTTCCCTACATAAAATTTTGTCCCTTTATCTATAAAGACATCAGCACCGATACAATAGAAATCATCAAACAATTAGCCAAAGGCTTATGTATCTCGAACTTCTAACTTCTAACTTCTAACTTCAATGAATAATGGCTCTGCATTGGTGTTACTATTTAATCAAAATCTCATCGTGCCTGAGATTCTCATTTTGAGTGGCAATCGCCAGGCAAAACTTGCTTTGCTGAATAGACTGGCGTAACTTAACACTGGTACGATGAGTCTATAAGAATAAAAAGGTCAAACGTGACGATTAAACAAGAATCGGTGTTTATTAAACTCGCCGAAAGCCAAACCTTACATTTACGCCGTATCAGTAAGACTGATGCGAAAGGCCCTGCGGTGTTTTTTATGCATGGTGCCGTTGAAAATGGCAAAATCTTTTACACCCACAGCAATAAAGGTTTAGCACCATTTTTAGCTGAGCATGGCTATGTTTGCTATGTGGCAGATTTACGTGGTCGTGGTGAGAGTAAACCTGCGATTTCAAAGCATGCAAAGTATGGTCAAACCGAGGCTATTTTAGAAGATATCCCTGCATTTTTAGATAAAATTAAGCAGCTTGAAGGCGAGCCTGCTCGTTATTGGGTGGCGCACTCATGGGGCGGGGTGTTAATGAACAGTGTGTTTGCCCGTTTTCCTGAGTTGATTGATGATGTTAAAGCCTGCGGCTATTTTGGTTCTAAACGGTCTTTGTATAACCATCATCCAAGCAAGTATATTCAAGGTAATTTAATTTGGTATGGCTTGGCACCCTTAGTTGCCCGTAAGCATGGCTTTGTTCCGGCTAAAAAGCTGAAGTGGGGCAGTGATGATGAAACCCGTAAATCGCATTATCAAAGTATGCAGTGGGCTAAGCGTAAACCTTGGGTCGATACTGACGATGGCTTTGATTACGCCAACGCATTAGCTGATAAGGCGCTGCCGCCCATTATGCATGTGGCGGGTATTAAAGATAAAGCCCTATGCCAGCCGATTGATATTGAAAAGTTTATGGAAGAGTCTGGCATCGGCAAGCAAACGATGACCATTTATGGCCGTAAGTTTGGCCATAAGGTCGATTATGATCACATTAATATGCTTACTCACCCACAGGCGCGTTTTGATCAGTTTGTTGACTTGTTGAACTGGTTTGAGACTCACGCATAAGCGTGTGCATTGCGCTCTCGTAGCGTTTGTATTTCTCTAATGCTTTATCACTTAACGGCTGTCTCACAGCCGTTTTGCTGAGCGTTGCCACCGGTTTTTTTGACTTATAAAAATCTAAAAATTGTGTGCTGTACTCAATGTCTAAGAACTTACACAGGGCTGTTAGTGTTTGTTCGCTGTCACTGATAAGTGCTTCATAGCTTAAATCAAAAACCGCCTCTGGCATCACGTTTTGCCAATGTTCCATTAACTGCTGATACAAATCAAAGTACTGTTTAAACTCTGGGAGTGAACAAAAATAAGGTTCGTTTTCAGCAAAATAGTTGCTAAAAACTGACCAAGCCATTGCATTATACTCGCGCTGCATATTAATAAACTTGGCGTTAGGAAAGAGTAAGTAAATCAATCCAAGTGACTGATAGTTAGCTGGTAGCTTATTGATCATAAAGGGGCGTACAACTGGCGCTTGTTTTATTCGTTCAATATAAATAGTGCGGGCATTGTTAATTAGCCCTTGGTTTAGCTCTGCTAAGCAATCTGGGTAGGGGAGTTGCGTTTGTTGTTCAAGGTATGCAACAACCTGATTACTGATACTGGCATCTTCGCCAAGGCTGGCAAAGTCATTGTGGCTTGCCAGCATTTGCTCTACCAGCGTTGAGCCACTTCTTGGCATGCCAATTATAAAAATGGGGGTAATTGTGCCTGTGAATGTTTTGTCTCTGGCATCAATTAGCTCAGCTGTATTTTGCTCTATGATGCGCTGATAAAAAGGCACTAAGTCACGGGTTTTAAACTGCGTGAGTTTTGTTTGTAGCTTATTAGCAAGGCTGAAGTAGTTAAAAGCTTGTTCTGTATCATTTAACTGATCATAGCTTTTACCCAGTGCATAATAACACACCATTTTTAAGCGCAGATTATTGGTTAAAGTTAAAAACTGGTGTAGCTCATTTATGTAATTTTGTTCGTTGTTAAAACGTCCAAACTGCACTAACTCAAATAAAATGTATGCTTTTACAGGGTAATTTCCCATACCAAGGGCATGTTTTAAAATATTGTAGGCTTTGTCTAGCTCACCATAGGTTAAATAATGCTGAGCAAGATAGTAATGTGGCTCAGGGTTATGGCTGGCAATTGACTTTGCATATTCGAGTACGGTTAAGGCATCTTGTGGCGAATGCACGCCATTAAAAGCATCGGCAAGGGCATGGAGTGGTTCAAGCATGTGAGGTAGTCGTTCACAGGCTCTTTGTAGAAGGTAAACCGCTGCATCATAACGCTCTAAACGCAGGGCAATGCGGCCTAATCCAAATAACGCTTCGCCATTTTCAGGATCTGAATCGAGAATGGTTTTAAAATGAAACTCGGCCTCTTTAAGCTTGTTTTCATTCAGTAGTTGGTTCGCTTTTTCTAACAGCATAGGAATGGCGGGTTATTTGTTATTTTTATTTACTATAAAACGAAAAAGGCGAAATGTCTTTCGCCTTGAATAACTATAAATATCCAGAATAAATCCGGGGTATCGACTTTCTAGGCTGATTGCTCAACCTAGAAAGCGGTTCTATTTAGAAAGTATACGTAGCTTTCACGTAATAGAAGCCACCGTTGATACCGTACGGCGACGTTTCGTAGTATTTACCACCCCAGTTGTTGTTAGGGATGCCAGTACTGTCATAGAAATCAAGTTTCTCTGCTTCTTGGTCGAATAAGTTTGTAGCACCTACAGAGAAGCTAAGCTCTTCAGTTAGGAAGTAAGTTACTTCTGCATCAATCGTTACTGCTGCATCAGCTGTTTTCGCTGTTGCATCATAATCTACGTGAACGCCTTGGTATTCGCCATAGTAGTTAACACGTGTAAATGCAGAGAAGTTTTCCCACTGTTGTGCCCAGCTAAGCGTTGCACGGTGATTTGGTAAGTCATTTTCTAAACGGCTTACTTTAAACTCACCAGTAATGTCTGTTGACTTAGTTACTTCAGTGTCGTTCCAGTTGTACGCTAAGCTGAATGTTGAACTACCGCCTAGTAGGTCAGTTGAATAGTTAGCAACTGCATCAATACCTTGCGTTGTTGTATCAAAGTCATTCGTGAAGAAGCTTACTTGCGCTAAGTTTTGTACGTTTGGTACACCCGCTGCTTCAAGTGTGTCTTTATCAGCTTGGCTTAACTCAATTTTATCTGATTGACTGATACGGTCATCTACTTGGATGTTGTAATAGTCAACAGTGAAGAATAAGTCACCAATTGTCCAAACTGCACCAAATGTATAGCTTTGTGATTCTTCGGGTTCAAGCTCTGTACCACCTAATTGCACGGCAATTGGGTTTGTTGGTGGTAAAAGTGCTGAGTCAACAAGTACACCGCTGCTTAAGTTTGTTTGAACGTTACTTACGTTTGCTTGACCAACGGTTGGTGCACGGAAACCAGTACTGATTGAACCACGCACGTTTAGGTCTTCAGTTAAGTGGTATTGAGCCGTTAACTTGTAGTTTGTTGTTGAACCAAATGAATCATAATCTTCATAACGTAGTGCTAAGCCCATTAGGAAGTCTTCTGTGAATGGAGCTTCAACATCAACGTACGCTGCGTAGTTACGACGTGTGTATTCACCCGCATCAGATGGTTTAAAACCAGGGAAACCATTCGAACCGATACCAAAACCTTGTTCAGTTAGTGGACCCGCAGTGAAAGACGCTTCGTCACCAGAAACAACTGTGAATGTTTCTTCGTGCCATTCTAGACCACCGGCAACGTTTACATCGTAAGCTAAACCAAAATCAAACCCTTTTGATAAATCAGCGTTAAAGTTTTTCTCTAACTGTGAGTATTTACCTGGGCTGAAATCACGTGGGCTATCTGGACCTAATGACGCATTGATTGTGTCATAGATGAAATAACGTGATTCGTTATATCCAACTGTACCACTTAAATCATAGTAAGCACCTTCAAGGAAACCAGATGTGATTTCACCTTTAGTACCAATTGTTAAAGCAGTATCAGTGATGTTACCACCGAAGTTAGGTGTAAAACCGCCTGGAAGCATTTCGTTAAATGCAAAACAGTCTGGGTTGTTAGCAACTAGATCGATGTATCTTTGGTTATCTAAAACGTTATCATCAATCATGATATCGGTAGGACAGTTCCCGCTCATATCGCCAGTTAAATCACCAACAAGCAGTGTTTCGCCACCATCATTTGAGTAAACACCTGGGCGAGTGTGTGGGTTACGATAGTAGAAACCACCACGTACATCACGCTCAGAGTAGTTACCAAACATGTAGAATTGCGATGTGTTGCTTAAGTCTAAACCGATGTTACCGAAGATTGAGATATCATCATCAACTTCAGGCGCACCCCAAACTTGTGCTAAAGAAGAAACGTCTGGCACACCTGCAGCGTTAAGCGCTGCTGCATCAGGACGTTGCACTGAGCGGCTAGTTGCATCAGCTGTTTTATATTGGAAGCTTAAGTTAGCAAAACCGCTGTCAGTAAATGGTAAACCTACGTTACCTGAAATTTGCGTTGTATCGCCATCGCCTTCGTAGTATTCGCCTTGGCGTATTTCAAATGAACCGCCTTCAGACGCGTCTTTTAATACAAAGTTCATTACACCTGCGATTGCATCAGAACCGTATTGTGCCGCAGCACCGTCACGAAGTACTTCTACTTGCTTTAAAGCAATACTTGGAATAACTGAGATATCAGCACCTTGAGCACCATCATTGATACCACCACCTAAGAAGGCGATAACTGATGCGCGGTGACGACGTTTACCATTAACAAGCACTAATGTGCTGTCTGATGGAAGACCACGTAAGTTAGCAGGGCGAACAAGTGACGCTGCATCACTGATTGGGTTTTGGTGAACGTTAAAAGAAGGAACTGAGCCTTTTAAAAGCTCAAGCATATCAGTGTTGCCGCCTTTATCTAGCTCTTCACCACCGATGATATCAATCGGTACTGGTGAATCGCCGATTGAACGTGGTGCTGAACGAGTACCTACCACGGCAATTTTTTCTACATTTTTATTAACTTTAGTTTCTTCTGCTGCTTGCTCTGCAGCAACAACTGAACCCGACACAAACAGGCCTGCTGTTGTTGTCGCTAAAGCAAATTTAATTGCTTGTTGTAGCGCATTATTTTTGAATTTCATTCCGACTTCCCCAGTTAGAATATTTATGATTATGTCACCAAAGCTAATCAAAAAACTTGGTGTAAATCTTTTATACAGCCTGTAAATTTATTTTGCAAATTGTTAATACGATGTTGTTTTTGGCTTTTTAATTTGCAAGTTATTATTGTTTATTTAATTATGTGTATGAAATTGCAGGGGATAAATTATTCTTGTTTTTTCTTTTATGTGTAAGAAAGTATATAAAATATCCAAAAATATTTTAAAAAAGGAATTTTTTGATTGGTTTTTGAGCGGAATTGGATTTGGAACGGTCTATTAGGCTTGTTGCGGAATGTTGTTTAATTGCCATTGTTTTAATTTTTCTCGGTATTCATCCCACACACATGGGCAACAACTACCACCACCACAACATTCATCTGGGGCCGGCTTTTGGGGTTTTGGCTCAGCCTGTTGTATAGGTGTGTTCATTTTTAATACTGAAAAATAATTACGAATAGAGTATGAAGAATAAAACAAAAACTAATATAAGTAAATTATGCTTTGTGAACTTCGCATGCTGTGTGAAAATAGCCAAATGCGATTATACAAAGTTATTCATCGAGCCCCATTCAGAGTGGCTAAAATTACCAAAAAGCGTCAGACCCTACGTTTCAAGCGCGCTATGGTAGCACTTAAAATCGCACTTGCCCAAGAAAAGCAAGAAACAAAAGAGATGCTTCATATCTATAGGCGATACACTCAAGGCTTAGCTACTAAAGAAGAGTTACATACAGCCAATGAGCAGTTTTTAGATATTTTAAAAGGGCTCGGTTTAGGTGTCTTTGCTGTATTACCCTTTGCACCCGTGACAATTCCTTTGGTTGTAAAACTGGGTCAATGGGTTGGTGTTGATGTGCTACCTAGCTCATTCAATATTAATAAGTCGATTAAAGAGATTGATCAACAAGTAGAAAAAGAAGAAAAAGAGAAGCAAAACAAACACTGATTAGGTTTTGCTTATCTGATTTTGCCTATACCTTTTGTATCAAGATATTGGTATGCTTAAATACCTTTTCTTTATATCGAGTCGTTTAATGAGTTCATTAATTCGCCATTCTTCTACGGGAATTCCCCTGTCATTTATTGCTAAAGCTGACCTATCAACGTGGTTAACCGAGCAGCCGCAAGCCTTACAAAATTGGCTAACAAATTGTGATTTCAAAAACAAAGGCATGGCCTTAATTGCTGATAGTGAAACCGGTTCACTTGAGCATGTGTATTGTTTAGTTAATGATTTACAGGACTTTTGGTTAGCGGGTGACTTATCGACAAAACTGCCAGCAGGTTGTTATCAAATTCAAGGTGATGACAAATTTGTAGAACAAGTAGCGCTGGGTTTTGTGTTAGGTGGTTACGAGTTTAGTGAATATAAAGAAAAACCATCGCCACGTGCCACACTAGCTATTAAAGATGAAAGCTTAGTTAAGCGTTTATCGCAGCATGCAAGTGCGATTAATTTAGTCCGTGATCTAGTTAATACGCCTGCTGCAGATATGATGCCGCAACATCTTTCTCAAGTGATGGCAGATTTAGCAGACACCTTTGATGGTGAGTTTAGCGAGTGGGTTGGTGATGAATTATTAGAGCAAAACTACCCAACGATCCACATGGTTGGTCGCGCATCTGAGAATAAACCGCGTTTACTTGATTTACGTTGGGGTGCAAAAGATGCTCCGCAGATCACCCTAGTAGGTAAGGGTGTGTGCTTTGATTCTGGTGGTTTAGATTTAAAACCAAGTTCAGGCATGCGCAACATGAAAAAAGACATGGGCGGTGCTGCGCATGTTATTGGCCTTGCACAGTTAATTATGGCTGCCAACTTACCAATTCGTTTACGAGTACTAGTACCTGCAGTTGAAAATGCGGTTTCTCGTAATGCATTTAGACCCGGTGATGTGATCAAAACGCGCAAAGGGATCACTGTAGAAATTGATAACACGGACGCTGAAGGTCGTTTAGTACTGTGCGATGCACTTGCTGAAGCGCAAAACGACAACCCAGAGCTGATTGTTGACTTTGCAACCCTAACAGGTGCTTGTCGTATCGCTTTAGGGACTGAATTGCCTGGCTTTTTCGCAAATGACCGAGATGTTGCGAACAAATTAATGGATGCCGGCGAAAGCTGTCATGATCCAATTTGGCAATTACCGTTATTTGATCAATACAAAGCATTATTAAAAAGCGACGTAGCTGACATTGCCAACTGTGCATCAAGCCCATTCGGTGGTGCAATCACTGCTGCGCTTTATTTAAAAGAGTTTGTCGAGCCAAACACGCCGTGGGTTCACTTTGATGTGATGGCTTGGAACTTACGTTCATTACCAGGTCGTCCAGCAGGGGGTGAAGCACTGGGTATTCGCGCCGTGTTTAACTACCTACAAGATCGCTTTCAATAATCTAGAGCTGGTAAAGCTCTAACGGTAAATCATCGGGATCGGCAAAAAACGTAAATTGCTTCCCGGTGATTTCATCCACTCTTATTTCTTCAACTGAAATACCTTGCTGCTCTAAATATTCCTTAGCGTTTGCAATGTCGGCAACTTTAAATGCTAAATGTCGAAGCCCTTGTGCCTCTGGATAGCTGGGTCTTTGTGGCGCTCCGGGAAACGAAAACAATTCTAATTGGCTACCATCAGGAAGTGCTAAATCTAATTTATACGAGTCACGTTCCGCGCGGTATAGCTCGTGAATAATCGGCAGTTTTAATACTTCACTATAAAAATGCTTTGATTTGTTGTAATTACTACAGATGATTGCAGCGTGATGGATGCCTAATAATTCCATGGTCGATTCCTTTTATGCTCATAAAAAAACGCGGACTAAGCCGCGCTTTTCTATTAATGAATGCAGCTTTTTATTCTGCCGCTTTACATGCCGCAACAGCCGGTGCAACAAGTTCAAGACCTGTTTTATCACACTCAGGTAGAGCTGCATCAGACACCGCAATTGGTGTCACGCGCTCGCCCCATTTAATGTAACTTGCCGCCCACGTTAAGCCTGCACCAAATGCCGCTGACATAATGTTTGAGTTTGGCTTGATAAGCCCTTGCTCAACAGCTTCACAAATTGCAATCGCAATTGTCGCAGCAGATGTATTACCGTAATCGGCAATGTTCACCATGACTTTTTCGTCAGCTACTTTCAAGCGTTGCTGAATAGCTTGGATAATACGTAAGTTTGCTTGGTGAGGAACTAATACGTCAATATCATCAAGCTGTAATTGTGCTTGGTTTAGCACGTCATCACAGGCTTCACTCATACCTTTAACAGCACGCTTGAAGATTTCACGACCTTCGAATAACAAGTTAGACGGGCCAATTGGCTCGTATTTATTTAAATCACTACCAAAGTTTTCGATGTGTAAGATATCGCGATCTTCACTGTCACAGCCAGTTTTAGTTGCAAGTAAACCAGATGGCGTATCTGAGGCTTCTAATACAACGGCACCAGCACCATCACCAAATAATACAGCACTGTCGCGGCGCGCCCAGTTGATGTACCAAGTCATGCGCTCAGCAGCAATAACGACTGCTTTTTTGATCATACCCGCACGAATTTGCGCTGTGGCTGCTTGTAATGCATATAAAAAGCCTGAACATGCAGCGTTAGTATCCATTGCTGCTGCGCCTACCGCACCAATATTTTTTTGCACTAGAGACGCTGTATTTGCCACCATTGTTGATGGAGTACAAGTTGCAAGGATCACAAGATCAATGTCTTTGCCATCAACGCCCGCGCAGGCAAGGGCATGTTTTGCAGCAACCGTAGCTAAGTCGGCAGTAGAAACATGGCTGACACGGCGAGATTTGATGCCTGTACGTGTGGTGATCCATTCATCGTTGGTATCAACAATATTGCTAATTTCTTCGTTGCTGATGCTTGCTGGTGGTATACATTTACCCCAGCCAGTAATTTGGGCATAAGACATAATGTGTTCTCTTTATGTGGTCAGACTTGTTAAATTTTCCCGAAGTTATATCAAAATTCACTTGTTAACACTAGTTCATTGCTTTGCTATGTCGTAAATAATGGCAATTACCGCGTATTTAAGTTAAACCTAGTATAAAAAAGAGGCGATTATGAAAAAAATAAACCTAAAAATAAGCACATTATCGGTACTGTCTTTATTATCAGCGTTTGCGGTTAATGCACAAACTACACTTATATATGCTGGGAAGGTGCTGGTAGGCACGGAACAAGATGTCAAAGAACAACAAACACTGGTTATTGAAGATAGTAAAATTGCTGCAATAAAAGCAGGCTATTTAACAAAGCAGCAGTTAAACCTCAGTGATGCAGATATTATTGATTTAAAAAATCAGATGGTATTGCCGGGTCTGATTGATATGCATGTTCATGTTACTTTTGAGCGTGATGCAAAACGTAACCCACATCAGTGGACAACTGAATACGAAGCTGACTATGCACTTCGTTCTTTAAAGTACTTACAACGTACGGTTGATGCAGGTTTTACCTCTGTGCGTGACCTAGGTAGCAGCTATCAAGTTATCTTCCCATTAAAGCGAGCGGTTGAACGTGGCGACATTGTTGGCCCGCGCATTTTTGCAGCAGGGGATATGATCACACCGACCGGTGGTCACGGTGATATGCATGGCTATCGCCGTGATATTACCAAAGCGACAGAAGGGGGTGGCTTAGGTGTGTGTGATGGCGCAGCCGATTGTACTCGAGCAGTGCGCGATGTAATTAAAAGCGGTGCCGATGTGATTAAAATAACCGCGACAGGTGGTGTTTTAAGTAATACAGCGGCAGGGGTTAATCAGCAATTTACTGATGAAGAACTCAGTGCCATTGTTAACACTGCTCATCATTTAGGCCGCAAAGTCACCGCTCATGCTCATGGCACAGAAGGCATAAAAGCAGCACTTAGAGCAGGTGTTGATTCAATCGAACATGGCTCTTTTTTAGATAAAGACACGGTTAAGCTTTTCAAAAAGCAAGACGCGTATTTAGTTCCAACCTTACTCGCTGGCGCGACAGTAAAAGAAGAAGTGCTAAATAACCCAAATATGCCAAAAGCAATTGCTGATAAGGTCGAAGTAGTAGCGCCAAAAATGGAAGCATCGTTTAAATTAGCGTTAAAAAACAAGGTTAAAATAGCCTTTGGTACAGATTCAGGCGTATCTAAGCATGGTGATAATGCTAAAGAGTTTGAGTTATTAGTTAAATACGGCATGACACCAAAGCAAGCTATTAAATCAGCCACCGTTGAAGCTGCTAAACTATTAGGTCAAAGTGATAACCTCGGTGACTTGAGTGTTGGTAAACAAGCAGATATTATCAGCGTAAATATGAATGTGCTTGATAACATTAATGAACTTAGTCAGGTTCAGTTTGTTATGAAGGGCGGTAAAGTGCTCAAACAGTAAGGGTTACTATGGGCGGTAAAATTAAAGAGACGTTATTTAATCATTTAATTGATGCAGAGCGACAGCTTCTTGAGCCAGAGGTACGGCAATCTGCTGAAGCGCTTGATGCATTGCTTGATGATGATTTTATTGAAATAGCCGCTGATGGCACGTCATTTAATAAATTCCAAGTTTTAACCCGCCTACCAACTGAGGTGGTACCGCAGTTTTATAATCAACATTTTAAAGGTCGTATGCTCAGTGACGATGTTGCACAGCTAAGCTATCAAGCGGCCTTTAGACGTTCTGCTCGCTCAGAGTTTAACTACTCAGTCCGTATGTCACTGTGGCGTTTTAATGGTAAACAATGGCAAATGGTGTTTCATCAAGGAACGCCTTGTGCTGTTTTTACTATTTCTATGGACGATGATTAAGCTTTAAAGAGTCCGTTATGCAAACCGATCCGGCGATAAGTCGCCTGCTAATTTTAAGAAGCGCCGCAATCGCTGTGCAGTTTGTTGCTGTGATAGCGGTGTATTTTTTATTTGAATACCAAATTCCTTTACTGCCTTTACTTGCTGTTATTTGTGTTGAAGCAATCTTTCAGCTGTTAAGTATATTTGCTTATCGAAAAGTAACGAAAGCCAAGCCTGCTGCTGTGTTGATGCAGTTGACAGCAGATTTACTGTTTTTAACTATTTTGCTCTCCTTAAGTGGCGGGGCAACCAATGCGTTTGTTTCGTTATTGCTGTTACCAATAATGATAGCGGCGGTGTCTGTTAATGCAAAAGGGCTTGCCTACACGGCAGTGCTGGCAATCGCCGCTTATAGTTTTTTACTGATAAAAATGCCTGAACACACCATGCACCAAATGCAGATGACACATCATTTTATTGGTATGTGGATTAACTTTGTTATCAGCGCCATTGTTATTGCCTTTGTAATTGGCACATTAAACAGTGCGTTAAGAGCGAGAGAAACCACCATTGCACGCACTCGCGAGCAACAATTAAGGCATGAGCAGTTATTAACGCTTGATGGCGCAGCAGCGCAAGTAACGCACCAGCTAGCAACGCCAATAGCAAACTTACAGCTGTTATTTGAAGAGCTTAAAGAGCAGCAAGCTAATGATCCCATTGTGCAAGAAATGGCTAAACCATTAGCCCAGTGTAAAGAGCAACTTGAGCACTTTAGATCACTTTCAAATGCGTTAAGAACCGGTGAAACGAAACAGGAAATTAGCGCTAAAACACTACAAAACACCATTCAAGATGCGATGACACTGCATTTTCCAGAGCAAAGCTTACAGTGGCTAAATAACGCCCCTGAATGCTCGATTTTAAGTGATGCCATGCTGTTGCCAGCTATTTTAAACTTACTGCAAAACGCTGTAGCGGCAAACAACCACAATCAGCAACACAACATTGAGGCTAAGTGGCAAATCGATAAACAAACACTTTCATTGTCGTTGCGTGATTTCGGTCAAGGCTTTAGCGAGCAACAAATGGCATCATTAGGCGGTCAGCTTATGCCAAGTAGCGATGGAATGGGGATGGCTGTGATGCTCTCGAATGTCACGTTAGAGCGTTTGAATGGCTCATTAACACTCAGTAATCACCCGCAGCAAGGCGCGATTGCGATGGTTAGTTTAAAAATTGTATGAAACTTTTAATTATTGAAGACGATGAAAATCTTGCCACCACACTGGCAAGGCGCTTTACAAAACAAGGCTTTACATGTGAGCTCGCTCATAACAGTGAGCAAGCTTTACAACAAATAAGCACTTTTGAGGCAAGCCACTTTCTAGTGGATTTAAAACTTGGGGATGATAACGGCCTTGCGCTAATTAAACCTTTAAGAGAACAATTTCCTTCAGCGCGTATCGTATTACTCACGGGGTTTGCCAGTATTGCCAGTGCCGTAGAAGCCATACGGCTAGGTGCAGATGACTACTTACCAAAGCCTGTCGATTTTAATTCATTATTAAAAACAATTGTGGGTGATGTTGAATCAGGCGTTTCGTTGGAAAGCACAGAGCCAAGCCAAATAATGTCGCCAGAGCGCCTTGAGTGGGAGCATATTCAACATGTATTGCATAGCAACAATGGTAATATCTCTGAAACTGCGCGCCAACTTAATATGCACAGAAGAACCCTACAACGTAAATTACAGAAAAAACCCGTACAACACTAAATTGATTATTTATTAAACTGAAATAAAGCAGGGTTTAATGCAAAAGTATGGTTTAAGTGTAAATGGGTACAAATCTCAGCCTTTTTGATTTGCCGCATCGCTGATCCTTAACTAAAGTCAAATTAACCCTGTTAGTTGTATGAGTCTGGTGTATGCATTTTTCTGAACTTAATTTCTTCGCGATTTTTTTTGCTGCCCTTGCATCTTTCCTATTGGGCGCTGTGTGGTACTCTCCTTGGCTTTTTAAACGTATTTGGATGGAAAGCTGTGGTTTAACTGAGCTTGACCTGCAAAGCATCAACCCGGTTATGGTGTTTGGTGGCAGCTTTGTTTTATGTTGTTTAATTGCCTTTAGTTTATCGCTATTTATTGGTGCAAATGTCAATGTGGGAGTGGCCGTAGGCACTGGCTTTATTATTGGCTTGTGTTGGGTAAGCTGTGCTTTAGGGATTGGTTATATCTTTGAACAACGCCCATTAAAATTGTTTTTAGTTAATGCAAGTTATTCAATATTACAGTTTTCTATTATCGGCTTAGTTTTGGGGCTCTGGCCTTAACATGGTAAAGTAAGGTTTTAATTTAGCAATGTAGTTGTCATGGCAAAACCTAACAAAAAAGGCCCGACTAAAACGGTCGATATTTTTTGCTCTCAATGTAAAAGCCAATTATTTAAATACCGCAAAAGTGGAAAGGGCGCGTTGGTTAAATGTTTTGTAGAACGCATTAGCCAAGACTTTACCAATGAAACCGGAACATGCCCTGACTGCCAACGTCAATTCGCCCGCGAAACCATGATCCGCGGCGCACCTGCTCTAAAAATCATCGGTGGTAAGGTAACGCATAAATAGGATTAAAATACGGACATTTATCCTCGTTTATCCCTCATGCTCTGATACTATTGACCGGTTTGCTGTTTCAATGAATGAAAACAACCCTCCCCATGGATTGGGCCAGTTGTATGGGTATAAACACATGAACAAAATGGATTCACGCACGTGATAGCACTTTTATTTGATATTATTGGCATGACAGGCACATTCTTAGTGGTTGGTGCTTTCTTTTTATTACAACTGAATAAAGCATCGCCAACTGGCCTTGTGTATAACATGATGAACTTAACAGGTGCAATCCTGTTACTGATTAGCCTTTGTTATAACTTTAACCTTGCTAGTTTTGTTATCGAAATATTCTGGATAGCGGCGTCACTTATTGGTTTATATAAGTATATCAAAGCAAAGCGTACTGGAAATGTTGAAACAGCTTAATTAAGCCTACTTCACTAAAACAGACCTTTTTAAAGACCCATTTACAGCTGAAAATGGGTTTTTTTGTCTCTACTTCTGAGAACTCTTCAACTAAAACTATAAAAACATTGCAAGCTTGCCAATCTTTTGTATTAATAGTGTAAACAAGGTGTTGCTTTTGCAGCATGGGCTTTTAGTACAGGTATCTCGCAGCGTGAAGCTTTTAAGATGTTCAGCACTTTTTTCAATTGCAGTTGCCTCAACCATTCCACTGGTTGCAAACGCAACAGACGAGCAAGACTTATTCTCTTTAAGTTTTGAAGACTTGCTTGATGTACAAGTCGATATTGCTAGTAAAACCAGCGAAACCCTGTCTTCTGTTCCCTCGACAATGAGTGTATTTAGCCGTAAACAAATTCAAGCACTTGGTGTTGATAACGCTTATGAAGTAATGAATTTTGTGCCAGGTATGCAATCAACCCGTGGTGATTGGGTTGGTGCCGTGCCTAAAGATCATGCTCGGGGAGTGTATCTTGATAGCGGTAATGTACTGGTGATGATCAATGGTGAGCGAGTCAATGAATCATCATTTGGTAAAGCCTCTGTTTACATGCCTTATATCCCTATTGAAGTGATCGAAAAAATAGAGTTTATTCGCGGCCCCGGCTCGGCGCTATATGGCAGTAATGCGTTTTTAGGGGTGATGAATATTGTTACCTCTAAAGAACGAAACGCACTGCAACTTGTGGTTGGCAACAATGGTCGCTATGGGGCAACAGGGCAGTTTAATACCTCTTTTAGTGATGATACATCACTCTTTGCGAGTATTTCTTATGATCAAAAAGACGGCGAAAGCTATCCGCAAGGGGTAAAAGATCCTCTTGAGGCGCTTTATTTAGAAGCGGGTGTTGATTACAAAAAGCTGAAACTACGCGCACGTTACAACGAAACCTCTCTTGATGAGTTTTTAAACCTTGCTGGCTATTCAACACAAAACCAACACACCAGTGATAACACCTTTGTTGGAATAAAATATAACTGGGTTAATAACGATAAGTTAAAACTCGATTCTAGTTACTCGTACACCAAACATAATATCTCAAGTGCTGGATTAATCGCTGCATTTGACGATATACCTGACTTTTTACTTGGCCCAGCTTGGCAAACAACCGATAGCAAATTTGAGACTGAACTGAGTTATCAAATTGAAAATCAATGGCAGCTTGCAGCGGGTATAGAATACGCAGAGGCTAAACAAGTCGAAGCAGGGGTGCGTACTAGTTACTATGATGATGAGTCGATGTTAGTCATTATTGATCCCGCTTATTATCAGCAAGGTATTGTGACTGTGATGGACTTTCCTGAATTTGCATCACTTAAGTATACCTTCGAAACATATAGCGCCTACGGGCAGTTAAAAATACCTTATTCAGATGCACTTACTTTATTTGTAGGGGCTCGCTATGACGATGTGAAAGACATCGACAGTAAATTCTCGCCTCGTCTTGCCGCTGTTTATGTAATAAACCCAGAGCATACTGTGAAAGTGCAATATGGCGAATCGTTCAGAACTCCGGTTACTAATGAGCTTTTTTCAAATGATGATGTCACCGTAGGCAACCCATCACTTCGCTCTGAGTCGGTAAAAACGACTGAGCTTGTTTGGCATTATCAAACCTCAGAGTTACAAGCTAATGCTGTGCTTTTTTATAATGAACTCAATGATTTTATTAACATTGAGCCAACACAATCTACGAACGCTTTGTTTACATTTGCAAATTCATTTAATACCCAAAACAGTGGTATCGAGCTTGATGGCACTTGGCAATCAAGTAAAGAGTTCTCTGTAACGGGCACTTATACGCAATACTTTGAAGATCCAATTAATGCGAGCTTTAAACGTTTTGCAAGCTTAGTGAGTAGTTATAACTTATCTGACAGTTGGCAAGTGAGTTTAAACCTATTGTGGCGTGATAAAGTTGAGGTAAGTTCAGTTACCGGTGCTCACTTCAAACAGTCGGCCTATAGCTTAGTCGGTGGTAGTGTAAAATGGCAGTTAAACGCCAATAGCCAACTTATGCTGAAAGCTGAAAACCTATTCGGCAAAAAATATAACGTGTTTGATCCTCGAATGGACAATGGCGCAGTCGCTGGTACAAGCGAAGATTTATCGTTACACTACCAATTCAATTTCTAGTTGCGCTGCTCACAAAGGTTTGAATGTCGTCATTAAGTAAAAAGTTAGTTATTGCAGGTGCAATGCTTTTGTTGTTGCTTGTGTTAGTTTTTTACGTTGGACGCGCTCACGATTATCAACAAGCAGAGCAACAAAGTCGCGTACAAGCGACTCAGTTAAGTCATTATTTCTCAAGTGAATTAGCCCGATTTAAAACCATTCCTACCCTAGTGAGCGCCAATGATTTAGTTAAATCTTTTGTTGTAAAGCAAGGGATTGGCGAGCAAGCCGTTAATTATTATTTAGAAGATATTCAACGTGCCAGTGGTGCATCTGATGTCTATTTGATGGATTTAACAGGCTCTGTTGTGGCAAGCAGTAACTGGCAGGTTGATTACACCTTTTTAGGCAGCAACTTTGCTTTTCGGCCTTATTTTTATTTAGCCAAGCAAGGTGAAAAAGTGGCTTATTTTGCTTTGGGCATGCGCTCAAGTGAGCGAGGTATATACTTTTCAGAGCCGGTTATCGATGAAGGTAACGTTATTGCCGTTGTCACTTTAAAAGTGAATGCGAAAAAGTTTGAACAAGACCGTCAGCTACTTAATGCATCAGACAGCACTCATTTTTATATCGCATTAGAAGACAGTGTCATAGTGATGTCAGACGTTGAGGATTGGCGCTTAAAAGCACTTACATCACTTAATGATGAACAAATGGCCGCTTTGATTAAGTCGCGGCGCTACTTGTCTCATAAACCGAGTTTACTGGCTTATACTAATAAGCCATTAAGTGAACAGACCGCTCAGCAAAATATACAACTTGATGGCAAACAAGCGCGCTATATCAGCGCTTCAGAAAAAATAGCGATTATTAACGCTAACGCCACTGTGCTGGTGGATGTAACGAATGTGGAACTTGCACAAATTCCAAGGCTTTTGTGGTTTAGTGTGTTTTATGCCATTGCCGTGGTGTTAATTCATATGGCTATGGTGCGTTTTGCGGGCTATAAAAAGCTTCTGTTTTCAAGGCACAGCCTTGAGCAAGAAGTGATCGAGCGAACTCAAGCGCTCGAAAAAGCCCAAAAAGCGCTGATCCAAACAGCTAAACTTGCAACGATAGGTCAATTAAGTGCGGGCATTAATCATGAAATCAATCAGCCACTAAGTGCCATGAATACATATTTAGTGAGTGCAAAACGGTTACTTATTAAAGGCAATATTGAGCAAGCCAGTGAAAATTTAGTGCTGGTGCAATCTCTAATAGAGCGTGTTCACAAAATTGTCGCTCAGCTTAAGCATTTTAGTAAACCCGCACAAACCCAACTTAGGCAGCAAAGCTTAGCGAGCATGTTAAAAAATGCGTTAATGATCGCCAGCGCCCAGTTAAAGCAAGACGATATCGAGGTAAAAGCTGCTGATATTGACGCAAACATTACTGTGTGGGTCGATAGCGTTAAGTTTGAACAAGTATTGGTCAACGTGATCACCAATGCCAGCCAAGCTATGAGTGAATCTGAAAAGCGTGAATTGAGTTTCGAGCTCGAACTATTCGATGACCGCGTTAAGCTATCAATTCTTGATACAGGCCTAGGTATTGATCAACACGCATTAGGTAACATCTTTGAGCCATTTTACAGTACTAAAACCAGCAATGGTTTAGGTTTGGGCTTATCTATTTCACGGCAAATTATCGACTCATTTAATGGTCGATTATCTGCGCACAACCGCCCTGAAGGCGGCGCACAATTTATAATAACCTTACAAACAAATAAGGAACCCTCATGAGTGAAGTTGCAGCGACCTGTAATCAGGTAATCGTTATTGATGACGAAGCGGTGATCCGCGATTCATTAAAGCAACTCCTTGAGATTGAAGGTTATCAAGTTCAGTGTTTTAGTGAGCCTACAGCGGCACTTTCAAAATTAAGTCGTCGTTTTGAAGGGATTGTATTAAGTGATATAAACATGCCCAAAATGGACGGTTTGGCTTTTTTAGAGCAAGTTAAAGCCTTTGATAGCGAACTGCCGGTTATTTTTCTTACCGGCTTTGCTGATGTATCTGTGGCCGTTAAAGCCATGCAACTTGGCGCATATGATTTATTTGAAAAACCACTGACAGAGCAATTGTTAGACTGTATCGCGCGCGCTTCAGAAAAACGTGCTTTAGTGATGGAAAACCGAGCCTTAAAAATTGCCGTAGAGAAAACCTCTGCACCTGGTGTGCGAATTTTAGGTGAAACCGAGCAAATGCAACAAATGATGCATTTACTCAATGCGGTAATCGATACCCCCGCCGATGTGCTTATAGAAGGTGAAACAGGCACGGGTAAGGAGTTAGTCGCTCGTTACTTGCACGATCAAAGTAATAGATCAGCGGCTAATTTTGTTGCCATAAACTGCGGTGCAATCCCTGAGCAACTTATCGAAAGCGAACTCTTTGGTGCAGCCAGTGGCGCATACACTGGGGCAACACAATCTCGCCAAGGTAAGTTTGAATTTGCCAAAGGCGGCACTGTCTTTTTAGATGAAATAGAGTCAACGCCCGCAAGTTTACAAGTAAAGTTATTAAGGGTACTTGAAGAGCGAAAAGTAACGCCTGTAGGTGATAACCATGCTATTGATTTAGACGTGCGTATTGTTGCTGCCACCAAAGTTGATTTAATGAGCTTAGTTGAAGCAGGGGAGTTCAGAGCTGATTTATATTACCGCTTAAACTTAGTGAAAGTGAGCATCCCGGCATTACGCGATAGAAAAGCTGATATTCCGCTGCTGTTTAAGCATTTTAGCTCGATAGCAGCGACACGTTTTCATAAACCACCTGCACCACTGAGTAGTGAAGCAAAGCAGCGACTCCTTGCTTACGATTGGCCGGGAAATGTGCGAGAGCTTAGAAATCAGGCTGAACGTGCGGTATTGCTAGGTTCTGATTTGGCTTTTGCTTCTTATAGTGATACAAACAATGAAAACGAACTTGCTCAGGATTTAAGTCTTGCCGAGAAGATTAGCTTTTATGAGCAGTCACTCATCGAAGAAGCGTTAGAACGAAACAACGGCAGCATAAAAGACACCATGGTCACATTACAAATTGCCCGTAAAACCCTCTACGACAAGATGAGCAAATACGGTATTAATCGCGAAATGTTCAAAGATTAAACAAACCTCTCAGATTAAACGCTTCACAATGGGTGGAACTGGTGACAGCACAGGTTTAAAAATGTGTGGAGATCCACCCATAAAAGCCAGCCTAAAAAATGTCAATAAAGTTAAATTGCTGTTATTTAAGGGTTTTTATTAAATTATCTAAGTTGGCAACCAACTTGCCTTACTAGTTAGGAACAACAATTTGAACCTAATAAGGGGCGCATAATGACAACAATATTCACTCATACAAAAACACGTGTAGCAGCGGCAGTAGTGTTAGCGAGCACAGCAGGCTCAGCAATGGCAGCAGATTACGCGGTATACGGTAAAGCAGAAGTTCAAATAGCAAACACAGATACAGGCGTTATGCGTTATGCAGAAGAGGGCACTCAAATCGAAGCCCCTTTCTCGCGTATTGGTATTAAAGGTAGCCACAAATTAACTGAGTCACTTAAAGCAGTATTCAAATACGAAGTACAAGTAAAAGGCTTTGAGCATGATGATACTGATGAGCCATTTTCAGCTCGTAATACTTACTTAGGTCTTGCTGGCGATTTTGGTGAAGTCGTTGTAGGCCGTAACGACACCCGTTTTAAATATTCTGAAGGTAAAGTTGACGGCTTTAACGAAACCCAAGCTGATATCGCTCAGCTGATCCCTGGTCAAGACCGTATCGGCGATACCATTACTTACAGCTCAAAAACGTATGGTGGCGCATCACTTGCGCTAACTTATGCACCAAAAGATGATAGCAGCAATGATGAATCTGGTTATGCTGCAACGGTTATTTATGGTGACCGTGCATTAAAATCTAAAGACTACTATGTCGCTATCAGCCATGTTGATGCACTAAATAAGTTAACAGCAAGCCGTGTGGTTGCCGCATGGAAACATGAAAACCTACAGTTAGCAGGTTTATTCCAACGCAGTGAATCTACCGACGGTACGAAAGAAGGCAATGGTTATGCAATTAGTGCAAGCTACGCAATCGATAAATGGGTACCGAAACTGCAATACGTTAAAGACGACTCAAAGATCCGCCATGCTGAAGAAGGTAAACAATGGACAGCAGGTGTTGACTATAACTTCGATAAACAAACTACAGCATACTTATTCTATACTGATTTAGATTTAGAACTTGAATCAGACAACAGCGTTGCACTTGGCCTTAAATACAAGTTCTAAGGAGTCGGTATGTCATTAGTAAATCAAACAAAAGATGGCTCACAGCCACGCCCATTAATGAGCACAGTAATGTTACTGCTAGGCCCATTAGTGATGTTATTAACTTGCTTAATTGATCCACCTGCGGGTATGAGCGTACCAGCACTACGTACCGCAGGCCTTGCATTTTGGATGGCTTCTTGGTGGGTAAGCGAAGTTGTGCCAATTCCTGCTACTTCATTATTGCCACTGGTTATATCACCTCTTGCTGATATTGCAGCAATCAAAGGGGTCGCGTCACCTTATGCACACCCTTTGATCTTTTTATTCTTAGGCGGCTTTTTGATCTCAATCGCGATGGAGCGTTGGGGTTTACATAAGCGCATTGCACTTAATACTATGCTTCGTGCTGGTACTAAGCCAAGCCTACAAATTTTAGCCATGATGTTAGTAACGGCATTTTTATCAATGTGGATGTCAAATACAGCGACCGCTGTGATGATGTTACCGATTGCTATGTCGATTACTATGTTGGTTAAACAGTCTAACCCTGATAATGACCAATTTGGTAAAGCATTATTATTATCAATTGCTTACGGTGCAAGTATCGGTGGTATTGCTACTTTAATTGGTACACCACCCAATGCATTAATGGCTGCGTATTTATCAGACAGCTACAAGATTGATATTGGCTTTGCTGAGTGGATGAAAGTCGGTGTACCACTTGCGTCCGTGATGCTTATTTTATGCTGGGTGTGGCTAACTAAATTTGCCTACAAAGTAGATACACAATGTGCAAAAGCAGCGAGTAAAGATACTAAATCGTTATTCTTATCGCAGTTACAAGAGCTTGGTGCAATGCAACGCGCTGAAAAAGGCGTAGCAGCCGTGTTTGTTTTAGCGGCAGTATGCTGGATCTTCAGGCCTCTACTGGCTGATTTTTCAGGCTTGAAAATCTCTGATACCGGTATTGCTATAGCGGCAGCATTATTGCTGTTCGTGTTACCAGCAAACAAAGGTGATGGTGAGCGTATTCTTGATTGGGAAAGTGCCGCTAAAGTACCTTGGGGCGTGTTGCTATTATTCGGTGGTGGTTTAACACTGGCTGCGCAAATTAAATCTTCAGGTCTTGCTGAATACATTGCTCACATGATTGAAGGGGCGAGTGCAATTCCATTGGTATTAAGTGTACTTGCAGTGGCAACCCTTATTACTTTCTTAACTGAGATCACCAGTAACACAGCCACAGCGGCAGGTTTCTTACCACTATTAGGCCCAGTTGCTGAGTCAGTATTTGGTACACCGCTTGTATGGGTTATTCCAGCGGCTATTGCCTGTAGCTGTGCGTTTATGATGCCAGTTGCGACGCCGCCTAATGCGATCGTGTTTGGCTCTGGGCAAATACAAATGCGCGATATGATCCGCTCTGGTTTTGCACTGAACATAATTGCTATTGCGATGATCACATTAGTGACCATGACTATTGCCGCAGTGGTCTTTGGTTTTTAGTTAAGCCTTTAAGTTTTCAACCTATTCCAACCAATATCAGCGCTCACTTTGAGCGCTGTTTTTACATTTATAAAGTTGCTCAGATAAATTTAGCTCGTTATAGTGGCTAAAATCGTTTATCAAGAGATGATGTTTTGACTGATATACACGCACAATTACAGAGCGAATTTATAAAACTCAATAACGCCTTTTTGGCAGACCCTTATTTAGCGATTGATAAGCGTATTAAGCTGTTAAAAACGATAAAATCCCGCCTTATAGACAATGAGCAAGCTCTAGTTGCAGCAACAAGTAAAGACTTTGGTTACCGCACTGAGTTCGATACGGTATTGGGGGATTTACTGCCAACGGTAAAATCATTAACTGACATCATCAAGCGCTTACCTAAATGGTCACGAAACGAATCACGCAGTGTGGGTATTAGTTTATGGCCTTCATCGGCACACATTCATTATCAGCCTAAAGGAGTCGTGGGTGTTATTGCGCCGTGGAATTACCCCATTCAATTAGCATTAGTACCGGCTATTAGCGCATTAGCGGCGGGTAATCGCGTGATGTTAAAACTGAGCGAATTCACCCCACATACCAATGCTGTTATTAAGCAGATAATGGAAGGTGCACTTGCTGAGCACTGCATTATTTTTGAAGGCGAAGCCGGCACCGCAGCCGCATTTTGTGATTTACCTTTGGCTCATTTACTGTTTACGGGCTCTACATCAGTAGGGCGTAAAGTGATGCAAGCAGCCAGTAAAAACCTCACCCCAGTTACCCTAGAGTTAGGTGGTAAATCACCGGTGGTGATTCTTGATGATGTAAATATCAAAGAGGCTGCAAAAACCCTGTTATTTGGCAAGTTAAACAACGCAGGGCAAATTTGTGTCGCCCCAGATTATGTGTTTGTACCTAAAAAGCTTGAGCATCAGTTAGTCTTACAACTTAGTGAGCTTTATAAAAAGCACTTTAAACAAGGTGTTGAAGGTAAGAACCTCACCTCGATTGTCTCTGATAGGCAATATCAACGCTTAATTGCGACACTAAATGATGCAAAAGACAAAGGGGCCCAAGTATTCGAGCCAATAGAAGGTCATCAAGTTGATGAACTCAAACATCGCATGGGTTTGCATATTTTAACGCAAGTAAATGATGATATGCGCCTCATGCAAGATGAGATCTTTGGCCCTTTACTGCCAATTGTGAGTTATGAATCACTGCAACAAGTTATTGACACTATCAACGCCGACTCATCACCGCTTGCCTTGTATCTTCTCGGCCATGACAAAGACAAAATCAGTAAGTTAAGTTCATCAATCAGAAGTGGTACATTGGCAATTAACGATGTACTAATGCAGGTAACAGCAGATCAGTTACCATTTGGCGGTATTGGTGAGTCAGGGATGGGGCACTATCATGGCGTTGAAGGCTTTAAAACCTTTAGCCATGCACGAAATACCCTAGTATCAGGTAAGTTTAATCCACGTACCAGCTTATTATTAAAGCAAAATAAGTTGCTGATCAAATTATTAAAATGGATGTACTTGCGCCGTTAAGCGCAAGTACTATGCGTATTTATAGACGCCCGTCAGGTGCGTATAAACCAGCCTGTATTTTTGCATAAATCGCGTCAGCTTTTTCTTTCGCTGCTTCAATTTCTGCTGGCATCATATTACGCTCATCAAGCTTACGACTATGGCTTGCATCCATGTTGCCGTTGTATTCCGCAATGGTATTCCAAATGTATGATTTCTCGAGGTTCTTAGGAACTCCTAAACCTTCGTAATACATCAATGCCATATTGAACTGAGCAAGAGTAAAGTTATTCGCTGCCGCTTTTTGGTACCAACTGAGTGCTGTGCGGTAATCTTGAATTACCCCTTCGCCATTGGCGTACATAACCCCTAAATTAAACTGAGCTGCTGGGTGATTTTTTTGTGATGCCATTTCATATAATGAAATTGCTTTTTCTTTATCAAGTTTGACACCTTTACCTTCTTGATAAAGTACACCTAATGCAAACATTGAATCAGCATGTACTTTTTTTACTGCCTTTTCGTACAACTCTGCTGCTTTACGGTAGTCGCGTTGCACACCAAAGCCACCTTCGTACATTTTAGCAAGCTCATACATTGCAGGGGCATAACCTTTGTCTGCAAGGTAATTAAATTCATGAAGGGCTTCTTCAAAACGACCTTCATTTGCCGCTAATTGGGCATCTTCAAGACTGGCATTTGCTAAAGGTGACAAGATTAACGTGCTAGCGAGCAATAGTGATTTAAAATTAGGCTTGATCATAGTCTGCCTCCAAATGTGTGTTAGGTATCAATAACAAAGCATTGAGCTATTGATAAAATGCATTGCCAAACAGCCACTGAGCAAAACATCACTTTTAGTTTAGACCCAACAGCTGCAAATGCCCAATTTATAGACAGCGGCAAGCTTTGCAATTAACAAGTAGGCTTAAGATACAGATTTTACAGAAAAATTAAAGAAATAAAAAAAGCCCGTAGCGGGCTTTTTCGTGTCATATCTACCGTCACCGATATGAGCAATGTAGCAAGTAAAGTGTAACGTTTTATGTCTATGTTTGGGTCGAGGAAACAGACGACAATCAAGAGTTACGTCTTGAACTAACTTGGCAAAACAGCATCAAAGCCTTTAACAGTATGATGTTGCTGTGAGAATAGTTTAGCGAACCAAGTTGTTGATAACGATTATTACTTAGGTTTAATCGTTCGTCAACACCTAAATGATAATTAATTTCATTTAATTGCAGTTGCTGAATTTTTGTTCTTAGTGGTAAGTTTACTTTGTTTTGAAACAGGATTTTAAAAAACTACAATGAAAAAGCTATCAAAGTATCTAATCGTATTTAGTTTATTGTTTACAGTAGCGGGGTGTTCTCCTAGCTTTACTTACAATAATTTAGGTTGGTTATCAGGATTTTGGATTGATGATTATGTCGATCTCAACAGTGACCAAGCTGACAAATTTGAGCATATTGTTAAAAGCAGCCGCGATTGGCATCGAGAAACACAACTTCCTTTATACAAACGTGATCTTGAAAGCTTAAAGACTATGTTAGATAAGCAAGTTGGCCATAACGAACTTAAAGCACACTTTGTACAAGCAAAGCAGCATTGGCAAACGCTGGTTGATAAAATCGAGCCTGAACTTATCGATTTAGCAAACGCTCTTTCTTATGAACAACGTGTTGAGTTTGTTGCAGCACTGCAAGAAAACATTAACGATGAATACCAAGAGCACGAAGAGAAAACGCCAGAGCAACATAGAAAAGAACGCTTAGAAGAAAACCTTGAAAACTACAAAGAGTGGTTCGGTACTAAGCTTTCTTCACAGCAAAAAACACTGATAGAGAACTCATCAAATACGCGAGTCAGTACATTCTTGCTATGGATGCAGTACAAGCAAAAGCGTTTAGATACATTAAAAGCGCTATTTATGCAAAAGCAAAAACCAGCAGATTTTGATAGTCAACTCGCTGTTATCATTAATGACCGTTTTGCATTTATGAGCGATGAGTTAGTTGCCGCCGATGATAAAAATCTCGATAACTACGTTAACTTACTATTGGAGCTAAAACCTACATTAACCGATAAACAGCGTCGTAACGTACGCGATGAGTTTGATGAGTTAATTGAAGAGGTCAGTGACTTAATTAATGATTAGCTGCTAGGTGCTTGCTGTGTTTGGACGCACTGTAAAACCGCTGCTTCTTAGCATCGTGTACCTCATTGCATATTTTATTATTTGAAAATAAAAGTTAAAAAGTATTAGTTTTTCTGGCGTTTATGTAAACGTTTGCATTTTTAAACGAGTTTACTTAATAACTTGTTCCTAAATTTATTGTTTCGCGTTAAAATTAAGCAACGACAACAATAACGAGAAACTGGATGGATATTGGGGCGCTAAGAGGCACTCAAGCTTTACGAAATAACGTTCTTAAATGGATGGGCTTTTGTTTGGGTGTATTGGCTGGAATATTCGCCGGTTTTAATCTTTTTATTAATGACTTTTTTGTCCTTGGGGCATTAGAAGTCGTTTTTGCATCGTTTTGTTTTTATATCTTTTTTTATACCCGAAAACGCAATGGCCATCTTTGGCAGTCGCTTACCTTATGTGTGTTTTTAACGCTACTAATCACATTGGGCACGTATCTCAGTAATATTAAAAGCTTGCTGTTTATTTGGACTTGCTCATTACCGGTTTTATTTTATTTATTATTAGGTAAACAATACGGCAAAGTCTTGTCTTTGGTCGTTGCTCTGCTGCAAGGCGGGATCCTATTAACCAAATCAAGTCTTGAGCCTCTCAATAGTATTAATTTTTTACTTAATTTTTCGTTTACCTACATCAGTATTTGGGCGGTATCGCATACTTTTGAGAATAGTCGTGCAGAATATGGTAAGCGGCTCGAAAACTTAGCATTACTTGATCCTTTAACGGGGGCAGGTAACCGCTTGGCGATGACCCATTATTTTGAAGTTGAACTAAAAAACAAAAATGGCTTGTTTATTTTAATGCTAGACCTTGATTACTTTAAGAATATTAATGATCAGTATGGCCACGATGTGGGCGATCGTATTCTCATTGAAGTCACCAGTTTCTTTAGGCAACGCATTAGTAAAGGCTACGTATTTCGTATCGGCGGTGAGGAGTTTGCTATCTTCTTACCTGAGAGCGACCCGCAAAGTGCCTATGAATTTGCAGATATGCTGCGCGAGCACTTAGCAACAACCATCCACAACATTGATGAGCAAGCTATTAATTTGACCATTAGTATTGGTGTTGCTTGCTACATGCCAAATCAAACCCTGAAAAACTTTATTAAGCGTGCTGACGATGCGCTATACCAAGCAAAACAGCAAGGCCGAAATAGAGTAGTAACGGCGTATGAATTAAGCCAACAAAATAAAGCGAGTTAGCTACTCAAGCTTCGCAAGTTAGCCTTTGTACATAGTGTCAAAGTCAGGGATGTTTGCTTCCCATACAGGAATATCTTTGCCTATGTATTCACGCATAGCATCAAAGAATAAACGTGTTCTGACTGGTAAGTCTCTGTGTGGGTAAACCGCATACACCGCGCTGTAATCGAGTAATTCCATATCGGTTAAAATAGGCACGAGATCGCCACGTTTAACTTCATCGTCAAGAATAAACGCCGGTGCCAAAACATATGCATTGCCTGAGATAGCCTTCATTAACAGTACTTCGGCATCGTTCGCACGAAAAACACTTTTAATATTTTGCTCAATAATATCGCCATCGGCATTACGATAACGAATACCGCCAATGCGTTTACTTGGGCTTGAATAGCTCGCAGCAGGTAGCTCTTTTAAATCTTCAACCTGTTTTGGCATACCGTAAGTTTCGATAAACTCAGGTGAGGCCAGCAATAACATACGGTTGCGAGCAATTTTACGGGCAATAAATGATGAGTCTTTTGGTTCGCCAACACGAAACGCTAAATCATAGCCTTCTGATACTAAATCAATCAATCTGTCGTCTAAGCGAAGCTCTACTTCAACTTGTGGAAAGCGTTTTTGAAAGTCGTTAATGACCGGTTGGATATAACGCTTACCGATAATACTTGATGAGGTAATTTTTAACGTACCACGGGGTTCTTGGTGGTAATTCTCTGCAAGTCTTACGGTATCAGATAACAAATCTCTCAGTTCGGCTGCCTTTTTTACCATTTCAGCGCCAGCGGCAGTCAACGAAAAAGAACGCGTGGTACGATTGAGTAAACGCACCCCTAATTCATCTTCAAGACGGCTAATTTGTTTTGAAATGACAGAACGGTCTATATTTCTAGACTCTGCAGCTTTAGCAAATGAGCCTCGTTCAATCACTTCAAGCAACATTAATAAACGGCTGGTGGTATCCATAGCAGTTCCTTAAACTTTATTGGTGCCATTCTGGCATTAAAGAATTTAAAAATCTATCATTTTTATCCGCTAATTAGTTCCGTAACATTGTCTCCAATCTATTAACAGGAGAGTCGTGATGAACAAATCTATTCTTGCAGTGGCTGTGACCATTGCGAGCTTAACGCTTGCAGGGTGTGGCACAGAAGCCAACCAAGCAGCGCAGCAACAACATTTACAACCTATCGATGTAGCACAAGTGCTTGTAAAGCCGGTACAAAATTGGCACACCTATACAACGCGTTTAGAGGCGCCACAAGAAGTTGCGCTAATGCCACGTGTTTCGGGTGTCATCGATAAAATTAACTTTAAAGAAGGCGACAGCGTTAAAGAAGGTGATTTGCTTTTCACCCTTGATGCACGTCCTTTTGCAGCCGTAGTCGATAGCTTAAAAGCGCAAATCGAAAGTGCTAAGGCGGCACTTGAGCAAGCTAAAAGTGAAGCAAAACGTGCAGAGCGCTTAACTGAGCGTAAAGCAATTTCAACGGAGCAAGCTGAGTCTCGTAAATCAACACTAAGACAACGCGAAGCGCAATTGCTAGCGCTACAGGCTGAGCTTACTGCGGCAGAGCTTGATTTAGCATTTACCCAAGTGCGTTCACCCATTGATGGCGTTGTATCGCGTGCGAATATCACCAAAGGTAACAATGTGCTTGCTGGTCAAAGCGTGTTAACAAGCATTGTGTCAAACCAGCAAATGTATGCTTACTTTGATATTGATGAGCGTACGTGGAATCAGTCATTTGCTGATGTAACAGCGCAAAGTGAACAAGCAGTTGTGATGCAAAAAGTGGGTGAAACCAGCTTTAACTTCAATGGCAAAATCAACTTCATTGATAACCAAATCAATCAAACTACCGGTACTCTTCGAGTGCGTGCGGTGTTCGAAAACGATGAGCAACAACTGCGTGCAGGTTCATTCGCACGTATTAAGCTTGCCGCAGATAAAGTAAGCGAAAAAGTTATCGTGCCTGAGCGTGCAATTGGGACTGATTTAAAGAATCGCTTTGTACTCACTGTGGGTGAAGGCAATGTTCTTGAATATAAATTAGTGACGGTGGGTGAGCGTTACGGCAGCTTACGCGCGATTACATCGGGTCTAAATGAAAACGATGTGATTGCTGTGAATGGTCCGGCGCGTGTTGGCCCTGGTATGCCAATTTCACCAAACACAGTCACTATAAATAGCGATGGAATTGCATTCACTCTTTCAAATAATCATTCTGATTTGGTTGCAAAACAGTAGGGCAAAATGAAATTTTCACACTTTTTTATCCAGCGACCCATCTTTGCAGCGATGCTGTCGCTTATCTTTCTCATCGCAGGGGCAATCTCGTTATTTCAATTGCCAGTGAGTGAGTACCCTGAGGTCGTACCGCCGACAGTTGTTGTGACGGCAAGTTACCCGGGTGCAAACCCAACGGTAATTGCTGAAACAGTGGCGACGCCGCTTGAGCAAGAAATCAATGGTACTGAAAACATGTTGTATATGTTTTCGCAAGCAACCAGTGATGGCCGTATGACTTTAACAGTTACCTTTGCGTTAGGGACTGATTTAGACCGTGCGCAAGTACAAGTGCAAAACCGTGTTAACAGTGCACTACCACGCTTACCGCAAGAAGTTCAACGTTTAGGTGTTGTAGCAGAAAAATCATCACCAGATTTAACCATGGTGGTGCATTTATATTCACCAGAAAAAACGCATGATACAACTTACTTAGCGAACTATGCTGATTTGTATATCAAAGACCAAATTGCACGTCTTCCGGGTGTAGGTGATGTTCGTATGTTTGGTGGTGGTCAGTACTCAATGCGTGTTTGGCTTAACCCAGATGCACTTTCTGCACGTGACTTAACAGCGATGGATGTAGTAAATGCATTACGCGCGCAAAACCAACAGGTTGCTGCGGGTAGTTTAGGTGCGCAGCCTACGTCGAAAAGTAATCAATTTCAAATTCTAATGAATGTTAAAGGACGCTTAAGCTCAAAAGAAGAATTTGAAAATGTGATCATCAAAGTGGGTGAGCAAGGTCAGCTTACACGCCTAAGTGATGTGGCACGCCTTGAATTAGGTCAAGACACCTATGCACTAAGAGCGATGTTAGATGGTCAACCAGCCCTTGCTATGCCGGTATTCCAACGTCCGGGGTCAAATGCGATTGAGCTTTCTGATCAAGTACGTGAAACCATGAAAGTATTATCAAAAGACTTTCCGGCAGGTGTTGAATACGACATTGTTTATGACCCAACTATTTTCGTACGCGGCTCAATCGATGCAGTTATCAAAACGCTACTAGAAGCAATCGCGCTAGTGGTAATCGTTGTCGTGGTGTTCTTACAGACATGGCGTGCATCGGTAATCCCACTGATTGCAGTACCAGTGTCTTTGATTGGTACGTTTGCGGTTATGCAATGGTTAGGTGTATCGATTAATACCCTATCGTTATTCGGTTTGGTACTTGCCATTGGTATTGTTGTTGATGATGCCATCGTGGTGGTTGAAAACGTTGAGCGTAATATCGAGCAAGGTTTATCACCACTTGAAGCAACCCGAGTTGCGATGACCGAAGTAACAGGGCCGATTATCGCCATTGCACTAGTACTGTGTGCGGTATTTATTCCTACGGCTTTTATTACGGGTTTATCTGGTCAATTTTATAAGCAATTTGCATTAACCATTACTATTTCAACGGTTATCTCAGCGTTTAACTCGTTAACACTATCGCCTGCGTTATCAGCGTTACTATTAAAAGGTCATGATGCAAAACCAGACCGTTTAACTAAGTTATTAAACCGTGTATTCGGTAATTGGCTGTTTAAACCTTTTAACCGCTTGTTTGATAAAGGCGCTAATGGCTACGAAAAGCTGGTACAAAAACTAATTCGTATGAGTGTCATTGTCTTAGTTGCTTATGTTGCACTTGTCGGTGGCACAGTTAAATTGTTTGACGCAGTACCGGGTGGTTTTATTCCACAGCAAGATAAGCAATATTTAGTGGCAGTTGCACAGTTGCCTGATGCGGCAAGCTTAGACAGAACCCAAGAAGTTGTGCAAGAAATGGAAAAAATTGCATTACAAGTACCGGGTGTTGCAAACACAGTATCGTTTCCTGGTCTATCGGTAAATGGTTTCACAAATAGCCCTAACAGCGGCATTGTATTTACTCCGCTTGCCCCTTTTGAAGAGCGACAAGATCCGAGTATGTCGGCAATGGCAATTGCGGCTCAGTTAAATCAAAAGTTTGCCAGTATTGATGAAGCGTTTGTTGCGGTATTCCCGCCACCGCCAATTCAAGGTTTAGGTACAACGGGTGGCTTTAAACTACAAATTGAAGACCGTGCTAATAAAGGCTTTGAAGCACTCTTTAATAGCTTACAAGCAACCATTGCTAAAGCGCAGCAAGACCCAGCATTAATGGGCCTTTACTCAAGCTTTAGAATTCAAGTGCCACAAATGGATATCGACATTGACCGTGAGCAAGCGCTTATACAAGGTATTCCACTTGATGAAGTATTCAATGCCTTACAAGTGTACTTAGGTTCTATGTACGTGAATGACTTTAACTTGTTTGGCCGTACCTATCAGGTTAATGCGCAAGCTGATGCTGATTACCGCCAAGATCCTGAGCAAATTTTAAATCTTAAAGTACGTAACCGCATGGGTGAGATGGTGCCATTAGGCTCTGTATTAACGGTCACACCAACAACAGGCCCAGATCGTGTAATGCACTATAACGGTTATCCTACAGCTGAATTAAATGGTAGCCCAGCACCAGGGTATAGCTCTGACCAAGCGCAACATGCGATTGAAGCAATCCTTGCAGAGACATTACCAAATGGTATTGAGTTTGAGTGGACAGAAGTAACGTATCAGCAAATATTAGCGGGTAATACCATGGTGTATGTTTTCCCACTCGTTGTATTGCTTGTATTTATGGTACTTGCTGCGCAATACGAGAGCTTAAGATTACCACTGGCTATTATTTTGATTGTGCCTATGACGATTTTCTCGGCCTTGTTGGGTGTTTGGTTTGTTGGTGATGACAACAACATCTTCACGCAAATCGCATTAATCGTACTGGTTGCACTAGCAAGTAAGAACGCCATCTTGATGGTTGAGTTTGCACGAGATCAGCATAAAGGGGGGATGTCTCACCTTGAAGCTATCATCAAAGCGTGTCGCTTGCGACTTCGCCCAATTTTAATGACATCAATTGCCTTTACGGCAGGCGTTGTACCCCTTGTTCTAGCAACAGGTGCTGGTGCTGAGATGCGTCATGCCATGGGTAACGCGGTGTTCTCAGGTATGATTGGTGTAACTGTGTTCGGCTTATTGTTCACCCCGGTATTTTATATGTTAGTCACAAAAAAATCGCAGAAGGAGCAACACGATGCATAAGCCTCTTCATGCACTCTTTAAACACGGCAAACTAGTTAGTGCGATGCTGTTAGCCGGAGCACTGGCAGGCTGCGCACAAAGCGTCGATATGCAAGAGCAGCAAGTGAGCTTGACACAATTTGTTAGCGATACACAAATTGGTGAACAAAACGAAGGTGCGAGCGAAAATAACTGGTGGCGCCGTTTAGATTCAGCGCAGTTAAACAATTTAGTGACTGATGCTTTAGCAATGAATCACGACCTAAAAACCAGTCAACTTCAACTTGATGCAGCCATTGCCCGTTTAGGTGTAGCCCGTGCGGATTATTATCCGCAGGGCAGCCTAAGTGTAGGCGCAGAACGCAGCAGCTTAGATGGCGCAATTTCGCGCCAATCAAACGCAGGTGTTAATGTTAATTGGCAGCTTGATTTGTTTGGTCGTATTACCGCGCTTGTCGATGCTGCTAATGCAGGTGCACTAAACCAAGCCGAACAGTTAAGAGCATTACAGGTTGAAGTGGTTTCAGCTGTGGTGCAAGGCTATGTCAGCTATCAAGGTAATGTGCAAAAGCAAGCTATCATTGAGATGCAAATCGAGGCACTCGAGCAAAGTATTGATGTGCTCAAAGCGCGAGTAGAAGAGGGGGTTGCGAATGAGCTTGACCTTAATCGTACCCTTGCGCAGTTAAAGCAGCAACAAGCGCTTATTCCTGAGCTTAGCTACTTGCAATATCGTGACCTCGCAACCCTTGCGGTGCTAACAGGGCGACTTGCAAGCGATATAACACTGGTTGAAGAGCCTGAGTTATTAAGCCATGAATTTAGCGTGTCGTTTACTAAAGCCAGTGAAGCAATGGCACTGAGACCAGATATCACCAGTGCTTTATATCAGTTTAGTCAGGCTTATTCGCTAAGTGTTGCCGCCTCAAAAGCATTACTGCCAGATATTAGTCTGGCCGGGTTTGCAGGTGTGGTGAGCTTAACCAGCAATGGCTTAGAAGATACTGTGCAACAATGGCAAGTAACGCCAAAAGTTGAATGGTCATTACTCAGCTATCCTGCATTATTAGCTCAGCGTGATGCACAGCAATTTTTAAGTGAAGCCGCTTACAGTGACTATCAAAGTAAAGTATTAAAAGCCATTAGCGATAGTGAACTTACTTTACAAAGGCTAGTCAAACAGCAGCAACAGTTAAGTTATGCTGATCAACGTTTTAATTATGCGAATAAAGCATTTGGTCAAGCTCAAGCAATGTACCAAGAAGGACATATTCCTTACTTAGAGTTGTTAGATGCGAGACAGGATGTTTTAATAGCGCAAGAGAACGCTGTTGATTCAACAATTGCTTCATTACAGGCCAAAGTAAGTGCTTATCAAGCATTTAATGGTCGTTGGAGCTTTGAACTAAACAACCTTTAACCCAGAGTATTAAATGTCACATATTCAACAAACTACAGATCTTCCGTCAACAATGCGCGCGCTTGCACTGATTGAGCCGAATGACGCCATAGCGTTATCTGAGCTTTCTGTGCCAGTACCGAGCCCTGAAGGCAATGAGCTTTTGGTTAAAGTTGAATATGTGGGCTTAAACCATGGTGATGCCAACTTTGCAAAACAAGGTTTTTGTAAATGGCATTACCCGCATGTACTAGGCCATGATGCTGTTGGTGTGGTTGTTCAGGCAAGTAAAGGTGTATTCCCAGGTGTTGGAGCACGTGTTGTATGGCACGCCAGCCTTGGCGACCAAGGTGTGTTATCTGAATACACAACGGTACCAAACTATGCGGTTTCGGTTGTGCCGGATAACGTATCACCGGCAGATGCCGCAACCTTACCTTGTTCAGGTATGACGGCATTAATTGCCCTTGATAAGTTGCAGCTAAGCGAAGGGGATTCACTGTTTATTGATGCAGGTGCGGGTGGCGTTGGTCAATTCGCTATTCAATTTGCTAAGCAACGTGGTGCCACCGTGTTTACCACTGCCAGCAAACACAATCATAAGTTACTTAAGCAATTAGGTGCTGATGTGGTGTTTGACTACAAAGACCCAAAACTTGAAGATAAAATTCGCCGTGAATTAGGCCCGCAAGGCTTTGATGCGGTGCTTGATTGTATTGGTGGCGATACCACCATTCGTAACGTTGAGCTAATGCGCTTTTGTGGCCGTATTGCATGTTTAAATGAGTTACCTAAGTTTGAACAAGAACTTATGTTTAGACGCGCACCAAATATTGGCATTGTATCCTTAGGTGGAGCTTGGCTTGCAAATAGCTTATGTGCGCAACAAAAATTGAGCTTTATGGGTAACTTATTACTCGATAATGCAGCCCGTGGTGAGATCAAATTACCGCAAATTCATGCCGTTGATTTTACCGCTGAGGCTGTTTCAGCTGCTTTAAATAAACAACTTGCTGGTGGCTTTACCGGTAAACAAGTTGTGCAGGTAAGCGGTTAATCTTGCAAACTCACTGCCCAGTCATCTTGTTTGATGGTCAGTGCAATCTGTGCCATTTTTGTGTGCGGTTTATTGTTCGCTTTGATAAGCAAATAACCTTTAAGTTATGCCCCATGCAAAGCGATAAAGGTGAACGTTTACTAAAGGCGCATCAAATTGACGATCCACTCTCTTCAATGTTAGTGATTGATAATAACCAGTTATATAAACAAAGTGATGCTGTGTTATTTATCGCAACTCAATTAGGTTTTCCATTCTCTTTGGTTAAGCTGTTCAAGCTACTGCCAAAAGGCTTTCGCGATCGTATGTATAATTGGGTTGGCCGCCATCGTTATCGTTTTTTTGGCAAACGGACACAGTGTAAGTTAATGACCGAAAAACAGAAGCAGCATTTTTTATAAACATTTAGAGTAAAGCTTGCTATTCTCGTTATTGGGAACAAATAACAATAATAAGAATATGAACATTCTCTTTCTAATCCTAAGTTCGGTTTACATTGCTTTACTGCTCTTTATACCATCATTGCCTCAGCCTATTCTGGCGCTATTTAAAGCATTACCAATCGGCCTGTTGATTGTGGTGGTGTTAAAGTGGCGTAGTCAGTTACAAAATCGCACTTTTATTACTTTATTATTCGCTCTTAGTTTTTCATCACTAGGTGATGTGTTGCTAGCCCTTGATACAGGGCAACTCTTTATAGGTGGTTTAGCGGCTTTTTTTATAAGCCATACCTTTTATATCATTACCATGTTGCCAATTAAAAACTGGCGACTAGACGTTGTACTTCTTTATCTATTTTTGGCCATCATCATTTTTTGCTTATTTTATCCAAACCTGAATGACATGCTCATTCCGGTGATTGTCTATATGTTGGTACTTAGCATAATGGCAAGCCTTACTTGGATGACAGACAAATTTAACGGCTTTTTAGTGTTAGGTGGGGCAGTGTTTGTTATATCAGACTCTATTCTTGGCCTTAACCGCTTTTATTTAGAAATAGTGCATGCAGATATCGTAATAATGATAACGTATTACATTGCACAATTTTGTTTAGTGACAGGGTTTTTGCAGGCAACAAGTAAACATAAATAGCCGCAGTGGCTCAGTGTTGATTGCCGTGATAAAATACGCGCGTTTTAATTTTCGAGATTTTCCATGGCAAATACAGCGCACGCACTGCACATTCTTGTTAAGCACAAAGAACAAGCTGAAGACATCATCAAGCAACTTAAAAAAGGTGCGAAGTTTCAGACGTTAGCTAAAAAATATTCAACCTGTCCGTCGGGTAAAAAAGGCGGCGATTTGGGTGAATTCAGACGCGGTCAAATGGTGCCACAGTTTGACAAAGTAGCTTTCAGCGGCGAAATCTTAGAGCCACATCTAGTGAAAACTCGCTTTGGTTGGCATGTAATTAAAGTGCTTTACAGAACGTAAAGTTTAAAGCCTGCCTAAAACTAATAAGGGACGTCGTTAGCTCTTAATATATATTATTAGTGAGTTAAAGTTTGTGGTTTTGACTCACTTTGCCCAAAATCAGACCTTTATAGTTTGTAATTCAAAGGGCTATTTTAAGTCTTTAGTTTAATTAACTTGTTATATTTCTTTAAATTCAGGTTTTATTAAACCAAAACACTTTAAATCATGGAATTCTTTTTTCCAGAAACCACTTGAACGCCTAATTCCTTCCTCTTTGAAACCTAGCTTTTTTAACACTGACTCAGAAGCAGCATTTCCAATCATAATATCACCTTGGATCCGGTAGAGTTCGCCTAAAGGTTGGTCATTAGAGAATGCAAATTGGATAATCGTGTTAACAGCTTCACAAGCATAGCCAAGCCCCCAATACTTTGAGGATAACTCATAGCCAATACCTGCATTTTTCATCTTCAAGTTTATTGAGTTAAATCCACACGTACCAATTAGTTTTCCCGAACTCTTAACTCGAATAGCCCAACGAACACCTACTTTGTCAGCAAAGCGTTGATTAAAAAAATCAATTAACTCCAATGATTGTTTTTCTGAGTTAAAAACATCGATATCGTAATATCTAACAACGTTTTCATCAGTGAAAATATCAAGTAAAGCCTGTCCGTCACTTTTTGATAACTTATTAAGAATTAAACGAGATGTTTCTAGCTCTGGAAATTGCACTTAGTCTTCCTTGAAATAAAACGCCGTTTTAAGCGGCAGAATTTAGTTGACTATAATCTTGAGCGATGCGACTTCAGCCAACTGAGTTTTGTCAGCTCTTTTAATTAGTTTTGTTATATTTCAACTACACCACAGTAAAGCATGGTTATTGCCATAGATGTTACTACTAATGGTGAATATTAATATACCAACCACTTACGTATTGACCCTTTCGGTAAATTTTATAACTTTTAATTGAGTCATTAATACTGCAACAATGCAGGCTAAAAAGCTAAATGTAGATAACCCTGACCAAATGTTTGGAATGGCGAAACAAAGCATAATGAGCCAGAAGATATAGGCAAGGTAGATCACTTAACTAAATTGCTTTCACAAACTTAAAATGCAATATAACGCCCTGTTAAGGTGTGAGCAACGCAATACCGATGCTACCGCATACCACCTTAAACACTAAACGCAACGCATAGTAAAAATGCCATGCGTTGCGAATCACTCTTGAACAGTTTGTTAAATGCCGTCGCCAAAATCATTTGAAAATGAAGTCCATTGGTTAAACAAATATGGCGATCTCTCTGATAAAGGTTTATCCGAGAGGTTAGTATTGAAATAATTTACTAAAAACGACACCTGATCGTAACTATCATTGGACTTGTGGTTTATTAAAGCCAATAAAGTATTCATAACGTGTTCAAGATCAGGACGCAGTTTAGGCTCTTTATCAAGCATACTTTCAATCAATCTCAAAAATTCGGCATTGTTTTGTATGCTTTGGTCTATAAGTTTTGGCTCAGAACTAGTTGCCCAATTTCTCCAAGGTCGCGAATTTAGCCACTTTTTACTATTTCTATTGGATGGTACCGGCCAATGCTCTTTGAGTTTAATACCAACTGGATGATGTCCACCGGACATAAGCTCATAAAAAATCACACCAAGTGCAAACACATCTGCTTTAGAGGATAAAGGTGATCTACCCCATTGCTCGGGAGCCATATAAGGTCGAGTACCATCATAGACACCTGAATCTTCAGCTGCGTTAGCTAACCCAAAATCACCAATAAGAGCAATTTTATATATATCTAGATTAGGTAAACCAACAAACTGCTGGCTTACATCTCTAATAAATATATTTTCAGGTTTCAAGTCCTGATGTGCGATCAAACCATTTCTGTAACAATGAAGCAAACCTGAACATATATAAACCATAATTGATAACTTCTGAATTTCAGAAATATCTTCTAAACCGATTAGAGTACTTAAATCTCCATCCCAATATCTAAACAATGCTACAGGAGCATTTAAAACATTTTTAAAATCAAATGCCCAATGAACAAAAAAGTGTTCACTCCACTTTAACTGGTTCTTTAGCTCATTGACAAAACGTCGATTAGTTTCGGTTGCGTTCTCGTCGTTATTTAGCAGCTTTGGAATCTTTGCGCATACATATCTCGGCGTTGTGTACTCTCCCTGATCAAAGATATAAATGCTTCCACATTTACCAGAAGTAACTCTAACAATCTTGCCTAGTTCAGATAAATTACTTTCCAAAATAACCTTTTGATTACTTGGTTCTAGTTCATAGAAATTCAAACAATAACTCCTTGTTTTTATGTTGAAAAATTAGGTATTTAATGTCTGCAACACAGGCAAATTTGATAAATGAACCAGAAGCTTACACTGTAATCACACACTCGACCAAACTAAAAAGCGCGCAAAAATTTGTCCTGTGCTTGCACTTGTTATGTTTTTTGACTTTCATACTCATCCCAACTTGCAAACCCAATAGGTCGTTTGGGCTGTTCGACACTTTCACGCTTCATAGCTACCAGAAGGATACTTATTTGGGTTACATGCTGAACTAATTCTACTGGCTCACCATTCTCATTTTTGCCAATAAATGAAATCAAAGAGGGATTCCAATAGCTAATATCTTCAATATGGAATGTTATTGCTTGCCCAAAATTGACCAACCTTGCGCCTACTTCGTGCTCATCATCCAGTGATTTATGGAAATCGTTGATCCAATTAATTAGGCGATGATGAAATTCACTTGCCAAATTAGGGTTTGTTGGAATATCAATCTGCGGCATTTTAAAGGCCGGCTGTGAGATATTTGCTAGTAAGTCCTTTGGCTCCATAGTTTTACTCTCCTTTAAACATAACATTTTAATAGTGCGCAAATCGCGTATATTTCTACCAAACATCTACTCGTTTTATCATTTCTATATTTTTATCAAATTGGCCAACCTTTTGCTAGCTAACAAAATATTTTTATATTGGTAAAGTGGCCTGATGACAAATATGCGCTAATTGCTTATTTTCCTGAATATAGGGGAAAGTTGTAAATTCTGAATATAAAAAATGTATCAAAAGAAATATTCAATGTTTATTAGTTCCAAGAAGACCTTTTGAACAATTAGGCAAACTCTTTTTGGGGCAAAGGCGAGTCAGCAGATAACTCGCCTATGGACAGTTTTGAGTTAGAGTATTTATTGGTAACACCTTGCTCACCTGCACATACTGCATATATCGCTTTTGCATGAAAATGGAACGCTGCTACAAAAACAAAAACGCGCGTAGCAGTAAATGTCAGCGTGAAGCACTTTTATGAGTTTCTAGAATTGTCATATCTCAATTTACCCAGATAAGCATGTTAGCTTCAATTTCTTCCAAGATTGGTTTTAAATCTTCTTCATCTCCACTTTCTCCCTTTGCATACTCATTTTTGCTCATTGATCTTACAAAACTGTTAACTTTAAAAAAACCGCCAACTAATTCTTTTAGCTTTTCTAGCTCTTCAGGAAATTCCGAATATTTCTCAGGATGGATTAGATGGTTATGATGAAGTGTTTTAACTGGTCTATCCGTATTATGACCATGCGCAAAAGCATTCCTGTATTTCATAAGAGCTTGAAGTTGAGCATACTCCGCTACGCCTTTAACATTCCTATTTGTAAGAATAGATCCAAGCATTACAAATTTTTCTGTAGGGCTTAGCTTTTCAATGATTTCCGTCATTTCACGTCTAAAGTTATAGACGCAAACCATATTGATATTATTCTCTGCCTCTATCGCTGCCATTACGATAGTTCTTTCTACTCTTAATTTAATTTGCTCCCTAAGGTTCGCAAAAGGTGAAACAATTTCCCAGTATTCACTAGATTTAACCAGCAGTTCGTCATTATCAAGGAAATGAGGATTTAATTCATAGAACTGCTCAAGCCGCTCCTCTCTATTGTCATAAGCCACTTCCAATTGCTTAAGTTTCTCAGCTATCTCAGAAAGTCCTTCGCCTATATGCCAAATCGCAGAGCTACCTCGCCAATATGGAGATAGTATAGAGGAAGAACACATTGGTGCTTCATTCATATTTTTAGACTTTTGTTTCAACGATGAAGCCTCGATTACTCATAATAATTTTATAGTGAGCGCACCGCGCATCTTTCAGCCAATGTCACTCATATGTATTAATAAATCCATTCTTAACAAATAACGTAGTACATTGCCAACCATAATATTTTTATTGTCGCAAAAGAGATTCTTTGCATAGTTAAGGTAGGTAACTTGGTTACATTCAGCCTATAGCACACTAATCTGTAGCTGACCTGAACCTATTTTTTCTTAATCTCACTAATAAGAATCAGTTTCTTTCAAAGCTTCATCTAACCCAATTTCACCTGCATCGAGCTCACGTAGGATACTTCTGATATCTTTGCTTGATGGCAAACCTGTAACCGCTAATTTCGAATCAATATTCAACTTAATGAATAAAAAGTTTAACTCGTTGATGATATGTTCTCTCAATAGCGCTTTTGACAAATTCATCCTTATCATACGATTAATAAGATAGTACTCATTAACATATGTCAGATTCGTCTCTCTTTGCGCTCCTCCAATATCTTTAAGCGCTTTGTATGTATATTTCTTAGTTTGCTTATTAAAGCTAGTTCCATCGAAGCCTAGATCCGTGTCGAAAATTTTATCATGTTGAATGTTACGTGGCATAAGCTCCGTATATTTAGCGAGTTTACCAAGAACTTTTATGTAACTACCTTTACTGCATATTGTGTCAGGGAATGTTAAATCCCAAATATGTTTTTTTAATCTAAAAATAAATCGTTTTTGAACATGTTCTCTCTGCTTTTTAGGTACAAACTGTAATCCCCACATACCAATGACATAAAATGATTTCTGAGGAATATAATGCAATGAAAAGCCTGTGTTTTGTTTAACAATTTCATATCGTACAGAACCAAAATAAGTAAGGTTTTGAGCAATGTTATTAACGATATCGCATACAAGTTCACAAAATGAGCTTCTAGATACTCGTTCTATACTCTGAAGCATTTCCTTTACTATAGAAGCATCATTACCAATCAATTCAATATCAAAATTTTTGCCACCAATAGCTCTGCCTCCTACGGGGAGAACACCTAGGTGTAACTCTTCTCTTAAAATATGAACTTGAGCAGAACGTCGAAAATCTATATCAGAACCACTTTCAATAATACGTGACAAAAACTTAGGTTTCGCCATATCAGCTGAAGAAGAATTATTCATCAAATTCTCCTCTTTGATATTCCTCATAGCGTTCAACTTCCCTTTGAATTCTATTTCTGAGATCTCGTCTAAACTTGCCAAGGTCTTGCTTAGGCCTTTCCAATTTAGGAATCAAAATTTCAGTAACAAAAACATCGAGACCTTGATGGTTTAATCCTAAACCTTCTTTGGCAAATAAACGCACTAAAGGATCATTATGCTTGACAAGTTTTTCTGCGTGGAAATAACTGCCTTTCCTATAAATCTCTTTCTTCTCGACCCCACTTGAAACCTTTTCATATACAGAGCGTTTCCAATTAAAACGGTGTTCATTTCTATGAGGTATCTCAAATGCCGAATCGAACATATTCACCATAGCCATTAGTTGAGATAGTTTAGCTGAATCAGAAAGATGGCGTTCCCAAATATTATTAATCCAATCAGAAATATTTGTACTACTGTAGAACCTCATCAGTACAAGCGCATAGCCAGTTAACTCTAACAAATCAATAAGCGCTGCTGATGCAACTTTAGCCTTAGCTTCAGCTTCTGAAATTTTGCTAAAACTCTGCGGTAAAAGCTTCGAGAACTGATAAAAACTTGAAAGGTAATAACTTGGGTATAACTCAAAAATCCGAGATTCATCATTAGACAGTAACGCCTCAAATAATGACTCTCCTTGTGAATGTAAAAATACACCAGAGTAGTCAGGAAACTCATCAGGGCGCTCTTTATTAATAAGATTAGCTAGCAACACTGTTCTTGATTGTTCGACGCTTTTGTTTTTGTTTTCAAGAGTTTCGTTTAAAGCTTCTACATCAAAAATAGTCCAGCTGTTATCATGCTTTTGATTCTTTAGTAATGATTGCCAGTAATCTGAAAGTACGTTGATTTGGTACGATATTTTATACCAAAATTCCTTTTCTCTAACAGAGCAAGCTGATGCAAGCCAATACCTTCTGGAAAACGTTAGGTTCTTGACCCAACTAGTGTACATTTCTCCTAATTTCTTGATGATGACATTTGTATTTTGGACAAAAGCGATGGCTTCTAGTTTACATATCTCATTTTTAATATACCAGTCAGGCGTTATAAACTGACCTTCAACTTCATGTTCAAACTCCATCCGTTCTTTAAACCACTCAAGCCTTTTTATGGTGGCCTCAGAAAGCTGCTCTTTATAAACTGAGTTTTTCTTGTTCCAGTTAATTTCATCTATTAATTTAGATATAGTCACTCCATCTCTATGGCTCAAACTATTCAAAAAAGTTAAACATGCATTAATTGGCAAATATGCCACATAGTCACATAGACCAATTAATTCAGCTGTTTGGTCATCTTCATTTTTTACAACCTCATTAATATGCTCTTCACATGCACTTGTCGTTTCACTCAGTACTTCAAATGCCCAATTCATATCACCTTTGGCTGATATGGTATCTAAATACATTTCAATACAACCAATAGTTTGCATAGCGAGAGGGTAGTTTTGATTAACTAAATTCAATCTCAAACACGAAAATAATACCCCAGATAGTTCTTTCTCTAACCACCGAAAATTAGGAACCTTGATTGGCTCTAAAATATGACCTGAACGATGAGCTAGAGAGGTTTCAATATCAGAGGTTTGATACCAATCTGGGTGTTGGTGGATTAACGTAAACCACTCGCTGTTGCGAGGAATTCGATCTTTTTGGTATTCGTACCAACTTAAAAATCGTGCAATTTTTTGAGTGAAATTAATAAATACTTTACCTGATAAGTGTTTTTCAGATGCGGCTATTTCAGCTAAGGCGTGAACTGTCTCAAGCCAGTGTTGAACATTTTTATGTTCATGTTTTTGGAATGCAGGCGAATCCCAGTGGCTTGCACCCGGTAATAATCTTTTAACTGATTTAGAAATATTATTAAAAATCTCTCCTGCAAACTCTGTAGGCTCAAATAAGGATAAAGCTCTGACTCCTATTTGAAAAAAAGCAAAAACGGCAAAACCACCAAACAAAACAATTAATAGAACATTAATTGGATTTACACGATATCCGGAAACATATTGAGCCAGTAATAATATGCCCCAAAAAGTGAAAGAGACTAAATAGTTGAGATAAGCATTACCATACCTTTCATTGAGAAGTAATTGGCGTAAGCTATGAGGTACTTTGGAATATATCGCGCCACCAATAGTGGTCATGGCTGCATAATACAAACCTATGAACAAACCACTAATACTAGTCACCGTTGCGACCAATGTTGAATAATCAGAATCTTTTAAAATCACCCAGCCATTTGCAACAAACCAACTTCTAGTTGGAAGCTCAATACACTGAGTAAACGTTGCTATTAATATAGGCAACAAAAAATAAACAAATACTGCTTTGTACATTATAAATAATGCTGACAACACCTGCTTATAATTACTCAGTTTTTGCCTAAGCGAATAATATGCCCTTGAGACGTTAAAAGACTTTAATTTTAGCCACTTCCTAAGCTTCCAATAGCTTTCGTACTGAGATAGCTTCTGTTGTATTTCTATGAGCACAGCAGCTCCCTCAATTCAAGAAAGACACTGAAAACCCTATTTTCAAATAAGTTAGGAGAGGTGTCTTGGTTATCCTTTAAAGAAGGTAACGTGTTAACCATCTTGTGAACAATACTAAACAACAAGCCCTTCACTTCTCATTCTAGAAATAAACCCAGGAGCATCGCCAGTAAGGTGACTGCCATCCTCTCTTGGATGGCCATCATTCTTAGCCGCATAAATTGGCATTTGATATGATTCAGAAAAAAACTCCAAGCAAGCTCGGCCAATTCCTTTCTTTTTATATTTGTTGCTTAATTGATCCAGATACATCCACACAATGTAAAAACCTTCATCAACTTCAGATAGATCGATGTTCCCTATTCTTTGTTCATCTTCTGTGAATACAATTATCGAAGGGACATCTTCATCAATTACAATAGTGACACTTTCAGTGTCAGAGATATCGTAAGATTTCATAAGCTCGTAATCGACCATATTTACAACTTTCCTGAGATACTGCTACCAGTGTATTACCCGAACGCTCATTAAACCTGTATTTGGATTTAAGCTTTGGGTTATATTCGTATTAAAACCACTAATCTTTTTAACATGTTAGCGACGTTATTTCTATGCTTGTTTTTATTTGAATTTGTAGAACGTGGGGAATTTTTATTAAAGAGCCAAATCAAGTCTCCATATATACTTGTAGAAACTACTAAGCACCTAACATTTACTTTGGGGTTTCGATTAAGTCATCCAAAAAACGAGACGTCAGATGGGGCGTAAACGCGAGAACTTTATATACAGAAAACAATGTAAAATTTATTGCTGTATAAATATAGATAAACAGCAAGCTTTTACGTTTCGTAACTCACTTTGAGGCAGAAACGAGTTACGACTAAAGATATAACTCTATCAAAGAGCCATCCTGCTCAATCTTATTTCTATCCAAAGAAGTGCTTCTCTCCGTAAATCTTAAACAACAAAAAAGCGCCTTTGGCGCTTTTTACTTTGTATTCAATTATGTTTATTTAGCTAAGCCAAATGGGTCATCAATGCTATGAGCAGGCTCGGTAAACCAGCGCGGGCCTTCATCTGTCATATAAAAATGATCTTCTAAGCGAATACCAAACTCATCAGGTACGACAATCATAGGTTCATTGCTAAAACACATACCTGTTGCGAGTGGGGTCGGGTTACCACCCACAAGGTATGGCCATTCATGAATATCTAAACCAATACCATGACCTGTTCTGTGTGGGCAGCCTGGTGTTTGATACTCTGGTCCCATGCCATTTTCGGCTAGGTACTGCCTTGCAGCATCGTCTACTTTGCCACATGGCTCACAAATTTTTGCGGCAGCAAAAGCAGCAAGTTGGGCATTTTTCTCGTGTTGCCAAAACATGCGTTGACGTTCGGTTGCTTCACCAAATACATAAGTTCGGGTAATGTCAGAGAGGTAATCATGCACTTTACAGCCAGTATCAATCAGTACCACATCACCTTTTTTAAGGGTTTGCGGGTTTTTAACGCCATGCGGGAAAGAAGACGCAACACCAAATAATACAATACAAAAATAGTTACCCGGCGCGCCGACTTTTTGGTGCGCCTTTTTAATAAAGGCTTCAACCTCAGTGGTGGTGATACCTTCATAAAGCATACTTGCCGTTGCTTTGTGTACTTCTAAAGTCATGTCCATAGCACGTTGCATTAAGGCAAGTTCATTGGCTGATTTATGCATGCGGCAGTGAGCTGTAACGCACTGTGCGTTAACAATGTTGTAATCGCCGTTCGCTTTATTAATACCGTCGTAGATGAAAAACTGTGCGCTTTCATCAATACCAAGGGTGCCTGTTTTGCTAATGCCCATTTCTGACAGTACTTCAACACACAATTGGTAAGGGTTTTCGTGCTCTTGCCAACCACGAATTGGGCCGTCAATCACCATAAAATCATTTAAGCTGCCGATTTCAAAAAACGGCGCTATGTATTGCACATCACCTTTAGCAGGTAAAATAGCGCCAACTAAACGCTCACTTGCGTACCAACGCATTCCTGTAAAATAGGCTAGGTTAGTGCCTGCATTTAAATAAATTGCATCAATATTGTTTGCTTGCATATACGCTTGTGCTTTTGCGATACGCGCATGAAACTCGTCATTTTGAATAGGGGTTAAATCTGTTGTCATATCTGACAAAGAGTCAAGCGCCTGCTCTGGCGTTTGTGTGCCAATACCATATGTTGTCATTGTGTACTCCTTGGTTTTTTGTGCATTGTGGCTTGAGTAAACAGCTGATGCAAACTCACTGCGACTAATCGCATAATATTCGTATTTGTGGCTATAACTGTTAGCATTCGCAAAAAATAAGGAGCGACAATGCAAGTTAATTACTTAAAAAGACAAGCTGAATTTAAAGCCTTGCTAGAACAACAAGGTTACAGCGCCATGTTAGTACTTGGTCATGAAAATATTCGTTACTTAAGTGGTTTTAGCGGTAATGCTGCTTATGCATTAATTACTCAAAATGCGTGTGTGTTGATCACTGATTACCGATACCACCAACGTGCAATTGCTGAAACAACAGGGTTTGAAGTTGTTTGTCGAGACAGAGACAACGAAACTCTTGGTCATTGTATTAACAGGCACCTTAACCCAAACAGCCATGTCGCATTTGATGCAAGTTATGTCACGGTAGCCATTTGGCAAGGTGTGGCAGATGATCTTAGCGGCCATACTTTAACAGCAGTAAACGGCTTAATAGAAAAGCTCAGACGCGTTAAAGATAGCTGGGAAGTGGCGCAAATAAAGGCTGCCGCAGCCATCGCTGATGAAGCATTAGCACAAACGCTGCCTTATTTTAAACCGGGTGTAACCGAGCGTGACCTTGCCTTAGAGCTTGAATTTAGAATGCAAAAGCTTGGTTCAGAAGGAATGTCGTTTGCCACCATCATGCTGTTTGCAGAGCGCTCAGCCTTGCCGCACGGTAACCCGTCAGATCAGGTTTTAAAGCAAGGTGACTTTGTAACCCTTGATTTTGGTGCAGTTGTAAATGGCTATCGCTCTGATATGACTCGTAGTTATATTATTGGCGAAGCATCAGAAAAACAAACACGTATTTATAATACTGTTCTTGATGCGCAAAATGCGGCACTTGAAATGGTTCAACCGGGCGTTAATTGTTTAGATTTAAATGCCATGTCAAACAAGGTGATTGCTGATGCAGGTTTTGGCGAATACGCGGGCAAAGGTCTTGGCCATGGTTTAGGGCTATTTTTGCATGAAGTACCATTTATCAACACACTGACAGACTACAGCCTTGAAGTTGGTAATGTGATCACCATTGAGCCCGGCATTTATATACCAGGCTATGGTGGTGTGCGCCTAGAAGATGACATAGTTGTCACCGAATCTGGTTTTGAGGTGCTAACCCATGCGCCTAAGCCATTTATAATCTAGTGCTTAAATTAAAAGTTACTTTTTAGCATATGCTAAGCGGGCTAAACGTTCAGTTACATGGTAACTATCTAGCCCGCTCACCGCTACTGTACCAATGGCTTCAATATCGACAAAGCCATCTTCTTGCAAACACGCCTCATCTAAATAGATATCGGTTATTTCACCTATAATCAGCTCAGTGCCATTGATGGCAAGGTGGTGGTGTTCTTTCAGCTCAAGCGCATATTTAAGCTTACTTTCTTTAACAAAAGGCGCTGTAAAGTCATTTAGGTATTCAGTAGTAAGCCCTGTTGCATCAAATTCAGACTCGTCTTTATCGTAGCGTGCCGATGTTTGATGTGCTTTGTTATAAATGTCTTTGTTCACATGGTTAATCGTGTACTGTTTAGTTGCTAATAAGTTCTCTAGGGTATGGCGAGGCACTGAATGAGGCCTAATGATCATGCCGACCAAAGGGGGATGTGCGCCAAGATGAAATACTGAACTTACAATCGCTAAATTAGTTTGGCCGTTACCATCTTGTGTGCCAACTAAGTTGGCACTTTTAAATCCAGACAAACTATTAATTAAGTGGGCGCGGTAGCGGTTTTCTAAATCAGCAATGACTTGCTTTGTTAAATGCATAATTGTCCTGTTACCAGTCTATGGGTTTACCTTGCCAGTCAAAGTAGGCAGGGTTTTGTGATTGTTGTAAATAGTCAGCATCACTTATTAATGAATACAGCTGCTCGGCAACAAACTCTGGGGTAAATAATTTACCTTCGGGCACATTAGCCTGAAACGGCTTTGATAATGGCGTATCTGTGGTACCTGGGTGAAATAACGCACAGTGGCATTTTTTATAGCGTCTGCTAAGTTCAATCGCAGCAGATTTAAATAACATATTTAATGCCGCCTTCGACGCTCGGTAGCTATACCAACCACCTAACTTGTTATCGCTAATACTACCAACACGTGCACTCAACGCACAGATAACCGTAGCTACTTGCGGCTTTAAAAGCGTTGAGAATAAAGCCACACAGCGAATTGGCAGTAGGGCGTTTGTCTGCATGCTGTTTATAAAGTGTTGCTCAGATATTTGTTCAAGTTTACGTTCAGGTACGTGCTCTGGATCATGCAGTAGGCCATTAAATATCATCAGTTGTGTTAAATCATAGTGGCCACTGGCTAGTTCTTTAGCAATGCCACTTAAGCTTTTATCTGAGTAATCAGTTTTAAAATGCTGGTGGCTGATCTCATTGTTTGCTGTTTCATCAAAAGTCGCCTTAAATTCACCGCGACTGATAGTGACAATATGACCACAACGGATATGATTTTTTAGTGCAGTGAAATAAGCTTTCGCTATTTCACTGCTTGCACCACACACTATATAAAGCTGCATTTTTGACCTACTAGTAAAAATAATTAAAATTTTTTTCGTTCAAATTCTCATCATTGAATAAAGTAAAAATTACGCTGTTGTTCTTCTCTCACAATTAATACACATAAAAAAGACGGATAAAAATTTGACCAAACTCACAGTAGCGATGCCTTAATTTATGCGGTTTTTGTCTTTTAAATTGGTAAGTCCATTTTACCAATTGTATTGAGCGTCAAACGATAAACCGGACTAGAGTGCGTATTTATTACACTTTTATGTTGAGAGATTGGTTATTCTTTTTTACGAGTTTGTTAGAAAATTCGATCTATTAAATTAACGCCGACAATGATATTAATAAAAAGGATCAGTATTTAGCTGCGTTCGTGCTAGGTTAAATACTGTGCAGTAAGTACTTTCAACTTAGTAAAAGAAAGGAGTATGAGAATGAGTGAACAATACGCTGCACTTCGCGGTAATGTTAGTATGCTTGGACAAATGCTGGGTCAAACCATTAAAGATGCACAAGGACAAGCCATTTTAGATAAGGTAGAAGAAATTCGTGCTTTATCTAAATCGTCACGTAGTGGTAACGAAGCCGACAGAAAAGCGCTTATCGATGTACTACACGCTCTCACAGATGAAGAACTATTACCGGTTGCACGCTCATTTAATCATTTTTTGAATCTTGCTAATGTTGCAGAACAATTTCATACCGTTTCACGCTTTAATGATGTTGGTTTTTGCCAACTAAACCCTCTCACTCAAACATTAAAAGCGTTAGCAACAGCAACAAAGCATGGTCAGGTTGATCCTAATCACTTGGCACAAACACTCTCAAAACTCCACATAAACCTTGTACTCACCGCACACCCAACAGAGGTGACGCGTCGTACTATGATTAACAAACACGTTGAATTGAGTGATTGTCTTGCATCACTCGAGCGTAAAGACAATTTACCTAGTGAGCGTGCTGACTTATTAAACCGTATTGCTCAGCTAATAAGCCAAGCGTGGCATACCGACGATATTCGTCGTTCACGCCCAACGCCAATCGACGAAGCTAAATGGGGCTTTGCGGTTATAGAAAATAGCTTATGGCATGCAGTACCTCGCTTCTTACGAGAATTTAGCGACGATGTAAAAGCCGAGCTTGATTTAGAATTACCGATTGATTACAGCCCAATTGAGTTTACTTCGTGGATGGGCGGTGACCGTGATGGTAACCCATTCGTTACCGCTGAAGTGACTCAACAAGTGCTCGATCACGGTCGTTGGATGGCGCTTGATTTGTATTCGCGTGATATTGAAACGCTAAGCAATGAGTTATCAATGTCTGATGCAAGTGATGAACTTATTGAACTTGCAGGTCAAGACTTTGAACCTTATCGTGCCGTTCTGAAAAATCTAAAGAATCAAATTGCTGAAACAGTGACCCATTTAGGCGCAAAAATTAAGAAAAAGCGCACTGATTCTGAAGATTTAATCAAAGATATCGCACAGATCAAACACCCAATCGAAGTGTGTTATCGCTCGCTTATTAAGACCAACATGAAAGTGGTTGCCGATGGCTTGCTGCTTGATGTGTTGCGTCGTATAAATAGCTTTGGTCTGCGCCTTGCTAAACTCGATGTACGTCAGGATTCGTCACGTCATGGTGATGTATTCTCTGAGCTAACACGTTATTTAGGGTTGGGTGATTACCATCAATGGCAAGAAGAAGACAAACAAGCGTTCTTACTTGCTGAGCTAAATTCGCGTCGTCCGCTTATTCCAAAACATTGGCAACCAAGCCCAGAAGTACAAGAAGTGCTTGATACATTCGATGTCATTGCAGCGCAAGATGCACAAACTTTTGGTTTGTATATTATTTCGATGGCTCGCACTGCATCTGATGTACTGGCAGTGCAGTTACTGCTTAAAGAAAGTGGTTGTAAGTTTAACTTACCGGTTGCACCATTATTTGAAACGTTAGACGACTTAAATAATGGTAAAGATGTTATCGAATGTTTACTTGATAACACCTGGTACCGTGGTCATATTCAAAACCAACAAAATGTCATGATCGGTTACTCAGACTCTGCAAAAGATGCAGGTATGATGGCTGCTGGTTGGGCACAATATGAAGCAATGGATAAACTTGTTCAATTAGCTGAAAAGCGTGGCATTGAATTGATTTTATTCCACGGCCGTGGTGGTACGGTTGGTCGTGGTGGCGCTCCAGCTGCGCAAGCACTACGCTCACAACCACCAGGTTCATTAAAAGGTGGCCTACGTGTAACAGAGCAAGGTGAGATGATCCGCTTTAAGTTTGGTTTACCAGCTGTTGCTCTACAAAGCTTAAATATTTACGCTGGTGCTGTACTCGAAAGTAACCTGCTACCACCGCCAGAGCCGAAGAGCGAATGGCGTGATGTTATGGAACTGATCAGTGCTGATTCGTGTGAGCATTACCGCCAAGTTGTGCGCCATGATGAAAATTTTGTTCCTTACTTTAGAATGGCAACGCCAGAGCAAGAGCTTTCTAAATTGCCACTAGGCTCTCGCCCTGCGAAGCGTAATCCGAACGGTGGCGTAGAGAGCCTACGTGCTATTCCATGGATTTTTGCATGGAGCCAAAACCGTTTAATGCTACCTGCTTGGTTAGGTGCGTTAACCGGTCTTAAAGCTGCGCTAGATAAGTATGGCATCGAGACACTTCACGAAATGAGCTTAAAATGGCCATTCTTCCGTGCTCGTTTAGAGATGCTAGAAATGGTATTCAGTAAAGCCGATAGTTGGTTAAGTGCGCATTACGATGATGCATTGGTAACAGAGCAATATAAGCCACTTGGTGTAAAACTACGTCAAGAGCTAAGCGAAGCGATTGAGCTTGTTCAATCACTAAGCCCACAGAAGAGCTTACTTGCTGATCAACCTTGGATCAAAGAGTCAATTGCGCTTCGAAACCCGTACACAGATCCACTTAACTTATTACAAGTTGAGTTGCTGCGTCGTTCACGTGAAGCAGACGAAAGTTCAGCAGGTGATATTGATAATGCATTAATGATCACTATGACAGGTATTGCTGCGGGTATGCGTAATACCGGCTAATAGCTAGTGTCATCGATTAACCTTGCATCGATTGGCAAGCTAATCACAAAACGAGCGCCGTGTTTACATGACTCGGCGCTTATTTTCCCTCTAAGATTATATTTAACCGCATTAAATACCACGTTTAAGCCCAGCCCTAGATGGTTACCACCCAGATTTGTTGTATAAAATGGCGTAAATATTTCATGCAAGATCTCATCATTGATACCCACACCGTTATCTTGATAGGTAATTTCAACCACATGCGTAAAGGCTTTTATAGTTACTTCGACCACCCCCTGATCTGAATGAATAAAGCCATGCTCACAGGAGTTAATCACTAAAGTTTTTAATACATCACTCAAGATAGTTGGGTAGGAGGTAATGGCCACTTCATCGCCATGAATTTTAAACTCGATTTGTTTCCCTAAGTGCTTACTATAGGGGGCTAAGCGGTGTTTTAAATAGCTAGGCAATTGAATTTTACTCATTGGTTTATCGAGATGTATTGATACATTCAACGCTTTAAACTCTTCAACAATCCCGGCTAAGCGGTTAATACTGCTTATCACCAATTCTTTTGCACTATTGGTATCGGTAATGAATTTATGAAAATGTTTACTGGATAGTTCACGCGCTTTAAACTTTTCTTCTAAACCTTCCATATAATCATCAATTAATGAACTGGCAGTGACGATAGTGCCGATAGGTGTATTTAACTGGTGCGCCATACCGGATACAAGTGCGGTGAGAGACGCTATTTTCTCAATTTCGATGACGTGATTTTGCGTATCGCTTAGTTGTTCTAAGGTTTTTGCAAGGGTTTGTTTTTGCTTATCGATACTATTAATAGCGATGAAAGAGCCAGATAAAATTACGACTAAACATATGCTTACAACTATGGTGAGGTCTTTAAATGCATCTGCTTTAGTTGCTTTAATTTGCTCAGCACGGGTTAATTCTGAGATTCGAACTTCTTTACTCGCCACATCAGCTTCAGCTAGTGCTTTGGCTAAATTAACTTTTGCTTGCCTCGTTAAAATAGCTTCATTGATCAAAGAGTATTGTTTATAAGCACTTAGTGCTTCAGCATAGCTTTGTTTTTGCTCATAAAGCTCAGCTGTTAATTTTGCGATGGATAATTGGGTTTCAAAGTGAGCGTGGTTGAGCGTGTATGATTCGACAGAGGCGAGTATATCGAGCGCTTTATCAGTGTTGCCTTGCGCTTCGTAAGTTTGCGCTAAGCAAAGAATAATATTGAGCTGTTCACTCTCAAGTTGTTTCGTTTCAATAAGCTTAAACGCATCATTAAGCACACTCTCAGACTCGGCTAATAAGCCCTGAAAACGTAATACTTTTCCTTTTAAGATTAAGCTTGCCGCTAGATGCGTTGTGTAATCAAACTGAGTTTGTAAACGCATAGCTTGATTGATAATGTTAAGTGCTTCTGGGTATTGTTTTAGGCCAATCAAAGCAAGGGCTAAGTTATTACTTGCAAACGATTCATTGAGTGTTTGCTTATTGTTATGTGCATAGTCACGATACTTTTCAAATGCAATTGCAGCCTCAGCATATCGCTTTAGGTTGAGTTTAATCAGTGCAATATTGTTTTCGGTTTGGTAGATCAAACGTTCATCACGAGATTGTGCAAACGGCATCGCATCGCGGTAATAGGCTAAGGCCTCTTCATACAGGCCAAGGCGCGCATAAATGCCCCCAGAAATATTGAAATAGCCATACATCAAGTCTTTTTCATTGGATTGTGAAACCATATTCATATACTTAACAATGGTTTCCACGGCGGATTCTAATTGCTCTGTTTCAAGTAAAAACCACGCTTTGTAATTAGTAACAATAATCTTTTGTTCTAATGTAAGGTCGGTGGTCTCAATCAGTGCATTGACAAACTTTAGCCCGTCAAGAGGTGAGTCTGCATAGCTGAGTCTGATAGAGTTTCTGAGCTCCTCAAATTCATCTGTCGGCATTGCATTACATTCTGTTGTATTTATAAAAATCAACAGCATAAAGCTAAATAGTAAAACCAAACGCGTTTTCATGACACACCAATCCATTTCATAAATGAGTGCAAAAAACACTCACCCATTTTGCTGCCTAAATAACGCTAAATATTATAAATTTTAACTAAATAGAGGTTTATCTGAAAAAGCTTAATCTAGGAAAGGAAAACTCATACTTGTGTATAAAGTAAATGAAAGATGAATTCAGCTAACAAGTAATTAAACTAAAACTAATCCTAAAATCTGAAATTAATGACTGGTCATACCTATTTTTTTGCTAGGTATTGACTAGGGGGGCGATATCAATAAAATAGCCCAGCTTTTTGATTCAGCTACTGTTAAGCCAAAAATCAATACCCACGCTTTTTTAGAGTAACTTATGCCAAACGTGTCTACTTGCATTACATATGATGCATCGACGTCACTCGTTATGATGACGTTAAGAGGGACTGCAAGTGCACAGGATGTGATTAATTTTTATCAAATTGCCCACCAATATTCTGTATTATATGGGTCAGAAAAAATTCTTGTTGATGTGTCTGAATTGACTCATGATTTTGCACCGGCTGATTTGTTTACCATCATGCCTGTGATCGCTAATTCATTAAAACAAGCGGTTTTAGCTATTGTAGTTAGCTTTGATGGTTTTATGCACGACTTATTTGTGCAAAAAGCAAAGCGCTATAACCTGCAAGCAGAAAACTTTGAATGTTTTAACAAGGCAAAAAACTGGCTAGTTCGTCAATAAATCGTCGAACTAGCATGGCTCATAATTTTGTGTATATCTGAGCTTACAAATACGGTGATTTATCAGCTTTTGCTGTGCTAATTATCGAGACGATTAAGCGCAAAACCTAGTAATTCACCACGTAACCTTTTAAACTGTTTAGCCAATTAATAATTATAATTTGTTATGACAGCAACTAGGATTGATGCAAGCGAAAACGCTCTAAAATCAGAGACGTTTAGCTTCAATGAACAACAAAAAAACACGCTATTTGCCCAGCTTAAAAAGCAACGTGGCATCTTATCTCAAACAGATATTTCTTCTCTTTGTCAGCAGTTTCAAGTGAGTCAACTTGAGTTACTAAAAGCCTGCGTACCCGTCGCAAGTTTATTTTCTGTCGCACCAATTTCAAAGTTTTATGTGGGCGCGATTGCAGTAGGGTTAAACAAGCAAGGCGAAACAAATTTCTATTTTGGTGCGAATGTTGAGTTTTCTCATCAAGCATTAAGTTTAGTCGTTCATGCTGAGCAATCAGCGATTAATAATGCGTGGCTTAATGGTGCGCAAGCAGTGCAAAGGATCGCAATCAGTGATGCACCCTGTGGTTACTGCCGCCAATTTATGAATGAATTGAGCACCGCAGATTCATTGGAAATTTTATTACCAGAGCGTGATTTTAATTTGCACGAGTTACTCCCTTATTCATTTGGCCCAAAAGATTTAGGTAATGAAGCGTGTTTATTCTCACATAAGCAAAGTGATAAACAATTTACTGATCTTACGATTGATGACCCTAAACTTGTTGCATTGGCACTCAATGCATACGTGCCATACACAGGTAATTTTAGTGCGGTGAAATTAACGACTTTTGATGAAGGTGACTTTTACGGCAGCTATGCCGAAAATGCAGCGTATAGTCCAAGCCTATCTCCACTACAAAGTGCATTGAGTCAGTTTTACCTTGCGGGCTTAACTTTTGATGATAAGTGTGTAAAAGCGATTACCTTACTCGAAACGCAAGGCGCAGAAAATCAGTATGAGGTGGCTAAAAGTGTGCTGGCAAGCTTTGCAAACCCACCAGCATTTGAGCACTATATTGCGAAACTAAGTAACGTTTAATTAAGTAATAGTTTTGCAGCTTCGATGACGACGGCGACTGATTTTTTCTCAATCTCGCCGTGGTCAACATTAGGGATTTCTTGTTTAGTACGATTTACTAATACACCTGCAACACACGCTGCACGCAAACCGAGTGCCGCGCACATAGTAAACAGAGTCGCTGATTCCATTTCATAGTTCATCACACCTAACTTTTGCCATTCTTCGCAGCTACCTTGGAAAGCTCGTGGTACATAACCTGAATAGGTATCGTAACGCTCTTGACCTGGGTAGAAGGTGTCACTTGATGCAGTAATACCAATATGGAAGTTAATGCCTAATTTATCACACGCATTGACCATCGCTTGAGTGGCAAAGAAATCAGACACTGCAGGGAAGCTCAGAGGAGCGAAGTGCTGGCTTGCACCATCTAAACGTACAGAGGCTTGGCTAATTAAAATGTCGCCTTCGTTAATGTGTGGCTGAATCGCACCGGTCGTGCCAATACGCAAAAAGGTATCAATACCTAGCTGTGCAAGCTCTTCAACAGCGATAGAGGTTGATGGACCACCAATACCAGTTGAACAAACAACAACGGTGTGGCCATTAAGTTCACCACGGTATACATGAAATTCACGGGTCTTCGCTAAGCATTCTGGGTTATCGAGAAGAGTTGAAATGCGTGCTGAGCGGTCAGGATCGCCTGGGACAATCGCAAGGGTTGCGCCGTTTAAGTCCTGACGAGTAAGCCCTAAGTGAAATACCTTTTCCATTATTAAACCTTATTTTTGTCTAAAGCGTAATACTTTAATCATATGTGTTCAAAGTACAGGACAGATGTCCTATTAGATTACGAATGTTGCAAGAATTGCACAGATAACCTAAACCTAAAGATGTCACGATAAAAGAGGATATATTATGCCTGCTTCATCTTCTATGAGTAAACATCATGAGTTTGCACGTTGTTTAGAAAGCTCACACATTTCAATGAGTGCGCCTTTTCATTGGTTAGCACTTGCATTTAAAGATATCGCGAATGCGCCCATACTTAGTTTAGTCTACGGATTAATTTTTACGCTGATACCTGCAACGATAATGTATTTTGTTTATCAGTTTGATACACACTTAGTTATTTTGCCTGCGGTGGTTGGTTTTGCGCTCATTGGCCCTGCCTTTGCTGCCGGCCTATACGATGTTGCCTGGGAACTTGAGAAAGGCCATAAACCAACATTAATGCACAGTTTGAAATCAATGTTTAGGAATCCTGCAGGTGAGTGGGGCTTTGCCGTGTTATTAATGGTGATTATGATCGTCTGGATGCGCTTAGCAGCGCTTATTCATGCGTTATATCCAAATGTTGTTAATCCCAGTTTTGAGCAGCTATCGGCGTTTTTAACACTCGGTAGTATTGTAGGGGGTATCTTACTGGTGGCTGTATTTGCTATCTCTGCTTTCACACCGCAAATTATGATGGAGCGCCGTGTTGATATTATGACTGCGGTAATATCGTCTATTAATGCCGTTAAAACAAATGCGGGTGCCATGATAGTTTGGGCTGGCTTGATTTTGTGTTTGGTGTTTGTCGGCTTTATTACAGGCACTGCCGGATTTATCGTAATCATGCCGTTACTTAGTTATGCCAGTTGGCATGCCTATATTGCGGTGATCAAAACTAAGAAGCCAAGAGGCTACGAATAATGAGTATTCACTCTGTCTGAATATAAATCTAATGCGGCAACCGAGTGGGTTGCCGTAAAATTTGACTTTCTTTTCGCGCATGTTATACCTGCCAAAATACAGCGCTCTTATTTAACTAGAGCAGTTTAAATTCTTCTGCATTAAAATTATAACTCTTTAATATCAGTATGTTATATGTTTTGTTTGTTAGGTGTTTATTGAGACACAACGAACTAAACACAATACAATCCTGATTGCGTAAGTTTTTTGCTTACGCATGAATATGCAGACAATGATCAGCGGAGTAGAGATGAGTAACACACAAAAAGCATTCCACGAAAAACTAAGTCAGTGTCTTTGTCCTCCAGGAGATGGCGTATTTACTGTAAATACAGCAAAAGAGCGTAAAGATGCATTACGTACTAAATTATATGGTCAAACAGATAATGTTGATGTGCTGTGGAAAGAGTCTCTCAAAACACTGGCTGACTCTGAGCACAAAGCGGTGATTTTAGGTATTAGCTCTGACTGTGGTGGTGGTATTTTACGTGGTGCTAACTGGGGCCCACTATTTTTACGCTCTACTTTAATTGATCAGCAGCCACAAGCGCGTGCCTTTGATTTAGGCGATGTACGTGTGATCCCACATTTACTGCATGATAAATACCTTAACGATGCGACCATCACAAACTGTCAAAAAGCACTCTATGCTGATGAAAACAGCGAATACCATGTATCGCCTTTGTCTATCACTGAAGATGTATGTGATGGCTTTTATGCAAATTACCCAGAAAAGGGCATTTTCGGCATTGGTGGTGACCATTCAATAAGCTACCCGCTGACTAAAGCCTACTTAAAAGCAAAGCGTGATGCGGGTAAACGCACAGCCATCATTCATTTTGATGCTCATACCGATTTATTAGTAGAGCGTTTAGGTATCGATTTATGCTTTGGTTCGTGGTGTACACATATTCTTGAATACTTACCAGCACCACGTAACTTGATTCAATTTGGTATCCGCTCAAGTGGCAAACCAAAGCAACATTGGGAAGATACCTTTGGTGTTAAGCAACATTGGGCACACGAAATTATCGAGCGTGGTGCTAAAGCGGTTGCCGAAGAAGTCATTGCACAGCTTAAAGCTGATAACGTTGATGAGCTTTATGTGAGCTTTGACATTGATGCACTTGATGAAAGCTTTGCTTCAGCGACTGGCACACCAGAAGCAGGAGGTTTAACACCAGAGCATGCCTTAGACATTTTAGTTGCATTGGCTGACGAGTTCCCAATTACAGGTGCTGATATGATGGAAATTGCGCCATTTACGGACAGTTCATTAATTGGTCAAACAAGTTCTGAAACAACGCTAAGAGAAGGTGCTAAAATCTCAGCGTTTTTAATTAATGCAATGAATAAGTAATTGACTGTAGAGCGGAAACAGCCCGTTTTCGCTCATTCCTTTTCACTAAATAATATTTCAATATCCACAACTTCGAGCTATATTATTATAAAAAATAATTATAATTTATTTGGTATCGCTCACTATGCGCACAATTTTAGCCCTGTCATTGCTGCTTTTTCTGCATCCATGTTTTGCAGCAATTACTGTAGTGACCGAAAACTTCCCTAATTTTCAATACCTAGATGAAAACGGTGTATTAACCGGCACTGTGGTTGATAAAGTAAAATCAGGTTTAGCTAAAAGTGGCGTGGAATATGAGATTTCAGTAAACACTTGGTCAATTTCGTACAACGCAGCATTAAGAGACAGCAGTACTTGTATCTTTTCTATGGCAAGGCTTCCTGCGCGCGAGGATAAATTCTCTTGGGTAGCGCAAATTGGTGGTTTTTCGGCGTCATTCTATTCATTTAAATCTGATCAAGTAAAAATAGCTAACTTAGATGAAGCTAAAAAATACCGAATTGCAGTTTTAAAAAATAACTATTCACACATCTATTTAAAAGACAATGGCTTTGATGAGCGTAATCAGCTGATCTTACTTGATAGCTTTGACAACATTTACGATGTACTTAAAAGCAGACGCTCAAGCATTGATTTAGTCATCCTCAGTGATGAACAGTTTAAACATGAACGTGATGGCGATAAAACGCTTGAAGATTTAAAACCTATATTAAAACTGCCCGTTGGGACACCACAGTTATACTTTGCGTGTAATAAAAACATCAATCCCGCTATCCTTGAAAAGTTAATCAAAGGCTTTGCTGATAACGATTAAAAATAGCACTTGTTGAATGTTATAAAGCGGCTATAATCAGCTGCTTTTTGTCCATTCTCGCCAAACTCTAGCCAGCCTAAACGAGCAAAAAGTTGTTTGCATTCAACACTCTGAATGCGGTTAATTTTTAGGAGCTACAATGAGTGACTTACTCATTATTATGATTTTAATTTTGATTAGTGCGTTGTTTGCTATGAGTGAAATAGCCATAGCGGCATCACGTAAGATCAAATTACGAGTGATGGTGGACGAGGGCAATAAAAAAGCCCAAGCGGTGCTGACATTGCAAGAACAGCCTGGGGCTTTTTTTGCCATGATTCAAATTGCCCTCAACGCAATTGCCATTTTGGGTGGTATTGTTGGTGAGCAGGCTTTATCGCCTTATATTGAACAGATCCTAGGGATGATTTATCAAGGCCCATTACTGAGTCAAATCAGTTTTCTAATTTCGTTTTTTAGTATTACTTCGTTATTTATCTTATTTGCTGACTTATTACCAAAACGGTTAGCGATGATAATGCCAGAAGCTGTTGCAGTTAACGTGGTGTCTATTATGCGTTGGGTGACCTTTGCGTTAACTCCTTTTGTGGTCTTTTTTAATGGCATTACCAATTTGGTACTTAGAGCATTTAAAGTACCCGCAGAGCGAGAAGACATTGTTACGACAGAAGATATTGTCGCGATGATGGATGCAGGGGCAGAATACGGCAGCTTACAGCAACAAGAATATGAATTAATTGGGAATGTGTTCGACTTAGAAGCGCGTTTCTTATCAAGTGTGATGACGCCACGCGATCAAATTGTGTTTTTTGACGTAAAAGCCGATGCACAAGAAGTGGCGACTAAGATTATTGAGCACCCTCATAACCACTTTTTAGTGTGTGATGGTAGCTTAGATAAATTAATTGGCTCGGTTGAATCAAAAGATATCCTTCGCAAGGTGCTAAAAGGGCAAACCGCTGAAATAGATAACGAATTGATCAGCCGCGACATTTTTTATTTGCCAGAAACATTAAGCCTTTCTGAAGCGTTAAACACCTTTAAAAAAGCGGCAGAGCCGTTTGCCGTAGTGGTTAATGAATATGCGCTTATGGTGGGTATTGTTACTGTTAAAGATTTAATGAAAGGATTTATGGGTGATTTAATTACCCATCAGGGTGAAGAATTAATCATTAAACGTGACAATTCATCGTGGTTAGTTGACGGTTTAACCCCAGTTGTTGAGCTTGCCAAGGTACTCGAAATTGAAGAGTTCCCAGATCAATCTCATTATGAAACAGTCGCCGGGTTTTTAATTTACACCATGAAACGCCTGCCAAAACGTGCTGAGTTTATTAATTACGGTGGCTATAAGTTTGAAGTGGTCGATGTTGAAGGAGTGAAAGTCGAGCAACTACTCGTTACTCGTATTTCTGAATCTGTTTAGGTTAGTGTTTAAGGCCGCATATTGCGGCCTTATTCAAATGCCCCTTTAACAATTGCTTTGCCTTTACTCACCATATGAATACCCTTTGACCAGCATTCTGTTGGCGCAAGCGTTGTTTTATCAAGTAACACAAGATCGGCGTCTGCATTTTGCTTAATAACACCTTTATTAATACCCAGTACCTGTGCAGGGTTTGATGTAATCGCCATTAAAGCGTGTTCAATCGAAACGTTATACTTTTGCACCGCTTCTACAAATGAGCCATGCAATGTAGACTCTTTTCCGACTTCAAGACCAAGCAGATTAAAGCTTTTGTCAAAAATAGGAAGGCTTGCATGGCCATCAGAGCTCATGGTTAGTTTTGTTGGGTCGACTTTATTCTCAAGGCAATAGGCTAGTGCATGTGCGGCAGAGTATTCACCATGGGCAAGATCATACTCAGTTGTACTTGTTGTAAAATCGATAGTGCCACCGGCTTTGCAAAATTGTATGCCTGCATTTAGCAAATCAATATTACGATTCATGTGTGTTGGATAAAATTGTGCCAGCGAAATATCGGTAAGCTTATCAACTTCGTGTAGTAACGATAAATGCGTTTCAACAGGGCCAACATGGATGCTGACAGTGCCTTTTTTACCACTTAACATGCCAGCCACTTTTGCCTCTGCAGCCAGCTCTGCCAGCTGTTGTACTGTGGGTTGACTACTGCGATGATCAGATATGGCCACTTCTCCCACACCAATAAACTCATCTATATACATTAAGTCGCTGGTGATTGAATCTGTGAGTGTTTTAGCAGGTAAATGATAGGAACCTGTATGGCAATAAACATTAAGTCCATGCTCTTTCAATGCCTTTGCTTTAGCAATAAGATTACTATGAGTTCGGCTACTTGAGTCAGTGCCAAGGGCTGCAATAACCGTTGTTGTGCCATATTTTGTTGCATCAGTAAGGTTCATTTCGGGTGTTCTACTTGCAAAGCCAGCTTCGCCGCCTCCGCCAGTTATATGAACGAGTGAATCCACAAACCCCGGGGCCAAAATACAATGAGTGCCATCGACCGTAGTAATCCTTTGGTAAGTATCGATAGTGATTTCAGGCTGTATATCAACTATTTTTGTGCCAGCAATAAGAACATCTTGAATGCCTAAAGGAGAGGGGGCGAAAACGTCTGCGCCTTTTATAAGTGTTAACATAATAAATTCTTTTACTGATAGTTAATAAAGTGTGCGAGAAAAATAAAGCAGCTAGCAAGGCCAAATAAAGCTAAAGTAAAACGCCAAATAAAACCAGCCCACTCACTCCAATCAAGTTTAACAATACCCAAACAGCCAATGAGGCTTGCTGAGGTAGGAATAAAAATATTCGTTAAACCATCACCCAACTGAAATGCCAACACCACAATTTGACGTGAGATATTTAACAAATCACCGAGCGGCGACATTAGCGGCATTGTTATGGCTGCTTGACCAGAACCTGACGAAACAAAGAAATTAAAAATACTTTGAAATAATAGCATGCCCCATGCAGCGATATAATCGGGCACAACCGAAATACTGCTTGCGCTATAGTATAGCAAGGTATTAAGGGTCGAAGGCGACGTTAAATCGCTACCGCCAAGTATTAAAATAACGCCTTTTGCCAAAGCAACCAAAAGCGCTGCAGGTAAGAGCTCTTGGGCACCTTCTTTAAATGCGTTTGCGCTTTCATTGGCAGTTTGTTTTTTGAATAGGCTAGCGATTACAGCGCAAGCAATACCAAGGCAAAAGAATTGCGCTGCTAATTCAGGAATATAATACTGCCGAGCCATCACGCCCCAAATAACCCAAATAATGCCAGCAATAAAAGTTAGTAAGATTAGTTTATCTGCAGTATCTAAACTAATAGAGCTGTCTTGGTGTTGGTTAGTTTGTTGTTTTGTGGCTCTGATTGAATTGGCATATTTAATAGTAAATAGAAGGCCAAATGAGGTAAAAACAAGCCAAGCAAACATTCTGAAGCCAGCGCCAGAAAAGACAGGTATCTCTGCAATGGATTGGGCAATAGCGATGCTAAAGGGGTTCATCCACGACGTTGCAAAACCGATTTGTGTGGCAACATAGGTTGTTAACACGGTAACTTTTGCATCATAGCCAAGCTGTTTCATAATCGGAAATAACACGATACAAAAGGCAATCGCTTCTTCTCCCATGCCGAAAACCGCGCCACCTAATGAGAACAGTATGAACAGCAGCGGGATAAATACCCATTCAATATGCTGTGTTTTATTAATCAATGCCATGATGCCATTATTAATAGCACCTGTTTTTAAGATAATACCAAATGCACCGCCAGTAGTTAAAATAAACGCCATCACGCCAATTGCAGCGCCATACTTATCACCTGATACTAAACCTTCAAATAAAACGTTAGCGAGGCCTATGTCCCCACCTTCTGCAAAAAGCGCTGGCGGGGTATGGTCAGAAACTGTTTGATATTGAGATAACTCAACACTATGACTGTCTTTTTCTGCATTAAAGACACCAGGGGTGATAAATAGGCTGGCAAAATAGGCGATAACTGCGACGCACAACAAAATGATGCTCGCATCTGGCATCGCAAACTGTTTGTTTTTCATAAAGTCACTTAAATGTCATTCGACGTTTATAAGATAAGCAAGGTATTGTAGCCCTTGCTAAGAAAGATTAATACTGAGAGTCGTCAGTTTAAGATAACGTAAGCTCAAAAGTGTGGGCGACTATTAAGCCGCCCATACCTTGCTAAAAGCGATAGCTCAAACTTAACGTATAGCGACTGCCATAAGCATTATGGTTTATAGAATCAAAACCTCGACTTGAACCATACAGTTTAGGGGGTTCTTTATCGAAGATATTATCGATACGAGCACGGATTGATAATGCATCATTTATAAAATATCCGGCAGATAAATCCCATACTAGCCAGTCATCAACATCGCGTTTTAATTCATCATTAAGCTCGCCAAGTTCTTCTAACTCATCTATTTCACGGCCACGCAGCCCTTCAATATCATCCTCATAGCTACTGGTATAATTGGCGCCTAGGTTTAAATAATAACTCTCGGCATCCCAATCGATAGAGAATCTGCCTACATTTTCAGGGTAGCGATAAGTGCCGATTAGCTTTTCGATTGTATCTGAACCGGGTTTGTTTCGCTCAAACTCTAAATAGTGTGTACCATCGAAAGCGAGTGTTAAGTTGCCTGTTGCAAAAAGAAAACGATGATCGAATTTAAAGTCGATACCCGCTAAGGTTTGTGTGCCGGTATTTTCCAGTGGAATAACATGGTCTCTAAATAGTGGCAGGAATAGCTCATCTTCGCGCGGGTTAAACTCACTAATATAGTTTGTTAGGATCTCTGAAAGATTTGCGCCATCACTTTCGATATTAAGGCCAGCATTATCGGTTACTTCACACAGCTGCTCTTCGTACGAAATACCTTGTTGGCCTTGTGGTACTAAGCCACAGTGACGAAGAGAAGCATCCGTAATTGCTCTATCTAGTACGGCAGTCATATTGGTATCGATGACTTGCTCATGATCAAAATGCCAATAATCGACAGTGAGGTTGGTATTTACAGATGGGCTCCACACAAAGCCAATGCTGAGCGCTTCAGATTCCTCGGCTTTGAGTGCTTGGTTCCCAAGTTCTAGGCTGTTAACACTGACTTCTGTACCATCACCCATACAGTATAAGTCTGCAACTGCCTGATTTGCGCCGCAATCAAAGCTTGATTGTGTGGTACGTAATTTTACGCCAGCTTGAGTTAATGAAGGTGCTCTAAACGACGTTGACCAAGAGCTCCTAATAATTAGAGAATCTGAAGGGCGGTAGCTTAAACCCACTTTAGGGTTAAACGTTCCACCAAAGTCATCGTAATGATCGTAACGACCAGCAACTTGCAGTTCTAGCTGCTCAGTAACTGGCATATTCAACTCTACAAATGCAGCGTATTGCGTACGGTCTGCTTCTGATAAGCTCGAGCCAAAACCAAAAACATCAACTAAATAACCATTTTCAGCACGCGCTTGAGAGTCTAAAGACGGAATATCTTTTAACTCTTCTCGGCGAGCCTCAATACCAAATGCAGCATAAATGGGTAACTCATTAAATGTAAATAAGTCGCCATTAAAGTTTAAATCCCATCCGTAAACTGTACTTTCACCACTTCTACTAGGGTTTGCTTTTGCAAGCTCAAGCACCGTATCATTATTAGCATCACCCTGTAAAAAAGGGTTGTAGAATGGCATTAACTGACCTTGCGCACAATTGAGCTGTGTTCCATCGTATGTAGCCGTTGAACCGTCAGAGCATAATTCACCAGTGATTGCAGCATGAAATTGGTAGCGGTTGTAAATACCATCAATCGCTTCTTGCTCTGACTTAGAACGAGAAAATGTTACACCTGACTCCCAACTCCAATCACCAATGTAACCAGCTAGGCTACTGACTAAGCGAAAGTTTTTAGTTTCAACTTCAACAGTACGCGGTGAATTAAAACGTGCATCAAATGCAAAGCCATAAACATCTCGACCTGCTTGAGTGGTAAATGGATCAATATAAAGCTGGTCCATAAGGTCGTTACTGCCATCAGCGTTATCATAAATGAATAGCGCATCTTCTATGATATACGGACCATCATCATCGTTTATTTGATTGATTGGTGCAGGTGATGAATAGGCTTTTGATTTAGTTTGGCTATAGAAGAAATCGGTATGCCAATCTAAATCACCTAAGCTGCTGTTAAACATAAAGCCAGTTGAAAGGCTTTCAAATGGGGTTTCTAGGTAATCATCTTGGTTAGCATAGTAAGCACAAATTTGCTCACCATACTCAGTCGTGACAAGTTCTGTTTTACAGTTTGGCGCAGGTAGCTCATTGCCATCTCGACTACTGTAGTAATAAATGTTCGGCGAGTTCTCAAGTTTGGGTAAGTATGAGTAACCATTCACTAAATTAGGTGTTGCGGTATAGCTTCTGTCGGTTGCTTTAAAGGCATTGCGGTCGTAAATATCAGCAAATACCGTTAAGTTACTTTCACCTATATTCGTGCCGTAAACCAAGTTAAGTTGCTTCTTACCTTCGTCATGACTGTCAAAACTATTGGTGTAAGAAGTGTTTACTTCAGCTCCTTGAAAGTCATCTTTGAGAATATAGTTAATAACACCGGCGACAGCATCAGACCCATAAATTGCCGATGCACCAGTGGCTAAAATATCAATTCGCTCAATTGCAGCAAGTGGAATTGAGTTCACATCGACAAAGTTTTCAGTGCCTGCTGCGAATGAGCTAGCTGCTACACGTCGGCCATTAATGAGTGTTAATGTGGCAGAAGGCCCCATACCTCTGAGGCTAGCCGCTGATTGACCCGCTGGTGTTGAGGTTGATGTACCACCACTTTCAGATGTTGAAAAGGTACCTGAACCGCCTTTGAAAACGGATAAATCTTTTAATAACTCATGAATGGTGTTCGCTCCTGAGCGCTTGATTGCATCTTGGTCAAGCACGGTAAGCGGGATGGTTCCTTCTAAATCAACCCCTTTAATTCGTGATCCTGTTACTTCTACTCGTTCAATTTTTTCTGATTGTTGGTCGTTTTGAGCATACACAGCGTGTACTGGGCACAGCACAGCACTGATTGCTACAGCAATTGATAACTGACGAAACATATTGATTTACCTTTGCCTTAAAAAACACACGGCAAAACCGTGACGTTTTGAATAATTGTTATAATTTTTTAGACAGGGCAGTAGGTTATAGACACAACTAGCCCCTCACAGGAAGTGAGGTGTGGCTACTCGTCAAACCACTCCGAAAGGTAGTGTGGAGAGTAGAAATATGTGCAAAGCGATAATGCGTTTTTCAACATAATTCCAATCCGTAAGGTCTTTTGACAAAGCTAGCGATACAGTGCTAGCTTACTCGCGTTTTTAAATGTTCCTTTTTTTTATAGCAAGCAACAAAAAGCTGCGCAAGCAATTTTCTAATATTTTTTTACAAGAGTGTAACAATATGAACATCCTTAAGGAGCAAAAGACTAAATATCAAACTTCAGCTTTTTCTTTGGTATTTGGTTTGTTTTTCGCGTCATTTGGCAGCAAAGTTTATGCAAATGATCAACAGCAAACGTTGGTCTTAGTCGGCGGTGCCTTGACCACTTGCTCAAGTATGAGCCCTAAAAATTGCCTTTCGAATAAACAGATCAGTGGTAAACAGAATAATCAATATCGATTAAATAATGATGCCTTAAGTGAAATTAAGACAAACTGGCCAACCAAGAATAAAAAAAATCGTCAGCAAACGCTCAAGGTTTTAGCACAAATTGCACGTCAAAACTCAGGTGTGATCACTAAAAGTGATATTTTATGGGCATGGCGTGATTTAGATAACAAGCTACTAAACGAACTCACTGATTCAGAATACAACTTTGTCATAGATTCACTTGAAGTTGCTGTATTAAATACAGATTCGACCCGTCAAAAAGAGCAGGTTAGTACAAGCGATAATAACGAAAGTGCAGCTAATGATATTTTAGACTTCGTTGCTGCTTCTTTAAAAACAACCACCAAATCACCAGCAATTTTGGCTGTTACAGCTTCAAGCAGAGACCCATATGAATCAGCTGACTTTTATGAAGGGTTATTAAACTTTAATGGTGTTGAATCAAGCTGGTTACCTCTTACTCCTGCCTTAGCAAAAGCGATAACCAGTAAGCAATGTGAGAGTTTGGATTCTTTACGTAGTGACTCCATGGGCGTTTTTAATCGTGAGACAATTTACCCTGATCGAACTAAGGCCGAAAAAGCGCTTTGTGATAAAGGGGTAGATCATTTAGTTGAGCTAATTGAAAATGCCACGGGGATTATGTTTAACGGGGGCGATCAAAGTTTAACCAGAAAAGTTCTTTTTGATGAAGAGGGTAAGCAATACCCTTGGACTCATGCAATTTTACAAAGGCCATTACTTGTAGGCACTAGCGCAGGCACTGCGGTGCAAAGTGGTGGTAAAAATGCCTATGGTTCAGTACCAATGATCACAAACGGCACAAGTTTAGCTGCAATGAGAGAAGGTGCGTTTGCGGTATCACCGCCAAGTGAACGCTGTGATAATGAATGTGGTGATAAGCTTTCAGCAGATTCACTCACTTATGAAAAACAAGGTGGACTAGGCAGTTTTCCGTACGGTGTTCTTGATACACACTTTAGCGAGCGTAACAGAACAATGCGTTTGGCTAGATTACTGGCAGATACAAAGCAAAAGAATGGTTTTGGCATTGATGAAACCACAGCCCTTGTATCAATTCGAGCAGGTAAAACCTCATTAATGACGGTGATTGGTAAAAGCGGTGTCGTGCATGTTCAATCAGACGCTAAAAACAGCGGAGCAATTAGTTATTGGCCTGCAGGTGCAGTTATTGATGTAACAAAGGATGGCTTTAATCTCGCTAAACGAACTGTTGATAATGCACTCCCTAATATTAAAATTCCGCCACTGCCGATGCAGCGTTTTGGCACTATTTTTTCAGATGCTAAATTACGTTCGCTTGTACAAGCTATGTGTTTAACCCAAGAACAACAGGCAGTAGCCCAGCACGATGAGTTTTTATTGGATTTAAATGCCACTGACAATACTCATTATTACCGTGTAAATACGAGTAGTACAGGCTGTGCGGTAGAAAACCTAGCTTTTAAAGTTAAGACATTTTAGCAGTTAAGGTACTGAAAAAGTAGTGGATTATTTGTTCATTATTAGTTAGCGTTAGACTAATAATGAACAAACCATGGAATGGAGTTATGAAATATAACGTACTACTTTTATTTATTTTTGGCTGTTTATTTGCCTATTTATCTATACCAGTCATAGGTTATGGCGCAGCTATTGCGATACCTACAGTAGTACTTTCCCCGCTTTATGAATTGTCACCTAACTTTGCTTTATCAATGGTTGATATCGTTACTTTAGGTCTTCCTTTATTAGCGTTACTTTTGGTGTTTTTATTAATAAGTAAGTCGCTTTATCTCAAAGACAAAGCGTATTCATATTTTATATTGCTGACACCATTTTTTGCACTGCATTTATATTTTGCTTTTAACACCTTTTCTGCAAATATTGATAACACCACTTTACTGACTAGTTTGCCTAAGTATGTATTACTAGTGCTATTTGTGGCGCTTTTTTCTACTCATAAGAAACCGAACTTTAGTTGATGTAAGTCATACGCGAAAGTTCAACATATAAGCTAATCTCTAATTAATCAGTGAACGAAGTTGGTAACACAATGAAAAAATTACTGCTATTAACAAGTGGGGGTGATTGCCCTGGGCTTAATGGGGTGATCAGAGCGGTGGTTAAAGCAGCCGAACATGATGGCAATTGGCAGGTGTATGGTAGCCGAAGAGCGTACTGTGGTGTGCTTGAAAAGCCTAACGATATTATACACTTAACCAGTGAAGTGGTGGCTGGTATTCATGTTCGTGGTGGAACAATTCTGGAAACTGTTAATAAAGGAAACCCAACCGCATTTCCTGCTGAAATAGCTGGCGAACAAGTGTTTATTGACCGATCTGATGAGCTGATCAGTACGATAAAGCAACTTGGTTTTGATGCGGTAATAAATATAGGTGGTGATGGTTCACATAGGGTATCTCAGCATTTATTTGAGCATGGCTTAAATATCGTTGGGGTACCAAAAACTATTGATAATGATTTATATGGTACTGATTACACAATTGGTTTTCAGACTGCTGTCGACACAGCTACCGAAGCCATTGATCGGCTAATACCAACAGCGCAAAGTCATAATCGGGTGATTGTGACAGAAGTAATGGGGCGCGATGCAGGCTGGATTTGTTTGCACTCTGCTATTGCTGCCGGTGCTGAGGTCGCACTTATTCCAGAAATTCCTTACGATATTGAAGCGATTAAAACCAAATTAACGTCACGTTTTGATAAAGGCCATGGATTTGCCAATATCGTCATTTCAGAAGGAGCTAAACCTATTGCTGGTGGTGTTGTAAGTAAACAATCTAATGAACGTGGTTACGAAAACCCTGTACTAGGTGGTATAGCTGAGCAACTTGCTTCGCAGATACGTGTTGCGCTTGATCTTGATGTAAGAGTCACTGTGTTAGGGCATATACAACGGGGTGGTACACCGAATGCGTTCGATAGGGTGCTTGCAGCAGAGTTTGGGGTTAAGGCATTTGAGCTAGTAAAGAAAGGTCAGTTTGGTTTTATCCCTGTCAGTAAAGACGGTGAAATTAAACCAATCAGTTTAAAAGAAGCTACTTCAGAATATCGCGTCATTCCTTTAGAGCATTCTTTAATAACAAGTGCCCGCGCTATGGGCATGTGTTTAGGCGAATAATCTGCGAATTGTTATTCCTTCAATTCGCATATCTAATAGTTTTAAAACAACTTTCTCAGTTATCTTCGCAATAATTCAATTAGTAATTTATTTATTGCACAAAAAGCACGCGCTAAAGCAAGCTATTTATTTAATGTAAAGTTCTTTAAAGATGGTTGATCTGTGCCTTTTTTAGTTTAGAATGATCGTTCACTCTAAACTAAGGAACTACACATGCAGCGCTCTCGCATTCCATTTTTTGCACTGTCAGCTTTGGCTGGTGCTGTTTTATTATCAGGCTGCGGCCAATCTGAATCGGCTCAAGGGCAAACGCAGGCAGCACAAGCTGTACCTGTTGGCGTTATTGAGATGCAAAGCAAACCTCTTACGCTAACTAAAGAATTGCCAGGCCGTGTGGCTGCTTCACGTATCGCGCAAATTCGCCCACAGGTTAACGGTATTATTCAATCACGTATGTTCGTTGAAGGTGCTGAAGTAGAAAAGGGCCAAGCCTTATATCAAATCGATCCATCTACTTTTGAAGCTGAAGTAGCGACTAGCAAAGCGGCTATCACAAAAGCACAAGCAAGTATTGCTAATGCAAAAGCAAAAGCTGAACGCTATAAAGAACTATTGAGTATCAAAGCAGTAAGCCAACAAGATTACGACGAAGCAGATGCAGCATACAAAGGTGCAAAAGCAGACTTACTAACAGCTCAAGCGCAGCTTAAAACTGCTGAAATCAATTTAAACTACAGCAAAGTGTTAGCACCAATTAGTGGTCAAATTGGTAAATCAGATGTCACTGCCGGTGCACTTGTTAGCGCTAATCAAGCTACAGCATTAGCAACCATTACTCAATTAGACCCTATTTATGTTGATTTAACCCAGTCGAGCAGTGAACTAACACGTTTAAAAAAAGCCATTGCTGCGGGTGAGCTTGATAAAGATGCTGCTTTACATTCAAAAGTTGAATTAAAGATGGAAGATGGCAGCACTTATCAACATAAAGGCACATTGCAATTTTCTGAAGTAACCGTTGATCCAAGCACAGGCTCAGTAACGTTACGTGCTGAATTTCCTAACCCTGAAAAATTACTACTGCCTGGTATGTATGTTCGTGCAGTGATTGTTGAAGGTGTGAAAAGTGATGCGATTTTAGCACCGCAACGTGGCGTAAGCAGAAACACTAAAGGTGAGCCTACTGCCATGGTTGTAAGCAAAGACAACACAGTAGAAGCTCGCGTGCTTAAAACAGATCGTACTGTGGGCTCAAACTGGTTAGTGACAGATGGCCTTAACAGTGGCGATAAGCTAATTGTTGAAGGTTTACAGAAAATCCGCCCAGGTGCACCAGTCAATGCAATGCCTGCAGAATCAGCAGCTAATAGCCAGTAACGGAGAAACTTAATGTCACGATTTTTTATTGATCGGCCCATATTTGCATGGGTACTTGCTATCGTTGTGATGCTGGCAGGTATCTTAGCAATTAGAAGTTTGCCGGTTGCGCAGTATCCATCAATTGCACCACCTGCAATTAGTATTCAAGCCACATACCCTGGTGCGTCGGCCCGTACTCTTGAAGATACGGTTACACAGGTTATTGAACAAAAAATGAAAGGGCTAGATGGCTTGCTCTACATGTCATCAACCTCTGAGTCAAATGGCTCAGCGACGTTAACCTTAACCTTTAGTGCAGATACAGACCCTGATATCGCACAGGTTCAAGTACAAAACAAACTGTCGCTTGCAACACCGTTATTGCCAGAAGAAGTACAGCGTCAAGGTGTCTCGGTTGCAAAATCTGCCCGTAACTTCCTGATGGTTGTAGGCTTTGTATCAGAAGACGGCAGTATGAATAACATCGATATCGGTGATTATGTTTCATCAAACGTGCTTGATATTATTTCGCGTGTAAATGGTGTCGGTGAAGTACAACTGTTTGGTTCTCAATATGCAATGCGTATTTGGTTAGACCCAGCTAAGTTACTTAAATACTCGTTAACTCCTGCAGATATTAGCGCTGCAATCAGTGCTCAAAATGCGCAAGTGTCGGCAGGTCAACTAGGTGCCTTGCCAGCAGTAAGTGGCCAACAATTAAATGCAACGGTGACAGCGCAAAGCCGTTTACAAACACCTGAGCAATTTAGAAATATTTTTGTAAAAACCAATGCTGATGGTTCAGTTGTTCGCCTAAGTGACGTTGCAAATGTTGAATTAGGTGGTGAAAACTACGGTGTTGTTGCGCGCTTTAACGGCAAACCTGCATCGGGTTTAGGTGTTAAGCTTGCCAGTGGTGCCAACGCACTTGATACTGCAGACGGCGTAAAAGCCGCGCTTGCTGAACTTGAGCCTTTCTTCCCTGAAGGTTTAACTACGGTTGTTCCTTACGATACGACGCCATTCGTATCACTTTCAATTGAGAAAGTAGTAAGCACTCTGATTGAAGCTGTTGTACTGGTGTTCTTAGTAATGTACTTATTCTTACAGAACTTCAGAGCAACACTTATTCCGACCATTGCAGTACCTGTTGTATTGCTAGGTACGTTTGCCATTTTACAAGTGTTTGGTTTCTCAATTAATACACTCACTATGTTTGCGATGGTACTTGCCATTGGTCTACTGGTAGATGATGCCATCGTTGTTGTTGAAAACGTTGAACGTGTAATGACTGAAGAAAACTTATCGCCATTACAAGCAACACGTAAATCGATGGATGAAATCAAAGGCGCACTTGTCGGTATTGCGATGGTGCTGTCGGCTGTATTTGTGCCTATGGCGTTCTTCCCAGGCTCTACAGGTGTAATTTACCGTCAGTTCTCAATCACTTTAGTAACAGCTATGAGTCTATCTGTGCTAGTTGCGTTGATTTTAACACCAGCGCTTTGTGCGACTATTTTAAAACCAAGTCATGTTCACAATAACAAGTCATTTATTGGTCGTTTCTTCCTTGGTTTTAATCGTGGTTTTGACAAAACAAACTCGGGTGCGCAAGGTTTTGTGTCTCGCATGATCAAACACAGTAAACGCTACTTACTTATTTACGGTTTAATCGTGGGTGGTATGGTGTTTATTTTCTCACAATTACCATCGGCATTTTTACCAGATGAAGACCAAGGTATTTTGTTTAACCAAGTGAGCTTACCTGCGGGTGCGACAACAGAGCAAACGTTAAAAGTCGTTGAAAAGATGGAGCACCACTTCTTAGAAGATCAATCAGAAGCGGTTAAATCTATCTTTACGGTAACAGGTTTTAGCTTTGCAGGTTCTGGTCAAAATGCGGCTATCGGCTTTGTTGGGTTAAAACACTGGGATGAACGTCAACGCCCTGATCTATCAGTCGGTGCAGTTGCGGGTAAAGCCATGGGTTACTTTTCAACGATTAAAGAAGCGTTCGTATTTGCTTTCCCACCCCCAGCGGTTGTTGAGCTTGGCACTGCAAACGGTTTTACCTTGTTCTTACAGGATAGGGTTGGCCTAGGTCACGAAAAACTACTTGAAGCACGTAACATGTTTTTAGGTATGGCTGCGCAGAATCCTGTGCTATCGGGTGTGCGCCCGAATGGTCAAGAAGATAAGCCAGAGCTTGAACTTGATATTGATTTAGCAAAAGCCGAAGCATTAGGTCTTACTCAAGCTGATATCAATAATACGTTATCGACAGCGTGGGGTAGTAGCTATGTAAATGACTTTATCGACCGTGGCCGTGTGAAAAAAGTGTACTTACAAGGCACACCTGAATCACGCATGGTGCCAGAAGACTTAGATGAATGGTATGTACGTAACGCAAGTGGTGACATGGTGCCATTTACGGCGTTTGCTCATTCGTATTGGACTTATGGCTCACCGCGTCTTGAGCGTTACAACGGCTTCTCAGCGATGGAAATACAAGGTGCGGCTGCGCCGGGTTACAGTACTGGTCAAGCGATGGCTGAAGTTGAGAAAATGGTTAAGAAATTACCAGCTGGCGTGTCGTTTGAATGGACAGGTATTTCATATGAAGAGCGCTTAAGTGGTGGTCAAGCACCATTGCTTTATGCACTTTCATTGTTGGTTGTATTCTTATGTCTAGCGGCATTATACGAGAGCTGGTCAGTTCCTGCTGCGGTTATGCTAATTGTACCGCTTGGGGTATTTGGTGCATCGATTGCCTCGTTTGTATTTAATTTATCTAACGATATTTATCTACAAGTAGGTCTTTTAACCACCATAGGTTTGGCATCAAAAAATGCCATCTTAATTGTAGAGTTTGCGATTCATAAAATGGATGAAGGTATGAAATTAGTCGATGCTGCTGTGGCTGCTATTCGCCTTCGTTTACGTCCAATCTTTATGACATCAATGGCATTTGTCTGTGGTGTACTACCCCTAGCAATTGCATCAAGTGCGGGTTCGGGTGCGCAAAACGCACTAGGTATTGCTGTTATCGGCGGTACACTTGCTTCATCGACCATTGTGGTGTTGTTTGTACCATTGTTCTTTGTACTGGTGCGTCGTGTATTCCCAGGTAAAACAAAATCAACGAATGAGGAGCAGGCATAATGAAAGCTAAACTAATCTCAGTGTCTGTTGCTGCACTTATGTTATCTGCCTGTAATATGGCGCCAGATATGGAGCAGCGTGAATTACCCGTTGCTCAAAACTATGATATCCAAGGTACAGCAGGCGATATCAATGCGCTCAATTGGCAGTCATTTTTCAGTAATGCGCAGCTGCAACAGCTGATTGCGCTCACACTTGAAAACAACAAAGACATAAAAACTGCTGCACTGAATGTGCAGCAGGTAAGAGCAATGTACCAGATTGAAGATTCAGCGCTTTACCCAAGCATTGATTTGAATGCATCGGGTACGCGTCAGCGTCTTCCGGCAGATTTATCTGGTACCGGACAAGCAACTATTTCTGAAAATTATTCAGCGACTGTTGGCCTAACCGCTTATGAAATTGATCTTTGGGGCAAAGTCCGCAACCAATCAGAGCAAGCTTTGCAAAATCTTTATTCGGCCGAATACAGTTTAACAAGTGTACGCATTAGTTTGATTTCAGAATTAGTGAATGCATGGCTTAACTATGCGACGGACAAAGAGCTTTTGGCACTTGCAAACGAGACTTTAAAGTCACAGCAGGAGTCTTTAGAGCTAACCCGTAAAACATTTGCCCTTGGTGCAGCTTCTCAGTTAACGCTATCGCAACTTGAAAGTACGGTAGCAACCGCGAAGGTTGATATTGCAAACTATCAGCGTTTATTAAAGCGTGATAAAAATGCCCTCGATTTTTTAGTGGGTAAAACTGTCACTGCGGATTTATTACCATCACAAAATATTGATGATGTACTGAGTTTACCGGATGTACCAGTGGGGTTACCGTCTGAGCTATTGACTCAGCGACCTGATATTAAAGCAGCTGAGCATGATTTACTGGCAGCCAATGCAAACATTGGTGTGGCAAAAGCGGCATTCTATCCAAGCATCAGTTTAACCGCGAATGCGGGGACAGCTTCAGCTGACTTGAGTAATCTGTTTGATTCAGGCTCAGGTACTTGGAGTTTTGTACCTTCGGTAAATTTGCCTATTTTTAATATGGGTCGTAATCAAGCTAATCTCGATGTTGCAAAAGCTCAACAAGAAATGGCACTAACCAGCTACGAGCAAACCATACAGCAAGCGTTTAAAGAGGTTTCTGATGCACTTGCTGATCGTGAAGGTTATATGCATCAGCTAGATGCGCTCAATGACTTATATCAAAGTAATGAGCTATCTTTTACTTTATCGGATGCGCGTTTTCAAAAAGGGGCAGACAGTTACTTACAAGTATTGGATGCACAACGAAATTGGTACAGTGCTGGACAACAGTTAATTTTGGGTAAACAAGCATATCTGGCGAGCCAAATTAATTTGTATAAAGCACTGGGTGGCGGCTGGAATGCACAAAAATCTGTGCAATAAATCAGCAAAAGCATAATTTATTTAAGGTTTTGCAGGATCTTAGTTGTTTTGACTCTCCTCTAAGATTAAGATCCTGTAAACCTTGTTTAAATTTAAGTTAACCATAGTCAGTAAAGCTTGGAGAAACCATGACGCAAAAAACGAAAAGACACAATGACCCTGCGCTTGCCGAGGCAAGACGTAATCAAGTGCTTTGTGCCGCAGCGGATTGTTTTCGACGTAAAGGCTATCATGGCGCGGGAATGGCCGAAATTTCTAAAACTGCAGGCATGAGCGCCGGCCATATTTATAATTACTTTGCCAGTAAAGAAGCAATTATAGAATCGATTGTAGAACGTGATATGGAAGAAATGTTCTCAATTTTTAAAGAGTTTGCTGATAAACCAGGCGACCGCGTTACTGTGTTGCTTGATGGTCTTGACAGAGGTGTTGAGCGCCATACCGATTTAAATCAAGGTGCACTTGATTTAGAAATGTTGGCCGAAGCTGCGCGTAATGAAAAAGTAGCTAACTTACTACGTGGCTCAGATAGCCACGCTCGTGATTCAATGCGCGAATTATTAGTAGGTGAAAGAGGGCCGTTACAAGGAACGGCACTTGAAGAAGTAAATGCTCGTATTGAAGTGATGTTTTCTGTCATGGGGGGGCTCTTGTTGCGTAAGATGTTAAACCCAGATCTTAATATCAATGAGTTACATAAAGCGTTGCGTCCGGCAATGAAAACCTTGTTGTTACCGTTTGAATAAAGTGCTTGTTAAAAGCGCTTGTTAAAAGCGCTCTATAGACCATTGGATTGCCATAATTGCAATTAGCACTGAGCCTGCTGGCATAATGGCTTTTTTGTACCAGGGGTTATTTCTAAGTAGCATTAGTAGCGGTAAACAAATAGCTAAAATAACCAGTTGACCAATCTCAACCCCTAAATTAAACGCTAAAATACTCATTAGCTGGTATTCATTTGATAAGCCAAGCTCACCTAACACACTCGCAAATCCCATACCGTGCAATAGACCAAAGCAGAAGGTGATCCAACCTAAACGCACAATCATTGGCCAAATATTATTTATTGCAGCAAATAATACTGAAAGCGCAATACCTAATTCTACCCATCGGGTGTTTGGCGATATGATATTCATAGCAGTTGCTGTGAGGGTCATTGAGTGAGCAAGCGTAAAAGCGGTGATGATCCAAGCTGTATCAACAAGGATTTGTTTTTTAGACTCGACACGTTGCCACTCGCCTTGCTTACGTACTAACACACAGCCCAGCAATAGCGCGATTAAGAACAAAATATGATCTGTGCCCATCCAAATATGTAATATGCCTTGATGTACATATTCAATAAACGTTGTGGTGAAGCTTTGCTCTTTAAAGTTGATAACTTGTTTTGCCGTATTTTGTTCAAATACGCGGCTTGATTTAGCAATGGCGGCAATTGCTTGATGATGCTCATCTATATCAAATAGGGCTGTGTAATTAACTGTTATAGAACTATCAGATGGACAATCAACTTGTAGTGGCACATGGATATACGACTGATTAAAGTGGTTATCTATACTAAGTGCACCATCAACCGTGACCTTGCAGCTTTGATTTTGTTGTAACACATTAAAATGGCTATTTAGATAGTCTAATACTGCTTGTTGCTGTGATGTAATTTCATGCCATGTAATTACATTATCTTGATTTTTATCGAACTTGATCGCTTTATCGAGGTCAGTCACAGAGGATTGCCAAGAGCCTGTGAGTGAAAGTGTATGACTCGTTTGTTGTTCTAAAGTAAGGTAAGCGGTACTTTGCTGGTGGGCATAACTGGTAAAACTAAAAATCAATAGAAATAGCGTAAACAACAACGACTTTTTCATGTTTATTCCTAAGATAATACTGGCGGGCAAGTCTTATGCTCGAATGACCGCATTTCTTTTAAGATAAGTAAAAAGGGGCTGTTACTATAGCAAGTACACAGGTTTAACGGCTAGGTCATCTGTCTTAGAAATAGTGGCTTTGCTCGTGTTTTAATAATGAGTGTTTTGGCTTTGTATGGTTAGTTGACGTTAAGTTCAGCTGTATAAAGAATTTCACTTGGGGAGCCTGATTGTGAACCGCCAATCGGTTCTCGACTTATCGCCAGTAACGCAATATTTTGCGGTTTAAATAATGCATTTCGGGCAATTTCTTTACTGTCTGTTTTAGGTAATAAAGCAATAGGGATGGCGCTAGGGTAGCCTTTTAAACGGATCCATAACTGGTAGTCATTATCAGTTTGAAAACTCATGTCACTAGCCGCTTTTAGTAAAATGCTGTGATCGCTTATATCTAAACTCCAAAGTGGCTTATTTGATGAATCATAAAATGTCACTGAATGAGTGACTTTATCGCTAAATGACTCTTGCGGTTGCCAAGTAATTAACACCAATACAATACAGACTGCTGTGGCAATTGCACCCCAAGCCTTAAAAATTCCATAGTTAGGGTCTTTTGCTTTCTTCTGTGTTGGTAAAAATATGGGGTCAATTCGTTTTGTGATTTTATCCCACACTTGTTGATCGGGTGGGTTAGATTCAATCGCGTTTTCTAAATTCTTTATATGCCTTTGCCATAATGAGGTTGCGTATCGGGCTCGAGGAGAGGTGCGCATTAAGCGGCTAAATCTATCACGGGCATGGCCATGTAATATGCCTAGAACGTATTCTGCTGCAAGTAAATTAAGTAGCGTTTGGTCATCGTATTTCATAACGAATTAGGCTCGAATTGATTTAAGTTTTTGACAAAAGCGACACTCAAACTCTGTGATTATTAGTTTTTGCTTTTAATTTAGACTAGCAGGGAAAAACAGCTTGGCAAATTTATCAATCGTGCCTTGTGTAAATAATTGTAAGTTATTCATAAAGTTGTGAAAAAATGTCCTAAACTTAAAGTATAGGTTTTTAAGTGAACGCTAAGCTACTGATTTTAAATAGCCACCAAGTTTAAATAAGGCGGTTTTACTGGAGTGAAATTTGCAACGTACTTTGTAATTAGAATAACAAGGAGTGATTATGTGGGCAGCATTTAGTTACTTAGCACTAGCGATTGTATTTATAATTGCGGCTATTCGGGTTGAAACAGTGTATTTTGCGCTGTTCTTTTATTGGACTGCATTGTCGTTACTGTTAGTCAGTGGCGCATACTTTTTTAATATCGCACGTATTTTTAGAAAACGAGAAAATGGTGTCATCCCCATTTACATACGATGGGCATTCATTCCCTTTTTACTTGGCGCGCAACTTTATAATGCGTGGTCAAGAAAAAATGACAAAGTGCCACCACTGCAACAAATTAATGAGCATTTATTTTTAGCTTGTCGTTTATTTCCTTCAGATATAGACACCATGAAAGAGATGGGTATCACGGCTATTTTAGATGTGACGTGTGAATTTGATGGTCTTGAGTGGTCTTCTACCCAAGAGAATATTCGCTATTTAAATATCCCTGTACTTGATCATAGTGTGCCAACAAGCGCGCAATTACACCAAGCAATTAATTGGATTGATCACCAAGTTAAAGAAGATAGAAGGGTGGTTGTGCATTGTGCCCTTGGTCGAGGGCGCTCTGTCTTTGTGATGGCTGCTTACTTACTTAGCCAAAACAAAGATGCCGATGTGCACCAAGTACTGGCGCAAATTAAAGAGACACGTGAAACTGCAAATTTAAATAAACGTCAGCTACGTCATCTTGTGAAACGTCATCGCCGTGGTGACTTATTAATAAAGAATAAAGCGGTGCTTATTGCTAATCCGGTTTCTGGCACAAAACTGTGGGAAGCAAAACGTAAGCAAATTACATCCCGCTTATCTGAGTATTATGATTTAACTGTTTATACAACGTCGGAACAGGTAAACGGTACTGAGTTAGCCAAAGAGGCACTTGAATTGAACCCTGATGTAGTCATTGCTTGTGGTGGCGATGGCACAGTAACAGAGGTTGCAAGTGAACTTGTTAATACAGACTGTAAGCTGGGGATTATCCCCCTTGGTACCGCCAATGCACTGGCGCATGTGCTAATGGGGATTAAATCGAAACTTATTCCTGTTGAACAAGCGTGTGAACTGATAATTGAAGGGCAGGCAAGCCGAATAGATACCGCTGTGTGCAATGGTGAGCGTATGTTATTACTTGCAGGCATTGGTTTTGAACAAAAGATGATTGAAAAAGCTCACCGTGATGCAAAAAATGAGTCAGGGCAACTTGCGTATTTACAAGGGTTTTGGCAAGCATTAGGTGAGCATGAGGCGCAAGATTATCTGGTTACGCTTGATGATAACGAACCGCAAACAATTAATACCACAAGTTTAATCATTGCCAACGCTGCGCCATTTACTACCTTACTTGCTCAATCTGCAGGGCAGCCAGATCATCAAGATGGCTTACTTGATGTAAATTGGTTAACACCCAGTGCGGACTCTAAAGCGAGTACACTCAGTATTGCTGAGTTAGTGTTTTCGAGTATTACGCAAACTAGTTTTGCCATTAATAGCCACCACACAAACGCAAAACGAGTAACAGTGAGTGCAGATGCTGGCTTAAGTTATGTAATAGATGGTGAGGTGAAAACAGCGGAAAAAATTGAAGTAGAGATATCACCGAAATCGCTTTCGGTGATTGTCGCTGAAGAATAGCGCTTTTGCTTTATTTCTTAATGCTTTTCCATTGGAACGAGCCGTCATCAGCCGCGTTGTTATTGATAAAAGTATCAATATATAACTGTTCAACTTTTTCGCGCGCCCATGGTGTTTTTCGTAAAAATTTTAGGCTCGATTTTACACTCGGATCATTTTGAAAGCAGCGTACATCGACATGCGCTGCCATACCATCCCAACCAAGCTTTTCTTCAAGTTTAGTTACGATGTCAGCTAGCTTAATGCCATGCAACGGATTATTAGGTTGATTGTCCATGATAAATCTTAGGTTATTTGCAACCGCGCAATAGTAACCTATCTGTGAACGTTAAGCTAATTGACATGAATCGTTTTAGCCTGTTTGGGATAAATAATTTCACCATTTGCATTGAGTCTTAGCCATGCCAAATCACTGTTTGAAAAGTTAGGCTGTTTGGCGCTGCAAATTAACGTCATCTCGCCAACGACGATATACGCACCTTCGGTATAGCGCTTATTTTCGTACCAGCATACTCTGTGATTGTTCAGCGTTTCTTGACCATCAATCACAACGAGGGGTTTTTCTTTCGCCATTGATTTATTTAAAAACAGTAAAATAACCAATGTAGTTAGAATTAAAATTTTCTTTAACAAATTACGTCTCCCGTTGGGCAGATTTGCATAACTACACTAAGCTTATGACAAGGAATAAATAATAAAAAGGTGAACACATGCAATTTGATAAAAATATGATTGACGAATTAACCCTCCTTGCAAAATTTCCCCGCGATTCTCAAATGCAGGGAATTAAAATTCACTCAGATGCCGAAAGCTCTATCAGAGATGCAGCAAAACGTCTTTATGATAAAGGCATCACGGATAGTCCTGATGGGGGCTACTTAACCGACTTGGGACTCGATTTAATTAATCATGTGAGTGTGATTAACTCAGCGCTAAGATAACAAATAAAAAAGGCCCGAATTATTCGGGCCTTTTACATTAATCATAGTAACACTTAAATCGCATCTGGTTGATTTTGTGGTGCAGCATCAATAAAGGCATCAAGCTTATTACATTGATCATAAACTGCAGCAATTTTAGGGTATTTACTCATATCAACTTTAAAGCGTAAGGCATTAAATACTTGCGGCACGAGGCACACATCTGCAAGCGTTGGTTTGTTACCCACACAAAAAGTGTTCGCTTCATCAAGTAGCTTTTCGATACTTTCAAAACCAACTTCTACCCAGTGCTTATACCAGGTCGTTTTTGCTTCTTCATCAACACCAAGATCATTAGCTAAGTACTTTAATACGCGTAAATTATCGATAGGGTGAATATCGCACGCTACGGCATAACATAAATTACGGATCTGAGCTTTTTGCCACGCATCACCCGTTAGTAACGGTGTTTCTGGGTGGGTTTCTTCGAGCCACTCTAAAATAGCCAACGATTGAGCAAGTACACCTTGCTCAGTTTCAAGTGCTGGTAATAATCCTTGCGGGTTCTTTGCTAGGTACTCGTCACTTTGCTGTTCAGATTTTAATAAATTAACCGTCACTAATTCGTGATCAATATTCTTTAAATTAAGCGCAATGCGTACTCGGTATGCAGCTGATGAACGAAAATAGCTATAAAGTTTCATTATACGTCCTGTTTACCTGTGAAATGTTTTTTAATAGTGCGCCAACAGTCTGTGTAGTTAGGCTGACGCTCTTTACCTTCAAGGGCATATTTTGTCGGTGAAATAACGTAACGTGATTCAAACATAAATGCCAAGGTGTTTTCGTAGCGTTGTGGTTCAAGCTGAGCATTTGATGCTTTTTCGAATACATCAGCTTCTGGACCATGTGGCGACATACAGTTATGTAAGCTCGAACCACCTGGTACAAAGCCATGTTCTTTGGCATCGTATACACCTTCGATTAAGCCCATAAACTCACTCATGATATTACGGTGGTAATAAGGTGGGCGGAATGTGTTCTCAGCCACCATCCAACGTGGAGGGAAGATAGCAAAATCGATATTAGCAACACCTTCTGTACCCGATGGTGATGTTAATACAGTAAAGATTGATGGATCTGGGTGATCGTAACTTACTGTATTCATGACATTGAATCGAGCGAGGTCATACTTATAAGGTGCGCTATTACCTGTCCAAGCAACGACATCTAAAGGTGAGTGACCAATATCACAACGGAACATATTGCCGTTAAATTTAGCAACTAGCTCAAAATCACCTTCAACATCTTCAAAAGCGGCTACAGGGTAGTGGAAGTCACGGTCATTGGCATAACCGTTGGCACCGACAGGGCCGCGCTCTGGTAAAATATAGGCATGGCCATAGTTTTCACAGATGTAGCCACGGGCTGTATCAGTAAGTAAATCGACAGCAAATTTAATACCGCGAGGGATAACCGCAATTTCACCTGCTCGAACGGTGAGTTTGCCGCATTCTGTTCTTAGTAATAGCTCACCTTGTTGCGGAACAAACAGCATTTCACCGTCAGCATTATAAAAGTAACGGTGTTGCATTGATTTATTAGCAACATAAATATGAATACCAATACCTGTTTGTGCATTGGCACTGCCATTCGCAGCCATGGTGATTAAACCATCAATAAAATCAGTTGGCTGTGCAGGAATGTCAATTGGATCCCAACGTAGCATCGTCGGTGGCGTTGGCACTTCGGTGATAGGAGCTGTACGAATAAGGCCATTATCGATTGGCGTGTAATCACCTTGTACTACTGACGGGCGAATACGGTAAAACCAAGTACGGCGGTTATCAGCACGCGGCGCTGTAAATGCGGTTGTGCTGAACTGCTCAGCATATAAGTCGTATTTTACTTTTTGAGGGCTGAATTGACCGATGGGTAATGCACCGGGTAAGGCTTCGGTCTCAAATTCATTACCAAAGCCTGTCATATATTGTAATTCGTTATTCATCACTAGACTCCTGAAAGGTTTTAGGTAAGATACTCTCATGTGAGACTAAATTCAAACTGCACAGAATTTACTTGTGTAAATATTTTTTGACAGTAGTGAAGCCATGACAACAGAACGAAAACAAATACTCGATTTACAACAGTTCTTACCTTATTCGTTAACCAACATTGCAATGCAGATGAGTGAGCAATTTAGTGAACTATATCAACAGCAATTTAATTTGACCGTGCCACAATGGCGTGTGATTGCGAATCTAGCGCAATACGGTGAGCGCAGTGCTAAAGAGCTGTGCGATATGGCTCAAATGGATAAATCCACCGTGTCGAGGGCTGTAAAGTCATTATTATCAAGGGAATTGATAGTTGCTAAAGCGAACCCGACAGATAAACGCGCAAGTTTGTTATCACTATCTGCTGAAGGAATAGCGTTGCATGAACAGATTGTACCGCTTGCAAACGAGTGGCAAGCACGTTTAGTGAGTGGCTTAGATAGCCAAGCACTTCAACAATTTATGGACACGCTGAGTACACTTTCTGAGCAATTAAATAAAAATGTTTAAATCTGTAATCAAGGCTTTATAGCAATTGATTTAGACAATCGATACATATATGATAATGGCTATCATTTACAATTAGAAACTTGGATGTCCCCTCTTATGAAATTAGCGTTAAACACCGTGAAAACACTAGGTCTAAGCCTAGTATTAGCATCTACTTTTATTGCCCAACCTGTATTGGCAAATGGCCCAATTGGTGAGCACGTTAATCATCTAAAAGAAAATTTAAAAGATTATTCTGAAGACGTTGAATGGATGATCGGTAAAGTCGACACCATGGTTACCGATTACGAAACTAAAGGCGCAAAGGCTGTTAAAAGCGATGACTTAATTGAATACTGGGAGTCAGTAAAGTTTCACAGCGCAATTGAAACAAACTACGTACCGGTTTATGCATCTATCTGGCAAGGTATTTATGGTGTTAAAATGGCCATTGATGATAAAAAACCAGCAAGTGAAGTACGTGAGCATCAAAAGGCCTTAAATGCTGCCTTGTGGCAGGGTCTTGGAGCTGTTAAACTTGCTGCCGACTTCCAGCAAAAAGGCTTATTAAAAGCTGTAAAAGCAACTGCTTCTGAAACAATGACGCAAAGTGCTACTATCGATGAAATCAAACACAAATTAGACCGCGTTGTTGCAAAATACGCAGAACGTTTAAGCGATGAAGCAACGCAAATCGTACATGATACTTACCTTCACTTATTCGAAGGTGTTGAAGGTACGCTTATCGAAAAAGATGCGAAGTTAGTAGAAGTTCTAGAAAAAGATTTTAACGTAACCCTGCCTAAAGCTATTTCTGATAAAAGTACTGTTGACCAAGTACGTGCAGTGGTTGTTGATATGCAAGAAAAATTAGATCGCGCTAAGGTGTTACTAGAAGAAGCCGAAAAAGCACGTAAGGATGTATTTTAGTGAAGCGTAGGACCTTTATTCAAGGCCTGGCTGCGTTTGGGGTAGTGGGCGCAATGCCACTACCTCTTTCACGTGCCTTTGCAGCTACAGCTGCAAGCCCAATTTCAGTGAATGACTTACCCGCCCTTGAGGGTGACCTAACATTATACTTAGGCCGTGGTGAAGGTGGTTTGTACGAAAACGTACTGCAATCTATCCAAAAGAAAAATCCAAAACTTAATTTATCAATCCGACGTGGCCCGACTGCTGCACTTGCCAACATGATAGTGGCAGAAGCTAAAGCAGGTGTTAAACGTGCTGATTTATTTTGGGCAGTTGACTCTGGTGCGATTGGTCTAGTCACCGACGCAGGTTTAGCTAAAGCCTTACCATCTGACTTAGAAGCGCAATTACAACCACAGTTCCGCTATCCGGGCTGGGCACCTGTAACAGGTCGTATTCGTACATTGCCTTATAATACTAAGCGTTTAAGTAAAGATCAGATCCCAGATAGTATTATGGCAATTGCAGATAGCGATTTATCAATTGGTTGGGCACCGGCTTATGCATCATTCCAATCATTTGTCACAGCAATGCGCATTCTTGAAGGGGATGATAAAACCGCTAAATGGCTGAAGAAAGTTCAAAAACGTTCGAAAACCTATGCTGGTGAGCTTGGTGTAGTGATGGCCGTTGAACGTGGCGAAGTGGATATTGGTTTTGCAAACCATTATTACACATTACGCCTTAAGTCAGGCAAACCAGATGCTAACCTTGATCTTGCTTTCACCAATCAAGATGCAGGTTGCTTAGTTAATGCATCAGGTGTTTTATCGCTAACAGATAACCCGAATGCAATGAACTTTATGCGTTACTTACTAAGTGCTGAAGTACAAAGTTACTTAGCACGTGAAGCGTACGAAATTCCATTGATCCAAGGCATTGACCAGCCAGCTGGGTTACCAGCGTTAACGGATGTGTCACCGCCGAAAATAGATTTAACTCAATTGGCAGATTTAAGGCCAACACTCGACCTTATGCGCAGTAGCGGTGTTTTATAATGCGCATACCTGCTTCTTATCCGATGGCGCTGCTTGCAGCGCTTTTGGCGTTAGTGCCAGTTTATATATTGATCACTTTAGCGAGTGATGCGACGGCTGTTTTTGATAGTCACAATTTAAAAATTCTTGGTAACACCTTGTCACTTATGGTGTTAACAGTAATCGGCTCTATTTTAATTGGCGTGCCTCTGGCGTTTATTAGTGCCTATGTTCAACTTCCTTTTAAAAAACTTTGGCTTGTATTGTTTGCAGCTCCTCTGGCAATTCCAAGCTATATTGGTGCGTTTACCTTGTATGCAGCATTTGGCCCCGGTGGTGAGATAAATCAGCTGTTGGGCTTTGAAACGCCGCCTATGTATGGCTTAACGGGTGCTGCCATTGTAATGACGCTATACACGTTTCCGTTTGTTATGCTTACGACGCGTTCATCTTTACTCAGTCTAGATGCCAGCATGGTAAATGCAGCTCGTACTTTAGGTATGTCGATGCCAATGAGCGTGTTTAAAGTAATCTTGCCCCGTGTTATCAACGGTATTGCGGCGGGTTCATTGCTGGTTGCGCTTTATACCTTATCAGATTTTGGTACACCGGCGATGATGCGCTTAGACACCTTTACTCGGGTGATCTATGTTGAATACAACGCCTTTGGGTTAAGTCGTGCCGCGATGTTATCGTTACAATTAATGGTGATAGTCGGTTTTTTACTGTTCATTGAATCGCAAATTAAAACGGCTTCAGAGCGCCACGGAAGACCGCTGATGTTATTCCCATCGAACAGCCAGAAATTAGCCATGCTAGTGACTTTTCTCCCTGTTTTATTACTGGCTATTTGTTTGCCGCTAGCTATTTTTACCTTGTGGCTTGCACGTGATGGTATTGCTGATTTTGATTTCAGTATTGCGTGGAATTCGGCTTATGCGTCTGGCATTGCGGCTATTGTCGCTGTTGTTGTTGCAGTACCTGTAGCGCATGCTGCCTTAAGCGGTAAAGTAGGGCGCATTATGGAGCGGGTGACTTATTTCGGGTTTGGTATTCCTGGTATCGTGATGGGTACTGCACTTGTTTATGGGGGCCTGCAATTACCGCTTTTATACCAAACTCTGGCATTATTAGTGATTGCCTATGTGCTGCGCTTTTTACCGCTGGCAGTTGGCTCTGTGCGTACCAGCACTGAACACTTAGATTCGAGTTTAATTAAATCAGCACGTGTATTAGGTGCCAGCCCCCGCGAAGCATTTATGCGTATTACCTTACCTTTAACACTGCGCGGTATTATTGCCGGTGCAGCTTTGGTATTTTTAGAATCAATGCGAGAGCTTGAAGCGACGTTGTTACTTGGTCCAACAGGGTTTGAAACCCTATCAACCTATTTATGGCGTGTTTATGAAGCCGGTTACTTTGGACGCGCTGCTATACCTGGCTTATTGTTAGTAGTGATATCAGCATGTGGCTTAGCTATAATGCTCTCAGGTGAAAAGCGCAGTCAATTAGAACATTAAGGATCAGTTTAATGCTATCAGTTAGTAAGCTGTCTATCGATTATGGTAGCAATCGTGTGGTAAGTGAACTCAACTTATCACTTGGGGAAAGTGAGATCCTCATGCTAGTTGGTCCAACTGGCTGTGGTAAAAGTACAATCTTACAAGCGTTAGCTGGGCTTATTCCTATCAGCGAAGGCGAAATTAATTTAGGCTCATGGCGTGCAACACCCAAGTTAAAAGTGCCACCAGAAAAACGTAAAGTAGGAATGGTATTTCAAGACTTTGCGTTATTTCCGCATTTAACAGTGCAGCAAAATATTTGCTTTAGATTAACCGATACCTCGAAAGCAGATCATTGGATTAAGTTATTGGGTCTCGAAGCTTTTCGTAATAAAAAGCCCGCCACCTTATCGGGTGGTCAAAAGCAGCGTGTAGCGCTTGCCCGTACACTAGCTCACGAACCTGACTTCGTATTGCTTGACGAGCCTTTATCAAACCTAGATGCGGCTTTAAAAGACACCCTACGTTGGGATATTCGTAATGCATTAAAAGATGCAGGCGTTCCAGCTATTTGGGTAACCCATGACCAAGAAGAAGCCTTATCTGTCGGTGACCGTGTTGGCGTACTGAAAGAAGGCATAATTCAGCAAATAGATACCCCTGAACGCTGCTTTAGCTTACCAAGCAATCGCTTTGTGGCACGCTTCTTAGGTGAAGCAAGTTTCATTGCTGGCAACTGTGAAGGTGATATCGCCACCACTGATTTAGGCAATGCCCCAGCTATTAAGGTTGATCATGATACCGCGAAGGTTGATGTATTACTTCGCCCTGATGATATTCACCTTATTCAAAATGCTAATTCCAGTAATGGTAAAGTGACATGGGTACGTTACGAAGGTGGCAGTCGCTTATGCGCGGTTAAATTAGCGTGTGATACCGTGGTGACAAGCCGAGTAAGCCATGAAGTGATGGTACGCCCAGGTGATGCAGTACATGTTTCTATCAATACAACACACCCACTTGCGGTTTACGCAGCTTAAATAAAAATATTTGTGCAGGTCTTAATGGCCTGCATTTTTTAGAAAGCTTTCAGCTTTCAGCTGTCAGCCCTCAGACGCGATGTAAAATCGCTGCTACTAGCAACTCGCTAACTTTACTCTTGAGCTTTACTCTTGCTAACTTTCCCCTAGAAGCTTTACGCTCGTATCTCGTATCTCGTATCTCGTATCTCGTATCTACAGCCATTCCCGGCTAAAGCCAGTCCTACTAAAGGACATGTCAGCTACTTGGTTTTAGGTACTGAACACGATGTAAAATCGCTGCTACTAGTAACTTGCTAACTTTACCCTTGCTCACTTTCCCCTAGTAGCTTTACCCTTGCTCACTTTCCCCTAGTAGCTTTACTCTTGCAAACTTTCATCAAAACGTAAAAAGCCCGCCAGTAGGGGCGGGCTTTTGCTTTATAACAAGGTTAACTCGTTATTAGAATGTGTAACGTACACCTACACGCATTTCCCAAACTGATGCACCGCTTTGAGTTGCAGTTTTACCATTGTTAGGGCTGAAGTCAGAGTATACGTAACGACCTTGGTCATCGATTGATGTTTTAATCATACGGTTACCAACGAAGTTACCTTTCTTAAGTACGCCCCAGTCATCATTTAACATGTTTGTTAAGTTATCGATAACGAAGAATACTTCACCTTTGTGACCAGGCATGAAACCAGGTAACTCTTGAGTCATCTTGAAGTTAACTTTTGTGAACCAATCAGCATTTTGGCTGTTACGACCAACGATTTCACCACGTTCAAGGCCTTGAGCAGATATCCACTCGTTAAACTCAGTTACTTCTTCTGGAGTCATGTCGTAAACAACGTTCGGGTCATTCACTTCAGGGATATACATTAGCTGACGGCTACGGTTTGAGTTGCTATCACCCCAAACACTGTCGCTACCGTTATATGTATAGCTGTAAGGAAGGCCTTTGTACGTTTCGCTGAATAGGTTGAAACGTGTGTTGTAACCATCGAACAACTCAGTTGTGTAACCTAATGTCATAGTAAAGCGATGTGGGATTTCGTAATCAGATGTGTGTGCACCTGGATTAGTCGGATCGTATGTCGCCATGTTACCGTAGTTTGAGCTAGCTACAGAGCTAGTCATAGGGTTAACATCTGTTGAGTCAGTGTAAGCGTAAGCTAATTGAACGCTAATACCGTTATCAAAACGCTTACTCATTGCAGCAGAAATGATGTGAGACTCACCACTGTCACCACTTACATTTGTAAGTAGTAAGTCGCCGCTACGACCTTCAATAGACTCAAGAATTGGACGACCATCAAACGTTGTTTCACCAGAATCTTGTAACGCGATGTCTTGTAAGATTGCAGCATCTTTACGTTTAGTGAATAAGTAATCTAGTGAGAATACGTACTCATCTTCAGTTGTGTATGTTGCACCTACTGAGTATTTCCACTCTGAAGGCATTTCGAAATCTGGGTCAACAGCATTTACTGAAGAATCACCCGCGCCAATTGTTGTATTAGCAACTTCATCATACATATCTTGTGGTACTTCATAACCTGGAGTGCCACCGTTTACTGTTGGGGTATTGAATAAATCTACACCTGCACGGAAAGTACCAATGTTTGTGATACCGTCGTTTGAGTATGAGTTAGATAACCATACATTCGGGTTACCACCAGAGAATAAGCCAACACCTGCGCGTACTTCTAATGCATCCGTTGCGTACCATTCAAAGCCAACACGTGGTTGAATTAAATCGATGCCGTCGAATGTACCTTGGTTGCTGAAACCGTAACGGTTAGTAAAGTTTTCATTGTAGTTAGGTTTGTCATCACTTGTGTATTTGTCGTAACGAAGACCAAACGTTAATGTCGCATCTAAATCTGTGAAGTTGTACTCATCTTGAACATAGAAAGTATGTTGAGCGTATGAGAAGCTTGCAGCAGCATCTGTTGGATCGTTTGTACCAGCAGCATTGTTATAATAAATACGTGCTGCTTGACCAGCTTCAAAATCATCTACAGAATCAAAACGCCACTCACCTTGAGTGTGCTGAACGAATTGGTTAAACACGTCTAGCTTTTCATACTCATAACCACCAGTAATCGTGTGTTGATCAAGGTAGTAAGTACCTGCAACTTTTACAGTCGTTGTTTTGTAGTCTAGGTCGTTTGACTGACGAGAGTCATCTGGACCAATGAAAATTGTACCGCCGTCAGCTGTACTAATTTGCATTTCACCGAAGCTGCTCGCTGCATCTAAAGACTGTACTGTTGCATCTAGCTCTGATTTACCAATACGAACTTCAGTAGAGAAGCTGTCTGACCAATCTGAGTAAAGTGAACCGATGATTGATGTAAACTCAGCACCTTGCTTGTAGAAGTGGTTGTCTAAAGCTACTGTATCACTGTATGCATCTGATTGAGATAGTGTGAAAGCGTCATTGTAGTTATAGATCAAGTTTGCACGGTGATCGTCGTTAATGTTCCAGTCAAGTTTAACAAAGATTTTTTCATCTTCAACTGGTGCGCTCGATGGCATGCCACCTGCATCATAACCGTAAACGTCTTGTGCGATTTGTTGTACACGAGCAACGTCTGCAGCTGAAACACTACCCGTATTTAAACCGCCGTACTCGTACTGCTTAACACCTTCTACTTTTTCATAAGACGTGAATAAGAAAAGATTATCTTTGATTAGTGGTAAACCAACATTGAAGCCGTAACGTTTTTCAGTGTAATCACCGTTATCGTAGTCTTCGCCTTCGATTTTATCGCCTTTCATTGAATCATTTGTGTAATCGAAGAACATACCACCGTGTACTTCGTTACCACCTGATTTAGTAACAGCATTGATGTTACATGATGTGAAACCACCATATTGAACATCAAAAGGTGCTAGCTCAACTGCAACCTGCTCAATTGAATCAAAAGAGAAAGGAGCGCCGATAGTTGGGTAACCGTTTGAGCTTAGACCGAAGTTATCGTTCATACGAACGCCGTCTAGCGTTAAGCTGTTGAAACGTGGGTTACCACCACCACAGTTGATTGAACCGCGGCTATCATCGATTGTTACACGTGGGTCGATACGGATGATATCTTTTAAATCACGGTTGATAGCTGGTTGGTTTTCTAAATCTTCAAGTGTGAAAGTCGCAGCAGGACCTGTACCACCAGACATACGGCTGATAGGACGACCAGTAACAACGATTTGCTCGATGTCTGATTGCGGCTCTAACGTAACATTAACAGGGTAGTCAGCACCAACTTGTAGGTTAATGTTGTTGAATGTTTGATCTGCGAAAACGTCAGAATCTACAACAACGCGGTAAGGACCACCTACACGTAGGCCTTTTGCTGTGAAGTAACCCGCATCGTTCGTTTCAGTTTCTTTAGTTGAACCTGAAGGTAAGTGAACGATAGTAATCTTAGTGCCAGCAGCAGGGTTGCCGTTTGGACCTTTGATTTGACCCTTGATAGCAGATGTTGTTTCATTTGCTAACGCTGCACCACTCACACCAACACATGCTGCAATAGCAAGTGATAGAGCTGTTTTGCGGAGTTGGATTTTCATTATGTTATTTCCCGTGTTAGAGGTTATGTTTCATTTATAGTTTGCTGTCAGTTGGCATCTTAAGTGCCTTTACTAACGGTTTTGCTGATTTATCAAATAATGTATTTAATAAACCCGCTAATCTTATCCCACCTTGTTGTAGGCGAGTTTTAACAACTGGTAAGTTTTTATAGATATAACTATAACTTACGTTTGTTTCATTTTCTTTATACAGAGAGTTTGCAATGTTATTAGATTCGATCAACCAATCGCTAGGTGAACTGGCAAGATAGTCCGTTATTAACGCTTGATTTGTTGTATTTATAAATTGCGCAAACTCAGTATAGGACAAATTTTCATTTTCAATGAGTTTTGTGTCCCATAAGCTATGTAAATTAGTATCTTGACCGAAAAATGTGACAGAAATATTGTTGCCACCACGATCTTCACCGCGACCGGCATGAAAAGGTTGGTGGCTATCACCAACAAGGTGAACTAAAAAGCGTAATGCAAATTGCTTTTCACCGAGAGAGGCTTTTGGGTTTTGTAAAACTGATATTGAATATTCCATGCCTTCAAGGATGTCTGACACGGTTTCTTTATTATGGTGGGCATGTGAGTCGTAATGAGGCTTAGCATCGCCTTCTTTGAAATTTATGTAATGCCAGCGTGAAGATTTCTTTTGCCAAAACGTTTCAGGCGCAGAACGCATTTCATCAGCCCACGTTGCAACTTGTGGTAAAGAATCACCATCAAGTAAAGGAACTAACGCTTGCTTAGTGGTGTCAGTAATATGCTTAGATGCAATTTCACCAATAATACGGTGACCATTCTGACCCCATGCATTTGCAGGGTTACTTAACAACACAGAAATAACTGGTGTCGATAACAGCAACATTTTTATTGTTTTTTGTAACATTGACTCAGTGTCCAAAATGAATGTGCCATGAAGCACGATTTCTTGGTGTGTATTTTCCTGAATTTAAAAACAAATAGAAAGGACTCAATAAGATTCATAATTTCTTGTTCATATATGTTGTTTTTCAATGGTTTACAATATTCAGGTAAAATTACCTGTTGTAATGAGTAAGAATAATTGTTCAAATAGAGACAACGGAGCGTTGTTGGCTATTAAAATTGAATTTAAGAACAATACTAATAAAAAAATCGTCGATTGTTACATTTTTGTTTCTGTCACTAATTTTGTTTTTTTATATCGGAATTTTGCAGGGTAAACCGCCTGTTTCTGATATCGATGCATTTATTGAAACATCATTCCAATGTGATACTAAATCAGAGGTTAACCTTAATGAACTGGTGGTGTATTCATCAGGTAAAGTGTTGGCTGAGGATGTTGCTAAAACCCTATGCGCAGATGACATCATTAGTAAACAATATGGCAAGGTCACCTCTTATTGGGGTTATAAAACCTCAGACACAATTGAGTTTTTAGGTAAAGGGATAGCAGATTTGATCCTTGCTAAAGAAAACTTGATTAATGCCTTTATGGCCGAGTCAACCTATAACTATCAAGCGGTTGTTGGCTTCCCAGATTACACTGCTTATTTAATTTCGAGTAAAGAAAAGCCCCGAATTGAAAAAAGTTATTTTTTAGACAAGCGTATTGGCTTACTTGATTATCCAACGAGTCGCTCCGGGCACATTTTACCTAAGCAATTATTTAAAAAATTAGACATCAACCTAGAAAACCTAAATATCACTTATGCCAGTTCGCATACAGAATTAAGAGAGTTACTTGCAAGCGGTAAAGTCGATTTGATCTCTTCTTATTGGCAAGACAGTGATCAGCAACGCTTTTCAATCAATTACATTACGCCTATCCGTGACAATATAAGTGGCAGTCGTTGGTATTTAAAAATGCAAGATGAGAACACCGACCTTTTATGTGCTGTTCAAACACGCCTAACTCAGTTAGCCCATAATCAGAATTCCCATTACTTTAATCATGTTGAGTCTTTTTGGGAATGTGACTTAAACCAGCAAACAATGAAAGTAGGGGATAGCAATGCTGCCAATTAGAATAAAGCTTGCTTATGGGGCGGTTTTTCTATGCTGTTGTTTGGCTTTATTTGCCACCTTTATTACTGCAAAAGCTTATAAGACAACAACTAATGATGCACTGACTCTAGCAAAAGTTGAAAACCGTATTGCCCTTGATTTAAATCACTTAAATTTACCTGATGATTTTTTAAAGCATTCAGGTAGTAAAGACATGGTACTCAACTATATCGCGCGTCTTAATGCTCAGTTAAAAGACTCAGGCGTGATGGTATATTCAATTGAAGGGATCTCTGATTATCCAGCCCGTGCAGATTTAATTACTAAACAATTGCATGCACCACAAAAGTCGTTAACGGTAAGCTTTGTTATCGCATCGTCTTTATTTTCAAAAAATGATATTGCTGTATTAATTCTAGTGAGTTTGGTGTCTGCTGCACTAACGTATTTATTATTTATAAGTGAGCGTACTAAAATTCAAATTGCAAAACATGAGCCTGAGGTTGAAATACAAGCTGTAGAAAAACCTAAATTGATAGTCGATCTTCAAAATAAAACCTTGGCTGCCAGTTGTGCTGTTGATAAAACCGTTGCACTTGCTAATAAACCGCTGTGCTTTTATCTTGCATTGGTTGAGTTTTGTATTGAGCACCCAGATGTAGTGCTTAATCAAAATAAAGATGTACCAGAAGAATTGCTGACTTTAGCGAACAAGTATTTTTACCGGTTAGTCGAGCTTGGTCATACAATACGTAAGCGCCCAAACTTTACTAATAGTTTAGAAAAAACATTAAGTGAAATTCGTGCTGCACTTGATGAAGTTTGGCAAGATCAGCTAGAGATAAAAGAAACCTATTATCCGCCTAAGGCCCATGGTGAAGGCTCCCGTTCGCGTTTACATCATTACGGATTGAAATCGATTGAGGTTGCCGATATTGAAGTCATAGGCAAATAATCTAGTTTAAAAGTAAAAAGGGAAGTCATTGACTTCCCTTTTGCTTGTTAAAGATTATTGAGTACATCTTATTGTTGTTTAGGCGTATAATCAGCCGCTTTAACAGGGCTATTTTGCTCAAAGAAACGTTTTAATGCCTGTGCATCTGTATCATCTGTACTTACAAAGCCTTTTTTATCGGTAAGAGTAGGGTAGCCGTCACCACCAGAGGCATTATAACTGTTAATACTCATACGATATATTTTAGCCATATCAAGTGGCTTTCCAGCAATCTTAACATCAGATAAGGTGTCATCGTCGCGTTTAAAGCTCAACTTATAATATTGTAAGTAGGCACCTGAATCAGGTGGGAAAGACGTAACCACAGACAAGTAATCAAATAACTCTTGGCCTGTCATATCAATATAGGTGATACGATTTTTAAAAGGATGAACTTTTAAAATATCTTTATAACTGACATCACCTGCTTGAATGCTATCGCGAATTCCGCCACCGCTGATCAAACCAAAATCAGCACCCACAGATTGCATTTGAGCAGCAATTATTACGCGTGCTAAGTTAACTTGCTCGTAGCGCACCTTGTTACGGTCACCTTCAAGTTTTGCATCAACGGCGCCAATTTTACCGGCAATTTGTGCTGCGCCTTTTTGCTGATAAACAGCAAGTACGTCTTGTAAGCTTTTGTTAGGTTCGATGTAATCAGCTGCCAACTTCTTATTGCCATTTTCATCATTGATATATAGGTTAACTGGAATAAGTGCGTAATTAAGAAGTGTTAATTTGCCCTTTTCTAATTTGAATTCAGCCTTACCCACATATTTACCCCATTCATGGGCTTGCATAATCCAAGTGCCATTTTGTTGATCTGGTTTACATGCTTTACCTGGCATGAAGCTTTCGTCAGCGATATTTGCCTCTTTCATACAAACAGGTTCTTGTGAATGTCCGCCAACAATAATATCAAGCATGCCTTTAGGTAAGTTACGCGCCATAGTTACATCACCCGGCGCATTAATCCCAAAGTTCGCATCAACATAGTGACCCATGTGCGTGACAGCAATGGTGATATCAGGGTTGTACTGTTTTTCAATTTCTGGGGCTAACTTTGCAGTAACCTCTGTTGGGTCTTTAAATTCTAGACCACCGATATATTGAGGATTACCTATTTTTGCTGTATCTGTAGTTGTTAAGCCGATTACAGCAATCTTAAGGCCATTTTTTTCAAAGATTTTATAACCTTGGTAGCGTGCTTCACCGGTTGTTTTATCAATGATGTTGGCAGATAAAAATGGAAAGTTAGACCATTTTTGTTGTTGATCAAGTACTGCCAGAGGATTGTCAAACTCATGGTTACCAATTGCCATTGCGTCATAGCCAATTAAAGACATACCTTTAAAATCGGGCTCTGCGTGTTGTAAGTCTGACTCTGGAATACCGGTATTGATATCGCCGCCTGACAGCAATAACACAGCATGGCCTTTTGCTTTAGCATCGGCTTTTAATTGATCGATTAAAGTTTTACGGGCTGCCATACCATACTCGCCTTGCTCGTTGTGCCAAAAGCGACCGTGGTTATCATTGGTATGAAGTAGAGTTAAATATTGTACTGAATCAGTATTATTCGAAGATGAGCTACATGCGGTTAGGGTAACCAGTAGCGAAGTTAATAAAAAAAAGCGCATAATTGTTTGCCTGATTAGAGCAGTAGGTTAATTAAGCGCTTAGTTTAAACGACTTAAGTTTAAATTAAATGTCTTTTATAAACTTTTGTTGCTATTTTCTGTATTTATTTGTCCTGTTGCAGCGAGTTGCCGGCGTTGCAGTTCTTGTTCTGCGTAATGAGACTTTTGGTGATTATTGCCCACCATCCAATTTAAAAAACTAGCTGGTAACTGGCTGTAAGGCTCACCTTGGTGTAGGCCAAAATCGCATATTGCGTTCTCTTCATTCGCCATGGTTAATTCCTGTGTGTTCATTGTCGTCGTGCAAATACTAACAAACTGAGTCAATTTGATAAGACGATTTTGATTTAGTATTTATATTTTTTATAACCAAATTGAATACGCGATGTAAATTAATGTAACTGAGTTGTAATTGCTATGGCGTGTTTTGTGTAACTATTTTGTTTGCTATTTATGCATCAACCTTTTTTGTTTAAGCTTCGTGCAGTTTTATAATAAAAAGTATCAGGAAAGATAAACAATGAAAAAACATCTACTTGCAACTGCGCTTTTTACAAGCTGCTTTACAGCTAATGCGACGATTGTAGAAATGCAAACAAATCAAGGCACCATTACCGTTAACCTTTATGATCAACACACACCTATCACGGTAGAAAACTTTCTTAACTATGTAACTGACGGTAGTTATGACGGCAGTGTTATTCATCGTTCTGTTGACGATTTTGTATTGCAAGGGGGTGGTTTTAAGTTTGATACGGACTTTAATTCGATTGAAACAACTGATGCAATCACCAATGAGCCTGTTTTATCAAACGTTAAAGGCACGATTGCAATGGCGAAAGTTGGTGGCAATGCCAACAGTGCAACAAGCCAATGGTTTTTTAACTTAAAAGATAATAGCGCTAATCTTGATTTACAAAACGGTGGTTTCACCGTGTTTGGTGAAATCACAGCTGATAGCTTTGAAACAATCGAGACAATTACATCATTAGTTCACTGTGGTGAAATTCCAACGGTTGGCTTAAATGAAGATCAATGCCCAACCACCACTAGCGGTTTTAATGCTGAAAACTTAGTGATGATTAACAGTGTTGTTGTGATTGATGATGATCCGAATTCATCTGCCTCTTTATCACCAAAAGAAAATACACTTATTGACGAAGATAATTCATCCGATAATGGCGGTGGTAGTTCAGGTGGTAGTCTTGCGTGGATGCTATCTTTATTAGCCCTTGCAGGCTTTAGTCGTCGTAAATAATTCCAACCAACAAAGTTAATAAGGCGCTAAAAAGCGCCTTTTTTCTTTGTATCACTAAGTACTAAAAGATTCTTACTAAAACCAGCACCCACATTATTAGCATAATGAAGCTACTGACAACGAAACTATAATAGCGCGCCTTCAAGGTATTTGAAGTTAAGTGAATTACGCTATGAATAATTCTTAATGCTACATAAACCCACGCAAGGGCAACAAAAACAGTACCCACCGCATTGACCTGTAGAGCTGTTAAACAGGCAATAAAAAACAGCACTGGCATTTCGAATTGATTGATAAAGTTGCGATCTGCAACACGCACATCAGTGCCTGCTTTTTCTAAATCCATTGTTAAGAAGTCTTTCATCTCAATGGTTTTTTGTTTTGCCGCACGAAAGCGACGTTTACCCATAATGTACATCACAATGAATGTCAGTAAGACCTGAGTGAACATTGCTACAATTAGCCACTTTTCCATAGCTCATCCTTTGTTATAGTTATTGCTATTAATCTTAACCGTAAGTACTGCATTTTCACAATGTGTTACAAAGTTTTGCTGTAACTTAGCTCAAAAGCATTGAATTGCGGCGCTCTAAAACACATGATAAATAAAAATTTATTCAATTTCTAATGGATACTAAATAATGAAAAAAATAATGGGACTCAGTGCAATCGCTTTTGCAGTGTTAGCAGGTTGTTCTTCTACTTCTACCACAACGCCTCCATCTGCTAATACTAACCTTATTCCTGACTCGTTGGTGATAAGTCCAAACGATACCCGTGAGTACAAAACATTAAAACTTGATAACGAAATTGATGTGATTTTAATTTCAGACCCAAGCGCTGAAAAATCAGCTGCTGCATTGAGTGTCGGTGTTGGTTTATTGCACGACCCTATGTCGCAACAAGGTATGGCACATTATCTAGAGCATATGCTGTTCCTTGGTACAGACCGTTACCCTGACACCAAAGGTTACAGTGATTTTATGACTAAAAATGGTGGGGCGCATAACGCTTACACCTGGTTAGATATCACAAACTACATGTTCAAAGTCAACAATGATGCTTACGATGAAGCACTTGACCGCTTTGCGGATTTCTTTAAATCACCAAAGCTTTACCCTGAGTACACAGACAAAGAAAAAAATGCGGTAAATGCCGAATGGTCAATGCGCCGTGAAATGGACTTCTTTGGTCAATTTAAACTAGCACGCCAAATGATGGGCTCACACCCAGCAAACCGCTTTTTAATTGGTAACCTAGAAACTTTAGGGGATAAAGAAGGCAGCAATCTACACAAAGAAACCGTTGCTTTTTATAACAAATATTATTCATCGAACATTATGAAAGTGGCGATGATTTCTAATCGTCCACTGGCTGAAATGGAAGCAAAAGCTAAACAGTATTTTGCTGACATTGAAAACAAACACATCGAAAAGCCAACGGTGACTGATAAGTTAGACTTTACTGTGGCAGGTGGCAAACGTGTTTACTACTCACCGAATGAAGATGTTAAACAGCTACAGTTAGAATTCACTATTGCTGATAACAGTTCACAGTTTGCGGTAAAACCAAACCGTTTTGTGTCGTACCTTTTAAGCAATGAAATGCAAGGTAGCCCGGCACAAATTTTACGTGATAAAGGCTGGGTGTCACGATTATCAGCTTCTGATGCTCCAACTCAATACGGTAACTATGGCAGCTTAACAGTTAATATTGAATTGACTGATGCTGGGATGCAAAACCGCGAAGAAATTGTCGCTATGGTTATGCAATACATTGCGCTTATCAAAGAGCAGGGTGTTGATAGCAAATACTTTAATGAAATTCGTACCTCTCTAAACAATGAATTTCAATTCCTAGAAAAAGGCGATGAGTTTGGTTATGTCAGTAACTTAACTGATAGCATGCAAAAATTCCCTGTGAACAATGCAATTAACGCACCTTATTATTATGCAAAGTTTGATGCAGATGCGGTGCAAAACGTGCTTTCACAATTAAACGAAGATACGCTACGTATTTGGTATATTTCAAAGCAAGAAGAAACAGATTCACAGCTGCATTTTTACGATGGTAAATACCGCATTGAAGATATCAGCGAAGCAGAAGTTGCAAGCTGGAGCAAACCGAGCGAATACGCTTTAGCATTACCAACAGTAAACCGCTTATTACCAGAAAGCTTTGCAATTAAAACGGCGGAGTTTAAACAACAAGCGCATCCTGAACTGGTATTTGATAAGCAAGGTGTAAAAGTTTGGCGCCAAGCAAGTCAGCAATTTGCTGAGCAACCTAAGGGTCTTGTTGAAGTTTACATTAATACACCTGATGCCCTTGTGAATGTTAAATCACAAGTTCTTTATGCAGTGTGGGCTGATCTTTATAACTTACAACAAAGCAAACTAAGCACAGAAGCAGCCGTTGCAGGTATGAGCTTAGGGCTACAACCAAGTAACGGCCTTGTGTTATCACTAAGTGGTTTTACTGATAAACAAGACGTACTTTTAGCTCAAGCGCTTGAAAATCTAACGTTAGATGTGTCTGAAGAAGGATTTGCCCAAGCAATCGATCGTTTTAAGCGTGATTTACTCAATCAACAAAAGCAGTTCCCGTTCTACCAAGCATTCGGTGAATACTCAAAACTGACTCGTAGTGGTAAATTTGATACCGAAAGCTTAATTGCTGCGGCAGATGCGCTAACTCTTGCTGATTTTGCGGCTATCAAGCAATCAACACTTGCTGCCAATGATCTACGCGTATTCACGTTTGGTAACTATAACCAAAATGATGTTGACTCTATTGCGAGTAAACTAACCGCTATTTTACCTAAAGGCCATAAAACGACTGAGTTTGCTAGAAGCAAAGCATGGTTACCTCAACCAGGTGAACGCATCGTATTACAAAAAGATATTGATGTAGCAGATGTAGCAATCATTGATATGGTTGTACACCCAACACCTGGCTATAAGCAAAAAGCACAGGCGCAAATCTTACAAAGTCACTTTAGAACCGTAGCGTTTGATAAGTTACGTACTGAAGAGCAGCTGGCTTATGCGGTTGGTGCGTTAGCACGTCCTATCGAAGACTACTCTGCATTGGGTCTATATATTCAAACACCGGTTAAAGGCCCTAAAGAGATGCAAGCGCGTTTTGATGAGTTCAAAAAGCAATACGCTGTTGAGCTTGATAACATGACAGAAGAAACATTTGCACAACTTAAAAATGCAACGCTTGTGTCTTTAAAAGAGCAGCCTAAAAACTTAAGTGATGAAATGTCACCACTTATCACAGATTGGTATCGTGAGAACTTTAAGTTTGATTCTAAGGAAAAACTTATCGCAGAAGTTGAAAAAGTAACCTTGGCTGATCTTAAAGATTATTACAAGAAAACCATGCTTAACAGTGAGGCTCCACGATTAAATATTCAAATGCGTGGTAGTAAGTTTGCGGATAAGCCATTTGCAGATCTTAAAAACCAAACAAAAGTTGAAAACTTAGAGAGTTTTTACAAAGGCATTAAATTCCAAAACTAATTTAATAGCGGATAAACAAAAGCCCAAGCAATTGCTTGGGCTTTTTTATTTATGCGATAAGCAAAAATCCTATAAATGCAGCGCTTGCTGCAAGTAAGGTATAAGGCAGTTGCGTGATAGCATGGCTGACTAAATCACACCCTGAGCCTTGCGCGGCAAGTACCGTGGAGTCAGAATAGAAGCACGCCTGACTACCAAATGACGACGCCGACAGCAAAGCGCCAATCACTAAAGGAATATTGGCATCAATTGCGTAAGCCAGAGGCATTACAATAGGAATCGTTACTGCGAAAATCCCCCAGCTTGAACCTGTTGCAAAAGCAAGTACTGCCATTGCTAAAAACACCACGGCAGGTAGGTACTGGGCCGTCATATAAGGGCTTAATGTATTAATAACATATTGCGGAAGCATTAATTGGTCACACACATCTTTAAATATAAATGCTGCAACCACAGTCCCAATAGCGGGGATCATACTTTTAAAACCATCAAGCATACGCTCAACGAGTTCTGACAATGTCATCAACTTTTGTAACATATAAAAAGGTAAAACAACGGCAAAGGTTGCAAGCAATCCTTTGTATACGTCAATGTCAAAGTAAACAGTAAATGCAACAAGTAAAACTATCGGCACTAAAAAGTTATAGAGTTTGCCGTTTGAAGCGGCTGTTTCAAAGTTTTCTTCCGCTGCTTTTACTGCGTATTCATCCGCTGTTTGAACATCTGTGTATTGGCTATTTGAGATCTCGATTTGATTATTCATGGCACGTAGTTGTGCTTTTTTCATCGGACCAAAAGCAGGGATGACATTTAAGCTAACCAGTAATACAACAATGACCGCAAACCAAGCATATAACATGTAAGGGATTGCTTGAATGTAGACGGCAATACCTTGACCTTCTGGTGCAACATTATTATCAACTAACAAGCCACCAAAAAATACGGCCCATGTAGAGAGTGGTACCAGCACACAGATAGGCGCGGCTGTTGAGTCAACAACATAAGCGAGCATTTCACGGCTAATTTTAAACTTATCGGTGATACGTTTCATGGTTTCACCGACGGTTAATGCATTTAAGTAATCATCAATAAAAATAATCACACCTAGCACAAATGTCATCACCAACGATGAGCGCTGGCCTTTGGCAAACTTTAACGCTAATTCGGCGAAGGCACTTGCACCCCCGGTTCTCACTAATAAAGCGATTAATGCACCAAATCCACCACAGACTAAAATTAGCCAGGCAATGGTTTCGTCTTGCATTACCTTTAATGAAATATCAGCAAAATTGGCTAACACAGCGGTTGGTCCTAGCATGGCTAAACCAAACAAAGCACCAATTAGTAAAGATAAAATAGGGCGGCGTAAAAATACGGCCAAAACCACCACCAATACTGGCGGCAGTAAACTTAACGCAGAAGGTTCTTGCATTATATTTTTCACACAGTTAAGCAATGCGAGATTGCTTACAGAAATCAGAAGTCTATAGACTCAAGTAACTGCTTTACGCGAACACACTTTTATGGACCCATTAGGGAAAGTGCCTGCGTTGGCTGGCGCCAGACAGTATAGAGGGTATACTGCTTTTGTTTTGCCCAAAACATCGCAAGAAAAATAATCCTGAATATTAATTTAGTCAATAAGAATTTTTATTGCGATGATAATTATTTTACACTCTTCAACTGTATTACTTTTTTAACTTAATTAAGCTAAGGTTTATGGCATTTTCAGATACATACAGACTCAGTAGTCACGCGGTTATCACTAACAACCAAGGACAAGTGTTATTACTAAAATCTAATTATGGTCAAAAAAGTTGGGGGTTACCTGGCGGGGCTTTAGATAAAGGAGAAACCATTCATCAAGCGTTGCTACGTGAATGCCAAGAAGAGCTTAATTGTGACGTAGACATCGCTTATTTAAGTGGTGTTTATTATCACACAGCGTTTAACTCTCATGCGTTTATTTTCCGTGCTCATATGGCTGAGGGTGCTGAGATAATGTTGAGCGATGAGCACACAGAGTATAGCTACTTTGATATTGATGAGTTATCTAAAGTACAAAAAGAGCGTGTTCTCGACTGCCTTAATTTTGCCAATGATGTCGTTAGTAAGGTGTTTTAACCTATGTTAGATATATATTTGCGTGCAGGGCAGCCAGATGATGCGACGTTTATTGTTGAGCTTTTAAATCAAGCAACATTCTTAGAGCATATTGGTAATAAAAACATTAATACGCCTGCACAAGCTGAGCATTATATTCAACAAACGTTTATAAATAGCCACCTGCAATTTGGTTTTGGTAGCTACATTGTTTGTTTAGCTAATGGTACACCGGTTGGAATGGTAGGGCTCTTTCAGCGCGATGCGTTAGCTATCCCCGATTTAGGATTTGCCTTGTTAGCTAAATATGAAGGCAAGGGTATTATTACAGCTGCTGCTCGGTTATTGATGGCAAAAAAACACGTATTAGAGCTTGGTGTGCTTGCTGCAATAACCTCGCAAACAAATATTGGCTCACAGAAGGTGTTACAGAAACTTGGTTTTGAGTTTATAGGCGATGTCATCATTAACGATGACAATCAGCCTCTAAAACTCTTATTAAAGAGCAAGCTTTGATACTTCGTTTGCAACCTGTTTGTTTACCTTTAGCCACGTTGACTCAAGTGTTGCGACAAGCCCTTCGTAATCACTGTCTTGAAGTGGTGTAAGCTCATTAAAATAATTGACCGCCTTTAACTTTCGGCCAGATTCAGGGTTTGTATAGTACAAACGCCAAAGCCCTGCAATGTTGGCATTACCTTGTTCATCGCCATTAAAGTGATGTAGCTCATATTCTAATTCATAGAAACTTTGCTGATCTAAATCGGTGATCACTGGCAAGCCTTTTATTACCATCCAATTTTCAAGTTCAGTGTAAAGTTGTTGATGGGCACTGGCGGTTAACATTAAATCAGGTGATTCGCTCCATAAATGGTAGTTAGCAGCATTGACTCTGTTGTTTTCGAGAACCATCGCAATGCCACGATTATTAAGCGCACCACGTAACTGTACGGTGTTAATTCTGAGCTGAGCTTGCGTATTCTCAGCTAAGCGCTGCATTGCAACAATTGGCTGCGAAAATTGATAATACTCAATGGTTGAGAATGACGTTTGACTGCAGGCCGAAAGTAACAGCACTGATGCCACTGAAGCACAGAGTTTATAGTTCATTATTGTTTCCTCGGCGTTGGGTCTGCTGGTAGCTCTTTATCAAAGATCAACATATTAGGTTGCTGGTTTAAACCTCGAGTGAATGGCTGTAGCTCTTCACTTAAACGTTTAAATTCAGATAAAGTCGTTTGCAACTGCTGGTGGAATGTTGAACCTTGCTCGTAACTTGCCATGGTTTTTTCAAATTGTTTCATGGTTTTATCGAACTGTTGCATGCTCTTAGTCATTTCTGCAAAGTTGCGATTTATATCACCCGGTAAGTCTTGCGTATCTTGTTTATTTAGTAGCTCTCTCATGTCATGAGCAAGCGCTTGGTACTCGGCAAAGGTGGTCTGCATTTGCGCTAAGCTATCTTCAATTTTAAGATTATTCACTTTATTTAATACATCAGAGACTTGGTCTGCTATGACCGTAATACCGCTTGATACGCTGGGGAATACAGTGTAATCGGCAATTGTTTTTAATTCGGCTGGTTCGGCGTTATCGTATATATCTAAGTCAACGTACACGGCACCCGTGAGTAAATTACCTGGCTTTAAAGACGCTCGCAGGCCATTTTTGATCCAACCATCTAAACTTGAATGCCAAAACTCGCGTGCTGCTGTACTGTCATGATACAGGCGCCCATATTCAATTTTTATCAGGGCTGGTACTGCGGTGTTATCGGTTCTAAAATGTGCAGGTTTGCCATCTATAATGACACTTGCAGGTGCTTCAACCACACTACCGATACGCATACCTCGGTATTCGACAGGTGCGCCAGTGCGTAAGCCGCGAATTGATTGCTCAAAGTCGATTAAGTAGTAGTCAAAATCATAAAAGCGTTCTTCTAAAGCGGCTTTGTAGCTGTTACTTAAAGAAAAACTATGGCCGTTACTGGCCACTTCACCGGGCGTTTGTTGTTCTGGAATGCCGACTGAAATACCACCTTTAAGCAATTTACTTAATGAGCCTGTGTTAACATTAATACCATCTGCAGAGAGGTCAATTTCGATCCCTGAGTTCACCCAGAAAATAGAGTTTAAGGTGATCAAGTTTTGATAAGGTTCATTGATAAAAATGCCATATTTCATCGCTTGATTCTTCCAATCAAACGTGGCGGTTTCTATTTGACCTATTTTGTAATCTTTAAAGTAAATACCGGTACTCACATCAAGTACTTCTGCGTTATAGCTTAACAGGGTAAAACGGCCACCTTTTACATCTTTACCAATTAAAGCCGGTTCATCTTGTAGCTCAAATTTTTCGGCTAGCTTTTTACTTTCACCCGGTGCAAATTCTAAATACACACCAGAGAGTAGGGTACTCATGCCGCTAATTCCGGTGTCATCAATCCGTGGTTTTACAACCCAAATTTTCGCATCATCAGTGAGTAAGTCATCATAATGTTTATCGATTTGCGCCCGTGCGATGACACTATTTTGTTTGTCTGATAAACGAACATGGTCGATTTGGCCAATCTTTACACTACGTACCTTTATTTCTGATTTACCAGCCACAATACCTTCTGCATGAGGCATTTTGATAAAGATGGTAGTGCCTTTATTTGCTTGATACTGGTACAACATCCATGCGCCAATTAATAAGGCAATAACGGGTATGATCCAGATTGCCGATATATTTGGCGCTGTTTTTATTTTAGCGGTTTCGCTCATGCCAAGGTCTCTTGTTTCGCAGTACTTAAGTTATCTGGGTTATCCCACAATAAACGGGGATCAAACGCATGGGCTGCCAACATTTGGCATATAACCATGGTCGTAAAAAATATTGTGCCAATGCCAGGTGTCACTGACATTAGGTTTCCTAGTTGTACTAAGGCTACTAGAATCGCCACAACAAATACATCGATCATTGACCATTTGCCAATAAATTCAGTCAATTGGTAGATGCGTGTATAGCTTTTAGTTTGTCTGTTTGCTGGTCGCATCACCATAAAGCATAAAAAACTTAATATGAGTGCTTTGGCGAGGGGAACAACCACACTCGCTAAAAAGATGATCATTGCGATAGGGTACGAACCACTATTCCATAAAATCATCACGCCACCAATAATCGTCGATGGCGTTTCATCGCCAAGGCTCGTGGTATACATAATAGGATAGACATTGGCAGGGATATAACAGGCCACTGAGGTTAATAACCATGCTGCTGCTTTTTGCACACTAAAAGGGTTACGACTGTAAGTTTTAGAGTCACAGCGTGAACAGATTTCGGTTGCACACAGTTGCCCACAAACATGACATGCTCGTAAACCTTGGTCAATGGCCCGTGTGTTAGGCTTTGTTTGCTCAATATATTCTGGTTCTTTTAATTGTTGCCATAAGGTGTGCTTATTTAATTTTGCTGTGGCTGCTACATAACAAATAACAAAAGCGCTATAGGCCCAAAAGCTTACACCAAATTCAATATCAGCCATCGACATGATTTTAACCATACTGACCATCACGCCAATTAAAAAAATCTCTGACATGATCCAAGGTTCTAATGCAAAGGTGGTTTTTAACAGCCTTTTTCCCCATTGATACGGCAGCGCTTTTAGTAAGCCTAAATGCAAAGGAATTATGAGTATTAATAAAAGTAGGGGCAGACCAATAATACTGGTGTCTATGAACAAACCTAAAAAGTCATTGTCGTAATTAAAGAGAATTCGTGCGGCATCGGGTAAGGTGATTGTTTGAGTAATGCCACTACTGGTAAAAGACAGGAATGGATAAAACATACTACTGAGTAGCATAACAATAGCACTTAAACTCAGTGCGACCACCATACTATCTTGGTTAGCTTGCGATGCCGAAAGCTTTGTATTGCAATGTGGGCATATTGCCACTTGTTTTGCACTTAGATGTGGGATCTCAATAACTAGATCGCAGCTAGGACAGGCTGTTTGCAAACTTAGGGTCTCTTAAACAAGAACTTAGTTAAGTTTGCATCAAATAGTGTGTAAATACAAATGCACCTTTGTTTAATATAAGCTAATATTTGTACAAAGCGATTACGCTTTTTAATACATTTAATTCTTTAAGGTGAGCAGTGAAGCAATTATTTATCCTTTTAATGTTGTTTGTTAGTGTTAAAGGTGAGTGTTTATCTGAGCCAAATACGCAAAAACCGATTGTTGTTGCTGCAAGCGCCTCTTTGCCTCCTTATGTTATTCAAGACACTAACAGTGGTATTCAACTTGAAATATTGAAAGCTGCTTTTAAATCGCAAGGCATTTCTAATATCGATATCCATTACATGTCTAATAAGCGTGCTGAGCAGCAGCTTATGCAGGGCAAGGTTGATATTGCATTAAATTTTCCACCCGTACTCACGCCGCATGTTTATAAAAGCGACGAATTACTGAGCTACCAAAATGTGGCGGTTAGCCTTGCCAATAAAGAGCTGAAAATTAATAGTATTTATGATTTAGCTGGTAAAAGCGTGCTTGCCTTTCAAAATGCCACTAATTTTATCGAGGCACCTTTTAAATCGGTTACCAATATTTTGCGTTCTTACGAAGAAGTGGTAAATCAAGAAGCGCAAGTTGATCACCTTATGAAGGGCTGGGTCGATGTCATCATCTTGGAGCGCCGAGTGTTTTTATATTATTTAGAAAAATATAAACAAAGCGCTGAGGTTAAACCTTTTATTGTGCATGCAATTTTTAAAGAAGCACCAAGACCTGCGTTTTTTTACAGTAAAACGTTAAAAAACACGTTTAATTTGGGTCTTGGTGAGATCATAGAATCAGGCGAATACCAAGCAATTATTCGCCTTGATGGTACTGAGTACGCTCAGCTTTCAGAGCCTGAGTTACGCGAATAACGCAACAGTTTGGCGGCTAAGCGCAATCAGCTTACCATCTTCACTCCAAATGCAGCCATCTTCTAGCCCATAGCCATCCTTACTATGGTGTGTAATAGCTTCGTAGCCAATCCAAGCATCATGGTTGATCGCTGGCTCTTCTACAAATTCTATATACCACGACATACTGCTTGCTGGAGCTGGTTGTTTATACATTTGTAACAGGGTGGGTGGCCATGCATCTGTTAGGGCAATGATATGCGCTTCACTCATTTGCTCTGGTGCATGTTTGAATTTCATCCAACCACCTAAATGTGATGTGTCAGCGCCAGAGAATGGCATATTGCCGTCTTGTAAGCATAACGCCACATGTTGAAAAAATGCCGGCATTACACCTTCTTTATAAGGTAGTGTGAAACGCTCATCAACCGGTTTTAGCTGCATGGTTTTAGTAACATCTACACGTACACTTGATTGGCGCTCAGCCCCAAAGCACGCTTGGGTGATAACACAGACATCGCCATTTTGAATTACTTTAGCGAGTACCTGTGCACTGTTTTTTCCTTCACGTAAGACTTCAACGTCGATTGTAAAATCACAGTCAGCGATTAATGGCCCAACAAAGTTAGTGCTTAAAGATAATAAACGGCGAGAGTTATCGATATGCTGACGAATAGCTTGATACAGTAAAGCGGCTGATAAACCACCAAAGGCAGTACGACCCTGACACCAGTTTTCTGGAAACTGCATTACTTTAGTTTTATCTTTGCCAAGTTCAGCTGCCATGGCGAGTAATTGATCAAAATGCATAATTTTCCTTAACATTTATAATTATGTTGTTTGTTATAGCATAGCTAAAGTCATCAGACCAGTTCGTTTATCCTGCAAGCAGGCTGAGAAAACAGCCTTTATTGAAGAAAAAATGCCCATTTGGAAAATATTTCAAAAAAAAGTAAATTTTTTTCATTTTTACAGTTGAATTCAGTTTCCTGCACCCCTATCTACTAGTCATCGAACGTTTTAACGAATTCTGAAGTTGGAGAAGATTCATGGGTAAAATTATTGGAATCGATTTAGGTACTACTAACTCGTGTGTAGCAGTACTAGACGGTGATAAAGCACGCGTTATCGAGAACGCGGAAGGCGATCGCACAACACCATCGATCATTGCATATACGCAAGACGGTGAAACACTAGTTGGTCAACCAGCAAAACGCCAAGCGGTAACTAACCCAACTAATACATTATTTGCAATCAAGCGTCTAATTGGTCGTCGTTTTGAAGACGAAGAAGTACAACGCGATATCGGTATCATGCCTTTCAAAATTGTAAAAGCTGATAACGGTGATGCATGGGTTGAAGCACGTGGCGAAAAACGTGCGGCACCACAAATTTCAGCAGAAGTGCTGAAAAAAATGAAAAAAACAGCAGAAGACTTCCTAGGTGAGCCTGTAACAGAAGCAGTAATCACAGTACCTGCATACTTCAATGACTCACAACGTCAAGCAACTAAAGATGCTGGTCGTATCGCTGGTCTTGAAGTTAAACGTATCATCAATGAGCCAACAGCCGCTGCACTTGCATACGGCATGGACAAAAATAAAGGTGAAAACGTTGTTGCAGTATACGACTTAGGTGGTGGTACTTTCGATATCTCAATCATCGAAATTGACGAAGTTGAAGGCGAGCACACGTTTGAAGTTCTTGCTACTAACGGTGACACTCACCTAGGTGGTGAAGACTTTGATAACCGCGTTATCAATTACTTAGTTGAAGAGTTCAAGAAAGACCAAGGTATTGACCTTAAAAATGACCCGCTTGCAATGCAACGTGTTAAAGAAGCTGCTGAAAAAGCGAAGATTGAACTTTCTTCTGCACAGCAAACAGAAGTTAACTTACCGTACGTGACTGCTGACGCAACTGGTCCTAAGCACATGAACGTTAAAGTTACTCGTGCAAAACTTGAGTCACTTGTTGAAGACTTAGTCACTAAGTCAATCGAGCCGCTTAAGCGTGCACTAGCTGATGCTGATTTATCAGTAAGCGACGTAAATGACATCATCCTTGTTGGTGGTCAAACACGTATGCCTTTAGTACAAAAAACAGTTGCTGAGTTCTTTGGTAAAGAGCCACGTAAAGATGTTAACCCTGATGAAGCTGTTGCTGTAGGTGCTGCGATTCAAGGTGGTGTACTAGCTGGTGACGTTAAAGACGTACTACTACTTGACGTATCTCCGTTATCACTAGGTATCGAGACTATGGGTCAAGTAATGACAGCATTAATTGAGAAAAACACAACGATTCCTACTAAGAAATCACAAGTTTTCTCAACAGCTGAAGACAATCAATCAGCGGTAACGATTCACGTACTACAAGGTGAGCGTAAGCGTGCAAGCGACAATAAATCTCTAGGTCAATTTAACCTAGAAGGTATTCGCCCAGCACAACGTGGTACACCTCAAATCGAAGTAACATTCGACGTAGATGCGGACGGTATCTTACATGTATCTGCTAAAGACAAAGATACAGGTAAAGAGCAGAAGATCACAATCCAAGCTTCTTCAGGTCTAAGCGATGAAGAAGTAGAAAAAATGGTACGTGATGCTGAAGCGCACGCTGAAGAAGATAAAAAATTCGAAGAGCTAGTAGCGACTCGTAACCAAGCTGATGCAATGGTTCATGGTACACGTAAGCAAATCGAAGAAGCGGGTGATGCATTACCGGCAGAAGATAAAGAAGCAATCGAAGCTGCGCTTACTGAGCTAGAAGCGGCGATTAAAGGTGATAACAAAGAAGAGATTGAAGCGAAAACTCAAGCTCTTGCTGAAAAATCACAAAAGCTAATGGAAATTGCGCAAGCTAAAGCACAACAACAAGGTGGTGCGGATGCAGGTGCACAGCAATCTTCTGCAAAACAAGACGACGATGTTGTTGATGCAGAGTTCGAAGAAGTGAAAGACGACAAGTAATTGCTTGTTTCGCTTCTGCCTAACGCAATAATGGCTGCTTTGTTTAGCCAATTAAGTTAGGATGAAATGATTGAGGCGCGCCAGCGATTTCGCTTGACGCGCCTTTTGCATGTATATAAACGGTAAAGTCGTTCGACTTACCTTACGCAGTGTAACTGCAGTAAAAAGAGTAGTGTGATAGATATGTCAAAAAGCGATTATTATGAAGTTCTCGGCGTGAGCAAAGATGCCAGCGAACGAGACATAAAAAAAGCGTATAAGCGCTTAGCGATGAAATATCATCCAGACCGTACCGCAGGCGATAAAGAGCTTGAAGCTAAATTCAAGGAAGTAAAAGAAGCCTACGAAGTATTAACTGATTCACAAAAACGTCAAATGTATGATCAATACGGTCATGCAGCCTTTGAACAAGGCGGTGGTGGTCACGGCGGCGGCTTCGGCGGCGGTCATGGTGACTTTGGCGATATTTTCGGTGATGTGTTTGGAGATATCTTTGGTGGCGGTGGTCGTCGTCAATCGCGCCAACAACGTGGTTCAGACCTTCGTTATAACATGGACTTAAGCCTTGAAGAAGCTGTTCGTGGTAAAGAAGTTGAAATCAAAGTACCAACGTGGGTTAGCTGTAAACCATGTGACGGTAGTGGTGCAAAAGCAGGCTCTAAACCAAAAACGTGTACAACCTGTCATGGTGCGGGTCAAGTACAAATGCGCCAAGGTTTCTTCGCTGTACAACAAACATGTCCTACGTGTCAGGGCACGGGTCAAATCATTTCTGATCCATGTGATAGCTGTCACGGTCAAGGTCGCGTAGAAAAAACCAAAACCTTATCGGTTAAGATCCCTGCAGGTGTTGATACAGGTGACCGTATTCGCTTATCTGGTGAAGGTGAGGCGGGTATGCATGGTGCACCAGCTGGTGACTTATACGTTCAGGTTTCTGTTCGTGAACACCCGATTTTCCAACGTGATGGCAATAACTTGTATTGTGAAGTACCAATTAGCTTTACAACAGCTGCACTGGGTGGCGAAATTGAAGTGCCGACCCTCGATGGCCGTGCAAAACTGAAGATCCCAGCAGAAAGCCAAACGGGCAAAATGTTCCGTATGCGTGGCAAAGGCGTTAAGTCTGTACGCAGTGGCGCTCAAGGTGACTTGATCTGTAAAGTGGTTATTGAAACGCCAGTGAATTTAAATGACCGTCAACGTGAATTGCTTGAAGAGCTTGAGCAAAGCATGGGTAAAGATGGCTCAAAAAACCGTCCAAAGGAAAAAGGTTTCTTTGACGGTGTGAAGAAATTCTTCGATGACCTAACTAAGTAACTCCTATTTAGTAACTTAGTTAGACAGTAAAAAGGCGCTAATAAGCGCCTTTTTTTATTTCGAATTAGTTATCTTAGTGATCTAAGAATAAGTAGTTTTGCCAACTTTTCATTCTGATTAACACTTTACGCATCACTGATACGTGTTCGAAGTGTTCTGAATAAACTGCAACTTCTGTGCTTGTTCCTTGTGGTAGATGATATTCACTCATGTCATCAGTGATTTTTAAGGTAACAATAGCGCGGCCTTGTCGTGCGAAAAACTCACTGCCCATTAGTGTGCCTTGCGCTTGTACTTGCCCTTCACCAATAGCGGGTAACACATCGATTACTTCACCTGCAAAAGTTTTACCTGGAATAGCTTTAAAGATAAAGTCTGCTTTGTAGCCTGGTTCGAGTCTTAATAACGAATTTTGTCGAAATGCAGCTACGTAGACGGTGTCTTCTTTGTGTACAAAGGTCATCACCGGACGAAGTGGCATGGGTACAGCAATCATGCCTGGGCGCAATGTTAGTTGTGTAACATAGCCATCGGTAGGGGCATACACACTGGTGCTGTCTAAGTTAAACTGAGCTTGCTCTAAATTCGCGCGAGCAGCGGCAATTTTAGTTTGTTCGCCGTTAATTTCTGACTCAAATGCAAGTTTTTGGCGTAACTCTTCGGCTTGTGCCGCCTCATAACTTGCCTTTGCAGCTAAGTAGACCCCTAATTTATTATCAACTTGGCCTTTTGAGTAGGCTCCGCTTTTTGCGCCTTTTTCATAGCGTTCGTATTCTTTCTTACTGCGGTCATGTTCTGCTTTAGCCATCAGCGCGCTGGCTTGCGCTGATTTATAGGCTGCTTCTAACCCGAGTACTGATTGTTTGGCATCTTGCAAAGCCGCAATTGCTTGATTTAGCTTTGCTCGGTATAAGGTGTCGTCTAGGCGAAACAGTAAGTCACCTTTTTTAACTGGCTGATTTGGCTTTACTGCGACTTCTTCAACTGTGCCACGCACATTTGGCACTATTGGCGTCGTAACATAGACACTGCTTGCCATATTTGAATGTGGGTGATTGTAGTTCATTAATAGAATTAAAGCGCCTATCAGCACTACACCACCGAGTACCGCGGTAGGTACTGTCCATTTATTAAGTGGGATTTTAAAAACTTTGAAAATACCAATGCACAATGCGGTATAAGTGAGTATTAATAACAAATCCATAGTTTATTTCTCTTTATTATTCGATTGAGCATTTACTTGTGCTTGTAGTGCTGCAACGGTGGCTGTTAGGCTTGCCACTTTTTCAGCTAAGTCTTCTTGTTCCTTTTGAATCTGGTTAAAACCCCAGCCTCGGTCATCACGCCATAATGTCGCCCAAACCCATAAAAATGGCCACAGCACGTGTAGGGTAAATAGGCTGACCCAGCCGGCATAATGAATGGCATCTTGATGAGGGTGATTACGTTTTTTGGCAATTTCGTAGGGAATATCGTGAATGGCAATAACACCATAAAATATTACTACCGTTACAAACACTAGCATGACCAGCGCAAAGTAGTCTAAAAACATGTACTTTCCTTTGTTTAACTTATAATCAATTTAATAATACGTGAAATTTCCCTAATTCCTAGTCGGTATTTTCAGATTTAGTTCAGTACAACGTAGTAGTCGGTATCAGCAAGGCAACGACATAAAGTCACATCCTCTGAAAAAGTTGTGTTTTGTATTCGGCCTTTTTCTAAGCCAAGCGTATGGCATTTGCTTTGACAATCCATATAGGCATTCCATGCGAGGTATTCGTTACACACAAAATTAACCGCATACAACATCATTGTTATGATACATATTTGTTTGAGTAGATAGAGCCCGGTTCGTCTAGACATGTTTATTACTCTGCCCAGTATTCATAATTTAAGTTTAGTTCAATTAGTTTAATTAAGTGTGCTTTGCTTGTGCATTTGTATTGCCTTGTGCTCCTTGTTCACGCTATGTTTTATAAAGTTACTGCTAATGAATCAGTTATGAGAAGTTTAATGACGCCAGCTATTAATTTATTAAAAAAGAAAGGTATTCGTTTCGATGTGCTCAGCTATCAGCACGATCCCTTGCATCAACAGTTCGGTCTTGAGGCTGTTGAGAAATTGAATCTTCCTGCTGAACAAGTATTTAAAACCTTAGTACTTGAAGATGCTGACCACCAGCTCTTAGTTGCTATTGTGCCAGTTAGCCAGCAAGTTAACCTTAAAATGCTAGCAAAAGCGGCAAAGGTTAAAAAAGTACAGATGGCCCCACAACAAAAAGTCGAAAATACCACAGGTTATATTTTAGGGGGAGTGAGCCCGCTAGGTCAGAAAAAGCGCCTTACTACCTATGTACATCATTCTGCAGATAGCTTTGATGTTATGTATGTTTCAGCAGGTAAACGTGGCTTGGAGATTGCGTTGGCACCTAAGGATTTATGTAGTTTATTAAATGCTAGTTTGGCAGACTTTTAACAATGTATTTTCGGTAGGTTATGCCAACGGGTTGTGTAATGAGGCGATAAATATTCGCGTTTCATGTGCCAACGGGTTGTAGGAGTTTCGCTGGCTATGGCAAGGGTACCCACGCCATAACGAGCATTGATGCTATCAAGACACGTCATCAGTTTAGGGTTATCGATAGGCGCTTGAAATAGATCTGGTTGCTGAAACATTTGGCTTGATAACTCTAGGGCACCTACACCACATTTATAAAATCGGACCCCTGGTTTATAGAGATGATCAAATACCTCGCTGATAGCATTGGCAAACACGCAACTATCGGCGGTGGCGACACTAAACTCATAAATATAGGACTTTTTATAATAGCCATCTTGGTGAGGAGAGCTGGCCACAAACATTAATAAGCGTTGAGTGTGTGAGCCTTGCGCACGTAGTTTTCTTGCTACAATGACACAATGATTGATCAGTGCCGTTTTCAGCGCGGTGGCGTCAGTGATACGCTCTCCAAAACTACGGGTCGAAAAAATCTCTTTTTTGTCTTGGCGTACTTCATCCCAGGCTAAACAGCTTTTACCGCGTAACTCGTTCACTGTGCGCTCTAATACAATGCTAAATAGGCGTTTCATTTTTCGTGGGTCTTGCTCGGCTAAATCAAAGGCTGTATTAATATTCATTGCTTTGAGTTTTTTAGCTAAGCGTCGACCAACGCCCCAAACATCTTGTATGTCCATGGCTTTTAAAATGGCTACCCGTGAAGGTTCTGAGTCAATCACTGCAACGCCATCAAAGCCGGGGAGTTTTTTCGCTGCATGATTGGCGGCTTTGGCTAGGGTTGCTGTTGGGCCAAATCCAACCCCAACAGGCAGCTTTGTTTCGCGCCATACGGTACGGCGAATATCATGGCCATAACCATGCCAGTCGTGAATAAGCTTGTTGAAACCAGTAAAGTTTAAAAATGATTCATCAATAGAGTATATGTGCTGATTATCGCAAAAGCGGCCAATTACATTCATCATTCGCTCGCTTAAATCCGCATACAGCTCATAGTTAGATGAGCGGATCACCACTTGGTTATCTTCGAGTATTTTCTTTACTTGAAAATAAGGCTGAAATTTTGGAATAGCCAGCTTTCGTGCAATAGGGCACACAGCACAAATACAGCCATCGTTGTTGGTGAGAACCACAACCGGTTTACTACGAATAGCCGGATCAAATACTTTTTCGGCGCTGGCATAAAAGGCCACTGCATCGACTAAGGCGTACATGCTAACAGCTCTTTACTACTGCGATGTAAGCGAATTGAGCGAGTGACCACGCCTTCTAATTGAAATTCATCCGATTGGCGTAGTTGCACTGCAGGGTATTTAGGCGAGGCTGATAATAGCTGGGCATTGTGTTTATCTAATAGCTTACAAACAAATAAACCATTTAGATTCGCGACAATGACATCGCCATTTTTAACATCTTCGGCGCGATCAACCAGTAATAAGTCACCATCAAAAATCCCCACACCTTGCATTGATTCGCCAGAAGCAATACCAATAAATGTTGCATCAGGGTGTTTAATCAATAGTTGATCTAATGATAAGCCTAGCTCTTTGTATTGTGCTGCCGGTGATTCAAAACCACATACGCCAGCTTCGATATAAATAGGAATAACACGCATAACAAAACCACTATACTGTACGTTTGTACAGTATAGTGGTTTGTGGTTATCTTGCCAATAAGATCACGGCGTGTTGTGATTAATATTTTCGATCATGGTTGTGGCAATAGCGATAAAATCACGTACTTGCTGATCCGTTAAACCGTGGCAAAGTTTGGCATCAACCTCTTGCTCTGCAACTTCTAAACGCGAGAACAGGGCGTTACCTTGATCAGTAAAGGATAAAATTAAACAGCGTTTGTCATTTTCGTCGGCACATTTAGAAACCAGTTCAAGCTTTATAAGCTCTTTTACTAAGCGTGCTATTTGTGCTTTATCACGACCGGTTTTGGTAACAATATCATTAGCGGTACAGTGCTGTGTTTCGGCAATGATATGTAAACAGCGTACATGCAGCGCATTAAGACCAAGCTCGTTGGCGTTAATGGCTTCGCGTACAGTGACACGGTAACTTTGTGCCAGTGTAAATAAAGCAGAAGAAAGTGAGGTTTGTGGCATGGTTCACCTAAGTTCAGTTGGTGGAGTTAGTTGACAAAGTCAATCAAAAGCGTATAGTTGACTATATCAACTATTGGGGCGTTGTGCAATTTAACCAGCTAGGAGAGAAAGATGGCTAGAAAAGTTCGTCGTGCAAACGTATTAAGTACTACACGTATTTCCCCGCATCTACAAAGAATTGTTGTTGGCTCAGAGGAGTTTGCCGATTTTCCACAAGATGCAAAAGGTGCGTACGTAAAGGTATTACTCCCGCATGCCGGTGAATCTAAGGTTGAACTTGATTTACACGCTGAGCATCCTGCATTAATGCGCTCTTACACTATTCGTGATATCAACCCCGTTAACGGTGCAATTACTCTTGACTTTGTGGTTAACCAACATCAAGGCGTGGCAACCAACTGGGCACAAAATGCGTGTGTAGGCGACGAGGTAGGTATAGCAGGCCCAGGCCCTAAAAAACTCACTGATTTTACGCAAACACATTATTTAATGCTGGCAGATTTAACCTCTGTCAATGCAATCAATGGCTACTTACAAGCCCTGCCACAAGATGCCACTGTCGATGTCATTATTCATGTTGCTGATAAAGCCGACATCATTGAACTTGAGCAAATTAAAGCACACAGCCAACATAGTGTTGAATGGCTAGTTACAGATGAGCCAGAAACCGATCTACTCGACCAAGTAACACGCTTATGTGCAGGCTATAACACGCAACCTATGGTGTTTATGGCACTAGAAGCAAACTTGGTAAAAGCAATTCGCCGTTTAGTAACAAGCAGTTTTGCGATTGACCATGAACACATTGTTGCATCGGCCTATTGGAAGCGTGGTATTGATGCCGATGGCCTTAAGGTGGAAAAACAGCAACAAAGCCGTGCCTAATTAGCATTTGAAAAAAAGCCATTCGCTCTCATTAACTAATTATAAAGAGTTAAATTTTGGAGAGCGAATGTCAGACCTTACCAATACACCTTTTTCATTGCTTGAATTGAGCCCAATGAAAGAGCACGAAACCGTTTCGCAAACATTAGCAAATAGCGTTACCTATGCACAAACAGCCGACAAACTGGGTTTTAATCGGTTTTGGATGGCAGAGCATCACAATATGCGTGGTATCGTGTGTGCCGCAACTTCTGTACTGATAGGCCACATCGCAGGCAAAACCCAGAATATCCGCGTAGGTGCAGGTGGGGTGATGTTACCTAACCATCCACCGCTGGTGGTTGCTGAGCAATTTGGCACCCTAGAGAGTTTATACCCCGGTCGCATTGATTTAGGGCTAGGACGAGCCCCAGGTAGTGACCCAATCACAAGCCGTGCTTTGCGCCGTGACGAACAACGCGCTGAGCACTTCAATGATGAGGTAACTGAGCTGCAAGCTTTACTTGGCCCATATAAGGGTGACTCTTCGGTACGCGCAATCCCAGGTGAAGACACTAATGTACCAATCTGGCTACTTGGCTCAAGCCTTTATAGTGCTGGGCTTGCTGCTAAAAAAGGTTTGCCATATGCATTTGCTGGCCATTTTGCGCCACGTTTTGTTGAAGATGCCATTGCATTGTATCGCAGAGAATTTCAGCCATCTGAGGTATTAGATAAGCCATACGTCATGCTTGGTTTACCTGTTGTTGCCGCTGATACCGACGAACAAGCACAGTTTTTAGCAACCACAGCGAAACAACGTATCTTAGCACTTATGCGCGGCAAGCCACTTTGGCTTAAAGAGCCTGTTGCAACAATGGAAGGGTTGTGGACAGCGCAAGAAAAAATGCAAGTAGAAAGCTTTTTAGGGCTTTCAGTTGTGGGCGGTCAAGCGAGCGTTAAGCATAAGCTGAGTATGATTAAACAAACGCTACAGGTTGATGAGTTTATTTTTACAAATGACCTGTATGAATTGAGTGACAGACAACATGCGCTGGAAATATTAGCAAGCATCATGCACTAATACGGTTTAGCAAATAGTGAATGCGTGTAATGAGTTTTTATGCGCATTGCTTAAGCCCTGACACTCATTTATTAAACGGTTTTATAGATTAAATCAATTTATATAATCCGTTTTAAGGATTGAATTTAACTTTATACAATACATTTATTAACCATTACCCTAGGAAGGTGCACCGTGAAATCTCAAACAATTGCCGCAGTAGAACCACAAACAAAAACAGCATTAATCGCTGAGGGTGGTGGGCAACGAGGGATTTTTACCGCAGGTGTACTCGATGCGTGGTTAGAAAATAATTACGATCCATTCGATTTATTCATTGGCACGTCGGCAGGCTCACAAAACTTAACAAGTTATTTAGCGCGTCAAAAAGGCTATGCAAAACGTCTGATCAGAGGGCTTTCGCGGCATAAACGTTTTTTTCAACTTGGCCGCGGGCTGTTTGGTAAAAGCATTGTCGATCTTGATTGGTATTTTGATAAAACCAAAGAAGTAAATCGCGCTTTAGATTTTAAAACAGCAACACAAAGCCTAGGTAATCGCGAACTGTTGATCACAACCACTAACGCGGCTGATCGTAAGCCCTATTACTTGAGCCCAAATGGTGAAGATACGCAATGGTTGGCTCTGTTAAAAGCATCAAGCGCATTACCGTTTTTATATAAAGATGGCGTTAACTTAACTCCTTGGTTAACAACCAAGGCCGCAAACGATGCCATTATTCAAAGCTCTAATACTGATTTAGTCCATGATATGTATTTAGATGGTGGCCTAGCTGCACCTTTACCCGTGAAAGAAGCCTATAACCGTGGTGCCCGCGATATTGTGGTTATTCGTACTGTTGATGAAAACTTCCAAGTACAATCTGAATGGGTAAATAAGTTAAAGTCACTCGTTTGTGTATCTGGTTATTGCCCTAAAACCATTGATTACTTGGTTCAACACGAACAAGCTTATCAAGATGAATTAGATTTCATTGCAAACCCGCCAAGTGATGCCCGTATCACACAAATTTTTGCAGGTGATAAATTACGCAGTAAGCTGCTGGGTAGTACAGATTCAGATCTTCGCTATGATCACAAATTAGGCTTAGCGGCAGGTCGTGCCTTTTTACAGCAACAACTGCTAAATTAGTTGGGAGCAGGCTCAGGTAATTAATGCCATTGCCTACTTGAGATATTTGTAAATAGAGTTAAAGTGGTTAGCTATTCACTTTTTGTGATTTTTTATCTATAAGAACAATAAAGGCTTGCCATGTTTAACAGTGCTGTATCGACAATCAATGGTCTTCTTTGGGGAGAAGGCCAAATTCTTATCTATATTCTTCTGTTTGCTGGGATCTGGTTTTCGGTAAGGTTAAAGGCGATTCAATTGGTTAAGTTTCGCCATATGTTTAGCCTATTAAAGTCGAGTAGCAGCACCGATAAAAACTCAATTAGTTCGTTTCAAGCTTTATGTACTGGTCTTTCAGCTCGCGTGGGCACAGGTAACCTTGCAGGGGTTGCCGTTGCAATTTCGTTAGGGGGCAGTGGCGCAATATTTTGGATGTGGGTGATTGCCATTTTGGGCATGGCCACAGGCTTTGCCGAGAGCGTACTTGGGCAAGTTTATAAAGTCAGGGATGCCAATGGCGAGTTTAGGGGCGGGCCTGCTTATTATATTCAGCAAGGGTTAGGCAGCAGAGCGCTTGCGGTGTGTTTTGCCTTTTGTTTATTCCTTGGTTATGGCTTTACGTTCAGTGCCATGCAAACGAATACCATTACCGATGCCCTTAATTACGCATTTGAAATTCCAACTTTGTATTCTGGTATTGTGATCACGATACTGGCTGGCTCTATTATTTTAGGCGGCTTTAAAGCTATTGCCCGCTTTGCTGAACGCATTGTGCCAGTCATGGGCATTTTATTTGTACTTGCCGCTATCATAATTACTTTACTGAATATCGGTAAAGTACCTGCGATGATTGAAGATATTTTACTTTCAGCCTTTGGCTTACAAGAGGCAGGCGCAGGGGCTATGGGCGCAGCAATTAAAAATGGTATTCAGCGAGGGCTTTATTCGAATGAAGCCGGAGCGGGTAGTGTACCCCATGCATCAGGCTGTGCATCGCCAGTACCAAATCACCCAGTCACTCAAGGCTACATTCAAATGCTAGGGGTGTTTTTCGATACTATTGTGTTGTGTAGCTGTACGGCAGTGATTATTTTATTAGCTGATATTGATATTAGCGGCGAAATGGAAGGAATACGCTTAACTCAATCTGCGATGACAGCACATATGGCCGCTGGGGGCATTTATTTTGTGGCAGCTGCAATTTGTTTATTTGCATTTACTTCTGTGGTTGCAAACTATGCCTACGCAGAAAGTAACCTACATTTATTTAAACTAGATAATAAACTCGGCCGAGGTATTTATACCTGTTTATATTTATCCATGATGATTTGGGGGGCATCGGCCACCATTAAACAAGTGTGGGATCTTGCAGACATTGCTTTAGGTTTAATGACAGTGGTGAACGTTATCGCTATCATACGCTTAACGCCAACGATCTTATCTGTGACAAAAGACTATCATAGTCAACGTGAAGCAGGACAAGAGCCGAGGTTTGACTCTGAAAAAGTGCAGGTTCAAGGTCAAACAGAACAAGGGATTTGGCGAAAATAAGCTAAAACAATAACGAGAAAAGTAACCATGATAGATATTTATGCAGGGCCAAGTGCTGCAAAAGTAATTCAAGAGCAAGGCCTGTCTGCCGGTTTGTTCAATACATTTTTAGGGGCAAGCGGTGGACCCAAATGGTTTACATTATTTGGTTTAGATAAATATCTATTTGGTGAATTTTTTAAAGACCGTACCACACCTTTAAACTTATTAGGATCAAGTGCAGGGGCATTTAGAGCTGCCTGTTTTGCACAAAACGACCCTGTTGCCGCAATATCTCGATTAGCAAAGTCATACTCTGAAACACGTTATTCATCGAATAAAGCAAAACCAGAAGAAATAACAACAAAAGCACGAGAGTTATTAAGCACTGTTTTTGCTGAAAATGGTATTCAAGAAATTATTAACAACCCTATTTTTAAAGCCCACTTTATCGTTGCAAAATCGAATGGCTTTACAGCATCAGAAAACAAAGTGATGCAGTTAATGGGGTTATCTAAAAGCTACTTAGTCAATCGAATGAATAGGCGTTTGTTAAGCAAGCAATACGAGCGTTATGTATTTCAGCCTGCGGATAGTCAGTTATCGTTTTCAGATAACAATACTTTCAATACCCATACTATTGACCTTAGCGAAGATAATTTAGCTGATGCATTACTTGCTTCAGGTTCTATTCCATTAGTCATGCAAGGCATTAAAAATATCACAGGAACACCACCAGGTATGTATCGTGATGGCGGTATTATCGATTATCACTTTGACCTAAGTATTCATAATGACGGGCTTATTTTATATCCGCATTTTAATAACAGCCCAAAAGCAGGTTGGTTTGATAAGAGTTTAAAACGGGGTATTACCCCAAGTAATTATGATAATGTGGTGATGATCACTCCATCAGCTGACTTTGTTGCTTCATTACCTTTTGGCAAAATCCCCGATCGTAAAGACTTTACTGACCTTGATGCTGATACACGAATTAAATATTGGCAACAAGTATTCAAAGAAACCGAACGGTTAGCAGAGGCATTTGATGCGGTGTGTACTAATAAGCACACACCGAAAATAAACCTTATCAAATAATATTGCTTTCACTACTTAAACTGATTAATCAAAGATGTTTGCTCAGTTACTTTACTTAGTAACGCTTCGCAAAGTTGCTGTGAGGTATGGCCAAGTTCAGTACACTCATGAGCAAAGTCTTGCGCTGAGGTTAAGTTGGTAGCAATAACCTGGCTTGCTGTGAGTTGTTCATTCATTGCATGCGCTATGATGCTATTGAGCTCGCTTAGTTTGATAGACTGGGCTTTAATATGGTCTAAACTATCGCCGCTTTGATGTGCTAGTTCAACACTTTTAGCCGACAAGTTAAGTCCATCGTTCATGGCAATTTGAGCTTGTTTTGAGGCATGTGTCAGTTGATTTAGCACATTATTTATTTCTTCAGTTGATTGCTGTGTACGCGATGCCAATGCTCGAACTTCACCTGCAACAACAGCAAAGCCACGGCCATGGTCACCTGCTCGGGCAGCTTCGATGGCCGCATTTAAAGCAAGTAAATTTGTTTGATCAGCAATGGCATTTATTTCAGATAAAATTGCCACAATGTGCTGGTTACCTTCAATTAAGTTTGCTACTTGGCTACTTGCAGCTTTGAGTTTTTCATCAAGTTCACTGATTGAATTTATCGTTTGCTTGACCGCCAGTGAGCCTTGTTCGGTTGCTTGATTTGACTCTTCAGCAGCCTGATTTGATTGCATTGTGCTCGATGAAAGCTCATTAATTGAGGCCGTCATTTGCTCTGTGGCAACAACAATTTGCGAGACTTCATCAGTTTGTTTATTTAAAAGTTCCGTCACGTTATGGCCTGATTCTGCACACTGTTGGGCGTTATGATTAACGCCCATGGTCACATCATTAACACGACCAACAACCGCTTTTAATTTTGCTTGTTGCATCTCTAAGGCAAGATGTAAAAAGCCAGATTGATCATTGGTACCAGAATACAGATAAGCCATTAAAGGGTTGTCGTAGACTTGTTTTGCTTTAGTAATCAGCGCTAAATATTTTTGACGCCAAAAATACATGACTCCATTGGCTGATGCCAAAAGTAGTACTAGTACACAGTTAAAAATATTGAATTCAGAACTCAAAACGGCAGCCAAACAACCTAAAAAGCTAATGAGCAATAGGGCACTTATGTAAAGAGTGGCATCAAACTTTGTTGCAGTGGCATGAGATTTTTGGTTATTGTTTATTTTTGCGTATTCATCGGTTGCTCTTTGTATAACCTCATCACTTTGCTTAGTTCTTACAGATTGAAACTCAACCGTACGACCATTGCTATCTTTGATTGGTGTTACAAAAGCATTCACCCAATAGTAGTCTCCATTCTTACAACGATTTTTAACAGGCCCCATCCAAGATTGACCATTTTTGAGATGCTGCCATAAATCTGCAAAAGCCAGTTTCGGCATATCAGAGTGACGAACAAGGTTATGAGGTTTACCCACCATTTCGTCTAATGTGTATCCAGCTATTTTACAAAACTCATCATTGGCATAGGTAATATGGCTTTGTAAATCTGTCGTTGAAAGAAGGATGTCAGATTCAGAAAATTTAACTTCGGTATTGGTATTAATTCTATGTTTCACGTCAAAATCACCCAAGTACAGCTTTGCATTCAGATAGTTAAATTAGCGGACTAAATAAACAGGCTGAGAACAAAAAATGAATCAGTGCTAAATTAGCAAAGAATGTTTATAAACAATTTAGCGATTAATCAGTAAAAAAGAACTAGGAAAATTCCGGTTTTATGTTGCAAAAGTTAATATTATTTAACTAAGAAAAGTTAGGTGCCTGAGTTAAAAGTTGGCTAAAATTGTAAAATTTAGCCAACTTGATTTTTAAAAATACATTAATCACGCAAAATAAAATCACTTTGACAGGGCGCTTCACCAGGGCTTTGATCTAATTTTGCATTTGGGCAATTTTTAGTAAAAAATAGCGCTTCTTCTAAAGAGTTCATTTGGCTGCAATATTGACGGTCATCACATTCATACTCTGGCTTTTCATAATCTGATAGTGTGATTTCACGGTTGTGACTGTAATTTAATTTTACGGGATCAATGATTTTTGTTTGCAGCGTTTCCGTTGGTGAGATGCCCCCATAATTAACTGCATAATAATCCCATGCGAAATAGCCGATAATGATGATTAGAAAAAACTTCCTCATGATGAATCCTTGTTATTATTGTTTAGACTAATGTGAATCGTGAGCGGTATTAAGGCCTAAGCCTTATGGCCCAATCCGAAAGTCTTACTATAATAAGGTGAAGAAATAATATTAAGTAAAATTAGTGGCTTATGAATTAAATACGAAATTTCTGATAGTGTTGATAAATCAAAAGTTTGAACTTAACAACAGTTTTAAGTATTTAATCATTAGAAATGTTGGGTTTAGAAAACTAGTTAAATTAATTGCCGATACATGAAGATTACAATGTATTTGCTTCCCATAAATTACGTTATGTTAAATAATTAAAAGTGGGAGTTAGGTTGCTAACTAGCCCACTTTTAGAAGGGTTTTAAATTGCTTAATTTAGCTCAGAATCGACCCAAAACTTGGTGCCTTTGAGTACGGCTTGTAGTGCAAGGCCATTTTCGGTTAAAGAATAAACGGTTACTTGGTCGGCAATTGCTTCAGCAACTAAAGCACCACCTTTATCTTCATATTTTGCCGCTGCATCAGCGTTTCCACCGAATGCCCATCCGTGTTCAATAAAGCGATTTACTGCTGCTTGATTATGAAAAACCATCACAACATTAAAGTCTTTAACACCTAAACCTAGGCCCAAACCTGCTTCACCCATATTCATATAAGTTGATTTACCGGTTAAGTTATTTTTTACTACACCATAACCACCACCAAAACTGGCTAAAACAACATTGACGTTGGCATTATCAAAAACCGCGTAACCGGCAGAGTTTGCTATTTGTTGTTTAACATCTGGTTTTTGTGCATAAAGCTTACTTAATGTATTATTTTTCATGCTTTGCACTAAAGCACGTTTTTCATCGGGTGATGCACTACCTGTAGTAACGCAACCGGTTAAAATTGTCGTGATCAAAACTAAACTAATAGCGATATACTTTTTCATACATATTCCTTGAATATTAGTATGGCAATCTAGTAAATGTTGCAAATACTAAAGATATCTTAAGTCCAATACTAGACAGTATCGGACTTTATGGTAATCTTATAACTAGTTATTTTACAAGAAATTACATCATTATGCTCGTTGCTCTCGTCGATACACTAAAACAACTGCGTTACCAAATTGCCCATCTTGAAGATGATACTCTTGCAACAGAATATCCAGAACTTGATAACTTTATACATCACGTTGGATTGACTGTTGCTGAATCAAAAAATGACTTAGTTTTTCTTTATCAGTTTTTGTATGTGTATGGCCGAAAATCAGAAGCCACATTTAATCGTTTTCGAAATGAGCTTGAGCGTTTTTGTTTATGGTCGTGGTTGGTTGCTGAAAAATCGGTATTTGATCTAAAACGTGACGATATTGAAGCTTATGTTGATTTTATGGTTGAACCAGATTCAGCCTGGTTATCAAATTCAGTGCAATGGCGTTATAAAGATGAACAAGGGATAAGACGACTCAATACAAATTGGCGCCCTTTCATTAATAAAGAAAATATTGCTAGCCAACAAACACTCGCTGCTATGTTTACAGCACTCAATGTTTTTTATAAGTTCGCAATATTAGAAGAAAAAACATTTGCTAACTTTGTACCCGTTGTTAAAAAGAATAGCCCTTACTTAGTGGTGCAATCGCAAATCAAAATCCCCGATACACTCAGTGATATTCAATGGGAATATGTTTTTGGTGTTACTCGGGATTTATGTGAACAACAGCCTGATTTAGAAAGAAATTTATTCACTCTTGCTTGCTTAAAAGGGTTGTACTTACGAATATCTGAGTTATCAGAACGACCTCAGTGGTCACCCGTTATGTCACATTTTTGGCAAGATAATGATGGCTTTTGGTTTTTAAGAATAATGGGGAAAGGTAATAAATTACGTGATGTTACTTTAAGCGAAGATTTTATCACGTATCTAAAACGGTACAGACTTTACCGTGGTCTACCTGCCCTGCCCCGCGTTGATGAAGCTGAACCGCTTGTTCACAAAATTCGTGGTAAAGGGGGAATGACTGTTCGACAAATTCGCCGTTTAGTACAGCAAAGTTTTGATTTAGCAAAACAATCATTATTAGATGACGGCTTTAAAGATGATGCGGAACAACTTGAAGCAGCCACTGCTCACTGGCTAAGACATACCGGTGCAACACACGATGCGCAAACAAGACCTCTTAAGCATTTATCTGAAGATTTAGGTCATGCAAAAATTGCTACGACAGATCAAATTTATATTCAAACTAATATAAAAGAACGCGCAAAGTCTGGAATAAAAAGGAAAATCTAATGGAATATACAATACTTGCATTAGTCGGTTTAGCTTTATTGTTTTACTCACTGACGATTCGGCAATTAGAGAGAACTGAAATTACCGGGCCAATGTTTTTTGTGTTGGTCGGAATTGCAATGTCTTACTTTTTACCAAGTGAGTTCAAATTAGGCGAAGCCGGACTCAGCGACATTTTACCTTTGGTTGAACTCACACTCAGTATTTTTTTATTCACCGATGCAGCAAAATCAAAACTTCCTGTATTAAAACATAGTTATCAGTACCCTAGCCTATTACTTTTTGTCGCTTTACCAATGACATTATTGTTAGGTGTGGCCGGTGCTTTATTTTTCTTTTCTGAATTGTCACTTTTTCAATCTGCTTTGATTGCGGTGATCTTAACGCCAACTGATGCCGCGCTTAGTAAGGGAATTTTAGAATGCACATCGGTTCCAGAAAAAGTTCGCGAAGGGATAAATACAGAAAGTGGTTTGAACGATGGCCTTTGCGTACCCATCTTTTTAGTTTTACTTTTATTAGCTCAAAATCCAGAAAGTGCTGTAACTACCGTTGATACTCTACTTGTTTTTGCAAGAGAGTTAGGAGTAGCACTTGTTATTGCAGGCGTGTCGATGGCCGTCTTTATTCCACTTTTAAAAATTGCATTAGCACGCCATTACTTTGCAAATAATAGCAGTCCATTTTTATTGATTGGTTTAGTCATGGGCATTTTCTCTTTAACACAAAATTTTCATGGCAGTGGTTTTATTGCTGTTTTTGTAGCTGGACTATTATTTGATTACTTAGCACCTAAAAAAATTCGTTCTACATTAGTTAAAGATTCTGAACATATCGCTGAATTCGTTGCGCTACTGATTTGGTGTTTATTCGGTTTTGTATGTGGTCACTTAATTGTGAATGATATTACCTGGCCAATTGTTTTTTATGCGCTATTAAGTGTGACGATTTTTAGAATTTTGCCGGTACTACTTTCACTCATGTTTACTAATTTAAATTTCAAAGACAAATTTACATTTGCTTGGTTTGGTCCACGAGGTTTGGCATCTATTGTTTTCACATTAATGGTGATGGATACAGCAATTACAAACAAAGAGCAAATTGCCACCGTAACATTAACAACCATTTTATTTAGTGTGTTTATTCATGGCATGAGTACCAAGCCCATCGCAAAAAGTTACCAATAAAAAAGGCGCGTTAAGCGCCTTTTTTATTTTTTAAAACTTACAGTAGCTCTGCAATTAATTGCAGTGGATGCTTTGGTTTAAATTTTTCATAGCGTTTCACTTGGCTACGACAAGAAAACCCAGTTGCTAAAATAGTTTCAGGCTCATTATTAGAAATAATTGGTTGCCAACTCATTTCATAAAGTGCGCGTGAATTTTCTTGGTTTTGTTTTTCATGGCCATAGGTTCCTGCCATACCACAACAACCTGTACTAGTCGTATCTAGTTGTAAATTTAAATCAGCAAAGATGGTTTGCCAAACTTTAGATGCATTTGGCATAGCTGTTGTTTCAGTACAATGACTTAACAATTTAAATGGTGAATTCGATTTTGTGGCAAGTGTAACCTGTTTGAAGTTTTGCGTTTGAAGCCATTCATGCGCAAGTTCAACTTTAAAATTTCCACGGTTCTCTTTTAAAATTGACACATATTCATCTCGGTAACACATAACCAAAGATGCATCGAGCCCAACTAAAGGTGCATTGATTTCACTGAGTGAATTTAAAAACTCAGCTGCATTTTTTGCTGTTGTTTTAAATTCATTTAAAAACCCTTTTACATGCTGTGCTTTACCATTAGGTTTAAATGGTAATAGCATTGCTTTTTTGCCTAACGCTTTAATGACTTTAATAAAGCTTTCGACTAATTCGGCTTCGTAAAAACTCGTAAATGGATCTTGAACTATCAATACATATTCAGCTTGTTGTTCTTTGGAAAGTGAATTTAGTAATTCAAAATTGAATTGTTGATCTTTTGAAATACGTTTTGAAAGTTGCGGTACGCTTAAACTTGGTGTATCAACATAACCAATAGTATTTTTAATTAAACCTGAAACAAGTTTTGTATTTACTATTGGATTTACCACTTTAGCAAATTTTGCCATCACCGGTGCAGTTTGTTCGATGCCTGCTACTAAGTAATCTTTTGCTGGGCGTGCATAATAACTATGGTAGAAATTTAAAAAGCGTGAACGGAATGTTGGTACGTCAACTTTAATTGGGCATGCAGTTGTACATGCTTTACAAGCTAAACATTCGTCCATTGATTCTTTCACTTCATGAGAGAAATCATAAACGCCTTTTTTCTTATCGCGACTATGTTGATAGCGCTCCCACCAAGTGATTACTTCACCATTGATCAATTCTTTTTCAACATTGAGTAAATCAATATTTTCAGACTCTTGAAGTCGTAACCATTCGCGCATTAAACTCGCGCGACCTTTTGGTGAATATCGGCGGTCACCTGTTACTTTATAAGACGGACACATTGGTGATTTTTCATCGTAGTTAAAACACAGACCATTACCATTACAGGTCATCGCGTTATTAAATTCTGTTTTAACATCGATAGAAATTTCTTTGTCGAACCAGGCTCGCTTTTGATCGTCAACAGAAACGAGTGAGTCTTTACTTTCAATTGGCGTACAGATTTTACCTGGGTTTACTCTGTTATTTGGATCAAATGCCGCTTTAATTTTTCGAAGTTGTGTAAATAAATGCTCGCCAAAAAATTCAGGGCCATATTCACTTCGATATCCTTTGCCGTGCTCACCCCACATTAAGCCGCCATATTTGGCAGTCAATTTAACGACTTCATCTGAAATATGACGAAGTAATTTTTCTTGCTCAGGGTCACACATATCTAAAGCAGGTCTTACGTGTAATACGCCAGCATCAACATGACCAAACATACCATATTGAAGATTGTGGTTATCGAGAAGTTCGCGAAACTCAACAATGAAATCTGCTAAGTTTTCTGGAGGTACAGCTGTATCTTCAGCAAAAGCTAATGGTTTTTGATTGCCTTTTACATTCCCTAAAAGACCCACTGACTTTTTACGCATTGCATAAATTTTTAAAATATCAGCCTTGTCATTCGTTAACTGATAACCGATCACGCCATTAGTTTGCTTTGTAACACATTCATCAAGTAACTTACAAAGAGTGTCTACTTTGTCTTTTATGTCTTCTGGTGAAACCGCATTAAACTCAACCATGTTGAGCCCTTGCATATCTTTGTTTTGAACATCGGTTATTAAGTCCGATACTGAATGCCAAATGATATCTTCACGAGCAAGGTTAAGCACTTTACTGTCGACTGTTTCTACCGAAGTTGCATTTGCTGCGACTAGAAAGGGTGAATGACGAAGTGCAGAATCAAAGCTATCGTATTTAATGTTAATTAAAGTCTTAAATTCTGCAATTGGCGTAATGTTAAGTTTCGCTTCTGTAACAATACCTAAAGAACCTTCGGAGCCAGTAATTAATCGGCTCATATCAAAGGTTTGTAAATCATCAGAAAAAATATGTTCTAAATCGTAACCGGTAAGAAAACGGTTTAAACGTGGGAATTTTTCTAAAATAGCATCACGGTTTTCAAGGCCAATATCGATAACTGTTTTATATAATTTACCTACAGTCGTGTTTTGTTCAGCAATTACTTTTGCTTTTTCAATAGGCATAGGGGTTGTTGACATTTCAGTGCCATCAACAAGATAAGTAGTAAGGCCTAAAACGTGATCACTGGTTTTGCCATAAACCAAAGAGCCTTGACCAGAGGCATCTGTATTTATCATGCCACCGATTGTTGCTCGGTTACTTGTTGATAAATCGGGGGCAAAGAAAAAACCATAAGGGCGTAAAAAGTCATTTAATTGATCTTTGATTACACCTGTCTGCACGCGTACCCAGTTTTCTTCGACATTGATTTCTAAGATTTCACGCATATAACGTGATAAATCAACAACTATACCGGGTGTTAGCGATTGGCCATTAGTACCCGTACCGCCACCGCGTGGACCAAAGGTCAGTGATAAAAACGGATCACGTGAAGCAATTTGCATAGCAAGTTGTATGTCTTTTGCAGACTTTGGAAAGATGACACCTTGAGGTACTTGTTGGTAAACGCTGTTATCGGTCGATAAACTTAAACGTGTAGAAAAGCTTGCATCGGTATCACCACTAAAACCTTGTTTTTTAATTGTTTCTAAGTAATTAGATACGAGTTCTGTGGCAGCTTGTTGTTGGCTTATTGTTGCTATCATGACGGTGATAAATTAAGGCATTTTGCAAATTATATCATGCTAATAGCTAAGATAAATTGAAGATTTTACAGTTTGTAACACTCTTTTTATCGATTTAGGGTGCAATACTTTTATACTGTGTAATAAAGCAGCAAATGGAGATAATCAGATGAAAAAAATTGCATTAATCAGTTTAGGTGCCTTGTCCATGTTATTGGGATTAGTTTTTGTCATTATTCCCGGACCGTCGTTGATCTTTTTTATTGCAGGTCTCTTCTGTTTATCTTTTTATTATCCTAAAGCGCGTGATTATTTAACCTTGTGTCAAAAAGCACTCACTAAGTCATGTGCATATATTGATAAAAAACTTGCTCGCTGATTTAAAAGGCGTGTTGTCCTTTGTAGATTAGACTTTGTTCACTCTAGGGGCGATTTAATCGCGGCGCGAGATTTGTAACCTAGTGGGCTAAGTAAAAATCGAGCAAAGCTTCCGCGTCCTGCTCACGCCCCTTACCTACATCCATGTAGGTAACAAAGAGTTAATCGCCCCTAGAAAGAACCCGAAGGGCAGCGCGTGTTTGGCATTGATGCTGCGTTATCACCTATTTATGTGGAACAACCACACTACACAGGCTCTGCCTTGCCTAAATACCAAACACACTGCTGCAAAATCAATCATAAAAGGACAACACGCCCTTCGAAGTAACAAAAATGCCAGCTAAGTGCTGGCATTTTTTATATTAGAATCTTTATTTTAGTTAAATAAAGTAGTTAGTCGGCTAATTTTTTAGCAAGATATAACCAAGTCTCTAATACTGTATCTGGGTTTAGAGAAACAGAATCAATGCCCTGCTCAACTAACCAAGCTGCAAAGTCTTCGTGATCTGAAGGGCCTTGACCACAAATACCTACGTATTTGCCTTTTGCTTTAGCTGTTTGAATAGCCATTGATAATAGTTTCTTGATTGCAGGGTTACGCTCATCAAATAGATGGGCAATTAAACCTGAATCACGGTCAAGACCTAATGTTAACTGAGTTAAGTCATTTGAACCGATAGAGAAACCATCGAAATACTCTAAGAACTCATCTGCTAGTAAAGCGTTTGATGGTAATTCACACATCATGATTACTTTAAGACCATTTTCGCCACGTTTAAGGCCGTGCTCTTCTAGTAATTCAATAACACGTTTACCTTCTTCAAGTGTACGAACAAATGGGATCATGATTTCAATATTAGTCATACCCATTTCGTTGCGAACGCGTTTAATTGCTTCACACTCTAGCGCGAAACAGTCACGGAAATCTTCAGAGATATAACGTGCTGCACCACGGAAACCAATCATTGGGTTTTCTTCTTCTGGCTCATATTGCTGGCCGCCAACAAGGTTTGCATATTCGTTTGACTTAAAGTCAGACATACGAACAATGACACGCTCAGGTGCAAACGCACAACCTAGTGTTGCAATACCTTCAACAAGCTTAGAAATATAGAATTCTACAGGTGATTCATAACCTGCCATCATTTCTGAGATTTCAGCTTTTAGCTCGTCAGATTGAGCATCAAAGTTAAGAAGTGCTTTAGGGTGAACACCAATCATACGGTTGATTACGAATTCAACACGCGCAAGGCCAACACCTGCATGAGGTAAGCGTGCAAAGTCAAATGCACGATCAGGGTTACCCACGTTCATCATGATTTTCATCGGTAATTCTGGCATTTCATCAACACGTGAAGTAAGTACTTCGTAATCTAAAATGCCTTCGTAGATGTAACCTGTGTCACCTTCGGCACACGAAACAGTTACATCTTGACCTGCTTTAATTAAATCAGTTGCGTTACCACAACCAACAACAGCAGGAATACCTAGTTCACGTGCAATGATTGCTGCGTGACAAGTACGGCCACCACGGTTTGTTACAATCGCGGCTGCACGTTTCATGATTGGTTCCCAATCAGGGTCAGTCATGTCAGTAACTAGGATGTCACCTTGTTGTACTTTATCCATCTCATCGATTGAATTAAGTACACGAACAGTACCTGAACCAATTTTGTGACCGATTGCACGACCTTCAACAACTACAGCACTTGTGCCGTTTAGTTGGAAACGTTCCATTACGTTTGCGTCTTCATTTGAACGAACTGTTTCTGGACGCGCTTGAACGATATAAAGTTTACCGTCGTTACCGTCTTTCGCCCATTCAATATCCATTGGACGACCGTAATGTTTTTCGATAATCACAGCTTGCTTAGCAAGTTCTTGAACTTCTGCATCTGTGATTGAGAATTTGTTTGAAAGTGAAGAATCTACATCAACAATTTCAACTTGCTTACCGTGTGATTCATCCGCAGAGTAAATCATTTGGATTGCTTTTGAACCAATGTTACGGCGAACTACTGAAGGTTTACCGTTAGCAAGTGTCGGCTTGTGAACATAAAATTCATCTGGGTTTACAGCACCCTGTACAACCATTTCACCAAGACCATAGCTTGAAGTGACAAATACAACATCTTCAAAGCCAGATTCAGTATCAATACTGAACATAACACCTGAAGCTGCTTTATCTGAACGAACCATGCGTTGGATACCAGCTGATAATGCAACACCGCGGTGGTCATAACCTTGGTGAACACGGTAAGAAATAGCGCGGTCATTAAATAGTGAGGCAAACACGTGTTTAATAGCAGTCATTACTGCATCAATACCACGTACGTTTAAAAACGTTTCTTGTTGTCCTGCGAATGAAGCGTCTGGCATGTCTTCTGCTGTAGCAGATGAGCGAACCGCAAATGAAACATCTTGTGATGCGTCGCCATGTAATTGGCTATATGCGTCGCGAATGGCTTGGTCTAGGTTTGGTTGGAATGGTGTGTCGATAATCCATTGGCGGATTTCGGCACCGACTTTAGCGAGTGTATTTACATCATCCACATCCAATGTGTCTAAAATATCGTGGATTTTTGAGTTTAACCCAGATTGCTCTAGGAACTCGTTGAATGCATCAGCGGTTGTAGCGAAACCACCTGGCACTTGAACACCAGCGTTAGCTAGGTTTGAGATCATTTCACCCAGTGAAGCGTTTTTACCGCCAACACGTGGAACATCTTGCATACCAAGCTCTTGATACCAGAGAACGTATTCTTGCACGGATCTTTCTCCATAAACAAATTGTAGTACTAACTGTGAGAGTTAAGAAAGAAAACCTTCTAAAAAGGTCGTAGTCATTCTACACTGGCAACAGACCTCACGTAAACCGTGAAGCCCCTATTTTGCAGATAAAGGTAATAAAAAGGTTAATTATGAGAACTGCATTTTATATCTCTGATGGAACAGCAATCACCTCAGAAGTCTTTGGTCACGCGACCTTATCAATGTTTCCTGTGGAATTTAATCACAAAACAATTCCTTTTGTTGAAACAGAAAAAAAAGCAAATGAAGTTAAGAACTTGATTAATTCAACAGCACAACGTGATGGTGAACAGCCACTTGTGTTCTTTACATTTGTAAATCATGAACTAAGTGGAATCATAAAATCGTCGTGTGCGGTGTGTTATGACTTTTTGTCACAATACAGTGATAAAATTGGCGAAGAGTTAAAAGTTGCACCTGTACCTAAGGTTCATAGAACACACTCAATGCATGAAAAAAGTTATGATTTTCGAATTGATGCGGTGAACTATGCGTTAACTAATGATGACGGCGCTAATATTAAGAACTACTCTGAAGCTGACATTATCTTAGTGGGTGTTAGTAGAAGTGGTAAAACACCAACAAGTTTATACTTGGCATTACAATATGGCATTAAAGCGGCTAATTATCCGCTTACTGAAGATGATTTAGAAAGAGGCACCCTGCCTGAATGTTTAAAAGCTTACAAGCATAAACTATTTGGGTTAACGATTGACCCTATTCGCCTTGCTGATATCCGCCAGCGTCGTATGGCTAATTCTAAATATGCGTCTTTAAAACAGTGTCGTATTGAAGTGCGCGAAGTAGAAATGCTTTATAAAAAACAAAAAATACAATACCTGAATTCTACGCATCATTCAGTAGAAGAAATTTCAGCGAAAATTATATCTGATACAGGTCTTGAACGACGTAAGTACTAACTACTTCTAGTATCGGACATTAAAAAAGGCTGCAACGTGCAGCCTTTTTTGGATAACTTAAGATGTTACTTACGTGCGTCTTTTAATAAATCAGCAACTAAGAAACCAAGTTCTAAAACTTGATCTGCATTTAAACGCGGGTCGCACTGTGTGCGGTAGCGTTGTGCTAAATCTTCATCTGATAAACCATAAGCACCACCCGTACATTCAGTCACGTGCTGGCCAGTCATTTCTAGGTGAACACCACCTGGGTATGAACCTTCAGCTTTGTGAACTGCAAAGAACTGACTAATTTCACGAAGAATATTATTAAAGCTTCGTGTTTTATAACCTGAGCTCGCTTTCTCAGTATTGCCATGCATTGGATCTGAGCTCCAAATAACTTTACGGCCTTCTTGTTGTACTTTACGTACTAGTGCCGGTAGTTTTTCAGGCAGAACATCAGCACCCATTCGTGTAATTAACGTTAAGCGACCTGGAATGTTATCTGGGTTAACGGCATCGATAAGTTTGATTAGCTCATCTGGGTCCATACCCGGGCCAACTTTCACACCGATTGGGTTTTTAATCCCTTTGAAAAATTCGATGTGGGCATGATCAAGCTGACGTGTACGCTCACCAATCCAAACAAAGTGTGCAGAACAATCGTACCAGTCACCCGATAAATGGTCACGACGTGTTAGTGCTTCTTCGTAACCTAATAATAATGCTTCGTGTGATGTAAATAAGTCAGTTTCTTTTAAGCTTGGTGCAACAGTTGAGTCGATACCACACACTTCCATAAATTCAAGCGCATCTTGAATTCTGTCTGCTAGCTGTTGATATTTCTCTTTAAGTGGATTCGCAGCAACAAAACCCATGTTCCAACGGTTTACTTGGTGTAAATCGGCTAAACCACCTTGCGCGAATGCGCGTAATAAATTTAACGTTGCTGCACTGTGATGATATGCCGTCATTAAACGCTGTGGATCGGGTACTCGTGCTTGCTCAGTAAATTCAAAGTTATTGATGATATCACCACGGTACGAAGGCAGAGATACACCGTCAATTGTTTCATAATCTGATGAACGTGGCTTTGCATACTGACCAGCCATACGCGCAATTTTAACGACAGGGCATTTACCGCCATAAGTTAAAACAACGGCCATTTGTAAAAGCGTTTTAAATGTATCGCGGATATTTGCAGCATTAAAGTCACTGAATGACTCTGCACAATCACCACCCTGTAATAAAAAGGCTCTGCCTTCACATACAGCTTCTAATTGTTTGTATAAGCTACGCGTCTCTTCAGCAAATACTAAAGGTGGTGCGCTTTTTAATTGCCCTTCAACTGATTTTAGGGCTTCTTGATCTGGGTACTCTGGCTGCTGAAGTATCGGCAGTTTTCTCCAGCTGTCTGGGTTCCACGATTGCATGTTCTTTCCTCATTCCTAACATAGACCGTTAACGAAAACTAACTTATTGCACGTACTAAGTTCAAGGACAATATTCAGCTATTTATGATTATTTCGTTATTTGATAAACAGTTTCGATATTAACAATTAGAGCTCCAATTTTTTATTGTTTTAAACCAGTTAGTTACACCTGTTTTACGATATTTTTAGTTGATGCACTACAGAAGAACACATCTTACCTAAATCAAGCCATAGTGTAACCTCTGCTTTACATGTATAAAACATCCTTTTTTAAATCTACATTGATCAAATTAAAAAGTTGTACTAGCAAATACACTAAAGAACACATCATACTATATTGGGGTTAAGTATTAGGTCAGCAATAAAAAGAAATTAACTTTAAATAATCAAGTGATAAGATTAGAATTGAATTAAATTTAAGTAAGATGTGTTCCTATGAGTTCCAAGTTAGAAATACGTAGTCAGTTTGATTTAGTAAGTGAATTAACTCATTTATTTTGTGAAGAATTAAAGGAAGTGGGTTTTCATAAGGCATCATATTATCAACTGCCAGATATCGATATAAACGACGAAAAGAAAGTTCCTTCTTCAATTAGTGTACATAAAATTGAAGGCGATGATGCTCATAAACTAATTCTAAATTCCTTTGGTGATTTTTATAAAAAGACAGGATTAAGTAGTCGAGTTTTAAAAAGACATCCAGGCTTATTAGTTTTAAAAGATGTCGATAAGCAACATTTCATTGCACGGATAAATCAGTTGAATAAAGCCAAAGCTGATTTTAAAAATAGCGTAATAGCTATCGATAATAATGATGCGCGGTTTGAAGCGGTGCACAATGCAGTTCCTAATCTCATTACACTTGCTGCATATCGTAAGATTCATTTTGAAACTGAATCGCCCTACTCTGTTCGTTTTACTTGGATGCACAAACATGCAACTAAAACGCTAACAAAAAAAATGGCTTTAGCAATGTTGGATAAATCGGCAAGTTATTCAAATCCAAGAATGATCGACCAACACTCTTGGCAAGCGCTAGTTGCACAAGAACAAAGTCGTGTTGCAAGTTTAGGTGATAAAGAAAAATTACGAATTCGCAGGCCAACAAGAGTTAGCCCACAAGTTAATGTAAGATATACCGCTCAAAACCGATATCATGTTAGTGCTGCTTTACCTTTTATTTTGATCAATCCAGAACCTGATGTAAAACTTGGTACATTAACTGATTATCAAAAACCTGAAAGCCACCCTCGTAAAAGAGAATATGATTTCTTAGTAGATAGACTTTACTTAGAACAAGTAACAGATTGATTATGTTAAAAAGGCCACATCAGTGGCCTTTTCTATATAGTAGAGAGTATTAAAGAAATTAGTCTTCGACTATTTCTTCAATTTTGTCTTCATCGATTAATACCGCATTCTCAACGATACGTTTTCCACCTTGAATTTCGATTCGTTTGTTATGCTTATTAAGCGTAAGGATCTCATCACAAAATTGGTCAGACGGATGCATCTCGTAAGTGTAATCAATAATATTACCTGTCTTGTCATCTTTAACATTGGTAATGTTATATTCAGAGATTGCACCTTTCTCTATTAAATCTTTCATTGTTGTCGTCATATCACGACGCAAAGCTTTTAATTTATTTTCTGTAATTTCATCTGTCGAATAGATAGAACCGTATTTTTCCATGATTGATAATAGTCGGAAATGGTAGGTCTTACCCGGTGCCGCGTAACGCCATAAATGATATAAACGAAGCATCATCCAACGTGACAAACCGCGTTTTAATTCTTGCGCACTATTAAAGTAATAACCTTTATATTCAAGGTTATCGATCATGTTATGAACGAAGGCATTTAAACATGCAACACACTTTACGTTTCCGCCTTGTCCTTTTTTACCGCTAAAGTGAAGTGACGACAAAAAGTTCATATTCGATTCGTAAAATGAATCATCAATATCAGAATTGCGAGTGTCGGTTGCTGAGTATCTAAAAGAAAGTTTAGAACCTTGCAAAGCTTCTAATGATTCTTTGATTTGCGGATACGGCATTGACTGGCCAACCGCTTTCAGCTCTTGCGCTAATTCATTCATTGAAAAAACAACCGCGTATTGAATACCTGATTTAAAATTAATTTTTACAATTTTACCTTTAGAGGCTAAACGAATTAAGGCACGCTCGACCTTTTCTTCACGATCAGATGGCCAAACAAGATATTCAACATCTTCACCATCTTTTCTTGTGCTTACTACCGCTGGCGTAATTTTGATTTCGCCATCATAAAGAATGCCGTCAACTTTTTCAGAGATTCTTCGTGTTACGATGGTTTTCTTTGGTGCTTCTTCAACCGGAAGCTTCTTATGACCAGAACGGACAAAACGTCCCCATAAATCATAATGATTAAAAGTATTTGAGTAAGCTCTCAAACCATGTGCAGCATTTTCAATTGAAACGCGCACATCTTTGTTGTCTGTAAATAGTGCAAGACTTTCATTATCTATTGCACTTTCCACCCCGTGGATCTGCCCGCGTAATGTATCGGGTAAGTTATCTACCGAGATGTTGACCTTTCGGCTCATTGTTCTTATTTCCAATTTTTCTTCGACAGTTAATAACAACACATAAAACTTCAAAAGTTAAATGTTTAAGTTAGTAAAAACTTGATCCGATCTTAATTAATTTCTTAGGATCAGTTTTATACTAACTCATTCGTAAAAGCTAATTTTCAGATCAGATTTTTACTAAGTTATAGTTGATAGGTCGTGATTTTACTAACTCAGTTCAAATTATGTCCTGTGAATCGCCTTGTTAAGGCTAATTAACACGACATAAATCTCCTTTTTTGAAATTGCATGTGGATAAATCAAGTTCAAGTTAGCATAGATCTGATCTGTACCAACTATAGATCAGATCCATACTAACTAAATGCATTAGTTTACCGAGTTCTCAGTGCATAACTTTCTAATTTAGTTAGTAAAATTATGATCTACTCAGGCATATTTGTGAGTAATTTAGTGATTAAACTGTGCATAACTCAAAAGCCTGTTTTTTACTTAGTAATAAGCTGATCTGTGAGTAATAAGAGATCTGATCTTAACCAAGTAAAACTATGATCTGCTATTTTATAAAATATTCAATTAAATCAGATAGATATTATTCTATTTTAGCATCTTAACCTTATATACCTATATACTTAACCGATATTAAACTTACTTATTTATACTTAGCATCAGTAAAGTTACAAATTTTTATTAAATGTCTTATTAATAAAAGGCATGTCGTCTTAAATACTTGTTTACAGCAATTTGAATGGACATTATACTTAAAGCATAACTTTGAGGAAGAAAGTATGTCTATCAATAATAATGCGCTAGCCACTTATAGGTTACTAAAAGCGACAGCAGAAGTTGCTGAAAAATCGCTAGAAGGACGTATTCAACATTATCGTGCCCACCTTAAGTCTGAAGAAAAAGAACTTCGTACTTACACCCAAAAAGCAGCTGCTGATTTATTAGGCTGTAATAATCGTACTTTAAAAAGACGCCATGATAATGGTGATTTTGACGAACTTAATATCAAACGTGGTGCAAATGGCCACTATGCTTACACACTTGTAAATATTTTTGCTATGGCTGATATCATGGATATTAAGCCTGATCACCGTACTGCTGATGATAAATTGCAAGTAATTGTGATCAATTCACTTAAAGGTGGTTGTGGTAAAACGACTAGTATGGTGAATATTGCAGCGGCCCTAGCAACGACCAATATTAAACGTTACAGAATTGGTATTATTGATCTTGATCCACAAGGTTCTTCGTCAAGTTTCTTCCCTCCAAGTGAGCCTGATCCAATTACAGTTGGTGATTTAATGCGTGATTGCATTGAGCTTGAAGAAAATGAAACCTGGGATGAGTTAGTAAGCAACTCTTTCCTACCTACTCATATTCCAAATATTCGTATTTTACCATCTGGTATGGATGACTTTTATTTTGAACATGAAACAGCAACTTTATTAAAAGATAGCTCTAGTTACGATAAAACACGTCATTATCATAAACTGCTAGAAAAAGTTATTGAGCCGGTTAAAGACCAATTTGATATTATTTTAATTGATACAGCTCCATCTCTTAACTTTATGTTTTATAATGCATTAATGGCTTCAACATCGATGCTTATTCCTGTTCATCCAGAGGCTGTTGATTTTGATGCAAACAACAAATATTTAAAACGTTTAGGTGAGATTTACCATACAGTTGCAGCCCTTGGTCACGAAGGCTGGGATTTTATGCAATTCTTAGTGACTAACTATGTTAAAGGTAACCATTCACAGCGCGACATCGTTAAAGATGTACGTAGTGCCTTTGGACGCCAAGTTATGAGCTATCCAATTAATCATAGTTCTGCAATTACTGCCAGCTCATCATCTTTTAATACTATTTTTGATCAAAAAACGTCAGATAGCCTGGCGAGTCGTGAGTCATTACTCCGCGCTCAAGAAAATATCAAAGATGTGGTTGATGAACTTGAAATGCTGATCCGTTCGAATTGGCTATCAACTCAATCGACTCTCAATCCAGCTAAGTAAGGTAATTAATAAAAATGGCTAAAAAACGTAAAAACGATACCAGCTTAGACCCTTTTTCAACGTCTATCGAAAGCAGCAGTTTAGATGCTTTACTAGAGCAAGCTTCTGCTGGTGATGTTATCAGTATGCCTGCTCCAAGCGATCCTAATCGCCAAATCACTTTAGTGTGTAAGGTCATTCCAAGCTCAGAAATTGAAGCTAAAACAAAGGTATATGGTAAAAACCGCCGAGTACAATCATTACTAAATGAAAAGTCAGTCGCTGATATTCTACCTGCAATTGCCGAAGACGGCCGTAACCAGCACCCTGCCCTATGTTGGGATAAAGGTGATGAAATGCTTGTATTAGCAGGCTCTCGTCGTCGTAAAGCATGTATCTTAAGTAACTCTGATTATTTAGTTCTAAGCTCTGAAGATTTTACTGATCAAGATGCTAAAATTCTTGCTGTATCATCAGATCAATACATTGCGCCAAGTCTATGGGAGCTTGGTCAGGCTTATCAACAGACCCGTGATGAGCTTATTGCTGAAGGTAAAAAAGGCTCTTATCGTGAGATTGCTGCAATTGAGGGGGTATCACACACTGCCATTGCTGACGCTATCAAAGCCTACGAGAACCTACCAGCGTCGGTTTTAAGTCTCTACCCTACGGCGAACCATGTTGGCCGTGAAGTGGCTAAAAAGCTTATTAGCGCTAAAGAGCGTGATGAGCAACTGTTCACCAAGCTAGTTAATGACGTAAGTAGTGATGCCGAAATTGCGCAAATGACTAGCGATGATAAACGTGCTCTTGCAATAACTAAGCTATTAACCGCTGAACCAGCAGCCCCTAGCCGTCGTGAAGCGCTTATCGACAGTGAGTTTGTTAGCTTACAACGCAATATTAAAAGCGGTGATTTATCTGTCAAAATCGATAATAAAGTGATGACAGACAAACGCTTAGAGCAGCTAACTAAACTTTTAAATAGCTTTAACTAGTTAGTAAAATAATGATCTATCGCGCTTTTACAGTTAGTAAAAGCGTGATCTACTCTTCCTTTTTGTTAGTAAAATGATGATCTGAAAAAGCAAAATACAGCTCTTTTTGGGTTGTCAGATCAATTTTTTACTAACTTATCGCCCCTTTACAGGCTTTTTTGCACTTTACCCTGCTTGGTTAGTAAAAAAACGATCTGTAAAGCCCCCACCTTGTTATTAACCTGTTTATATCTTGTGCGATTGTTGTTTGTTAAATGCTCAGCCTATCACTTTTTAGCTTTTACTTTATCTAAATACAGTTTTTTACCAAGTTATCAGCTCCAACCAGTCTAATATTGCTCAATAGTGCTTTAGCTCTGGGCCGATCGATCATATACTGGCAGAATTATTTTTTGTTTATACTGCCAAAAGCGTTATGTCTGCTAACTTATCCAAAAATGACTTATTAGCTATCTTTGAAGAAATCAAACAAGAGCAAGAAACTCAGTTTCCTCTGTCTGAGCGCTTCATTAAACAGCTGTTTAAGCCACATGTGTTAAGTAAAGCGAAAGAGTATCACCAGAACGGCCAAATCAATTGGTTAGAACATAACAGTGATTTTAGTGTTATCGATGCATCTATGTTTGGTAACGAAGGAAATACCTTCACTCAGCATATTGAGATCAGTAAATTACCAAGTGGCTTTTCGGTCGATTCACATTGTACTTGTGGTTCTAAAACCAAGTGCCGTCATATCGCGGCTGTGCTCCTTAAGCTCAAAATAGAACATTCTGGCGATTATGGGGAAGACTACATCATTAACGACTGGTTTAGTGAGCTTAAAACCCTTAAGCAAATTGCCAACGATAATGCCAAACACGTTTTATTATTCGTCCTTGATGTAGAGAAATCTGTTGTCACCCTTACCCCTAAAATTGCTAATTATGATGCTGAGCATAATTATACTCTCGGACGAAACCTAACCGAGCAGCAGTTAAATAGTTTTGTAACCCCCACTGATTTATTAGAAACTGATTTTCGTTTATATAGCTGGATCCGTTCTCAAAATGCCCTTGGTAAATTAGAGCTTAAAGGCCAATGGGGTTTTGCAGCACTGCAGCAATTAATTGCTACCCAGCGTTTGTTTTTAGGTCGCTCTCGCCAAGCAATTAAAGCTGATAGCATGCAAGCATTAGAGTTTGATTGGAAACAAAACAAAGACTTAACATCGTTGAGCATGACGCTTGCTGGCCAAGATAATTGGTTATTGCTTAAAACAACCCCCCCTACTTATCTTGACCCTGAAAAACTAAAGGTAGGTCGTATTCGTACTCCGTTAACGGCAGATGAGATTGCTTTACTTGCCAATATGCCAGCTATTCACACAGAGAACTTTGACCGCGTTTATCAACAACTCAATGATAATTTTGGCGAAGGTGTGATCCCTCATGCATTTAAGCAAAGTAAAAAAAGCCTAGCTAGAACGGTATTCCCAGTCATCAGTATTAATAATGATGAGGGAACAATTCGTTTATCATTGCAGTTTAATTATCAAAACTCTTTGTATGATTTAAGCCAAGCGCCAGCGGATATACTAAATCAGTCATTAGAAAACACCGTTGTAAATGAGTTAACTAACCTTGGCTTTGAATTATGTAAAGGGGCTTTACAATCAGAGTTTGTCTTTAATAAACAATCAGTTATTCATGAGCACTGGTTAAAGTTCGAAATAATTCCAAACTTATTAAAACGTGGTTGGAAAATTAATGATGAGTTAGACGTCGGCAAAGTTCTAAAACAACTTTCACTGCAAGTTGAGCGTGGTAAAGGCCATCAGATAGTTGGTAAAATCGTGATCTCTGGTGTCAAAACTCAGCAACTATTTGTTACAGATAATAATACTTATCAGTCACTTAACAGACAAAGTGAACGCTTTTATTACTTTACAGTAGGGAAACGCTTTGCGGTGGTAGAAAAGGCCGCGATGATGCAACTTAATGATTATCGTGAACGTTTTGAGCATATTAAAACCCGTGACGAAATCTTAATGCCTTTATCGTTTTTGCCTAAGCTTATCGAGCAAAAAGCAATTAAGGTTAATATTGTCGACGATGCACTTGATGCGTACTTATCTGAACTAAATAGCTCACAACAACTTATTAAAAAGTCCGATATTCAAGGCTTAAACCAAGGTGTGCAATTACGTGAGTACCAACAGCACGGTGTTGATTGGCTTAACTTTTTAAAACGTCATCAACTTGGTGGTATTTTGGCAGATGACATGGGGCTAGGTAAAACCTTACAAGTTATTGCCTTTTTAGCTAATGCCAAGCAATCACCACAAGCAGGCCCTACGTTAATTGTTTGCCCAACCAGCTTGGTCGGTAATTGGCAAAGCGAAATCAATAAGTTTGCGAGCAACTTAAAAATCACCACCGTATTTGGTGCTGCGCGCAGCGACCAATTACAACAGTTGTCGCAAGCAGATTGTATCTTAACAACGTACCCACTGTTGAAACGTGACATTGCCTTTTATTCGCCGCTGTATTTTGAAAACATCATTCTTGATGAAGCGCAATATATCAAAAACGATGCCGCGCAGGTATCGCGGTTAGTTAAGCGCCTTAATGCTGACTTTAAGCTCTGCTTAAGCGGCACGCCTATTGAAAATAACTTATTTGAGCTTAAATCTTTGCTTGACTTTGCAATGCCCTCTTTGCTTGGTTCGCAAACACATTTTAAGAGTTATTTTCAAACGCCTATTGAGCGTGATAACGATGTTGCCCGTGCAGATGAGCTTAAATCGTTGATCATGCCATTTATCTTGCGTCGAACTAAAGCTCAGGTAACGCAAGAGCTACCAGAGAAGACTGAGCTAGTTAAAGAGTTTGAATTTGAAAGCAAACAAAAAGAAATCTACACCGGTATCACTGAATCTTTAGAACAGAAATTAGTCGACCTATTTGCGCAGCAAGGTGTGCAAAAAAGTAAGCTAGCCTTTTTAGATGCATTGTTAAAGCTAAGACAAATCTGCTGTCATCCAAAATTGATCGATCCTAGTTCACAGGCTGGCAGCGCAAAGCTTGAGTGGTTATCTAAGCATTTGCCTATCATGCTTAGCGAAGGTCGAAAGGTGATTATATTTAGTCAATTCACCATGGCACTTGATGTGATAGCAGAGCGATTAAATGAATTAGGCATCAGCTTTAGTATGCTCACAGGGCAAACACGACACCGCGACCGTGTTATCGAAGAGTTTACTCAAGGTGATACATCCGTGTTTTTAATTAGCCTTAAAGCCGGCGGTACAGGGCTAAACCTAACTCAAGCTGATACTGTGATTCATTTTGATCCTTGGTGGAACCCTGCTGTTGAGAAACAAGCGACAGATCGTGCCTATCGAATTGGCCAAACGAACCCAGTGTTTGTTTATAAATTGATTATGGCTAACTCAATTGAACAAAAAGTATTTAAAATGCAGCAGCATAAGCAAGCCCTTGTTGATGCTTTATTTACCGAAAAATCAATGAGTTTCACTCAGTTTGATGAAAAGCAAATGCTCGCACTGATAAAAAATTAAATTTTTTTAAAGTTTTTTTGAACTAATCAAATTTTGGGGCGTCTATTATTATGCTTGTTGTTAAATTGCAGTTTACATAAGCATTATGTTGATTTCCCATTTGGTTACTAAATTTTAGTAATGTTAGAGCCAGCTCACCTTGAGCTGGCTTTTTTTATGCCTAAACCCCCTACTCTGCTGTCCGCTAATTCGTTATGATGATGTGTCTTTAAGTTATTGAGTTTTCGTTATGATTACAGAGCTAATTACACAGATTAATTGGCAAAGTGTAGTGCTTGGTGCTGCTGTAGGTGCTGTTACTAGTGGTGTCATTTTTGCCCTACAAAAAAGTCGCTTAAAAAATCAGTTAACTGATCTGCAAAATAGCCAGCAAATCCTGCAAAATCATTTAGAACAAAAGCAGCTGCAATTGCAAGAAACCCAGCTTACCCTTTCGCAGCTACAGCAAGATTACGCTGAACAACGTGATGAGTCTCAACACTTTAAAACCCGTTTCGTAGAACAAGAAAAACAAGCACAACAATACAACCAATTTTGGCGTCAAGTTGAAGCTGAGCTTGCTGATACAAAAGCTGCACTTAATCAGCGGGATGTTGATTTAAGTACCTTACGAAGCACAGTAGAGCAAAAAGAACTGCATTTTAAAGAGCAGCTTAGTCATATCAAAGAAAGCAAAGAGCAACTCAAAAAAGAGTTTGAAAATCTCGCTAATCAAATCCTTGAAGAAAAATCGCAGCGTTTTAAAACCTTAAACCAAGAAAGTATTGAGCAATTATTAAAACCGGTTCAGGGTGAACTAAAAGGCTTTCGCGATAAAATGGAATTGATCCACGTTGAAGATCTAAAGCAACGTGCAGCACTAAAAACTGAGTTATTGCATTTACAGGCTAAAAGCCAAGCCATCACCGAACAAGCTGATAGGCTGAGCACCGCATTACAAGGGCAAAAGAAAACCCAAGGTAATTGGGGAGAGTTAATGCTTGAAAATGTACTAGACAGCGCAGGGCTGCGTGCTGGAGTAGATTATCAGCGTGAAGTGTCGTTTAACACCGAAGATGGCCGCTTACGCCCAGATGTTGTAGTGTATTTACCTCAACAACGTCATTTAGTTATTGATGCTAAAACCTCTTTAAACGCGTATACACGCTATGTAAATGCCGATACAGAGCTTGAGGCTCAGCAAGCGCTTAAAGAGCATGTTATGGCGGTGCAATCGCGTATAAACGAGTTAGCAAGCAAAGCCTACGACAGACTACCGGGTATTAACTCACCAGAAGTGGTGATCATGTTTGTACCTATAGAGTCGGCTTTTGTTGAAGCGCTTAAGTACCAAAGTGATATTTATCAGCAAGCAATCGAAAAGAACATTTTAGTTGCTACTCCAACGACCTTATTGACTAGTTTGAATATCGTAAAACAACTGTGGCGTTTTGAAGAGCAAACTAAATACTCAAAAGAGCTTGCCGCTCGTGCAGAGCGTTTTTACAACAAACTCAATGGTTTCCTAACCAGTATGGAAGGGGTTGGTAAGCAATTAGACCGCGCCAAAGAAAGCTATGATAAAGCATTTTCTCAGCTGTATCGTGGTAAAGGAAACTTGATTAAGCAGGCCTCTGAGTTCAAAGAATTGGGGGTTTCTGTTCAAAAAGAGTTACCCGTGGAAAGTGTTGAAAAAGCCCAATTAGAGTTAGATTAAATGCGATACAAAAAAGCCAACGTCATGTTGGCTTTTTTGTTATACCAATTCGCTTAATTAAGTATTATTGCGGATTGGTATTAGTTAACAAGTTCAGCTGACACGATATCGTTGAGCATCAAAAAGTGGTTAAGTACAGACTCTTCAAGCTCGAATACTTGCGCGATTTTTTCACCACTTGCTGACATCCCCGTTTGCGCACCTGCAAACTCGATATGTAACCCTAAACGTTTCAGGGTTTGGGTATCGTAACTATAAATAGCAGCATCACGTTTCTCGGTAATACCTGGCATCATCCCTATGATAGTAACCGCTTGTTCAACATTGATGATATCGAAAAATTGTCGCTCGGCGGTTTGCCATTTTGCTATATAGCTAGCGACCTCGGGCGGCTGCTCCATTGGCACGTATAGTGGCTGTAATGAGCCGCCATGCCAGCCTATAACGGCTTGCTCTTCAACGAAGACATGTGGACTTGCGGTAACGACATAATTGGCGCAAGACGATGCACAAAGCTCGCGTACCACAACATTGAGTTGATATTCATGAACTAAGCCTCCGAAATGGAGACCTGCCATCACATCACCACCTTCGCTATTAATAATTAAGGTGTTGATTTGCTGATCGCTATTTACTAATAATTGTTCAAACTTTTCAACATTTTGCTTTGATGTTTCGCCCTGAAAATAAATAGTGCCCGGCGATACCTCACTAATTTCAGCAACGCTTTGCTGTGTTGTTTTACAACCAACCAGCAGCACGCTCAATAATAATAAAAAACGCATTAACAATGCCTTGAAGTTTTGTTTGTATACAGTGCGCAATTTAATAATATGTCATTAACGAACTGCAAAAATGGCATAGTACGTTTTTTTACTTGAGAAATAAATCCACATAATAGGAACAATTGTATGAATATTGGAATTTACATCTATGATGATGCCGAAGTGCTCGATTTCTCAGGTCCGTTTGAGGTGTTTAGTACTGCCAAGCGCCTAGCGAATAATGACTGGCAAGTGAGTTTAATTGCCGAAAATGATAGGCCTGTACTTGCCCGTGGTGGTTATAGTGTAAACCCCCATTACAGCTTTGCTGATTGCCCTTTGCTTGATCTCCTTGTTGTGGTTGGTGGCGACCATACACGAGAGCTCGAAAAAGCAGAGGTTATTACTTGGTTAAAACACACAGCCACTAACACCAAGCGTGTTGCGAGTGTTTGTACGGGGGCGTTTTTGCTTGCTAAAACTGGGCTTTTAAACGGTAAAAATGTCACGACTCATTGGCAAGATCAACCTGAGCTGGCTGCTATGTTTTCTGATCTTAACGTGATTGCAGATACTCGTTGGGTCACCGACGGTAAGTTTACCAGCTCAGGGGGGATTTCTGCTGGCATTGATATGAGCCTAGCGTTAGTCGCTGAGTTTATTAGTTACGAACACGCCCTACTGACTGCCAAACAGATGGAATATCAATGGCAGACTTTATAATTGTTCAGCAATATAGTCGGTTATAAACTGCTTTAGACAGGCAGCCTTTTTACTCAGTAAACGTGCGCTTGGCCAGATTGCATAAATGTCGCGGTTTTCTCCTCGCCAGTGTGGCAGTACTTGAACTAGCTGCTGAGATTTTAATTCATCTATAACCTCAAACCGAGGTAACAAAGCGATACCTTGCTCATCACAAACTAAGTATTTTACAAATCCAGTATCGTTAAAAGTACTAGCAAATCGGCACATGTGAGTATAAGTTGCATTCGTTTGAGTATTGGTTAGCTGCCACTTATTTCTCAACGTGGTACCAATTAACCTATGTTGTTTTAAATCACTAGGCTCTTCTATGGCAGATGCCGAATTAAGGTATGCTTTAGTGCTTACAAATAAGGTATCAACACTGCCTAACTTTTTCTGATGGAGCATAGAATCAGCCTGCGGCCCTACTCTTATTGCTATATCAGCTTGGCTTTTACTGAGATCTTCAAGTTGGTTATTAAGCAGTAGCTCAAGTTGAATATCAGGGTACTGTTTAGTGAATGCGAGCCACATCGGCTTTAAGAAACCATGACTAATATTCAGAGGTGCTAAAACTTTAAGCTTTCCTGACAATTGTGCTTTTTGCTCATTAAGCTGGCGGTGAGTTTGTTCAAATTGCTCAATTAATTCAACATAACTTTGAAAATACACCTCCCCTGCTTGCGTTAACGTGCATTGCCTTGCTGAGCGATTTAATAGCTGCTCACCTAAGCGTTGCTCAAGTCGTTGTAAGCGTCTCGACACTGTTGCGGTAGGCAGCGACAAGTTCTTAGCCGCATTACTTAGGCCGCCTTGCTTAACAATCTGTATGAATAGAGCGATATCGTCAATCATGATCTCATTTATGCAATCATAGTTTGTTTATCTTACTATTTTTAGCACTTTTGCAATTAGATATCATGCCTTTTATTAAATCATTTAAGAGCATCTAATAATGAGTGTTAATGATATTTATGTGATAACTTTTGTAGGCATAGCGGCGACTTTGTTCATTGATCTTTATGCTTTTTTGCTGGCTAAAGTGTTTAAGATCCCTTCATTAAACTTTTGTTTAGTTGGCCGTTGGGGCTTGGGGTTATTAGATGGAAAGTTTATGCACCAGAATATAGCAGCTAGCCCTGTTAAGCATTTTGAGTGCGTGTTTGGCTGGTTCGTCCACTACTTTATTGGTGTTTTATTTTCGTTTTTATTTATATTACTGGTCGGTATTGCTTGGCTTGAACAGCCCACCTTAATCGCTGCATGTATATTTGGATTAGCTAGCGTATCTATGCCATTTTTTGTTATGCAGCCCGCTTTAGGGATGGGGATAATGGCTACGAAAACAGCAAACCCACTTCAAGCCCGCTTAAAAAGTGCTGTAACTCACCTACTTTTTGGTGTCGGATTAAATTTATCAGCTCAATTCATTCAATTTATTTAGGAGTAAGTAATGGACGCAAAGCATTGGCATCAACGTTGGGAAAATAACGAAATAGGTTTTCATGAAGGAGACGTTAACCGTTACCTAGATCACTATTTTACTAACTTAAATTTACAGCAAGGCGATACTTTTTTTGTGCCACTGTGTGGCAAAACTCACGACATTCATTATTTGCTCGCGCAAGGTATGCGTGTTGTTGGGGCTGAGCTTAGTGAGATTGCCATTAAGCAATTATTTGATGAGTTAAAACTAGAACCCGAAATCAGCCAACACGGCGAGCTATTACGTTACCAAGGCGCAAATCTAACCGTTTGGGTAGGTGATATCTTTGCACTGACCGCGAATGAACTTGGCACTATCAACGCGGTTTATGACCGTGCTGCCTTAGTTGCGCTGCCAAAGCCCATGCGCATTCGCTATACCCAGCATTTACTAGAGTTGACCAATAGAGCTAAACAATTAGTGGTGGTCTTTGAGTATCAGCAAAATGAATTTTCGGGTCCGCCGTTTAGTGTAGTCGCCGATGAGCTACATCAGCACTACGATGCTTTTTATCAGCTAACATTACTGTGCAAAGAGCCTCTCGAAGGTGGCTTAAGAGGGCAAATCCCCGCCATGAACGTTGCTTGGTATTTAAGTTAGTACTTACAAACTAGTGGTGTGTAAATTCACACCCTAATTGTGCGTTTTTGTGGCTGGTTATTGTATCTCTGTGCGTGCACTATAGTGATAAGCGTATTTAAGGAGCACATTTATGCAAAAGCCACGCGTTTTCTTTGTTTCACATGGCGGCGGTCCTATGCCTTTACTTGGCGATCCAAGTCATGCTGATATGGTTACTTGTTTGCAGTCTATTGCTGCAAAAATTCAAAAGCCGTCAGCTATTTTGATGGTGAGTGCACACTGGGAAGCGAACCCAATTAGCATCACTTCGAGCGCTGCTCCTGAGCTAATTTATGATTACTATGGTTTTCCTGAGCCTGCTTACAGTATTGAGTACCCAAGCCCTGGCGAACCAGCCCTTGCCGAAAAAGTACATCAAGCATTGGCAAAGGCTAATATCGATAGCACTTTAAACCCATCTCGTGGCTTTGATCACGGTATGTATGTGCCTTTGAAGATTATGTATCCAGAGGCAGATATACCTTGTGTGCAATTGTCGTTACATCCAAGCCTTGAGCCAAGCTTACACCTAGCGATAGGTGAGGCTTTACAACAGCTTGATTACGATAATTTATTGATCATTGGTTCTGGCTTTACTTTTCATAATATGCGCGCATTTTTTACGCCTGAAACAGCTGAAATTAAAGCGCAAAATATCGCTTTTGAGCAATGGTTAGTCGATGTATGTGGCAATACTGAGCTGAGTGAGCAGCAGCGACAAGCTAAGTTATTAGAGTGGAAAATGGCCCCTGCTGCGCGTTTTAGTCACCCTCGTGAAGAGCACTTATTGCCGTTACATGTTTGCTATGGTGCGGCGATGCGCCCTTGTAGTGATATCTACGAACTACGTATTGCCAACAAGCAAGCCAGTATGTTCTTGTGGGACGATTGAGTTTAAGTTCAACCCCCCTGATAACACGATAAAAGCTCAGATTTTATAAGTTTATTTTGGTACGCTAGGTAAGTTAAAACCTAGGAACAACAAAATGAACTTAATAAAAACATCAACCCTTGCGTTTGCTGTGGTTGCGGGTTTAGGTTTGCAAGCATGCTCAAGTACAGAGCAAGCGAGCACGCCATCAGCAACAGTGAACGCAACGGCTAATCCGCTCTCGCTTGAACAAATTTATAAAGAAAAAGACTTTAAAGCTGAGCGTAGCACCTATTTTACGTGGCTCGATGATGGTACTGGTTATACGGTACTTGAAGAGCGCGAAAGCGATAAAAGCAACCAAGACGACAAAGCTAAAGACGATGAGCACGGCGTAAAAGGCAATGATATTGTGTTTTATAACGCCGATGGCACGGGTCGTAAGGTACTTGTTAGCTACGAAAAATTAATTCCCAAAGGTGAGAAAGAGCCACTCACTGTTGAAAGCTATCAATGGTCTAAAGATGGTAAATGGCTGATGGTTTTTACCAATGGCGAGCAAGTGTGGCGCTCACGTAGCCGTGGTGATTTTTGGCTTTTAAACCTCGAAACTGATTCGCTGTATCAGTTAGGTGGCGAAAACATCGAAGCGAAAAAGCTGATGTTTGCTAAGTTCTCACCTGATAGCTCAAAAGTAGCTTACGTGCGTGATAACAACATCTACATGGAAAAAGTCGGCAGCAAGGCTGTGACTGCTTTAACCACTGACGGTAACGACACCATTGTTAATGGTAATTTTGACTGGGTATACGAAGAAGAATTTACCATTCGTGATGGTTTCCGCTGGAGTCCAGACAACAAATCAATTGCCTATTGGCAGCTTGATACCAGTGGCGTTAAATACTTCACCATGATCAATAACACCGATGATCTCTACCCTACCCTTAAAGAATTTCCGTATCCAAAAGCCGGCGAGATGAACTCTGCGGTTAAAGTGGGTGTGGTCAGTCTTAGCGACAAGAAAACCCGTTGGGCTGAACTAGGTGGCGATAATCGCGATCGTTATATCCCACGTATTAGCTGGGCAGGTACTGGTGAATCTTTGATGATCCAAGATCTTAACCGCCCGCAAAGCCACAACAAGGTTTGGTTATTCGACTGGCAAAAACAACAGCTGACTAAAATTCTTGAAGATAAAGACGATGCCTTTATTGAGTGGTTTTATAAAGCAAACTGGTCAAAAGACGGTAAGTTCTTTATTTGGCACAGTGAGCGTGATGGTTGGCGTCATCTATACCGTGTATCTCGCGATGGTAAAACGGTTGTTGATTTAACACCGGGCGAGTACGACATCATTGATATGCTAGCGCTCAACGAAGATAAAAACGTTATGTACTTTACTGCATCACCGGATGATCCTGGCCAACGTTATTTATTCCGTACCTCGCTTGATGGCAGCTCTAAACCGGTGCGCGTAACGCCTGAGTCATTTGATGGTTCAAACAGCTATTACATGTCTAAAGATACCTCTTGGGCGATGCATACCTTCTCTAAGTTTGGCACGCCACCAATGAAAGAGATTATCAAAGTAAGCGATCACAGCAATGTGAAAACCTTAGTTGAGAACACAGCATTAAAAGAGAAATTAGCGACTGAGCAATTACCGACTCACGAGTTCTTTACGGTTAATGCGCGCGATGGTGTTGAGCTTGATGGCTACATCATGTTCCCTGCGAATATGGATAAAAGCAAAAAATACCCAATCGTTTTCTATGTCTATGGTGAGCCATGGGGATCAACAGTACAAGACCGTTGGGAAGGCGACAGTTACTTATACAAGTCGTATCTAACTCAGCAAGGCTTTATTGTTGCCTCAGTTGATAACCGCGGCACACGCGCACCAAAAGGCAGAGATTGGCGTAAATCTATCTACAAAAAAATAGGCTCTATTACCGTACGAGACCAAGTTGACGCCCTTGATGCAATGGCAAAACGTTGGGATGTCATTGATACCGACCGTGTGGGTGTATGGGGTCACTCAGGTGGCGGTAGTTCAACGCTTAATTTGTTATTCCGCCATGGTGATAAATATAAAGTGGGTATTGCCTCAGCCCCTGTGCCAGATATTCGCTTGTACGATACTATCTACCAAGAGCGCTATGCAGGTAACCCAAATACCGATCCTGAAAGTTACGACAACACGTCTCCGATCACCTTTGCAAAAGACCTGCAAGGTAAGTTACTACTGATCCACGGTACCGGAGATGATAATGTACACTACCAAGGTTCAGAGCGTTTAATTAACGAATTAGTTAAGCACAATAAACAGTTCGAGTTTTTCTCTTACCCGAACCGTTCTCACAGCCTCCGTGAAGGTGAAGGCACTACCCTACACTATCACACTATGATGGCTAACTTCTTCGAAAAGCATCTACTAAACAAGTAAATATGCTTTATTAAAAAATACCGCAGCTTAGATGTTAAGCTGCGGTTTTTTTATGCAAACTGTAAACCCCCGTTACAGATAATAAGCGATTCGTTTTGAGCTTTCCGCATTAGGCTGCACAAAATAACCCGCACCAATTTAAAAGTATTAAGCTACCTCTTAAGCCTCATTAGATGGGCTTGTTTCGTGAATAAAATTCCATAATTCATTTGGTGATCTACATATTTTCTACACTTTTCAACCTTGCCTCTGTGGTAATTTTTTAAGCAATAATTCATGTAGGGAATTTGGTTATGAAATTAGGTAAAAAGGTGTGGCAATCACTGGCAGTAGTTGCCTTATTGGCAAACTTAGCGGCTTGTGGTGGCAGTGACTCATCGTCGTCATCAGATACAGATACATCGACTAGCGATAGCAGTGGTACTGATAACAGCGGTACTGACAACAGTGGTAGTGACAACAGTGGCTCTTCAAGTAGCTCAGGTTCAATTAGTGTCAGTGACTTCAGCGATATCAGTCTAGGTGACTGTGAGCTCGATACCAGCCTAGAGTCACTCGTGTGTGCTGCAAATGCATTAATCGACACGTTAGATGAAGATGAACTTGCTGATTTACAACTTGATTATTCAGACTCTGAAGCAAGAACTGTGTGGTCAAACTTACCGACGGGCAATGTAAGTCGTAATGGTATTGAACTTGGGGCATTAGACGATGAATCACTTGAAGCGGCGATGATGGTTGCGAAAGCGGCGCTGAGTGATGATGGCTATCAAGATTTCTTAGGTGTTATTGCTGCGGATGATTATTTAAATGAGCTAGGTGGTGGTTCTGCTTACTCATCTGGTAAATATTATCTGGCGTTTTTTGGCGACCCAGATGTGAGCGGCGACTGGATGTTGCAGTTAGGTGGTCACCACTTAGCTTATAACATTACTTACTTAAATGGCGATGGTTACCCTGTGCCAAACCATATTGGTACTGAACCTAAAGTCAGCTTTGAACTAGACTCGGCAAGCTATGCCCCGCTTGCGGATGAAGGTGATGCCCTCGTTGCTATGTTTGACTCGTTAAGTGAGTCTGAGCTTGCTGAGGCTTACTTAAGCGGTGAAAGCTATTCAGATGTATTAATGGGCCCAGATAACGGAAGTGGTACGTTACCAACTGATTACCCTACAGGTGATAATCGCAAAGGGATCCTTGTTTCAAGTTTAACGCAGGATCAACAAGCACTGGTTACAGCAGCAATCGAGCAGTGGATCAACGACTACCCTGAAGAAGTGGTTGAAAACTTAACGCTAAGCTATGTAACGAGTTCTGCTTATGCAGATACCTACATTGCCTGGGCTGGCACTGAATCGGCTGGTGTTGATGTGGATGTTGCCGGGACTTATATGCGTATTGATGGCCCTAACCTTTGGATTGAGGTGGCGTGTCAAAATGGGGTGATTATCAGTGATGAAACTCACTACCATACAATGTTCAGGGATAAGAGCTGGGATTATGGTAATAATTTATAAGCCATGAAAGCAGTAATTAATCTCCTATTTGGGCTGACCTTTTTGGTCAGCCTCTTTTGTACCAAAGCCTTTGCCCATTCTGCTTCAACGAGTTCTGTGTTTATTGATACGCATAAACCACAGATTGAACTCGAAATTTATATACCCCTCGATCAATTACGTTTAGCTGATGAAAGTTTATTTCCTTCACAAAGTGATGATCTAAAGCAGGTTAATTTCTCGGCTTTACAAGACTACATGCAAACACATGTAAGTATCACAACACAAAATTCTCAGTCGTTAACAGCACAAAAGGTTGATGATTTTGCTATCCATGAATTTGATAACGTACTGTTTATGGTAATGAAGATGCAATTTATCAAACCAGATAATTTTGATACCAGTGGTTTTTCTTTGCATTACAATGCCATTTTACACCGAGTTGTTACTCACAAAATTTATGTTTCGTATCGCAACGATATGCATGAAGTACTTAAAGCAAGTCAAGACATAGCAACCATAGGGTTGATCCGCTATCAGCGCGAAACCTTATTTATAGAGCCTGAAAAAATCACTGCATGGTCTCAGTTTAAGCTGATGTTTGTAAATGGTATGAGCCATATTGCAGCGGGTATAGATCATTTGCTATTTTTACTTTGTTTAATTTTGCCCGCCCCTCTAGTTAGTGCCAATAAGCGCTGGCAATCAGTGGCACCTGTGCGCCAATGTGTTATGTCGGTAGCTAAAATTGTCACCTTCTTTACACTCGGACACTCATTAACGCTAGCCCTGACGACGCTTGGTTATATTTCATTTCCTGCAAAGCCAATTGAGATTTTGGTTGCGGCCTCTATTTTAGTTTCGGCGTTGAATGCAATCAGGCCGATCTTTTCGCAGTCAGCTATGTGGATAGCATTTATTTTTGGGCTTATCCATGGTCAAGCATTCGCGATAGAAATGAGCCATATGGGGTTTGATAGTCAGGCTATTATCGTTGCATTGGTTGCATTTAATCTGGGTATTGAAACTGTGCAGTTGTTAATCGTTATTTGCGTTGTACCCGTGCTAGCAATGCTTGCCAGAACTTATTTTTATAATGCTATTCGAATTACATTATCAGTGCTGGCAATGGCGGCTGCGAGCTATTGGATTATTGAGCGAAGTGTGTAATGAAAGGGCCTTATTTGGCCCTTCTTACTTTTAAAACAAAGTTACAAATAGGTGTTAAACCAATTAACTAGTTCTGATTCTAGTTGTTCTTTATGGTTCATTAAAAAGTGATTGTCACCGTCATACACCACAAGTTTATGGGGTATATGATGCTTATCTAGTGCTTTGGCAAATTGAATTGAGTTCTCGACCGATACTCGTTTATCGTCACTGCCATGAATAAGTAATATGGGCACTTTAGGCGATAGCTTATCAACCCAGTTCATAACAGAGCGTGCTTCAAGCTCTGCTTGTTTGTTCTCTTTATAATTGGGAATACGACGCACATACACGTTTTTTTCCATGTTAGGTCTAAACGTAAGCTCTTTAACTAAATCGGTCGCCCCAGCAATGGTTACAATGGCTTTTATCTTGTTTGTGTGTTGCATGGCAAGGTGGGTTTGCATGCCGCCTCTACTTACTCCTAACATGCCAATACGGTTTTCATCTGCATTTGCTATGTGCGGAATAAAATCAATAAGCGCAAGTACGTCGTTAACATCTTTGCCACCAAACTCATCTAAGTCATCATTTTTAGTTAATGTACCGCGGTATTGGCTGCCGATAACCACAAAGCCTTGCTCTGCTAAAGGAAATAAATTACGCATCATTGCTGCAAAATTAACATTGCCAAAATTACCATTGCCGCCGCGGTTATAAATTAATACTGGAAGCTTATTCTTGATGACTTTAGGTTTGATGATATAACCAAGCACCTCAACATTATCGACCTGATATTTAAAATTATGGCAGGTTAAATTAGCTTTAAAGTTATCGAACATTTCTTGTGGAAAGGTTTCTTCAAAGGCTTTAATACGCTTTAAGTATGCTTCTTCGTTTTTAGCTTTGCGTTTATTCTTTTGCGCAATAAATTGGTGCCACGAATCATAGTCAGCAAAGATGCCTGTGAAGCAGTCTGTTTCTTTTGTGACATGTTCATCATCGATAATTTTCGCTGCGCTGGTAGAAAAAACAGCGAGAAATAGGCTGGCAAAGAGTAGTAATTTATACACAACAACATCCTTATTGGTGACTAAAAGTTACGAATCCACAGTAACTTAAATGATGGTTATTTGTATATAACTACTTTTTTACGTATCAAAACTTTTATATTATGAAAGTTAACTTATTGAATTGGAAGTCATAATGAGCAATAAACCGCCGCATATATTAGAGTTACTACCTAAGCGTTACACCTTGTGGGGGTTATTATGTTTATCCTTGGGGTTCGCTATATTTGTAATTATATGGTCTCGAGCTCCTGAATACCGGCCTTTGGTACAAGATATGCGCTTAGTCAATGCCGTCAAGATAGTCGATGTACTGGACGTTGAAGAGATCCCTTACAAGGCTGATATTAAAAATCATATTTTGTACGTCGATGTTCTTCATTCAGACCAAGCAAGGCTAGCACTTGCTAAAGTAGGTTTCGTCTTTGATTATCCAAATAAAGATACATTTAGTTCAATACCACAAGCATGTGCCTTACTTGAATCACAAGAAGCAAAGGAAAATAGGCCTATTCATCAAACTGAATGGTTTCTCCGATTAGTTCGCATAATAATGGCCGCGATAGTACTTATTACTTTAATCTTGGTCGTTGTACGACCCATTTTAAAGAATCTTATTCTTGAAGATAACAACAAGGATTAATATACCTTTTAGCAAATAAAAAGCCGCAATAAGCGGCTTTATCTGTAATGGGGCTTTACACTAAAATTAGGGTTTGGCGTTATTCAACCGAAATGAATACTTCAACTTCTTCACTGCTTTTATAAAACTCAAAGTCAGTTTTATATGCTCGAATATGCGGGCACTGTTCATTACTAAAGTACTGCCAAACTTGACCCCAAACATCGATAACGGTTTGTGGCATTGCACCTTTGCCACTAAAGCGAAGGTAGTTACCTGTGGCGAGTGTCGTTTGTTCTATCTCTGATGATGTGACTTGCAGATCAGTACACGCAAAGACATCAAACTCCCCTGTGACATCAGATTCATAATGAGTGTACACGCCATAAACTTGGCTAGATGGGGTTAATTTTGGCGCTATGTCTGTGTAAAACTGCTGCCATAAGCCAGCTATTTTGGCACCTTCGCCACTCATTTCATTCATATTGCAGGTGCGAACTTTGAGGCCAAATAAAGTTGTCGGGTTGTCGATATTGATGTGTGTTACTTGCTGATCCATTGCATTTATCCTTGCTTAATTTGTTCCCAGTAAAATACCAGAGCACATGTACTTTAACCTAGCCTTTTTAATTATTTATTTTAAAAAGACTATATTTTGTCAACGGCCTTTACAGCTTAAAAAACAGTCATGGCATCCTTATCTGCATCAGGTTAAGATGGGTAAAATAACAACAAAATCAGCGGGTGTTTAATGAATAAAATCAATGCGCTTATCTACTTTCTAGCCTTTAGTAGCGGTTTTTGTATTATGGGAATTGAGCTTTTAGGCGGGCGAATTTTAGCGCCGTATTTTGGTAGCAGTGTGCATATTTGGGGCAGTATTATCACTGTATTTATGTTGAGCTTATCTATCGGCTATTTACTTGGCGGCAAGCTCTCAACCCGCAATCCTTCGTTAACTAAATATGGACTCATTTTCTTTGTGGCAAGCATTATGGTGGTGCCAATTGTATTGTTTGCAGAGCCAATTATGACCTTTATTTTCACCCATATTGAAGACAGTCGTTACGGCTCGTTGCTGGCATCAACGGCGTTGTTTTTTATCCCTACAACAATACTCGGCATGATCTCACCTTACTCAGTGCGATTATTGGTTACCGATCATGAAAAAAGTGGTCAGGTTGCCGGTGGTTTGTATTTTGTGAGCACCCTAGGTAGTGCGCTTGGTACGATTATTACCTCTTTTTATATGGTGTTAGCGTTTGATGTTAACGACATCATTAAAACCTTTGCAGCGGTATTAGGCGCGCTTGGTTTGCTTGCAATTGCTGTTAGTCAATTAAAAACGAAGGAGCGTGCTGTATGTTTAGAATCTTAATGCTTTGTTTGATCATGACATTGCCTTTTAGCAGCTTAGCCGAAGTAATACATAAAGAGCGCTCGCTTTATCGCAATATTTTAGTGGAGAAGACTGGCGATTTACTGTGTTTAAAATTTAACGAAAAAACCCGTAAAAGTACGCAAAGCTGTATGTATAAAAGTAAGCCTAAAAAGCTGGTGTTTAATTACACCAAAATGACGTTTGCAAGCTTACTATTTATTGATGATCCTAAAAATGTACTGATCATAGGTTTAGGAGGAGGTTCACTCTCTAATACCATTCATGAGCTTTACCCTAGCGCTCATATCGAAAATGTCGAAATTGACCCTGCGGTAATAAAAGTTGCCCGTGATTATTTTAGCTTTGTAGAAACCGATAACGTGACGTCAAAAGTGCAAGATGGCCGTATTTTCATTAAACGCGCCGCACTTAAAAAACAAAAGTACGATTGGATTATTCTTGATGCCTTTAATGGCGATTATATCCCTGAGCACCTTCTCACTAAGGAATTTTTTGCAGAAGTAAAAAGTATACTGGCTGATGGCGGCATTGTTGCAGCAAATACTTTTTCATCGAGTAAATTGTACCAGCATGAGTCGGCAACTTACTTTGATGTGTTTGGTGACTTTGTTAATGTTGTGACCTATGAAAACTCTAATCGCATTATTTTGGCAGGATTCGAGACTATGCCTAGCCAGCAACAATTAGCAGAACGCGCCAATAAACTCGCAAATAAGTTAACCCCTTACGATGTTGATTTGCAGTTACTGCGTGAACATTTGTTTTATACTAAGGGTAATCAAGATTGGCCCGCGGATACCAAGGTACTCACTGACCAATATTCACCTGCGAACTTGTTAAATTATCAATGATCAAACACATCTTAATTGCATGTCTTTTATTAACGAGCTCTGCTGCTATGGCAGAGCAATCTTCTACTGCTCCTTTAACTGCAAGTCAGCAGCAATTGTCTAAACTACTGAGCCAATATAAAGGGAAAGTTGTGTTACTCGATTTTTGGGCATCTTGGTGCAGCCCGTGCCGACGCTCGTTTCCTTGGTTTATTGCCATGCAGAGCAAGTATCAACAGCAAGGCCTTAAAGTAGTTGCTGTAAACATTGATGTTGAGCGCGGTGATGCCGATGCATTTTTAGCTGAGTTTGCAGTGAACTTTAATATTATTTACGACCCAGATGCTGTTATTGGCAAGCAATACCAACTTAAAGGGATGCCGAGCAGCTTTTTAATTGATAAAGAAGGCATAGTACGATTCCAACACACAGGATTTGTTGCTGATAAATTAGACCTCTATGAAAGCCATATCAAAGAGTTAATTGCTAAATAGTGTGATTAGGTAGATAACTTTTGCTGTTGTTCGCTTTTATCGAACACAGCTATCTATTTTATTAATTGCACTAATATTTACTTAGCATGCTAACTACATTAAAATAGTTAGCATGCTAAGTAAATGGAGCGCATCATGTCTTCCACTCCCCCTTTTCACGAAACTCTTGATTTAACATTATGCGGCAGTATGGGCCGTGTGCATCGTTTATGTCGCGATGCTGTCACTTTGGCGGTTGAGCCTTTGGGCCTTACTCAATCTCGCTGGACTGCGATGATGCACCTGTTTCATTTAAACCAAGGTTGTACGCAACAAGAGTTGGCAAATAGCTTAGGCATTGAAATGCCTTCACTAACTCGCACTATTAAGCAGCTTGAGCAACAAGAGATTATTGCTCGTAAAGCTGACGCTGAAGATAAACGTAGTAAACGTCTGTACTTCACTGAGCAAGGTCTACAATTGTTAGACACATTGCAGGTGATTATTGCCGATGTGAAACAGCATCTTTATGCCGATTTAACCACTGAGCAACTCGATACCATGGCGCATGGCTTAATTCAGATGGAACAGAATGCCCGTCAGTGTATCCGTCATTATTCAGGAGATAAGTAACGTTATGACACCAGATCAAAAGTTTGCCCGTTACGTAAAAATCTCTTTAGCGGGTTTTATTGTTTTATTTTTATATTTTGTGATTGCCGATTTGTATATGCCTGTTACACCGCAGGCCCGTGTGTATCATCCGGTTGTGCAAGTGACCCCACAGGTAAGTGGTCGTGTGACTGACGTGTTAGTGACTAATAATCAAGCCGTCGAAAAACAGCAAGCCTTGTTTAAGATTAACGATGAGCCTTTTGAGCTTGCCGTGCAACAAGCTGAACTTGCATATGATGATGCAAAACTACAAAACCAACGTTTAGATAGCAGTGTGAAGGCAATAGAAGCACAGTTAGCGGCTGCTCAAGCTAAGCTACATGAGCAAACGTTGCTGTTTGAACGCGGTGAGTCGCTATTGAAAAAGCGTTCTATTTCAGAGCAAGAGTACGAAACTATCAATGCGAACTATCAATCAAGCAAAGCCAATGTGGCTGCAATTGAAGCCCAGCTTAGCGAGGCTAAATTAGCGCGCGGTAAAATAGGGGATGACAATTTAGCGCTTCGCCATGCTCAAAACCAGCTTGAGCAAGCAAAACTAAACCTGTCGTACACCACAGTGACAGCTGATACCGACGGTAAAACAGCAAACTTACAGGTAACACCGGGTACCTATGCTAATAAGGGTCAGCCGTTAATGGCGATTGTTGCTAATAAAGCTGATTTAGTGGCTGATTTTCGTGAAAAGTCTTTAGTTCACGTGCAAATTGGTAGTACTGCAAAAGTCAGCTTTGATGCGCTACCGGGCAAAGTGTTTACAGGCAAAATTGTTAGTTTTGAAGCGGGTGTGAGTGATGGCCAGCTTAATGCCAACGGTTTACTCAGTGCCACTGAAAGCAGCAACCGTTGGGTACGAGATGCACAGCGTCAACGTATTCATATTAAGCTAGATGAACATCAGATGCTGGCAAAATTTCCAAGTGGTGCGCGTGCAACCGTACAGCTTTTGCCTGACTCTAGCATTGGCAGTTGGTTTGCAAGCATGCAAATTCGCTTCATTAGTGTTCTGCACTTCATTTACTAAGGCTGGGTGAGTTATGTCAGTATTGCAACTCGATGGTAATGGCTTACGCCAAGCACTACGCATTGCTACGGGCTCAGCATTAGGGTTTTCACTGGCAAAATTGATGAACTGGCCGAATGGTATCTTTTTTACTGTTTATCCTATGCTATTGCTTGGTTTAGTGCCTGTGCTTAACATGCATATTATTCGTCAGTTTTACGCAGGCGCGGTGTTCAGTGCGCTGTTTGTGCTGGTTGTGCAAGGGTTGTTTGCACACCTGCCTGTGGTAATGACGATGATGAGCTTTATCGCTTTTGCCTTTTTGTTCTATCAAATGAGCCGTGGTGCTAACTTTTTATTTGGCGCCACAACGGTGGTGAGTTTGTCGATTCAATTACATTTTTCGACCTACACCGGCGGTGGTGTCAGTATTTATCCGCTGATCATTAGTAACGCTGTTGCAGTTGTCGTAACTGTGCTGTTTTCGATGCTAATGCATGGTTTATTCCCTGATGTTGCACCACGGCAAGGTCGGGTAATGCCAGAGAAAGCAAAAGAAAGTATACGCCATGAAGTATTACTTTGTTCAACCGTAGCGACTTTATCATTTGTTGTATTTCAGGTCTTTGATTTACAGGATTCAATTTCAGCTCAAGCAGCCTCGGTACTGATATTGTTTTCGTTGTGCTGGAAAGCAGCTGGTATGGCCGCGTGGCAACGTGCAATAGGCACCCTAATTGGGTGTAACTTAGCGTTAGTGGCACAGTTATTTTTGTATAACCACACCGATATTTTGATATTTCCGGCGTTAATTCTGTGGATTTTGACTTTTATCTTTAGTCGTTATCACATAATTGGTGGCGGTATTCCGGGTGTAGGCTTTGGTATTATCACCACATTTGGTATTTTGTTTGGTCAGTCATTAGGGCCGGGACAAGATCTCGTATACAGCGCGCTGTATCGTTTTTCGTCAGTGTCTGTGGCGATACTATTGAGCTTATGTGCGGTGTATATAATGCATCACATCTTAAATCGCTTTGAAATAACAAGGCATCATACGTTTGATTAAAAATCAAAATGCACAAAAAAGGGAGTTAATCAGAACTCCCTTTTTTATTATTTGGTTCGAAAATGGTGGGTAAAGACTTAAGTAAATCGTCTTGTTTTTTTACAACACTCTGTACGCAGGTTTTTGAGGCGACATCTGCAACCCAAGCGCCCCATTGTGAACTACCAGGTTCTTCACCTGGAGTTGCCCACCATCTGGCTTTATAAAGAATTTCGTTATAACAGGTTTCACTACCTTGCGGATACGCGTTTCCGGCTTGCCATGAATCTACAGCAAAGCCCGACATAGGCAAAGCTGACAGCGTTATCATTGCAGCGGCAACAATGCGTGATTTCTGGCCCATACGCGGCTCCTTCATTAGTGGTGAGTTTGTATGACTATTATAGACGCGGCAGGATTAACCATCAATTAACTTTGTTAACAAGTTACACTTCTTTACAGTTCTGCTTATTTTTGACACGATCTTCTGATGTGAAAGTTAGAATTTTACATTTTTTCTTAATACTTTTGTTTGTCCCCTTTTGGTTTTGCTGTCCATGCGTTTTCTCTGAGAACTTTTGCTTGGTTTTGTCGCTCTGCGCGCCTTTTGTACTTGTGTGGCATTAACGATTAATTCTTTCAAACGATTAAGCGCGTCTTCTTTGTTCATCTCTTGCGTGCGATGACTTTGCGATTTAATGACAATAACGCCCTCTTTGGTAATTCGAGAATCATTTAAATTAAGTAAACGCTGTTTGTAAAAGTCAGGTAGTTTTGAGCGCTTAATATCAAAACGAAGATGAATTGCAGTGGCTACTTTATTGACGTTTTGGCCGCCTGCACCTTGCGAGCGGATCGCACTAAAGTCGAGCTCCCATTCATCAATTGTGACGGTATTAGAAATAATTAACATCAGGTTCAGTTAACTGTGGTAAAAAAGGTATTGTAACATTTGTAATTGGCCAAACATAATCGCTCTATCATGTGAGCCAATTGCTAACCATTTTGAAAGAAAGGAGATCACGATGAAAGCACTACTTATTTCTATTAGTCTACTGGCGATGAGCTTTTCTAGTTTCGCAGAAGATATTACTGAAAGCCAGCTACAGCGTTATATAAAAGCCTTACCTGCTGTGGTCAATTGGTCACAAAATCAGTCTGAATTAGATACTGTAAATCTCGGTGGTATGCTAGGTAGTTCTGATGGTGTTGACAGTTCGTCAGTAATGGATGCATTAGGCCACATTAAAGATCACGAGCTATACACAGAGTTTGAAGCCCTGACCAAGCAATATGGTTTCACACCTGAGCAGTTAGTTACTGTTGGCTCAGAGGTATCAATGGCGTATTTAGAAAACCTTAAAGCGGGTATGTCAGAAGAGAACAAGCAACGTGTAAATCAAGCAATGAGTGGTTTACAAAGCCTTACGGCATCATCATCTGATGCGGGGACTCGCTCAATGGCAGGTGCTTTAGAAGGTGTTAAAGCAAGTACTGCAACAGCAGATGTTAGCGAAAGTAACGTTAACTTAGTTAAGCAGTATATGCCGCAGTTAAAAGAATTGTTCGCAATGTTGCAGTAACAGCACAATAAAATAAAGAAAGCGGCTAAGAAGCCGCTTTTTTTGTGCTTACTCAAATACCATCGCGTTTTTTAGCTGCTGCTTTTGTTCTGCAGTTGGTAAAAATCCAGTTTGTACAAACTCATTAAGGCTTGAGTGACGTTCAAAGTAAAGAATATCAAGGGCAAAACGATTCATGCCGTACAAGCCCCGATGGATCATATTTGCCGAAAATATGAGTAAGTCACCTTTTTTGAGTGCCACACTTTTACCGCGAGTCAGTGAGTCACTATTGCTAGCGCCCTGTTGTTCTAATCTAACAGTTAACTCTTCATCAGAATCCCAGTTTTTATGACTACCCGGTATTAGTTCTATTCCCGGTTCATCTTCAAAAGCAACGCGGCAATGTAATACTTCAGGGCCGCTAAGAGCGGCCTTTTGCGCATCAAGCTCTAAGTGATACTGCATATCGCGATGCCAATAATTTGCTTGTTTAGAGTTGTAAGGGTTAAAGAATAGTTGAGTATTCATAAACTGAGGATCAGCAACAATACCTTTAACCTGTTTCAATAGAGTGTTAGCGCTGACAAACTCAAAAAGAGCAAACTTTTCCTCAACACTTAAACATGCAGCGCCAGTCAAACCTGAGCTATTAATCCCTCTGGATTGGTAAAAAGGTTGGTTTTCTTGCAACCAGTGATGATGAAATTTATCGAGAATTGGCCTTACCTTGCTAAGCTCACTCTCTGTGTAAAGGCCCTTTACATGGTAGTAGCCATTTTCAGCAAAAAAGTTATTTTCCATTTTTTACCTTGCTAAAATTGCACGTATTTTACTACTAAGCTCAGGCAATACTTGTTGCTCAAACCACGGATTTTTCTTTAGCCAGATATTATTGCGAGGGCTTGGGTGAGGCAGTGGCAAGTAATTTGGCCAATATTCACGCCACGATTTTACTAACTCAGTTAAGGGCAGCTGCTTAGTGTGGGGTAAATGATATGCCTGCGCATACTTTCCTAAGATAATGGTGAGCTCAATATTATTTAGTTGCGCTAAGAGCTTTTCACGCCATGCAATCGCGCACTCTTTTCTTGGCGGTAAATCACCTGATTTTCCTTTGCCAGGGTAACAAAAACCCATCGGCAAGATAGCAAAATTGTGCTCATCGTAAAATTCATCGCTTGTTACACCAAGCCAAGAGCGAAGCCTTTGCCCGCTTGAATCATTAAAAGGTTTGCCACTTTCATGTACTTTAGTTCCTGGCGCTTGACCGGCAATTAAAATACGAGCTCGAGGATTAAATTGAATAACGGGCCGCGCCCCAAGAGCTAAATGAGGCTCGCAGATCACGCATTTACTAACTTGTTCAATTAGTGTTTGAGTACTCATGAGTTAGTAAAAATATGATCTATGCTTGTTTTGACCAAACTGCTAACTCGTTACCACTTGGCTCTGTGAAGTGAAAACGACAGCCTCCAGGAAAATCAAACAAGGGCTTAATAATTGTGCCACCGTGTTTTTCTACCTGCGCTTGTGTCTCTTTAATATTATTTGAATAAAGCACCAGTAGCGCGCCGCCATTATTGGTTAAGCTAGTTAATGGGGCTTGATAAAAACCGCCATCAAGGCCTGCTGATTCAGCGCTAAAGGCCGTGTATTCAGGGCCATAATCGGTAAATTGCCATTTAAAAACCTGATGAAAAAATGCTTTTGTTGCGGCTAAATCTTTAGCAGCAAATTCAACATAATTTAGGCTATGGTGGTTCGACATGGTGTGCTCCTAATTTAAACTATTCTCAAGCGCCATAGCGCAATGAAGTGCTGTACTATCAAGTAGTGGAATCGATGTATCTGCTTGTTGAACTAACAAGGCTATTTCGGTGCAACCAAGAATAATGGCTTCAGCACCTTGCTGAGTTAGATTATCAATAATGGTTAAATACTCGGCTTTAGATTCTGGGCTGATGATGCCTTTACATAGTTCATCATAAATCACTCGATGCACTGTTTCACGCCCCTGAGCATCAGGAATTAACACCTCTATCGCGAATTTATCAGCTAGCCGTTGTTTGTAAAAGTCTTGTTCCATGGTGAACTGGGTACCCAACAAAGCCACTTTTTTAAAGTTATGTTGGATCAGGTTTTCACCAACTGCATCTGCAATGTGTAATAAAGGAATTGCAACCGCCGCTTGTACTTGCTCAGCTAGTTTATGCATGGTGTTGGTACAAATTAATAAATAATCCGCGCCCGCAGCTTCAACTTGCTTAGCGGCTTTAATGAGTATCTCGGCCATCTGTGGCCAATCTTGTTGCTGTTGTAGCACTGCTATTTCTGCAAAATCGAGACTGACGAGTACTATCTTGGCACTGTGCAGACCCCCAAGTTTGTTTTTAACACCTTGATTTAAAAGCTGGTAGTAACTTTGTGTAGACTCCCAACTCATGCCACCGATTAAGCCTATTGTTTTCATTACAACTCCCTTTTTATTTACTTAACACCATATGATATTGCACAGAACAAAGCTAGCAGATCATTATTTTACTAACAGTTCGACTTAGTTTGATTTGTTTCACTATTTAATACGTGCATGCAAATGATAACTACTATCTTTTATATTTGTCGGCGATATAATACGGGGTTTTCTTCTCGTGTTATTTTTTAAGGGATTATCATGCATTCTCAATCATTAGATGCAGTGACAACCAATCGCCCTAAAAATACAGCTAAAAAGCGCTCTGTGAGCCTATCTTATCGTGTTGCTGTGTTTTTGCGTTTCGTTGCGGCCATTATTGGTGGTTACGCCTTTACCAGTGTGCTTATTTCATTACTCGCTGTGTTATTACCACTTAATAAACTCGACAGCGTGCTGTTAACCACGACTCTATCGGTATTTTTTTACTGTTGTGTGTTTATTTGGGTATTTGCGGTTAAGTCTTTAAAGACGATTTGGATCACTATTTTACTAACAACTGGTGGGCAATTGCTGGCCCTTTCATTGATTAAGGGATGGTTATGAAAGAGAGCTTTTTCCGCTCAATGACCTGGCTTCATACCTGGGTTGGCCTACTGGTGTGCTGGTTACTGTTCTTAATCTTTTTTGCTGGCACCATCAGCTTTTTTAAGGATGAAATCACTATTTGGGCCAAGCCCGAAACACACCATGTGCAGCATCAGGCGCAACGGGTTCAGTCTCAAGCCGATCAAATTAATTATGTGTTTGCGCAATTACAGCAACAGGCACCTAATTCATTATCTTGGCGAATAAACTTACCTGAGCCGCGTAACCCTATTTTAAGCTATGGGTTTGCTGAGCCTAAACAGCCTGGTCAGCGCCGTGCGCCTTTCAACTATACGTATCTAGACCCTAATACCTTAGAACAATTGCCTGAGCCTCGGGATACTAAGGGGGGGAATTTTTTCTATCGTTTGCACTTTGATTTACATTACATAGATGTATTTACTGCGCGGATAATTGTTTGTTTAGCTTCATTATTTATGTTGGTTGCGCTTATAACTGGCATCGTGATCCACAAACGTATTTTTAAAGATATGTTTAGCTTTAGAGCAAACAAAGGTAGCCGAAGTTGGCTTGATGCACACAATGTTTCGTCGGTGCTGGCATTACCATTTCATATCATGATCACCTACACGGGAATTATCACGTTGATATTTATGCTGTTCCCCTACCCTGCCGAAACCGTATATGAAAATGGCTTAAGGCAAATGTTTGATGAGGCATTGCCTATTAACAAACGTGCCAAGCCTTGTGAAGAGCAGCGCCCTATGGTGGCAATCAAAGATGTATTAGATCAGATTTATACTAAGTCACCGAATGCTGACATTAGCTATGTGTTTGTAAGAAATGCCAATACAGCGACCTCACAAATTGTGGTTTATTTGGCAACCGGCAAAGAGGTTGTAGATAACGGACCACGCTACTTATTCAATGGTGTAACAGGTGAGCTTGAAGCGAGTTCAGGCGAAGATTGGAGCGCTTCGGCGCAGTTTTATGACTCAATGACAGCATTACATAGCGGTCGCTTAGCGGAGCCTTTACTGCGTTGGTTGTATTTTTTCTGTGGTGTTGCAGGCTGTGCCATGATAGCTACAGGCTGCATCATGTGGGCTAAGCGCTTACGCGAGAGACTCAAAGCAGGCCAAAAACCAAGCTTTGGACTTAAGCTCGTTGAGACACTAAATTTAGCCACACTGATGGGCTTACCCCTTGCAACCGCAGCGTTCTTCATTGCCAATCGTTTATTACCTTTAGAGTTAGCTGGGCGTGCCGATAAAGAAATACTCGTGTTTTTCTTAGCGTGGCTGGCGATGTTAGTTGTTGCTGTGACTGGCCGAGAAAAACGCCACTGGCGCTATAGTGCTTGGCTTAACGCGGCTGCTTGCTTATTAGTACCTGTGGTAAATGCGTTGACAACAGATGGTAATTGGATCACGTATTTACTAACTCAGCAGTGGGCCTTATTCGGTATTGATAGTGCGTTTATTTTTGCTGGGCTGCTGTTTTTACTACAAAGCAAAAAAATACCTAGCCATAAAACCGCTACAAATAAGACTAAATTAAATAAAAACAGGCTGTTAAAGGAGCAACAAGGATGATGGAGTTACTGCAATTTAGTCTCTGCTTTTTAGGGTTTAATTGTTTTGCACTTGCAAAATTCAATCATTTCCGTGATGTATTCAAAAAGAAATTAACCGAAAAACAGCGAAATAGCTTTTTATTAAGCGGCTGGATCAGTATTTTACTAAGTTTAGTGCTTTGCGTGCTGTCAGATGCTGGGTACGGCGCATTGCTGTTTTGCGGTTATATGGCTTTAAGTGTACTTATGCTCATGATTTTATACAGTTTTACTGTTTCATGGGTAAAGCATGTTAGCGTATTAACTATGTCTGTTTTGCTATTGTGTGGCTTTTCGGTGATGATTTTCTAGCTTAGTTAGTAAAAAACTGATCTCATGCCAATTTGCAATAATGCTTAATGGAGCAAATTGTTTAAAAAAAATGGGTAGGCAATGCCTACCCAAGCAGGGGATTAAATTGGGGGATCACATGTTGCTTCAATTTAACGATGCATAGTTTGCCTAGCATCCATTACAGTTGTGTTGCACATTAGTGATAGTTTAAAGACAGTTGTAAAGCCCCTTTACAAGCGACTATGGTCAACATAAATAAGCTCGTCTGTTTTAAAACCATATTCTTTTGCTGTGTTTATAAAGTCCTGCATTTGCTGTTTTGTCACGGTCGGTGTGCGCGACAAAAACCATAAATACTCTTTGTTATAACCCGTGATATAAGCGTATTGATAGTCTTGCTTATCTAATTCAAATACTACATATGAGCTATAGAATGGCCCAAAGAATGAGACTTCTAAGTGGCCTATGTCTTGTTGCTCTGCAAACTTCGCTTTACCTTCAGCTTGCTGCCATTCTTGCTCTTCAGCGCTGTAACCTTTATTGATAACTTTTACACTGCCATCAGGGTTAATTGAGTATTCGGCGGTAATGCCCTCAAGGCCGCGTTCAAATGAATGATCTAAACGTGCAATTTCGTACCAAGTCCCTGTGTATTTGTTTAACTCAAAATTATCGACGGGTTTGATGTTGTCTGGCACGCCAGTACATGCAGACAAAATGGCAGTGATGCACAAAATCCCGATTAACTTTAATGATGTTTGCACGTTTTTACTCCCTTTAAAAATTAAACAAATTAATACGTTAATAGCACTAATTTAGTTCAATTACGGTAAACTATTAATGTCTAAAATTAAAGATTGAGAACAGCATGAAGATTTGGGTTGATGCAGACGCCTGCCCCGTCGTTATTAAAGAAATATTGTTTCGTGCCGCAGAGCGCACACAAACCTTTACCACATTAGTGGCGAACCATGCGATGCGAGTACCCCCTTCAAAGTATATTAGCCGTTTGCAGGTATCTTCTGGGTTTGATATTGCCGATAACGAAATTGTTAAGCGCATCGAGCCAAATGATTTGGTGATCACCGGTGATATTCCTTTAGCTGCTGAAGTTATCGAAAAAGGCGCACAAGCGCTTAATCCACGCGGTGAGTTGTATACGACTGAAAACATTCGCTCACGTTTAAATGTTCGTGATTTTATGGAAACAATGCGCTCAAGTGGCGTTGAAATGGCCGGTGGCCCACCGCCGTTAAGCCAAGCTGACCGCCAAAACTTTGCAAATAATCTTGATCGAATCCTCGCTAAAAAGTCATGAGTGTCGTTAATAGTGCGCCATTGCAAGGTTTTGGTGATGAGGCGTTTAAAGTCGCTGTTTATATAGAAAAGCGCCCGCCGATGCCTGCTTGGCAACAGCTTAAGCATTTGCATGTAATGCAACCCGGCCAAATAAACGAAATAAACCAAGCATGTGGCAATGGTTGGCGCAAAGTTTTTAATGTGTATGGCAAAGTACTTTTTGCACTACCAAGTGAATATTATGATTTTGCTAAAAGAGCACCTGATTGGCAGAGCTTTCGCGATGAACAACTACTGCAAGCACATAGCCAAACTGCATTACTGTTTAGCCCACCGATATTAGGCAAACCAGAGCAATTACATATAATTGCAGGGCGAACTCATGCTAAACAGCTTATAAATGACGGGCTTTTGCATTGCCAATTAACTTGGCTTGATGATGAATTTGCCATTAGTAAATCAGATAAAGTGATTGTCTGCCCCTATTTTGACTACCGCCAGCTAAGCAATATTAAAATTGCACGACTTAGCCAGCTTGTTGCCGATATTTTTTCTTAGTTTCTGGTTTATTGCGTTATTGAGTTAGCAAACTAAGCTTTAAATACTGTAAAACTTAATAGTACTCTAGATGAAAATACTGGTCGTTGACGATATGCCACTTATGCGCCACGTGTTGATAAACATGTTGCGTAGGCTTGAATATAAGGATATAACGGAGGCGACAGATGGCGCTCAAGCGTTTGATTTACTAGAAAAACATAAATTTGATCTCGTTATCACTGATTTGCACATGCCGAAAATGGATGGCAAATGTTTGCTTAATCATATTCGCGAAACTCCTGAACTAAGCGATTTACCCGTACTAATGGTGACCTGCGAAGACAGCAAGCAAACAGTCAATGAGATGATTACAGCAAAAGTGAACGGCTTTATTATCAAACCATTTTGTTTAAATACACTGCAAAAACAGTTAAGTCGAATTGTTAAACCAGAATAACCTGTTAAAAACTGGAGTTAAGAGCGATGTTTAAGCATTTAACAATAGTAAGTTTATTCACTGCCAGCACTGCAATGGCGAGTGCTGAACAATTGACTTTATATACTGAAGTGTTCCCTCCCTATAACTTTGTGGAGCACAATCAGCTCACTGGTATTAACACCAAAATCATGGAATCTTTGTGCGAAAGAGCCAAGTTGAGCTGTTCGTTTAGTGTATTGCCTTGGAAGCGCGCAATGTCACTAACCCTCGCCCAACCGAATGCAGGAATTTACTCTACTTCACGGACCGCAAAGCGAGAAACTCAATTTTACTGGGTTGGCCCTTTGGTATCTGGGCATTCATGTTTATACCGTTTAAATAATCGCAACGACATTAAAGTAACGAGTACACAGTCGTTGCAAAACTACACCATTGGCGTATCTCGTGGTGATGTTTATCAAACCGTTCTTGCTGATTTTAACCTTACTGAAGGCCAGCAATTTTTAACTTACTCAAAAAAGTTCGAAGAGCTTAAAATGTTTAAGCAAGGCAAGCATGATTTGCTTATTGGCTCCTCTCTCACTCTGTCATCACAATTGATGAATGTAGGTATGAGCCCAGACCAAGTAACGCCGGTATTTGAGTTAAAGCACCCTGCTTTAGTGGGTAATTACTTGGCACTTAACAAAAACACATCGCCAGAGGTGGTCACTAAGCTGCAACACGCCCTCGATACCATAAAGCAAGAAAACCTGATTGATCCTCTTGTTGATCAGTTTGTAGAAGAGGATAGGCACTCTCACGGCGAAGCATCGACAGTTGCACAGCAGTGCTTAAATGGGTCTGCTATTTATTAAATTGGAGAGATTTTAGGTAAGTTAGCCGCTATTTTTCTTATTTTTGAAGTCAATCGTGATTTTTCGCGCTCGAACGCAAAGCCATTGCCTCATCTTTAATTGCTTTTTATAGTGATTAAAACAATAAAAAGGGCAAGAACTATGAAACCAACTCCACTCTTTAAAAGCTTAGTGCTAGCAGTATGCTTAGGCGCAACAGGCGCCTCTCAAGCTTACGATCGCATCACTGGCCATAACTTTGCTAGTCGTTCTGAAGTCATCGCACAATCAGGTATGGTTGCAACATCACAGCCGTTAGCTACGCAAGTGGGCTTACAAGTATTAAAAGACGGTGGTAATGCCATTGATGCAGCTATTGCGGCAAATGCAGTGCTTGGTCTGGTTGAACCGACCGGGTGTGGAATTGGTGGCGATTTATTTGCCATTGTTTGGGATAACAAAAGCAAGCAACTTTACGGTTTAAATGCCTCTGGCCGTTCACCACTAAGCTTGTCTTTTGATACTTTAAAAGCACAAGGTGACTACATTCCTGCTTATGGGCCATTGCCTGTGTCGGTACCTGGTGCGGTAGATGGTTGGTTTGAGTTACATAAAAAGTTTGGCAAAACACCAATGAAAGCCTTACTCCAACCTGCTATCGACTACGCTGAAAATGGTTTCCCTGTGTCTGAACTGATTGCCTATTACATGCAAAAAAGTGTGGCTGCTCGTGGTAAATACCCAGGCTTCAAAGATGTATATATGCCTGATGGGGCAATGCCAGAAAAAGGGGAAATATTTAAGAACCCAGCCCTTGCAAACACCTATCGTAAAATTGCCAAAGGCGGCCGAGATGCCTTTTACAAAGGCGATATTGCTAAAGAAATTGGTCGTTACATGAAGGAAAACGGCGGCTACTTATCCTATGAAGATTTAGCTGCCCACCATAGTGAATGGGTTAAACCTGTGAGCGCCGATTATAGAGGGTATACGCTTTGGGAATTACCACCAAATGGCCAAGGTATTGCTGCACAGCAAATTCTCAATATTCTTGAAGGTTACGATATCAAAGCAATGGGCTTTGATAGCCCAGAATACGTACATACCTTTGTTGAAGCGAAAAAGCTCGCGTTTGCAGATCGTGCTAAGTACTACGCCGATCCAGCATTTAACACCATTCCCGTACAAACACTCATTTCGCAGCAATATGCTGATGAAAGACGCAAACTGATAGACCCTAATAAAGCCGCAAAACGCGACCATGCAGGCCCAGTAGAAGGCGATACCATTTATATGACGACCGCCGATAAAGACGGCAACATGGTTTCACTTATTCAAAGTAATTACCGTGGCATGGGCTCAGGTATGACACCGGCAAAATTAGGTTTTGTATTGCAAAACCGTGGCGAAATGTTCGCGCTTAAAAAAGGCCACATGAACCAATATGAGCCAGGCAAACGACCATTTCATACAATCATTCCTGCGTTTGTCACCAAAGATGGCAAGCCATATATGAGTTATGGTGTAATGGGCGGTGCCACACAGCCACAAATGCATGCTCAAATACTGATCAACATGATTGATTTTGGTATGAACCTGCAAGAAGCCGGTGATGCACCGCGTATTCTGCACACAGGTTCATCGCAGCCAACCGGTGAGATTATGGAAGACGGTGGTTTTGTTAGCTTAGAGTCAGGTTTTTCGATGGAAACCCGCCGCGAGTTAATGAAAAAAGGCCACACCTTACAAGACGCGGTTGGCCCATACGGTGGTTATCAAGCAATATTGAAAGACCCAAAAACCGGCGTTTATTACGGCGCATCTGAAACTCGCAAAGACGGACAGGCCGCGGGGTATTAGGTTCGGGAGCTAACTCCCAACCACATACCCTGCAAAACCAAGTACTTTAAAATACTGTTTTGGGGTGCTGAAGCGGGTTTCATTCATTAACTCTGAAAAACGAATGCGGTCTAATGGGTAAAACTCGTGCTCTAGGTTGTGGCGCATGCGTTCTACGCCGACCTCGGTTAAACCTAACTGTGTACACAGCTGTAGTTGAGATTCGCGCTCAAAAGCGGTTTCTGGGCGCATTAAATCGGCAATGTATAAGTTGCTCGATTTTTTAAGCTTGCTGTGAATCGCTTTTAATAGCGCTTTTTTATCGCCGTTATCTTCAACAAAGTGCATTACCAGTAAACACAGTGCGGCGTCACATTGAGTGTCGATGTCGTTGATATCACCGCAGTGAACTGTCACGCGATCGCTGATGTTATGCTGGCCAAACTGTTGCTCGGCAATATCGAGCATGTCTTGTGAAATGTCTTGAGCAATAAACTGCCAGCTTGGTTTTAGCGCCGCTAATTCAATGATTTCTTTACCTGTTCCGGCACCAACTACTAAAATGCACGCATCATCGCTCAGCGTGGTTGCTAATTGGGCTGCGGTTGCTTGATGTAATAGCTCATAACCTGGAACTAGGCGCAAAATGCGTTCGTCGTAGTGATTTGCTTCTTCGTGATTAAAAGTTGGCATGCTAATCCTTTAAATAACTGAGATGGTTGAATAACCACCTGGTTTTTTCGCTACATGCACTTGGGTGGCAACGCGTTCGGTCATTTCTGATACGTGAGAAATAACTCCTACTTTGCGGCCTTGTGCTTGTAGAGAATCAAGAGCATCCATCGCGATGCTTAACGTTTCACTGTCCAACGTACCAAACCCTTCGTCGATAAACAAAGAGTTTATTTGCACTTTATTCGACGACAACGAGGCAAGCCCTAGCGCCAGTGCTAACGACACTAAAAATGACTCACCGCCAGATAATGTATTAACAGAGCGCTGCTCATCGGCCATGTCTTTATCGATAATAGCGATATCGAGCGTTTGCCCTATGGCTGTTAATTTATAGCGTTTATTTAGTGTCTGTAAGTGACTATTCGCGTAGTGCAGCAGTATTTTTAAGGTTTGCGTTTGCGCTAAATTACGCATGGTTTTGCCGCTGGCATCCCCGAGCACCTTATTGAGTAAATGCCAGTGCTCATAGCTTTTTTGCTGCTCAACTAATAGCTTTTGTTTATCTTCAAGTGCTTGGCTATTTTGTTGATGGGTTTTAAGCTCAGTTGCAACTTGCAATAATGCGTTATTCGCTTGTACTTGTTGCTCTGTGGCTTGATTAAGCTGTAATTGCAGCTCATCTTCACCGAGAGCTGGCTTTTCTTTTTGGTGCTGAGCCAATGCCTGTTGTCGTTGTTTTAAAAGCGCCTCTGCGTCTTTTAAGCTACTTTCGCTGGTGTGGTAATCTGCCAGAGTTTGTTTAATTTCAGCGTGGTTTATCGTTAATAGCTGACTAACTGCTTGCTCATCCAAACTTGGGTGCTGCGCTTTAAAATCGTTAAACCACAGACTAAAGCGCTCATTAAGTGCTGCTTGCTCTGCGGTGAGTTCTTTTTCACGCTCGTCAAAATTGGCGATTTGAATGGCTTGTTCGTCACGCGCCTTCACTGCATTACTATGGTTTGTCTGGGCAAGTTGCAGTGCCTGCTGCGCTGAATCTATCGCCTTTTCAAGCTCTGCTATAAACTCATCTACCGATATCGCCGCGTTACTAAATAAGCCCTCGCGCTTTGATTGTATCTGCGTTAATTCGTTTTCAGTTTGGCTTAGTTGCTCGTTGTACTGAGTTAAAGAGGCATGTGCTTCGTTAAGCTGCGGCGTTACATGTGCAAGGTGCTGCTCAATGGCTTTTAAGCTAGTTTTAAGCTCATCCGCCGTTTGCAGCGAAGCTTGATAAGCCTCAACGTGCTCTGCAATGTTCTCTAAAGAAATGCTTTGTGTATTGAGTGCCAGCCACCAAGGTGCACTGGCGAACTGTTGATTCAGTGTCGTATAAAGCTGCTGATGCTCATCATTGAGCTCGTTTAAACGTGTTTGCTGATTATTCAGCTGTTGTTGTAATTCGTTTAACTGCTGCTCTTTGCTATGTAGCGCTTGCCCTTGCTGATTATACTCAGCTTGCTTAGCCGCAAGCGTGTTTTGCAGCTGCTGTTGCTGCTCGAGGGTTTTGTAGTATTGCTGTTTTTGCTGGCTGAGCTGTTGCTGACGCTCGTTTAACTGATCTTCGGTTAAATCATTTAGCTCAGTACGATTAGCTGCCATGGTTTCTTTGAGGCTTTGTTGTTGCGCGCTTAGCTCTGAGATTTGCCCAGTTAACGAGCTTATCTGTTGGCTGCATGCCGCCAGCTCATTACTTTTAGCTTGCTGTAATGCTTGCTGAGCTTTTAAGTGCTGTTTTGCGTTAGTTAACTGGTTGGTAAAGTCGTTAATAAGTTGACTAAATTGCTCGTTTACCATTTCTTCATGCATAAACGGGTGCTCTTTTGAGCCACATACTGCACACGGCTCTCCTGCCTTTAAAGTGGCGCGTAACTGGCTGACCCCTTCACTGGCTCTAAGCTGCACTTGCTGTAAGTTTTGCTCACAAAACGAAACCTGCTGCTGTGCTTGCTCTGCCCCTTGCTGCGCATCTTTTAATGCTGTTTGTAGTTGCTGCTCAGTTTGGCTTAATGTGTTTAGCTGGGTTTGCCAATTTTTTAACTGCTGATGATTAGTTTGCCATACTTGGCGCTTTTCAATCAGGTGTTTAATCGCCTCAAGCCCCGCATCAATATCTGCCATCGATTGGGTGTTTAAACTCGATTTAAAGGCAGTATCTTGCTCATTTAGGCGCTTAATTTCTTGCTCAAGGGCTTGGTATTGAGTTTTATACTGCTGCGCAGCTGCTTGCTGCTCATCAATCTTAGGCTGAAGAGACTTTACGTTCTGCTGTGATTGGCTAATTGTGCGTTGTTGCTGGCTAAAGCGGCCTAACTCACTTTTATAGAATGACCAGTCTTTCGCTAATGGTTGCCATTGCGCGTGTGTTTCTAAATAGCCATTGATTTGCGCTTGTTGCTCTAGCTGTTTTTGCTGCTCGGCTTTATGGCTATTTAGTGTATTAGTCAGCTCTTGATGATGGTGTTTCGCTTTATCAGCTTGTACTTTTTGCGCCGCTGCTTGCTGGTTTAATACGGCAAGTTGCTTATCTAACTCACGGGCCTGGCTAATAATAGGTTGCGCGTCTTTTTGTGCTTGCTTTGCTTGGTTTAGTTGCGCGGTTTGCTTTTCAAGCGTTTGCTCAGCGTCTTTGATCAGTGTTTTATGGTCAACGTTTAAAAGCTGCTCACGGTTTTTGATAAGTTGCCCATGTTGAGCAGTAATCGTAGTGACGCGTTCACGGTTATCTTTTATTTCTAGGCATTGCTGAGCTTGTTTCGCTTCAGTGGCTTTTTCAGCAAGCGCGTGCATTTGCTGCTGTAACTCTTGCTTTGCTTGCTCAGCTTGGTTCAGCTGTTGCTGCTGCTGAGATGCTTGCTTGTACCACGCTTGGTACTGTTCAAATTGTTTTATTTGTTTTTGTAAGTCAGCAAGTTTAGCCTCAAGCGCTTTTTGTTCTGTTTGTTTCGTTTCGACCTGTTCAGGACTTAAAACCTGATAGTTACTTAAACTTAACTTTAACTGCTCTAATGCTTGCAGCTGTTCTCGATGACGTTCAAAAATTCGCTGACCAATACGGCTAAATTTATCGGTGCCTGTTAAACACTCAAGTAATTGCGCACGCTCATCTCCGGTTGCTTTTAAAAACGCAGCAAATTCATGTTGCGCAAGCAGCACAGCGCGTGAGAACTGCTCAAAGCTTAAACCGATAATACGCTCGATTTCTTTCCCTGCCGCGCTTCGATCGGCGATTAGGGTTTCATCAGGTAATGAATACAGGCTATGTTGTGCGGGTTGTAATTTTCCGTCAGCGCGATTTCGCGCTCGGCTAAAGCTTAACCTTGCTCGGTACTGTTGTTTATCTTGGCCAACAAAGTCGACTTCAGCAAAGCCCTGCCCTGCCCCGCGGCGTAATAAATTACGCGAGTCATTGAGTTTGATATTGTCGCCGTTAAAGTCAATTTTATTGCCAGTATCGCCGCGTAATCTTGCTGTTTTGTTATAAAGCGCTAAGCAAATGGCATCGAGTAATGTGCTTTTACCCGCGCCGGTATCACCGGTGATGGCAAACAACCCTGCTTCTTTTAAAGGCGAAGCGCTAAAGTCGACTTCGGCGTCTAAGATAGAGGCGAGTTGATGAACACGAATCGCTAAAATTTTCATAGTAGGTCCTCTGCATTCAATTCATCGATCACTTGGCTTAGTAAGTTTTCTAATTCTTTTGGCACCGCCTGCCCTGCCATATCTTTATTGTTTGCAAATGCTTGCTCTAAAAGTGAATGTGGGTTTAGCGCTTCAATCTGCGAGACATCTTCAAATAGAGTTTGTTCATCGTCTTGCTGATAGCCCTGCTGACGTACCCTTTCAATACCACAGAACTTAACTTGCTTACCTTCAAGGGCTTGTTCTATTTGTTCTCTGAAAGTGGTGTCAGTGTCATGGGCGCTCAATTTAACCCGCAGGTATGGCGCTAAATCTTCATCCGTTAAATCGAGCTGTTTTATAAGCTCACAGAGTTCGTTTAGTGGCACACAGTCTTTTTCTGGCAGCAACATGACTTTACAAAAGCTAGGAATGTAAAGGGGGTTTACAGAAGTACCTGAGTCACTAAGCTCGACTAGCACAACTTGATGCTGATAGCGTCTTTCAGAAAATGACATCGGCATTGGCGTGCCACTGTAGCGAATGGTCTCTTTCTTCGCGACGGTTTGAGCCTTATGAAGATGCCCTAGCGCGACATAATCAGGTTGATCAGTAAATATGCTTGCCGATATCGCATCTTCACCACCAATAACTAAGTTACGTTCAGAATCAGATGAGATGTCTCCGCCTTTTGCATGCAGGTGGCCCATAGCAATTAATGGCGCGTTAGGTAATTCGTTTGCTGCTTGTAATGCATCTTTGTAAGCAAGGGCAACGGCTTGGTTGTAACTTAACGGTTGCTCTTGTTGGCGGTTATAGCTGCTTAAATCGCTGCTACGTAAAAATGGCATGGCAACAACATTCGCATCGCCGTTTTTTGTGCTGATTGGCAGTACCACTTCATGAGGAGCATTGCTATCAAAGCGGCCAACAACATAGGTATCAAACTGAGCCAATAAAGGCTTTGCCGCCATAATACGATTTGCTGAATCATGGTTGCCAGCAATAATCACTATGTGTAAGTCAGGGCAATGCTGCTTAGTGGTTTTAATAAATTGGTAGAGTTGGTTTTCTGCGCTGGCAGGAGGTGTTGCCGTATGATAAATGTCACCCGCAACCAGTAGTAAGTCAATCTTCTCTGACACAAGCGTATCGGTTAACCAAGCTAGAAATGCTTGATGCTCATCGAATCGGGAATGCTCGTAGAATTGTTGGCCTAAATGCCAATCAGATGTATGAAGGACTTTCATTAAACGCTCTTATTATTTATTAAGAGCGTCAATATACCTAAGCTGAGCCAAGATGCCCAGCCTGGTTTGTTAACTTAAGCTATACCAAGCAAAAACCACCATTGGCAAAGCTAACAATGCCATTATCATAGGTACTTTAAGCGCTTTAGTTTGCTTAGCTTGTAAAATCTTAAGGGCATTTGTTTCATTACATGCTGCTACTTTGTCGATATAAAAATACCCTGAATCTAGGTACTGTTTACAATTTTGTTCGTCCGCTGGAATTGCAATTAGTTCTTGTTGTTTTTTTAGGATATAGAAATCCATACGCTCACCGAATTCTATGCTGATTACCAAACATTTTGGGGTTTAAATTCATGCTTCGCAGACCCCAAAATCAAAAAAGTGGGCGATTTTAAATACAAATGGCAGTAAATTTCAATAGCAAATGTCGCAAAATTTAATTTATTGCAAAAATAATGGCAATTAAGGATAAAATTACCAGTGTAGTCGGGTAAATTAGCCATTTTTTAGACCCATTTACACCAGGAGATGTCCGAGATAATGCATCTGACTCATCGCAGGCTGCAATGACCTCGACAAATTCAAATCCGCGTTCTTTGTACTCGTTTAGAATTGATTCTTGAGCAGGAATGGCTGCTAAACGAGAGTCTTTTTTTACAATATAAAACTTCATCTAATCACCCTTTCATCATTAACTAGAATTTAAGCAGAGTATCTACTTATTAACTGTAATACTTTGGGATGAATTAGTGCTGAACTAAAATTAACCAGTGTTTTGTAAACCCCCTTTACAGGACTTTATTTAAGGCGAATTCACTGAAAAAAATTGGCTCGCTTAGATGTGCTGAATACTACCTGAAAAATCCCGCACTTTATCGTTATTTTATTGCAACTTTGTTAGCAGTTTGCGATGGTACGCTGGCAAATTAATTACAGGATTAACAATGAAAAAAGCAGTTCTTAAGTTGAGTGCTTTGGTATTGCCTTTAGCAGTATCTTCAGCTGTCATGGCGTCATCTGTTGAGCAAACTAAAGGCTCATTCGTTGACAAGTTCCGTCAGCTAGATGAAGCACTTCCAACTCCAAACGTATATCGTAGTGCAGCCGGTGAGCCCGCTGAACATTACTGGCAACAGCAAGTAAACTACGACATTGATGCAAAGCTTGATGAAAAGAAACGCCGCTTAACAGCAAGCCAAACTATCGAATACAAAAATAACTCGCCGCACACGTTAAAGTATCTTTGGTTACAACTAGACCAAAATATCTTTAAATCTGACTCAATTGCTGAAATGACATCTACTTTCAATGGTAAAACATTGCAAGGTGACCCTCAGCCTAAAGAAACTAAATTGAGCTTAGGTCAGTTACGTCGTCAGCAATTCATGGCCGACAACGAGCTGGGTTATCAAATCGCCAATGTTAAAGACGAAGACGGAAAAGAGCTTAAAGTTACTGTCGTCGATACCTTAATGCGTATTGACCTTAACAAGCCACTTAAACCGGGTAAAGACGTTGAGTTCAGCATGGACTTCGCCTTTAACATTGTTGAAGAAGATGCCGTTGGTGCACGTTCAGGTTATGAACACTTTGAAGAAGATGGCAACGATATCTTCTTATTAGCACAGTGGTTCCCTCGTCTTGCTGCATACACAGATTATGAAGCATGGACGAACAAAGCCTTCTTAGGCAGTGGTGAGTTTACGCTTGAATTTGGTAACTATGATGTTGAGTTAACCGTACCTGCTGACCACATCGTATCGGCAACGGGTAAACTTGATAACCCAAGCAGCGTTCTGACGAGCACACAGCGTAAGCGCCTTGAGCAAGCTGAAGATGCTAAACGTCCTGTTTTCATCGTGACTGAAGAAGAAGCGTTAGAAAACGAGAAAGAAGGCACAGACAAAACAAAAACATGGCACTTTAAAGCTGAAAACGTACGTGACTTTGCGTGGGCGTCTTCACGTAAATTTATGTGGGATGCAAAAGGCTATCATCAAGGTGGTAAAGATCAGCCGTTAGTAATGGCGATGTCTTTCTACCCGAAAGAAGGTGGCGACCTTTGGAAGAAATATTCTACCGAAGCTGTTGTTCATACAATGCAAGTGTATTCGCGCTTCTCGTTTGACTACCCTTACCCTGTGGCCCAGTCTGTAAATGGCCCTGTAGGTGGTATGGAATACCCAATGATCACCTTCAATGGTCCGCGTACTGACCTACAAGACGATGGTACTCGAACTTATTCTCAAGCAGAAAAACGCTTCTTAATCGGCGTTGTTATCCACGAAGTAGGTCACATTTACTTCCCTATGGTGGTTAACTCTGATGAACGTCAATGGACGTGGATGGATGAAGGTCTAAACAGCTTCTTAGATGGTGTTGCTGGTCGTGAATGGGACCACACAATTCCTTGGGGTGTTGAGCCTCGCGATGTTGTTGATTACATGAAGTCTGAAAACCAAGTGCCAGTTATGACACAGTCAGACAGCGTATTACGTTTAGGTCCGAATGCTTATACTAAGCCAGCTGCTGCACTTAACATTTTACGTGAAGTGATCCTTGGCCGTGAATTATTCGACTTTGCATTCAAAGAATATGCACAGCGTTGGAAGTATAAACGCCCTACTCCTGCAGATTTCTTCCGTACTATGGAAGAAGCGTCAGGTGTTGACCTAGATTGGTTCTGGCGTGGTTGGTTCTACACCACAGATCACGTTGATATCTCGCTAGACAAGGTTTACCAACTGCGTTTAGATACTAAAAACCCTGATATCGACTTTAATCGTTTACGTGATATCGAAGCTGACAAGCCAATGCCGTTATTCGTAAAACGTAATAAAGAAGAAGGTAAAAAACTGTGGGTTGAAGAAAACCCAGATGTAACTGACTTCTATGACGAAAACGACCGCTTTACGGTAACTAATAAAGAGCGCAACGCGTATAACAAATTCCTTAAAGGTTTAGAGCCTTGGGAGCGTAAAACGTTTGAGCGTGCAATTAAAGAAGATAAAAACTACTACGTACTTGAGTTCTCAAACTTAGGTGGCTTAGTCATGCCTATCTTACTTGAGCTTACTTATGAAGATGGTACGAAAGAAGAGCAGTACATTCCTGCTGAAATCTGGCGTCGTAATCACAAGCATGTACAAAAGCTCATTGTTACAGAAAAAGGTAAAAACTTGGTGTCTGTAACAGTCGATCCACGCTGGGAAACAGCGGATGTTGATGTCGAAAACAACAATTACCCGCGTCGTATTATTCCATCGCGTATCGAAGTGTACAAACGTGAGAAGAGTAAAGCGAAAGTCAGCCGCGATATCATGCAAGATATTAAAACTGAACTGAAAAATGACGACGATAAAGATGCCCAGGAGCAAAAATAATGCGCTTTGCAGCGATTATTTTTGCTTTGTTACTGAGTGCGCCAACCATGGCGCACCAGTTAAAAGCATCTGTGACAACGGTGCTGTTTAATAAACGCACCAACAACATAGAGCTGATGCATCGTTTTTATTTACACGATACAGAGCACGCCGTCGACCATTTGTTTGACGGCAACGCTGATATCTTAAGTAATAAAGAAGACCAAAAGCGTTTTGCTGATTATGTTGAGTCACATATTGCTCTACAAACTTTAGATGGCAAGCCTCTTGAGTTGAAAGAAGTCGGTGCACAAGTTGATGGTAAATTCTTTTGGGTTTATCAAGAAGTCACGATCCCTGAGGGAATTCATGGCATTCGGATGAGCAACGGAGCACTACGCGACCTTTGGCCAACACAAGTGAATATGGTTAATATTGAAGGTAAAGGTAAGGTAAAAACACTGACCTTTAGCCAAGATGATACCTGGCTTGAAGCTAGATTTGAGTCGGTAAATCCAGAGTAATACCAATCCAAAAGGATTAAAAAAGTCGCTTTTTTAATCCTTTGATCCTTTAATTAACCCATTTCGTAAACTATCTTATTAATGGGCATCAACATTTTCCCAATTCTCATATACAGGGATTTATATGACTATCCATGACAACAATATTCGTGGCGTAATCTTTGACTTAGATGGTACTTTGGTTTCATCGGAGTTAGATTTTTCACTCATCAAAGCGCAGGTCGGCTGTCCTCTTGACAGCGATTTACTGGCGCATATTGCTTCGTTACCTTCGCCTTACATGCGCGAAGAAGCGATGAATATCGTTCATCAGCATGAGCTAATTGATGCACAGCACGCTCATTTATTGCCAGGCGTTGCAGAGGCGATTACCAGACTGAAAGAAAATAACATTCCGATGGCGATTGTTACTCGCAACTACGACCGTGCAGCAGCAATTAAATTAAAAAATAACCCCTTACCAATAGAAACTGTACTGACTCGCTCTGATGCGCCAGCTAAGCCTGATCCAAGTGCCCTGAATGCAATTGCAACATTATGGGAACTTGACCAATCAGAGTTACTTTATGTCGGCGATTACCTATTTGATATTCAGGCTGCGCATAATGCCAATATGCGAGCTTGCTTATATGCACCAGATCAAATTCCTGAATATGCGAATCAAGCTGATTATGTGTTGCACCATTTTTCAGAACTGCCTACTTTAGTTGGCTCTTTTCAAGAAAATAAGGCGTTATGTTAAATAGCTTTGTTTTTTATTTTTCCTGAGATTTATTGTTAGTTTTTTATTTTTCAAAATGTCCTAGTACTAGCCCAAGCGGTCATGAGTTGCTAAAATATCGGCAATTATCAAATGTATTCATAGAGGCATAAGATGGGCAGAGCATTTGAAGTCCGCAAAAACGCCATGGCTAAAACAGCCAATGCAAAAACTAAAGTAAATTCTAAGTACGGTAAAGAAATCTACGTTGTTGCTAAAAATGGCGAACCAGATCCAGAAGTAAACCAAGCGCTAAAGCGTATTATTGAGCGTGCGAAAAGAGACCAAGTTCCAGCACACGTAATCGACAATGCGATTAAAAAAGCGGCCGGTGGAGCAGGGGAAGATTATTCTCCAGCACGTTACGAAGGCTACGGCCCAGGTAACTGTATGGTTATTGTTGACTGTTTAACTGATAACCCTAACCGTACTATCAAAGATGTACGTTTACCGTTTACTAAAACAGATTCAAAAATTGGTACACCGGGTTGTGTAGCGCATATGTTCGACCACTTAGCTGTTTTAGGTTTTGCTGGCGAAGACGACGAAGTGGTACTAGAAGCGCTAATGATGGCTGATGTAGACGTAACAGATGTAGAAGTAGAAGACGGCAAAGTGTCAGTATTCGCTCCTCACACAGAGTACTACAAAGCAAAAACAGCCCTTGAAGAAGCATTTGAAGGTATTAACTTTGAAGTAGACGAAATCACGTTTGTTCCACAAGTTCATACAGACATCACTGATCCAGATGATATCGCAAACTTTGAAAAGTTTATTTCTATGCTTGATGACTGTGATGACGTGCAAAATGTTTATCACAATGCGATTGTCAAAAACTAATTTTTAAAAAATTAGTACATATTAGTACGTAAAAAGGGGCATTTGGTAACAAATGCCCCTTTTTTAATAGATTTTTATTATGTCATGAATGGTGAGTATTCACTGTCGTTATGAGTTCAATTGATATTAGTCAAAAAAAAGCAGCCCTTAGGCTGCTATGAACGACACATGAAACTCGAAGGGGAGTTCAAACCGAGTGGCTAATTAAGCGATTTATACTTTATACGGAACGCATGCAATAATGGTTCAGTATAGCCACTAGGTTGTTTAGCTCCCTCTAATACAAGGGCTAATGCAGCTTGATAAGCAACACTTTGTGCTAAAGTTTCGGCTGAATCAGCCATATTTTTGTAAGCCGGATCACCTTCATTTTGTCCATCAACAACTTTCGCCATGCGTGCCATGGTTTTTCTAATTTGCTCTTCAGAGCAAACGCCATGATACAGCCAATTGGCCATGTGTTGGCTTGAAATACGCAGTGTGGCGCGGTCTTCCATTAAACCGACATGGTTAATGTCTGGTACTTTTGAGCAGCCAATACCTTGGTCAATCCAACGCACAACATAACCTAAAATACCCTGTGCGTTGTTATCAAGTTCGGCTTGAATATCTTCTTTGCTTAAGCTGCTGGCATCTTTCATAAGCGGTGGAGTGAGTAAGCTGGTAAGGCTTGCTTCTTTACGGTCCATAAGCGCTTTTTGGCAAGCAAATACATCAATATCGTGATAATGCATTGCATGCAGCGTTGCAGCAGTAGGAGAGGGCACCCATGCGGTATTTGCACCACTTTTCGGGTGACCACTTTTTTGTTCCATCATTAACGCCATTTTATCTGGCATTGGCCACATACCTTTACCAATTTGTGCTTTACCACTGAGGCCTGTAGCTAAGCCAATATCAACGTTGCGGTCTTCGTATGCGCTGATCCAAGGCTCAAGTTTAATAGCGCCTTTTGGCAATACCACACCTGCTTGCATTGAAGTATGAATTTCGTCACCAGTACGGTCTAAGAAACCGGTATTGATGAATACAACACGGTTTTTAGCCTCGAAAATACAGGCTTTTAAGTTAGCTGAAGTGCGGCGTTCTTCATCCATAATACCCATTTTAATGGTGTTTGCAGGCAAGCCTAGCAGCTGCTCAACGCGGGTAAATAGGGTATTAGTGAATGCCACTTCTTCTGGGCCATGCATTTTGGGCTTAACAATATTAATGCTATTGGCCGTTGAATTTTTAAGGCTGCCTGTGCCTTTTAAGTCATGAAGTGCTGCGGTGCTAGTGATAATGGCGTCCATAATGCCTTCAAACACGTCATTGCCTTCACTATCTTGGATTGCAGGGTTAGTCATTAAGTGGCCAACATTACGCACAAACATCATGCTGCGGCCTTTTAGTGTGATTGTTTCGCCATTTACACCTTGATATTGGCGATCTTCTGCTAAACGACGCTCAATGGTTTTACCTTCTTTGTTAAATGCTTCTACAAGGTTTCCTTGCATTAAACCAAGCCAGTTTTGATAGACGTTTACTTTGTCTTCGGCATCAACGGCAGCAACGGAATCTTCACAGTCCATAATCGTTGTCAGGGCTGCTTCTAGTAGTACATCTTTAAGACCTGCTTTATCTGCTTGGCCTATTGGGTGGTGATGGTCTATTTGCAGCTCAATATGTAAGCCATTATTTTTCAATAAGATAGCGCTTGGATTTTGCGCTTCACCTTGGTAACCAATCAGTTGTTCAGGGTCTGCTAGGCGAACCTGACTACTATCTCGTAATGTGATTAAAAGCTCATTATTAACCACTGCATAGCTGGTGCTTTCGATGTGTGAGCCATTTGCTAAAGGCAGGGCTTTATCAAGGAACTGGCGAGCATAAGCCATAACTTTAAAGCCACGCACAGGGTTGTACGTCGAGCCTTTCTCAGCGCCGTCATCATCGCTTAATACGTCTGTGCCGTATAGCGCATCATACAGTGAGCCCCAGCGAGCATTTGCTGCATTTAAGGCAAAGCGAGCATTGCTTACTGGCACCACGAGCTGCGGCCCTGCAGTGCTTGCGATTTCAGGCTCTACTTGCTCTGTTTCTATACTGAAGCTAGCGGGTTCAGGAACGAGGTAGCCAATCTCTTCAAGGAATGCTTGATAGTTAGTTGCATCCCATACCGGCTGCTGCTTGTGATAGTCATCAATCTTAGCTTGTAGTTGTTCGCGTTTTTCTAAAAGTGCACGATTGATTGGCGTTAGTTCATTGACGATATCAGCAAAACCTTGCCAAAAGGTGTCTGTGCTAATGCCTGTTCCAGGTAAAAGTTGCTGTTCAACAAACTGTGCAAGTTGTTGATCAACGCTTAAACCGTTAAGTGAGAGAGTGGTCATAATAATGTCCTTTAAACGAGCTTAATTTGATCATTCATGGTTCAACCATATCGTAAAAAAGGCTAATAAGCAGGCTATTTACCATTCACTAAAAATATAGTGGCAATAACAACTATAAATTTACTAAATCCAAAAAATCCGCCTAATGTTGAATTAAGCGCTACGAAGCAAACGCCAAGTAGCCACTCTCACTAACAAAAAATAGATAACCCGTTCGAAGGATTTTTATTATGACAACATATCAACGCGAAACAGATAACCTAGCTACTTTATGTCAAACACAAGGCAAAACGTGGCAGTCAATCAACCCAGAATACGCAAGCCGTATGCGCTTACAAAACCGTTTTCGTACGGGTCTAGACATTGCTCAATACACTGCAGACATTATGCGTGCAGACATGGCAGCTTACGATGCTGACCACAGCCAATACACACAATCATTAGGTTGTTGGCATGGTTTCACTGCACAGCAAATGATGATGGCAATTAAACGTCATAACAAAACAACCAAACGCAGCTATGTATACCTAAGTGGCTGGATGGTTGCGGCACTTCGCTCTGAGTTTGGTCCATTACCTGACCAAAGTATGCATGAAAAAACATCTGTTCCAGCGCTAATCGAAGAAATCTACACTTTCTTAAAGCAAGCTGATGCACGTGAACTTGACCACCTTTACAAAGACCTAGACGAAGCGAAAGCAAACGGCGGTGATGTTCAAGCAGTACTAAATAAAATCGATAACTTCGAAAGCCATGTTGTGCCAATTATTGCTGATATCGATGCGGGTTTCGGTAACGAAGAAGCAACTTACCTACTGGCTAAAAAGATGATTGAAGCAGGTGCATGTGCTATCCAAATCGAGAACCAAGTATCTGACGCAAAACAATGTGGTCACCAAGCTGGTAAAGTAACTGTACCGCATGAAGATTTCCTAGCAAAAATTAACGCTGTTCGTTACGCATTCTTAGAGCTTGGTATTGATAACGGTATTATCGTTGCTCGTACTGACTCATTAGGTGCAAGCCTTACTCAAAAAGTGCCTGTATCTAAAACACCTGGCGACCTTGCTAGCCAATACACGTCGTTCCTTGAAACAACACCAGTAAACAGTGTGGATGACTTAAACGAAGGCGACACAGCAATGAAGCTTAATGGTCAGCTTTGCAAACCAACACGTTTAGATAATGGTTTATACCAGTTCCGTGAAGGCACAGAGAAAGACCGCGTAGTTCTAGACTGTGTAACTAGCTTACAATCAGGCGCAGACTTACTTTGGATTGAAACAGAAAAACCAAACGTTAAACAAATCGCTGAGCTTGTTAACCGCGTTAAAGAGCAAGTACCAAATGCTAAGCTGGTATACAACAACTCACCGTCGTTCAACTGGACACTTAAATTCCGTGAGCAAGTATATGCTGAGTGGCAAGAACAAGGTAAAGACCTATCTGCTTACCCAAGCATCGATGACAATAAAGCATTAATGGCGCCAGAAATGGATGACACAGAGCTTGCAGCGGCAGCAGACGTACTTGTGCAGAACTTCCAAAAAGATGGTGCACGTGAAGCGGGTATCTTCCACCACCTAATCACGCTACCAACTTACCATACAGCGGCCCTAAGCACTGATATTCTATCAGAAGGCTATTTCGGCGACCTAGGTATGCTAGCGTATGTTCGCGACGTACAACGTCAAGAAATTCGCCGTGAGCAAGCATCAGTGAAACACCAAGACCTAGCAGGTTCAAACATTGGTGATACTCATAAAGAGTACTTCTCTGGTGAAAATGCGCTTAAAGCCGGTGGTGAAGCAAATACCATGAACCAGTTCTAACCAAGTTGTAATTTCCTTTATAGCTATTCAATAATGTTGTTAGGGGCCTTCGGGCCCTTTTTCATTTGTAGCCATCAGCTTTCAGCCGTCAGCCATCAGACTCGCATCTCGAACCTCGAACCTCGAACCTCGAACCTCGAACCTCGAACCTCGAACCTCGCACCTCGCACCTCGCATCTCGCACCTTGTATCTCGCACCTCGCATCTCGCGTCTCGCATCTCGCGTCTCGCGTCTCGCATCTCGCGTCTCGCATCTCGCGTCTCGCGTCTCGTATCTCGGATCACTCTTTAACCAAGTCTTGGATCAGCCATTTACTAGCTTTATAAAAATACAGATCACACATTTACCAGCCTAAGAATTTTAGATCAGGATTTAACTACCTCTGCCTTATAAGCCTTAATTTGGGGCTTATTGCCCGATTACAGCCTCTAGAATGGTTAAAATTGGCTCATATAAACGGCAATTTAATGCTGTTTTGTAGAATCTAGCGATTTATAAACCGATTTTTTATTAACTCACTCAAGCCATAAACCGATTTTTTACCAACTCAACACCCTTACAAACCAAAATTTTACTAACTGAAGCTAGGTTTTTAGCGGCACAAACCGATTTTTTACTAACTCAAGTTACTGATTTTGGCTATAAACCGATTTTTTACTAACTGCTTTTGGATTAATGTCCGATATTTGAAAAGTGTATGTAAGGAGTTACTCACATTTTAAGTGTAAAGGGGGTTTACAGGGGAGGAGTTAGCGAGAGTAAAGTTAGCGAGGGGAAAGTTAGAAAGGGGAAAGTTAGAAAGGGGAAAGTTAGAAAGGGGAAAGTTAGAAAGGGGAAAGTTGGAAAGGGGAAAGTTAGAAAGGGGAAAGTTGGAAAGGGGAAAGTTAGAAAGTAGCAGCGGGTTTACCCCGCGTTATGGTTCGGATATGGCGCGATATAAAATCGCGCCTACAATGCTTTGCTAACTTGCTAACTTGCTAACTTGCTAACTTGCTAACTTGCTAACTTGCTAACTTGCTAACTTGCTAACTTGCTAACTCGCCACTACTTACTATGCTTATCAAACCACCATTGAATATAAGCGACTTTGGTCATTAGGTTTGATGGGCGAGCGGTAATACCATGTGAGGCATTAGGAATACGTACCATCGCTGTATCAACACCTTGTAGCTTTAACGCTTGGTAAAATTGCTCGGTTTCAGAAATAGGGGTGCGATAGTCTGATTCGCCGGTTAACAGCATAGTGGGTGTTTTTACATTGCCCACATAGCTAATTGGGGAGCGCTTCATATAATGCTCAATATTGTCCCATGGTTTACCTGGGAACCAATAGTCAGCAAAGAAAGGATAGAAGTCAGCAGTTAGTACAAAGCTGATCCAATTGATAACTGGTTTAGCAACAACAGCTGCTGCAAAGCGGTCTGTATGACCCACAATCCATGCAGTTAAAACACCGCCACCTGAACCGCCGGTAACAAACAACTTACTCTCATCAATAAAGCCCTTATTGATGACAGCATCAACACCTGTCATTAGGTCATCAAAGTCATTACTAGGGTAGTTATGATGAATTGTTTGCGCAAATTCTTTGCCGTACGAGTCACTGCCGCGCGGGTTCATATACAGCACAACATTCCCTTTGGCTGCGTATAATTGCACTTCAGGGCTAAAGTGAGGGCCGTAGTTTGCAACAGGACCGCCGTGGATTTCTAAAACAAGTGGGTACTTTTTGTTTTTATCAAAGCCCGGCGGGTAAGCAATCCAACCTTGAATAGCCAAGCCATCGTGGCTTGATTTAACCCAAATTTCTTCAACCTTAGCCAGTTCTTTGTCGCCCAGCGCATCTTCGTTTAATTGTGTTAAACGCGCCGTTTTACCACGTTTAATTAATGCTACATCAGCTGGACGCTGTGTATCTGCAAGTGTGAATGCAACTTCACCATCTTCGCTAATATCAAAGTCACCACCTGAATATGGGCGACCAAAGGCAACACTCCCAATCTCTGAGGTAATCACCTTATGTTTACCACTACGCGGCTGGTAAGCTAGGTGTGTTTTACCTTCACTATCGTAGCTAAAATAAAGGCCGCTACCGCTATCATCCCATTTTATATCTTCGACACTACGATCTAAATCGGCAGTGAGCACTGAGGTTTTACCTGATTTCAAATCAAGTAAATAAATGTCGTTATTTTCATAGTTAGTCTTTTTGTCGTCGTAGCCTGTGTATGCCAGATAACGACCATTTGGCGAGACTTTAGGGCGTGAATCTGGGCCTTTACGGTCTGTTATTTGGGTAATTGAACGATCCGCTAAGCTAAGTTTATAGATTTCAGATTCAGTCGGGTGTAATTCATTGTCTTCATGACGATTAGCCGAGAAATAAAACGCATCGCCTTGTTCGTTAAAGCTAATAGCACCACCATGATCAAAATCACCAGAGCTTAATTGACGTGCATTGCCGCCCGTTGCACTGATGATAAAAAAGTGATGATAGCCTTTTTCAGAGTAGCCACCGCCATCGGCACGGTAATAGGTATCGTCAATATATTTAGCTGGCTCTGCCCACTTAGCGCCTTCAGGCTTACCCGGTAAAGACACTGGGCTTGCTGATTTTGCTGGCACAAACTGGCTAAACACCAATTGTTTGCCATCTGGCGTCCAAGTCAATCCGCCAGGGCTTTGCGTTAGGTTACTAATTTTTGCTACGTTACCGGTTTTTAACCATTTTACATAGATTTGGCTGCTACCATCTCGGGTAGAAATAAACGCTAATCGAGTTTCATCGGGTGACAACACCGGAGAGTAATCCATATGCACGCCAGACGTTAGCGGTAGCATGGTTTTACCATCTGGGTTTACTGACCAAATATTACTGACTTTACGGTCGCTTTTGATATCCATGCGATTACGCACAAAGTAAATTGTATCGCCATTTTTTGTCATTTCTATTTGGTTGGCGTATTCAAGATCAAAAACATTTTCAAGTTGAAAGGTATTGCTAGCTCCTGCATGGCTGTAAAAGCTGGCTGCTGCAAGCAGTGCTAAAGACGTTTTAAACTTCATTTTATTTCCTTGTTAGTGAGCAGAAATTAGGGCGTGTTGACCTGTTATAAAGTAACAACCATCAGAAATATAGTCCATTGCGATGAATGGAGAAATCAATAGACAGATGGTCATTTCCCTTTTATGTTGAGTACAGACACTTTTAAACGTAAGGAGCACACAATGATAGGTTACATAATGCTAGGCACTAACAACCTAGCTAAAGCAGTAAAGTATTACGATGAATTGTTCGCCACTCTAAACGCAGAGCGCTTTTTAGAAACTGACCGCTTTGTGGCATGGAGCACAGGCCAAGATAAGCCCGGTTTTGCGGTTACCAAACCTTATAACGATGAAAAAGCCACAGTAGGTAACGGCACTATGATTGCTCTGGCAGTCGAAACCCCAGCCCAAGTAGATGCCTTTTATAAGAAGGCCATAGAATTAGGTGGCACAGACGAAGGCGCCCCCGGCCCACGCGAAATGCCCGGCTTTTATGCGGGATACTTTAGAGACTTAGACGGTAACAAACTTAATGTGTTTTGTTTTACGCATGGGTAAAGAAAGTTAGCAAGGGGAAAGTTAGAAAGAGTAAAGTTAACAGGCGCTAGGCTCTAGGAAACAGGGCCTAGCTTATGTAGCTTTATGCCGCGTTACTCTTAACTTTACTTTGCGCTATGCTTACATGGCACGCCAGTAACATCGCATAACTACCGGCTCTTCGCGCGAAATAAATTTCACGCCTACAAAAATTGTGGGGTAATCTTAAGCTGTGATGAGGCAGCTGTTTTTCGGTGCTAAAGCACCTCCTTCCTCGCACTTCGTTCCTTGCTCCTCGCATCTCGCATCTCGTTTCTCGTACTTCGCACCTCCCTCCTCGCACCTCGAATCTCATACTTCGCATCTCGTCCCTCGCACCTAAAAAACACTCATCACTCCAAAGTTGTATTTATTTTAGGAAATAGTTGTCTTTTTCACTATTTATTGGTGGAAATATCAACTATGCTTTTGCGTGAATACTTTATTGTATTGATTTATATGAGGTTATATTGTTGGTTCGATAATTGCTCCAGTCTTTTTACCAACACTTTTAAAGGAAATAAAAATGAAAAATACGCTAACGCTTACCCTTCTTGCTGTACTGCTTTTGGTTCTGTATTCACAGTTCACAGAATTAGCCTATAAATTTGGTTTTGCTGAGCTCAAACTAAATGCGGTTTTGGAAAACAGTGAACATATGAAAGTAAAGTGTGATGCATACTCACTAGGCTTTTTTGATGAAATAAAACTTCAAAATAAATTTCAAAAATGCATCAATGATTATGAAGCTGAAGGCTACGAAATCGTGAGCAGAACAGACCAATAATCGTTTTGAGTAGGCGCCATGCTCGCATGGCGCGCCGCTGCATAGCGCAACTGCCAGCGCTTCACGCGAAATAAATTTCACGTCTAGTTTTTTAACTCGTACGCACCTTTTGCAAATTCGGCGCTAAAGCACCTCCTACTTCTCTCCTCGCATCTCGCACCTCGCATCTCAACCTGATGGCCGACGGCTGAAAGCTGACAGCTAGATTCTCTACCAACTTCCGCTTATTTTCATTACACTGCTCCAATACAAAAATAATTATAAAAATTGAGAATGATCATGACGTCGAAACTGTTTAAACCTCTGTGCTGTGTATTTGCACTAAGCCTTGTGGGCTGTGGTGGAGGTGAGGTGTTTACTGCCCCTGCTAGTAGTGAATTTGCCCATGGCAATGAGCTACTAAGTGCTACGGCGCTAACCGAAGATGCGAGTCACGCGTTAGTGGCAACCCAATCTGAGGTGTGCGTTTGGGATAATCAGTTAAAAGCGCGTCTATACGATTGTATAACAGGGCAGGGCGCTGAACATGTTGAGCTTGCAGGCTTTAGCGCTAACAAATCTCGTTTTTTCATTTCAAATCGATTATCGGTGACTTTATACGATACTCGCACTGGGCGTAGTATTGGTACTTGGCTTACCGGGCAAGAAATCGCTAGAGACATCGCTATTTCAGCCGTAGGCGATACGTTGGTTATTGCTTATCGTAGCGGCAAGGCTGAGGTAATAAATACCCGCACAGGCGATACTAAGCGTTTTGATATTCATCGTTTAGATATTAATAGCGTGGCGTTATCGGCTGATGGTCAGTGGGCGTTTACTGGTTCAAGCGACAAGTACGTAAAGCTTTGGTCAACGAGCGATGGCAGCACTCGTTTTGAAGAGCGTTTAGCGACCAGAGTGAATCACGTTACTTTAAATAAAACAGCAAGCTTGGGCTTTGCAATTGATTCGGTTGATGATCGTGTATTCTTTGATTTAGCCAATCAAAAAGAGCTATCAGAAGTGGCCTCATACTCTAACTTTATTGAATTCACTGCATCGCAATTTATTAATCAAGATAAATGGCTATTAACGGGCTCACCAAAAATGAAGATGCGTTTATATCGCGTTGCAGATGGTGAACTAATCGCAGAATACGAAGCTAAACAACAGCGGCAGCGAACGTCGGTTCTGAGTGTGGCGTACGACGGTAAGCAGCTATATTCAGAAACCAGTGATGGCCTATTACAGGCTTGGCCATTTGATAAAATAAGCACTAAATAACAGCGAAAAAAAACGCCTACTTTAAGTAGGCGTTTGTTTTAAACTGCAATTAAATTAGTAATCAAACTTATGCTTGGTAAACAAGCTTTGTACTTGTTGCCATACTGCACCAGGTTTGCCATCGCCAACTAACTTGCCATTTACTTTTACAACTGGCCCAACTTCTTTAGTGGCGCTGGTGATCCATACTTCGTCGGCATCAAGTAATTCTTCTTTACTAATAATGCGTTCTTGCACGTTAAAGTCACTGTAACTGTGAAGAATATTGAGGATTAACCAGCGGGTGATCCCCGGTAAAATTTGGTTATCAAGTGGAGGCGTGCTGATCACACCCTCTTTTACAATAAACACATTACTTGAACTGGCTTCGGTAATTTCTCCTAAGCGGTTAAATAAAATGGTTTCTTTGTTACCCGCTGCTGCACCGTGCTGGTAATGGATAACGTTGCCAAGCAGTGCCGTTGATTTAATATGGCAACGTTGCCAGCGACGGTCTTGTTCAAGCGATACGGTGTAAGTTGTTGCGCTATCTATGTCGCTTTTTGGCTCTGCTGGAATTTCAAACGCAAACGCAAATACGGTCGGGGTAATATTAGTTGGGTAACCGTGGGCACGTTTAGTATCAGCGCCGCGGCTCACGTGTAAATATATCCCTAGGTTATCACCTTGGTTTTTTTCGCATAAATCATTACAGATTTTACGCCACGTATCGGCACTGTAATCGAGCTTAATTTCAAGCTCGTTTAAACCGTTATTCATACGTTCAATATGTGCGCCAAAGCCAAGCATTTTGCCTTGGTATGATGGGATCACTTCGTAGATGCCATCGCCAAATAAGAAGCCGCGATCCATTGGTGAAATCTTTGCTTCATCAGCGCCAAGGTATTCACCGTTTAGGTATACCGTGCCCATTGTTAAACCTCATTCTCTGTCGTAAAGCCGCCAAGTTGGCGAAGCCGAGTTATTAATTGTTGACCATGTATTGCATGCAGGCCGTCTTCGGTGAGCTCATTTTTATGGGTGACGCCATCGACACTACCGCGCTCACTTAGGTAATGCAAAATGTTGAGTGGCTCAATATCAGCCAGCAAATCGCTGTTATGCCAGCGACTTAAAAAGGCAATAAGTCCGTATGCTGCCCAGTTAGATACATCGGCGAGTAACAGCTCATCGCAAGGAGTTAAACAAGGAGTGATGTTTAGCGCTTGCATATGCTGTGCAAGGTTACCCATGCCTATTTCGTTACCGCCATCACCAATCGCTATGGTGGGGCAAGGTGCTTCTGTTACAAAAAAATCAAAGCAGCCGCAATGCTCCGAAATATCAATACCGCGCATATTATAATAACGCTGATGCTCGTTAAGCCCCGGGCGTTCTATTGATAAAACACAATCAGGTTTTAGCTGCTCAAGGGCTTTAATGCTAAAAGAGTGCGCATTATCAATGCTATTAATTGGCAGCTCAAAACAGTTAAAGTCATTTTTCAAGGCACTGTAAAGGGGGTTGCCAGTAACCAAAATGGGCTGTTTATCAAGTCTTTCGAGTACCTTGTAAAGTGCAATTGCACCAACTGGGCCGTCGGTTTCGAAAGTATTGTTAACCGCAAAGCCCGTACCTATCAACACAGTACCTTGTGCTTGATGAAGGTGTTTTGCTGCGCGTAAATATGTACCCGTAAGTTGTTTTGCGTATAAATGCTGCATTCCACGCGGGTTTTGTTCAACCATCATGGTTTCAATTTGTTGGCTGAGCGCAGCGTCGCTTAGGCTTGCTGACATAGTGCTTTGATCTCTTGAATGAGCGCAATACCCGCTTCATTATCGCCATGTACACACAGGCTATCGGCATTAAGTGCCAGCTGCTCACCACTTCGTGTAGTGACTGTGCCATGTGCAACTAACTGTTTAACTTGCGCCATTAGTGCCGCTTTGTCGTGTACGCTGCCCGCTAAAGAACGTGCAACAAGCTTACCTTCGTCTGTGTATTGACGGTCGGCAAATGCTTCTAAAATGAGTTCTAGTTGAAGATCGTTTGCTTGTACTTTGTGTTTTGCAGCTTGGTTGGTCGCTAAAATCATTAATTTTAATGGCTTTGCATAACTTGCCACTGCACGCATAACGATATTCAGCGTTTGCTCGTCACTCATCATATCGTTATACAATGCACCATGTGGCTTAACGTATTCGAGCGTTAAACCATGTATTGCAGCCATACCATCAATTGCAGCAATTTGATAATGCAGGCAATTGGTCAGCTCTTTTTCGCTCATAGCCATTGAGCGGCGACCAAAGCCTTGCTTATCTGGGTAACTTGGATGTGCGCCAATCATTACTTTGTGCTGCTTGGCGAGGGCTAGGGTGTTTGCCATCACATCGGCATCGCCAGCATGAAAGCCACAAGCAATATTTGCCATATCAATATGTGGCATAACTTGCTCGTCTAAGCCCATTTTCCACATACCGAAGCTTTCGCCAAGGTCGCAGTTTAGTTTCATCGTCATTTATAACGCTGCCATTTTACTATTTGGAATATCGGTGATCAGCATGTGCCCTGGGCTATGCGTGATACAAAAATCAGGAGCCGCGTTAGCAATCGCAACTTGTGGAGTAACACCACAGGCCCAAAATACGGGCACTTCGCCTTCTTTAATGGTTACCGCATCACCAAACTCAGGTTTGTTGATATCTTTAATGCCAATTGCTGCAGGGTCGCCAAAATGCACTGGTGCACCATGTACACTTGGAAAACGGCTGCAAATTTGGATGGCACGAATGGCATCGGCAGGTTTCATTGGGCGCATACTCACAACCATATTGGCGTGGAAAATCCCCGCACTCTGACAAGCCATATTGGTCACATACATAGGCACATTTTTTTGCTCGCTGATATTTCTGATCTCAAGACCCGCGGCAATCAGCGCTTCTTCAAATGAGAACGAGCAACCAATTAAAAAGGTGACTAAATCGTCGCGCCAGTGACTCGAAATATCGGTCACTTCTTCAACCATTTGGCCATGTTTAAAGATGCGGTAACGAGGTAAGTCGCTACGAATATCAATGTCTTCACCAACCGTTGGCATATCGGTAACGCCCGGTATGCGGCTAGTTGCAATGATTGGGCAAGCTTTCGGGTTTGCTTGGCTAAACTGCAAAAAATCAAACGCGTATTGTTTAGGTAAAATCACTAAATTAGCTTGCACAAAGCCCGGTGCAAAGCCCGATGTATTGCCAGTGTAGTCACCCTCGCGTACCATTTTACGAATAGCCGCTGGGGTGGTTAAAGATGCATTTTTTTGCATGTGACTCTCCTTGAAATTAACACTTGCCCATTGTTGCTACAATAACACTCAGTTCAGGTCATTAATAGTAACGGGCAGCTGCCCTTTAGCAGGGGCTTTCCCTAGTAAAACGTTTGCTAGCGCTGTAAATGCAGGGCCAGCAATCTTTTCATCTGTATCTACATCTATATTGTAAGCATAGGTGGCAAGTACAGCATCGCCAAATTTTCCGAATTGGGCAATATCGTAAGGGGCACGTAAGCTTACAAAAACGGTCTTTTTATGGGCTAATTTTGCTTGTTTTAGCAATGATTCTAATGCCGCAGATTGGTCGGCTTTAGCAATTGCAAACTCAGGGTTATCAGCTAAATCATCCATCCCGCCAACTTCAACAGCACTTTGTTTTGGAGACGCATTAGCGGCAATAATTATGTCGGCTTCGTTAATTTCTTTTAATGTTGCAAGCGGCTCATAACCTTGCAAACTCGTACAGCTAAAGCTGATTAGCTTATCGGTGTTATCAATTAACGCCTGCTGCAGAGCATAGCATTTGCGGGTGTCTGGCATAATAATATGCACTTTGCTGCCCGATTTAATGCTAAGCGGTAGGGTGTTTTTCTCGTTTTTCACTTCGGTGATAGCTGCCAATGCTAATTCGGCTTCTACTTTTCTATGGCTTTGATCACCCAGTAACAGCTGCGCTTTTTTGATGGCTGCTTCGTCATCAAGTGAAGAGCTGAGTTTAAACTTTTCTTTAAGTTTTAAAATGCGTGTTGCAGAAACACTCATTTCGTTGGCATTTAACGTGCCGCGTTGTACTTCTTGCTCTAATCGTTCAATTAGGGCTTCAAGTACAGCTAAGTCTTTAGGACTTCTGATTTCGATTGGCATCAGGGCAATATCAACACCCGCTGCAAAGGTATTTACTACCGCTTCAATTGGTTCAAAAAAGTGGCTGATCCCCGCCATATCGAGGGCATCTGTGATCACCACACCTTGATAACCAAGTTCATCACGTAATAAATCAGTGATGATTTTGCGCGACATCGTAGCAGGTTTGATCATGGTTTTGCCTTCTTTACTGACAAACGTGCTGTCGTCGAGGGCTGGGTATTGGATATGCGCAGTCATGATCATACCCGGTTGTTGGTTTTTAATAATTTCTTTAAAAGGGGGGAGATCTTGCTGCCAAATAGTTTCTTTATCATGCATTACTTTTGGCAGGCCTGTGTGGCTATCTACATTAGTATCGCCATGCCCCGGAAAGTGCTTTAACGATGAAATAACGCCGTTGTTTTCAAACCCTGCCACTTGGGCACCACCTAGTTTTGCAACCAATTGCGGATCTTCACCGTAAGAGCGCACGTTAATAACTGGGTTATCTGGGTTCATGTTTACATCAACCGTGGGTGCATAGTTAACATTAACCCCCAGTGCCAATAGCTCGTCGGCAATAATGCGGGCAGACTCAGTCGCGAAGTGGGTACCATGTTCTTTATAGGTCGCACCAATCGACATGTTACCGGTAAACGACGTACCTACATCACGAGGAATACGGGCAACTCGGCCACCTTCTTGGTCTATCGAAATAAACAGCGGTAAGCCTAACTCTGACTTAGCAGCGGCTTTTTGTAAGTCATTATTAAGTTTGATCACTTGCGGCACGGTATCGATATTTTCTGCAAATAAAATCACCCCACCAATGTTATGTTTAGTGATGATATTTGCTAAATCAGCCGGCAGCTCTGTCACCGGTGTACGGCATTTTTGCTCACCCGGGTCTTGCTCACAGTAATAACGTAGGTCAAGCATGAGCTTTTGCCCTAACTGTTGTTTTAAAGTTAATGCAGACTCAGCAAATGATGATTGTAATGGCATGAAACATCCTAATCCGATAACCAGTGACGATAGTGCAAACTTATTTAACACAGCAAGCTCCAAAGCAAAACGCTTATTTAGTTTTTAGAATAAATTATTCTTGATGTTAATGGGTTTTTAAATATAAATACAGTATTTTTTTGCTACCCTAACGGTTTTTGAGTCCGACTGCAAAAAGCTAAGTTAGATCACCAAATAGGGCTAATAGGCTTAAATAACCAAACCTTTATGCTGATAAAAAGCGTGGCAAGTTGATAATTTATCAATTTAATGGGTCGCTTTTTAGTACAATTTAAAGTAATAATATATTCCATAATCATCAGCGTAAATATGACAAGCCTGGGGGCGAGATGGCTTTAACTCGATTACACGCATTTAAACAGCAAATTAAACCTTTTTTACCAGAGTCAGCATTAATAGAAGATTACTCGCGCCGTTATGCGTACGGAACAGACGCCAGCTTTTATCGATTAATCCCTGAGTTAATTGTATTAGTGAGCAATCAAAATCAAGCAAGGCAGGTGATCATTGCTGCCAACGAGCAACAGGTACCCATCACATTTCGCGCCGCCGGAACGAGTTTATCTGGGCAAGCAATTACCGATTCGGTATTGGTTTTACTTTGCGATAGTTGGAGCAAGTTTGAAATCCTTGATGACGCCGAGGCAATACGCTTACAACCGGCGATCATTGGTGCTCGAGTAAATCAAGTATTAGCCCCGTTTGGTAAAAAGATTGGCCCAGATCCCGCTTCAATTAATAGCTGCAAAATAGCGGGGATGGCGGCAAATAATTCATCAGGCATGTGTTGTGGAGTGGCGCAAAACAGCTACCACACAGTAAAAGATATGACCCTCATTTTTGCCGATGGCACTGTGCTGAATACGGCTGATAGCCAAAGCTGTAATGCCTTTTTGCAAAGCCATAGCCCTTGGATTGATGAGCTAATGAACCTGGTTGATAGCGTAAAGCAAAACCCCGATTTGAGTGAGCGCATCGCCCATAAATACCGTTTAAAAAATACCACTGGCTATGGTTTAAATGCACTGCTGGATTTTTCTGATCCAATCGAAATCATTAAGCACCTCATTATTGGCTCTGAAGGTACGTTAGCTTTTATCGCCGATATCACCTACCACACTGTGGTTGAACATAAGTACAAACACACAGGTTTCTTTATTTTTGACGATATCAGCAAGGTGTGTGAGCTGGTACAAAGGCTGAGTGAACTTGATGTTGCGGCCGTTGAGCTGCTAGATAAACGTGCTCTGATGTCGGTGTCTGAGCATGCCATAATGCCAAAAGAAGTGGCCAGCTACCCTGAGCAATCAGCGGCACTGCTAATTGAGTTAAGAGCTGAAAATGCACAGGCTCTTGATGCGCTCACAAAGGTCACCGAGCAACTTCTTGCTGAGTTTAAGCAAAGTCAACTGGCAGCGATTGAGTTTTCAGCAGACAGCGCCCGTAATGCGGCACTTTGGAATATCCGTAAAGGCACGTTTCCTGCGGTTGGCGCAGTGCGCGAAACTGGCACCACTGTAATTATTGAAGATGTTGCCTTTGCTCTTGATAAATTAGCTGAGGGCGTTAATGCGCTGCATCAATTATTTATTAAATATGGTTATGATGAAGCCATTATTTTTGGGCATGCGCTTGCCGGAAATCTGCATTTTGTATTCACCCAAGCTTTTGATACACCTGAACAAGTAAGCCGATACGAGCAATTTATGGCTGATGTGGCGAACTTAGTGGCGGTTGAACTAAAAGGGTCATTAAAAGCTGAGCATGGTACAGGGCGTAACATGGCGCCGTTTGTTGCCACCGAATGGGGAGACGACGGCTTCGCGGTGATGGTTGCGCTTAAAGCACTATTTGATAAACAAAATATTCTTAACCCTGGGGTTATTATTAATCACGACAAAAATGCCCACACTCAGCATTTAAAAGTCATGCCAAAAAGTGATGATATTATCGATACCTGTATTGAATGTGGCTTTTGCGAAGTTGTTTGCCCATCAAAAGGACTTAGCTTAACACCGAGGCAGCGTATTACTTTATGGCGACACCGCACAGAGCTACACAATCAATTACTAACAACCGAAGATGTAGCAAGCAAACAGAAGTTAAATCAAAAGCTCAGTGTTATCGAGGCCGACTTTAAATACCTAGGTATTGATACGTGCGCGGCAACGGGTCTTTGCGGTCTTAAATGCCCGGTGGGAATAAACACGGGCGAATTTATAAAATCGCTCAGAGCAGAGCAAGCCTTATCAAGCAAAGTTGCACGGTCATTATCACGCTTTGCCAGCAAGCATTTTGCGGTTGTTGCAACGGGTGCACGATTTGGTTTAACCGTGATGCAGGTGCTCGAAAAAGCAATCGGCAGCAGTAACCTAAGAAGCCTGAGTAAACCTGCTAATAAGTTACTTGGTACACCGCTGTATTACTCGGCATGGCCAAGAGCTGAGCAACCAATTAATAGAAAGCTTCAACAACCCCAACAAGCGAAAAAGTTGGTGTATATGCCAAGCTGCGCAAGCCGGATTTTTGCGGCTGATAAACTTGCCGATGATAAACGCCCACTACTAGATGTTATTTATTCACTCGCTGCCAAAGCAGGCTATGAAGTGCTACTTCCGAAACAAGCAGATTCACTTTGTTGCGGTATGCCATTTGCTAGCAAAGGCTTTAATAAAGAGTCTAAAAACAAAAGTGAGCAGTTACTTACTGAGCTCGAGGCACTTTCAAATAATGGCCAATACCCCATTGTTTTTGATGCCAGCCCTTGTGCACTTACTACTCTTAATGCCGCGCAAAATACGGCACTCACAATTTATGAAAGTGCTGATTTTGCTGCCCAGCATTTACTGCCTAATTTGCAAGTCACGCCCGTAAATGAGCCGGTGATGCTCCATGTTACTTGTAGTTCTAAGCGATTAGGTAAAGAGCAAAGCCTAGTCTCACTTGCCAAGGCATGTAGTAATGAGGTGAATATTCCAGCTGATATTGAGTGCTGTGGTTTTGCCGGTGATAAGGGCTTTAACTTACCAGAGCTCAATGGCAACGCGTTAAAAACTCTTAAACAACAAGTGCCAAAAAACTGTAGTCGGGGTGTGTCTAATAGCCGTAGTTGCGAAATTGGTTTAACTGAACACAGTGGCATTAGTTATCAGTCTATTTTGTATCTGCTCGATAAACAAAGCCATGCAATATAACAGGGCGTAATTGCTAATTTGATGAGCCAGTGATTGACTGGCTCATCAATTTTAAAGCCTACACTTTCCAAAAAATGCCTTTGCGGTAGCAGCTGTACATGACACCATAAGACACCACTAAAAACAGCAGTGAAAAGCTAAAAGAAGCGAGGTGATCATTGCTGATCACTAATTGTATTAAGCCATAAATACTGCCTTTTAAACTGCTATCGCCGAGCGGTATCATAATTAATAGCCGTGCAAACACGCCTGCAAACATAAAAAATAATATCGCATTTGCACCAAATACAATAAATGGAGCGCCCCAACTACGCAGCTTATAAATATCTAAAATAGCACTGCACAGTGCATAGAAGATCGCTGCAAGCCCTGAGCTGAGTAACACATAGCTCGGCGTCCATAACGCTTTATTGATAGGTGTTATTGGTGCAATCGCATAGCTAGCAATAACGGCTAATGCGCCCACTAAGATAAGTGTACGGGCTTGCTTTTTAAGGTCGGGTTGCTTAGTTAAATAAACCGCAGCCAACATGCCGCTAAGCGCACTTGCAATGGCAGGCAGTGTTGAGAACAGCCCTTCAGGGTCAAATGGCAGCGGCTTAGCATTGGCATAATACAGGTGATGACTACCAAGTACGGCATTATCTATGAAGGCACTTAAATTATTGCCATGTAGCCAGAAGCCACTGACTACCTTGCCGTTTGGCAAGGTATACGGGATATAAAGCATGGCGGCACCATAAAAAAATAAAAGAGCGATGCAAGTAATGGCTATTTTCTTAGGCGATAAATAGAGATAACAACACAGAGCAACTAAATAGACCAAACCGATACGTTGCAGCACGCCCAACACACGCAGCTGCAATAATTTGTCATCAACCCAGCTAAAAGAAGGGTCTCGAAAGTTGTAATAAAACAAGGCTAAAAACCAACCGAGGGCAATGAGTTTAATGGTACGAATAACCCCTGCTTTTAGTATGTGTTGATCACTGACCCCTTTAGCACGCAAGCTATTTACTGAAAGCGTGATAGACATGCCGACAATAAAAATAAAAAACGGAAAAATTAAGTCGGTTGGTGTCCAACCATGCCACTGTGCATGTTTCAAAGGCCAATACATCGCTCCCCAGCTACCCGGGTTATTCACTAATATCATGGCGGTAATAGTCAAGCCCCGCATTACATCTAACGCCATGAGGCGATGTGAAGGGAGTTTATTGATGATTTCAGCACAGTGGTGACGCATAGGAAAACTTTATTGTTATTTTGTTTTTATAGTGTAATAAATTATTACATCAAAGCAAGCTGCTTTTTGAACAATATAAATCGTACGTATTAGCCGTTCTTTTAACTGTCTTAAGTTTATAGTTCATTAAATTCAATATGTTAAACCGCGAAGGTTGTTGGTAGGTGGCTTTGATGCCGTTCATATTCAACGAGCGCTTGGTAGCTGAAGTTATTAAACCGAGTTACTTTAATTAATTAGAGTAATTGCACTCATTTGTTTGCGCTAAATCAAATTATGACAAAAGTTCTATAGAGGTACACAGAACATCTTGCTAGTATAAAGGTATTAGATGTACCCGATATGGACTTTGGGCCTGTATGTGAGAAATATCGTGCTTAATAGTCTTAGCCATGGTTTAAACCTACGCCGCTTAATTTTAGTGTTAGCGTTTTCTACAACGCTTATTACCTTTCTAAATAGTTATTACTCGAGCTATCAAGTTCAGAAGCAACAACTAATAGATAAAACCCTAAATAACCATAAAGCATACGCCGCTAAGTTGGTGTCGGCGACCGATAACTTTTTACTAACTGCTCAGCAACAGCTTGCTTATGTTGGAAAAATACTTGAAGACGATTTTAATAATCAAGGCTTAATTAATTCTGAGGCTGACCGACTAAGGCTACAAACCAATAGTTTTAATTCGACCATTATTGTTAATGCACAAGGCGATATTTTAGGGGTATCACCAAAGTCATTGAAACTACAAAACCGTAAAGTAGATAGCTTTGGCACTAAAGCGGCTTTGTCGTATCGTACTCCAATGATCAGCGAGCCGTACATTTCGATGGCAGGCAATTTACTGATTTTTATGTCGCAGCCTTTATTCGATAAACAAAGTAACTTCATTGGTTATATTGGCGGCACTTTGTACTTAAAACGTGCCAGTATTTTAAATGAATTGCTGCAAGTTCATTATTATCAAGATGGCTCTTATCTGTATGTGGTTGATGAAAACCATCGCTTACTCTATCACCCAGATAAAAGCCGTATTGGTGAGCAAGTGTTTGATAACCAAGTAATTGAAGAAGTACTAAAAGGAAACGCCGGCACCCAGCTTGTTACCAATAGCAAAGGCGTTGAGATGCTTGCAGGCTACGCTCCTATGACAGTTGCTCCATGGGGAGTCGTCACTCAGCGCCCTCTAGAAAGCACGCTTGCACCGCTTGATAATTTAATGTGGCAAGTGTTTGTAAAAACCGCCCCAATAGGTGTACTCACATTTATATTGATTTGGGTGTTAGCACGTTTAATTGCTCAGCCTTTAAGGCAGTTAGCCGAAACTGCAAATACTTTAGATCGCCCTTCAACGTCACTTGAGCTGACACAAATTCGCTCATGGTACTTTGAAAGTAATGAACTCAGAAAAGCCATGTTAAAAGGGGTAGGGTTATTACAAAGTAAAATAGGGCTATTGCGCCAAGAAGCGCAAACTGATCCCCTCACTTGCCTGCATAATCGCCGTAGCCTCGATATGCAAATTAGCCATTTGATAGCTCAACGTTGCCCTTTTGCTGTATTGGCTATCGACATCGATCACTTTAAACGGGTTAACGACGAGTTCGGTCATGACATTGGTGATGTGGTTCTACAGTCGTTAGCTAAAATTTTGTTAGATGTTACTCGTGATAGTGATGTGGTTGCTCGTACAGGTGGTGAAGAATTCATTGTGATTATGCCAAGAGTGGAAGCAAAACGTGCGTATCAGCTGGCTGAGCGTTTGCGTATGCGGGTGTCAGAAAGCTACATTGACCCGGTTGGCTGCATTAATGTATCAATTGGTATTTCGGGCTGGCCAATTGAGCAATTAAGCATTGATGAAGTATTTAAGCTTGCTGACCAAGCTTTATATCAAGCTAAAAAAACAGGTCGTAACCGCTCGGTTGTCGATGCAACATATAGCCAAGACCTTACACCCGTTTCTGAGCCTTCAATCTTGGAATAAGTTATTTAATGTGCAATAGTGGATGCTATTAAGTTATTTATGGAAAATCAAAATGGCATTCACATTGTTGGCTCGTTTAACTAAATCCACTTCTTTACTCGGTATTGCGCTTATGAGTGCAAGCGCTGCTTGTGCCACCCCAAGCGATGATAAACGTAGCGAATTTGTTGATGTAGGTGCTTTACTATCGAATGCCGTGTTAGATATCCGTTATTTTGGTCATCATAACTTTGTTGGCAAACCTGTTGATGGTTACAACGCACCTAAATGTTTATTGCACAACAGTGCTGCCACTGCGCTTCAAAATGTGCAAATAGCAGCGCAAACCCAAGGCCTGAGCTTAAAAATATTTGATTGTTATCGCCCGCAGCGCGCCGTTGATCACTTTGTGCGTTGGGTTAACGATTTAGAAGATACCCGCACAAAAGCTGAGTTTTATCCAAACTTAGGCAAAGACAAGCTGCTTGGTGATTACATCGCCGCCAAGTCGGGTCACAGCCGTGGCTCAACGATTGATTTAACCTTAGTTGATGCAAAAGGCAAAGAGCTCGACATGGGCTCACCGTTTGATATGTTCGACACTCTTTCGAACACCGACGACCCGCGCATAAGTGCTGAGCAAAAAGCCAATCGATATAAACTGAAGACCCTGATGACAGAGGCCGGTTTCGCCCCTTATTCAATGGAATGGTGGCATTTTACCTACCAACCGCAAGCATACCCCACCACCTATTTTGATTTTGTGGTGGAGTAGGTAAAACAGCTTTAAGCTTTCAGCTGTAAGTTTTAAGCCGAAAAGTGTTGTTTTTGAATGTTGAGTTAGCTTGATTAAATGGCGTTGAATGTTAGACACGCCATGCAAGCATGACGCCTACGGTTTGATGTAGGCGTGAAACTTGTTTCACGCGTCTGACGGCTGATAGCTGAAGGCTGACAGCTCCTTCTAGAACCTATCGCATGATGACGCGGGATAAACCCGCTGCTACTAGTAGGCGTGAAACTTGTTTCGCGCGTCTGACGGCTGACAGCTCCTTCACGTTGGGTTTCGCTGCGCTCTACCCAATCTACATCACCTCTTTTATCGGTGAATAATCAACTTTAATTTCAACAACATCGACGTTGGCATTTTGTTTAAAAGCGTTTTGTACTTTTAATAAATCAGTGTCTTTTTCAGCAAGGTAGCGATAGCTTTTGTTGGTCATTTTTTTCAGCGTATATTGGCTGCTAAGCTCTACTGGTAAGCTGTTTTCTTTTAGCGTTAAGTAAATTGCCCCAGTGGCGATGCCGCGCTCTTGCATTGCGTGATTAAAGACTTCTGTGCCTTTGGTTAAAGTAGGTGCATCAAAGGTAATTTTTTCACCATTATTACTAAAAGCATTCGTCGATTTTTGTTTGTTGATTTCGACTGCTTTTTTAACATCTTTAACTGAAATTTGTTCTTTTTGTGAACTGGTTGTTGGCTGTTGTACTGTATCTTGCTCGCTTATTTCATTTTTTTGACAGCCTGATACTAGTACTAATACTAGTGTAAGTGTTTGTATTTTAATTATTTGCTTCATTTTAATCCTGTTTGTCTGTTACTTTTGTTTACAATTAATTCTATTTTTTAATTGCTGTATTGGGTACATTGGACTTGGTTATGATTGTTAACCGAAAATAAAAATATAACAATAGGGAACGTAAGGAATGTCTCAATTCAAAGTAACAGCTGTTGCTACTATGGTAACGGCTATCTTGGCATCATCTCAAGTGCAAGCTAGTGAACAAACTCGCTTCTATAATGCCTCAAGCGTTAGCTCTCAAGTGCAATTCAACCCTCAAGTATCTCAGCAACGTGCATTAGCTGAGCGCAGAACTGTATCGGGTCACAAATCAATTTTCGATGAGCAGTTAGGTAAAGCTACGTTCTTATGGAATGCAGTTGGTCAAGCTAAACCTGATATGGCGATGGTGCTTCCTGAGCAACGCAATGCCTATGCTGCAGATTTTTATTTAAATGCCTTAACGGGTGTTAGCACCGCTAAAAAAGGCGTCTCAAACGCAGTATTAACGGATTTATCTGAGCAAAAGCTTGGTTCAATCACTGCTAAATATAAGCAAAAAGTACATGACATTGAAGTATTCAACCGTGAATACAACCTGATCATGGACAAAGAATATAACCTAGTCGCAGGTTCTGGCTATTTTGCTAACACAAGTTCAAATGCAACGCAGTCGTTCGCACCGCTTGCTGAATTTGTAGGTGCAGAGCAAAGCATTAAACGTGCAATTAAAGAACTTGCTGATATCGACGTGTCACTAACTAAGTCAACAGAACAAGGTGACTATGTTAAATACACTGTGTCTAACCAAAACGGTGACAAAGTTGTATTAGGTCAGCCTCGTGCTAAGAAAGTGTTCTTTGAAGTAGCGGGCGAGCTGCAATCTGCATACTATGTTGAAGTAGAAGTTGCTGATAAAAACAGCTTAGAAAGCGATTACTTCAGCTACGTTATCGGCGCGCAAAATAGCAAAGTTTATTTCAAGAAAGACTTAAAAGCACACGCGGCAGACTTTAACTACCGTGTATGGGCTGACGAAGATGGTTACCCGTGGGAAGGTCCACACGGCGATGTGATCCCAGCTGATGGCCCAGATCAAGTTGATGAAACTGAAATCCTAGATGCGCCACTTGTAAGCCTGTCTTACTACAAAAAATTAAGCACGATGGATCCGTGGCTTGCAGACGATGCAACAACAACATCAGGTAACAACGTATTTGCTTATGCTGATGTAATTGCACCTCAAGGTTACACAGAAGGTGACTTCACTGCTGAAACTACATCAGATTTCACATTCGATTATCCTTACCAAGTTGATCAAGTAGCAAACAGCTACGATAACCGTAAAGCTGCAATCGTAAACTTGTTCTATATGAACAACTTCTTACACGATTTCTTCTATGACCATGGTTTTGATGAAACATCAAATGTTGCGCAGGTATCTAACTACGGTCGTGGTGGTGTAGAAGGCGACCCAATCGAAGCACAAGCGCAAGATAATAGTGGTTTAAACAACGCAAACATGTCTACGCCTGCTGACGGTGCAAGCCCTCGCATGCAAATGTATCTATACAACTCAAAAGACGCAAAAGTTGGCGTTGATTACGGTGTGGTTGTTACATCTGACGCAACGATTGGTCTTCTTGAATCATCAAAAGTATCTGGCTTTGGTCAAATGCAATTTGCTGATATCGCAGGCGAAGTTGTTCGTTTAGTTGATGGTAATAACGTTGATTCTGGTAGCGTAACAGACGGTTGTGAACCTGCAACAAATGCAGCAGAACTGGCTGGCAAAATTGCGCTAGTCGATCGTGGTTCTTGTAACTTCACAGCAAAAGTTCTACACGCTCAAGAAGCAGGTGCAATTGGTGCTATCGTTGTAAACAACAACCCAGATACAGATGAACCAGCGCCAATGGGCGGTGAAGACGATGCAGTGATCATTCCTAACATGGGTCTGAACTATGCTGACGGTCATGCGCTTTACGATGGTATCGCTGCAGGCGACACTGTAACTGTGAACATGTTCAATAAAGCAACGTTAAAAGACGGTACGCTAGATAACGGTATTATTGCTCACGAATGGGGTCACTATATCAGTAACCGTTTAGTGGGTAACTCATCAGGTCTTATCAACTTCCAAGGCCGTGCGATGGGCGAAGGTTGGGGTGATTTCCACTCTCTTATGTTTATTGCTAAAGCTGATGACATCAACATCGCAGGTAACGACAAGTTCCAAAAAGCATACGGTAGCGGTACTTTCGTAGAAGATTTCTACTATGGTATTCGTCGTGTTCCATATTCAACAAATATGGAAGTAAACCCGCTGTCTTTCCGTCATATTACCGAAGATGCAGGTGCTGATGTAGGTATTGCACCAACAAGTGTTGCTTCACCACACGCAGCAGGTGAAATTTGGGCAACTATGCTTTGGGAAAGCTATGTAGCACTTATTAACGAGCACGGCTTTGAAGATGCGCAAAACCGCATGGCTAACTACTTAGTTGCTGGTTACAAGCTAACTCCTGTTGCTCCGCTATATACTGAAGCACGTGATGCTATCTTAGCTGCAGCGTACGCAGTTGACCCTGAAGATTACAAACTAATCTTAGGTGCATTCGCTAAGCGTGGTATGGGCTTAGGTGCTAAAGCGCCAGAGCGTTTCAGTGAAGATTTAACAGGCGTTGTTGAATCAGACAAAATGAAACTTGCTAGCTTCACATTCAAAGATGTGGCAATGAATGCAAACTACAACGGTGCTGAATTAGGTTATTGTTCAAACGATAACGTGCTAGATAAAGGCGAAACAGGTACATTAACTGTTAGCATCATGAACACCGGTAGTGAAGTACTAACGGGTACACAAGCACAGTTAACAGTTGTTAGCGGTCACGATGTAACATTCGAAAATGATGGTTTAATCACATTCGACGATACAAATCCGTATGCTTCGCAAACAAGCGCGCCTATCACGTTTACACTAAATGATGCAGGCACTGCTGATACACTTGAAATTGAAGTGTCATTCCCAGAGCTGTCTGCAGATGATGAAATTGTTGAAGCTACAAGCGATACAGTATCTTACCTTGTGAACATGGACTTTGAAGATAAAGCACCAGTGAGCTCACAAACTGCTGACGATATGGAAGTAGCAGGTGCATCATTACGTGATTGGAAAGAAAACGTAATGACAGGTGACGACTTAGCAGTTGGCACACAAAGCATGGCAACGGGCGGTAATATCAACTTCTTTAACAGCTTTGGCTTTGGTCTTGGCGAGCAAACAATGTACCTAAACAACAATGACTTCCAGTCTGATGTTGCAGTTGAGTCAAGAGAGTTTGATATCGGTTTTGCGGGTGACTTTGAAGTTTCATTCTGGCACTTCTACCTAATCGAAAACGAATGGGATGGTGGTGTTGTAGAGATCAGCGTAAACGGCGGTAACTGGGTTGATGTTACTGAAATGGGCGGTACATTTGATGTTGGTTACGATGGCCCGTTAATCGAAAACGACGCGCAAGCACTACAAGATCGCGATACTTTCACAGGTAACAATGTGGATGGCAGCGGTGCTTACGGTAACTACGAAACAATTCGTTTCGGTACTGAACTAAACGGTAACCGTGCAAAATTACGTTTCCGTATGTCATCAGATAGTGCAGTACGTGAGTTCGGCTGGTGGATTGATAACGTAACTGTTAGCAATGTAACATCACCAATCTTCTCAAATGTAATTGCAGGTGATGCATTAGCATGTGATAACGCACTTCCATTAGTGTCTGTATCGGGTGATGCGTCTGTTTCTGAATCTGCTTCAGGCACTTTAACGGCAACAGCGTCAGACCGTAACAGTGATGACACGCTAAGCTACACCTGGACGCAACTAAGCGGCACAACAGCAACACTTACAGGTGCTGACACTGCAACTCTAGGCTTCACGCCAGGTGCTATCTCAAGCGATGACGAGTTAGTATTTGAAGTAACAGTAAGCGATGGTACAGACTCTGTATCAGAGCAGTTCACTGTTGCCGTAACTAACGAAGCTGAGCCAGTAGAAGAGAAGAAAGTAACTAAATCTAGCAACGGTAGCTTTGGTTTCTTAACACTACTACTTGCACCACTAGCGCTTATCGGCCGCCGCCGTAAACGTAAATAAGACTTTTAAATAGTGATAACAAAGCCCTTACAGCTCGCTGTAAGGGCTTTTTTGTTTTTAAGTTAGCGAGGGAAAGTTAGCGAGAGTAAAGTTAGCGAGAGTAAAGTTAGCGAGAGTAAAGTTAGCGAGAGTAAAGTTAGCGA
>NZ_LRRU01000019.1:218063-546463 GCF_001641615.1 Pseudoalteromonas gelatinilytica
AGTAAAGTTAGCGAGAGTAAAGTTAGCGAGAGTAAAGTTAGCGAGAGTAAAGTTAGCGAGGGGAAAGTTAGCGAGAGTAAAGTTAGCGAGGGGAAAGATACGAGGGGGAAGGTACGAGGGGAAAGGTACGAGGGGAAAGGTACGAGATGCGAGGTAGCAGCGATTTTACATCGCGTCCTAGGCCCTAGCACCTAGCGCCTGATGTTTTCATTCGTAGGCGTGAAACGTGTTTCGCGCGTCTGACGGCTGATAGCTGAAGGCTGACAGCTCCTTTTACTATCGTTGTGGGGTTATCAACACTCGATAACCCCACATTTCTGACTTACAGCTTAGAGCTCAGAACTTAAAGCTTAAAGCTTAAGGTAAGCTATTGAACTGTTGCTTTTAGGCCGCGGCGTTTTAATAACGCTGACGTGTCTGGCTCTTGACCTCGGAATGCTTTGAACGATTCCATTAAGTCACGTGAGTTACCCACTTCTAAAATTTCTTTACGGTATTTTTCACCCATTTCGCGAGTTAAACCACCTTGCTCTTGAACATATGCAAAGGCGTCTGCCGCTAAGATTTCACTCCACATGTAAGCATAGTAACCCGCTGAGTAACCGCCGCCCATTGAGTGCGAGAAGAAGGCTGACTTATAGCGAGGTGGTACAAATGGTACATCAACACCATGTTTTGCAAGCGCTTGTTGCTCAAACTTTTCAATGTCTTGTAATGGTGCATCAGCAGAAAGTGAATGCCACTCCATATCAAGTAATGCAGCTGCAACGTACTCTAGGGTATCAAAACCTTGGTTGAAGCTACGTGATTGAATTACTTTTTTCAGTAGCTCATCAGGAATTGGCTCGCCAGTTTTATGGTGTTTTGCATAGTTAGCGATAACTTCAGGGTACATTGCCCAATCTTCTTCAAAAGTTGATGGGAACTCAACGAAGTCACGTGATACTGAGGTGCCAGATAGAGTCGGGTACTTCACGTTTGAGAACATGCCGTGTAAGCCATGACCTAGCTCGTGGAAAATCGTTGTTGCTTCATCGTAGCTGATAAGCGTAGGTTCGCCATTCGCGCCTTTTTGAATGTTCATAACGTTTACGACAACTGGCTTTTGTTCTTTAAGGCCAGATTGTTTAACGAATGAGCTCATCCATGCACCGCCACGCTTACCTTCACGCGCAAAGTAGTCAGCAAAGAAAATGGCTAAGCTCTTTCCATTTTCATCAAATAACTCATAGGCTTTTACATCAGGGTGGTAAACCGGAATATCGTTACGTGGTTTAAAGGTGATGCCGTATAAACGGTTCATGGTGAAGAATACGCCGTCTTCTAAAACGCGGTTGAACTCGAAATATTCTTTCACTGCATTTTCGTCAAGGTTGTATTTATCTTTACGCACTTGCTCTGCGTAGAATAACCAATCCCATGGCTGTAATTTGAACTGCTCACCTGACTCATCAATCTTAGCTTGAATAGCCGCCGCTTCTGCGTTTACGTTCTGCATTAATGCAGGGATCATGCTTGCAAACATATCAAATACAGCTTGTGGTTTTTTCGCCATTTGCGACTCTAAACCAAAATCAGCCCAGCTGTCGTAACCTAATAGTTTCGCTTTTTGAGCACGTAAGTGAGCAAGTTCTGCCACGATATCACGGTTACTATTTTCGCCCGATAATGCACGCTCAGCCGATGCACGCCATACTTTTTCACGTAAATCACGGTTTTTCAGTGTTGCCAGAATAGGCTGACGCGTGGTGTTTGTGATCTTAATTAGGTATTTACCAGGGTGACCTGCTTCTGCAGCGGCATTGGCAAGCTGCTCAATTTGACCTGCTGGTAAGCCCTCAAGCTCTGCTTTGTCATCCACTAAAACAACATTTGTTTTAGTAAGCGCTAATAAGTTTTGTGAGAACTGAGTTGTTAAGCTCGAGTGCTTTGTATTGATATCACGAATTTGTTGTTTTTGCTCTGCACTTAATTTTGCACCAGCACGCACAAAACGTTTGTAGTAAACGTCTAATAAACGCTTTTCTTCAGCAGTTAAGGCAAGGCTGTCAGCTTCGCTGTGAATAGCCGCTACTTTCTCAAAAAGTGCTTTATTTAAGAAAATGTTGTCGCTATGAGCCGCTAGTTTTGGCGCTAACTCTTTTTGTAATTCACGACGTGCCGGATTTGAATCCGTACCCGCTAGATTATAAAAAATACTGCGTGTGCGTGTTAATAGCTCACCACTTTTCTCGAGCGCAACAATCGTATTGGCAAAATCAGGCTTTGCTGGATTGTTGATAATAGCTTGCACTTCAGCCATTTGCTCAGACATGCCTTTATTAAATGCCGGCATGAAATGTTCATCTTTAATCGCACTGAAATCAGGCGTTTCGTATTGTAATACGCTTTTCACAAACAGTGGGTTAGCTTGCTCATTTGCAGCAACAGGGGCTGATTGCTCTGATTTAGGCGTTGATGTTGTTGTTTGCGGTTCTGAACAGGCTGTAAGTAACAGCGCAGAACTGATCGCGGTTGCGATTAGGTGTTTCATAGTTTTTCTCTTGTCATTTTTAAAATTAAATTGTGTCGATATAACCTTGCACATACGTTTTATAAGCTCTTGATTTGCATAGCGGTTAAAACGGATTACAAAAAGATGCTAAAAAAGCACTTATATGAGGCAGGTATCACCATGTGATCAATGAGCCCAGCATACTGTGTCTTATTACAATTGACCTCATACGTTGCGATAAGGTGATTATTGGCTGCGATAAGCCGTTAAAATTCTCTAAGATCGGAAAGCCACTTATAACTTTACAGCTTAAATAGCCCGACCCAATTGATCTTTTTGACTCATAACAGTGTCCAAATAAAAACTTTGTGGTATGTTATATTGTAACAATTTGGTCTGCAATCAATCTTGCCATGGAGTGCATTTTTTTACGATAAGTTGCAAATGTTGCTGAATAAGCAAGGAGTCATATGGCTATCATAATCAAACACGCCTGCGTTGTTAATGAAGGGCAGCGCGCATTAAATGATGTAAGAATTGTAGGTGATCGAATCGCTGAAATTGCTGCAGATATCAGCGCTAAGGCCAATGATAAGGTAATTGATGCAAGCGGCCTGTTGCTATTACCAGGCATGATCGACGATCAAGTACATTTTAGAGAGCCAGGTTTAACCCACAAAGGTACGATCGCCAGTGAATCCGCCGCCGCAGTGGCTGGTGGCATTACAAGTTTTATGGAAATGCCCAATGTTTCACCATCGACTACCACGGCAAAAGCACTTGCAGATAAATACGCGATAGCGGCACAAACGAGCTCTGCGAATTATGCGTTTTATTTTGGCGCAACCCCAAACAACCTCGATGAAATAAAGGCCCTTGATGCCAAAAGTGTATGTGGTGTTAAAGTGTTTATGGGGGCATCAACAGGCGATTTACTGGTTGAGCACCCTCATGCTCTAGAGGCCATTTTTCGGGAAAGCCCAGTACTCATTGCCACCCATTGTGAGCAAGGCGAAGTTATTCAACAGAATCAGCGCCGTTTAGCAAAGCGCTATGGGGAGTTACGTATCGAACATCACCCATTTATTCGCGATGAGTTAGCGTGTTATGCATCATCATCGTATGCCGTATCGCTGGCAAAACGCTATGGCTCACAGTTACATGTTTTACACCTTACAACAGCAAAAGAACTAGTGCTATTTAGTAACGCACCCATAGAGCAAAAGCACATAACTGCCGAAGCTTGCGTGCATCATTTGTGGTTTAACCAAGATGATTACGCAAACTATGGCAATCAAATTAAATGTAACCCTGCCATAAAATCAGAGCAAGACCGCCAAGCGCTACTCGCAGCAGTACGCGATGGTCGCATTGATATTATTGCCACCGATCATGCCCCTCACACTTGGCAAGAAAAGCAGCAAAAATACAGCGCTGCACCTGCCGGCCTCCCTTTAGTCGAACATGCATTACTGTCGTTACTTGAGCAGGTAAAACGTGGTGCGTTGAGCCTTGAGCAAGTTGTTGAAAAAACAGCGCATAACGTGGCAAAGCGATTTGCTATCGAAGAGCGAGGGTTTATCAGAGAAGGTTATTTTGCTGATTTAGTCCTGGTTGACCCAAATGCAGAAAAGTACGTTGAGCATACAAACACACATTACTTATGCCAATGGACTCCTTTCAATGGCACCACTTTTTCACACCGAATAACACATACCTTTGTAAATGGTGAGTGTGTCTTTGATGGGCAACAAGTGACCCCGCACAAACAGGCCGCTAAGGCCTTAACATTCAATCGTTAAAAGAAGTGGATATGCAATTACCCGATATTACCTCGCACTCTAATGTAGATTTTCAGTCACCTTTAAAATGGGTTGGCATGGAGAAAATAGCATTGCCTTTGAAGCTTGCACAAACTCATGTTGATGTGCACCTGAATACCAAAGCTGATGTGTTTGTTAGCCTTGATAGCGATGCAAAAGGCATTCATATGTCACGTCTTTATTTATTACTTAATCAGCAATTGGCTAAACAAAGCTTAACGAGTCAACGTGTTAGTGAGTTTATGGAGGCCGTTTTAGCATCACAAAAAGGCTTAAGTAAAGGCGCAAAGTTGGTGCTACAATTTGATTTACCACAGCTAAAACCAGCGCTACTTAGTGACCATGCTGGATACAATGCATACCCTGTCGTTTTAACGATTACTAAGCAGCAATCGCTCACCATTAACTTAAAAGCCGATATTGCCTACAGTAGCACCTGCCCATGTTCAGCGGCATTATCGAGGCAGCTTTTGAGCGAGGCCGTCGATAAGCAATTTAGTGATGAGCATATAGATAAAGCCTCTTTACTCAATTGGCTTGCAAGTGAACAGGGCTCAATTGCAACTCCCCATAGCCAGCGCTCTTATGCGTATGTCGATGTCACTTTTAGTAGTGAAAAGCTACCTGATATTAGCGGCTTTATCACAGTATGTGAGCAAGCCATAGGCACCCCAGTACAAACCGCCGTAAAGCGTGAAGATGAACAAGCATTTGCAGCCCTTAACGCAAAAAACTTACTGTTTTGCGAAGATGCAGCAAGGCGATTAAAGCAGTGTTTCGAAACCATGCCGGGTATTGCTGATTACCAATTTAAGGTTGAGCACCAAGAAAGCTTACATGGCCACAATGCGGTCGTTTATGAGTCTAAATATTAGGTTCATGAACCTTAAGTGGTTTACAAACTTTGACATTTGCGGTCGCAAATTATTGCTATTGGCTAGCATAATGACAATGATACGAGCGCTAAAAAGATAAACATAACAAATATAAAGGACGACTATGCGATTTAAATTTATTGCTGCTGCAGTGGGTCTCGCTGTAGCAAATGTTGCTGTTGCCGACGAAGGCATGTGGCAACCTCACCAGTTACCAGAACTTGAATCTATCCTAAAAGCTAAAGGCTTGAGCATTGATGTAGAGTCAATTTCAAAACTGACTGAGTTTCCGATGAATGCGGTAATTAGCCTTGGTGGCTGTACCGCTTCGTTTGTTTCACCAAAAGGCTTAGTTGTAACAAACCATCACTGTGCCTATGGTTCGATTCAATATAACTCAACGACCGAGAACAATATTTTAGAAAATGGCTTTTTAGCTAAAACAACGGGCGAAGAAGTGCCTGCATCTCCAGGTTCTCGTGTTTATGTAACAGAGCAAGTGACCGACGTTACAGCAAAAGTAAATAAAGGGACTGAACAGCTAACCGGAAAAGCACGCTTTGATGCTATTGAAGCAAATGAAAAAGCACTTGTTAGTGAGTGTGAGCAAGACAAGAGCTACCGCTGTAATGTGTATACTTTCCACGGTGGTCTTGAGTACTACCTTATTAAGTCGCTTGAAATAAAAGATGTACGTTTAGCCTATGCCCCAGCGATGGGCGTCGGTAAATACGGCGGTGATATCGACAACTGGATGTGGCCGCGCCACACAGGTGATTTCTCGTTCTATCGCGCGTATGTTGGCAAAGATGGCAAGCCAGCTGAATATTCAGAAGACAACGTGCCGTACCAAAGTGATGCGTTTTTAAAAGTAAGTGCTAAAGGCGTACAAGAAGGCGATTTTGTGATGGTTACCGGTTATCCGGGCAGCACAAACCGTTACCGCATTTCGCCTGAAGTTGACTATGTGTTTAATACAGCCTATCCATTAGCGCGTAAATATAACTCTAAATATGTCTCGTTAATTGAAGAAAATGCCCCGGATGGTTCAGAGGCACGTATCGCTTATGAAAGCACGATTGCGGGTTACAACAACTACATTAAAAACTACGGCTCAATGATTGAGAGCTTCAATAAAGGGTCAATGTATAGCCGTAAGCAACAATTCGAAAGAGATCTTACTGCTTGGATCAATCAAGATAGCAACCGCAAAGCTAAATACGGACACGTACTTGCTGATTTAACAGCGTTAGTTGCACAGTCACAAGAGCATAACCAGCGCGACCGTATGTTAGGGTATGTACACCGTTCACAAATGATGTCATCTGCACGCATGCTATACCGTTTAGCTTATGAAAAACAAAAGCCAGACGCTGAGCGCGAAAGCGGTTATCAAGAGCGTGATATGCCACGCATTAAATCACGTTTAGAAAGCATGAGTCGTCGTTATGATGAAACCGTTGATAAAGCCATTTTACTGTACTTTATTGAGCAGTATGCAGCCTTACCAAGCGATGAGCGCGTTGCTGAGGTTGATAAAGCACTTGGTTTGAGCAATGGCTTTGATAAACAAAAACAGCAAGCCTTGCTTGATGATATGTATGCTAAATCGGTTCTTGCAGATGAAAGCAAACGTTTATGGATGACAGAACTTGACCTTGCACAGTTAAAGCAAAGTAGCGATCCATTCATTCAGTATGCGCATGCAATCTTTGCAGTCACAAAAGATATTGAAGATGCGAAAAAAGAGCTGGCCGGTAAACAGCAAGCTGCTCGCCCTGCATTAATGGAAGCAATCATTGCTTATAACAAGGCACTTAATAAACCTGTTTATGCAGATGCTAATAGCACCTTACGGGTAACTTACGGTACGGTAGGCGGCTATTCACCGCAAGATGGCTTAGTGGCAACCCCCTTTACATCGTTAGAAGGCCTGCTTGCTAAAAATACTGGTGTTGAACCATTCAACTCACCAGAAAAGCAAAATCAGTTAATTAAGCAAAAGCTTTATGGCGATTACACAGGCGGTATGAATACTGTTCCGGTTAACTTTTTATCGAATGTAGATACCACAGGTGGTAACTCAGGCTCTCCAACGTTAAACGGTAATGCTGAGCTCGTTGGTTTGTTATTTGATGGTGTTTACGAAAGCATTATTGGTGATTGGGATTACGATGAAAATTTAAATCGCTCAATTCACGTTGATTCACGATATATGCTGTGGGTGATGGATAAAGTTGATAATGCTCAAAACCTACTTAAAGAGATGACTATCGTTAAGTAATCTAAGTTTAAGGTTAATTTAAGCATTAAAATGCCAGTCTAACAGACTGGCATTTTTGTTTTTTATAAAAATAAAAGTACTGAATTTCATAAGGTTGAAAAATATTTATAAAAATTAATTTTTCTTAAGTTTTATTTAAGTTTCGCTCGATAAATTTTACACATAACCTAAGTGGAGCGAACAATTATGCTTTCAGTTCAACAATCACATCAAACTCAAGTTCAAGAGCCGGCCTTTGTTTGCACTCGTGAAGGAGGTCAATTCCGTGACCGTCTCGAGAGTAATATCAAGCAAGGTTTTGCTGCAGCTTATGATGCGAAAATTTCGCAGTTCATGCCGCTACTGTGTGAGCTTAATGTTGATGATGAAGTATGTACGTTAGGTCTTCGCTCTGCATCACAACCTTTGTTTATTGAACAATACCTCCCTGCGTCTATTGAGCACTTTGTAGGTGCCAAGCGTGAGCACATTTTTGAGCTAGGTAATTTATGCTCAACGCATCGAAAAGCCACCTTGGCACATTTTGTTTTAATGAACGAAGCACTCTATCAAGCAGGGGCAAAATATTTAGTGTTTTGTGCAACCCGTAAAGTGAGAGCGCTATTAAAAATGCTGGGTGTAAATTGCAAAGAAATCGGTGTTGCCAATGCACAAGCACTACAAGATCCAGCAAGCTGGGGGAGCTATTACGATAATCAACCAACCATTTGTGTGGTTGACCTAAACGAAGCACATCAACGTGTATTAAATACCCCCGTTTTATTCAATATCAAACAGCAGTGTTTACAGTCATCCCTTGAATTGGCTGTCTATTTGGAGGCGTTATGAGCTGGTTAACACAGTTACCGCATAAGGATAGCGACACCTTGATGGTTTGCCATCAAAGTGAAGGTGTGCGCTCACTAACTAAACAAGAATTTACAGAACAAGTGGCTCGTTTGCTTCCTACCTTGGCTGAATTTGATGCCCAGGGTGTTGCTTACCAATTAGATAACACACCCGCTTGGTGTGTATTAGAAGCTGCGCTTAGCGAACTTCAAAGAGTGGCGATTCCACTACCAACGTTTTTTACTGCCCAGCAAATTGCGTTTGGTTTGCAAAACAGTGGGGCAGGGTTATTTGTATGTGACCGCGCTTATGAAGGTGAGCATGCAAAATTAGTGGCGCTAGTGGATGTATGTAAGCATTACCCTTTATATGTTTATCAATTGAGTAATACACAGTCTGTACCTTATTTTGCAAACACGCAAAAGATTACCTTTACGTCGGGCTCAACGGGCACACCTAAAGGGGTGTGTTTATCGCTTGAGAGTCAAATGCAGGTAGCGACATCACTTTATCAAAGCATTGGTTTAGAAAAACCAAACCATTTATGTTTACTGCCGCTACCGGTTTTACTTGAGAATTTAGCGGGTGTGTATGCGCCGCTATTAGCAGGTGGCACAGTTAACTTAGTGCCTTTAGCGGAACTTGGCTTTTCTGGTGCACAGTTACTTGAACCACGCAAATTGATAGCAGCAATTGAACGCACTGAGCCAAATACCCTTATTTTAGTGCCTGAGTTACTGACTTGTTTAGTGGCTTTTGCAAAGCAAGGCTGGCAAGTACCTACAAGCTTAAAGTTTATTGCTGTAGGTGGCGCGGTTGTAAGCCAAGCGCTTATTAAGCAAGCTCGTGAGCTCGGTTTACCCGTTTATCAAGGCTATGGTTTATCTGAATCTTCATCGGTGGTGAGCCTAAATACACAGACTGATGATGACATTGACACCGCAGGGCGAGTGCTAAAGCACATTCAATACAAAATTGAAAATGGCCAGCTTTATATCAAAGGCTCATTGTTTTTGGGGTACTTAGGTCAAGCAGCGCAAAATGCTGACGATTGGTATGCAACCGGCGATCTCGTTACTGAGCAAGCAGGTCGCTTGATTATACAAGGCCGCTTGAAAAATCAGCTTATCACCAGCTTTGGGCGCAATATCAGTGCCGAGTGGCCAGAGTCGTTATTGCTTAGCCACAGCCAAGTACAACAAGCTGTGGTGATTGGCGAAGGCCAGGCATTTTTAGCCGCGCTTATCTATGCAAACCAAGCGATGAGTGACGCTGAACTTGCTGCCCATATTACGGCACAAAACGCGCAACTACCCGAATACGCACAGATCAGAAAATGGCATCGAATGGCAGAGCCTATGAGCCACACGCAAGGTTTATTAACCAGCAATAATCGCCCTAAACGCGATGTTATTAATCAATTTTTTGCTACAGAGATTTCAGCACTTTATCAAGAGGCGACGAGCATGAGTCAATTTTTCAATACATTACAAGCCGAAACACAGAAAGAACGTGACTACCTTTTAGCTGCGCCGATTATCGGCCGCGTTTTTAAAGGTGAAGTAAGCCTAAGTGAATATGCATCGTTCTTAACGCAAGCTTATCACCATGTTAAGCATACAGTACCACTGCTGATGGCAGTCGGTGCAAAGCTGAGCGATAAACAAGAGTGGCTGCGCGAAGCTGTTGCAGAATATATCGAAGAAGAGTTAGGCCACCAAGAATGGGTGCTAAACGATATTGCAGCATGCGGTTTTGATAAAGAGCTAGTACGTCATTCTCGTCCACAGTTTTCGACCGAATTAATGGTGTCGTACGCCTACGATGCAATTAATCGCGGTAACCCATTAGCATTCTTTGGCATGGTTCATGTGCTTGAAGGCACTTCGATTGCATTAGCCGATAATGCAGCAGGGCAAATCCGTGAGGTTGTAGGTTTACCTAAAAAGGCGTTTACCTACCTTACTTCGCACGGTGCACTTGATATTGAACATGTGAAGTTTTTCGAAAATCTTATGAACAAAATTGATAACGAGGACGACCAGCAAGCCATCATTCACGCCGCAAAATGTTTTTATAAACTGTACGGCAATATTTTCCGTGACCTCGATTCAGAACCTTTCTTTAGCGAGGCTGACTTGGAGCAAAGCGCATGAGTAGCCCAGTTTGTGTGCTAACCGGTGCAACAGGGGGGATTGGCCGTGCTATTGCCCTTCGCCTTGCAAAAGAAGGTTGGCGTTTATTACTTGTTGGTCGAAATGTGAAGCAACTTGCTGCACTGCAATTGGAATGTGGCAATGATGCTGAGTATTTTCAGGCTGACCTAAGTAACAGCGAATCTCGCGACGATCTTGCTAAGTTTGCTCAGCAAATTGGCGGGGCAACGTTACTAATCAATAACGCAGGCGTTAATGTAATGCAGGGGTTTAGTGAAATTAGCGAACAGCAAATTGATCACCTGTTAAATATTAATCTGCATGTGCCTATTAAATTGTGTCAGCTGTTTTTACCTCAAGTGACCCGCAATAAAGGCACGATTGTCAATATTGGTTCATCGTTTGGCAGCATTGGTTATCCGTATCAAACCTTGTACTGCGCAAGCAAGTTTGGCCTAAGAGGGATGACCGAAGCCCTTGCCAGAGAGCTCAGCCATAGCGATGTCAAAGTATTGTATTTAGCGCCTCGTGCCACCGATACCGCGATTAATTCGCCGCAAGTACGCGCGATGAATAAAGAGCTGGGCAACACCATGGATCCGCCAGAAAAAGTGGCTGATGCATTAATAGATTTAATTAAATCAAAAAAACGTCGTCGTTTTATTGGTTTTCCAGAAACATTATTTGCCCGTATTAACGGTGCATTTCCATCACTCGTTGATAACGCAATAGCAAAACAACTTCCTAAAATTAAAAGTTTTTTTGCCAACTAAATTGATTAAGGTGAATGATTATGACTAAACTAAATTTTAAAGCCCTAATGATGTTAGGTGTTATCATGGCTGCGCCTGCAAAAGCCGACTTTAATAGCGATTTAAGTTCGGTGCAAAAACAGTGGGCAGTGGTGAATTACGAATTAGTTGAAGATGCGCAGTTAGATGCATTCGAAAAGTTAGCGAGCGAAACCGCAGAGTTTACCAAAGCCAACGACCAGCAAGCAGCTAGCCATATTTGGTACGGTATTGTGTTATCGAGCTATGCAGGTGCAAAAGGGGGCTTAGGTGCGCTAGGTCTTGCAAAAGATGCGAAAGCACAATTTGAAAAAGCGCTAAGCCTAGATCCAAAAGCGCTTGATGGCTCAGCATACACCAGCCTTGCAACCTTATACGGTAAAGTACCTGGTTGGCCAATTGGTTTTGGTGATGACGATGAAGCGAAAAAATTGTTTAAGCAAGCGCTTGAGCTAAACCCGCGTGGTATCGATAGCAACTATTTATATGCGTCATTCCTGTATGACGAGCGCAAGTATAAATCAGCTAGAGAGTTTTTATTGGTTGCACAGCAAGCGCCAGCGCGCCCTGATAGACCAAAAGCAGATCTTTACCGCCAACAAGAAATTACTAAACTATTGGCTAAGGTAGAGAAAAAAATAAAGAGATAAACTATGCATTTATTGCTCGTTGAAGACGACCATTTAGTGGCAGAAGGCCTGTGTCGTTCTTTACGTCAACAAGGATACAGTGTTGAACATAGTTCGACCGTTAAGTCAGCGATGCAATGGCTGCAAAATGATGAAATTGAGCTGGTAGTCCTTGATTTAGGACTACCAGACGGTGATGGCATCGACATTTTAAAACACATCAAAAAGCATCGTAAAAACCTGCCCGTGGTGATTTTAACGGCTCGGGGCAGTATTGATGATAAAGTCATGGGGCTAGATTTAGGTGCTGATGATTACCTAGCAAAGCCTTTTGATCCCGCAGAATTATTTGCCCGTCTTCGGGTTGCCAGCAGGCGTGTGACCCAAGCTCAGACCAGCACTTTAAAAGTCGGTGATGTTGAAATGGACACCGCCGCTTTTACCGTGAGTTTTCAAGGTGAGCCAGTAAACTTGCCACGTAAAGAGTTTATGCTCCTAAAAGCCTTGCTAGAAAACCAAGGCCGCGTGCAATCAAAACAGCAGTTAGAGAATAAACTCTATGAATGGGGCGAAGAGGTGGGGTCAAATACCATCGAAGTGCACATTCATCACTTGCGTAAAAAATTCCCAAAAGAGTTTATTAAAACCTTACGCGGCATTGGTTATGTGGTGGGTAAGCGCTAGTGTCAATTCGTAAAAGGCTGACTCTACTTATTTTGTCTATGGTGATCTTAACCTGCTTTTTGGCATTTACTAAAGGTTACCGTGAAAGTATGAATCAGGCTGAAGCACTGCTTGATAACGAGCTGGTAACGCTGGCGCATGTGTTACTCGAGCAGCCACTCAATAAAGAAGCTCCGGCCTATACGAGTGATCTACCGCAGTTATTATTTCAAGTTTGGGTTGATGACAGCTTGGCCTCAAGCTCAAAATCATTGCAGCATAACTCTAGCAATCAAAGTCAGTGGCAAAGCGGGTTTAGTGTTGAGAATTTGGCTGGGCAACGCGTCAAAGTGTATCGCTTAAGCGAAGGTAATAAGCGCGTGCTTATTGCAGAGCCTTTGAGTAAACGTGTGGCGCTAACCGAAACCGTGATTCTATCGGCCATGACGCCGCTGTTGTGGAGTGTGCCTATCCTTGCTCTCCTTATTAGTGTGTTTGTAAAACAAGGGCTTGCGCCACTAACTCGGTTATCAAATCAACTTAAACATCGTCAAGCAAATGACTTTACTGCAATCCCTTGGCAAACCCCAGAGCAAGAAATAAAACCCGTAATTAGCCGCTTAAACGATCTATTCAAACGGGTTGAAAGTGCCTATTTACGAGAGCGCTTTTTTGCTTCTGATGCGGCCCACGAACTGCGTACCCCGCTCAGTAGTTTAAAAATCAATGTGCATAATTTAGTGGCTCAAGGTGTTGAGAGTGTTGAGCTTGATGCGATGGAAAAAGGCGTTGATAAACTGAGCAATATCGTTGAGCAAATGCTGATTTTGGGGCGTACTTATCCAGAGCAATGGCAAGCGCAATTTAGCCCCGTGTCGGTGTTAGAAATTAGCCAACAAGTTGTTGCACAACTTTATGATCGTATTGACGAAAAAGAGCATACCATTAGCATTGATGGCGATGATTTTATCATTGCCGGTGACGAATTCACCTTAGTTACTTTGTTTGGCAATTTACTGAGTAACGCCATAAAATATACCCCAGCTGTGGGAGAAATTTGTATTACGCTGAAAACCGAAAATAATCGTTTTATTTGGCAAATAGATGACTCGGGCCCAGGTATTGATGAAGCTCAAAAACAGCGCATTTTTAACCGTTTTTACCGTGTGGGTGGTGATAAACATCCATCAGGTGAACAAGGAGCCGGGCTTGGTATGGCCATTGTTGAACACATAGTCTCGATTTATAACGCTGATATTGCTTTAGCAGATAGTCACCTTGGTGGCTTGCGAGTGAGTGTCTCTTTTATGCAAGGAGATGTCAGTGAATAAATGGATTTTAGCGCTTTCTATGCTGCTACTATGTATGTCGTCTTGGCTTGCCTATGCCAAAGAGTACAAGCTGATTTTAAAAGATCATTTGTTTTACCCCGCTGAAATAACAGTACCTGCCAATAAAAAGTTGCGATTAGTTATCGAAAACCAAGATGACACCCCAGAAGAGTTCGATAGCTTTGACTTAAACCGTGAAAAAGTGCTCTACCCAGGTCGTACGAGTGTCATTTATATCGGACCGCTCAGCCCTGGACGTTATGATTTTTTTGGAGAATTTTCGCCTAATACGGCGCGAGGTACTGTCGTGGCTACGGAGGTGAATGATGCTGATAACTAGTTTATTAATGAGCATTAATCAGCTTTTACCTGTGGTTATTTTAGCTGTGCTTTTGAGTTTGATCGTGCCTTTAAGTCAGCGCCAGCTGAGTATTTATGCCGTTATTGGTACCCTGATGAGCTTAGTATTTGTACAAGCCGCTGCTTGGGTGAGTCAGTTATTTGATCACCGAGGCTTAGAGTTCATACAAATGCTGCTGTGTATAATGATTTTTGTCGCTGCACTGATGAGTTGTCAGCAACGAAAAATGGCGGCTGCACTGGCCTTGATTGCAACCATGACCTTGTATTTAAGCCATTACATGATCTATTTGGTCAGCTTTTGGCACAGTAAAGATACCGCTGAGCCATTGATACTCGGTACATGTTTAGGTGTGGGCATATGTATTAGTTTTGGTGTGTTATTGTTCTTTTTACTGGAAAGTATTGTCAGACGTGCAGGTGTGCAGCCTTTAGTCGTGCTGCTTGCCTTTAATGCAACAGCAAAGTTATTGATATTTCTTGATTTAGCAAGCCAGGTCGACTTACTTGACGTGACCTCAAATTATTTAGATTGGCGTGGGTTTTTAGTTGAAAACTCAGAGCTTGGGCGCGTATTAAAAGCCTTAGTGGGCTACGAAGCCACGCCGAGTAAAACAGCGCTCTGGGTGTATGTTATTGCTGCTGTAGTATTTATTGCCTTAGCGCGCGTTTTAAAAATTAAAAAGACAGAGGAGCCAGTATGCGGTTCTTAATAATTAGCTTAAGTTGCTTGTTGTTAGCAAGTGTCAGCCAAGTCGCGCAGGCAGATGGCATGGTGGTTGATAAAGTATATCACCCTTATGTGATGCCGTTTGAACGTGAGGTTGAGTGGCGTTTAGTGTCTCGGCAAACCGATAACGGTAATGTACTGGCGCAGCGAGGAGGCTTTGGTGGCGCAATTAACGACACCATGAGTCTTGAGGGCTACTTAGTTGGCGAACGAGATGATAACGGTGATTTTGGCTTATCTTCGTATGAGCTTGAGTTACGTTGGCAGCTAGTTGAGCAAGGCCGTTTATGGGCCGATTGGGGAGCGTTATTTGAGCTTGAAAAACAGCATAATATCGATGCATACGAAGCAACAACTGGGTTTTTATGGGAAAAAGAGTTTGGCCGTACAAGCCTGACTATGAACGCATTTTTAGTGTATGAATGGGGCGCTGATATTGCAAACGAGTGGGAGAGCGAGTTTCGCTTACAATACCGTTATCGCTATCGTTCGGCCTTTCAACCATCGATAGAAATCTATGCGGGAGAGGACTTTTTTGGGGTTGGTCCAGGCTTTATTGGGCTACACAGATTTAGCCCTAAACGCCAGTTAAAATGGGAAGCAGGTTTTATTAGTGAGCTTAGCCAATCAGGCAAAGATCATAGCTTTCGCTTGGCTTTAGAGTTTGAATTTTAATGTCGATAGTGTTTGACTTATCAAACTAACTCTATATAGTGGGCACCAGCTAGAAAGAAAGCGTGTAATTAATAAATCTTTATTTCGTTGTTGTATAAGTAATACTTGTAGTACCGTCCTGAAGTTTTTAAGTACCATCTCATTTTTTGCTACACCCGCCCACTAGGGCATGTTTAATTTTTTATATCAGGAATAATACTATGTCTAACATCGTATCAGGTACAGTTAAGTGGTTTAACGAATCTAAAGGTTTTGGTTTCATCGAGCAAGAAAATGGTCCAGACGTTTTCGCTCACTTCAGCGCTATCCAATCTGAAGGTTTCAAAACTTTAGCTGAAGGCCAACGTGTAGAGTTCACTCTTTCACAAGGTCAAAAAGGCCCTCAAGCGGACAACATCAAGCCGCTATAATTTTACTGAAAAGTAAAGTTGAGAAGAAGCAAGCTACGGCTTGCTTTTTTTATGCCTAAAAATTGACTGAGTTAATGAATATTTCTATATTTAATGCAGCTGTGTCATTAGAGTGTATTAATTATTTTAAAATATTTGTTGTTAGCGTGCCTAAGCTTTGCACCTGTAGTACTGGCAAAAGACAGTGTCATCATCTACACCGAGCAATTCCCGCCATATAATTTTTCGAACAAAGGGCACTTAGAGGGCATAAACCTCGAGTTTGTCAAAGCGATGTGTGTTGATGCAGACATTGAATGTCAATTCGAGCTCTTGCCTTGGTCTCGGGCATATCACTTAGCCCAGCAAAAGCCGCAATCAGGTCTTGTTTCTACGGCTCGTATACCCGATCGTGAAGCGCTGTTTAACTGGGTTGGTCCACTGGCTTCATCAAGTAACTTCTTTTATCGCTTACAATCAAATGACCGTATTAATCCCATCGATTTATCGCAAGTGAAAGATCATAGTCTGTGCGTGGTAAGAGACAGTATTTACGAAAAATTTGTTGAGAGTATTGGTTTTCGCAGTGAAAAAAATCTTCTCAAAGTGAGTCACTATTACGAGTGCATTAATTTATTTTTCAAAAATAAAATAGAGCTCATTATTGGCTCGGAGCTGTCGTTTAATTACCAATTAATGCAGTACGGTCACCAAGGGCGAGAAGTGGTTAAGTTGGTTGAGTTGCCACTAAATGGCACGGTAGGTAACTTTCTAGCCTTAAATAAGGCCTTACCCGAAGAGCTTGTAAGCCGATTACAGGCAAGTTATGACAAGCTCAGTAAGCAAGGGTTATTAGAGACTTATATTGAGCAATACAAAGCGAATTAAGGTCGCTGTGCGAGCATCATCACCGCATTGTATCTTGGTGTCATGACCACCTCATTAAACGCTGCTTTTAAGGCATCGACGTAACGTTGGTCGGTATTAATATTTGCAGCAAGATAGCCTTTCATGGTTAAAAAGTCGATTGCATGCGCAAAGCTGAAACGAGCTTCATCCAGTGCTAACTGCTCAGCCATCGCCGCTATATAATTTTTATCATCAATAATTAAATCAACCTTGCCCGACATCAACAACTGATACGACTTATTGATATCAGAGGTATAAACCAGCGTATAACCACGCTCAGTTAAGCGTTGTGCCGCTAGGTCATGACGCTGAACCGCAATCTTATATTGCTTAGCTTGCTCGTTTGTAGTGATGTTTATATCGCTGCGAGAGGTTAATTTAACAAAGCCCATTTGATAGGTTGCCACTTCACCAATCCAATGAAAGTGCTGCTCGCGCTCAGCGGTTTTCGCCATACTGTAAATGAAAATGTTCGGCTTCTTCAATGCCATATTGTAGGCACGGGCCCAAGGGTAGAGCTCTATATTCGCGTTCAAATTAGCTTTGGCAAAAATCGCTTTTACTAATTCGGTGCTCTCACCGGCAACTTGGTTATTGATTAAGGTCTGATTGGGTGGCGACAGTTCAGTCACAACGGTTAGAGTCGGCGTGCACAGTGCTGGCCAACTAAAGAAAATGATTAGTAAATAAAGTCGTAAATAGTTCATTTATGTACTTAAAAGGACTTAGTAATTAAATCTTAGCACATAAAACGATAAAAGGGCCTTGCGGCCCTTGGTGAAGTATCGTTCAAGTCAGATAGACCTTTAACCCCTTAAAGTCCTATCCTATTGTTTTGCAACTACGGCTCATCTCATTAAGTTTCTAAGCTAGCGAGAGGAAAAAACCTGCAATTGCTGCACTCATGAGGTTAGCCATAGATCCTGCTAACACTGCTCTGAGCCCTAAGCGTGCGATATCCTTTCGCCGACTAGGCGCCATACCGCCTAATCCACCTAGTAAAATTGCTATCGATGATAAGTTAGCAAACCCACATAACGCGAATGTGACAATCGCTTGTGTGTGCGCACTTAACGTATCGCGATAATTAATAAAGTCGAGGTAAGCAACAAATTCGTTAACTACTACCTTCTGACCTATAAAACTGCCTGCGATTACTGCCTCGCTCCACGGTACACCTAACAACCATGCAACCGGTGCGAATACATAACCTAAAATTTCTTGTAGCGTTAATGTTGGGTGATCAAACCAACCACCAATACCGCCTAATAACCCATTTAGAAGTGCAATAAGTGCTACGAAAGCCAGTAACATCGCACCTACGTTCAGTGCTAGTTGCATACCGTTTGCGGCACCTGATGCGGCTGCATCAATTACGTTAACCGGTTTTTCTTCTTGTACGTCTAAATCAGCTAAATCTTCTTTTGGTGTTTCGGTCTCTGGCACAATCATTTTTGCCATTAAGAAACCACCTGGTGCCGCCATAAAGCTGGCTGCAATTAAGTATTTAAGCTCTACACCAATTGTTACGTAACCTGCCATAACAGAACCGGCTACGGTAGCAAGGCCACCTACCATTACCGCAAATAGCTCTGACTTAGTCATGCTGGCGATAAATGGTTTAACAATCAATGGTGCTTCTGTTTGGCCAACGAAAATATTGGCGGTTGCAGAAAGCGATTCAGGGCGAGAGGTTTTCAATAGCTTTTGTAAGCCACCGCCTAGAATCTTGATTATCCAATCCATTACCCCGATGTGATACAACACAGCAACGAGTGCTGAGAAGAACACGATAACGGGCAATACTTGTATCGCAAAAATAAACCCTAAAGTATCTTGCGATGCCAGTGAGCCAAATAAGAAGCTAATCCCGTCATTGGCATAACCAATAACTGATGAGACGCCTCGAGACATACTTGCCAGTACGTTTTTGCCCACTTCAAAGAACAAGACAAAGCCACCAATTAACACTTGAAGTAAAAAGGCGATGCCCACAGTTCTTAAATTAATTGCTTTACGGTTCGTTGAAGCCGCAAAAGCAATGCCTAGTAGCACAACAATGCCTACTAAGCTCATAAATGTTGTCATACTGACTATTTCCCGTTGTTATTGTTGCAGTAAATATTTTATTTTACTTTTAATTATATCAATGGCAACGCGATTCATACCGCCGCGTGTGACTACGAGATCAGCTTTGTGCTTTGATGGCTCAATAAACTGATAAAACATAGGTCGCACTGTCGCTTGATATTGATCAACAACGGACTGTAATGTTCTGCCACGCTGCTCCATATCTCGTTGCATACGGCGCATAAGGCAGATATCTAACGGTGTATCAATGAACACCTTAATATCAAATTCTTTTCGAAGTGCCGGATCACTCAATAGCAAAATACCCTCAACGATAAGTACTTTTGCAGGTGCCACTCGACGCGTTTCATCGCTACGGGTATGCATTGCATAGTCATAAGTTGGTACGTCTACTGATTTTCCAGCGCGCAATTGAAGTAAGTGCTCATGCAAAAGCTCATGCTCGAAAGCATCAGGATGGTCGTAATTGGTTTGCGTTCGATGGTCAAACGGCAAATGCGACTGGTCTTTGTAATAAGCATCTTCTTCGATCACTGCGATCGCGCCCGGTTCAAGCTCATTGACTAATTCGTTATAAATCGTCTTGCTAAAAAGAGACTTGCCCGACGCAGATGCGCCAGCAATAGCTATAATTGTTCGTGTCACTAAAGTTCTCGCCCACACAGAAGGAAACATTGTTAGGTAGATCACAATAGCAAAAAAGACACGATTAATCTCTTTTGCTTCGCTTAGAGATGCAAATTTATAATGTTTCTGTTTTATGAAACAGGACTTATGTCCTGTACCAAAAATTCGAAGAGCATATAAAGTATTCACATATTGATAACGAGGTACCCATGGCAAGAGCACTCATCTTAATGGCAGATAGCCTAGGAATTGGCGCAGCACCTGACGCAGAGCAGTTTGGTGATGTAGGCGCAAATACCTTTGCTCATTTACTTAAAGCCTATGCAGAAGAAACAGGTGAGCACTTATCGCTACCTAATCTTACCCGTTTAGGTTTAGCTGATGCATGCGAAGCCGCAGGTAAAGAACCTTGTTTAGTCAGTGACCGCCAAGCACCTATTGGCGCATGGGGTTACGCTAAAGAGTTATCAAGTGGTAAAGACACGCCTTCAGGGCACTGGGAAATGGCCGGTGTACCTGTGTTATTTGATTGGGGTTACTTCCCTAATACACAGCCGTGTTTTCCCCAAGAATTTGTTGACGAGCTAATTGCTCGCGCTGAGATTCCTGGCATTTTAGGTAACTGTTATGCCTCAGGAACTACTATTTTAGAACAGCTAGGTGAAGAACATATGCAAACCGGCATGCCGATTTGCTACACCTCAGTTGATAGCGTGTTTCAAATAGCCGCGCACGAAGAATCATTTGGACTGGAGAAACTTTATCAGGTTTGCGAAATCGCACGGGCGCTGCTTGATGAAATGAACATAGGAAGAGTGATTGCGCGGCCATTTTTGGGTTCGAGCCGTGACGATTTTGCCCGTACAGGTAATCGTCGTGACTATTCGGTGTTGCCACCGTCGCCAACCTTGCTTGATAAATTATCGCAAGACGGCGGTGAAGTGATCAGTATTGGTAAAATTGCCGATATCTATGCGCACCAAGGCATCACCCAAAAACACAAAGCGCCAGGGCTAATGAACTTGCTTGAGAAAACCTCAGAAGTGATTGCAAGCGCACCTGACCATAGTTTGATTTTTACAAACTTAGTTGATTTTGATGAAAAGTACGGTCATCGCCGTAATGCAGTTGGCTATGCTAAAGCATTAAAAGAGTTTGATGATTACCTGCCGACCATTTTAAATCAGCTAAATAGTGATGATGTATTAATTATCACGGCCGATCACGGATGTGATCCAACAGCAGCAGGCACTGACCATACACGTGAATACGTGCCAGTACTTGCATACCAACCGGGAATGACAAACACCCCGCTTGGAGAACGAGCTAGTTTTGCAGACATAGGTCAAACCCTTGCCCAGTGGTTTAATCTTCCTGCACTTGAATACGGTGATAGCTTTAACGACAAGCTATTAGCGAACAAAAAAGGAAACCAATAATGAGTACTCCTCATATCAGCGCCAATGTAGGCGAATTTGCAGAAACGGTATTAATGCCGGGTGATCCGCTTCGCGCTCAATACATTGCTGAAAACTTTTTAGATGACGCAAAACAAGTAACAGGCGTTCGTAATATGTATGGTTTTACCGGTACCTACAAAGGTAAGCCAGTTAGTATTATGGGTTCTGGGATGGGTATTCCATCAATGTCAATTTATGCCCGTGAATTGATCGTTAGTTACGGCGTTAAAAATCTAATTCGTATTGGTACCTGTGGCGGTATTGGTAGCGATATCAAAATCCGTGACGTAATCTTTGCACAAGGTGCAAGCACAGATTCAAACGTAAATCGTGCGCGCGTACGTGGTTACGACTTTGCCGCAATTGCTGATTTTGGTTTACTACTTAACGGCGTAAACGCAGCAAAAGAATTAGGCATTGAAGCGAAAGTAGGTAATGTATTCACAACAGATACATTCTACCAAGCAGATAACACATTCTATCAAGAATTAGACAAGCTAGGCGTACTTGCTGTTGATATGGAAACAGCTGGCATGTACGGCGTAGCCGCTGAATACGGCGCAAAAGCGATGGCACTATTTACAGTGAGTGACCACGTAATCACTGGTGAAGCAACACCAAGTGAAGAGCGCCAAAGCACCTTTAACGAAATGGTTAAAATTGCTCTAGAATCAATTTAAATAAGTTCCTTGGTAACGTATTCACTGAAATTTGGAAACACGCCCAAAGTGAAGTGAGACTAACCTCAAAGCCGCATTTATGCGGCTTTTTTTATAGCTACCTGTTTACCACGCGTAAAATCCTGCCCGCATCTCGCAATTTTAAGCCTTGATAAATAAAAAAGAGTTGTAATCATAAGCAACAATACTTTATTGTTAGTCTTTTAGGTTTGTACCTAAAAAGTAAATAATTAATAAACTCTCTTGGACAAAAATACTAAGGATTAGTATGAAATATAAATACCTACCTCTAAGCCTTGTCTTTTCATCTTTACTTACTGGTTGTGGTGGCAATAGTGATAGTAATGAGGAATCTAAACAAGAATTAACAAATTCGGCACCCGTTGCAGTTATTGATACTAGTTCAACCCTTAATGGTGAAAGTGTTGTAATTAGTGTTTTGGAAAATGACACAGATAGTGATGGTGATGCGTTAACTGTTGCGCAAATATTAACGCAGCCAACTCACGGAACAGCAACGATTTCAAATAATGAAGTGCTTTATACTCCGGTTGATGCAAACTTTGCAGGAAAAGATAGCTTCAGCTATCAAATAACCGATGGAGAAAAAACGTCACAAGCAAGCGTTGAGCTAACTTTATATCAGCAGTTGACTTTACATGGGCAAGTGGTTGATAAACCAATTGCAAATGCTGATATCTCTTTAACAATTAATGGCGAAACACTTGAAACTCAAGCTGATAGTAATGGCTTTTATCAGTTAGATGTTAAAACGTCAGATATAACCGATATGCTTTTATTAAAGGCGATTGGTACGGCTAATGATCAAAAACACGTCGAGTTAGTTAATTTATTTGGGAGTTTTGAAAGTGTAATGCTAGCTTCGGGTGAGGATCGCATTTTTTCATATGAGCAAGGAAACAATGCCAACATCACTCACTTATCGACTGCCCACTATTTATTGGCTGAAGAACAAAATGCTGAAGACACAATAATTACCCAAGAAGCTTACGATAGTTTTTCTGCACAAATATCACCAAAGGAATTATTAGATACTGCAAGTTTTATAAAACTGTTGGTCGATAATGACAACTATACAGTTGCTGAAGGTACATCGTTGACTTTACTAAACTCTGGTGAAGTTAAAGAGGCAATAAATGCTTACTTAGTGAGTATTGCTGCAATGGATACGCAAGGTAATCTAACCGAGCAGTATGAAGCTGATTTCACACAAGCGAAAAATGACTCTATCAGCAGTACTGATTTGGTTTTTACTGAACAAGAGCTCACTGAGCAACCACTATTTACATTTTCAGCGTACCGTAAAAAGTTAATGCCGCTATATGCAGATAAAACACTTATTTTGAATAGTGATCATCAAGGTAAAAGTATAGTCGCTAAAAATAACGATATTCGAGAAGCGAGTGTTGAGTGGAAAATCGAACAAGGTAAGCTTGTATTCGATTTTGCAGAAGACTCTGTTTTACGATATGCAATCGACTTAAGCTTCAACATTGATAGTGGAATGGTAGAAATTGCTAATAAATGGGGCGAAGATATCGCCATAGCAATACGAGATGCTTACTACAAGGGCAAAATAAATTCATTTATTATTGTTAAAAAGTACCCACTAAAAAGAACGGTTTCTAAATTAGCCAATGATAAGTCAGGTGTTTTAGCATACATTTCTGGGGTAGATGTTGAAGAGTTAGAGATCCCGGAAGCCGTTGAATGGGAATCAGATACTCTAATTTACGAAAAACCAATTGATGGAGCATTGAAAATTGTTAACGGCACCAATGATGAATTTTCATTGCTTAATTCAGAACAGTTAGTTGGGGAGTGGTCTGTCCCATTACTGTATGTTGCAGAGGAAGTTTCAGGAAGCACTCTTAATCATGAGTTCTTAACAATTTCAGGTGTGACAGCAACTGCGAAACACACAGGTAAATCTTATGTAGTAGAGCGCTTAGAAAATAGCTTGGTGCTTTCTAGCTCTACAGAAAAAGTGACTTATACGCCGATTATGTCTGATAGTCATCGTTACTTAACCTTTGTACAGCAATGGGAAAATGATGAACTAATTTTTCAAGGTACAGGCTCCGTTGTTAAGGTACAAGACGATGCTGAATTGTTTTTTGACAACATGATTACTGAGCTACCAAAGGTGTATCAACCTATGATTACAGTAATGAATCATGGTAGTGAGAGTGTATATGAAGATGACCTAATGAATATTGATTATCTATTTGCTTACCAGTTTGATGCGAACAATACTGTAAAGCGGGCTATTCGTTCAGCTCATTTAATAGATGGGCCTGATAACTATTTTCACATTGGAACCGAATGGGCATGGAGCCGAACAGAAAACCAAATTAAAATGGGCTATGAAAGCGATTTTGATTTGCGCTATAGATTTTGGGACGTACTAGCATATGTTCCTGAATCAAATTCTGCATTAGTACATGAGTATGGTTATTATGGTTATGATGAGGATAATAATGGTGAAATTTCTGAGGATGAAATTGAAAACTTAATTTATCCTCGCATTAACTTTATCAAACTAGAAGATCTTAGCCTTTGGGAAGCAGCATGGCAAAACACGGTTGATAAAGGCTTATAACCTAATTAATGAAACCCTATCAAAGCCGCATTTATGCGGCTTTTTTTATGACTACTTATTTACCTCGCGTAAAATCCTGCCCGCATCTCGCATCTCGCATCTCGCATCCGACCCTTAAAACTTGAAAATTCAAGCAATTGTTGCCACCTTTAATAGAGGAACAACAATTGAGGATGTGTATGTCTAATTGGGTTGAAGCTAAGGTTAAAGACGTTAAATGGTGGACTGAGTCATTATTTAGCTTAATCGTTAATGCTGATGTCGAACCATTCACGGCGGGGCAGTTTACAAAGCTTGCAATGCAAGTGGGTGATAAACGTGTCGCACGTGCATATTCTTATGTGAATGCGCCGAATAATCCCGACCTCGAGTTTTATCTTATCAATGTGAAAGACGGGCAACTTTCTCAACAACTTGCGCAATTAAAGCCGGGTGACTCAGTGACTATAGAGCGCCGCGCGACTGGCTTTTTTACTCTTGATGAAGTGCCAAGCAGTGAGCAGCTTTATATGCTGAGTACAGGCACTGCGCTTGGGCCTTTTATTTCAATATTAGAGCAGGGCGAAGTGTGGCAAAAGTTTGAGCATGTTCATTTAGTGCATGGAGTTCGTCTTAATGAGGACTTAAGTTATCAGGAGCGCATTAAAGCGCTACAGCAGCAGTACCCAAATCTTTACTATTCGCCTGTAGTCAGCCGAGAGTCAGCCACAATCGGTTTTAATGGCCGGATAACAGACGTAATAAAAGACCATCGTTTATTTGATGTAATAGGGCGCCCGACTGTACCTGATACCGCACAATTTATGATTTGCGGTAACCCACAAATGGTAAAAGATACCTCGGCTATTTTGTTAGAGCTTGGTTTTAGCCGCAACAGGCGCCGTGAACCTGGGCAGATCACAGTAGAGCAATATTGGTAAAAAACTATGCCAAACAGCTAGAATTTGCTACCTTAGCGCCTCAAATCAGGAATGATGCATTTAGGAAAAGTATGAAACCGTTATTTTTTGCAATCAGTTTATTATTCTCTTGGCAGTCAATTGCAAGTGACGAAACCACCGAACAAACCGAGCCTCAAACGAGCAATGAACAAAAAGCCGAAAAGAAGGACGTACCAAGCTTAGAGTTTATTGAAGAAAAGCCAGCAACAGAGCAAAAATCAGCGGCGGAAGCTGAAAAAACCACAGCAGAAGAAAAAGCGAAAGCTGAAGAAGCAGCTAAAACAACGACTGCAACCACAACAAACAGTGACGAGCAAAAAGCCACTGCCGAAGCGTTAAAAGCGGTTGCAGAAGTCGATGACAGTAAAGTACTCGGTACACAAACCCCAGCACCTGCTGAGCAACCAAAAACAGTTGCCGAAAAACAGCAAGCAGTCGCAGAAGCAGAAAAAGCCGTTAACCAAGCTAAAGAAGCACTAACAGCTAAGCAGCAAGAAAAAGCGCGCCAGTCACGTGAATCAATGGCAGTGATTGAACAAGTTATCGCTGCGTACAACGCTCGCAACATTGATGCTTTTATTAAGATGTATGATGAAAACGTTGAGTTTTATACATTCCCGAATGAGCTTATGTTTACTGGTAAAGAAAAGCTTATTGCACGATACGGTATCATGTTCAAAAAGCTAAAGTGCATTAAGTCATCGCCAATTAAACGCATCGTACTTGGCAACATCGTGATTGATCATGAACTCTCTGAAACTTGTACGCAAGACCCGAAAGTCGTCGACAAGCGCTCAGAGTTCGTCACCAGCTACAAAATAGAGAATGGCAAAATAACCAAAGTGTTATTCTTCCGATAGAAAAAAGAGCAGCCCAGCTGCTCTTTTTTTATGGGGGAAAGTTAGTGGGTTCAAGTTACAAGTTAGCGAGAGTAAAGTTAGCGAGTTTCAAGGGGAAAGCTGCGAGTAACGAGGTGCGAGTCTGTAGCAGCGATTTTACATCGCGTCCTAGCGCCTAGAGCCTAGGACCTAAATCCTAGAACCTATGACGCGGGATAAACCCGCTGCTACACGTAGGCGTGAAACTTGTTTCGCTCGTCTGACTGACCGCGCTTTTCTACGTTCAATTCGGTACTAAAGTACCTCCTACAATGCCTCGAACAAGGCTTTCATTGCAGAGATAAACACTCGAACTAACCACCCCCGCAGTTCGGCTGATATCTAATATCTGACCTCTAACGGCTAAAAGCCAGAGATTTTACATCGCGTCTTAGAACCTAGGGCCTAAATCCTAGCGCCTATAACGCGGGATAAAACGTAGGCGTGAAACTTGTTTCACGCTATTACTCTTCATTTATTTCAGGAATTACACCTTTTAAGCGAGTGATATCTTCATCACTAACGTCGGCAAAATGTTTAAAGTGAGTCGGCCAATCTTTGCAATATTCTTCAATCTCTTTGATGATGTTTTTTGCTGCAGAATTTGCTAATCCAAATCGCTTAGCCTGAGATAAAAAATTGCTTTTACTTGCATAACGACCATCATCGCCAAAGCCAAGACCATGTTGTTTTGAGTTGTTGATTGGAGTGATGTCATAAGCTGGACTTAATCGCCAATTTTTTTGTGAAAATGAATATAGGAATGCATGATTGCGAGTGTGATCATCTGTATTACCAATATACGCATTGAACACCATTCGCTTAAACAACTCTTCAGCATCACCTGCATTTTGCATTGTTTGATGCCTTATAAATTCAGCTAATTGACCATATGAGTAGTCACTTGAAAGATCACTCATAGCAACTTTAGGTTTTTGAAGTAAGCTATTCGCACTTAAAAAGTGGTGTGTTGGTAACCCATTACTAACATCAAACCGCTCAACAAGTAGCACATCACCGGTATGTGTTTTATGAATAAAGGTAGGAGCCGTTCGAATACCAAGCTGTTCCGCCATTTTCATTGCAGCATGTTCAGCTCTGACTAGATTGAATAAATCATCTTGGCGATTGAATTTTGCTAAGTAGAGTTTGTTGTCAATTTGTATAGAGGTCTTCGGTCTAGCTCCCCCCATGCTTTGGCCAAACTCAAATGCTTTCTTAGCTTCATCAGAAATTGTTTTATTCGCCAGCAAGTCATCTTTAGCTTGGTCTAGCAAGGCTAAATCAGACAAGGTGTTTTTGTTAGTTTTATGCTTTGAGGCACTTCGCGAGAGACTAAAAACAAGAGCTCCTACGCCATACCCAGACCCAGCTAATAAAAATTCTAACTCGTTTTTGGGTTTTGTAGTATGAAGCGAAAGAATTAACTTGCGCCCCCACGAGTCAGCTCCTGCATCACTCAATACGCCAAATAGACCTCTGTTTGCGCTGTAACTGAAAATCCCCGATTTTAATGGCAGATGTACTGGATCTAGAGCAAAGGCATCGCTTCGGGCTAAATAGCTCTTACCATAGTTGAACTCACCGCGACCTGATTGATTATCTAATTTAAAGTAACCACAAATAACGGGTTTTTCTTCTAAACCATCTATAAAGACATAGCACTCAGAAGTCATCATTAATTTCCTGTGGTGAATTTCGTTTGCGTTGGCGCGCATTGTAGCCACCTACGTCTGCAGCTAATTCATTTATTTCGTCAAGCAGTGCTCCTTGTAAGTTAAGTACAACCAGCGCTTCAAAAAGAATGTCACTTTTCACAACATCACCTTGCTCCAACTTTTGTACAGTTGAACGTGATACCCCAATCATTTTCGCAAATGTACTTTGCGTATAATGAAGTGTTCGGTGCTGGCGTATCAAATCGCCCAGCTTTTGTGCCATTTTTGCTGCCTGTTCAGAACGCATATTGATTGCTTTTATAATCATTAGGTATTTAATGATTAGTTTAGCGGTATTTGGGGCTTTTGCAATAGAGGGGGATTAAGTTAGCAAGAGTAAAGTTAGCAAGAGTAAAGTTAGCGAGAGTAAAGTTAGCGAGAGTAAAGTTAGCGAGAGTAAAGTTAGCGAGAGTAAAGTTAGCAAGAGTAAAGTTAGCAAGAGTAAAGTTAGCAAGAGTAAAGTTAGCGAGAGTAAAGTTAGCGAGAGTAAAGGTACGAGTAACGAGATGCGAGATATGAGATGCGAGATATGAGGTAGCAGCGATTTTACATCGCGTCCTAGCGCCTAGGACCTAGAACCCAGAGCCTAACGCTTATTACGCGGGATAAACCCGCTGCTACATGTAGGCGTGAAACTTGTTTCGCGCGTCTGACTGACCACTCTTTTCTAAGTTCAATTCGGCACTAAAGTACCTCCTACAATGCCTCGAACAAGGTTTTCATTGCAGAGAAAAACACTCGAACTAACCAACCCCGCAGTTCGGCTGATATCTAATATCTGACCTCTAACGGCTAAAAGTCAGCGATTTCACATCGCGTCCTAGGCTCTAGGACCTAGAGCCTAAATCCTAGTGCCTAGGACCTAAATCCTAACGCCTATGACGCGGGATAAACCCGCTGCTACATGGGGGGGCGACTAAACCGTTTCGTTTAACAACGAATTAAAGCTGTCGTTGTCGTGCAGGCTGGCAAACGCGCTCTCGTGTAATAGCTCGTTACGCAAGTTAGGAGAATACTCAAGGGCCATGCGAATATCAGCCATAGCATCGGCGTGTTTGTGCAGTAATGCATACGCACAAGCACGTTGCCAGTATGCATAGCCGTAATCGCTATCGATTTCTAATGCTTGATTACAAAGTGCAATAGCTTCTGTGGTTTGATTCTTTTCAAGTAATGCATCGGCTTTATAGGCAATCGCTTCTACATCTTCTGGCTTACGTTTTAAGATCTCATCAAAAATTTCAATCTTATTGGCAACATCGCTTTCTAAATTGGCACGCATCCATAAAGAGTGAACCTCATTCGTAATTGAGATCTTTTTCTGATTCGTTAAGATCTCTTCAGATCGCTCACGTAGTTTTTCTTCTAGTACTTTTAATCGCTCTTCGTATTCTTTGGTGATTGCACTCACGCGTGTATTAACAATGTCTTCTACTTTGTTTTTAACATCACGCAGCGAATTCCAGCCAACTAGAACTAAAATTGAAGCGGTAATGGTAATAATAAAAAAGACATTATTAATGGTGTCGGTTGTATAAGTTAATGCGCGGTCGGCAGTATCAAGTTGTGTGTGAGCAACTTGTTTGGTCACATCTTCACGCAGTTTCTGTTGGTCTTGGCGCACTGCTTTTAATTCATCAAGAATATAACGCTCTAACAATGGCTTATACATAGGTTCTTGAAGTTTATCGAGTGCTTGTTGTTGTTCTGCTTCATTCAGTGCAGGGCGGTTTTCAGGTTCATTTTGAGCTGCTGCAAACGTGCTAAAGCTCATTAAAAAAGTAATTAAAATTAAGGTATAACGCATGATCTTTTCATTTTTAGTGAGTTCTAGAGTAACTGTAACATGCGTGAGCACTGTGGACTAGGCAAAAAAAAACCAGCTCGGGGGAGAGCTGGCCAAACTGCTTAAACAACATAAAGTCGTAAGGGGTATCAACAGGAGTTAGGTACAATATACCCCTGTTTATCTGAACAACTACTTAATACTAAATGAGTTTTTAAAAACTTATATTCGTTCTGTCAGAATCATAATGTTCGTCTAGACTTAAGGAGTCGTAAAACTAAAAGGTGAGAGTATGCGCCAACAACTAGTCCAACTGCTGTATGGAGTATCAATTTCTTCCGATCTTGATAGTGGCAATGTTGAATTAGCTGAACGCTTAATTCTAAATGCTGTTCTTGATGGCCTTGAAATTGGCCGAGCTGGGATTTGGCTTTTAAATGCCGAAAACACGGCGATTGAGTGTCGTTTGTTACTTGATAGAGAAAACGGCAAAGAAATTCAAATGTTAGTGCTCCCTCGTGATGCATACCCAGCCTACTTCAAAGCGCTCGACACCCAACGTACGATTACCGCAGTAGATGCTCATACCGACCCTGCCACCTATGAATTTAGCGAAAGTTATTTAACCCCTCTTAATATCGGTGCAATGCTTGATGCACCAATTCGCTATAAAGGAAAAATGATCGGGATTTTTTGCTGTGAGCATATTGGTGGCAAGCGGCATTGGACAGAAGATGAATGTTCATTTATTGGTGCATTGGCAGATCTTTATGGCAGAGCCCTGTCTGCACAAGAGAATGAACGTATCAATGCAGAACTTGAGCGCGCCAATCAGCATCTAGAGCAACGTGTAGCTGAACGTACGCGTACACTTGAAAAAACCTTATCAGAACTCACCGCAATGCAAGAAAAACTCATAGAAGCCGAGAAAATGGCTTCACTGGGTAATCTTGTTGCGGGCATTGCACATGAAGTCAACACGCCTATTGGCATTGCAGTAACCGCGAATAGTTCGGCAAAAGATAAACTCAGTGCCCTTAACAAACATATAGAGGCAAATACCTTAACAAAAACGGCCTTACTCGAAGGTATGAATCACTTAAACGAGTGCATCAAAATATCATTTACCAACCTTGAGCGGGCTGCAAAACTGATTAGCGACTTTAAGCAAACCGCAGTTGATCAGTCATCGCTTAATTTACTAGATACCAATATTAAAGATTATCTTGAAAATATATTGCACAGTCTTATGCCGCTAACGCGAAGCCATAGTGTCGAAGTAAACATCGACTGCGTCGAAGACTTTTCGTTGATCACCGTACCAGGGGCGCTTAGCCAAATAATTCTAAACTTAGTTAATAACAGCTGCGTGCATGGCTTTATTGGCCGAGAGCAAAACCGCATAGATATTGCTGTGAGCATAGATAATGACAATCACAGCTACACTGTCACCTACAAAGATAATGGCCATGGCATGACTGAAGATGTTATGTACAAGGTGTTTGAGCCATTTTTTACCACCAAACGAGGGAGTGGCGGCAGTGGGTTGGGTATGTCGATCGTTTATAACCTTGCAACGCAAGCGCTGCAAGGTGAAGTGAGCATCGATAGTAAACCCGATAACGGTGTTACTGTCACCTTCAAACTACCTATGAAACTCGCATAACTAATTAATTTTTAAACAAGTTGCAGGCTAAATAATCTGGTGACTGGGTAATGAAATTAAAAATTAATCAGTTTGCTTGGCAAGACAAGAAATATCTGAGCATTTGTTGTCTTTGCAAAACTGTTTTATGCGTTTTTTAGAATATAAATAATTAATGCTTAAAGGTGTGATTAACAACGCCAGCCAAAACAATACTGAGCTTCTAAAGGTTAGCCCGACAAGCGAAGCAACTACCAGCCCCGTTAACATCAAAATAGGTAAATTGGCGATAAAAAAGTTAATACTTAGTTGTCTAGCAACATCAGGATTAATAGTTTTCATAAGGGCTACTCGCTGTTAAAAAATACCCTTATAAAATGGACGGTTTTACAAAATGAATCAAATCAGATTTTTCTATCGGTGCAATCGATTTAAAACCATGATCTAGATCTAGCTTTATTTATATACAACTCCTATAGTTTTAAACAACAGGAACTTATTTGCTATTAGTTATTCATAACTATTAGAAAATCTCTCTTTATGACGAAAGGGATAAAAGCGACTTTTTAGCGTTTCGTCATATTTTTAGCTTATGAGGAGCATATAATGAGTAATGGAAAAACGGGCCAGTGCCCGGTAATGCATGGTAGTAACACTGTCACCGCTCAATCAAATACCGACTGGTGGCCAAACGCACTCAATTTCGACATTCTTCATCAACACGACAGCAAAACGAATCCTTACGGCAAAGACTTTAATTATGCAGAAGCATTCAAATCTCTTGACCTTGAAGCAGTTAAAACCGATTTAAAAAACTTAATGACCGAAAGCCAAGAATGGTGGCCAGCTGACTGGGGCCATTACGGTGGTTTAATGATCCGTATGGCGTGGCACTCAGCAGGTTCATACCGTTTAGAAGATGGCCGCGGTGGCGGTGGTACGGGTAATCAACGCTTTGCGCCATTAAACTCATGGCCAGATAACGCTAACTTAGATAAAGCACGCCGTTTACTTTGGCCAATTAAAAAGAAATACGGTAACAAACTTTCTTGGGCTGATTTAATGATCTTAGCCGGTAATATGGCATACGAATCAATGGGTTTAAAAACTTTTGGTTTTGCAGGTGGCCGCGAAGATATTTGGCATCCAGAAAAAGACGTTTACTGGGGCGCTGAAAAAGAGTGGTTAGCACCTAGTGATGAGCGTTATACAAATGTAGCTAAACCAGACACCATGGAAAACCCATTAGCAGCGGTACAAATGGGCTTAATTTATGTGAACCCAGAAGGGGTGAATGGTAATCCTGATCCACTTAAAACGGCTGAACAAGTTCGCGAAACCTTTGCCCGTATGGCAATGGATGACGAAGAAACTGCAGCGCTTACAGTCGGTGGCCACACTGTGGGTAAAACCCATGGTAATGGTAGCGAAGAGAACGTTGGCCCTGAGCCAGAAGCGGCTGATGTGTTTGAGCAAGGCCTTGGCTGGAACAACCATAACTCACGCGGTATTGGCCGCGATACCATGACATCAGGCATCGAAGGCGCGTGGACCACTCACCCAACTAAATGGGATAACGGTTATTGCTACTTACTGCTTAACTACGAGTGGGAACTTAAGAAGAGCCCAGCAGGTGCGTGGCAGTGGGAACCAATCGATATTAAAGAAGAAGACAAACCAGTTGATGTAGAAGATCCATCAATTCGTTTAAATCCTATTATGACCGACGCCGATATGGCGATGAAGATGGACCCAACCTATCGTAAGATTATCGAACGTTTTAACGATGATTTTGAATACTTTAGTGATGTGTTTGCACGTGCATGGTTCAAACTAACGCACCGTGACTTAGGCCCTAAATCACGTTATTTAGGTGCCGATGTACCAAGCGAAGATCTGATCTGGCAAGATCCGATCCCAGCGGTGGATTACACCTTATCAGACAGCGAAATTAGCGAGCTTAAAACCAAGCTACTTAACTGTGGTGTAAGTCAAGCAGACTTAATTGCAACAGCATGGGACAGCGCCCGTACTTACCGTGGTTCAGACCATCGCGGTGGTGCAAATGGTGCACGTATTCGCCTAGCACCGCAAAAAGATTGGCAAGGTAACGAGCCTGAGCGTTTAGCTAAAGTATTAAGCGCACTTGAATCAGTACAAGCGGGTTTAAGCAAACCAGTAAGCCTCGCTGATTTAATTGTACTTGGTGGCTCTGCTGCGGTTGAACAAGCTGCAAAAGCAGCGGGTGTTGACGTCACTGTGCCATTTGCGCCGGGTCGTGGTGATGCTACAGACGAGATGACAGATGCAGACTCGTTCGACGTACTTGAGCCAATTCACGATGGTTTCCGTAACTGGTTGAAGAAAGATTACGTGGTTTCAGCAGAAGAGCTAATGCTAGAGCGTACGCAATTAATGGGCTTAACAGCACCAGAAATGACCGCTCTTGTTGGTGGTATGCGTGTACTTGGCACTAACCACGGCGGCTCTAAGCATGGCGTGTTTACAGATAATGTAGGCACACTTAGCACAGACTTTTTCGTAAACCTAACTGACATGGCTTACACATGGAAGCCAACAAGCAATGGCCTTTACGATATTGTTGAGCGCAGCACAGGTGCAACTAAATGGACAGCAACACGCGTTGATTTAGTGTTTGGTTCAAACTCAATCCTACGCTCATACGCAGAGTTTTATGCACAAGACGACAACAACGAACGTTTTGTAAGAGACTTTGTCGACGCATGGGTGAAAGTAATGAACGCCGACCGTTTCGATATTTAACTTAAAATTCCGTTAAGTACAAAGGCCACACAGTTAAACTGTGTGGCCTTTTTTATTTAAAGAAGTTAGCGAGTTTCAAGGGGAAAGGGGAAAGTTACGAGGGGAAAGAGTAAAGTTACGAGGGGAAAGAGTAAAGTTACGAGATGCGAGATGCGAGATGCGAGATGCGAGATGCGAGATGCGAGGTAGCAGCGATTTTACATAGCGTCCTAGAGCCTAGAACTTAAAGCCTAGCGCCAAGGACGCGGGATAAACCCGCTGCTACACGTAGGCGTGAAACTTGTTTCGCGCGTCTGACTAACCGCTCTTTTCGACGTCCGATTCGGCACTAAAGTACCTCCTACAATGTTGCATAAGAGGCATTTTTGTTGCGAAAAACTCTCGAACTAACCAACCCCACAGCTCGACTGACATCTAACATCTGACCTCTAACGACTAGAAACCAGCGATTTTACATCGCGTCCCAGAGCCCAGAGCCTAGGACCTAGCGCCTAGAGCCTAGAACCTAAATCCCAGCGCCAAGAACCTCGCCAAGGACGCGGGATAAACCCGCTGCTACATGTAGGTGTGAAACTTGTTTCGCGCGGCTGACCGCTGCAAGCTCCTTTACTTTTCAATCCCTAACCAATAACTGTTTTGGTATATGTTTTCTTCAACTTCTTTATCGCTGTAGTTATAGATACGCTGCCAAAACAGGCGGTCGAAAATGAATTTATCTGCTTCTTTATGAATAATTTTAAAATTAATTAAAGAGGCATATAAAATTTCATCATCGCCTAACACTTCATCCTTACAGCTAGCATAATCAACTGCGCCTGGGCACTGAGACATCATTGCAAAACTAATACTATTATCAGCTTCAAATTGCCAATAGGTATTTGGCGTAAAGTTAGCTCTGTTTTCAAGGCCATATTGATCAGCATAATAGAAGCTGCCTTTACCATCATCATTTATAAACCAGTATGTTTTCAGGTTGCCGCTGGTGTAGTCTTGACGTAAGTAGCTAAATAGATGCTTATAGTCATCAAGAGTGATGGTTGAATCATCAATCACTTCCAAAAATTCATACCCTAAGCGAGCCTGACGCTCTTCTTTATTTCGCTCGCGCACCATGAGAGTTTTACCATCAGGTTGAGTGAAAAATTGTAAGCTGGTATCTAGGCCATTGCCGGTTACCTTAACGGTGTCGCCATTATTGTCTAAGTTGTAATGCCACTTGAACGAGTCGGTACTTATTGGCGTATTGAATGTTACCGTTGCAGTGTCGGCGGCAGTGATAGTGAAAAATGATGGTAAATAGCGAAGCGTTAATCCTTCACCTGTATCTGAATTTTTATTATTTAAGCGGCCAGTATACGTTTTACCCACTTTAAGCTCAGGAACCGCAATCGGTGTCAGTTTTTGTAATGCAACAACCGATGTTTGCACTTTCATAGCTTCAGTTAGCTCTTCTGACTCAACAATATTCGCAGCGTCAGCTTCATCATGATAGCTAAGAATATGTTGCAGTTTTAGAACCGCAAAATCATCGAACTGCGCAACTACTTCGGCATTAACGAGGTTAAGGTCAAACTCTACATTCACCTCGTAGCCTTCTTTATTTAGCTGATTTGCATAGCTGTTCGTAATAAATTTGTCGCCATTAATCGCTAACGATTTACCTTCTAAGGTCGCCGAAAACTCTGCATAAGGGAATGATGTGGTACTGCCTGAAGCTGTTGGAATATAGCTTGCTATCGATACTTCAAAATAGCTTTCTTCACCTTCGGTGTTTATATGATTCACCATGTGAAAAGTATTGTCATCCATATCAACATAATACGCAGAGCTAAGCTCTGTATTTGATTTATAAAGGGTAACTACTTCGCCTTTATCGGTTGATACATTAAAAAGCTCAACACGAATAGCGTCATCGCGCTTAGCTAACACTTCCATTTCAAGAAGGGCTTGTTGATTACACTCATGCAAACAATCAATTGCTTGGGTATTTAACGCAATAACATCAGGATTTGACCATCTAAAACGGCTTAACTCACCGTTTTGAGCAATCACACCGGTGTCTTCAGAGGCAAACGAAAGCTGCACGCTGCTATCGCTTGACTGCCAATTCCCCATCACTTCGCTGTTGCTAAGCTCAATTGGTTGCCATGCGGCACGGTTTTCAGCGACATTAACGGTTAGGGTATATTGGTTACTTGCTTTACCATCAGAGACTTCCACAGTAAAAGCGTGGTTAGCAACGTCGAATAGGCTTGGCTCAGCACTAAAAGTTACTTGATTACTGCTGGTGGATACAGTCAGCCATTCTGGCTTATCAATAATCGTTGTTGTCACACTGTCGTTTTGCTCATCTTTTAAATCAACAACTAAATTAGCTGATTCAAGCGCTTTAATAGAAAGGGCCAGTGAGCCTGAGAGGGTAGGCGCAGTATTTTGCTCAACTTTTACATCTGGTTTTTTGTCTGTTGATGAACCGCCACCACACGCTGTTAATGCCAGTGTTAATGCCGATACGCTAAGAAGCTTTTTCATTTACATCCTTTAAAGTTTATTTTTCTTTGTAAAAGAGATGCAAATTACCTAAATTGGGTAAGTCAGTCAAAGGTATTATGTAACTGAACGTAAACAAAAAAGGTGAGCTAACTTGCTCACCTTTTCGAAGAAGGGGTTACTGCGCTTGTTGCGCAACATGGTCCATATATTCGTCAAACGTGCCCTGAAAATCGATAAGCTGTTGATCTTTAATATCGATGATACGAGTCGCCAATGACGATACAAACTCACGGTCGTGGCTCACAAAAATCAGTGTGCCTTGGTAATCTTTTAATGCATTATTGAGTGCTTCAATGGCTTCCATATCCATGTGGTTGGTTGGCTCGTCCATAATGAGCACGTTGATGTCTTGCATCATGAGCTTACCAAACAATAGGCGGTTCTTTTCACCACCCGAACAGTTACGTGCTTTTTTGTTAGCGTCATCTGCAGTGAATAATAAACGGCCTAACATAGCACGAACCATTAAATCGTTGTGCTTAGCGGTGCGCCACTGCGACATCCAATCAAATAGAGTTAAGTCGTTATCAAACTCTTTGCTGCTGTCTTGCGGGCAATAACCAATGCTGGCATTTTCAGACCACTTAACCACACCTTCGTTGCTTTGTAATTCATTCACTAGGCAGCGTAATAGGGTGGTTTTACCAACACCGTTTTCACCAATAACCGCAAGCTTAGCGCCGGCTTCTAGTAATAAGTCACCACCGCTGAACAGGGTTTCACCCTCAAAGCCATGACCTAGCTTGGTAAGCTCTAATGCTTGGCGATACATCTTTTTGCCTTCGTCAAAACGAAGTGATGGGCTAATACGGCTCGATGCTTTTACTTCATCAAGCTTAATTTTATCCATGCGCTTAGCACGAGAGCTCGCTAGTTTTGCTTTTGATGCGTTAGCACCAAAGCGGTTTACGAACTCTTGTAGCTCGTCAATTTCGGCGCTCTTCTTTGCGTTTTCAGCAAGCAGCTGTTCGCGTTGCAAGCTTGAAGCTTCAATCCACTTTTCGTAGTTACCAGGGTAAATTCGTAGCTCACCGTAATCGATATCGGCCATGTGTGTACATACCGAGTTTAAGAAGTGACGGTCGTGAGAGATAATAATCATCGTACACTTACGCTGGTTAAGCTCGTTAGCTAGCCAAGTAATGGTGTGAATATCAAGGTTATTGGTTGGCTCATCAAGCAGCAAAATATCAGGGTTTGCAAACAGCGCTTGTGCTAAAAGTACTCGAAGTTTCCAGCCCGGCGCAACGTTTGCCATTAAGCCGTAATGAAACTCTTGCTCAATACCCGCTTGGATCAAAATTTCTTCCGCACGGCTTTCTGCTGTGTAGCCATCCATTTCGGCAAAAATGCTTTCAAGCTCAGCGACTTTCATACCGTCTTCTTCACTCATTTCTGGTAGTGAGTAGATACGGTCGCGCTCTTGTTTAACTTTCCAAAGTTCTGCATCACCCATGATCACCGCATCAACCACAGTGTATTGCTCAAACGCAAACTGATCTTGGCTTAGCGTACCTAGCTTTAAACCCGGCGCAATCGACACATTGCCAGACGTTGGCACAAGCGCACCACTTAGAATTTTCATAAAGGTCGATTTGCCGCAGCCATTCGCGCCAATTAAACCATAGCGGTTACCGTTACCAAACTTAGCTGAAATGTTCTCAAACAGAGGCTCTGCACCAAACTGCATGGTGATATTAGCGGTTGAAATCAACGAATTATTCCTAGAAAAATACTGACAGGGTTATGGGCGCAGCAACTGCGAAAATAAACAAGCAATAGGGTAAATAATAGGCCGCGGATTATACAGATCAGCCCCAAAGAACGCTATTAAAAAAGGAAAGTTTCAAGGGGAAAGTTAGCGGGTTAGAAAGAGTAAAGGGGAAAGGTGCGAGTAAGCGATTTTACATCGCATCCTAGCGCCTAGATCCTAGCGCCTGATGTTTCCCGCGTAGGACTGGCTTTAGCCGGGAAATGTATTAAATTAGCGAGTTTCAAGTTACGAGGGGAAAGGTGCGAGATGCGAGTCTGTAGCAGCGATTTAACATCGCGTCCTAGCGCCTAGATCCTAGCGCCTATGTTTCCCGCGTAGGACTGGCTTTAGCCGGGAAGTGTCTTAAGTTAGCGAGTTTCAAGTTACGAGGGGAAAGGTGCGAGGTGCGAGATTCGAGTCTGTAGCAGCGATTTTACATCGCGTCCTAGAACCTAGAACCTAGAACCCAGACCCAGATCCTAGCGCCTATGTTTCATTCGTAGGCGTGAAACTTGTTTCGCGCGTCTGACAGCTGAAGACTGAAAGCTCTTATTTATTTTTGGTTCGGCACTAAAGTACCTCCTACAAGACCTCCCACAAACGGCACAAAATAAGAAAAAAACCTGAAAATATATAAATATAGTTAATACTTTAGGGAAATCGGGCGATAATACTAAGTAATATGACAGCAAAGGTGGATTCAATGTCTGCAAGTATTTCATTCAATAACTTGAGCATCACAAAAAAAATACACGCCATAACATGCATTGCCATAACGGCATTCGTGATCATAGTAGTAACCAATTTTATAGCCATGAATGACAACAAGATCTCGCTCGACGAGCTAGAAAAGTCGTCATATCAAGTCGTTAAACTCACTTCAGCAAACGTTGCGCTACTCGAAAAACTAGATGAGTTATATACTCAAGCGGTAACATTTGGTGAGTCAGACTTAGTGGATAGTGCTGCACAAACATATAAAACAATTAACGAAAATCTACAAAATATTATCAGTATCAACGACAGCTATGTGCATGCCGATACCAAAAAACAATTAGAGCTTTATGCGCAAACCTCGTCGAGTATTGCAACCTCAATGATCGACGGCACCGCCGACTTTAGTAAAATTCAACAGCAAGCACAGCAAAAAACACAGCAATACGAGGCCGTTTTAGCGGGATTTAAACGTGCACAAACCCGTGCAGACGACCGCTTTTTTGAACTTGTACAAGCAACCAAAGCGCGTTCAGACAACGCACTACACTTAATGCTTATTGTGTCTGTTGTATCACTTATTTTATTGGTGGTTACCTCAATTTGGATTGCCCGTGGAATTGGCTCATCAGCTAGCGCTGCGGCTGATAACTTACGTCTATTAGCCGACGGTAAAGGCTCACTAAGCACACAACTTGAAGTACACGCTAAAGACGAAATTGGTCAGGTATCAATTAACTTCAATGCGTTTATTCAGCTATTAAAAGGCTCGGTACTTGAGGTAATAGCTGTGTGTGAACCATTAATGGAGAACTCAACGCGACTTGTGCAAGGTATGGAACGTGCTGAGCGTGCCACAACGAAACAAACATCCGATGCCGAAATCGTTAAGCAGTCGATGGAAGAAATGCGTCAAAGTGTTGCTGATATTTCACATTCAGCGGCAAACGCATCGCAAGCTGCGCAAACAGCCGAGCGCGAAGTTGAGCAAAGCAGAACGCAAATACAGCGCTCTGTTACTGAGTCAAAAACATTAAGTGAAGAAATAAACCAAGCGGCTTCAACAATTAACCAGCTGGCAAATGACACTAAAAATGTGACTCAGATCTTAAACGTCATTACCTCAATTGCAGAGCAAACCAATTTACTGGCACTAAACGCGGCTATTGAGGCTGCGCGTGCAGGTGAACAAGGTCGTGGCTTTGCGGTTGTAGCAGATGAAGTACGTGAGCTTGCATCAAGAACATCGCACTCAACCAACGAAATCAGAGAGCTGCTTTCAACGTTGACAACCGCAGCGAGCCATGCGGTAAATGCAATGAACTCAGCCCGAGATATGGCTACAAACAATGCCGAAGCGGCAGAAAATACAGGGCAGTCGATTGATAAAATCTCTGAGCAGATTTTAGAAATTAACGGTATGAATTCGCAAATCGCCGCGGCCACTGAAGAACAAACATCAGTTGCCAGTATGGTGGTTGATAACGTGTCGAATATGCATATGTCGTTTGAAGAAACAATGGACTCATTGTCGGCGGTACGTGATGTAGCGAAGAACCTTCATTACCTGTCTGATTCGTTACTCGACGCCACAGCTAAATTTAAAGTCGAGTAATTTAAGCGCATAAAAAAACCAGGCATTGCCTGGTTTTTTATTAGCCGTAGTAATGACTTAAAAAGTACCTACTACTTTAACTTTATCAGTTACTTTTGCTGCATCGATATAACCAATGGCGTCGCCGTTGGCTGCAACAAAATCAATAACAGCTTGATCGTTTGCTAGTTTCTCAGGCGGAGTACCTTTACCAGTAAATACCAATTTCGACCAATAAGCGTTAAGCTGGCTGCTCGACTTACCAACAACCTTATCGTTAAACTCATCGCTTACGCTGTTGCCGTCTTGGTTTACCGGGTTTACTTTTGTGCCATCATCAAACGACTTGGCCTTACCAAGGTAAATCTTTTTGATTGTCCCTTCATCAATAGCATTGCCATTTGCAGGGTTCACAATCACAGCAACATCAGCAAATGCAGCGTGCGAGCAAAGAGTCATTGCTGTAGCGATTAATAATTTTTTCATTATGAACTCCAATTAAAAAACTAAATCAACAGCAACAGCAACAACGTCGGTTTCTGTATCTGAAATGTCATCTTTAAAGCGGCTGAAATCTACTTTCAATGCTGCTGATGGGTGGAAGTCATAACGCGTACCAATGGTATACACGTTGCTCTTTGCTCTAACGCCTTCAAGCACCTGATTAATACCTGCGTTTAAAGCTGGTACTGCAGGTAGTGCGTTGTAGCGGTTGCTATCGTGTTTGTCGTCGTTATTTTCGTAAGTTAAGTGCACAATCCACTCATCCATACGGTAACCAACAGACGTGTAGTATTGAGTTTGTTTAGCAAGAGCACTGTTTTCTACTTCGAACTCAGTGTATTCAGCATCAAATAGAATGTCGTTGTAATCAATTGAAAAGCCCACAGCGAAGAAAGAACCGTCATCTTCGTTTACAGCAATATCATCTGCTTGATCAACAAAACCCGCAGCGCGAAGAGTTTGCTCAAGGCCATTAAGTGCAACACCTGCATCGGTGTCGTTTTCAATTGCAATTGTTGTATCGGCTACAAAGTACGCAGCACGAGCGCTGAACCAGTCATAGCTCATCGTCCAGTTGATACCTGCAATATCATTAAGCTCTGTATCACCATTAACCGATACCACAGCAATGTTGCCATCGAAGCTACCGTAAATAACTTGAACGGTTGAATCCCAATCACCTAATTGCGTGTTGTGTAACAGGCTTAGGCCTTCATACGTTGAAAACGGGAGGTTATAAACAGATTGCGGCGGACGAACCCAACGGTAAGTGTAACCAACGTCTAAAAAGTCTGAATAACGGTAAAAAGGCACGCGCATTTTACCAGCACTTACTTGTAGCTCATCGCTGAACTCATAAGTTAAATAAGCCCATTCAAACTCAGCATCAAAATCATCACTACCACGCGCCACAATTTGTGCCGTAGCGCTCAGCTTTTCTTGTAAATCTGCAGAAAGCTGTAATGCGAACATACTTTCGTTTTTAAACGAAATATCGTCATCGTAACCGTAAAGGGTTGCGTCGTCGTCAAGGGCTTTACCGCCAACAATAGAAGCAAAGCCATTTATGCGAACCTCTGCCATTGTGTTTGCAGACACAAAAGCAGCACATAGAGCCAATGCAATAGGAAGTTTTTTCATTGTGTATCCCTAGTATTTAGTATGAAAATGTTGATTTCGCTTAATATTATAGTCGTGCGTAGCGAAATGGGCGACACAAGTTACAGATAAATTGTAACTACATCAACGAATAAGTTGTTATTTTTCACAAAAACGGTACTAAAAGTGGGGAAAGTGAGAGTTATGAGTTTCGAGGGGAAAGAGTAAAGTTACGAGTTACGAGATGCGAGATGCGAGATGTAGGGGGCGTTTTAACGCCGAACAAGTAGCAGCGATTTTACATCGCGTCCAAGAGCCTAGCACCTAATGTTTCCCGTGTAGGACTGGCTTTAGCAAGGAAGTGTCTTAAGTTAGCGAGTTTCAAGGGGAAAGAGTAAAGGGGAAAGTTACGAGATACGAGGTAGCAGCGATTTTACATCGCGTCCTAGAACCCAAAACCTAGCACCTGATGTTTCCCGCGTAGGACTGGCTTTAGCCGGGAAGTGTTTTAAGTTAGCGAGTTACAAGGGGAAAGAGTAAAGGGGAAAGGAACGAGATGCGAGATACGAGATGTAGGAGGCGTTTTAACGCCGAACAAGTAGCAGCGATTTTACATCGCGTCCTAGCGCCTAGAACCTAATGTCTTCATGCGTCCGAGAGCTTACGGCTGAAAGCTCTTGTTTTATCGCAACTCGATTCTCGTTACAACCACTTACCCCAACTTACTAAAATCAACCTCTGGCAGGCTCTCAAACCCTGGGCGAGCGAAGAAATACCCTTGCATTAAACTTACGCCGGCTTGGCGCAACCATTGATACTCTTCAACTGTTTCAATGCCTTCGGCAAGGGCGGTGATGTTGAGCTCTTCAAACATAGCAATGCAATGATTCACTATGATTTGGCGTGCTTTATTTAAATGAATATCGCGTATCAGCTCCATATCGAGCTTGATTATATTGCTCTGAAAATCAGCCAATAAATTTAATCCCGAATACCCAGAGCCAAAGTCGTCGGTTGCGGTAATAAATCCGAGTGATTGGTAATATTCGATCACACGTTTGATGTGCGTACTGTCTTCAACCTGTTCTACCTCGGTAAACTCAAACATAATCTGCTCTACCGGAAAACCATATTGCTTTGCAGCTTCAAGGGTTGTTTTAATACAGCGCTCAGGCTTGTAAATTGCATTAGGTAAAAAATTGATACTAAGCACAGAATCAAGCTTCAGCTCAGCGGCAAGCGAAATAGCTTTAATACGACAAAGCTGGTCGAAGGTATAGCGGTTCTCATCGTTCACTTGTGAGATAACAGAATAAGCCGACTCGTTATTAGGCCCTCTAACCAAAGCCTCATAGCCAAAAATGTGTTTATCGGTGCAATCAATGATTGGCTGAAAAGCCATTGTAAAATCAAAACCTAGTGCCAAATGGTCTTCACACTGTTTGCAACCTGTTGGCTGGCAATGAGTTTGCTTGTCGTTCATGCTTACCTCAGACTTAAGTCTTCTTAATACATAATAGTGCTAGCAAATTGCCAATTGTGCAATGTTGTTAAGTTAAAGGTATAAAATTTCGCACTTCGTCCCTCGCACTTCGTCCCTCGTAACTACTCCCTCCAATCCCCCTCCAACTAACTTCTAATACCTACTCTAAAGCCGTTGATTTTTAGCATCTAAAATCACATTTCATTCTTTGCGTTACCTAGCTTTAATGGTATTTTAGCGCCAAGCAATCTTGCCCCTATAAAGGAAGTAAAATGGCATCCAAAACCGTCGAATACTACAATCAAAATGCGCAAGCATTTGTAGATGCCACACTCGATGTAGACCTCAATGAACTTTACGACGAATTCTTACCGCTGATCCCAAAAAAAGGCGCTTTACTCGATGCCGGTTGTGGCTCTGGCCGCGACGCTTTCATCTTTAAAGAGCGTGGTTATAGCGTAGATGCATTCGATATCAGCCCAGCTATGGCAAAGCTGGCGTCAGAATACTTAAACCAAGACGTAGCTGTAAGCAGCTTCCTAGAGCTAAACGACGTTGCCAAATACGACGGCATTTGGTGCTGCGCAAGTCTTATTCACGTAGCAAAAAACGACTTAACAGAAGCATTCAACAACCTTGCCCGAGCATTAAAGCCACAAGGCATCGTGTATGTATCGTTTAAATACGGCGACGGCGAGCGCGAACACAACGGTCGCGAATTTACCGACCTAAACGAGCAAGCCCTTGAGAGCATTATTAAAGGCACCGACCTGTTTATTCTCAAGTCATGGCAAAGCGCCGACCAACGCCCAGAGCGCGCAACAGAAACATGGCTAAACGCCATTTTGCATAGAAGAACGATATAGTCGTTTATATGCGGTATAGCAGGCTATACCGCAACTCTCCCAATATTGTATGTGTTTTAATATGTGGCTCTACCTAAAATCCTATATTTACATCTGCTTTTCATGCTAGATTGTTCCTAAACTAAATCGCGAATATGCAAGCTACAACAATGCGTTATGAGCATAAGTGGCAAATAAGTCGGCGTATACAGGGAACAGTTCATGAACTTTAAAGCACTTTTCAAAAGTACACATAAGGCTTGATTGATGATGGCCATGCAGCAGCAACTCGATTTTATTGCTTACATTCAGCGCATGCTGGTGGAAGGTGATTTTAGTGCTACCTATAAGTTTGCACTATTGCATGCGTTGGCTGATGTTTGTGTTGAGCAACCAATGATGTATGAAGCTAGCGAGTTAAACATTGATCTTGCTAAGCTTGCTGAAAAGTTAATAGAGCTTTATTGGCACCATGCAGTGCCATTTTCTTCTGCTCATAGTGGTGAAAGTGCTTTACTAAAACAAAATTCGGGTGCGCAATCAAAAGTAATTACGGTGCTATATGAGTGCCAGCAAAACAATATTCGTAGCTTGCGCCAACTTAAATTAAGCCCTTACTGGCACACCACTTATAAAGAGGCTTTATACACTTTAAAAACAGGCCCGTTGTGGCGCTTACAAATTCTCGCCAAACAAGAAGAATGCTTTTTATATCCGCACACAAAAGGAAAAAGCTATATCACTCTAAACGCAGGCATAGCTGCTTGCTTCAGACGCTTTTACGATTTAGTTGTCTATTTAGCTAAAAATGCATGGCTACAAAAGATTCAAAGCATTAAGCATAACCAAGCGCTTATTGGCCCTCAAAGCCAATTACATGACTTTTTATTTGGTTTCGACCGCACAGCACTAAACAAAGCAAAACCAGTTTTAGTCGAAATACAAAAAGGCCAATGCTTTTATTGTCAAAAGCTACTCACGAGCGCGATAGAAGTTGATCACTTTATTCCCTTTGCCCGCTACGCTAACGATTTAGGCCATAATTTTGTTGCCGCCCATCGAAGTTGTAATAACAGTAAACGTGACTTTTTAGCAGCCCAGCTTCACCGCGAACGTTGGCAAGACCAAAATCTAGATCGTCACAGCCAGCTGCTCACTAATGAACTAACTCGCTATTTTCATTGTGATGAAGATAAATCTCTTGCAGTAAGCAACTGGGCATACCAAGTAGCCAGCAGCAATGGCGCGAAACTCTGGCTTGCAAAAGATAGATTTGAGTTGGCGGGAAGTAAAAATATCCAAGCGTTAGATCTAGTTGCGCAGACAAAGTACAAATATGATTCTTAATAAGCTTAGGTTTAACCTACAGCCAACTTCCCTGCCTCATGCCACATTTCGTTTGGCATGGGGTTTGTTAGCTCCCAAGTAATATTCATTGGTTGGCTGCCATTGTGGCTTTGGTATTTAACCTCGCCATAGTTAACGAATCCCATTGTTCTACCGTTTTCATCTTTGCTTTGTTCACGCACAAACAACAAGATGGTTTTGCCTGTTTGTTGGTGCTGAATGTAGCTTAGGCCGCGGCCGTGTTCTGGTCGTGCGCTGTTTTGCGTTTGCCAATGAAACAGAGTAGGGCTGATTGCATAGTCATGGTATAGCGTTGTTGGCGAATAGGTTTTTTCGCATTTATTGAGGGTTACAAAAAGTAATTCTAAATTTTGTTTTTTGAACTCTAATACGCCTTCGCGTGCAGTTGATTTTTTATCAAACGTATGAGCACCAAATGCAGCTAATATTTGCTGGCGTGTATAACGGCTGTGTAATTTTATTGCGTGATTTGGGAGACACGTTAAATCACTTTCTTGTTGGTGAATACGGTTTATTAAAAGCGTAATCACTTCTGATAACTCATGTTGTAATAGTGGGTTTTTTAGTGCTTGTAAGCTTTGTTTAATAGATTTAAACCCCAGATTTGTGCCGGTGTTATCCCAAAAATTGTAATGAGCCATTAGAGCGTATTGTTGATTTTTAGGCGTTACTTCAATGCTAAAGTCGCTGTTACATAAATCGCGTAAAAAGCTCAAATAGCTCAGTGAGTTGCAACTGAGTAATTGAGTGTTGATTGCACGATAATACGCAGCGTAAATATCTACTTGATCTACTGGTATTTCATCGCCTTTTAACCAGTGCCAGCCACCGAGCTTATTTTCCTTCGGTTTATAAATATCTTCTAACGTCACTTGAGGATTTATGGATAAAAAGTTACTTAGAGATAGTTGGGCGTTAGTATGTTGTGAATAGCTACTTATAAGCTGTTGCAAGCGCCTTTTACTATTAGTTGCCTGTTGAATATTACGCAAAATTGCTTTTTGGGTATGTTCTTGTAGCTCTATACTGCAACCCAACGGCAAATGCGGAAAATCATTTTCTATTTCGGCTTTTATTGACTGGTTAGTTTTGCCAATTAGAGCTCGAAACTTATTAGCAAAGTCATACTCTGGGCGAGCGTTACCAACAAAATCGAGAACGGTGCAGCATTGTTTTTGGCTATTGTCAGGTAAGCGCAGGCCCCGTCCTAACTGCTGTAAAAATAACGTTAGGCTTTCTGTTGGCCGTAAAAAAAGCAGAGTATCAACTTCAGGGATATCGACCCCTTCATTAAAAATATCTACTACACAGAGGATCTTTATTTCACCTCTTCTAAGCGCCTGTTGTTTGTGATTTCGCTCATGAGTATTTTTACTAGTAAGTACGTCTGCACTTATACCTGCAAGGTTAAATTTACTAGCCATAAATTCAGCATGATCTTGGCTAACACAGAATGCTAAGGCTTTAATTGTGTGAATATTTGTGGCGATTTCATTGAGGCACGATATGATTCTATTAGCGCGGTTGTTTTCCCCTGTGTAGAGCTTACTTAATTCGCTAATATCATAACGACCGCCACGCCAAGTTATTTTGCTTAAATCTATATCATCATCAAGCCCAAAGTATTGGAATGGGCATAGATGGCGTTGGTTTATTGCTTCTGGTAAGCGGATCTCTGCAGCAATTACACCACAGAAATCTTCCAAAATATTTGCACCATCTTGCCTTTCTGGTGTGGCAGTTAAGCCTAATAAAATGTTTGGTTTAAAGTGGTTAAGAATACCGCGGTAACTTGCTGCGCTTACGTGATGTACTTCATCGATAACAATGTAATCATAAAAATCAGCGCTCAACTTCATGTTGTCTATTTGATTATTAAGAGTCTGAATTGAGGCAAATAACTGGTTGTATCTTTGAGGTTTATAGTTACCGACCCAAAGCTCACCGAAATCGTTATTTTTTAGCACACCACGATAGGCGCTTTGTGCTTGAGTGAGGATCTCTTCTCGATGCGCGACAAATAAAAAATTGGCATTTGGCTTTTTCTCATACACGTTTTTAAAATCGAATGCCGATATGATGGTTTTGCCAGTGCCTGTTGCAGCCACCACTAAGTTTCTAAATCGATCGTGAACACTTCGTTCAACACTTAGTTTTTCTAAAATAGCTAATTGATGAGTTTTTGGTGTGATATCAAAATAAAACTGGTTACTTGGTTGGCCTTTACCACGCTGCTCATTCAGTGAGTTTATTAGCTTTTCTTTGCATTCAACTTTGCCGGTAAATAATTCAAAATCTGGCGACTGCCAATAGGTTTCAAAGGTGCTTTTGGTTTTAGCAATAATATGCGGTATTTCTTGCGCGGTGATTTTTAAATTCCACTCGAGGCCGCTGGTGAGTGCTGAATGTGATAAGTTTGATGAACCAATGTAGCCTGTATGAAAACCTGTGTTACGCATAAATAAGTAAGATTTAGCGTGTAAACGTTCTTGTTGATTGTTGTAGCTTAGTTTTACTTCTGTGTTGGGTAAGCTAGCTAAGAACTCAACTGCTTTAGTATCTGTTGCACCCATGTATGAGGTGGTGATTACTTTTAGCTTATTACCTTTTCTTGTAAAGGCTTCTAGCTCACTTTTAAATATCCGCAGTCCAGTCCATTTGATAAATGAAACGAGCCAATAAATGGTATCAGCTGATTTAATTTCTCTTTTAAGCTCAGTCTCAAGAGATAGGCCAGCATTTGCGCCACTAAATAGCTCACTTTGCGTAAGACCTGTTAGTGGGGAAATGCTGTTTGAGTAGTCTTTGAGATTAGTTGCTACAGGGTTTTCTGTATTGAATAGAGCTGTAAGTATTTTACCTTGGCTATCTATGAGGTTTTCATTGATTAGCTCATCGTCTTTAATATGATCTTTAAGCCATAAAACTAAGTTATTAGCTAAATCAATTTGCTCGCTTAATCGATCTTTAGAGTGGGGGATAGCATCAATCGCATGTGCGACTAGCTTTCCTAAAAATCGAGCTAACCAAGTTGCGGCTTCGGCACATTCTAGTTGGCGTTCTCCTACATAAAATTGCTTACGATCTAAATTCTGCTCAATCACTTGAGTAATAAGCTGCTCGTAAATGCCAACCTGTTCCATAAACCACTCCCTGTTATTTACAGCCAGTTTACTGAAATAGCTAATGAAAACAAGAAATAACTCATTGTTCAGTTGCAGGCGATTGCTGAGGTTTTCCCCGTGTTCACACCCGAAATTGAATTAATTATGAGTAATTTACAGCATGGATGCTGTAAAAGGCCTAGCTTGGCCACGGATGGCCTATCTACGCTGTTTACGTTCATTTAATTTATTCAAATTGAGGGAACAGTGTGAACCTCGGGGCGCCGAGAGATTCCAAAGAGAAGTCGGCGTTTACTTCTCTTTGGTTGCCGTCGCCAACGCGACATTATTAAATAATTGATGTATAAAGAGGGAGTTAACAGAACAAGGATCTGAAATGGATAACTTCATAGCACAAGGACTCAGCCTCTTATTTGTAATAGGAGGAATATATTCAATATTAGGTGTTATTTTTTTAAGAGTATGGCTTCATCAGAAGCAAGCCAAGTTACCTGTAGATCGAAAAAAATTTACTCGAGTAGCCGCACAAACACTTAACGATCAAGTAAACGATAAGGTCTTTAATGTTGTTGGTTACATAGGTTTAGCTACATTGATTATTACAATGCCGTTTGCCCTCAAAGGGATTACCGAAATGTTGGCAAGCGGTCAATTGAACTACTTTTTTATAGTTGTAATTATTGTCGGTTTAATTTACACCGCCAGAAAATCGTGGTTTGAATCAGACCAGTTAATTAAACTAAAACTAGGACGAGACGCTGAGTTAGCTGTTGCATCTGAATTAATTGAGCTTCAATCTCATGGGTATCAAATATTTCATGATATTCAAGCTGATGGGTTTAATATTGATCACTTAGTTATTGGGCCTAATGGTGTTTTTGCGATTGAAACAAAAGGAAGGCATAAGCGCGTTAAAGATGATACAAACTACAAAGTCCGATTCGAAAATAATCTACTTGCCTTTCCATCTTGGAGTGAAAGCAAGCCAATTGAACAAGCAAAAATACAAGCAAATTGGGTTTATAAATGGTTAAGTGAAGCAACTGGTTTTCAAACAAAAATAACCCCAATATTGTGCTTTCCAGGTTGGTTTATAGAGTTGAAGCAGCGACCACCATTTCCTATTGTTTCCCATAGACAGTTAGCAAAAACTATATTGTCGATGCGCCAAAACCAAATAGATGGAGCTATGCAAAAAGCTATTTGCTATCAAGCTGTGCAAAGAAGCTTAAATATTTCTAAGGTTTAATTGATAGAGACTAAATTTAATGCTTAGTTTGAGTAGGCACTTTGCATCGAAAGTTTTATAAAGCAATTGTTTTAGCTAGCTTTTATCGAATAAGTACCTCCCTAGCTAACACATAGGGAGTAATTACAACCAAATTACACAGATGTAATGTTATGAATAAATGGATTTTATTTCTCGCTACTTTGCTAGCGAGTTTCAACACGGTTGCTGAAGAGCAATATTCAAAAAGTCGCTGCGATAACATTGAGGCTGAGCGCGAGAGCATTCGTAAAAGAATGAATCGTAGCTACACGGCTAGGCAAGGTGAACGGTGGAATCAGCGTTTAGATGAGCTTTTTACGCTGTTGGCTAGACACTGCAAACACCCAAAAAGAAGTTCTGGTAATGGCGGTAATTATACGTATCGCTCGAACCCTACCGCACTTTTAAACACCAAAGTACATAACTCTACGGTGTATTCAAATTCATATAATGACGATAAAAAGCGCCATGCTTGGGGGCAATTTTATCAATTACCTGATCGTTGTAGAGCGAAGGATATGAAGCAAGCTGATTTTGTATGGTGTAGCGAAAATAAAGCTGAGCAAAAGGCGCTATTTGAATCTGCTTGGAGTGGTAAAGCTAAAGCAGACTATAAAGATATTGTTATTACTGTAAAGCCGACCATTACAGAAATTAATGCAAATAAAACTACAAGCCAAGCCGTGATAAAGAATCCGATAATTGAAGCACCCGTTAAACAAGCTTCAACTCCTTTAAATGAGAGTGTTGGACCGCAATTAACAAAGTTGAATGACCTTAAAATTTGGCAATTAGTCTTGGCTGGCATTGCGGCCATGTTGTTTGTGTTTGGCCTTTATCGTTGGTTTAGAGATTGAGTTATTTGACGGGCTAAAACCCGACTTACGATGACGAGAAGCGAGAAGCGAGAAGCGAGAAGCGAGAAGCGAGAAGCGAGAAGTGAGAAAACTGCAACTAAAGCCCTAATATTTCTCCTTGCAAGCTTGGTGAGTCTGCAATACTGGTTTGGAGTTGTTCTATCAACAACTGGGCATTCGCTGATGGTGTGCGTGAATGTGGCCAGAGGGCGTAAATTGGCCTTGCGGAAATACTGTGGGGGGAATCGATATAACTAAAGTTGCTGGTGTCGTCTATACAGCAAATTTCGCTCATGGGTAGTAAGCCAATGCCATAGCCTGCTTCAACCATTTTTCTGGCGATTGTAATATCAAAACAAAAGCTTATATGTTCATACTCGGTTTTTAATTTGTTTAGCAAACCGCTGGGGAGTTGTGACTCTGAATAGGGCAGTATCAGCCTTGATGTTGGAGCATCTTTCTTTTTAATCAGCTTTATTGCGATCATGCCTAGGCGCTTTTGAAAATAACTTGAGTCTTGTTGTTCGCCGATGCGAATGGCTAAGTCAAAACGTTTTTGGCTTAGTTGGCTGTTGGCATTACTTGGGTAAATGTGGAGGTTTAGCGTAGGGTTTGCCATCGCAAACTGATTAACGGCCCCCATCAGTGGGCCCGCAATGATGTTTTGTGGACACAACAGATAAAACTCTTTTGCAGTGGGTGAGTCATTTAATTGCTCAAGCTGGCTGTTAAGAGCGAGCACTGGTTCGCCTAGCTCGTTATACAGTGATTCGCCTTTGGCGGTTAATACAATGCCTCGGGCTGTGCGTTGCAGTAATGGCTCAGCGAGTTTTTCTTCTAAAGCCTGAATACGCCTTGATAGGGTCGATAGATTCAGTCCTAAATCTTTTGCTGTTTGGCTCATGCTTTTACGGCGCGCTATTTCAATAAATAAATGCAGATCATCCAGCATACGACTCCCTCAATCTTAGTTTGCATTTTCGTGACTGTTGCCACTAGGCCAGTGCAAATATAGTAACGCCAAGGAGGACATATGAAAATTCATTTTACTTTTACTGCGGCATTTTCGTTTTTAATGTCGTTTTTACTTTCGGCATGGGTCACTTATGTCAACTTAGGGCTGAGCGATACATTTTTTCTAAGTTGGATGAAGGCATTTGCCAATGCATGGCCTGCTGCGTTTGTGGTGGCTTTTACGGTTGCCCCGCCAATTAGGGCATTGGTTTTAAAGTTATTTAGTAAGGAGTCAGTATGATTAATATCGTGGCAAAAATTACCCCAAAGGCGGCATTATTTGACGACTGTAAAGGGCGTTTACAGGGCATTTTAGCAGCCACTCGCGCAGAGCCTGGTTGTAATCGTTTTGAGCTGTTTGCAAGCAAAGAGCAGCGTTGTTTGTTTTTAGTTGAGCAGTTTGAATCGCAAGCCGCCCTTGATGAGCATTATGCTCAGCCTTATACCAAAGCTGTGTTCGCGTTTTATGAGAATGCCTTGGCGAAGCCGGTTGAGGTAGAGAAAGTGGAGGTGTGTTGAGAGAAAAGTTTGCGAGATACGAGGGGAAAGGAGCTAGGCTCTAGGGGCTAGGTACTAGGGGAAAGTCGAACTGTGGGGTTGTTAAGGTCGAGTGTTCTTCTGTGCAATGACAACCTTGTAGGAGGTATTGTAGGAGGTACTTGAGTGCCGAATGAAACATAAAAGAGCGATCAGCCGCCAGCTAAAAAAAACTAGGCTACTGGGGAAGTACTGCTATTCGTAGCCTAGTTTCACGAGGTTGAAATGGTTACAGCATATGCAGGATTTGCTTAGCTTTTTCGCGGGTTAAACACGCGGCCATTGGGCGTTTTGCAAATAGCTTGGCTGAGACTGTTTGTTCTTTGCCCATGTATTGGTTGTGCAGTGTTTGCACATTGACTTTGCAGGTCACCGAATGGCTGTTTTCTACATAGCGAATTTCTACTCGCTCTACTTTTTTAATTAAGTTTTTATAAGGGTAGCCTTCATCGGTATCAAGCTGAGTAATTACTGGTTGGTTGGCATAACTAAAGCTTGTGGCAACTATAAGTAATAAAATAAGTAAGTATTTCATGGTGTTTGTCCTTGTCTTGTCGCGGTTGGCAGTATGAGTATTACTCGTGTCACCACTACTGACAAACGATTAAAAATTGCCTATGCTTAAGTTTTTATTAACCATAAAAGCGTATGCAGTTACCTCCATTAAAAAGCCTTTGGTATTTTAAGCACGCGGCAGAGTTAGGTAGTTTTAAGCTTGCGGCAGAGCAGTTGTTTGTTAGCCAAGCTGCGGTTAGCCAACAAATTCGCTTGTTAGAACAACAGCTTGATTGCAGCTTGTTTACTCGTCATACCCGTTATGTTGAGCTGACTCGCCAAGGCGAACAGCTGTTACCCCATGTACTTAAGGGATTTAGTCATTTACAAGCAGGTGTGCAGGCTGTTAGCCAAGATAGCCACCCGAATACGTTAAACTTAACTGTGCTGCCTTCGTTCGCCAGTGGCTGGTTACTGGGCCGTATTAGCGACTTTCAAAACAAATACCCCAATATCAAAGTGCGTATTGAACCAAGCGATCAACTTGCCGACTTTTCAGCGGGGCAAGTTGATTTAGGCATTCGGTTTGGTCAAGGAAACTACCCAGGTTTGCACAGTGAGCTTATCAGCGACGACAGCCTATTTTTGGCTTATAAACCCGGTGCCATTGATGTTAATAAACCCCTTAAACCGCAGATTCTGGCACAAAAACTAATTAAAGATGTGTGCCCAGACGCAGAGCGCGGTTGGTTAACTTTGGCTCAGCAATTAGCTGTAAGCCCAGATGCGCTCCCCGCACTTGAAATTGATAACGCTGCACTGGTTATTCAAGCCACGTTAGCAGGGCAAGGTATTGCAATGGTAAGGCGGCGGTTAATCGAAACTCAACTGCAACTTGGTCAGCTAGAGATTTATCCAAACTATGAGTATCACTGCCAATATAAGTACTACCTTGCTGCGCCGCCCGAACATTTTAAATGGCAAAAAGTGCAGCTGTTTAAAGATTGGTTGCTTGCTCAGTTTGCTTTAGATGATCAGCAATTTTATCAACTTCATCAGTAACATTTGCGTTAAATCATTTTAAAGTTTTTAAGCACCAGCTATGCTTATTTAAGTCGCTTACTAAAGGAGCTAGTAATGCTTAACTTTAAAGTTATTTTTTGTGGCGTTTGTGTGGCTGCAAGCCTAACGGCCAATGCTGATATTTCCCGTGTAAAAGCAAGTATTGAGCGTGTTGAGAGCGCGAATAAAAAGCACGAGTCTTTAGTGCTTCCCTACTTATTTAGCACCGATACCATGGGGCTTAACTTTGGTGTGGGTGGCATGATCAAAGGTTACCATCAACCACAAATGACCGTTGGCGCCACTGCATTTAAAGGTGATGTGAGCGAAGGCGCGTGGGCAGGCCTGTTTAACTATAAGGTGTTAGATTCAGAACGCTGGTATTTTAGTGCCAGTGGCATGGCTGCATATTTTCCTGATCAGCGCGCTTATACCGGAGGCCATAAAGTGCCCATTGCTGACAACGCCGTGTTCCCCGGTAGTAATGACTCTTCAAACGAGGTTTATTTAGAAGCCGATGGTAGCTCTAATTGGTTTGATGCTCGCATCGAATACGCTTTACCGTTTGGCGCAACATCGCAAACAGGTATGGTGCGTTACCAACTAAAAAACGGCTTGTTGGTTTCTGAACCATCGGGTGGGGCACAGTGGAACCCGTTGGAATCGGGTGTAATGGTTGCAACTGCACGCTATTTTAGACGCTCGCAAAGCTTTGAATTTAATGAGGGTACACAAGATGGCAGTATTTCAGCAATGGAATTTGGCCTGCTCTATGACAACACCGATTTTGCAACTAACCCAAGTTACGGAAGCAGGCAGTATCTTGCCTATAGCCAATCAATGCCAGGGAGTGACGATATTTATGATTGGGATTTGTGGCAGTTTAATGGCAGTAAGTTTATTTCTTTAGGGGCAAGTGAGTTTGCTCATCAGCGTATTTTAGCATTTAATTTTTGGGCTGCTTATTCACCCAGCTGGCAAGTAAATCACACTCTTGATGGCACTAAGTTTATCTCTGATGCTGCACCGTATAACGAAGGCGCTACATTAGGAGGATTTAAGCGTTTACGGGGTTATGACTTTTATCGGTTTCATGACAAAGCCGCTATTTATGGGGCATTCGAATATCGCTATACCCTTAAATATAACCCAATAGCAGATGTAAATTGGTTAAAGTTTTTGAAGCTGGATTGGTTTCAGTTAGTTGGCTTTGTAGAAGCGGGTCGTGTGTCGCCTCATTTAACCTTGGGTACATTATGGCAAGACTACCATTATGACTATGGTGTTTCGTTAAGAGCTATGATGTCGGGATTAGTCGTTCGAACAGAGCTTGCTAATTCAAAAGAAGGGGCCAATTTTTGGGTAATGATAGATCAGCCTTTTTAGTGAATTTGGCGCAGATTTGTTGCAGTTTTACTAGAAACTGCTAATCTGTACCCCTAACTTTTACAGTGACGTAAATTAATGATTAAACGGATTTTAATGACAACAGCCTTGTTGTTGCCCGCTTTTGCTTGGGCGCAGCAAAGTGCTCCTTCAGAAGCATGTCAAAGCATGCAAGCCGAACGTATCGAGCTACAAATAGCCCTGCGTAAAACCAATCTTCTCGACAAAATTGAAGCCTATAAACAGCGCATTCAAAGCTTATCGGCGCGTATATCCGAAACCTGTTTTAGTGAAGAGCAAATTGCTGAGCTTAAATCGTCGTTGTATAACCCTGACATTGCAGAGCTCGAAAACAGCTTGGCAAAGCCATTAACAGAGCAAGCCTACATAAGCAAACAAGCTGCATGGGACCGCTTTTATGTGATGCCGCCACGTTGTACAGCTCGTTCATTGCAGCTGCAAAACCTTGAATCGTGCCTTGAAAATAAGCAAGTTCAGTTTCAGCAATTTGATATGTTATGGCAGCAAAAAAGTGCGCAACTTGCCCGAACTGAAGCAAAACCAACAGACTCGTTTCATGAGTTTGTTTTACCTAGTAAAGCCGAACGAGCTAAGTTAACCGCCGAGCAAGAGTTAAAGCGCTACAGCTACAGCACCGATTCGTTTTTACCAACCAACATTATTGTGTTGTGTGTTTTAGCCGTGTCGGTGTTTTTTGGTTTGATATTTATTTTCCATTGGTTAATGCGCCCACGGTCAGTGGTGAAGTGAGTGTTGAGTTAGCGAGGGGAAAGTTAGCGAGAGTAAAGGGGAAAGGAGCTAGGAGCTGGGTATTAGGCTCTAGGCTCTAGGCGCTAGGGCGCGATGTAAAATCGCTGCTTTAGTCGTTAGAGGTCAGATGTTAGATATCAGTCGAACTGTGGAGTTGGTTAGATCGTGCGTTCTTCTCTGCATTTGAACTGCTCGTTTTAGGGTAGGTTGGGTCGAGCGGAGCGATACCCAACATAATCCATATAAACCTTTTCATTTAGACCCGCGAAACAAGTTTCACGCCTACGGTGAACGCATTAGGGGCTAGGCTCTAAGTTTTGGGCGCTAGGCGCTAGGACGCGATGTAAAATCGCTGCTACAGACTCGCACCTCGTTTCTTTACCCTTGTAACTCGCTAACTCAAACCATTCCCGGCTAAAGCCAGTCCTACGGGGAAACACAGGCGCTGGGTTTAGGTTCTAGGACGCGATGTAAAATCGCTGCAACAGACTCGCACCTCGTTTCTCGTACCTTACTCAAACCATTCCCGGCTAAAGCCAGTCCTACGCGGGGAAGCATAGGCGCTGGGATTTAGGTAATCAAACGCGATGTAAAATCGCTGCTACAAACTCGCACCTCGAATCTCGCACCTTTCCCCTCGAAACTCGTACCTCGTAACTTAATCACTCATCCGTTTTAAACTGTTTGGCGCGCTCTTCTGCGTCAATCAAGGCTTGTGATTTTGGCTGTTTGGTTTTGCTTTCTATCACAGGCTTTTCGTCAGAGTTTGGATCCCAGCTTGGATCAAGCGATAAGTTCGCAAATGGATTATGCGGCTTATCATCTTGTTGCTCAGACTCTTTATCAGCGTCGCTATCAATCTCTTCAAGCTTATCGTCGTTTCTCAGTTCGTCAGACAAATCAACAGTTTCTACCGCTGGCTGTGACGGCTCTTCTACATTAATGGAAGCTGGTTCATCTTGTAGTTCTTGTTCTAGTGCTTGTAAGGCTTTAGCTAAATCATCATCGTTAATGTCGTCGTGTTCTTCTGCTGGGTTTGGAGCAGTGACTGTTTGTTTATCTTCAGCGAAATGATCAGCAAACGATAAATCATCACTCATCAATGACGATAAGTCATATTCAGGCACTTCATCTTTATACGGTTCATCCTCAGTAATAGGCTCTTTTGTTGTGTATTCATCAAAGCCGAATGATGACGAACTCGTGAAGCTTAGCTCTTCAATTTCAGGCTTCTCAAGTTTATCTATGTCAGGTTTATCAAGCTCATCGATTTCAGGCTTTTCAAGTTCTTCGATTTCAGCTAAAACAGGCTCATCGTCAGCAATAGGCTCTTTAGTTGCGTATTCATCAAAGCCGAATGATGACGAACTCATAAAGCTTGGTTCTTCAATTTCTGGCTGCTCCAGCTCATCAATTTCCGGCTTTTCAAGTTCTTCGATTTCAGCTAACACTGGCTCATCGTCAGCGATTGGCTCTTTTGTTGCGTATTCATCAAAGCCGAATGATGATGAACTCGTAAAGCTTGGCTCTTCAATTTCTGGCTGCTCCAGCTCATCGATTTCAGCAGCCTCAAATGGCTCAGGCTCTGTCATTGGTGGCTCATCGTCAGCAACGAGCTCTTTCGTTGTGTATTCATCAAAACCAAACGATGAAGAAGCGGTATAACTCGGTTCTTCTAATTCAGGTTCGTCTAGCTCAACCTCTTCGGCTTGTGGCTCCGCGTCTTCGTTGATGCTATAGGATGAAGCAAGGCTTGCTAGTTTGAGCTCTTGCTCAAGGCCGCGTTGCTCATCTAAGAAGTCGTCATCAGCGTCAATTGTATTTTTTTCGTCGTAACCAAGTTCTAGATCATTAAATTGATGGGCGTTAGCAAATTCTTCATCTGCTTGTTCAGATGAACTCTCAGATTCTTGCTCTTCTTTGTCACGCTGAGCACTAAAATGCATAAGCTCAGAAAGCTCGTCATTATTATCTGTTTCGGTTGCAGTAAATGTCTCATCGGCGAGTGGGTAGCTGTCTTCATGTGGGTGCTCTTGTTCTTCGGCAAGCACTGCTGCTGTTGCTGCTTTGAGTTCATCAGCTTCTTTTTCTGCGGCAGCTTGCGCTTCTGCGGCAGCTTTAAGGGCTTTTGCTTGTAATAAACTTTGTTCAAGTTCTGAATTTGCGTCAGCTTTTTTGCTTTGGCGAATACGCACAATCACTAAGCCTGCAACAAGTAATACCAACAACACAATTAAGCTTGGCATGAGTAATGAACTTGAAGAGCCATCATTATTTGCCGGAATAGGTTCTGGTATAGGATCTGGAATAGGTGCTGGTGTTGGCAAAGATTTCGGTGCTGGTTCTGCTTGTGGTGCTGGGTCTGCTGGTTTTTCAGCCACAGCTATTTCAGCGTCAGCACTTTGGGTTTCAACCTCAACAACTTGCTCTTGAACTGCAGGGCTTGAAGCCGGTTCAGCCTGAGGTTTTGGTGCATCTGAAATCGTAATTCTGTCAACTTTCCCAGGCATCTCAGTTTGCTCTGGCTGCTGAACTTCCGGCTCCATTTGCGGCATTGGTTGTTCGATAAGTTCAGACGTTTGCTCAGCAACAGGTGCAATAACTTCTTCTGGCTCTGCTGGAATTGCGCCAGAGTGCACAGCAGGATTAGCCGCAGTGGCTGAATTTACTGGTGCTGTTTCTTGTGTTTGTTGTTCTAGTTTTTCGAAAGCAGCGGCATTGTTTACTGGCGTTGGATTTTTGCAGTTTTTCTCATAGTTTCTGGCAGCTGAGCGATAGTTTTTATTGCTGGTGTTAAAGCGGTATTCATGCATTTGCTGTTTTAACAAAATACACATGGCTTCGTTGTACTGCGCTTTACTCGTAAAGCTTAAGCTTAGGAGTAATAAGAGAAAAGTTGTTTTTATAATTGGCATAAGTTCCGGACCAGTAAGGTTTAGTCGATGACCTAACAGTTAATTAATTCTAAGCTGAGACGAGTAATTTATCCACATTTGGTTAACAAATTAAGCGTATTCGTAGTGGTTAATCAATTACCATGAGCGCACGGTATTCGTCGTAAGCAAATTGGTCAGTCATTCCGCTTATGTAATCTTGAATTAAGCGGCAGCGATAATAGAACTCGTAAGCGGCAAAATGATCCGGTTCTGCTTTTAGGGCATCAATGGCTTTTTGGTAGCTATTTAAATGTTTATTCGAAAGTTTTTTAACCAGACGAGTTTCAATTAAATAGTTTTGATCGCCTTTTAACACGCGTTTAAAAGCATCAGCATCAAGGGCTAGTAAAGGTTTATAGCAGTCAAGTAAACCGCTAATTATACGGTAACCCTGTAGCTCTAAACGCTCTACTTCTTTGTGGCAAAATACATGCTTTAATGCCACTTGTTTTAAGGTGAGCGTAACGGCGTGCAGGTGACTGCGATCTTCTAATAAAGCCTGATTAAAATCACCGTGGTAAATGGCTTCAATATTATTAATAAACCGCTCTGCTGCGTAGCTTACTAATGGGTGTAGCAAGGTCACGCGCAGGTAGATAAAAAATTCGCTGTTAAAATTGTACGGCTGCTCTTGCGCTTTACTTAACGCATAATCAATGGCTTTTTCGGCAAAGTCGCTGTGTTTGGTATCGTCTATGGTTAGGTTTGTGAGTGTGCGGGTGTATTGCTCTTTTAGCTTTTCGCAAAGCGACTCAACACTAATAATGCCTTTTTCTACCGCATCTTCAATATCGGCCAAACAATACGATATATCGTCAGCGGCCTCCATAATGTAGCTAGCAGGATGACGGCAGTATTGCTCAATTTCGAGTTCAGTTTGCAGCGCTTCAATAAACGGCTTTTCGCTGAAGTAATAACCCACTTTTTTCATCAAGTAGTTTTTATCTTGCGGGCTGTCTATTTTCGCCATGCTGGCCGGGCGTGTATATTTTAAAATTCCGGCACTTTGGCTGTAGGTTAAGTTTAGAGAAAGTAATGAATGAATTATGCGAATACCTTGGGCATTCCCTTCAAAACTTTTTATGTCTTGGGCTAGGTGTTTAAAGATCACACTAATACCAATGCCTTTACAGCGCTCAGGAGTCAGTGCGTCTAAGTGTTTATCAAACCATTGGTTGATGGCTGCTTCGCCAAAGTGACCAAACGGTGGGTTGCCTATGTCGTGCATTAGGCACGCCATTTCTACTAGGCTTTCTAGCGGGCGCTCAAGCCCAGCAAGGCCATATTCTTTTTGTTTTGCATCACTAAGCTTATTAAAAATGGTTTGCACAATAAACCGGCCCACTTGTTGTACTTCAAGCGAGTGGGTCAGCCTTGAGCGCACTGCAGCATTACGTTCGAGTGGAAAAACTTGGGTTTTTTGTTGCAAACGGCGAATTGCAGCACTGTTAATAATGCGGCCCCGATCACTTTCAAGCGCAGTGTGTAAATTATTGGTAGAGCGCATTTCGCGCGCAGGCGTTATTTTTTTACCAAAATCGATCATTTTATATTCCCACAAAGCGGTAAAATCGGGCTTTTGCGTTTTGTTAGCAACATTTTGCCATTTATTAAATTAAATCTAACAGCTTGTATCTTAAATTAAAATATTCATTTTTATTAAAGTTATTACTTTAAATCGAGACCTTTATTCATATATTATTCAGTTTTACGCACTTCTTCATTATCTTGAATTAGAAAGGAAAGCCTTTTGGCTGTATAGCAATGATGCAAATTTTGTCTCAAAAACCACGGCTACTAGCCAGTATTCTTCTGTGTTGTATTGGTTTAACTGCTTGTAAAAGTACCCCTGAGCCAAGCGCTGAAAACACCTTAACGGTGGCCGAAAAAAATGCCATTAAGGCCAAACAGGATGCACTGCGTGCAAGAGGTTTTTATGAAAGCCAACTCGGCAATATTAATTACCTTTCGACAAGGCAATGCAGTAACTTTAATTTGCAAAGCCACCGCGGCTCAATTCGCTATGCCGAAAACTCACTTAACGCGGTGATAGATGCCATCGACAACAACTTTGATGTTGTTGAAATTGATGTGCGAATTACCCGTGACGATGTGTGGGTTGTGCATCATGATGCCCGTACTGGTCGAGAAACTGGCACCGTTGATAACCAGCGCCGCAAAATTGAGTCGATGAGCTATAAAAAAGAGTGGGGTTATTTACGTCATCGTAACCAAGATACCGGGTTACTTACCGATGATATGCCACCTTCATTCAGAGAGCTTGCTGCCACGTTTGCGCGCTATCGCAAACCTCATCAAAAATTGAATATAGAAATAAAATCAAATGCCTCAGTAAATGATTTAAAAATGCTTGATTACTTAGCGTATGAATTTGTTGGCGGCGGTAACTACTTTTTTAGCAGTTTAGAAATGCGCAACCTGACCCGTATGCGTGACATTAACCCGGATATTTACTTGGCATTTATTCAATCACCGGCAAAAGCCTCGATGAATAAGTTAGCAAGCGATCTTAAGCGTGGTGCGGGTAGTGACCCCATTTACGAGCGTAACAAAGAAGAACTTGAGAGCCTACAAGCACTAGGTAATCGCCATCATCGTGAAAAACGTTACGACAGCCCAGTTAAGCTCGATAAATTAGCCAAGCAGCTCAAACGTAATTTTGGTTATGTGCTTGATATTCGTCATTACAAGCAAAGTGCAGCACGCTTAAAACCAGTCGCTAAAGCGCGCGGTATTATGATTGCCACTTATTCTATTAACGGCCACGACTACCATGAGCGCAGCTTATTAGCGCAGTCACGCTCACTTCGCCCTGATTCTGTGATCATGGATGACACCGTTTATGGCTTTTGTTCTGTATTCGAATTACCAAAAATGCAGCCGTTTTTTAGCGATGAAGCAGACGCTAAGTTAATTGCCAGCATGCCCGCAGACCTTGATTTAGAACGCCTTGATGAGCTGTATGCTTATAAAGGGAACCAGCTTTATCCAGCGGTGGGCGGCACACTTAAGTCAACCCAAGCACAGACTTATATTCCCAAAGTAACATCGGCTCCTTCAGCACCTAATTTAGAAATAGGGACTCGCCAAGCCGATGAAGATTTTAGCCTAGAAACAGATCCTGCTGTTGAACTAGAACTGCGTAAAAAACAATAAGAACAAGACTATGACTGATTTAATAAAGCCGTTTTGGTGGCGCTGTTTGCTACTTGTTTTAGCTACTTTATATTTAATACCCGAGGCAATTTTTAATGCCCAGTTAGTCTCTTTAGTCGGTTTAGGAACGCCTTCTGCTGAAGACCTTGAACACCTCGAAATTTATGGCCGAGCTGTATCTGGAGTAGGTGTTGCACTGCTGTTAGCTGACTTTTTACCTAAAGCCATGGTTGCCAAAGTAGGCCGTGGCATTATCTCGTTTATCGCTTTATTGTGCTTAGTTTGGCCGGTGGTGTTTTTTGGCCAAAAGTATGCCATTGAAAAAACTTTAATTGAGCCTTCAACCGCAGAGCAGCGCCAGTTTGCTACCTACAGTGCAGCACTTAGAGATGCACTGGCGATTAACTCAATTAAAGTGAATGATCTTGATTACAACCCTGAGCAATTACATAGCTCAGAAAACCTGACCTTTTTGGCGCTGTTTGGTGGTTTACTGTATAGCGATGCCGCCCTTTCAGACAACCTAGAGCAAGATAAGCGAAAGATTATTGCTGCGTTTGTACAGAAAAAAGCGTATCAAGATTTTGATAAACATTATAAAAACTACAGCCAGTTATATGATGAGCTGGTGGTTAAATACAAAGCTTATGCTGATGGCAGTAAAAAGTACAACAGCACTTTGGCAAGTATCGGTGAGCGCGAGCAAGGTTATTGGCAGCAAGTTGAACAAGAGATCAATAGTGGCTGGAGCAAATACCAACAAGCGCAAAAAGCCCATATTGCAAAAGCGTCAGCGCGCGCACAAAAGTATGGCCCGAAGATTTATGATTACCACCACAGCATTGCCAAATGCCGTGAGCGTTATGACAAAAGCAGTGAAAAAGACCGTCGCAATCGTTGTTATGAACGCGAAGCAGCAGACTACCGAAGCACTATTTTAAAAGCGGGTATTGGCTACATTGAGCCTGATTACTGGCTTATTGAAGAAGATGTTTCGGTTGCTGAAAATGCTGCTGGCACGATTTTGATGGGGGTGCTCACTGGTGGTGTTTATACCGCACTACAAGCTGCTAGTTTAGCAACCGGTGGCGATGGCGGCTTTAAAGATAAGCGCTACAAATACACCGATGACCCTGATCACTATCAGCTGCGTTTTTTACAACATCCAAACTTTCATAAGATGTTTGTGAGTGAAACGGGCTATCCATTTACAATCGAAAACTTAATGGCGTTTCGTGCTCACGAAACAACGCAAAAGAAGCTTAGAGCACATTTTGCGAGCAAAGGGCTAGAGCTTGATAGCAACTGGAATGTGGATCAACGCCAAGCATTTGCCAATGCTGTAGCTACAAAAGTAACCAGCGAAGCAAATGCGCATTGGCAAAGCGAAATGCGCAAACGCGGCATGAGTTTAGAGCCAAACTTAAGCTGGGTTGCGTTTCAGTTACACCCGCAAATTCAAGCAAAAATTGCCGATAGAATGGGCGATTTATATGTGAAAAACATTCGCGCTGATTGGAACAAAAAGAACTTTAAAGACAAGGTGCTTGATCCAAACATTGCAAAACGCACCGACAAATACCTTGCCATGCTCAATAGCTCAGAAGGTAAATTTGCTGATGGTGGCGAGTATGCCGAATACGGTAAACAAGCATTGCGTTCGGTGATTATTCCGCCTATTTCGATGTCGTTGTCACTGTTTTTGATTTGCTTAACCTTTAGCAAACTGCCGTTAAAACTGTGGCAATTGATTAAACCTAAGCAAGAAAAGCAGCCAACGACTGGTGTATCTGCTTTGCAAAAGCTAATTATGCCCGCGCTGATTTTGGTAGTGCCAGTAATGTTTGTGCATAACACCTTTACCGAAGACGACCAAAGCCCTGTTAACTACTTTTTAGACAAGGTCGATGAGTCAAGCAATCCGGTATTTAGTTATGCGATTCGTTGGACCTTGCATGCGCAGCCTCTGTTGCATCCTTTGGGGTTAGCGTTTGAAGAAAAGCTACATATTTACGAGAGCTTTAGCCCAATGAGTCATGCTTTAGCTAAGGTTGATATTTTGCGCCACGGCGATGCCAACTTAACTGAAGAGCAACAACAGCGTAGACAATATCTGGTTGAGCAAAAAACTAAACTTACCATTACTACAAACCCGGCGAACGCCACTATTCGCATTATGAATATCGGCCCTAAATATCGCCCCGGCATGACATTAAAAACTGGCGCTTATGATATTCAAGTGTCGGCGCCTGGGTATAAAACGTATCGACGTTGGCACCAAGTAGATGCTGGCGAACAAACATTAACCATTGATTTAAGCAATTAATTAAGCAAGGAATGAAAATGCAACATTGCCAAACTACGGTGTATGCCACCGATCTTCACTGTTGTGATTGTGGAGAAGCTCTTGAGCAAAAAAGACAAATGCACACGGTTGAAGAACTCAGCCCTGACTTGCTGGTTGATGTAAAAAACTATGCGCCACAAGCGAGTACGATCACAGGCGTTGTGAAATCAATGTATTACTATAAGCGCCGCTATAAAACCAATAACGACAACATGCTATATGGTTATTGGTGGTTAGAAGTTGAAGACAAAGACGGCATTATTCATGAATTTAGTGTTGATGCAGAAAAAGATGTGATTGCGAACCTACAAAAGGGTAATGTGATCACCGCATTTCAAGAAACACCGTTAACGCTTAATTATCGCATTGCTGATGGCAATGCTAGGCGGGTAGTTAAAAATGACCGCTTTATGCCAGTTGTGATTGTGCATTTTGCTGACCAACAATATCGCAGCTGGGACAAAACCATTAGCCGAAACTACACTGGCGGAACCATACTGTGGCTGGTGCTAAGTGTTATTACATTCTTAATCATGTTGTTTGCTGCAAAGCTTGAGTTTTTGCCTGCGCTACTTGCGTCATTGCCTGTGGCAATAGGGGTATTTATGGCAGAGCACAACTACCATAAAAAAGCTAAAGCCAAACAAGAAGCAAAGTATGATGCGATTTTAGCAGCAACAGATGTGATGCTATCGACCACCCTAAATCAATTGGGTTATAACATGCTGGCAAGAACGCCGAGTAAGTCAGATGTTATTTGTATCTCTTGCCAGCAGCGTATTAGCCAAGATGCTGCGCATTGTTATTGCTGTGGCGCTAAGCAACACGTTGAAGCGATTGCTGAAAAAGAACAATCACTTGCAAAAGATGATGAGCAAGCCATTAGCATTCAAAAAGCGTTAGAGCCAAGCATAACAAAACCAACCAGTATTGCCCAGCTTGAGCATGCCATTATGGATGAGTATAGCCTTGCTTATGAAAACGATTATGTGCATAAAAATGTTTGGGCACGTAACGAAAAAGGCACTATTCATCACCGTGCAGTGCTTGGCAAAGTATTAGAAAAAGAGCAAAGCGCACATGCTAATGAAACCCGCCAAACCGTGACCACCACAGAAACCACAACCACCTATCGAGGTGGCATGTATGTTGGTAGCGATGTAAAAGAGCGCGTTGAGGTTTATCGTAATCGTAGCACCACTTTAAAAGGTGAAATCATGCTCGAAACCGCATCGGGTGAGCCATTTATTTTTAAAGCGGGTGAAGATTTACTAGGCTCTGTCGATATTGGTGATTGGGTGTATTACGCCTTCAGCAGTGTTGATACCAAGCGTTACTCCAAGTATTACCGTGAGTATGCGGTTAATGTGAGTAAAGACATTAAGTACAACAATTCTTCTGTCAGAAACTTTGGCATGGTGCATGGTTTTAACCGTATGGTATTGCTTGGTCTTACGTCAGTAGGGCTAGCGTGGTACTTTGATGCCCAAGATTTTTACCCATTAGTAAATACACTTGTGCCAGATGCTGGCATTGATTTACTCAATAATTACCCGCAAGTGGTTGAACACTTAGATGGCCTACCCGTTGCTGTGTTTATTGTGTTAAGTGTGGTTACAGGCGTTTGGGGCTTTATTTATAGCCAAATAAACGGCTCACGTTTAAAACGTAGTGTGAAAAAGCTAGAAAGCATGATCACAAAATTTTCAAAACAGTTTGATAAAGTTTCTGAGCAAATTAACAAATTGAACTAAAAAGGGTTTCGCATGCGTATTTGGCAATTAGTTTTAGCGGGTTTATTAGCGTTCAGCTCCCTAGTAAAAGCGGGGCAAGAGCAATCGGTCGTGCTTATTTCGATAGATGGCTTTCGCTGGGATTACATTGAAAAACACCATGCAAAGCACTTAAAAGCAATCAGTGAACAGGGCGTGAGAGCAAACAAAATGCGCCCTGTTTATCCGACCAAAACCTTCCCGAATCATTTGTCGATTATTACCGGCTTATTGCCTGTTAATCATGGCATTGTCGAGAACCGCTTTTGTGATACTGAGCGTAACGACTGCTACAAAATGGGTAAAGGGAAAGACGATAGCACTTGGGTGAATGGCATTCCGCTTTGGAACCTTGCACAAATGCAAGGCTTAAAAGCCGCCACTTATTTTTGGCCTGAATCAGATGCGCGCTTTAATGGCATGCTGCCTGATTACTTTTATCATTATTCAAAACACAGCGACTACCAAAAGCGTGTTGATCAAATTATTCAGTGGTTGAGCTTACCAAAAGCGCAGCGCCCGCGTTTAGTGGTTAGCTACTTTTCGCTGGTTGATAGCATGGGGCACGAGTTTGGCCCTGATGCCAAAGAGACGTATGACGCAGTGCAAAAGCTCGATAGTTTAATGGCTGATTTATCGAGCCGTTTAAAAGCGCTTGATGAAAACATTAACTTAGTGATTGTGTCTGATCACGGTATGGCTTCTGTTGATCCAAGCCTTAGCATTAAAATTGATAGCTTGCCGCAAGATGAAAACTTCATGGTGCAAAACACCGGTCCTCGGGTTTTATATTATGCAAAACCAGATAGCAAAGCAGACATCAGCGGATTCAGTAAAAAGCTCGCTAATGCTGCTGATGGTCGTTATATCGTGCTAAGCGAGCAGCAAAAGCGTGATTATCACTACGATAAAGGCCCACGCGTTGGCGATATTATTTTACAAACCGACGCCCCTCGAGTGTTTACCGACAGCAAAATGGCCGGTTATTTAGGCACTCATGGTTACGCTTATAGCGAAGATATGGCCGCAACCTTTATCGCCACCGGCCCCGCCTTTAAACAAGGCCTGCGTTTAGACGAAGTAAGTAATTTAGATGTGTACCCGCTGATCGCCAAAATTCTAGGCCTTGAGATTTTAAGCCCAATCGACAGCGACGGTGAAAGTTTGTGGCCCGCGATTGAGGAGTAGGTGTGAGTTAGTGAGGGGAAAGTTTCTAGGGGAAAGTTGCTAGGGGAAAGGGGAAAGGCGCTAGGCACTAGGTTCTAGGCGCTAGGACGCGATGTAAAATCGCTGGCTTTTAGTCGTTAGAGGTCAGATATTAGATGTCAGTCGAACAGTGGGGTTGATTAGGTCGTGTGTTCTTCTCAGCGATTTAAGCCTTGTAGGAGCTCTTGTAGGAGGTACTTTAGTGCCGAATCAAACATAAATGAGAGCAATCAGCTATCAGACGCGCGAAACAAGTTTCACGCCTACGAATTAAGACATTCGGTTCTAGGAGCTGGGCGCTAGGTACTAGGCGCTAGGACGCGATGTAAAATGGCTGCTACAGACTCCTATCTCGCACCTCGTATCTCGTCACTTACTCAAACCATTCCCGGCTAAAGCCAGTCCTACGGGGAAACAATTGGTGCTAGGATTCAGACTCTAGGACGCGATGTAAAATCACTGCTACAGACTCGAAACTCGTATCTCGCATCTCGTTCCTCGTATCTCGAAACTCGCTAACTTTCCCCTTTCCCCTTGAAACTAGCAACTCGTAGCTAGCAACTCGTACCTCCTCACCTACAACTTCGTTACCCACCCGTACTCACCATGGCTTTGAAACTTGTAGCTTTGCTTACCGGCGTCAAATTGGCCTTGTAGGGTGTTTTCTGTGAGGGTCATCACGGCTTGATGGCCTGCTTTAGCATGATCATTGACCTTGCCAAATACACTTCTATCGCCATTGCTGGCTTCGATAATGTTACTAATTTCGACGGTATAACTGAGGTATTCATCGATCACTAAAATAAAGTGATCGCCGGGTTGTAGGGTTTTTAGGGTGTCTAAATCAAATTCGCTGAATGCGGTGTTTGCTAATTGGTCAGGCAATCGACCTTGTTTATATAGATAATCGTGGGCGCGGTTAGATAACTGATTAAGCGGCGCAGTTAAGTTCACAATGGGTTGTGGGGCTATTTGGTCGGCTTCTGCTTTGTAAGAGGCAACAAACTGCTGTGTGCTGGGTTTTGTTTTAAAACCATCACTTTGAATGTGCCATTCATTCAGTGCAAATGCTGTAAGTGGCAGAATGAAGATTAATGCAAGCGTCCTGTTCACACGTTTCTCTTACGGGGTTTTATGTTAACTCATTGTTGGTTTTTACCTCAAGTTAACAACTCGGTCAATAGTTAATCTCTAAGTAGTGGTTTTTGTCATCGTCACGATAAAATTAATTTGTTTTACTCAGCTCTGAATGCTGAGCATAATCCGCGTTTTTTTGTCACCGAAACTCCAAGACTAGAGGTACCGACTATGCGCGGGTGGATCATTTATAAAGATAGCCAAGGCTTGTTAAAGCAAGAAACCTATGAAGTTGAGCGCTTACTTGCTGCAGCCAAAGAAGAGGGCATAGATTTACAAGTTTATTCGCCTGATCAATTTGATCTCACTATTACCCGTGAAGACGGTAAAAGTATTTTAATTGATGGCCAATCTGTTGAGCTACCAGACTTTGTTATTCCTCGCATGGGTGCAAGTACAACCTATTTTGCGCTGGCGATTATTCGCCACCTTGAGCGTTTAGGCGTTTACTGTGTTAATAGCTCGCAATCAATCGAAACAGTGAAAGACAAACTGTTTGCACAGCAAATTCTAGCTGAATGTAATTTACCAACGCCGAATACCATGTTGGTTAAGTTTCCGGTGAATATTGATTTGGTTGAAAAGCAGATTGGCTTTCCTGTGGTTATTAAAACGTTATCGGGCTCGCAGGGCAGTGGCGTGTTCTTATCAAAATCAAAAGAAGAGTTTGATGACTTAATGCAGCTGATAGAGGCGGCAAACCCACAAGCAAACATCATTTTACAGCAGTTTGTTAAGTCGAGTCATGGACGTGATTTGCGAGTACTTACTATCGGTGGCCGTGCTGTTGCATGTATGGAGCGTAACTCACAGGGTAAAAACTTTAAAGCCAACGTCAGTGCAGGTGGCACAGGTAAGTCATTTCCTATCACGCCAGAAATCGAATGGCTTGCAACCCAAACTGCAAACGTACTTAACCTTGATGTGGCTGGCATTGATTTATTGTTTGATGAGCAGCACTTTAAAATTTGTGAAGCAAACTCAAGCCCAGGCTTTGAAGGCTTAGAAGGTGCGTTGGGTATTGATGTCGCTAAAGAAATTTTACACTTCATTCGCATTCGTTTAGGCATTTTTGATAAGCCAGAAGTGGCCGAGGAGCCTTGTTTAGAGGCTGTTTAAACTTTACAAAGGCGTGTTTATAACACGCCTTTTTTGTGTCATCTGTATAGTAAATAAATCTTAAAATACTACAAAAGTGTACAGTGCCATCTGGCAAATCATAGGATATGGTAGATTTTTAATTGCCAAGGAGTGTGTGTACATGAGTCAGCTCATCAGTCGAGCAACTGCGGGGTTAGTGGCCGTTATTATTGGCTTTACCAGTTCAATCGCGCTTATTTATCAGGTTGTTATGGTGTTAGGTGGCACACCTGATTTAGTTGCCAGCTGGGTGTTAATGCTTGGTCTTGCGATGGGCGTTAGCTCAATTGCGTTGTCTTATTATTACAAAGTTCCCATTCTTATCGCGTGGTCAACAACTGGAGCGGCACTGCTTATTTCAAGTGCCCAAGGGTATAGCTTAAACCAAGCTGTTGGCGCGTTTATGTTCTCTGCGGCGCTGGTGTTTTTGTCTGGTATTACCGGCGTGTTCGAAAAAATGATGAACAAGATCCCAAGCCAATTGGCTTGTGCCATGCTTGCAGGCGTGCTGGTGAATTTTGGTATTGATGTGTTCAACTTTATGAATGAGCTACCTTTAGTCATTGGTTTAATGGTGGCTGTTTATTTATGTGGAAAGCGCTATTTTCCTCGCTTTGCTATGCTTGCAGTGGTTGTTGCAGGCTTTTTAATGGCTGGTGTGACTGGGCAGATTGATACCTCTAGCTGGCAGTGGAAAATGAGCGAGTTTGCTTACATTGCGCCTGAGTTTGACTTAAACGCCATGATAAGTGTTGGTTTGCCGCTGTTTATTGTCACCATGACGTCGCAAAACTTACCGGGTATTGCTGTTTTAAAAGCGCATCACTACAAAGCTCCGGTGTCTGCAGCGCTAAATGTAACCGGGCTACTAAATGTGTTTATTGCGCCTTTTGGTGGCTATGCCATTAACCTAGCGGCTATCACCGCTGCCATTTGTATGAGCCCTGAGGCTGATAAAGATCCAAGCAAACGTTATTGGGCAAGCATTGCTGGTGGCGTGTTTTACATTATTATGGCACTCCTCGCGGCAACGCTAGTTGGCTTGGTCGCAAGTTTGCCACAGGCATTGATTTTGGCGTTGGCAGGCATTGCGCTCTTTGCCACCATTGCGAGTAGCTTACAACAAGCATTAACTGAGGCGTATTATACCGAAGCTGCGATCGTGACCTTTTTGGTCACAGCCTCTAACCTAACCTTATTCTCGGTCGGTTCTGCGTTTTGGGGGATTGTTGCTGGCACGGTGACTTTGGTTATGACACGTAAGGATTAATGACACGCTTCAATATTAAAAAAGGCCCTAACTAGGGCCTTTCGTTATTTAAGTAATGGTTTTATCACTTCAAACATCGCATTGATATGGTCATCGCGGGTATTCAATGCAGGAATGTAACGGTACTTTTCACCGCCAGCATGTTCAAAGTTTTCGCGGTTTTCGCCTTCGAGTTCTTCTAACGTTTCTAAACAGTCGGCACTAAATGCAGGGCTTAGAATTGCAACGTCTTTAATTCCTTCAGCAGGGTAGCTTTCAAGGGTCGCATCTGTGTATGGCTTCAACCATTCAGCTTTACCAAAACGGCTTTGGAAGGTTGTTACAGCAAAGTCTTTCTCAAAGCCAAGTTTCTCTGCCACTAAACGGGTGGTTTGCATACAAAAACAATAGTATGGATCGCCGTTATCTAAAAACAATTTGGGTGTACCATGGTACGAAAACACCAACTTTTGCGGCATGCCATGGGCATTTAGATCTTCGCTAATGCTAGCAGCTAGGGCATCAATGTATGTCGGGTTGTCGTGATAGCCATTAATAAAGTGCAGCTCTGGCACCCAGCGCCACTTACGAAGAACATTCGATACCGCATCGAACGTTGAACCAATCGTGGTGCTTGAATATTGCGGGTACATTGGCAGCACAATCACGCGAGTGATGCCTTTTTCGCGCAGCTCTTCAAGGCCTGCTTCAATCGAAGGATTACCGTAGCGCATGGCCATAACCACTTCAGTGTCATGGTGTCCTTTGTCTTTTAGAAGGGCTGCCAATTTTTTGCTTTGCTCTCGGGTAATATGCGTAAGTGGAGAGCCGTTTTCAGTCCAGATGCTTTTATAAAGTGCTGCTGAGCGTTTTGGGCGTAACGTAAGTACAAAGCAATAAAGGATGATCATCCAAATAAAACGTGGGATCTCGACAATTCGAGGGTCTGATAAAAACTCGCGTAAATAAGTTCTAAGTGCCGCGGTAGTAGGGGCGTCTGGGCTCCCTAAGTTAGTCAGTAAAATGCCCGTTTTTTTGTTGAATCGGCCGTCATGAGGCTTATCGGTAATGGCGGAAAATCGCGACACTGAGTGCTCCTATATGAAGTAATCGTAATATAAATCACATTGTAACGAAGTAAGCTGATTATGTGATCACTTTATTCGCTAATTTTTGATCATGATCCTGAAAGGATTCGGTTTTCTTGCTTCAAGTTGCTGCAGTTTTGCAATTGATTTTGCGCCAAACACATGGCCTTTTGGTAATAGCAAAATACCGTCGTAGCTTCTTAGTGCGTGCCCAAGTACCATGCCGTTTTTAAGATCTTGAGCCGTGATAATTTTCATGGTGCCGACTTTTTGATCGCTGGCACAGCTTATTTTAATGCTATCTAATACTTCTAAAATTTTTGGGTGATAGTGAGTGCCGCTGTATAGCCGTAACTGATCAAGTGCGCTTTCGTAACGGCTGTTATCTTGCACTGTGATGTGCGCAATTGCCTGCCAGAAATCGCGGGCTACCGCTAAAATCATCGCCGTAATTGGTATTTCTTTGCCCTTTAAGCCCTTCGGCGTGCCTGAGCCATTGTAGTGTTCAAACTGGTAATAAATAGCCTCAGAGACATCATGTAAATGGGTCGCTGGCATGAGCATCAGCTGAGCGGTACTTGGGTGGGTGTAAAAAATCTTTTTTTGATTTTCTGTGAGTTCCCTGGTTGGTTTTTTATACAGCTCAGGCTCCATGGCGAGCAAGCCAATTTGTGCAAGGTAACCTGCCATTTCAGCCATATCGATATGTTGTTTGTCTAAGCCAAGTTGTTCTGCAATTTGCTTGCTGGTAGCGGCGATGTTTTGCGCTTGCATACCATCCAGGTAAGGGTTGGCATTAATAAAGTTATATAAAATTTCGAACGTGGCACGGTGTTCGTGTTTTTCACGCTCGTTGACTTCTTCAAGTTGTTTGAGCACTTTTCGAATTTGTAGAGTGCGCTTTTCTACCATTTGCTCAAGGTTGTTGTTTAGCTCTTTTAACTGGCTGTTTTGCGCTTTTATTTTTTGCTCTAACTGCTTGTTTTGGCGCTTTAATGAGGTTTTTTCTATGCCATCACTAATGTTGCGCAGCAGCAACTCGTTCTGCCAAGGCTTTTGAATATAGGCATGAATTTTACCTTTATTGACCGCTGCAATGGTGTTGTCGATATCTGAGTAACCGGTTAGCAAAATTCGGTGTGGTTCTGGGTCAATATTAAGTGCTTGCGCAAAGAAGTCGGCGCCATCCATGTTTGGCATTCGCATGTCGCAAATGATCACATCGAAGCTAAAAGTGGCCAAAACTTTTAGCCCTTCGAGTGGATCTGAGCAGGCTTTTGCCGTGATGTTGTTCGCTGCTAATAAGCGTAACAATGTGCGCAGCACGATTTCGTCATCATCGATGCATAAAACCTGAATATGTTGTTTGCTAACTTGTTCTGCCATACAGTTTTAGAGTGAATCATCGTTAATCAATAACATAGCCTTAAATCAAGCCTTGTGCTAGGTTTTAAAAGAGACAAACAATGTTTGAGACGAAAATGGATGACTTTAAGCAAGCCTATTTGTTAGAAAAAGCGGCCAGAGAAGAAGCTGAACAATTGCTCGCTGATAAAAGCCGTATTCTAGTGGCATTAAACAGTGAGCTTGAACAAAAAATTGCTGACTTAGAGCATCATCAAGCTATGTTCATTCAAGCCGAAAAAATGGCCACGTTAGGCACACTTTGCGCTGGGGTTGCCCATGAAATAAATAACCCGCTTGCTTATAGCATCAGTAATGTGGATTGTTTAAAAACCTACTGTAATTACTTTAGCGAATTACTTGCTGTATGTGATGAATTTGCCTGTAGTGATACCAATAAGGCTGCGTTTTGTAGGCAGTTAACAGAGCTTAATAAAGTGCACTCGTTTCGCTTTGTGGCTGATGATTTACCTGAATTAATAAGCGACACGTCGCAAGGGCTACAAAGGATAAGCAAAATTGTGGCTAATTTACTGGATTTTTCGCGGCCTAAAAGTCACGACAAGCAATTTGCCGATATGACCGAGGCAGTAAAAAGCGCCGTTAAACTACTTGCCAATCAACTTCGTAATTGCCATTTACATACCCAATACAGCCCGATATCACAAAGTTGGTGTAACTTACCCGCCATAAGCCAAGTAATCGTTAATATCTTAATTAATGCCAAACAAGCTTGTGATAATTTAAGCGCAAAAGCTGAAATATCTGTTGCTGTGTATGAGCTTGAACAGCATATTTATATCGATGTTGAAGACAATGGCGCCGGTATGTCAGAAGAAACCATTGCAAAAATATACGATCCCTTTTACACCACTAAACCCGTGGGAGAAGGCACCGGTATGGGCATGACCATGGTGTATGCCATAGTGCATGAGCACCAAGGTCGGATTGATATTCAAAGTACAGAAGGAATGGGCACACGAATTAGCTGCGTGTTCCCGGTACAAAGTCAGGTCAGAAAAACTGTAACTAGCTGACAGCATTTCAGTTGTTGCAAAAATTTGTGAATTCGCTAGGGTAGGAATACACCCTTACCAAAACAACATGTAAAGGCTCAATATGCTTAACCAACAAAGTTCGGATGTATTTAAAAATTACCTCGCTAGTCAAAGCGAAACTAATCAAGTTAGTTTAGATCAAGTGATTGGCTATATGTCTGGTTTGTTAGCCTGCTCAGAGTTTTTTGGTGAGTCAGAGTTAGCAAATTATATAGCCGATAATGATGAAGCGGTATTCAACACCTTAATGACTGAATCAGAGCCGCGCGATGCAATGATTGAACTGCTCGATAACGTAACCGAAGCACAAGTTGAACAAAAGAAAATCTTAGCCGAATTATACCCAAATGAAGTTAACAGCAATGAGCCAAGTCAAGCATTGCAAGACTTTTGTAGCGGTTACATTGCGGCGTATATCGTGAACCAAGATATTTGGCACAGCGATTTACAATTTTTACTCAAGGCTGATGATCAGCAAGAAAACGAAAGCGAAGATGGTCAGTTGTTTATTGATAATTTTGAAGCAACACTCGATTTACTAATCACGTTTGCAATGTGGGATCAGGCGCTGGCAAATCATCCTGAACCAGAAAAACTAGGCGAAGGGTTTGTTACCTTCTTTAATGCGCTAGACGAGAGCTTATCTGAGATTGCCACTATGGCGTTAATGCTTGAAGATGAAAAGCTGGCGATGCTTGAGCAAGATCAGTAAACATTTTCCTCCTCAGTAGAGATAAGCTGATAGTTGCATTATTTTGCTTGTTTCTACTGAAAAACGAATAATTCCAACCGTAAAAATTCCATTAATACTACAAATGGAAAAATTTATACCTAAGTCGTACCTGATTTTTCTTTCATTTTGTGTATTTGTTGATAGGATGTTTTGCAAGAGTTAACTCGCAGGCTTGAGTTAACTTTCAAAAATCGTGATTTCTAAAATCAACAACACGTGCTTAGTGCTTTTCTTAATTTCTCCAAAAGGGGCGTCTTTTTGTTTTAAGGAAAGCCTGAATATCAACAGGATACACATGACAACACATTCTTTAAGTATGCTGGCCGTTGCGGTTAGTGTGGCTGTTTCTGCGACTTCAGTGCAGGCAGCAGAGCAAGCATCTGCTGCTAAAGCAGATAAAAACATCGAACAAATCTCTGTATTAGGCTCACGAGTTGCCAATCGTACGGCTACCGAATCAACATCGCCGGTTGATTTGATTGATGCTGACGACTTAAACAAAGGTGGTTTCACTGAACTGGGCCAAAGTCTGCAAGCGACGGCTCCTTCATTTAACTTTTCTCGTACGCAAGTGTCAGATGGCTCTGACTTATTTAGACCTGCGACTCTACGTGGTTTACAGCCAGACCAAACATTAGTACTTATCAATGGTAAACGCCGTCACAACCAATCTATTTTTGGCTTAAATGGTACTGTAGGTGCCGGAGCTGCAGGTACCGATATGAACGCGATTCCGCTTACCGCTTTAAAAGGCGTTGAAGTACTTCGTGATGGTGCTGCTGCGCAATATGGTTCTGATGCGATAGCCGGTGTTATCAACTTATCGTTAAACGATTCAACGGGTGTTACAACGGGCTATGTGCAAGCAGGTAGCACAGGTGAAGGCGATGGTGACACTATTTCAATGGGTTTAAACCGTGGCTTTGATTTAGGTGATGAAGGCGGCTTCATTAACTTTTCTTTAGAATATCGTGATGCTGATGGCACCAACCGCGCAGAGCGTGATACTGGTGGCTCAGTTGATGTACCAGCCGGTACGCTGTCTGACGAAGTTCGTTGGGGACAGGGTAATGCTGATAGCGAATTTACCTCTGTGTTCTATAACATGGCGTTACCATTTGGTGAGACCGAACTTTACTCATTTGGCGGATACTCAAACCGTACTGCGCTTGGTAATGGTTTTTACCGTAACTTTGACCAAGCAGCGAAGAACGTGGTGCAAGTATATGGCGATGGCTTTTTACCTCGTATCGATAACGAAGCCGAAGATATTTCGTTTTCACTTGGTCTGCGCGGTGAGTTAACTCCAGATTGGAGCTATGACGTATCTGCCGTATATGGTGAAAATAGCTATGATTTCACTTCAAAAAATACTCTAAATGCGTCGTATGCTGCTGAATATGTGGCGAATAACCCAGATGCAAGTGATGCTGATATTGCTGCTAATGCGGGCCCTTCAGGCGGATACTCAGGTGGCTTTAGATTTGATCAAACAACCGTTAATGCAGACCTTAATGGTATTGTAGATATTGGTCGCAGCGAGCCATTATACGTATCTGTGGGTGCTGAGTACCGTAAAGAAAATTATGAAATCGTGCCGGGCGAAGAAGCCTCTTATGCATGTGGTTTAGCTAATTCAGATACCTCATACCCTGCGGTAAACGACAGCAGCGTATTCGCTGAGTGTGGTTTCCAAGCTTATAACGGTTTACGCCCTGAAGCGTCAAACAAAGAGAGCCGTCACAGCTATGCATTTTATGTAAATGCCGAAACGCTGATCACGGACGCATGGCAAGTAAGTACAGCGCTTCGTTATGAAGACTTCTCTGATGCAGGTGATGACATCATTGGTAAGCTAGCAACGCGCTATGAAATTACCGATGACTTTGCCGTGCGTGGTGCGATTTCTTCTGGCTTTAGAGCACCATCACTGCAACAAAGTGCCTATACAGCCTACACCACAAACTTAGGTGCTGGTGGCGTGTTATTGCAATCATTCACAGCAACAGCGGGCTCTGATTTTCCATCAGCACTTGGCGTCGATAGCCTTGGCCTTGAAAGCTCAGAAAACTTAAGTGCAGGCTTTGTTTACAACGTAACTAGCGATTTATCGCTAACCGTTGATTTTTACCATGTTGCTATTAAAGACAGAATTACACTTGGTAGCTTAATGTCGGCGGACGATGTTTCATTTAGTGCCGAGGCCGTGGCCGCGCTTAATGCAACAGGAGCACAGCAAGCTAACTACTTCTCAAACTCAGTTGATTCAACCACCAAAGGGGTTGATATTATTGCTTCGTACCGCACCGATTTGTACGACGGTAATTTCTCAGCAACCTTTGCGGGTAACATTAACGAAACTGAAATTGATGATGTGAATGCGCCAGAAGGTGTTCCTGAGTCAATCGCCCTTGATGATTTACAGCGTAGTTTCTTAACAGACGGTCAACCAGGTGAGCGTGCAACACTAACGTTTGAATACGATCGTGGCGATTTCAACAGCATGCTACGCTTTAACTACTATGGTGAAACAGACGTTAAGTACTTTGGTAATGACCACATTGGCTTGCCTGATGAGTTATCACCTACCGGTGAGTTTAAAGACACAAGCACGGTAGAGTCAGCAGTATTAGTGGATGTTAACGTGGGCTATCAGCTAACTGACGAACTCATGCTATCGGCGGGTATTGATAATATCTTTGATGTAACGCCAGACGAGCTAGGCGAAGATGAAGCGCTTGATTTTATTACGAATAAAGCATTCAAATACCCTGTTCGTGCGCTACCTTATGGTTTTGATGGTATGACCTACTACGCAAAACTAAGTTTTAGTTTTTAATTCCTAAGTTGATATGAAACTTAAATAGCGCCTAACGGCGCTATTTTTTTGCTTAATTGTAGTATCCGACATTTGTCGCTCTAATTAATGACAGCTGTCTTTAATTAGAGAGTTGAAAGGGGAAAGTTAGCGAGAGTAAAGGGGAAAGTTAGCGAGTTTCGAGGTGCGAGACACGAGATGCGAGACATGGGATGCGAGATACGAGATACGAGATACGAGAAACGAGACATGAGATGCGAGTCTGTAGCAGCGATTTTATATCGCGTTTTATTTCGCTTTTTTGAGTTTTCATCTGCATTTAAGCACTCCAAAATTTTTCTAGTAGGATGCTCCCAAATAATAAAATCAAACTTGTAATTATAATTGTGTAGTAGATAGTCGAGTTTATTATTGGCTCTAAAGTGAAGTTTGGTGAAAATAATTTTTTTACCGGTTTAAAGAATAGCTTTGGGTTTAAGCTACCCGCTAAAATTATAAGTGAAATTGCTAGACAACTAATGAACTCAAACCAGTCTAGGCCTTGTAATACAAGCAAATAAATACCGACAGTTAAATTAATAGTTGCTGCCAATCCGAACAAAATAGATAGCAGCTTTTCCTTTTTATTAAGCGTTTCCATACTGTAATACTCCTTATTACATTATTTAATACCTTATATTTCGGTAAGTTACGAGAGTAAAGTTGCAAGGGGAAAGTTTGCGAGTTTCGAGATACGAGCCTGTAGCAGCGATTTTATATCGCGTTATTCTCGTATCTCGCATCCCTCACCAATGGCGCGGCATAAAGCCGCTGCTTCGCAGGCGTTATGCTTGCATGGCGCGCGAAATAAATTTCACGCCTACGTCGAGTAGTTTTACATTTGTGTGGTGTTTGAGAGTTCATGGCTGAAGCCATTCCTACAAACGACATCAAATTTGTTGCAGCGATTTTATATCGCGTTTATTCTCACACATCGTAACTCGCATCTCGCACCTCGCAACTCGCAACTCGCATCTCGTAACTCGCATCTCGCACCTAGCAACTCGCACCTAGCATCCATCACCAATGTCGAGCCATAAAGCCGCTGCTACGTAGGCGTTATGCTTGCATGGCGCGCGAAATAAATTTCACGCCTACGTCTAATCGTTTTACATAGGTGTGGTGTTTGAGAGTTCATGGCTGAAGCCATTCCTACAAACGACATCAAATTCGTAGCAGCGATTTTATATCGCGTTTATTCTCGCACCTCGCAACTCGCAACTCGCAACTCGCACCTCGCAACTCGCAACTCGCACCTCGCAACTCGCATCAATGGCGCGGAATAAAGCCGCTGCTACGTAGGCGTTATGCTTGCATGGCGCGCGAAACAAGTTTCACGCCTACGTCTAATCGTTTTGCATTTGTGTGGTGTTTGAGAGTTCATGGCTGAAGCCATTCCTACGAACGCATCAAATTTGTTGCAGCGATTTTATATCGCGTTTATTCTCGAACCTCGAACCTCGAACCTCGAACCTCGAACCTCGAACCTCGAACCTCGAACCTCGAACCTCGAACCTCGAACCTAGCACCTAGCCCCTCGGATCTCGCCCCTAGTCCCTTTTAACTCGCTCGCATATCTCGCGCATTTGTTGTTTTATTACGGGTTCTTTTTCATCGAATAATTTGGTGATACGTTCGATATAGGCATGGTTCTCTTCGAATGGCACGCCGATTTCGTAGACATCGGCAGCTTCTCTTAGCATTTCTTTATCAAACTCACTGAAAATATCGACCATCTCTTGGGCTTTTTCTCGCTCAATACCTAGTGCTTCAAAGGCTGAACGGCCCATACGCATGGTGCTGTCGTAAGTTTCGCGAATAATATCTCGACATCCGTAAGCCCATAAATCGTATACATGATGGCGGTCTACAGCGCGGGCAACCACATGTAAATGCGGGTAATTTTGCATCGCATAACGAACTAATTTAGTGATTTGTTCGGCATCATCAAGCGCAACAACCAGCAATTTTGCATCTTCAATGCCTGCAGCACTGAGTAGATCTGGTCGAGTGGCATCACCAAAAAAGTTACGAATACCAACACGCTCAAGGGCTTCTAGCTGCTTGTAGTTGTAATCAATCACGGTGGTTTTATAGCCGCCAGCTTGTAAAATACGGTCAACAAGTCCACCCATTCTGCCTGAGCCTGCGATGATCACATGGCTATCATCAGGGAACTCTTCTTCATCTCGTTTGGCTTGCTCACAAATAAAGCGTGGTGCTATCACACGTTGATAGAGAATAAATAGCCCCGGCGAAAGCAGCATTGATAAGGTCACAACCAGTAATAGTTGGTCGGCAACGGCAGCGGCTAAAACATTATTAGACACACTGTAAGCAAGTAGTACAAAACCAAACTCACCAGCTTGTGCCAGCCCCAGTGCTAGCAACAAGAGTGAGGCGCCTCTAAGGCCAAAAATACGACCTAAAATTAATAACACAACTGTTTTAGTTACAATCAGTGCGCCGGTTAATAGCACGATGGTAGCAAGGTTATCTGCGAGTAATTGAAAATTGATACTTGCGCCAACGGTGATAAAGAATAATCCAAGTAATAGTCCTTTGAAGGGATCGATATTACTTTCGAGCTCATGTTTATAAGGTGAATTTGCAAGCACAACACCCGCTAAAAAGGTGCCAAGCGCGGGTGATAAGCCAACTAATGACATCATTAAAGCGATGCCAATCACGAAGAATAAAGCAGTTGCGGTGAAGAGCTCACGAAGCCGTGCTTGTGCGACAAATCTAAAAATGGGGGCGGTTAAGTAGTTACCGCCAAAAACGACGAGCGCAATCATACCTAAAGTAACCAGCGCTGCTTGCCAGCTCTCAAGGTTTGCTACCAAACTCAAACCACCATGACCGTCTTCGCTTGCATGGGCTGTATCTGCAATGGCGGGTGCTAATTCAGGTAAAGCAAGCAAGGGAATAAACGCAAGCATAGGAATAACGGCTATATCTTGGGTGAGTAATACGCTAAATGAGGCTTGGCCGCCATCTGATTTTAATAGCCCGCGCTCTGAAAGCGTTTGCAGTACAATCGCAGTCGATGAAAGCGATAAAATTAAGCCTATTGTAAGTGCTGTTTGCCAAGCATGGCCAAATGCTAAACCAATCCCAGTAAACGCGGCAGCTGATAAAATCACTTGTCCGCCACCAAGGCCAATAAGCTGTTTTCGCATTGACCAAAGCGCTTTGGGTTCAAGTTCTAAGCCAACAATAAACAGCATCATTACCACACCAAACTCAGCAAAATGCTGGATGGCAATCACATCAACATTTAAAAATGTTAGTGTTGGCCCAATAACAATACCTGCGAGTAAGTAGCCAAGTACTGAGCCAAGCCCAAACTTGCTGGCAATAGGCACGGCGATAATGCCTGCAATAAGGAAAATATAGGCGATTAAGAGAAAGTCAGTCATCGTAATCCTGTTTGTTTTTAATTAACTATGGTTGTTTTCGCTAGTTTTGCCAGCAGTTAGGTAGTGAATGCAATCAAAATACGAATTTAGTCAGTAAAATGACAACAAGGCATGGTGTTTAGTCAAAAAGAGTAAGACAAAATAAGGGGTAAAAAATCATCGTTTTTTTCTTAAAAATCGCTTGCGTAGCGCTAGGCTAGGTATATACTCGCAACACGTTTAATAGGAGCAAAAAATGAGCAAAAAGAAACAACGCACCCAAGGCCAAGTTGATACTGGTCGCGGTGTCATTAACGATAATGTGTACGCCGCAATGGTGACATCTAAGCTGTTCACAGCAAAAGTAGAGAAGCCTAAAAAAGGTAAAGGTGCATATCAACGTAAGGCAAAACATGCAGGACGAGAGTCCTATTTAATCGCTGCTTAATTAAGTTGTGATCAAATAGGATTTTTGTGAAAAGCAAACACTGAGTGTTTGCTTTTTTTATGACTAAAATTCGTGTTAAGAATAATTTTCACTCAATTTTTATAGAAATTTTTACCTGAAAACTAATTTATTCGTTATATACCCATAATCGATACGATAATTATTATCGTCTACCCTCATACAATTGCTGCTTGTTTTTTATACAGACTAGAAGCGCCGCGCTTTGCGTGGTTAAAATATTGTTAATTTTATGTTCATTTTTACTCGGTAGAATCACTCTCGTTTTTGCTTTTTGATAAAAATAATTAATTCTTTTTTAGTGTTTTTGAGTGAAGCAAACATCAAAAAGTGTGTTTATTTTACCCTTTATAGGTAAATGCAAGCTTGACGTAATAGCGCTTTGTGTTACTTTAAAGTTGGATTTGTAAAATAAATGTTATTAAAACTTTGGGCGGAGGGAGCGAATGAGCTCGCATAAATTAATAAAAAATGCCTTTAAACTGAGTGCGCTGTCACTAGGTTTATACGGCTTTACAGCACAGGCTGCGATTGATTGCAGCAACTTAGAAGTGTGGCAACAAGGGCAAACTCATGTTGGTGGTGATCAGGTTCAGGCACGAGGTAGCGCTTATGAAGCGAAGTGGTGGACGCAAACCAACCCTGTGGAGACTTCTGGTGTCGATCAAGAGTGGCGTTTATTGGGTGTTTGTGACAGCGTTGTCAATGAGAATCAAGCACCTCAAATTAGCAGCTTAACACCCGCAGAGGGTTCTTTATTTACCACTAGTGACAGCGTTGTCATAAGCGCTGTCGCCGCTGACCCTGATGGCAGCGTGGCAAGTGTTGAGTTTTTTGTTGATGGTACATCGCTGAGTGTAGTGACAAGCGCACCTTATTCAGCGAGCTGGCAAGCAACCCAAGGCAGCCATGTGATAAGCGCGGTCGCAACGGATGATTTAGGGCTAACCTCAACAGCGGTTGCACATTCAGTGAGTGTGTCTGATGACGTTGAGCCGGTTAACCAAGCGCCGGTGGCAAGCATTGAATTTAGCTCACTGCCCTCACAAGTAACGGTGGGTGACAGTGTGGTATTTGCGCTTTCTGGCACTGATAGCGATGGCCAAGTAACTGCGTTATCGCTAACTGAAAACAGCACTGAAGTTCATCAAGCAAGTGCAGCTTCTTCAAGTTATACGTGGCAAGCACCTGCACTTGGGCAATTTTCATTTACCTTAACGGTGACCGATAACGAAGGCGCGACGGGTACACAAAGCAAAGTTGTGAATGTTGTTGAAGCAACAGAACCTGGTAGCGATTGTAAACCGCAAGGCTTATACCAAACACCGGGTGTGAATACCCCATACTGTAGTGTGTATGATACAAATGGCCGCGAGAAAATGGGCGCTGATCATCCTCGCCGCGTTATTGGTTATTTTACGAGTTGGCGAAATGGTGCCAATGGTCAGCCAAGCTACTTAGTGAATGATATTCCTTGGGACAAGATCACCCATATTAACTATGCCTTTGCGCATGTTGATGGCAATAACAAGGTCTCGATTGGTGATCCAAATGCTGCTGGCAACCCAGCGACAAACATGACTTGGCCGGGCGTAACAGGCGCTGAAATGGATCCAAGCTTTAGTTACACAGGTCACTTTAACTTACTCAATAAATTCAAAAAACAACACCCAGATGTAAAAACCTTAATCTCTGTAGGTGGCTGGGCTGAAACCGGTGGTTATTTTGGTGAAGACGGTACTCGCGTAAACAGCGGTGGTTTCTACACGATGACAACCAATGCCGATGGCTCTGTGAACCAAGCGGGAATTGATGCCTTTGCGAAAAGTGCCGTTGAGTTTATTGAAACCTACGGTTTTGATGGTGTCGATATTGATTACGAATACCCATCGTCAATGAATGACTCAGGCCACCCTGATGATTTTCCTATTTCTAATGCGCGTCGCGCAGGCCTTAACGCCTCGTATCGTGTATTGATGCAAAAACTACGTGAAGAACTTGATATTGCAGGTGAAAAGGCAGGTAAGCATTATTTGTTAACGATTGCTTCGCCATCTTCAGGTTACTTATTACGTGGTATGGAAACATTCCAAAGCGTGAAGTATCTCGATTACGTTAACATTATGTCTTATGACTTACATGGTGCATGGAATTCACATGTAGGCCACAACGCAGCCTTGTTTGATACCGGTCTTGATTCTGAATTAGCGCAATGGGGCGTTTATACCACCGCTGAGTTTGAAGGAATTGGTTACTTAAATACGGATTGGGCTGTGCGTTATTTCCGCGGCGCGGTTTCTGCGGGTCGAATCAATATTGGTATTCCATATTACACCCGTGGCTTTAAAGATGTGTTGGGTGGTACTAATGGTTTATGGGGCCAAGCAGCGCTGCCAGATCAATCAAAATGTGCGAAAGGGACTGGCGTTGGTGAGAAAAACCAATGCGGTAATGGTGCACTTGGCATAGATAACCTATGGCACGATAAGAACGATGTGGGTGAAGAAATGCCAGCAGGTTCGAACCCACTATGGCATGCGAAAAATCTCGAAAACGGCATTAACCCTTCTTACCTTGAAATCTATGGTCTAACGCCAGAAACCGATGCAGATGATGTGTTAACAGGTACTTATACACGTTTTTACGATGATGTAGCAGTTGCTCCATGGCTTTGGAATGCAGAGAAAAAGGTTTTCTTATCAATTGAAGATGAGCAATCAATGGCAACCAAAGTTGATTATGTTATCAACAATGGCCTTGGCGGCATCATGTTCTGGGAACTTGCTGGTGACTATGATTATGACTCAGCGAAAGGTGAGTACTTCATGGGCTCAAGCTTAACCACACTTGCTTATGATAAATTTAACCAAAGTGGTGTGGCTTACAACACTCATCAAGGCAATGTCGATTTTACCCTGCCAAGCGAAGCGGTTGACGTAAGCTTTACAGTGAAAGACTTCCCAATTGGTGATGATAACTACCCAATTTCACCTACATTCGCATTCACGAATAACTCAGATATCGACTTAAGCGGCGCGAAAATCAGCTTTGATGTGCCTGTTTCTACCTCTGCAATTTTCAAATCAAATTGGAATGCACAAGAAAAGCTCGGCATGGCTGTTGAAGCGAATGGCTCGAATGCAGCTGGGGATAATATCGGCGGCTTTGAAAATGAGTTCCATCGTTTTTCAATCACCTTAGTGAATGAGTGGGGCGGTATCGAAAAGTCATTTAACACAGGTGAAACCGTTGAGGCACAAGTTATGTACTACATGCCAATTACGGGCCCATCTAACTTCACGATTGAGAAAAATGGCAAAACCTACGCCTTCAAATACGAATACCCAATGCTACCAGATGGCACTGCTGGCAGTGGTGATACTGGCGGTGACACCGGTGGTGATACGGGTGGCGAGGGAAGCTGTAATGGTGTTGATGTAGCAAGCATCCCTGTGTATCCAAATTGGCCGCAAACTGATTGGGCTGGTAATCCAAGCCATGCTGTTGGCGGCGACCTAATGAATCACAACAACGTGATTTACGAAGCAAAGTGGTGGACGAGCACAGAGCCAGGCACATCTGCTGACTGGACGGTGAGTTGCACGCTTTAACCAACTAAGCGGAGCAAGGACTTTGCTCCGCATTTCTACAGCGAGAACAACAATGAAAGTAATGAAATCAAAGGCATTGTCTTTATCGGCAGTGGCAACCAGCATGCTGATTGCCTGTGCATCAAGCCATGTGAATGCCCACGGATTCTTAGAAAGCCCGAAGGCACGCCAAGCATTTTGTAATGCTGATGGCGGGTACTGGTGGCCTGCTGATGGCACAGGGATCCCTAATCTTGCTTGTCGCGCAGCGTTTGTTGAAGCAGGACATGTGCAGTTTGTGCAAGACATTGAATACTCGGCAAATACGGTTAACTACACAGACCTTGAAGCAGTAAAACAAAGTGTACCTGATGGCCGATTATGTGCCGCAGGCGACCCAGAAAAACGCGGTATGGATCTACCTTCAGCGCATTGGCAACGCAGTGAGGTTATTCCTAATGCAAATGGCGATATTTTAGTGCGCTTTTTAGCAAGTACGCCGCATAACCCGAGTTTTTGGCAGTTTTACTTAACAAAACCGGGCTTTGATAGTGCGACTCAAGTGCTTACTTGGGATGACCTAGAGCTTGTTGAAGAGTACGGCAATCTTGATTTTAGCATTGATGCTAACAACGACCGTTACTATGAAATGAGCGTGTCTATTCCACAAGGGCGCAGTGGCGATGCCATATTATATACGCGTTGGCAACGAGATGATGCCGGTGGCGAAGGCTTCTACAACTGTAGCGATATCAATATCGTTAGCGATGCGACCCCAACAGAGCCAACCGATTGGACAGCAATCAGCTACTTTGTTCGTCAAGGACAAGACGCTGAGGTTGGTGGTAGTGTGTCAGCTCGGTTATTTGATGAAAATGGCCAAGAGTTACTTACTCAACAAATGCAGATCACAGCTGATAATCAAGCTAATTGGCAGGCTGAATTTGCGGCGCTGTTAAACCTTAATTACGCGCACTTAGTTAATATTGGCGTGCAAAATAGCACCGGAGATATTGCCTTTGATGCGTCTGATTTATTGATTAATCAGGTCTTTACAACGAATGCAAACTACAGCTTTGCACTAAGCATACAAGCGGCTCCTGACAATACCGCGCCGATAATTCATCAACCAGATGACCTTCAAGTTGAAGAAGAGAGCAGCACCGCGATACACCTGCACGCCTTTGATGATCAGCAAAGCACCTTAACTTATAGCTGGGATGTACCGGCACCACTGAGCTTTACGGGTAATGATGCCAACATCACGCTAAACGCCCCCGCTGTCGATGCTGATACAAGCTACACCGTAAGTGTATCGGTGTCAGATGGCGAGCTCACAAGCCAAGTAAGTTTTACCGTGACTGTGCTTAATAGCACTGTGGTCGACCCTGATCCAGTTGATCCGAGCGTGCCTGCTTGGAATAGCACAAGCCAATACAACACGGGCGATAAAGTGAGTTTCAACGGCGGCGTTTACAGCGCGAAATGGTGGAACCAAGGCGCACAACCAGACAGTAGTGATGCATGGCAGCTTGAATCTGGCAGTGCATCAATCGAGTGGAACAGCGGCAAAGCCTATCAAGGCGGCGACGAAGTAACCTATCAAGGACAGCGCTATCGAGCGCAGTGGTGGACCCAAGGAGATGTACCGGGTGCCAGCCAAGTATGGACAGAAATCTAAAGTTTTGTAGTTCAAACTTTATCAATAACAGCGTAACGCTATATAAAAACAGATAAGAGAGAATCATGAATATAAAACAATTAAGCGCAGCCATTGGTGTTGCACTCTTTGCAAGTGCAGCGAATGCAGCACCTTCAACACCAACCATTATTTGGGAGCCACAAGAGTACTCATTTGTTGAGGTTGATCTTGAAGGTACAGGCTCATACAAGAGCTTGGTGAACCGCGTTGATGAAGTCACTATCAGCATTGAATGGAACGCATGGAGTGGTGATGGCGGCGACAGCTATAAAGTGTACTTCGATGATATGTTGGTTAATGAAGGCTCGCTGGCAGCAGGCACTAAAAGTGGTGTTATTAGCTTCCCGTATGATAAAGCAGGTCGTCACACATTATATGTAGAACTATGTGAAGGCGGTACCACCTGTGCGCGCAGTGAAGGTAAGCCAATTGTTATTGCCGATACAGATGGCGGTCACTTAGCGCCATTGCCGATGGATTATGATCCAAATAACCAAGATATTGGCACTAAAGATGGCCTTGTAACCGGTGCCTACTTTGTTGAATGGGGTATTTATGGTCGCGATTTCGACGTAACCAATATACCAGCGCAAAACCTAAGTCATATCTTGTATGGGTTTATTCCAATTTGTGGACCTAATGACTCATTAACAGGCGGTCCTAAAAACGCGCTAAATACGGCGTGTGCAGGCTCGCAAGACTTTGAAGTTGTGATCCACGACCCATGGGCAGCGATTCAAAAAGCGCTACCAGGTGTTGATAGTAATGACCCAATTCGTGGTACGTATTCGCAGTTAATGGCGTTAAAGCAGCGTTTTCCTGATCTGAAAATCTTACCATCAGTGGGTGGTTGGACTTTATCAGACCCATTTGCTTACTTTACCGATAAAGCAAACCGCGACACGTTTGTGGCATCAATGGAAGAGTTTTTAAGAACGTGGAAGTTCTACGACGGTGTTGATATTGACTGGGAATACCCCGGTGGTCAGGGTGCTAATCCAAACTTAGGCGACCCAGTTGCTGACGGCCCAGCATACGTTGCGTTAATGCAAGAGCTGCGCGCGATGCTTGATAAGCTTGAAGCAGAGACCGGTCGTGAGTATGAGTTAACATCAGCGATTGGTGCAGGTTACGACAAAATTGAAGATGTCGACTACTCACAAGCTCAGCAATATATGGATTACATTTTCTTAATGAGCTACGACTATTATGGTGCATGGAGCAATGTAACGGGCCATCAGGCTGCGCTTTATTGTTCATCGCATTTCCGTGTTGGTCAGTGTGATGGCACAGGTGTTGATGAAGAAGGCGTTCCATATAAAGGCCCTGCTTATACAACTGATAATGCAGTGCAAACTCTACTCGCGCAAAACGTACCATCGAAGAAAATCGTGGTGGGTACTGCTATGTATGGCCGTGGCTGGGAAGGGGTTTATCCAGAAAACGCGACTATCGCTGATAACCCAATGACAGCCCCTGGTAATGGCAAACTTAAAGGCACTACAGCGCAAGGCGTATGGGAAGACGGTGTTATTGATTATAAAGGCATCAAAACTTACATGTTGGGCGCTGCTGAAAATGGCATCAATGGGTTTGAAACAGGTTATGACGAACAAGCCGAAGCTGCTTATGTATGGAATCGTAGCAACGGTAAATTAATTACATACGATAACCGTCGTTCAGTTTTGGCAAAAGGTGCTTATGTTAATCAATATAACCTAGGTGGCCTATTTGCATGGGAAATTGATGCTGATAATGGCGATATTCTTAATGCCATGCACGAGGCACTTGGCGGCACAGTCACTGAGCCTAGCAATAGAGCGCCCGTGCTATCTGTATCAAGCTCCGTATCTGTTAATGCGGGCGAAAGTGTATCTGTGACTGCATCGGCAACTGACGCAGATAACGATCCACTAAGCTTTAACTGGACAGCTGACAGCGCATTAACAGTAAGCGGTGAAAATTCAAATACCCTTGTTATTACTGCGCCATCAGTGACTGCTGATACGCAATACACAGTTGCTGTGAGTGTGAGCGATGGCGAGGCAAGTGTAAGCCGTAACGTTACAGTGAATGTTGTAGCACCAACGACAGGCGAGAACCAAGCACCAGTTGTTGCGGCAATTACTGATAAAACAGTGGCAGAAGACGCGAGTGTGGACGTGGCTGTTTCGGCATCTGATGCTGATGGCGATACGCTTTCATACAGCTGGACAGTGCCAGCAGGCTTAACGTTAGTAGGCTCTGGTGCTGATGTGAGTTTACAAGCGGGCAGCGTTGATGCAGATACAAGTTATGTTGTGTCGGTTTCGGTAAGCGATGGTCAAACTGCTACAGCAGTGAGCTTTAATGTCACCGTTACAGATTCTGGCACAACAACTCCGCCAGATGGTGAAACCACATGGGATGCAGCAGCTACTTATGTTGGTGGTGATACGGTGATTTATAACGGCGTAGAGTACACCGCTAAGTGGTGGACACAAGGTGAGCGCCCTGATTTAGGCGGCCCATGGGAAGCAAGTTCACAACCGACCGACGGAAATGGTGATGTTGTCTGGCAAGCGGCGGGTATCTACAACGGTGGCGACCAAGTCACTTACCAAGGTAATAAATACGAAGCGAAATGGTGGACTCAAGGAGACGAGCCAGGTGTCGCGGATGTATGGAAAGCACTTTAAGTGTAATAACCACATTTAATGCCCATCATTAAAATGTGATTTCCCTTCAAAGCAGCCTTATGGCTGCTTTTTTGTGGGGGAAGTTAGAAAGAGTAAAGTTAGCGAGGGGAAAGGGGAAAGAAGCTGTCAGCTTTCAGCCTTCAGCGGTCAGTCGACCTCTGGGGTTGGTCAGGTCGAGTGTTCTTCTCAGCGATTTAAGCCTTGTAGGAGGTGCTTTAGTGCCGAATAGAATAAAACATAATCCATGTAAACCTTTTCAAATTACCTATCTTCAGACGCGCGAAACAAGTTTAACGTCTACGAATGAAAACATAAGGCGCTAGGTTCTGGGTTCTAGGACGTGATGTAAAATCGCTGCTACATGCTTGTAACTCGCCAACAATTAAACTGTTTTCTTTGGCTCAACAGCGAACCACATGATGAAGCCGCACTTTTTGCACGATAACAAGGATGCGCTGTCATTCGCCCAATCTAAATTCAAAAACGTCATGCCTGCGGTATTTAATTGCGCCTGACCTAGCTCGAAGTGATGATGCCCACAATGAATGCATTTTGCTTTTACGTTGTTTACTTGGTATTCGTCTGATTTTACTGCATTCACAGCACCTTTAAGGCCTTTGCCTAGCTTTGAAATAAATGACATCTGTAACCTATTTATTAATTGAGAAATTTAAGACAACCCATAAAAGAAAAAGAGAATGGTCCTTTTTTGGGTGTACCTTTTTATCATACAATTGTGTTTGTAGCTAATCGAAACAAGTAGCCATACCGCGATGTAAAATAGCTGGCTTTTAATTGTTAGACGTCAGATGTTAGATTTCTGTCGAGCCTGTGGGGTTGGTTAGGTCGAGTGTTCTTCTCAGCGATTTAAGCCTTGTAGGAGGTACTTTTGTGCCGAATCAAACATAAATGAGAGCGGTCAGCTTTCAGACGCGCGAAACAAGTTTCACGCCTACGGGGGAAAACATAGGCGCTAGGTTTTGGGTTCTAGGACGCGATGTAAAATCGCTGCTACCTCGTATCTCTTAACTTTACTCTTTCCCCTTGAGGCTCGCTAACTTAAAACATTTCCCGGCTAAAGCCAGTCCTACGGGAGAAACATTAGGCGCTAGGTTTTGGGTTCTAGGGCGCGATGTAAAATCGCTGCTACCTCGTATCTCGCACCTCGAATCTCGTATCTCTTAACTTTACTCTTTCCCCTTGAAACTCGCTAACTTTCCGTTTCCCACTTCACACATTGGTCTTTCAGGTATTATCAACCATACTTGAATAATATGATTTGTAAGTATTTAAACTAAGGTGGGTTAATGGGGTTAAAAGCGCTGTTTTTACTTGTTGTTGCTGTATTGAGTAACTCGGCTTTTAGCTGCGATAAAACCCTAAAAGTGGGGATTAGTCAGCAGTGGGCACCTTATGCTTTTACGCAAAATGGTAAGCTCACCGGCATTGATATTGATGTGGTTAATTTAGTGCTAAAAGAGGCAGGGTTTTGCGCTAAATACGTTGTTATGCCTTCATCTAAACGGGGCTTTGCAGAGCTTAAGCACGGTAAAGTTGATTTACTACCCGCGGCAAGCTATAGCACCGAGCGTGACTCTTTTAGTTTCTTTTCAGAGCCATACCGTAATGAAGTAATGCGCTTGTTTTGGTACCCGCATGGCCGCTTAGAATCTTTAGACTTACAAGGGCTGCTCGAACATCAGCAAGTTATTTTAACTAACAGTGGTAGTTACTTTGGCCCTGACTTCACTCATTTGAAAGAAGACGCAAAATATAAAGAACAACTCGTTACTGTGTCATCTTTGCGTCAGCGTCTCGCTATGCTAGTTGCTAGGCGGGTCGATTTTTTTGTTGATGATGAACTAGCTGGTTTATATTTAATTCAAAAAAATAATCAGCAGGGTATCGAGCTGCATCCGTATATTGTCAATAATGACAGCGTTTATTTTATGCTGAGTGAAACAACCCTGTTAGCAGAAGACAGAGCGGCTATTAACTCAGCAATTTTAAACAACCAGCAAGCGATAACTGAGATCATCGCTCGCTATGTTAAACATTAAATTATCCTAAACGAGTCACCCGCAGTTTAATCCGTCCCGCATTCGCCCCATAAAAGCGGTTTAAGTCGTTAGCAAACGGGCAAAACTCGCCTGATTTAGCAATACGAATATCGGCACCTTCAGCAATTTCAAACAAATGATCGTCGTTGTTATCAATAGCGCCAATCAACGCAAACCATTGTGCGTGGGGTAAACGTCTAAACGGTTCAAGCACGGCCATTGGGATTTCTTTTACCCCAAGTTGGATATTGTCACGGTGCCAGCCCGCAGGGCCGCAACTAATGCCGTCGTCATACCAAGTTTGCTCAGGATAAGGCGTAAATCGGTAAGTACCACCTTGCTCTAACATTAAGCCTGTGTGGTTGTACTTTTCGGCGCCATACACAAACACATCTTTACTTTCGTCTATGCTCAGCACCGTCATATTTTGTTTATCAAGCGCAATATGTGGACTTAAGCCCTTAAAGCTTAAGCGAGTTTCGTCATTATACAGTACGTCGTAATGAAGGCTCTTTAACGACTCTGGGCGATAGCTTGTTAAGCGATTAATGCGCTCTGCGACTGTGTAATGAATGGTTGGCGCGAGCGTGCTTTGTTCGTTATCAACCAGTACACAGCATTCGCGATCTACCAGTTTAAACAACGGGTTAAACCAAAAATAGTTTTGCTGATGACTCAGTGCCAGCGGATCTGGGGTAACGGTTACATCATCTTGGGCAATGAGGTTACGATGCTCTGCTGGGAGCAGGGTGTTGTAATTGATATCAGCACTGGTAAGTAAGTTTAGCACGACGGTTTGTTCAATCAGCCACTCAATCGCATAGCGTAGGCAAATGTCGGCTAAACCATCACGATAATAGCCACCACCCACATCTGAATGGGCGCCCGCAAACCATACTTCTTGCACATGCGGTGCACTATTAATAAGTGTGGGTTCAAATGCTCGGCGCTTTTCATCAAGTGCGACGCAATGAAGGGCTGATTTTATATTGCTTGCAAGTGTGTAGTTTTCAAAAATAACGTGCTCAGCACCGCGGGTTGCTTTTGTTACTTTTGAAAAACCAATTGATGCAACGGTATCAAATACACATAAGTAAACATCATCACTAATAAGTGGCTCTAAACATTTGGCAAAGCGCCTTGCAAGAGCTGCACCGCGGCTAAAACCAGTCAGTAGTATTTTATCACCCACTGTGTAATAGCTTTTAAAGTCGCTCATAGCACGATTTAGAATGCTGGCAACATCATCACCTCTTGGTGCAAGGGCTTGATTGAATAAACGTCGAAAGCGGCTACCTTGGGTGCCTATGCCTTGATAATAAAAGCTAAGTTGAGTAGGAAAGGGTGTTTCGGGTTCGCTATTGAGTGCGCCGCCAAACAATAAATGAAGTTTAAGAATATTAGAAATACTGGCGTCTTCTTTGAAGTGTGCAGCGCTGAATTGTTCAGCATCACGAGGTTCGCTGCCTGTGCCATCAAAGTTGAAAATCAGCGTTTTAGCGGTCATAGCGTCATTCCTTTAGTGGTTTGTATAAACATACTCCCACTTTATGAAAATTAGAAGACAAATATGCGGCGCTTTAATGAAAAATGGGCTTTGATTTTCAAAGCCCATTTATTTGCTCTCAATAAAATTAGCCGACCCTGGCTACGGTATGCTTTTGTAAAATTTCTAACAAAATCTCGTAGTCTTTTTCGATTTCGAGTAGCTTAAGTTGAATATCTTTTAGCGTATTGCCCTTACTTGCGGCCAGTACCTCTAGTTCAGTAAAGTGCTGGTGCAATTTGGCTGCACCCACATCGCCACAGGTCCCTTTTAGAGCATGGCTGGTGGTTGCAATCGCATGGTAGTCTTTGTCTTTGATTGCTTGTGTTAGTAGCGTTATTTTTTTATGTGAGCTTTCTAAAAACATCTTACTTACTTTATTTAATAGCACTTCGTTATTCATTAAGCGGCCAAGGGCTGCTTCGCGATTCCAATGCTGTTTTTCTTCATCGATTAATTCTCCTTGATTTATAGCCGGCGACTGATTTACCTCAGGCACAGCAATCGTTTTTGGTACGGCATGATGTTTAGGGTACGTTGATGCAACCCATTTCGCTGTAGTGGTGATGAGCTTATCGGCACTGATTGGTTTTGTGATGTAGTCGTTCATACCTGCATTTAAGCACTTTTTACGCTCGCCAAGCATAGCATTGGCAGTCATGGCGATAATAGGAATGTCGCTATGGTGCTCTCCACCAGCCCCTTGACGTATTTGTGCCGCAGCATCATAGCCATTTAAAATTGGCATTTGGCAATCCATCAAAACACAATTGAATGGGTCGTCATCTGCTGCATTTGCTAATATTTCAATGGCTTGCTTACCATTAGATGCCATTTCAAAGCGCAGTGCCAAGCTCATTAACGTGCCTTTGGCGACTGCGGCATTAATATCATTATCATCAACAATGAGCACTTTTGCTCCAGCAATATCAACATCTATGTGAATTTGTGTATCAGTCTCGCGACGAAGTGGTGTTGTGTCTTGAGCTTGCTGCTCTTGGATGAGTCGTTCATCAGCCAGTTTGAGTAAAAACTCAGAGATAAGCACAGGTTTAGATAACCGCGTAAAGGCACAGTATTTAGCCTGTGGTGGTGGCTCAGTTGGGTTTATAAGCACTACTAATTTAAAGGGCAGATTATGGTCGTAAGTGTTTTCACTATAGCTATCAAGTTTTGCGAGTAACGGGTTGCCTGGCTCTAAAATCAGCGTATCAAAGGGCATGTTATCGTTAATTTCAAAGCTTTCTAGGTCAACATTCGTGAGCTGTCCACCGCAGTGAGAGATGAGTTTTGTTAGGCTTCGTTCAAGCTCTGGTTGTTTGACTGACACTGCAAACACGCTGTCTTTTAAGCGACTGCTTGGTTGGCGTTTTTCTACATGTTGGCTGTCTAATTGAATGGTAAATGTGAAGGTACTGCCTTTACCTTCGGTTGATTCAAAGGATATGTGTCCATTCAGTAAACTAGCTAGTTGCTTACATATCGATAAACCAAGCCCAGTGCCCCCATATTGTGCGGCCACACTGTTATCGGCTTGGGTAAAAGCACTAAACAATTTATTTTGGTTTTCAGGCGCAATACCAATGCCGGTATCTTGAATTGTGCAGCATAGCTCAACGTTATCATCGCTAAGTCGCTTACTCGCGGCGGTAAATTTTATAAAGCCCGTTTTAGTAAATTTGATCGCGTTATTTATTAAATTGGTAAGCACTTGTGAGTAGCGATGAGGGTCAGTAACAATCGAGCTGTACTCAACATCGGCAATATCTAAAATAAATTCAAGGTTTTTCTCTTGGGCTTTAACAGCCATACTGCCACTTAAGCTCTCAAAAAACTTGATGGGGTTAAAGGCTTTTTGGTCTAAGTCGAGTTTGCCAGCCTCAATTTTTGATAAATCAAGAATGTCATTAATGAGTACATTTAAGCTATTAACGCTTACCTCGGTCATTTCTAAATAATGTTGCTGTTGGTTACTTAATGACTCTCGTTTAATTAAATTGAGTGTGCCGATAATGCCGTTTAAGGGAGTACGCATTTCATGGCTGATATTGGATATAAAAGCGCTCTTAACTTGGCTGGCTTTTTCTAGCTGGGCAGTTCTTTGTGCAACTTTAATTTCGAGCTCGTTATTAATTTGCTTAATTTTGTCATTAGCAATTTTTTCTACGGTCGTGTCGCGAATGAGGATGGCTGTGCCGTTGTGCTGATGATGATCATTAAAAATAGCTGAAAAAGCGAGTGCTAAATGGGTCGTTTGTTGATTGGTTAACTGATAGTCGACTTCAATTTCATGTTGTTTTCTATTGGTTTTAAGGGAGCTGCAGATTTCTTTGATATTAATATTTGAAAATAGATTCAACTTGTTTATATCTGCCCCTAATACTTGCTCCCTCTGAAAACCAAACAATTCAGTGGCCGCTTTATTCCAACTAGACACAAGACCAATATCACTGACCGCAATAATGGCATCTTTTGAACCGCTAATAATGGCTGAAGACACCGCTCTTGCCTCGGCAAGCTCGCGGTTACGCTTTAAATTTCGATGCAAAAATCCAAGCACAAACACTAAAAAAGCAGAAACACCCAGCAAAAAAACATAGGTGCTGATCCTTTGCTCGCGCTCCATCGCATTAATTTCAGAGTGAGGTAGCATAATGTGGGCATCTATAAACCCGGTTTCTAAATCTCCAGTAAATGGAATGCGTTTACTTAATGCTTCGTATTGTTGCCCGCTTGCAAGGTTAGAGCTAATGCTGAGTATATTTTCTAGATAGGCGGGTTCAGATTTATACACTGAGTCCCAACGTTTGTTTGGCGCTAAGTCGCGACTAAAGCGTAAGTCTTCATTTGGGTGTACTAAAAAGTAGCCTTCGCTGTCTGTTAGGATCAATGAGTTTGGTGCTTGTACCATCGCATTAAGAGATGCAAATAGGTGAGAGGTGTTAATGTTTGCAATAATCAGCCCATAGCGCTGCATATTTTCATCAAAAATGGGTAAGGCAATACGTAGCATAGGTTTATAAGGATAGTCGAGCTTTCCATATTCTCGGTTGAGTGTTATTGCAGATAAATACATATCACCCTGTGGTAATTGCGAACTTTGCTGATAATAGTCACGGCCACTTTTATCCTGTAACTGACTATCGGCTTTTACAACTATGCCACCTGCAGCTCTGTCTACTCTGATCAGTTCTTGTCCTGCTTGTTGCGTACTGATGATACGTAATTGCTCGAACTCAGCGTTGGATTGTAAAAACGCGACAAATATCGTTTCTAAACGTTTTTTCCATTGCTTTGAGGTGGTGCTATCAAGGGGGTCGTTACCACCATTTGCTGCAGCTCTGGCAAGTCCTGCTATAGGTGGAGTGGAATATAAAAACTGTAAATCGTTTTTATATTTATTTATTTTTTCATGGACTTGCACATCTACAGTAGCGCTCGATTCTCTCAGTCTCTCTGCAACGCTGTTATTAATATTTTTATGAAGTTGTAGTTCGAAAAAGAAAATTGCTGAGCACATAATGGCGCCGATAAAAGCAATCGCTAATGGCACTAAAAAGCGTCCTTCAGAGGTTGTCGCTTTTTTCTGGTGTAATACTTCGTAATCCATTGTTTAGCCCTCCATACCGAAAACGTGAGTCGGTAGTAAGGTTTGACTAAGCTTAAAAACTAAAACTGGGTTCAGCAAGTATGCAAACACAGCGGTTTCTCCCTTGATGCTTGGCTTGATAGAGCGCTTTGTCGGCACAGCGAATTAGCTCGTCAGTGTCGATGGCTTCATGCCCAGAAAATGTTGCGCTACCAATACTAATAGAGAGTACTCCAGAGGTTGCATGTGGGTGTTCAATGTTTAGTTCACGAATGTTTGCCAAAAGCTTATGGGCAATAAATTGTGCCCCTTGAATATCGGTGTCTGGCAATACACATAAAAATTCTTCACCGCCATAACGAATAGTAGTATCGGTTGGGCGGTTAACACTTTTTTTGATTTCATCAGCAACACGTTTTAGGCATTCGTCACCTTGTTGATGACCAAGAGAGTCGTTGTACTGTTTAAAGTAATCAATATCGAGCATTAATACCGAAAGGGCTTTATCGTTTCTGACGGCTAAACGAATGTTTTGATCAAGGGTGTTTTGTAAAAATCGTCGGTTGTTTAAACCTGTTAGGCTGTCGTGCTCACAAAGACTTTTGAGTAAATCGGCTTGTTTTTTTAAGGTCAAATGTGCTTTTACGCGATTATGTAATGTGACGCCATAAACCGGTTTTGAGACAAAATCGACGGCGCCTGCTTGCCAGCACCTATTTTGGTCATCTTGATCCATAATAGCGGTAATAAAAATCACCGGTATATCGTTGTACTGGGTGTGTTTTTTTAATAGCTTGCAAACATCTAGGCCGCTCATAGAGCCAAGCATCACATCAAGCAGTATTAAATCTGGCTTAAGGGTTTCGCACAGGTGCAGCACGTTTTCACCGCAATCTGTGGTGTGAGTTTTATAGAAGGGCGCGAGCAAACTTTCTATTACGGTTGTATTAATTGGTTCATCATCAACAATCAAAATAACAGAATCATTAAGCTTTAAATCTGTGCTACTAGCTACCGGCTGCAAACTATTCCCTCCACGCGATGAATAAAGCATAGACCGGATTTTGGGATTTTCTACAACTTAAGAATTAAAAAATTATTTTTTATGTTGGCGTGTCTGCTGAGATAGGACTAGAGTTTTTTTAAGTACTATTTACAGAGGCGATGGGTATGCTTTTTTCTCATCATGATCATTCACACAGCAAAGTGCTTGTTGTTGATGATGAGCCGACTAGTTTGATGATAATGGCCGAGTCATTAAGTGACCTTGGTGAGATTGTTTGTTGCGATAATGGCACACAAGCAATTGAGAAAGCTGCTTTCTTTCAGCCCGATGTGATTTTGCTCGACATTGAAATGCCTGGTATGAATGGCTTTGAAGTATGTCAAAAGCTTAAAAACAACCCAAGAACCGCACAAAGTCATGTGATTTTTGTCACCTCGCATAATGAGCAAATTTTTGAATATCAGAGTTTTGCAAGCGGCGGAATTGATCTTATTCATAAACCCGTTGATTTGAACATTTGTCGCCTAAGAGTACAAAACCAGTTAAAGCTTAAACACCAAGAGGCGCAAATACTGGCTGCAAAAAATGATATTTCGACACTCGTTGCGCAAGTACCTGTGTATATATCTTACTGGTCAAATACTGAGGAAAACCTCTTTAGTAATGATGAAACCTGCCATTGGTTTTCAAAAACCAGCGAGCAAATGCTTGGTTGTTCCGCTAAAGATGTATTACCAGATGAATTGTATGAGGCTTTTCACCGCTGCTTAACTGAGGGCATAGAGCAAGAAGTTTTAAATATTCAGCTGCCTAGCCCTCGCAATAGAATTGAATATGTTCGAGCGCAAATAAATTTAAGAATAAAAGAGCAAGAGGTTGTTGGTGTCATTCTTACTCTTTCGGACATCACCTCAATTACCCATACAAAAAAACTGTTATCGAATGAGTCAGAACGTTTACGGGTTATGCTTAATTCTATTGGTGATGCCGTAATAGCTACAGATAATAATGCAATTATTAACTTTATGAACCCTATTGCTGAGCGATTAACGGGTTGGCACGCTGAAGAAGCAAAAGGACGCCATATTGAAGAGGTAATGCAACTCACTGATGCCACATCAAACAAAAAAATTATCAATCCAATTTCTGTTGCTTTAAAAGAGCAGCGCATTGTGGCGATGGCGTTAAATAGTCAATTAACCGGGCTTGATGGACGAGTTTATAGAGTCGAAGATTCAGCTGCGCCAATACGGGATATTGAAGGTAACATCATCGGCGGTATTATCGTGTTTCATGATGTCAGTGAATCAATCGCGATGGCCGTGAAAATGAGTCATTTAGCAAATCATGATTTACTAACGGATTTGCCTAATCGGGTGTTATTGCATGACAGGGTCACCCATGCATGTAAAGTTGCTCGCAGTATGAAGAAAAAAGTGGCCTTAATGCTGATTGATATCGACCACTTTAAATATTTAAACGACACCCTAGGTCATCATCAAGGCGATTTAATTATTAAGCATGTGGCTAAACGGCTTGAATCACTCATCGATTTGAATACCACGTTAGCCCGAATTGGCGGTGATGAATTTGTGATTTTATTACCTGACGTGCAGAGTACTACTGTGGTCGATGCCATTGCCAGCGATATTATTAACACCATGAATGAGCCGTTTCGTATTGATAGCCAAGAGTATATTTTATCGGTCAGCGTGGGGGTGAGTGTTAACCCTGCGGACTCTACTCAAGCAGAAGAGATGATGACTCATGCCGATGCAGCCATGTACCGTGCGAAAGAGCAGGGACGTAACCGTTTTTGCTATTACTCCGATGACTTAGAGTATCAATTTAAGCAGCGTCAAAGCGTTGAAAAGCTCTTAAGACATGCTATTGAGCAAGATAAGATTGAGGTGTTTTATCAGCCGAAACTAGCGCTCGCAACCCGGAAAATCATTGGTGTAGAAGCCTTAGTGCGACTAAGAGATAACGACAATAAACTTATTTCACCACTGGATTTTATACCCCTTGCTGAAGAAACAGGCTTGATTCATGCGCTAGGTAAGTCAGTGCTTAAGCAAAGCTGTATCGCTGCTAAAGAGTGGGCTGATAAAGGCCATAATATAAAAGTTGCCGTAAATATTGCTGCAAAACAGTTTACCGATGGTAATTTTTGTAATCTCGTTGCTGATACCATTGAACAAGCGGGGCTTGCCAGTGAACTGTTAGAGCTGGAAGTAACTGAAAGTGCGTTGATGCATGATTTTGAAGAAATAAAAATCATGCTTAATAAGCTCTCTGACTTGGGGTTAACCATTGCCATAGACGACTTTGGTACGGGCTATTCAAGTTTGTCGTATTTAAAACTCTTCCCCGTCGATGTACTCAAAATAGATCAATCTTTTGTGAGAGATATGCTCACTGATACGCAAAGTATGGACATTGTTAGAACCATCACTAGTTTAGCGCATACCTTGAATTTACAAATAGTGGCTGAAGGTATTGAAGAAAAGCAGCACTTAAATAGTTTAATCGATTTAGGCTGCGAGCTTGGGCAAGGGTACTATTTTCATAAGCCCATGCCCAAAGAAGAGTTTGATAAGCTATTAGGTTAAGCCATGGTGTGGCTGTATAGGATGCCACAGCCGATAAAGATAAGTGCAACACCGCCGATTGCTTCGGCCTTTTTGCCAACCCAGCCACTCATTACGTTACCAAGTAGTGCGCCGATGGTAACCATAATTGTGGTTGCTAGGCCTATCATAGCGGCTGCTAAGTAAATGTTTACTTTCATGAAAGCAAGGCTAATACCGACTGTCATGGCATCGATACTGGTGCCAACAGCGGTTAGTAATGTGGCAATGAAAGAGCGCTTGGTATTCGGTGCAAGTTCCTCTTCATCGTCGTCATCTTCTTTACGACTCTCAAGCAGCATATGAACACCCAAACCCACTAACAACACAAAGGCAATCCAGTGATCAAAGGCTTCAACGTAATCTGCACCGGCACTGCCAATTAGCCAGCCAACAATCGGTGCGATAGCTTCGATACAGCCAAACAATAAACCAAGCTTGATTGCACTCAGAACGCGAGGATTTTTAAGCGTACTGCCTTTGGTGATTGAAGCTGCAAAAGCATCAGTCGACATTGCAAGCGATAAAACGCTTAGAGTAATAATATTCAATTTTTGCGCCCCACAAAAAGTGGGCATTATACGCGGATGAGCTGTAAACAGGTAGGTTAATTTACGGCTCAAATAGCTAAGGAGCTTAATAAGCGCTGTACTGATAGTTATTCATTACAGTGCCATCTTTGGGTGCAAGTTTTGGCTCAAGTTTAATAAGCTCTTCATAAACATCAGGGACAAAAACTTTTATACGCTGGGCACGACGAAAGTGGTTAGGCTCATATTGGTCAACAAGTTTTAATGCGCTTGGCATATAGTCTGCAAGAGTTTGTGTGTTATAGCTTTGCTCCAGTGCTTGGTCGAGAATATCAAGCCCAGGTTTAGAAAAATCATGTGCAACTGCAAGGCTCATTAAAAACTTAACTGCTTCTTTTGAATGCATGCTTGCATAAAAATACATATCGTTGTTTTGCATGTCTTTTAATGAAAAATCAAAGCCACTATCGGCTAATGTTTGCCATTGTGCTAATGGTAACTTAGTAAATACAAAAAGATTTTCAGGTGCAGTTGGAGCGACTCTGTTTTGCCAAATAGACGTCAATTGTTGAGCGTTTTCTATTGTTGCTGCAAGCAACATATTTGTCTGGTGGGTACTGAGCTTTGCTGTTTGGGTAATCGTTGCAACAGTATTAAAGTCTTTTTCGACAAGTACTTCTTTGTAGGTTTGATACTGCGTTGAGGCTTGATATTTATAATCATTTAAATGCAAGAATTGCCAATTATGAACCTGCACAGGGTCGATTGCTTGAAGCGTATCGGGAGTTAGTAAGCCTTGTTGCGCTTCGAGCGCTTCTAATTCTTCGAGTGCTTGAGAGCGTGTTTTTATCGCTTCTAGTGAATTGATCCGCTGATCTATCGTTTCACACTCAGGAGTTATTTTTTTGGCTTGCTGTTTTTGTCTCTCATAGGCACTGAGTGCTTTTGATATTGCAGAGTTATCTTTTTCTTTACGTTTAAATGCTTGGTTATTTGGGATTAGCTTTAAATCTTTGAACTGAGAAAAAGCATCATTAGCAACTTGGTCGCCAACAAATAAAAGGCTACTCGGTAAAAATGAAGATTTAAGCATCAGTAGCCTATCGTTCGGTGTGTCGCGCACAAGCTCGCCGTGAGCTCGATAACCTTTATTATTTAGATAACTTAGTGTTTCTAAGTGTTTGCTCTCTAGTGGCTGTACTTCGCTATTTGAGCTGCCCTTTAGGTTTACAATGGCTATATCCATCGCTGTAAATACATTTGGCTGATTAGTGGGCTCAATACCTCGTTCACTTAACAACTTTAAAATTGGTACGTTAAATTCACTCACAGCCACATCAGCAAGGTTTAAATACAATTGTTCATCTATAAAGTCATCACTCATTGCTGTAGGCGAGCCGCCTAGCTGTGCTGTTTGAGAGATCAGTGCTGTTAAATAATCATTAGGTAAGTTGCTTTTTAAAGCCACAGCGATATCGTTAACAGTAAACTCTTTGCTGGATATTGCGTTTTCAAACTCAGTCAAACTAAGCGTATGAGCATTAGCAAGAAACAAAATAGATGGTGAAATGAGCCGTGATGGACCGATTTTAAATGGTGTTTTTAAATAGGTATTAAAATCATCGTTGTTATCTAATAGTTTGTACAATGCTGTTTTGTTTACTTGCTCAGGTAATGGAACATTAAACATCATTGAACCTGTATTTTGGCTAAGGGGTCCATTAATTGCCGTTAGTTGATTGATTGTATCTGCATCAAAATAATCAATGACCTCAAGCCCTTGCCAGCTTTTTAGTATGCTAACAGATGAGGCATATTGAAATTGCTGTTCTGCATTCTCTTTGATTGCGTTAATAACTAAGGTATTAAATGAACGGTAAGATATTTTCACAAGCTCTGAATAACTTAAAATATCTTCAAGAGAGTCGCCGTCTTTTAATGCTTGTTTAATCGCTGCCTCTATTTGACTGTGATCAGCTGCAGCTTGAGTGGCTTTTAAACTTTGTTGCTTACACTGGTGTTTGGCTAGCTTGAGCTTAGCCAGCTCTGATGCTTTACTATTTGGCTGGCTTGATGGTTCAAAGAAACTCGTAGCTTTCTTTTGTTCAGCGATATTAGCAGAAGATGTCGAGACTTTGTTGCTTATCGCTTCGATGGGAGTGGGTTTATCTAATATCAGGTAGGTCCCACAGGCACAAAGCCCTGCAAAAACGGTTAGTGACCTTTTTTCATATTCAATCCATGGATTTATTTTGCCTGAAGTGTATGGCTTTATATTTTGATGTCAATGACTTGGGGACGAAGTGCACAAATAGCCGACAAACAACTAATTTGCCGGCTTTATGCTGTAGCTTAATGCAGTTTCATTTTTGGCCTAACAACGCGTAGTACTTTTTCGCTGATCCACAGTGCAAAGGTTTTTGCACTGCCATGGATGGCACGTTGATGCATACGATAGAGCGAAATATACATAAATCGCGCTATTTTCCCCTCAATAAAAAAGCTATTACTGGTTAGGTTGCCCATTAAACTGCCTACCGTGCTGTAGCGTGACAAGTTAACTAAAGAGCCATGATCACTGTAAGTAAAGGCACTGAGTGGTTGGTCTTTGAGTGTAGCTATTAGGTTTTTTTCAACACATTGCGCCATTTGATGGGCCGATTGCGCTCTGGGTGGCACTTGTGTGCCATCTTCTTGAGTAAATGCACTGCAATCACCAATCACAAAGATATCGTTGTTTACGCTACTTTGCAGATATTGGTTCACCTTAATTTGGTTATTGCGGGTAAGCTCAAAGACACCAATGTCTTTAATGAAATCAGGGGCTTTTACACCCGCAGCCCAAACCATGATATCGGCTTTTATATGTTCATCGTTTTTGGTGATAAAGCTGTTTTCTGTGGCTTCTTTTACTTGCGTGCCTTCGCGTACTGTTACCCCTAATTTAACCAGCTCTCGTTTAGCCGAGTTTGCAATGCGCTCGGGTAAGGCGGGTAAAATTCGCGGCCCTGCTTCAATTAAATCAATGTGTAAGCGTTTAGCGGTCATTTTATTAAGGCCATACATTTTTAGCATGTCTGACACATGATAAAGCTCTGCCGACAGCTCAACCCCGGTTGCACCACCCCCCACTATGGCAATGGTTAAGGAATGTTGTGGGTCGTCATCTTGATGTAAGCGGGTGAAGTTATCGAGTAGAGCATGCTGAAAGCGCTCAGCTTGTTGGTTTGAATCAAGGTAAAAACAGTGCTTGTTAACACCTGGGGTATTAAAGTCGTTACTAACACTGCCAATGGCAAGTACAAGGTAGTCATAACTGACTTGGCGCTCAGGTAAAATACGGTGGCCAAGTTCGTCTTTTAACTCACTTAAAGTGATAGTTTTGTTGGTTTGATCTAAGTGGCAAAAGCTGCCGAGTTGAAAATTATAATGATGTTTTGCTGCATGAGCTGAGTATACAACGCCGTCTAAATCGGCATCAATCGACCCTGTCGCTACTTCATGAAGTAACGGCTTCCAAATATGGCTGCGGTTTTTATCGATTAAAAGTATCTCTGCTTGGCGTTTTTTCCCGAGTTTGTGTCCTAATTGTGTTGCTAGCTCTAAGCCACCAGCGCCACCACCGACTATCACGATTTTAGGAGGTTGGTTAATCATCACGTTGCCCTCAAAAGTATAATACCTAAACACTCTTGCGAAAAAGCGCTTAGGTATTGCAAGTCCATCCTTCAATACCCCATGGCAACGTGCTCATTGTGCGCCTTTTTGATGATTTTGTCAGTACCAGTTAAGAACTATATAGTGCGCTAAGTTATATCAACGGTCTTGGGAGATTGAGTTAAACGGGTTAACATGGCTAATTCGCAGTAAGAGACCTATCATTACCTGAAAAGGGAAATGACAGTGAGGGATCAGGATGACTACACCACTACACACTTCGTTGAATCAATACTTTGGCTTTAATGAGTTCCGCCAAGGTCAGCAACAAACTATTGAGCAGTTATTAAATCAGCAATCGTCGTTGGCAATTTTTCCAACTGGCTCAGGTAAATCTTTGTGTTATCAATTAACCGCATTGCACTTACCCAACTTGACCTTAGTGGTATCGCCATTATTGGCGCTGATGAAAGATCAAATCAGCTTTTTAAATAGCAAAGGTATTTACGCGGCAAGCCTTGATTCAAGCCAAACCAGTGAGCAAAGCCATACGGTAATGAGTGATGTGCGATCAGGGAAGGTGAAAATTTTAATGGTCTCAGTTGAGCGTTTTAAGAATGAGCGCTTTCGTGAATTTATTAAACAAGTGCCTATTTCGATGCTGGTGGTTGATGAAGCGCACTGTATATCTGAATGGGGTCACAATTTTAGGCCTGATTATTTAAAACTGCCGCGCTATCGTGAAGAGCTTAATATACCCTTGGTATTGCTACTAACCGCCACCGCCACTAAAAAAGTAAAGCGCGATATGTGTGAGCGTTTTGCTATTGCCCCAGAATGTGTGGTGCAAACTGGCTTTTACCGAAGCAACCTCGATTTATCAGTGCTCAGTGTTGCAAGCCAAGAAAAACCTCAGCAATTAGCAAGTATCATAGCCAGCCAACAAGGGGCTGGGATTGTCTATGTCACCTTACAACATACCGCTGAGCAAGTGGCCGAAGGCTTGGCAAGAGCCGGCTTTAATGCGGTGGCTTATCATGCAGGCCTTGAGGATGATAAACGCTGGCAAATTCAAGATGATTTTATGGCGGGTAAAATCAATATCGTTGTGGCAACCATTGCTTTTGGGATGGGCGTTGATAAGTCTGATATTCGCTTTGTGATCCACTATGATTTGCCAAAATCGATTGAAAATTATAGCCAAGAGATTGGCCGCGCAGGGCGAGATGGTGCGCCATCAAACTGTTTTACCCTAGCAAACCTTGATGGCTTAAATACCGTTGAGAACTTCGTTTATGCCGACACTCCCGAGCAAAGTGGGATTGACTATGTCATCAATAACATTCGTAACGAGCAAACAAATAACCAGTGGGAAATGCAAGAGTACAGCTTATCGAGCGAAAGTAATATTCGTGCTTTAGCGTTAAAAACCTTACTGGTGCAGTTAGAAATGCAAGGGGCTATTACGCCTTTATATGCTTATTACGCCGATTTTAAATATAAGTTTTTAACGGATCAAAACGAGCTACTTAGCCAGTTTGATGCTGATCGACAAGCGTTTTTACAACAGGTATTCAAACACACCGAATTTAAGAAAATTTGGGGCACACTTAATTTTGATGCGTTAACCCGTGCCACTCAAGTTGATAGAAAACGTGTGGTTGCAGCGCTCGATTATTTGGCCGAAAAAGGTCATATTGCCCTTGAAACTAAACGTATCACGCAAGTGTATGAGGTGAATAACTCGGTAATAAATCACACTGATTTAGCACAGCAACTCCATCAATATTTTATCGAAAAAGAACAGGCTGAAATTAAACGTATCGCCACTTTAGTACGCTTTTTTGAGCTAGATAGCTGCTTAAGTTATAACTTAGCTCGCTATTTTGATGACCAAAATGCACCCCAGCAATGTGGCTATTGTTCAGTGTGTAGAGGCCAGCAGGTAAAACTTAGTTATTCATTAGTGCATCAAATGCCTGCGCAAAATGTGATTGCCAGCAAAGTTGCTGAGCTTAAACAGCACTTAGCCGCTAAAGGGGTGAGTGATGTCAGCATCGATACTCAGTGCCGCTTTTTAGCGGGCATGAGCGTGCCTTTATTTACCCGCAACAAAGTCAGGCAGCTTTCAGGTTTTGGCCTTTGCGAGCAGCAGCGCTACAGTGACATTAAAGCCCTGCTACAGCAGTTGTAGCAGGGTTTTAGGTGTACAGTTTTAATACTAAAAAGTGTCAAAACTGTATACTTAACCAATTTGAATACTGGTAGTCGGGTAGGTCAAAGGTTGGCTGTGCTGGCGAGCAAAACAATAAGCAAAGGTTAATGGCCCAACCCGACCTATCAACATCAATAGTATGATGATGAGCTGACTAGGCGCACTTAAATCCCCAGTTATACCTCGCGAAAGGCCTACGGTACTGAGTGCCGAAATTGCCTCAAAGGTGATATCTAGTAACGACCCTTGTTCAAGCTTGGTGATGATCATAATGCTGGTAAAAGCGATAAATAAGTACAGTATCATGACGCTTAATGCCTTGATCACCAACTTGTCGCTCAGTTGACGGTTAAACACGGTGACCGTGGTTTGCTGTTTTAAATAGCTTCGCATCGCTAAAATTAGGATCACAAAGGTGCCTAGTTTTATGCCGCTCGCCGTACTGACTGAACCACCGCCAATTACCATCAGCAGCATAGTCAAAAGCGTTGAATCTTGACTCAAACCATCAATTGGTAGGGTATTAAATCCTGCGGTACGAGGAGTCACCGCTTGAAACCAAGCCGTTAATATTTGCTCAGACGTTGATAGCGGCGCTAATGTTGCAGGATTGGCGTGTTCAAAGAAAAAAATCAATATAAATGCGATGCAGTTGAGCACTAAGGTGGCAATTAACACCAGGCGGGTATTGGTTGATAGTAATGACCAGCGCTTTTGTTTGTAGATATCAATCAGTACGGTAAACCCTAAACCGCCGATGATAAACAAAGCGGTGATCACTACGTTTACGGTTATATCGCCCTTGAATGCCGATAAGCTATCGCCACTTAACGCAAAGCCCGCATTATTGAACGCCGAAATCGTATAAAACAGGCTGTGATAGGCGCTTTTTAGTGCGCCATAGTCATCGAACCAACTAATAAAGAGTAAGCAAAATGCTACCGACTCAATCACTAATGAATACACTAAAACATACTTAGCAACCTTGATCACCGAGGTTAAATCGTTGGTGTCAAAAGCGCGGCTAGCGAGTAAGCGTTGCTGTAAGCCTAGGGTTTTTCCTAAACTTAAAATTGAAATCACCGCCACGGTCATAAAGCCAATGCCACCTATTTGAATCAGCAACATGACCACGCTTTGACCAAGTACAGTCAGATCAGTACCGGTGTCGATGACCACCAGCCCTGTTACTGTAACCGCAGAGGTTGCCGTAAATAATGCATCGAGCCAGCTGATCGGTTGGGTGCTTGCCATTGGCAGCATAAGCAAGCTCGTGCCGAGCATAATTAACACAATAAAGCCGATAGTGAGCACTAAAGGTGGGTTTATTTTTTGCCGCTTACGGCACTTTACACCGCTAAATTGTTTAGGGTAAACATTGGCTTGCCAGTTAATCATAATGCACGAAACCGTTTTGCTAATTTAGTTAAGTAAGTTTTAGAGCCCAGGAGCACCAAACTATCGCCGTGGCGCAGTTCGGTATCGTTAGTCAGCTCTGTATTGAAGTAATCATCACGTCGTAGTGTGAGTGGTTTAATATCGCTATTACGCTCTTTGAGTAGCCAGCCAATTTTGCGACCTGAAAGCTGCAGATCAATGCCTAGTTCAACAATAAATGTGGATTGGTTAAGCGGGAAATATTGATTAACCATTGGGTAGTTAAGCGCTTGTGCAACCCTCACGCCCATTTCTTCTTCAGGGTGAATGATGCGGTCAACGCCGAGTTTACTTAGTATTTGATGGTGACTTTTGGTACAGGCCTTTACCCAAATTTGCTTTACGCCTAAGTTTTTTAAATGCAATACACATAAAATACTGGCTTCAATATTCTCGCCTATGGCCACCAATACGGCTTGGCAACTAGGTAAATCGAGCCGTGCTAATTGTGTTTCATCACTGGCATCAACCACCACAGTAAAACTGAGTTGGTCGGCATAATGATTAACGGTGCTTTCGCTAATATCGGCAGCACACACTGTATGACCTTGTTTTGAAAGTTCTAAACAGGCGGTTACGCCAAAACGTCCTAATCCGATTACTGCAAACTGAGCCATTGTCTTTCTCGCTGTTGTGGGTACGCGCTACATGCTAATGGCAAAAAAACAGAAGTCTTTAGAGAGCTTGAAAGCTTTATAAAGATTTTATGCCGAGATAAAAAAACTTTATAAAAACTTTATAGTGACAAAATTGAAAACCCTTTAATCTAATAGGGACAAAAAATAAGTGAAAAGATGATGCAGTCAGTATTCAAAATACAGTATTTAAAAGCCGCATTTTTAAGTGTGTTGATGCCACTTGTGGTGGTGCTTGCGATATTTCCGTTTCGAGAACTGTTTACAACCACCGATATTGTGATGCTACAGCTACTGTGGGTGACATGGGTTGCGGTGCGCAGTAATCGTCGTGTTGCAGCGCTTACCACCTTAGTGAGTGTTGCCTGCACGGACTGGTTTTATGTGGTGCCGTATTTTACTTTTCATATTGAAAATATTGAATATGTGGTCACTTTTTTGGTGATGTTGATTGTGGGTTTAGTGATAAGCCACTTAGCCGGGGAGCTCAATACCAAGGTTCGCGATGTGCAAGCCCATGCAAGTAATAGTCGCTTATTGTATGAATTAGCTAAAAAGCTTAATGATCTCGATAGCCTTGAGGAACAAAAGCAGCTGTTTTTAACAACCATGGCCGCACATTTAAAGGTTGCGTGTGATTGGCAGTTAACAGCGTCTAAGCAGTTTATTTATTTAAATGAGCAACAAGCTGAATTTGGCGGCATCGCGTTTGCCAAATCACTTAATGCAGAGCAACAGGCTTTGGCGAATACAGCGTGCTCTTTACTGTATCAGGTTCAAGAAAAAACTTTACTACGCGAGCAATCTGCGGCGATAAAAGTACAGGCGGAGCTAGAGAGGTCAAAAAACACCTTATTACGGAGTTTATCCCATGACTTACGCACGCCATTAGCGACCATTATGGGCGCATCAAGCATGTTGGCTGATGATGATATCCAACTAAGCTCTGAGGTTATCAAAGAGCAAGCTGCTAATATTTATGAGCAAAGTAAAATTCTTAACCAGCACTTTGATAAAGTCATGGAGCTCAGTAAAGTGAATAAGTTAGCTGAGAATATTAAATGGCAAAAACTACCCATTTTGACCTTAATCAGCGAAGCTAAATCACGCCGTCAGCAACAACTACAAAACTTTAAACTGCATATCGAAGCTCAGCAACAAAGCATCTGTTTTGGCGATGAAACCCTACTGGAAATTGCCTTTGCCAATATGCTCGAAAACGCAGCTCGTTACGGAAATGGTTCGGCGAACATGCAATTTATTGAAACACAAGACGAATACCAAATTGTGTTAACTAACCCTTTTGCGAATAAGCACGAGACAAGTCAAGATGAAGGCGTTGGCTTAGGGAGTGTGATCTGCGATGTGGTTGCTAAATGTCATCAGGGGCGCTTTGAATTAACCCTCAATGAGCAGACAAAGCAGGCAACAGCTAAATTAATTTGGAGTAACAGTCGTGGCTAATATTTTGGTTTTAGAGGACTCACCGCCTCTGCAAAGTTTTTTAAAAACACTATTAAAAGCCAGTGAACATGAAGTCAGTGTGTGCGCCAAAGGGCTTGATGCGTTTGCACTTTTAAGCCAGCAGCAGTTTGATTTAGTGCTGCTTGATTTAGGCTTACTCGATATGGATGGGCAAGATTGGCTGGTGGAGTTTAGGCAGTGGAGTCTGCTCCCGGTATTAGTACTTTCTGCACGGGATGGCGAAACAGAAAAAGTCACCGCCCTTGATAACGGCGCCAACGATTACCTAACTAAACCATTCAGCGCAAACGAATTATTAGCGCGTATTCGGGTGCTTCTGCGCACACAAACAACACCAAGCCTAACGTTGCAATGTGGCGATATTCACATCGACCCGCATAAGCACGTGGTCCGTAAAGGTGCTGAAGAAGTTAAACTAACTAAAAAAGAGTACGCTATTTTGCTGTTGTTATTTCAGCAAAAAGACAAGGTGTTAACGCATAACGCCATTTTATCTGAGGTGTGGGGCGAGCAGTATATTAATCGCCCTGAATATGTTCGTGTACATATTGGTCAGTTAAGACAAAAGCTTGAACAAAATGCGGCGAGTCCTAAACATATCTTAACCGAGCCTGCCGTAGGTTACCGCTTAGTTGAATAAACTATCGCTTAACAACGCTTTAAGTTGTGTTTGTCACAGACCTTAGGTACTGTTTTGGGAAATAAAATAATAAAGCGGAAATCTTTCATTGGCTATGCATCAAAACACTGGGCAAGGCATTAGTTCACTGTCGAATACCCAGCTTGAAGACGTGATTGCAGAAATTGAGCAAGCTATAGAGTGGCATCAGTCATGGTATAAAAATGTATTAAGATGCTTAATTGCAGATACTCCCGCAAATGAACAAGACTTAGCAGATAATGCTCATAACCTCTGTCGCTTTGGGCAATGGTTTAATAAGCTTCCCGAGCAGACCCTAAACCTTCATCCATATTTTTCAGAAATCGCTTGTGCACATAAAAAAATGCATCAAGGTGCCACGGTCCTGTTATCGTTAAAAGAGTCTAAGTCTGTTATTCCGGCTAATTTATTGGACCAGTTTCATGCCGATTTAGATAGCTTGCATGAATTATTTGAAACCCTTATTGATGAATTCTCTGAACTGCTGCACACCCGAGACCCTTTAACCGGTGCATCGAACCGAACAAATTTAGTTGAAAACCTGCAAAAAGAGCATGAGCTTTGCAAACGTAAATCGCTGAGCTGCGCACTGATAATGATCGACCTTGATCACTTTAAGCAAGTGAATGATGAGTTTGGTCATGCTGCAGGTGATAAGGTATTAATAGCCCTTGTTAAATGCATTAAATCTCATCTAAGAGAGTACGACCAATTGTATCGCTATGGCGGCGAAGAGTTTTTAGTCTGCTTACCGCAAACAGAGCTAGAAGGTGCCAAATCACTTTCTGAGCGATTAAGAGCTGGCGTTGAAGTTTTAAAAATTGAAATTGGCAAAGGTAAACACATTAATGTGACAGGCTCTTTTGGTGTTGCGTTGATAAATGCCGATGACGATATCGAAGCAGCAATCGAAAGGGCCGACCAAGCCATGTATCAAGCTAAAAAGTCAGGCCGCAATCGAGTGTCTGTGGCTTAAACTACGCTTTAACACCAGTGAATGCTTTTATTAGGCCTGCTTGATAAAACGGGTAAACGCCTGTAAAACCTGACTCGGTAATGATGTTTTCAATGACGTGAGTCTCTCTTAAAGCAACGTCATTTTCATAAGCTAGTTTTACTCTTTCAATTTGTTCAGGGCTTACTGCGGCTGATGACATCACACTTAACCAGTGACTAAGCTGCTCTGGGTAAGTTTCGCCACTTTGATTGGCACTTAAGTCTGCGCTGACAAGTAACCCGCCTGGTTTTAAACGTTTGTGAATATCAGCAAAAAATGCCACTCGTTTAGGTTCATCCACAATAAACTGCGACACTAACACGGCTGTCGCTGCATCAAAGGGCATCAAGTTTTTGAGTGAATCTACATAGCCATTATGAAACTGGCAGCGATGTGCAACCCCTGCTTGCGTTAAATTGTGTTTGCATACTTTGATCATTTCAGTCGAGGGTTCAACAGCGGTGAAGCGAAATGCGGGAAATGCCTGTGCTAAATGCAAAATTTCATTTCCGGTACCCGCTCCAACGCAGAGAATATGCGCATTGCTTAGCAGTTTGCTGAATAAAGGCGACATCATAAAATACAAGGCTTGGCTAATAGGCGCCATGTTTTGCCATTGTGAATCGTAATTAGCTGCTTGTTGATCAAATAAGGCGGTGACTTCGTGTTGTTGCATAATAAAAACTCATTAGGTAACTTTAAGTGTTACAGAAGTGGTTAGCTTACTTTATTTTAGATAACTTTAAAAGTTACTTAATGGGGCATTCATTTGTTAGGTTGATTTAAGCATATTAATTTGCTTAATTTTTAGGGTGAATGTGAGACTGAGCTATATCGCCAACAGTGTTTCGACTATGAAACGATAATAACTTTGCAAATTCAAAATCAGTTAGCTCAATGTCGTTATTCGATGTCCAGGTAACTTTGTAGCTGGTGTTACTTGGGTGTCCGTCTAGTGATAGCAAGATAGTTTTCTCGTTTGGTTGCGCTACGTGACTGATAGATATCAGTGTTTCAAAGTTTGTTGTGGCACCACAGTTTATGACTGAAACCACGGCTTGTTTGTCTTTATCTGGTGATAAGAACACTTCATATTGCTCATCACCACACCAATTTGGTGTGATAGCTGAAATACCCCAAATAAGTAACGCTAGGGTGCTAAACCCCCAAAAAATAGCAGCACCGCTATGCCAAAGTATTTTTAACGCTTTACTCATACTCGTCCTTTAGTTTCTATTGTGAGGTTTTATCAATGAAAAAAGATGTGCATTAAAGAATTGCTGTTGCTTGAACATCGCGTTTTTTAAAATGGCATCTTGCTTGAAACCTAGCTTTTGTAATAACTTTATTGAGGCGGGGTTATCCTCACACACATACGCAAACACTCTGACGATATTCGTTTTAGTAAATACCGTTTCGAGTAGCATAGTCGCTGCCTTTGCAGTGATCCCTTGTTGCCAATACTCTTTTGCCAACCAGTAACCTAACTCGGCTGAGCGATTAAATTCAAATTCACCAGGGAGCACGCTCACGCACCCAATCAATTGATCATCCAACGTGATTGCTTTTATAAGCTCGCTCCTACTGCCTTCAGTGATCCACCAGTTTGCGTCGCTTGCGGTATATGGACTCGGGATTTTATTTGAAAGAAACTGAGTGACGTTTGTGTCGTTTAAAATTGAAATTAATTGTTCAGCATCTTGTTGTTGAAAGTCGCGAAGTGAAATCACAATTGCATCTGTACCTAAAATGGTTGTTTTTATGGTTTTGTTATTGATAGCAAAGAATGAGAATGGATACTAGCAAATGTTACTTTTAATCACCTTTAATAACGATTTATGCCGCTTCGCTTTATTGGCAGTCGTTTAGGAACGGTGTATGCTAAATCTAGTTTAAGCTTATCAAAAGGATTGATATGAAGCGTGTTTTTCTATTGATTGCAGCGGTTTTTGTAACCTCTTTGCAAGCTAATACTGATGTATTATCAGTGGATCCGGTCATGCTCTCTGGCAGTGCTTTTTCATTTGAGAATGATGCCAAGCGCTACCCTAAGCAAAGTCAATTTAGCATTGTCCATAGTGTATTAATGAGCAGTGAAAGCGGTCGCCGTTTAGCGGTTGTGACGATTGAAAACAAAGCATCGGGATCGCGAATTCTTCAGGCTGACCATATTATGGCGCTATTTGCCGATGGGCGTCGTGTGCATCCTCAGAGCTTTGACGAAGGTATTAAGTTAGATGATGGCGAAAAGCGTTCTTTGACCTTATCTTTTGGTGAAAACGAATACCCGATTTTAGCGGTATACACGAGTTTAAATGAGTAAAAGGAAGACCGATGAAACAACTTAAGCCACTGGCAATAACACTACTTTTAAGCTCACCGTTAAGCTTTGCAGTTGATAGCCAAGACTTTGTTAAAGATAACGTTTTCACTCAAGGCGTTGAAGGGCCAACCATGTATAACGGTGCCTTATACGCGGTGAACTATGCCCAGCAAGGAACCATTGGCCGCGTTGATAACATGGGCAAAACATCGTTATTTGTGCGCTTACCCGATGACAGCGTTGGCAATGGCCTACAGTTTGACTCACAAGGTAATTTGTTTATTGCCGATTATGTTAACCACAATATTTTAAAAGTACCTGCTGGCAGCAATAAAGCAGAAGTGTTCGCCCATAATAGTAAAATGAATCAGCCCAATGACATTGCTATCACCAAAAGTGGGGCGCTGTTTGCAAGTGATCCTAACTGGGCGAACGAAACGGGTCAGCTATGGCGTATCAATGCAGATGGCAGCACCCATTTACTCGAAAAAAACATGGGGACTACCAATGGAGTGGCGGTTAATAACGACAACACCAAGCTCTATGTGAACGAGAGTGTGCAGCGAGTTGTTTGGCAATATGACTTAGATGAGAACTTAAACATTAGTAATAAGAAAGCTTTTATTAAGTTTACAGATCATGGCTTAGATGGCATGCGCGTTAATAATCAAGGGCATGTGTTTATTACACGTTACGGCGCAGGGAAAGTGCTTGAAGTATCACCTAACGGCAAGCTCTTAAATAGCTATCAATTAAAAGGCCAGCATCCAACGAATTTGGCTTTCAACGAAACGCAAAACAAAGTGTATGTCACCATGCAAAAGCGCGGTGCAATAGAAGTCATTGAGCTTTAGCCTTGTTTTGCTCGCGCAATCGCGGCGGTGATAGCCGCTTTTGCTTGCGGACTATTTTGCCAACAACTTGAATGCAACATCGACGCGACTCGCTCAGCAATGGTGTTGGCATCAAACCCGGCTAACTCCTCAAACGATTCAATACCAATTTCTTCAAACCGTTTTATCACCGTTGGTCCGACACCTTTGAGTGCTAAAAGCGCACTGCGCTCTTGCTCGTTAAATGGCATGTTATCTGTCCTAAACTCTGTAATTGATCACTAAAATTGAAGGTGCTGACCTTGATTACAATATTACAAGGCCAGCAAAATAACTATCTAGTTAGTGACCTTTAATGTTGGGAAGTCATAACTACCTTCTTGAACCTCTTTGCTAGGCCCGTATAAGCGCATAATGATATAAGCATCTTTTTCAGGGATCGGTAACCAGTTTGAGTCACTTTCCTTACCTTTTGCACTCAGCTTTATCGTGTACATGCCGTCAGCATCAGGTGTAAGTGTGCGATCTCCACGGCTATGACGATTAATCTCATTGTGAGCCATTAAACGGTTATCAGAACCATAAACTGTAAACGACCAAAATTGACTTACATCAGGTGCTTTAAAACGCATAATGTATTCTTTGCCGTTAGCGCCATTGATGTTTTTACCGTCGCTACCTGTTTCAGCTTTTAAGTATACTGACTCATCAGGTGGTAAACCCCATTGACCTAAGTAGGTGCCTTCCGCGAATAAATCACGCTCTCCATCGCTAAGTTGCTCACGAGTACCAAGTAGTTTTCCTGCATTGGTCATTTCAGGGGCGAGTTTAACAAGGTGAGCCATGCCTAGCTCTTTGCCTTTTTTAGCGGCGGCTAGTTGGGCTTTACTAAAGTCATCTTTACAAGCTTCAAGACCGATAACTTTATATTTATCTAGCCATTTTTTGTCAGCGGTTGCCATGTCTCCATCACATAACACGTAGTTAACTCGTTGCACCCAATTGGTGTTTTCAGGGTTTGGATAGCTGCGCTCTTTCGCTTTTGGCCCTGCTACACCTAAATATGCTGAAAGCGTGCGAATATTCCACTTATCCATGTAATTTAATGCGGTTTTCTCATCTTCTTTGCCAACGGCCATGATACGGCCCATTAGTTTTAAAAGATTTGAATCAACACGAATAACTTCATCAACACTTGCTGGAACATCACCTTGCCAAGATCGAGAAGCAAACATAAAACTGCCACCTTCATTACCACGTAATCGTGAGCCGATCATTGACGTGGTGTAATGGCCCATGTCCATTGTGTGTAAAATCCAGTAACGTCCTTTATCCATATCTGGAATACTTACAATCACAGGTTCTGCGGCTACATCTAACCATCCCATTAGATGTAAGGTATCGTTATTGATAGTTACGTGTGCGGTATAAGTATCATCTGCTATATGGCGAATATTTTGAAAGCGATTAAGTGGGGTGTCTGTTTCAACAGCGGTTTCATAAAAAAATTTATATGCTTCATCAATTGAGTATGCATAGATGAATGCATCCTCGGCGAGTTTGTCTGGTATTGCATTTGCTAGGGCGGTTTGAGACGCAGCCAACACAGTTAAACTGAGTAACGCTTTTTTCATTATTAACTCCTTTTATATGCTTCGATGAGAAAAAGTGAATAAAAAACACGAGTTCACAAAGAATAAAGTAGCGTAAACGTAAGGTTTTGGGAACGATTTTCATACAAAAATTGTGTAAATTTTCGCCATGTTGATTCAGCTCAAACTATTCCGGCAATAAAAAAGCGCACCGGGCAGGGTGCGCTTGAGGGGATCAATCCTGTGTAGCTAAAACAGTAGGATTAATTAGAAGCTTGGGGCATATCTCAGTGAAACACCGACTGAGCGGCCAATCACACTATAATCACTTACTGTGTTAAAGTGGTTTGCGCCTACTTCAGGTGTTGGTGGTTCACGGTCTAATAAGTTATCGACACCAAAGTTAACAGCAAGTTCCTCATTAACTTGCCATGCAGCGGCAAAATCTAAGTAATTTTGTGCTGAGATTGTTTCTGAACGGTCGACAGCATACTCTACTTCACCGATTCTGCGCCAGCCAAGTTGGAAGTTCATGTTATCTAACTGCCAATCAATGCTTGCGCGGTGTTTGTAATCAGCTTGCAGGATACTCGCAAAGTCACCCGAACAGGCGCTGCCATAAGTTCCCTTACAGTCAATTTCAGCCACCGTACTGTTGTTTTGACGGGTTTGTTTAGTAACAAAGTTACCTTGGTACGAGAATCTAAAACGACCACCCATTTGCTCAGGTGCATCAATTACATAATTTGCTGCAACGTCGATACCTTCTTGCTCAATCGCGGCTAAGTTAAAGTCATTAACGATGGCTGTACTAATAAAGCCAGTGTTTGGATCGCGAAGTACCGCACCACACAATGGGTTATTCGGATTCGGGTCATCAACATAACAGCTTTGTAGTGCAGCACCTGGTTGAATTTGGCTTACCGCATCTGTTACACGAATACTGTAGTAATCGAGTGATAAATCAAAGCCTTCTAAATAGCTAGGTGTATAAACAATGCCTAATGTATCTGATTCGGCTTGCTCAGGTTTAATATTCGGGTTACCACCATAGGTGTACTCTGCCGTGCTTGAATCAAACTCGGTGCCAACAGGTGGCGCACCAAACGCAGCACATTGAGTCGCATCACCGGTGCCCAGTAAACATGGATCGCCGTTATAACGCCCTGCTAGTCGTGGCACAAACTGGTCGCTATTTTGGTCAAATAACGATAACGATAGCGCTGTGATTGGGCTGGCAAACTCACCTAAGTTAGGTGCTCTAAACGCGGTTAAGCGGTTGGCGCGAATACGAATGTCGCTGTTTATTGCCCAGTTGATACCTAGTTTGTAAGTGTCTTCTGCTTCGGTATTTGAGTAATCAGAAATACGGTAGGCACCTTCAAAGCTAAGCTCTTCAGCAAAAGGTTTATCAACTAAGATAGGCACTAAAATTTCAGCGTAGAACTCTTCAGAGCTAAAGCTTGCGTCCATATCAAATGCGCTGATAGACGCAAAGCTGGTGCCGTTTCTAAATGCATCGCCCGGTGTTTGTTTACCGGTTTCTTTACGGTATTCATAACCGATTGCAAAATCGATAGCACCGGCTGGTAATTCAAATAAGAACCCAGAATCACCCGATAGCGTTGCTGAGATCACACTTTGAGTACGGTCGCGAGTGGTATAAAGCAGCGGATCGCTAAAGTCGCTGAAATCAAGGTTGGGATCAAAAATATCCACTGAATTTGCAAGGGCAGCAAAGCGACTATTACCGCTGTTATCATTGCGGTATGCGTTGTTGTAAATGGTGGCCACTTCATCTGTTTTGCCGTACTGGCCATATACGTCATAACGTAAGTAGTCAGTAATATCACCTTTTAAACCCAGTTGAAATTGCATTGAATCACGCACCGCTTCGGTGTGTTGCACACCTAAACCCAGGTTACGTTCAACATTAACAAGGGCATTGCCTTCGCTATCAAACGTGAGTTGGTCACGTAGTTCATCAGGAATATAGGCGTTGTCTTGCGTGAGGGTCACTTGTTCGTTAACAAAAATCGGTGTTTGGCCACTGGCACCCGCACCATTTACGGTCACTTTAGAATACATTGCGCGGCCATAGGCAATGGCACTGTCGCTCACATCAACGTCAAATAATAAGCCCGCAGAAAAACGGTCCATCGGTTGAGTTAAATAACGGTCAGCTGTGAAATCAGTTGTTTGACGCTCACTTGTTACAGCACCTGAATCAGCAATACCGATGCTGTTGCCAGAGGCAACGTCAGTATAATAACCACCGCTGTTGATCATTGCCGTTGAGTTTTCAAGCGCATAGTCGCGCTCGCCAGCTAACAGCTCTTTTCGTTCGGTGTAACCAATATAGCCTGTTACATGGCCGCGACCATCTGCGATGTCACCACCAAAAATTGCTTCAAAGTTAAGCTTTTCGTTACCACCGTCGGCACTTTCGTAACTGGTTGAGAATTCAGCGCCAGTAAAATCATCGTCTAAAACAAAGTTAACAACACCGGCTACCGCATCGGCGCCGTAAACCGCTGCTGCACCACCTGTTAATACATCAACGCGTTTAATTAACCCGGCAGGAATAGTATTCACGTCAACCGAGTTACGAAAACTAAATGGTACCGCGCGAGTGCCGTCAATAAGTACCAACGTACGGTTTTGACCTAGGCCGCGTAAATCAATCGTTGATGAGCCAAATGAGTCACCGACTGTGGCACCTGTGCTGTTTGCACCCGCCGCAGCTTGTGGCAGTTTTGCGGTAATATCTTCAACGTTCACTGCACGGTCTAGGTGAATTTGTGCTTCATCAACGCTCACCACTGGACTACTTGAGACCAGCTCGGTACGTTGAATTCGTGAACCTGTTACGGTGATCACTTCAGGTTTTTTTACTTCAGTAGTTTCTTCTGCGTGGGCATAACTAATTACTGAACTTACAGCGAGAGCTAGAGGTGATAGCAGCAATAGCGAGCGGTGCCCTGTTGATGTATTTGCTTTCATGATGATTCCCTTGCGTTTTATCATTTAAATCAACGCAGGTTGGTGTCTGACCTAGACCATTTAGTTAATTTAATGAGTCATACTTTTTGTTATGATGCTTGTGTGTTCTCCTTTTGGGGAGCTCACCGGTACAGTTTTAAAGCAATTTAAAAGTCTTTGCAATAATTATTCTTTAAATCTATTATTTTAAAATATAAACTATTCCAATTCGTCAACCCGCTTATTTACATCTAATAAGCTGATTTTAAGTGATTTATTTATGCATCAACATATTGAAAAACTGTATTTAAGCGCAAAAAAAGAAAGAAAATTAATAATTGGTCTAATGAGTGGCACCTCATTAGATGGTCTTGATATCGCGCTATGCGAAGTATCAGGGCAGGGCATGGATACTCATGTAGAAGTATTAAAGTTTACGACGGTAGACTACGACGATGATTATAAAATGCGTGTGAAACGAGTGTTCGCCAAACGCGAATGTGATCTTGAAGAAGTCACTTTACTCAATCCTTGGATTGGTCAATTACATGGTGAAATGGTTGCCAAAACGTTAGCCAGCTGGGGAGTAGCAAAAGAACTTGTTGATGTGATTGCCAGCCACGGACAAACTATTTATCACTGCCCTAAAAACCAACACAAGCGTGCAGAATATGGCAATGCAACACTACAAATTGGTGACAGCGATCATTTAGCGGTGACTGCAGGTATTACGACCATCGCTGATTTTAGACAAAAGCACATTGCAGCGGGTGGCGAAGGTGCACCGCTTGCGGTATATGGTGACTACTTGTATTTCACAAGTACCAGCGAAAACCGTATATTGCTAAATATGGGCGGCATTGCAAACTTAACCTACTTACCTAAATCTGCAGATGCACGAGCGGTTTTTAGCTCTGATATAGGCCCAGGTAATACCATTATGGATGCCTATATACAGCGTTATTTTGCTCCACTTCATTATGATAAAGATGCCACTATTGCAGCAAAAGGCACGGTAAGTGAAGATTTACTCGCAGCGCTATGTGATGATGCGTTTTTTGCTTTAGGTTTTCCAAAAACCACCGGGCCAGAAGTGTTTAATCTAGACTATTTAGCCGCAGCACAAGCACGCTCGAATACGCAGAACTTATCGCACTTTGATGTGATGGCAACTTTAGTGCAGTTTTCAGGGGTAATGATTGCTAAAGCAATTAACCAATGCAGCGAAGGCTTGACCGATGTGGCTGTATACGCCAGTGGTGGTGGAGTTCATAACCCATTATTAATGGACATTATTTTGGCTAATTGCCCAGCGCTTTCTGTGATAAATAACACCGATTCGTTGGGGATAAATCCAGATGCAAAAGAAGCCGTGTTATTTGCTATTTTAGCGAACGAATGTTTGTCGGGCGGGCAACAACGCTTTGGTAATACCGAGCAAGGGATCCCCGATATTACCATGGGTAAAATTAGCTTTGCTGACTAAAAAAAAGCTAAAAAGCTTGCGCCAATATTACTGATGTAATGGCGTAAGCCATGGTTTTTAGCTTGCTCAGAAGTTAATAGCTCTGGTGATGTGCTTGCTGCAATGCTGACATCAAATTGGGCGCTGTCTTTAAGAGTTGCATGCATGCCGTGTAGCATTAATTGCAAAACAAATTCACCACTGTGAGTAACATCCTCTAACGTAAGCATAATAACGTGCTGATCTAGATCGTGCTGCGTTAAAGTGTGCGCAGTAAAATAGGCCGATTCACGAGCATCAGGGCGGGTTGCACTGATAGAGATCACGTCACCTTCATGGGCATCATCTGGCAGCACACAACAAAATACAACACGCTTTTGCTCATTAGCCGCAAAATGCAATTGTTCATATTCCATAGTATGCGCAAGCGCAGCACATAAAGGGTCTTCACTAGATGGGAGTGCAAACGAAAGTTGCACCAAGGCACTGTCCATTACTTCTTCATTACGTTAGGTGATTAAATTAGCGTCAATTATTGATCAGTTAGATGACAGAATTATGACTATTGTCATATTGCGGATTATTTATTTCAGAAACAGAGAAAAGTTTGTTCTTTCTGTTCCAAAACTGGAATGGTTTCTGACAAGATTGGAATAGAAAGTCTTGTCTGGTAAGGGTTTTAGGGTGGAGGGAAATATCGATATTTGGGGTTTTCTGATAAGGCGTGATACCTGTATATTTACCTCAAAGCTACAGATGAATAATAATTAAAATATCAAGTACTGGAGGTAATACAAAGCTCAGTTTGGATTAATCAAAAACCTGCCTTTTTTGTGCTGTCTCTTAACTCAAAAATGTCCCATTACGCGTTAACGTAAATACTCTAATGGCAGTTGTCGGGCGAACAACGGACCTTGCTGTTAACCTCAAGGAAGTAAATCAATCCCAAACTGCTTCAGCAATAAAGAAAACAGCCAAAAGCAAATTACAGTTATTAATGAGCTGGTGAGTAACGATAGCCAAAAACTGTAGCGCTGCATCAGCATGGGGAAAAGTAAAAACATGGGCAATGTGGGAAGTACATACCAAAAAGTGTACCAAGCATGATTGGCTATTTTCTCAGACGGTTGCTTTTCAACATATAACCAAATCATAGCTAAAATTGTGACTGTCGGTAAGGCCACTATTAGTGCGCCTAGTTTATCATTTCGTTTTGCTAGCTCTGATGCCGCGACAATGACCGTAGCGGTGATCAAATACTTAGTTATTAGCCAACCCATATAATGTCCTTAAATGAAAAAAACCGATTGCCTATCGGTTTTTGTTGTGACAATATAGCCAACGAATTAAATAGAGTAAAGTGTTATGCAGTTAGGTGAACTAGAAAAGTTAGTGCTTCAACATTTCTGGAATGTGAAAGAAGCGGATGCAAAGCAAGTACATAAAGTACTGGGGTTAGCTCGTGGTAATTCGTTAAATACTATCCAAAGTACGCTTGATAGGTTATTTAAAAAAGAATTACTTAAACGCACTAAACAAGGCCATGCGTATTGTTATTCAGCCAGAGTAGATCGTGAAGGCTTAATTGCTCAACTTATTTCAAATGTAACCAGTGACTTTGTTGATGATGGTGAAAATAGCTTAATTGCGGCGTTCAGTTCTGCTTCGGCACAGCTTAATGACGAACAACTCGATACATTAGAAAAAATGATCGAGAAACAACGCCAGCTTAGAAAGGAGCGGGCTTAATTATGTTAGTTGGAGATATGGCAATCGTTCTAAATTTGCTCAGTGTTTCAGTGCTTGCATTTGTGATCGGTATTGCAACTGTTGCTGTCGTATCTCGTTTTGTGTTGTTCAGACTCAAACAAGTCAGTTTTAATAGTCAAAAGTTTACATTGTGGTCACTAGTGAGTGCACCTTGGTGGATAGCCTTTTCTTGTATTAGTTACTTTATGCCTTACTCGTTAGGGTTTGATAAAGTTTTTAACATAAGCTGGTTCGAAGATTTTGCCCATTGGCACCATATCGATATTTTTAGCTTTTCAAGTTGGCACGCGTTAACCCTACTTTTAGCACTAATCTATTTAGCTTGGCGCGTAACTAACACTACCTTTGCTAGAACCAAACAGTCCATCGCATTATCGAGTTTACTAAGCTTTACTGATGCACAAGATGCTAGGACGACTAATGGCAATCAATATTTATTGATGCCTGTTAAAGTGCCTGTTGCCTTTACTACAGGTTTTATATCTCCCAAGATATATGTATCAACCGGACTACAAACCCAAGTTAGCGATGAACAACTTAATATCATCGTTAATCATGAACAGGCTCATGTAACGGCAAGAGACCCGTTATTTAAAGTGCTTTTCACGGCACTTGCCAGCTTCTATCCGTCACGTATAAAACAAACCCTAATCGAGCAATATGTCTTAATGACGGAAAAGATGGCCGACAATGAGGTCACAAAAGAATACGACCACCTTGATATCGCACAGACATTAATTGATGTCGCTAGACTTCAAAAAGCACTTCCTACGGATTGCGATCAGGCGTCTGTTAGCTACTTCGGACATGATTACACGAGTCTTCGTGTTGAGGGTTTATTAAATCCAATTAATAAACCGTCACTTACTACTACCATCATTACTCTAGCATTATTGGCAACTATGCCAGTGCTAGCGGCATCCACTGTCGATAGTTTTCATCACTTTATCGAAACTTTTTTCATCCATTAATTAAGGATATGGAATGAGATTTAATCTTTATAAAAGCAACAGAAAAAAACCGATCGGCAATCGGTTTTTGGCTGTTGGTCTAGTTTTAACAACGGGGGCTGGTTTAGTAACATCAACTCCCTTTTTGGCTAATGCGCAAATCCAGCAGCAATTACAGTCATCACATCAGGTTATAAATTTAAGCAAGGCTGTGACCATGACTCTACAAAGTCATCCTGAGCTAAAAGCCTTGATAGATCAAGAAGCTGTGTGGCAAGGTAATATCGAGCAAGCTGGCATTGGAGAGCGTCCTCAAATAGGTTTAATGATTGAAGATGCGTTTGGGACAGGTGAGCATAGTGCATTACAAAGTATGCAATCAACGCTCACATACTCTTGGTTGCTTCAACAAGAGCAAATTGATGGCAGAGTTAATGCGGCAAAAAGCCAAGCAAATGCAGTAATAGTAGAGCAAAAAATAAAAGCCCTCGATTTATCTGCGATTGTTGCTAAACAGTTTGTTGAAATATTGATAAAGCAAGAGCGCTTGAAACTCAATCAATTAGCGGTATCTCAGGCACAGGAAGTGGTTGACGCTATTGTCAAAAGAGTAAAAGCAGGCAAAAGTTCTAATGTCGAAATGCGCTTGGCTCAAGCTGAGTTGGTTCGAAGAAATCTAGCTGTTGAAGATTTAGAGCACGAATTAAAAGCCAGCCATTATCAACTGTCATCCTTATGGGGTAAGCCTCAGGCTGAGCTTAAGTTAACGGGAAATTTAATGCTTAAGCCGGAAATTCCATCTGTAGAAAGCCAGCTAAACAAGCTTAAGCAAATCCCGCAAATACAGCAGTTCGCTAATGAACAACGTATCGCCCAGTCTCAAATGGAACTTGCACGTATTGAAGCCAAACCTCAGTGGCAATTCACTGCTGGACTAAGACGATATGAAACGACCGATGATTTTGGTTTAGTGGCGGGTGTCTCTATTCCTTGGGGAAGTGAAAATAGAAATGCAGGAACAATGGCTGCCTTACGCGCAAAACAAGATGTTCTGGCAAGTCAGCAACAAGCCCTAATGCAGAAACTCGATGCGCAGCTCTATGTGCTATTGCAAGAAATGGCACATTCCCATCATGTCATTGAAACGATTCAATTAGAAATAATTCCCGTACTAGAAAACGCGTTGACGGAAGCCGGTCAAGCATTTGATATCGGTAAGCTTAGCTACAACCAGTGGAGTGATATACGTAGAGAGCTGCTCAGCGCCCAAAATCAGTTACTTGATGCTTATCAATCTTTGCATTTACAACATATTGAAATTCAACGCCTAACTGGCGTGCCCGTTAGTGATAGCGAGTAAAACCATGAGTAAACTTATGAAAAATAAAAATATTCTGTCGTCATTAAGCTTGGCGATTATTATCTCATTCACAGGTGTCGTCGCACCTAATGCTATTGCAGCATCAACACCTGCGGCAGAGCAAGCTGAACCAGAGAAAGGTCCACACCGTGGGCGCATGTTACGAGATGGTGATTTTGCCATTGAACTCTCTATTTTTGAAACTGGTGTGCCACCAGAGTTTCGTGTTTGGGCGACAAATGATGGACAACCTATAGACCCAAAGAATGTCGATTTAAACGTAAAATTAATTCGCCTAGGCGATGGCACTGATGATATTAACTTCAATGCTCAAGGTGACTTTCTTCGCGGTGATATGGTGATTTATGAGCCTCACTCTTTTGTTGTTGCCATTGAAGCAACTTATCAGGGTAAAAAGTACAATTGGCGATATGACAACTTCGAGGGTCGCACCACAATTGAACAGGCAGTTGCCGATGCAATGGAAATCAACACTGAAATCGCAGGCCCTGCGACAATTCATCAAACCATACCCGCTTATGGAAAATTAAGTTTACCTGTGGACGCTAAGCGAAACATTGCTGCGCGTTTCGATGGTGAAATCACCAAATTACACGTAAATTTCGGTGAAATCGTTAAAAAAGGGCAAACGCTATTCACAGTAGAAAGTAATGAAAGTCTTAAGCCCTACGTTATTAAAGCGCCTATTAACGGTGTTATTACCCAGTTATTCGCAAACGCGGGTGAGCAAACCAATGGTAAAACCTTACTCACCATTACCAATTTTAATCGCCATATTGCCAAATTAGCGGTTTATCCTTCGGATTATTCCAAGGTTAAACTGGAAACGCCAGTATCGTTAAACGTTGAAGGTCATGAGGAAAGTTTTGCAGGTAAGGTGTCATTTATTGAGCCTAGCGTGAGAGATGATCAGGCAAGAATTGTTTGGGTCGAATTAGAAGATAGTAACCTTGCCGAAGGAAATTTTGTAAAAGCTGACATTGAAGTTGCAACCATTGATGTGCCACTGGCTGTAAAGCGTGTTGGCTTACAAGGTTTTAGAGACTTTACTGTTGTTTACGCCAAAGTGGGTGAGCAGTATGAAGTTCGTATGCTTGAGTTGGGCCGCGCTGGAGGCGAATGGATTGAAGTATTAGGTGGCCTAAAAGCGGGAACCGAATACGTGACCGACAATAGCTATATTTTAAAAGCCGACATTGAAAAGTCTGGCGCATCACACGATCACTAGGAGCGTATAAATGTTGGAGTCAATTTTACGCTTTTCAATAAAGCGCAAATTCCTTGTTATGGTGATGGTGTTAGCTGTGTCAGGTTTGGGGATATGGAATTTTACCAAACTACCGATTGATGCAGTGCCCGATATCACCAATGTACAGGTAATGATCAATACCGAAGCGGCAGGGTTTACGCCATTAGAAGTTGAGCAAAGGGTAACTTTTCCGTTAGAGACCGCGTTGTCGGGTTTACCGGGGTTAACCTATACCCGCTCAGTTTCTCGTTATGGTCTATCTCAAGTTGTTGCAATATTCAGTGATGATACTGATGTCTATTTTGCCCGTCAGCTTGTTAATGAGCGTTTATCAGCTGCACGCGCTGAATTACCGCAGGGCTTAGAGCCTCAACTTGGGCCAATTGCGACAGGTCTTGGTGAAATATTCATGTTCACCGTTGATGCTGAGCCTGATGCTACGCATGCTGATGGCACGCCTATTACACCAACGGATTTACGAACCGTACATGACTGGACAATAAGACCACAGTTAATGCGGGTGCCGGGTGTAGTAGAAGTGAACCCGATAGGCGGATTTGAGCGTGAAATATTAGTCGCTTTCAAACCTGAAAAGTTACTTGCTTTTGGGCTGTCACAAGCCGATGTGGTTGATGCAATTTCGCAAAACAACCAAAACCAAGGTGCAGGCTTTATTGAGCAAAATGGCGCACAGTGGTTGTTAAGGCTGCCCGGTCAGGTTACTGATATGACTGCCATTGGTAATATTCCGCTTAAGTCGCTTGGTGGTTCATCAATTTATATAAAAGACGTAGCCGATATTGAAAACGGCAAAGGACTAAGAACTGGTGCTGCTACACAAAATGGTCGTGAAGTGGTAATGAGTACGGTGTTCATGCTTATTGGTGAAAACAGCCGCACCGTTGCCCATGCCGTGGGAGAAAAGCTCAAAGAAATTAACGCCACTTTACCAGAAGGGATTGTCGCAACCGCTGTTTATGATCGCACTAAATTAGTTGATAAAACCCTGCAAACGGTTCAGCTTAACCTGACCGAAGGGGCGGTTCTGGTTATCGTTGTACTTTTTGTCTTGTTAGGGAATTTCCGAGCCGCATTCTTAACTGCCTTAGTGATCCCTTTTGCCATGTTGATGACAGTGACAGGTATGGTACAAACTCGCGTGAGTGCAAACCTGATGAGTTTAGGCGCGTTAGATTTTGGCTTGTTAGTCGATGGTGCCATTATCATTGTAGAAAATTGTCTTCGCAGGCTAAGTCAAGCAGGAAACAATCCTCTGCCGCTAAAAGAACGCATGGAACTCGTGTTCGAAGCAACAAAAGAAGTCATACGCCCAGCTCTATTTGGCGTGTTTATTATCACCGCTGTTTACTTACCAATTTTTGCCTTAGAAGGCGTTGAAGGCAAAATGTTCCACCCGATGGCGATCACCGTAGTTATCGCGTTACTTAGCGCTATGGTGTTATCGGTTACCTTTGTACCAGCTATGGTTGCCTTGTTATTTAAAAAGCCCGTGAAAGAAAAACATAGCCCAATAATTCGTGGTGCAGCTGTTCTTTACAAGCCCGCTTTGAGCTGGGTATTAAAAGCCCGCTGGTTAGTTGTTGTCTTTGCAACAGTATTAGTTGGCTATACAGGTTATCAGGCAACTAAGTTAGGCAGTGAATTTGCGCCTAATTTGGATGAAGGTGATATTGCCATGCACGCGCTGCGAATTCCGGGTACGTCATTGTCTCAAGCAATCGCGCTTCAGGAATCTTTAGAAGATAAAATTAAACAAATGCCAGAAGTTGAACGCGTCTTTGCCAAAATAGGCACTGCCGACGTTGCAACAGATGCCGTTCCGCCAAGTGTCGCAGATAACTTCATTATCCTGAAACCTCGTGAGTTGTGGCCTGATCCAGATAAGACAAAAACTCAAGTTGTAGAAGAGTTAGCCGCGCTAGTACAGCCAATTCCGGGGAACCGATATGAGTTTTTACAGCCAATACAAATGCGTTTTAACGAATTGTTAGCTGGGGTGAGAGCTGAACTTGCGATAAAAGTGTTTGGTGATGACTTTGATACGTTGACTACGTTAGGCAGTGAGATAGAGGGTGCAATATCTCAAGTTGAAGGTGCCGTAGATATACAAGTTGAGCAAACGACAGGGTTACCTATGCTTAATCTTGTGCCAAATCGTGAAAAACTGATGCAGTTTGGTATTAGTATTAGCCAAGTACAGTCTCAAGTGGCAACAGCTATGGGTGGTACAGTTGCAGGTAAGTTTTATCAAGGCGATGTGCGCTCAGATATTGTAGTAAGGCTCACAGAGTCCAAACGTAATGATATCGATTCAATACCTTATTTACCGATAGCTTTGGCTGATGGACATACAGTACCACTTAAAGAATTGGTTGATATTGAGCTGATATCGGGTGCTAACCAAATAAATCGTGAAAATGGTAAACGTAGAGTGGTAGTAACTGCCAATGTTCGTGGTAGGGACTTAGGTAGTTTTGTTGCAGACATACAAGCAGCTATTAATGAAAACGTTGAAGTACCTGCTGGTTATTGGGTGGAATATGGCGGCACTTACCAAAAACTGCAATCCGCTTCAGAGCGTCTGAGTATCGTTGTGCCTGTCACTTTAATCATGATTGTTGGTTTGTTAATCCTCGCGCTTAACTCATTTAAAGATGCCATGATCATCTTTACGGGTGTTCCACTTGCATTAACTGGTGGTATTGCTGCGCTGTTATTACGTGATATTCCATTCTCAATTTCGGCAGCAGTTGGCTTTATTGCCTTATCGGGTATCGCTATCCTTAATGGACTAGTTATGGTGTCGTTTATTAGAGAGCTGCGTAAAGGTGGCTTAGCACTTGATAATGCAATCTTTGATGGTGCGATGACGCGTCTTCGCCCTGTGTTAACAACCGCACTGGTTGCTTCATTAGGTTTTATTCCTATGGCGTTAAACACAGGCATAGGATCGGAGGTTCAGCGACCTCTGGCAACAGTAGTCATTGGTGGCATTATTTCGTCAACGATTTTGACTCTGTTTGTCATTCCTGCCTTATACAGAATTTTACATAAAGAAAAGGAGTCTATTTTGACTGATGTTGAAGTATTGGAGTCTCAAGATGCCAAGTAACATGATTAAAGTACTGACCTATCTGACGATTGCGCTGTTAGCGCTTCTCAGTATCGAAGCTTTTGCTCACGGAGTCGATGATAAAACCAGAGCATTTTTAGAGCAAAATAATGGAGTACAGTTTATCCCGTTTTTATATATAGGCGCTAAGCATATGATAACGGGCTATGACCACTTGCTGTTTTTAGTCGGTGTTATCTTCTTTTTATATCGTAGCCGTGACGTACTGTTGTACGTCACCATGTTTACTATTGGGCATAGTACAACCCTGTTATTTGGTGTGTTAAGTGACATACAAGTCAACGCTTATTTAATTGATGCCATAATCGGTTTCTCCGTAATTTATAAGGGCTTCGATAATCTAGGAGGCTTTAAGCGTTGCTTTAATTGGCAGCCTAATACCCAGTGGGCGGTGCTGATTTTCGGTCTGTTTCATGGCTTTGGTTTAGCTACCAAATTACAAGAATTTAGCCTAGCTGATGAAGGTCTTATTACCAACCTGATTGCTTTTAACTTAGGTGTTGAACTTGGTCAATTTGCTGCGCTCGCACTTATTTTGATCATGATAAATGCATGGAGAAAACTGCCGTCATTTCAACGTTTTTCGACAGTCACGAATACTGCACTAATGAGTGCTGGTGTGATGTTGATGGGCTTACAACTTACTGGTTACTTCACTATTTAATCGATTTTTAACTTATAGAAATACAGAAATAAAAGAGAATTTTATGCAACATACAGTTAGTACCAAAACACTCGTTAAAGCGAGTATTTCAGCAGTCGTTGTCGCGGCTATTGCACTGGTTACCTTTATCTTACCAGCAGAGTACAACATCGATCCGACAGGTATTGGCAACAAGTTAGGTTTAACAGAACTTGCACAAGCGGTTGAAATGGAAACAACGTCATTAGAGACAACTAAAGGCACGGATGAGTTTCAAACAATAGAAGTGACAGTCCCTGCGGGACGCGGCATCGAATATAAATTTTATATGAAGCAGCATGAAAAAATGTCTTATGAATGGTTAACCGATGGTGCTCCATTGTACTTCGATTTACATGGTGAGCCTGAAGGTGACACAACGGGATATTTTGAAAGCTATGCTATTGCTACAACTAATGAAATGAAAGGCAGCTATACCACGCCATTTGCTGGTTCTCATGGTTGGTATTGGAAAAACAAATCAGATAAACCTGTGTCAGTACAGCTACTGGTTAAAGGGCAATACGAAGTTATTGGCCTTAAACAATAACGAATTTAACTTTACGAATTTCATACCAAATGGAGACTAAAATGAACAAACTAATATCAATCGTTGCGCTTTGTGGTGCCTTGCTAACTAGTAATGTACAGGCACATGGAGATCATGGTGTCATCAGCGGTCAGAAAGCTGTTAGCATCGCTGCAACACATATTCAAAAGATGACGTTTAAAGACGCTGGCTTTGAAGTCGGTAAGTTAGATGAGTCATGGAAAAATATTGATAAGTCGCAACTTTCGATTGCTAGCGTTGAAGACAATTTCTATGTAGTTAGTGCATCTAATGCTAGCAACGAAGATAAGCTTTACTTCCAAATTGCAAAAAACGGTCAAGTATTAGCGGTTAAAAATAAAAACGACTTTTAATCAATTAAAAGGCACTTTTTGATATATGCATGAGGTGCCTTTGTTTTGTATCAAGTACGCTTATGACACAGAGCCACTGGTCGGCTCTAACTCATTTTTGTCCATAGACGGGTTATAAATACAACCAGCTTTGCACATTAACCGTTTTGTATGGTTTTTAATCTGCAATTTAATTATTGATAAATAGAAAGAGTGGTTGATATTTTGTAGTTGGACGTTCTCTTACTCTAGAAAACGCCGTTGTGTGAATAATTGTTAAGTTAAGATTAATCTTGGCCTTGTTCTAAGCCTTCCCTTGCAAATTGTGCTTGGTAAACTTGACTCTGCAATGCTTTAAATAGATCTTCTGGATGCTCAGAGGCTAGTTCACTATCGATCTCATCTTTCAGGACTGTTGCAATTACTTTTCTAATCTCAAATTCGCTACTAGCATAATTGAGAATTGGCTTATCATCATAAATTATGTGATCAATATCATAGCGATCTGTTGGTAACTCATATATATCGGAACTTAAGGGGTGATTGAATTGTGTTCGCATAGTCGTGTTTTCTTCACTATTAATCGAAATGTACAGATCTTCAATACAATCAGATTTTTGCATTTCCTCAACTATGTATGCCTTTAATTTTGCCCAGCCAATCTTTGATATACAATCGCCGATTAAAAGTAAGCTGAGGCTAGGAAAAAACTCAGACTTAGAAACCTCTATTGGTCCAAAAACCATTTTATTTTCAAAGTCAATTTTCAGGGCTAAGATAAACCCTCGCTTTGATATGTATGGAAGCGGGGACACCGAAGAAACTGCATCTCTGAATTCTGTATGTAACTTATAGCTGTTTGAACTTGAAAGTTCAATCACTCTAGAGTTAAACCGCTGATTAGCCTCTCTAGAAGTATCTAACAAGTATTTAATATCATCTAATTTGGCTTTGAAATGCGCATCAGTATTGAATGACTGTGAATAAGCTATCGCTTCATAAATATGTTGATTTTTAAAACCTGATGGGAGTAAAAGTTTTATTGCTTTAGCGATTTTTTTAACATCGCTTCTATCATTAATAATCATTGATTTACCCTATTTATTAGGTATTACATAATGTCATCATTTTAAAGTTGTAATACCAAACTAGATAAATTTGTATTATTACAATAGACAATTAAGAAGGTTTCTAGACGATGACGAACTACGGCACCTGAGCCATCATTTATAATACATAGTAAGGCAAGTTATGCAACAACTATTTTTAGTGTGAGTTAAGGCAAATATGTCCATAGACGGGTTATAAATATTTTCCATCATGAGATAACGAAAATAATCTAAAGCTCTGTTTTGAGTGATAACCAGTTATTGGAGGATGGCTTTAAATAAGTGCTTATTGAATTTAAAACAGTCGATTTTATGCCCATATTCAAGAGAATAAGCGACGAACGCATTTTTCTGAATATCTTTAGCGCCAATAAAAATATTATAGTTGGCAATGCATTAAGTTATTTGTTAAAAGTATATTTACCATATACATGATTGTGGCATAGGCAGAAAGGTGCGCAACACACGCACTATAAAGTTCTTATATGCCATCGTGGTTATCATAGCTATTGTACAAATTATTTAGGAAGTAGAATGAATAAACCTTTCTGGTTTCATATTATTAAGCAATGGAAAGAAATGGGGAAAGGTGAGTACGGTGTGACTATTCCTTTTCTAGTCGGAGCACTTGCTAGCCATTTTGGTAAAGAGCCAACTAAAGAGTTTGTGGATGAAACTTTCGAAAACATAAAGAGCAACCCAGTCAATGGCTATTATTGTGAAGTTCGTTGGTGTGGAAATATCGATGAACCTGTAATTTCAGTAAAAGAGATAGATGAGCTCGCTGATATTACTCTAGAAGCTGATTATAAATTTGGTGGCATAGTTTCCCTAGGGTTTACTATGGATCTTATGGGAATGTTTCACTTAAACTGCGAAACTGCTCACGATTGTTTGTTAAAACTAATAACCTACTCGCTGGAGCATGTTAGTCAGGGATGTTTTTCTAAAAACGCAGGGAAATTTACATCATTCACAGACGACGATTTAGTTTTTATAAACTTAGTTGAAGAGTTGTACAGCACATAACAAGACTTAAACCAATAGATTCAACACTGCAGACTTGCACTCATAGGTTGCTAAATTTAAAATATTTTTCGTGCAAGTTAGACAAGCGTTAGTTTTCATCATATATCCAACGTATTTACCTTAAGGAATTATTTTAAATGGAAGTAAAAAAAATACTAATCTTAACCTTATTATTAACAGGTTGCTCTAGTATGCCTACCCCTGACGAACTATCCAAAACTGTACCAGATACGGTTAACTCTTCTTACAATGAACCTACGGTAGTTGCAAAGTGCATAGCAGAAAAGTGGGAAAACTATTCTAATCTATTTGGTAATGCCATCATTACTTCTAGAAAGTTAGGTGATGGTGTTAGAGTAGCCATGCATACTCCAACAGCAGGCTTATATTTTATGGCTGATATTAATAAAACTGAGCAAGGTTCAAAAACTAAGACTTGGACAAGAGAAAGTTTAAGATCATATGTTCAGGATGAGTTTGATGCAGTAGTCAATTGTCAGTCTTAATCCGGTGAAAGCTGAAAATTACTAAATGACACAAACGCTTGGCTTGAGCCCCTTCGTCGCTAATTGCATGCGCCCATTATTAAGTCGTTAACCTATCAAAGTTTTATGCAGTTAACCTTATACAACTTTAAGACTCAAAGTGTTTCTGTCTCGAAATGATCTAGAACAACCATCTGTTTCAGCTATTAAGTAGACCTTAATAGTGAGCGCATATTTTTAATAGTTTTGAGGCAGAAACCACGTATATTTAGGTTATACCTTTTTCTGGAAGGGGCATTCTATTGGCCACTTCTTTGCAAAACAATTTCAAGCCACTCTGCTCTGTTGGTTAATCAGAAACTTTTTGACATAGATTAAATGTATGCCGCCCGTTTCTTGACCAATCATAATGTTCTAGTTACATTGGTTAAAACTACTATTGCTACTCAAGTAAGAACAAAGGGTTACAATCTCTCATGGAAGAAGTTAATAAGCAAAACCAAGGCAATATTGAATTTGAAGTTGATGTGATTTCTACTTTTTCACTAGCTGCACAGCAAAATTCATATTTAGTTTTGCGTAATATCCAAATCATTGTACCGGAATGTTACGACAAACCAGTCCTACGTAATTTAAAGTTAAGATTGAATGCTATTGAAGGCTGGTTAGACTCCTCTGAGTGGCTTATTGATGAAGTGATTTCTGGACAGTCAGTTAAATTACCAGTCAAAGAACTTAAATTTCCTTTTGAAACACTTTTTGGCCTGACCGAAGAAGTTCTTCTAGGGCTTAAATTTGAGCTATTGGATGATGAAAACCTTCTCCTGTGTAGTAGTGAGCATAAAGTGAGTATTCTCCCCGCCAATTTTTGGGGTGGAGAGAGTCGTCAGCCAGATTTACTAGCGGCTTTTGTAAAGCCAAATGGTTTATACGTAGAGTCTTTAGTTAGAAAAGTCGCTTTACTTTTAGAAAGTAGTGGCCATGGACGCTCAGTAGATGGGTATCAGTCGAACACTAGAGAAAAGCCATATTTGATGCTTGCTGCGCTTTGGAATGTTATTTTCCAAGAAAAGTTAGCATATGTCAGCCCTCCTCAAGGCTTCGCAAAAACTGGCCAACGAATTCGTCTAGCAGCGGATATCAGCCAATCTAAAATGGCCGCTTGTTTAGATTCTTCTGTCTTATTTGCAAGTTGTATAGAAGCTATGGGTCTAAATCCTGTGGTGGCTATCACTAGTGGGCATGCTTTTGCTGGTGCTTGGTTAATTGATGAGAAGTTGCCAATTCTTTGTAATGATGATCCACAGGATATAAGAAAGCGCGTGGATAACCGAGATTTAGTCTTGTTTGAAACAACGCTCGTAACAAATGCTTCCCCTGTTACATTTGAACAAGCAAAAGATCATGCCAGAAATTTACTTGACGAGGATAAAGAAGAAGAGTTTGTAATGGTTTTAGATATTGGCCAAGCACGAGCTCAGTCAATTAAACCGTTATCAACTATAGAAGAGGCTAAAGCTGAAACTGAATCAGTAGATGAAACTGTTGAACTTACTTTACCTGAAGTTCCTCCTTTACCTCCCGTTCGTGCTGAAGAGCGTGTTGTCGAAGAAAGCCCTGAAACACGCATTGACTCATGGTGCCGAAAGCTTCTTGATTTAACTAAGAGAAATAAACTTTTAAATTTCAATGATAAGTCGGTATGTATAAAGTTATATTGTCCTGATATAGCTAATATGGAAGATATGTTGGCGGATGGGACAAAGTTTAAATTCTTATCAACTCAAGAAAGTCCATATTTTGATTCAGAACGAGACAGTGAGTTATTTCGTTTCCAAACCGGCTCGGAAATACATAAAGAGTACGCTCTTAATCAGTTAAATAATAAAATTTTATTAGCTAATCAGCCTCCTAAAAAGGTAGAAAAAAATGCTATCGAGCTGTTTCGGAAAGCAAAAAATGATTTAGAAGAAAGTGGTTCAAATACACTTTTCTTAGCACTGGGTTTCCTTAAGTGGAAAGAGAACCCTGAGGATACCCGAAGCTTTAAAGCTCCATTAATTCTTATTCCAGTTAACCTCACTCGAAAAAGTGCTCGAGCCCCCATTTATGTTGAGCAATTACAAGGTGAGGAAGCAATCTTTAATCTTACTTTGATCGAGTTTTTGCTATCTGAACACGATATTAACTTAAATGTATTTAAAGATGAGCTGCCTGAAGATGAAAGTGGGATTGATGTCCCATTTATTTGGAGTCAGGTAAGGCAGGCTGTCAGTGAGCAAAAGGGATTTGAGGTAGTTGAGGAATTAGTTTTATCTTCATTTTCATTTGCAAAATATTTGATGTGGAAAGATCTAAGAGACAGATTGGATGACTTAAAAGAAAATCGATTTGTTCAGCACTTAGTTGAAAGTCCAAAAGATGCTTATATTCAATCAGCTGAGTTTGTTGAACAACATCAAGTTGATGAGGCTATAGACCCTGCTGAAGTGTTTACGCCACTTAATTGTGATAGTTCGCAATTAGTTGCTGTTGATGCTTCAGCAAAAGAGCAAGATTTTGTACTTGAAGGACCTCCGGGGACAGGTAAATCTGAAACAATAGCTAACATTATCGCTCATAATATTGGTAAGGGGCGGAAAGTTTTATTTGTAGCTGAAAAAATGGCTGCATTGAATGTAGTATACAAGCGATTGCAAAAAGTAGGTTTAGACCATCTATGTTTAGAACTTCACAGTAATAAAGCGAACAAAAAGGTCGTTTTAGAGCAATTAGCTCAGGCTTGGCAATCAAGAGAGGGATTAAATCCTAGTGCGTGGTCTATGCATGTTTCTGAGCTTAAGGATAAAAAAGATAAGTTAAATGATTATGTGAGAGAGCTACATAAAAAGTCACAGTCAGGTGTATCCGTTCGAGACGCAATATCAAGGCTTGCTCTACATAAGGGAAAAGTCAATCTTAACTTAAATTGGCCATTAGATTTAAGTGCAGATAAAACCTTAAAAAGTGACTTGAATACACTAAATGAAATCGTTTTGCAGCTTAAAATTGCCTTTGAAGATATTCAAGAACTCGACTTTACTAGCTTCTCTTATATAAATGCTACTGCATGGTCAAATGTTTGGCAAAGCCAGCTAATAAATAAAGTTGAAGCTTGGTTTATTGAATTTGAAAGTATTACAGATAAATTCCAATCGGCTCTTTCTACCCTAGGCATCGATGTACCTGAGCTGAGCAACAAGAATTTCTTGGCCTTGAATTCATTTTATGAATTAAAAGAACTTGTGAAGTACCGTGATATAACTTTTGTCTTAAAATCAGGCTTTAACGAACGATTTGAGCTTATAGAAAACTTAGCTCTCAAAAAAGAAAAGTTAGATGAGCTTATTAGCAAGATAGGTAGCAATATTGAAGTTAGTCAGCTATTGAAAGCTCCAATAAGCAGGTGGTATTCAGAATATGAAGCTGCAAATAGTAGTTGGCTTAAATCTCTATTTGCTAAGTGGAAAGTTAATAAACAAGCAAATGAGTTTGGGTTTAAGAAGTTTAATGATCTTTCTATTTTAGCTGAGCTATTAGAAGCAAAGCAGCTTGCCAATGATATTTCTGAAACTAATGGTGAACTTGAAGCGTTAGGTATTTGGAAAGGTTGGCTAACAACTTCGAAAGACTTAATAGCTACCGTGGAGTTCGGAAGAAAAGTAAAAGCTAAGTTAAATAGCGTTCTTTCGTTATGTAATGACCCAACAGAAGCTTTAATAGTAATTAAAAAGCAATTTGTTGACGGCAGAGATTTTATTGAAAACTCTCGACTTGAGGCTAAATTAGATGATTTCGCCTTTAGTTATAAAGAATTTGAACAGGCGCACAATAACTTACTCGATTTCAATGTTACAGATACTTCAGGTTCAAATTTAACTGAATTAAGTCAAGCCTTAAGTGTAATAAAAAACAATCAAGCGAAACTTAAAAGCTGGTGTGAATGGGTTAGCGCCAAAGATCAAGCTAATAGCGTAGGTTTAGACTCTGTTGAGCAGGCATTAAGCCAAGGTGTTATTTCATCTTCAGAATTACTAGAGCAATTTGAATTAGCTTATTTTTCTTGGCTTGCACCTCTTTTGATTGATGACAGTGAAATTTTAAGAGAATTTAAGGCTTCAACACATGAAGCTACTATTGAAGCATTCCGTAAATTAGATGAAAAAGTAGCTGAAGTAACAAGTGATTACATTATTGCTCTGGCTTCAAGTCGAGTGCCAACTAGTGAAATCAAAGATGCTAAAAACGACCGTCACTTCGGAGTTTTGTCGAAAGAGATCCAGAAAAAAACTCGTCATATCCCAATTAGAGCTTTGATTAAAGAGCTTGGTGAGTCATTGCTGGAGCTTACTCCATGTATGATGATGTCACCGTTATCTGTTGCTCAATTTCTGCCATCAGACTTTAGAGGATTTGACCTAGTTGTATTTGATGAAGCATCTCAAATGACAACATGGGATTCTGTCGGCTCAATTGCAAGAGGGCGCAATGTAATTATTGTTGGTGATCCTAAACAAATGCCTCCAACCAACTTCTTCGCGGCCGGTACTTCCGATGCCCCAGATGAAGAAGATCTTGAATCTATTTTAGATCAAGCTTTAGCTGCTCGATTACCGTTAAAAAGGTTGATGGGTCACTACCGAAGCAAACATGAGACTCTAATTGCATTCTCAAACAGCAAGTACTACGAAAACTCATTAGTAACTTACCCATCATCAGAGACAAAAGAGTCAGCTGTTTCTTTACATCGGGTTAATGGCCTTTATGCAAAGGGCAAGGGTCGGAACAATATCAAAGAAGCACAGGCTGTTGTAAACGAAATCACTAAGCGATTGCTCAACAAGCAGCAACAGAAATTGTCAATTGGTGTCGTTACTTTAAACACAGAGCAGCAACGCACTATTGAAGACTTACTCGATGATGCTAGAAGGAATAACCCAAAAATTGAAAAGTATTTTCATGAAGCAGAAACTAGAGAGCCTGTTTTTGTTAAAAACTTAGAGTCAGTTCAAGGTGATGAGCGAGATATCATAATGCTTAGTTTAGGTTATGGTCCTACTGAGCCAGAAGCGAAAACGATGAGTATGAACTTCGGTCCATTAAACAAACAAGGTGGTGAGCGCAGACTTAATGTTGCCATTACGAGAGCAACGACTGAAGTCGTAATTTTCAGTAGTTTTGATTCTTCAATGATTGATTTGAGCCGTACCTCTTCAACTGCTATCGAACATTTAAAACATTATTTAGAGTTTGCTGAAAGAGGGCCTATTTCACTTGCGGAAAGTACGTCGGCTCGTTACGGAGTGGATCAGTTTGATAGTGATTTTGAACAAGCCGTTGCAAACGAATTACGCAACATGGGTTGGAAGGTCCAAACACAGGTTGGTGTCAGTAAGTTCAGAGTTGATTTAGGGATTCTTCATCCAGATAAACCCGGATGCTACATTGCTGGTGTCGAATGCGACGGTGCTACATATCACGGCTCACCAGCAGCTAGAGATAGAGATCGCGTAAGACAAATAATCCTTGAAAGTTTAGGTTGGAATATCGTTAGGCTCTGGTCTACGGATTATTTTGTAGATTCAGAAACCGCACTTAAAAAGTTAGATTTAAAGTTAAATGAAATACTTGCTACTGAGAGAGAAAAGGATAGTTTGTTAGAAGCAGAAGCAGAAGCAGAAGCAGAAGCAGAAGCAGAAGCAGAAGCAGAAGCAGAAGCAGAAGCAGAAGCAGAAGCAGAAGCAGAAGCAGAAGTTCTAAAAACGGCTGCTAATACCAATTGCAAAACATCTTCAGCTCAACATGAAACATCTCTTGTAGCAAATACTCAACAGCTTACCAGTAATGTGCTTGATGCAAGCAACTACTTTAAAGAAGAGTATAAGCCACGGTTAACCGAAATTGCTCAAGAAACATTGAAAGAAAGGCCCGGTATCACATTACATACTTTGGCATTGGAGATTGCTAACTTACACGGCTTAACACGTACGAGTAAAAAGCAAGTTGATTACATTTATGAGCTTTTAAAGCCATGGGCAGGAATTAAAGAGAATTCGGGTTTCTCGCCAACAGTTTGGTTATCGCCAGAAGATACTTGCGAGTTAATACATTGGCGTGGTGTGAACGCGTTTGGATACGAGAGAAACTGGAAAGAGCTTGCTTTTGAGGAAGCTCTAGGATTAGCAACTTTTGCTAAAAATAATAATAGCTCAAACCCTGTAGAAGAGATGTGCTCTGAACTGGGCTTAAAAAGAAAGCATGAAACTACTATTAAGCAATTTGAGCAGTGGCTTTCGCTTGTCGAATAAGTTTTACTGTTTTTCAGTGGTATTGTGGTTAGTTAACTTGACCACCCAGTAAGATAAATGAAAAGTTTGTTAAGGATCAAGCAAGTGGAATATGGGCTTAAATAAAGCTTATTTTACAATACCGCTTATATAAAAAAGAATACGGATGTTACTCATGAATCGCCCCGAGTTCATCGGAGACTAGTTTGTTTAAGTCAGGCCACCTTACCTGACTCGTTTAAATTATCATAGTAGTCTGTTTCATATTGAGCTGGTGAAATATACCCAATTGAAGATAATAGGCGTTGATTATTAAACCAATTAACCCACTCTAACGTTGCGTATTCAACAGCATCAACATTCTTCCACGGGCCATTTCTGCGAATAATCTCTGTTTTAAATAATCCATTTATTGTTTCAGCCAATGCATTGTCATAAGAGTCACCCACACTCCCTACAGACGCTTGAATTCCTGCCTCAGCAAGTCGCTCAGTGTATCGTATAGACAAATATTGGCTGCCTCAGTCACTGTGGTGAATTAACCCCCCGGGGTTGCCACGATGCCAAATAGCTTGCTCTAACGCATCAAGAATAAGTTCTGTGTGCATTGTCGTTGATATACGCCAACCTACAATGTATCGTGAAAAAACATCTATCACGAAAGCGACATAAACAAACCCACTCCATGTGGCAACATAGGTGATGTCAGCGACCCAAAGTTGATTTGGCTGCTCAGCAGTAAATTGACGATTAACTAAATCCAGTGGCTTATCTTGTTGCTCGTCAGGTATCGTTGTCTTATGTGCTTTACCCCGTCGAACACCTTGAATTCCCATAACTCGCATCAATCGCTCGACTGTAAAGCGGGCGACTTGATGGTCGTCAAGCTGTAGCTGCTTCCATACTTTTCTTGCACCATAAACTGACATATTATCCTCCCACACTTCGCGAATGAGTATCATCAGCTCAGCATCACGCTTTTTGTGGTTAGACAGTCGCTCAGGCTCTCTTTGTATCTGTTTATGAGAATAATACGTTGATGGTGCAATCGGCAATTCCTTGCAAATTGACTCGACACCGTAATGCTCTCTGCAAGCATCAATAAAATCCACTATTACTTCTGTTTGCGGTCGAGCTCCGCTTGGACGAAAAAAGCGGCAGCTTGCCTCAGGATATCATTTGTTCGCTTGAGCTCTTTATTCTCGCGCTCTAAGGCGGCAAGTCTTTCTTCAGTTGATTGCGTATTAGAAGAGGGTTTAGACGGTTGAGCTTGAGATTTCTTGACCCATGCTCTAAGTGTTTCTGGGGTACATCCCAGTTTATCTGAAATCGATACTAGCGCAGCCCAAAGAGAAGGGTATTCATGCTGTTGTGTGGTAACAAGCCTAATTGCACGTTCACGAAATTATAATGTATATCGATTTGATTTTTTCATAGTTCCAGTTTCTCAAGTTATTGAGTCTCTGGCAAACTCGGGGCGATTCACCTTTGAGAAACAATGTTTGCTAACTTGTAATCTTCGATTAATTGAGTAAGCATAACAAGCTCTTCTCCTTTAGGAGTGTTAGGTTCAGCAACGTCCCAAAGCTCATCTACACGCTTGAGTGCTTTTTTTAAGTTTTGTTTTGAGTTGATTGATTTTATCGATGTGATAGCCATGTTAAGTTTGTGATTTGGTTGGCGTCGGGTACTTCTTTGTTTTCTCTGCATTGAATTGAAATCAAGTTACCACTCTAAGTGTTTTGTTCTAATTCAAATTGGAGCTTTCATGGAATTGTGTATATTATTTACGTGTTAACCGATTACGTTATTTTAACCTTATATGTGTAAGTTACATTTCTTTGAAGATTTCTATAGTTAGTTATAAGGGTTGTTTTTGGATAATTACGATAAAATTCTAGTTAGCTCCAATTTAATCCGGCGCCATGCATCAATGAAGGTTGATTACAGTGCCCCGGTGCAAGTATTTATGTGGCAAGTTTTGCAGGATTCACTTGAAACTTTGGATGTCAGTCGTATTTCTGTTTGGTTGCTTAATTCGGACCCAGAAAAAAGCATTTTAGAGTGTGTTGCAAATACTGATTGGGGAGTTAATGATATCCCTAAAGACCCACCATATCTAACTAAGAGTGATTACCCGCGCTATTTTGAAGCAATAGAATTCGGCGCTCCAATTATAGCTGATAATGCGCATACTGATCATAGAACAATCGACTTCACTTATACTTATTTAAAAACAGAAAATATCAAGTCGATGCTTGATACAATTATCTTTAGTGAAGGGAGTCCTATCGGGGTTGTTTGTTTTGAACAAAAAGCCAATTTCAGAGAGTGGAATAAGGATGAAGTTTATTTTGCTGAGTTGATTGCTGATTGTTGTACATATCGATTTATGGCCCAAAAACAAGCTAAGCTAGAAGATAAGCTTGTTAACTTAGTGTTTTATGATGACTTAACTGGTGTTTATAATCGTCGGTATTTTTTTGATGCCATTGAAAGAACTATAAGCCTCCATGTACGAAAAAGCTTGCCTTTGGCTATTGGTTTTATTGATTTCGATAATTTTAAATCAATAAATGACACGTACGGTCACCAAGCAGGTGATGAGGTATTAAAGGGGTTTTCAAAGATAGCTCAGACTTTTCTTAGGCGTGAAGATTTAATTTTTCGCTTTGGAGGTGAAGAGTTCGTTATTGTGTTTCAGGGGGTCAATGTCATAGAGGCTAAGAATGCTCTAGTAAGGCTGCAAAGTGGAGTTAAAACTATGTTGATTGGCCATGGTAACAAAGCGTTGAATTTTACATTTAGTGCCGGTGTGGTTGAGTTACATAAAAAATTGTCCATTAAAGATGTGATAAAGCAAGCTGATAAACTACTATATAAAGCGAAAAAAGAAGGGAAAAACCGTGTTGAATACTAGGTAAAATACGTTACCTACTCATTAAAATCACGTTCCAAACTAATGTTCAAATGGGTAGTGTAGCAAGTTATTTAAGATTTAAACGGTAACAAAAAACTTTCCAGATCTTGTGAAGATAATGGCTTAGAATAGCTATAACCTTGAAGCATGTCGACATTTTTAGACTTGCAGTATTCAACATGCTGCGTTGTTTCTACTCCCTCAGCAATAACTAAAAGATCTAGTTTATGCGCAACACCCACAATAGCTTCAAATACGGCACTATCATTATTTCTGTATGGTGCATAGTCTACGAATGACTTATCGATCTTTAACGTGTTAACTGGGAGTTTATTTAAGTAACTTAAAGATGAATAGCCAGTCCCAAAATCATCAATAGCAATGTCTACGCCTTGTACTTGAAGTAATGATAAGTTTTTTAGAAGTTCATCATCAGCTTCAATTAAGGCATGCTCTGTTAGCTCTAGTCCAATATCTGATGGGATAAGTTCATATATTTCAAGTAATTCAGAAAGTTGTGAAAAGAACTCCTTTTGGAGCAATTGCTTTCCTGAAATATTAATCAGCATGCGAACATCATTTATACCATTAGAGCGCCATTTTTTTAGTTCTTTGAGGGCCATATGAAATATTAAGTTACCAATTGGGATCATGAGACCGACTTTTTCCGCAATGGGTATAAAAGTATCAGGAGTGGTATTGTTTTTATTAGCATTAGAATCCCAACGCAATAGAGCCTCACAAGCAACTATTTTTTCAGACTGAGCGCAGTAGATGGGTTGATATACAAGGTGAAACTCTTCATGTATTAGTGAGTCTCTGAGGCGCTGTGATATCTCAATCTGAAAATGCGAGCTATCGCTCATCGCTTTGTTATAAATTCTAAACTGACTACGTCCACTTTCCTTGGCATCGTACATAGCAGTTTCAGCGCACTGCAATAAAGTTCTTACTGACTTTCCATCATTTGGAAAACGACAGATCCCGACACTAACCGAAGTAAAAATTAGTTGGTCATGCAGTTTTAAAGGTGAATTAAATGAATCAATCAAAAGCTGAGTTAATCTTTCATGATTTGATGAAGGTTCCGAACTCAAAATAACTATGAATTTATCAGCGCTAAAGCGAGCTATGTAGTCAGTTTTTTCTAATGGGGTAGAGAGGCGCTCAGAAACTTTAAGGAGTAACTCATCACCCGCTTCATAGCCGAAAACATCATTCACATCTTTGAATCGATCTATATCGATAAATAGTAGAGAAAAGTCCTTTATACTGCTTTTTATAAGCTCATTAATAACTAACTCGATGGAATGACGATTCAAACAGTTAGTTATTGGATCATAAAACACCATTTTTTCCAAAGCTTTACGAACAGATACTTGCTCAGAAATATCAATATCTAAACAAAACATTTCAAATTCATCACCTCTAGTTTTTAATAAAACATGAGATGAAAAAACAGGCACCGGCTGACCCTTAATATCTTGTAAAGTTAATTCGGATGATGGAATGGGAATGTTGTGTTCAAGCCAATTTTTATGTGCTGCAATGACATCCTTTTTCATTGAAGGAGGGATGATCAAATCTTCTAGTTTTTTTCCTAAAGCTTCTGTTTGAGTGTACCCATATAGAAAGGTACTTGCTTTATTCCAATAAATTACTTCACGATGTCGATTGTAGCCTTGAACAGCTATTTTTGAGAGTGATTCAATGAGCTCTAAGAAGCGAACGTCAGGCAAGTTTGTTGTAGGACTGAAGGTTGAGTTAGTTTCAAAGTTGTTTTTTTTCATTACTGCTCTTAATGCACCTTACCGTCATACTAAAATAAGCCTAGAAAAGAGTTCTTTTTCAGTCAAGTTTCCATTTGGTAGTGAGTTTCTTTAGATATAGCTTAGGGAAAAATAAACCTTGTTCTTATAGTATTGCTATAGAGCTTAAGCGGAAGGTTGGTAGTAAGAGCTTGTTTACTGCAAGCGGTTAATCTTTTTTGCAAGAGTACATGATGTTATCGGCTTTGTGTAATAGCTGAGTTAAGTCGCAGTTTATATTTGGAACTACTTCTACAGCACCCACAGAAAAACAAATTTCTTTGTAACCATAGTTCTTAAAATCATTCTCTTGTTTTTCTTTAATTCGTTCGATGAATTCTTTTTGTGCAACTTTATCTTCATTGTTTAAGAGAATAACAAATTCATCACCACCCCAGCGACAAAGCAAATCTGTTTTTCTGATGCATGATCTTAGGGCATTGGCAAAACGTTTAAGAACTTCGTCACCAGCTTTATGGCCTAGAGTATCGTTTATTTTCTTAAAGTTATTTAAATCTATAAAAAGTAATTGGGCTGCTCTGTTAAGACGGTTACCTAATTTTTGAAATTGGATAAAGGCTTCTTCAAAGCCTCGTCTATTATGTATTTCAGTTAAGGGATCTAATCGACTTTCTATTTTTAATTCACTCTCTTTATAAAGGTGTGCCAAATCACTGCTGATCACATCTCTTAATACTTCAAGCATTTCAAGAAAAGGTTGCTTGTAATTAGTCGGCGATGTATCCATAACACATAAAGTACCGAAGCACTTACCATCAGGCCAATGGATAGGATAACCCAAGTACGATACGTAATTATCTTCTGTTACTTCTGGGTTATTATCCCATTCATTAGTTTTTGAGGCATCCTTGACGTAGAGCGGCGAGTTACTTCTAACTACTTTATGGCAATAAACATTAGTTTCAATACTTGCAGAGCCGCCTGGGGAATAATGGGTCGTAGGTAATTCTGAAGCAACTAGAACTTCAATGCCTTTGTTGGAAGCTTGATTTATAAATGCCACTGGCGAGTTGAACAACGCTGCAATTGAATTAACGAGCCTTTGCCAACGTTCCCACTCAATATCTTTAAGTGCCAAATCGTGAAGTGATGTGTAAGGATATCCAGCCATTCGAACTCCAGAGCTACTAATCACAATGAAGTATAGTACATAAGTTCTAAAAATATGGTAACACAATGTGTAATTAATAGGTGCACTTGTTGCTCTTCATGACTTATTGATTACGATATTATACCTATGTAATTTCTGAACTTACGTTGGCTCAGTAAGAAAGGTTCACTCTTTTCATCACAAAATTTGTGCTATATTATGTCAAGAGGTTGTACCTTAATTAGGGCTGGTGTTCCAATTTAAACTACCAAAATACTTTAATTTGGACTTTAGTAATAACTACAGTTTAGCAATTACTGCATAATGGGTCTGAACATGGAAGAAGAAACAGTACCTCGTAAATTCAAGATCGGCATGTCTATTTTCAATACTGCTATTATTCTAGCCGGCCTTGGTTGTCTCTTGTACTCGGGAGCTATAATAATTGAAAATTACTTTTAATTTACTTTGCTTTCGGAGTAAGGATATCTGAAAGTTTAGTCGTGTAATTTAACGGTGCTAAATCGTCTTTAGGTCTCCAAGGGTGAGAGAATCCTTCACTTGCAAGTTTCAATGTACTTCGTCCAAATTTTCTATTTATCATCAATGACTAACGTTTTTGAGCTAATATTCAGTGGTAAATTCTCCGATAAAAGCTCAAGTTGTTGCATATCATCGTGTAATGAAAGTTCTTCAAAAATAACACCGGCTTTTTTGTATTTGAACCCCTTCTTAAAAATAGCTTTTAATGCAAAGCTTGCATAAGACACCAGTGTAGATGTATCCGCTGTGGAGTAGGGTAGTTTTATTGATTGTGACTTATGATACTGCGGCTCTGCCTGTCTAAATGAATCTGTGTGGATGAATACTGTTATTGCTGATGTATAAGATTTAAATCGACGAAGCTTAAACGCTGCTTTTGTTGCATGTGCTGTAACAGCTTCAGAAAGCTCCGTAAGCTCAATCACCGGTATTCCCATACTTTGAGATACGCAAATTCTATCGCGAGAGTCGTTAATATCTTTCAATTCTACCGCAGGTTTTCCTCGTAACTCTTCCACAGTACGGGCAAGAACAACTGTGAACGTCTTTTTGATCCAACTAATGTCTGGACTTCCCAATCTTAACTAGACTAGTAGCTTCAGCAAATAGTTTAAATTCTATTACTCCTCCAAGACCGCATGACAAAGGACCGCATATGAGGCGCTATAGACTACCTGATGTAGCAGGAGCAGAGAACTTTGGACGTGAGCTCGGGCCAATAATCTTTTCTGATGTATGAATCACTTAGATAGCTTTCTTATGCTAGTCTAGAAAATTAAATTACCAAGGAGCTGATTATAATGCAGTTAAAGCACATAAAATCATTGCAACTTTCAAAAGCTATAGTGTCTAAAATGACCATGGAAGTAAGGAATGAATATGAAGTATTTCTTGAGAATCAATTAATGTTTTTTAGGGATTTTTTTCCTACAGGCTATGAAAGCCTTGATGATACCCATAACATTTTGCTAGCTATCGTAGAGGGCGAAATTGTGGCGTTTAGGTATTTTTACTTTCATAACAGAGTATGCGAATTATTCAATACATATGTCGACTCTGCTTATCGCCGACAGTCTATAGCGACACAGCTAATTGAGGACTCGATTCATATATCACATCAGAATAGGCTTAATAAATTTGTGATTCGTATGGCATCTGAAAACGTTGAGAGAACAGGGCTTTACCAAAAATATAAAGTGCTCGGAAATCATAAGTTTAATACAAGTCAATTTACGATCTATTATGCCGGAAAAGAGACTGTGATAGGCTGAAATAAAGCTTCTGTTTTACTTTGTGTTAAATTAATTTATTACGAGTCCTAAGCTAATGGCCTGTAACAGGAGGTTAAAACGTCGACGTTCCACTGTCAGACAAGCATTGTGAACAGTTGGGGGTTAAATAAGGTGATACTTTAATTCGCGAAGCCGTAGAAGGTAAATTAGCCCTTACATTAAGTAAGTATCATAAGCAATTTCTTAGTTACGCTGAAATCGATATAGCAACTAATCTAACATGTGTTTTTATGTGACTCGATACATTCCATTTCGTTAATGCTAATTCAAAAAAATTTCTCTGCTAAACTTAAATCAATGTTTGAATTTCTAAGCGGGTGTCAAATGAGAGGAAGTCAGTTAAAGTTATCAAGTAATCCAGACCTTATTGACCTAATTTCATGTGGAGAACTTACATCTCATTCCGACCCGTTGTCAGAAATAAGGCTTGTAAAAAATGGAATGAAAGCATCCGGGGTGTATGCGTTTGCTAATGCAATGGGTTGGAATATGACAACAATAGCACAAGCAATAGGTACAACATCAATGATGTTATCTCGAAGTAAAGCTAAATTATTAAGCTCACATACTAGCGAAAATGCGCTTGAAGTTGCAAAGCTAAGTATGATCGGGATTGATTACTTCGGAAGCATAGATATCTGGAATGCGTGGCTAAACAATGCTCACATTAAACTTGATGGTCGAGAACCTCGAACAATGTTGAACTCAATTCGTGGGCGTGAGCTAATAAAAAGTGTTATTAAGCAGCTCCAGTTTGGGTTCACGGCATGATGACTGTTTAGCTTAGCTTAGCTTTATCAAATATTTTCACTTCATTTGAGTTTAGTCATAGTTGATGGCGGGAACATCTAACCTTCGGTTGAATAGGGTGTAAAGTACGTCCTATCGCGACACTATCTTTCATTTTCTTTTCTGATTATTTAATGCAATCGCGCTTTATTCGATGTATTGAGTTTCTGCTCACATCTTTACTCATCATATTGAGCACTAACTTTCACAGCTTAACTTGCCATCTTCTACTTAGATTTTCATTTCATAAAAATAACACCGCTTATAGCGATGAGCTATTTGAAATTTCGGGTGTGGGATTTTTATATTTATAACATAAAAAGATATCTTATTTTACAATGGGTTATATTTTAAATTTATCTTTTTATGGTGTTAATTATTTTTTTCTCTTAAAGGTTGTAAAAATAAATGTTTATTTGCTTGATTTTGTGATTTTAGCCGCTACTTTAAAAAAAGAGATTGAATTTTAGAGTGAGAGTTAGCGTTATGAATGAACATTCAAATCACAGCAATATTGATAGTGTATATAACAAAGAAAGTATGCGACGTCGTCTTGAACGTTTTAGTCGTTTCAACATAAGTGGCTTGTGTCCTACGCTAAAAGATACACAGCCACACTTTTTCGAATCGTTCAACGAGTCACATTTTGCATTGATGTTTGAATTTGAGCAAACGATAAAATCTGTTCGAACCCAGCCGTTTTCAATCAGTTATACAGATGACAAAAAGAAGCGAATGTATACACCTGATTTTTCGTTAATTTATTGTGGTGGTAGTGTTCGTGTGGTCGAAGTGAAGCACTCAAAAGCGATTGATGCAAAGACAAAACGCACTCATTTTTTGATTGAAAAAGCGTTCGAAAAGCTAGGCTTTGAGTTTGTAGTTTTGACGGAAAATGACTTGCCACCGAGACGAGCGCTCTCAAACATGAAGATGATATTACGCAATGCTCTATCAATGAAAGTTGTGAATGATGAGCATGTAAACACACTGCTTGATGTCTTACCTCCTGAGTTAACCTTACAGAAAGCACACGCAATTTGTGATGCTCTGAACTTAAATAGAAATCTGATTTGTCATTTTATTTTGAAAGATTATTTGAAAATGGATGTTTCATGCGATATCTGTGATGAAACTGTCTTAATTAACAATCTTCATGGGTTTGTGCAATGAGTGGTGTAGTTAAAATAGGCATGAAGTTTCAAATGGATAGCAGCTCTTACATAGTGCGTTCGATAGTGCGAGAGCACTTGGATAATATGATTTTTTACTCATTGTTTGATGATGACAGTCAGAAAATGAGTAATGCAAGAATTGAGTGCATGACACAATCTGAGCTTCATAAAAAGCTAATAAATAGTGAAGCGCTTTTGTATGAGCGCGCTTCTGACATACCAATGCAACAATTACTCACTGAAAATCAATTAAATCAGATGAGTATGTGGCAAGCGTTTTTTGACATGCATTTTGAGAAACACAGTAAAAATTTTACTGCAAAGCATAATGTTGATGAAACCATCGCAGCTTTCAACTGGCAGAGTTACAACTCAAGAAAATACTCGCGTAGCACGTGCCAAGCGAAGATAAAAGCTTACCGAGATTCAGGTTGTGATATACGTTCATCAATTGGCCATGGCCATCATGAAAAGAAAGGCTCAAAGCGACTGACAGCTGCAACAGAAGATTTAATTTACGAGTATTTTTGTGATTATTATCTTGTTAGAAGCGATGCAACTGCAAAGTCTGTACATGCAATAGCAGATATGTTGAGAGCCAAGATACGCGAGCTTAGTAAATCAAAGCCAGCGTGTTATCCAGTCATACCGTGTGTCGACACTATATATCGTCGTTTTCGCGAAACGCTTGCATTATTAACGACACAAAAGACCTTAAGCAAAGCTGAAGCTAAAAAACTGCGTTATAAACTTGGCCGTGAGTTTGTGCCTGAAGATCCATTGGAACGTGTTGAAATGGATGCGGTTTATATCAATCAAGGTTTAAATAACGATGCGAATAAGTTTTTGGGTACAATTGTAATGATGATTGCGATTGATACTTGCACACGATGTCCGCTCGGTTATTCAATTCGTGTCGGTAAAAACGCATCCGAATCTGCTGATTTAGCCGTCGAATGTTTAAAAAGTGTTGTGACCCCAAAAGATAATCCACTTTGGCCGTGTTTTGGTGTGCCAGTGAAGCTTGTGAATGATGCGACGACAGCAACGAAAGGCAATATATTTAAGTCGCTTGCTTTGCAACTTGGTGCGAATTCAATCACCACGCGCACGGGCGAAGGACAGAGTAAGCCGTTTATTGAAAGCTTCTTCCGCACGCTAAGACGTGAGTTTTTAAGTAAACTGCCGGGCTATCTAGGCTCAAAAACGCGTATAAATAATAGTCATCTAGAAGCGACAGAAGATGCTGAACTTCATGCATCAATGACGCTTGAAGAATTTGTCGCTGCGTTTGAAGATTACATCACAAATGTCTACATGCAATCAGCCCATAGTGGCCTTAAAAATCGTGCGCCTGTAGACGTGTGGATGAATGCAATCAGTAAAAATCCACTGCTGCAAACCGTGCCTGCGCCTGATACTGACTTATCTGAATTTCGCGGCTGCTATCGTGCGAAGTGTACATTATATGGAAATGGCTCAATTAAGCTTAAAAATGAGCAGTATGTAAGTGATGAGCTGAAAGCCTTAAATTTGGCTGGTGTTAAAAGTGTTGAATGTTTTTACAGTGATATTGATACAAGCAGTGTTGTTGTGAAGTATCAAAACGACACATTCATTGTGCCTATTCGCGAGATGAATCATCACGATGATGCAGGTGTTCAACAAGCTGAGCTTGATGTTGCTCGTAACGCGCAATTCAGTGAATGTGATGTCGTTGAGCGTAAGCATTATGAGTACAAAAGCGGCAGCAAGCGAGGCTTGCCCAACTTCAAAAAAGCCAAGCAAAAGCAAGCTGAAAAGCGTGAGCTTGAAAGCGGTCGTAAACAGCCTTCTCGGACAAAATATAATAACAATAAAGCAATTGATGTTGATTCAGTTGACGCGCGCGAGCAAATTTTAAACTCACTAAATGCGCAAGTTGCTGCCGAAGAAGATATCGACACTGGTGCAACTTTTGATGATTTTGAGCCGGGCGGTGAGCTATGAGTTGTTTAAAAAGCAAAGCTGAATTGTTATACAGTAAAACATTTGATTGCGTGAATAATCGTCAAGAGCTTGCTGATTTGCTTGAAGAATCAGAGCAGACACTGAGTCTAGGTGTGGGTAGTTGTAGTGTAATCGTGGGTGACTCTGGCTGTGGTAAAACAACGCTGGTTAAAGCTTTTATAAAGCGATTCAATGAAAAGTACAGCACAGACGTCAGTGAAAGCAAGTCAATAAAAGCATGTTATATTCGCTCGCCATCAAATATGAGCCCGTTAGATTTGTATCGCGCCATATTGAAAGGTATGAACGAACCCGGTGCCGCACAAGGCTCTGAAGTTGAGCTTCGTCGACGTATCGCGCAGCAAGTTAAGAACAAGCGTTATCGTGTTCTTGTGTTTGATGAGTTTCAGCAAGTTGTTGAAAAAGTGGGTGTGAAATCAGCACGCCAAATTGCAGATTATCTAAAAGAATTAGTTGATGAATTAGGGTTGTTTCTTGTGTTCGCTGGCACTTCAAAAGTCATGAATATACTTGAAATTAATGAGCAATTTGCATCACGATGTTCACTCATTATTGAGAAGAAACTGCTTTCAGTCTCGACAAGAAAAAATTATGTTCACTTTGTGAAATATCTAATAACTCTGAATGAACATTTGAAATTTTCTCAAATTGACTTCACAAACCCTGAAATCAGCTTACCTATTTTCGTAGCAATACGGGGCGACTTGCGGCAGTTAAGTATGCTCATACGCAAGGCTATTTTTTATGCATGCGACAAAAATAGAGATGAAGTTCTCGTGAAAGATTTTGCTGCTGTGTTTAGTTCAATTAGTGCGTCAAAGAAAAATCAAGCAAACCCCTTCTCTAAAAAGCTCTCTTTGCTAAAAGCAGAACTTGGAGTTAATTATGAGCTCTAATCATTTTATATCGCCATTCTCTGCATGCGCTGTTATAGCTCGCTTTTATGGATTTGCAACAGTTAAAAAGCTGATGCTATCTAATGCTATTCAGACCCCGACGCGATTCGAACTTTATGCACACTCTCACTTTGAAAAGTTACTTGAAAATAAGCAGATTAAACATGATATTGAGCAATATAAATTATTAGACAGTACTCAAGTGCTTGAAAAAAGCGGCACAATAAATGACTCTGATCATATTAAGATTTGTCCTCACTGCTATCAAGAAACTGGGATTCAACTTTATCAATGGCAGCATATTGAAGTGACAAGTTGTCGGGTACATGAATGTGCGCTAATCAATGTAAAAAATCTGCCTCTTTATGATTTACAAGAGTCATGTAATTTATTGAGTTTTGAGCGATATATGCTGTCTTTGAGTGAGACTGAAAGCTCAGAGTTTGCTGAAAAACTGCTAAGGTTCTCAAGACTTTTATTCAGACCCTTTGACTTCATTCAAGCAAAAGTTAAATTCCAAAAATTTAGTGTTCAGCAAATCAGGTTTTTATTAGATGATGTGTTCAAGGTTTTGTCATGCCCATCCCTAAGTGAAACGTGGAAGCACTTATTATTAAATCACAGAGCGCAGTTTGAAAAGTGCGGTGAATTAGTCATGCATCATCGATTAGATGAGATAGCTAACTCAATCTACTCAATTCAGCATGAGTATAACTTTTTAAAATCGACTGAAGAGGTAGAAGCAAAGACTCTTTTATTAAAATATCATGGTGCTCAGATAGACAAGTCTTTATATGTTTCTACTCATCGCTTTGATAGTACATTCGATTCACAAAGTTTTTCTTTCCAGATAGACGGGGCAGCCCTTTCAGAATTTTTAGGTATCAATATGAAGTCACTTTCTCATGTTGCTCAGCAAAACATGTTTGATGCAATCTATCTTTGTAAGCAACAAGATAAGTCATTTTATGACATGAGAAAAGTTGCAGGAGCTTTATCGAAATCATTTGAGCTAGTTTCTGAATGTGATGATAAATTCTTGAAAGTAAGTGATGTGCCAAATGGCATCTATGATTTGTTTGATTTATCGAGAGATGAGCTTGTTAGTTGTGTATTAAATAGTCATATTGACGGTATATATAAAGTTAATACAAGCATTGAGCGTGTTAATCATTTATATGTAAGTGAGAAAGGGTTAAAACAATTATTGAAAGAAAAATGGAATGCAATAGATGAAGTGAATAAGTATGACGCTGTTCGTATGTTGAAAATAAATGCTGATGTTTTAGGTACATTGATTGAAAATGAGTATCTAAAGCTTTCAGCGAAAAATAGTGAACAAATAGATGCAGATAGTATGCGTGAATTTGTTTCTAACTATCTTATTTTAAATAGAAAAGCTAATTTTGAAAAAGCGAGGACCTGTGAAAAGCGAGTAACAGGCTGCTGTAACGTACAACCCATTTTTCAAATTTATATGGATTCAAATAGGACAGATTTTGTTCTGTATGACAAAGCACATCTTAATGATTGTTGTATGCAAAAATTACAATCACGATTTACACACTTTAGTAAATCAAACATAGATTTATCAAAAGACGTCATCATTTTTAGAAACAAACGACGTCATTAGCTAGAGTTTTTAGTCGACTTGTTTAGTTTCGCTTAGCTGTCTTGATTTGACAAAAAGTTGAAATCACACTAATAATAGGCCGAGAGCATTTAATGCCCTCGGCCTTTTTTTCGTTTGGATTTTGCTCAAAATATTAATGGCAAATTTATTCCAGCGATTAATCGTGAAAAATAACAAATTCTAGCGTTTAATCAGAAACTTGAAGCTATACAAATCAGAAAGTGCTCTTAGATTTTCCCGCCATTTCTGTAGCTTAATTCCAGCCTTGGATCAGAAAGAACAAGTTGAATGTTTGATTCGTTTGGTCGGATATTAGTCTGTCTTTTTTGATTGTTGTTGAACTCCTTCTTAAAACTAAGAATAAACAGCATTTCGCCCTCCTCTTTTTGCTTCATAAAGGTGTAAGTCGACTCTTTTGGCTGCCTGTTCAGATGTTTCATTTGGTGCAATTTCTATAACACCTAAACTTATCGTTGCGCTTATAGAGAATGATGTGTGTTCCTTTTCGGCAACAGAAAGCCTAATACGCTCGGCAATATCTTTTGCATGCTCTAAAGATTGATTCTCAAGCACAATTAAAAACTCTTCGCCGCCGACACGACCTACCCGATCAGAACAACGGACTGTTTGCACAATCGTATTGGTTATGGAAATGATTAATTCATCACCAATATCGTGACCATATTGATCATTGACCGCTTTAAAATGATCGATATCGATAGAAATTAATGAGCTGACTTGTTGATTTAGTTTGTTTTGCAGCATGACGCTTCGTTTTAAATTTAATATAGCTCTTCGATTCGCTATGCCTGTTAGTTCATCTTTTAAAGCGAGTATTTCAAAGTACTTTTTCTGGCGAACTTGTTTGAATGTATAAACGGCGAATAAGAGTAAACACACGCAAGTTATCATCACAGTTAAGCCTTGCCAAAAAGACTTATCTTCGGCTACAGCTAAAAGTTTTTGTTGTAGCTTTGACTCAAGCTCTAAACGAGAAATCTCAAGGATCTGCTGTTCATAATTAAAGTTTAATCTGGCAGAAATAAGAGTGTTATTTGCGATAGCTTGTTGTTTATCTTTAATTAAAGCGATTAATTGTTGTTGAGATGCTATTTGTAAGGAAGTATCTCCTGTTGCAGCTGCAAGCTGAGAGGTTAAATTTAAATAACGCTCCTTTAAGCTCTCGGGCCAAGATTGTTGTTGCCCGGCGGTTATCTTCTCATGAGATGAAAGGGCAGCTTGCAACTGAGCTGTAGCCAAGTACCATTCTGATTTAGTGAAGTTGTAAAGAGTCAAAATCCAGCTGTCAGTAACCGAGAGCGTGTTCAACTCCGTTAGATATGACTCAGCCTGAGATAAACTATTAAGTTTTATATTGAGTTCTGTAAGTTTAATTAATATGTAAGCATATCCGTTGTCGCTTTCGAAACGGCGAACATCTTTTTTAATCGACTCGTATAGCTCAATAGCCTTTATTAAGTCGCCTTTTTCTTCATAGGCATACGCGAGTTGATCCGCTACTTTGTACTGCTCTTGCTCATTGAATTTCGTTAACGCTAATTTGGCTCGCTTCAGTTGTTCAATTGCAAGTTCATAGTTGTACAAAGCTATATGAATATCGGCAATTTCTTTTAATGCGAGGGCTTTTTCGTAGTCATTACCTGCTTTTTCAAATAACTGATAAGCAGTTTTAGCAGAGTCGAATGCCTCTTGATAGTTGCCTTTAGCTAACTGAATACGGTTAAGTACTATGTGGGCCAGAGCAATAATTGAGAGTTTTTTTGAAGAGGTTATTTCGTCTAATGACGGTATGTTAATTATTGGTTTTAAGTGTTCGAGAGCTTTCTGGTAGTTACCTTGCGTATACTCTTGACTTGCTTCACAGACAGCAAGTTCCTGTATTAAGTTTAAATTATTTGCTTGATGAATGACTGGTTTGGCTGTTTCTAGAAACTGTTTATATTCACTAATCCCGTTAGGAGTTGAAGGATTGGAAAACCAACATTTAAACGCCATCACTTGCGCATCATCTAGCGCATTTTCATAAGGCATTTGCTTTTCTAATCTAGCTAAAATTTCGACAGATTCAGAATATGTTGTATAACCGTGAAGAGCACGGCTGATTTCACTCTGAACATCCTTTGCAGCCACATTGGTTGCAAAAAATAGCAACAAGCACAATATCCTTATCATTTGAGCATTACTCCATACAGCTACTCTGATACCAATCAATGATATTTTCTTATAATTGCAGCTAGCTTAGCATAATGAAATTATTGTTTATAAGATTTTACGTTGAAAAAATATAAATAATTTAATGCTTTAAGCTATGCTTGGTTGCTTTTGGGGTTTGAAATTAGCTCAACACAAAGTAATGGAATTGCGTACCTAAAATGGTATGGTTACTTTAAATAGTTTTAATTAAAAGGATGTATTTTTCATGTTAAACAAAATATTACTTTGCAGTGCTTTTTTATTTTCTGTTACAGCACTGGCTGAAAGACCAGACTATTTTAATGATGAAATAGATAAAGAGTATCGCGCGGTATTAAAGCACATGGATGAAATGATGCCGCAAACCGATTTAGAGCTTGCCTACTTACCCTCTTTTTATCCGTTTAGCATCTTTGATATTCATGCAACTAAATTTACAAATGACAAAGATAAGCAAGCGTTCACTAACTTTAACTTAGGTGTGCTTGGTAGCCAGTTTTTAAATGTTAAAGAGCAAGTTGGAACAAAACTTCCAAATTTAGTTATTTGTAAAAAAGAAAAGTGTACTGAACAAAGACTTAAGTTAATTCGGTCATTTTTAGATGTATCGGAGGCAGAGATTTTGGCATTTAAAAATAGCCAAACTTTAAAACTTGTACAGCAATCTGCGCCGCACGTGTACCGTGTTAACAATACTTTTTATTCTCCCACCCAATTAATAAGCTATACACCATCAAAATATGCTGGGTTTGTACCCTCTGCCGATTATAAAATTTTAAGCCCTGATGCAGAGCCAAACTTGATGGAGCTATCAGCTGATACACAAGAACTCAGAGATTTAATGGTTGAGTATAAGGTTGCAGCTATTACAAAAGATGAGTATGACAGCGTCAATGTGATCTTTGGTGGCCTTAGCGATAATCATTGGGGAGTAGTCCTTTTAGAGAAATACACTATACCTAAAAGCGGTGATAGAAATGCTTTTAGCCTAGAGTACGACATAATCAAACCGCTCTCCAAGACAAGTTTTTATTATCAAACTAATTAAACCAAGTTTTTCAACAAACATTTATCAATGGAGTAAACAATGGGGTTGTCTGAAAATAACAAATCAAAGACCCATAGTTTTGTGTTGAAAAGTTTTGGATTAATAACACTTTTTATATCTCTGACAGGAAATGCTGCCGAACAGCAAATACAGCAGCAAGTTGATGCGTTTATTCAGAGCCAATATAAAGACCACGTCCTAGAGTTAGTCTCTGATAATGAAATTGGCCAATTAAAGCGTTTTTATGAGCATAGTGATGGCAGAGTCTCTATATTTTGGATTTATCAAACAGGCAATGTTTGGTTAGAGAAGTTGACTCTAATTAAGGTTCGGGGTGATGGTTATAGCGAGTTGTCGTCTATTTCTTTTAACGGCGTAGTAGATAGTACGAAAAAGATTGGCGAAGAGCTTGCCATACAATTACGTACATATGATGAAAGTGATCCTCGTTGCTGCCCTAGCAAGAAAATCACTTTACGCTACCGTATTTATAATGGTGAGTTAGTTAAGTTATAGCCTGATTGTTTTGCATCAGGCTATAAATCAAGAATTAGCAAATATGGTATTCGCCACGGGGTTTGTTGCTGAACATAAAGGCTTGTAACTCAGATTTAAGAACTTCGACAATATCCGTTGTAAAAGGCGTTCTTATTTCACCAGAGTCTAAATATCTCAGTAAATCAATTTCATGTTTAAGTGCTGACTGAATCGAATAACTAATTGGGTAGGTTACTTTAAACTGTTTATGCGATATCACATTGTCGTGGTTTTCAATGTCGACATAGAAAGTTAATTGCTCGTCTTCTTCGCAAATGTCGCTACAGGTGCCTTGCTCACGAATACAATCCAAGACAATATTTCTGATGAAAATATCAAATTCGTTCATATTAATCCCTCAATTTTTGCCCATCCATTGGGTACAACTGAAATCTAGCAAAAAATAATTAATCTAGCCAATTCAATTTTGCAGCTTTTGGATTAACTCTTTCTGAACGGGTTGGTTTAAAAGCATTAGGGGGAGGGGAAGTAGTTAGTTAATAGTCGTTAGAGGATAGAATGCGCGAAACAAGTTTCACGCCTACGTTGTAGCAGCGGCTTTATGCCGCGTCATTGATAAATTTTTACGAGAAACGAGAAACGAGAAACGAGAAACGAAATACGAGAGGCGAAATACGAGAGGCGAAATACGAGAGGCGAGATACGAGATACGATGGGCGAGGTAAAACGCGATGTGAAATCACTGCTACACAATCAGGTTCAGACTAAATTTAAAAACTGACGGGCTAAAGCCCGACCTACAATGTAAGTCGCGATTTATGGCGACAAGGACTCGAACCTCGCACCTCGATCCTCGCAACTTTCCCCTTTCCCCTAATAACTCGCTAACTACTCCTAAAGCCTAAAGCCTAGAGCCTAGAGCCTAGAGCCCAGAGCCTAAATCCTAGCCCCTAAATCCTAGAACCTAAATCCTAGAACCTAAATCCTAAATCCTAGCCCCTAGCCCCTAGTCCCTAAAACCTCCCCCCTCACAATCTCTGCGCCTTTACTCAATGCACTAAGCTTGGCGCTTGCTATGTGGCGAGGGAGGGGAGCCATACCGCAATTTGTACATGGGTAAAGCTTGTCGGCATCAACATATTTCAGGGCTTCGCGTAATGTGTGTGCCACTTCATCAGGGGTTTCGATTTCATTGCTTGCTACATCAATGGCACCAACCATCACTTTTTTGCCGTGTATGAGTGCTAATAGTTCAATAGGCACGCGAGAGTTGTGGCACTCAAGTGAAATAATATCGATATTCGACTTTTGAAGTTTCGGGAATACTTCTTCGTATTGACGCCATTCATTGCCCAGTGTTTGTTTCCAATCAGTGTTGGCTTTAATGCCATAGCCGTAGCAAATGTGCACGGCGGTTTCGCACTTTAAGCCTTCGATTGCTCTTTCTAGGCACTTTATGCCCCAGTCATTAACATCATCGAAGAACACATTAAACGCAGGCTCATCAAATTGAATAATATCAACACCCACAGCTTCGAGCTCTTTCGCTTCTTGATTGAGGATTTTGGCAAATTCCCACGCAAGTTGTTCACGGCTTTGATAGTGGGCGTCATACAAGGTGTCAATCATGGTCATAGGGCCTGGCAACGCCCATTTTATAGGTTGCTTGGTCTGCGAACGTAAAAACTTAGCATCTTCAACAAACACCGGTTTGCTGCGTGATACCGGGCCAATTACACTTGGTACACTGGCTTCGTAGCGATTGCGAATGGTCACTGTTTTACGGTTTTCAAAATCAACGCCATTTAAGTGTTCGATAAAGGTCGTTACAAAGTGTTGGCGAGTTTGCTCGCCGTCGCTCACGATATCAACGCCAGCTTGTTGTTGCTCTTGTAAGGCAACACGCAGCGCGTCTTGTTTGCCGTCGATAAGCTCTGCTCCTTGCAATTTCCAAGGCGACCATAAGGTTTCAGGCTCAGCAAGCCAAGCAGGTTTTGGTAAGCTGCCAGCTGTCGATGTGGGTAATAACTTTTTCATTTTTACTCTCTTTAAATCGCGTAGTTGGCAGACCATTTCTCAAGTACTGATTGATAAGGCTTAATAAAGTGCTGCTCAGTAAATTTACCTTGGGCAATCGCAAGTTGGCTGCGCTCTTCACGGTCGTAGACAATTTGCGTGATAGAGTGATCGGCGTTTCTTAAATTTGGTTGATAGCAACTACCCGCCACAGCATTGGCGTTATAAATTTCTGGACGATAGATTTTCTGGAATGTTTCCATGGTGCTAATCGTGCTGATCAACTCTAAGTTGGTGTAATCGTTCAGCAGGTCACCAAAGAAATAAAACGCCAGCGGAGCGACTGTGTTTGGTGGCATAAAATAGCGAACCTGCAAGCCCATTTTTTTAAAGTATTGCTCGGTTAATGATGACTCATTTGGTTGGTACTCAGCACCTAAAATAGGGTGTTGGTTTTCTGTGCGATGGTACGTTTTGTTATCAGACACGCTTAAACAAATAACCGGTGGCTTTTTAAAGTGCTGTTTGTAAGTGTCTGAATCAATAAAGTATTTAAAGAGTTTGCCGTGTAAGTCACCAAAGTTTTCGGGAATGCTGAATTCGCTTTTCGCTTTATTATAATCAAGCAGCAGTACGCTAAAATCATAATCGCGCACGTAAGATGAAAAGTTATTACCAACAATACCTTCGATACGTTCATTAGTTTGGTGATCAATGATATTCGTTTTTAGTACTTCTATTGACGGGAATGCCTCTGCGCTTTGTGCAATTTCTAAATCAACAGAAATGATCTCAAGCTCTACTGAGTAGCGGTTGCCTTGGGGGTTATCCCAGTTTGCTAGCGCATTAAAGCGACTATCAATCATTTTTAATGCGTTACGTAAATTCTGTTGGCGACTTTCACCGCGAGCTAGGTTCGCAAAGTTTGTGGTAAGTCGTGTGCTATTTGACGGATGATAATTCTCGTCGAGGCAAATGCTTTTAATTGTAAATCTGAAATCGTTTTTCATGGCAATGTATCCAAAAGTCCTGAAATAAATGATTGCTGCTCACCTTCCTTAAATCGCTAGGTCATTAACCTTAGGTTGCTCTGCAGCGGTAATAAATTTATACGTGGTCATCACCATGAAGAAAAACGTTTTTATTTCAGGTAAAACATGAGGCAGATTCATGAATATTTGCTGTTTTAGTAAAACATTTAGGAAGGGATAGTGAAAAAATGCTTTAAAGTTGATTTAGACGTCTGGATTTCTAAAATGGTTTGTTAGAGTTGCAGTAATTTCATATAAAACGTGAGTAATATTCACTACTTAACAGGACTTTTGAAAGCAACCCCGTACTTTATTGTTGTTATACTCGTCTCCCTAAATCAACAATACAGACAAATACAATGAATGAATTAATCGTGCTTATTATTGCTTGCGCCATACTTGGTAGTGGAGTGGGCTTTTTAGCTGGGCTATTAGGAATTGGTGGAGGCCTAGTAATTGTGCCTATTTTAAGCATGATCTTGCTGCATTTTCAGGTGTTACCCGAAGAGCAAGTGGTGCTGGTGGCGATTGCTACATCGCTTGCCTCAATTCTTTTTACATCTACGTCATCAGCTATCGCTCACCATAAAAATGGTAATGTGCCTTGGCAATTGGCTCCGTGGGTTATGACAGGGGTTGCACTAGGCGCTCTTATCAGTGGCTTTTTGGCTTCGCTATTGCCTGCAAATGTGGTGCGAATTGTATTCGCTCTGAGTGTGGTGCTTATTGCATTAAAAATGATTTTCAGCAGTAAAAATGACAGCCAAACATTACGCTCGCTACCTAATAAAGGCCTTTTGACACTTTATACAACCATCACGGGTGGTCTATCAGCCATGATAGGTATTGGCGGTGGTGCGGTCCTTGTGCCGTTACTGACGTTTTTCTCGGTTGATATGAAAAAAGCCATTGGCTGTGCTTCGGCCTGCGGTATTGTCATTGCGCTATTTGGCTCAGTGGGTTACATCAGCTCGGGCAGTCAGTACTTTACATTAAAAGAGGGCTTTGCTGGTTTTGTTTATTTGCCAGCCTTGTTTGGCATTGTGTGTACTTCGTGGTTTACCGCGCCATTAGGTGCAAAAGCAACGCATCATTTGCCTGTGTCTACCATCAAAAAAATCTTTGCGGGGCTTTTGGTAATTATGGCTGTGAATATGCTCGCTAAATAGTATTAACTTATTAATTCGACAACACGAAAGTCGTTTGTTAATGTCAGTTAAGCAGTTTTTAGGCTGCTTAACTGCCTTTTTCGAAAGCTGTAGGCGCTATTTAAGGACTCTTTTTTAAGGAACATGCTATGGATCGTCGGTGCTCTCAAACAAGTAAAAAAACACTAAGCTCTTTATTTGTTGCTCTATCACTAATGGCTTTGCCAGTGACTGCTGAGCCAACAAAATCTCTCGAGACTCACCATGCTTTAATGGGCCAAATTCTCAGTGCAAATCAACAAACACCCCTTTCAGGTTTTGCACTTCATGTGATTGTTGATGATGGACATGCTTTTTCAACGGCAAAGCAAAGTAAAGAAAATGCGCCGCAAGTTATTAACCCAAATAGTTTATTTAGAATTGCCAGTGTGACCAAAACTTTCACTGCGGCAACGGTGCTACGTTTGCACGAGGAAGGAAAACTAAGCCTTGATACAACGCTTGATAAGTTAATTTCTGACGATTTTTTTGCGCTTCTTGAGAGCGATGGCTATGCCCTTGATAAAATAACGATAAAGCAAGTGCTGAGTCATACGGCAGGGCTATACGATCACGCCCAAAGCGATCAATATTTAGCTGGCATAATGGCAAATCCGCAGCAAGATATTACGATGCGCGAGCAAATTAAAGGGTGTGTAGAGTGGGGCGACCCAGTTGGTAAACCTGGTGAGCGTTTTTCATATTCAGATACCGGGTATGTGTTACTCGGCCACATTATTGAAAGAGTGACAGATTTACCGCTACCTGAAGCGGTTCGCCAATACTTGAGTTTCGATAAAAACCAGATTGAAAATGTGATCTGGGAACGGGGTGATACGGTTGCTGTGGATGAGTCTCGACGCGTACATCAATACTTGCATGGCACCGACACGTTTAATTGGAGCCCAACAGTCGATTTATATGGTGGCGGTGGGCTTGTTGCCAGCCCAATCGGTATGGCTAAATTTTATCAGGCTTTATTTTCAGGTAAGGTCTTTAAACACCCAGAAACACTTACACTCATGCTCTCGGATACAGGCTTACCTGCAGATAGCCCTTATCGTTTAGGTGTATTTGCCAAAGACTATAACGGCACCTTGGTTTATCAACATGGTGGCTTTTGGGGCACTTTGGTGATGTATGAACCAACAACGCAGGTGGTGGTAGCAGGGGCTGTTACTCAGCAAAAAGACTACGCCCAGCTTGAAAAAGTAATGAGTGGCTATTTAATTTTACAAGCAAAATCAGCACTCTAAACACGCCAAAATCTAAACTGGCGCACATATGCGCCAGATCCTTTCTTTAGTTCAATTCAAGCTAAGTCATTATAGAAGAGAAATGACTTGCGCACTTCATATAATAAAAATATTATATAACCAAATTGTTATGGAGTGAGTCGTGAAAGTTCTCTTTTTATGTACAGAAAATTCAGCCCGTTCAATTATGGCTGAGGCGTTGCTTAAACATCACGGTAAAGGTGAGTTTGAGGTGTTTAGTGCGGGTACTGAACCTAATGCGGTAGACCCTCGTACGCTTGCGGCGATTGAGCATTTTGGTTTAAAAACCGATGACTTACACTCAAAGCACTTAAACGATGTAACTAACCTCCATTTGGATTACGTCATAACTTTATGTGATGACGCTGCCAAAGAATGCGCCAATCGCGTCGATGGCAGCCATTGCCTTGCATGGGATTTTATCGATCCTAAAACGCGTCCTGAACCCCACGCCTTTGAAAAAACCTTGCAAGAGCTCAATGAGCGAATCAAACAGTTTGTGCAATCCCATAACAAAGAAAAACCAGCATCGATTTCGCCAACCACATTTTATAAAGCGCTTGCAGATGATATTCGTTTAAAAAGCTTATTACTAATCGCCGTTGAGCAAGAGGTTTGCGTATGCGAACTAATGACGGCACTTAATGAGCAGAGCCAGCCAAAGGTTTCAAGGCATTTAGCGCAACTTAAAAAACAGGGCATTTTGTCGGATAGAAAGCACCAGCAGTGGGTGTTTTACTCTTTAAACCCGACCTTACCAATGTGGATGAAACAAACAATTACCTCGACCGTGGTAAACGAACCTAATTTTATAGAAAACGAGTTAGCAAGGCTAAATGCGATGGGCGATGATCGCCCAACTCGTGTGACGCGCTGTTGCAATTAAACAAAACGGTTTGCTGTTAACTGTCGGCAAACCCGGTAAAACAAGTTAGACAATTTTAAAAAGTAGGAGCTTAACAATGGCAATTAAAGTAGGCATTAATGGTTTTGGCCGTATGGGTCGTTTATCGCTAAGAGCAGCGTTTACATGGGACGACGTTGAGTTTGTGCAAATTAATGACCCAGCGGGTGACGCAGCTACATTGGCTCACTTACTAAAGTATGATTCGGTGCACGGTATTTGGCCTCATGAGGTTGAAAGTAACGACAATGCGGTGATCATCGATGGTCAGATGATTAACGTTACACAAAATAAAGCGATTGCAGACACTGATTGGTCTGGTTGCGATATCGTTATTGAAGCCTCTGGTGTGATGAAAGAAAAGTCACTACTTCAGGCATATCTTGACCAAGGTGTGAAGAAAGTCGTTGTCACTGCCCCTGTAAAAGAAGACGGTGTGCTGAATATAGTGATGGGTGTAAACGACGATTTATACGACGTAAACCAACACGATATTGTGACTGCCGCATCGTGCACTACCAACTGTTTAGCGCCTGTGGTTAAAGTATTGCAAGAAAAAATTGGTATCAAACATGGTTCAATGACCACTATTCACGATATTACTAATACGCAAACTATCTTAGATGCGCCGCATAAAGACTTACGACGTGCTCGCGCATGTGGCATGAGCTTAATTCCAACTACAACCGGCTCTGCAACAGCGATTACACATATTTTCCCTGAACTTAAAGGTAAATTAAATGGCCACGCGGTTCGTGTGCCGTTAGCCAATGCATCAATCACAGACTGTGTGTTTGAAGTTGAAAAGCCCACTACTGCTGAGCAAATTAACCAGTGGATGCAAGAAGCCGCAGAGGGCCAGCTAAAAGGTATTTTGGGCTATGAAGAAAAGCCACTTGTTTCTATCGATTACAAAACTGATCCACGCTCAAGCATTGTTGATGCGCTATCAACCATGGTTGTCAACGAGACACAAGTTAAGCTGTATGTTTGGTACGATAACGAATGGGGTTATGCAAACCGCACCGCCGAACTTGCCCGTAAAGTTGCGCGATCACTACAAGGTTAAAAGCAATGACGCGTTTGGCTAATCTTCCCGCTGATATAAAGCAGTACTTAATCGTTACTGGGAATTACTGGGCATTTACGCTTACAGATGGCGCATTGAGAATGTTGGTGGTACTGCATTTTCATGCGCTTGGCTACTCGCCTTTGAGTATTGCCATGCTGTTTTTGTTTTATGAGATTTTTGGTGTTGTCACTAACTTAGTGGGCGGCTATTTAGGCGCAAGGCTTGGTTTAAACAAAACCATGAATATTGGCCTTGCCATACAGGTTGCAGCCTTGTTCATGTTGGCAGTCCCCCCTGAATGGCTAAGTGTTGCCTATGTGATGCTGGCGCAAGCGCTGTCGGGCATTGCCAAAGATCTCAATAAAATGAGTGCTAAAAGCTCAATTAAAATGCTGGTTGCCAGTGGCCAAGAAGGCACCTTGTTTAAATGGGTGGCGATACTTACGGGCTCTAAAAACGCCTTAAAAGGTGTGGGCTTCTTTTTAGGTGGTTTACTTCTCACATTAATGTCGTTTAAAGGCGCAATGCTAACCATGGCTGCTACTTTGCTGGTGGTGTGGTGTTTTAGTCTTTATGCACTTAAAAATGATTTAGGCAAAGCCAAAAACAAACCTAAGTTTAACGAGATATTTTCAAAAAGCAGTTCAATCAACATTTTGTCAGCAGCAAGATTGTTCTTGTTTGGTGCGCGTGATGTTTGGTTTGTAGTTGCACTTCCGGTGTTTTTATCACAAGCCTTTGGCTGGGATCATTGGACCGTGGGGGCTTTTATAGCTGCGTGGATCATTGGTTATGGAATAGTGCAATCTTTTGCACCTAAAATCATTAAGCTTAATAAGCAAACATCACCAAGCGCAGAAACAGTTAAGTGGGCATCCTTGCTTGCGGTAGTCACCTTAGCCATTGCTCTTGCCATTGGTTTTGACTGGGCAGTAAAACCAATGCTGATAGGCGGACTGATGTTGTTCGGCGTGGTCTTCGCGATTAACTCATCTTTGCACAGCTACTTAATTGTTAGCATGGCGGATGCCGATGGCGTATCACTCGATGTCGGGTTTTACTATATGGCTAATGCCATGGGACGCTTAATTGGTACTGTGTTGTCAGGCTTAGTGTTTCAGCTTTATGGCTTAGCAGCCTGTTTGGCTATATCACTGTTATTTATTGTTATTACCGCCGTTATTTCGACTAAATTACCAAAACAAATTTAGTTAAATCTAAACACGCCCTACAAAGGTAAGCATGCTTTCTTGCTTACCTTTATTCATGCATAGCATCAGAAATAATAAAATCATACCAATTCGCTTAATTAAGTAGTCTATTTTGAGGCAATAAAACCTCGTTGATAGCAAGGCAAAAATTTCGTTATTTAGTTGTTCTAACTAAGAAATTTTTAACGCAGGTAGCGACAGGTTTAATCCCTCAAAATGATTAAGTATTATTGCTGATTGGTATCAGTCACCTTCAGGCTTGAAAAGCTCTTCGAGCATTGGCTGTGGGTTGTTTAGAAACGCCTTTGTAATTTGGTAATGCTCAGTATCCTCATAATTTATTTGTTCAATACCTTGTGCTCCCACTTGGAAGATCCTCGCACCCGGGTATGCCATTAAAATCGGTGAGTGTGTGGCAATAATGAACTGAGAGTTCTGTTCAATTAGTTGAAACATGCGACTTAAAACAGCCAACTGCCTTGAAGGAGAAAGTGCGGCCTCAGGCTCATCTAAAATGTAAAGCCCATTGCCAATGAAGCGGTTTACCATAAGCGCTAAAAAAGATTCGCCATGTGATTGGTGATGAAGGGATGTACCACCATAGGCATCTATCAGTTTAGGCTCCCCAGAAAATCCCAAATCTAAGTCATCAATATTTGATGCAACGTTATAGAAGCTTTCGGCACGTAAAAAGAATCCATCTTTGTATCTCTTAAACGATTTTGAGAGTAGCAAGTACTTATGAAGCTCTGAATGCGAGTGCTGAGTTTGAAAGTTAAAGTTTTTAGAGCCACCTTCGGCGTTAAAACCCAAGCCGATAGCAATTGCTTCTAAAAGAGTCGATTTCCCAGAACCATTTTCACCCACAAATATTGTGACATGCTTTGAAAAGTCTATTTCAAAGAGCTGATTAACCGCAGGAATAGAGAATGGATATGTATCAAAAGAGAAAACGTGCTCTCGTTTGAGTGTCACCTTTTGTAGATACGGTAATGCTTCCATACAAAATATTCCTATTAAAGACCAAAATTAGTAAAAAACTGACAGAAATGCTCTGCTTATTTTAAAACCTAACTTATAGGAGTTAGGTAAATACAATCAAAACTCTAAGAAAACCAAACTTTAAAAGCAATATTAGTAAACTTTACTAACTCGCTACAAATTCATTTTTTAGCCATGCGATCAATTGTTGAATGCTGGTATGTTTTAATTTGTCAGCTTTGCAGGCATAGAAAAATGACTGCTGCGGATGGATAACTGCACTACCTAGCTGTACTAATTCGCCATATTCGAGCTTTTCTAAAACAAATTGCTTATGGGTAACCAGTAGGCCAAGCTCTCTTGTTACAGCTTGCAATGCTTGAGCTGTGGTTTCAAAAGAGCGGTTTTTTTGTGCTTTAGGGCAGGCAATATGGTTATGCTCTGCCCAAATCTGCCAGTTATTGTTTCTGCGGGCATTGAGTACCTGGATGGCGGGAAAGCGGTTTAATAGTTCATTGATGTTGTTTGTAGTTTCTGACTTTAATAATGACGGGCTGCAAACTAAAACAAGTTCATCATCTGCTAATTTCTCACAGTGGTACTTTTGCCAGTTTTGCGGATCGCCCTGAAAAATAGCCATGTCGATGTTGCGTCTTTCGAGGTCAACATCACCAACAAAGTTTGATAAGCGAATATCTAACTCAGCATAGCAATTTTGTAGCTTATCAACCCGGGGTATCCACCAATGTAATGCCAAAGAGTTCACCATGTTGAGTGAAATAGAATGATGATCTTTGTCTTTATTTTTAACTTCTTCGCTTGCCGAAATAATGGCCTGAACGGCGGGCGAAACGCGTTGATAATATAGTTTTCCAGCATCATTTAAATACACTTGTCTGCCAACCCTATCGAACAGTTTTACCTCAAGCTGTTGCTCAAGAGACTTGATAGCTTGGCTGATAGCCGAGTGACTAACGTGAATTGAATCTGCGGCTTTAACCATGCTGCCAGTCTCTGCAACGGCAATGAAACTGTATAAGGATTTGAGCGGGATATTGTGTTTCATATGTTAGTTTTTCTTACATATTAATGCGGTTTTATTCGCTTTTTTATAATTTCAGCAGAGCGTATCGTGAGCGTCATCTACTCGCTTTATAAACAATGTAAATGAATATTAGTCACCGCTCTAGTGCCTTAATGCTGCTATCTACCCTCACTCTAGCACTGAATGGACTGGTTACCCAGTTGTTAACCCCCATGCTGCCAATAATTTTACTGTTATTTTTAAGGTTGCTCTTACCTGGTTGTTTAATGTTAGCAACAGCACGAGCACGGTTTTGGCATTATGTTAGTTTTTCTGCATTAAAAAATGTGATGCTACGGGCTGTTTTTATCACCTTGTGCCAAGGATTTTTTATTTTAGCGCTTTACAAACTTACGTTAATTGAGGCAGTTGTGTTGTTTAGCACCGGGCCTTTGTTTATCCCATTGCTTGAAAGTGTGGTGTATAAGCGAGAAATCGACTTGTTTGTCGTACCGACTTTGTTGTTAATGATGATAGGGCTGATCATTCAAAGTATGACCGACCAAGGGATTACGTTACGTTGGGAGCTATTAATTGGTCTGGCGGCTGGCTTTTTTAATGCTTGTTCGCAATTGTGTTTATTTCAAATTAGTAAAGAGAAAACCCCAGTTCTGGTTGCCAATGGTTTTTGCTTTTTAATTGCGGCACTATTCAGTACGCTATTTTTCATTCTGCCGCTGTTCGTTGGTGGGCTAAATGTTGAATTCGCAGCAGGCAGCTGGGTGGTTGAGAATGCGTGGTTAATGTTAGGTTTATTAGTGCTATTAGCGGTATTTAGTAGTGCTACGCAATACTTTAGAAGCTTAGCATATAAACTAGTTGCCACCGGCTCTGAACTGGCACCGCTCATTTATACGTCAGTGGTATTCTCATACCTTCTTCAGTTAACCATTCTAGATAGCCCTGTAAATGGGCAACAATTGTTAGGGATTAGTTTTATTGTTATTGCTTGCTTAATGCAAACGAAGCGAAACCGCAGTTGAGTTTCGCTTTTATTATTGTTTTCTTGTAACTTACTTAGCAACAAAAATGATAAGTAGGTTGTTATGTCTGGGTATGCTTTTGTTAGGCAAGGAATAAAGCCATTTTTAATTGTGGTACTGTTGTTCGTTATTTATATATTTTTTTCACGAGAAGCTGCAATCTTTGTAACCAATTCAGAATTATCAAATGATACAAAAGCTACGCAGCACGTTGAGGCACAAGCAAGCATACCAGCCACAAAGCCTGCTGCGAGTTTGTTAGCTGATGAATCAACTGAGCAAGGGAGTGAAGTTAATGACAGCCGTGAACTTATTATCAAAAATGCACCGAAATGGCGTTTTGATGGTGTGTTAATTGACCACTTAACAGAGCTAAAGCAACGCGCTGAACAAGGTGATGCTGAGGCTAGCTATCTTATCGCACAAAATCTTAAGTACTGTTTTAATGCTCCTTTAGATGCTGAGGCGCTTGAAGCAACATTAACCGAAAGCTATGAATTTAGCGATGCTGGCGATACGCAAAACCGTGCTTTAGAAAAATATGAGTATTGCCAAGGGGTAGATTTAGCAACGCGGCGGTCTTTTTACCGTTATTTGGTAATGGCAGCAGAAAAGGGGTCAGCCTTTGCGCAGCAAACGTTTGCTGGGCTAACTCCCGAATTTTACATGAAGTCGCAATTTCCTGAGAAGTTGTCACGTGCCGAGTTCATCAAAAATCGCGATAGTTTTAAAGAGCGTAAAACCGTATTTTTAGAGCAAGCAGCAAAGCAGGGCAGTGAACAAGCGCTGATGAGTTTAGCGAGCATGTATTACAGCGAACAAGTTGGTGAGCATAGTGCAGCAAAAGCCTACGCTATAAATCGACTCATTATGGAAATCACGCAAAATAACGATGTGTATAATCGTTATGCGTGGTTTGAGCAAAGACAATACCCGACACTCTCAGATGAAGAGCTGAATATCGCGAACAATTTATTTGAACAATGGCTTTTGCAAATAAAGCAAAATGGTACGCTATACCCAAAGAATTAATAACCCAAAGCAAGGATGGCAATGATGTTTGAACCAAACTATGCAAGTTACACTCTTGAAGAGTTGTTAGATTGCAAAGCGAATATAGACGCACAAGCATGGCCCAAACGGATAATACCAATCCGCAATAATACTTAATCATTTTGAGGGATTAAACCTGTCGCTATCTGCGTTAAAAATTTCTGATTTAGAACAACTAAATAACGAGATTTTTGCCTTGCTATCAACGAGGTTTTATTGCCTCAAAATAGACCACTTAATTAAGCGAATTGGTATAAAAGACATCGAAAAAGCGTTGAGTGTTTATGCCAGTCAATCTGCTGAGCACGAAAAGCAGTACAAACAAGCTGTGTTTGATGCTTATTGCGAGACGCTCCGTCATGATCTGACACTGAGTATTGATGATAATATTCTCTGGTTGTTAAGACCGTTTTCTAAGCAAGCTAAAGATATTACCCCCAGTACGTTTGCTGGCGAAGTTTGCCCACTTTGCAAAGGAGATATTAGCGCAACCACATGGGCTGCTGGCTGGCAGTTGAGCTGCGAACATTGTGAAGTAACGGGGATTGTTGTAGAGCATTTGAGCTTCTAAAAAATAAATAAAAAAGGAACAAATAGAGCTTTAATTGTATGACTTTTAGCTATATAGTCTGTACCTAACCTTAGGGGAGTAGTCTCTTAGATTAAGATGAACGTCAACAGTCTCCGAACCAATGTTCGTGGCGTTCATGTCCGCAAGCCGGATTGACAAGACTTAAGGCATGTATCGGGTTCAATGGGCGACCACGATGTATGCCTTATTGTTCTTCGCCCTAAGGAATCGTCTCGTGCTTGTTACATTTCAAAACCATTGTTATGGTTATTTCTGTTTTCTTAAATCGCTTTATTTACCACATTTCGCTTTGCCACCCTTTTGCGGGAGAGCACGATGATCTTGTTTATTCTTGCCATTATCGTTGGCTTTGCATTGCTGATTTGGAGTGCAGATCGTTTTGTTGATGGCGCCGCTGTAAGCGCAAAATATGCAGGTATGCCAAGTTTGCTCATTGGAATGATAGTGGTTGGCTTTGGTACGTCGGCTCCTGAGATGTTGGTATCGGCTATGGCTGCTGCTGATGGCAGTCCTGAGCTTGCTTTAGGCAATGCTGTGGGGTCAAACATTGTCAATATTGGGCTTATATTAGGGATAACCGCGTTAATAGCCCCGATTACTGTTCACTCTTTGATTGTCAAAAAAGAGATCCCGCTACTGCTTGCAGTAAGTGCGCTATTTGCATTACTGATTGTTGATGGCGACTTATCACGTTTCGATGCGGGTATCTTGTTATTTGGTTTTTGCAGTTTTATTGGTTGGAGTATTTATTCTGGCCTTAAAAGCAAAAATGACAGCTTAGCAAAAGATGTTGAGCACGAACTTAACGTGCAAACTATGTCACTTAAAGCGGCTATTACTTGGCTTATCGTTGGGCTTGTAGTCCTCATTGCAAGTTCAAGGTTATTGGTATGGGGGGCGGTCAATATTGCTGAACTCATGGGGATTAGCGACCTCATTATAGGTCTCACAATCGTGGCACTTGGCACCTCCCTCCCTGAGCTTGCAGCTTCAATTGCCGCAGCCAGAAAAGGTGAACACGACATTGCGATTGGTAATGTGATTGGCTCAAACATGTTTAATATTTTAGCTGTCACAGGTATTGCAGGGATGATAGCGCCTGCTGTTAACCTTTCACCGGATCTATTATCGCGAGACTGGCTGGCGATGATCTCTCTTTCAATATTTTTATTAATTTTTGCCTATGGGCACCGTGGTGTTGGCAGGGTAAATCGCGCTGAAGGCGTTGGTTTATTGCTGATTTTTATTGCCTATAACGCATGGCTTTTCCTTTCAATTTATAAATAAATGCAATTTAGAACTCAAAAAATCAAGGACCTTTATGAAGCAAACTATCAATGAGTTTTGGCTCAATAACTCAGAAACAATTATAGCGCTAGGCTATAAAGTGATACTCGCAATTGCTATTTTAATTGCCAGTGCAGTACTTGCTAAGTCAGTGAAAAAGGCTATCAAAAACTCCAATGCTACCCTTAAAAAAGTTGATAATACCTTGCTGCCTATTTTGTCGTCTGTGGCAGGTTATGCCGTGTATATTATTGGCGGGGTGTTTATTTTAGATATCTTTGGCGTGAATACAGCAAGCCTTATTGCTCTAATGGGTGCTGCTGGTTTAGCGGTAGGGTTAGCCCTTAAAGACACCTTAAGTAATATTGCAGCAGGCATGATGTTACTTATATTAAGGCCGTTTAAAGTCGGTGATTTTGTTGAGATAGGCTCGATGCAAGGTACTGTCTCTGAGGTAAACCTATTCACCAGTGTTTTTCAAACGATTGATGGTCTTTATATCGCATCACCTAATGGTATAGTGTGGGGTAACAATATTAAAAACTTCACGCGAAATGGCAAACGCCGAATGGATATTGTTGTGGGTATTTCATATGCCGATTCAATCGATGATGGCTTTGCGGTGCTAAAAGATATTGCCGCGAACGAAAGCCGTTTACTGAGTGAGCCAGCGGCGCAAGTGATGGTGACAGCCATGGCTGAGAGCTCGGTGAATATTCAGCTAAGAGCATGGGCTAAAAATGAAGACTATTGGCAAACCTATTGGGATTTAAACAAACGAGTTAAAGAGTCAATCGAGAATGCAGGCCTGACAATTCCTTTCCCACAACGTACTTTACATATACCTGAAGGCGTGGTGACAAAAAAGTAAAATAAAAAAGCCTAGCGCAGGCTAGGCTTTGAATGAAAAGGAAAGCTAGTTATTGTGATTTTTCTAAATTATTATTTAAACACGACTTCACCATAGTAATGAGGCTCTTTACCATTTTGTTTAAGCATGTAAGTGCACTTGACGCCTTTTTTACCAAATTGACCAACAGGTGCATGATCTTTGAGTACATTTATTTTTTGACCATTGAAGTCACAAATAAAGTCACGGATTGAACCTTTAGTCGACGTAAAATCCCCAAGCTTCACTTTATGATTCTTTTTGAAAACAAAAGCTTTATGAGAGTTACCATTTCGGTAATCGAACATATCCAAACTTAGGGTTGTTTTATAGCTTTTCGTTACAGCACCTTGGCCATTAGCATCGTTAATAATGCCTGTCCATGTTACAACTTTATTTTTTCCTCGATAGTGTTTTGGCGACTTACCTGTGTCTCCACCTGGCATCAAAGTAAAAGTTATAATTTCGGCATTACTACCGGGGCGAGATTTCCATGAGCATTCAATGCCGTTTTTGAATTGATGGTAATTCAATCCTTTTAGACCTGGCCCTTTAATAGCAGGGCAGGTTACTTTGCCGCCAATGCTATCCGAATACATCATTTTGTATTCTTCAGGTTTTATATATGCTTTGTTATCACCATTACCATAACGAACTTCATCGTAAGGAATGGTCAAGAAAACTCCTTTCGTGCCGATTTCGCCTCGCAATGACTGTGCACCAAAATTCGGATCGTCTACTGCGTAAGCTGTTGATGTGAAAGCGACAGCAAGTAATGCTGTGCTAAAGATGTGATGTTTCATTGTTCTGGATTCCAAATTCCACAACCCGGCTATCTTCCCATTTCCTTACTTCTTTCAGAGAAGACCCGTGGCTTTCCGTCCCTACCTCACAGTAGGTTTGGCAGTATTAATACATTAGTTTTGTTAAAAACATATTTGTATGACTGCATGAACACCTATTTATAGTTCCTAAATAGTGTTCAAAATACCTGCTTTTTAAACGTGGTTTAAATCATATTCCGTATTCAAGAAATAATGATTGAAAAGAAGTGTAGGAGAATAATTATTTAATGCAAAATAATTAGTATAAATTTATTATTCCTGTACCTTAAAGTAAGTGTTCTGGATCTGTTTTGGGATCAGTGTGTTGTTTTTGGGTATGTTCTTATTATTTTGATTTTAAATGGAATATATTTTCAGTGAAGTTCTATATCTTTGAATTAAAATGCTATTCTATTTGAAATGTTTTTTTGTTTCTTTAAAGTATACTAATTGAGCAGTGTTTTTATATTGGGCACTGCTCAATATGTTTATTAAGCTTTTTTAACAAACTTAGCAGTTACCATCATTTCACCGACGCCATCAACTTTACAGTCTAATTCGTGGTCTTTTTTATCTAACACTCGGCGGATAACGGCTTTGGTGCCAATTTTAATTACTTGTGAGCTGCCTTTAATTTTTAAATCTTTAGCAACGGTCACTTTATCGCCATCGACCAATAAGGTACCGTTAGCATCTCTTACATCGATTACATCAACGTTATTAACAGCATTTGGATCCCACTCATGAGCGCACTCTGGGCATACTAAGTTGTTTTGATCTTCATACACGTATTCAGAGTTACATTGTGGGCAAGGAGGTAAAGACATAAATGGCACCTTGGTTGATTTTAAAAGGGTATTTTAATTGCTAAGAGCAAACTATGCGAGTACAAGGCATATATTTTATGGCTCAGACGTGTCGAGTTCTTTGGTAATAGAGAATATTCCTCTTAAATCACCAAGCTGATAACCTGTCGCTAAATCATTTGGGTAATGCTCGCTAAGCGCTTGCTTTACTTCTGGCGCAATCGTTTGACCATGACAATTGAGGCACACTGGCGCGACTTTTATCGCTTTAGCAAAGCGAAATTGACCATCTTTGCTGGTTGAAAAAGTCACATTATCGATGCTTTCTGTGTTTCTGATCATATCGAGCAACTGAGCGATTTTTTCAGCTTCCCAGTCATCAGGTTTATTATTTGGATTACGGTTTTTAGTGCTTTTACGCGCTACAGTCCAACCATCGGTTGATAAGCTTTCAGCAATGGCTGGGGCTTGCATTTTGCACACGTTAATTCCTTCAACTAAACCGCCTTGTTTGATTGCAGCTGCCAATGCTGATTTGAGCGTCGTGGCAAATTCAGTTGCTCGCTCAGCTGCTTCGGTTTCTAGAGTCGCTGAGTTTGTTGCGGCATACAGACTAGGAGAAAGTAATGCAGTACATAGCACAATATTTCTTAAGGAAAGCATAGTAAAACCTTATATTAGATATATCTAATATAGTAGTTCGTTTTTACCAATTTAGCGAATATAATTGTTGAGTTTTTCAGTTCTATGACAATGCTAAAAAAGAGCGTTATTTGTATTTTTAGGTACACCTTTTTTATGGCATTTAAGTTAGAATGTGCAATGCTTATTATCAGATAACATATTGAGTTTGCACTTTGCCTAAACGCAGATACAAAATTAAAGCCATAACGCTTGCGAGTATTGGAATGATGCTTGTTTTTGCTATCGATTACCCAATGGAAGTCGCGGCAAAAAAGCAGGTTGCGCGAGAGCAAATACGGGCAGACTACCAATGGCTTAAATCAGATCTTGATAAGCAAACTAAGCAATTAAAAGATTTTTTTATTCAGTCAGATACGCTTGATCCGAGCTGCTCAAGCACGACGTTGCTAGCGCTTCGCCAAGCCCATTTTCATATCTCGAATGTTGCCGAATTTGGTGTTGTAAACCCAGATGGCTATTTAACCTGTACCAGTTGGGGGGCTCCACCTGAGCCAATAAAGACCATAGGCCCTAAGCCTGTTAAAAGCCAACAGCTGCGTTATTTTGGGCCAATTCATACCAATTACATTGGTGAAGCTGCTTTGGTTATAGCTAAAACCCGCAGTGATGGCTTTGAGATTAATGCTTTATTGCCGCAGCCATTATTGAGCCGAAAAATAAATGAGCTTGATAGACCCTATGATTTTGTTGCTTTAGTCGATGCAAAATTGGGTGTACCTATCACGATTGTGGGTGGTTATACCTTGCCACTTGACTATGATTTGTTTCCTTTAACGAAAACGACTGAGCTTAATGATCATCGGTTTGACGATACACATCAGCACTATTTACTAGCTGAGCCTGTCAAAGATATCCCGAGTCTTGCTTTGGTCGTCGCTGTCAATGTTGATACCTTATACAGAGGTGTTTATACCCCGCCTTTGGCAAGTATTTCATTGTATGTGTTTGTATTTGTTTTATTGTTCTTCTTTTCTAAAGCGTACCATCAAAATTACCGTAGCCGTAAAAATGAGCTGATTAACCATTTAAACTCTGGTGATTTTATTAACTTTTATCAGCTTATTTGGAATGCAAACACAAAACAGTTTGCAGGGGTTGAAGTGTTAGTAAGGTTAAATCATCCACTAGAGGGAGTCTTAACGCCGAATCGCTTTTTACCGGATATTGAAAGCAATAGCCTTAACTTAGCACTGACCTATGCTGTGATTGAAAATATCACCGAAGATTTAGTAAAGCTCACCCAGTGGCATCCAACATTAAAGGTGAATATCAACATTACCGGTGAACACCTCAAAGATGACAAATTTAAGCAGCTTGCTCTTGAGTTGAACACCCAGATCCCACATTTGGTACTCGAAATAACCGAAAACGAACTGATTGAATCTGACGATACTGAAGTGATAGAGACCATTACGCTATTTAGAGAGCAGGGGGTCAGAGTGGCTATTGATGACTTTGGAACGGGTTATGCTGGCCTGCAATATTTAAAATCATTGCCTTTTGATATTTTAAAAATCGATCAAAGTTACACCGCAGCCATTGGCACTAATTCACAGCTGGCTATTTTACTTGATGCGTTAATCGAACTGGCTAAAAAACTTGAGATTGATATTGTTGCTGAAGGGGTGGAAACCCAAGCTCAGGCTGATTACTTGTTGGCAAAAGAAGTCTATTTCCATCAAGGTTGGCTGTATCATAAAGCGCAAGGCATCGAACAGCTAATAAGCAAAAAACTGTGACTTTATTTTTCACTTAGTTATAGTGGTGAAAAAGGAGACTCAATGAAAAAACTAATTTATATCGCCGCTTTGTTATTTTCTGCCCTAACATTTGCAGACACCGCTCCATACAGTGGAGAGATAAGTCGAGATGATTTACTTAAAGACTACGCTGCATTTAGTGAACAGTACAATGAATACACACCGAGTGAAGAAGAGTTAACCACGATAAAAACACTACAAGGTAAGCAAGTTTTGGTGTTTTTAGGCACTTGGTGTCATGACTCAAAACGAGAAGTACCTCGATTTTTAAAACTTCTCGATACAGCGAAAGTACAGTTAGGCTCACTTAAATTAGTGGCTGTTGGCTACGATAAACTTGACCCTGCAGGGTTAGCAAAACAGCACGACTTACTGTATACGCCAACCATTATTGTCCTTGATGGAGAAAAAGAGCTTACCCGTATGATCGAAAAGCCAAAACAAAGCTTGGCAGTGGATCTTACGCAACCGGGTCAAACGCTATAAAATCATCAATAGATAAGGGCATTGAGATTAAGTAACCTTGAATATAATCAATGCCTTTATCACTCACCAATTGCCACTGCTCTGAGCTTTCGACCCCTTCTGCGGTAATCGTTAAATCAAGTTGATGGGCTAAATCACTCATCGTTTGTAAAAATAAACCATCTCGTGGGTTATCCACGCAGTTACAGATAAAAGCACGATCAATCTTAACGTTATCTAGCGGAAACTGCTGAATTGACGACAGTGATGAATAACCTGTTCCAAAGTCATCGAGTGATAAGTTAAAACCCGCTAATTTAAGTTCATGCATTAGGTTTATAGCGTACTGGGTATTTTGAAATAGGGCAGATTCGGTGATCTCAAGATTAATTTTTTGATTAGCTGGGAATAGCTTGGCTTTTTCTTTACTCAGTCGTTTCACTAAATGCACATCAGAGAACTGCTTACGTGAGAGGTTGATCGACACTTTAATATGAATGTTGTTATCAACCATGCGATGGCAATCTTCAGCAACTTTAGCAACAATCCAACGAGACAATAAATTAATGAGCTCAGATTGTTCAGCGATGGCTATAAACTCCACAGGTGACACAAATCCACGAACAGGGTGTTGCCAGCGAACCAATGCTTCACAGCCAATCAGTGTACCATCTAGAGTGTTAACGATTGGCTGATACACCATACTTAGCTGCTCGTTAGTCGAAAGCGCATGGCGTAAGTCACTTTCGAGGTTACTTTGTGCAATGAGCTTCTCTTTCAGAGATTGGCTATAAACGGTAAAGGGTTTTTGCGTGCGGGGGCATTCATTCATCGCAATCAGAGCAGTATTGATTTGCTCAGCAGCATCGATGTTTTGTAAATGCGGATAGCCCACGCCAATGTATAAGTGGTAAAAATGAGCGCTACCAGCGGTTTCAATTATGCCGCCGACCTGATGCTGAAATTTGTCTAATAGGGCGGCGAGCTTTTCATCAAAAATAGCTTCTTTTAGTAACATTAAAAAGCAGCCCTGTTTGATATGCGCGCAAAACGCTTGATGTAAGTCAGAAAACTCAATTAGCCGGTTAGCAATGGTCGTTTGTAGTTCATTTAAGTAATCTTGACCGTAAATATCTTCTAATTGTCGATAGCCTTTGATCTCGGCGCACAATAAAGTCAGGCCGCTACTGTATTGGTCTTCAGGGCATAAACTGGCGATATACTTTTCACTGTAATGGCGATTGGCAAGGCCGGTGACTGAGTCAAAGTGGGCTTGCTGATAAAGCTCATGTTGGCGCTGTTTTTCTGCACTGATGTCTTCAATCGTACCTACCAAGGTATTGGTTTTAGGGTTCCATTCTGCGTGCTCGTGAAACCAGCGTTTTTCTCCATTGAGTTTGATTGTGTATTCAATTTCGATTGGGCTACTAGGCTTAGTATGTATAAAATTTAAAAACGTATTTTTATAAAAGCTATCGATTTTTTTACAGACATCCGTAATTGATTGCACTTTGCTTTGTTCTTTAAATAGTGCTTTTGCTTGAGCCGATAATTGCCGAATGCTTTTATCAGGCGACAAATGCCAACTACCCACGCCACTGAGTAACTGAGCTTGTTTTAATTCAAGTGCCTGCTCAGACAGCTCCAAGGTTTGCTTTTGTACGAGCTTTTCGAGGTTTTGCTCGTGTTCCCGTAATCGGCATGTAATCGTAATCAAATAGCAGCTAACCGATGAAAATAGCAGGACAATCAGTAACAGCACTAAAAATTCAACATGCGCCCGATAAGCAAACTCATCTTTAATACCCACAACCCAATGTTGATTTTCAACATCGAGATTGTAGGTTGACCATTGCTTTTGCTCAAAACTGTGGTTATTTAAAAGCGGCGCGTAGTTATTAGCTGTTTTTTGCCAAACCTCATAGAGGTGAGGGTGTGAAGTCGTGTCAGGTCGTAAATTTGCAATAAACTCAGGAAAACGTAGCACCGCGATTGCAAAACCCCAAAACTCATTCTGATTAAAAATCGGTAATCGAGCGACTAAGCCTTGACCACCTTGAGCCAACTCTTTAGGTCCATCGATTTGCATTTTTTGCGTATCAATCGCTGTTTGTAATGACGCTTGAATGCTTTGCATCTTGAATAAGTCGATACCAATCACGCTCTCGTGACTGGTTAACGGGTAGCTGTATTTTATTACCCCCTTTGGTGCGAGTTGAATAGTTTGGCTACCATCACTGTGAGTTAAAATCTCTGTGGCAAGGGTTTCGAATTCAGTTTGTGTATATGCAAAGTCACGCATTGCGGCGCGAACAAGGTAGGGGCCAAGGAGTGCGCTATCAAGTGCTTTTTCAAGATTACTGCTGTAACTGTTAAGTGCTGCATTTTGCTCAATTTCATGCATTTCTTGTCTATCGTAAAACACTTTTAGCGCGATAGCCGAAAATAAACAGAAACTGAGAAAAAAAGAAGTAAATAACAACGAAAAATATGTAATATTACGCAAAGGCATCCCTGAATGAGGTATGTATTTAAGTACTAAGTTTGCTTTTAAAAATACTAGTTTAGGGCTACCTGATTGTCTAGCGAAGAGCTAGGATTTTAGTTGAATTTTTAGCATGTTAAAGAATTATTTGTACCTAAATACAATAGATTACAAACTTAAGTAAGATTAAACGCTATGTACCAAGCCGTGATAAAAGCCATAGATGCAGCGAATGCTGTCGATCCAAATCGTGTGAAACAAGATGATCAAGAGTTTGCAAAAGAATCATTATACGCAATGCGTATGACCGATATGCTAAACCGTTTCAATCCACAAGCTGATGAGTTGATGCACATTGCCGCACGAGGTCAACATATTGAGCGCTGGCGCTCTCCTCGCAGTGATTTCCCTATGGGTAAGCAAGGTTATTATCAATGGCGCACGGCTTTATATGATTTCCATGCAGAGCGTGTAACAGCCCTTATGAAAACGGCTGGTTACGCATCAGAAGAGTGTGAGCGTGTATACGCAGCAGTGGCAAAAAAGAATATAAAGCGAAACCCTGATAGCCAATTGATTGAAGACATCGCAAGCCTTGTGTTTATTGAGCATTACATGCTTGATTTTGCAAGTAGTAAGCCTGATTACGATGAGCAAAAATGGTTGGGTATTATTCGTAAAACCTGGCAAAAGATGTCAAACGAAGCACATGACTTTGTGCTAGCTGGTAACATCAGCTTACCAGAGCCACTTAAACCGTTAATAACAAAAGCGCTAAATTAATTGTAAAACAAGGATGTATTATGTTTTGCCCGCGTACTAAAACAGCCCTAGAAGCAGTAAGCATTGGCGACGTTAAGGTGTATTTATCAAAAAGTGGAGGCGTATTTTTTGATAACCGACAAATATTCCACTTTAGCGATCCGAGTTTAAAACCCGCGCAAGTGCTGCTGGCTCATTTACAAAGCCTGCCAACAGAATGTGTTGATTTAGCAACGCGTATTAATTGCCCGAAGTGCCCTGACATAGTGATGATGCGACGTTTTTTTACGCCACTAAAAGTGGTTGAAATAGACGAATGTCCAAATTGTGCTGCTATTTGGCTTGATCATGGTGAGCTTGAAAAGATCCATGAAAATCATTTAACGCCAAAAGAACGTGAAATGCTGCGTATTGATATGGCCAATAATCATGGTTTTATTCAAGTTAAAATCCCAAAAAGGCGCTACTCAGTTCATGCTGAAAAGCCTGAGTCTAATGCAACGTCATCATTAGAGAAACTAGCAGAACTTGCGTATTTATCGATTTTGAATGACTGATAATGATAATAAGAAGCCTGTACCAACTAAGATACAGGCTTTATTTGTAATTAAGCGTTAAAGCTTAACTAGCATTTTTCCTTTATTTTTACCTTCGAACAGACCAAGAAATGCATCAACGGCATTTTCGATGCCATGGTATACCGTTTCTTCAGATTTAATTTTACCTTCGCTGATCCACGCACCCATTTGCTCAATAAACTCAGGAAACTGATCAAAATAATCAATCACGATAAAACCTTGCATGGTGAGCTTTTTATCTTGCTTTAAATCGTTAAAAATTACTGGTTCTTTATTTTTATTTCGGTTCTTTTGTTTGTTTTTTTAATGATTTTTTTGATGGTCTTTATTGCTGGTGTAAGGTTATTAAAGTTTTAAATGGATTTTACAAAAGGAATTGCTGTGAATATAAGTCATGATAGGGTTGTTTTATATTTTATTCTCATATTCGCTACTTTGTTTATTTATACATCGCTAGTAGTTATGTTAAATGATATTGAACAAAAAGAGCCTGAGATAAAACAGCTAAACTCTCAGTCTTATCATGAGTCTAGTCTAATTCTAAGTTTGCTTTCGCAACTAAACTCAGCTGAGTTGAGCCCAAATAACGACCGCGCATCACCTAACCCGAACATTACTGAATTCGACAATATACCCATTGCAATTTTAAAAAATAATAAAGCTGACTTATTAAAAAAGTTAGGAATTTCATTTGATACAGACAACGGCCTTGCCTTGTCGCCTGAGCTGCCGCAGCTTGCCAACATTTATGGCTACCAAATTAATGGCAGTGCCGACAACCCCATTATTAGCGCTAAATAATTATTAAAATACAAGGTCAATAGTGTGAAAAAATTAGTGGTGTTTATGAGCGTGTTACTGACCTGTTTTTTTACCACAGGTTGTGATTTTTTATTTGATGAAGCGCATGGTTATCGTGGGCCCATCGTTGTGACAATTAAAACAGAAGATGGCTCAGTGCCAGAGTTTCCTTTTTTAATAGAGTCTGTGTACACAGAGTCGTGTGGTCATAGTAGCTGTGGCATAGACTCCGGTTATAGATATCTAAAAACGAGCTATGCTAATGAGCCAATTACCTTCCCGCGAGAGCGGTTAGACCTATTGCAAGCTAATGCCTACGCAACAATTCTTTTTAAAGTTACTCATCCTAATTATCACTACAACGTCTTTACTCGAGGTTTTGCGCCCACCGATGCTGATGACCCCATTTATGTAACGTTTACTGTTAAGCCATTTGCTGAACAAATGAATAAAGTGGCTGGCTGGGCGGAAGGCCCTAAACAAGACATGCAAAAATTCACACCAGATAGCAGAGAATTTAAAGAAGCAGACATGATGTATCGCCAAGAGCGTTTTAATTTAGGACAGATGATTGCAAGGCATATCACGTTGACTAAAACGGTTTACTTGCCTCATTTTTCAAAACGCATGCAACAACGTGTGATTGAAAAATATCAACCTATTTTTAAAGCGTGGTATTACGGTGTACCTGAAACAGATTGTTGGAATAAGATGACTTGTCAGGAGCATATTTTAAAACCAAGGGAAGTTGAATATGAAGGATTATAAGCGCAAGGTGGTGCAATTTTGCGGTGTATTACTGGCCTGTTTTTTTACCACAGGTTGTGATTTTTTATTTGATGAAGCGCATGGTTATCGTGGGCCCATCGTTGTGACAATTAAAACAGAAGATGGCTCAGTGCCAGAGTTCCCTTTTTTAATAGAGTCGGGCTATTCAGAGTCGTGTGGTCATAGTAGTTGCGGTATTGAATTTGGTTATAAATATTTTAAAGCAGCCTATGCGAATGAGCAAATCACCTTCCCGCGGGAGCGGTTAGATTTATTACAACCTAATGCCTATGCATCGATTGAGTTTACTGTGACCCATCCTAATTATCACCAAGGCGCGTTTCCACGAGGTTTTCCGCCTACCGATGCTAATGACCCCATTTATGTTACGTTTACTGTTAAGCCATTTGCTGAACAAATGAATAAAGTGGCTGGCTGGGCGGAAGGCCCTAAACAAGACATGCAAAAATTCACACCAGATAGCAGAGAATTTAAAGAAGCAGACATGATGTATCGCCAAGAGCGTTTTAATTTAGGACAGATGATTGCAAGGCATATCACGTTGACTAAAACGGTTTACTTGCCTCATTTTTCAAAACGCATGCAACAACGTGTGATTGAAAAATATCAACCTATTTTTAAAGCGTGGTATTACGGTGTACCTGAAACAGATTGTTGGGATATGGTTGACTGCAGAAAGCAAATTTTAAAACCAAGGAAGGCCGAATATGAAGGATTATAAGCGCAAGGGATGCTTGTTTCGGCAATCGTATTTTTTAAACTTGCCTAAATAGAGCCTGTACCAACTAAGATACAGGCTTTATTTGTAATTAAGCGTTAAAGCTTAACTAGCATTTTTCCTTTATTTTTACCTTCGAACAGACCAAGAAATGCATCAACGGCATTTTCGATGCCATGGTATACCGTTTCTTCAGATTTAATTTTACCTTCGCTGATCCACGCACCCATTTGCTCAATAAACTCAGGAAACTGATCAAAATAATCAATCACGATAAACCCTTGCATGGTGAGCTTTTTCGAGTTGATATAAAACAGGTTGCTTGGCCCTGGCTGTGCTGTGTCGTTATTGTAACCTGAGATCATGCCACAAACAGGAATACGGCCGTAATCGTTCATTACATTGAGTGCGGCTTCAAGGTGATCGCCACCTACGTTTTCAAAGTACACATCAATGCCTTGTGGTGCCGCTTGTTCAAGGGCTTCTGTGAGGTTTGCGACCGTTTTATAGTTAATTACGGCATCAACACCTAACGCTTTAACCATCTGCGCTTTTTCGTCAGAGCCAACCGATGCAATCACTTTACAACCTTTTAGCTTGGCAATTTGGCATACTACACTACCTACCGCGCCTGACGCTGCTGATACAAACACAGTGTCGGTTTCTTTTAGGCTAATTACCTTTGTTAGACCTGCCCATGCGGTTAACCCGGTCATACCCATGGTACTTAAAAATAGTTGGTCTGGCAGTGGTACGTTTGGCAGTAACGTTAAGTCGCTGCCATCGCTAATGTGCATGGTACGCCAACCGCTAATATGACTTACTTTGCTTCCTACAGGAAAGTCGTCATTGCGCGATTCAATCACTTCGCCGATAGCACCGGCTTCCATCACTTCGTTTAAGTTAAATGGCGCGATATATGATTTACGATCAATCATGCGCGGGCGCATATAAGGGTCAACTGACATCCAGGTATTTTTAATTAATACCTCGCCGTCGTTCAAATCAGGAAGTGTTACGTCTACCTGCGTAAAATTAGCCTGTGTTGGTACACCCGTTGGACGTGAAACTAAATGAATTTGTTGACTTGTCGCCATATAAACCTCGAATCTGCTAGATTAGAATCAATTAATGAATTGTGCAAAATATTTGCGCGCAAACTATTTGCGATCAATTTAATGAACTTTCCTATAAAAGGCAATAGATCGTCGGAAAATAATTTGCGCGCAAACTAAATTGCGGCAATAATACGGCTTTATTTCAGTTTAGGGTAATTACATGAGCAACAACTTATCAGACAATGTGTGTTTCACTTTATACAGTGCAACCAATGCGTTGATCAGAGCGTTTCGACCAATCCTCGAAGCTTATGACTTAACCTATCCGCAATATATTGTGATGCATTCGCTTTGGTATAATAACCAAGTGAGTTTAAAAGCGCTTTCTCATGACACGCACCTCGATTCTGGCACCTTAACACCAATAGTTAAGCGCCTAGAAAGCAAAGGTTTATTGACGCGTCAGGTATCAAATGAAGATGAGCGTAAAAAAGTAATCTCGTTAACCGAGCAGGGCATGCAGCTTAAAATTGATGCTGAAGAATTATCAACCAAGTTAATGGCGCGCTCAAACATGAGTTTAGAGCGAATCGAGTTACTACGCGAGTTAACCCTTGAGCTGCATACTGACCTAACAAAAACGGACCTTACAAAAGGCTAATCTTCTACTAAACACACTAAAGTGCCTTCAATAGCGCGAACATACGCATAATGTTGAGAATCTTTTTTAGTTGGCGGGCACAATGGCTCAGCACCAGCAAGCACGGCTTTATCGTAACTTTCGACTAAATTGTGGCAGCTGAATCTTAGCTCAAAACCAAGTGCAGGTTGCTTAGGGTGGGCACGAATATACCCCTGCTTAAAATATGATTGCGCATGCGGGTGGGTTGCAAAAGCAAGTTTAACGGAACCTGTAACAAGTTCACCGTATTCGGCATCGTCACTGATATGATTGGTATTAAATCCAAATGCTTGATAGTAAAAGTCGAGTACTTCTTCTACGTTATCGACGTAAATAACCTGACTTAAAAATGCCATTTATGCAGCTCTATTTATTATTCGTTTATTAAATAAAGCATAGTTTTAGCAATAAAAAAACCTTGTAAGTCATACTTACAAGGTTTTTTTTAATACTTAAAGCTTACGTGGCAACTACGACTTGTTGCGGTTTTCTTTCGCAAACGCACGGATTTTACGTTTTTGCGATAAGGTCACCTTGTTTGAGCGGCCTGCGTAAGGATTATCGCCTTCTCTAAATTCAATTTTGATCGGCGTACCCATGATATTTAATGCTTTACGATAATAGTTCATTAAGTAGCGTTTATAGCTATCAGGTAAGTCATGAACTTGGTTACCGTGGATCACGATACGTGGTGGGTTATAGCCACCTGCGTGAGCATATTTAAGTTTTACACGACGACCGCGAACAAGTGGCGGTTGGTGATCGGCTTGTGCCATATCCATGATACGACGTAACATCGCTGTGCTAATACGTTTAGTTGCTGATTCGTACGCTTCGTCTACTGATTCAAATAAATGACCCACACCTGTGCCGTGTAAAGCAGAGATAAAGTGTAAACGTGCGAAATCGATGAAACCTAAACGACGGTCAAGCTCTGACTTAATACGTTCTTTAACGTAATCATCAAGGCCATCCCACTTGTTAACAGCAACAACCAATGAACGACCCGCATTTAAAGCAAAACCTAATAGGCTTAAGTCTTGATCAGAAATACCTTCGCGTGCATCAACCACTAAAAGTACCACGTTGGCATCTTCAATGGCTTGTAATGTTTTAATAACTGAGAACTTCTCAACAACATCGCTTACTTTCTTACGTTTACGAACACCCGCAGTATCAATAAGAATGTATTCTTTGTCGTTGCGTGTCATAGGGATATAGATAGAGTCACGGGTTGTACCTGGCATATCGTAAACGATTACACGTTCTTCACCTAAGATACGGTTTGTAAGTGTTGACTTACCAACGTTAGGGCGACCGATAATAGCAAGTTTTACTGGTTTATCTGCAAAGGCTTGTTCGCTGTCTTCACCTTCTTCATCTTCACTGTAAAGATCAACCAGTTCGTCATCACTTTCTTCAAGTTCTTCACTTTCACCGGCAAGTTCAGCAATAACTGGCTGTAAGGTTGTTTCAAGTAATTGCGTGATACCACGGCCATGCGCTGCAGCAATGTGATGTACGTCGCCTAAGCTTAACTGGAAGAACTCTGCACAATATGAGTCTGCATCAATACCATCCACTTTGTTTGCTACAACAAAGCATTTCTTCTGTTGTTTACGAAGGTGGTTAGCAATTGCTTGGTCAGCGGCAGTCATACCTGCGCGGGCATCCACTAAAAATAATACGATATCGGCTTCTTCAATCGCGAGTAGCGATTGCTCAGCCATTTCGGTTTCGATACCTTGCTCAGAACCGTCAATACCACCCGTGTCTACCACGATAAATTCATAGCCTTCGTAATCTGCTTGGCCATATTTTCTATCTCGTGTTAAGCCAGGAAAGTCGGCTACGAGGGCGTCACGAGTACGTGTTAAACGGTTAAATAATGTGGATTTGCCCACATTGGGTCGCCCAACAAGAGCGATCACGGGAAGCATAAACTACCTCTTAAAAAAACAACAAAAGGCTTCGCCAAGCGAAGCCTTAGAAAAATAACGTTTACTATTAGTAAGTTAGTTTGGAATTTTAACCGCGCTAACTTCACCATCTCGGGTGTATAAAATTAATTTGTCACCGGCAACAACAGGCTCAATAAAGAAACCTGAGCTGTCAAAGTCTTCGCGCGATACAAGCTCGCCCGTTTCTTTGTCTAACCAGTGTAGGTTACCTTCTTGGTCACCCAGTGCTAAATATTTACCAGCCACAGTTGGGCCTGTTAAGTACCAGCCGCGTAGTGCCGGTTGGCTCCAACGCTCAATGCCTGATGTTTTATCTAGACCGTAAATAACACCATCGCTATCAACAACATAGATAGACTGGCTATCCATCGATAAATCACGGTAGCTGCTGTATTCACGTTTCCAAACAACATTACCTGATCGAATATCAACGGCTGCTAAGTTACCATTATAGGCGATTGCATATGCATATGGACCACTAATTAACGCTTGTGTATCCACATCGACTAAACGTTCAAACTCAGAGGCACCTTTTGGAGAAGCAATTTCAGCACTCCACGCAGAGTAACCATTTTCTGAAATTAATACGCTTAGTTTGCCTGTTTCAAGGCCTAGCAATACACCACCATTTGCTACGGTTGGTGAACTTTGACCACGTAACGTTAATGGCGGCACTTCTTGTTCAAAGCTCCAACGCTCTTCACCTGTATCTGGGTGTAAAGCTAATAATTTACCTGAGCCTAGGTTTACAAAAATTAAGCCGTCGCCTGCAGCAGGTTTAGCAAGTACTTCGCCTGTCATTGTTTTACGCCAAATAATCTCACCTGTTTCACGGTCTAGAGCGGTTAAATAACCATGCTCAGAACCAACAAAAATCTTGCCGTAAGCTTGTAAAATACCACCCGATAACTTGGCACTTTCTGTGGTTTCCCAAGGCCAAAAGGCTGGGTTTTCACGAACATCGGTTTCCCACAGAGTATCGCCATTTTCAAGCGATAGGGCTTCAACTTCACCTTCGCGGTTTGCTACATACACAACATCGTTATGAATAGCCGGTGTTAAGCGTGAGAAATAATGCTGAACACCATCACCAATTGATTCTTGCCAAACCACTTCTGTCTCAAATTGATTAACAATTTCAGGCAGTACCAGTTCATCTTCGTCATCACTTGACGAACACCCTGTTAGGGTTGCGATACACAGAGCAAGTGTTGCCGCTGTTAACTTCTTCATCTTAACCCCTTACGCCGCTGGGCTAGTTTGTGCTAAGTCATCAAGTTTAATTTGTAATAACGGGTTATTTTCAAGGCCGCCATTATCAGCCGCTGCTTGGTATTGGCTGCGTGCTTGGTCTTTGTCGCCTTGTGCAGCATAAACATCGCCTTTTAATTCAGCGACTGCAGCAGCAAATGATGCTGGAAGCTGGGCATTTAGCGTTGTTAGCGCTTGCTCATATTGCTTTTGCGCAAGGTGAACACGAGCAAGGCGCGTTGTTGCCGTTGCTTTTAGCTCAGGGTTTTGCTCGTTGGTGATGATCCAGTTAAGCTTTTCGCTTGCTGCATCAAGGTCATTCTTTTCAACGGCTTCTTTTGCCGCTACAAATGCTGTTAGCGTGCTGTAGCTTGACTCGCTATTATCTTTGATAAACGTATCCGCTTTTTCTAGCACGGCACCGCTTTCAACAAGTTGTGTGAAAGAGTCAGATGCTTTCTCAGCTGTGGTGATTTGGTTTTGGTTATAAGCTTTCCAACCATATAAACCACCTAAACCTGCAACAATACCAATTGCAAGTGCTAAACCATTTTCACGGAAAAAGCGTTTGATCGCTTCTTCTTGTTGTTCTTCTGTTGAATAAATTTCCATGCTTACCTCTGTTGCTAGCTGGGCTTAAATAAGCTCAGCTAGTAGCGTTTTCGCTTCTTCTAGTTTTAAGGTGACTTGTTCTTTACGTTCACGTAAGTACTTAATTGTCACAACGCCTTGTTCTAATTCATCTTCGCCGATAATAACCGCTACAAGAGCATCGCTTTTATCTGCGCGTTTTAATTGCTTTTTAAAGTTGCCACCGCCTGCGTGCACCATAACACGAAGACCCGCAACATCTTTACGTAATTGAGCGGCAATGATAGGCGCTTGAATGCTGGCTTTATCGCCCATGGCTGCCAAATATACATCAGCACTACGGCGGATGTCACCTACACATTCGAGTGCTTGAAGTAATAACACTAAACGCTCAAGACCCATTGCAAAACCTACCGCTGGTGTTGCTTTACCGCCTAGTTGTTCAACTAGACCATCGTAACGACCACCGGCACAAACGGTTCCTTGTGCGCCTAGGCTATCAGTAACCCACTCAAAAACGGTGCGGTTGTAATAGTCAAGGCCACGTACAAGCTTTTCATTTACCGTGTATTCGACGCCAGCAGCGTCTAAACGTTCACATAAATTTTCAAAATGTTCTTTTGATTCAGCGTCTAAGTGCTCAGATAGTTTAGGCGCATCAGTTAAAATGGCTTGTACATCAGGGTTTTTACTATCTAACACACGTAAAGGATTAGTGTGCATACGACGCTTAGAGTCTTCATCAAGTACATCGACGTGTTGCTCTAAGTAAGCAACAAGTGCATCACGATAGTCTGCACGTGCTTCATTTGAACCCAATGAATTAAGCTCCAGACGAACATGCTCACTGATACCAAACTCTTTCCATAATTGGGCTGTCAGCAAAATAACTTCTGCATCAATATCAGCAGTGGCAATGCCGAATGTTTCTAAACCAAATTGGTGGAATTGACGGTAACGGCCTTTTTGCGGACGCTCGTGACGGAACATCGGGCCCATGTACCATAAACGTTGTTCTTGGTTATACAGTAAACCGTTTTCATTACCTGCACGCACACAGACTGCCGTACCTTCAGGGCGAAGTGTTAAGTTATCGCCATTACGGTCAGCAAAGGTGTACATCTCTTTTTCTACGATATCGGTTACTTCGCCGATAGAGCGCTTGAATAGGTCGGTTGATTCAACAATTGGAAAACGAATTTCTTGATAACCAAACGATGAAACTGTTTCACGTAAAATGTCTTCTACTTTCTGCCAAATTTGCGTATCGCCTGGCAGACAATCGTTCATACCACGAACTGCCTGAATTTGTTTTGCCACTGATAAATCCTAAATACTGTACGTGCGCTGAAAAAATCGCGCCTCAAGAAAAACTAAAAATTGACCCGCTATTATACCGTTTGGGTTCTAAAGGTAAACGGCAAACCTGAGGGTTTGCCGAGTATATGCGAATTATTCAACGATTTTGATGTCGATTGGCGTTTCTTTCTCTTTCTTAGCGATAAAGTCACGCACATAGCCTTCAAGTTGGTCGACAATGTTATCGTTATCGATACGTGCTTTTTGGCGCTCGCCATTGATGTATAAGCCTGAGCGACGGTTCGCACCAGCAAGGCCAATATCACTTACAAGTGCTTCGCCCGGACCATTTACCACACAACCAATTACCGACACTGACATAGGTTCAACCACGTCTTCAAGGCGCTCTTCAAGTTGGTTCATGGTGCTTACCACATCAAACTCTTGGCGTGAGCAGCTCGGGCAGGCAATAAAGTTAATGCCGCGTGAGCGAATGCGTAATGATTTTAAAATATCAAAACCCACTTTGATCTCTTGTACCGGATCGGCTGCAAGTGATACGCGCAGTGTGTCACCAATGCCTTCGGCAAGTAGCATACCTAAGCCAACAGCTGATTTAACTGAACCTGAGCGCATACCGCCTGCTTCGGTAATACCTAAATGCAGTGGCTGGTCGATTTCTTTCGCAAGTAAACGATACGCACCGACCGCTAAAAATACATCTGACGCTTTAACAGAGACTTTAAATTGATCAAAGTCTAAACGTTGTAAGATCTCAACGTGACGCATAGCTGATTCAAGTAAAGCTTCTGGCGTTGGCTCACCGTATTTTTCTTGTAAATCACGCTCTAATGAACCGCCATTAACACCAATACGAATAGGAATATTGTGCTCGCGTGCTGAGTCTACAACGGCACGAATACGCTCTTCGCTGCCGATGTTACCAGGGTTAATACGCAAACAATCCGCACCATACTGAGCCACTTTTAATGCAATACGGTAATCAAAGTGAATATCCGTTACCAACGGGATAGTGACCTGTTCTTTAATGCTTTTAAATGCTTCAGCAGCTTCCATGGTGGGTACTGATACACGCACAATGTCGGCGCCAGCATCTTGAATAGCTTGAATTTGTGCAACCGTTGCATCGATATCTAGGGTGTTGGTGTTAGTCATCGACTGGACGGCAATCGGTGCACCATCACCAATTGGCACATTACCTACGTTAATACGGGTCGATTTTCTACGTTTAATAGGAGATTCTGAAAACATTGCGGTTACTCTGATAACGGTAAAGTAAATTTAGCTAAACGATTTTTGGCAAGATGTGAAGTATCGACGGCTTGACCTTGAAAAGTAATATCAACCACTTGGTGTTTTCCAAGTACCACACTAAAAGGCTGTGGGCCGGTTACTGTCATAACGTAACCTGCTTTTTTAACACCGAATGCGATGCGATCGCCGTTGCCATCGTGAATTTCTACCCAGCTATCTTCATTGAAGTGCATGACCACTTCGCTGTGCTCAGGATCAGCCTTTTCAGTTTCTGGCTGAGCAGCAACTTGGTTCTGTGCTTCGTTGTTGCTTGTTGGCACATCAGCTTCTGGCTGAACGATTTCTTGCTCGTCGTCAGCGAGTGGTTGAATGGTTTCTTCAGCAGGCGCTTCTAAAGCTAAATCAGGTGAAATCTCACTGCTTTCAAGCTGATTTGGCATCGCAGTCGTTACGGGCTGTTCGATATTCTGGTTGCTATTTTGCCACCACCAAAATACTGACGAGCCAATGATCACCGCTAAAATGAAGTAGCTAAACAGCATTAAGCGGCTGTCATGTGCTTCTTTTTCTGTACGGCGAGAAAAGCTCTGCATTTTAGATTTTTTTGCAGGCTCAACGTGCTCTGGCAATAATGCAAGCATGGCTTGGCTATCGATTTTCAGCTCACGGCAATAGCTTCTGATATAACCTTTTACAAAGGTCGTAGGGCCAAGTAATTCGTGCTCGTCGTTTTCTAGTCGTTGTAACTGTAAAACGGATAACTTTAATGCACCAGCAAGTTGCTCAAGGCTCTTTCCAGCGTCTTCGCGGCGCTTTTTTAGCGCTTGGCCGAGCGTTTCTTGCGGTTGTTCTAAATTGTTTTCTTCATTCATAATGCGTATGAGTCAGGGTCTACCAATAATAGTCTATGCCCAGGTTCAAGGGCGACATCTGGGCTCAATTTGTTCCAGCGCATTAACTGATCGATTAATACGCTATGCTGTGTGGCTATGCTATAAAGTGTGTCGCCATCATTGATGTCGTGATAAATGTTCGGATCGTTCAAATAAATGCGAGTACCGTTTTGTACACGATCCGATTCTTTTAAGCCATTCCACAGCAAAATCTTCTGTAGTTTAACATTGTATCGCACCGAAATGCTAAAGAGGTTTTCACCATTTTCAATAATATGATACGGGATATTCAGCGCCGGTACATTTGCGTTCAGCATGGGTAAGTTAAGCGGCTCGTTTGTCACGCTAAAGTCAGTGCTATTTGCGGTTGACGCCGTTGTTTGACTGCCACTAAATACGTTTTCGTCTTTTTCTGCTTCGTAAAACACCACAGTGCTGGCATCATTTTTGGTATTTTGCGAGTTTGCTGGCGTTTGTTGTTGAACGCTTGGCGTTTGCGGTGCACCAAATGACACTATGGTCACTTCATCATTACTTTGCGCTGGTGTTTGCGCGTCTGTTTGCTGCTTTGCAATAACAGCGGCCTGTTCAACTTTACGAGAGCTAACCGTTTGGAAACCTTCGTCAGTTGTTTGCTCAGTGAGCGTGTTAGGCGTTGTTTCGCGTGGTTGCACAGAGGCGAGTGACTCTGTTGCTGGTTTCTCTTCGCTGTCTGAATTTACCTCAGCTGTCACCTGCTTATTGCTTTGCGCTACGATTTCTGGTTCTTGCTCTGCTTGAGTGAGTGTTGGCTCTACTTGTGAAGGTTGAACCTGTGTTGTCTGTACAGGGATCTGCTGTGCAGTAGCCACTGACGCCTCAGCAACAACGGTTTGTTTAGCAGGTGCCTTTCTTTTCACGATACGAATTTTTGGCTGATCTTTGCTAACCGTGCTGTTATCACTTGATATTTTCAACTCTTCAAGCTGCGCTTGACGATATTTTTCACGCAGAACTTCAAATTCTGAGCGTTTAGTTTGCCCTGATGAAATAGCCCTTGCTTCTACTGAACCTGGGTAGGTTTGTAAAATAATACCTGCGGTTGTTTCGGCTTTTTCGATATGGCCCATACGTTGCTGAATAAGGTAGCTAAGCATAAGTGCGCGAGGGGTCACGCGACCGGTAGATTCGTATTTTTCAATGATATCTTCAGCTTTATGAAGATCGCTTTTTGCGTAATACAAACCAGCAAGGCTTATCATTGAAGAAGGACGCTGCGAGCTGTGGTTTAGCGCTGATTTTAGGTATTTTTCTGCGTTTTCAAAGTCATCAAATTCAATCGCGCATAAGGCTAAGTTTTCGTAACTTTCAGCTACACGGATATAGCTAGGAACGGCAATTGCCTTAAGAAGCTCTTCTGCTGCACGGTCGTATTTGCCAATGCCACATAAAAAGACACCATAATTGTTTAAGGTGTTTGGATCATTCGGGGCGATTTTTAAAGCGCGTTGATAGGCTTTATCAGCGAGATCAGGTTCATCAACCTGTTGATAGTAATAGGCTAAAGAGTAGTGGACTTCAGGAAGGTCAGGTGCAAATTCTGCGGCACGTTCTAGATTATATTTTGCTTGCGAGTTGTTGCCCGTTTTTAAGTACTGTAACGCAAGGGCGATACGAGTACGAGCAGCACCAGTATTATTAATCTTTTTTTCTACAACGGGTCTGTCGCTTCCGTCGTAGCTGTTTTCTGTAACACACCCTGTTAATGCGAATGCACTAACAGTAATGGCAAGTATAGAACGCATTACCTAATCTCTTCTTTGATTCCGTATGCCTATCTTACCGAAAAGCCTTTGTGTTGCATCTATTATTTTAAAAATAACGAGTTTGTCACAAAGGCTTGTCTTTAAATATGTCGCTTATGCTTGGTGAACATTTACCGCAATTGCGTTATCTTCGCGCATTTTCTTTTTCGCTAAACGTTTTGTACGGTCAACAACGTCACCCACTAATTGACCACAGGCAGCATCAATATCATCACCACGAGTACGGCGAACAATACAGGTGATACCCGCAGCTTGTAGTACTTTAGAGAAACGGTCAATTCGGCTGTTGCTTGAACGGCCATATTCGTTACCTGGGAATGGGTTAAACGGGATCAGGTTCACTTTTGAAGGTGTTCCTTTTAATGTTTTAACCAATTCGTGTGCTTGATCTGTGCTGTCGTTCACACCCTGTAGCATAACGTATTCGATAGTCACATCTTTGTTTGCTTTAGAGCCGTCGATATAACGACGACACGCTGCTAAAAACTCTTCAATCGGGTACTTTTTATTAATTGGTACCAGTACATCACGCAGCTCATTGTTTGGCGCGTGAAGTGAAATAGCCAGCGCTACGTCAATTTTCTCTTTTAATAAATCAAGAGCAGGCACCACACCTGAGGTGCTTAATGTAACGCGACGTTTTGATAAACCAAAACCCCAGTCGTCCATCATAAGTTCCATTGCGGGTACGACGTTTTTAAGGTTGAGTAGTGGCTCACCCATACCCATCATTACCACGTTAGTCACAGGGCGCTTAGTACTGTCGCCGTCTAAACCAATGTCTTTCGCTACACGCCAAACTTGACCAATGATCTCAGACACCGCTAGGTTACGGTTAAAGCCTTGTTGTGCTGTAGAGCAGAACGTACATTCAAGGGCACAACCTACTTGTGAAGATACACATAAAGTTGCACGGTCTTTTTCTGGGATCCAAACAGCTTCTACTTCTTGGCCACCTTTAAGTAAAAGTGCGTATTTGATGGTGCCATCACTTGCTACTTGCTTAACTGAGATCTCAGGAGCAACAATTTCACATTCAGCTTTTAGTTTTTCTTTCAGCTTTTTGTTGACGTTTGTCATGTCGTCAAAATTGTCGACGCCAAAATGATAAATCCATTTCATCACCTGATCACCACGGAATGGCTTTTCACCGAATGATACAAAAAGCTCACGCATTGCATCTCGGTTTAAATCTAATAAATTAATCTTTTTTTCAGTGGTCATGAAACAACCTCAATCAGTGACGGTGGTAAGTAGTTTGGGTGCGCGATTGTACATTATTTAATCGACTTAGTCATTAGCTAAACAGATTTACAATAGGCTTAGCTAATGACTAAAAAAGGGCCCGAAAGCCCTTTTTCTTCTGCATCACAGACTTAGCTGTGAACTCGAAATTAACGAGTACGTGGGCAGATTTCTTCGTCAGCGAAGAAGTATGCGATTTCACGTGCAGCTGATTCAACAGCGTCAGAACCGTGAACAGCATTTTCGTCGATGCTGTCTGCGTAGTCAGCACGTAAAGTACCAGCTAGTGCTTCAGCAGGGTTAGTAGCACCCATGATTTCACGGTTTTTAAGTACTGCGTTCTCACCTTCAAGAACAGTAACCATTACTGGACCAGATGTCATGAACTCAACTAAAGCACCGAAGAAAGGACGCTCGCTGTGCTCAGCGTAGAAACCTTCAGCTTTTTCTTTTGAAAGGTGAACCATTTTAGCTGCAACGATTTTAAGACCCGCAGTTTCGAAACGGTTGTAGATAGCACCGATGTGGTTTTTAGCAACTGCATCAGGTTTTACGATTGAAAAAGTACGCTCTAAAGCCATCTTTATGCTCCAATAATTTTTAAATTTAAAGGTTAAATATTAACGGGCGCGAATTATACGCGCTTTACGTGAAAATTCCTAATTTTATTAAATAGTCATTTGATGGCATTTTCATGAACCCTCACTACGTATAGCAAATTGAGTATAAAAAATGAGCGTGCTTGCACCGCTAAGCACTTGTTATGAGCAGTTTAATAAGTAATTATTATCTTAGGAAATGACAAAACTAATAAGGACAATTATGAAAAAACTTTTACTGGTCAGTTTACTCGCAAGTTGTTTAGCGGGTTGTAATTCAGACTCAAATGATGAGCTAACATGCCACCCTTTTCCCCTGGCAATCGATATTGATAATTATGTTGTCACCCCAGGGCAAAACGAGGCTAACACAGCACTCGCTTATGATGCCTATATCATAAAATTAGGCGGTGCTGGCGAAGGCGTTTATAGTGAAGGAGATGAGCCTGACCCTAATAAAGAATATGCAGACTGTCCTATCCCAGCAGTGGTATTAGGGAGCGCGAATACCATTACAGCTATTAATATTTACTCAAGCGCTGATTACAACAGTGAGCTCACCGCGGGTACGAGTTTAAATAGCCTGTTTGATATCAAAGAAATGTATAATAGTGATTTTGATTATTACAGTGATGGCAACTATGCCAGTGTTGAAGACTTCGCAAGCGTATTCCCCACGACTGCACCTATATTTATTGAACTAAAACCTAACCAAGCTCCAGAAGTTGAGAGTAGTCATATTTTTTATATCGATATAAGTTTTGCAAATGGCAAAACCTTTGCGCTTGAAACTGAAGAAGTGCAGCTTTTTTAAATTGCTATTAATCAGCTATTGTCAGCGGGGCTTCTCTGCTGACATACCCAATCTCTACTCGCTTACAATTTGCTCATCCAGCTAAGCTAATTGGTATAAATTTACCTGCTCCATTACACATTTAAAAAATGTAAAAACACCACTTTGCCGTTAACCTTTTGTTCACTTTATCATGGGTAAGCTAATTACCCATGATAAAGTGGTGATATTTTAACTTGTTGAAAATAATTTGTTTTTACTTTTGCGTGTGAATTTAATCTATCTTTTCAGAGAAAAATAGCAACAATAAAATTGTAATCGAAATGTTAATTTAAAGTGTACAAAACGCTACATGGTTTTTCGTGAATTTCTTAATTTATTCAATCATAAAATATTAGTGAGTTGATTTTTTCTAAACCAAAAATCTCACTTTCATTTTAATTTGAATAATCAAAGGAGAGAACAATGAAACTACGCAGTGCACTTTCTAAGTTGTCATGCGCGTCAGCTTTTGCACTTGGCACCATGCTGACTTTGAGCCCCGCAGCCAATGCAATGAAACTAAAACAACAAAACTTACAAGAGATGGCTGTTGAGTCACAGAGCATTATTGCTGGCCAGGTGGTAAGCGTAACAGATGGTTTTGATAACAATCGTCCCTATACCGAAGTGACTATTCAGGTTTCGTCAGATGCAAAAGGCAAGTTAAAAGACGATTCAAATTATACTTTTCGTCAGTTTGGCCTGATAAAACCCCGCTCTATGGGCAATGGCAAAGTGTATTTAGGCGCAACGCCTGAAGGTTTTTCTAAATGGCAAGAAGGCGAACAAGTGATTGCCTTTATGTATAAGCCAGCATCAATCACAGGGTTTCAAACGACCGTAGGCCTTGCTCAAGGTAAATTTGTAGTGCGCAATGGCAAAGTAGAAAACATTTTTGCTAACAAAGGTGTTTTTGAAGGGTTAGATACCAGCAGCTTATCAGCAGAGCAACAAAATCTTTTAACCACGCCAGGTGCAGTCGATGTGGGAGTTTTTATGGATTTAGTAGGTAAACTGTCTGGAGTACAACAATAATGAAATTTTCTAAAATCGCAGCAGCATTAGCCCTTGCAACTATTTCGACAGGTGCGTTAGCCGGTGGCCCACTCTATATTCATGAACCGACAATGCAGCCATATAAATGGGACACCTCAAAAGGCAGTATTCCAGTGTGGACAGATGGCGGCCAACTTATCAAAGATAAAGACGGTAACGATGTCGAAACCTTCACTGTACTTGAAAAAGGCACTGTATTTAACGTTGATGTTACCTTACCTGATGGCACAGTGATCCCTGCATACACTGAACTTGACCGAGATTATACGTTTTTAACGATTGAGCAAGCCAACAAAGTAACGGCGAATGCTGTGAAAGAGTGGTCTGATGTAGAAACGTCAACTTTCGAGATGTCAGTACAGGGCACGATTTTTGAGAAAACAGGCATTGCGGATGTGACTGCAGAAAATGTTGATCAAATTTATGGTGTTGAGAATGGTTATGGCTTTTGGGTCAATTACGACACTGATGGTAGCATTTTAGAAAACTATTTTGGTGTGCCAAGAAGCGCTGTTTTAGGTATTGCATTCCCTGAATGGGCCGACGAAGAAACCGGCGAAATTATTGAAGCGACAGCCTTAATGAATGGCTGGTTTGTTGATATTAGTGATACCGATGGCACACAAGTTGGTGGAGTATTCACCCATGAATTTGGCCATGCGATCAATATGTCTCACTCACAAGCAAATGGCCATTTAGTGTATATGTCGGCAAGTTATAGCCCGCAATATGACGGTGTACCAGGTTGTGAGGGTGTCACTAAATTTACCAGCTCTAGTATGTTGGATTATTCTGCCATTGAGACCATGTTTCCGTTTATTAATGTGCGCGGCAGTGCTGGTGCAAATCAACACACCATTAATGTGAAAGACGATATTGTTAATATCTCAGATCTTTATCCTACGGCGCAGTACCAATCACAGTTTGGCTCTATTCAAGGTAAGCTCTTAACAAAAGAGGGAGTAGAGTACTCAGGGGTGAATTTAATAGCGCGTAACCTTGATAACCCTTACGAAGATGTGATCAGCCAACAGTCAGGTAACATGACACAAGGCCGTATCGGCCCAGATGGCTCATTTACCATTAATGGCTTAACGCCGGGGGCACGTTATGCTCTTTATACTCAAGAGATCAATGCAGGTGGTTATCCAACTCAGCAAACGAATATTCTTTCTGAAGCTGAATATTGGAATGACAACGAAAGTGCAAACCCGGGAATAGATAATGCCTGTGCGATGACAGAGATAGTTGTTTCAGCGGGTGAAACTAAACAGCTTGAGATGTACTTCAACGGTTATCAAGATGGTATTCAATATACGCCACTGATTTCAGCGTTTGTAATGGATCACGCTAAAAACGGTAAAAAAGCACTTGGAACAACCTCTTCGGGTATTCCTTTCTTATACGACAGTGCGACTAATTCGTTTGATACTTTAGTAAGCCCTGATGGCTACGCTTTATTAAGCTCTACAAGCACAGCAATGAACAAAACAGCCACTAAAGCTGCTATTACCGCACACTTTAATGATAATGGCGTGATGCAAGGCGGCGTCTGGGATATAAACTCTGGCAAAGTATCAATGCTTGAAGATTTAACGGGGAATAGTTGCTCGCTTTCAAGTCAGCAGGGGCAAAGCTCACATAGCATCTGGGATATGGATGATGATGGTAAGTTGATTGTTGGTACAACACGCTTCCCATACGATGGTTCAAATCGCTGTGCTGAAGGCGAAGCTGCGCGTTCAGTTGGTATGCCTACTGTTTGGGATGCAAACACGGGTAAAGCAAGCGTTTTACCTGGCACCCAAATGGTTGACCGTTCTTATGGCAGTGGTAAAGAAATCGCTATTATGAATGGCGATGAGCAAATTCGTCGTACGGCATGGGCGCGAGCAGATCGTATCTCTGGTAATGGCGAAACAATTACAGGTTCAACGAATGGCTTTACACAAATTGCCTGGGTGAATGGTGAGCTTGTTGATACTTACACGGAGTTTGGTGCAATCGACAATTCAGTTATCTCTGAAAATGGTCGTTATGTCGCCTTCGGAGCAATCGAAAACCGTCGCCCTGCTGGCGTAAAAGTATGGGATACAGTAACCAATACAACTCAAAAAATTGGTAGCTTACGTTGGTGTGACAACATTCCTGCGATAAGTTTCTGGACCAACTATTGCGACCTAGGCTACAGCCATGAAGAATTAGTTGAACTAGGATTTGGCTTACCTTCAGTGATGGTTCTTGATGCAAATGAGGACTTATCGATGATCACCGGACGTGCTGGTAGCCCTCTATCTGGCGGTTTTGTTGGCGCTATTTATTTAAAAGATATTGGCTGGATGTCATCAGCAGAGTTCTTTGCTAAGCAAGGTGTTACTGAAGCAAAAGGCTTACTTACCGATAACATGTTTGGCCTAAGTGCTGATGGTTCTGAGATCATGGCAGGCATTGCTGGCGCAGTGTTATCAATTGAAATCGATGCGAATAAGGCATTTGTATGTGATAACGGCCGCGACCGTGAACTTAGCTTCCCTAAGCAAGTGGTTGATGCGGTGTCAGCAGGTGCTGAATTTGGCCGCTGCGCACATATTAATGACTAATACCATTTTGTGTTAAGCGCTTAAAGGTCCGGCTAGGTGGCTGGGCCTTTATTTCAATATCTTTGTAACAAAGGCCTGCTAATGTATAAAAGTTCATTAATAACAATAATATGGTTATGTAATCTAAGCTTTATTCCTGATCAAGCTAGTGCGCAAACCCATCAAGCTGCAAGCTCAAGCAACAAAGGGTTTAATGTTCCTGAAGAGCTATTGACCACATGGGAGCTAGATGAAGCGGCTTCAATGGAATACGCAAAAAAGTCTGCGCACTGGAATGAACATATCGCTAATTTGATGCCGAAACTAATCGCAACAAATAAACAAATTAAGTACCGCTTTAATCAGGATGAAATGGTCACCATTCAGGCTGCAAAAGAGCAGGAGCTTGCCATTAGTTTGATTAAGCAAACACTGACGTCATATAAATTCAAATTTGAATTCGACGATAAGCCAAAGCAATTGCAAGTGATAAAAGCCGCAGGTGGGCGGATCAATATTCAGGCCGATGGCCTACTTGGTTATCAGTTCTTATTGTGGAAAAAACGCCGAGAACGCTTAACTGGCGTATAAAAATATCAATGTTAAGGGCTTTGCTGTTAACATTAGCAAATCCAAACCAATTACCCTGGATAGTTAATTGAGTTTGATCTAAAAAGGTGGCCATAGGATTGGTCACCTTTTTCTTTTCTGTATAAGTCCTTACTTAGTTTAATTTCTGTAGTTCTAAAGTGCTAGTTTGTATTGTTTTTATAATATTTAAGTGCTTGATTACATTTTGGTACAGATTGATACACTTTTATTTTTTGTAAACAAATATTTAACAGTATGTTAATTAAGGCGTTTTTTTACAATTAATTTAATCGTTTTTTTTGCCATGGTTTTTACCCTTTTTAGTGTGTTGAATTCTCATTTCACTTCCTCTATTACTTATTTTGTCACTCATAACTAATTGTATAAATTAAATATATTTTACTATTGAGTGGTTTTAGCTGTTTTTAATAAAAACAAACAACAAGGAATTAATATGAAAAAAACGCAGTTAGGGTTGTTAATCACATCATTCGCTATTATGGGTGGATGTGCAAAGTTAGACGCTCAAGTTAACGCTGGCGGCACTCTTAATTCAAAGGGTGGGGCTGGAAAAGCTGTGTTTACAGCACATGCAGCTCGTTGTGATGGAGAAGTAAGCGGAAAAGTAAATTACAAAGATGTAACTGCATTAGATTGGCAACAATCTGGAGGAGTATCATTTAACGCACAGGTTTATGGTGCAGGCTTATGTAGTGAAGATCCTGTATCACCTGATGGGGCTGAGTCTGGTGATGAGCGATTATTTTGCAAACAAGATATTTGCACTGAGGGGATGTATCAAGTTGAGTTTAATTATAACTCAACCAATCCTAGCCTGCCTGGAGAGGGGGTTGGCTTTGCATGTATGATGGATATTTCTGAAGGTATTAAATCTGGATTTGGTGCAAATGGGTTATTGAATGTGATGTTACTCGAGTCTGGTCCATACCAAGGCTATAACAATGCCGGAACAATAAGTGGCAATGTACAAGTGAAAGATTGCCCAAGTAGCAAAAATGACGACAACGCAGAGTAGAGAAGGAGTTTAATGATGATAAATAAAAAAACAGTTTTAGCGGCAAGCATTGCTCTTGCTTATAGTTTTCCTTCTTTAGCTGATCAATCAATGCGAATTGTTCTAGAAGCAAATAGTAATAAAGCCTCTGCGCTTAAATCTGAGTTGTTATCAAATAATATTAAAATAGAAAAAGAGCTTAGTTCACTAGAAAGTTTTGCAATTTCGATTGATAAAACTCAGTTAGCCAACGTTAAAGGGCTTACAAACGTAAAGACTTTTTACCCTGACGTACCAAGAAAGTTAATGTCTGAAGGCGCTTCGCAATATATTCCGTATGGTTTAGCGATGGTTCAAGCTGATCAAGTTCAATACCAAGGCGGACAAAAAGTGTGTGTAATCGATAGCGGTTATGCCTTAGAACACCCAGATTTGCCGAGTGCTGGTGTTACAGGCTCAGACGATGGCGGTGCTGGAGTGTGGTATCAAGATCCATTTGGTCATGGCACTCATGTTGCGGGCACGATTGCCGCAATCGACAATGAGTTTGGTACGACAGGGATTGTCGATGATCATTCTCTTGATATGCACATTGTGCGTGTTTTTGCTGGTAATGGTAGCTGGGCTTACGCTTCGGATTTAGCTGGTGCGATTGATGAGTGTCAACAAGCTGGTTCAACGGTTATTTCGATGAGCCTTGGTGGAAAATATTCAAGCCCGATTGAAGAAAAAGCGTTAGATAAAGTTGCTCGTGCGAATATATTAATGGTTGCGGCAGCAGGAAATGCTGGTGAAGCTTCACATAGCTATCCTGCATCTTATGACAGTGTGATTTCAGTTGCAGCGGTTGATAGCACTAAAAATCATGCAAGCTTTTCTCAGCGAAGCAGTCAAATTGAACTAGCAGCGCCAGGCGTTAATGTTTTCTCAACTGTGCCTGTTAACCGCGCGCGCTTTTCAAAATTTAATGTCACGCAAGAAAGTGTTAATTTCCAATATTATGGTATGGATGGCTCGCGTTTTGGTACTGTTACTGGGGAGCTAGTTGATTGTGGTTTAGGTACTCAGAGCTGTGGTGATGTAACAGGAAAAATCTGTTTAATCGAACGAGGGGAAATTCCGTTTTATAAAAAAGTAGAGCAGTGTGAAGCGGATGGCGGTGTGGGAGTTATTATTCGTAATAATAACCAAAGCCAGCTTATCGGTACTATTAACCCTACTTCTATGATTGCTGGCTCTGTGACAAGAAATGAGGGTCTTAATTTAATGGACAACCTCGGTAAAGAAACCACAATAACTGTCGCTGAGTTTTCAGATCATGACTTTAAATCAGGTACTTCGATGGCAACTCCTCATGTTTCCGGCGTAGCTGCATTGGTATGGAGTAATTACCCTGAGTGTTCTGCAAATGGCATTCGTTTAGCACTGAGAGCATCAGCCGATGATCAGGGGAGTATGGGTTATGATCATGCTTACGGCTGGGGCATAGTGCAAGCAAAAGCGGCTGTTGATTATATCGCTGAAAATGGGTGTAAAGCATCTAGTAATGTATTACGCGGCGGAGATGGTTCAGCCCATTAACTATTCCCCTATATTGTTGTTATGACCAAAGCGCTTATGGCGCTTTTTTCGTTTGTCACCTACTCATCAATAAGCTCTATGAATCAATCATGATCTAGATCAATAAAATTACTGAGCAGGTTATTATACTGCCGCGCTTCATTATCGTATTAATTCATGCAACCGACTTGTACTCGGTTCGATGTGTGGAGCTTTCATGTCGTCACCTATTTTGAACCCTCGCCCTTTTACACCTGAGTTGTTATCACCTGCGGGTAGTTTAAAGAATATGCGTTATGCCTTTGCTTATGGTGCAGATGCCGTTTACGCTGGCCAACCTCGTTATAGCCTTCGTGTTCGTAACAATGAGTTTGACTTAGATAACCTGCAAACCGGTATCAACGAAGCGCATGCGCAAAATAAAAAATTATATGTAGTGTCGAACATTGCTCCTCATAATGCCAAGGTAAAATCGTACTTACGCGATATTGAGCCTGTCATTGAGATGCAGCCAGATGCGCTGATCATGTCAGATCCTGGGCTTATCATGCTAGTGCGTGAGAAATGGCCAGATATGCCGATTCACTTATCTGTGCAGGCCAATGCGGTGAACTATGCCACAGTGAACTTTTGGGCTCAGCAGGGCATTGAGCGAGTCATTTTATCGCGCGAATTATCGCTTGAAGAAATCGCTGAAATTCGTGAGCTATGCCCAAATACAGAACTTGAAGTGTTTGTTCACGGTGCACTTTGCATGGCGTACTCTGGCCGTTGTTTGTTATCGGGTTATATTAATAAACGCGATCCAAACCAAGGAACGTGCACTAATGCATGTCGTTGGAACTACGATGTGAAACCAGGCACCGAAAATGAAACCGGCGAAATGGTGCATAAAATCGACCCTAAAGCGGTGATCCCAACCCTAGGTGATGGTGCGCCAAGTACCGAAGTATTCATGCTTGAAGAGCAAGGCCGCCCTGGTGAATACATGCCTGCTTTTGAAGACGAGCATGGCACTTACATAATGAACTCAAAAGATTTACGTGCAGTTCAATATGTTGATCAACTAACGAAAATGGGCGTGCATAGTTTAAAAATTGAAGGCCGTACCAAGTCTTTCTACTATGTTGCTCGTACTGCACAAGTGTATCGTAAAGCCATTGATGATGCCGTTGCTGGTCGTCCATTTGACGCAAACTTATTTAAAACTCTTGAGAACTTAGCGCATCGTGGTTATACAGAAGGGTTTTTAAAACGCCACGCACATCAAGACTATCAAAACTATGAGTATGGTCATTCGGTGTCAGATAAACAGCAGTTTGTGGGTGAAGTATTAGGTCGCAACGATAATGGCTTAGTTGAAATTGATGTGAAAAATAAGTTCTGTACTGGTCATTCACTTGAGCTTATGACACCAAAAGGCAACATCAACTTTAAGTTGGATTTTATGGAAAACAAAAAAGGCGAAGCCATTAGCGATGCAAAAGGTTCTGGCCATATTGTTAAAATTCCTCTGCCAGAAGATATCGATTTAGATCACGCAATTTTGATGCGTAATCTCGATGCCGACCAAGACACCCGCAACCCATTCAATAAAGCTAAATAGAAGATGCGCTAAGTCATACTTAGCGCATTTACCTCATCTTTTTTGGTATTTCACTGTCGTTATTGGTTATTTTTACTATCCTTTTTTCTAAGGGTATTAATTAAATATAGTCAAAAGCTATAGTGAAATACGTTATTCATCCATCACATCAAAAAGAGCTTTTACACACTGTACCTTATATTGCGTTAGGGGTATTGCTGCTGGCTGTTGTTTTGCTACTTGAGCGATTGGGTCTTATTGCTGCTATTCCTTTTTATGTAGCGATGCATACGAGCGTCGAATTATTTTCAGTTGTGATCTCGTTTTTAATATTTGCGATTGGTTGGAACACTTGGCACTTCACGAATAACTACAAACTATTACTACTGTCTTGCACCATGTTGTGCGTTGCTATTTTTGATTCATTACATTTTTTAGCCTTTGATAGCATGCATGACGGCCATGCTGATATGAATCTGGTATTGAGTTTTTGGCTTATTGCTCGGTTGTTTAATGGGGCTGCATTTTTAATTATTGCGGCAGGAATTTGGGTTAATTATAAACCGTTAAACGCGCGTGCCTTGCTTGCCTCTTTGTTGCTTTGTTGTTTGACCATCGCAAGCACATTCTTTTACTTTCCTGATTTACTGCCAGAAATTTATATTGAAGGAGTAGGCGGGAGTCATATTAAGTTTTTAATTGAGCTACTTGTTTTGGGGCTTTACGGTGCCGCCGTCGTCATGTTCGCGACACAGCTTCGTAAACCTAGAGCAAACTTAAACATTGCAGGTAAAACATTAGTATGTCTATTAGCTATTTTAAGTGAGGCTTGTTTTGTGATGTTTAATGATGCATCACACACCACCAACACCTTTAACTTTTTTGGGCATGTTTATAAAGGGCTCACCTACTTTTTACTGTATAAAATTCTCTTTGTTGAAACCGTCACTAAACCGTATGCGGCGCTAGATAACTCTTCTAAGCAGCTTAAAGCAACACTCACCGCACTGCCAGACTCGGTTTTTGAGCTTGAAAAAGACGGTACTTTTCGCGAAGTTTTTAGCGATAACTCCGATAGCCATGTGTTTACTAAAGCGATAGTTGGACAAAATATTAGCAGTATATTTGAAAAATCAGATGCGCAAGATTTTATGCGCACACTCATGGAGGCAAAAAAGTCAGGTGTTTGTTTGGTCAATACCTTACCTATTAGCGTAAATGGCTGGGTGATTCATTTTGAATTTTCGGTGACCTTGTTTGAGCACGATAATGATGGCCCTACGTATTTGGTAAACGCTCGCGATGTGTCAGAGAAAGTTGGGCGTATGGCGGCACTTGCCCAGCAAAGTAAGTTCAATCGGGGTTTATTACACTTAACCGAAATATCGTTTCAAGACGATCAAGATGTGTTGTTAAATTATGCTGTAAACCAAGCCCTCGAAATTACCAATTGTGATGGTGCGGCTTTGTTTATTTGCAACGAGCTAAAACAGCATGCCTACAGTGCTGAGCAAGGCAATCCGTTTGAAGTATGCACTGAAAAATTACAAGCCAAAATAGCAGCAGGAGAAGCTGTCATTGTTAATCGTAAACATGCAAAAGAATACGGGTTACCAAGTGACTCTAACTCATTGTTAGTGGTGCCAGTGATACGCCATAGTCAATGTCATATGGCCATTATTTTGCAGCATCAAACCAAGGTGTTTAGTGTGCAAGATAAAAACATGCTAACGGTTTGGGCTGAGTCAGTGTGGCAATGGTTTCATAAAATTAATTTAAACAAACGCATGCATATTTTGTCTCAAGCGGTTGAGCAAAATCCACACCCCATTATGTTTACCAATACTGATGCAAAAATTGAATATATGAATCGCGCATATCTTGATATGTGTCAGTACGAGTATGATGAACTAATAGGCCAGAGCCCGCATAAAATCAGTGCCGGGCAAACTGAACCTGCTGTTTATCAAGCTATGTGGGAGCATCTAAATAATCACAAAGCCTGGGTGGGTGCTTTGGTTAACATGACTAAGCACGGTAAAGTGATTGTTGAGCAAACGACCATTTACCCAATAATGGATAAACAAGGGAAAGTCAGTAACTACATTTCGTTTCAGCATGATGTGACTAAAGAAGTCGAAAGTGAAACCCTCATACATCAACTTTCTTATTTTGATCAGCTAACTGGGCTTGCAAACCAAGACAAGTTGCAGATGGAATTTGAACAAACCATTAAGCTTCAAGCAGATACAAAAGCAGCCTTTATTTTAATTGGGTTGGATAACTTTAAGATTCTCAATAAAGCATTGGGAATGGCGAGTTGCAACCTTGTGCTACAAACCTTGAGTGCGCGAATTTGTAATTTCATGGGTGAGGATATTATGGTTGCACGGCTGCAAGGCGACCGCTTTGCATTTATTACGCCTTATACCTCCACCGGCGCTATAAATAAGAGCAGCCACGATCTATTAAGGGTGATCAGTGAGCCACTTACGATAAATGATGAACTCATTGTTGTTACGGCATCCGTGGGGGTTGCTCTGTATCCGATGGATGGCAAAGAATTTGAGCCGCTACTGCAAAAAGCAGAATCAGCGATGTTTGAGGTTAAACGGCAGGGTAGAAACAATGCGTTATTTTACGCCGAAGAAATGAATAAATCTGGCCTTAGGCAATTACAAATCATCAATGCTCTTAATTTTGCCCTTGAAAATAATGAGCTTTATTTAGTTTTTCAACCACAAATAGATATAGCCTCAGGCGCTGTGGTGGCTGTTGAAGTATTATTACGCTGGAACAGCGAAACTCTAGGCAATGTATCACCTGCTGAATTTATACCTATTGCTGAAAGCAGTGGCCGCATTAGCGAAATTGATGACTGGGTATTCGAAAATACCGTGAAAACAATTCGCCAGTGGCAAGATGACAACATGCCTCCAATTACTTTTGCAATAAATCTATCGGCAACGAAGTTTGTTAAAAAACAGCTGCTTGGTGATTTAATTTCGGTGTTGCAAACTTATTCTATTGAGCCAGAATGTATTGAACTTGAGTTAACGGAAACCATTGCTATTGGGAATCCTAAATTTGCATTAAACACGATTACAAAACTACGTGAAGCAGGGTTTAAAATGTCGATTGATGACTTTGGCACAGGCTATTCGTCAATGAATTACTTAAAAGACTTTGCTCTCGATAAGCTAAAAATCGACAAATCATTTATTGATGATTTAGAAAACCCCAGCGATGCTGATAAAGCAATTGTTAAAGCCATGATTGATTTAGCCAGTGCGTTAAATATGGAGTCAATTGCTGAAGGCGTTGAAAGCGAGCAGCAGCTGAACATACTTAAAGAGCTTGAATGCTCTCAAGTACAAGGCTATTACTTTAGTAAGCCCCTGCCAATTAAAGTGCTGTACGAATTTGTGACCGATAAGCAATCTGATCTGGCTTCAATTAGCAAGTCATAACACGCTTATTTAAATCTGTTGTTGTCTTAACCTTTGCATATCTTTTTGCGGAGGCAGGCCAAATAAACGGCTGTACTCGCGACTAAATTGCGAAGGGCTTTCGTAACCGACCACACCACTTGCTTGACCAGCATCAAGACCATTGATCAGCATTTGATCGCGAGCTTCTTGTAAACGTAAGGTTTTTAAATACTGCAATGGGCTGGTGCCAGTAATGGTTTTAAAGTGCTGGCGAAATGTTGATGAGCTCATATGCGCTTGTTTTGCTAACTCGTCAATTTGTACTGGACGCATAAAGTTGGTTTTAAGCCAGCTCACAACTCTAACGATATGACTACTTGGTGACCCCTCTGATGCCAGTTTTCTAAGGTGAGGCCCATGAGATCCCTGTAAAAGGCGAATAACAATTTCTTTCATGAGTAATGGCTGTAAGCCGTCGCGAAGTGCAGGGTTATATTCAAGCTCAAATAACCGAGTGAGTGCATCTGTTAGGCCTGCATCGATATTATGAATAGAAATCGGCTCAAACGTTTCGTTGCGTGATTGCTTTGGCAGTTTAAGTTCTGCGGCTGTTTGCAAAATTAAGTTGTAATCAAGCTTTAGCACCATGGCAACAAATGGCTGGTGGCGTGTTGCTTCGGTCACATGGGATACCACAGGTAAGTCGAAAGTGGTTAACATGGTTTGCCCACCAGAGCAGGGCAGTACACTGTTTTCAACTGAAAGCATTTTTGCACCTTGTAGCACCACTGCAAGGCTTAATGTGTAAATACAATGCAAGGGGTCGGTTGGTGCGTTACGAATGTGCAATGTGAGCTCTGGCGTATGAGAGGTAATATCACCCGCTTTATTAGCGAATAACATAATCTTTTGCGCGAGTGGCTTAGCAATCTCTTGATGGTTGGTGTCTATCATGTTTAAAACTCACGGTTAGTTATCTTGGCTGTCAAATTTATCAAGCATATCTTGGCTACTAATTTGAGAGCCCATACGGCCACGATTCACGTACCTGTGAGAAAACGTTTTTGCGCCATTTGCCCGAACCAGCTTTTCAAAATCATCAATAAAATGCTGTTCGAACTTACTATTAAAGGTATTAAATAAAATCACATTTTTACCTGAAAAGTCATTATTTTTTGCAAACTGCCAAATCGGTGGGGCAGGGCTATAAAGCCAAATAGGCGAGCCTAAATAAATGGTGTGATACTTTTCAAGGTTTATATTGCTCGGGGTAATTGTTGCTACGTTGCTTCTGGCATCATTGAGAGCAGCTATCCAACCAGGAATACCTAGTTCGTAATCGGTAGCCGTTATCTCAAACAGCTCCGCGTTATGCTTTTGCGCTATGTGATCTGCTAAAACCCCAGTATTCCCAGAGCGAGAAAAAACCACGACGGCTGTTTTGGCATCAAGCGTGATTCTCGGCTCCGCATTGTGTAGACGTAAGCTGTTTTTAGCATGCTGTGATTTCTCAGTTTGTGTGACCCAAATGGCAAGAGATAAAAGCCCTAATATTACAACTGCGAGTATTATAAATAGCCATTTAATCATTGTGTTAACTCCTAAAATCACAAATTCAAATCAACAACAAAAGTAAGTTAGGCCAAGCATGAGGCCTAACTTCTTTGTTTTATGCATGCTCAGCTTACAAGTGCCTTTTTATAAATGCTTGGTTAAAAAAGGCAGTATTTGCTGCATCGCTAACGCAACTGGTTCAGGCTTATCGTACAGGTCATAGTGCGACCAATCTTCTAGTTCAACGAGTTGTCTGTCTTTTGATGCAAATGATTTTCCGTAAATTTCTTTACCGTCACGGTATGCACCAAATGCTCCTACTTTTTGACCAATTACAGCCATCATAGGTTGAGTCATTAATGTTTCGGCAAACGCGAAAGCATCCCAAGTGAGGGTTTTTTGTGCATGAGAAAATAACATACGTGTTGCGCCACCTTCGCTTTGACCACGCGGTGTTTTGTAGTAATCAGTCGCTTCGAAAACATCACGTTCAGTCAGGCCATTGTCGCGGGCAAACTCAATGCTTGGTGGGAGTAATTCGTTTACTTGTAAGTCACCACCAAGTGCTTCAGCAGTACGTTGTGCCGCCATCGCTTCAAGTGCGCCGACTGGGTTAAACTCGGTGAATGCTTCTCTAAATAGACGACCTAAATTAACTGGCGTAATGCCGACAACGGCTTTTACGCGTTTTTCAGTCAGTGCTGAGTTAAGTACATAAGCACCCCCACCACATACCCCAATGCTGCCAATGCGCTCGTTATCGACATAAGGGAGTGTCACCGCATAATCAATAACATGGCTAATATCTTCAACACGTTGTGATGGGTTTTCAATAAAGCGAGGTGTACCGCCAGATTGACCTTGATAGCTGGCATCGAAGGCAATAACCACATAACCCGCTTCAGCAAGTGCTTTACCATATACACTACTTGAGGTTTGTTCTTTACAGCTACCAAATGGGTGAACACTGATCATGGTTGGGTAGGTTTTTGACTCATCAAAATTAGCAGGTGTTAAGACAAGTGCTGAGATAGCCCACGCCATATCGTGGTTTTGAATACTAACTGTTTGAATGTTCATGTTTGCTCCTAAATGCTTTTAGTAATGAGCCCTGTTCGGGCTCATACAGATCAATAATTACAGGTTGCTTGTAAAGAAAGGGGCTAATACGCTGATGGCTTCAGTGATTTCACTTTCGCCATCGTATAAATCCATGTGGTTTGCACCTTCAACGATGTACATGTTTTTGCTGCTTGATGCTGCGCGCGCCATTAGGTCATCGCTCATCCACTTGCTGCCTGCATTGCTGCCGACGACGGTCAGTAATGGTTGTGTTAAAAATGCCTCAGCTTTAAAGAAAGCATCATAAGTGATGATTTGATTTAAGCTGCGTGCAGTCGCAAAACCCGGTGCAGTGCAATAAGCTGCGCGGTCTGTGTGGTAGTATTCCCACGCTTGGCGAAGCTCTTCGTTTGGTGCATCTTCTTCTTTCAGCGGTGCCATTGGAATAGTCGCAATGTCGTTACCACTTGCATCCGATGTGCGAGAATCAGAGCCAGCTTGGATATATGGGATAGCGTCGCTGTCTTTTACATTGTTATCCCAGCCATTACGGAACATTTGGCCAATATTTACCATGCTTACTGTGCCAACGGCTTTAATACGGCGGTCGTTAATTGCAGCATTTGCGGTGTAACCTGCCCCTGCACAGATACCCATTGCGCCAATGCGATCATTATCTACATAAGGTAAGGTCGTTAAGTAATCGATTACTGCACTCACATCCTCGGTACGAACATGTGGGTTTTCAAGTTGGCGTGGCTCGCCAGTGCTTTCACCTTGGTAAGATGCATCGTACGCAATAGCGACAAAACCTTGCTCAGCTAGTTTACGTGCGTAAGTCCCTGCTGTTTGCTCTTTAACACCACCACCTGGGTGCGATACGACAACGGCTGGGTAGGTTTTTGTTTCATCAAAATCAGCAGGTAAATTTAATAAGCCAGCGATAGTAATATCTAAACCGTTAGTGTTTGGAAAAGTAACTTTGTTCATGAGCGTAAATCCTCTTTGGGTTAATAAGTAAGGACAGAGACTATTCTCGATTGCAGAGCTGTTTGCTTTGCGTCCTTGATTGAGATTAAGTATAGAAGTCGGCTGAAACGAATGTTTGCCTAAAATGACAGGGTGTTTGTCTAAAATGCCGAAAAAGCCCTATGGCAGGCAATCGGAAAATGACCAGAATAGATTAAGAATTTACTTAATCGCTTGAAATGGTGGGGTTTGCAGGGTGTTTAGAGTACTTGTTCTACATGATGATAATGATGAGATTTTATTTCTAAAATCGAAATGCCGCTTGCTTTATAAGTATAAGGCTCGCTATGAAGCTATTATTGCCTATTTTTATTGCTGTAAGCCAATTAATAGGCAGTGTAACGACGCTTATTTTTTAAATTGACTGGCAAGCTCTGCAAGCGACACTTCAGCAAAACGTTTTAATAACAGGGCTTCTGCGTCATCCATCGCATTTTGCAGGGCGCTGTTCACTGCATGTTCGATAGGGCAGTTGCTGTGCTCATCGGTTAGACCAATGACAAACAGGTTCTTTTCGCCAAGCGCTTGGTGAATATCAAATAAGGTGATGTCTGTTAAGGGAGTGGCCAGTAGCCAGCCGCCATTGTGACCTTTGATTGCCGATACATAACCTGCTTGACGCAGTAACGCCATAGTACGGCGCACGACCACTGGGTTGGTCATTAACATGTTTGCTAATGTCTCTGATGTAACAGGGTGGTTGTAGCTGTCTAAATGGATCAGCACATGTAAAACCCGTGATAGTCGGCTGTCTTTTCTCATCTTAAATCGTCAATATGCGTTTTTTGCAGTGTATCACGAACTGCTTAATATTGACCGTTTGAATTACCAAGCTAATGCTCACTAAGCCAATGCCAAGCCAGCCAATTCGCTGAAATTGCTCATTTAAAATCACAATAGCCAGTATGGTGGCGATGATAGGCTCAAGTAACGTAATGAGCACAGCTTGGCTAGCCGCTATGGTTTTTAAACCAATACTAAATAGCCAATAACCGAAAAACATCGGTACTATGGCCATGTAAAGCGCCACGCTGGTATTGGTAGCTGTGGCAAAAAGCGCATCTCCAGTAATTAATAACGAAGGCAAGAGTATACATGCTGCGCCGCCAAATAGGCTTGCCATGGTCGCTCTTGAATGAACGCCGTTGCTAATTAAACGTTTGGCAACCCATGAATAACCCGCATAGGTAAGTCCTGCAATTAAGCCAAGTAAAATGCCGATGTTTTGGCTAAACAGCCCCTTAGCAGCAAGGTTATGTTCTTTACCTAACGCGATTAAGCCAATGCCAATAGCACCAAAGCAAAAGCTCACTAGCCAGCGAGTTGCAATGGGCTTTTTCTCGATTAAGTATTCCAATAAGACGGTAAATAAAGGGGCACTGGCAATCGAAACAACGGTGCCAATTGCCACACCTGCGCTATTCATCGAGGTATAAAATGCCAGCGGATAAATAGCAACACAGACTGAACCTAGTAGGGTTAGGGAGTAATGCTTTCGCAGTGTACTTGCATTGTTTATTAGCTGAGTTAGTGATGTTAGGCAAAGTAATACGCCGCCAAATCCCATCGCAAACGCACCTATTGCAAAAGGGCTAATGTCTGGTGCAAAGCTTGCGGCTGTGCCTGTTGTGCCCCAAAACACACTGGCAACTAAAACGGCAATGGTTGCGATGGTATGGTTCATTGATGATTCGCTTTAAATTTAAGATATCAAAAGCATAATCAAAATTGATGTGCAGTTTTTGACAAAAAGGACGGTTTTGTTGGCGTTTAAAACTAAAGTTATTTTTTGAATTTACTTGGTGATAAACCAAAGTACTTTGAAAAACTGCGGCTAAAAGATGAAAGCTCATTGTAACCAACTAACTCACTAATACGTTGTAACGGATAGTCGGTATGACTGAGTAAGGCTTGGGCTTTTTCCATTCGCTGTTTGGTTACATAGTTCATGACAGTCAATCCTGTTTGTTGCTTAAACAGCAGCTTAAATTGCGTTGGGCTTAAACAGGCAATGCTGGCAAGGTGTTTGATTTGAAGAGAAGTACCTAAGTGACTGTCGATATAAAGCAGTGCCTCGCTAATACGGCTGTCGACCTTAGGCTGCATAATTTGCTCAGCTAACAGCAAATTGAAGGTGTTAAACATGGCAAGTTCTAATTCACGATTAACTGCTTGCTCAAGTTGCTTTGCCACAAACTGCAAAAATGCCCAAAGTGATTGATTAATAGCAAACACGCAGCGCTCAGCAGTGGCCAGGTTATCTGGTAGCTTTGGCATATCGGCCACCACAAATCGGGCTTCTGGCATTGCGGTAAACAGGTGTGTTTGCGAGGCTTTGACAACCACGCATTCACCGGGGGCGACTTTACCTTGAAAATCACCGACACTAATAGCAATCACACCTTTTAAGGGCAGTACAAGTTGATTATAGTCATGGCTATGACTAACAGGCTTAGTACTGTAAGAGCGAATAGATAGATTGCCTTGCATCGTTTTGTGATAACCGTTTGCTGAATAAGGCTATTATGCCTGTTTGCTCGGGATGATCAATTTTAGGCCATTAACGGGGTCAGCACATGCTCGTAGGCAATCATTAGCGCGACATAAACCAACAAAACAGCCATCAGTTTATTAAACACATTAAAAACACCTGGCCGTGATACTTGTTTACCAAGCATTAAGCCCGCTAACGAGTAACTTGTAGGAGCGCCAAAGGCAAGAATGGCTAAAATAAGAGACCAAAATACGATTGCAGCGCCGGTAATATCTGCGCTTGGGAACTGAATCGTAGCAATTGGCAAAGTGGCCACCAAGGCTTTTGGATTTAATAGCTGCATAAACAGGCCATCGAAAAAGCTAAGTGAGGCATCCGCTGAGGTATCACTCACCTGTACTTTTGCTTTTGCGACCTTCCAAGCAATATACAAAATATAGCCGCAACCAATTAAGCTCACATAAGGCAAAAACTGCGGGTTGATAACTTGTAAGCCAAGGTAGCCAAGTAGCACAAATAAGATAAACATCGCGCTACCCACGCCAATAAAAAATCCAAGGTGTGAACGAGTTTGTTTATTTAAGCCGCTGCTTAAACCGAGTAAATTGATTGGCCCAGGGGTGTACATAATGCCAATAGCATATGCAAAAATATCTGCCATAACAGCTCCAAATCAGTCATTTAGTTCTATCTACGAGCCCATTGCAGTTGAAATTGTTTTGGTGTCATACCGAATACTCGTTTGAAGTTACGATTGAGGTGACTGGCATCTGCAAAGCCAGATTCAACCGCTACGCTGGTGGCATCGCGGCCAACTTGTAACGCTCTACGGGCATAATTAATACGACAGTTCAAAACATATTGATGTGGAGTAATACCGAAGTGCTCGCGAAAGCGGCGGATAAAATGATACTTCGACATAGTGGCAGCATGGGCAATGTCATCAATAGAAATGTCATTGTCGATATTTGCCAAAATGTAGTCTTTTGCGCGCAGAAGTAAGCTATCAACTCGGGTGCTTAAAGCCGGTAAATCAAGGCTACCGTTTAGCCTTACTAAAGATTGCGCCATTTGCAATACTGCAGCTTCTCGCTCTATTTTGCTCGTGCTATTGGTTTGTAAAAGCCTTGATAAGTGAATCACTTGATTACGCAGTAATGGATCAGCATACAAGGTGTTTGCCATACGTAATGTACAATCTTGCTGATATCCTAGCGCTTTGAACAAAGGCTGAAATTCATCGGGATGAATATACAGCATTAGATACTCTAGGTTTTGCTCAGTGCCAGAGTGACCATCGTGAATATCTTCAGGGTTAAACAAAATAACATTGCCAGGTACGCTTTTATAAAACGCATTACGACAAAAGAAATCTTGCCGCCCCTGTAGAGTAATGCCAATTGAATACTCTTCGTGAGCATGTTTTGCATAGGTAAAATCACTCATAGTCGCAGTCAACATCGAGATGCTCTGATGCTGTTCGTTGTTGATGTACTTAAAGTGATTGTCTTTGCTCACAGATGCTCCTGAAGGTTGTGCGCTTCGTTATTATTCCTACGCCAATATAGCGAAGCAGGCAACCTAAAAACTTGAACAAAATTGCTGATATTGAAAAAAAGAGGTTTATTTTTTGCCTAAATAAAATCAAGCAGTGTCGATTCTTTTCATAATTTTTCAATGGTTTATAAAAAATGACTATCAGAATTTTCTTATACTTTAATTCAGTGTGAATGTTTTTATCCCTAACTGAGGTCTTTTAAACAAGCAGTAGAGAGGGGTTTAAATGAATTTACGTACATCAAATAATTTAGTGATTGCACTTATCACCATCAGTTTTTCGTTATTGGGTTTGTCTTTTATCTTGGGAGCAAACCCCAATGCCATTGGCAGTATCTTTTCATTTTATAAATTAGACGCTCAGGTGCCAGCTCACATCATGAGTATGATCGCAGGCTTTGCATTTTGCTTTGTTGGCATTACCAGCCTTCATTCACATTTAGGGTTTATAAATAGGGCGCTTCCTACCGTGACAGCTCTTGTCATTGCACTTGTCTGCTTACTTACATTGTTTGGCGCTAATCGTTGGCTTGCAAGTGAAGGGGGCTTTCCTGTAATTGGGTCGGGGCAGGGGATCATTAAGTATTTTGCTGTTATTCCGCTGTTTTTATTTGTGTTTTACAAAGATGCTTTGAGTGATAAAGCACATATTGCTTTAAATTATGCATCGGTGGCATTAGTGCTGGTTTGGATTGGCGCCATGAAGTTTTTTGCTTTTGAAGCGAAGGGGATTGTAACACTTGTCGAAACATCGCCGTTTATGTCGTGGTTATATCAGGTTTTTAGTGTGCAGGGTGCATCGAATGTAATTGGTATATTTGATATTGTCAGTGTGCTGTTGCTTTGTGTTGGCTTGTTGATTAAAAACAATAAATTAATAGTGTTAGCTGGGCTTGCCTGTTGCGCTGTTTTTATCATGACGCAAACATTTTTAATTACCGCACCGAATGCGCTTAGCAGCTCGACGGTTTTAGCAGGACTTGGTCAATTTGTGATTAAAGATCTGTGGTTTATTGCCAACTTAGTGATTATTTATCACCTAGCTGTAATCAATAATACAGCCAACGAAACAGTTGCATAAAATAAAAAAGGCCTCAGAAGAGGCCTTTTAAATGATAACTAAACAACTACAACGGCTTTTTGCTTTTGAACTTTAGAAAACTCAAGCGCATCGTTGAGATTGTTAAATTCAAAGTCTGTAGGTTCTTCAACATTTAAAGTACCCGACGCAATGTCATTAAGGAGCTTTTCGCCATCACTTACAAGACGTTGCCATTGCTGTGTATCACCATAATCGTGTAATGCGCCAAGGGCAATTTCATGATAAGAAATAGTGCGTGTGAATGGCTCATCGACTGGGGTTTCAATACGCCCTAAAATACTGATCACATGACCATTTGCTTGTAGGAGTGGCACTAACTTTTTAGCTTCTTCAGGGCCATTAGCATCAAAGAGTGCAAAGTAGCCACCTTCAGATGGTGCGTCGCGTAATACTAACTTAACGCCAAGCTTTTCTGCTTGCTCTGCCGTTAAGCTTTTTGATAATGCATGAACTTCAAAGCCACTGTGGTTCAGCATTTGCGTCAGTAGTTTATTAACTGCTCCCATGCCGGTAACTAATACTTTTTCGTCTTTGCGTAATGGTATTTTGCTAAAGGCTTGCCACGCAGTAAGCAGTGGGCAAGGCAATGCAGCAGCAACATTAGCAGCTAACCCTTTTGGTAACTGCATAACACGCTCTGCATAAAGTGCTGTGTGTTTAGCAAAGCTACCGTTTTCACTCAAACTATGATGATAAGCGACTGTTTTACCAATTAGTTTGGTATCGACGCCATCGCCTACCTGCTCAACAACCCCTGCACCATCTACACCTGGTGTGTGTGTATCTGGCCAATTAATAGGATTGGCTTGGATAAACTTCCAATCAACTGGATTGATACCAATTGCAAGGTTACGAACTAAAATTTGTCCTGCTTTAAGTGCTGGTACAGCTTTTAATCCCAAAGCGAGCACTTTATCAGCCCCTTGAAATTGCCAAGCATGAGTTGTTTTTACTTCATCATGATCCCAGTCAGGAGCAAAATCCGGGTTTGCTTGCCTGTCGCCGCAGCTAAGGGCATCAATTTGATCAATCTCGTCTTGGCTTAAGCTAAGCGAAAGGGCTTTTAAGTTGGTTGCCATATTTTCGCGTTTGGTCGATGACGGTATCGTCACCATGTCATGCGCTAATTCCCAAGCAATGACCACTTCAGCAGTGCTTACTTGGTGTTTGTTTGCAATCGCTTTAATGGTTGGATCTTTAAGTACTTTACCTACCGCAAATGGCATATAGCCAGTAACGAGAATGTCGTTTTGCGTACAAAAATCACGTACCTTTTGGTTGGTTAGGTAGGGATGTACTTCTACTTGATTGGTAAATAACGCGCCTTTTGGCAAAATACGCAAGGCTTCTTCCATTTGTGCAATGGTAAAGTTTGAAACACCAATTTCTTTAGTCAAACCAAGCTCTTTTGCTGATTGTAACTCGGTTAAATACTCATTCATGCTTTCGCCATTGGCAGGGCTTGGCCAATGAATAAGCAGTAAATCGACGTAATCTAGTTGGAGTTTAGTCAGACTCTCTTTGACGCTGTTAATAAAGTCTGTTTTATTTAACTTATCATTCCATACTTTGGTGGTGATAAATAACTCACCACGTGCAACACCACTGTCTTTAATCGCTCGGCCAACAGCTTCTTCGTTACCGTATATTTGCGCGGTGTCGATGTGTCTAAAGCCCTCTTCAATAGCTGTTAGGACACTTTGATATGCAACTTCGTCTTGTAATCTAAATGTACCAAAACCCAGTTTTGGCATAATTGATTGTGACATCATAACTCCTTAATTATGGAACTTGGGCAAAACATGTTCGCCGATGTGCTTTAATGCCCATTCGATGGGGAATTCGTTACGTCTAAAGTGCAGGCCAATGTGATTCACACCGGCATTTCTCATTGCCTTTAGTACAGACATGAGTCCGTTAACGCTTGTTTCAACCCCTGAAAAGGGATGATTGAATAACGGTATTATGGCGAGGAAAGTTTTTGCGAAAAACAGCAGGGATAACAAAACACCTTTGTCGTTTTTGCAAAGGTGTTTTAATCGTTATGAATTAGCTTCTTCTTTTGAAAGGGTAAAGTATGCGCGAGTGACAGGGTAGGCAATTTGTGAAATCAGTGCTGTGCCCCAAAGTAAGTTGCCAATGAGCGAAGGCACATGGGGTAAAATGGGAATGGTAACTAAAGCGAGTATAACGCCAAACATTCTTACATTAGCTGTTGCAAAACGATGGGCTACACGGTGTTCGATCATTAACTGGATCCACAATAAACTCAATAAGTAGCCTGCTAACCCTACACAGCCAATGACACCATATTTAAGTGGGTAAGGTTGCCAAAACCCAGCTTTCACTTCGCCGGCGAGTGCAACGCCAACCATAACTGCACATAACATTAAAAATAGGTGTGCTAACCACCAACTTACGAGTGTCCATTTATGCTGATTTTTAGGTTTACCATTGCCAACAAAGTCAAAGTAAATCCAGCATTGCACAAATACTGCAATACCACCAAACATAAAGTTAGCTAGTACAGAGGGGTCGACTTTATAAATTCCTTTTTCTGATAAAGTAATCACCAATTTAAAGAAACCTTCGCCTACGACAATGAGCAGTAAAAGGGCAAAGCGCTCAGACATATGCCCAAGGCGTGGTAAAAAACGTTTATTTTCAAGTACACCAATTTTTGGAGCCATATATAAAACTTGGATAGCGGCAATCGCAGTGCCAAATACCCAATAACGATAGGGGGCAGGCATAAAAGCTGTGGTCGCAAAGGTAATGGCAAGAGCAAAGTAGTTACGGCTCACACTGCGTGCTAATTTTGTTGATTCGATCCCCAATTGATTGGTGCGATGAAATAAATACGCTGTAATAAGTCGGTTTGCGGCATAGGCCCATGCAAAATATGTCCAGCCTTTGTCAAGTACATGGGGAATAGAGGCTGCCATAACCATGGCGGTGACAATTTGGCAGGCCATGATCAGCCGATGTTTTACATCGGTACTGACATAGAGTGAGTTAAAAACGCTGGAGTCAGCCCACGCGAACCATACGGTGATGAATAAACCTGCAAAAGTAAGAAAACCACTTAAATGTAAGTGGTCGCTTAAAAAATTACCTAGCAGAAAAATGATTACCACATGAATAAGGTCATAAAATAATTCAACCCAATGAACATGGTCATGTGAACTTTTTAAATCTAGGTGATGCTTAGGTAAGCGCCACATTGGGTGGTTTTCTAATGCCATAATTACTCCTACCTATTTGCTCTCAACAATAATTGCAGTGATGGTGGTTTCACCCTCATTTTTGACTTGATGAGTCCATGCGTCATGCCACATCACATAGCCATTGGGGATCTCAAGTGTTGTTTGTGACTCTTTTGTACTGATGGTTGCCTTTCCACCCGTCTCAAAATAGACAGTTTCAGCATTATGCTTATGCCAATTATCTTGCTCACCTGGTGCTAAAGTCATACGCAAAACAAGTACTTCATTGTTATCTAGCAATACTTCATAGTGATTAGGTGAAGCAATATGTGCATGGGGGAGTTGTGCTGAAAAGGCATGTGGTGAGCACATCATTATGCTCACCAAGCCAATCAGCAAAGTTGTAAATTTGCTCATGGCTACTCTCTACTTATGCATACCGCGAATTGGGTAGTTATTTTTTGGATCGCGTATCCAGTTAAGCCCACTTACCAAGGTTGCTAAATCAGGTCTTACAAATGGGTTATTAGAATAATCAACCACATGTACATTACCTTGCTCGTTAACCACAAACAGTGCAGGCTCTGCGAAAGGGTGATCTGTTTCTTGCGGTGAACGGGGATCAGATATGTAAGTACCTAATGCTTGCATTTGCTCTGTAGTCAAACCGTAAGCAAGTGGAAATGACACAGATAACTGTTCTAAATGCGCTTCTAACTGCTCTTTGCTATCACCTGAAACAGCAATTACATCAACACCCGTTTCTAATAGCGCAGCTTTGTACTGCTCGAGGCTATTTAAATAGCGAGTACATAAAGGGCAATGCTTACCACGATAAACAACCACAAGCTGCCAGCTTGCACCGTGTTGAGGTTGACCAAGAACAGCCTCTTCACCATTCAAAAGTGCAGCACTAATACTAGGAAATGCACTGCCCGGATGGAGTTTATTGCTATAAACAGATTCGTTACTCATGAGTGTTCCTTAAAAATTTTCGTTTAAGTGTTTTTCAAAGCGCGCAAAGTCGCTCTCGATGTCTGCATTTTTCATCACGTCATAACAGGCGAAAGTAGGTAACCCTTGCATACCGAAAAACTTAAAGTTCATATGCATTGGGAAAACAAGGTCATCAACACTTTTACCTTCAAAAAAGTCAGTGGCATCTGCAAATGATTCTGCAGGTGCATTTAAAGTCAGCGACATCATATATTGAGTGTTATTTAAGGTGCCGCCTTTACCGTAATTGGCTTTTGGATTGTCTTGATGGCGACCATCACCATGGCAAAGCGCTCCACCCATGCCCGCGGTGTACACTTCATCCATGTATTTTTTGAATGACCAAGTCATGCCCATCCAGTTAATAGGTGATTGCAAAAAGACGATATCTGCCCATTGATGGTTCTCAAGTTCAGTTTCTACATCAAATTCGTCTTGTGTATTAACCACACGAGTTTGATACCCTTTTGCTTGAAAAAAAGCGTCGGCTTTTTCGATTAAAGCAGCATTTAACTTACCTTCAGAAAAAGGGTAATAGTGATGTGCGTTAAGAATTAATACGTTTTTCATAGTTGAGTATCCGTTTGCTAGTTACTTTATCGTGTTCAAAATACATTATGTGGTATATAATAGTAACCTAGATTATTTAATCAACCAGTCACCTTTTTGTAACTAGTCTGAAAAATGCGAGGATGTTTTGGAAAGTTCAGTAGAAACAGATAGTAAGGGCAGAAAAAAAGTTTTAAATGCTTGCATGGAGCCGTGTGCCATTGAAAAAGGCATGCGTTTGATTGGCGGTAAATGGACGGGATCTATTATCTATCATTTAAAAGATGGCCCTGTGCGTTTTAATGATTTAACGCGTATGCTGGGTGGTGCAAGCAAAAAGATGATAGACCAACGTCTAAAAGAGCTTGAAAGTAGAGCGATGATCACCCGTCATGTTATTAGCACCCGCCCGATAGCGGTGACTTATGAGCTTACTGACTTTGGCCGCTCAGCACTGCATATTCTCGATGAGTTACGGGTTTGGTCTGAATCGAATGAGATTTAATTAGCTTAGAAAGGGCAGGGAATGCATAAGGCACAATTTGGAGAGGTTGAATCAATTAAAAAGCCACCTCATTATGAGGCGATTCATCAACTTGCGCTTGATATTGTTAATGCTCCAAATAAACAACAAGAGTGGGCGGCGTACAATAAAATAAAAGAAATATGCGACAAGTTTGCAGGCACACCGCTTGATCATCCGTTTCAATGGGAAACACTCGCTGACTTTACCTATCAAAAGCCAGAAGTTGCACTTAGCTATTATTTCAAGGCGCTAGAGTTAGCAATGCTATTCAAACTAGAGGATTATTTAGCGTCGATTAATTTTGCGATTGCAGAGAACTACCTAGAGAAAGCTAATAAGGCCCAAGCGCTAAACTTTGCCAATACGGCTTTAACTTTCGCGGAACAAGCTGCAGATGATGAATTACAGTTAGAAATTAACGAACTGATTCTCGAAGCTAATTCCTTGCCATAAAATTATTAATAAAAAAGCCAGCGCTATGCACTGGCGTGTATTATTTACGGAAAAGAGTAGCGTACAATTCGTTTTACTACAGAAAAGTACTGGCGAAAGAAGCCGCCGGTATTGTAGTGAATACCGTGCTCTCTAAAGATAGCTTGCACCTTAGGGGCAATTTCGCGGTAACGTTTTGCGGGTAAATCTGGGAATAAGTGATGCTCTATTTGATAGCTCAAGTGCCCAGTCATTACATGAAACAGGTTACCCCCTTTGATATTTGATGACCCCAACGCTTGGCGGTAATACCACTGACCTTGTGATTCATTTTCGCAGTCTTGCTGGTTAAATGTTTCAACTTCACCGGTAAAATGCCCGCAAAAGATAATGGTTGAGGTCCACAGGTTACGTAATAAATTAGCCGCTAGGTTGCCCGCCAAAACCCACAAAAATAGAGGCCCAGCAAGGAGTGGAAAGAGCAGGTAGTCTTTCACTAGCTGGCGTGCACCTTTACTAAAAAAGCGCTTTTTCAGTTCGCTGTGCGGTACTTTGTAATCGCGGTCATCTTTTTTCTTGCCAAAAAATACTCGCTCGGCTGCCATTTCATGGTACGACACACCCCATTGGAACAGCACACTGAGTAATAGGTAAGTGACAAATTGCCATAGGTTTTTTACTCGCCAACGAAAGTCATTCGATAAGCGCAGTAATCCATAACCGAAGTCGCGATCTTTACCAATAATATTGGTATAGGTGTGGTGCTCGTAGTTGTGAACGCGGTTCCAACTAGCCCCATCGCACGCTATATCCCACTCGTAAGACTTTGAATTTATGTATTTATCATTCATCCAGTCGTATTGGCCATGCATCACATTGTGGCCAATTTCCATGTTATCGAGGATTTTTGCTGTGGCTAAACTAAGCACACCCACGAGCCATAAAACAGGCTGAATAAAGCCTAGCATTAATAGAATTCGGCCACTCCATTCAAACACTCGCTGGCAAACAATAACGCGGCGAATGTATTTCGCGTCTTGCTCACCGAGTTTTGATTTTACATCTGCTTTAACACTATCGAGTTGAGCTGCTAATTTTTCAAAATTGACTGTTTTTGTTGTCTTCATGCTGATAACTCCACGTCACTGACTGGTTGCGATATACAAAGTTGAATTAACTGCTCTGAGCTATCAGAGAGCTCACCGGTGCGAATATCACGTACGATGCCTTGCTTTTTAACGCATTGGCATTGATGGCAAATTCCCATACCACAGCCAACTGTTACAGGTTGCTTATTCGCTTGTAAGTGGGTCAGTAAGGTTTGTTGGTTATCAATAGTGAATGTTTTGCCCTGATGAGTGAGTGTTAATTCGTGCTTATCAGAGGTTGCTAAAACAGCAGGGACTGCACTGAAATGCTCACTGTCGATAGGCGTATCTAATTGCTTAGCTAAAGCGGCTGCTTGCTTATACAAAGCAGCTGGGCCGCACACTAACCAGTGTTTATGCGCATTTGTTGTCAGCCATGTCGTCGCATAGCCATCTTTGTTGCGCTCAAGTAAGTGATAATCAAAATTGCTCAGTGATTGCTTTAGTTGCTCAAGCTCATCTTTAAGCCAGTGGCTGTTCGGCTTTGCATAGTAAAGCAGGGTTATAGTGTGTTTGCTATCTGCAGGTAAAGATTTAAGCATGGCTATAAATGGCGTAATGCCTGAGCCACCGGCAAGCATGATTAAAGAGCGCGCGGTATTTGGTATAACAAACTGGCCTTTAGGCTCAGAAATATTAAGCCATTGCCCTGGCCTCAAATTTATTAGCTTTGATGTAAATGCGCCGAACTCTTGGCTGCGGATCAATAAACGAATTTGTCGCTGCTGCCTTGCCAATAGTGGTTCGCTTGCGATGGTAAACACGCGCGTAAGCAATCGTCCATTTGTTTGGATTGTTAACGCAATGTGCTGGCCTGCTTGATGAACTGGCCATGATTTTTCTGGCTCAATAATCAACTCAACGCATTGTTCAGCAAACAACTGTACATGTTTTACTTGTGCACGAAAATAGCCTTCGCGCCAACCTGGTTTAAAGCACTGAACCACCGGCTCCCAGTATCCTACCCATGATTGATGATGCAATAAATGTTTTGATAATGAATTTAATAACGCTCTCATTTTTCGCCTTTAGCTTACAAGTGTACGCTCACTTTGCGCACAAGTGTAAGCTGAAAGCTGATAATTGCAAGCCTAATTTGAGTATTAGCTCTAATGAAAGGTGGCCATCATCTAGTGTTTGACTAACTAAACTTAGCCTAGACAGAACTCAGTATAGGTAAGCCTATGAGTGTTTTTATTGGGAATATGGATATGCTCGCTTTTTACATACTGCTTGGTTACATTTGTAGTAACCAAGAAATAAATGCGTGTTTTTCTAATGAGTTTTTGAAATTAACGCGTTTTAGGTTGCTTCTATCTCTAAATACTACACAGAGTTTGTTTGTTGAAATTGATTGAATAGGGGGGATGGCTTCAATAACAGAGCCATATTTTTTTTGATGCATTAATGAACTTTATGAATATTTTAAATTGTTGTTGATTTAATAGGGTTTTAATTTTGGTAGGAGGTTGTACTAACTATAGGGATTAACTTTGTTTATTAATAAATCTCTCTGCTTTTGTGTATAGAGAGTCGCACTTTATCTTTTGCTGATTAAACTCAATGCTGCCTTCTACTAAATTATCTAAATACTCTTTTTCATTTCGATATTCGTTGACAAGTTGTTCTAGTTTTTCTTCGAAATTACTTTTTTTTATTTTTTTTGTACTTTTCTGTGGTTTTCTTGATTTTTTCATTTTTATAATTCCAGTAATTTTAAACGTTCACGTTCAATTAGGATGTCTTCAATTTTTCGCCTAACAGAGTGAATGTCTTTATACTTAATGCCATTATGGTTGATAATGTCACCAACGCGTTTGGGTTTTTTTATTTTCTTTTTCATTATACTCCCGGTACTCTTCGTGTTTTTTCTACCTTAAGTAACTATTGATTTAAAATAGAGATTTTGGATTTTGTCAATTAAGAAAAGAAACTAAATGAATAGTCGTGATTAAAAAAAGAGGTACATTTTAGTTGTACCTCTTTAGTTGCTACTTAGCCTAGTGTGACGTTGTTTGCTTGTGGACCTTTAGTCCCTTTCTCTATATTGAAAGCTACTTTTTGGCCTTCGCGCAAAGTTTTGAACCCATCAACTTCAATTGATTTGAAATGAACAAAGACATCTTGACTGCCATTGTCTGGAGAGATAAAGCCAAAGCCTTTAGTTTCGTTAAAGAACTTTACTGAACCAGTTGTCTTGTTAGACATATATACCTCGATATATTTATAAATTTTAATTTCTAGCTACTAAATCGGAAATGAAGGAAGAAGAGTCGCAGGGCATATATGACGAATAGATTCGAAAAGAAACTGAGATGAACTTGTACTAAATATTTTCATTAATAGCTCGCTATTTGAGCTGCAGAAACTATACACTATATTTTAATAATAGATATGAATATATTTTATTTTTTATTTTTTTAACGAAAACAGTGAATAAGGTTGTTTTACAACCATAGCTATGAATTCCAATGAATAAGTACGTAATTCGTTGAATGCTAGGTTTATCTTTTGTTAGTCGTTAGGCAAACATTATTCCATCTGGGTTTTGTTTTAAGCTATCCTTACCCTCTAGACTACGCCATACTTTTTCGTGGAAGTAAAACGCAACAGTGTTCACAGCTGGCTCAACAATAGCAACCAAGCCACCAATTAAAAAACTACCTGTTAAAAAGTAGGTTACTGTGAAAGCGATTGCGAAGTGCATCATTGCAAAAGTAACTGTCTTAATCATTTTGAATACCCTAACTCTCATAATTTGATGCGTTTAGTATTGCTCATTATTGCCCATCTTTAAAATGGAATAAAAAGATTGTAGCAATCGGAAAAGTGGATTGTTATTCTCACGGTAATGTTCAGAAAGTTTTATTTCAAAGTCTACGAACTCAAATAGAAGTAGATGGTGAGAGTTTCGTAAATATGCATTTCAGTTAGGGCAATAAACTGCGTATTGCCATCGATAATGCATGGCGAGGCTTTAGGGCAATTAAGGAGTAGAAAGCTTATTTAATCAAATAACTTAAGTTTATTTTAAGTTTAAATTAATACAGTAACCCCATGAACAAGTAATTTATCCTTTATAGATACCTGTTCTTTGTCTTAGATCATTACAACAAGAAAGATCACAAGATAGGTTAATTCTAACTACCTGTTATCCATAAATTTAGCAGTTATCTGAACGTGTTTTACGAAAGGGGCATTATGAAGATTAAAAATACAACGACTCATTACAGTTCGTTCTCGATTGTATTGCACTGGCTTATGTTTATTTTAATCGTGACAGTGTTTGGCAGTATTGAATTACGCGAGTTATTTGATAAAGGCACTGAAACCCGCGACGCTTTTAAAATGTGGCATTTTATGTTGGGTTTATCTGTTTTAGCTCTAGTAGGTATCAGGTTAGTGGTGCGTGTGCTGGCAGGCTCAACGCCTGCAATAAAACCTGAGCCTGCAATGTGGCAAAATACATTGGCCAAACTAGTGCACCTAGCGCTCTATGTCTTCATGATTGCAATGCCAATAGCAGGTTGGCTGATATTGAGTATGGCTGGTAAACCAGTGCCATTTTTTGGCTTAGAGCTACCTCCTCTAGCAAGTGAAAATAAAGATCTTGCTAAAACTATCAAAGAAATACACGAGACTGTGGGTGAAGTAGGTTATTACTTAATAGGCTTGCATGCCGCAGCTGCATTATTCCATCATTACATTTTGGCTGATAATACCTTAAAACGTATGTTGCCTTTAAAAAAGTAAAGTTTAGTTAGGTCATCTTAAATAAGCCTTGAAATCCCATACTAGGATTTATCAGGGCTTGCTCATGACGCAACGAGGCTACTCATTTCTTTCTCAATTTTCACTTTAAGTATTTCGTAACACAGCAATGAAACTTATCGTGTTACTTACCATTTGTTACCATCACGTAAGCCAAGTTAGTGTTAGGTCAAACACTAACTTGGAAACGCATGAGTACATCCAAATATAAGTTCATCAGAGAGTATCAACGCGTGAGCAAACCACGTTAGTGCAATAAGTAACGGAACGATCTTGGTGTGAAAGTATTGTTTAAAACTACGTTTGGAGCTTAGAGTTAACTTACATGGTTTCTAACTTCTCTTTGTACCCATTCATCTTAATGTACTATTAATAACTAATTATATTTGTATGATGATAAGAACCTCTCAAATCTTGAGTTCATAATTCAAAGGAATATTTCTAATGTGGTTTACTAATCGCAAACTGTTATCCGAAAATATTTATTTAAAAGAGCAGGCTGCTGAATACGAAAATATAAAGCATGAGCTCAAAGAAGAGATGTTGTATTTTTTGCTGAATAAAAATAGCACCATCATTGAAGTAAATGAGCGATTTGCAGCAGCGCTAGACCTTCAAGCGAATGATCTAGTTGGTAAAAACCTAAATGATTTGCTCCTAAAAAAATCAATTAATAAACCCCACACACAAAAATTACTCTCGGCAATAAATAAGTTAAACCATTGGCACGGTGCCTTACAATTACAAACTAATACAGGTCGTGAACTGTGGCTTAGAAGCATTTTACAACCAATAAATGGCGAACTTGCCGTGTACTCAGCTGAACTGACAAGAACTATATCTCAATCAAGAGAGAAAGAAGATATGCTTACTGCTCTCAGTCGCTCTTCTGCTGTGATTGAATTTAGTCTGGATGGAGTAATACTCAATGCTAACGATAACTTTTTGAAAGCCATGGGGTACTCTCAAAATCAAATTTTAGGAAAGCACCACAGTATGTTTTGTGACTCACATGAAGTTGAATCGAGTTCTTACCAGCAGTTTTGGTCTGAGTTGAAGCAAGGGCGCTTTATTTCAGACCGTTTTAAAAGGATTGATAGCCACGGGAATGAGGTATGGCTTGAAGCCTCATATAACCCAATTCATGACGACAATGGTGTTTTATATAAAGTTGCTAAGTTCGCTACTGTCATTACAGAGCAAATGAGAAGAGAGCAAGCAATCTCACAGACTGCAGAGATTGCTTACGATATTTCAAAGCAAACAGACGCCGATGCAGAAAGCGGATTAGAAGTTGTAAAGCAAACAATATCAACGATGAACGCCCTGTCTAAGAAACTCGAAACAGCCAGTGAAGGTATCAATAAATTAGATGTACAGTCAGCTAAAGTAGCTGACTTGGTCGATAGTATTAAAGGTATTGCAGACCAAACTAATCTACTTGCTCTCAATGCTGCAATAGAAGCAGCAAGAGCAGGAGAACAAGGACGCGGGTTCTCTGTTGTAGCTGATGAAGTAAGGCAGCTTGCATCAAGAACGAGTGCCGCTACTGAGCAGATAATAGGTGTCGTGACTGAAAATAAAGTACTTACACAAGATGCTGTAACTCAAATTGAATCTAGCCTAGTAGAAGCAAAAGATGCATTAGAGTTATCTAATAGCGCAGGGAGTGTAATCGATGATATTCAAAAAGGTGCTAAAGAAGTGGTTGAGGCCGTCAGTCAATTTAAAACGAATCTTTAGTAAAGGGTTATCGAATTAGGGAAGTAGCGTGTTACTTCTTTTTATTTGAAGTTAGGTCAAAACTAGCGAGTATTTTAAAATATCAATTCACTGTCTGGAGTTAGTTGCTCACTTTAAGCCAGAAAAGTTTAGATTATTATTGTGAGTTGGTGCTGAATAAGTGTTTTCAACTAATCCCTGTCAATATCTAAAGCTCTCACTCGATTGCACATCATTTGTTGAATAACTTCTACCCATCAGCTCTATCTAACTACGTATTTAGGAAATACATTATAATGAGGTAAGTATTGCTATTGTCAATAAATGGGAAATTTGAATTAATACTTTTACATTGGATATGTTTCTTTTCGCTTTAACTTATCGGATACAAATCAAACTCCTCACATTATTTTGGGAAATGATATTTTAACTAGCTTGGATGGTTTTGCTGTCGATTTGGCTAATCAAGTTTTTAAAATAAAAATCCCAAACTAGTTATACGAAAAAGACACAACCATGTTGAATATGGTTGTGTCTTTCAGGAGAGTAGTCTGATCAATATTTTAGTTTAATGCTTGATTGACTATCGAAAGTAGCTCACTTTCATTGAGCACACCTGAAAATTGCCCCATATGTTTGCCATCTTTATACAATACAGTTGTAGGGATACTCCTAATTCTGTGCAAATTTGCTAGGTCTGGTTGGGCAATGACATCGACTTCTCCGAGCAAAGCTTTATCACTAAGCTTATTTGCTGCGTTTTTATAAATAGGAGCCATCATCATACAAGGCGCACACCATGAAGCCCAAAACCGAATTAATTTTACACCAGGCTCTGAAACGATAGATTTAAAGTTCTCTTTAGTTACTGATTTGACTGACATGTATACCTCTATATTATGCTATATCTGCAGTTGATTGTTCTTTAGATAGTTCCACCTTTGTTTTATCTAAATACCCACTTAACAAAACCAACATAATGCTTATTGCTACAACAACGGCTGCGACTGTACCAGTTGCTAATAAGTGATAATTTGCTACGACGATTCCTCCTCCCCATGCGCCTAATGCGATACCTGCGTTAAATGCAGATATATTCAGTCCAGATGCAGCATCTACAGATTGAGGGGCGTACTTTTCTGCTTGCTGAACAATGTAAAGTTGTAAAACGGGTATACTGCCAAATGCTAAAGCGCCCCATACCATTATTAATGGCACCATTAGATAAGGGTTAGCAGCTACAGGCTCTATAAGGGCTAAAACACAACTTAAAATGGCAAACATAGAGACCATCGTTTTAATTGGCCCTTTATTACTTGCCAATTTCGCGCAAAAAATATTGCCAATAGTTACGGCAATGCCGTAAAGCACTAAAACCATACTTACTGTACTCACAGAAAACTTGGTCACATTTTGTAAAATTTCAGAAAGGTAGGTAAAAGCAACGAATGCACCGCCATAGCTAAATAAGGTAATAAGTAAAACAAGCAAGATTCTAGGTATTAAAATAATACTTAGTTGTTGGTGTAATTTAGCAGGACTAGGGCGCTCTACTTTTTTTGGCAAATATAGCCATTGTGCAACAGCGGAGATCAAGCCAAGAATACTTATAAATAAAAAGGTTGCTCTCCAGCCGAAAAGATCTGATATAAAAGTCCCTAATGGAACCCCTGATACTAAAGCAACGGTTAGTCCCATAAAGACAAGAGCGATCGCTTGACCTGATTTATCTTTTGATACCAAATTGGCTGCTACAACAGTCGCCATCGAGTAAAAGACTCCTTGCACCACGCCTGCTAGTACTCTAGACAATAACAGCATTGCATAACTGTTGGCCTGCCAAGCTATAAGGTTAGCTAATACAAAAGCGATCATCAGCGTAACAGATAGAGTACGTCGCTCTATTTTCCCCGTAGCGGCTGTTAATAGCGGCGCAGAAACAGCAACTCCTAAGGCATACAAAGAAACTAATTGACCAGCTGTTGGAATATCAACATTCATATCATTAGCTATGGCTGGAAGTATTCCCACTACAACAAACTCTGCCATTCCTATGGCAAATGATGCTGCAGCGAGAGCGTATAATGCGATTGGCATATTATTTCTCGTTTAGTTTTGGATTGGTTGATCCATAATTTAAACGAGGTAAAAATGCTTGTCAACAACTTATGGATTGACTAATCTATAATAGTTTTTTTAAGGAGTAGTTATGGCTAGAACAGGTCGACCTAGAAAATTTGACCGAGACATCGCATTAGAAGCTGCGATGAATATCTTTTGGGCTAAGGGTTTTGAAAGCACCTCATTAGCTGATCTTAGAGATACATTAAATCTATCTTCAGCTAGTTTTTACGCAGCCTTTGGCTCTAAAAAAGAGCTTTTTGAAGAATGCCTAAGCCTCTATACGCAAACATGTGGTGAAGTGACCTCTTACTTAGATAATGACAGCGTAAGGCCTAGGGAGGCTATGCAAAATATGTTGAATCATCTAATCGAAGTCCAAACATCCTCAACTTCACCTTTAGGCTGTATGGCCGTTTTGTCTGGTTTAAACTGTTGCGATGATAATAAAGATGTTGAGGAGTTAACTTATCAAGTAAGAAATAAAACGACGGAAGCTATTTTGCGTTGTGTAATTCGTGCAATAGATAAGGGGGAATTGCCAGAAGATATCAATGCAGATGCATATGCTTTAATGATTGATAGCTTTGTTAAAGGAATATCAATAAAAGCGAAAGATGGTTATAAGAAAAAACAGCTTCAAGAGGCTGTTGGTCTCTTACTTTCTAATTGGCAGTAATTTCAATGTAAACAATTTCTACCATTTCTGAGTCTTTACTGTTTCTATTTTAGAGCAACATTCAATTTTAATGCTAGATATTATGGAATAATCGATCCATAATTTGTTCGCTATTAATAACTTTGCCTATAAGTGGAGATGTATGGAAAATATTATACTTTTTTGTTTAATTGTTGGTGTAGGTTCAACAATTGCTTTAGATGTCTGGGGTGTTCTAGTTAAAACGATTACAAAGATCCCGCCGACTGACTGGGGCATTGTTGGACGTTGGTTAATCGGTATCACATCTGGTAATTTTGTTTTAGACCAGAGCAACAAAAATGCACCATCTTTGATTGAAAAAGCGACTGGTTGGGTATTTCATTACTTAGTCGGTATTGCATATGCAGTTCTTATTCTGTTTATTTATGGTGTTGGTTTTATCGAAAACCCAACGGTAATGCCTACTGTTATAGTCGGTGTAATTTTAAGTACTCTCGCAGGTCTAGGTATACTCATGCCTGGATTAGGTGGTGGTTTTTTTGCGCGTTTAATTCCGAATAAATTTCAGACCTATGCCTACATTATTGTTGCGCATATCATTTTTGCTATTGCTCAATTTGGTTTTGCGGTTTGGTTTAGCCGTTAACTCAAACTTGAAGTAGAGCGTTATAAATGAATAAACCCAATACTATCGAAGTGTTGGGTTTTTTATTACAAATTGGATTGGAACTGCTAGCTGTTTTATACAAATTCTTAAAGGTATTTAGCTACTACTCTAATTCAAAGTATATGTCCTCAATTAGCCTCTTTTAGATAATTACCAACTCGCAATCCTAGTTAGTGTTAGGTCAAACACTAACTAGGAAACTCATGAGTACATCAAAATCACAATTCATCAGAGAGTATCAACGCGCGAGTAAATCACCCTAGGGCGATAGGTAACGGAACGATATTGGTGTGAAAGTATTGTTTAAAACAAAGTTTGGAGTTCTGAGTTAACGTCCTGGTTTTTAACCTCTCTTTGTACCCATTTATCTTACTGTACTATTAATAACCAATTCCATTCCATCATATGCAAACAAATAACTTTAAGCATGACGCTCTAATTAGTAATCAATTATGAGAGTAATAATACACCTTTATTTTATTGGCAGATATGACATCAAAACGACCAGTGCTGAAATCGGCAGTTATGTTACATGCTCGTTGTTCACTCAGAACCACCATTAGACTATTTACGGTAGCAAGCTTGAGCAGAAAGCGCTAGTCCAGATCCGACTGACTCGAAGCAGGGCTGCAATGAGCTAGAGCCGAAGAGCAGCTAGATAGTCATTGCTTAAAGACGATACTTGTATTTTGTTAGGTTTTCTTTTTTATAGCAATACCTTAGAAACTTTGTTAGAACTATATAAGATAGATAAATGAGCGTGGCATTGGCAGAAATATGTGCGATGGGCACACTAAAAAATTAAATGAACATGATGGTTTAGGGTGTCTATTAAAATGTATAAAAGGATTTTGAAAGGACTCTTGTTTGGCATATTAGGCTACACAAGTACTATGTTTGGAATGTCATATAGAAGCAGTGAGCAGTTCATTTTAGCTCAAAAACGCTGCTTAAATGGCATCTTAGAGTCTTGTTTATCAGATAGTGATAAAGCCACACTACTTGTTAGTTGGTCACCTTATAATTTGTACTACTTAATTGTTTTATTAATTAGCTTTGCAATACTAATATTGTTAGATGACATATTGAAATTTGTGTCACTTGCATATAACAAGGCAAATCAAAAGCGCTGACAAAACCAGTTGCTTTGCTCTTTCTTCACAAATCGCATGTTACATAAAGACTTAAATATCACGTAACTTAAGGAATCTAACATGGATGACCCTATTCAGGGCTTAGATAAAATCGATATCGTTGGAGAAAGAAAAGGTGGTGGTGTCGATTTGGTTATTATAGTGTCAAGTGCACTAAGGGATTGTGAGTATCACGAACAACTTCTGAAAACTAAGATTCAAAGCTATACGGATACCATCTTCTCCGATGAATGGATATCCAAGTATGGTCAGGGTAATAGCGATATTTATATCAAAGCCCAAGTAATTCCTGAACAAGAAATTATTAATCTAATAGGTGCAATTAAAAAACACCTAAAGGAATTCAATATTGATTTGTGGTTGGAAGTTGCATAACAAATTAACGCTGCGTATTGCTATAACCTTTTCGCGTTCCGAATACGCAGAAAAATAAGTAACTCGCATTATTAAATTCTTATGCATCTAGGGACAGAACAAATGGACGCAGACATTGAACTAAATATCAGCTTCAGATTCTTGGCTCTTTCAGAAGAGTTAGTAAGCGAAGCTAAATTAAGCCTTAAAGTCTCTTTAGTGCTGATATAACAATTCAAGAGTATAAACGTGGTTGCTTTAAATCACCATTTGGGTAAAAGTAGCCCCAACAATCTAATAAAAAAGGACAAAAAACAGTTTGCTGTTTTGGCTCCTCAACATTTAGCAAACAATTTTTAGCCCCTTATCGGTGCGTTGATACTTATGGAAGATTTCTGCACTTGTCTCGAAAATTAAAGTTTATAACTGCAATATCACAGATGACTGAAAATGGTGCTTCCATTTATGGTGGTTTTAATCATTTCAGAGGTGAGGCTATATTCACGTCCACTTTGAATACGTGTTATTTCGAAGACAAAACTCTCGTAAAGGTCAAAGGCGGGGGGTTAAATGGTAGCAACTATAAATGCTCTAGTACTGGTGAGTTTTACAGAGTAATGAAATTTGATAGGTTGTACTAAACACGTACTTAACAAAAAAATTATGCCGCCCGCAAGCTGATTAGGACACAAGGAAAGTATGAAGATTGTTTTTAAGTTTATTGGATTGATTTGGACTATTTCTTTCCTTTCGTTTTTTGTTCTATTTATCTACGTGGGAAGTGGAGGTGAAATACCTCTTTTAGCTCAAGAGTATGTGATCTACTTTCAGACAGTTTTATTGTCTTTTCTCACTTCAAACTGGTTTTATGTTGTTTTTGTAGTTGGTTGGTTTGGAGTTTGTTATGGACTAGGAAAAGAAAGTGGCTGGCAAAACTTAGCTAAAAGATACAGAAAAAATAATGACTGGGGTTTAGAAGAAAGCTTCCGAATTGGAAGTGGGTATATTGGTAAAATACGACATAACGGAATCTTAAAGGTTGCAGCAAATAACAGGGGGCTTTATTTAAGAATGCTTTTTCCCTTTAAGTTTGGTCATAAAAACCTGTTTATTCCCTGGCAAGAAATCTCGGCTGTTACATTAGAAAGTGGTTTGTTTTCAGAAAATACTCCGGGCTTTCTCAAGCGTATGGCTAAACCAGTTTCAAAAACTGAGTACTTAAATATTCAACTACATGAGTTCCCAAAGCAGCGTTTAACTATTCAAAGTTCTGAACAATTAATTCGCTATATTCCGAAAACCTTGAGAGATAGTGCAGAGTAAATGGTTATTAAACAACCGCTTTAGTCACTCATTTGTGTCCCTAAGTGAGGTGTTATGTACTCCGGTAGAAATATGGATAACCTGAAAAATTCGATTATGGCACTTGCTGCATCAGCAAAAGTCCAAGAGGAACTATATCCAAGTTTCGCGGCTATTGGTGATGAGTTGGTGCTTGAGTTTGGTGAATGCTTAGACGACTTGAAAGTTAGTGATTTAACACCTAAACAAGCAGCATCTATTGAGGCGTTAGATGTTTTTATTAATCAGCATTCAGGTGCGCAATTCTCAGCCATGTATCTTGAAAGTAGTGCTTTATTTGACGATCCTAATTGGGAAGAAATTAGGTCACTTGCCAAGCTGGTTGCTGAAGAAATGGGTTGGTCATCAACTGAACCAATCAAACAAAAACATAGAATTGTAACTGGTTAGCTGAGAATACATAATAAATACATTAATGAATTGACGTCTAAAGCTTGGTTTGTGCTCACTTTTCGCTATTTATAGCCAAGATTTTTACGCCATATATTACGGTTTTATAATTAAAGGGAAATATTCGCCATGGGAAGTTTTGCCCGACATCATGGTAAAATTAGGGAATGTTTTGTAGAGTTTCGTGGTTCTGAGTTAACTACAAAGGAAATCAAATCGATCATCAAACTAAAAATGCCATCATTTGATGAAAGATGGATTCATCCCTCTGATCACTGTATTAACCATACTTGTATAGGGGCGTGTGAATGTGCAAAGACTGATAGCGCCATCTTTGAGCGTATAAAACGTGGCTTGTATAAAGTAATTTAGGCACACAGTTTGGAATATAGTTATAACAAACGCTTCAAGACGACCGCCACCGCGGGCATTTTTAGTTTGCAGTAAAAATTGTATTTAAGGCGCAATGCGGTAGCTGTTTTATTGCGTTGGCAGCTGCGAAAAAGAGAGCTACCGAATAAACACTCTAACTTATTTATATCTAGTTATAAGCAATGCTCTTATGACTACTACCCATACGAACACCCACTTAGTCATCATAAAACCTCTCACTTATCTCATCACATAGCTTGGTTCGGTAGATAATCCCACTCCATTACTACTGAAATATCGCTCTCGAAGGATCTTAACTACTTTTAAAGTTGATCTAGATCAAAGAAACTTCATTCGCAGCAATCTATATTACGCGGCTGCAATTTTCGCTGCTTTTTGAAATCTAGATTAGCTTTTAAAGGCAATACTCCATCATCGTGCTTAAAGGTGTGCCATGGCATTACTCATCAATAACAAATGTATTAACTGTGATAAGTACTAGGTGCCAGAATTTAATGAGGAAAAACAAATAGTTGAATTTTGCTGTGTTCTTTTTTGTGTTGGTGATTTTTGATAAATCAACAACAAAACTAAGTATTAACTAAGTTTGATGGAAAAGCAAATTGTATTAACTAAATCGACTTTTTTATCAATTTTATGCATTTTTTCACACGCTTTCCCTCCTTGATTTTCACTTAAATTACTACGTAACACAGCGCCATTAACTCGTAACACTGAATGAGAAAAGCGTAACACAGAGATGAAACTTACCTCTGTTACTTACTATTCGTTACCATCACATAAGCCTAGTTAGTGTTAGGTCAAACACTAACGAGGAAACTCATGAGTACATCAAAATCACAATTCATCAGAGAGTATCAACGCGCGAGTAAATCACCTTGGGATGACAATTCAACGATTCTGCTATTAGCAGATGTTGATGAAGCGTCTACAAGCGACTCAATCGAGCTTAGTTTTAGCCATTACATTTATATGCACAGAGATAGGGTAGGCAGTGTATTGGGTATAAGCATCTCAAAGCAGCTTTTTGATGATAATCCTGATTTTTCAGGGCGCTATTTAGATGGTGTAGAAATGTATGCTTTTTTGCTGCTGTACATTGAGCAAATAAAAGAATTCTGTCATTTATTTTCAGCGGAGTTCGAAGCGATATTTTTAATTAAACCAACAACCTTCTTCAGTCACGCTGAAGAGAGCTGGTTAGAAATCATCGAAAAAAGTTAAAACTGGCGAACCTTCAGGTTCGCTTTCTTAATATTTCCCCTTCCTCGTTCCTTTTTAGTTAAAAGTTTTTTTAACCCTAACTAAAGGAGGAAAGCATGTCTTTAAGATATGTAAGTACATTGAACTTCGTTGATTTAATCGATGCTTTATACAGTATCATTATCAAAAACGACCATAAAATTAATCATTTAATGTTAAACAAAGAAAATCCTGATTTTGAGGGGCTTTGGTCAATTGTCGAGCCAGATGTTTATGCCAATAAGCAACTGAACTATCGTGGTGTAAAAGTGTTGTTTTATAAAATGATGGTTTTTCTGCTTGAAGATATTCAGAAGGGCACCTTTGATTATTCGGATTACGATGACCAACCTTGCAACGAAAACCCTGAGCTCTTTGATGATTTATTCGATACGGAGTTAGAGAATGACTTCGATGATGACTTTAAGGAAAAAATTGAGCGTGAGTTCGAGCCAGAGCTTAATAATGAGCGTACTCAAAATTCTATAAAAGAGACTATATCGCAAATCAAACAAACGCATTCATAGGATAAATAAAGCTATTTTTGCATATAAAAATAGTTGCCTATCCATAACTCACGAAATACGCCACGAGCCGTTATTTGCCGGCTCACTACTCAATGCTTGGGTAGACAGAGTTCACTCTGATAATACTAGTGGGGGAATTGTACGCAAATATACTTTTCCATTGTGGTAATGCAAAAGCGTATTGCTAACGATAATGTAAGGCGAGGCTTGAGGGCAATGAAGGAGTAGCGTGCTACTCCTTTTTTACATTTAAGTATTAAGAAAGTTCGCAAAATATACATCGTCAATAAATCATAAAAATAGCATTCGTCTCATACTTTTTGATTTTATTTAATATTCAGATATTATTCAGTTTCATCAAAAGGAAATTGAATGAAACACATATTACTCATCATCACAGGGGCTAGTCCTCAAGTACTTACAGAAACCTTGTTTGCTATCCATAAGCAAGGCAAAAGTCTGCCAAACGAAATCTATGTCATCACAACGCAAAGTGCCAAACCTTTGCTGGTAGATGGGCTGTTCAACCAAGGTCATTTTCAACAGTTATTAACAGACTACAAATTGCCAGAGATTGAGTTTTCTGAGAAAAATATTTGGCTTATTGAAGATCAAAACGGTCAACCTGTTTTTGATGCCAGCACTGAGGTCGATCAGGTCTATATGGCAGATTTTATAACCCGTAAGGTAGATGAGTTAACCAAACTTGAGAATACAGCAATACATGCATCAATTGCAGGTGGACGTAAAACAATGGCGTTTTACTTAGGATATGCCATGTCTCTCTTTGGGCGTGAGCAAGACACTCTAAGTCATGTATTTGTAGATGAGAGCTTTGAATTTCTAAAAGACTTTTGGTACCCGACTCCCCATTCAAAGTTTGTAAAAAATAAAGCAGGGAAATCGGTCGATTGCAAAAATGCCAATATTACTTTAACGAGCATACCTTATGTTCGCATGCGTAACCTAATTGATAACTCTGTGCTTACCAGTATCAAAAATGTATCTTTCAGTAAAACAGTAGCAAGTCTTAATACAGTCAACTCAAAAGTAATTTCATTAGTTATAAACCCTTCTGCTAAGCAGTTAACATTCGCGGGGATTGATATAAGCTTAACGGCAAAAGAAATGGCATTTTACTTATGGTTACTTGATCAGTACGAACTCAATGTTGATCGTTATTTTGAAGATACAACAAGTTATTCAGAGGCTTATTTAACTCAGTTTTCTGAGCTAGGTACTGACTTACGAGTATTTCGTGATACATTTGGAATCGAGCCGGAAGATTTTAAAATTAATAACTTAAGTGGCCTAAAGCCAATGGAAAAAACGTTTGTTCAGCAAACTCGTAGCCGAATTAATAAAAAACTTAATAATACCTTGCCTATTGAGTTAGCAGAAAAGTTGTTAATTGATTCAACCACTGTTGACTGTGGGACTATCTATCAAGTTAATGCACTAAATGGCAAAGTAAAAATAGAATTGGTATAGCATTTTACAAGCTTGTAAAAGTATAAAAATAGTACAAGCAAGTAGTATGAAAAAGGAATTAGCAACAATGAAACACTCAATGAACTTTGAACATATCAAACAACGATGGCCTGAATTACACCAACTTGCAGCATTTGCTGAAGAGTATGCTATCAGCGATCCTCAAAGTGCATTGGTGAAAATGCGCTGTTTTGCTGAAAGAGTAGTCGGGTATTTTTACAAAGAATTAAAACTCCCTGTATACGCTAATTCGAATATCTTCGATAAGCTAACAGCTGATGCATTTACTTCAGCGGTTCCCAATTTAATCATAGAAAAATTACATGCGATTCGAAAAAGTGGTAACCAAGCAGCACATGAAGGAAAAGTGAGTCAGCAGCAAGCAATTTGGATCTTAAAAGAAAGTTATTTTGTTGCCAGTTATTTATTTATGGCATTCGCAAAAGGTCAACAAAGTGAATGTCCAGAGTTTACAGCACCGACTCAAATACAAACTCATGAACAAAGCGATAAAGAGTTTGCTAAAAAGAATAAGCAACTTAAAAAACAGCTTGCTGAAAATGAAAAACGCTTAAAACTTGCATTAGAAGAATTAGAGGCATCGCAAAAAGCGCAGCAGCAAGCACAAATTGAAGCGGCCAAGCTAAAACAAGCGATTGATCAGGATAAACTCTCTGCCATACAAGCGCGTAATAAACACATCACCTCAAGCTTTGATTTTAATGAAGCAGAAACTCGTGCACGCATAATCGACATGGACTTACGTGCAGCAGGGTGGAATGTATCACTTGATAAATCAAATACAGACGAAGTAGTAAAAGAACTGCAAGTAAGCGACCAACCAACCGCGTCGGGTATTGGTTATGCAGATTATGTGCTGCTCGATGACGATGGCAAGCCACTGGCAGTAATTGAAGCAAAAGCCGCGCGCGAAAACATTGAAAAAGGCCGCCAGCAAGCAGTTATTTATGCAGATGCGCTTGAAAAGCAATACGGCCAGCGCCCCATTATTTTTTATTCAAATGGTTACGACATTAAAATACTAGACGATGCGCAAAATCAACAACCAAGAAGCTTATACGGATACTACTCAAAAGACAGCTTGCAGTACTTAATTAAACAGCGCAATCTTAAAAAAGACCTAGCAGCTACGCCTATCGATATAAATGTCGCAGGTCGAGATTACCAAATCGAAAGCATTACCCGTGTGTGCGAGCGCCTGCAAACACATCGTAAAGCCTTAGTTGTACAAGCCACTGGTACGGGTAAAACTCGTGTTTCAATTGCATTGGCAAAGCGCCTGCTAGATGCAGGTTATGCTAAACGCGTTCTCTTTTTATGTGACCGTAAAGAGCTACGTAAACAAGCCGCCAACGCATTTAACGAGCATACCAAAGAGCCTCTTTATGTGGTGGGTAAAAGCAAAAAAGAACTGGCTAGCAACGCTCGCGTATTCATTGCAACTTACCCGGGTATGATGCGAATATTCCAAAGCTATGATGTTGGTTACTTTGACCTAATTGTCGCCGATGAATCACACCGTTCTATTTATAATATCTACGGCGATATTTTTAAATACTTTGATGCGCTCGAAGTAGGCTTAACTGCAACACCTGTTGAAATGGTGTCGCGTTCTACCTGTAATATGTTTGAGTGTGATTACAAAATGCCAACGGCAAATTACCCACTTGAGCAAGCCATTGCTGATGAAAATCTCGTGCCTTACAAAATTGTGAGTTTTACCACCAAGTTTTTACGCGATGGCATTAAAGCCGACAAACTCACTGATGAACAAATAGCCGAGTTAGAAGAGCAGGGTATTGATCCTAACGAAATAGACTTTGATGCAAAGCAAGTTGATGAGGCAGTTAAAAATAAAGACACTAACCGAGTTATTCTTCGCAATTTAATGGAAAAAGGCCTAAGAGATAACGACGGCCAGTTACCAGGAAAGTCTATTATCTTTGCCCGTAACATAGCGCATGCCGAGTTATTGGCCACCCTGTTTGGCGAACTCTATCCGCAACTGGGTAGTAATTTTTGCCGCGTTATTCACTCTAAATATGAGCGAGCAGATGAGCTCATTGATGACTTTAAATCAACCGAAGAAGGCAGTGTGCGTATTGCCGTATCGGTAGACATGCTTGATACGGGCATCGATGTACCTGAAGTTGTTAATCTTGTATTTGCAAAACCAATCAAATCAAAGGTTAAATTTTGGCAAATGATTGGCCGTGGTACGCGTTTATGCAAAGACTTATATGGTCCTGGCATGGATAAATCACACTTCTTAATTTTTGATCATTGGGAAAACTTTAGTTACTTTGATGAAGACCCAGAAGAAATCGATCCATCTCAATCAAAATCGCTTACTCAAAAGCTTTTCGAAGCGCGTTTAACGTTAGCCGAAAGTGCGCTTAAAAAAGCAGACATGGCTACCTTTGAAGCCGTGATTAATTTGATTCACCAAGACATTGGTGCGCTTGATATGAACACCATTGCAGTGCGCGATAATTGGCAAATAGTTGAGCAATGCAAAGACATTAAGGCGTTAAATCAATTCTCACCCGCAATAAAACAAATGCTGAACGACACCATCGCACCGTTAATGCAGTGGCGCAATATTATGGGGCAAAGTGAGGCTTACCGTTTTGATACTGAAATAACAGTAATGCAAACACTGCTATACACAGATAAAAGCAAAATTGATTTGGCTAAAACTTCTGTGCTGAAAAAAATCGAAAGCCTACAAATGCACATCAATGAAGTACGCAGCAAAGCACCCTATATTGCTGCCATTTTAGAAGAGAGTTATTGGCAAGATTTAAGCTACTCGACTCTAGAAGAGACGCGACAAGCATTGCGGGCTGTGATTCATTTAAGAGATAAGGAGGTTGTAGTCAGAACACCTGAAATGATCTTGGATATAAAAGAAGACGCAGCGCAATATCAAATTGAAGAACGTGCCGCCAATATTGTATCAATTGATTATCAAATCTTTAAAAAAGAAGTTGAGAAAACCCTTACCCCCTTATTTGAAAAAGACGGTGTGCTACAAAAAATCCGAGCAGGCGAACAGGTAAGTGAAGACGATTTAGCTAAGCTAAATGCCTTAGTACATACCCAAAACCCCAATGTTGATTTAAACACGTTAAAAGAATTCTTCCCAGAATCGACAGCCACACTCGATACAATTTTGCGCACCATAGTAGGCATGGACCGAGACTCAATTGAAAAAAGCTTTACCAACTTTATTCAACAAGTGCACACCCATATGAATGCCAAACAGCAACGCTTTCTTAATATGCTAAAAAACCACTTAATTCGATACGGCAGTATTAATATTGAGCAACTCTACGACGCGCCGTTTACTAGTGTGCACGATTCTGGTCTAGACGGAGTGTTTAGTGAGCAACAAGCCGATGTTATCGCTGAGTTTATTAGCCGCTTTAATGTAGAATTAGGACATTCAAAAAGCGAGATACATAAAGAGTTATAACCGTTGAAGTAGCTCATATCTTTCAATGAATAGGTTTGAGCTTTATTTGACAGAAAGTGATGAGAGAACAGCGAACTGTTCTTCCCATAAAATAGTAAAGACATTTAATGAAACTAAGCTTGAATTATTTATCAAGAGATTCAGGTTTTGTTATTCAATACAAATTAAAAGGCTTTTGTTTCAATTTTTAATATTAAGGCGTGGAATGTTCGAAACAATAAAGGAATTTTTCAATCCAAACGGGAACCCCGATTTAACTAAAGCACATGAGTTTCAGCGCAAGAACTTACCTACCTTGTGGCTGCTTGGTAAAACAGGTGCAGGCAAGTCGTCTTTGATTCAGGCCATTACCAATTTGTCATCAGTTGAAGTGGGTAATGGTTTTGAGCCTTGCACCATGACAGCGTCAAAGTACGACTTCCCCCAAGAACGCCCAATTATGCGCTTTATGGATACACGAGGGCTAGGCGAAGCCGACTATAACCCTAAAGAAGATCTAGATAAATTGGGTGATACCTGTCATGCGCTTGTGATTGTGATGAAGGTGGATGAGCCAGAGCAATCTGCGGTAGTTAATGCTCTCAAAAAGATCAAAAAGCAAAAGAAAATAAAAAAATTGTTGGTTGTTCATACCGCAGTGCTAACTGCATCAGAGAAAGAACGGGAGCGCCAAGTTGCGTTTAATCAACAAAAGATAAAAGATGTGTGGGATGAGAATGTAGAGTCGGTGATTGTTGATTTCGAAGCCGATGATGGCTCGATTTATAACTACGATTTACTGATCGATAAACTTGCGAGCATATTGCCGATTATCAATGTCATGGTTGAAGATAAAGAGCACTCGGCCAAGGAAAGTAAAAATTTTGATAAGCTAAAAAACGAGGTTCTATGGTATTGCGGGAGCGCCTCGACAAGCGACTTGTTCCCTGGTGTTGGGCTTGTATCTGTGCCGGCTATTCAAGCCAAAATGCTCCATAGCTTAGCGAACCAATATGAAGTTGAATGGAGCATGGAGGTCTTTAGTGAGCTTATAGGAACTTTAGGCAGTAGTTTTGCTCTTCAATATGGCATTAAGCACGGTGCTAGGCAGCTAGTTAAGTTCGTTCCTGTCTATGGTCAAACGGTTGGCGCAGTTACGGCGGCAGCTTTAAGTTTTGGTTCCACCTATGGTTTAGGCCGAGTAGCTTGTTATTATTTTTACCACAAAAGCCGAGGTGAAGAGATTTCTGAACAAGAGATGCAAGATCTCTATCGTGACGCAATGAAGAAAGGAAAAAAGGCCTCTAGTTATGAAAGCGATTAAAAACCTCTTTCGTCTATTGCTTGATCTCTCCAGTGGTCGTTGGGCTTTACTAGTAATCAGTACTGTTTTCCCAGTTCTCATTACTATGGGTTTTGGTGTTGTATTGGCAGTAAAGCACGATTATTTGCTAGAGCTGTCGATTGCAATTGCAGTAAGCTCGCTGTCAGTGATGTTACCTCTCTATGTGCTCAATGGCAGAAGGAAGAAGCTTGTAAATGCCAATGCAGGAGAGAATCTCAAGCGGATTGATGACGGCTTGGTGAAAGCCTCGAATGATTGGTCAAAGACAGAGCTCACCGTTTGGAATGAATCAAAGCAATTAGTGAGGCAGCGCCTAGAGTCTGACCTTGAATGGGGTGATCTCGATAAGGCAGCGTTAGACGTTTTGGATATAGTGGCGGCTCGCTTTAACAAGGAGTCATTTGACTTTTCGATTCCAGAGGGATTAAAGCTGTTTGAAGAGGTGAGCCGAAGATATAAAACGGTCATCAAAACCTACATTCCTGGTGTCGAGTATCTTAAAGTTTCTTATATTAAAGCGGGTTACGATGCGTATGAAAAGTACGGTGAGCTAGGACAGAAGCTATTTAAAGTGGCTATTTGGGTGAATCGTGCAAGACAGACATACACCAACCCAATGAAAGTCGCGATTGATATCGCCAATGAACAAACCGGCCGTTCTCTAACCAAAGGATTGGTTGATGATATGCAATTAGCTGCTAAAACAGCCTTTCTCGATGAAGTCGCTGCCGTTGCCATTGACTTGTACAGTGGCCGTTTCAGTATTGAAGAGAGCGATCTGAAAGCTTCTGATGCATCACTGGCTGATGCGGAACGACTTGCGAGTGAGTTAGAACCAATCCGTGTGGTAACTGTTGGCCAAACCAGCAGCGGAAAATCGTCTTTAATAAATGTTTTAAAAGATGCATTAGTAGCCGAAGTCGATGTACTTCCATCCACTGATAGCACCACCACATACAGTACGTCCGTTGATGACAATGATGTTACGATGGTCGACCTACAAGGGCTTGATGGAGAAGAGAAAACACAACAGGCAATGCTCGATGAGATGGTTCAAGCAGATGTGATCGTATGGGTGCTAAAAGCGAACCAATCAGCGCGTGCTCTTGATAAGCAGTTGAAAGCGAAATTTGATGAGTTTTATACGAGTCGTAATAACACCTCTAGGAAGAAGCCCAAAGTAATCTTAGTAGTAAACCAAGTTGATATGCTTAAGCCTGTTAATGAATGGTCGCCGCCTTATGATATTGAGGCACCTACATGTGAGAAAACTAAGATCATTGGTCAAGCGCTCGACTTTAATAAGAACCTTTTACAACCAGATGTGACTTTGCCGCTGTCTATTGCGCTAGATAAACCTCATTTTGGTGTTGAGGGGTTACAGCAAACACTGCTCGACAGCATTGCTGAAGCCAATAATGTACAGAGAAATAGGCAGCGCATTGAAGCGATGGAGCGTGGTGTGCCATTTAGTAAACATTTTGGGCGAGCAATCAACTCAACCAAAAAAGTGTTCACGGAAAAGTTTCGCTAGTATATTTGTGCCAATCAATGGGTCAGTTAATTTGATTTGACTCTTTTACAACTGCAGCTTCTGGAACAATTAACCATTTATTAAAAAAGCACGCTAGAAAAACAAGTGTAATACAATCGCACTTGTAAAAGGCGAGTCGCAAAGCGGCTCCCAATTATCAGAATTAGATATACATTTGCCATCAGGTAATGAGGAACAACATGATCACAGGTCAGTTAAAAAGCAAAATCGATAAACTTTGGGAAGAATTTTGGACAGGCGGTATTACCAACCCGCTTACCGTAGTAGAGCAAATCACCTTTTTAATGTATGCCCGCATGCTTGATATGAACGAGCAAGCAGACGAACGCCGCGCTGCACGCACTAAAAAGCCATTTAACCGTCGTTTCGAAGAAAACGAACAGCACTTAAGATGGCAAAACTTCCGCCATTTAGGCGCCGAAGAACTTTATAAATTGGTAAAAGATGAGTTGTTCCCGTACTTCTCAAAAACATCAGACAACGAGTCAACCGAAGGCGCAATTTTCAACGAGTTTATGAAAGACGCCCAGTTGATGATCCAAAAGCAATCATTGCTTGTGCGCGCTGTTGAAATGGTTAATTCGCTGCCACTTGAAGACTCAGATACAAAAGGCGATTTATACGAGTACTTACTCAGTAAACTGACCACCGCAGGCATTAATGGACAGTTTAGAACGCCGCGTCATATCATTCGTGCCATGGTCGAAATGATGGACCCAACACTTAAAAGCCGTATTTGCGACCCATCAACGGGCACCGGTGGCTTTTTATCGGTCTCTTACGAGTATTTACTTGAAAAATACACCTCACCAGAGGGCATTGAAAAAGACCCACTGCTTGACGAAGACGGCAACCCATTGCGCGATTCCGACGGAAAACCGCTATTTAACACCCTTTATTCAGGTGATTTAATTGACGCTGAGCAGCGCAAGCATATTGATACCGACATGTTCCACGGCTTTGACTTTGACGCCACCATGCTACGCGTAGCGGCAATGAACCTAGTCATGCATGGCATTAAACAGCCCGATATTCATTACCAAGATACCCTAAGCCAAAGTTTTAAAGAGCGCTTTTCAACAGAGGCCAAAGAAGGCTTTGATATTATTCTCGCTAACCCGCCATTTAAAGGCAGCCTAGACGAAGAAGACGTCTGCCCAGAGATTTTACGTAAAGTAAAAACTAAAAAAACCGAGCTGCTATTTGTTGCGCTCATTGAGCGCATGCTAAAAATTGGTGGCCGCACCGCAACCATCGTACCCGATGGCGTATTATTTGGCTCATCAAAAGCACACCAACAACTGCGCCAGTTATTGGTTGAAAATAACCAGCTAGAAGCCGTGGTCTCACTACCAAGTGGGGTGTTTAAACCTTATGCGGGTGTATCGACGGCGATTTTAATTTTCACCAAAGGCGGCAGTACAGATCATGTTTGGTTTTATGACGTACAGGCCGATGGCTTCTCGCTAGATGATAAACGCACACCGATTAAAGATAACGATCTGCCAGATTTAGTCGCGCAATTTAAAGCCCGTGATAAAGCAGTAGCTGACAGCGATAGCAATGATAAAACCCAAAAAGCGTTTTGGGTGAGTAAAGACGAGATTGCTGCGAATAAATATGACCTTTCAATAAACCGCTATAAAGAGGTGGTTTATGAAGAAGAGCAGTACGATCCACCAAAAGAAATATTAGGTAAGTTAGTGTCGCTGGAAAATGAAATCTTGGCCGACTTAAAAGAACTTGAGGGTATGCTTTGAGCATGATGAAAAAATTCAAAGATTTAGTTACCGCTAACGGAGTTTTTTCTGATGGTGACTGGGTAGAAAGTAAAGATCAAAATCCAAATGGTGATGTTAGGCTAATACAGTTAGCTGATATTGGTGTGGGCACTTTTATTGATAAATCTAACAGGTTTATGACTAGTGAGAAAGCTGAAGAATTAAAATGCACGTATCTTGAAGAAGGAGATATATTGATTGCTAGAATGCCTGACCCTATAGGCAGAGCGTGTATTTTTCCAGAGTTAAATACCAAGTGTGTAACAGTTGTTGACATTTGTATTGTTAGACCAGCTTCGGATGAAATTGACAGCCGTTGGTTAATGCATTTGATCAACTCTGAACGTTTTAATAATCAGATTTTAAAATTTGTGACTGGAACAACTAGGCAACGAATTTCAAGGGGGAACTTAGCAAAGTTAGATGTCGAAGTTCCACCACTCGAAAAACAAAAACGTATTGCCGCGATTTTAGATAAAGCCGACAACGTGCGCCGCAAACGCCAACAAGCCATCGACCTCGCCGACGACTTCCTCCGCAGCGTCTTCCTAGATATGTTCGGCGATCCAGCGACAAATCCGAAGGGTTTTCCTCTTGGCATTTTATCTGACTTTTATATTGATCATAAAAATGGCACCAAATGTGGGCCATTTGGCAGTGCCTTAAAAAAGCATGAATATGTTGAAAATGGTGTGCCTGTATGGAATATGGACAACATATCTCTGAACGGGAAGTTTACAGATTCGCCTCGATTGTGGATCACAGAGAGTAAGTATGTAGATCTGGAAGCTTATTCTGTTGAGGATGGAGACGTTATCATTTCGAGGGCTGGTACTGTTGGAAAAATGGGAGTTGTTCGCTCTAAATCAGAACACTCAATTATTAGTACCAATTTAATCAGAGTTCGCTTTGGTGAAAAGTTAAGGCCAGAGTATTTTGTTAATCTGATGAATTACTGTAAAGGACGGGTTGGAAGACTAAAAACGGGACCTGATGGTGCGTTTACACATATGAACACGGGGATTTTGGACAAGCTTGAGTTTCCTTATCCACCAATTGAATTGCAGAATAGGTTTATCGAAATTAAAGAAAAAGTAATATCTTCACTGGAAAAAAGTGAAAGAAATGAGATTGATAATCTGTTTAATTCACTAAGCCAAAAAGCTTTCGCTGGCGAATTATAAGAATAACAACAAGGACGTTTTAATGAATGTTAGTGGTTTCTCTGTCAATGAAGATTTGTGGCAAAGTCTAAGACACTGCCAGCAAGAAAGTATTCAAACGGCGTTAAGTTACTTAAAAAAGCCGTTAAATGAAAATGCGAACTCTTGCCTTATTAGCTTGCCAACAGGCGCAGGTAAATCGGGTGTAATAAGTATTGTATCTCACAAAGCGACCCAAAAGCGGGTACTTGTGTTATGTCATCGACGTGCTGTGTGTGATCAACTTTTTAAAGAAATAAATGGAAAATTCTTTAGTGATCGTGTTGAAGGTGAGGTTATCAAGCTAAAGACTGTTTATAGTGATGTGAACGATACATCAAAAAACGGCGTGTACGTTTCAACATTCCAGAAGCTACAAACTTTCGATAATGCTCAGCTAGAGCTGTTAAAGCAAAATATTGATCTTATTATTATTGATGAGGGGCACGCCGAACCATCTCCAGTATGGAGTACCTTGGTACGCGGTATTAACGCTCATAAAGTCGTTATAACTGCGACTCCTTACAGGAATGATTTGTATCAATTCGATGTTACCGAAGATGCCAGTTATATTTATACCTTTGAAAGAGCACTTGCAGATGATGTTTTAAAAGCCCCCACTTTTGAGTCAATTTCTTTAGCTGAATTAAGCGGAAAAATCACCGAATTCTTAGAGGCTAATGATGGCACAAAGTGCATTATTAAATGTGAAAAATTCGAAGATATAAAAAGCTATTACGATTTGTTAAACGATGACTTTTCAGTATTAGCAATACATGAACAATTTACTAAAGATGAGCGAGATAATGTAAAGGTTAAAGTGCCGTCGAACCTAAAAGGTTCTGATTACCAAATCATTATTCACCAGCGGAAACTTGATGAAGGGGTCGATATTCCCGAAGCTAAGTTATTGATTTTGGCCTATGCCGTTAATAGTGGTCGGGAACTAGTTCAAACCATCGGAAGAGTAGTACGCTTATATGGTGATATAGAGCCTAAGATTTTGGAAATTGAAAGCGATGCAAATAGCCAAATGTGGCAAAACTACAGAAAATTTGATCGTTCACTTAATACCACTGAGTCAGTTAAAAAATTCATAGCATCATTAGACAGCAACAAGTTGATTGACCGTTACCTAGAAGCATTTCCTGATGTGAGTTATTACGGCAACCGCTTTGTAAGTAAGTTTGACCTAAATACCTTTAATCCCGAAAGTTCTCTTAATATCCCAACTGCATCAATTTGTTTTTTGAATCAGGCGCAGGGATTCTGCATTCAGCTTTTATCAGATCATCTATATTGGCGATGCAATAATGCTGGCGAACTTGCGAGAATATTTGCTACAGAAACTGGTATTCATGGTGTTATATCAATCGCGTTCAATAAGTCTCGGTTTTTAACAGACCAGCTTTTCTTTGAGCCTTCACTTGAAATAACATTATATAAACAGCTCTCGAACAACATTGTAGCAATTTATGATAGCCGAGGTCGCAGATTTAATGGTGAGAAAGATTTTAAACTCGGCTCAGCGGTATCTCTAGATAAACTGCTTAAGGTAATGTCATTAGGCGAATCAGCCTCAACTAAAGAAGCAAGTAGTAAATCGATTAGCTCTGCTAGAAAACGTCCTGAGAGCATCGCGGTAAAAGGGAAAGATTTAGAGCAAATGGCTGACATGCAAGCCAATGCGTCATATCGATTAGCTACAATGCGTTGTGATACCTATGACCAATACAATAAAAAGAATGGTAGTTATTATGTAGGTGCAGACTCTGGGCGAATCTCAGATCAAAAAGAGTCCTCGTTTACATTGGATGAACTTAATGATTGGCTTACAGATATTGATAGTGTGATATCTGCAAATATTAATATACAAAACGCCTTAGTACGTTCATACGCAAAGCCAATACCTGTTGATGAAAATTTTGAAGCTCACAGTTTGATTTTTGATTTAACAGAGTTTGAGTCTCCGATAAGTATTTTTATAGCAGGGGAACAATATACACTCGATAATTCGTTCTTGTATTTGGCCTATGACAAGGGCACTTTGCTTATTGATGGTGTTGAAGAAAGTAAAATCTTGGTCAACTTTAAGCAAAGAGAGCCATATTTAGAAATTGCACCAGAAACGGAAATACTCTATCCACATGAAGGTGAGGAACAGCAAGACATAACTGATTTTCTCAACAAGCACTTACATAAAGCGCTTTTAGCAAATGGGATCACCTATTCAAAGGGTAAGTTCTATCAATTAACGCTTCCTGTGGCGGATAGTTTTGAATTAGGTGCTTCTAACCTTGCAAATGTTGTTATCGGGCTAGGGTATCTTGTTGGTGCAAACTTAGATGAGAAAGGATATCAAAATGGTGCTCATCAGGTTGTTGACGGAGGCTTTAGCAGCGATTCGATTTTCTACTTAGTGGATCAATTAAAAGCTAATGGCTTAGCCAACCCAACAAAAAGCGAACTAGGCCCATTTTCCCCTTACATACCTGATGCAGACTTGCTAATTAACACGGATATGGGAACCGAGCCTGCTGACTTTATAGTATCTTCAAAAAATAAATTAGCATTCGTTCATGTTAAATGTGGTAGTTCAATAAATCCGCGTTCATCGGCTGGAGCACTTGCTGAAGTAGGATCTCAAGCTGTAAAGAATATTGAAATGCTAATCAGTGGTGATGCTGAACTGAAGCCTACAAATTGGAATAGGCTTGATACAGCTTGGCCAGCCCCAGAAGCAGAACAAAATATGGCTGAAAGAATTAGACTTTTCCAAGGTGCTACTTTTGAGGCTCAAAATGAGCAGGAAAGATTAGAAAAACTAAACGAGCTATGGGATACCGTTGCAATGAGAAGACGCTCAACAGCAGTAAAAAAGGAAATTTGGATAGTTGCTGCCAATAGCTTTTCGGCTGCCCATTTTGAGCAACAATTAAAGTTAGGTTCAGAGGCAAATGGCGAAACTTTGCAAGCTTTCCAATTACTAAATAGTTGGCTAGCGACGGCGCATAATAATGATGTTGAGTTGAAAGTTTTTGTTTCACCATAGTTTCGGTAAGTCTTAATAGAGGTTAGTAGAACCAATCACTTCCTTAGGGCTGTTTGAAGTAGAGTTGATTTGGCACAAAGACAACCTCTCAAGCTTGAGAAAAACTAATAGAGAACCTACTCAGTTAGTATGGAAACTGTATAAGAAGGTAAGGATTGAACATGCAAATTCAGATTGGCATAACTGCATTACAGTTGGCAAAGTTGCTTCCAGCACACTCGGCATATTGGAATAAGGGAAGAACTGTGCTCAGAGTCGTTGATTCTGGCAAAAATAACAAGGTTGTTTGATGTACGATTTATCGAAATTTAAAAATCATAAGATGCTCACACTCTGCTTTCAAACAGGGAGTGCGTATGGCTGATTTTACGTTAGATAAATCACATGCAGAGAGGGCGCTGCTTAAGCAAGTTGCCGAAAAAGTTGATAAAGGTGAAAACCAAAAGGCAGTTATACTGTTGCAAGAAGCTCTTGAGTTACACACTGATTCAGAGTTGATACTGAATAGTTTAATTAACTTATATAAACAACTCGGCCAGCTAGATGTTGCTCGTAAATACACACAAACCTTGCTAAATCTACAAAGTACACAAGTGGATTTACCTACCGATAGCGATTTCGACTATCTAGATGCGCAATTGCTCGAACTAAGCGAAGAAGAGTACAGTTTTGACGAACCTTTGGTTGAGACTCCTGCACCCAGAAAAACATTAAGTTTAAAAACAAAGCCTAAACCTCAGCCAAAAGATCATGATGAAAAGTCAAAAATTGTTGTTAAAAACAAATTTAAACATGCACTAGATAACAACAAACCTAAGTCTGAACGTGCTTTCCAAGACACATTTAAACCTGATGTTGCTTGCCAAACGCAGGTTGCTGCTCATAGTGAGCAAGCTGATGTATATAGCACCAAAGGTAGCATATCGACACCTGTTAGCTCTGAGCCTAGTGAACCGACTAAGCTAGAGCTGCAAAATGATGCTGACACCATTACTTCTGTAACGTCAAAGCAAGACAATAAGCAGCATTCGCAAGCCGATGAAGGGTCATCCAATTCGACCGAGCAAAGTGACACACAATTGAAAAGTTTGCCACTAGCCAAAGAAGAGCTTGATGGGACCGAAGAAAACGACATAGCAACCAGTGATTTTGATTGGTTTGATAATGATTTTGAGTCTGTATCTGAACAACAAATAGAAGAAGACTATTTTGATGACTTTGAGGTCTCGTCATTTGAAGAGAACGAGTCAGCTAATGAATTAAGTTTTTATGACTTATGGGATGATGCACTTGACGAATGTGATGAAGCAGAAGAAGAAAGAGGTGTTTTAGCCGATACATTAACACCCGAAGCGCGAGCAAAGTTAGTTGCGGTTGAGTTTGTTGATTCAGTTAATTGGGATAAAAGCACTTTAGCATTTTTCACAGAAGTGTTTACTTCGAGAGGTTGGAGCAATATCAAGACAGCCTTGGAACGTGAGGTGAATGCGGGTGCCACTTTTGAAGAGCTGCAATTAGCATTTGAAATTAAAACATTGTGGCTGCAATCATCAAGATATTGGATCACATTCAGTCGTGCATATGGGCCTGGTGAATCAACCGATGCGACCTGTCGTCATTGCAGTTGGAGCCAGGCGCTTAGACTACTGCGAGTTTTTGAGTCGATACCTGAACTCGAGGAGGTATATGATTTTCTTGAGCATGAGTTTGAGCTTTGGTTTAGCCATGGTGTTTTAAGAAAGTGCTTTCCGGCGTTCGCTAAATACTTGTTTAACTACAGATTACATGAACGCAATATACCAGAATTCAATCATGGGTTTTATGGAACAGGTGAATACGAACAAGCAGATTTAAACTGGTTACAGCTTCCACATAGTGACGAGATGAGTCATTTAAGAGAACTAGGACTAGACTTACTCTCTCTTCATGCCCCCAAAATTGACTATATATCAGACAAATACACGCTCGAATACTTATTTGAGTACTGGCGCTCAACAACCCCAGAGAGTGAAAGAGGAAAAAATTTTGAAAAATAATAGAAAAATAAAACCAGTTGTTGGTTGTTGGGTCAAACATAGTATTCGAGGGGCGGGCCTTGTTATTGGTGTTAAAGATGGATTAAACGGTATTACTCTTAAGGTGGCGTGGAAGAATACAGAGTTTGACCGAACTGATGTGCCCCTCTCGTCTGTGTCTTCGGGTTTCATGCCAGGTATGGAGGTGCAGCATAAGCCGGCTTCAAAAGCTGATAAGTCATTAGGAGAAGGGCTCGTTTTGAAGACACGCTCAGTAGCTGGTTTTGATCAAGTATTGGTTCATTTTTCTGAGTTAGGCGCATCGCGTTGGTTACCTTTTGAAAGGCTTGCTTGGATCAAAGGTGTAAAGCATCGGTTTAGTAAAAGAGACTTTGGTGATGAAACGTCGCCAGAAAAATTTAGGCTTAAGGTACTTGCCCATGCAATTGAAAACTGGAACGAAAATACAGGGTCATTATCTAGGTTAGATATTGATCCTTTACCTCATCAAGTTCATTTAGTGCATCATATTCTTGCATCAGGGCACCTTAATTGGTTGATTGCCGATGATGTGGGTTTAGGGAAAACCATAGAAACAGGCATGCTACTAAAAGCGCTGGAGCAAAGAGGGCAAGCCGATAGAGTACTACTTATTACTCCTGCAGGCCTTACTGCGCAATGGAAAGAAGAGTTACATCATAAGTTTGGTTTAAGTGACTTTAGAGTGTACGGCGATAATTTCCAGATTGAAGAAGAACGTGAATGGGGCATGTATAAACACGTTATTGGCTCAATCGATAGGTTCAAAGAAGAGCGTCATCTTGAGAAGTTGTTAAGAGCAGAGCATTGGGATCTGGTTATATTTGATGAGGCACACCGCTTAAGTCGCAGGCAATATGGCTTAAAATATGATGTTTCAAATCGCTTTCAGCTTGCGAATCTATTGAGAAGTAAAACAAAAGCGATGGTGCTGCTGAGTGCGACACCTCACCAAGGTAAATCAGATAAGTTTCAAAGTTTATTGATGTTGTTGGACCCAGAGCGTAAGAGCGAGATTGAGACTTTAGCACTCAACCCAGAAATTTTATCTGAAATGATGATCAGGAATAACAAGTCTGATGTTACAGATTTGGCTGGTAACTTTATCTTCAAGGGTAAGACAACCAAAGCAATTAAAGTACCGTATGATAATGTGATGAGAGCTTTTGACGATTCACTGCAGTCATATTTACGCAAAGGCTATTTAACAGCGAGTGAATTAGGCCAAACAGGTAATGCGATAGGCTTTGTAATGACTGTTTATCGTAAGCTTGCAGCATCAAGCGCAAAGGCAATCAATAAAGCACTAAAAAATAGGAAGCGTAGATTAATAGAAGAGTCTGTCGCAATTATAGATTCTGAAGACTTTTTTGTTGAAGATGAGCGTTTTTACGGTGAATCAGAAGAACTATTGTCACAAAATGGCAAAGCAAAAGAGTTCTTTGCTGGTGAGCTTGAGCAGTTAGATATTCTAATTGCCGAAAGTGAAGAAGTTTTGAAGAACGATTTGAAAATAAAACAATTCGCTGACACCTTAATACCCAATATTCTTGCTAAAAATCCAAATGAAAAAGTGCTTATTTTTACTGAGTACAAGTCAACTCAAGAGTACATAAAACACGCTTTAGAAAACCAATTTGGAATTGGTTGCGTTGACCTAATAAATGGCTCAATGAAGCATCAAGATAGAAGAGTTTCGATTAACAACTTTGAAAGTGGCGGGCAGTTTTTAATATCTACTGAGGCTGGTGGTGAAGGTATCAACCTTCAAGATAAATGTCATATTATGGTTAATTATGATTTGCCTTGGAACCCTATGAGACTTGTTCAGCGTATAGGTCGTTTATACAGGTATGGGCAAAAAAATCGGGTAGTCGTATTTAACTTGTACTCACCAGAGTCAATGGATGACCAGATCATGGAGTTAATGCAAGAGCGTATTGAGCAAGTTGTTGGAGATTTAGCTACTGTTAGTGGTGAATATAATGAAAGGCTAGGAGACGAAATCTTAGGTGAGTTTGCTGATCTTATTGATGTTGAAGGTATTTTATCTGATTCAATTGGTGAAGGTATAACTAGAACAACAGAACGTATTGAAGATGCATTACAAAAGGCTAAAAATGCAGCCAGTATGCAGAGAGAGCTTTTTGAGCATGCTGCTGGATTTAATCCAAATGAAGCGAAAGAAGAATTAAATATTACATCTGAACATGTTAAGTCGTTTGCAAAAGGTATGTTTATTTACCTTGGTATTGAAATTGTTGAAAAAACACATAAAGACCTCGTTTGGCATATCAAAATACCTGAAGATTTAACAATTGAACTTGGAGTTAGAAAAACAAGGTGGGAAGTCACATTCGATCGTAAATTACATGCGAAACGAGAAAATTGTGAAATGATGGACCTTGATAATTTTATTTTCAAGTTCTTGCTAAACAAAGCAAAGTCTTATGAATTTGGTGGTCTATCGACTGCTATTGTTAATGGTGAAAGCTTGAATGGCGCATTAGTTTGCTCTTATTTAAGGTGGCAAAACGCCACAGGGATCCGTCAACGACAAGAGTTAGTTGCTGCTTATATCGAACAAAATAAAAAGCCGCTTATCAACTCTCAAGTATTCAGTGATTGGCTTAAGTCTGAGTCAATTTCACATAGCTCTGATATTACTTTTGACACTAAAGCTCTATTTGAACAAAGTGAAAAAGTTAGCTCAGATTTGTTGGAAAGCAAGTCAAATAGCTTATTACATCCAGATGGAGTTTACCCCTTGGCCGCAGCTGTGTTTGAGTAAGTTTTAATAGTAATCAAGCTTCGAGATAAGTCAGTTTGAGTTTTTTAATTTGGTTACAAATTGACTCTCCATTTTAAGTCAATACTGATAGCCAATAAAATTAAAAATTGCATTGCGCAGTTTTTACAATTGGCTCTGAGGATTACACAGGTGTTTAGGTATTTAATTAGTTTGAAATGCTTAGTACAAGATTATCAAAGGGTATGATGTGAGAGAGTATATACGTCTAACTGAATTAGAGAAAGTAAGCGCACGCTTTGAAATCGAAGCTCGGTATGCAAATCGTTTTAACGAGAAACTCATCAACCAGTTTATTCATATTCTAGAATTGGCGACGATGGTTGAGCTTGGTTACGACGATTTGCTTTATTGTTTATCTTACTGTTCAGAAGGCTATGAAGTATTTTCTAGCTTAGCTGATGTTGAACAATATGCTGAGGCAAAAGGTAAGAAGTTAAATATGATACTTGCCTATCGGGTTTATAGTTTAGAGCAGTCTTTAAATTTTCCACAGTGCTTTACAGAATATTCAAATGTTTTGAAAGCTTGTGTTGGTAGTCAGGGCTTTCTCGCGACGTGCTGTGCAATAGATGAAGTGGATAGTGAAGAATTTTATTTGGTTAGTAAATAATCTTCGTCTTTCAAGTTGTAAAATGTTCGCAATGGTCATGAATAGAAAGACTATCGTGAACTGATTTAAGGAAAAAAATGGATTTGCAGAATTCGCAGTCTGAAAAAAGTTTTTTAGAGAGTTTCGAACAATTCCCTTGGATAAAAAGGTGTCTTGCTTATGAGTCATTCAACTCGTTTTTGAACAAGAGAAATATCAATTTACCAGCTTTAAACGATGCTATAAGAGTGATTAGTGAAAGCTCTTTAAGGTTTGATTTTTATCATGTTAATCATATTCGTTCTGCGCTTAGGTTCGGACATAAGGAAATTGGTAATCAAACGGGAAAGGTTGCAGGGCAGTTTGAGGTTTTTGAGAAAAACCTAATAGTTAGGTTCCCAAAACGTTATGGTAGAGAAAAGAGTATAAAAATCAAACTAGCAGATGACTTAAACTTAAACGCTCGGCGTCTAACCGAAGAGTTAAATAACTTAACTACCTTTTTTAAAACTAACTCGCTGATTGGAGAGGGCCATTGGCCAAGAGATTATGATGAAGAGGTCAGTGTCGATGAAATCTACAAAAACAATACAAGGACTAATGTAATGAATGGTACTGCATTAAATCAGATTCTATACGGACCACCAGGAACGGGTAAAACCTACTATACCATTGAGGCTGCGGTAAAAGCGGCTCATCCTGAGTTTACTTGGAAAAGTCGAAAGGATTTAAAGATGCGATATGATGAATTAATAAATGCTAAGCGCATTCGCTTTGTTACATTTCATCAAAGCTACGGTTATGAGGAATTTGTTGAAGGAATTAGTGCAGACACTGATGAAAAACATGGTATTTCGTATAACAAGCAAAATGGTATTTTTAAGCAAATCTGTAGTGATGCTAGTAACGCAGCTATTGAAGTCAACGATACTTTTAATTTAAAAGGAAAAGTTTGGAAGCTCTCGATTGGTGGCGCGCACTCAAACCCTAATAAAACCTATTGCTTAGAAAACAACCTGGGTGCTATAGGTTGGGCTCATACTGGTGATTTAAGTGAAGAAGGATTGAATGATTACCATGAAGGCTTAGGAAAAAACGCTAAGAATACACTGGAATATTTTTCAAATACTGCAGAAGTTGGCGAGCTTGTTTTATGTATTAATAGTAAAACCTCTATTGAAGCTGTAGGTGTTATCACTGGTGATTATCAGTACCAAGAGCAAGGGTTACCGAGCGATAATGATTACAGACACCACTTGCCAATAAAATGGTTGGCAAAAGGTATCAATGTAGACTTTAAAGAACTCAATGGAAATACGAGCTTTAATTTATCTACTTTTTACCCATTAAGAAGATTAACACCGGCAAAAGTATTTGAGCACTTAGAAAAAAATGATGTTGAAATAGCGCAATACAAAAAAAAGCAGTCAAATGAAGTAGATAATTACGTGCTAATAATCGATGAAATTAATCGCGGAAATATTTCAAAGATCTTTGGTGAGTTAATTACGCTCATCGAAGAATCAAAGCGGATTGGCAATGAAGAAGAAATTAAACTGACTTTACCAGTTACAGGGGATGAGTTTGGTGTACCAAATAATGTGCACATTATTGGAACAATGAATACAGCTGACCGCTCATTAGCAATGATGGATACCGCGCTAAGACGTCGCTTTGATTTTGTTGAAATGATGCCTGATTACCAAGCTTTAAGAGATGAAGCCAATGCTCCATATGTAATTAAAATCGATGAAAAAGAGATTGATTTAGTTGCTTTACTCTCGACTTTAAATAAACGCATCACTGCTTTGTATGATAGAGAGCATCAGCTGGGCCATGCTTTTTTAATGCCTGTAGTTAAGCATGTCACTGATAATCACTACTCGAGTGCGGTTACAGAGCTAAAGAATTGTTTCCAAAATAAAATAATTCCTTTGTTGGCAGAGTACTTCTTTGAAGATTGGGAAAAGATCCGTCTAGTTTTAGGTGACAACCAGAAAGAGCAGAGCAGTAGAACATATCAACTTATTGAGCATACAAGCGCAGACTTTGAGAGCTTGTTTGGGAATAATCATGATTTAGGTGACGGCGAAAAAGTGCAAAGCTTTGAACTAATCAGTTATGACAATGAAATATGGGATGAAGCATTAACCTATATTGGTATGTACGATGTGAAGAAGTTCAAATCGCAACAAGAAGGTTAGTTTTGACGATATGTTAAAAGGAGTTAAGCGCGTAAAAATCATTCATCATCAAGTGTTTGAGTATGGGCTGTTGAGCGCAGATAATAAGGCGGCCCATAATGAGAAAGTTAAAGAGATCTCGTTTGATGCATTTAAATACCTCAAAGCGTGTTGTTTATGTGATGAATCTGAGTCGCGCTTTTTAAAGCTGAAAATTTTTCAGGGTATGGAAGTTCTGCAAGTTCAAAATTATGCAGGCGTTGTACTTTGTCCTGATGGTACGCAAATAGAAGTACTGCCAAAAGTAGCTAAGGCGAATGATGAAGAAGCGTCTTTTTCTGATGCGCAAGACTCTTTGTTGATGATGCTTAAAGCACTTAAGCAATTTCGCCATATTCAAACTGAAGTGGCGAGTATTCGAAAACAAAAAATGCCATTGCTAGAAGTTTTCATTGCTCAGTTTTTAAGTACAGTGAACGCTTTGGTCAAAAAGGGTATAAAAAGTGACTATGTTCGTGAGCAAGATAACTGTCACTTTCTAAAAGGTAAGCTGCTGCAAAGTCAGCAGCTTAAACACAACTTTATAAATCGACATAAGTTTTTTGTTGAATACGATGCTTATATTACTGACAGAGCTGAAAACCGCTTGATTCATGCAGCGCTTAAATCCGTCGTTGCTTATACCAAAGTGATGAAAAGTAAAAAGTTAGCGCAAGAGCTGCTGTTTGCTTTTAATGAGATCCCTGTGAGTTCAGATCATAAGAAAGACTTTGATAGTATTAAGCTTCAACGGGGGATGCAACATTATGAGGCTCCTCTCAATTGGACTAAATTGATATTAGAGGGCCATTCACCTCAAGCAATGAAAGGCGCGCATGCTGCTTATTCATTGTTGTTTCCAATGGAAGCGTTGTTTGAAAGTTACGTAGCAGATTACTTAAGCCGGCGTTTAGCTAGTGGTTATTCACTTAAAAGTCAATCCCAATCTAAAACATTAGTAACTCATGATGATCAAGGATGGTTTAGGCTAAAGCCAGATATAGCATTTTCAAAAAGAGACAAATTGGTGTGTATTTTAGACACTAAATGGAAGTTGCTCGATCAAGCTAAGAAAAACGGGTCTGATAAATACGGCCTTTCACAATCAGACTTTTATCAAATGTTTGCTTATGGCCATAAATACTTAGGGAGTAAAGGCACTCTGGTGCTGATTTACCCTAAACAAGGCGACGATAGAACAGGCTTTACAAAAGTCATAGAAAAACCATTTAAGCTTGATGAACACTTGAAACTTTACGTTGTTCCTTTTGATCTAGATAAAAGTGCGCAAAACCGCATTGATTTAGAATTCATTTTTAACCAAATAGAGGCTTCGTGTAATAGAGAGAGATTACTTTAAATACTTATTTCTTATCTAGCAATCATTCAATACTCTGTTACAATCCAAAAATAGAGAACAAAACCAAGTTGATACGGAGTTTCAACTGCAAATAAAATGGATTTTCTTACCTCGTTTGCAAGCTTGTAATCCTCCTTTTTCACTAAAAGTGTTTAGTATATTTCCAATAAGTTTTCTTTGTAGAAAATATTTAACAGTATTCATTACATTTATCTTTTATTAGAACGAAATGCATTTCTCAACATTGAGAAATTGGACTTTTTAGAGAATCTTAAATTATATATCTCTCAACTTACAATTTAACTATTTAATTTTAAAGGTGATTTCATGACATTCGACCCGAGTAAATTTGTTGCACCAACAGCGAAGCCGATTCCTGTGGTTTTGTTGCTGGATATTAGTTATAGCATGAGTGGAGCACCTATTGATCAATTGAACAAAGCTGTTCGAGAGATGATCACTAGCTTTTCTTCCTCAGAAACCTCGGAAATTGAAATTCAACTTTCTGTAATTACTTTTGGTGCAGAAGTAAAGTTGCACACTCCTTACACGTCAGCAACTGACATTGAATGGGAGGATTTGTCTGTAAATGGTGCCACTCCAATGGGAACGGCATTGAAGATGGCCAAGGCGATGATTGAGGACAAAGAAGTGACTCCTTCTCGAGCATATCGGCCAACCATTGTACTTGTATCAGATGGAGGGCCAACTGATGACTGGGAAAGCCCATTAAATGAATTTATTCAGGAAGGCCGATCTTCTAAGTGTGATCGTATGGCTGTAGCTATAGGAGACGGTGCTGAGCGCTCTGTTTTAAACCGGTTTATTGAAGGTTGTGAGTATCCACTATTTACACCTGATAACGCATCAGATATTAGGGATAGCTTCCGTTATATCACAATGTCAGTTACTGCTCGAAGCAAGTCACAGAATCCGAATAAAGTAGTCAACGTTTCAGCTCAAGCTGAGCAGAAGGCGACTGAATATGAAGACGATGAGTTGTTCTAAGAACTGTTGACAATAAACAGGAAATGGCATGAACCAAGATTTGATCGCACCAGTAAAAACTGCAGAGTTACTGAAAGCACTGGACAATGTTGCAACTCCAGTAAAAGTTGCTAAAAAATTAGTTGTATCCAGCAACTTGGCAGAGAGTGAATATCAGTTTTACAAGATAGATAGTCTGACTCACTTTTCTGAGGAACCTCGGAGGGAAGCTCTTGAAAATGTTTACAGCAGTATTCGTTTTTCTGGAGCCAGCCTTGTGTACCTTTTACATGGTAGTTCTTCTGGTGTTGATCTTTATCTTGGTATCGCTCGGAGCCACCAACACAAGCCTCCGGCTTTAAGTGTAAAAAATATAGCTGACTCCATTCTTAAGCCGGTTTTTGAAGGGAACTTTAGAGGTAGCAAACTTCATCAAGTTGATGAGAAGCATGAGTTACTGAGTAAACTTGAAAGATTTAAGCATGTTGGTGTTTTGCAGGGGGCCGTTGGTAACCAGGAGCAGGGCGAAAACAATTTTTTCCAAGGTATGGATAGGCTCGTTGATGTGATGTTGGGTCAAGAATTTTGCCTTGCTATAACTGCATCAGCGATGTCGCATGAGAAACTGCTAGAGCTGGAACAGATCGTTCATCAAGGTTATGCGCTATTTGCCCCCCTTTCTAAGATGTCATATCAACAAGGAAAAAATAGTGGAGAAGGCCGCAATCTTGGTGACAGTATTACGAAGTCTAAAGGTTATAACTATTCAAAGAATAACGGTGAAAGTGATTCAGAAACGTCAGGTACGAGTAAGGCTACAAGCTCTGGAAGTGTATCGGATACAGGGTCTGTAGGTAAGTCAAAGTCGACTAATAGTGGTGAATCCTGGGGTAGTAATTTATCCGAAAGCAAGGGATTAAATAAAGGTATATCAGTTAACTCTGGGAAGAGCCAGACAGTTTCAACAGAAATACACAATCGAAAAGCGCAGCAATGGCTCACATATATTGATGAGGTCTTATTGCCTAGAATTGACTACGGGCGCAGTCGAGGAGGGTTTGTCTCAGGGATCTCGTTGTTTGCCACTAGCCACCATTCGCTATTAACCCTAAGTAATACGGCTATGTCAGTTTTTTCAGGTAACTCTGGCAACTGTTACCCTTTACACTTTATGTCGGTTAGTGAATACCCTTCCATTGTTAATGAGCTAAGAAACCTACAAATACCAACTATTGAACTGAATAACCGGCAGAAAGAGCCAAATGGCTATCTTTTTCATCACCTAAAGTCCCGTTTGGTTGAAAGAGATAGAGTTATCATGGGAACGTATTGTTCTCCTCGTGAACTATCCCTTATCGCTGGATTGCCTCAGAAAGAAGTGGCGGGTATCGCTTTAAATGAAGAAGTGAACTTCGGTTTGAACCCACCTCAAGTTGATGAAGGTAGTAAACTAGTTTTAGGGGAACTTGTCCAAGACGGCAGAAGTATCCCTAATAATGATGTAAGCCTGAATATTTCAGAGCTGAACAAGCATATGTTTATTGCCGGTGTTACGGGAAGTGGTAAAACGACTACTTGTCATCATCTCCTTAGAGAAGCCAAGCTTCCATTTTTGGTCATAGAGCCGGCGAAGACTGAATACCGAACATTGATGGAAGAGTTTGATGATCTTCTGATTTTTACACCGGGACGAGATGATCTTGGGGCATTTAGATTGAATCCACTTGAACTAATGCCCGGTGAGTCAATTTCGGCCCGAGTCGATATTCTAAAGGCTAGTTTTGCCGCTTCTTTCGACATGGAAGCAGCTATACCACAAGTTCTGGAAGCTGCTATTTATCGCTGTTACGAAAAGATGGGGTGGAATTTGACGACGTCCCGACATCCAGAGTTCCCGAATCCCTTTGCTGAAAATGTTTATCCCTTCCCTATCATACAGGACTTGTTGGAAGCAAGTAAAGACGTCATTGAAGAGCAGGGCTTTGATACTAGGTTGCGGGATGACTATATAGGCTCCATAAAAGCCCGTCTGCAGGGTTTGTTGGTCGGCTCTAAGAAGCAAATATTCAATACCCTGCGTTCTATCGATTTTGCGGCACTATTAAAACGAAGAGTGGTTATTGAGCTTGAAGAGATCCGTAATGGAGCAGAGAAGTCTCTGATTATGGCTTTTATCATGACCAATATGGTTCAAGCCTTGAAGAATGAGCATAGAATAAATCCTGGCTTTAGGCATTTGACTCTTATTGAGGAAGCTCACCGCTTGCTTGCTCACCCGGAACCGTCAGAAAGCAATAATAAAAAACAGGCAGTAGAAATGTTTGCTGACATGCTGGCTGAAATCAGAAAGTACGGAGAGGGCTTGATAATTGTTGATCAGATACCGAGCAAGTTAACACCCGAAGTATTGAAGAGCACAAATACCAAGATAGTTCATAAGTTGTTTGCCCAAGACGATAAGGATGCAATTGGTAACACAATAGCTCTTGAAAAAGATCAGAAGACGTATCTTTCAAGGTTGGATGTAGGGCATTGCGTTGTGTTTAGCCAGGGGTGGCAAAAAGCTGTACAGGTTCAAGTTAAGGTAGAACCGGCGTTGGTAACTCAAGCGGACCTTCCACTAAATAAGGTTGAAAAAGTGATTAGGGATAGGTTTATCGAGTTCTGCCAATTGCCTACCAGTCGAAGGCTACTGCCAATGTTAAGCCATTCTGGACTAAGTTCGATTAGCACAACACAGGTTAGCGATTTACTTAAATTCTCTCTGGAGACGGATCTGTTTTTCTGCTGGGAGAAGTTTTTGCTAGAGCAAAGTGAATCCAATAAGGAGAAGTTAACTCAATCTATAAAAGAGGGAATTGAACTTACTGGGAGTACGGAAATCGTTATCAACCATATTCTTTTTCATATTTACCCGCCAGTACAAGGACACGATGAGTCAACTCAGCATTGGCGATCTAGGCTTGATTCTACGGTTAATTGCTTGCTTCAAAAAGAAAGCTTTTTATTTGCACGATTGAATTTGAATAGTTCATATAGGAGAAAAATGTAATGTTAGGTCCGTTAGTAAATGCTGCTGTATCTATTGGTTCCTCTGTTTGTAGTGCCATTGGTGCGGCATGTTCGTCACTTGGTAGTGGTCTTGCAACCACAGGAAAAGTCATTATTAATGCAATTCAGGTTGGTTTGCCGATTGCAGAAAAAGTGTTTACAGCCGTAGACCTTGTGGCTAAAGCCTGGGGGATTTTTACAGAGGATCACAAAGAAGATGATTTGTACGACCTGGGTATGCGAGCTGAACAAGCTTCAATGAACGGAGTTAAGTCAGATAACTTTGATTCATATCAGGAGTATATCGATCATCTTCGGAATGATATCGAACTTAAGTCAAATCCTTCACTTCGTGATGAAGATAAGTTGAAGTACGGCGCTCTTGGTACTGCAATAGCAATGAAAGGTATTAGTGACAAGTATCAAGTCGAAATCCCGGATTCGTTCTGGTTATCAGGTGTAAATATGAATCTTCAGCCTGAACAGTTCAAGCCTCTCTTGGACATATTTGAGTCAGAGAAAGTAGCTCCTAAGCTGGAAGACTTCAATAAAGGAAAACTTCCATTTAGTGAACACGAAAAAATCTATGATGTACTTGAAAGCTACCTTGGAGAATCTATGACAGCTAAAGAAGTTGAGCAGTTTTTTGCTGATGCCAAGAAAAACTCAGCCTAGCTAAGGGGTATAATTTAAATGGAATTAGAGCAAATCAATAATCATGTTTCGATTCTGAATGTAGTACTTGATGGTTCAGGAAGTATGTCGGTGTTTGGAAAGGGGCCTTTGCAGGTCAATCTAGCGCGCTTTGTGCAGCAGTATATTGAACAAAAATCCGCTCAAATTTTTGAGAGTATTGAAGTGAACTTTTTCCTATTTAGAGAGCAGGTCAAGCTGTTGGAAAATGGTATCGATAGTGGGCAGTGCTCTATTTCTTTTGAAGGTGGCGCAGAAAGCAAAAGCCTGTCTAACTTCTTGAAGTACTTGCCAAGTCAAAGCAAAGTACTGCTTTTTAGTGACGGTTTCTGCTTGGATGATCAAGTGTCGGAAGTAGTAAATCAGAATGCTATTGACTTCAATTTGGTTGCTGTTGGACCGGATAGCCCTCCCCTTGAAAGGTATAGAAGCGAATACTTTCATGTCGCGAAAAGTGAAAGCCTACCTGCCCTTTTACAAAATTTACTTTATAAGTCAGAAGGTAACACTCTACCGCATAAGATCAGTACTAATTGGGAGATGGAAGAAGCTCTGTTTCTGCAAACGCAGAATGACGATGATGACTGGGAGTAGATGGGAGCGCAATGAAAATAAAAGATACGTTGTTGGAATCTGACTTTCCGCTCGATGTGGATGATGAGCATTTCCATCGTCATGAGCTTACTGAAATATTAACTAGTGGTGGGCAGGGTGTAGTGTGTAAAACAAATGATCCTGAGCTGTTGGTTAAGCTACCGCTGGCTGATGCTGCGACAAGGAAGATGTTGACGGATCCTAATGAAATAGAAAGGCACAAAAGAAAATACCTAGGTTTGAGTTTGTTGCCTATCCCAGAAGATATTCCACTGGCGTTACCTGCAGCGAGCCTGTCAGATACTGCAGGCTATATAATGCCACTTGTCGGGGGGATGGTTGAGTTCGGGGAGCAGTTTTTTTTAAAAAAAGCTCAAGCGAAGGCTATGTACAAAGAGCGTGAAATACCTAACTGGTTATCTAAGTTGTTTGAGCAAGAAGATGAAATCAAAAAGGGAAAGGGAAATTACTTCAGTTTAGAAATCATTCATTACCTTAATGGTGGGGGCCTACGTAGAAGACTTACGGCCTTAACAAAATGTGCGTCGATACTTGCAAGATTGCACGCACATGGTTTTGTCTATGTGGATCTTTCTCCGGGAAACGTCTTTATCTCAGATAGTATTGAGCACTCGGAGGTATGGATGATCGATGCTGACAACCTTCGTTATGAAGGAACAGAAGGCACCAACTATTTTACCCCTGGATATGGAGCGCCAGAAGTAGTTCAGGAGAGAGGTAATGCAAGTCAGTTATCTGACAGCTATGCCTTTGCAGTCATGGTATTTATTCTGTTGTCTATGACCAATCCGTTTGATGGCATTGCTCTGGAGAGTAATGATGACGAAGGCGATTGGGCTGATGAAGACGAATGGGGCTGTGATTTTGGGGGCGGCGACTCGGAACTCTCGGCGGATAAGAAAAAGGAGTTTGGTATGCTTTCTTTTGTTGACGATATAAATGACAACAGCAATGAGGCTCCAAATAGGGGGCTTCCTCGGCAGTTAGTTTTGACTGAACAACTGAAAGTTTGTTGTCAAAAAACGTTAGGAGAGGGAAGAACAGAGCCGAGAAAAAGAACACATATGTACCTATGGGCCACTGCACTAGCACAGGCTGAGGATGTAACAATAGCCTGCAAAGGCTGTGGTATGACTTATTATCCTCACCAAACAGAGTGCCCTTATTGTCAAAGTACATTGCCTAGCTATGTAAAAATGACGGCATATTCAGACCAAACAAAACAAACTGTGGTTTGGGAATGGGTTAGAGAGGTTAGTGAAGATAAAGTTCTAAGGGTACCACAACGCCTAGGCCTACCTTTTTCTTTGAAAGATAACGCTAAAAGTTTCATAGAGATACAAAAACGCAAACAACAATTTGTCATAAAGTGTTTAGATGAGTCGCTATTAGTTCATTGGGCGACAAGCTCTGAGAATGATGGTGAGTTTAGAAGACTTGCCGGTGATTTAGTGTTTACGCCCGAGATTGGAAATGATGGCTTGTATCTTTACATAGAGAGTACAAACTCAAGGCTAATTCACTTACAGCTGTGTGGGGAAAGAGCATGAAGCTAGAACACTTTAGCAGTATGCCGAGTTTTTTTGATGATGTTTGGGCTGTTCCAGAAGACAAAGAAGCATCGATTAAACTAGGTCTTGCAAAGCTGTCTATTGCTTCGGATGGAGAGAGTTTGCGTATTGTAACTCGAATGAAGCGTCACTTGGTGCGCCTTCAAGACCAGGCATTAATGTCGGACATTACTCATTACTTGAAGCGAAATACAGCCCATCTTGCTGAAGTTTGCAGGATAGCTAAAAATGGGCACATTCAACTTCAAATTGCTTTTTTTAATGGAGATTTGCTTGACCTCGATGAAGTCGATATTAACCTGGATAGTGAGTTACTAGCGAGGGCAAATAAATTGGGTCTTAGGTCGCCGGATTTGAGTGCTCTTGCAAACTTATTAGAAGATAAATGTACCCTCAAAGGCAGTATCTACGAAGAAGGGGAGTATTATTTTCCTCTCTTAACTGGTAGAGCTTCTGGTGCTATATGGAAAGGAAATGGATCTGAAGAAGAGCAAGAGGTGTTGCTTGATAATGGCTTTTCACTACTTGGGGATAACGTGCAGCTTGCTGTTAAGCAGAGTGATACGCTGGGAAGCTTGACTGCATCGCGCATATCAAGTGGTTGGAGTCAGAAAGCACTAGGTGCAATTCGACTGGCAAAAGGGCAGATCAGCCTGTCTGATGGGGATAAAAAACTACAAGAACTCTCCAAGCACCTGTTGAAATCTTTGTTGGAAGATGAAAGTCACTCTAGTTACCTAAAAACATGGGATAAATATGGTGATATTGAAGGAGAATTGCTTTTAGAAAGGGCTAGAGCTGTAGGTTACTTACCTATTCCTTCAGAAAAAGCTTTAGAGGTTGTCCCTGGAGGAGTGAAAATATTCTTTCATGAAAACCTCCCTAGAGGAATAGTAAAGGGTTCTCAATTAGAGGTTGTGGATCAAATGCCAGTTTATCTTGATGATCAGGAGATGGACTGGAAAACTTACAGCGAGTTTCTTCTTGAGTCTTCTAATCCCCAATCTAGTCATAATTTAAATGCAGCCCAAAAGGTTGTAGGCCAAGTAGTTGAAGTAAAGGCTCGGGGTGAAAGCTGGATTACTTTAGATCTTGAGCAAAAACCATTACAGGGTGTCCACGCACTGGTTTTGTCGATAAATGGCGACAAGATTCAGGTAGAAAGACGGATGCTGGCACGGAAACTGATTTTGGAGGGCAATAGTGCAAACCCGCAGCTTGGACTATTAATAGAGGAAGAGGGAAAGCCAAGCATAGCTAAACGACACAATACTATTGCCCCGTTAACCGCTTTTGTTCAGGAAAAAGTGTTTGCTCACCCGCCGACACCTAGCCAGGAACTGGCAATAAAGGTCGCATTAAATACACCAGATATTGCCTTGATCCAAGGCCCCCCAGGGACAGGAAAAACCACGGTTATAGCGGCAATAATTGAACGACTTAACCAAGAGTATAGAAAGACAGGAAATTACAAAGGACAAATACTGGTATCGGGTTTTCAGCATGATGCTGTTGAAAATCTATTAGCTCGTTTGAGTATTAACTCACTTCCATCGGTCAAATTTGGGAAGAAATCCGGGACTGAGTTTAGCCCAGATAGGGTAGACCAGAAGATTGAAAGCTGGTGTGATAGTATTGCAGACAACCTACGAAAGCAAAATCCACAACTAGCATCTTCGGAGTCTCTAAGAGTAGTTAGGAGTAAGCTGGCGCTGTATCAAGCGTCTCCCACAAATGAAATTGCTCTAAGTTTGTTGAAGCGGCTTCAAGAGTTCTCTGATGTTTCATTAGATCATGATCTAAGCCAAAGAATCAGTTATATGATTAAAGAACTAGGTGATGCTGAGAATGGTGCAATCTCTGAAACGATTTCACATGTGCTGGCCCTACGGTGCCATGAGCGATCTTTTAAAGATGATGGTCCCGAAAGGGCAATGGCATTGTATCGAGAGATGGAAGATATACTCGATAGCGCAGAATTGGCATTGCTTAGAACCGCATCAATTTGGAATGAAAGTAAGGAGCTAAAGTTCCTCCCCGAACTGAGAGCATTAAGAAGCGACCTACTTAAGCGTTATAGCCGCAAGCGGGCCTATCGAGTGTCAAAGCCTAGAGAAGATGTATTGGCAATAGTTAATCAATCAATTGAAACTTTGTCAAAATCAAAACAGTTCTCTGAGCGTACGGATAATGCATTGGTAGACTTTCTTTATGAATTGGACAACAACAAGGATGGGATAAAAAGAAGTCTAGCGGAGTACAACGCGGTCTTTGGAGCGACAGTTCAGCAGTCAATGGGCCAAGATATTCGAAGTGTAAAGCTAGATAGCGGAGTAGGAGCGAAGCGCTTGTCATATGATACCGTGATCATTGATGAGGCCGCACGCTGCAGTCCTAGGGACCTTCTAATACCACTTTCTCAAGCAGAAAAGCGAATTATTTTGGTTGGTGATCACCGCCAGCTACCACACATCATTGATGAGGAAATAGCTCGTCAGCTGGAAGAAGGTGAGCAGACAAAAACAGAAGAAAGTATGTTTGAGTATTTGTTCAGTCGCCTCAAAAAGTTAGAAAGCGCAGATGGTTACCAACGAACAGTTACATTAGATGCTCAATTTCGTAGTCATCCTTTATTGGGTGAATTTGCTAGTAAGTATTTTTATGAGCCAAGCAATGAAGGGTATGAGTCGCCATTACCTGCCAGATTATTCGGACAAAGCTTAAAGGGTGTTGAAGATAAAGCGTGTGCTTGGATGCATATACCTAATCGACAAGGTGGTGAGAAACGAGATAGTTCACGTAGTGGATATCGGTCATGTGAAGCGGAAGCAATAGCCGAAAAGGTCAATGAGTGGTTAGTCTCGCAGGAGGGTAAGGAGCTGAGTTTTGGAGTTATCAGTTTTTATAAAGCGCAAGTTAATGCAGTTTTTAAGGCCTTGAGTAAATACGGCATAACGACAAAAGAACGCGGTGAGTGGGAAGTAAAGGATGAATACCGGATGCTTCCTTCGGGTGAAGAAAGGTTAAGAATAGGTACTGTCGATTCGTTTCAAGGAATGGAATTTGATGTTGTATTTTTGTCAATGGTTCGGACACAAGACCTACTGAAAAACTCAAGTTACTTAGAACAAAATTGTGAGGATAGAAAAGAGCAGGCAAAAGTATTTGGTCATCTAATGTCACCAAATCGTTTATGTGTCAGCGTAACCCGGCAAAAAAAACTGTTAGTAGTTGTAGGAGATATAGATCTTGCTGACCATTCAATTGCTAAACAAGCAGTGCCGGCTCTGTATGGTTATTGTCAGTTGGTTAAAGAACGAGGGGTGGTGTTGTGAGTATAGGTAGAGACAATCGCCCGAAAGTTATCAGTTTCAACGAGAAAGTCAGTGGATTACGAGTCGCGAGGCGGAAACATTTGCTTTGGCCGTGCCGAATGTACTCAGTATCGATGCAAGCTCCTTTAGATAGAGACTTGAATCCGTTTGAGGTTTTAATACTTAGGCTATGCGCAAATTATATCAATGATGTAGCTCAGCTCTCATCGAAGACTGGTTTTGATAAGGAATTGGTACAGTTTATCTGTTCACGCCTAGAACAACTTGGCCTGCTTGATGAAAGAAGGAAGTTAACTGCCACAGGTATAAATAAATTTGAGGCTTTAGATAACGTTAGAGATAACACTGACGCTGAATCTCAAACAGTAGCGGCACACATTTATGTTGATAGTATTTCTAATACTCTTTTGCCAATAATTACAAGAAAGAGAGAGTACGAGCATGTGTCTTCCTCTGAGGGTAAAGATGCTTGGACTATTCACCTTGGTTCTGCCGGCCAAGGATATGAAGTTAACGCTACCCGTCTACCACCCAAAGGACTTATATCTCAAGGTCCTCCGACATCAAGTCAGGTAAGTAACGTTATCCAAAGATACCGAAAAAGAAGGTCAATCAGCCGCTTTCTTTCAGGGGATCCTATAGATCAACGGCACTTCTCATTCGATGTTGCATCTATTACTGTTGAAGCAGAATATGAAAATGTCTACTTACATACTCAACTGCTTCTTCAAGAAGGAAGTGATGAGTTCTTGGTTACTGATGGGTTTGGGTTAGGATTCAGTCAGCAATTCAGTGAGGCTATTGTTAGCTTAGAACCCAAATGGCTTAAACACTGGAAAAGTTGTGCCCAGGTAACTGAGCTGGGTAATACGGAGGTTGAGCCCATTATTCATAGAAGTACAGGTTCCTCCAGATATCCGAGACTTACTAGATATCTAGATTCGGCAGAGGAAAGCTATACTGAAGCGATGCTTAATCCTACTTCAACGTTTACTCAAAAACAGATTGAATCAAAGCAAAATAAACTAATTAAGAAGTTGTACTCTGCTTTGGAGATGACCTTCGCTATTGTAAATACTGACTGGCCTGTGTCTGATTGGAAGAACTATTTTCAACAGGGAACGGATCGAAGTAATGCAGAACTAATTCATGACTATGCAAGACGTTTAGGTTTTCAGTTTGACAAGCTTACGAAAAAATTTTTGTTTGTTTCTATTGGTAAACTAAAACGAATCGGTATTGAAGAGCCTGAGATGCAACCTGAGGTAGTGATGGCAATATTGTCTGCACATATTAATCCTTTGCATCCATTGCGTAAGCTGGGGCGAGAGCATATTGATTTGCTAATCATGCTCTCAAAGTTAAAAGAGCTTCGAGACCCACTCCAGCATGGGAAATCCTTTGAGATAAGGCAAAAGGAACTAAAGGCAGCCCGGCGGGCTACGTACCGACTGATTACGGCTTTACTTCCAGGTACATCACATGCATTGCCAAAAGAAACTAGAGCGAAAGATAACTTAAGCCAAGCAGAAAAGCAGCGTTTTGAAATTTCTGTTCTTTTAGATGATGAGTTCGGTTTACTAGCCATGCAGCGAATGGATGAAGCAATTAAATCGGAGTTGATCCGAAGCGAGCTTATATATGCCAAGCTTATGGACTCATCTCATAAAAGGCAAATGGTGGATATACAGCCATGGGCAACAGCGATATTAGGGATTGTTCAAACAAGGGTCTTCCAGCGCATTTCTGATCTGGATATCTCTGAGCTTACGGGAAAAGAAGTTAAGGTAAAAGCTCAAGAGAGCGCATCAAAAGCAGGCTTTCGTTTGCCTAAAGGACAACTTCCAGAAGGTATTCAAACTGTGAACCTTAGGAGAGCTGAAGCAGCATGTAGGGGGATTAATACTACTATCGGTGCAGAAATGTTGGCCTGGTTAGTGTTGGATAACCATAGTCAACTTAGTTTCATCGCTAAATCAGTACCAGAGTGTCTTGGGAAAATCGGTGAGATGATTCGGCATAGAGGTCATGGAAATAGGCCAAGTTATGTCGAAGGTGGTGCTCTTGTTACCCTAAGACAAGAAATGTATCAAATTATCAGAAAATTTATAGAGATAGATAATGTCAGCTAAGAATATGGATAGGTTTAAAATGGTTAAGAGCAAACCAAATTCAAACACTAAGAAACAAAACCCAAACAGTGATACGTTGCAGGATAAAGAGCAACTACAGGCTTTGCACACTGAGCTAGAAGCTAAGGAAAACCATCTCAACAGTTATGCAAAAGAGCTGGAGTCTTTAGAAGCTGAACTAAATAAAAAAGAACGATTACTGACAGATGAAACTGTTCGATTGAGAGCAAAAGAGCAAGAACTTTCTTCTCAGCAAGTGCAAATAGAGGCGGGACTTCCCGGACTTGTAGCCAAAGAGTTGAGCGCAGCAAAAAAATTGCTAGAGAAACAAAGAGCAAGTTTCTCAGAGCAGTTAAAACAGTTTGAAACAGAAAAAGCAGAACTCGCAGTTAAAGAGTCGGAATTAAAACGGCTGGAAGTAAAGTGTCAATCTGACTTCGCAGCAGAGAGAAAAGAGTTTCAGAATAGTTTATTGGAACTTCGCCAAAAGGCTAACAACCAGGTAGATGAAGAAGCTGAAGCTAGAAAAGAAGAGCTGTTTAGAGAGCTAGAGAAACAGCATCAGCTATCAAAGCAGAAGTTGGTACAAGAGCTAGAAGGAACTCGCCTGGAGGCAGAAAAGCAGTTAGCCGAAAGAACAAGCGCTATCAATGCGAAAGTGAGTGACAATAATGCTAGAGAAGCAGATCTTCAGTCCAGAGAAGAGCAACTTGATTTTCAGCAAAAGCTATATAATGAGAAGAAAGAAAAGTTGAATGAAGATTATGCGCAGTTTGAGCTGAAAATAGCAAAAGCAGTCCAGGAAAGGCAGGCAGGGTTTTCTTCAGAAGAGCTGCGTATGAAAGAGGAATGCGACAGGCTGCGCGCAAGTCTTGATAGCTCTAATAGAGAGCTTAGCCTCTACCAGGAACTTAAACAGAAGCTAAATGGTGAATCTCCGGAAAAAGTGCTGTTTGAGTTAGCTGCTTATAAAGAAGAGATTGTTACCCTTAAAGAAGAACTGACAAGAAGACCTGAGCAACAGGTTCAGCAGTTGTTTGAGCAAGCAAAGTTAGAAAAGGGACTGCTCGAGTCCAGCAATGAAGCTTTGATATACGAGCGTGATGCTCTCAAGAGGCAAATCAAAGAGCTTGAAGATAGTAGCTTCGAAGCAGAGATGTGGCAAAGAAAGTATGAATCTCTGGAAGTAAGAAGAGATGCTCTAGAGAGGGTAAACTCAGAACTCCAGCAGGAACTGGACCGATTAGCTCCTACAGCAGTGAATGAAGTGAGCCGAGAAGTACGTCTCGAACAGATTAACACGCCTGTTGTTAGCCTAAATGAGGAGCAGAAACAGCAGCTGATTGTTTTTGATAAGTCGAAGCTACGAAATGAAATGGACTGGCTTGATGTTATTTATAAGCGTTGTGATGAGTATGGCCTTAAGTTCAATCGTAGAATACTGTTTGCATTTCATACCGCTTTAAAGGTTGCTGAATGGTCACCAATAACAGTACTTGCTGGGGTTAGTGGTACAGGTAAGTCAGAACTACCAAGGCTTTATTCTCACTTTGGTGGAATTAGTTTCTTGTCTCTACCTGTGCAGCCAAACTGGGATAGCCAAGAATCAATGCTGGGTTACTTTAACTCCATTGACGATCGGTTTGACGCTGAACCTGCACTGAGGTTTTTACTACAAAGTCAAAAGGAATGTAGTAATGAGTATCCAGGCTTGAAATATGGCGTTAACTTGCTCCTACTTGATGAAATGAACCTTGCACACGTCGAGTTATATTTTGCCGAGTTCTTGAGTAAGTTGGAGCAGCGCCGGGGCAAAAAGCGGGGAGATACCCCTTGTCTTGATATTAAGCTGGGTGCGAAAGACGGAATATACCAGCTACCACTTGAGAGGAATGTTCTTTGGGCCGGTACTATGAATCAGGACGAGACAACCAAATCTCTGTCTGACAAAGTTATTGACCGAGGAATCGCAATTCATTTCCCTAGACCAAAGGAGCTTCATAGTCGACAGACGTTGGATGTTTTGCCAGATCCTGAGCCAATGCTTCATTATAAGGAATGGCGTAATTGGGTAAGTATTTCTAGCCAAGAGGTTCCAGATAAAGAGCTCAAGAAATACAAGTTAATGGTAGAAAAAATAAATAGTTGCCTGTCTTCTGTCGGTCTTGCTCTTGGCCATCGTGTCTGGCAATCAATTGAATTTTATATGGCAAACTACCCAATGGTAAAAAACTTAATTGACACAAATACCGAGGATACAAGCAAGTTAAATAAGTGGCTTAAGATTGCGTTTGAGGATCAACTTGTACAGAAGGTAATGCCGAAACTTAGGGGAGTCGAAACCAGAGGTTACGGAAAAATAAACTGTTTAGATCCTATTAAACAATTGCTGACAGATAATGATTTCTCAATTGTTGAAGATTTTGAACGCGCGTGTCAGTTTGGTCATGGCCAGTTCATGTGGAGTAGTGCGGAGTATTTGAACAATGATGAAGCATTTTCAGAGCTGGAAGAGCTGCCAACCGAAGAGTTAGAAGGCTCTGCTGATGAGTGAGTTAACGTGCTTAGACTGGAGAGAGTTTGAGGATCTTTACTACGCTTTAGATGACCAGAATATCCGCGGAGATGCAGAACAAATTTTGCGCCTTCGGGATTGGTTTAATGGGCTTTGCACGTTTGACCCTCTGACGAGTCTGCCTGAGTCAAGTAACCTGAGTTCGGTGTTGCAAAGCATCGCATCAGGTAGTGGGGAAGAGAAAGAGCTATCGCAACTTAACGATCGATTCTCAAAAATCATCCAACAAGTTGACCTTGCAGTTAACGAGATTCTATTTAATCCTAGGGAAAAAATGGTACGAGAGCATAGCTTCGTGCCAGTTCCTAAAGTGAAGCATGTAGACAGTAAAAGTATTCAGTGGTTGAGTCGTCAGCCGGGGCGAAACATGAGGGAGAAAATGGCATCTTCTTCAAAAATCCTGGCTGTCGTGAAAAACACATCTTTAGACACGTCAGAAAACCGGCTGTTTAAACATTTCCTCTTAAGAGTCGAGAGGGTTTTCTTAGCAAGAATAGAGACTCAGAGCTTGGTAGCTGAGCGGCCTCTTTATGAAGAACTGCTGTCGCGTATTCAGTACTGGTTAGCTCAACCAGAAGTAAAAGGTATTGGTTATTGGCGTTCGCTTTCACCAAATAATGTTTTATTGCAAGATAAGCACTATCGAAAAGTTTGGAGCTCTTGGCAAGAGCTGAGGAAACTGGATGAGACCTTGTTATTGGATAATAAAAACAGCGATCAACAGTTATCTACTTATATCTTCTGGAAGATACTTGCCTATTTGTCACAACACAAGGAAGTTAAGTTAGTCGAGCAGCCTACACTATTTCAGTATGATCAACTTGAGATTACGACAGTAGTACTGATAGAAGGTCGTGTGTATCTAACTGGTCAGCCACCACAAAAGCTTATTATTCGATTAGATAACAATTTAGTTAGAGTTCAACTGGGGAAAAAACGCCTACAGCTCAAAATGACGGCTCGGACTATTGATATTGTAGACCATTCAGGAACGGCATTGGCAAGCTATATGAAAGGTTTCCATAAGGTAGATAGATTAGTGGTGGAAGTAAACCGGTTGCTGGTGGGGCACGAACCAAATAGCTTGCAACAAACTACCTTCAATAAATTTGTTGAGCATGATCCGGTTACTGTCGAAATAGGCTCACTTAACACTAGGGTTAAAATTGCAGGCAAGAAGACTCATGTTGCTCCGTTGCGTTTCTTAAGACAGTTTTGGCAGCATCAGGATGAAAACTACCCCGTAGACTGCAGTTTATCTTCAGCGTTGCAGCTAGGCGATTATGCAGAGACTATCACCTGTAAGCATCTATGGAACGATAACAATGACTCAATGCTTAATGTATCAATTGATAGTTATGTACACTCTTTAAAAGATTTGATAGGTACGCGTCCACTTACTTATCTTGTTCCGGATTATTTGAATGAGCTCGGAACTGAACAGCTTCGAAGAAGCTTGAATCTTGCTTTTTTAGATGCGAGACCACTACCAATGAGTATCGCATCATTACTCTTATGGCAAAGAGGAAAATCGTTCGAAAAAACAGACATTAGAGACGGTGACCTGTTTTTTATTCTTGATAGTAGTGCTGATAATCTCTACATGATACCGGTGGTCGCAAAAATACAGGACAGTTACAAGAAACGCTTACCAGAGATGAAAGGTGTGATTTGGGAGAGACATCCACCACTCAGACTTTCTGGCTCTTCAAGTATGGAGCTAGTTGAGAAAAGTCTAAATAAAGAACTGTTTTCAGCCGTTGAAGGATTGCTGAGTTTCGATGAAGTTTTTGAAGCAGTCGGTAGGTTGTCAATTGTTTCTAACGATGGAAAGTGGTTGGATTGGCCTAAGTCTCTAAAGGAGAAATTGACCGATATAGCGAAGAGTAATCAACTGATAAAGGGTGAGTTCCTTGCTGAGTCTAGACGTCACGCTGTCAGTTTTGATCGTGTACGAATGCTCTCATTGACTAGGACAGTGAAGAAGCCAAAGTGGCTAGAACCTGGGGCCTGGTTGAACAATTCAGGTTTGTTGGTCGATTGTGAAGATGTTATCCAGAATAATATACGTTTTGTTGATAGCGGTATCCTTTGGCGAGACCACCTTCCACAGCTTTCAACTCGAACAGTTGTCGATGGTATTGAGCGCGATTTCTTTTTTGTAAAAGACGTCCCACCAATTCAACCTGTGAGAGGGAAAGAGGTATCTATCGAGTTGGATGAGAAGTTTGTTCTTTCTTCGGGGCAAAACTATTACGAACTTCCTCTGTTCTTAGGTACGAGTAAGGAAAGAACTAAACATTCGATTCGTTTGGAATCTCAGGCTTTTCCACTAACTAAGAATACAGAATGTTTATTGGAACTCTCATATACTTATGGAGCGGATCAACCGTATAAACTCATATTTATACCGAATGAGCGGAAGAACGCTGAGTTTCGTAGAGTTGAAGCTAGGTGGACCACGTCTGGTAAGAAAGCCGAAGTATCTAGCCCTACCTATCCTCGAATATATGCATGGGAAGACTTTAAAAACTATTCTGATGGTGTGAAAAGGGATCCTCAGGATTTACTAGACTGGTTGGAGCGTGAATTTGAAAAAATTGTAGCAATTAGGGATTTTGTGTTTTCTGGTGATAATGGGAAAAGAATAACTATTAATACGCGAGGCTCAGAGTGGTTTACAGATAGAAATGGAAGCCGTTGTTGCAAGTTTCAGCACCCAAGGTACGGAGAAATCTTCATTCATCAAAGCAACTACGAAGACTTTGATGAATGCCGGTACGAGATATCACTCGATATAGTCCGAAGCAATAAAGGTAACTGGCAAGCACGCTCGATTACAGAGGCAGGTTTGTTGCCGAAAGAGTCGAAATATGTATTCAGTAATAGTTATCGTTTCCCAATGTTGACTGTTTGGAACAATGGCAACAACTTATCGGACGAATCAGTACCACAGAAATTTAAGGTTCTAGCACAGCAGGCGGTCGAGGCTGCGACACAGTTGTTATTTAGTCGGTTGCATAGAGAGGATTTACCTTTCGAAATAGAAAGAGAGCTGCAGCAATTTTTGTGTTATCTGCATGTAGATATGCCTATCGAAATGACGAATAGGCTCATTGCTGAAATTGACAAAGGGGATATGCTTGGGAGTTTGCCTTACCAATTACCTTATGCGTTGGGTGGTGTTCACGCTGATTGGCAGAAATCTCTAATGAAAACTCTGTTGAAATTGGTAAGCAATAGAGGTTTGAAAGCTTCAAAAGCCTTAGATATTCTATCTATCGCTGCATGGAGAGAACCAAAGTTTATCTTCGGTTTTGAACAGAAGCAGGTAGAGCCCATATTGGATTCGCTAGTAAATGCATTGCAGTTTGATAACGATGATTTGAAGAGTGGTGACAAAGCTAAGCCAGTTCGCTGGAACTCACTTCTCAGAAAACTAGAACTTTTACTTGCGTTAATACGTTTGAGAGACAGTGATGAGCCAGAGGTCAGTAAAATATTCTCACTAGAAAGTAAAACCATCAATGCAGTGACTAAAATAGTAGAAGAGATCAATACTAATCACGGAGCTAAATTAAACAAGCAGTTAGCACAGGCTCGTGCTGTTAAATCACGTGTAAAGTTTGAGCTGAATAAACCTGACACCATGAAAAACACACCTGATATCTTGTATGCTCTCCGGCTTTATTTAACTGGGGATACAGGTGCAAACCTCATCACGATATCTGGAGTTGTTGATGATGCTTAGCTGCTGGGCCACTGGTGGAGTAAGCGTGATTGGTCCATTACACATCAGAGAAAATATCCCTAATCAAGATTATTGGTTGGGAAAAGAGTACAGCTGGGGCTCGGTCTTAGTTGTTTCTGACGGATTAGGTAGCAAGCCTTATGCGGATGTAGGTTCTAAGGCCGCTTGCGAGTCGGTTATTGAAATAGCTGAAAAATGGGATTTCGATAAGGATTTTGATCAAGACAGATTTACTAGCCGCATTCATTCTGAGTGGTTGAGACGCATATCACCGCTAAGAGCAGAGGATTGCAGCGCTACTTGTTTGTTTGCTATTCAGGTGGGTTGCAGTTGCTTTCTAGGGAAGTTAGGTGATGGTTTGATTTGCCTAGGAAGTCGCTCAGATCAAGCTTATCTAGAAGTAAACCATGATAATAGCCAAGGATTTTCAAATCTTACCTTATCACTATACTCGCGGCACTATTCCTCAGACTGGCAGGTTTCAATTCATGATTCATCGTTATATGACTTTGTCTTTATGTGTACCGATGGCATTGCTGACGATTTGCCACAAGAAAATATCAAAGATTTTGCATGTGGTGTTGTTGAAAATTACGAGTCAAAAGTATCCGACGGAAAAGCTTTGAACGCTCCAGAGTGGCTAATTAATTGGCCTGTAAAAGGACACTCAGATGACAAAACATTCGCTTTAATGATTAAAAAATGTTAATTCAAATGCTTAGAATCGTTAGTTTCTATTATATGTTTGTATCTAGTAAAGAAAAATTAGTTTTTATCTTTTTAACTATATGCTTTTTAAACAAGCTTTTGTCTAAATATACGTATGAGGTATTTTGATCAACATTAAAAACAACTCGACCTCTGGGAAAGTTGTAGTAGTCAGTGTTGTCTAGCATTAAACCAAACAATTGATAAATATTATTATCTTCCCACTCAACTTGGTGTTGCAGCGTGCTATCAATAAATTCAAGTTGATCTGGCTTTAAGTCGATAGCACTTTGAGCTTTAAAGACTAATGTGTTTTCAGCAAACCAAAAGATGCCAACTTTGATATTCATAAAGGGCTCCTAAACTTATTTTTCCCGACATTATTCGGTTAAGTCCAATTTAGAACCCTTCCTCACTGCCTCTTTCTGCTAAAATTTATACTTCTGATGGGGTGCTTATTATCGCCACTGGTATGGGTAAGCAAAATCTAAATTCTATAAAACCTCTCGCTTATCTCATCACATAACTTGGTTCGATAGATAATTGATGATTGCAGTAGCTCGACATCTTCAGGCGATAGGAGAGGGTGGCGGGTTTTCTTATCGAATCGCGTTGTCATTTCTTCGAATAATTGTTCATGAAGGCGCTTTATGTCGTCAAAAATTTGCTGCGACTGGGAGAATAAAAACACTTTGTTATAGTCGCCATTTTTTAGTGAGGCTATGTATTTTAAAAGAATGGCTTGTCGTGCTGTTTTGTTCTTAAAGGAGTGTTCGACTTCTATGGCCGCAATTGAGCCATCTAATAAGCGAACTGCACCATCGACTGTTCGGGTGTCTGTGCTTGTATTGGCGCGTTTGAATTCGGGTTCAGTTATAAAGCTTTGCCACATTGGGGCGTAGGTGCCATCACTATGATAATTGTGAATGCCTCTTAGCATCACGAAGGCGTTAATTAGGTTATGCATTACGTTGTTATGGTTAAACTGTAAGGCGGGGTTGGTATTGGCTCTGAAGTAGACATCAATATTCATTATTTCTTCAGCGTACTTTGCAGCACTGTAGGTTGGAACATAGACGCGCCCATCGGGGCTACGATGTGTTTTAACGAGCTTTAAAAAGCCATCGCTGGTGAGCCTATTTAAATGCTCCAAGGCTAATCGATGTGAGATACTATAAAGCCAACTCACAAGGCCTGGTGTGATGATAGTAAATCGAATGGCAATGAGGGTTGAGAGCCTCAGGCGATTGCTAAACTTTTGATGATTGTTTGCACCTTCATAGTAGCGCATATCAATATCAAAATAGCGAGGGTAGGCGAGCTGAAGTTGGTTACTGGTATTGTTGTTTTGGATGTTTGTCATGTTTAAAGACCTTGGTTGTTAGTTTGAATCTTTAATTAACAACCTACCTTGCAAATTATCGCTTTTTAGCGATTATCTGCCGGTTTTCCTACCGGGATGCTTTGTACGCGTGCCCGGCAGAGTTGTCGCGATGATTATCGCAACAACAGGCAGCTTTCAGCTGATGTCTTCACAACGTTGTTGTTCAAACATATGGATTAAAACGCCCGTCATCTCTGATGTTGCTCCGCAACGAGCTGACTCGACGAGCTACCGCTCTAGCGTATTAAGCCATAGCGCGAATGTACCGAGCTACGCTCTGTACTCACCGCCACAATGCCGCTTTATGAACAGGCGATGGGTGCCCCATTCTCCGCCTTCATCATATCGCTTACTTTTCTATCGCAAAGGTGGTTCGCTTTTCAATTTGTACCAAATTTCAATCGAATTTCGCTATGGCGAAACATCATCGCGGTGAGTACAGACCAGCTGTACATTCGCGCTGCTCCATGTTTCTTCGGCTTCGCCTACGGCACATTACGCGACTTATTGGTCTCATTCTGAGACGCTTTTTATTGCCTAATTTCGTTCCGAATTAGGCTGGATTTGATGTCTTTCAGACGAAAAAGTAAGTCTACTTCGTAACAAAACAAAGTAATATTTTCTGTGAATAGTGAGATAAATAGAAAAGAAGAAAGTGATAATCCAAACTGTTTGTTGCTGAGCTTCGCAGTCAAACAAGTTTGTTTTTTATCACAAAATCATTAACTTTTAAAGAGAACTCACCCACTCTAAGAGGTTAAAAAATGACGACTACATCGATTAATCCTGCAACCGGTTTACCTATCAATGATGCTGATAATGGCAATTGTGTTGATATCGGTGGCAACGTATTTGGCACAGATAACAGTGACTTTTCTGATACAACTAGCTGTGATTCTTTCTCTGTATTTGATGATACTGATTGGGGGATAGATATTTCTTGCGGTGGAATAGATGAGTTTTAAACACTCATTTATCTATCGCAATCGTATAGAGATTGTTATCGCACTGATTCTATTCAGTGGTGTTGGATTTACGTTTTATCAGCTTAAGACCACAGAAAATCTCGTTTGGTTAATCGTAATGAGCCTGTTTTGTACCAAATTTGTAATGGGTGCCACTGGCTACTATATCTATGCAGAAAAGCACACACCCAGCATGAAAAAGATGCTTGAGTATGTGTTACTAAGGTTTTACTAACCTCCTATGTTTGTCCAGCAAAGCGCCTCTAAGGCGCTTTTATCGTTTTATAAAAAGTCATATCAGAACTTAAAAAAGCGCCCACAGGGCGCTTAGAATTAAAGGTATTTCTCTCGTAATTTTGATTCTATGAAACTTAAAATGTCAGCACATATGTATGCAAAAATAATGTACTCATAGCCTTCGATTAAGTTAGCAGACGCCAGTCTAGAAGTTTCGGGGTAATCAAGAACCCACAAAAATATCGCAAGTGAAATAAACAAATAAATACTATTCACACCGACTTGAACTAACCCAAGTACGAGCTCTAAACAAAATGTCTTCACACAGATTCTCCTCATTTGTACTGTGCAAATACGTATGTTTGTTAGGTGATAACTTATAGTTATTGATTAATTTTTTACAACGAAAAGTGAATGCATACTTAGAAAAAGACACGATCACATAGTAATCAAGCAATCTGAATCATATTAAAATCTGTTGATGTGTTTTTACCAGAATCTTTCGAATGGTAAAGAGCTTGGTCAGCTCGCTCTAAAACACACTCCCATGACTTGTCAGCTTTTGAACAAAGAGAATACCCAATGCTTACAGTTACTTTTAGACTGTCGCTTCCTGTATCTATTTCAGTACAACTTATTTTCTTCAAAATTCGATTGGACAAGTTTTCCATAAGGTTATTATCAGCGTTCTTGATGAGAATTAAAAACTCTTCACCGCCTAGCCTGAAAGCATAATCACAAGCTCTTACATTACTTTTAGCCCGATCGCATACTTCCTTTATAACTGTGTCTCCAACTGAATGGCCATACTTGTCATTTATGCTTTTAAAGTTATCTATGTCAATCAACATGAATCCGAGACAACTGTCGTTACGAAGACACTCACTTTTCATATTCTGTGAGATACTATTTAGAACGGTTCTATTAAGCCAGCCGGTTAAATGGTCTGTTATTGCCAGTGCACGTAAATGGGCTTCTTTTTTCCAAAATGAAACAAATGCGAAACTTATAGTAAGCATAAAAAACAAACATACCAAAGCCAAAGTACCTGAAGTTTGAATAAATTCGCTACCGAATATTTCAAGTTTCTCACCAAAAGCAATTACAACACCCCTAATAATTAATTGGAGGGTGAAAATGAATAACACGATCATCAATAAGATGAATGAATTTCTGTCCTCTTGCTTTCTATGCTTCCATAATGTGTAAAAGCTTAAAGAGTTTATAAAAATCAGGAATGGATAAAAAATTAAAAGCCGAAGGTTAACTGACTGTATAACAGCTGGAATTAGCTGAACCAAATAACTAATTGCAAGGACACTGGCAACCAACTTCCAATGCGAACGCTTGAGTGTAAGTTGGCTAACACCGCTGTAGATAGCAGTAAAGCCAGCCATATATAAGGCATTAGGAGCTGCAGGAAATATGAGCTGGTGTGTTTCAAGGTAAGCAGAACAAATGGCTATAACGCCATAAATGCTAAATAAAATAGCCGCAATCATCCAATCAAACAAATAACGTTCATTTCTGCTGACGTTATAAAGCAACATGCTAGTTATCATCATAATGATTGCGCAAGCTGCCGCTGCAGCCGTCATGCTTACTTGGTCCATTTGAGCTATCCTCCTTTGTTCTTATTATTTTATATCATAATAATACAGTTTCTGTAATGTTTGAGGTGCGATTTTATAAACGGTGGTAGTTACTTCTAGCACATAATATATTGATTTATAGCGTTTCTTCCTTCGCAGTTGTTTTAAACCAAGAACTTCAATTCTTGCTTAAACTATAAACTCTGAAAGCAGTAAGTTTTGAATGTTGGTAGATTGTTTGTGATCGAGATTTATAATTATTGGTCTACTATTAGAAGACATACTGCTGGGTGAGGTCACCATCATTGATGGTGCTTTAGGAAGTCGAATAAATTGTCTGGTTGAGAGCAACCGTACGGGCTTTGAGGTGGAACATTTCTGCCCCATTACCATTTAACGCCATTACTCTATAGGTCGGCCCGGAGAAAACAACGAAAGTTGAACAAACAGAACTAGATAACTGCTGTTCACCTGCTGAATTCCTCTGCCTAGTGGCTTCTGTGCGTATGAAAATATAGTTGCTTACCGAGATAAACTTAGGTGTAATGAATACATAATAAGCGCTGAGCAATGCAGGGAAAGCTTACTTAACACTAGGAAAGTGAGAGCCTCCAAAAAGCAAATTTCCATAGCATAAATAACACCAACTCTGACACACCGAGCAGGTAGCGACTCAGTCCAACAAGCGATTATGCAACACAAACTGCGTGTCGTATAAATACTAAAATGTTATATTTCAAAGGAGAGTACATTGCAAAATCAACCTATGAGTAGTGGCGACCAAAGTAAGCTGCTTATTTTTTCACTCTTATTCGCACCTTCGATAGTTCTTCTGGTCGGCGTTATTCCTGCCATATTTTTGGGCTTTGGCATATATATGATGAAGAAGAATCAAGACTTCTCCAGCATTGATACCGCGGTCAAAAACTTTAAGGGGTTTACTTGGATAGCTTTCATTGGCTGCGCTCTGAGTTCTGTTTATTGGGGTATTAAGTATTTCACTCCTGAACAAAGCTGGTATTACGACGATGAGTTCTTTGGTTCGTTAACATTCGCTGGAATTTCTTTTGCTTATTTAATTATGATTCAGGTTTTATTTTATTCTCCGTTGAATAGACATAGAGAGTGGGTAGAGGTTAATGGGATATTTTCAACAAAACCCAAATCAGACAAGGCCTCAAAAAGTCACTCAGAGGTGGACATAATAAAAGGAGAAAAATTGAAGCAATACTCTGTTGCTGACGAATTAACAAAATGGGCTAACCTCAAAGAAAATGGTCATATCTCAGAAGAGGAGTTTCACGAGGCTAGAGCCAAGCTTTTGAAGCGAAATTGAAAAATGAATATTTACAACAAGCAATTCGAACTACGTGAAGAAACACCAGCTTATTGGCATAATAAGTCAAATGATCTTTTAGTCTCTGCTCGCACTCTATGGGAAGCAATGCAAAAAGAAAAAGCGTTAGTGATAAACTGCTGGTCAACGTACAAAATGTTAATGGGAATGTCCTTTGAACTTCTTTTCAAGGCGCATTGCGTAGGCGCAGGTATTCGCTTCGGGGCTACCCATGACTTAGTGTCATTGGCAAAAACCGCAAACTTCACAATGTCCAAAGAAGAAAATGGAATTTTAAATGTTCTTTCGGAATATATTATTTGGGACGGAAGGTATCCGATCCCAAAGAGGTCACAGCATCTTGAAAATCATTGGAAAAGCCAAAACAAAGTGCTTAACGACAAGAAGAGTCTTGGCGGTTTAACGGTTCAAACCCCCAATGATAAATTAGATTTTGATAACTTACTTCCTATTTGGCGCAACTATTCAGAGCTTTACATGGATAGATACAATTGAAGTATAACAGGTTGCTCCACACCGAAAAATTACTCGCTGTGCTCCTAATTTTTCGGTGAGCAAGGCGTTACAGAATAAATACTCTAACGTGTTTTTGTCCATAGACAAGTTATAAATATAGCTCGCCGTTAACCCAAAATGCGTTAATGTGAGCCTTGATGTGTATAGATTGAAAGGATGATTACGATTGTAGTTGCAATTCAGAGAGCTGCTTTGATATCAAACTCTTTTGATGAGAAATGACCTTTCATTAATATACTCTCACTTTGATAGTTTCTTTACTAACCCTATTTTAAACTTTTAATGAGTGCAACAAGAGTTGAGAAATATTGTGTTGTTGTTCGGGTTGATATTAATAATTGTTTTTCATTAAGAGAATGTCTATTAGGGTACACAGTATAGCCATTCAGGCATATTATTGTCGAAATAGTGGAGAGATCAAATACTATGAAATGTCTTCTCTTCGGTTAAAACCACCGACATTGAGTTAATTTGAAATCATAGCTACCACAGATATATTTCAATTTTTCTTAAGATCTAGGATTTTTAAGCGCAGTGTCAACTCTAATCGACATCTGTCCAAATATGAGCTAGAAGCAACGCCTTGCTTAACATCTTATGTGTCTGTTTGATCCTTCCTACAAGAGACCTTAATCAAAAGATCTCATCTTATTAACTCAGAACGAACTTTATATTCTTAAAGTGGTGCATTCTTTTTGAGTGAACGGGATTAAATGTTCGGGTAGTTTTATAGGTAATTCAGGTTCAATAATACGTTTACCTTTTTTAAATGCATCTAAACCTTGCAGAATAATAGCTTCATTAATTAAAAAATATTTATACGCCGTTTCTGCTCTTAAATCATAAAGCTCATCGTTTTTATCGTAATGCTCTCCTGAACGGTCATGCTCTCTTCCTGTATGTCCAAGTATTAGTTTTGACTCAATTTGCGCATTGCTGAGTGAATAACCTTCTTCTTTCACTAGATATCTGACAACATTGGTTTTAGCGTGCTGTCTAAGTAAGGTAAAGCAAGGTCCAGCTGTACCTTTCACATAAAGGTCTTCCAGAGATGATTTATAGATGTCATTAGGGCAAATCAACATGAAGTATTCCCTTAAAGAATTATACGGCATCGCTTTAGTACAGTCTTTAAAGCTGAAAAATAAGTACTCATTAGGCTTATCAGGATGTAGTGATAACTGATTTTTGATTATTTTTGTCATTTGCAGAGTTAACTTTATTTTGAATTGTCCTTTGTTCTTCATGGCTCCTTCTTTGGTCATTGTGGATTTTGGATAAGTTATATATTTAGGGTTCTTTAAGTTATCTAGATAGCTTGTTTTTAATTCAATTATGTTAACTGGCCTAACAGCTGTGAAAGCCATTAAAAGTACAGCGTTCTTTTTTTGGGTGTTGGGCTCCTCTTCTAATCTATACATGAGCTTTGAAATACCCTCGCCATCGGTATACCCATTAAAAGTAGACTTGATAGGTGCTGGAATATAGCTAGTACGAATTTCGTTGATAGATTTATTTTTAAGATTTAGCTTTTCTGAAGCAAAAGCAAATAATGATTTAACTCTATTAGAAACATCATATGTATAATTTGCTTTCTTTTCTTCATATAGTTTGTCAAAAGCAGACTTTATTTCTTCTTGGCTTATATCTAAGAACTTTGCAGAACTGCCAATTACATTCACAAAGGCATTTATTTGTGATGAATATGTTTTGATAGTTTTTTTAGAAATGACTCTTTTATCATTTTCATGTTTCATTGAGAGGCTTTCAATGAATTTTTCAGCAACTTCTCCAAGCGTTTGACCAGACAGTTGATTATCAAAAATGATGGCGCTAAGAGTTGCAGCTTCAGCGACTGTCATTGTTTTATTGTTACCCAATAAAGGCTTTTTTAACTTTCGATGGCCAGGGTAGTATGCAAAAAATTGTACGATTCCATTTAAGTTAAAAATGAACCTTAATTTGCTTTTGCTACAATATTTAGATTTCCTATAATCTTTTTTGGGTTGGCCTGGTTCTGGTTCCGGGTATTTAATTGATACAGCGTATTCAGATAATATTAAAATATCTTTATCACTATATGGTGGTTTAATACTGTCGAATTTCGACTTGCTAATACACTCACTTTCACTTTGCTTCTCAGACTCATTTTCACTTGTTATCTTAGATAGGTTTCTAATTTTATCTAATATTCTGCTTATATTATTTTTCTTAAACTTCTTGTTGTTTTTTTTCATATTTTATTAAGTCTTTATTACTTCATCTGGGATGAATTAACGTTGTCGCTTTTTTATTATGTTGAATGAGTTTTTTGATTGCTGCAAGAGGGGGAAGCCTTGCCAGCTATGGCTTTAAGCCTATGACTACTAAGATCATTTTGGTGGTGAAATTAAATGGCTTTGTTTAAGCTACTGATAAGTCGTTTATAAGCTTATTATCAAATCTGAGCTTTTTGGTGGTGTATTAGTATGTTTTGGGTACTAAACTTTTTTAAATTTTTTTTAATAAAATTTTTTAACGATTTTTGTGTACTTTTTATAAATTCTTTGTAAGTTCATCAAAATTCAATACTTTTCTTCGTTCTACCGTTAAATTTATTTTTGCCAATACTATTTATTATTTTTGAGCGAAAAGTGTTCATCATCTTTGCTGTTGTACGAAAAATGACCCGGCTTTACGCTAAGTCATTATTTAGTTTCTATATGCTCTTTCAGTATACTTTTCGGATGAGTATTTAGCTTAAACAACAATATCATCAAGGTAACTTTCGATTACAGTTCTACCATCTTTAGTCAGAATTAACTCTTTAACTGATTTTCCTGTATCGCCAAAAGGCTGATTTATGAATTGAATGTATGCACCTTTATGGACAAGAGATGCTTTTATTCGCTCTCTTAGCGCTTTTTTATGTTCCTTATCTTTGATTATTTTTTGTTGGTTTACATGAAATGCTGTAGGCCTTAACTCTAAGCTTTGAAGCTCATGGACTCGTTTTAAAATGCTGACCTCGTGTAACTTAAATACATTAAACTTAAGTTTTGTTGAAGTGCCGTAGAGCTCTTCAGATTTATCGTAGTTAAGCCCATTCGGATCATCAGACTTTCTCAAATGATGAAGTGCTAAACGGGTTAAGTCTTCTGCATGCTTAAAGTGGTAGCCGTTTGATACCATCAGCTCTTTTGTATTGGATTTAAAAAAGCTTCTACACATAGTACAAAATGCACCCGCAGAGCCTTTCATTACAATCTGTTCGATATCACCTTTTACTGCATCAAATGGAGAATAGTCTTTGATAATTTTATCGAGGGAGCGTTTAGAAAATTGCTTCATAGGGTCGCGTGGTTGAAGAAAAATGAACTCTTGATTGCAATTAGGTCGTGCCGATTCCATCCATGCCCTTTGTTCAAGGATAATAGTTCGCATCATTTTTGTTAGTGGGAGTCTGTATTCTTTTTGGTTTTTCATTTCACCACGTACACCTACGATGGATGACGGAAAAGTTATTAAGGTCGGAAAGGTAATACTATTCAGCCATGACCATTTCATTTGAGGAATGTTGATAGGCCTCAAGCCCGTTAAAATCATAAACCTGGCTGCGTTCTTCTGGTGAATGCATGGCGTAGTTGCAAGGTTGATCCACAACTCTGCAATTGAATCTAAGTCAGTGTAGGCTTGGCACGGGCGGGGAGTATCAACTCGATCCGAAACATAATAATCATCGATGTCAGCAGCAGGATTACGGCCATTGTTAAACTTATTTTTGGCGAACTTCCATATACGCCTTATTTGAGCAAATAGCTCTATGGCTTGGTTGTTGGATTCGCTAGCAATAATTTTATCAATGATTCGCTCAAGATCCCCTGCCGTAATACTTTGAAATCTCGTTTTCATATTAAAGTACTGCTTAAGCTTTTTTACTCTGCACTTATATGTTCTCAATGAACCGGCTGCAAACTTTGTTGGTGCGAGTAAATGTCGGTTTGTCAGGTTCTGCTCATATTCTTTAAAAATAGTGTTTAAATCGGCGAATATCGTTCTTCCCTCTAATATCGTTTGTGTAAGCTCTCTTGCTTTTGCAATGGTGAGTTCTGGTAACTCCCCTAGCTTTACGTTTCGGATCTCTAATTTTTTTGGGAAATTAGAATAGAAGATGACCTTACCTTTTGGGGTGAAAACGAGCCGTAAATTGTGTTGTTGCTCATATTTAGACAAACGAACCAAGGGCTTATTTTTAATCCCTTGTTTTAAAGCAACTTTTCTCTCAAAATTTGAAATTATTTGAATCGCAGTAACACACTTTTTTATGTACAACATTGAAAAAGGTGCCTTCGTCTCTCTCCAAACGGCTTTTGCTTTAATGTATTCGGCTTTTGTAATGGGTTTATTCGTGTTTTTCATTTCTCTAAAACTCAGGTTTATTAAGCCCTGCAGGCCTGTCGTTTGATCTAGATCAACAAAATTTAGAGTGGGGTAAAGTAGAATGCGCGACCGCTTTTGTAACGGCTGCTCATAAACAGAGTGTGCTACGAATTGTGTTATTATTTATCGAATATTTTTTAAACTAAGCTTGTTTGAAAAATATATGTGTTACATACCTACTCATGTAACTATTTGTTTTATAGTGATTTATGTTCGAGGGCATTAAATGGCATTACTCATCAATAACAAATGTATTAACTGTGATATGTGTGATCCTGAGTGCCCGAATGAGGCTATTTATATGGGCGCGAAGATATATCAAATAGACCCAAATAAATGCACTGAGTGTGTTGGGCATTATGATAATCCTACATGTGTTAGTGTGTGTCCTATTGATTGCATCAAGCCAGATCCAAATCACCGTGAAACTTTAGATGATCTGGCTGAGAAATACGTTAAATTGACCTCCCAAGCTTCTTAGTTAAATCACCTTTCTTAATTCTTTTTGCTTATTTTAAAGTAGCGCCCTGCGTTAATTGTTCTACAATTTTATGAACAACAACACGTTAATAAAAAATCAGGGCGTTTTATGTGGTTTAATAAATCCTTACAGGCTGAAATTGATGCGTTAAAAGCTGAGCTTTATCCGCTAAAAGATCTCACTTCAGGTATTGATGAAGAGATGCTGGTGCTTAGGCTGCGTGCTGATGGCACAATGGCCTATATTAACCAGAACTTTTTAGATGAATTAGGCTACTCGCACAATCAGCTAATTGACTCGCCCTTCCAAGATATTATTACTGAACAATCTCGAAATACTGACCAGTTTAAAGACCTAAAAAACGCCATTGAAAATCAACAGCATGGTGTAGGGCACTTACAAATAACTCGCTATGACGGCAAGCTTGAGTGGCTACGATTAATTGCTCACCCGGTACACACAGAGCAAGGTGAGCTTAATTACTTTGCTATTTACGGCACTGTGCTTACCGATGCTATTTCTACTTCTCGTGAACAGCGTGACACTATTAATGCCATCTATCGCTCGATGGCAGTTATTGAGTTTGACCTTGAGGGCAAGGTTATTAACGCAAATGAACCGTTTTTAGAGAGTATGGGTTATAAAAAAGATGAGATCGTTGGCAAGCACCATCGTATGTTTTGTGATCATGCACTTGCTGAATCTGCGGAATATGAGAAGTTTTGGCAGCGCTTAAGACGTGGTGAGTTTGTTGTTGATCGCTTTAAACGTGTTGACCGTCATGGCAATGAAGTGTGGCTTGAAGCTTCATACAACCCTATTTCAAATGATTTTGGTGAGCTTTATAAAGTGATGAAGTTTGCCACTGTGATCACTGAGCAAGTTAATCGTGAGCATGCAATTTCACAAGCGGCCGAAATTGCGTATGGCACATCAACAGAGACTGATAGACTCGCTCAACAAGGGGCTGAGGTGTTACAAAACACCATGACAGTGATGAATGAATTAGCCCAGCAGATGGAGCAAGCAGCTCAAGAGATTTCAGCCCTTGATAAACAGTCACAACAAATTGCTGCCATTGTGCAAAGTATCAGCAGCATTGCGGAGCAAACGAACTTGCTGGCGTTAAACGCAGCAATTGAAGCCGCTCGTGCCGGTGAGCAAGGTCGAGGTTTTGCGGTGGTTGCTGATGAAGTCAGACAGCTTGCTTCAAGAACCTCAAAAGCCACTGAAGAAATTGTTGAAGTAGTAAATAACAATCAGTCACTTACGCAAAATACGGTAAAGGTTATTGAGCAAGGCAAGGTGAAAGCCGAGCAGGGTGTGTCTTTATCAAATGAGTCTGGCAAGGTGATGGAAGACATACAACACGGTGCCCAGCAAGTGGTTGATGCAGTTGGACAATTTGCAAATCAACTGAATCACTGACAAAAAGCCTACTCAGTTAGGCTTTTATAATGCTATTTGATTAAATCATTTCTTATTTTGCTTCAAGAAACTTCCTAATGTCTTGAAAGCGGCTATTTATCCAACTTTTTTACGCTAATATCATCGAACGGTACAGATTTAGTAGTCCTTATCGAGCTACTCTGTGATGATTTTAGTATTTAAGGTGGGATGATTTATGTTTTTTACCCAGCCATTGAAAGAAAGGATAGCTCAGTTAGAAGATGAATTGTTTCGTGTATCTCAAGTGAAAGATACATTAGATAATAGAATGTTTACGCTGGAACTTGATAGGGAAGGTCGTATCACGTTTGCCAATACGCAAGTATTAGCAGAACTCGGCTTTACAGAAGCCCAATTAATAGGAAAACCTCTGCTTGACTTGGTGCCTAGCAGCGCCAAAGACGCAAAGCATTACCTTCATTTTAAACGAGCTATTTTAGACAAATCAGCTTGGGTCGGTGCTGTTCAACTTTTAAATGCGCAGGACCAGCATGTTTGGTTAAGAGCATTTTTTCATCCAATTTTAAATAAACAGCAGGGCTTTGAAAAGTTTGATCTTCATGCCAGCGTGCTGACCCGAACAATTGAAACATCGCGAGAAAATAAAGACTTAGTGAAAGCAATTAATCGCTCTATGGCAGTTATTGAGTTTGATTTAGAAGGCCATGTTTTAAAAGCGAATGAGCAATTTCTCGCGGGGGTTGGTTATACAAAAGACGAAATTATCGGTAAACATCACCGGATGTTTTGTGAACCAGCCGAAGCAAATTCAACTGGCTATGCTGAGTTTTGGCAGAAATTACAAAAAGGCCAATTTATCTCGTCACGATTTAAGCGGGTGAATAAATTTGGTGAACCCATTTGGTTGGAGGCGACTTACAATCCGGTTTTTAACGAGCAAGATGTGCTTTATAAAGTCGTTAAGTTTGCAACTGTGATCACCGAACAAGTGAATTTAGAAATGGCTGTGTCTCAAGCGGCTGACATCGCTTACGGCACATCCACCGAAACTGATAAAGCAGCAAAACAAGGTGCCACTGTTTTAGATGAAATGGTTCATGTAATGGACGATTTAGCGAAGCAAATGGAACAAGCCGCAGCTGAAATGGCCGAGCTCGATAAGCAATCGCAGCACATTGCTGCCATCGTACAAAGTATTAGTAGTATTGCGGAACAAACAAACTTATTAGCGCTAAATGCGGCAATTGAAGCGGCTCGTGCTGGCGAGCAAGGCCGAAGTTTTGCAGTGGTGGCTGATGAAGTACGGCAACTTGCTTTAAGAACCTCTAATTCGACAGTTGAGATTGTTGATGTTGTAAAACAAAATAGGTCTTTGACTAAACATACGGTTGAAGTAATCGAATTAGGAAAAACGAAAGCTGAGCTGGGTTTTAACCTCGCCTCTGAGTCAGGAAATGTGATGAGCGACATTCAACATGGCGCTCAAAAAGTGGTGGATGCAGTTGGCCAGTTTTCTCAAAAGATAAAGTAATTTTATCTATGTTTATATTGGGTTTTACAGTAACCACGGGATATATCTGGATGGCGTAGTTTTAAGTGTTTGCTTTGCCTACCCGCTGCGCGTTTTCGCCAAAGTTTAAAACTCGAAGGTGTTAATTGCTCACGCATTAGCGCGATAACGTTTTTTTCGTTTAAACCAAACTGTTGGTTTATTGCTTCAAACGGGGTTCTGTCTTCCCACGCCATCTCTATGATACGTGATACTTCATGATCTAAATGCTGCATTACGGCTCCTTTTTATAGTCTATACGTATTTGCAGCAGATTTAGATTATAAGATATCGTGTTGCCAGTGCTCTGCTAAAAAGTCGATGAACGCTCTGACCACATTTTGTTGGAAGTTACGTGATAAATACACCGCCCATAAGTGAGAGCCTATAGTTGTATGCTCTGGCAGTACTTTAACAAGCTCACCTGATGCCAAATAGTCATTGGCGAGATCGCAGGGTAGGTGAGCAATCCCCATTCCTTGTTTTGCAGCTTTTAGAAGTACACCCATATCGTTGGCAACAATGTTGCCCTTCACGGTCACTTTTTGTGTGTTGTCGTCGTGTTGAAATTGCCAAATAGTGTGTTTGTTATGAATAAGGCAATTGTGTGCGGTTAAGTCACTCGGCTCAAAAATCGGTGGGTTTGCAGCTAAATAATCGCTAGAGGCACACACTGCGGTTGCGATATACATTAGCTTACGGGCAATAAGACCTTCGTCAGGCTGGTGGATGTAACGCAAAGCGATATCAACGCGGTCATCAACCAGCTGCGATAAACTATCTGAAAGTAACAGTTCAAAGCGCGTCTGTGGGTGGCGCCTAGCAAACACTTCAATGGCATCAAACAGTTTATGTTGGCCAAGCCCAATCGGAGAGGCAACACGGATAGTACCCACTAATTCGTTGTTATGACTATGCGCTCGGCTTTGTAAATCAGACACTTGATTTAATATTTGCTGGCAATAGCTAAGGGCTTCTTCGCCTTGAAGGGTCAAACTTACTTTGCGTGTTGTACGATGAAACAATCTTAAATTTAGCCACTTTTCTATATCTTGAATATGCCTAGAAACTTGTAATCGGCTTAAACCTAAATGCTCTGCAGCCTGAGTAAAACTGCCTGTACGGGCCACTTCGACAAAGCTAGTAATTGAATTGAGTTTATCCATTGGTATCTTAAAGTGAAACAATGTGTATCTATATAGTGTATTTATCAGTAATTAGTGAACAAGTAAACTGCAATCATTGAAACAAACAACGGAGAATTCCTCATGAAATTAGCAGTTATTGGCGCAACAGGTTGGATTGGCAGTCACATTACTTCAGAAGCAATCGCACGTGGTCATCAAGTAAATGCATTAGTTAGAGACGTAAGTAAAGTAACCCAAGATAACGTTACTGTGACTGAATTTGATTTAACAAAAGACGATATCGCAATTACAGCTGCAGGTAGTGATGTTGTTATTGCGGCAATTGGTGGTCGTGCTTTAGGGAACCATGAAATTGTTGCAAACACAGCAAAGCAATTATTAAACGCGCTTGCAGGTACAGGCACACGCATTTTATGGGTGGGTGGTGCAGGTAGCTTAGAAGTGGCACCTGGTGTAACACTGGTATCAAGCCCAGACTTTCCTGCTGAATACAAAGCAGAAGCCATAGCTCAAGGTGAAGCACTTGATGTATTTAGAGCATCAACAGCAGATACAGCTTGGACTTTTGTATCACCAGCTGCGGTCATTTACCCAGGTGAGTCAGAAGGCCCGTACCGTGTTGGTGGCGACAGCTTCTTTACTGATGCAAACGGCGAAAGCAAAATATCAGTCACTGATTATGCTAAAGCGATGCTTGATGAAGCACAATCGGCAGCTCATTTAAATCAACGTATTAGTATTGCTTACTAATAGCGAGCCTTTCTTCAGGCTCATAAAATGGTATTCTTTAGCGATGTGTTAAGTTACCTATTTAATTTATGAGCCTGTTATTTTCTATTGCACTTGCAACCATACCTGCCTTACCAGAAGCCGTCGCGAACAACGCTGTCGCCAAAGTTGTTATTGATGAACAAGCCTACTTTTTAAGTTTTATGGGCTTGAGCTCAGGCAAAGCACATACAGATGTTCACAATAAAGTGTGGGTCCTTAAAGTGGGCGATAACGCGTGGCAAGCGGCTAAAGCCGTGCCAAGTACATTGCCCCTTACTGGTCGTCTAGCGAGTACCGCTGTGGGTGTGGGTCAGCATGCCTATGTATTTGGTGGGTATACCGTTAGCGCCGATCATCAAGAAATCTCTACACCCGATGTATATCGCTATGATGTGCTCTCTAATTCATATACGCAATTGGCCAATATGCCTGTGCCGGTGGATGACAGTGTGGCGCTTTCGTATCAGCAGCGTTATATCTATTTAGTCAGTGGTTGGCATAACGATGGCAATGTTAACCTTGTACAAGTTTATGATACGCATACAGATACTTGGCAACAGGCTTCGCCATTTTTAGGTCAACCGGTGTTTGGCCAAGCGGCGGCAATTAGTGGAAACACTATATTGGTGTGTGATGGCGTTAAAACAGAAGCGAATGCTGATAAACGCCGTTCTTTCGCTGCGGTTGCACAGTGTTTAAAAGGCACTATTGATGCTAATAATCCATTAAAAATAGATTGGCGTACCGTGCCACATCCAACAGGTGTTGCCCACTATCGTATGGCTGCAACCAGTTTTAATGGCGACATTTATATGATGGGCGGTTCTGCAAACCCATATAACTACAATGGCATCGGATACAACGGGAAGCCAGCGCCAGCGAGTGATCATGTTTGGCGCTTTGATGTTGATAAAAACACGTGGCAAGTGATGCCAAAAGCCGATACCGCGAGCATGGATCATCGAGGTTTATTAGAGCACCAAGGAAGTTTGTATCGTCTTGGTGGTATGGATAATAATCAACAAGTGACAGCCGATGCACTTGCTTACAAGGTAAAGTTATCTCTATGAATACACTCTATATTACTGGTGCGGGTGTGAGTGCCGCTAGCGGTATACCAACCTTTCGTGGCGAAGATGGCTTTTGGACCATTGGTAGCAAAAATTACACGCCGATGGAAATGGCAACGCGTGCTATGTACGAAAGCAACCCCCGTGAATTTTTAGCTTGGTATTATCATCGTTTTGCAACCTATCGCCATCACGGTCCCAATGAAGTGCATCATTGGTTGAGTGATAAAAATCTCATTACGCAAAATATTGATGGTCTTGATGGCAAAGCAGGTAACACCGACTTTATTGCTATTCATGGTCGCTTAGATCAAATGACACTGTTCCACCATCAAGGTGACGATGTGATGGCTTTTAACGCGCCGTGGGAGAAGGTTAACGAAGACAACCTCCACAACTCCTTGCTTGAGGTGTTCAATATCAATAACGAAAGCCCCAAGCTCAACGAGTCATTTAAGCCTTACGTGTTGTTATTTGATGAATACTACACTGATCTTTATCGAATCTCTGAGGCGCAACAGCGTATGATCGATGCCGATAAAATCGTCTTTATCGGCACCTCGTTTAGCGTCAATATAACCCAAATGGCACTCGATATTGCACGCAGTCAAGGCACGCCAATTGAAGTGGTTGACCCAGATCCTACTCACGTATTTCATCCTAATGTGACATATCACAAGATGACAGCGCTTGAGTATGTTCAGCAGCAAGGGTAAAAAATAAGGCGCTTATATTAAGCGCCTTATTTGATTATTGTATTTCAGCTTTGGTTGCAGTGATGTTTAACCGCGCTTGTAAGGGGTCCGGTAAAAACTCTGCAGTCCCTGATTTACTCATTTGCAGTATAAAAGATTCATCATTTTTATATGCTTGCCAAGTAGGTAACCCTGGGCCATTTGGTGTGCCTAACTTAATAAAGTTCGTCACATAACGGTGCATTATTTTAGCAGCTTGCTTATCTTGCTCAGTGGTTACATGCCCATATTTAGCAGCCACAGTATTAAAAAAGTACGGAATTTCGCTGGCGTGCTCTGCACCAGGTTTATCTAAAGTTTGCGCCACATAACCAAAACGATACAAAAAGGCTTCCTTACCCATATCTGTCACACGTTTTGCAACGAACTTTGCTGGCTCTTGCATTAACGCATCTTGACCAACTTGGTAATTGAGTAAAGGCAATGGCGTTTCGCCGCTTGCATCGTAAGTCATTTTTGCTTGTGTACTGTGCGGAGCAAAACTTGCGAATAGCGCCTCTTTAGAAGCAAAATTAGCAAAGCCTAAATCCATATCTGTTGTACCGACCATGGTCGCAACATGGCTAAACGTGCCTTTACTCAAGCGCGCTTCTGTCGCCGAATTGATGATGGTGCCATCAATAATTGGCCCGCCAACGTACGTAGGTTCAACATCATTTTGTCGATTTAATGTGCTCAAATTTAGGTTATCAACCACCTCTTCGGCAGATAACTCACGTAGTGCAGCAAGGGCATTTTCATCACTGCCTAAAATGGTGTGTTGTTTGGCAAAGTTTTCGCCAATTTTTTCGGCGCTTAACACGGTGTCATCATCACTATTAAGTGGTAACTGCTTAAATAGTTCTCGTCCTCCCGCTGACATAATAATCGCTTGCTGGAATAAGCCATTTGCAGCAGGGGTTTGCATCATCGCATGTACCGATGCGCCTCCTGCAGATTCACCCATGAGTGTCACTTTTGCAGCATCACCACCAAATTGAGCGATATTTTGTTTCACCCATTCAAGGGCCGCAATTTGATCCATCAAAGCGTAATTGCCCAGTGCATCATTCTCAAAACGACTAAGGGCAGGGTGCGCAAAAAAGCCAAATCGGCCTAGGCGATAATTAAAGCTAACAAAAATAACCCCTTGTTTAGCAAAGCTTTCACCCGAGTAAACAGCGGGTGATGCGCCACCATTTACAAAGCCACCCCCATGTATCCATACCACAACGGGATAAGGAGTATCGCTGTGTTTAGTGGGTTTAAACACATTTAAATAAAGGCAATCTTCCGAAGGGGTTGTTGTAAGCGGTGCAGCGTCGGCTGCAAACGGCTTTTGCATACAGTCAGGCGCGTAATCGTTAAGTACTTTTACATCTTGCCACTTAGGCACAGGTTGCGGTGCTCGCCAGCGTAACTCTCCCACCGGAGCTGCTGCATACGGAATACCTTTATAGGCAATAAAACGCCCTTCTTTTTGTCCTTGGATAAGCCCGCCAGTGACGGCAATATGATCAGACTGAGGTTGTTCTTGGCAGCCTTGCAAAAATACGGCGGAGCCTAATAGAAAAGATGAGTAAAAAATCGATTTGAGAATACGCGATGTCATAACAAAGCCTAGGCTGTTTGGGGAAGGCTTATAATATTATATATTTGGCCATTCTTTAAGAGGAAAGCGCTTTAGTGTAAAAGCTATCTATAGGTTAAGCTGCTAATCATTAAGAAAAAAGAATTATTTTGTAATTTTATTCCTCGCTCTGCTGGGCTAAACTTTAGCTAAGTACCTTAATGACTGGTGTTTCAATGTGGTTTAGTAAAAATAAAGATCAACTCATTGATGCGTTGCAGCATGATGTTGATAGAAGTCAGCAATATTTAGCTGGGATCAGAGAAAATATTGCTTATATCGAATTCACACCAGATGGAACTGTTCTCGAAGCTAATGATTTGTTTTGCAAAACAATGAAAGTGCAAGCTGGCGATATTATTGGTCAGCATCATCGTAAGTTTTGTGCGCCTGAATATAGCAGTTCAAAAGAGTATCAAACGTTTTGGCAAGATATCGCTAAAGGCCAAGCCAAGTATGGGGTTTTCTCGCGAGTTAATGGGGCAGGCGAAGCCATTTGGCTGCGTGCAACCTATTTTCCGGTACGCGGTGATGATGGCAAGGTACGCTGTGCAATTAAGTTTGCTTCAGAAATAACCAAAGAAGTCGAAAAACTTGATGAAATGTCGGCAATTTATGATGCCGTTAATAAAAGCACTGCAATGATCCGCTTTACGCCGGATGGTCATATTATTTCTGCGAATGATAATTTCTTAAATGTTGTGGGTTACAGTCTCGCTGAAATCCAAGGTCAGCATCATAAAATGTTTTGTTATGACGACTTCTATCAAAAGAACCCCAACTTTTGGCAAGAGCTGGCGAACGGGCGCATTTTTTCTGGGCAATTTTCTCGTAAAAAACGTGATGGCAGCCCGCTTTATTTAGAGGCAACCTATAACCCTATTTTTAATAAACAGGGTAAAGTGACACAGATCATTAAGTTTGCATCTGATGTCACCGCCAGAGTGAACAGCACCGAAGAAGTGAAACATGCAGCAGAAAATGCCGGACACACGTCGGAAGAAACCTCGCAAGTCGTGACAAATGGTCAGCAACGAATTTTAAGCAGTGTTGAGTCATCAAAAAAAGTGAGCGAGCAAGTTCATCAAACCCGCGAACTGTCAGATGTGTTAGCGCAGCAGTCATCACAAATAGGTGAAATTGTAACAACCATTAATAGCATCGCAGAGCAAACAAACTTATTAGCCTTAAATGCAGCGATAGAAGCTGCCAGAGCCGGGGAGCATGGTCGCGGTTTTGCGGTGGTTGCCGATGAGGTTAGAAATTTATCGCAACGTACTTCTGTGTCGACCAGCGAAATATCAGGCCTTATTGGAAAGACGCAAGAGATCGCAGCAAAAATGACGGCTCTTATCGAAGAAATAGAAACACTGTCTGGTGAGTCTCAGCAAAATGTTGAAGAAGTCAGCATGATAATGGAAGACATTAAAACAGGTGCAGATAAAGTGGTGGATCAAATATCCGAAGTAATTATTCGTTACGATACACTATAAACAACAAAAAGCCCGCAATGCGGGCTTTTTAATGGGGTATTGATTCCAATATTATTCAGAAACAGTGAAAGACACGTCTAAGTCTTCACCCGATGTAACTGTAATTGGTTTTACTTGATAAAGCGTAAATGCTTCGTCTTGCGTTTCTACGTCATCGATATGTGCTGCACAGGTATAAGCAAGTTGATAATCACCAGGTTGAATGAACGCAAGTTCAAATTCGTATTGATTATCTTCGCTATCGAAAACAACATCCGCCGTTGCAAGAGGTGCATCTAATGGTGTTTCATCTTCGTTAACTTCATAGTTGTCCATTGGCATTTCAACATCGCTGCTATATAAGTAAACAGCATGACCGAATGAACCATCTTCCAGTGCGATATCGATATTATCTGTTTCACAGTTCGCGATGAGTACGTCGCTCACAGTGCCTTCGATATCTTCAGATTCAGCAAGGTTTTCTAAGCGAACACCGCGTGGTTTTAAGAAGATCTCATCACTATTTTGTGGATCAACTAATGACTTTTTAAGGTCAAACTCAATAACAAACTCGTTACCAGCTTGGTTAAGGGTAAAACCATCAAGTTGGATTTCACCGATACCATCGTTGCCTTTACGTTTAACAACAAGTGGTGCAATGCTGTCATCTTCGTATACAACATGCGAAGTCATAGTTAAATCGTTTGTGTCACCATTGATAACATCTGCACGGATCCATTGATATTCGCCAGCTGGTACTTCTTCATCTTCTAATAAAGAAAATACATCATCACCTGTGTAGTCTAATAAGTTAACCATTTCAGGCATGGTTTCATCATCATCTTCACGGGTCTCAAAAGTGAACTCTTCACCACCTTGGGTTTTCAATGTGATTGAATCAAACACAACATTAACAGCTTTTAAACCTGTCACTGGTGCATCAGACACACCTAATGTGAACTGTGCAGTTTGCGGCTGAGGATCAACCGTATCATTCTTGTCGTCATCTGAGCCACAACCAACAAGTGCAAATAAAACGGCGCTGCTAAGTAATGTAGTTTTAAAGTTCATCATTTCTTCCCTTTGTGTTCTAAAAATTTACTAATAGTGTAATAACTAAAACTTAATGTAACTTGAATTGCTAATAATAAGTTTCGATTAACACCTTTGTACCTTTTATGTAACAACCTGTAAGCCACAAAAAATATAAATGCAAATTTAGCGTGCTTTTTAAGCAAATCCATTTTTCTTCCACATTTTGCTGACACCATCGCAAAAAATAAAAATCTAGGAACAAAAATGAAGGTCATTGATTTAGAAAAGCGCTTTGAGTTGAGGAGTTTGGCACTGCTAGGTGCATTTAACGTAATCTTATTTGTGGGATTTATTAATAGCTCATCAGAAGTAAGCAGCTTACTTTTTAGCTTTTTAGCTTGTGCGGTTACGATGTTATTAGCGCTACTTGTTTTTAATTCAAAGCGCAATTTAACGGTGTGTCGCCATGGTGTGCATTACCGTAATTTATTTGGACAATGCCGTCATATGCATGCAAGACAAGTGCAGTTTATTCACCATTACTCATTTTTTGGTTTGCGCTTAGTACTTATTATGGGCGAGAAGTATATTTGTATTGCGCCTTTTTATAGCCTTAATGACAAACATCAACAACGTCTAAAGCGCTACGATAATGATTTGTTCGATTGGTTAAAGAATTTACAAAAGACCAATGATTTTTGTTAAGCAGGCGTATTCGCCTGCCTAACAATCGCATTAAATATTACGTTTTATAGCGACTTACATTTTGTTCTAATTGCGTTGCTGTGTCTGACAGCTCATGCATGTATGATGTGGCTACATCGGTATCATTAGCGGTTTTGTTAGCAATATCGACAATGGTCGTCATGTTTTGATTAATCGCTTCAGACACTGAAGTTTGCTCTTCAGCGGCTGTGGCAATTTGTGCATTTTGTGATGTGATGGTGTTAACCGAAAGCAACACTTCATTAAGCGCTTTTTCGACTTCGCCCGCCTCATTAACACTGGTTGCACTGCCTGATTTAATTGATTGCATAATGCTGTTTACAGTTGTTGTTCCTTGCTGTACTTGCTCAATCATAGCCTCTATTTCATGAGTACTATCTTGCGTGCGTTTTGCAAGCGTTCGCACTTCATCAGCTACCACCGCAAAACCACGACCCGCTTCACCAGCTCGGGCAGATTCAATTGCCGCGTTCAGTGCCAATAGATTCGTTTGCTCAGCAATGTTTCTGATCACATCAAGCACACTGCCTATTTGACTCGATTGTTGATTAAGCTGATCGACCGCATTCGCCCCTTCATCAACTTGTTTGGCGAGGCCATTAATCACCTTTATGGCAATGAGTAATTGGTTGTTAGCTTGTTTGACTAAATGATCGGCATGCTCAGCAGCGGTTGAGGCCTCTTGGGCACTACGAGCAACTTCCATTGATGCCGCCGACATTTCGTTTATTGCGGTTGCAACTTGTTCACTTTCTTCATGTTGGCGATTAATACCTGCATGCATATTGGCAAGTAGCTCGTTGAGTTTGTGTGACGCTTGATTCATCGATTGCGATGATTGGCGAATATCAATAACCATCTTACCAACGTCATCGGCAAAACGGTTAAACGAACTGCCAAGCTTGCCGAGTTCATCATCTCGTTTCACCATTAAACGTTGGGTTAAATCACCATCACCTTGTGATATATCGTTCATTGCTAGTACGGTTGTGTGCAGAGGGCTGGTAATACTGCGCGATACCACTACAGCAATTGCTGCGGTAATTGCAACTGCAAATACTGAAGCGATAATGGTGTTTATAAAGGCATTATCGATACCTTCATTAACCCGTTGTTCTGTTACTGCAACTTGTTGCTCAAGGCCACTGATCCAAAAACCGGTTCCTAGCACCCAATTCCATTTTGGTAGTAAAGCGGCATAACCGAGTTTAGGGTTCACACTGCCATTGGTATTTTTCCAAGAATATTGCACATAGCCACCGCCTTTCTTCGCAGCATCAATAAGCTCTCGTATCAAATAAACCCCATTAGGATCTTTAAAATCATAAAGGTTTTTACCCTCAAGTGAGGCGTTAACGCCATGAGCAATGTTGACACCTTTTACATCATATACAAACACATAGCCTGTATCACCAGCATCATTAAAACGCAAATTACGTAAGATGCTTTTTGCTTGGCTTTGCAGCTGTTCAGTATTAGAGCCATCATCTTGCGCGATGAGATGAGCAATCGAACTCATGGCAATTTTTTGATAGTTACTGACTTCGGCCTTTCGGTCGTTTTCCATTTGTGTGGCAAAACTTTCAACGGTTTGTGCACCACTGTGTTTTGATTGCACATAGTTGTAGAGTGTCAGCATTATTGCAATGAGTAGGGGGGGAAGTAGGGCTAGAAAGAGTACCCGTTGCTGTATTGATAGCGCCATTTATCGCTCCTAATAAAAATCCGCAGTACTAGTTTAGTACGTTTAAAGATTTTTATTAGTCGACTTTATGATTATATCAATTGGCTATAAAAGCAGATCTAGGCAACTTGCTTATAAAAATACACCGTTGCGTCAAATTCACCGGAGGAACTTTTCGCAAATCTAGGAATAGTGCCAGCTTCAATATAATCGAGTTTTCGATACAAATATGAAGCAGTGTCGCCTTGGCGGGTATCAAGTACCAATAATTGAATACCTAAGATACGGGCGTCGGTTTCTAGGCTATTCATCAATTGTTTTGCAATTCCTTGGCCTTGATATTCGCTGTGTACCATGAGCTTTTCTACCTCGCCGCGGTGAGCGCCATTGGCTTTAGCGCACAAAGAAAGCTGCACGGAGCCAATCACCGTATCACCATCAAGGGCAAGATAAAGCCTACGGTAAGGCGTTGCTAAATCGCCATCGACCCCTTGCCAGTAGTCATGTGCTGACTGTAATGATAGCGGGGCAATAAAGCCGATTGATGCGCCACTGGCAACGCTATCAATCAGTAAACTATTGAGTGATTTAGACACCCCTTTAATAGAGTGTACAGCTTTAATTTTCATTATTTATTCTTGTTGAAATGGATACACAGAGCCTAAATTAAGTAAGTTGGTTAACTCATCAAGTGCTTGATAGCTTTCGGTTAAAAGCATTGGATCGGCAAAGTCGTCACTACTTAACGAGTCACGGTAATGCTTATTCGCCCAACTCACTAGTTGGGTATATTTTTCTTCGCTGAATCGTACACCCGGATTGACCGCGGCTAGTTCGTCAGTATTGAGTGCAACACGCAAGCGCAAACAAGCAGGGCCACCGCCATTTTGCATGCTTTGGCGCAAGTCAAAAAAGCGCACTTGCTGAACTGGGTTATCTGCCAAAATCATTTCTTGAATGTAATCGTGAACAGCTTGATTACGCTGACATTCTTTAGGTGCAACCAGCATCATGCTGTCATCACTTAAGGTAATTAATTGGCTATTAAATAAATAGCTGCCTACAGCATCTGTAATGCTCACTTTATTGGTTGGCACTTCAATAATATGTAACGGCTTGTTGCCTAGGTAAGCTTGTTTAATCTGTTTTAGCGTATCAGCTTGATGCAAAAACGCTTGTTCGTGGCATAAAAGTACATTGCCATTGGCCACAGCGATTACATCGTTATGGAATACACCTTGGTCTATCACATCAGGGTTTTGTTGAATAAATAACTGATTTTCTGGTTTTAGCTGATGTAGACGGGCAATTGCTTGCGAAGCTTCAAGAGATTGTCTTGCAGGAAATTTAACGGGTTTTGGTAAGGCGCTATTAAAGCTACTTGCCCCATAAACAAAGATCTCAAGCCCTGTATCTGCGTGGCTGTCGCATAATCGATTATGATTTGCGGCGCCTTCATCACCAAAAAAACCTTGATCAGGTAAGTGCGTATGATGGCTAAAGTAACGTTCATCGTTAAACATGGCTTTTAATAAAGCCGTAGTTGTAACGGGCTCTAGCGAGCGGTGAAATTTGTTATTTAAGTTAGCAGCCGTAAAGTGCACTTTGTCATCAAGCGTATCGACTGAAGGCGAGATAGTGCCAGCATTGGCTGTCCACATGGCCGATGCACTGTAACAAGCTCGCAGTAAAACAGGGTCGGCTTTAAATGCTTTTTCAATAATTTGGCTATCACTGCCTGTAAAGCCTAAACGCTTTAGCACGTTAATGTCGGGGCGAGCATGGGGTGCAAAAATACCTTGTTCTAGCCCTAACTCGTGCATTGCCTTCATTTTTTCAAGGCCTTGTAGCACGGCCTCTTTGGGGTTCGAATGCGAAGAGGCGTGACTTAGTGAAGCGACATTGCCATACGATAATCCCGCGTAATTGTGAGTAGGCCCCACTAAGCCATCAAAGTTTACTTCTACTGCGTGCATACTTAATCCATCATTATTGTGCGTGTATTTTAACCATACAGAAGTTATTTAGCTGAAGCTAGCTAACTCCATTTCTACATTACGTAGACTTTGTTGAAGGCGCTTCTGAGTGGCAATTAAATACGCTTTTTGTTTGTTCTGTTTAACTTGTTGCTGTCGTGCGGCTTTGTATAACACACGCTTAGGAATGTCGTACTGCTCAGACGCTTCGGTGATTGTCAGTTGGTGAACCGAAATTTTTTTAAGCGCTTCAATAAATGCGGGGTCATTATTTAACATAGCGACGCTCCAAATCAGCAACATTATGCGGATCGTTTGCTTCATGCATATGCCATGTGCTGATGTCTAATCGCCAAAGTAGATAAAGAGTGTGAAAGAAGTTAGTCACGTTAGTCTCCTTGTTAGTGCCAGTTCATACTCACTATTGGAAGATCTGTGCCAAACCTTTATTAAATTTAAATGCATTAAAAATCAATCGGTTAATGTTTGATGGTTAGGGCTTCCTTAAAATCAGGCACTAAAATAGTGAAAGGTAAGTGCTGTAATGCACTTTAATGATGCGTGTTATTATTGTTAAGTGAGAAAATAAGCGATGTAAAATCGCTGCTACATGCTCGCACCTCGTATCTCGTAACTTTACTGTCGTAACTTGAATCTTAATTTTTTGTTTCGCGCGCCAAGCAAGCGTGACGCCTACTGGTAGCAGCGGCTTTATGCCGCGACATGGTTGAGGTAGGAGGATACGAGAATAAAACTCGATGTAAAATCGCTGCTACAAGCTGGCACTTCGCTTCTCGTATCTCGCACCTCGTATCTCGTAACTTGAATCTTAATTTTTTTGTTTCGCGCGCCAAGCAAGCGTGACGCCTACAGGTAGTACCGGCTTTATGCCGCGATATTGGTGAGGTAGGGGCGATACGAGAATAAAACGCTATGTAAAATCGCTGCTACATGCTCGCACCTCGCTTCTCGAAACTTTACTCTCGCTAACTTTCCCCTCGTATCTCGCAACTCGTTTCTCGTTACTCAAACCCTTCCAACACAAGCTTTCCACGAGCTTGATGAGATTCTAAAATCCCATGGGCTTTAACAAGGTTTGCTACGTTTATCTTACCTAAATGTTCACCCAATGTTGTTTTGATTGTGCCGTTATCAACTAAGCTAGCAAGCTCTGAAAGAAGCTGATGCTGGGCAATCATATCCTCGGTTTGGAACATTGAGCGGGTATACATAAACTCCCAATGCAGCGAAATACTTTTACGCTTTAACTTTAAAATATCAAAGCTTGCAGGGTCATCGATCAGTGCCAATTTACCTTGTGGCTTGATCACTTCCATAATGCTATCAAGATGTTGGTCGGTGTGCGTTAAGCTCACTACGTAATCAAATTCACTCAGGTCGGCTGCAAGACGTTGCTCGTTAAGGTTTTTGCTATGATCAAGCACATGATCAACACCTAAGTCTTTAAGCCAGTTGGCGCTTTCTTCTCGTGCGGCGGTACCAACAACTGTTAAATTGGTAAGCTGTTTGGCAAGCTGCACTAAAATTGAGCCTACACCACCTGCGGCACCTATCACTAATACAGAGGCTGGCTTATTGTTTTTAGATTTTTCAATCTGTAAACGGTCAAACAATAACTCCCACGCAGTAATACTGGTTAATGGCAAGGCGGCTGCTTCACTATTACTCAGGCTTGTTGGTGCAAGACCGACAATGCGTTCATCAACAAGTTGCAGCTCAGCATTACTGCCTTGGCGCGTTAAGTCGCCAGCATAAAACACACGATCACCGACATTAAATAACGAAACCTTGTCGCCAACAGCTTTAACCGTCCCCACTGCATCCCAGCCAATAACTTTGTAGCCAGTGTCTGGTGACACATTAGCGCGAATTTTAGTATCAACGGGGTTTACTGAAATTGCTTCTACGGCGACAAGAATGTCGTGACCTGTCGCAACGGGATCAGGTAATTCAATCGCTTGTAATGATGAGTCCGACAACGTTGGGGTTGCTGTAGTGTATCCAAATGCTTTCATGATGGTGTCCGTATTGATGAGTTTTGAACACTATAGCGTATAGAATTATATTAAAAAGGGTTTAGATACCAGCTCGCAATAATACGTAATCATTTTGAGGGAGCAAACCTGTCGCTACCAGCGTTAAAAATTTCTCATTTAGAACAACTAAATAACGAAATTTTTGCCTTGTTATCAACGAGGTTTTCTTGCCTCAAAAAGCCCACTTTATTAAGCAAGCTGGTATTATCCAAATTCACTTTCAAAAATTTTTTGTTAATCAAGGTCACTATTTACTAAATCGAGTAACTCAATCAGTTGCAGTGCTTGTTGTTCGTTAATGCTTGGGAAGCGACAACGAATTTGCGACGGTATATCGGCAGCTTGATCTTGCATCGCCTTGCCTTTGGCTTCGAGCTGCACGAGTCGTTTGCGTTTATCTTGGCTATCTTTGGCGATCGATAACAATGCTTTATCACTCATTTTTTTCAAAATTTGCGTCATCGCACCGCCATCAATGGCGGTTTTTTCAAGTAATTCAGCAATGCTGATCTGATCTTTTTCCCACAGCGCCATCATCACTACGTATTGCGGGTAGGTTAAATCTAATTGGTTGAGAGAATCTCGATACGCACGGGCAATCCCATTCGACGCCATATATAAGCGGTGGCATAGCTGGTTATCTAATTTTAGTTGTGGGTATTTCATGCACGATCCTCAAAATTCAATACGAGTATTTTAATTTGTATACAAAATATTTGCAATCCCGAAAAAGCTGATCTAATATATTTTGCATGCAAAATATATTTTCACTCAATTAGGAGAGTAATCATGAAAGAACTACAAAGTATCGCATACACAGCAAAAGCAACAGCAACAGGTGGCCGTGAAGGTACAGCAAAATCAGATGATGGTCGTTTAGATGTGGCACTATCAACACCAAAAGGGCTAGGTGGTGATGATGGTCAAGGTACAAACCCTGAGCAGTTATTTGCAGCAGGTTACGCGGCTTGTTTTATCGGCGCATTAAAGTTAGTGGCTGGCCAGGCAAAAATTAAATTACCAGCTGATACTCATATTAACTCTGAAGTATCAATTGGACCTATCGAAGGTGGTTTTGGTATTGCTGTTAAGCTTGCGGTATCTGTAGGTGATCTTGATAAAGACACCGCTCTTGCACTGGTTAATAAAGCGCACGAAGTATGCCCATACTCAAACGCAACGCGCGGTAACATTGCTGTAGAATTATCAGTGATCTAATCGCTATTGGTCAAAATAGGCCGTGCTTTATGCACGGCTTTTTTGTTTTTCAGCAATCGATTTTGCTAAATCACCTGAACCAGTCAGCGCTGATACTAGGCCTTCGCGTGGGTCACTAAATTGTATTGGCTTTATCTTGCTTGCTCGGGCTGCATCGAATACCGGTACTTGGCTCATCGCGTATTCAGACAATGCGGTAATGGTTAATGATGGGTTTACCCCTAAATTACCCGGTATGATTGAGCCGTCAATAACACGCAAGTTTTGATAGCCGAACACTTCTCCTGAGCTATCAACTACGCCGTTAGAAGCATCAGTCCCCATGGCGACTCCACTCATTATATGCGCCGTCATCGGGGCACCAAAGAGCACTTCAGATAAGGCAGACCCCGGCACGCCACCGAGTTTTTCGGCGTAGAGTTTGGTTGCTTCTTCTGCTTTTGGAAAACTAACACTAAGCGGCGTGTCATTGTCTTTTTGCACCGCAGTAATGCCGTTTTTAAATAATCGATACCATTTACGTCGCCATTCAAGGTGAATAAACGCCTCTGATTTTTGCATCACCAAAAAGAGGATTGAGCTGCGGGCTTTACCTTTTGGCCGCAAGACTTTGGCTGTTTTTATTGGATGGCGCAGTGTATTAACTAAAAACTTAGCAATACGCTTGAGGCCTTTTCCAGTCACCATAGGAACGTAAGGTAAATATAGCCATGTGCCATCGGCGCCTTCTCTAAACCGGCAAATTTCAATATTGGTGTCTTTGTCGACCGAAATAAATGAGCTGATCGCAACACCATCATCAACTTTTTTAGTAGTGTTGTTCGCGGTGGTGAGGGTTTCTGAATTAGTGCGAATTTGCTGACCTAGCCAAGCTGAAATATTGGGCAATGTTTTGTCTTTATCGCGCATTTTTAAAAGCAAAGGCACGGTGCCCATGACCCCTGCGCTTAGCACAACGCCACGTGCTGTTAGCGTATAAACATGGCTATTGCGATGACTGGTATCTTTAATCTTAATTTTGTATCCGGCGCTGCCATCTGCATTGAGCGGGGTGATTTTGATTACTTCAGAGCTGGGTCTTATCTCTACGCCATTGCGTTCGGCAAAGTACAGATAGTTTTTCATTAAGGTGTTTTTGGCATTATGGCGACAACCAATCATGCAGCTACCACAGTAATGGCAGGTATTTCGCCTTGGACCATCGCCATTAAAGTATGGGTCGGGTAGCTCTTTGTTATAGGCTTCGCCGGGTTTTGCAAAAAGTACCCCAGTGTTCACGGTTTTGAATGAGTCACCTTGACCCATCTGCTCTGCAATCTCTTTTAGTGTGTGATCGGCAACATTGGTATAGGTATTTTTGGCACTGCCTAACATGCGCTGTGCAAGGCCATAGTAGGGCATTAGGCTTTCTTTCCAGTCTGATTTTATGCGTGTCCACGCTGGAGATTGAAACACTTCATCATCAGGAATAAGGTGCACATTGGCATAAATTTGTGAGCCTCCACCCACACCCACACCATGCAGCACAGTGACTTTACTGGTAAACGAAAATTGAATGCAGCCTTTTAGGCCAATTTCAGGCTGCCACATATAATTTTTGATATCTAGGTTGGTCTTTGGAAATTCTTTATCGTCGCGGCGTAGGCCTTTTTCGAGTACTAAAACTCGGTTGCCTTTTTCGCTTAGGCGAAGCGCACTCACTGAGCCGCCAAAACCAGAGCCTATAATAATTTGGTCAAAATCAAATGTGTGTTGCTGCATTATTATCACCTGTTGGTGTTTATTATTATGAATTTAATTTACTTAAAAAGGCTAAAAGCTTATCGGCAAATCTGCCGTAAGGCGGCATTAAAAATTTCACGCTCGAAAACTTGGCTTGATAAAACACCGGGCGTAATTTTGAAAAGGTTAAAAAGCCTTCATAGCCATGGTAATGCCCCATACCACTGGCACCTACGCCACCAAAAGGTAAGTCGTGCTGACCAACATGAAACAGGGCATCGTTAACGCTTACACCCCCCGACATCACCTGCTCAATATAAAAGTTAATAAGCTGTTTGTTGTAGCTAAACGGGTAAAACGCTAAAGGTCTATCTCGCTCTGCAATATAATCAACGACTTGCTGCGAGTCTTGATAGGTTTTTACCATTAAAATAGGTCCAAAAGTCTCGCGGGTATCAATGCTCATACTGTCATTGCTGTTTAAAATTAATGTCAGTGGCAGTTTTCGCGTGTTGGCATCTGCAACTTGGTCGCTGAGAGAAATAACGTCAGCGCCGAGTTGTTTGGCTTCTTCAATACAGTTTGTAAGGCGTTTAAATGCGCGGTCATCAATAATGGCTGTGTAATCTTGGCTATGGATATCTGGCACATGTTTCTTCGCCCAGCGAGTTGCTGTATCGATAAATAGTGCAAGTTGAGACTGATGCACAAATACATAATCAACATTGGTACAAATTTGCCCAGCGTTCATTTGCTTTACATACATGATGCGCTCGACAGCTTTTTGCATCGGGTAATCAGTAGCAATCACAGCAGGAGATTTACCTCCTAACTCAAGGGTTACAGGCGTTAGGTTTTGCGCCGCTGCAGCCATCACTTTTTTGCCGGTTTCACCTGAGCCTGTGAACATTAAATGATCAAAGGGAAGCTTTGAAAAGGCGATGCCTACTTCACCAGTCTCACAGTAAAATTGCAGCTTTTCGGGCTTAAAATAATTGCCCACTAGCTCGCCTAAAAGCGCGCTTAAATGCCGTGAGTTTTCAGACATTTTAACCATCGCCTTATTACCTGCTGCAAATGCTGCGGCTAATTGACTAAAGGCTAAATTTATCGGGAAATTCCACGGCACAATTAACCCTACAACACCAAGCGGCTGGGGAATAACTCGGTTCTTTGCCCCTAAATACATGCGGTGATCAACATGTCGCTTTTGCACTTTCATCCACTTTTTAAGGTGCTTTAACGTGCTATTGATATCTGCACAGGCATTAATGATTTCGGCAAGTAAGGTTTCATGGCGAGAGCGATTCCCATAGTCTTGATTAATGGCCTCGATAATACGTGCTTGGTTCTCAGTAATCATGGCTTTTAACGCAAGTAAGTGTTCACGTCTTTGCTGGTAGTTTTCAATACCTGCTGCTTTGGCATGGCTGCGCTGCGCGACTAAGTCGGCCATTAAAATGCTATCGATGCTTACTGGTTTAGTGGCAATGTTCATCTGTATGTTCTGTTTATCAGAGTTTGTTCTAGCATAAATAAATCGCTTGCAGTTGATTTGACTTTTTAGGACACTGAAATGACTCTTTAGGACAAAAGGCACACTGTGTGGAAAGTTTAATTCGCTCTTCTAGTTTAGCTGGGTTTGAGAATTTAGTGAGGCAATATGGTGTAAATCCAATTACTTTGTTGGAGAAAGCAGGTATTTTACCCGCACAGTTACGCGACCCAGACAGCTTTGTTGTTTACGCTCATTACCTTGAACTACTTGAACTTGCTGCCCAAGCGTGTGATGAGCCATGTTTTGGCTTAAAGCTTGGCGCATCACAAAGTATGAGTACTGTGGGCTTAATTGGTGCTTACATGTCGCGCCAGCCTACGATTCTTGATGCCCTTAATGTTGCCCAAAAATACATATACCTGCATGCCGAAGGCATTGTGCTTAACCTTGCACTGCTTGGGCAAACAAGTTGTGAGGTCCGTTTTGTCCGACTCTCTGACGAAAAACACGAGTTTGAGCAAAAATCTCAGTTGGCAGTGTGTTTGGTCAATAAAATATTAAAAGAATTAGTTGGCCCGAAATGGCGCGCCGATAAAGTGTGTTTACGGCAATCTGTGGCGGTGAAACAGCGGCCATTATTTAATAAAGTGCTTAATTGTGAAGTTGAGTTTAACAGTGACGTAGATGCGATTTATTTTTCTAGCGCATTTTTATCCTTTAAACCCCAGCTCAATGATGCCATTTTAGACACCTTAATAGCGGATCAACTTGAGCTGCAACGCCTCAATAAACTCCCCGATGAAATGCTGCAAATAGAAGGTGCGATGAAAATCTTGCTAGCAACCGGTGAGTGCAATAAAGAAAATACCGCTAAAAGTGTTGGGCTACACCCCAAAAAGCTGCAACGTATATTAACTGAGCATAACACCAGTTATCGGCAATTGTTGGACGAAGTTAGAAAGTCAGAGGCAATGCGACTATTACAACAAAAGCATATCAATATGACCGACTTAGCACTGCGTTTAGGCTATGCGGAGCTGTCGATTTTTAGTCGTCGCTTTAAGCTATGGTTTGGTGTGTCACCCACCGAATGGCAGCAAAATTTGCGCTAACTTTACAAAAAGGCTCAATCACACTAAAACTTCATACTTTTTTTTCTAATTGTCCCTGTGAAGTCATGCAAATGGTCTAAACTATTAGCAAACCTACAATAAAAACAGGAAATGTCGATGCGGCAGTTAGCATTAGCGAAAAAGCTATTATGGCTTACGGTAGGCAGTATTTTTATTACTGTGTTTGTTTTATCAAGTGTTTTATGGTGGCAACTGTCAAACAGTAACCAGCAATTAGCTGCGCAATCAGAAAAGTTGATTGTTGCTGAAGTTGAAGACAAACTCGCCTCAAATGCCGCCGCATATGGTGAACAAGTAGCTGGGTTTATTAACGAAGCGTACCGAGTACCTTACTCATTTGCCGCTATCTTAGGCGATCATGATGCTGCAACGACCCTAACACGTGATGCTGTGGTTGAAGTAAATCGCTCGTTACTTAAAAAAAATACAATTCTTTCATCTATTTATTCGCAATTTGAAGCAAATGCATTTGATGGACGTGATGCAAATTTCATCAGTGGTTATGACCACTCTGTAGCAGGTGTTGGCACACTCGAAATTTATTTCACACGCAATCGAGATGGTGCCATTGAACAACAGGTGGTTGACGATGCGGCTGAGAAGTATGTCGATACGCTCAATGAATTTGGCCAGCGGGAAGCTGAGTGGTACTTGTGTGTAAAAGATACCAAAGTGCCTTGTATAATGGAGCCCTACTTATACGAAATCACCCCTGGTTACTCTGAAATGATGACCTCTTTAACCGTGCCCATTCTTCGTGATAACGAATTTATTGGTGTTGCTGGGGTTGATTTAACCCTGCCAGTGTTTCAAAGCATGACCGAAAAACTCTCAAAAGAGCTGTACAACGGTAAAGCACGCGTCACCTTATTAAGCTCACTCGATTTAGTGGTTGGTAGTAGCCATTACAAAGATAAGTTAGGCAGACCGTTAAAAGAGGCGGTGGCCAAAAGCACTTTAGACAATTACGTAAAAGCGAAAAAACAAAGTGGTGTATTTAAAGTCGGTGATGAGTATTTAGTTAACTACCCAATTACCATAAAGCTTGCAAAAACACAGTGGAACTTATTGATTGAAGTACCCGCTGAGCTTGCCCTTGAAGGGCCGCATGCACTGGCTAATAGCATGAGCGAAAATGCCAATACACTAGGCGGTTTAATCTTGGTAACGGGTATTATTATTGCTGGTGCCGCCTTTGTGATCATGACCTTAGTGATCCGCACAATTGTGGCACCACTACAGCAAATTCAACAGCGCGTTGATAACCTTGCCAGTGCTGAAGGTGATTTAACTCAAACCTTGCATGTTGATACTCACGCTGAGCTAATCGCATTGGCAACAGGCTTTAATGCATTTCTTGCTAAATTGCGCGATTTAATTGGTGAGCTTAAAAATGTATCAACGCAAACCAAAGAGCAGGCTCACTTAGCGACTAGTGTTGCTGTTGATACTAAACACAACGTTCAAGCTCAGTTCCAAGAAATTGAGAGCGTAGTAACCGCCATGAATGAAATGAGCGCGACAGCACTCGAAGTAGCAAGAGCCTCAGAGCAGTCAGCACAACAAGCCGATGAAATAAACAGCCTTGTGGTGAGTAGTGAATCGAGCTTGTCGTCTGCGGTTACCCAAGTTAAAACCATGTCGGATGAAATCAAAGAGGCCAATCAAGCGGTTGAAAAAGTCGCGGCACGTAGTAACGACATTACACAAATTTTAGATGTGATCAGAACAATTGCAGAGCAAACAAACTTACTTGCACTGAATGCAGCAATTGAAGCGGCAAGGGCCGGTGAACAAGGCCGTGGCTTTGCGGTAGTAGCAGATGAAGTAAGGGCTCTCGCTTCAAAAACACGTTCATCAACCGATGACATCAGCGGCCTAATCGACAGCTTACAGCTAGAAGTAGGCAACGCTTCTAAGGTCATTGAGCAAGGTGTTGTGCGTGCACAAACCGCGGTAGATGAAACCTCCGTTGCATTTGATGCATTACACGAAGTTGTAGTCAAAGTGGATGAAATCACGCAGCAAATTACTCACATTGCAACGGCTGCAGAAGAGCAAAGCTCAGTCACAGAAGAGATAAACCGCAACCTGACGTTAATTTCAGATGCCGCATCGCAACTAGCTGAGCTATCTACCCAAGCCGGAGACGGTAGCCAAACCCTCAATGCACTCGTTGCACAACAAGATGATGAGTTGAATAAGTTGAAGACGAAATAGTTATAAGGTGCTAGTTGTTAGGCTCTAGGCTCTAGGCTCTAGGAGCTAGGCTCTAGGAGCTAGGCGCTAGGCTCTAGGAGCTAGGAGCTAGGAGCTAGGAGCTAGGAGCTAGGTGCGAGAATAAAACGCGATGTAAAATCGCTGCTACATGCTCGCATCTCGTACCTCGTAACTTTACTCTCGTAACTCGTACCTAATACCTTGTTTCGCGCGCCAAGCAAGTGTGACGCCTACAAGGTAGCAGCGGCTTTATGCCGCGACTAAGGGTAAAAATATCGCTATGCGATGAAGAAATCGGATCTGAAAATCGATTAAGGGTGGTTATGCATCGCTCGTAATTGTTAGATATTTATTTTTACCAAAAGTAACGTAATAGATGGGTAAAAATAGACCCGATAGTAAGTGACTGCTCATAGTGTTCGAAACAGTTACTTTATTTGATTGAATTTCTTTGACAGAAAGTTTAGGGCTAGAGCACCAATCAATGGAGAACCAGATAAATTTAGTGTCATCAGGTATTGTGTAGTTGGTTAAAGAGTTGGGTTTGATTTTGCCGATTTTTTTAGAGTCGGCCCATAAAGTGTAATCTCTAATTTTATCATGATATTGTTTTGGTCTGGTTACTTCAATTTCCATTTGAACCTCACAAGGATAGTAATTCCATTAAACTTAACGGGCTTATAGCTCGTTTTCTTCCATATCCATTGTATTTTTATCAGAGCCGTTAATTAATTTCTAGTCGTATAGTGCAAGGAATCTTAGGCTCATGCTCGTACCTCGTATCTTTACTCTCGTAACTCGTATCTTTACTCTCGCAACTCGTAACTAATACCTTGTTTCGCGCGCCAAGCAAGTGTGACGCCTACAGGTAGCAGCGGCTTTATGCCGCGACATGGGTGAGGTAAGGGCATACGAGAATAAAACGCGATGTAAAATCGCTGCTACATGCTCGCCCCTCGCATCTCGTATCTTTACTCTCGTACCTCGTATCTTTACTCTCGTACCTCGTATCTTTACTCTCGTACCTCGTATCTTTACTCTCGTACCTCGTATCTTTACTCTCGTACCTCGTATCTTTACTCTCGTACCTCGCATCTCGCCCCTCGTATCTTTACTCTCGTAACTCGTATCTTATTCTAACTACACTGCGCTTGATTACGGCCTTGGTTTTTGGCTTGGTATAATGCTTTATCGGCGCGTTTTAACATCGATTCTATGTGCTGATCGCTTGCTTGTAAGGTGCTAACACCAATACTCACGGTGAATTTAACGTGTTTGTTGTCGGCGATGATGTCTTGCTGTTCGATATCGGCTCTGATCCTTTCTGCGATAGCAAATGCCGTGTGGTTATTTGCCATAGGTAAAAATAAGACAAATTCTTCTCCACCAATGCGACCCGCAATATCTGATGATCTGCTATGTTGGATGAGCTTATGTGCAGTGGTTCGTATTACCTCATCGCCAGTAGCGTGGCCAAATTTATCGTTTATACCTTTAAATTGGTCTAAATCTAGCAGTAACAGAGAGCAGGTACATTGCACGTCATGATATTTTGCAAACTGCTGATTAACCTTTTCGAAGAAGCCGCGGCGATTATAAAGTTGTGTTAAATGATCTGTTACAGATAAGGCTAATGCCTCATGCTTAGCACGTTCTAGCTCATAGGTTCGCTCTTCTACTTTTTGTTCGAGCATGGTGGTTAGTTTTTGTTGCTCTTTCTTGCGCTGAATAAACACGGCTTGAATAAGTAATATCGCTGAAAGAGTAAATAAAAAGAAAAACTGCATGGTCACTTCTGCTGTTTTAGGATGATGATAATAAAAATACCCCCAGCCTTGATTACTTCCGACCCAAGCTGCAAAAAACACCAACATATTCATGCAACTGGTGGCAGTTGGTGATAACCGCGTAGCGGCATAAAGCAGCGGAAACAGCAGTAATGCAGGTTGTAAAAATGGTAATGTCATGGTTGTGTATGCGGGGCCAAAAATAAAATAACACAACAAAACCACCGTCAGAGTAAGCAACAGAAGTTTAGAAAATTCACTAGAAGTGACTGTATGCGGCCAATTTCGCCATAAAAAGTAAAGGGCAGGGGTGAACACAATTGCCGCTAAGGCATTGCTAATACTCCAATTTAAGATGCCTACATACAAGCCATTAAACCACTCGATACCAACTAGTGAGTATATGCCCACACCGAAAAGTGCAGAAATCACACCAATCGCTATGCAAGCAACAATAAACACTCTGGCTAAACTGGTAACGCTCGTCAGCAGCGTGTGTTGTTTAAGTTTTCGGTTAATTAGCCAAAATGCTGTTAAAGCAGCGAGAGTATTACCTGTGGTTGTCGCGGCATTTATTGCTATGTGTTTAAACGTGAATGGATTCAAGCCGCTGAGATAAAAATAACAAAACACAACTAAACAGGTGCCTGATGCAACGCCCAACCAGGCTTTACGACCAAATAACATCAAGCCTGCCAATGCGACTCCTGCTGGAGGCCATACTGCTAGTGTTTTTAACACTTGCATGGTAAACAAGCCAAACAGCAGATAAACAGAGCAAACAATGATATTAAATTGCCAAGGCTTGAGCTGTGTGTTCATACATCCCTTTATGCGCTTATGTAAGAAAGCCACCGACTGGCGAGTTAGCATTAATCAAACTACTAATAAATTAGTATATTAGTAGTTAGGAATTAGGCAAATTCAGTTAATTTAAAAGTAGTTTTTATAACACTGTTTGCTATTCATACAATTTATTAGACTAATAGTTAATGTGCTTAAAAAACAATCTTTAGCTTACACTTTAAAAGCGTTTAAAATCAGTAAAGTTATAAATATCAATGTATTAAATTTGTTTCTGATACTCTCAACTTATTAAAAACACCTATTTTATAAATTCATACCCGACCTTTTGCCTAATCGTGTTTTGTATCTGGCTGCTTTACCCTAACTGGAAAATAAAAACTCACACAATTTTTCAAGATAGGCAGTAGGAGAACTCATGAATACGAGGCAGCAATCAGCGTCAATAACGCCTGCTGAACAAGGATCGGATACTCATACCGACCAGCAAAGCTATCAAGCTCTTCATAAACCCAGCAGTGAATTTTCGAGTCGTGACGAATACCTTGAACACGAATTACAAATTATGCAGCCTAAGCGCTGGCGTCCTAACTTACCATTTCGTGATTATCGGTTTGAATTAGAAGACTCTATCCCTGCCATGGCAGGGACCATAGGCAAGGTGGTCATGGTGGGTGCAATTGCTGCAACATTTGCAGCGCCATTGGGCTTAGGTGAAGGCTTTATTCTAGAAAACGTGCGCTATGAGCTGTTAATTGTATCGATCTTCATTTTATTATTTTCAGGCTTCTTTTTACCAACAGCAAACTTAGCGGGTACGCATGGGCCGCTTATTCCTTTGATCCCGATTGTGGTTGCTGCGGGTGGTCACCCAATGGCCTTCGGTTTACTGATAGGGGCGTTTGGTCTATTACTGGCGCTTAGTAAAGGCGGGAGTTTACTGGCGGGGTTAACCAGCCGAGGCGTGTGTGGCGGTTTACTGCTTTACCTTGGTTTTATTGGCACGATTTCGCAGGTTAAAAAGCTATTTGCATGGGCTGAAGGCATTGATATGACCCATATCGCTTTCATTGTGATCTTGTCGACTATCGTGTTATATGCCTTACTTGAGCACTTCAAAAAACGTTGGTTAGCTGTGCCTTTAAGTTGCTTACTTGGTGGTTTAATCGCATTTTTACTGGGTGCACCGTTTGAGTTTAAAACAGCGCCGGGTTTACCAAATATGAACCCAATGTATTGGTGGGGTGAAAATACCGGTTGGATGCTGGGTTTACCGACCCTAGAGAGCTTTGTTGTGGTATTGCCATTCGCGGTGCTTGCGGTTGCCATGTGGTCACCTGACTTTTTAGGGCATCAAGTATTCCAAAAAATTAGTTACCCAGAACGCACAGAAAAAGTACAAATGAACATTGACGATACCATGTTCAGTGCTTCAATCCGCCAAACGTTTGGTTCTTTGTTAGGCGGCTCTAACTTTACCTCGTCATGGGGAACCTACATCGTGCCAGCAGCCATCGCTAAACGCCCAATTCCTGCCGGAGCGGTGTTAACGGCATTATTTTGTATTATTGCCAGTATTTGGGGCTACCCAATGGATTTAGCTATTTGGCAACCCGTGTTATGCGTCGCGCTAATAGTTGGTGTGTTTATCCCGCTTCTAGAAGCGGGTATGGAAATGACTCGCGAAGGTAAAACTACGCAATCGGCTGCTATTGTGGTGTTTTCATCGACTTTAGTGAATCCTGCATTTGGCTGGTCATTAACTATGTTGCTCGACAATTTGGGCTTAATTGGTTGTAAAGAACGAAGCTCTGAACTAACCCCAATGAGCCGCTGGATCATTCCATTAGTAATGTTTGTTATTTTAACAAGCGTGATGGCAATGGTGGGTATGTTGCCAGGGATCCCAGCATTAATGGCAGACTTTAGACATTAATATATAAGGGTAAGGTGATAAACGCCTTACCCTTTTTTAAAGCTTTTATTTAAACTTAACTGTTTTTTCGCTGCGGGTGTAAGTTCGGGTATCGGGTTTTGTCCATTGACCTTTTTTAAGGTAAGAGGTCGACACTACAAAGCTGTTGTTTTTAAACTCGCTTGTCGATTTCACCTTAGTGATCCCTTCTTTATTACCCGTTACATTTTCATAAGCAACAAATTGAGTAGGGCTAAGTACATTCATAGTGCCTTGGGTATAAAAACCTGCCGTAGTGAAGTAATAAAACACCAAAGACTGCTTTTTATTGTCCCAAAAAATCATCGACTCACCACCATATTCACCTTCATTGATAGAGTGTATGGTTTTAATCGCCGTGCCATTGAGCGCGCGTTGCCAGCTACTCACATCTTGCACGGCAGGCTTACCTGCTGCGACATTAAAGTCTGACTGCCACGTGCCTAAATAAGGCTCAAACACTTTTAGTTTGTCATCAAGTTGTTGATCTGCAGCCATAACAGAAAGCGAACATAAGCAGATTGATAGTAAAAGTGATTTTAGGTATGCCATAATAGCGTCCCGATAAAATTAATTTGTTTTGCAGAGTATAGGTGATAATTCTTTGATTAAGAAAACATTAATTACATTTTCATTGTTGTTTCTAGCGCTGCTATGGCTGGTATCGTGGCAACTTAATATTACCTACTTTATTGCAGGCACTTACAGCGTAGCGAGCTTAATAAGCTTTTTGGTATATGGCTGGGATAAACGTTTAGCGATGCAACATGGCGAGCATGTGATAAGAGTACCTGAGCGTACACTGCATATTTTAGGGTTAATCGGCGGCTGGCCAGGTTCATTAATTGCGCAGCAATGGTTAAGACACAAATCAAAAAAACGCAGTTTTATTGCCGTACTTTGGTTAACAATTATTGTTAATGGCAGTGCACTGTCGTCACTGTATTATTTGCAGTTAATTTAAAAGAAGATCAAAAAAGGAAAGCAACAGCTTTCCTTTTTTGTGAAAACCACTTATTGAGCAGCTTGAATTGATTCAATACTATCAAGCTCAATCGTTAGAATTGTTTTCTTATCAACAACAACCCATTTGCGGTAAGTTAAGTAACCTGGCTTTGTTACTTCAATGTCGTACTTACCTTCATCAAGTTCGATACCATCTTCATAAACAGGTTTAATATTCATAATACGAACACGCGCATCATCAGGTGTTGTGACCACCGTTAATGAAATAACCGATTCATCTACAACCACTTCAGGCGTTACTTCTGCAATAGGCTCAGGTTGCGGCTCAACATCATGGCTTGATGAACAACCTGCTAAAACCAATAAGGCAAATAATGCGCTTAACTTTTTCATAAATACTCCATTTAATAGTTCACAATAAACGAAACCGCTTATAGTTTGAAAACTCATGAAGAATCAAGGAATAACAATAGAGGGGGCAGCTATTATTCGTCTTCCGTGACTTTCATATTTATCATCAATAATAAATTTTGAGCTATTTTAGTATGTATCCTAATAAGGTTCAAATTATAGTTTCATTAATGTTATTAATTAATGATTTTTACTTATTATTTTTATTGTGGATTTTAAAGTAATGTTTATTGGTTTTTATCATTATTTTCTTTGTCAAAAGCTATGCTGAATTTTCCCTGCCGAGTGAGATTAAAAATCGCACGTTGCCAATTTTCTGGTTGATTTTGTATTGCAGAATCAAACAGTGTTTTAAATAAATCAATAATGCGGTCAGAAACGGCAATAGGGTGCTGAGTTTCATCGGCCTCATTTTCATAAAAGGCCTGGCATGTAATGACCTCATTGTGCTGGCAATCTAAAACTAACATTGCTTTCGACCAGTCACCGTTAATTTGTTGATAAAGGTATTGACCTAGTTGCTGTGGGATTTGTGAGTTGTGTGTCATGTGCTGTCCTTAGCGTTGTTGCTATAAAGTGCCGTTTTCGTATTTATTGGCAAGCTCTTTCCATGTGCTAAAAAATCCACCATGAAAGAAATAGCTATCAGAGATATTCAATATTTGATAATTTGTTGTCTCATGGTCTTTCCGTGAATAGTTTGATAGGCTATATCCTTGATCGCCTCGTTCATTTAGCCTCCCTATTAGTCTTGTAATACCGATATCTTCACCTTCCACTAGGTCATCAGTACTTATTGTGCCATGAGGTAATCCACCTGCGTTGGGCATTTTGGTGAAAAACTCAAATTTTTTAACAAACCAAGGTAAAATTGATAGTGGTGCATCAAATTGCCTAGTAGCTAAAAACGGGGCTTGACCTTTTGGTGAAATAATCCAATGAAGGATAACTGATAAGTATCCGTTTTGATTGTAAAAGGAGTGATAACGGCCAGGGTAATTTAATGAATCTTCAATTGTAATTAGATGTTTTATCCCTTTTGGTGGATTCTCTGGGTCTTTTATTTCTTTTAGTGAGGGGAAAAGTTTTTTAGTCATTTAAATGCCTCCTTTAATGGGAGTGGTAACAGGTGTGATTGTGATAGCATCACCAAACTGTTCTAAGTTGATCAGCTTTCTCTCAAAATTAAATGTTTCAACTGCACAATAGTCTGCTCCTTTGAATAAACTGTTTAACTAACGGAATTTCTCTGTATTAGTTTTAGTTATATTGCCAACATCCATGTTGTTAAAGAGCGGTTACTGTCGTTTATTAATTTGGGTCTGTTGGTGGTGTTACATCAATTAGCCATGCTGGAATGTAGCCATTTTCAACAGTGAGCTTGTAGCCTTTTACGTCTTTAGCGATGATGGCTAAGGCTGTTAAAGCTAATGGGATGGCACCTTCGTTTGCACCTTCGTGGTCTTCGTTGTTGTAATACTCTCTATGGGCCAGCAAGGCTTTTTCCATGGCTTGATTATATTCTTGCTCACCGTTATCAGTGAATATGGCGGTGATCACCGAGATAAGCGGCCATTCCAAGCGACTAACATATAAGTAAATTTCATCATCGGCATAATCATCTGGATTACAAGTTAGGTATGCTTGCTCAATCAAGTTGGCTAAATCAGCACTAGGGTTAAATAAGCCTTTTAGTAAATCAGATAATGCATAATCAAATGGGGTGCGCTGTTCACTTAGCCTTGCTTGTTTAAATACATCGTTGTCGACAGTAATCAGGTAGTTAATAGCTTCCTTATTACGAGCAATGATGCTGCTATAAAATGCAAGTAACCAGTTATTGTGTTTAGTGCCATAGTTGTCTTTTTTTCCAATCACTTCTATATATTCATCATCGTAAAAGAAAGGGAAAGGTTGGCCGTCATGGGCATTACTTTGGAAAATACCATGTCCTAATTGCGAAGCGCGAATAACATAGAGCCAAGCATGGTAGCTATTGGGGTTTTGAATCGCTTCCATGGGGAATGAGTCAATGATATTACGGGTAAACTGTGTATAGAGTCCTAAGCTAGGATTTTTTTGAATACGGGGTATATTTTTATCTTCGTGCTTTTTATAGCGCTCTACCATATGGTCATAACTTACTTGTGCAAAACTGTAATGGCTCTCAATCATTTTATTAGTTCCTTAAAATCCTATATCAAAAATCGATACGTCAATAACTTCGATAAGCCCTGCATCATTGGCTTTTTGATACATGATTAGTATTAACGGCAGCAAAGCATGGGTTTCATGCTTTGCTGCCAACATCCATGTTGTTAAAGAGCGGTTACTGTCGTTTATTAATTTGGGTCTGTTGGTGGTGTTACATCAATTAACCATGCTGGAATGTAGCCATTTTCAACTGTGAGCTTATAGCCTTTTACGTCTTTAGCGATGATGGCTAGGGCAATAAGGGGGATAGCTAAACCTCCTCGTCTACTACCTATACGCTCTTCGTCACTGTAATATTCTTTATGGGCCAGCAAGGCTTTTTCCATGGCTTGATTATATTCTTGCTCGCCGTTTTCAGTGAAAATGGCGGTAATAATAGGAATGAGCGGCCATTCTAAACGACTTACATAGAGGTATGCTTCATCATCAACGTAATCATCTGAGTTACAGGTGATATAGGCTTGCTCGATTAAAGGGGCTAAGTCGACACTAGGGTTAAATAACCCTTTGAGTAAGTCAGACAGTGCATAATCAAAGGGCCTCAGTTGATTACCATAATTAGCTGTTTTAAACACATCATTGTCGATGGCCGTTAAGTAAGCGATGGCATCATGGTTACGGGCAATAATACTGCTGTACAAAGCAAGTAGCCACACGGGGTGCTCAGCATGTTCAGGGTCGCGTTTACCAGTTACTTCTAAATATTCATCATCGTAAAAGAAAGGGAAAGGTTGGCCGTCATGGGCATTGCTTTGGAAAATACCATGTCCTAATTGCGAAGCGCGAATAACATAGAGCCAAGCATGGTAGCTATTAGGGTTTTGAATCGCTTCCATGGGGAATGTGTTGATTAAGTTTGTATTAAAGCTAAAGTGCATTTGATACCCAGGGTTTTTCTGTATCATTTCAATTTCATCGACTTGCAATCTATTATATAGCTTTATGGTTCGGTCGTAGCTTACTTGTGCAAAGCTGTAATGGCTCTCAATCATTTTATTTATTCCTTAAAATCCTATATCAAAAATCGATACGTCAATAACTTCGATAAGCCCAGCGTCATAGGCTTTTGATACATAATTAATATGATTAGTATTAGCGGCAGCAAAGCATGGGTTTCATGCTTTGCTGCCAACATCCATGTTGTTAAAGAGCG
>NZ_LRRU01000019.1:546857-582015 GCF_001641615.1 Pseudoalteromonas gelatinilytica
CCATGGCTTGATTATATTCTTGCTCACCGTTATCAGTGAATATGGCGGTGATCACCGGGATAAGTGGCCACTTCAAACGGCTTGCATAGAGGTATGCTTCATCTTCGACATAATCATCTGGATTACAAGTTAGGTATGCTTGCTCAATCAAGTTGGCTAAATCGGCACTAGGGTTAAATAACCCTTTAAGTAAATTGGCTAATGCATAATCAAAGGGTTTAAGTTGATTACCATAATTAGATGTTTTAAACACATCGTTATCGATAGCCGTTAAGTAAGCGATGGCATCATGGTTACGGGCAATAATACTGCTGTACAAAGCAAGTAGCCACACGGGGTGCTCAGCATGTTCAGGGTCGCGTTTACCAGTTACTTCTAAATATTCATCATCGTAAAAGAAAGGGAAAGGTTGGCCGTCATGGGCATTGCTTTGAAATATGCCATGGCCTAATTGCGAAGCGCGAATAACATAGAGCCAAGCATGGTAGCTATTAGGGTTTTGAATCGCTTCCATGGGGAATGTGTCGATTAAGTTTGTTTTTAAGCGAGTGTGCATTTGATAACCAGGGTTTTTCTGTATCATTGCTATTTCATTTTCTCTTAATCTACTATATAACTTTATGGTTCGGTCGTAGCTTACTTGTGCAAAGCTGTAATGGCTCTCAATCATTTAACTTATTCCTTAAAATCCTATATCAAAAATCGATACGTCAATAACATCAACAAGCCCGGCGTCATTGGCTTTTTGTTGTATGCCTACGTACTCAATTTGTTGGCTTTTAGTCGCTATTTCAATCTCATCCAGCATATCTTGAATGCCCTCAACCTCTTTCACAAAATCTTCATCGCCTGCTATGTAGCGTGGGTCTTTTGTTAATGTATCAAGTTTAGATGTGTAGTTTTCAATTATCGAATTCATATACTTTTCAGAGCCTTGCTGGGCTCTTTCTTCTCCTGCTACACGACTACCCCAACTGGCATTACCGCCTTTGGCTTCGATAATTAATACTTTACCGTCTTCTGTTGCATACACTTGGTCAAATTGGCCTTGCTTGCCTTTGCCGGGGAGCTTACTTGCCAATGGTGTGGCATCTGGGTAATTTTGTTTCACATAAATGCGCGCGGCTTCTTCACCCAGTGCTTCACTGGCTAAGCGCATCGCACTTTGCGCTTCTTTTAATGCAGTGGCGTTTCCGGCAAGGAGTGCGGCATCACGCTTGGCGACAGCTTGATTGCGTGCAGCTTCAAACTGTTTGAGTCGCTGTTTAATGTTGTCACTTAAATTAGCATGATTTATCTTTAATTTTTGCGCTATTTTGTTAAACACATTTATTTGGTCCGACACGGGCACTAAATTACCATTTTCGTAACGTAATTTAGGGGGCTTTTTGCCATCAAGGCGGCTAATAATGACTTTACCTTCACTGTTGGTATATGCGCGGTAATTGCCGCGCATATCGTCAGATAATTCAGTGAGTAATAAATATTCAGCATGGTCTTTTGCTGACACATGCGTCGCCACAGCGTGGTTTTTACTTGGCTGTAACTGTGTATCTGGTTTGGTTATTTTGGCTGAAACAGTCGGATGTTCAGCCGTCACAGCGTGTGATAACTGTTTATTTAGCTGCTTGCGTTTAACAATCTCGGCAATCTGAGTCAGTGCTTTATTTGCTTTTGCTAAATACCGTGATTTACTTGCCAGTGAAGCGGCCGCACCCACGCCACCTGTGAGCAGTGCTAATACGACCTCAAATGCCAAAATACCTGTTAATCGTTCTTGCTCTACGTGTGAGTGGGCATCAATATACTCGTAAGGGAAACGCGCTAGCGCCAAGCGGGTTTGTTCATCATCAAGTAGAATGTAAAGTAACTCACATGCTTGAGTAAGTGATTGGGCTGATTTTTGTGAGAAAGAAATAATTGTTTCTAGCTCATATTTAACGGCTTTTTTATCACCGCGAGCAATGGCTTCTATAATTCTAAAGCAAGCAGAGTATACACTTATATTAATATCAATACCGAGTACAATCAGGTCTGCTACGCCCTCAATAAGTGATTTTGCACCTTGATAAAAACCAGTGGCATTTGCACCTAGCTCTATCATGTATTGGTTAAATAGGCTTTCTTGTTCAAACAAGGCATCTTCAATGGCCGCTTTTTGTCGAACTTCATTTAGCATCGCTTCTAGGGTCTGCTTAAACTCATTACGCAGTGCAACTAAACGCTGTTCGTCGTCATCAGATGAAGCAATAAAACGAACCTGACTTTGACCTTGCGGCACGTTGGCCAGTTGCGCTTTGCCATTACTGAGTGAGCCGGTGTGCTCATGGCCAAGGCTATCGATAAGCGAGTAACGAATATTGTCTTCAGCACTGCCATCTAGGTAGCAATAGCTTAAGTCTAGTGTGCATAGTGTAGTAGAATCGAGTGAGCTATCAGCCAAATCAAATGATGAAATAGCAGGCGCACGACTCACATTAACGCTTTGTGCACTCGCTGTACTTGGGCTTTCAATATCGTAATCAACGGGGCCATCAAAATTTATAAATGTGCCATCGAGGGTGAGTACATCGGTGGCAATAATCTCAACATTTCCTTGACTGTCGAGTTTAATTTCGCCGCCTTCGTTATGGAGAATTAAATCACCACGGCCTGAGCCTGTAATCGCGATTGACTGGTTGGTTTGTAAAAATGTTGAGCCATTGGGGGCCGAAATAGTTAAGTCACTTGAGCTAGTTTTAAGCTGAATATCGCTTTGCGCAAAGGCTTTAACTGCGCGACCACTGACCATCGACAGTGCTTGACGAGATTCAATAAGAGTGTTTTTTCCTTGCCATGCTTGGCTACCTGCACTTTGCATGTTGATATCGCGGTTTTGAGTGCTGAGCGAAACATTGTTTTTAACATCAATAAACTGATTATTTTTAATCACAAACTGAATGTTGTCGTTCTCAGTTGTTAGGCAGAGGTCTTTACCTGCATGTAAGTTAATGGTGCCGAGCTGGCTTATCCATTCTATAAATTGGCGGCCTGATTTTTTGGCATTGAGCTCAAGATAGTGCTCACTGGCTAAAGTTTGTAAAATGATTTTAGGTGCTTGCTTGTCATCATCAAACTGCAGCTCGTTTTGCGCCGCACTGACCAGCCTGTTTTGCGTATTATTTGCAGCGGTGACAACACTTGGCTGCGATTCATTCATCGCAAAACCCATTAAAAACGTGTTGTTAGGGTCGTTATTTATACAGCCAATAAGTACCTCAGAACCACCAACAAGGGGGAAGTGCCAGCCAGTGGCCTGAGGTTGGTTTTGACATGCGTATAAAGCAAGTTGCTGAATTGCTTGGCTTGATTGCGCAATTGGCCTTGCCGTTGTGTCAAAATCAGTTCGCACACGGTAGCAACCTAAATCATCAATGAAACTAGAAGTCGTTAAAGACTCTACCTTAGCCGGAAATACCATAGGTTTGGCTTGATGTGGCAAAGGTTTGGCTTTAAAAGGCGTACCACGTTCGATAAATTGGGCTTTACAACTATAGCGTGTTAAACCTTGGTGACTATTTTCGTCATTAGGTTGTTCACTGCTGTGATACACGCTAACACACAGTAAATCAGCACTACTGCCCGTGCCGGTTTGATCGTCAATTGCAACTGAGCTACCCGCAAATAAATCACATACATTACCCACTAGTTGCGTTGTTTTATTAAGAGAGGCTAACGCGTTACTGAAATCTTGCGCTTGTAATGAGGCGGCACTGGGTGTTGATGCGCATGGTTCAAAGTAAGATTGACTGTTACTTGCGACCTTTAAATATTGTCCATGGGCCACGCAGTCAGTGCGATCATTGTAAATAGAGTGATGTACTTGGCTGTTAAAAAAGCCAACATAAGCGGTATTGTCATCGTTATTCATACCAGCTGAGTTTTGGACTGATACTATACCGCGCTGCAAATATGGGCTGTTTAAGTTGCTATCACTGATCACTAACAATTCGACGTTATTTTTTGTTTCGAACCAAATAAACAAACCGAATTGGGTTAGTAAGCGTTGTAGAAAATGCCAGTTTGTTTCCATTGCTTGCACACACTGTGGAAGCGCTGGTAGTGACGAGCCGACACGAAAATCAATTTGCCCTGGAGAGTAGCCAGCTTGGCCTGCTAAATAAAAAATAACATCTTTTAAATTAACGCCAATAAAAACCTTACTATTTGTAATGTTTTTTAATGTGCTCAATCTATCTTTAATAACTATTTTATATCGATATTTACCTTTGAATGTACCTAAATTGTCGCACTCAAAAATGATCCCTGCTAGGTGGCGAAAAAAATTATCTTTATTAACGAATGTAATTAATGCGCTTTGTAAAAGCAGATGCTCTAAAAGAATTTGCTGGCTGGATTCACCAATGATAATAAACTCAAACCCTTGATTTAATTGCTCAATTCCATCTACCCGAGTGACATTTAGGGTTATGTTATTTACATCAATTAATAGTCGAGAATTAGACACATCCTTGTCCTTTTTTAACTAAGTCTTGTAGCAAGAAAGGGGAAAATACACACTTATTAATCAATATTCAATAGAATAATTGTAATCGTAATAATTGCGTCATAATTTTGTTCATAATGCCATTAAATGCCAATTAATACGTTTTTATTAGTTTTTATATTAATTCTAAATTAGTTTTATTTTTGAGCTGTATTGAGTTGACTTTTTTGAAAGGATGTTTGTATTATGCCCCCGTTTTAAGGACTAACGTACCAAAAGTATGACATGGCTTTGTACTTTTTTTGGTTAATCAAGGATGATTTTATGGATAAAAAATTATTTATAAATCAAGTCGATAACTTTTATTTTTTGGCTTGGTCTCTTACTAAAAGTATCTCTTCCTTACTTGATCAGACCGGTATTCCAGCACATCGAGTGTTTTCAGCGTCGGTGATCGATCAGTTTTTCTTTTTCCTGAATAGTCCACCTAAAAATGAAGGTAAAATCATTTTAATTAAAGAAGATATTAGTGCTTATATTGATGAGTTGATTGTACTAAATACAAAAATAATATCTTCTGTAGATGATGTGGTTATTAAGTCTCTGGCTGTTGATAATCAAGAAAATAAACGTTCAGGTATTTTTCCTAAAATATTCAATAGTCATAAATGGTCCGATTGCGCATCAATGCGATTTAATCGAGTAATCTGTCCTGTTTACGAAGAAGTTCTTTGTAAAAATTAATTAATCTAATAAATCAATGGGGTTTTGAATGCGTTTTGCAATTAAAAAGGCAGTGCTAATTACTTTGTTTATGTCTTTAACAGCATGTATGAGTACAAATGTAGAGCTAGATATCACTGCGACAGATAATCTTAATTTGAACCAATTTGATGAAGCTTTGCCTGTGGTACTCAGAGTGTATCAACTTTCGGATATACAGAGCTTTAAAACAGCTACGTTTGAAGATTTGTGGAAATCAGATAAGTCAGTTCTGTCAAATACGTTGATCACCGTAGAAGAAAAAACAATTAACCCCGCTGAGAAAACAAAAATAGAATTTGAACAAGCAGAAAATGCGCGTTTTGTTGCCATTGTCGCCCTTTTTAGAGATCGCCAAGGTGATAAATGGAAAACGTTCTACCCGCTCGGTGACGGGCCCGTTAAATTATCTACATCGTTAGATGTATTGATTACAAATAACGAAGTTCAATTACCAGATGAAGACGAGGCTGAGTAATGAACATTAAAGGGCCAATGAAACCTGTATGGGCTGAAGGCGTGTTGCTAGCACAGCAGCATTTTCAGTTATTTGATGACTACCATGAGCAAAATCAGATTGTTAGACAAGGCTTGATTTCGCCATTGGCCTTTGGTTTGCACCACCTCACTATTGATGAATCAGCACTCGCTCGCGGTATTTTAAAGGTGATCAGCTTTAAAGCGATTCTTGAAAATGGGCGTTTACTTGAGTTTGATCGTCAACATCACGAAGAACTAAAGCTTGAATTAGCTGCCGATACAGATGAAGTCACTGTGTATTTAGCGATTGCTGCAAATAAAGTTGTCAGCGACATTGAAGGTTATGCAACTAGTGGCCAACTCAGTGCCTATCAAGCAGATTACATTGAGTTTAGTGATCACCACGATGCAGCAAGAAACCGTGAAGTGTTAATTGCACAACCTAATTATATTTTGCTGACAGATAACGATGTAAAAACGTATTTTGATACGCTTGCTTGTATCAAAATTATGCGCGCTGAAGACGGCTCGTTTAAAGTCAGCAAAGAGTTTGTGCCGCCATTATTAACGATACAGGCCTCGTTTTATTTAACCGAGTTGCTTAATAGAACGGCGAACTTGGTAAATGCAAAAGTGAACGTGTTGCTTGGTCGCAGAAAGAACTTTGGTTCAGTTACTGATTTTGGGCCTAACGAAATGAACAGCTTTTTGCTGTTAAATGCAATGGCACCATCAGCAAAACGCTTAGACCATTTAAAAAGTTTGCAACTTGTTCATCCAGAGCGATTATATTGCGAGCTTGTTGACTTAATTAGCTCTGTGTCGATGTTCGAGCACAGTGATTTAGTAAGTCAAATCCCGCCTTATCAGCATAAGCAATTGACTCATGTCTTCGGCACCTTAGATATTTTATTGAGTAAATTACTTGAGGGTGTTGTTCCTAAGAAAATGGCAGGTCTTAAACTTGAGAAAGTATCGAACGCCATTTATCAGGTTGCCACCATTGATTCTGCCATTTTTGATAATAACGACTTCTACTTGGCCGTTTACTTTGAATCTGAAGATACCAAGTGGATTGATACGTTTAGTGATCAGGTCAAAGTTGGCGCCACTGAAAAGCTCGAAATTATGATTGCATCGGCTCTTGCGGGCGTGCAGTTAACACATTGTCAGCGACCACCTAATAAACTAGCTATCAAAAGTGGCTATGAATACTTTCGTTTAGAGGCTCATGGTTTTATTTGGCAGCAAATTATCGAAGAGCAATCGCTTAGTTTATTTATTCCATTTGGCTTACAAGCGGCGCAAGTCGAAATCGTTACAGTGGCAAGAAATTAGGACGCAAGACAATGCAAGAAGCAAAAAACGAACTTGATTTAATCGCCTGTATTGCGCCAGTGATAAACGCGCTTGCGCCTTTAAAGTTAAAGCAATCGACAGATCTTGAACTAAACGATTTTCGAGAGCAGTTACTTACGAGTTTTGATGAGTTTGAACGTAATTGTTATACCCAGCAAGTAACAACCAGTGTTATGCAGGAAGTTAAGTTTGCCCTGACTGCAATGTGTGATGAATTTGTAATGAGCTCTGGCGCGCATTTTCGAATGGATTGGATGTCGAGACCCTTACAGCTTGAGTTTTTTGGTAATAATCGAGCGGGTGAAGAGTTTTTTGAGCGATTAGCAAAACTTCGTACCGGAGGTGAGCCAAAGTTTGCAGCATTAGAAGTGTATTACATTTGTTTGCAACTTGGCTTTGAGGGTATCTACAAAGTGAAAGGAATTGAGCAACTTAAAGCCTTAATTGTTGATGTACGTGCGCAAATAGAAGATGTACGCGGTACTCCACGAGGGCAACTATCTGATAATGGCGCGCCACTTGAAGGGTTTGCAATGAAGGTAGGCCGAAACATTCCTTATTGGGTGATTTTATCAATTTGCTTGGCATCGATTGTTTCGCTTTTTGCTGGTTTTCATTTTGTTATTAACAAGCAAGCAACTCAGAGCAGCCAACGTATAGATAATCAAGTAGAAGTACTTACGCAATTAAGTAAAACCAACGAGACTCGATAGGAAAAGTAATGCAAGGAAGAGTGAACAAAAGCGGCCTAGTGCACTTTTTACTGGGCTTAGTGTCATCAAGAGCAACAGGGCAGTTAATTGGCTTAATTGCTGTGCTCAGTATTATTTGGTTTGCTGGTCGAATCGTTGGTTTAGACACGACAGATAAAAAGCTTATCGCGATGGCTGCGGTAACAGCTGTTTTTATCGTTTTTATTTTTATCCGTTGGTTATGGACAAAGCGTTCGGGCGATAAGCTAGCCTCTGAACTTGCGAGCCATAATGCGGGTTCAAGTGCTGAACTTGATGAAATAAAAGAAAAGATGCAAGAAGCATTAAGCTCGTTAAAAGCTTCCCATCTTGGCGCAGGATACCGTGGTAATACAGCTTTGTATGCACTACCTTGGTATATGATCATTGGTCCTTCAGCCACTGGGAAGAGTACATTATTTGCTAACTCTGGCCTGCATTTTCCATACTCAAATTCAAATGAACTGCACATCCAAGGTTTTGGTGGCACGCGTAACTGTGACTGGTGGTTTTCAGATCAAGCAATTCTGATCGATACCGCAGGGCGTTACACAACAGAGCAATCTGAAAACAAAGAGTGGTTATCTTTTTTAAGCTTGCTCAAAAAATATCGTCCTAAACTGCCTATTAATGGTGTGATGGTCGCGATTAGTGTTGCAGATGTTTTAACCTCAGACAGTGAAGAAATTCGTCAACACGTAAAATTAGTTCGTGAGCGTATTGAAGAGCTTATTACTCAACTTGGGGTGATCTTCCCGGTTTATATAACCTTTACTAAAACAGACTTGATCAGCGGCTTTGAGCCATTTTTTAATGACTTAACAGAAAAAGAACGTGAGCAAGTGTTTGGTGCTTATTTACTAGATATTAGTGAAGATCAACAAAATGATCCGGCTGAAATGTTTGAAGTGCGCATGGAGGAGTTATACCAACGCCTTTGTGAGCAACGTTTGAGCAAGGTTGCTCGCGAACGTAATGAACACCGTAAGCAGTTAATTTTAGATTTCCCGAATCAATTTAAGTCAGCATCAACAAAGTTGACTGAGTTTGTAAACTTGTTATTTAAAGCCAATCCGTATCAAGAGGTTCCTTGGTTTGCTGGTGTATATTTTACCTCTGGCACGCAAGAGGGCACACCAATTGAACGTATTACGAATGGGGTAAGGGATCAATTTGGTGCTGTCGTTGTTGAGCAAAAACAAGAAAGCATTACGCAAAGCTACTTTATCAATCGTGTTTTTAATGATGTGATTTTCAAGTTGCAAGACCTAACTCGTGGTAACCGCAAAAAGCGCTTGGTTGGCCGCTGGTTAAAAGGTTTAACAGTGACTTCAGGTTTGGCAAGTATTGCCGCCGTGACAGCATTACTCATTACTTCATATACTAGTAACCAGTTGTTGTTGAATCAAGGTGAAGCCCGTGTAAAAGCGATTGTAGAAGCGAATGTAAATAAAGCAAAAGATGAGCAAAAACTTGCAGCTACGCTTGATTTATTTGAACATTATCAATCGCTTAATAATTATGAAAAGCAGTTGCCATGGTATTTCATTTTTGGCATTTACGAGGGTGACGAAACCCTAACTAGTGTTTCGCAGGTTTTGTTTAATCAATTAAATCAGTTGATCACCCTTCCTGCAGAAAAGCAAACGCTTGCGCAGCTGAAAGAGTTTGAAGCTATTTGGTCAGCAGATGATGCCGATGCTCGCGCAGCAAGTCGTCAGGCATATTATGATGCTTTGAAATTACATCTGATGTTAAGTGCTCACCCTGAACACAAAGACGATGAGTTTGCCAAGCAGCAGCTACTTAGTTTTATTAGCCAGCACTTTAACATTGAGATTGATGCTCAAGCTGACTCACCGATCATCTCACAATTAAACGATTTAGTTGATTTATATTTAGCGAACATAAGCACAGATCTAGAAAACCCAGGTGAAATTTTATTTTGGCAAAATAATGAAACGGCTGTACTGAATGCAAGAAATAGCCTGAACACACAACCAGAAGCCGAACCTCTATATCAACAAATTATTAGTAGCTTTGCTGAGCGTAAAAAAGCGATTCAGCTTAAACAGTTTATGGCTGCGAAAAATCGCGATGTACTGAAAAGCAACTTTAGTATTCCTTATGTGTATACCAATGCAGGTTGGCAAGAATATGTTTATCCAGAAATTAAACGTATTTCTCGACTGGTATTCTCTGGTGATTGGGTAATGGGCACAAGTAATGAAAGCGGTCAAAATGCCGTTGATGAAGCCCAAGCTGATGCACTGGCAAAAGCAATGCGTAGTTATTACTTTAAAGACTATGGCAATACATGGTTTGCGTTTTTGAACAGTATAAAAGTGCCTACTTTTAGAGATTTAAATGATGCCAGTATTAATTTTGCTCGCCTTTCGTCTACTGATGGACCACTCATTGATCTGATGACGTTGGTGAATGACAACATCGTTGTTGCAGATAAACCATCTGCTGTAAGTGCAAACAACGACAAAATAGCGACCATTCTTTCTGGTGCAACAGATACGGCGGCTAAAAAAGTGGCCAAAGGAAAGTTAGCAAAACAAGTTGCAGAGCGCCCTGATTTTTCTCAAGTTAGTACTGTTAGAGCCCCTGAACTTGAAACGCGTTTTGCTGACTTGCGTCGCTTCTCGCAGCATGATGAAGATAAGCAGATGTCTGATTATATGAGTCAGTACATTAGTTCTTTGAGCAGCATTCACTCAGATATAAAAGCGATGGCTGCTAGCAATGAAGATGATGCGCAAGCAATGGTGTTTGTACAAGACTTATTGTCTGGAAATAGCCAAGATAATGCATTGCAATCGTCTTGGATCATTATAGAAAGCCAAACTCGAGCGCTAGACCCAGAAACAAAAGACACGCTTGACGTGCTATTCAAAGCGCCATTGCAGTCAGGTATTGCAAGTATCATGGCAAAAGCACGTAGCCAGTTAAATGAAGAGTGGGAAAACCAAGTTTATACCATGTATAGCAACAGCATTGCTGGCAAGTACCCATTCAATTTGACTGGCCCTGATGCTGCTATTGCCGATGTTTCTGAGTTCTTAAATAGTGAAACTGGGGTGCTTTGGAACTTTATTAATAGCCAACTTAAACCTTTCATGAAAGTACGCCGAGGTGTATGGGAAGAAAAGCAATGGAACGGTGTGGGGATTGGCTTTAATCAAGAGTTATTAGACGGTTTAACAAAAGCAAATAAAGTAACACGCTCTTTATTCTTGAACGGCTCAGACGCGGCTGGTTTTAACTTCCAAATGATGCCTGTTCCACAAAAAGGCATTCGCGAAACGTATTTAGGTTTCTCTGAGCAAGGTTATCGTTATAGAAATGAACCGGAAGAGTGGCGTAATTTCTCATGGCCAGGAAGAGGCGCAGCAGAAAAAGCTATTTTGTATGGTTTAGATAACGCCGGACGAAGAGTCACTATTGAGCAAGATGGTCCATGGGCTTTATTAAAAGTACTTAACGAAGCAAATGTGAAATGGATTAAGGGTACAGAGTTTCTTGCTACCTGGGAATTAGTTGATAAATCAGAGCAAAGTTTAACAGTCCAGTTCTCATTAAAGTCTGGTCGCAATAGCGGTATTTTTTCAAAGTACATGTTGACCTCTTTTGCATTGCCTAATTCGTTGTTTGCACCTAAGCCACAACTTGCGCAAGCAAGTAGAGCCTCGGTTCAATAGGGGCAAGTATGTTTAATTTGTTCACCAAGAAAAAGTCGCCAACGCTGGTTAAGCAGTTTACCTATGGGTACATGGGTAAAACACCTGTTAGGCCTGACTTTGTAAAGTTAAATATATCTTCTAGGGAATCAGTAGCACTAGACCATTGGTTGCAAGAAGGTTTCGCGCATATAAACCGAGGTGTTATTGGCGGTAAAACAACTGCATTAAATGGTGTTTCTTCGTTATTTTTTGTATCTGGTAATAGTGACGACAGTAGTTTGTTAGGTGTTTTACAGCCAAGCACTGATAGCAGTGGTCGTTTTTACCCGTTTAGTTCGTTTATCCATAGCGGACTTGAGACTTACAAACGTCACCCTGCTTTTCTATTTTTATATGCAAGTCATGTTATTGAGCACCTATTAGGGGTTAATCAGCGCATCGTTGAAGCACATTCAATTGATGCGATGGCTGAGCAAGCTAAATCGTATAGTAAAGTGGCCGATGCATTAAAGCAGCAGCCAAATCTAAATCAAGAGCTTGATAAATTACGCAGTATTCCGATGAGTGTGGTTTGGCAGCATTTAGGGATCAACGACATTCATCACCGAGCGGTTTTAATTGAAGAGCTTTCAGCGGTATTAAAGTCGATTGCGAATAGAGGTTGCCTACGTACACAATTTGGTATTCGTCTACCCATGCCACACTTTAGTCACGAAAGTGCCCTGGTCGCAGGTTTTTGGCTACATTTAATTGCTTCGATCGTTGCCGATCATAATTGGCAACCTTGGTTCTTTTACCAGCTAGGAAATGAAAGTTCGCAACCTAGCCTAACGGTGTTTTGCCGCCCTGTACCGGCCTCTTATTTTGGTTCAGTGTGGCTTGCTGAGGATAAGTCAAAAGACATTATTGATTTAGTAAATCTGTCACTAGACAAAGTGCCGAGCGAATACAGCCTTAATTTTGCTGATATGGACAATGTGAGTGTTTACGATGCGCTCAGAAGGTGGTGCAAAGCATGAGTGTAGTTAATCCGCATACCCATAACAGCTGGGAGCTGTGGCTAGAAGAGCTTAGTAAGCCACTTTCGGGGCTAGCGTGTGGTGAAGATCTAAAATACGAAGAAACCTTTAAAGCACTTAAAGCTTCATCGTCAGGTGTGGGCGAAGTTGATTTTAAAGTCATGTTTATTCAAGCCACCGATCTTTTGCAAAACCAAAGTAAAGATTTACGTATAGTGAGCTACTTGTGCCTTGCGGCTACCAGTGAGTTTGGCGTGGTGGGTTTAACTCATTCTTTAAAACTGTTTAATCAACTATTAAGCCAGTTTAGTGAACAGGTTCATCCTTTAAAAGCACGTATGCGTTGTGCGGTTAACACGTGGTTTTTACAGCAGCAAGAACGCTTAAAAGGAATCGCCCAAGCTCAATCATCTAGCCCTGAGCAATGGGCTGAATTAGAGACTGTGTTAGCTGAATATAATCAGGTTTCAGTGCCTGTACTTGATGCTGACTCAGGGCCTTTATCAACTCTAAATGAGTGGGTAAAAGAGCAAGTAATTCGCAATCCTGTCGCTAAGCCAGAACCAGAAGTTAAAGCAGAGCCTGAAACACACCAGACAAAAGTGGTCAGCGAGCCAACGACTGAGCCCGTAGCGCAACAAGTTGTTCAGGCAAAACCAGTGACCACTGCACCTAAAGTGGCTGACATTGCCAGCGATAGTGCTTACCTAGCCGCAATTCGTGAGCTGCTTAATTTTGATAAAGAACAAAACAACATTGAACGGGTGTTAAAGCTCTCGCGTGCAGCACGTTGGTCTGGATTAGCGTTACCTACCAATGAAAATGGCAAAACAAGACTGCCAGCACCGCGTGCGGCTGCCTTCGCCCCCATTGAAAACGCACTGGCAACTGAACAAGCAGAGCAAGCATTGTTACTTGCTGAGGGTTTGTTTATGGAAGGCGCTATGCAGTTTAATTTGAATCTGCAAATGCTTACTTTGTCAGCGCTGAAACAGCTAAATAAAGCAAAATTAGTACAGTGGTTAGAGCAACAGCTAGTCTCTTTAGTCAGTCAATTTCCGTTATTAACCAATTTAAAATATGACGATGGTTCGGGGTTATGCAGCCCACAGAACAAAGAAGCGTTATTAGACATTGCCAATTCACATGCTTCGCAAAATGAAACAACTCAAGTGCAAGCAAATCCATTTGACGAGCATTACATAGCCTTAAGCGAGCAAGTTGCAAAAGGGCAGTTAAGTGCAGCCCTTAGCTTGGTTGCACAATTAAGTACGCCAACTGGATTCGACCAAGCTCAAAGTCAATTGCTTAAAGCTAAGTTGTTACTTAAAGCAGAACATTATGAGCACGCATTGGCAATTTTAACCGAATTACTCGAGCAAATTGAAACTTATCAATTAGCGAAGTGGCAACAACAGTTTTGCATGGAAGTATGGCGTTTCGCCAAGCAATGTTATGCCAATTTGTCTCAGACAGAGAGTGATGACATGAGTTTAGCTGCTAAGCAAATTAGTCAGCGAATGATGGTTACAAACCCGGCTCAAGCAATAGCGTGGGTGTAACACGCCTAATTGGAATTTAGTCGTTAGACAAACAAACTGCAAAGGAAGAAACATGACAGATACATTTCAAAAAGAGATCCCACGAGCTCGGATCAACATATCGTTAGAGCTTGATACTGATGGGGCATCACAAAAAAGCGAATTGCCTTTAAAAATGCTGGTTATTGGTGACTATTCTAATGGTCAGAATAGCCAAGAACTTGCTGAGCGCGAACGCGTGACGATCAATAAAAATAACATTGAGCAAGTACTGAAAGATATCGCGCCAAAAGCGAACTTTCAGGTGGCAAATAAGATTAAAGGCGACGGTGATATCAATGTTAATTTGCAGTTTGATTCATTTAAATCGTTTGATCCAGAGCAGGTTGCTGCACAGGTGCCTGAATTAAACAAAATGATGGCAATGCGTAATTTGTTACGTGACTTGAAGTCAAACCTTCTTGATAACTCATCACTTAGAAAAGAGTTGGAACGTGTTTTACAAAACCAACCAGAACTTGATGAGCTAAAAGCGAAGCTAGATGAAATAGCGCCGCTTGCTTCTGAAGACGAAAAACAACCTGTGACGGAATAAGGACGCCGCTATGTCAATGCAAGAACAATTAAATGTAGCTGCTCACACGGTAGAGCAAGCGCCATTATCAACTTATGAAAACCTATGTAACATGGTTGATATTGCCCCTGTAGGCGATGAAATCAAGTTAGATACATTTAGAGATGCAGGTAATCTAGCAGAAACACGTGCGAATGAGCGCCTTACTGCCGCTATTAATGTCTTTTTAGATATGGCGGGTACCAGTGGCGAAGCGGTAACTCGCATCGATAAGCTGTTGCTTGATGATTATATTGCAAAAGTAGACACCATTATTTCGCAGCAGTTGGATCAAATTTTACATCACCCTGATTTTCAAAAAGTAGAATCAGCGTGGCGTTCACTGCGTTATTTAATTAACCGCACGCCAAATAACGCGAATATTAAAATTGAAATGCTCGATGTTGATAAAGAAACATTGCGTGATGATTTTGAAGAAGCGCCAGATACAACACAATCAGCGTTATATAAGCATGTTTACACATCAGATTATGATACCCCTGGTGGCGAACCTGTATCGACTATGGTGTCTAACTTTGAGTTTGATTGCTCAGCGCCAGACGTTTCACTACTCCAAGAAATCTCGCGCGTTTCGGCAGCGGCGCATTGTCCATTTATGGGCAGCGTAGGTCCTAAGTTCTTCTTAAAAGAGTCATTAGACGAAGTATCTAAAATTCAAGATATTGGCTCTTATATGGAGCGTGCTGAATTCTTACGTTGGAAAAACTTCCGCGAGTCAGAAGACTCTCGTTATATTGGTCTTGCTTTCCCGCGTTTCTTACTACGTTTACCGTATGGTGAAACAAACCCAATTCGTAACTTTAACTACCAAGAAGATGTGAACAGTCAGCACCACGAGCGCTATTTATGGGGTAATGCAACATTTGCATTTGCTGCCAATATTATTCGTAGTTTCCATGATAATGGCTGGTCGGTGAATATTCGCGGCCCGCAATCAGGTGGTAAAGTTGAAAATCTACCTTTGCATTCATTTGAAGCTGGTAAGGGCTCTGAAACTAAAATCCCTACAGAAGTGCTTATCTCAGAGACCAAAGAGCTTGAGTTTGCTAACCAAGGCTTTATTCCTCTTAGCTATTACAAAAACTCTGACTTTGCGTGTTTCTTCTCGGCAAATAGTGCCCAGAAACCGCAAGTACTTGAAACAGCTGAAGCAACTGCAAACGCCCGTATTAACTCGCGTTTACCTTATATCTTCTTAGTATCGCGTATTGCTCACTACTTAAAAGTATTGCAGCGTGAAAATATTGGTTCGAGTAAACCTCGTCATGAGCTAGAGCAGCAGCTAAACGATTGGCTAGGTGCGTTGGTAACGAAGATGAATAACCCAGATGAGTCGTTAATTGCAACACACCCGCTCAAAGACGCAAAAGTAACGGTATCTGAGATCCCAGGTAACCCAGGTTATTACCGCGTGAGCACTTACATTGTGCCGCACTTCCAAGTTGAAGGTATTGATGTTCGCCTTGCGCTTGTTGGGCAAATGCCTGGCGAAAAATGAACTGCCAAGCCGCCGATGAAACGGATTTAAGCAGGCTGTGTAAAGACGTCAATTTGGTGAGTAGCTGGTTGGTGTAAAAGAATGGCCCCAAGTTGGTTGCAGCCAACTTGGGACATGTTCCCCAGTGGCATGAAGCATCGGGCTTTTTGGGGGGCATAAACAAGGTTGTTTATGCCTATGCCATTAAACAGGAAACAATTCATTCTAAAAGGAGAATAATGAAATGGCAATTCCAGCGTATATGTGGTTAAAGGATGACCAAGGTAATGACATCAAAGGTTCTGTAACTGTTGCAGAGCGTGAAGGTTCAATTGAGATCCTACACTTTGATCATGAACTTCGCATTCCTACAGATAACGACACAGGCGAATTAACAGGTACTCGTAAGCACGAACCTTTTGTTATTACAAAAGCGGTTGATGCAGCAACACCATACCTGTACAAAGCGTGCTCAAACGGTCAAACACTTAAGCAACTTGAGCTTAAATGGTACCGTATTGATGACACAGGGACCGAGCGTGAATATTTCTGCCACAAGTTGGAAGATGTAAAAATCACCTCAATTCTACCAACAATGCATAACGTAAAAGACTTAGACAAGGAGCGTTACCCGCACCTTGAAACAGTTAGCCTACGTTATAAGCGCATTACGTGGACTTACCTTGATGGCAACATCGAGTTCTCTGACTCTTGGACTGAAGGTCGATAAGTCAGCAAAATTAAAGGATATGCGAAAGCATATCCTTTTCTTAGAGGTAAGTTTATGGCGTTATTCGATTTTTTAACTCAACCAGTCACACGAAATGGTCATCAAGGTTTTCAAACTGATGAGCACAACAGTGTCTGCAAACATCTAAATGAATTACTTAATGCGCGTCGTGGCGTGTTAAAACATTTGGCCGATTATGGGTTGCCTGATGTCGAAGATATCTACGAGGGCCTTCCGTATTCACAGCACACCTTGGCGTTTGAAGTTAAAAAATTGATAGAAAAATACGAACCACGAGTTCGCTATGCCAATGTCATTCCAATGGAAATTCGTGAAGAAAATTGCGTGATTAGGCTTGATATACAAGCATTTTTAACCTCAGGACAATGTATCAAACTTAACACCCGATTTGAGTCGGGTGGTAAAGCCGATGTGGCAGAGCATGCCAAGCAGTTTGATTAATTCAGCGTAAAAGGATAGTTCAATGCAACAGTATTTTGATGAACAAATGCGCTTATTAACCCAAGCCGGCAAACAGTTTGCTCAGCATTACCCTGAGCACGCAGGCATGTTAAATATCGATGCGCTAAAAGATCGTGATCCCCATATTGAACGACTACTAGAAGGTGTTGCCTATTTAACTGCGCATACGCAAAAGCGTTTAGATGAGTCTGTTCCTGAGGTATCAGAGCAAGTGCTGCGTCAGCTATGCCCTATATTATTGAGCTATTACCCATCAAGCACGGTTGTAAAGTTTAGCCCTAAGCTAGCAATGCAAAAATCACATCTTATTGAAAAAGGGCTGACGCTAAGCGCTGATAAGTCAGTGGTTGATAAAAAACATATCACCTTTACAACAACGCACGACCTACAAGTTAGTCCTCTTGATGTTGAGCATGTGCGTTATCAAGAGTCGCATTTAGGATCTGAGCTACGTATTGGCCTACGCTTTGTTTGCCAAGGTGAGCGCAAAAACTACGACCTTGCAAATTTACAGTTTTACTTACGTGGTGATACGCCTTTATGTAGTTCTTTGTTTAAGCTTTTAAAAACAGCAGAGCAGTTTACAGAGCTTGATTTTGGCCCCTCGCATTTTGAACATAATAAAAAGTTAAAAGTAAAAGGTTGTAGTGCTACTTATTTAGATATAGATGGCGCTTTATTACCGCATGCAGAACAAAGCCATCCGGGCTATGCGCTGCTGTTAGACTACTTTAACGCGAAAGACCGTTTTTACTTTATGCGCTTTGATGGTTTAAAAGATCTGACCTTACCTGAGCATATCGATCGATTTGAGCTGGTGTTTAGAGGCAGTAGTAAATTACCACCGGGTCATCAATTAAGCCGCGATAATATTTTACTCAATTGCGTGCCAGCTATTAATTTGTTTGCACAACCTGCAGAGCCAATACGCATAGAGTCAAACCGCACTGATTACATGATCACCGCTGATCAAAACAGAACAGATCATATCTTCAGTTACACCGTTAATGAGGTTAAAGGACGCAACTCGTTAAGTGGCAAATCGTATGATTATACCCCCAGATATCAAAGCGTGTTTGAAGACGAAAAGAAACTGTTTACCGTTTTAACGAAAGATGTGGGCGGGGCTGCGCCGTGCCACTATTTACAGCTGCCATTTAACCTTGAAGAAGAAAAAGAAACCTTATCGGTTGATTTAACCGTTTTTAATGCTGGTTGGCCAAGGCAGTTACTCCAAGAGGGCGATTTAAACATTGGCGGCCCAGATATGCCAAGCATTGCCAATGTAGAAAATGTAATTCGCCCGACTAACTATTTGCCATGCCCTGAACAACCAAAGCATTGGCAGTTGATAAGCCTATTAAATGTGAAGTTTTCACAGATTACACAAGTCACCGAATTAAAACGCTTACTGGTATTATTTGATTGGTCACAAAAAGCTGAAAACCGATTACGTATTGATAGCATTCAAAAAATTACCGCAACACCGATTAGTCAAATTAAGCGTGGCATTTTTATTAAAGGTGTTGATGTACTGATTGATATTGATGAAAGCAAATTTGTTTGTGATGCCGACTTATACCACTTTTGCAATATGCTGCATCAGTTCTTTCTAATGTATGCGCCAATTAACGAGAGCGTGCAGACCCGAGTCAATGCGATTCCAAGTTATAAAACCCACTGCTGGGAAATTGAACCGGGCAAGAGTTATCAGTTATGAATATGCACGAGTCAATAAATCACCCTGTTTGGGCAAAGTTACCTGAACCAATAGAAAAGCTGATTGCAGCTCCTTGGCAGTTTAATTTGTTTAAGGCGATGAGCCTAATTGAAAAACATTGGGCAACCCCTTTAGAACTTGAAAAAGGGATTAGCGAGCGAGTTATCTTTAAGCCTTATAAAGAACTTGGCTTTCCTGCCACGGATGTTCGCAGCTGTGAATTAGATAACCTTGGCCGTGGCCGATTAAGTTTGTCGACATCATTTTTAGGCTTGTATGGTGTAGATGCACCTATGCCACATTATTTACTCGAGCAGGCGGCAAGTGATCAAGAAAGTGGGGGCCGAGTAAGGCAGTTTTTAGACATGTTTAATCATGTGCTTTATTGCCAATTGTTTCAAGCATGGAAAAAGTCGCACATCAATGTTGAAGGCCGTGGTGCAGAGCAATTCGACCATTTAATCGAAGCCATCTTATCAACCAAAACTGAGCAAAAAGTTCAGTGCGGTATCGCCAGTTTAAAACAAACCAGCGCTGCGGGTTTAGCGCAATTACTTCGCCACTCACTAGAGGTTGAGCAACTGACTGTGGATGACACCCGTGCAAATTGGCAACAAATAGACTCGCCAAGTTCATTTGGTCAAGATCAACAGATGGTGTTAGGCGAGTCAGCGGTTCTTGGCGAGCGCGTATTAGTCAGTGGTAGCGTACTGACCATTGTGATTGGTCCTGTGGATTCTGACACCGCGATCGCGCTTAATCCTCAGCACTCACAAGGCAAGAAAATGGCTGCCATGTTAAGCACTCATTTACCTAGTAATGTGCAATGGATTTGTCAAATTAAGGTGGCTAATCAAGCAGTAACAGAGCAAGCCTTAGGGCAAAACGATTTGCTACTCGGTCACAACTCTTATTTAGGCTGCGCTGAAGCAAATATCAGCGTGCACAGTTACACACATCAACAATATCAACATTAAAAGTAATCAGGATTTAAGGAAAACAACATGGATGCAAAAGGCATAAAGCAGCTTATCGACAAACTAAATGGCCATACTGCAACAGCACTTGAGTCAGCGGCAGGGTTTGCAAGCAGTCGTAGTCACTATGAAGTGTTACCTGAACATTTATTAATTAAGTTGATGGAAGAAGGTAGTAACGGCGATTTAGAGCATATTTTTCACTTTTTTAATATTAATCAAGACGCAGTGTGGCATGAGCTGCTCGACTTTTTAAACCGCCAACCTGCGGGTAACCAGAGTAAGCCGGTTTTTTCTCGTCGACTTTATGAGTGGCTTGAGCGAGCTTGGTTAAGTGCAAATGTACAGCACAAAAGTGACTGGATCACCGGCGCTGCGTTGATTGATGCCTTAACTGAATTATTGCCATATAGCCCTGTACTGCAATTGCCTGCGTTACTTGAAAAAATTGACTCCCGTTTTATTGCTGAAAACCTCGATAAGCTTTGCCAAAACTCAAGTGAGCGATTAAATCCACAGGCAAAACAAAGTGCTCAGCATACTGCTGCTGATCAGCAAAGTAGTCAAGGTGGTGCCCTTGATGAGTATTGTGAAGACCTTACCGAGAAAGCGAAACAAGGCAAAATTGACCCAGTGCTTGGTCGCAATGACGAAATTCGCATGATGGTTGATGTGCTTTGTCGTCGTCGTAAGAACAACCCAATTTTAGTGGGTGAGCCAGGGGTAGGTAAAACGGCAGTAGTTGAAGGATTTGCTCAGCGTATTGTTGATGGTCAGGTTCCTGATGATCTTAAAGGTGTACGATTACTGGTGTTAGATATGGGCCTATTGCAAGCCGGTGCAGGGGTTAAAGGTGAATTTGAACGCCGTTTAAAAACAGTGATCGATGAAGTTAAAAACTCAACCACCCCTATCATCATGTTTATTGATGAAGCCCACACATTAATTGGTGCTGGTGGCGATGCTGGTATGAGTGATGCGGCTAACTTGCTCAAGCCTGCGCTTGCCCGAGGTGAGTTACGCACAGTCGCTGCAACCACGTGGAGTGAATACAAAAAATACTTTGAGCGAGATGCTGCACTTGAGCGCCGTTTTCAACTTATTAAAGTAGATGAGCCAACGGAGCAAGCAGCTCAACTAATGTTAGCGGGTTTGAAAGATAAGTATCAACAACATCACAACATTCAAATAACTGATGATGCTATAGAAGCTGCAGTGGTCTTGTCGTCACGTTATATCACGGGTCGTCAACTACCAGATAAAGCCATTGATGTGCTAGATACCGCTGCGGCAAGAGTTCGAATGTCGTTTGCGACTGATCCTGCAGCCATTGAAGCTGAGCGTGAGCACATTAATTACCTTGAAACACGTATCCAAAGCATTGCAGCAGAAAGCGAGCAAGGTTTGGCGGTTGATATGGACAAATTGCTGCACTTACAACAAGAACTAAATGCAGCGCAGAGCAACTTAGCAACATTGACGAGCGCGCGTGAGTCACAAATTTCGACATTAGGCCAAATCAATGAGTTTAAGCAAGCTAATTCGCAAAATGAATTAGATAGCTCTGTGTTACTTAACTTACGACAAACGCTAAAAGAGCAGAACACCCAAGATAATGGCCTTTACAGTGAAGTTGATGCCGATGCCGTCGCGCAAATTATTTCTCAGTGGACAGGCGTACCTGTTGGCGCGATGGTGAAAGACCAAATAAGCAATTTGATTACCCTTGAAAAAGCCATAAGCCAAGAAGTGATCGGTCAGCAGTCAGGCATTGCGAAAATTGCCCAAACATTGCGTGTAAGTAAGGCAGGTATAAGCAATGAGTATGGGCCGCTTGGCGTGTTTTTATTAGCAGGCCCTTCTGGAGTGGGTAAAACCGAAACAGCACGATGTTTAGCTAAGCAACTATTTGGTGGTGAAAAGTTTTTAACCACCATAAACATGAGCGAGTATCAAGAAGCGCATACAGTATCGCAGCTTAAGGGTTCGCCACCGGGATACGTTGGCTATGGCGAAGGCGGGGTATTAACAGAAGCTGTAAGGCAGCGTCCGTACTCGGTAATTTTACTCGATGAAGTAGAAAAAGCGCATAAAGACGTACTAAACATGTTCTACCAAGTTTTTGAGCGTGGCAGTATGCGCGATGGCGAAGGTCGCGAAATCGATTTTAAAAATACCGTGATCATCATGACCTCAAACTTAGGATCTGCTGAGCTTATTGATGCTTGCACGCCACCTAATGTCATTGATTTAACTGAACCGACTGACGATGAACATGCCGACATTGAAAATCAAGACCAAATCAACGCAGCATTGAATAATGAACAAGCCCCTTTGAATGAAGACGGCAGCCCATGGCAAGTTCCTTCAATTACAGTACTAACAGAGCTAATTAAGCCGCAGTTACTGCAATTTTTTGCTCCGGCACTTTTAGCGCGTATGCAAGTTATTCCTTATTTAGCGCTCGATAAAGAGGCACTGCAATCTATTGTCAGTTTGAAACTAGACGGTATTGCCAAGCGTTTAGCGAATAATCACAAAATGCAGCTACGTGTTGATGAAACCGTACTTAACAAACTGACCGAACAGTGCCAGTTATCAGACAGTGGTGCGCGCATGGTAAATGCGGTGATAGAGCAGCAAATATTGCCAGGCATTGCGAAATCAATTTTAGAGTTTATGGCAGAGGATGACATGCCAGATATTCTCACTCTAGCTGTTGATGAGAATGATGAAATTACCGCAACCTTTGCGGACCAAGCATAAAGGATTTGAACAATGGGATTCATGGATAGCCTAAATGAACTAAAAGCCAACACCAGTCATTTTAGTGTCAGCGTGCAAGGGTTACCGGATGGCATGGTTTCGGTGACCGATTTTGAATCAAGCAATGACAGCCTATGTGAAGACTTTGCTTTTTCTATTCAAGTGTTAAGTCAAGAGCACCTCAGTGCCGAGATGCTGTTAGGTAAAGATGCCAAGCTCAATTTAGTGTGGTCAATGAGCGACCGCACGATTTCTGGGATCATCAGTGCTTTTACTGCACATGGGCAAAGCCATCAGGGTTATCACTATACGCTGACCATGAGTTCTTATTTAACCTTGTTGAAGCACCAACACTCTAACCGTGTTTTCACCATGATGGATCCAGCTGCCATAGTAAAAAGCGTATTTACTAAAGCTGGTTTTCCAATGCAAAAGTTTAGTATTCAAGCGTCGGGCCCAACCCTTGAAATGACGGTTCAATACAACGAAACAGACTATGAGTTTGTTACGCGTTTGATGCGTAAGTATGGCTTTGTGTATGGTTTTGTAGAGCAAACAGGGGGTGATTGCACCTTCAAAGTATGTAATAGCAGTAAAGACTTTTCGTCCTTATGTGATGATGTAAGCCTGAGCTATGTGCCGCCATCAGGGCAAGTTCGAAATAGCGAAACCATTTTTGCAATAAGCCGTAAAGCACAGCTGCATCCACAAAGTGTGTCGCTTAATGATTACAACTACAAAGCCCAAGGTAACTTAAATGTGTCGACCGCAAATAATACCAGTTACCCAGGGTTTGGTGATGATAGTCATTATGCAGATAACTTTCCTAATGCCAATATAGGTAATTCGCTGGCTAAAGTACGTCAACAAGCCTTTGATTGTCAGCGTGAACAATTAATTATTGATACTGATTGCCGTGCCTTAAGACCCGGTATGTTGTTGACAGTGTATGACCACCCTGATCATAAAGGGCTGTATTTAATTACGCGTGTTGATCACAAAGGCAGCCAATCTGCGGCAGTAGAATATGGCTCGCAAGTTAAAGGGTTAACCTATAAAAACCAAGCCTATTTATTGCCTGCATCCGTTGAGTTTAGAGCTGAGCTGTCTCCTGCACGTCGTGTATTTGCAACATTTAATGCCACCATTGAGCAAGAGGTTGACGACGATGGCAATTACTTAGTGCGCTTACCGTTTAACCAAGACGGTGAAGGCCAAGAAAGCCGCCCAACGCGCTTACTACAGCAATATGGTGGCAGTGGCCATGGTATGCATTTTCCGTTAACGACGGGCACCGAAGTGTTAGTAACCGGTGAAAATGGCGACTTAGATAGGCCGATTATTTTAGGCGCGCTTTATAATCAGAGCTGCCCAAACCCGGTTACCAGCCAAAATCCGACAGAGAATAAGCTTGTTACCCGTGCTGGGCATAGCTTGATCATGGATGACAAAAGCGGTGAAGAAAAAATTAGCCTTGCAAATAAAGAAAATAAAAACCAATTGTTGTTAGATGCCACCGAGAATGCCCATCAAGCAACACTCAAATCAGTGGAAGGTGACGTCAAAATTTCAGCCAAAGAGAACCTTCAGTTTGTTGCTGAAAATGACGCCATTTTTACCGCTGCCAACGATTTTACTAATCGTGTTGAAAACACCCTACAAGTTCAAACACGCGAGGGTGATATTAAGGTAACGGCTGCGGCTGACTTAACATTAAAGTCTGATGCCGATACCCGTATCGAAGCGACTGATGGCAGTAGCGAACTGAAAGCAGCGCAAGAACTTAACTTGCAAAGTGAGCAAGATTTTAGTGTCTACTCGGTCGATGGCAACCTTGAGTTTCAAGCGCAAAATGGTGATTTGAACCTCTCTAGCGGGGCAAATATCACCATCAAAGGCGAAGGTCGAGGCTCTATCCAGCTTAGCCAAGGTGGTGCAAGTTTAGAGATTGATGCTGCGGGTAATTTAACTATCGATGCCACCAATATCACTCTATCGGCTAGAAACATTGCTATTAAAGGCAATGCAATAAGTAATAACTAATTTCAAGGACTGAAAATGACAGCCACAGTAACTCAGTTATTTGATCAGCAACAAAGCCTCGCAGAGGTCAGTGAAGTGTCACCTCAGGGTAAAGCTTTGAGCGTGGTTATTAATCACATTCGTTTTGATGTTGCTTTGCAAGCTGCCCATGTATCGTGTTGCAAAATAGGTAGCCAAGTTGTGGTGCTACACAGTGAGCAAGGTGTGATTGTAACGGCACTTTTAGCCGCACCTGAACAATCTCCGGCGGCTCACATTAGCAACGAAGCAGGGCATATTATTATTGCCGCAGAGCAAAGCGTTAGCTTGCAAACCGCAAAGGGCAGCATCGAAGTATTTGCCGATGGCACTATCGTGCTTGAAGGCGAAGATATTACTGCAAATAGCCAACAAGACCTTACCTTGGCAGGTTGGCCGATTAGGCTTAATTAATATGTTTGCAGCGGTTTCTAAGTTAAAACAGCATCAACAGCGCGTTACCACTTTAATGGCGCACCGTGAAAAGCTACTTGCGTCAGGGGCGTATAGTCTTGCAAGACAAAAAGTGTTAGAGCATCAAGTGCTTAATCACCTTTATGTGCTGGCATCGCTTAAGCAGCAGTCACCGTGCGACTACTTCAATGGGAACAGCTTTAATGACCTTGCTGAACTTAGCTGTGATGATTTTTGTGAGATCGCGTTAGCGAGCGACCAGCACGCCATTTTTGCGCTTTGCGCAACACGTTTAATGGCTGCACCTGAGCAAGATAACAGTGACTATTTTTTAGCGCTTAAAAAGCAGCAAGCTCTGCCTGTTTATACTTTGTTATCGCAGCAACTTAGGTATTGGTCTATCCCAGAACAAAAAGCACTCAGAGCCACAGTGCTAGAGGGCAAAGAGTCATTACCGCAGCAGCTTAAAACTATTTTGTTCTCGCAGCCTTTAAATGATGCTGAGTTACAACAAGCACTCGCTCATACTGATTTTACTTTGGTATTTGCCGCTTTAGTCAATTGCTATTGCCAAGGCGATAACAGCCTTAGTGATAAGGTATTTAAAGTGTTTTCGAGTACCAGTGAGCCTTCACAAAAAGCGCAGTTATTACAATTAGCGGGGCTGCTTGGCGATAGTCGCTGGCATGAGCCTTGTGCTTTATTTTGTAAAGCGCACCCAGAATTTTGCCAAACCGTATTAAGCCACTTTGTGTATAAATCAGCGCTGGTATTGGTGATAGAGCTTATGGGCGTTGCGCAAACACAGCAAGCAGCTTATCAGGCTTGGCTAACGTTAACAGATAGACCACTTGCAAAAGCAGAAGCCTTAACACTGGTAAGCACGCAAAATCAGCATCATGTGCAAGCCGGTATAAACTTGCATGATGCAGAGCATGTTAGGCAAGCACTGGCTTTAAGCAAAGGAGAGTGTGTTTTAAAAGGCGTGAGTTTTACAAAAGCGCAGCCAGAGCAAGGCTTAGCAGAATTGGCAGGCGAGATTGTACAGCGAGTATTTGCCCCTCAGTTTGAATTAACACTGGCCTGTGGTCTTTATCATACTCAGCAAACAGCAGTTCAGTGGCAAAAGTTAATAGCAGGAGCACAACATGCTGCATAACTTTACTCCTTGGCAAGCAAGCGTGTTTGAAGGTTGGCAAGCAGATGGCACTGCGTCTCATGTTGTTTTGGTAAAACAGAGCTTTGAGTTTGATGAAAAAGGCAATACTAGCTTAATGGAACCGTGTGTTGAAATCGTCATGGCCGACGAATATAGCGGTGATCCGACTAGCGAGCCGCTGGTGGCAGTGAATGAACAAGTGGCATTTAAGCAAGGTTTCGAAGTGTATGGCAACTTTACTGCGTACCCGCCAAAGGGCAAAACTGCGCGTGTTATTGAGGTTGAGCTAGGTTTAGCTGCAAACGACACAGCAATAATTAAAAAGCGATTACGCCTTACTGGCGAACGTAAATGGCGCCGTTCACTGCTTGGCCCTGTCGCAACAGATCCTAGCCCAATTACGCCAACAGCTGTTTGCTATAGCCGTTCGTTTGGGGGCAAAGCACATCATGATCAAAGCGATTACAGCCTCGAAAATCCTATAGGTGTTGGCTTTAAACTGAAAAACAAGCACGCAATAGGGCAGCCTTTACCTGCGATAGAATATGCCAACGAGGTATTAAGAAAACCAAGTCATCAAGTAAGTGTTGCTGGCTTTTCGGCAATTCCGAGTCATTGGTCACCGCGTATAGAATTAATGCCAGAGATTGACGAACAAGCGCTCATGGCTGGTAAGTACCCGTTCAAAACGTCATTGGCTAGCAACTTTTATAATACAGCCCCGGCAGATCAACAAACAAAGCAAGTGTTTACAAAAGGCTGGGCGTTTTCGTTAACCGGATTATATCCATTACAAGAATATGGCCAACAACAAACAGTAGAGCTTCCTGTGCTTAAGCCAATAGTACAAGTGGTTAATACGTTAACGAGGCATGATATCGACATGCACTGCGATACCTTAGTGATTGATTCGGACGCACAGTGCTTTTCGCTGTTATGGCGCGGACATATCAACAGTGACAATGTGGCAAGTAGCAGCAATATAATTGTAGCTGAGCAGGGAGGTAACGATGCAGTTTGATACTCTTTATCATGTTAATGCCGCAGGGTGTTATACCGAAAGTTTTTATACATCGGTGGCAAACCAAATGTTGTATTCAAAGCCAAGCAAAGCGCTGATCCGCTGTGATATTAGTTTAGATGCCCCTTATGTATTTGTAGAACTGACTGAGCTTGCTGGGTTTGATAGGCAAACTCGTTGCTTGCTAATTTTGTCTCATGTTATTGAAAATATTGAGTTAAAAAAACTTTGTTGTTCATTTAGGGTCAATAAAGTTCAGTTTATATTACCGCACGCCAGTAATGGCGAGCCGCTGATTGATGATGACACATTAAGTGAATTATTGACTAACGCAATGCCTGAGCAAACACCAGCCTTTGAGCAGGTAAGCGATTGGCAGCTCGAAGCAACCGACCTCGATACCCTCGTAGTTGCCGTTGATTCGTGTAATGATTTTGAATACGTTTCTGAGCAAGCCAAACACCACACAGTACAAGTTGTAAATGGCCCTAGCGGCGTAATTTATGGCGAAGGTGGCTATGCACTGTTGGTACACAGACAAGGTTGTTTAAAAGCCACGACTTTTGATGAGTCAATGCCTACTCAGCTTCAAAGGGCAAACATACAGGTTAGTGACTCCTTTATTTTTGCTGGCATGCAGTCGTATGAATGGCAAAAACAGTGGTTTAGTTATACCCAAAAGCACTATAAAAATGATGACGAACTAATAGAGTTTGCCGAACTAAATACCGTACTGGGTTATCAAGGCGTGGCAAACCAATCTGCGGCATTTGCATTAGCTGGAAGCTATTTGCATAACCCGCTGATGGCTGACACTGAACACGTTTTTGTGGTGTTCAATCAGCCAACTGAACAGCTATTTAAGATTTCAAGGAGTGAAAGCGAATGTCATATATAAATGCCATGGCTGGCAAAGAATCAGGCAGCGTACAATACGACATAGACGCACTCACTGCTGACGTACGAAGCGGCGGCAGTGTTACATGGCGCCATAATAACCCGACATTACTTGGTCTAACCAATAGTGCACGAAGCAACGGTGCACTTGGCAAAGCCAATGGTATTGCCATTTTTTCGGACCGCTCTGAAGGCGAATCTGCTTTTTTAGATGAAATAGCCAGACCCAAGTACCGAGAGCATACACTTGGTGAACTGGTTAATCGGTTTATTCCAGATTACATTATTCCGCCACCACAATGGGATAACGAGAAAAACCAGCCAATTCTGCCGTGGAACGAACCGCAGACCAATATGGACGTTAACAAACCAATCGATAACCCTCGTGCCTTTTTAGATTTAGTGTCGAATCATTTAGGTTGGCAAGCAGGTACAGAGCAGCAATTAGTTAAAGATACAGAATCAGAGGCACCGCAAACCGCTACAGTCTCTGGGCAAAATGTGCTTATTAATGGCCGTACCGCTGTGCATCAAGATAGCGGTGGTAAGTTAACAACAATCGATGTGTGTTTAACCACAATTGGCACCAGTTTTGTGCCTATTCCCTACGGCAATAAAGCCCAATCAAGTGATGTTACCTCTGTTGCAAGTTCAGTCAAAGTGAATGGTCAAGGTGCTGCGAATGTAAAAAGTTACTTTTCTCAAAGCTCGGGTGACTCTCCAGGTGATAAAAAAGGTATCGCTAGCGGAACGAACGACGGTAAAGCCGAATTTATCATGGGGTCATTTAACGTAATGATTGAAGGCAAGCCTGCGGCTCGCCAAGGCGACCCGATGATATCAAATAATAAAAATACCCCACCCATGCCACTTATGCAGTCTGGCGGCCCCGCACCAAGGGGACTTAGAGTGCAAGTTAGGGATAGTTTACAAGATCTTGGTACTGGGAATGAAGCTTCTCTACTAGTGAAAGGCGTTGATTGCAACGATGCGACACTAGGGCAAATAGTGCTTTCTAAAGGTGGATCACAACAACGATCATCAATCGCTGATAAGCGCCATTCTAGTGGTGAAAATTCGTCGATTAATTTCATAGCAGGTGAGTAAAATGGGCTTATTTAAATTAGATTCAGAAATTAAAGGCATTGATGGCTGTTCATTACTACCGCTTGGATATACAGAGTCATATACCTTAGAAAATCCGCCAGATGATGAGAATAAACCTAATTTTATAAACGTAAAATTAAAGCTATTTACAGAACCATCTCTTGATAAATCAAAGGCTAGATCCGCACAATTTCAAATACTAGGGGAGGATGGCAGGCCTGTATCTGAGTCTAATGGTTTTTACTATATATTTGTAAATGGTCATTTATGGCGAGAAATTGCAGCAGTAGATAATGGTTGTTTATCAGAAATTGATTTAGGTCGTGAGTTTGGTAAAAACGAGCGTAAAGCATCTGGCATACGAACTCAGACCGTTATTATTCCCAAAAAGACCAATGGACTTAATTGTGAGCCTAGCGCACTAGAAACCCCTACAGTAGAGATTGCATACTCAGTCGTGCAATGGTCGTGGCAGTATATCGTGAGCCTTGGAGGTTTGTATAAAGATGACCCCAGACAAAGAGGTGCTAACGCAAAAGCGCCAACTCAAGTTGAAGATCAAAATTTAGCAAATAGATTAAGGTCTGCCCGTTGCCAACGTATTGATCTAGATGAGGCTGATGATGAAAAGCAAATTTTTATTCATGATCCTGCTGGTATAGCCTTAGGGTTATTAAATAAGTGCCAATCTCTTTTTTTACAATTACAAATTGAAAATCAAAAGCTCACAAGCAAGAAGCACTATGATTCCGGAGTGTTAGCTTACCAAGCTATGTTCAGTGAAGACTTGCATGAAAAGGTAATGAAAGATCACTATTTCTTTCCACATCGCATGTCGTCTGTGCCAATTAAAACACAAAAACCGGGTTATAAAGATCAATCATCAGGCGCAAAATTTTTAAGAAGTGGTGCAAAACATATAGATAAAGAGTACCTAGAAAAATATTTATCTAGTACTGAGCTTGAGCGACTCCTAATGTTATTACCAGTAGCACAAAAGGAATTTGTTGATTTTATTCAAGATAACCACGAAGAACGCCCACTATCTAAATACCAAACAGATTATATAGGCATGGCTCCAGTTATGAATGACTGGGTGGCTTTAGAGGATGTTGACTACCTATTTGGTTTTAATTTCGTCACAAATGTATTAAATATTCTGAGTATTGATGATATTTCCACCGGTGTTTTCAGGCCTTGGAATGCGAAACTCGAGTCTGAAAAAACACGTAAAAAAAATGTGCAAAGAGCGGTTAGCTCTATAGAACAGTTTTTAAAAACTACATTTGAACAAAGCAATTGGATGTCTGATTGCTTTATGATCCCCGAACAGCACTATGACATAACTAAGCCCGGTAGCGTTGTTCTTAAGAAGCTTAAAAATGAGAAGAATAATGGAGAAGCAAAGTTTAGGTTTGAAGAGTTTAAGCGGATCCATAAAAAGCTCATTGAAGAGAAAAAAGAGGAAGAAAGCTTATTAGCAAATAAAGGGTTGAAAGAGTTTTTCGGAAAAGCAAAAGACGCAGTTGGTTATTTAACCGGTGCATGGGGTCGTGTAGCTAGCCAGTATCAAAATGGGGTATTAAAACCGCATATGGTAAAGCTCAGAAACTTAATGGTGTCATACAATAAAGCAATAGAAATTAGTGACTTTGCAGACCTACATATAAAGAAAGCCGGTGCTGTACTCGGTGATAACCCTTCGGTAATCGCTGTGACAAACTATAAGCGCACACAACTTAACAGGCAACAGAGGCGCGCAAAATTACGAGAAAACGTGAAAAATCCTCCCCCTCACGCAGTGACTATTTTAGATAGCGATAACAAAGTCATCGCCGCTGAAGATCCAAAAGCTTTTGGTAGTAATAAAGGCTATTTTAATCCTAAAAACTGGACTGATTATCATGATCTTATTGGTCGCTATGACTCAATAGACGGTGAACTAGTGGTTGTGCCTAAATCACATAAATATGCAATGTACTATGACGATCCAAACTTTAAATTAGGTGCGGTTGATACTGTTAAATTAAAGGGATTACGTGTTTTAGAGCATAACTTACCTATGGTTATGTTGGCATTTGAAATGTTTAATGCCAATGAGATGATCAAGAAGTTTAAGGCAGGGGATAAAGTCGATGGTAAATTTGTTATTGACTCTGTAAATACAATCCAAAGTTTAGCAGCCCTTATGGTTGAAATAGGAACAATGCGAAGTACATCCTTTAAAAACTTAATGAATCAACCAAGAGCATTATATTTTACAAGAACAACCCTATCAAAAGTTTTAGGTGTTATAGGGATTGTTATAACTCTTACAGTGACTTCAATGGATGTTATAAAGTCTGTACAAAAAAATGATATGGATGCGGCCTTTTTTCATGCATTAAGTGGCGCTATTGCTATTGCTGGTTTTATTTATTTGGGTGTTGCTCTATTTACTACACCATTGGGGTGGGCAATTATCGCTTTAGGTCTTATTGTTGCGGTAGTTGCAATTTTAGTTACGGATAATGAGTTAGAAACGTGGGCTAAGAATGGCCCATTTGCTAAGGATGTAGCCGATCGATGTACTGGTAACTACGAAAAGTGGGACAAAAATTCAAAAGAGTGCTATGCCTCGTTAGTTGGAACAATAATGAGCCCTAGCGTGAACTTATCGGTCCACAGGCTAAATAGTGCGCACTGCCAGCTAATCATTGATGTAGACACACCAAATTTTGCACTAGGGCAATCAGAGATCCTTGTTCAAGTTTACCAGATTGAAGATGAAGGAGTCCTTCATTTTGAACAAGAGTTTCGCCGAGACCATAAAAACTGGCAAATCACCCAAAAAGAAAAGACTCAGTCAGGCTCGATCACCGGATATAAATATGTAATACCAATTTTGTCTATGTGGCCAAAAAATTTTGAGGTTGATTGGAAAGTAAAAGTTCAATATCGCTTAGATAATAATGTGACCTTGCCCTATGTAGATAGTGATGAACGTAATGACTGGGATAAAGGTGAGCAGCCAGATAAAGCATGGATAATAAAGGAGATAGAATATGTATAAGGCGTACTTAGATGGTTGCTATAAAGGGGGTAGAAAAAAAATAGTATCAAAGCGATTTATTGAAGAAAGGAATTCATATTTTTGTAAAGAACAAAGCAAGATGCCTATTTTTCCAAAAGAACAATGCGTTATGAATGCTTGGAGTGACTTTCAATTAGAGAGTGATCGGCTTAATAGAAATGGGGAATCAATTAGAGCTTATAATACTATTGCAAAAGACAATACACACCTAAAACTAGGTATTGGTGGAACACCAACTAACTGGAAAACCTCTTTAATTGTAGCTTGGATATATATACATTTATCTGTAATCTTTTTATTAATCAGTATGCCACTGTTAGCATGGTTACTTGGAAATGAGAAGCTTAGTTTTGATCTCATAAAAATTTGTTTCTTAGTTTGGCTAATTTCAAAGTTAGTTAGTATTTTTTTAAGAAAAAGTCGATTATTTAAAAAATTAAAATTACAAACATTTTTTAATCGATCAAGTGGTAATATTGAGGTTCCTAGCTCAGATGGTAAAGAGTTAATTGGCTTAAAATATGATGAATTTAATGCACACTATCGTGTCGTGCATAACCCTAATAGTGGTTTCCCATTTAGAGGCTTTACACTACTGCATTATAAAAAAGATGAACTGTTTGATTATACAGGCCCAACTTATATTTATGATGTGTTTTGTGAGTTGGAACTGATTGAAAATTTCATGGATACCACAAAACCTTTAGCTGATATCCCACAATTTGAATATTATCGAGAGTTTGATAAAACAACTGCAGAGTTTGATAAAGCGAATGGTCGTCCAAAATATTTTTGGTACCGTGTTGAGCGCAAGTTCGCTAAACAAATGAACAAAGAAGCCCTGAAGTTAAGTAAAGAGTTTGATAATGAGGAGCAACTAGATAATTTACTGATGGGTAAGCCAATCAAAAAGCTCAATCCACCTGAAATCTTTAAGTTTCCTTGGAAATACGCAGAAAATATAAAACCTGAAAGTGAGATTAAGTTTGGCAAAACAGCGTGGCAAAAATTCACCTCATTTTTAATGATTGATTTGTAAATACTGACTGTTAGGGCAACATTGAAAGATAAGGATATCAATGTCTATTTCGTATAGATTCGCAAAAATGAATGCCAGCGCAATCGAAGCGTCACAAAAATTTAAACAGTATATTGCTCTAAATGAATTTGAATATAGCTCACTTACTAACCTTAATCGCTGGGCAAACGAAGAAATCACTAAGCCTTGGGAAAAATTGCCAATTGACGAAAGCTTAAATCAGCCTGATACAACGCCTTATTGGAAGCGATTAACAAAAACCTTATTAAGACAAATAGCAGTGGGTGTTTAGGGTCTGAGATATTTAAAGTGGAATGGTTAAAAACAAGGAATGTAGATAGCAATGACTATGAGTAGCGATGATAAAAGCTCAGTAAAATCAAGTAATCTGGATGACTTAATTGATAACCTTATTAGTGATGAGGAGCTTAAACGCTATATTGCTGAACAAAACGACGGTTTAACTCGTGAAGAACGAGAAAAAATTAAAAGAGACAATCGTATTAACGCAATTAACCAGTGGTGCGCTGAGAACCCTGGCAGAGACCCAACAAGAGCGAAAGATAAAACCATTAAACAACTGGCGTTAGATGAAGAAGATGAGGTGCGAATTGAGAAATTTACAAGAGATAATCCTGAGGAAGCGGCAGAAATAAGTATAAGAGCTGAAAATAAAGTTAAATACCGTAAGAATAGTCAAACATATAATGAGCAACTGCCAAGAGACTATTTACATAAAGACAGTTATGAAACACGATTAAAAAAAGCAGAAGCACTTAATGGCTGTAGCTTTAAAAAACGTACCTTTAAAAGTAAGCGTTTTACGGATCAATATGCAGCAGAGCTTGAATCTCCTAATCGTGGCTCAACACTTGAGGGGCATTGGGTTCGCAATGATGGTAAGCAGTTGGCTATTTCATGGTTTGGAGGGTGGTCTAACTTATTTACTATTCTTGGTTTCAGTTGTACGAGTCTTGCTTTAATCGTTCTTTTTTTTCATATCATAGCGTTAATTGCGAATGGGTTTGAGTATTTCTGGGTGATGGCCTCAATCTATGTGATGTTCTTTAGTTTGGGTTTATTCATTTTAAAACACCGCGCTATATTAGCGCACCGAGATAATTTTTACTTTAATCGCCATACTGGCCTTGTAAAAACCCCGCATACTTTGTTTAGAAAACCGTTTTACTTACCGTATGAAGACATTGTTTGCTATGGCGCAAATGAGCGTAATGTCGGTTCAGCCCGCGGTGGCTCACGTGTATTTGTGTCACTCATGGTGCCGTTAAAATACCCTAAACATTATCGCTTCACTAAGCCCACTTTTTATGTAGGTGGTTCAAATCGTGAATGGGATTCACTGGCATATGCCACAGCCATGACCTTTATGGATACATCCATCCCGCTTGGTACTCACTTATATCAATCGATAGAGCATTACTTCAAAATTGATAAAGATATAACCGAAAAACACGGATTCCCTGAGGAGCTAAAACCCTATTTAGATCCAGTCGATTGCCAAGTAAATAGAGA
>NZ_LRRU01000002.1 GCF_001641615.1 Pseudoalteromonas gelatinilytica
CGCCAGCGTTCAATCTGAGCCATGATCAAACTCTTCAATTAAAAGTTTTTTGAAACCTAAGTTTCGTGCTCAATGAATTCTGAATTTTGATATCTTTCGATATCGAATTGACTGTGCTGAAACAAGTAAACTTGTTTCCGTTGGTCACTCAGTTCAATTGAGACTCTAAATTTGTTTGCGCTACTTAGTAAACTAAGCTTCGCTGTTAGAACTCAATCTGTACGAGTGCCCACACAGATGATTGCTTTATATTGTTAAAGAACGTTTCCAATTATTATATGGAAGAGATACTTTTGCGTCTCAAGGGCTGTGCATTCTACGCAAGCCGTTATTTTTGTCAACACTTAATTTTGAGAAAAGTTTATTTTTTCAAAACTCAGTCTTACTTGACTCAACCAACTCGTCGTTTTGCTTTTTTGTAAGCAGTCCGCCGTGTCGGTGGATGCGCATTATAGGGATGCGGCGAATTAACGCAAGCACTTTTTTGAGAAAACTTTAAAAAAACTGTCTTTTGTATCCTTTTTAGTCTAAACACCACAAAAGAGAAACTTTATTAACGCTTCAGTAACTTTTTAACCGTATTTAAGGCCATAAAAGTACAATACTCTAAAAGCAAAAAGCCCAGCAATATAGCTGGGCCTTTAAATAGTTCGCGTTTTTAATTGTTAAGCAATGCCGTATTGATCACGGTATGCTTTTACGGCGGCTAAATGCTCATCCATTGTGCCTTTGGCTTCTAGGTAACTAATTAAGTCAGCAAGTTTTACAATCGAGATAACTTTTGTGCCAAAGTCACGCTCGACTTCTTGAATAGCAGATAACTCAGCTTTACCTTTCTCTTGGCGATCAAGTGCAATTAAAACACCACTTAAGTCTGCACCATTATCCGCAATGATTTCCATTGACTCACGAATAGCTGTACCCGCAGTGATCACGTCATCGACTAACATGATCTTACCTTTAAGTTCAGAACCTACTAATGTACCACCTTCACCGTGTGCTTTTTTCTCTTTACGGTTAAAACAGTAAGGTACATCTTTGTTGTGATGATCAGCTAAAGCAACCGCTGTTGTTGTTGCGATTGGAATTCCTTTATATGCAGGACCAAATAATACATCGTAATCAATACCTGCATCTTCAAGTGCCGCTGCATAAAAGCGACCTAAACGTGCAAGGTCACGACCGGTATTAAATAAACCAGCATTAAAGAAATAAGGACTAGTGCGGCCAGACTTTAAAGTAAACTCACCAAATTTAAGCACCTGCTTTTCAAGTGCGAATTCAATAAACTCTTTTTGATAATCTTTCATAACTAATAAACCCACTTCTTTATTATGCTAATGCTTGCTTTTGAACGTCGATAATTTCACGAATTGAGTGCTTAGCTAATGTAAGTAGCTCATCAAGTTCGTCAAATGAGAAAGGCTCGCCTTCAGCTGTACCTTGAATTTCGATAATTTTGCCAGTTTCAGTCAAAATCACGTTCATATCAGTTTCTGCTTCAGAATCTTCTAGGTACTCAAGATCTGTAATTGGCTGACCTTTATATACACCAACTGAGATTGCCGCAATCATATGCTTAAGTGGGTTTGAATTGATCATACCTTTACTACGCATGTAAGTAAGTGCATCAACTAATGCTACGCACGCACCACTAATAGAGGCTGTACGTGTACCGCCATCAGCTTGAATAACATCACAATCGATAGTAATGGTGTTTTCACCTAGCGCTTTTAAGTCAACCGCAGCACGAAGTGCACGTGCGATTAAGCGTTGAATTTCCATAGTACGACCGCCCTGCTTACCGCGCGATGCTTCACGGCCATTACGAGTATGTGTTGAACGAGGTAACATACCGTATTCAGCCGTAACCCAACCTTTACCTTGGCCTTTCATAAAGCGTGGTACACCAGCTTCAACCGTTGCTGTACACAAAACTTTAGTGTTTCCAAACTCTACTAATACTGACCCTTCAGCATGCATAGTGTAATTACGTGTAAATGTAACCGGTCTAATTTGGTTAGGTGTTCTTTCGCTTGGACGCATTAACGATCCCCTTAATTCTGAATTTGCCACATTATAAGTCGATGTGGTGCTAGATGCCATGTTCATTTACATAATTAACTGCATCAGAAAAGCACATTTCAGAAAATTTACGCTAGAGGTTAAAAGCTGATTCGGTATAATCAGTCAACTTTGAAAATTTAATAACACTAGGAAATCATCCATGATCCACAGCATGACAGCTTATGCGCGTCGCGAAATTAAAGGCGAATGGGGCACTGGCACTTGGGAAATTCGTTCAGTTAACCAACGTTACCTTGAGACTTTTATCCGCGCACCTGAGCAATTCCGTGGCATGGAACCCGTTATTCGTGAGCGTTTACGTAAGCATTTACAACGCGGTAAAGTTGAAGTTTTCTTAAAATTTGCAGCAAACCCAGCTCATGTTGGCGAGTTAACAATTAACGAATCTCTTGCTGAGCAATTAATTAAAAGCGCTCAATGGGTGCAAAACCAAAGTAAAGGCGACATCAACCCTGTTGATATTTTACGTTGGCCTGGCGTTATGGAAGCCGAAGAGCTCGATATGGATAGCGTAAATACAGCGCTAATTGCTGGCTTCGATGAAGTCATAGAAGATTTCAAACAAGCTCGCGGCGATGAAGGCGCAAACTTACAAGAAATGATCGCAACTCGCCTTGATGCAATTTTAGAGCAAGTTGCGATTGTAGAAAGCCACCTACCAGAAATTGCTAAATGGCAACGTGAAAAGCTAAACCAAAAGCTTGAAGAACTAAAAACAGACATCGATGAATCTCGCCTTGAGCAAGAGCTTATTTACCTTGCGCAAAAACAAGATGTTGCTGAAGAACTAGATCGCTTAAAGTCGCACGTTAAAGAAACCAAAAAGATCTTAACTAAAGGCGGTGCATGTGGTCGACGCCTCGACTTTATGATGCAAGAGTTTAACCGTGAAGCAAACACGTTAGCGTCAAAGTCTATCAACAGTGACATCACAAACGCTGCGGTAGAGCTAAAAGTGTTAATCGAGCAGATGCGCGAACAGATCCAAAACATCGAGTAAACGCGATTTACAGCATTTTTATAAGACCCAGCACCTGCTGGGTCTTTTGTTTTTGAAAAGTCTAAAAGCAGGCAAACTTGAGCACTTTTAGCGAAATAAAGTACAATAGATTAATTAAAGGCTTGGATTAGCGATAGTCCGAGCCTGTTTATTTTTTATTAGAGACAGATCATGGCGCAAACTCGCGGAAATTTATTTATCTTGTCAGCTCCATCAGGGGCTGGTAAATCAAGCTTAATTGGTGCTTTATTAAAGAAACACAGCGATATGAAGGTATCGGTTTCGCACACCACTCGCTCACCTCGTCCGGGTGAAGAAAACGGTGTGCACTATCACTTTGTTTCTGTTGAAGAGTTCAAAGCGCTAATTGAGAAAAATGACTTTTTTGAATGGGCGCAAGTTTTCGATAACTACTATGGTACGTCTAAGCAAGCAATCGAAAGTCAACTTGAAGCGGGTATTGATGTATTTTTAGATATCGATTGGCAAGGTGCTCAGCAAATTCGCAAATTAGTTGATGATGTTGAAACTATCTTTATTCTTCCACCATCAAAAGAAGAACTTGAATCACGCTTAAATAACCGTGGCCAAGACTCTGCTGAGGTAATCGCGGGAAGAATGGCAAAAGCACAATCAGAAACATCACACTTTAATGAATATGATTATGTGGTTGTGAACGATGACTTTGATACTGCACTTGCTGAAATCGAAATGATCGTAATGGCTAAACGTCTATCGTTACAAAGCCAAGCAGTGCGCCATCAGGCGTTATTAGAAAACTTGCTTAAATAATACTTTTTTAAGAAAAGATAAAAATTAACCACAAGCTATTGGCGAATTTAACTTGGTACAGTAAACTACGCCTTTGCTTAAGAATTTATTTGGAGTGCTAAGATGGCTCGCGTAACTGTTGAAGATGCAGTAGATGCAATTGGTAATCGTTTTGACTTAATTTTAGTTGCGGCTCGTCGTGCCCGCCAAATCGCGGTTGGTGGTAAAGATCCACTCGTTGATGCTGAAAATGACAAACCAACGGTTATTGCTTTACGTGAAATTGAAAAAGGGTTAGTAAATAGCTCTTCTATGGATTTAATCGATCGTGAAGAACAACAACATCAAGAAGCAGCAGAAATGGCTGCAGTGGCTGCTATCGTAGGTGGCAACCAATAATCAAGCTCCCCGCTTTGATTTAGCTATACGGCTAGTATTTCTACACTAGCCGTTGGCAAGCCCTTCTTTTCATCGTATATTCTATTCATACCGTTACCGATTTACTTCATTAGCGCATTGGAGTGTGACTTTGTATCTTTTTGAAGGTCTAAAAAAGAAAATATCTGAATACTTACCAGCAGCTGAAATTGAGCTGGTCCAAAAAGCATACGTGGTAGCTCGCGAAGCCCACGAAGGCCAAACTCGCTCAAGTGGCGAGCCCTATATCACCCACCCTGTCGAAGTCACGCAAATACTCGCTGGTATGCGCTTAGATCACGAAACACTAATGGCTGCATTAATGCACGATGTGATTGAAGATACTGACTTCAGCCAACAAGATTTAGCTGAGATTTTTGGCGACACCGTTGCCGAACTTGTTGAAGGGGTGAGCAAGCTAGATAAACTTAGCTTTAAAGATAAAAAAGAATTCCAAGCCGAAAACTACCGTAAAATGATCATGGCGATGACACAAGACATTCGCGTGATCTTAATCAAACTGGCTGACCGTACTCATAACATGCGTACTCTAGGCGCCCTTCGCCCTGATAAACGTCGCCGTATTGCCCGTGAAACGTTAGAGATTTATGCGCCAATTGCAAACCGCCTTGGTATTCACGATATAAAAAATGAATTAGAAGATTTAGGTTTCCAAGCGTTATACCCAATGCGTCATCGCGCATTAAGATCTGAAGTAATTAAAGCCCGCGGCAATCGTAAAGAAATTATCAGCAATATTAAGACTGAAATTGAAGCGCGTTTAGAAGAGTCAGGCATCGCAGCGACCATATCTGGCCGCGAAAAGCACCTTTATAGCATTTACAAAAAAATGCTTAATAAAGAGCTGTCATTTAACGAAGTGATGGATATCTACGCGTTCCGTATCAATGTTGATAATATGGATACCTGTTATCGCGTATTAGGTGTCGCACATAACCTTTATAAGCCCATCGAAACACGTTTTAAAGATTATATTGCCGTACCAAAAACCAACGGCTATCAATCACTTCATACCTCATTAGTGGGTCCTCATGGTATTCCTGTGGAAATCCAAATTCGTACCCACGATATGGATCACATGGCAGACAAAGGGGTTGCTGCTCACTGGATGTATAAAAAAGCCGGTGATAGTGCAGGCCATACAGCACAACAACGTGCTCGCCAATGGATGCAAAGCTTACTTGAATTACAGCAAAGTGCGGGCTCATCATTTGAGTTTGTTGAAAACGTTAAAACAGAGCTATTCCCTGAAGAAATTTATGTGTTCACCCCAGATGGTCGCATTGTTGAGTTACCAATGGGCGCAACGGCTGTCGATTTTGCGTATGCAGTACATACTGATGTAGGTAATACCTGTGTGGGTGCACGCGTAAATCGCAAACCTCACCCACTAAGCAAACCGCTTGATACAGGGCAAACCATCGAAATCATTACCAGCTCTGGGGCACACCCAAATGCAACTTGGTTAAACTTTGTTGTAACAGGTAAAGCACGTTTAGGTATTCGTAATTACCTGAAGAGCCAACAACATGAAGAAGCCATGTTACTTGGCCGTCGCTTACTGGATTCTGCTTTAGGTGAAACTAAACTCGATGATATCCCAGATGAGAACATTCGCCGTGTACTTCAAGAACATGAACTGAATACCGTACTTGAGCTTTTAGTCGAAATTGGGTCAGGTAACCTCATGAGTGTGCTTATCGCAAAACGCCTCATGCAAGTTGATGCCGACGACCTAAACGACCTTGCTCAAAAAGCAAAAGCGACGATTATCGGTACCGAAGGTATGCTGGTTAACTATTCTAAGTGCTGTCGCCCGGTACCTGGCGATGCTATTACTGCTTATATCAGCCAAGGTAAAGGCCTAACGGTTCACCGCCAAGAATGTAAAAACATTCGTGGTTGGGAAAATGACCGTTCGAAATACTTAGTTGTTAAGTGGGACGATAACCCAGAGAAAGAATATATTGCAGCCCTTCGTATTGAAATTATCAATCACCAAGGCGCATTGGCTAAATTGACAAATGTAATTGCCTCAACCCAAGCAAACATTGTTGAGATAGCGACTGACGAAAAAGAAAGTAATTTATACATGATAGATTTAGGCATCACGGTTAAAAACCGCGTTCATGTTGCAAACATTATGCGCCGCATTCGTGTGATGCCTGATGTGCAAAGAGTCTATCGTAAAAAGTAACAAGGATAATCATGAACAAATCTTTTATTTCTACTGATAATGCACCTGCTGCAATCGGTACGTATAGCCAAGCAGTTAAAGTGGGCACGGCTGTTTATTTATCAGGTCAAATTCCACTTGTACCAGAAACAATGGAAGTGTTCTCTGAAGACTTCACTGAACAAACTCACCAAGTTTTCAAAAACCTAACAGCAGTTTGCCAAGCTGCCGGTGGTCAAATTCAAGACATGGTGAAAGTAAACATCTTCCTTACTGACTTATCTAACTTTGCTATCGTTAACGAAGTGATGAGCCAGTACTTTAAACAGCCTTATCCTGCACGCGCAGCGATTGGTGTACGTGCATTACCAAAAGGCGTACAAGTTGAAATTGACGGTATCATGGAGCTACCTTCAACGAACTAACCCCCCTGCCAGCGACCTCAGGTTGCTGGCACTTTTTTAGAAAAAGTTATTACTTCCCTCATCCGAAATTCTTGACTCATCAGCAATTCTCTAGCACTCTGTTGTTATAATAAGTAAAACCTTTAGCTAATGTAGTAAAAAAGGATCTCCACGTGTTTAAGCTCGCTCACAACGGCAACGTTTTATTAGATGTTCATGAAAACTCGCCTCCTAGTGCTGCGTTTATTATCGAGGCATTAGAAAAATCACCATTTTGTGAATGCAGAGTGGATCATGATGCTATCAATAATTTCTTCAAAAGCGATTCTAATGAACGCATGCTTGTTGTTGCCTCTAAACATGATGCCAGCTTAGTCGTCACTCTAAGCGATGATAAAATGCTAGCCACTGGCGAATTGACCGTCGCCGAGGGCGGTAAAGTCATGACTCTTGACGAAGCTAAAAAAGAACTAATAAAAGCAGGAGTAGCGCGAGGCTACAAGCAGGCTTTCTTAGAGCAGTTATTACAACAACAGTTCGAGTTACCAGCAGGTGAGATTGCTAAAGGCGTGCTAGCGAAAGGCCGTTTACCGATTGATGGCCAACCTTCCAAGTTTGTACCACAGGTTGAAACTTTAAAAGACCGTTTAAAAAAGCCAAAATTGCGTGAGGATGGCACTGCCGATATGCGCGACTTTGGTAAGCTCGCCAGTGTCGAACCCGGCGTATTACTTATCAAACAAATTCCAGCGACCCCTGGCAAAGAAGGCTTTACTGTTACTGGTGATGTACTACCTGCTAAACCGGGTGAAAACAGCACATTAGTGGCCGGTGAAGGGACTGAGATATCTAAAAACAACCCGCTAGAACTTATTTCGGTGATTGCTGGTGTACCCGTTGATATTGCCAATGGTATGCGCGTTGATGATATTTTTACCATTGCCGATGTAAACGTAAAAAGTGGCCACGTAGATTTTGAAGGCAGCGTCATTGTGACTCATAATGTTGAGCCTGGCATGCGTATTCACGCCAAAGGCGATATTACGGTTATGGGCACAGTTGAATCTGGTTATTTATCAGCAGTGGGTGATATCACCATAAAACAAGGCGTAATTGGCCACCAGCAAGAAGATAAAAAACTGTCGTGTAATATCATCAGCCAAGGCGATATTCACTTATCACATGGTCAGTATTGTTATCTTGAAGCGAATAATATTCTGATAGAACGCCAAGCCAGCCACTGTGTTATGAAAGCCACTAAGCTCTTACAAGTTGGCCAAGAAGACAACCCTCAGGGTAAACTATTTGGCGGTGAGGTTTTAGATGCGCAAATGCTCATTGCTGGCGAAATAGGCAATGAATCTGGCGCGAAAATGGTAATTAACTTAGCGGCTTCAGGCGCTGATGTAACCGCGCAAACAGATCAGTGTTTAAAAGAATTAGCACAAACAGACTCACAACTTGATACCTTACAAGAAGCAATCGAAAAAGCAGATCAAGTAAAAGACGCCGAAAAGAAAAAACTTCTACTGGCCAAAATTGGCGCTACGCAAATGCACTATTGTGAGCAAGCTGAAATGCTTGAGAAAAAGCTCTCTAGCTTAGAGCATCATCTGCATGATCTCTTGGAAGATGCGCAATTAGTCGTTAATAAAAAACTGCATTCAGGCGTCGAAATTCATATTTTCGAAAAGGTGCTACTCACTAATCGCCAATACCCGCCGTGTAAGGTGAAGCTTGAAGAAAACAAGGTTGAAGTAGAATTTAAAACCACTTAATAAAAAAGAGGCTTATAGCCTCTTTTTACCAGGGTCATTAAATCTATTAAAGAATACCTTCCACTTGCTGTTTTAGCTGCTCAGGCCAAACACCAACTTGTACTTGCCCGATATGCTGTTTTTGTAACAGCAACATAGCAAGACGCGATTGACCAATACCACCACCAATTGTTTGCGGAAACTTCTTCGCAAGTAGCTGTTTGTGCCAATCAAACTCTAATCGAGCTTGGTCGCCTGTAATTGCTAATTGTGTAGCTAATGCATCTGGGCTTACACGAATACCCATAGAAGAGATTTCAAAGGCATCCTCAAGCACCGGGTTCCAAACTAAAATATCACCGTTTAAACCTGCAAATTTGCTACAGGTTTGTGTTGACCAATCGTCATAATCAGGCGCTCGTACGTCATGAATTTTACCATCGGCAAGCACGCCGCCAATGCCAATTAAAAATACCGCGCCGTATTCTTGTGCTACCGCTTTTTCGCGTTGTTTCGCAGTAAAGTCTGGATACATCTGACGTAACTGTTCACTGTGTACAAAGGTGATTTTTTCTGGCAAAAACGGCGTTAAATCAAACTCACTCGCTACAAAGCGTTCGGTTGCTTTAATCGCCTCATATAGTGATGTTACGGTATCTTTAAGCTTGTCTAAGGTGCGTTCAGTGCTCTCGCAAATTACTTTTTCCCAATCCCATTGGTCAACATACACCGAGTGAATTGGGCTTAAAGATTCTTCATCAGGGCGAAGCGCTTTCATATGCGTATAGAGCCCCTCACCTACCGAAAAATCGTAATCCGCTAAGGTTTTGCGTTTCCACTTAGCTAACGAGTGAACCACTTCAAATTGACTACCCGGAATTGTTTTCACTGCTACCGATACAGCATTTTCAGTCCCGCTTAAGTTATCTTGAATGCCATCGCCTACCTTTGCCAAGATCGGCGCTTGTACTTCGACTAACCCTAATTGCTGCTCTAATTGGCTTGAAAAAAACTGTTTTACTTTACTAATTTGCTGCTGTTGCTGCAGGTAGTGTGAACTCATAATAATTGGCCTCATTCCCAGTTATTGTTACTTGCTAAATTAGAGAAACCCGCTGCTTGGTCTCTCTCGATAAAACAATCCTCAACCAAATAAAGGTAATTTTCAATAACCATCAATAAAAAGAACTTAACATTGAAATTTCCATAAAAATAATGCTATAAAAATTATCGATTCATCAATTAACAAGAAAAAATAGCATGGAAAATTATCAAATCGATAATCTCGATAAAAACATCCTTAACGCTTTAATGGAAAATGCACGTACTGCGTATGCAGAACTGGCTAAACGCTTTGCAGTGAGTGCGGGTACCATTCATGTCAGAGTCGAAAAAATGAAACAGGCGGGAATTATTACAGGTACCCAAGTCAGTATTAATGCAAAGCAGCTTGGTTATGATGTCTGTTGTTTTATCGGTATTAATCTCAATAATGCCCGTGATTACCCGCAGACCTTGCTACACCTAAAAGAGCTAGAAGAAGTCGTGGAAGCCTATTACACCACGGGTAATTACAGCATATTTATCAAAGTGATGGCTCGTTCAATAGATCATCTACAAGACGTTTTAATTAACAAGATTCAAGCTATCGAGGCTATTCAATCAACAGAAACGCTGATCTCACTACAAAACCCAATTAGCCGTGCCGTTGTTCCGTAGGGTATAATCTGCACCAATTAGAATCCGTCAACGAGCACACTACTATGGATACAACTCGCTTTGAGCGTGTTAAGCGCGTGTTAGATCGCCGCCAAACGGACCTAACGGTTTGTTTAGAAGATGTACATAAACATCATAATTTATCAGCCATTGCCCGCACAGCTGACGCAACAGGCTGCCATCACGTTCATGCTGTATGGCCTGAAAACCAAAAATGGTTAACCAACAATACCTCTGGCGGCAGTAAAAACTGGCTCGAAACTCACTTACATCGCAATATTGATGATGCCGTTGCCATGATGCGTGCGCAAAACCCTGAGGTACAAGTTTTAGCAACTCACCTCAGTGATGACGCTGTCGACTTTCGCGAAATCGACTACACCAAACCAACGGCTGTTATTGTCGGTCAAGAAAAAGACGGGATTTCGCCGCGCGCCCTTGCCCATGCAGATAAAAACATCATCATCCCGATGCAAGGAATGGTGCAATCTCTTAATGTATCCGTCGCCGCAGCGCTTATTCTATTTGAAGCGCAGCGCCAACGTGAAGCTGCAGGCTTATATAACCGCGATATGCTTGATGCGAAAATTAAGCACCGCATCTTGTTTGAAGGCTGCCACCCTATCATTGCCGAACAATGTCGTGAAAAAGAGCTACCGTACCCTGAGCTTGATGAAAGTGGTGAAATTGTTGCTGATGAAACGTTCTGGAACATTTTAAAACACACGCAACCGCTTGAAGCCACTAACGAGTGCAAGTAAACTGAAAAAACAGTCTACTAATTAACAATTTGAGTCACCTTTGAGTCATCCTAGCTTAGCGTTATACCCAATCACAGAATTAAAAGGCGTCGGCCCTAAAATGGCCGAGCGCCTTGCTAAGCTAAATATTCATACGGTGCAAGACATGCTGTTTCATTTGCCTCACCGCTATGAAGACCGCACCCGTATTCACCCAATCTGCGAACTCCAACCACACAGCCATGTTAGTGTTGAAGCCACCATTGAAACCAGCCAAATTACTTTTGGAAAAAGGCGCATGCTGGTTTGCCAAGTAAATGATGGCACGGGCCGTTTAACGCTCAGGTTTTTTAACTTTAGCGCGGCTCAAAAAAATGCCTTAAGTACAGGTAAAATCATTCGTTGCTTTGGTGAGATCCGCCGTGGTCGTGTTGGCTTTGAAATGACGCATCCGGAATACAGTTTATCGGATACCCCGTCTGAGCAACCAACTAATACCACGCTGACGCCTGTGTATCCTGTTACTGAAGGGCTAAAACAGTTATCTATTCGTGCACTGAGTGATCAAGCACTTGCACTGTTAACTAAATACCCTGTAGAAGAATTACTGCCAGAGCAGTTTCAGCCAACCGGAATGCGTTTAGCCGACGCACTCATGACCTTACATCGCCCACACAACGATGTTGATTTAACCGCGCTTGAGCAAGGTATGCATCCTGCCCAGCAACGGTTAGTGTTTGAAGAGTTGCTCGCACAGAACTTAAGCCTTTTAAAGCTACGTCAAAAAGGGCAAACCGTAAAAGCGGTTGCTTTAAAGCCTCATAACCAACTTGAGCAACAGTTTTTAGCTAATTTAGCCTTTAGCCCAACCAACGCGCAAAGTCGTGTGGTGGCTGAAATCAAAGGCGACTTACAACACCCGTTTCCGATGATGCGCTTAGTACAAGGCGATGTTGGCTCGGGTAAAACCTTAGTTGCAGCACTCAGTGCGCTCACCGCAATAAGCGAAGGCTACCAAGTGGCGCTAATGGCACCGACTGAAATTTTATCAGAGCAGCATGGCATCAACTTTAGCCAGTGGTTTAATCAACTAGGTATTGAAGTTGCTTGGTTAGGTGGCAAAAGTAAAGGCAAAGAGCGTACTGCAACCCTAGAGAAAATTGCCTCTGGGGAAGCACAAATGATTGTTGGCACCCATGCATTATTCCAAGAGCAGGTTGAGTTTAACAATCTCGTTCTAATTATTATTGATGAACAACATCGCTTTGGTGTTCATCAGCGCTTATCACTGCGTGAAAAAGGCCGCTTTGGTGACTGTTACCCGCATCAATTAGTGATGACAGCAACACCTATCCCGCGAACCTTGGCAATGACAGCCTATGCAGATTTAGAAACCTCAGTGATTGACGAGTTACCACCCGGTAGAACGCCTATCACAACGGTGGCTATTCCTGATGCACGTCGAGACGAAATCATTCAACGTGTTAGAACAGCGTGCACTGAGCAAGGCCGTCAAGTGTATTGGGTTTGCACCTTGATTGATGAATCAGAAGTACTGCAATGCCAAGCCGCCGAGGATAGCGCTGAGCAATTAAAAGCAGCACTGCCAGAGCTAAACGTTGGCTTAGTGCATGGCCGGATGAAGGCCGCAGAAAAACAAGCCATTATGAGTGAGTTTAAAGCGGGTAATATTCATGTACTCGTTGCCACAACCGTGATTGAAGTGGGTGTTGATGTGCCCAATGCCAGCCTTATTATCATTGAAAACCCTGAACGATTAGGGCTTGCTCAACTACACCAGCTGCGCGGCCGTGTTGGTCGTGGGGCAACGGCATCACACTGTGTTTTACTCTATCACGCGCCACTGTCAGCCACAGCGCAAAAACGTTTGGCTGTGCTGCGTGAAAGTAATGATGGTTTTGTGATTGCTGAGCGAGATCTTGAAATTCGTGGCCCTGGTGAAGTACTTGGCACCAAACAAACAGGCTTGGCTGAATTTAAAATCGCCGACCTAAACCGCGACAAACAAACACTGAATCACGTCAGACCCATCGCTTTCAAAATATTGAACGACTACCCAGCGCTTACCGATAAACTGATTCAGCGCTGGCTTGCTGGCAAATCAGACTACGCACAAGCATAACCACTACTCAACGCGCGATCTGCTGTATAAATTTATTTTTAGAGAAATAAAAAAGCCCAGCTAATTAGCTGGGCTGACAAGTTAGGGAGTTATCCAAGGGTTGGATTAGAACTTGTATTCAATACCAACACCTAGGTAATCTTGGTCAACTTGATTGTCTGTATCAAACGTTGAGTAGAAACCAAATACTTTAGTGTTTTTGCTAAGCTTGTGGTCAACACCTGCAGAAATAGCCGTTTTCTTATCGCCTTCATCAAAGTCGATTACTTGATACTGTACTTTGAAAGTATTGCTATTCATTTGGTAAGCAGCATTTACTAAGTAACCATCTGCCTCTGCGCTACCATCTACTTTCTCTTGTGTTTGGTACATAGCGCCTAGTTTAAAGTCACCTAGTTTACCTTGTACGGTTGCACGAACAATGTCGTAGCCTTTAACTTCGCTATCAGCTGCTACTGATGCGTAGATGTTGCTTTTCTTAAGACCAGCATCACCGTAAGTTACAGCTACAGAGTAACCGTTGTCTGCATCAACTGAGTCTTCAGCTACGTAAGTCGCTAGTACTTTGAAGCCGCTAAAATCGTTAGAAGCATAAGAAATTGTGTTACCTAAACGGTTTTCACCTTTGAAACCATTTTTGATATCCGCTTCAAGGTCATTGAATAAATCAACTTTACCTTGAGATTGCTTCATAGCTGTATCGTTACGACCGATAACAACTTGACCAAAGCTGCCTTTAACACCTACGTATTGGTTACGTGCAGTGATGTTGTCTTCGTTGTCGCCTTTTGAATCAGCGTCAGATACGTCAACACCAAACTCAAATTTATAAACCGCTTCTAAGCCTTCAGAAATTTTTTCTGAACCTTTTAAGCCAAAACGTGAGTTATTGCTTTTAATTTCAGTGAAAGACCCTTCGCCATCATCTGATGATTGAACAGTCACGTTTGCTTTACCATATACATCTACATCAGCTAATGCAGAAAAAGATAAACCACCAAATAAAGCTAGGAATAAGCTAGACTTTGCAAATTTCATGTCGTTTCCTCAATAATCGCAACAAAAAACACATGTTGTGTTTCAATGCGCGCAGTGTGACAGCGAAAAATGACAAAAAGATGACAATTGAAATAAAAGCGTCAATTTACCTTCATAAATTGTAATTAATTTTGAAATAAAAACGTAACTAACTGTTCCCGCATTAAATTTTTATGAAAGCTAGTTTAAATTTAATTTAAGCTTTTATTTGCAGTTCGGTTAATAGCGTTACTAACTTCTCTAATAAAGGCGTTTGTTCGTTATCTCTGTGGTACGCTACAAACACGTCTCGCGAGGTATGTGCTACATCTTTAACATGATAGAGGTCACCCGCTTTGAGTTGCTCTTCTACTAATAACTGAGGAATGAACGCACTGCCGCCACACTTCAAAATTAAATCAAGCGCAATACGACCCGTACTGGTTCTGAAATAAGGCGGTGCGTGGCCGTTGAATTCACGCGCATGCCAAAGTGAAAATGATGTGCCCCAATCAACATAGACATATTGATTATCAAAAAAGTTATCACTGTTAGCTGTTTCGAATGCACTCACCGGAATAATAGGTAACTCACAAATTCGCTCAACAACTAATTCGTCTACTTTAGGTGGATCGAATAGCACCGCTAAGTCTAATGTACGCTCTAATAATAAGCGGGTGCTTTCTTGTTGGGCTTTTACTTCTGCGACCAAAGAGACACCCGGCATAGCAGAAACAATATTTGTGATCCCAAACTGTAAAAAAGCATCCCAAATATTAGGTGTACCTGCTAAACTGATTTGCTTATGCATGTTATCAGCAAGAGCTACATCGACTTTTGCCCGCTGCATACCGGTTATGATCATTTGTGCGTGCGGCAGAAGTCGCTCACCCGGTGCCGTTAACTGAATGTTGTTACGCTGACGAATAAATAAGTTAACGCCTAAACCTTGCTCTAATTGTCGGATCCGAAAACTCACCGCAGACTGTGTAATATATAAATTTTCAGCTGCTTTACCGAAATGGCGAGTACGGACCACTTCGACAAAAGTCTTCAATAAATCGATATCCATTTTTTACCCTTACGATAAAAATAACTTGTTTAATAAAATCGGCAACTTGATCCATACTCCTGCAAGAAAATAGGGCATGAGGATAAAGCCATGAGCAATGACATTTCATCACTTCGTCAGGCATTTGCAAGCCAACGTCAATTTTATGATGATCAAAACTTCCCACGCGGTTTTGGTCGTAGTGGTCACTTCACTTTGCTAGAAGCCGACATTCTCGAACAGCATGGTGTTGTATTAAAGGGTTTATACAACAAAACCCTAGAACCACAAAATGAATTTCAAACTCAATTTGTGCAAGTTGTTACTGGTAACCTTGAAGCAACAAACGCAGTAGAGCGAGCTTGGATCAAATACCTAAAACAAACAACCTGTAAAACCAAGTTTCACACGTTATTTGGACGCTCACGTATCGCGAGCCCAACACCACAAAGTGTTGAATATTATTCTGAGTCAGACAGCCTATAACGATTTGCTTTTTTACCCTTTTAGGGTTAAAACTGGTAATAACTTTTGTTTCGCCAATAAGTTATTACAAGGCACGTTGTGACTCGAAGAATATTAATAATTGAAGATACGCCAACCATTGCGCGAGTGCAAAAACATATCGCGCAAAAAGTTGGCTATGAAGCTGATATCGCAGGTTCTTTAGCCGAAGCAAAAGAGCTAATTAGCAAGCACAGCTATTTTTGCGCCGTGGTTGACTTTATTCTTCCTGATGCACCAACCGGTGAAGCAGTGCCCTGCACGATTGCAGCTGACATTCCTACCATCGTAATGACCGGTAACCTTGACGAAACAACGCGTAACATCGTTGAGAAACACCCCATCATTGACTACATCACCAAAGAAAATAAACAAGCCTATCAATATTTAGAAAAGCAACTCGCTCGCTTACCTCGTAACGAGCAAATATTGGTATTGGTCGTCGATGATTCAGCGGCAACACGCCATCATATATGTAACTTATTAACTCGGCACAAATACCAAACTCTCGAAGCCGTTGATGGTATTGATGCTTTAAAAGTTCTGGCAGAAAACCCCAAAATTTCGGTGATCATCACTGACAATGAAATGCCAAATATGAATGGTGATGAGCTGTGTGTCGAAATTCGTCGTTTATACTCAAACGATGAAAAAGCCGTGATTGGTATTTCGGCTTACGATACCTTGCACCTTTCAACGCGCTTTTTAAAATCAGGCGCAGACGATTACCTTCGAAAGCCATTTAACAATGAAGAGTTTTATTGCCGGCTAAGCCAAAACGTCGACATGCTTGAAAACATCAAGACCATTCGTTTACAAGCTAACACGGATTACCTCACAAAACTTCCCAACCGCCGCTATTTCTTTGGTGAAGCAAACAGCCACTTAAAAGCCGCTAAATTGGCAAATACCTCGGTTTCGCTAGCCATGATTGATATTGACTACTTTAAATCGATTAATGATAACTATGGTCATGATGCCGGTGATGAAGTGCTTAAAGGCTTATCGCAATGTATGGCAAAGTATTTTGAAGAAAACTTAGTAGGCCGCTTTGGTGGTGAAGAGTTTGCCGTGTATTTTGCTGATCAAGACGCCAATGAATCGTTGCAGCGTTTAGAAAAATTCCGCTTATTTGTTGAAAAACACAGCCCTGAGTTCAGTAAAGACCGTATTAAGTTTACGTTGTCGATTGGTTTTCATAATGGGCCTGTTTACAGTTTAGATGAACTAATAAAACAGGCCGATTTAAAGCTTTATCAAGCAAAAGAGTCAGGTCGAAACAAATTAGTAAACTAAGCCTATACAGGCTTAGTTACCGCCTCTATTTTCGCTTTACGTTGCTTACGACTTTGACGGTACGAATCCCAGCTGAATAATGCCAAAGCACTCCAAATACACGCAAACGTAACAACACGCTCAGCATCAAATACCTCACCGTAAAACGCCACCGCAAGCATAAACATTAAGCTTGGGCCAATGTACTGAAAAAAGCCTAATGTACTGTACTGAAGGCGTTTTGCTGCACCGGTAAAACATAACAGCGGTAAGGTCGTCACCACACCAGCACTAATGAGTAACACGTTAATATGCCAATCATTCGCGGTTAAATCAGAGCTTGCAGAAGGTGCCATCAACCACCAGTAAATAAGCGCAACGGGCAATAAAATAAGTGCTTCAAGCAATAACCCTGGCAATGATTCGATTGGTAACTTTTTACGTAGTAACCCATAAATAGCAAACGATCCTGCTAATGAGAAAGCAACCACAGGGAATGAACCAAAGCTCACTAGCTGTAGCAACACACCACAAAGCGCTAGACCAACCGCAACGCCTTGCCATTTACGCAGTCGCTCACCTAAAAACAACATACCAAGCAATACATTGAGTAATGGGTTGATGTAATAACCTAAACTGGCATCGAGCATGTGGTTATTGTTCACTGCCCAAATAAATAACCCCCAATTAAAGCCGAGTAAGCTTGCTGTGATCACCAGCATCAGTAACAATTTAGGTTGCCCAAGCACAACTCGAATACGTTGCCATTGATGACGAGCGGCAATAATAAGAAGTAAAAATAACACCGACCAAATAACACGGTGCATTAAGATTTCAAACGCAGATATCTGCTGTAAAAGCTTAAAGTAGATGGGTGCAAGACCCCACATAAAAAAGGCTAAACACGCGAAAATGACGCCTTTTCGCTGCTCAATGTTGGTAGGCATAAGTTTGGCTTTATAGTTTAAAAACGCTATTTTACGCCCCCTCTGCAGTGACGCAACCAAAACGCGCTAAATAAACCCATGTATTTACTTCTTAAAAGGGACTGCCATTGTTGCAAACTAACGCCTTGATATTAAGCACCTGTGAAACGCTGAATTCTGCATCTTGAGGTCGTTTGTGTATATTGCTAAAGACATCGCTATAAAAAACCACTAAAATGCTCGGCGATGAATACCAATACCGCAACGTCCAACACACCCATTCGATCACCACAAGCTGTACTCAAACAAGTGTTTGGTTACAAGGATTTTCGTGATGGCCAAGAAGCGATTATAGCCGCTGCGCTAGACGGACAAGACTCGCTTGTTCTTCTACCAACCGGTGGAGGCAAATCATTATGCTATCAAGTACCCGCTTTGATCCTCGATGGTGTAACTGTGGTTATCTCGCCGCTTATTTCTTTAATGCAAGACCAAGTAGCTCAACTAAGAGCGCTCGGCGTACAAGCGGCGTACATCAATAACAGCCTGCCTTTTGAAGAGCAACAAGCTGTCTATCAGCAATTGCATTATGGGCAAATAAAGCTGTTATATGTAGCACCAGAAAAAGTACTGCAACACGAATTTTTAGAGCGCTTGAGCCACCTTAAGCTCGCACTTTTTGCGATTGATGAAGCCCACTGTGTGTCGCATTGGGGTCATGACTTTAGGCCACATTACTGTCGACTCAACGAGTTAAAGCAACGCTTTATGCATGTGCCTATGATGGCACTCACAGCAACAGCAGATAAAGCAACTCGTTACGATATAATTGAGCAGCTACAGCTTAACCATCCTTACGTGCACACTGGCAGCTTCGATAGACCGAACATTCGTTACACCATCGAAGAAAAATTTAAACCTATGGTGCAGCTACTTCGTTATTTAAAAGAACAGCAAAATCAAAGTGGTATTATCTATTGCACCAGCCGTAAACGGGTTGATGATGTCGCTGAAAAACTTGCTGACGCAGGGTTCAATGCTGCCGCCTACCATGCGGGTATGAGTAATGAACAACGACAGTTTGTGCAAACAGGCTTTGCCCGTGACGATATTCAAATTGTGGTTGCGACTGTGGCCTTTGGCATGGGAATTAATAAACCAAACGTACGTTTTGTGGTGCATTACGATATTCCAAAAAGTATCGAAGCCTATTACCAAGAAACCGGCCGTGCTGGTCGTGATGGCTTGGCAGCTGAAGCGATTATGTATTTTGATCCAGCAGACATAGGCCGCGTACGCCGCTTTTTTGAAGACATTGAAGACGAGCAACGTCGTCGTGTTGAAGAACAGCGCTTTAATGCCATGGCAAGCTTCGCCGAAGCACAAACATGCCGCAGACAAATCTTGCTCAATTATTTTAGTGAATATAAGCGCGAAACCTGTGGTAACTGTGATATTTGCTTAAACCCACCCACCAGCTTTGATGGCACGCTTGTCGCACAACAAGCCTTGTCGTGTGTGTATCGTGCTGAGCAACGTTTTGGGATTGGTTATATTGTTGAGTTACTGCGCGGCGCAAACACGAGCCGTATTCGTGATAACAATCACCACCAGCTCAGCACCTATGGCATAGGTAAAGAGCACAGTGTGGAATTCTGGCTCAGTATTTTAAGGCAACTCATCCATCAAGGATTATTGAGCCAAGATATTACCCAAGGTTCATCATTACGCTTAACCGAAGCCGCCCGAGCGGTACTTAAAAGTGAATATGCACTGCAGCTTGCTGAACCTCGCTTACAAGCTAAGCACGTTTACCAAGATAAACTCGCTCAGTTTAATTACGATAAAAAGCTGTTTGCGAAATTACGTGCCTTACGTAAAGAACTGGCCGATGCCGATGATGTACCACCTTATGTGGTATTCAATGATAAAACCCTTGCTGAAATGGCGCAGCTCATGCCAACCAACGACAGTGAGTTTTTAAAAGTGTCGGGTGTTGGCTTTACCAAACTTAACAAGTACGGCGCGCCGTTTTTAAACGCCATTCGCGACTACTTAGCCGCTAATTAGGACTGCTATGACTGAACTCAAATATGATGCCGAACATGCCATCATCCTTGTAATACCAAGCGAGCTTCCACACGATGAAGACTTTGAGCTTTGGGCGACGCTTTTCTTACACGCTCCAGCCATAACTACGGCCGACTTTGATGCCGGTGCTGATCGCCACCAATTACGCTTTCACTTTACAGATCATAGTTTTAATCTAAACTTTGAACATTACAGTGAAAGTATTTGGATTAATGCTGAGGGCATCGAAGCCAGTGCTGCATTACCGCAACTTCAACAATATTTGGTCGCGCAATTACAATAATAAGCTAGACTTTCTTCCACGCTTAGTATGTAGTAGTTGCACAGGACATACTCAACTAAGGGTGTAAATGGGATTTAAGCAGTCGCACTTTGTTGCAAGGTTAATAACATTATTGCCAATCTGCATGGCAGCTAATGTTCATGCAGAGCAGTTGTTTACTGACGATAGTAATTATTGTCAAAACCAACGTACGCTTAAATCACAAGATAATAACCTACGCCGACAGCTCGATGCCGATAATCCCCTACCCGATGCCGCTAATAATCGCAAAATAGCCACTATTGAACTTGAACAACTAAACGTCTTTAACACTGAGCTTGAAGAAGAGAATAACTTTTTGTTCCGCTTTGCTAATCGCGCTCATATGACCACTGAACCAGAGGTAATACACAGCGTTTTATTGTTCGAAGAAGGTGAAATTTATAATCCACGTAAATTACTTGAGTCAGAACGATTACTGCGTAAACAAGGCTACTTATATGATGCGCGTATCAACGCAAAGCTCGATTGTGATGGCAACGTACATGTAAAAGTCATTACGCGTGATCTGTGGACCTTACTGCCTGAAATCAGCTTTAGCCGCAGTGGTGGTAAGAATGAGTCGAGTATCGGATTTCGCGAATCTAACTTTTTAGGTTGGGGTAAACGGGTATCGTTTACCCGTACTCGAGATGCAGACCGCACAGGTTACCTGTTTGTGTATGATGACCCGCATATATTCTCTAGCCGCTATCAAGGCCGCTTAGAATATTCAGACAACGACGATGGCAAACGTCATTATATTGATGTGAGCTACCCATTTTTCTCGATTGATACGCCCTACAGTTATGGCGCAACGAGTTACTCAGATCAGCGCCGAGAATCACTTTACTATCGCGGCGATGTAGTTAGCGAGTTTGAGCAAAAAACCTTATTAAACCGCGCTTACTTCGGTCACTCATCACAACTTGGTAATAATTGGACCCAGCGTATTAAGCTTGGCATCGAAAACCGCGAAGAAACCTTTAAAGAGACACCATTCACGCGCTTCCCCATCGCTGAAGATAGAACGCTAAGTTACCCTTATGTTAGTGGCCAGTGGTTTGAGGATCATTACGTTAAAGTCAGAAACTTTGATAGCATCTACCGTACAGAAGATTTAAACCTGGGTTGGAATATCCATGCCTTACTCGGTTATTCAAGCAAAGATTTTAGTGACGATGCCAGCCGTACTATTTATTCGTTATCTTTATCAAAAGCACATTACTCGGGGGATAACCAGTTATGGCGCTTTAAGGCAGACCTTGATGGCTACTGGAATGAAGAAATCGATGATGTCGAAAACCTATTTGCCAGCACACAGCTACAGTATTATCTCAATACCACACTAAGACAAAGCTGGTACGCTAAAGTACGTCTTGAGTATGCTGAAAATCTCACTGCTGATAAACAACTCACTATTGGTGGTGAGAATGGTCTACGTGGTTACCCGCTTGACTATCAAGTAGGCGACCGTAGCTTTTTAGTGACTTTAGAGAAACGCTACTACTGGGAATATGACTTACTGCAATTGTTTAAAGTCGGTGGGGCCGCGTTTTATGATATTGGTAGAGCTTGGTATAACGACAAAGATAATGGCGCCAATGGTAACGTACTACAAAATGTGGGTGTAGGCCTTCGCTTAGCGCCAAGCCGCGCCAATGCCGGTACGGTTATTCACCTAGATATTGCCGCACCCATTAATAAACAAGATGACGACATAGACTCAGTGCAATGGCTAGTAACGGTTAAAAATACCTTTTAAAGTGGTGTTATTGTTAAGCTAAAAAGCTAAAATCAAAACATAAAATATTAACTTAGGAACCCTTTTGGACTTCGTCGAATTCTTTAACGAGCAATACCACTTAATCGTGACTATTATCGCGATTTTGCTTTACCCGCTGCTTCGTAAAACCACCAAAAAACTGCTGTTAAAAGCAATTAAAGGCAAAGCGGATCCACATCGTGAATACCGCGCTGAGCTGTTACTCAATATCATTCTTGCCATTGTTATGCTGTGTTTAGTGCTGGTTTTTTGGGGTATTGAGCTACGAGGATTATTAGTACTTGGCTCGTCCATTTTTGCTATGCTGGGTGTCGCGCTTTTTGCTGCTTGGTCGTTGCTAAGTAACCTAACAGCCTTCTTGCTAATGTTTATTCAAAACGATTGTCGCGTTGGTTTTTGGGTGAGAGTAATTGACGGTGCAAACTTCTTAGAAGGCCGCATTATAGAAATGGGCTTGATGAACGTCGTGCTTGAGCATGTTGATGGCCACAAGGTCATTTACCCAAACAACATCTTTGTTACCCGCCCTGTAATGGTGTTAAAGAACCCACCAACAGCGACTAAAGCGCCAACCATAAAGCGCATTTTAGGTCCAAAAAAATAGCCGCTTAAAATTAACGCAAAGAGCAGTTAAAAGGGTGTTTTTTTTCTGCTCCCATAGGCGATTAATATAAAACTAAATAAAATGACTAAAGGGTGAAATAACACAATGTGAACAACACTTTGCTCTGTAAAAAAGCCGTGCGTAAGTGAAATAACAAGCGTTAATAAACCTGTGTAAAATAGAAATATTTTCATCTTTGATCTGTTCGTTAATCGACAACTATTAAGTAAGTAAAAGAACTATAAACCTTGTACTTACTCTAAGGTCAAGTAATAGATCAGGAGGAGCGGATACAAAAAAGCCAAACAGATAGTTTGGCTTTTTTAATAACACAAGATGGTACTAGTTATTTAAATCTGCGGTTTTTAACTCGTCTTCAATATCGCTTATTTCATCAATAAAGTTTTCAAGTTGCTGCTCTACAATACTATTTGCATGAGCAAAGTAAGCAAGATGGAATACAGCATCCCCCTCGTTTACAAGCGGCATGGTTTGTTGACCAATCACAATACCACTGCGCGGCGCGAGTAGTTCAAGCTCAGCATCGCCAAGCGGGCTGCTAATATACGCTAAAACCTGCCCTTTCATCACTCGCTCACCCAGTGATACTTGTGCACGAACAATGCCGTCAACTTCGGCACGTATCCAGCTCGTCGAGCTTGCAATCACTGGCTCTGGCAGTTTCTTAGCGCGCTTACCACGCACCATTTTTAAATGACGCATGACATAATCAACACCTTGCACACCTGCAGCAATCGCAATTGGGTCAAAGCGAAGCGCTTCACCGGCTTCATAGGTAATAACGGGTATTCCTAAATTGGCCGCTTCACTGCGTAATGAACCATTACGAAGTGACGCATCAATCACCGCAGGGGTGCCAAACGCTTTCGCCATGGCTGCTGTTGCAGGGTCGCTCAAATTAGCACGAATTTGCGGCAAGTTCGTACGGTGAATTGCACCAGTGTGTAAATCAATAATGTGCGTACAATGCACTGCAACTTGCGAGAAAAAGGCATTGGCCATACGCCCAGCTAATGAACCACGGGTTGAACCCGGAAAACTACGGTTCATATCACGTCGGTCAGGTAAGTAGCGTGACTTATGAATAAAACCAAACACATTCACAATCGGCACCGCAATAATAGTACCGCGCAATTGCTCTGGCTCGATTTTAGCCAGCAATTGCCTAACAACCTCAACACCATTGAGCTCGTCACCATGAATTGCAGCACACACCATTAATACAGGTCCTTGCTGCACACCATTTACCACTTCAATAGGAATATTCAACGGCGAGTGGGTATAAAGCTTGGCAGCTTCAATCGCAAATGTCTTACGTTCACCAACTCCCACCGTATCACCTAAAATTGAAAACGATGTATTTTTCTTAACCTTAGCCACGCACTGTTCCTTTTAATAGAGCGCTTATACCAAAAGGCCTAGCCTTTACCACGCGTTGCTGTTCTTTTTGATGCCGCTGTTTTTTCAATAAACTCAACGATCATGCCAGCAATATCTTTACCAGTTGCCACTTCAATACCTTCTAGGCCTGGTGATGAGTTAACTTCCATCACCAATGGACCACGTGCAGAGCGAAGTAAATCAACACCTGCCACGTTTAAGCCCATTGCTTTAGCAGCTGCAACCGCCGTTCTTCTTTCTTCAGGAGTAATACGAACCAACGTCGCGCTACCACCACGGTGTAAGTTAGAGCGGAATTCACCTTCTTGCGCTTGACGCTTCATAGCAGCAATTACTTTGTCACCTAAAACGAAACAACGAATGTCTGCACCACCGGCTTCTTTGATGTACTCTTGCACCATGATATTCGCTTTTAAACCCATAAACGCTTCAATTACGCTTTCTGCTGCTTTACGTGTTTCCGCTAATACCACACCGATACCTTGCGTACCTTCAAGTAGTTTAATAACGACTGGCGTGCCGCCTACCATGCTTAATAAGTCTTTAACGTCATCAGGCTTACTCGCAAAGCCTGTCACTGGCATACCTACGCCTTTACGTGACAATAATTGTAATGAACGTAACTTGTCACGAGAGCGGCTAATAGCGACCGATTCATTCACTGGGAATACACCCATCATTTCAAACTGACGTAAAACCGCACAGCCATAGAAAGTCACCGACGAACCGATGCGCGGTACGATGGCATCAAAATCTTTTAAATTTTCACCGCGGTAGTGAATTTCTGGTTGCTCTGAGTTGATGTTCATATAACAACGAAGTGCATCAATTACTTTCACTTCGTGGCCACGTTGCTCTGCAGCTTCGATTAAGCGACGTGTTGAATATAAATTTTGGTTGCGAGATAAAATACCAAGTTTCATAGTTAAAAACCTTAACTGATAAACTCACACACGTAGCAACGTGTGAAAGTCTTTTTCCTATAATAAATGAGATAAAGCCGGGTCAACGACTATGCGATTTTCCATTGCTGTACGCCCTAACAACATTCTAAACTTCATTGTTGAACGGTTACTTAAAGTTACCCTTACAGGCCAGCTTTGGTCACCTGCGACTAATTTTGTTTCGATAAAGTAGCGAAGTTCACGCTGACCGCTTGAACTGGTCACGTATTTACGCTCAACCACTTTGGCACGGCACTCTACCGTTGTTTCTACATCTTCTTGCAGAGGATGGGTAGTAAATTTCACCCATGTTTCGCCATTTTCTGAAAATTCCTCAATGTCAAAAGCATGAATGCATGAAGTTCTTGCCCCAGTATCAACTTTTGCTTTGATTTTTTCTATTCCCAGTTCAGGCAGGCCAAGCCATTCTCGCCAGCCAACAATAATTTTTGCGCTCATTAATGTGCCCTCTTTAAAAAAGTGTCTTATACGCTACAGAGCTAGAAACACCAACGAAAATAATTTATCCCCTCGATAAATCGATTTAATTGACGTAGGCTAAACTATAATCAACTATATCGCACTATTTGTAAAACGAGAGTTCAATATGATCAATGGGTTACTTCATGTCTTAATTTTAGACGAACAAGGCGGCGCACGTGCTATAGAAAATAGTACTGAGCTGCAAAATTGGCAACCTGAGCACGGTAAACTTTGGGTGCACATGGATTACAGCCAAGCTGAAGCCGTTGCATGGCTTGAGCAAAGTAACTTATTAACTGATTACGAGCTTGAATCTCTGATTGCCGATGAAACACGCCCGCGTCTGACCAAGGTCACTAATGGTAACATGCTGTTTTTACGTGGGGTTAACTTAAATCCAGCACAAAGTCCTGAAGATATGGTCTCGTTGCGTTTATTCATCAATGAAAACATTCTGATCACAACACGTAAGCGCCGTTTGCTATCCGTGCAGGATGTTGTTGAATCATTTGATGGCAGCAATGGTCCTTGCTCAATCTCTGAATTAGTATGCCAATTGGCGCAAAACCTAACCTCACGTATGCAAGCTGTTATCGACAGTTTAGATGACACACTCGATGGTTTTGAAGATGAAATTGACGAGCCAAACAAAGGCTTTGATCATCAATCATTAGCGCAAATTCGCCGCCAAACAATCGCGTTAAAACGTTATTTAAGACCACAGAAAGAAGCCCTTATCACTTTATTAAACAATAAATATAAGTGGTTAGATGAAGAGGATAAAGCACGCCTAAACGAAACAACCAATATGTTGATCCGCTACTTAGAAGAGCTAGATAGCTCAATTGAACGCGCGCAAATTATTCAACAAGCGATTACTAGCCAAGTGTCTGAGCAACTAAACCAGCGCATGTATGTGATGTCGGTGGTTGCTGCACTGTTTTTACCACTTGGCTTTTTAACTGGCTTACTAGGTGTAAACGTAGGCGGTATTCCGGGCACTGAAAGCCCTTACGCATTTAGCTTATTTATTATTTTCTTGGTGGTGCTCACCGTTGGGATTGGCATTTACTTTAAAAATAAGAAGTGGCTATAACTCGACAACCTTTTTAATTAAATCAAGGCGGACGGCATGTTCGCCTTTTTTTGTTGCCAAAATCAGGTGCTCACCATTGGGGTTCAATATCTTCAAGGTCTCTGCCTTACCTTCTAACTGTTCACCAGAGTCTAAGGAAATGCGTAAAAAGGAGTTATGCATGCACCATAATTCGTATTTATCGTAGTCACCACAGGCGATGGGTTGATAAGTCATTGGCTTTTTGAGATTGCTAAAGGAATAAATCGAGCTTAGAAGATATTAACGTGAAGAGCAAATGGCGCTCTCGGCAGGGATCGAACCTGCAACTTAGCCTCCGGAGGGCCACGTGATATCCATTTCACCACGAGAGCACATTTGTCGTCATCAATACTGACTCGCGATATCAGCATGACAACCCGGCAATGATAATGGCATCTTGCACTAAATGCTAGCGTCGAGGCCTTTATATGCGCACAAATTCAGCAATTTGCATTAAAATGCTTCACATTAGTGCAGAACCAATGTATTAACGTATACTTAATAAAATTAATAACAAGGTGGCAGTCATTGCCATGTAAGGGGAATTTGATCATGAGTTTAATGTCTACAGAGCAAGTCGCGGAGTTTTTAGGTGTAAAAGTCGAACGCGTAAAACGACTCGCTCGCGAACATTTACTGATCTCGAAATCACAAGATGACAAAGGTGAGCCTTTGTTTGATCCAGAAGACGTAAAAAAATATAAAGAACTTGCCGAACGAATTGGCGGTCTTTAATTTTTAACTTTTTCTATAAAGTGGTCAAGCTGTGTAAGCAGTGGCGCCACTTTATCCATTGCACCACGTTGTTCGTACCAACAAATACATAAAAGTAAAAACAGCGCATGAAACGCTGCGAGCTTTTCAACTGATAAGTTAAATTCGTGATGTTCGCACACTAATGCTTGATAGCGTTCAAGCAACACTAGTTGCTGCTCATCATTTAACGTAAAGCTCACCACCAGCGCAGCTAAGTCGAAGTAAACATCGTTACTTTTGGCATATTCAAAGTCGATTAAAAACATACCCGTCTCATTCACAATGATATTTTCTTTCACTAAATCATTATGACAAAAACCCATGTCTTTAGGCGCTGAAGCAATATAAGCCAGAGACTGCTTAATTAGCTCAGCATGTTGCTGATAACGCGCTGTTTGCTGGTAGTAGTTAATTTCGTAGGCAATATCCATCGGCTCGGTTAGCACAGGATAACGATGTAAATTAACTAAGTCGGGCAATAAGCTACTACAAAAATCACCGCTGGCAATGCTGCCTGCCACGTATTCGAAAATAGCCGTATCGGCTGCTTGCTCTAACCAAAGTGGGGCTGGGCAGCAGCTTTGCTTTGCAAAATGCGCTTGCGCTGCAAGACCAATCGCCGGCCAGTGGTCGCGATAGTGCTTAACCAAAAAATCTTGGCTTGCTGTTTTAACTAGGTAGTTATCATTGCTTAGCCCCTCAACCAGCGGGCTGATTGAAGTAATCACTAAACGTGAGTTGAAGCGCGTAAAGAGCGCGTGGATTTGTTGCTCTGTCTTCATCTATAGCTGTGCAAGCGGCTTAGCCTGATGCTGCTCGTATTCTTCATACCAAGTTTTAAAGCCCCACGCGGCCATAATGGTGTAAAACACGAAAAGTACTAAGGTTGGGTAATACCCTTTTTCAAAGTATAGATACATAGACGCTGCATCAATTACAATCCAGTACAACCAGTTTTCCAGCACCTTCTTGGCAACAAGGTAGGTTGTCACCACCGCAAAACAGGTGGTAAAACTATCTAAATAAGCAAAATCTGCGTGAGTGTAATTGGTCATCACAAAACCAATGGCAACTGAGGCCAGTGAGGTGGCAAGCAAAATCACTGCATGGCGCTTTAACGACCATGAAATAATGGGCAGATGATCTTTATTGTTCATTCCCCTGCGCCAAACCACCCAACCATATACCGCCATATACATGTAGTAAAAATTAAGGAGCGACTCCATCAACAGTGCGCCATTCCAGTACATTACGGTATAAATAAAGGTGCTGACAAACGCGGCTGGCCAACACCATAAGCTTTCTTTAATCGCTAACAATAAATACGCCATCGATAAGGCAACGGCAATATATTCCCAATGCGACATGGCAGTAAAGCCTGAGAAGGTTTCGCTCAAAAATTCCATAACACGCGCTACTTTAGGGTTTAGTCTTCGCTAGGCGACAAGTCACCATGTAAGAATTTACAGACAAAAATAGCTTTACCAAACTCTTCATAAGAACGTTTGATTTCAGTATTAAGTACAGACATCACTAAATCATAGTCACCAAAAATCTGAGTAGATAAGGTATTGGTGATCACTTTAAGCCCTTCGTAACTGTTTACACGGTCAATAAAGCCTTTGATAAACGGAATGTAGTCTTGATGTAGTGGGTACTTACTGATCTCTACTGAAAGTTTCATTATGAGTTACCGAGTCTTTGAAAAGTATTGCATTGTAACCCGCTTGTACTAACAAGTCATGGCTATGGCTATTTTTTAGTGTAAAATCAGCCCCGATAAACATTGAGGATTCATTATGGCACGCCGCATCACTTACAAATTTAAAAACCAGCCTCGCGAAATCAATTTTGCAAAAGATAAATACCGCGATATGTACCATGCAATCGCAGCGGCTGAAGGCATTGATTTAACGAATTATTTAAAGATGGAACAGCAAGTCGAAATGACTTCAAAAGGCTCTGCGGCAGTACGTAACTTTCGTGATCAAGAATTCGCACGAATGGGATTCAGTGACGTGTATTTTATTAAAGAGTAACAAAGTTACTCTTGATACTCGTAACTTACTCGTGGGGTGATATTACACAGTAACTCGTACGGAATGGTTGTTGCGCACTGGGCAATCTCTTCAACGGGAAGCTCTGGCCCCCACATGATCACCTCGTCACCAACCTTGATGTTGTCGCGGTTATCACCAATATCCACCGTGATCATATCCATCGCTACACTGCCAACAATACCATAGCGTTGTGATTTGATAACCACAGGTGTGCCCTGCTCGGCATGGCGTGGATAACCATCCCCATAGCCCATCGCAACCACTGCAAGCTTAGTCGGTTTATCGCTATGCCAACGCCCACCATAGCCAACACACTGTTCAGCATCGACATCGCGTATTGCGATAACACGCGTTTTTAAACGCATAACAGGTTCTAAGCCATGTTGTTGACCAACACCGTTGAGCATAGGCGATACACCATACAGCATCAATCCTGGGCGCACCCACTCACCATGACCTTTTGGCCAGGCAATAATGCCAGCAGAGTTTGCAAGGCAATGTTGCTCTGTCTTGCCACTCGCTAGTGAGTCAAATAAGGCTATTTGCTGGGCTGTTTTTTCATCATTGATGTCGTCGGCGCACGAGAAATGCGTCATTAACTTAATGTCATCACGGGCATTTGGGCTTGCTTTTAAGCGATTGTAGAAAGACTCGAATTGCGAAGGAGCAATACCCAGTCGATGCATACCCGTATTCACTTTTAACCAGCATGCAATTGGTGCATCAAGGCTTGTGTTTTCAAGCGTTGTCAGCTGATTTTCATCGTGAATAATGGTTTGAAAGTTATTGGCAAGCAAGATCGGTAAATCGTCTTGATGAAAAAAGCCTTCAAGCAACACAATCGGTTTTGTCAGTCCGCCAGCACGCAGTGCTAATGCTTCGTCAATACGTGCAACCGCAAAAGCGTCGGCATCATTTAAGTATTGGGCAATTTTTACTAAGCCATGGCCATAGGCGTTGGCTTTTAGCACCGCCATAACTTTACAACCAGGCGCAAAGCGTTTCACTTGCGCTAAATTATGAGCGAGTGCTTGTAGGTTGATTTCGGCAATGGCTAAGCGCATTAGTATTCGTCGTCTATCGCTGGGCCCGCGTAGTTATCAAAACGCGAGAATTGACCTTGGAACGTTAAGCGTACTTTACCGATTGGACCGTTACGCTGTTTACCAATGATGATTTCGGCCACGCCTTTTTCTGTACTGTCTTCGTTATACACTTCATCACGGTAAATAAACATGATTAAGTCGGCATCCTGCTCGATTGAGCCTGATTCACGTAAGTCGGAGTTGATTGGGCGTTTATCAGCACGTTGCTCTAGGGTACGGTTAAGCTGCGATAGTGCAATAACCGGACACTGCAGCTCTTTTGCCAGTGCTTTTAATGAACGAGATATTTCAGCAATCTCTAAGGTACGGTTATCTGATAAGCTTGGCACACGCATTAACTGCAAGTAGTCAACCATGATCATACTAATACCGCCATGGTCGCGGGCAATACGACGTGCACGCGAGCGCACATCCGTTGGTGTTAGGCCTGATGCATCATCCACATACATTTTACCTTTTTCCATCAACAAGCCCATGGTTGACGATAGACGTGCCCAATCATCATCATCAAGCTGACCGGTACGCACCTTAGTTTGGTTAATACGACCTAGTGATGCCAGCATCCTCATCATGATTTGCTCTGAAGGCATCTCTAGTGAGTAAATGAGTACTGGCTTATCTTGTGTCATCGCAGCGTGTTCGGCTAAGTTCATCGCAAAGGTCGTTTTACCCATCGATGGACGTGCCGCCACAATGATAAGGTCAGAAGGCTGCATACCCGCCGTCATTTTATCCAGATCGGTATAACCCGTACTTACGCCGGTCACACCATCTTGCGGCGACTGGTAAAGCTCTTCAATCTTATCAACGGTTTTTTCTAAGATACTGTGTAAGCTTTGTGGACCTTCAGTGCTTTTACTGCGCTGCTCAGCAATTTTGAATACTTTACTTTCAGCAAAGTCGAGCAGGTCATGGCTGGTACGCCCTTCTGGGCTAAAACCCGCTTCTGCAATTTCGTTCGCAACACCAATCATTTCACGAATAACAGCACGCTCTCGTACGATATTCGCGTAAGCATCAATGTTCGCTGCACTTGGTGTGTTCTTGGCAATTTCAGCAAGGTAAGCAAAGCCACCAACACTACTTAACTGATTGTTTTTCTCTAAGCTCTCAGAAATAGTGATCAAATCGATTGGATCGCCACTTTCAGCAAGGCTCACCATTGCTTCAAAAATTAGCTTGTGGGTGCGGGTATAAAAATCCTGTGCAACCACTAACTCAGCAACACGGTCAAACGCTTGATTATCAAGCATTAAACCACCTAAAACAGATTGCTCAGCTTCAATTGAATGGGGAGGAACTTTTAACGTGTCGACTTGCTTATCTGGTTTGGCCATAACTTCACAAAACTTAAATTGAATGGCTCTATTCTATCGACTTGCTAAGGCTGTGCAAATAGTTAATACCAATCGACTTAAATATTTGGTCATTCTAGCGTGCTAAATAAAGCGCTAACTGCGTTAGAAATGTCTAAAGTAGAGTAACTACATGTCAAAATTTCTGCCTTGTTATCACTTCATTTATCTGTCGCTATTTAAGACCAACAACTTAACACGATTGGTATAAGCGGGAAGTCTTCCCGCTTTATTGTAATTGAGTGAAATATTGTAATTGAGTGAACTGTAATCGTTATTTCTGTTTACGAAGTTCAATGCGTCCGCTAATGGTATCCATTTCGATATCAGCATCGCCACCGTTAATACTAAATTCTAAGTCGCTAGATGGGCCGTATTTCGCCTTCGTTGCTTTGTCATCGCTTAGCTCATTAACGATTTTGCCGTTAGCATGAGCTTCAATTTCAAACTTTGCCGATACATCAGCTGGGAAGTAAAACTCGGCGTCACCACTGACTGATTCAAAACGAATATTAGCATCTTCAATCAGCTTACTGATGTGAACTTCAGCTTCACCGTTAACGGTATTGATACGTAGTTTTTTAATTGCATCAAAAGCAAAGTCGATATCACCGTTTACGTTTTCAAGGCGCACATCTTGCGCTTTGGTCTTTGACTTAATGTCGCCATTCACCGCGGTAAAGCGTAAAGCACCTTGCGAGTTCTTATCGTTAATTTCACCATTGACTGTTTCAAAGCGAATATCACCGTTCAGGTCGTGGGCATTCACATCACCATTGACCGTTTCAAAACTCATGTTACCGCTAATATTTTGCACTGTGATATCACCGTTAACGGTATCGATCTCTGCGCCGGCTTCAAGCTCTTTGGCACTAACCGTGACATTCACCCCAGCAAATTCAAGCTCACTGCTTTTTGGCATATAAATGGTTAAGCGAGAGCCATCACCACTATTCCAGCCACCTAAGTTGCGCGGCATTTTTACGATAAATTCAACACGGCTGCCTTCAACCTCTAAACGATAGCCTTGTGCTTTATCGTCAAGCTCACCTTCGATTTTAAGTAGTGGTTTATCCCACCCTTCAATGCGAACATCACCACGTTGGTTTTCAATAAAAATGCGTTTATTTGCAGGTACATCAATTTGTTCATTAATGGTTTGTCCTGCCATTGCCATCAGTGGCAGTAATCCTAAAGTTAAGGCTAGTAATTTCATAATTGTCACTCCTAAATCGTTTGCCACTTCGGTGCATGCACCTTGTTAATTAAGTCCAGTTGTTGCTGATAAATCTGCGATAGCATTTGTAATAAAGCCGGGTTTTCAGGTTCATTCTCAAGTGCTTGCTTAATGGCACTTTCGGCTTCTTCTAACTCTTTTAGTTGTTGCTGCCAGTTATCGGTTAACGCAGGTTGATTTTGATACTGCACCAACAAACCTTGCTTTTGCTTGGTAAAATAATCGCTCATTGCCATCATACTGTTTGACTCGCCTTGGCCAACAAAAAGCTGTACGGTCAAAAGTGCTGCTATACAACAAGCGGCGATAGCTGCGAGTTTATTCCAACCATGCGTTGGCTTATCAGCTTGCTGTGTTTGCCCTGTTGCAATTGCTCGCTCAATCCCCGGCCAAAGATCTTTATCAGGGCTAATATCTTGCTGCTGGTTAAGCGAGTCATTTAAAAATTGTTCAAATTCTGGCTTACTCATTTTCATACCACTCTTTTAATAACTGCCTTGCACGGTGAAATTGCGATTTACTAGAACCGACCGCCATATCAAGCATGCTTGCTATCTCTTCATGGCGATAACCTTCAATGGCATGGAGCACAAACACCATACGTGCTCGCTCAGGTAGTCTCAGTACTAATTTATCGAGGCCGTTAAAGCCGTCACAATCTGCTGCGCTTTGCTCATCCATACCGCTTTGTTCAAAACTCACTACTTTTTGAAACCAGCTTTTATGTTTGCGAATGTAGCTAATCGCAATATTGCTGGTAACACTGTGTAACCAAGTCGAAAATTGTGAGCGTCCATCAAAGTTCGCGATTTTGTGCCACAACTGTACAAACACTTCTTGTGTTGCATCTTCGGCGTGCTCTTTGTCTGCAAGTAATCGCAAACAAAGGCTATAAACCCGCTTCACATGCAACTCATAAAGTGTTGCATAGGCTGCTTGATCACCGCTTTTTACGCGCTCTATCAAGGCATGCTCACTTTGCTGGGCGAACGCTTGTTCTGCATCTATCAACATCCTGGATGTTGTCCTTTATGATTATTGTTGTGAATTTAGTGTATTAGACGTAAGGAGGGATTCAAAAGGTTTAAATGAAATTAATTTTTTTTGTGTAAGCTACAAATAATTGAGCTTACACAATTTTATTTGGGGATTTGCGTTATTCGGCAGGGGATGCGTCGCTTTCTTCTTCAGTTGTTTCTGCAGTTTTGTAGCTCCAACCTAAAAATACGATACGTGCCGAAGAAGCAGGCGTGCCGCCATTTTGTACTTGTAGTAAACCCGCATCATAATGAGCACCACTGCCCCCTGTTGCGGTAATTGTTGAGCCACGTACGCTACCAAACAGCTCACCACTGCCCGATAGTTTCACCGTTGTCAGAGGTGCATAAATAGCTGCATATAAATTCGCAGCACCACTAAACTGCACCCCATTCACACCATTAAATGATGAGTAGAATGATAACGACGGATGACCACTGGTGGTTAAGCCTTCTTGCTCAGTAATAACTTTTGCGCCTGCGCCAATATTAACTTTTCCGGTTAATAACACCGTTAAGCTACTGTCTTTTTTAATTGTTAGGCTGGTATCCCCTTCCATCGAAAAGTCGCCATCAATCAGTAAAATAACATCACCACCAGAGACCTCCATTTTGCCGTCACTGGTCATCTTGAGTCTATCAAGTGCAAAAATATACTCTTTACTGTTACTGCCATTGGCTTGGTTTTGCGCTTTAGAGTTAAACAAGAAAACATCGGCAAGGCTTGGCAAAATTACTTGGCTACCACCGCTACTAAAAAAGCCCTTTTCAGTATTAAGTTTAAATTGTTGCGTAGGACCAATCGAAACAGAACTATAACTGCTCACTTGGTCTGTGATGTCTGTCATTTTCTCTGGCAAAATTAACGGGTCGCAACTGGTATCTGGGTTTGTAGGGTCATAATCGGGGGCAGCTGGGTCAGCAACGGTAATCGGTTCAACATTCGGGTTTACATTAAACTTACTATCACTGTAGTGCACACCATCTTGTTGATTATTGTAGGTATCTTTAAAATCACCAGAGCCACCATACATTATATCCAGCGCTTCGCCTTGGCTATTCGTAATGAATGTTGACCACTGCATTTTCGCATCCCCATTGGCTCGCACCACACCAGAAACTGTGCCGCCACGATGGGTATAATAACCTCGGGTATAGACATTACCGTCTACACGTAAACCGCTGCCAGGAGAGATATAAACACCGGTATTTGAATGGATATTACCAATAATTGGTGATGAACCATTTAAGTAGATAACCCCGGTCGCTTTTACATCACCCTTAATCGGTGAATGACCTGATAGCACCACGTCTGAATCGCCAGCAATCGTTGAAACATCACCATCATTCGACTTAGTTTCTTCGTACGTGCCTTTGCTAGAATCGTAGCTATCGATACTACCACTCCCCGACAGATTAACCCCTTTACAGCCCACCATCGCATTAGTGAAAATCGAGCTGCCTTTCGCGCCTTGTACAGCAAAACGGGCGACTAAATTACTTTGTGCATCACCATCAAATCGTTGACCAAGGCTTGCAATTTCAAGCTCACCAGCATCATTCTTACTTAAACTGGCATTAAAAATGGCATCATCAGCAATCACACCTGAGCCCGATGCATTACTGGTTTTACTGATCAAATCTTCAACCGCTAATACACCTTCCTCATTCAAGGTTTGTTGTAATAACTTAGCTTGTTCAAACACACCTTTTTCAGCCATTAAGCGACTGTTTAATTTCTTTTGAAAGTTACCACTTAAGCGCTCTTGAACAATGTTTTCACGCAGCGAACTTAGCACCACGATGCTGGCCATACTGGTCAAGATCAACACTGTTATTAGGGTAAAACCACCTTGCTTGTTAGACACCGCCAGCTCCGTATGCTTTGACTAATATTGCATTGGTTAAGGCAATATCAATGTTAATACCATTACCAAACTGCGTAGGTAAGTCATTTGGCTTCACACTCACAGTGACAAGTTCACCAGCGATACTAAAACTCAGCGTTTCGATACCTGTGAGTAACCGCTCTGAGGCAGCACCATCAAGTGAACACATTAAGTTACTGCCATTTAAGCTATAGACCTCAACCACCTGCGCTGTTGTTGCAGAGCCATCACAAGCAATCACCCCGCTAGGTTGAGTAATGGTAATCGTGCTTTTATCTGCACTGATGGTCGGTGTTAGTTGTGTTTGCTTAATGCTGCGGTTGAATACTTTGCTGGTATAACGGATCACTTCTTGCGCGTTTTCCAGCTCTTTACTCACCTCAATCGTGCTTTTAATCGCTGAGTACGACAAGCTCACTCCCGCTAATAAAAAAGCCCCGGCTGCCAATGCCACCATCAGTTCAACTAAGGTAAAACCCTGAACGCGTTTATTCATGAACATACCGCCGTTAAATCAGGAAAACTGGCATTTAGGCTAATTTGATTTTCTGCATTGTCTGTCATGCGCTTATCAACCCAAGCCACATTAATTTGCATATCATCACTGTAAGTAGCCGGGATGGTCAGTTGATAATCACTCACTTGCGGCGCGAGCGAAGCTCTAAACGTCGCATCTTGGAAAAGTGCGGTATTGGTTTTTTGAATTTCACAAATGCGCGGCCACAAACGCTCAATGGTGTTTTGACCTTGAATGAGTGACACGGTGTAATTAAAGCTATTAGTTGCATATTGCAGCGATTTTAGCTGCGCTGCCGCCAAGCCTAATAATGCGATGCCAGCGATCACCACTGAAATCATCACTTCTAATAATGAAAAGCCTGCCTGCTTATTCATGCACATCCTCGCTGTGAATTTTCTACTAACCAGTTTTGGCCACTTTTAAGCACACACATCACGTAATCTGTGGTATTTGTGTGTTCATCTTTCACTAAAATTTCAGCTTGTTTATCAACTTCGCCACTGGCACTAATGGCTAATGCGACTAAGTTGACAGTAACTCCGCTTTTAGTGACCGAAAATTCTTTTAAAACCGTGTCTACGCCCCCCTCGTTGAGGGTCACTTGCCAGCTACTATTATTAACAACCAGATTGATAGGTTTGTCGCGCTTGACCGCCTCACTACGTGCAAATTTATAAGCACTATTTAACTGATTTGCAGTAGTTACGACGCGATCTTGCAAGATTTGTTGGCTAAAAGACGGAAAAGCCACAGCTGCCATAATGCCGATAACACTCAGCACAACCATTAACTCAATTAAGGTAAACCCTGCAATTCGACGCAAATGTGTTACTCCCAGCAATCAGTAAATGAAGCGCTGTAACTACCATCATGTTTAACGGTTAAGTCTCCACAGCGATCACTTGCTTGCGCCGAGCCCGATTTAGGAGCGGCTTTTAAACTGTAGCCACGATTTTTAAAATCGCTTACAGCACCTGATACTTTATCTGTTGCTGTGTAAGTAAAGGTGTAATAGTCAGTATTTTGAGTTGCAAATGCATTTGGGTAGCCGCCATTTCGTGAATAAATACGTTCGAGGCTGGCGCTGTATTGCAGTAACTCTTGTTGAATATCAGCACGGCGACTACGTTGCATGTGCTCAGTGTATGCAGGCAGTGCTACGCTATACAGAATCCCTAAAATAGCGATCACGATAAGAATTTCTACTAATGTAAAGCCTGTTTGTTTACCCATTCCATGTGGTACTAATGCACTTTTCAACCTCAACCCCTTAATACTTTTTAACCAGCACAATATAAATGACAGCGTTGTCAGTGTCAATTTTAACCAATTTACTTTTACTCATTCGATTATACTAATAAGAAAAATAAAATTAAGAAAAAAGAACGTCTGTTTGTAAAATAGGTAAGATTATAGGATTGGTATTTATGTGTTTTAAATTTAGAAACCAATACTATTGAATGAGTATCGATGAACTCATAGTGGTACAAAACGCTACAATTCATAAATTTCAGGCACAAAAAAGCCGCACATAAGCGCGGCTTTTTTACTTAATATTGCTATTAAGCTTCAGCGATAACGATTACTTTGATAGTAGCCGATACGTCTGAGTGTACTGCGATTGCTACGTCAAATTCGCCAGTCTCACGGATAGTACCTAGAGGTAAACGAACTTCTGATTTAGCAACTTCAACGCCAACAGCTGAAATAGCTTCAGCGATGTCGCGAGTACCGATAGAACCGAATAACTTGCCTTCGTCACCAGCTTTAGAAACTAGTGTAACTTCAGCTAATGCTTCTAACTTGTCAGCGCGAGCTTGAGCAGCAGCTAGATCTTCAGCGATCTTAGCTTCTAAATCAGCACGACGTGCTTCGAAAGTTTCGATGTTAGCTTTAGTTGCAGGAACTGCCTTACCTTGTGGGAAAAGGAAGTTACGTGCGAAGCCAGATTTAACTACAACCTGGTCACCTAGGCCACCTAGGTTTGCGATCTTGTCTAGTAGAATAACTTGCATGTCTCTACACCTTTTAAAAACTGTTAATCCGCTGCTTACTTATGTAAGTCAGTGTATGGAAGAAGGGCTAAGTAGCGAGCACGCTTGATAGCAGTTGCTAGCTGACGCTGATATTTAGCGCTAGTACCTGTGATACGGCTAGGTACGATTTTGCCACTTTCTGTAACATAGTTTCTAAGAGTAGCTAGATCTTTATAATCGATTTGTTGTACGCCTTCCGCTTTAAAGCGGCAGAACTTACGACGTCTGAAATAACGTGCCATGAGTAAAATTCCTCAAAAAATTCTTTCTATATGTTGAGCATGCAAGACCAATTGGCTTAAGCCGTTTCGGCCTTCGTGACGGTTTAAAAACCCCGTCACTTGCACTTGTTGCCCAACGTGCAATTGTTGAGTCTGTTGTTGCATTGGCGTGCCGCTGGCAACAACTTGAAGCCTGACATAACTATTACGGTTAAGGTCTGCTTCAACTTGCATCGATTTATGTTCAAGAACAAAAATACAATGCGGTATACCAGCAGGGCTTTGACTATATTTTGGGGTTTTACAAACAACCCCAGATAGTGTCAGCTGATTCATATAAGGATTAAGCGGTTGGCTCATCTTTTTGTCTCAACTGCAAGCGCCATGCTTGAACTCAAAACGATTAAGCAGCTGGTGCTTCTTTCTTCTCTTCTTTCGCAAGAGGAGATGCTTCAGTTACAGCGTCTTTAGTACGCATAACTAAGTTACGAAGCACTGCATCGTTGTAGCGGAAAGTAGTTTCTAGCTCGCTGATTACTTCAGTAGGTGCTTCAACGTTCATAAGAACATAATGAGCTTTGTGAAGCTTGTCGATTGGGTAAGCCAATTGACGACGGCCCCAGTCTTCAAGACGGTGGATAGTACCACCAGCTTCAGTGATAGAACCAGTATAACGTTCGATCATACCAGGTACTTGCTCACTCTGATCAGGGTGAACCATGAATACGATTTCGTAATGACGCATGGATATTCCTTACGGTTAATAGAGCCTTCTACCGTTTCGGCCAGTCGGTTTAAGGCAAGGAATTAAATTTAATAAGCCGAAATGAGCGCGCATTTTACGCTTAGATTGATAATTAAGCAAGATAAAACAGCAAACCAAACTAGATATTCTGCTCTAATAAAAATTTCTAAACGCTAAAAACAAAAAACCCAGCCGAGGCTGGGTTTTTGAAATTCTGAAAACTAAAATTACTTGATTTTAGCTTCTTTGAAAATCACGTGTTTACGAGCTTTAGGATCGTATTTTTTGATTTCCATTTTTTCAGGCATGTTACGCTTGTTCTTGTCGGTAGTGTAGAAAAAACCAGTACCAGCAGTTGAAACTAAACGGATCTTATCGCGCATGATTCAGTTCCTTAAACTTTTTCGCCACGAGCACGGATTTCTGTAAGAACCGCGTCGATGCCTTTTTTATCGATAATACGCATACCTTTAGTAGTAGTGCGTAGTGTTACAAAACGTTTTTCACTTTCAACCCAAAAACGGTGAGTTTGTAGGTTAGGTAGGAAACGACGTTTAGTCGCGTTTCTCGCGTGTGAACGGTGGTTACCAACCGCTGGACGCTTACCTGTAACTTGACATACTTTAGACATGTCTATATATCTCCAATAACTTCGCTCGAGCTTAATTTTCCCTTAGGCCAGTATTTGTGCCCCGGGATAAATCGAAGGGCGCTCTTTATACAGCTTATACAGGCAAAGATCAAGTAACAGATCTTATCCAATCAGCTCATGTGTAAATTTGATAGCGGCTAATTATAATGATCGAAAGCCCTTAGGGAAAGTAAAAACTGCATTTAAATTAAACTAATTTCTAAAATCAGCCTAAACTGCTCATTTTTAACACACTCTCTAAGCTATCAGGCTTTATATAAGCCCTCTTTCGGCAAACGACACACAATTTTCACCACCCACAATGATGTGATCCAGCACATTTATATCGACTAAGGCTAAAGCTTGCTGCAATTTAGTGGTGATCAATTTATCGGCCTGACTAGGCTCAGCAACTCCACTTGGGTGATTATGAGCAAGTATCAGTGCCGCCGCATTATTACGTAGTGCTGCTTTAACCACTTCGCGTGGGTATACAGAAGCGGCATTTATAGTGCCGTAAAAAAGTACTTCGTCTTTGATTAGCTGGTTTTGACTATCTAAGTACAGCACCATAAATACCTCTTGCTGTAAGCCACGCAACTGAATAGTTAAATAGTCATACACAGCTTGCGGTGAATTAAATAATGCCTCGCGCTTACATTGCTCAAGCATATAGCGCCGACTTAGTTCAAGTACCGCTTGAAGCTGTACATATTTAGCAGATCCTAAACCCTTTTGAGCGCAAAACTCTTGCTCAGATGCATTAAATAAGTCGTGCAACGTGCTGTTAATATTGAGTAGATGCTCCGCCAGCTCAATGGCATTCATACCCGGCACACCGGTACGTAAAAATATCGCTAGTAGCTCTGCATCTGAGAGTGCTTTGGCACCTTGGGCAAGTAACTTTTCCCGCGGCCTTGCTGATAAAGGTAAATCGGTTAATGGCATTGCTTCATCCTTAAAACAACTATTCCATTTATTAAACTGTACTATAAAATCCAGTTTTTGCCTGTCAGTAAAAAAGAAAACTTCATGCTATCGGTAAAGATTTGCTATCGTTAGCCCATATCGACAAAGGTTAAATTTCACGTAATGACAAAATCAGTAAATAAAAAAATCCTGCTAGGTATGAGTGGTGGTATTGCAGCCTATAAATGTGCAGAACTTGTTCGCCGTTTAAAAGATCAAGGCTGTGAAGTAAAAGTCGTCATGACCGACTCAGCAAAACACTTTATTACTCCTTTAACTATGCAAGCAGTTAGCGGTGAAATTGTTTCTGATTCATTACTCGACCCCGCAGCAGAAGCCGCAATGGGTCATATCGAATTTGCCAAATGGGCAGACCTTATTTTAGTTGCCCCTGCAACCAGCAATATTTTAGCGAAAATGGCGATGGGTATTGCGGATGACTTACTCACGACCCTACTACTCGCCACCCCAGCAAAAGTGGCGGTTGCACCTGCAATGAACCAACAAATGTATGCCCACCCTGCTACACAAGCAAATCTTGCCACACTTAGCGAACGTGGCGTGGCTATTTGGGGCCCAGGTAAAGGCGAGCAAGCCTGTGGTGATGTAGGCGCAGGGCGCATGTTAGAGCCTCATGAGTTAGTCGCGCTTTGTACACAACCTGAAGTAGAGCCATTACTTGCAGGCAAAACCATCACGATTACTGCAGGACCAACCCGAGAAGCCCTTGACCCAGTTCGCTATATCTCTAATCACAGCTCTGGCAAAATGGGCTATGCCCTTGCAGAGGCTGCGCTTGCGCTAGGTGCAAAGGTAAACCTGATTTCAGGTCCCGTGACAATTAAAGCACCTGCTAATGCCCTGCTCACTAATATAGAAAGTGCTGAGCAATTACTCGCTGCCTCAATGAAGCTAGCCGTGCAATCAGATGCATTTATCGGCTGTGCTGCAGTGGCTGATTACCGTGCAGCTGCAATTCATGAGCAAAAGATGAAAAAGCAAGGCGATGAGCTGACCCTCACTTTAGTTAAGAACCCAGACGTCATCGCTAACGTCGCTGCACTGAACGAAAATCGCCCTTATACCGTTGGCTTTGCGGCAGAAACTCAAGATGTTGCAAGCTATGCTCAAGGTAAATTAAAGAACAAAAATCTCGATATGATCTGCGCAAATGATGTATCAAAAGAAGGTCTTGGCTTTAATTCTGATCATAATGCTTTAACACTTTTCTGGCACAATGAGCAGCTAGATTTAGCAATGGGAAGTAAAAAAGATTTGGCCATGAGCGTGATGACTGAGCTTGCCAAGCGTTTGTAAAAATGCTGGAAAGAAACTGAATAAAACATTAACATAAGCCACTCATTTGCACAAAAAATGGCTTGTCTGACTCCCAACAGCGCAAGTAATAAATTATAAGAAAGGAATGGTCATGCCTGCGACAAAAAGAAGTAATCGCAAAGAGCAGATTCTGCAAGCACTCGCACAAATGTTAGAAACCAGCCCAGGTCAACGTATCACAACCGCAAAACTCGCGGCTGAGGTAGGTGTGTCTGAAGCTGCGTTATATCGTCATTTCCCGAGTAAAGCACGGATGTTTGAGGGCCTAATCGAGTTTATTGAAGATACCCTGTTATCACGCATTAACCTCATTTTAGAAAATGAGAAAGAAAGCCAAACACGTGTGTACAATATTTTACTGTTATTGTTAGCCTTCGCTGAGAAAAACCCGGGCATTACCCGCATTTTGACCGGTGATGCCTTACAAGGTGAACAAGAGCGCTTACGTGAACGTGTACAAGGCTTATTTGAAAAGCTAGAAACTCAGTTCAAGCAAGTGCTACGCGAGCGCAAACTACGCGAAGGCAAAGCATTCCAGTCAGACGAAACCACCCTAGCCAACTTCTTACTCGCCTATGTAGAAGGTAAGATGAACCAATTCGTGCGCAGCGACTTTAAAGCAAAACCAAGTGCACAATTTGAAAAACAATGGCCAGAACTACAAAAGATTTGGTTGTAGTGAGTTGCTAGGGGAAAGAGTAAAGTTAGCGAGTTGCTAGAGTAAACTTGGAGCTGTCAGCCTTCAGCCGTCAGCCGTCAGCCGTCAGCCGTCAGCTATCAGATTGAATTCCAAACAGTTAGCGAGCTTCTAGGGGAAAGAGTAAAGTTAGCAAGCTGCTTTCTAACTTTCCCTTTTCTAACTACTACCTTTGATTCGCATTATTAATTGCTCTGATTAAGCCCGCTAACATCATTGATAATTCCTGCGTTTCTATTATCCATTTATTTGCCACCTCAGTGCTAACCTCACCAACCTGAAGCGATATATAGAGCTGTGATCTTAGCTCACCACAACTTCCTTTTGCATAGTAAAGAAAACGCACACAATCCTTTGAAGACATCCGCTCATAGCCCTCTGCTATATTCGATGAAATAGACAAGCTAGAGCGCTTAATTTGGTCTTTCAAGCAATATTCACGACTCGATTTAAAGTGTTGAAAAATTGCAATTGCTAACGTAGCAGAACGCTTCCAAACATCTAGGTTTTCAAATTTCATTTTAAATATCCTTATTTAAAACATATTTCTACTTATAGCCTAACAACTCCCATATTCCAACTCCCCTCTCACAACTTTCCCCTTTCCCCTTTCCCCTTTCCCCTCGAAACTTTCCCCTAGCAACTTTCCCCTAGCAACTTTCCCCTAGCAACTTTCCCCTAGCAACTTTCCCATAGCAACTTTCCCCTAGCAACTTTCCCCTTCCACCTCCCCAAACACGCCACTTATCGTATCTACTCGAATTGTTTATTAAAAACGCTACACTGGGTGCGTAAATTTAAAAACAACGAGAAAGATGAATGAAAGCGCAATTATCACTTTTGAGCTTAGCCTTGGTAACAAGCCTTGGTAGTGCACAGGTTGGTGCGAAAGAAGCTCTGCAATTTAAAGACGTGTTTGATTTTAAATACGCAAAAGGCACCCAACTTTCTGAAGATGGCCAAATTCTTAGCTTTAGTGCCGACCCTTATCGCGGTAATGCACAAGGTCAGGTTTATACATTAAACAATAACACCCTGCTAACTAGCGTTGAGCGCGGTACTCGCCCAACTATTAATAAAGCAGCAAACTGGGTGGCTTTTACTCAAGTTCCAACCCTACTTGAAAAAGAAACCACCAAGAAAAAAGACGAGCTAAAAAACAACCTTGTTTTAGTAAATACTAACAATGGTGAGCAACAAACCTTTAACGATGTAAAAGACTATGCATTATCGGATGATGGTGTATGGCTTGCTTACCGACTCGATAAGAAAGCAGAAAAAGCAGATAAAAAAGACAGCGAAGAAAAAGACGAAAACAGCAGCGAAATAAAGCCAGACAAAAAAGATAAAAGCTTTGATTTAGTGCTTGTTAACCTTCAAGACAAAACCACTCACACCCTAAACAATGTATTCAGCTATGCGATTAGCAGCACCGGTGAGCAGTTATTAGCAAGCCAAAGCTACAGCTATGGTGCCGACAACCAAGTTGTATTAGTTGCGCTTAATAATGACTTTGCAACGAGTGTACTGATTGATGAGCCGGGCGTTGTGGCAAATAAAATTGCTTGGCAACCAAACAGCAATACCGCAGCGCTGTTAATTGGTAATTACGTTAATGATGACACACGCCGTCGTGACCACAGCTTACAGCTTTTACAAAACGGGGCGCTTTCAACCATTCACTCTGCAGATAGCAGCTGGACTATTGGCAAAACAGCATCGCTAAAATGGTCTGAAGATGGTGCTCGTTTATACTTTGAAAACCACCCTAAACTCGCTGCAAAAGTTGCCGCAAAAGAATACAAAGATGAAGCTTCTTTATATGATTTCGATACCATTCGCGACCAAAAGGGCCTCAACGTTTGGCACAATAAAGACGCTGAAATTAAGCCTCGCGAAGAGCAGCAATGGAACAGCACAAATAAGCTTCGTCACTACCAAGCGGTATATCATGTAAACGGTCAGCACGTTGTGCAGTTAAGCACGCCAAACATGCCTGAGGTTTCGCTTAATACTCATCGCGAAGCGCTATTAGGTTATTCAGATCTTCCATACCTAGAGCGTGTTATGTATGGCGGTTTCTACGCAGATTACTTCAGAGTTGATGTTAAAACCGGTAAACAAACCGCTATCGTCAGCGACTACCCGTTTAGACCAAGCCTTGCGCCAAATGGTCAATTTGCGGCATTTTTCCAAGACAGCCAAGTGCAACTTAAAGATTTAGGTAACAATAAGGTTTCGACCTTATCTAAAGCAATTAACGCTATTTTTGCTGATGATAAACATGACTACCCGTCACCTCAGCCGGGTTATGGTTTTGCAGGTTGGTTAAACGACAGCAGCCAAGTGCTGGTTTACAGTAAATTTGATATTTGGGCTTTTGATGTCGCAACACAAAAGGCAACACGCCTAACTCAAGGTAAAGAAAGCAATACCCAATATCGTGTTATTAAACTAGATAAAGACCAAGTGGGCTTTGCCAAAGACGAAACATTATTACTAAGCGCAACTAACCTGCAAGATAAGCAAACTGAAATTGCAAAACTCGACTTATCAAGCAATAAAGTAAGTAAAGTACTTTCGGGTAAAAAGCGCTATGATGTAGTGAAAAAGGCGAAAAATGCCGACAAATATCTCTTTACTGCACAAACATATCAGCAATTCCCTGATTACTACCAAGCTGATTTTAGCTTCAAAAAGCCACAGCGTGTTACCAACCTAAACCCACAAATTAGCAACTTTGCATGGGGTGAAAAACCTGAGCTTATTAGCTACAAAGGGTTTGATGGTGAAGATTTACAAGGCGTATTAATTAAGCCTGCGGGCTACAAAAAAGGCGATAAGGTGCCAGTGGTTGTGTACTTCTACCGCTATATGAGCCAACGCATGTATGACTTCCCGAAAATGGAATTAAATCATCGTCCTAACTTCCCGATGTTTACTTCAAATGGTTATGCGATTTTCTTACCTGATATCCGTTTTGAAATTGGTCATCCGGGCAAATCGTCAACCCAAACGATGATCAACGCCACTCAAAAGTTGATTGATTTAGGCATTGCTGATCCAGATAAAATTGGTTTACAAGGTCACTCATGGGCAGGCTACCAAAGTGCCTTTATGATCACCCAAACAGATATGTTTAAGGCTGTTGTATCAGGTGCGCCAGTATCTAACATGACCAGTGCATACAGCGGTATTCGCTTAAAATCAGGTCTTGCGCGTCAGTTCCAATACGAAACAGGGCAAAGCCGCATTGGTAAAACGTTATTCGAAGCCCCAGAGCTATACATCGAAAACTCACCAGTGTTCTTCGCCGATAAAGTGAATACCCCAATTCTGATTATGTTTGGCGACAAAGATGATGCTGTGCCATGGCACGAAGGTGTTCAATACTACCTAGCGCTTCGTCGTGCGGGTAAAGATGCCACCTTCTTACAATACGAAGGTGAACCACATCACCTGAAGAAATTCCCTAACCAAGTGGATTTCTCAGTACGCATGATGGAATATTTTGATCATTACTTAAAAGGCAAACCAGCCGCTGAGTGGATCAAAAACGGTGTACCCTTTATTGAAGAATAAGCAATAAGCTGAATTTAAGCTTACTGCACACCTCCCCCAGAGCCAGCATTTTTGCTGGCTTTATTCTATAAAATCAATCACACCATCTATTTTTTCGATTTTATCAATCGATTTAAACCCCAGTTTGTAAGTGGAAAGTTAACCAGAACATAACTATATTTCACCCAACTTCTAACTGGAGACAACACAATGTTTAAGAAATCAACTTCAGCTTTGTCTAAAGTAGCTGTTGCGGTATCACTGTTGGTGGCAACAGGCGTACAAGCTACAAACGACATCAAATCAAACCAATTCTGGTGGCCAGAGCAATTAGATCTTAGCCAACTTCGTGCCCATGGCGCAGAGTCTGATCCTATGGGTCCTTACTTTGATTACAAAAAAGAATTCTTAAAGTTAGACCTAAATGCAGTGAAAGCTGATATTGAGAAAGTATTAACTGATTCTCAAGATTGGTGGCCTGCTGACTACGGTCACTATGGTCCGTTCTTCATCCGTATGGCGTGGCACGCATCAGGTACTTACCGTACTTTTGATGGTCGTGGTGGCGCAGGCGGTGGTCAACAACGTTTCGACCCATTAAACAGCTGGCCTGATAACGCGAACCTTGATAAGGCGCGTCGTTTACTTTGGCCTATTAAACAAAAATACGGTCGCAGCATTTCTTGGGCTGACTTAATGGCGTTAACAGGTAACGTTGCACTCGAGTCAATGGGCTTCAAAACATTCGGTTATGCCGGTGGTCGTGAAGACGATTGGGAACCAGATTACGTATACTGGGGCCCTGAAGGCAAAATGTTAACTGACGAACGTCGTGACAAAAAAGGTAAACTTAAAGGCCCATTAGCGGCAGTTGAGATGGGCTTAATCTATGTAAACCCAGAAGGCCCTCACGGTAACCCTGATCCACTTCTAGCAGCAGAAGACATTCGTTTATCATTCGGCCGTATGGCAATGAACGATGAAGAAATCGTTGCGCTAATCGCCGGTGGTCACAGCTTTGGTAAAGCACACGGAGCGAAAAAAGCGACGTGTTTAGACAAAGAGCCAGCAGCAGCAGGTATTGAAGAGCAAGGTTTAGGTTGGAAAAACAAATGTGGTAAAGGTCACTCAGAAGATACCATCACTTCAGGTCTTGAAGGTGCATGGACAGTGACACCAACACGTTGGTCAATCAACTACCTACAAAACTTATTCAACTTTGAATGGGTTAAAACTAAGAGCCCTGCGGGTGCGACTCAGTGGATCCCAGAAAATGGTCAAGCGTCTAACCTAGTGCCAGATGCGCACATTAAAGGTAAGCGTCATGCGCCTATCATGTTCACAACTGATATCGCGTTAAAAGCAGATCCTGAGTTCCGTAAGATCTCACAGCGTTTCTTAAACGACCCGAAAGAGTTCGAACTGGCATTTGCTAAAGCATGGTTCAAACTAAACCACCGCGATATGGGTCCACGTGCTCGTTACCTAGGTGACTTAGTGCCAGAAGAAGTATTAATTTGGCAAGACTATATCCCTGCAGTTGACCACAAACTAGTTGATAGCAAAGATATCGCGTCACTTAAAGCTAGCATCTTAGATTCAGGTTTATCTGTATCTGAACTAGTGCGTGTTGCTTGGGCATCAGCAGCAAGCTACCGCGACACAGATATGCGTGGTGGTGCAAACGGTGCACGTATTCGCTTTGCTCCGCAAAAAGATTGGCCGGTAAACAACCCGAAAGAAGTGGCTAAAGTACTTAGCAAACTTGAGAAAATCCAAACTAAGTTCAACAAAAATGCATCTGGCGGTAAAGAAATTTCACTCGCAGATATGATTGTTCTTGGTGGTGCGGCTGCAATCGAAAAAGCAGCAAGCGACGCGGGTTTCTCTATCTCAGTACCATTTAAGCCAGGTCGTATGGACGCGTCATTAGAAATGACTGACGTTGAATCATTCGAAGTACTTGAGCCAACAGCAGATGCGTTCCGTAACTACTACAGCTCAGCATGGAAATCACCGGCTGAAATGTTAGTTGAACGTGCTGATTTACTAAGCTTATCAGTACCAGAAATGACTGCACTACTAGGTGGTATGCGTGCCCTTAACGCGAATACTGACCAAACTAAACACGGTGTATTCACGAAGAAACCTGGCACATTAAGCAACGACTTCTTCGTTAACCTATTAGATATGTCAACGAAGTGGTCTAAGTCTTCTGAGGAAGGTGTTTACGAAGGCCGTGACCGTAAGTCAGGCAAACTTAAGTGGACAGCAACACCAGTAGATTTAATCTTCGGTTCAAACTCAGAGCTACGTTCAATTGCTGAAGTGTATGCCTCTGACGATGCTAAACAGAAGTTCGTTGATGACTTCGTAGCAGCGTGGACTAAAGTAATGACGCTAGATCGTTTCGACCTACGTTAACCCATATTTTCGCAACCAACAAAGCCGCTAAGTTAGCGGCTTTTTTTATTTTCGTTGATAATTTACTCGACAAGGCAGCGGTTTACGTTAAAAATAAAACTTTATTATTATATTTATTTGGACACAGGCATTAGGGATGATTGCGCGCTTTATACTGCTTTTTGTTATCTACTCATTATGCCTTAGCATGACGACCCAAAGCCGTGCAGATAACTCCCCTATTGTTAATATCGATCAACGTAGCGTTGACCTCACTCAATTTGCTATGAGCTATTTTATTGATAGCACAGGCGCCATGTCTCTTTCGCAAGTTCAGCAGCAAAATTTTACCAACAGTCAAAACGAGCTTACTTTGGGCACTAACGCTAAAACTACGTGGTCAAAAATAGTTATAAAAAATAGCTACAGCGATACCCTACGCTTATTTGTACATAACCCTGATGCCTATCATTTAGAAGAAGTCAGCTTTTACGAAACACAATCAGCACAACTGATAAACCAATCGGTTATCCAACTTGATAAAACAGGCCCTAAAGCCAATATGTTTGGTGGCAGTGCCGTGTTTTCGTTTTATATTGCTCCTAACCAGCAAAAAACAATTTACGTAAAAAGCGTCACTTTTTCTCATCAGTGGTTTGCACTAACGATTTATGATGAAGAGCATTCAAAGCGAGCCCTTGTTGGGAATGGTAATTACATTGCGCTGCTTGTCGGGATGATGTTAGCGCTGATGATTTATAACTTCTTCTTGTATTTATCGGCCCGTAAAATCGAGAACATTGTTTACGCCCTGTATCTTATCTCTGGCACGGTGTGGGTGGCGCTGTCTTATGGTGTTGCTGCTAACTTCTTTGGTATTTTTAGTGCTGAGCTATTACAGCTCAATTCTAACTTACTGAGCATGCCAAGCTTTTTAGTAATTTTTGTAATGCTCATTTTCGAAACCAAAAAGCATTACCCTAAAGAGCATATCGCGCTGTCGATTATTTTGTTCTTACTGGTTGCTGATTTTATCTATAGCTTGTTCGATATTGTGGGGGCATTAAAACCTGCCAGTAGCTTGGCAGCTTTAATGATGACGGTGACATTTGGAGTATCTATTTCGCTGTGGCGAAAAGGTAACACACTGGCAAAATACTTTTTGCTCGGCCACTCTATGTTCGTTATTTTCAATATGCTGGCGGTGCTTTATTACAAGGGGATCAGCGACGCAAACGTGATAAATAGCCACGGTGTAGGCATAGGTATTTTGCTCGAAGCCTTAATGATGGCGTTTATTCTTTCTTATCGAATTAAGAGCCTCGAAAAAATTAAAGCACAGCAAACTGAGCTCAATCGCTTGGTCGATACAGATCCTATGACAGGCCTGTATAACCGCCGTTACTTTGACAGAAAAAGTGAGGAATTGATTGCCGCTATGGCAAGTAATCAGCAAGAGTTAACCCTACTAATTGCTGATCTCGACCACTTCAAAAACATTAACGACACATATGGTCACGATGTTGGCGATAAAGTCATTATCGCATTTGCCAACATACTCACCTCAGAGCAAGGCCTTGCTGATATAGCCTGCCGTTACGGCGGCGAAGAGTTTGTGTTATTACTCAATTGTAACCTACTTGATGCAAAACAAGTTGCCGAGCGAATTCGCCAAAAAGCTCAAGAAACCTACATCACCATTGATGAAGTACAAACCGTGCAATTTACCGTGAGTATTGGTGTACACAGCGTAGCTCATGCTTCAACAACCGTGAAAGAAACCCTCACCATTGCCGACAAAGCATTGTATAAAGCGAAAAGTAACGGCCGTAATTGTGTTGAAGTGGCTGCTTGAGGGGAAAGTTTCAAGTTTCAGAGCAACATAAGGCGTTAAAACCATTAGCTGAAATGAATGATGGTTGTTCCGGGTTGCTTTTTAGCTTGGTACATAGCCGCATCCGCTTCTTCAATTAGCTGGTTTGCTGCATACACACCATCGCCGAGAAAATGCGCTGTCACACCAATACTTGCTGTGACTTCAATTGACTTACCTTTACAACTAAAAGGGGCTGAAAATTGATCCGCAATTTTATGTGCCAAGCGATTCAGAATCGTCGTGTTAGTTACGCCTGAAATAGTCACTAAAAACTCATCTCCCCCCATTCTTATCACATAATCGGTACTTCTGACGGCAGCTTTAAGTTGCTTTGCAACCCATACCAAAACTTCATCGCCTAGTGCATGACCATGCTGATCGTTGATTTGTTTAAAATCATCTAAGTCGATATAAATAAAGCCCATTCCCTCAGCCACATCACCATTTTCACTAAATACATCATTTAATAATTGCTCTAGATAACGACGGTTCGGTAATTGAGTAAGCGGGTCAAGATTCGCAAGCTCAATCAAAGCCTGCTCTTTATTTTTTCGAGCTGAAATGTCACGCACAATCGCAAGAAGATAGCTTTTCCCTTGATGGTCAATATGACACACACTCACTTCTGTAGGAAAAACCTGACCATCTTTTTGTTTTAAGCACGACTCAAAAATAGTGGTTTCTTGAGCTTTTATACGCTCCACCCTTTCTTGCCATTTAGCCTTGGTATCGTAGTCAGGGTTAATGTCTGGAATGGTTAGTTTTAAAAGCTCCTCCTTTTCATAACCTAAGCACCTAAAAGCAAATTGATTACAATTAAGGATTTGACCAAACTGAGGGTTTGCAACAAAGATGGCATCATTCGATTTATCAACCAAATGGGTCAGCAAAATATCCGCGGCCGCCTCTTTATTGACTGTTGTTAAGTCAATAATTTGCGAAATATAACGCACAACATTACCGTCAGTATCCATCTCGGCAACAATATTCAGCTGACAATAAATAGCATGACCCAACTTATGCATGTAACGCTTTTCGATTTGTAAGGGCTGCTCAGGAAACTGATTAAGCTTGGCACGAATAGCTTTATTTAACTCTCTGTCATCAGCATGAGTTATAACAACATCATCGGCGTACACTTCATCGCCTTCGTAACCTAATAGTTGTTTTAGTGCCGGGTTTGCATATTCGAGTTTACCGCTAGGCGAGGAAACAATGACAGGGATAGGTGTAATTTCTATTAACCGATAAATAGGATTAACAAACATCTGTACGTCATTAAGTTTCATGGGCAACCCGAGTCCAATACATTATTACTACTCAGTAAAATGAAATAATAGACTATAAATTAGCTATCAGCTATCAGCTATCAGCTATCAGCTATCAGCTATCAGCTATCAGCTATCAGCTATCAGCTATCAGCTATCAAAATTATGTAGGGCGTCATTTGGGGTGACAAGAGTTGATTCTAGGTTTTAGGGGCTAGGTGCTAGGTGCTAGGTGCTAGGTGCTAGGCGCAAATAAAAGACATCGTGTTTCTTCTTTGAGTCACTGTTTTTGAAAACAACCCCAGATTCCACTAAGAATATATTTGGATTCAAACTAAGGTAGAATCCTCTTAATTTTTAATCATCAATAAGGTCGTAAGATAATTCTGCTTTCTTAATCTCGAGTTCCAACTCTTTTGTGTATGGCAGCCTTACAATATTTCCCACAAGAATTTCATTCACAGTGGTCTTTGCCTCTGCAATCGTCATTTTCAACTCTCGACGCAATATCTTATTAAAAGATATTTTTCTAAAACCCGTGGACCACTTCGTAATTTCAATAATCATTTTCTTCCAGCTTTATACTTACTGATCTAGGTTATTTACATACACATGGGCTTTTGCTTTTTGCCACTACCTCGCACATGGCGTCAGAAAATGATTTAGCTTATCCCCAATGGTTTTACTTAACTACTTATCACCAATCATATGCATGAAAAATAAATGGGTAACATTATAGTTGTCTAGTTTAGTTACTAGGTGCTAGGCTTTAGGTGCAAATATAAGATATCCAGTAACTTCTTTGAGTCACAGTTTATTCAGAACAAAGTCCCGCTAATGCGAAGCTCTGAATTAAAAAGATATTATCTATTTGTCGTTTGCTACTTTTTCATCAAACCAAACATGTTCTTGCTCTCCACCCAGCATGAATCGATAACCAGGTGGCAAAGCCATATAAATAGCTACTTCAGGTCTATATTTTACAATATGAGTAAAGTGAACCGTTTTTAAACTCGAAATATCTCCATTATATTCGTCAGTGGTTAACCACCAACCGCTCATATGGTCCGGTGAAGGGTAACGAACTCCTTCTAAAGGCAGCCCCTCATATACACCGTCAGATATTACTACCATTTGCTCCTCGTCAACTAGTGTATATTGTGCACTATAGTGTTCACAACACTTCTGTTGAACTTCTAGCAGATGAGTTATTCCTTTCATCTTAAATTGGATACCACACAATTAATTAATCTATCGAGAATATCATCAAAGTTGAAAACAACAAAAAGCCCCCGCGAGTATGAAGCTTAGAATTCAAACTATGTCGTCAAATATTTAATAAAGACTCATCAAACCAAACATCAACATAATCTCCAGCGATTAAAAACCTATAACCCGGAGGTAGCGCAAGAAATTTTTTGATATCAGGACACCACTCACCTAAATGAGCAACATGAAGAGGAACGAAAAAATCAGGTTCTTCAGAAAACTCATCTCCCCCCCAAATGTACCAACCTGTTGTATCTCCTTCAGGGGAGTGTCTTAGTCCATTAATAGGAGTAACCCCTTGCTTGACGTTACGAGAAATACCAACTTTCATATCTTCGGGAGATGATACAAAGTCAGCATTAAATTCATTACATACCAATCTTTGAATTTTTGTAATTTCAGTCATTAAAAATCATGCACCTTTTACTGCGCTTCAAACACATGGGAGCAGGTTTTGCTTTTTGTCACTACCTCACCCATGCCAGCAAGCGGTTCTTTTCATTGAGCCGCTTAGCCAGTTTTGAAAACAAAATCCAAGCCACCACAGCTAGAAAAAACAAAGCCCCGCGAGTGCGAGGCTTTGGATTTAAATCTCTGATCAACCTAATGAAGCTAAAAGTTCATCATATTTAGATAGTACAGATCTAAAATCATTAGGATTTACAATTTTATCTAGTTTCTCTTTTATCACAGGGATATCCTCTTCTCGGATTCCCTCTGCTAATAAGTTTAAAATAGCGCACCTATCTCGATAATCTCTGGAGTCAGAATAGCAAACTAATAGGTTCCCAATTGAGTATGTTGGATCAAGTTTATATAACGCATAGTGAATACTTAAAACAGTTCCACTCTTAAGCTGCTTATCTTTTAACTTATTAATCAAAAGTTTAATAACTTTTTCATTTTTAGAATTTAGCTCAGCTAGACTAATTACACATGAATCAACGACATAATGGCTTGGGTCATCTAATAATTCGCAAATCTTTTCTAAATTATCAAGTAAATCAAATTCAGCGAGAAATTCTATACAATCAGAGCGAATAAGTTCATCGCTATCTAATAATCCTCTGTTAAAAATATTTTTAATTTCTTCGGTATACTCAAAGCATGCCAATTTAGAAAATGATCTTTGTCTTATTTCACTATCATCAGATAATACACCTTTTTTAAGCTTATCAAATGATTGTGGGGTTTCATCACTAATAACTTCTATATCATCCATATAAACGTTCAGTATATTAGTCATATCATTTTACTCCAGAGCTCATAGTGTCAGGTCTTTCTTTTTGCCACTACCTCGTCCATGGCATCAGAAAATAATTTAGCTTAACTCCAATGATTTTATTTAACTACTTATCGCCAATCATATGCATGAAAAATAAATGGGTAACCTTATAGTTGTCTAGTTTAGGGGCTAGGTGCTAGGTGCTAGGTGCTAGGTGCTAGGTGCTAGGTGCTAGGTGCTAGGCGCTAGGTGCTAGGTGCTAGGTGCTAGGTGCTAGGTGCTACCAGCATAGTTCGACTTTTTATGAATGCGATAGATTTTATTCAGCGCACTTATCATCACTGACTCGTATGAAACTAAGCTCTTCCTTAATCTGCTGCTTTAGAGAATCATTGGAGACTTTTTGTATATTAGTCCTAAGCATTTCTAGCGCGTAATCACCTTCAACAAGCAAAAGAGAGCTTAATGCAGAAGATCCAACAAAGGTATTTTGATTGTTAATCAATAGCTCAATCAACATATCAACATCTTCACGTTCGCCTAATAACCCGAGCCCACTGATTGCAGAATCCTTTAAAACATTCTCATCCGAGTTAATCATTTTAATGATGTACTTACGAGCACGGCTTTTATTCACGTTAGCATCAAAGCATCTATTCTTAAGGTTTAACCTCCACGTTAGAGAAGATAAGCGAATTAAGTTGTCATTTAGTAAGTGCTTTTGACTAGTATTATTCCAAATATCATTCAAAACCGTGTTGTATATTTCTGGATTAAACCCTCGACTAGACCAACCGATTGATATTAAGTTTGCAACTGAAAATACAGCAGCCCTATAACGTGTATTCCAGTAAGAACCAAGCTCTATATTTTGCACTGAGCTATCTGCTTTCAATATCGCTTTTTCCAAACCTGATGGCCACTGCCAACTAACATCATCAGCGTGCGAATGAAATGTAATCACCAGTAGAAAAGAAAGTACTAAGTAAGCTTTAAAGCTGTTCATAGAATAATAAACTCGTTTCTGAGGTATCAATCGGAGTAATAAATTCATCTTCATATTCTGGATAAAATTTATATACTTTATTCATCTATTACTCAATTAACAACAACCACGCGCTGAAGCACGACCTACAAGCAAGTGCTACCCTAGAACCTAGTTCCTAGTTCCTAGAGCCTAGCTCCTATGCCCTAACCACTAACACCTTTCCCCTTGCAACTCGCAACTAGTAACTAGTAACTAGTAACTAGTAACTCAACAATACTGCCCTGCTGCAAAGCCGCAGCTCCAGGCGTATTGGAAGTTGTAGCCGCCTAGCCAACCGGTGACGTCGGTGACTTCGCCGATGAAATAGAGGCCCGGTGACTTTTTCGCTTCGAAGGTTTTAGAGCTTAACTCGTCGGTGTCTACACCGCCAAGCGTGACTTCGGCGGTTCTGTAACCCTCTGTGCCGTTTGGCTTAATTTGCCAATTGTGAATGTAGTCATGTAACGCGTCGATTTGCGCATGGCTTAGCTGGTTTACATTACAATCAGGGATCGCTTTAGTATCGTGCAGCATTTCAACAAAACGCTTTGGTAAAATGGTCGCTAGGGTATTTTTCAGTGACTTTTGCCCTTGGCTTTGACGCCACTGCTCAAGCTGCTGTTTTAAATCGAGCTCGGGTAACAAGTTGATATACACAGTTTGCCCTGCACGCCAAAAAGAGCTGATTTGTAAAATAGCTGGGCCCGAAAGGCCGCGGTGAGTAAACAAGATGTTTTCTTTAAACTGGGTGCCATCTTCACTGGTAACCAGGCAAGGAATACTGATCCCCGATAACCCATCAAAGCGATCTTTATCGTGCTGGTGTAACGTAAATGGCACTAATGCCGCCATGGTTGGCAGCACTGTTAAACCAAATTGCTCGGCAATTTTATAACCAATTGGTGATGCACCGAGCTTAGGCATGGTTAATCCGCCCGATGCGACAACTAACGACTCACATTGAAAGCTGTTTTGCTCAGTAATAACTTCATAGCCCGCATCGGTTTTTGTCACGCTGAGTACTTCGTTACGCAGCGCTATGTTAACACCCGCCCACTCACACTCAGTTAAAAGAATGTCGACGATATCTTGTGCGCTGTTATCACAAAATAATTGGCCCAACGTTTTATGGTGATAGGCCAAGCCGTGACGGTCCACCAGCTCTATAAAGTCATGCTGGGTAAAACGACTTAAACACGATTTTACAAAGTGAGGATTACCACACAAGTAGTTGTCTGGGCTTGCGTTTTCATTGGTGAAGTTACAACGCCCACCGCCGCTGATTAATATTTTACGGCCCGGCTTTTTGCCCATATCAAGCACAGTAACATTGCGACCACGGTAGCCTGCTTGTGCAGCACACATCAATCCTGCGGCACCGGCGCCAATCACAATAACATCTACTTGGGTCATTACTCATACTCACTAAAAAAATTTAGCTGATTATAACAAGTTATTGTCGCTGCTGTGTTAACACAGCGGTGTTTTTACAAAAAAGATAAAACCAAAAAACGAAATAAAGTAAAAACTCAAAACCGTAAAATTATAACTTTATTATGAGAAATGCGTAGAAAAACACCATTAAAAGACTAGTTTAGACGTCTATACATTTAGTTATAACCAAAATAGAGACAACCATAATAAAACGATATTTTAACTAAATTTACATTTATTTTACCTTTGTCCCCCTTCGCGAAAAATATCGTGGAGATTTACATAACAATCTAGGGATCATTATGACAACTAACAACAACTTGAAGAAGTGCGCAATTGCACTGAGCTTGACTGCGTTGTTTGGGACGACGGCAGCAATGGCTACTCCAAACCAACTAATGTCACCATCTATGCAGGAAACTGCGGCGAAATTACAAGGCCAAGAAGGCTTTGGTACACAATTCATCATCAAGTATAAAAACAACAGTGATGAAATGATGACAATGTCGGCAGCAGAACAAACGCCGACTATGATGAGCAAAAAAGCAAAAGGCTTTGTTAAAAACTTCACCAGCAAAAAAGGTAAAGTAAAAGCACAATACGTTCGTGCAATGGCGATGAATAATCACCACGTAATGCGTGCTGATAAAAAACTTTCTGCTGAAGAAGCACAAGAATTCATGCAAGAGATGGTTGCAACAGGTAACGTTGAATACATCGAAATCGACCAAATGTTAAAGCCATTTGCAACGCCTAACGACCCTCGTTATGACGACCAATGGCACTACTACGAGCAAGCGGGTGGTCTTAACCTTCCTACTGCGTGGGATACAGCAACGGGTAGCGGTGTGGTTGTTGCGGTACTTGATACAGGTTACCGCCCACATATTGATTTAAATGCCAACATTCTTCCTGGCTATGACATGATCTCTAACGTGTCTGTAGCTAACGATGGGGGTGGTCGTGATAGCGATGCTCGCGATCCGGGTGATGCAATCAGCGCTAACGAATGTGGTTACACACATGGTGCGCAAAGCTCAAGCTGGCACGGTACGCACGTTGCGGGTACTGTTGCGGCAGTGACTAACAACGGTGAAGGTGTTGCCGGTGTTGCTTACGATGCGAAAGTAGTTCCTGTACGTGTACTTGGTAAATGTGGTGGTTTAACTTCTGATATCGCTGACGGTATTATCTGGGCTTCAGGTGGTTCGGTTTCTGGCGTACCAGCAAATGCTAACCCTGCAGATGTTATCAACATGAGTTTAGGTGGTAGCGGTTCATGTAGCTCTACAACACAAAGCGCTATCAACCAAGCACGTAACAACGGCACTGTGATCGTAATCGCTGCGGGTAACGATAACGATAACTCTGCAAACTACAACCCAGGTAACTGTAATGGTGTTGTAAACGTTGCATCTGTTGGTCGTAACGGTGGTCGTGCTTATTACTCAAACTACGGTAGCAACATTGACGTTGCAGCACCGGGTGGCGCACAAAGCTTTGCGAATGACTCTGAAGGTGTGTTATCAACACACAACTCAGGCTCTACAAGCCCAAGCAGCGATTCATATCACTACTCGCAAGGTACGTCGATGGCAGCACCACATGTTGCGGGTGTAGCAGCGCTAATCAAGCAAGCTAAACCATCTGCAACGCCAGATGAGATCGAAAGCATCTTAAAATCAACAACTCGTTCTTTCCCTGCAACATGTACAAGCTGTGGTACAGGTATTGTTGATGCAGCAGCCGCTGTGGCAGCAGCATCAGGCACAACACCACCACCAACAGGCAATGTGTTAGAAGATGGCCAAGCACTAACAGGTTTAAGTGGCTCTGCTAGCAGCCAAACTTTCTACACAATGGAAGTGCCAACAGGTGCAACTAACGTAACCTTCACAATGAGTGGCGGTACAGGTGATGCTGACCTTTACGTTCGTGCAGGTAGCGCACCTACAACGTCAACCTATGATTGTCGTCCGTATAAAGGTGGTAACAACGAAGTATGTTCTATCGATAACCCAACAGCAGGTACTTACCATGTAATGCTGAATGGTTACTCTGCATACTCAGGTGTTAGCCTAGTGGGTGATTTAACAGTGTCTGGCGGTGGTTCAGGCTCAGGTTCACCACAAGCAGGTGGCGGCACTGTAACTGATATCTCTGCAAGTGCTGGTCAGTGGAAACACTACACGCTAGAAGTACCAGCAGGTATGGCAAGCTTCACTGTTACGACGTCTGGTGGTTCGGGTGATGCTGACTTATTCGTTAAGTTTGGTAGCCAACCAACGTCATCTAGCTATGACTGTCGTCCGTACAAAAACGGTAACGCAGAAACATGTACATTCAGTAATCCACAAGCAGGTACGTGGCACTTAAGCTTAAATGCTTACCGTACTTTCTCTGGTGTAACATTGGATGCACAGTATCAACCTTAATAGTTGATCTCCCCAGTATCCCCCTGGGACTTTTCAGCCGGACTTACGTCCGGCTTTTTTGTACTAATATCAAATAGCGAATTGATATTAAAGCTTTTCAAGAACAGCTTCAGCGCGGCTTACTACAAACTCTTTGTCTTGTTCAACAAACAGCCCTGTTACCGTTTGGTTTTCAACGATCATCGCATAACGCTTTGAACGTACGCCACCAAAACCAGCGGTGTCTTTATCTAAACCAAGTGCTTTAGTAAAGCTTGCATCACCATCAGCTAACATACGAATATGCTCTGCGTTATGAGCTTCACCCCATGCTTTCATTACAAATGCATCGTTCACCGATACACAGTAAATTGCATCAACGCCTTTAGCGGTAATTTTATCGGCTAGCGTAATAAACTCAGGTAAGTGAGCGTTTGAACAGGTTGGCGTAAATGCACCAGGCACCGCAAATAACACTACTTTTTTATCTGCAAATAATGCCTCTGTTGATAGTGTTTGCATGCCCTCACTGGTTAATTCGCTAAGGGTTGCTGCAGGTAAATTTTGGCCTTGTTCGATCATTGTAATTCCTTGAAAGAAAATAAGAGTACAGAGTATATACCCAAAAAATTGAATACCGCATGATTTAAGGGCAAACAATGCAAACCATTGCTCGCCCTTGAAGAGTTATAAACCTAAGCTGGTTTTAATGGTGTGCATTTGCTCTTGTAGGCGATGCTGGATATCACTAACCAGTGAGTTTGACTCACTTACCTGCCCTTTCATGCTCTGCATTGATTGGCTAAAGTTTTCGAGTAAGGCATTTTGCTGTTTAGCAAGCTCCATAGCATCAAACGCGACTTTATTAGCATCTTGCGCGTTATCGGCAACGCCTTCTGAATTACGTTTAAGCTCTTGAGCATTTTGTGTTTGTAGCTCGGCATCATTTGCCAGTGCGCTAATTTGCTCCGATACCATGGTGGAGTTTTCACTTAATCGGTTTAGCTGATTGTTAATATCATCAAGCGAACCTTGTGTTTGTCTGGCAAGTTTTCGTACTTCATCGGCGACAACTGCAAAGCCTCGACCATGCTCACCTGCACGTGCCGACTCAATCGCCGCATTCAATGCCAGCAAGTTTGTTTGCTCAGCAATGTTCTTGATTACTTCAATGACTTGGCCAACATCATCAACGCCTTTTAATAGCTCTTTTAAGCTACCTAGACCTTGCTCAACGCGCTCTTCAGTACGAGAGCTTGCGGTTAACATGCTGTCGGCAAAGCCTAGGCTTTGCTCCATCGCACCAAAAGTTTGTTTGGCGTTGTCAGCCACTTGACCATTAATGTTATTGACCTGCTCACCAATGTGCTGAATATCACTTAATAAGCCTTGGTTTTGTTCCACCTGAGAGTGGCTGGCATCCGTTTGCTGAGCAATGGTATGTAAGTGCTCGCTCATCTCTAGCATAAAGTCATTAATAACTTTAAGCATTTGTGCTCGCTCTTCTGCCTCACCTCGCTGGCGCTCAATCAATTGATTAAAGTAATGGGCGATTTCACCGACTTCGGTTTTCGGATTTTTACTCTCGATATTTTTAAGCTCATTACTTTCAATCAAGAAAGCAAAGCCATCGCGCAACTGACGCAGTGGGTTAAGCACTTGGTTACGCTGAACAAAGTAAACGCCACCCGCTAAAACCACCAGCATGCCAATAGCCACGCAAAACACGATAAATACTTGTTGTTTAAGTTGGCTTTGTTCGTCTTTTAGTTTTTGCTCTGCACCGAGTACCGTTGCTGAAAGCGCACCGATTTGTTCGCGCAGTGCCTGCATACCGGTTTGACGTAGCTCAGCTTGTTCAAGGGTCGATGCTAAATCACGTGGAAAGCGTTTAGGCCAACTACTTAGCTCTGCTTTAATGTCACCCGCTAAATCTTCAGCTTCTTCACCCAGAAACAAGGCGTCTTCATCCACTTCGCTCATTACACCTAGGTTTTCGAGTCTATCGATTTTAGCAGCAAGAGCGTTTAGGTTTTCAACACTTTGATTGAGGCTATTTTTAGTGTCTTGATCAAAGTTGATCACCAACTTGTAAGTATACAAAGCAAGTGATGTCACTTCGCTGTAGTAGTCAGCAGCAAGTCGATAATACTCAAGAGCAAGCGCAGTTTGCGGCTCTGCTTTGCTTGCATAACCAATTAACGATGAGGCCGAGCCTGCCATTTGTCTTAACGAGTTATCGAGCAGTGCCATTTCGTTACCCGATAGCTTACCTAAAGCGCGATACTTACCATTAATGTCTTTATCGAGCTCTGTTAGCTGACTATTTAGCTGACCTGCAAGGTCATCAGGTAGCTCTGCTAAATGCTGCTTTTTAACATCGCTAATCAGCGTTGAGGCTTTATTTAAGTGTTGGCTGTCACCTTGCTCTAAATAATCATCAAGGTAACTTTTTAAATCAATAATGATGGTGTTTTTCAGCTTATTATAAGCGTTATCTTGCTGCTCTAAGCCGAGTAAGGTTTGACTAGCCCAGAACAAGGTGGCTGCCAGTAAGATACTGGCGAGTGTGAGTAAAACGGCCAATAGCCGAGTAAATGATGACACGCGCATAAACGATATTCCCAAGTAACGTTACGCGCGTAGAATATTAACCTTTTATGACAATTTGATGTAAACCGTAAAAAATAACAGGTAAAAGCGATAACAACTAACCCAAAAGGGTTAAATAAATACCAATTCGCTTAATATTGCGGATTAGTATCAGACCATTGCAGCTTTTACGTATACATCAAAGCGGTTCTTTTTGGTTTTGATTTGCATACTCGGGGTTTTGTCATTTAGAAATGGGGCGTAATCAGGGCGCTTCACGACGACTCGCTTACTGGCAAGTGGATAAGCAAATTCTAATAAATCATCAGCATCGCTGTCTGCACCGACGAGTTCTTGGAATACTCGCATTTCCTTTTTAACAAGGGCTGATTTTTCACGATGAGGAAACATAGGATCTAAGTACACAACATCAGGCACTTCGTTACATTGCGCCAGTAGAGTATGACTAGAGCCAAACACTAAACTCATGTTTTCTTTCATCCAAGGGCCGATTTCTGCATCGTTATAGGCGCGTTCTAGGCCATCAAATAATAGCGCAGCAACCACTGGGTGGCGTTCATGCAAAATCACTTTACAGCCAAGTGATGCCAGTACAAAGCCATCGCGGCCAAGTCCTGCGGTGGCATCTAGCACCACAGGCGTGGCACCTTTGTTTAAACCAACCGCTTTTGCGATAGCCTGCCCTTTACCACCACCAAACTTACGTCGATGAGCTGCGGCACCCGTTACAAAATCAACATGGATAGCACCAAGCTTTGGCTCGTCCTTTTTCTTCAAGCTCAGACCTTGATCGTCATAATGAAGCGAAAAACCTGCATTTTGCTCAGCCCACTTGACCAAACCAAAACGCTGTTCAATCGCATCTAAATAAGGACGCATTTCTTTAAAAGGACAATGAATTACCACGCAAAACTCCGAGCTATCTGATTCGCCGCCAGTATAGCATGCCTTAAAATAGCTCGATATCCGTTTGTGAGGTCACATCTTCGGTATCACTCGGCTCTGCCATTTTTTGTAAACTTGCTAAAAGCGAGCTTCGCGATTCGATAATGTGCTTTAACTGATACTTTATAAACGCCAAGTCTTCATTCAGTGAGGTAAACAGTAATTGCGTTTGTTTTAATTGCTGCAGGTGAAACGCAACTTCGTCGCTACTCGCCAAACCGCTTTGTTCAATAGATTTATTTAGCTCATCGAGTTGGGCGGCAAGCTTCTCAACAGCGTGTTCGCGAGAATCGCTGTTCAGATACATTTGATCAGACAAGTCATTAAACGCATTACCAATTTGCTGTGCCTGCGTAAGCGCACGCTCATTGTTTTCCATGTCTTGTACTTTGGCGTTAGTCACCTCAAGAATATGCGGGAATAAATCTTTGTAACGACCATACAGCTGGGCATCATCTAATGGCATATTCTTAACCAGCATCGATACTTTAGGGTAATTAATAATTGTGCGATGGCTAAAATCAACAAAGCGATTCGCATCTCGGTGTTTTTCGAGTAGCTCTTGCTCAAGTGGACACACCCCGCCATCTGCACTACAAAATACGCCAACATCTTGATACCAAAACGCCAGCACGACATCGAGCTCCATCGGGTTAAAAAACTCAAACATATGTTCCGATAACGCTTTGATATCGTGAGCATGATAACTTTGCCCTACGTAGCGCATGATGCGTCCCATATCGCCTGAATCTGTCATCGCGATTTCGGCAGTAATTTGCGCTCGCTCAACATCACTTTTAAGTTTTTTCGAGTGCTGGCGATATTGATACAACACGCGAATACGTGCCATCAGCTCTTCAGCATTAAATGGTTTTACAATGTAATCAGCAGCACCTGCGTTATAGCCTTTTACACGGTCTGGTAGGTCTGACTTACCCGATAAAAACATCACTGGAATATCTTTTGTTTGCGGGTTAGCTTTTAATTCGTTACATACCTCAAAGCCTGTTTTTCCCGGCATTTCGATATCAAGTAAGATGATGTCAGGATTGTACTTTAACGCCTGTCTTAATCCTTCGTCGCCATTTTTAGCATGGATCAGTGTGCAAAAGCCTGATAGCGATTCCTCAATCACATGATGGATATATTTATCATCATCAATGGCTAATACAAGTTTTGACATGCTTAATTCCTATAAACTCTTTTTTATGAAGGATAGTACGAGAGCGTGATTTTGCGAAGAAATATTAATAAAAAAAGCGCCTTACGGCGCTTTAGATCAACAAAAATTATTATGCAGCAATGCCGCTATGTCTAAGTAGCGCATCAACTTGTGGTTCGCGTCCTCGGAACTTTTTAAATAGCTCCATAGGCTCTTCACTGCCCCCTTTTTCTAAAATGTTCTTTAAGAACGCTTCGCCCGTTGCTGGGTTAAAAATGCCTTCTTCTTCAAATTTAGAAAACGCATCCGCCGAGAGTACTTCAGCCCACTTGTAAGAGTAGTAACCTGCGCTATAACCACCCGCAAAAATATGGCTAAAACCATGCTGGAAACGGTTAAACGCGGGGGCTTTAACAACGGCCGTTTTACTGCGCACTTCATCAAGTGTTGCTTGAATATTACATGGCTCACCCGCTTTGTACGTATGGTGAATCGTAAAATCAAACAACGAGAACTCAAGCTGACGCAGCATTTGCATACCTGATTGGAAGTTCTTCGCCGCAAGAAGTTTATCTAATAACTCTTTTGGTAACGGTTCACCTGTTTCGTAATGACCCGAAATAAAGCTTAAGGCTTCTTCTTCGTAACACCAGTTTTCAAGGAACTGACTTGGCAACTCAACCGCATCCCATGCTACACCGTTAATACCTGCAACCGGCGCTGCATCAACTTGCGTCAACATATGATGAATACCGTGACCAAACTCATGGAATAAGGTCGTTACTTCGTTATGGGTAAACAAGGCTGGCTTATCACCCACTGCTTTATTAAAGTTACATACTAAATACGCAACAGGGGTTTGTAATTCGCCGTTAGCACGTACTTTACGACCCATACAGTCATCCATCCAGGCGCCGCCACGCTTACGATCGCGGGCATATAAATCGAGATAAAAACGACCACGTAAAGTATTGCTGCTATCGTAAATTTCGAAGAAGCGTACATCTGGGTGGTACGTATCAAAGTCTGTGACTTCTTTAACGCTAATACCAAATAAGCGATTTACTGTGGTGAATAAGCCACTTAATACCGTATTTGCAGGGAAATATGGACGCAATACTTCATCAGAAATCGCGTACTTTTCTTGCTTAAGTTTTTCGCCGTAGTAAGCGTAGTCCCACGCGGCAAGCTCTGTCACACCGTGCTTATCTTTTGCGTAAGCAGTTAACTCAGCAAGTTCTTGCTCAGCTTGCGGTTTTGATTTGTCGGCTAAATCTTCTAAGAATGAAAAAACCTGCTCTGGCGTTTCAGCCATTTTAGTCGCCAATGACATGTCAGCGTAGCTGTTAAAGCCCAATAACTCGGCAAGCTCGTGACGCAGTGCAAGCTCTTCGCTCATAATGGCAGAGTTATCAAATTCACCGGCGTTAGGGCCTTGATCAGAAGCACGCGTCACAAACGCAGTGTAAAACTCTTCACGTAACTCGCGGTTATCTGCGTAGGTCATAATGGGTAAGTAAGATGGAAAATCTAGCGTGAATACCCAGCCATCTAGATCTTTGCTTTTAGCTGTATCAGCACCAAGGGCTAATGCAGACTCAGGTAAACCAGCCAGTTCGCTTTCATCAGTAATGTGCTTTTGCCAAGCAAGCGTGGCATCCATCACATTATTACCAAACTTAGAAGCCAACTCAGATAAACGCGCACTAATTTCGCCATAACGCTTTTGTTGCTCAGGCTTTAAAGCGATACCAGATAGCTCAAAATCACGCAGTGCATTAGTAATGGTTTTTTGTTGGGCAATGGTCAGAGTTTTAAATTCGTCACTGCTGTGAAGTGCGTTGTAAGCATCGTACAAACCTTGATGCTGACCAACAAACGTTGAATACTCAGATAACAATGGCAAACATTGCTCATAGGCTTCACGTAGTTCATCGCTGTTAACGACAGAATTCATATGTGATACCGGTGAAAATAAGCGTGATAACTTGTCATCAGCTTCTTCAAGCGGAAGAACCAAATCATTCCATGTGTATGATTTAGTTGCCAGTACCTCATCTATTTTGGCACGGCACTCAGCAATCGCCGCTTTTAATGCTGGCACTACATGTGCTGGTTTAATTTTAGAAAACGGCGGAAGCCCTTCTAAACCAATGAGTGGGTTATTTTCTGCAATTGTCATTTTCGTTCTCAAATTTTATGCGAATATGATTTTGAAGTTGGGGCGAATTGATGAAATACAAGGGGCTTAACCTTGGTCTTTATTATGCTATTATCAACTTATTACTAAATCGATTAATTAATAAAGAATTATCTATTTTTGAGGACAAACTATGGCTCAGCATTTTGATTACATTGCAATTGGTGGTGGTAGTGGCGGTATTGCCTCTGCAAACCGTGCAGCAATGCGTGGCGCAAAAGTCGCTCTTATTGAAGCAAAACACATGGGTGGTACCTGTGTAAACGTGGGTTGTGTTCCAAAGAAAGTAATGTGGCACGGCGCACAAATTGCTGAAGCAATTAACGCATATGCACCTGACTACGGCTTTGATGTTGAATTAAAAGGTTTTAGCTGGGCTAAATTAGTTGAAAGCCGCGAAGCTTACATTGGTCGTATTCACCAAGGTTACAACAAGTACTTATCTAGCAATGGTGTAACTGTAATCAATGGCTTTGCTAAGTTTGTTGATAACAAAACAGTTGAAGTAAATGGTGAGATATACACGGCAGACCATATTCTTGTTGCTGTTGGTGGCCGCCCTACTATTCCTAACATCCCAGGCGCTGAGCTTGGCATTGATTCGAACGGCTTCTTTGAACTAGACGCACAGCCTAAGCGTGTTGCTGTGGTTGGTGCAGGCTACATTGCCGTTGAAATCGCAGGTGTACTTCATAGCCTTGGTACAGAAACACACTTGTTTGTTCGTAAAAACAAACCACTTCGTACTTTTGACCCATACATTGTTGATACGCTTGTCGAGATCATGGCGAAAGAAGGCCCGACTCTTCACACTGATTGCACACCTAAAGAAGTAGTTAAAGAAAGCGATGGTAGCTTAACAATTCACTTTGAAAATGGTCACAGCCAAAACGTTGATGAAGTTATTTGGGCTATTGGCCGTACACCTACAACTGACAAGATCAATCTTGCTGCGGCAGGTGTTGAAGTCACTGAAGGTGGTTACGTTAAAGTAGACGAATTCCAAAACACCACTGCTGAAAACGTGTACGCAGTTGGCGATATCATCGAAAACGGTATCGAACTTACGCCAGTAGCCGTTAAAGCGGGTCGTATTTTATCAGAGCGTTTATTCAATAAAGAATTACCTGATGATTTAAAAATGGATTACGAGCTAGTGCCTACAGTGGTATTCAGCCATCCACCAATCGGCACAATTGGTTTAACAGAGCAACAAGCGATTGATCAATACGGCAGCGATAAAGTGAAAGTATATCGTTCAACCTTCGCAGCTATGTACACAGCAGTAACGCAACACCGTCAACCTTGTAACATGATGCTGGTTTGTGCTGGCGACGACGAAAAAGTTGTTGGCTTACACGGTATTGGTTTTGCCGTTGACGAAATGATCCAAGGCTTTGCTGTTGCAATGAAGATGGGCGCAACGAAAGCAGACTTTGATGCTGTTGTGGCTATTCACCCGACGGGCTCAGAAGAGTTTGTAACGATGCGATAAACTCGCGTTGCGAGTTGCGAGTTGCGAGTTGCGAGTTGCGAGTTGCGAGTTGCGAGTTGCGAGTTGCGAGTTGCGAGTCAATTTTAAAACCTTGTGGTGCTGCCACAAGGTTTTTTTATGCTTAAAGCTGGCACAAACCTTGTAACTGTTAATAAAGTAACCAGTTATAGCAATAAATTACCCTTATTTACTGTGTAATTAAGCAATTATTACGCAGTAAACAAGGCATTTTTACAAGGAGGCACTGTGTCTAAGTCTGCAATTTTATATCGCATGGTGACCGATGAGCATATTTGCCCATTCGGTTTAAAATCAAAAGATTTATTAGAGCGTCATGGTTACAATGTTGATGATCGACACTTAACCAGCCGTGAGCAAACCGACGAATTCAAACAGCAGCATGATGTACAAACCACACCACAAACCTTTATCAATGATAAACGTATTGGCGGTTACGATGATTTGCGCGACTTTTTTAATCTACCTGAGGCAGGTCAGCAAGGTACCAGTTACACCCCTGTATTAGCGATTTTTGCAGTGACCATGCTACTAAGCTGCGGTTTTACTTATGCCAGCGGTGAAGCTTTATTTTCTATGCAAAATCTGATGCTGTTCGTGGCATTATCCATGGCGGTATTAGCCATACAAAAGCTGCAAGACTTATTCAGCTTTTCTAACTCATTTATTACCTACGACTTACTGGCGATGCGTATCGTGCCCTATGCCTATGTTTATCCATTTATCGAGGCGTATGTAGCGTTAGGTATGGTGGCTAAACTACCAGCCTTAGCTGTTGCACCATTTTCATTATTTATTGGTGGTATAGGTGCGATATCGGTTATTAAGGCTGTGTATATCGATAAGCGAGAGCTGAAATGCGCCTGTGTTGGTGGCGACAGTAATGTGCCGCTCGGCTTTATCTCTCTGAGTGAGAACCTATTTATGATTGCTGCAGGTATATGGATGCTCATTAGCATTTAGCAACATGTATAACAGTGGCTTAAATCTGCGGTTAAGCCACTTTAAAGCGTGATTTTAGCCACCGTTACGTAAATCGCGCTCGAATTCACTTTCGGTTTTTACTGGATGACAAGTCGATTTGACCGCGCCTTTTTTGCTGTCGTTATCTTCGGTGCTATAAATGGTATAGGTGTAATCAGTTTCGAGTTCACCACCTAAACATTCATGCTCAGCGTAGATTTCATTTTCAGCCCCATCAACCACGGCCTGTGATGCACAGCCTGCAAGCATAGCAAGTGCGAGTACAATTGGAATTGCTTTCATATCTTGATCCTAAAATGCTATTTTTATTTTTGCTGTAAGCAATAGGTTAGCTCACACAATTAAGTTAACGGCAAAGTACCTTTATTGATACAAAATTTGTGTAAGTTTTTGTGTAAACAGAAAGCGAAGATAAGTGAGGCAGGTCAAGAATTTAACCTGCCATATAATAAATGGTTTTAAGCCGTGCCACCCACGGTTAGGTTGTCAATTTTAAGGCTTGGTTGCCCTACACCTACAGGTACGCTTTGGCCATCTTTACCACACACGCCAACACCTTTATCAAGGGCTAAGTCGTTACCAACCATCGAAATTTGCTGCATCACTTCTGGGCCATTGCCAATCAGTGTTGCGCCTTTGATAGGTTGCGTGATTTTACCGTTTTCAATTAAGTAGGCTTCAGAGGCACTAAATACAAACTTACCTGACGTAATATCTACTTGGCCGCCACCAAAGTTAGGCGCGAAGATACCTTTTTTCACCGAGCTGATGATATCAGCTTGGCTGTGCTCACCACCTAACATATAGGTGTTGGTCATACGTGGCATAGGTAAATGAGCGTACGATTCGCGGCGTGCATTACCAGTAGGGTTAACCCCCATCAAACGCGCATTTAGCTTATCTTGCATGTAGCCTTTTAGAATACCGTTTTCAATAAGCACGTTATACGCAGCAGGTGTCCCTTCGTCATCCACGTTCAATGAACCACGGCGATCAGCAATGGTGCCATCATCCACGACTGTACACAGCTCAGATGCCACCTTTTCACCTACTTTACCGCTAAACGCCGATGCGCCTTTACGGTTGAAGTCACCTTCTAGGCCATGACCTACCGCTTCGTGTAGTAACACACCCGGCCAACCTGCGCCTAGCACGACTTCCATGCTACCCGCAGGTGCATCGATTGCTTCTAGATTTACTTTTGCTTGGCGAACAGCTTCTTCGGCGTATTCCATCCAACGCGGTTTGCCATCGACTAACTCTTTAAAATAGCCATAATCTAAACGCGCACCGCCCCCTGCACCACCGCGCTCACGACGGCCGTTCTTCTCAAGTAACACTGAGCAGTTTAAGCGAATAAGCGGGCGAATATCGGTGGCAAAGGTGCCATCACTTGCAGCAATTAACACTTCTTCATAAACCGCCGACATTGAACTGATCACTTGCTCAGCATCCGGCGCTAATTGACGAATATAGTTTTCAAGTTCACGTAGCAAGCTTACTTTGTCATCGTTGCTCATGCTTTGAATTGGTTGATGCGGCGCATACTGTTGTTTAGCAGCTACATCACTGAATACTTGAATCGTTTTGTTTTCGCCAGCATTGGCAATGCTGCGCGCTGCCGTTGCGGCTTTGTTTAACGCTTCAAGGTTAATCGCATCTGAGTATGAAAAACCGGTTTTTTCACCGCTAACAGCACGCACACCCACACCACGCTCAACGTTGTATGAGCCTTCTTTTACTAAACCGTCTTCAAGCACCCAAGATTCGTGGTGACTCGATTGAAAATACAGGTCGGCATAGTCAACTTGGTGCTGATGAATAAAAGCGAGCGTTTTTTCTAGTTCTTCTCTCGTAAGTTGGCTGTCATGTAATAAATGCTGTTCAACCGTGTTCATAATAAATGCTCTCTAAATCGTTGCTGAGACTGCACAGGCATGTCTTGGCGAATTGTATTCAAGCGGTTTAAATCAAGCCCATGGCTGATAAACCCGGTACCAGAGGCAAGCTCACTGAGCGTTTCTCCCCATGGTGAAATAATTATGCTGTGGCCATAAGTGTGGCGGCCATTTTCGTGCTCGCCCCATTGTGCTGCAGCAACCACATAGCATTGTGTTTCGATTGCCCGCGCAGCTAATAAAATATGCCAATGAGCAGCACCGGTGACGGTGGTAAAGGCACTAGGCACTAAAATAATCTCAGCTCCTTGGCGCTGCATGGCAGTGAATAAGCCACTAAAACGTAGATCATAACATACTGCTAAGCCAATTTTACCAAATGGCGAATCAACCACCACAATATCCTTGCCGGCTTCTGTCGCATCAGACTCACGGTAACTGCGCGTAGTGTCGGCAACATCCACATCAAATAAGTGAATTTTGTTGTATTGCGCAACCACATCACCTTGGTTGTTAAATAAAAACGAGGCCGCTAAATACTTACCATTTTGCTGTGAAACAGGCAGGGTGCCAGCGGCTAACCAAATATCATGTTGCTTACATAAATCGGCAAGTTTCGCTTTATATGCCTCACTTTGTAGACCTAATTGATAGCTAGCTTGGCTTTGCTTACTAAAGATTAAAAAGCTTTCGGGTAAACACACTAGCAATGGCCGAGTTGCAGGAAGCGTTGATAATGTCTGTGCTAGAAAAGCGAGGTTTTGCTCAGCATTCATACTTGAGCACATTTGTACTGCAACAACCTGTGGGTGAGGATTAGCCTTCATTATTATCTAAACTCGCTGAAGATGCGGCATCTTTTAATTTTAATTGCGTCGACGACTGCGGCTGACTTTGCGCAGCTTGCGGTAACGTCACTTCACGGCTCTTACGATCCACTTCTTTCACAACTGGGTCATTCATACTGCCTGTTACTTTAAAGTTGATCTCTGAGATCACCCGCGCGGAGTGAATCACTTTATCGATTGCCAGCGCCGCAAGACCACTTACCGGGTTAACCATCCATGCCACAATCACTGGAATACTCGACGTCACCTGCGGTGCAACTGCTAGGTCGTAATCAATTTCAAAGGTATTTAAATTAGTGTGGCCTTTAATCGTTAAATCGGCAGGCACACCATCAAGTTTGGTATCTTGAGTGTAAGCAATGCCCTTTTCTAGCTGCATGGTGCCTTGCATACTGTTATAGAAAAAGCCTTTCGAGAATACATCTCTAAAATCGAGTTTCAGCTTACGCACTAACGAATCTAAACTCAGTAATGAGAATACTCGCGCACCACCATCACTTATTTCTGCAAGGTGCCCTTCACCTAAACGCCAATCTAATTCACCAGCTAAACTTGGTACATCAAAGCTATAAGGTGCGCCTTGCCAAGCAAGATCAAACTTAATATTGGCATCTGAATCTTTTACTGTGGTGGTGATATCAAACTCATCAAATAACTCGCCAATATCGTCACTTTGTAAGTTACCACTAAAGCGTGTTTGCCCATCAGCAAATTGCCCTTTACCACGTAATACGTGATCGCCTTTGTCGATGACCAGCTCAGTAAACAAGAGTTTATCGTTCTCCCCAACTAAGCTACTTTTAATTTTATCGAGCTGATACTCAGCCACTTTACAATCTTCACAGTTAAACTCGATGGCTGGGACTCGGGTTAACCAGCTTAAATCTTCTGGTTCTGAGTCTTGCTCTGTTTGCTCTGCGACTTCGTTAAAATTAATACGCAGGTAGTCAGTAAAAATTTGAATTGGTCTGCGCGTTTCACCGGTTGGAATAAGTGCGTCGGCACGTAATTCTTTGGCATTTAGCTTTAGCTCTAAGTCTGATTGTTTTGGCGCTAAGCGAAATTCAAAATCATTAAAGTCGATATTGTGTAGTGCCAGTTTATTAAATTTACCCGTTACGTTGTTGAACGCCGGCATCACACTTGGCGCATCTGACTTAACTTTGGTAAGCGCAATAATCTGATCAATTAAGCCAAACCAAGGCACTATTTCAGTTTCTGGTAAATCGATAGATACCGCAAAACCTTCACGATTAAGCCCTAAATCTTGTGCCCCCAAAATTAAATGGGCATTACTAAATTTCTTTTCGCCATTATCTAAAATCGCATTAAAGAATAACTGCTCATCGATATTTGCGGTGATCAAATTAGAGATATGGTCACCCTGCACGATCGCAGTTAATGCCCATTTCTGCTCTGCGCCTTTGTTATAAGGTGCAGGTAGCTGGCTAGTTACACCGATTAAATTACCACTCACATCGGCGCGGTAATTAAAGTCATTAGGTAAAAAGTTAAGCGACACATTTATATCAACATCACTTTGACCGCTTAAGTAACCGGCCAATAAACCATGGGCTTGTTCAATCAAAGGTTCAGCTTCAAGGGCCAGCTTTATCGCAATTTCGGCGCGATAGGTATCAGCCACATTTTCACTGTTGTAGTTGGCAGTAAGTGGCATGCCCATCCAATCTGCTTTGGCATTTTTTAAGTCGATTTTATCGTTATTAAACTTAACAATACCGGTCATGTGGTTAAGGGTGATACCTGGCTGTGCAAGGTAAACCGGAATATTAGCCAATTCAACTTCACCTATCGCATCAACATGACCCGAACGTAAATTAACTAACAACTCAATATCGGCAGTTGCTTCGCCTTGTGGTTGCACAACTTCAAAAACACTCGCCAAAGGCTTGGCAAGCGGAGTCGCCGTGAAGAAAGGATTAAGCTTATCGCCATGAGCACGTTTATTAATGGCAACTTTTAGGATTTCTGCATTCATTAAATCAGCAATACTGACATGGACACTCTCCCCTAGAGAGAGGTTAACCAGTTTGCCCGACTTACTATAGATATCCATGCGCTCATTTTCGAAATGTAAAATGACGTTGGCATCTTCAACTTCTGGCCAGCTTGGTGAAAACTTATACTTAGCGTTTTCAACATTCGCCAATACTTCAAATTGGCCTTGCTGCTCTTTGAACGGAAATCCTTTAAATGGCCCTGAGAACAGCACTTGTGCCTTGTCTACTTCACCGCCTTTGATTGCCCCATTGAGGTAATTAACTAGGTTTTCGCTCATCACAGGTAACGGAAAATAATGCCCAGCGACTTTAGCATCCGCTGCGTAAGCTTCGGCATATAAATCTAACCGCGGCTCATCAGTCAGGCTTAGCATCATCTCTGCAGCCACAGTCACTTCGTCGTTATCAAGCCAAATATTATCGCTACTGATACGCCAGCCATCATCGTAATGGTGTAGGTCGAGTTCAACATTTAATTGATTGTAGGCAATATCTTGACTAAAGCTGCCATTGGTCAACAGTTGGTTATTCTCGCCATATAGCTGAATTCGACCAGCAGTTTGATTAATAAAGCCATCAACACGAATAGCTTGTCCGCCCGGAATACCTTGTAGCGCCAGCCAATTAATTTGCTCGCCTTGGAACCAAAGCTGCCAGTTATCTTGTTGACCGAACTCAAGGTAGGCATCACTTAACTGACCATTGGGTTGACGCGCTAAAAACGGGGCAAGCACTTCAAAGTTACTTAACTGCGATAACTTTGCCAGCAATGCAAAATCAAATTGCTTTAACCAAATTTGACTTTTATCACCAAGTTGAGCTTCAAATTGTAAGGTCGGCCATTGTTTTAAATCGCTTTCAAAGGTGAGTCCGGTGCTTTTTAAGCGCCAGCCATTTTGCTTTGGAAATAAATGAAAACCACCTTCACTCAAGCTAATTTGATGTGCCTCTTGGTTTTGTTGCCAGTTGATGAAACTCGGTAGCCACTGCACTTTCACATCGCTGATCAGGCCTTTCTCAAGGCTAAACCAGGTTTGTAAATTGATGTCGGAATTAAGCTGCTGCTTGTCGGTATTAATATATTGTGCAAGCCATTTAGACACATCGACATTCGCCGCTTGCACATAGATATCACCAGCCATGGTTTCGAGGGTCGAGCCATTCAATGCCATGCGGGCATCAAAGCTACCCACTGAAATTCCCGGTAACGCTAATGTGCCCGAACCTTGATGTTGCTCAGGGGTATTTTGCCAGACAATGTTCTCAAGGATCAGCTTACGCTCTTTACCGTCACTGAGGGTAAAGTTCAAACTGCTATCTTGCACCGCAAAGTGACCCGTTTCACCAAGGAACAGGTTTTCGATCAATTCTTTTTGTTCAAAACTGCCTGTTTGCTGGTTATTGCCCAGATCAAGCATGGTGGGTAAATCAACATCAGCATGAAAACCATTGATCACAAAGTAGCTTGATTTAAGCTGACGGGTTTTTATAGATTCCCATAAATTAACCTCAAGGCTTGCTTTATCGATGGTGAGTGCGATGGGTGAGGTTTGGTTATCTTCAAACGAAATATCTTCGATAACTAAAGCGGGTCCCTTACCCTGCCAGCTGGCTGAGATAGAACCAATCGCTAAATTTACGTCAAAGCGTTCATACAGAAACGCTTCAATATCATCTTTATAGTCATTCGCGTAAGGCAGTGAGTACTTCACTAGCGAGACAATAACGGCCAGCAGTACGAGAGTGATAGCAAAGACTTGCCATAACTTACGTAAACAATAAAAGCAGACCGTTTTTGCCTTCATTACATCATTACCACATCAAACTGTTCTTGGTTGTATAAACTCTCTGTTTGAATACTGACTTGCTTACCAATAAATAGTTCCAGCTCGGCAAGGTTGTGGTATTCATCATTGATCAGTGCTTCACTTACCGATGGAGAGGCATAAACCATAAACTTATCAGCTGCATAAGCACGGTTTACCCTAACAATTTCACGCAAGATTTCGTAGCAAACTGTTTCTACGGTTTTTTGTGAACCACGCCCCGAACACGCAGGGCATACATCACAAAGGATATGCTCTAAGCTTTCGCGGGTACGTTTTCGGGTCATCTCTACTAAGCCTAGTGCAGATAGGCCATTTATGTTGGCTTTTGCACGATCTTTTGCGAGCGCTGACTCAAGCGAATGCAAGACTCGGCGTTTGTGCTCATCACTGATCATATCGATGAAATCGATAATAATGATGCCGCCTAAGTTACGTAAACGCAGCTGACGGGCAATGGCAGACGTTGCTTCGATATTAGTATTAAAAATGGTTTCTTCGAGGTTACGATGACCAACAAATGCCCCGGTATTGACATCAACGGTTGTCATCGCTTCAGTTTGGTCGATAATTAAATAACCGCCTGATTTAAGCTCAACTTTACGGTGTAGCGCTTTTTGAATTTCGGTTTCAACATCGAACAAATCGAAAATAGGTCGCTCACCCGGGTAATATTCAAGTGCTCCCGATAAGATAGGCACAAACTCTTCAGTAAACTCTTTAAGCTCTTGATACGTTAATTTAGAGTCAACACGGATACGCTCCATGTCTTCGCCTACGTAGTCACGTAGCGTACGAAACGCCAGTGTTAAGTCTTCATGCAAAATGCTTTCTTTACTGATCTTTTTACGCTTAGTGACGATTTTTTGCCACAGCTTTTTTAAGAATTCCGCATCATGACGTAGCTCTGCTTCAGACGCCCCTTCAGCCGCTGTACGAACAATAAAGCTGCCATCTTCGTCGCCATACTCAGCAACAATTTTCTTTAAGCGTAAACGTTCTTCTTCAGTTTCGATGCGCTGGCTTACACCCACATGTGTTGCATCTGGCATAAACACTAAGTAGCGAGAAGGAATAGTGATATCGGTCGTTAAACGTGCGCCTTTGGTGCCCAGAGGATCTTTAACCACTTGCACCATGATGTATTGACCTTGGCGCACAAGCTCACGGATATCTTGTACTTTTTTGATTGGCTGCTCATCAACACCTTCTACAATTGAGGCGCTGTTAACAATGTCTGAGGCATGTAAAAAGGCCGCCTTATCTAAGCCTATGTCGACAAACGCAGCCTGCATACCCGGAAGTACGCGACTAATTTTACCTAAGTAAATATTGCCCACGATTCCAAGGTTGCCAATTCGCTCTAGTTGGATCTCTTGCAGTACGCCGTTTTCAATTAGCGCAACGCGACTTTCGCTCGGTGTAACGTTGATCAGTAATTCAGTGCTCATGTTACCCTCTTAAAAATTCGTTTAATAACAGCTCTGTCTCATATAAAGGTAAGCCGACAACCGCAAAATAGCTACCCGAAATATGGCTAACGAAGCGCCCACCTAGGCCTTGTATACCATAACCACCGGCTTTATCTTGTGGCTCGCCACTGTGCCAGTAAGCATCAATTTCAGCATCACTAAGTGGCTTGAATGTAACATCGGTGATCACAAGACAACTTTTTACTTGCTCACTATCAGCAATTGCCACAGCCGTCATGACTTGATGAGTGCGGCCAGATAAGCGCTTCATGGTGGCGGTAAAATCAGTTTGGTCTAGCGGTTTACCAAGTGCAGTGTCATCAATGACAACCACGGTATCACTGCCAAGCACTGGACGGTCTGTGTAACCCATAGCAACGCCCGATTGTGCCTTGAGTCTGGCTAGGCGCTCTACATAATCACGAGGGGCTTCGTTTGGGAATTGGCTTTCATCAGCATCAACGCTAAATTGAGAAAACTCAACGCCAAGTTGGCTGAGCAACTCTTTTCGGCGCGGTGATGCAGACGCCAAATAAATTGCGGTTTGCATTATCTAATCCTGAAATGACGGCGATATTTACGCAAAATTAAGAATATCCACCACCAACAAAGCATGCCGGTTAGCACTGGCCACATATAATGCGGGCTAAAATAAACGCCCATTAAAAAGTGGTTTAGCCAAAATTGCATTAGGTGGTAAAGCGTTAAAAACAAAGCAATTAAAATGCTTTGCTGCCATAAAGAAAAGTTTCTAATTTTTTGGAAGTTACTCGCAGTGATAAATATACACACCGAATAAGTCAGTGAGTTCACACCGAGAGGCGAGCCAGAGGCAAGGTCCATCAATAACCCAACGACCCAAGCTGTGCCAATATTTAAACGATGCGGCACCGCTAACGACCAATACATTAAAACCATCAACACCCAATCTGGGCGGTATGGTTCAAACGAAATTGGTAACGGCATTAGTGCCATTACCAATGCAAAGAAGATACTGATAGCAATCAGCAAAGAGTGACGACTATTCATTGCTGATGCTCTCCTGCTGATTGCGCCACAGCACAACCAATAAGCGAATACGGTCAAGTTGCGCAATTGGCTCAGCATAAACTTGTGCGAATGGACGCCCTTCATCACGGTTAATTTCGGTCACCACGGCAACCGGATAACCTTCTGGGAAGGTGCCACCAAGACCAGACGTAACCAAGATATCGCCAATGCGAACATCAAGGCTATGCGGTACATGCGATAGCTTTACCACGTTGATTTTGCCAATGCCCTCAACCACGGTACGCACATCGTTACGTAAAATACGCACAGGTGTGGCGTGGGTTGTATCAGTCATCAGCAGTACGCGAGAAGTCGTCGACCCGACTTGGGTGATTTGCCCCACTACCCCCATTTCATCAATCACTGCTTGGCCTTCACTTAGACCATCCGTTGTACCACGGTTAATAACCACTTGGTGGCTATACGGGTTTGAATGAACAGAGAGGACTTGTGCAATGATTTTACGATTTGATTGCTTAGCCGATGAACCGAGTAAAGCGCGTAATTTATCGTTTTCACGAGATAAAAATGACAGTTGTTGTAGTTGTTCGCTTTGTAATAACTGCTTCTTTTTTAACGCTTCATTTTCGGTTAATAGCTGTTCGCGGGTATGCAGATTCTTCGCGCCAATACTAAATAGCTCATACGGCAAATTGGCAAGATAAATAAGTGGGCTAACTAGGGTATTTAGACTGGTGCGAATTGTTGTACCACCTTGAGTGTAGCGATCGCCCACGATCAACACGACACTCAAAAGCACTGCGACAAAAAGTCGCAGCTGCAAAGAGATGGTACGACCAAACAGTAACTTCATTAGTCGTAACTAAATACGTCACCACCGTGCATATCAATCATTTCTAATGCCTTACCGCCGCCACGCGCAACACAGGTTAATGGATCATCAGCAACCACAACCGGAATACCTGTTTCTTCCATTAATAGACGGTCTAGGTCTTTTAATAATGCACCACCACCGGTTAATACCATACCGTGTGCAGAGATATCAGATGCAAGCTCTGGCGGAGACTGCTCAAGAGCAACCATTACCGCGCTCACAATCCCCATTAATGGCTCTTGTAGTGCTTCTAAGATTTCGTGTGAGTTCAGCGTGAATGAACGCGGTACACCTTCGGCTAGGTTACGACCACGTACTTCAATTTCAATTGGCTCATCTGTTTTGAAAGCCGAACCGATTTGGTGCTTGATGTTTTCAGCAGTTGCTTCACCAATTAAGCTACCAAAGTTACGGCGTACATAGTTGATGATAGCTTCATCAAATTTGTCACCACCAATGCGTACAGATGAAGAGTAAACCACACCATTTAATGAGATAATAGCAACTTCAGTTGTACCACCACCGATATCAACAACCATTGAACCGGTTGCTTCAGATACAGGCAAACCTGCACCGATAGCCGCAGCCATTGGCTCTTCGATTAGATATACTTCACGAGCACCTGCACCCATTGCAGACTCACGAATAGCACGTTTTTCTACTTGTGTTGCACCACAAGGCACACAAATAAGAACACGCGGGCTTGGGCGCATAAAGTTGTTGTTATGCACTTGCTTGATGAAGTGTTGTAGCATTTTTTCGGTCACGTAGAAATCAGCAATAACGCCGTCTTTCATTGGACGAATCGCTTTAATGTTACCCGGAGTACGACCTAACATTTGCTTAGCTTCGGTACCTACAGATGCTACGCTCTTAGGGCCACCAGCACGCTCTTGACGAATAGCAACAACTGAAGGCTCGTTTAATACGATACCTTCTTCTTTTACATAAATTAGGGTATTGGCTGTACCCAAGTCGATCGATAGATCGTTTGAAAAAATACCACGGAGTTTTTTAAACATGAGGCTGGATGACCTTTGAAAATTCGTTCTTATACTAGCTGCTCTCACTCTATCATGCTAATCATGAAAAAGCGCAACTGCTTTAATTAAATTGCTAAAAAAGGAAGCATCCATTGCTTCCTTTTTAAATTCTTATCGTTCGCGTACTAAACGGAAACCGATATAGTTTGCACGAAAATCTGGCGCTAAGATTAAGCGCGTTGAAACGCGTGCTAGGCTAGGAGCAAAATTCCATGCACCGCCTCGAACAGCCACATCAGACTGTCCTGACTTTTTGTTAGTCCATTCCCACACATTACCTACTGTATCGTATAGGCCAAATGCGTTAGGAGAAAACGACCCTGTTGGTGCTGCGCTCTTGTTTGACCATTCGCTACCACACCAGCCACAGTTCGCTAGATTCTTACCAATTTCGTTACCCCAAGGGTATTCAGTTTCTTTACCTGCACGTGCAGCGTATTCCCACTCAACCTCGTTTGGTAAACGAAATAGCTGACCTGTTTGACCCGATAACCAATCTGCATACGCTTTGGCATCGTTATAAGTTAAACAAACCGCCGGAAAATCACTTTCTTGATCAAAGCCTGGGTTACGCCAGTTTAGAGTTGCTTCCCATACTGGTTCACCATTTAAGTAATACGCACAGCCGCGATCTTTTTCTGCTTCTGTTTTGTAGCCTGTATTCGCAACGAATTGCTCATACTCACCAACGCTCACTTCTTTGCTTTGCATTGCAAATGAACTTGCAATCGTTTTTTCTACTACTGGGCGCTCATTCGCTAAACCATTACCGTTAATATCACCCATTTTAAATTTACCAGCAGGGATAACCACAATGCTGGCAGAACTGGTTTTACTAACAATACTCGCAACAGGTGCTGTGACTGGTTGCTCTGGTACCGCAGTCACTTCTGCAACAACAGGTTCAGGCACTTTTACTAGGTTTGCATTAATGGTTTGTGCTTTACGCAGATCAATTCGCGCTTTGTAGCTTTTATAGCCACGTTTGCGAATTTCAATATCATGAAAACCTTTTGGTAATGATGTCGTTAACCTAGTTGCGCCATAGCTCACACCATCAATAAACACTTCGTCATCATAAACATTTGAGCGCAGTGTTATTTCAACCATTTTAGATTTTTTTAGATCAGGTAATGGTTCAACCTTTACTGGCTTTTTTACAGAGTAATCGCTTACTGGTTGTTCGCTCATACGCGAAACCGATACCACCTGGCTATTATCCTGAGAGTCACTGAATGTTAACTGACTATCAGAATATGTGGTGCCGTAGTTTGGCTGAAAGTTACCTGCCAGTGGCGAGCCATAATCTGCACAAAAACGGTTATCTAAATTAAGTAAGCTGCATAAACGGCTGCTGTTTACGTCACCGCGCATCGTCACACTTAAGTTAACGTTGTAGTTACCTTGGCCACTGAAAGCACTGTTCACTACATGACTACTTAAAATCTTAACTTGTGCACCAGCAAGGTTACGTTTTGGTTCAACTAAACGCTCTTCAGTTAAGTTAGCAAAAATTTGGTCTACAAAACGTTTAGTGGCTTTTTGTAAGCCCATTTGCTGACCACGCTGCTCACAGGCAGCAAGTGTTTCGGTGCGCTTACAGTTAATTGTGTGATTAACCTCTAACGTACCTTCACGCGTAAACTCATTACGTAAACGTTCAACACGTGCCGTTGCTAACTGCTCTTTTAAACTTTCTAAGGTGTTTAACTGGGTATGCTTTGATACACGAATTTGCTCGATATCTTTTCTATGCGAAGCAATTGCCGCCAATTGCATCGAAATATCATCTTTGTTTTGTTTATGATCAACCACCGCTTTTTGATAACGCGATTGTGCATTACTGATATCAAGCGTTGGGTCATCAATCAGTCGGCGATACATCTCGTTCATTGCATCTAGCGCTTGATTCTTTTCTTTGTCTAGCTCTGTTGAGCGGGCGCGCAATAATTCGAGTTGTTTTTGTAACTGACTTTCTTCTTTTAGGTGTTTTTCGAGGATTAGGGTCGAGTTATCGTATTCGGCTTGTTTTTTACTGATCTCTGATTCAATGCCAGTTACCGTAGCAGTATCTTGTGCAAATGCACTAGTTGCTAGCAAACTAACTGAAATTAACAGAGATAAAGGAGCAATTCGCATATATTCCATTCCCAAAAAGCGGCAATTATTTGGTCATTATTATTTTTTTATAATTAAACTCTTATGCTATGTACTTGCAAGGCAAAACACAAGCTTTGTTCAATTATTATCTGAGTTTACCTCTATTACCTTAGTTGATGCCAGTAAATAACAAAATCATTTTAGTTTAATTGACTAATTTCTATCTGTATGACGACTTTGCTACAATTAGGCGTGTTTTTTTACTAAAAATGATGCCGTGAATAGTTCTTTTGAGTCACCAGTACAAACAATTCATCACCCCTTATTAGCTGCGCGTAAAATTCAGCTTAGCATCAAGCGGGATGATCTAATTCATCCGCAAATTAGTGGTAATAAATGGCGTAAGCTCAAATTTAACTTAGATGCGATGCAGCAACAGGGTAAATCTGAATTACTCACTTTTGGGGGGGCATTTTCAAATCATATTCATGCCACAGCGACAGCGGGTAAACTATTTGGCTTTAAAACCCACGGTATTATTCGCGGCCCAGAGCTAGACGAAGCCAACCCAACACTCCACTACGCAAAGCAATGCGGTATGAGCTTACACCCGGTTAACCGTATAACTTACCGACTAAGGCACGACCAAGCTTATTTAGCGCAGTTACAAGCGCAATTCCCCAATGCTTACATATTGCCAGAAGGCGGCACTAACGCTGCTGCGCTTTTAGGCTGCAAAGAATTAGCGCAAAGCTTGCCAAGTTGTGACGTGATTGCTTGCCCAACCGGTAGTGGCGGCACATTAGCGGGGTTAATTGAAGGCGCACCGCAGCATACAAAGCTGTTAGGTGTCGCAGTGTTAAAGCAAGCGGACTATTTAATAGAAGAAATTAAGCTGCTCAGCAATAAAGCTAAACAACAACAAAACTGGCAACTGTTATGTGATTTTCATGATGGCGGCTACGGAAAATTTAGCGATGATTTATGGCAGTTTTGCCAAACCTTTAGCAAGCAACACGCAATCCCTCTTGAACCTATTTACAGCGGTAAAATGCTCTATGCCGTATGGCAACTTATAGAGCAAGGTTACTTTGCTGAAAGAACGCACATCATTGCGGTTCATACTGGCGGACTACAGGGGTTAGATGGCTTGAAATACCGAGGCCTCATTGACTAACTATAAGGCGTAATATCCGCCAATTTTTGTAATGGCTCGGCAAAGTAAAAACCTTGAGCTGCAATGACACCTAGGTTTTTTAAAGTCGCTAGCTCGTTCTGAGTTTCTACTCCAACTGCATAAACAGGAAAGTTTAACTCAGTGCCTTTGTTGATTATCTGCTTAACCATCTTTTGCTGCTGCGTGTTGGTGTCAATATTGTGGATCAGCTCAAAAGCCAACTTAATACTGCATACATTTTTAATATCTTTGTAGGTCGCTAAATGCTCAGCAGTGCGCACATTATCAATGACAATGCCTGCCGACAGTTTTTCTAAACACTCGAACTGCTCACTGAGCTTTTTGTGCTGTTTTAAATAATCGTCTTCGCTGAGTTCAAACTGCAGTTTTTCTGCACTATTAAAATCGACCATTTGTTGTTTAAACCATTCCCAAAACTCGTCATTAAACCAATTCATTGCGTGCAAGTTTATACTCACAGTCAACGGGCCTGATTCGTTTTTCAGCATTTTCTTCACTTGAGAAATGACAGTTTGGTCCAATAACAAGACATCTTTTTTACTGCTCATATGAGGAATAAAATGCCGAGCCGCAAGCAAGCCTAAGCTCTTGTGACGAATACGGATCAACGCCTCATGCTGTAAAATATCGCCGGTTTGTAAGTCGAACAAAGGTTGAAAAAACAACATAAAGTGCTTTTTCTTTATGTACTCAAAAAGGTGTTCTTTACTATCTGCGAGCATACTTGACTGCGTATGCCCAAAAGGCAAGCGATGAATATGCTGCCAAGCGCTTTGTTTAGCCAGTGCTAATGCCGATTTAGTAAGCTGATAAACTACCGCCTGATCAGCTCCCGTACGGTAATTACACACGCCTATTTTAATATCCGATCGCGACAAGTCACTACGGTAGTTTAAACAGGCTTGATAAATAACCTGATGTAATCGCTTGGTGTATTTATCAACTTCTGTGGCAGGCACATTGTTTAATGTCACAGCAACGCCACCCGATGGCAGTAATTTAACAGAGCGATTTACTAGCTCACCAAATCCCTTTGCTATGACTAATTTAAAGTAATTATCAACGTCGAGATTAGCAGGAAATGGATTTTTCCAAAAAAACAGTGCAAACAAATGATTGTAGTTAGTTGGCACACCATACAAAATATTTAAATCTTGATGACCTAAAGGTTTTGGTGGGGCTATTTTCTTTGCCGCCAACTGAGTGCCCAAAGGCTCAAATGGTTTAATAACTGGTTTTTCAACCACCGCTAACTGCTTGAACATTTTTTTCCACCAGCGGAAACCCCAATACCCAGTGCCAAGCAATATTAGATTCAAGAACAAAAATAAGTGACTTTCAACCAGCCAAGAAGGCCAATGAAACAAGCGCAGATTAACCGTTTTATAGCTAAACACCTCTTGCTCAAGGTTAATAAAATTTGCAAAGTTATGTGGCACATCACTGGCACTCATTGCAAAGCCTTGGCTCTTTACCAAGGTCGCAATAATATCTTGCGAAGCAATCGGGTCGAGATTTAATTCATACACTTGCTTTGCAAGCTCAGTACCTGTGCGATGAACTTTATCGTGCAACACATCACTTAAGAAAATATTAAAAACAACTAATAGCAAAAACGCGGCCGCCACATAAATGGCCTCCGGTTGCTTTATTTGTGAAGTTAAGTCTCGTTTCATTTCACATGTTAGTTGCTCAAACATACACAAAGTGTTGTTCAAGAACCCCATAAATACAAGGCTGCAGGGCGATTAAAAGCAATTTCAGAATTATCCTAGAACTAACGCTGTCAAAAGTTTTGTAATTTTAAACACCTAGCAAAAAGGGTTAATGATTATTATTTTGTAACCAGCAAAGCCCACCTTAAAGGAGTAGCAACAAAGTTTGAGTTATTAATAAAGCCAACACATGGGCTGGCTTTAAATCTTACCAATTACTTTCAGAGGGATATTAATAATACTGACGCAGCAGTTCAGTTAGTCTTGCTTTCTAATTAACTTTGAACATATTGACGGCATTAGAGGTTCTTTGTTGGGCATTTTCTAAATCAACGATAAGCTTTGAAAGTAACGTTAATTCATTTTGCACATCATGCATATTTGCCGTTATATCCTGACTTGCTTTGCTTGCTTCTTCAGCAAGTTGGCTTTGCAATTCAATCGCGTCTGACACCGTGTTTGTTTGCCTGCTCACATCGCTGATATTGTCAGTTAAAATATCAATGTTTGTTAACGCTTTCTCGCTATTATCACTGACCATTTGCGTTGATTCAGAGGTATTTTCCATGTACACCTGCAACTGCTGAACTTGCTGTTTTATATCATCTAATACAGAAGATATTTCAGATGTTGAGGCCTGACTGCGTGTAGCTAGACCACGCACTTCATCAGCAACCACTGCAAAGCCACGGCCTTGCTCTCCTGCCCTAGCAGCCTCTATTGCTGCATTAAGAGCCAGTAAATTAGTCTGTTCTGCAATGCTCGAAATCGTATCAAGCACAGATTGAATACTATTAGTCTTGGCACTTAAGGCATCCGATTGCTCATGCGCTTGCTGGATCAAATCTGACAACGAACTAATACTTGCTTTATTCTTGCCAATAATTTGCTTGGTGCTTGCGGATAAATCATTGGCTTTTGTGGTGTTTTTAGAACTCTCTTCCGCAGATACCGCGATTTGTTCAATCTGGCTATATAACCTTGTGAAGTTATCGTGCAACGTTGTCGTTGTTGAGTTGATATTTTCAACACGTACAGACAGCTCTTTAGCAAACGAGATTAACGACTTAACACTGGATTCACTGGTGTTATTTGCTTGCTGAACTTGCCTAATTAAATCAGTAAGCGCATCGACAAGTTCATCAACACTTCTGGAAATTGCACCAATTTCATCACTTGAATTATCGTTAATTCTTACTCCCAAATCATGGCTCGTGGCGATGTTACCAATAACATCTCGTACTCTCGTTACTTTTCTAGCCAGCGACTTAATAACGAATAATCCAAACGCGAGGAACAAACCTATAAGAACAATGGCAAAACCAGTTGTGGCATATACCGCTGTATGTGCACTACTGCGACCGTGCTCTATGAGCGCTTCTAGGTTTTGCTGCTTTTGCAGAATATGCTTGCGGATCTTGCCTATTAACTCGGTCGACTGAGCAAACCAATCTGCTGGTGCTGGATAGTTTTGGGCTAATTCGCCGCTTTCTTGGTTAAGTTTTTCAACAATGCTTTTTACATCTTGATAAGTTTGCGAGTTAGTCAATTCTGCTAACCACTTTTGATCCGCTTCATCTGTAAGTGTTAAAGAAAGCAGAAACAAGGTTTCTTCAATGTTGTGAAAATAGCTTCTGATAAGCACTTGATTACTTTCAGAAATAGACTTGGAAGATAAAACGCCATTCACTTTACCTCTCACCTGCCCCAATCTTTCCTTTAATAAAGACATTTCGACTATCGCAAGACCAGACGCAATCGCTTCACTTTGTTTGACCTGCGAAACGCGTCGGTTAGCCACATCAAGCATGAACTTGTTTGAATCTGAATAAACAACAAATGCATGTTGACCTTGTTGCTTATCGACGCTCTCCCTAAGCGTTGTGATCACTTCATGTTTCGCCAATACAGCTTTGAATAATGTTGATGAAAGCTTTTGTTCTTGGGTATAGCGAGCAAATTTATTAAACGCTTTATCGACTACTGAACGCTGCTGAGCAACACGCTCTTTATTTTGACTGTAGCCCGAACCGATAAGACCAGCCGTTAACCCCCGTTCAACTGCCGTTTCGTGAGCTATCTCATCAACCATCAAAGCTTCACGTATAAATACAGCATCCTTCTCAACGGTGCTTTTTCTAGTAAGTGACTCATTAATAACAGTATAAGAAGCTGCAATCATGACAACCAAAGCAAAAGCGATAACCGCTGCTAGCGCCTGTTGAAAACTTATCTTCCTTAAAAATTGCATAGTTAATAGAAAAGTAGTGGGTTAGGGTTTTATAAATTTAGACCAGGTTTTAAATATAGCCAATTCGGACTACCAGCTTACCTTTAGATTCTCACACATAAAAAAGCCCCGCTAATGCGGGGCTTCTTAAAAACTAATTATTCAGCTTTTGTTATGTCACCAATTAGAACGGGATATCGTCGTCAAAGTCGATAGGTGGTTCCATTGGGTTTGATGCGCCGCCTTGTGGTGCATTTTGTGGCTTAGGTGCAAAACCGCCTTGTTGAGGCGCACTGTTTTGCTGCTGACCATAGCCGCCACCGTATTGGTTATTGCTTTGCTGAGGTGCAGATTGTTGCTGCGGGCGCTGTTGTTGCGCAGGTGCAGACTGCTGCTGTGGCGCATAGCTATTATTGTTGCTTTGCTGCATTTGCTGGCCAGAACCGTAGCCGCTACTTTGTTGTTGGCCACCTTGGTAACCGCCTTGTGATTGACCACCTTGATAGCCGCCACCTTGCTGCTCACCACGACCGCCTAACATTTGCATTTGACCGCCCATGTCTACCACGATTTCTGTAGTGAATTTTTCTTGGCCTGATTGATCAGTCCATTTACGTGTTTGTAGGCGACCTTCAATGTAAACTTGTGAACCTTTACGAAGATACTCACCAGCAACTTCTGCTAGTTTGCCAAACAACACAACACGGTGCCATTCAGTACGCTCTTGCATTTGCCCTGTGTTTTTATCTTTCCAGCTATCTGTCGTAGCAATGCTGATATTCGCTACGCCATTGCCATTAGGCATATAACGTACTTCTGGATCTTGGCCTAAATTACCAACCAAGATAACTTTGTTCACACCGCGTGCCATGGAACTTCTCCTATAAAACGTTAGATTAAACCAGCCACTTTGCGTGCTTGGTCTAGGTCAAATTCTTTATCATTAATCTTTAAATAGCTGCGATTTTCATCACAGACAACCGTTGCTTCAATTACGCCCGGTAAAGCAACAAGACGAGAAGCAAGCGCTTGTGCCTGCTGCTCTGAACTTAATTCAGTCATTAAGCTAATTATTTTACTTCTTGGTGGGACTTGCATATTCCAAGCAAGGATAAGCCATATTACCCCAACAAGTGCCGCCGCCGCAAACACTGCTTGCGCACTTAATGCTTGAGCAACGTAACCTCCTAATAAACCACCTAAAAAGGCACCAAAAAACTGTGTTGATGAAAATACGCCCATCGCAGAGCCTTTCTGGTTTGCAGGAGCAATACGTGACACAAGTGCAGGCATGGTTGCTTCTAAAAAGTTAAAAGCAATAAAGTAAACCAGCATACAAATACCAATACCAATCACTGAATCAACCCATAACGACATTGCTAGCATGCTTAAAACAAGCAGCGCGATTGAGCCAATAAACGCTTGTTTTTCTTTTTCTTTACGAATCGCCACAATCATCATAGGCGCCATTAAGAAAAACGCTAAAAACAGCACAGGAATATATAAATACCAATGGTGGTCTGCAACTAAGCCATCTTTGATAAGCTGGCCTGGTAAGGCGACAAATACAGTGGTTAATGTCAGGTGCAGCAGCATTACACCAAAATCAAGGCGTGCTAATTGCGGGTGTTTAATCAGTTGTTTAATGTCATCTAAAGTAGCAAGCGTATCCCCTTTTGGGGCTTTACTTACCGCATTAGGAACTAAAAATAACACGATTAGAATACCTAAAATGGCAAGCCCTGCGGTAAGCCAAAATACCCCAGCGACTCCCCACGATGCAGCAACAATTGGCCCAAGTAACATAGCAACAGCAAAGCTCATACCAATACACATACCAATCACGGCCATAACTTTCGGACGTTGCTCATCACGGCTTAAATCAGAAGCAAGTGCCAATAAGGCACTGGCAATCGCCCCCATGCCTTGAAGTGCACGCCCTAGCGTAACCATTTGAACAGACTCAGCAGTTGCCGCAATCACTGAACCAAGAGCAAACATACAAAGGCCACCAATAATCACTTTTTTGCGGCCAATTTTATCAGACAACCACCCCATCGGTATTTGTAACACCGCTTGCGTTAAACCGTAGGCACCAATAGCAAAGCCAATCCAAAGCGGCGAAAAACCTTCTAGTTGCTGACCATAAATCGCCAATACTGGCATCAGCATAAATAGGCCAAGCATACGGAATGCAAAGACGCTCGCCAACGAAACGGCAGCGCGTTTTTCTCGAGAGTTGAGTGAAGATGCTGTCATGAATTACTGATCTTGCTGTCTATTAAAATTTGAGCGTGGATTCTACCACAAGCGAAAACTAAATAATCACCTGTAAGCGATGATTTTTTCTTTGATCAAGGATTAATCTTATCGCGTATTATGAGATACTGAAAAAATAATTAGGTAATAAAACGAGATAGCATGGAAAACATTGAAGTCCGAGGCGCCCGTACGCACAATTTAAAAGACATCAGCCTAACCATTCCCCGTGATAAGCTGATAGTTATCACTGGCCTATCTGGTTCAGGGAAATCGTCTTTAGCGTTTGATACTTTGTACGCAGAAGGGCAACGTCGTTATGTTGAATCATTGTCAGCGTATGCAAGACAGTTCTTATCGCTGATGGAAAAACCCGATGTTGATCACATTGAAGGTTTATCACCTGCTATCTCTATTGAGCAGAAATCGACGTCGCATAACCCGCGTTCAACGGTCGGTACCATCACCGAAATATACGATTACCTACGTTTATTATTTGCCCGTGTCGGTGAGCCTCGCTGCCCTACTCACGATTTACCGCTTGCAGCACAAACGATCAGCCAAATGGTCGATACCGTTTTAGCGCTTCCTGAAGGAAGTAAGCTAATGTTGTTAGCACCGGTGGTAAAAGACCGTAAAGGTGAGCATGTTAAGCTGCTTGAGCAACTAGCAAGCCAAGGTTTTATTCGTGCACGTATCGATGGCGAAGTCTGTGACTTATCAGATCCACCGACCCTTGAGCTTCATAAAAAGCATACGATTGAAGTTGTGGTTGACCGCTTTAAAGTTAAAGATGGCCAACAACAGCGTTTAGCTGAATCATTCGAAACAGCCCTTGAGCTTTCATCTGGTATTGCCCATGTAGCGGCAATGGACGATTCACTCAGCGAAGACATGCTGTTTTCTGCTAATTTTGCCTGCCCAACGTGTGGCTATGCAATGAGTGAACTTGAGCCGCGTTTATTCTCGTTTAACAACCCTGCGGGTGCGTGTCAAAGCTGTGATGGTTTAGGTGTGCGTCAGTATTTTGATCCAAACCGTGTTGTGCAAAATCCTGAGCTAAGCCTATCGGGTGGTGCAATTAAAGGTTGGGACAAACGTAGCTTTTATTACTTCCAAATGCTGCAAGCTGTCGCTGAGCATTATAAGTTTGACCTAGAAGTGCCTTTCCAAGAACTTGGTAAAGATGCGCAAAAGGTGATTCTTGAAGGTTCAGGTAAAACTAAAATTGCCTTTAATTACCGTAACGACCGTGGTGATTTAATTACGCGTAACCATGAGTTTGAAGGCGTTTTAAATAATATGAATCGCCGCTACCGTGAAACAGAGTCAAACTCAGTGCGCGAAGAGCTCGCAAAATACCAAACAAGCCAAGCGTGCCCGAGCTGTCATGGCTCTCGATTACGCGAAGAAGCTCGCCATGTATTTATAGGCCAAACCAATCTACCAGCAATCACCACGATGAGTATTGGTGAAAGCATGGCATTTTTTGATGGTTTAAATCTAACAGGCCAGCGCGCCCAAATTGCCGATAAGATCCTTAAAGAAATTCGTGACCGTTTATCTTTCCTCATTAATGTAGGTCTCAATTATTTATCGCTTGAGCGAAGTGCCGACACCCTGTCTGGCGGTGAAGCGCAGCGTATTCGTTTAGCAAGTCAAATTGGTGCAGGTCTAGTTGGTGTAATGTATGTACTGGATGAACCATCAATTGGTTTGCACCAACGCGATAACGACCGCTTACTAAAAACCCTTATTCACTTACGTGATTTAGGCAACACCGTCATTGTGGTTGAGCATGACGAAGATGCCATTCGTGCTGCGGATCATATTATCGATATCGGCCCAGGTGCCGGTGTTCATGGCGGTCATGTTATTGCACAAGGTACCCATGACGATATTCTTGCCAGCAAAGATTCAATCACGGGTCAGTACCTTTCTGGTGAGAAGAAAATTGAAGTACCAGCGACTCGCCATCAAACCAACGACAAATGGCTTGAGCTATTTGGTGCCACAGGTAACAATTTAAAGAACGTTGATTTACGTATTCCATTTGGCTTAATGACCTGTATCACCGGTGTGTCAGGCTCAGGTAAATCAACACTTATCAACGACACTTTATTTAAACTGGCTCATACCGAGTTAAATGGCGCAACGACCGCTGAAGCGGCCCCGTACAAGTCAATCAAGGGCCTAGATCATTTTGATAAAGTGATTGATATTGACCAAAGCCCTATTGGCCGTACTCCGCGCTCAAACCCTGCCACTTACACCGGTATTTTTACTGGTATTCGTGAGCTATTTGCAGGCACTCAAGAAGCCCGTTCGCGTGGCTATAAAGTCGGTCGCTTTAGCTTTAACGTTAAAGGTGGCCGTTGTGAGGCTTGCCAAGGCGATGGGGTGATCAAGGTAGAAATGCACTTTTTACCTGATGTGTATGTACCTTGTGATGTGTGTAAAGGTCAGCGCTACAATCGCGAAACCCTCGAAGTACAGTACAAAGGTAAAAACATTCACCAAGTACTCGAAATGACCGTTGAAGATGCCCGTGACTATTTTGATAAAATTCCGGCCATTGCACGTAAACTGCAAACTTTAATGGATGTTGGCTTGTCGTATATTCGCTTAGGTCAAGCTGCTACTACCCTCTCGGGTGGTGAAGCACAGCGTGTGAAACTGGCTCGCGAACTTTCAAAGCGCGATACCGGTAAAACGCTATATATCCTTGATGAACCAACTACAGGTTTACACTTTGCTGATATTCAGCAATTATTAGTAGTACTGCACCGCTTACGCGATCATGGTAATACCATTGTTGTTATTGAGCATAACCTTGATGTGATTAAAACTGCTGACTGGATTGTCGATTTAGGCCCAGAAGGTGGTTCAGGCGGTGGTGAAATTTTAATTTCTGGTACACCTGAAGACGTCGCCGATTGTGAGCGCTCACACACGGGAAGATACTTAAAACCATTACTATAAAAGGATATTGCGTGCGTAGGTATTTAAAAATTGCAAAATGGCGCGCTAATAAACAGTTTCAACAACAGCAACGTAGCTGGCAGCCTCATAAAACAAGGCTGGTTGAACGATTACAAGCCATTTGGTTTAACTTAAGTACCGCACAAAAGCTCTACCTTTTAGCATTAAGCAGCCTGATTGTTCTGCAATCGGGCTGGCTAAGTGCCACCATCACTATCATTGCGCTTGTTATTGAGTTTTGGCCCAAGTTTAACCAGCTTTGGCACTCTCTTGCTGGCAAAGCACTGATTTTAATTTTCTATGCCAGTATCGCTAATTTTGTCTTGGCCGGTGCGAGCGGCATAGTTAATGATGTGACTCATGTCTCTTCCAGTCATTTTAACTACACACATAACTTTGCTACCCTGTTGTATTTACCACCCTGGGCAATGGGAGTAACCCTAGGTACTTTATTGTTATTTCAACTTTTTTTGCCTTTCTACATTTTTATCTTGTTGCTGATAAAGCCATTCGGCTCTGAGCGAGTTAAATTTATTAGTCAAAGCTATTCGCCGCTGTTAACCGCTATTGTGCGCTTTGTTTTAGCGTCAGTCGTCTTTATTAACCTGATTTCGTTTCTTGATGATAAGCCCCCTGAAGAAGTGCTCGACAACATGGTCAGTACCTTTCTCGATAGCAAAGTCATTGCCAAAGAATCCGGTGAAGAGCAGCAAAAAGCGGTCGAAGAACTCGGTGAAAAGCTCGAGCAACAACTGCCTGAAAATAAAGAAAGCTCAGCTCCAAGCCAAGACGTAGATATAAAAGGTGACAGCGAAACCGCCGAAAACCTTCGCCAATTTTTAGATACCAAAGGTTACTTTGAACGCAGCAAACGTTTAATTGCGATGTTTGCTTACAGCTTTGAAGCCGATAGTTATTCACGCTGTTTAAAAGCAGAAAACAGTAAAGCCGTTGAGCTGAATGATTACGAAATAGTACAAGTAACTCCTGATCACAATGCCGAATATGGCTATCGATTTGAAGTGATTGCGTGTGACTCACCTGGTGTCACTCCAGTAGCAAAGTAACGCAGCAATCAATACTACTCGCTTGGCTTACTGCGCTTTTCTCTAATGACATGAAATATGGAATGCCCAATAAAGCCAAAAAACTAAGGCGATTACTAAGTTGGGTATAAAAATAAGCAGCATTGTTGCGTCATAGCCGACCTTTGCGAGGCTGCGCAAAGGCTACCAATAATAAGCTCAGTTAAAATTAGTTCCCTTCTAATGAGCTATTCGCAGCTACAGTTTTAGTCGCATAATGTTTTACTTTAAAGCCCATAGCAAAACCCATCCGTTCCCTATTTTAATACAGGAACACTAACATCAAAATACACAGCCTCAAAATAATAGGCTTTAAAACCTTATTTCACTCCGTAAGAATTAGACATAAAACACTGAAATAAAACAAATTAAAATTTTAAAACCTTATAAATAAATCGCTTAGAACTAGATAAGCGACTCTATGTAAATTCCTCGCTATTGTAGTTTCCATCAACGGGCTACCAACCAATTTTGCTTCGCTGATAAAACTAATCAACCAATTAAAGGAATTAAATTATGACTAACTCAGTATTAAAAATGATGTCACTTTTAGCTGTCACTGCAATCATTATTACATCGCCTAATACCTTACTTAATACGCAAGGTGCTCAAAAACTAAATCAGCAATTAGAGACTTCTATCGAAGCGTCTATTGAGCAAATGAACAATAAAATTGATTTGCAAATTGAGCAACAACTCAATAAGTAATCGTTGGCTTGCTCAGAGTGCTGAGCAAGCTTCTTTCAATTAACAGGCGTAAATAATGAAAACACTGACTCGACACTTTCTCATCTCATCAGTTGCTGCATCTGGCTTATTAACAAGTGGGTTTGGCGCTGCTAAAAGTGCTGTTTGGCAGGTAAGTAAAGGCGATGACTATATTTACATTGCAGGTTCAATTCATATTTTGCCTCCAAAAGAGCTACCACTCCCAGTAGAATTTAATCAAGCTTATAAACAAGTAGATACCTTAGTACTTGAAGCCGATGTACCTGCACCAAGCGATAGTTCGGCACAGCTCACAATGCTAAAAACGCTTAGCTACCAAGCAGGTGAAACATTAAGTAGCAAGCTAACAGCAAAAGTGAAGCTGCAGTTAGAAGAGCAGCTAAACCGTTACGGTATGAAACTGAGTGAGTTCGATAGCTTTCGCCCATTTTTGGTAAGTTTGTTAATGACGTCATTAGAATTACAAAAGCAATCACTACTAGGTGAAGGTGTCGACAGCTACCTAACTAAATTAGCAAAACAAGATGATAAAGAGTTGGCTTTCCTTGAAACCTTAGCGTTTCAATTACACCTATTTAAGCAATTAGGTAGCCAAGACGAAAGTGCCTTTATTGAATCACAATTAGCGCAAATATCTCACTATCAGCATCATTATGCTGCCCTGCTTGATGCATGGCGAAATGGCGATATGCAGGCAATGAATACACTCACTATTATGCCGCTCAAAGAGCATGATCTACTCACCTATAACATGCTAATTAAGCAGCGTAATTTAACCTGGCTTAGCAAGATAGAGCGCTATTTTACTAATCATCAAAAAGAGCTGGTGCTTGTTGGCGCAGCCCACTTGGCCGGTGACGATAGCTTGTTAGGCTTACTAAAAAATAAAGGCTATGCAATTAAACAGTTGAACACAGATGAGGAATAAGAAAATGGAAAAAACAGACAAAACCGCTGCTGCACTTATCTGTTTGTTTACAGTATTAATCGTGCTTAGTTTTTAATAGCTAAAAAAATACCGCTTTATAGCGGTATTTTTATTTCAATTATTTGCTGAAAGATTACGGGCGAGGGATAAAACCTACCGCATCGTACACAGCTTTTAATGTTTTCTCAGCGCGAATACTCGCCTTTTCAGCACCTGATTTCATGATGCTATCAAGCAATGATTGATCTTCACGAATCTCTTTAAAGCGCGCTTGGATTGGCTCAATCATATTCACAACCGCTGCTGCGGTGTCTTTTTTCAGGTGACCATACATTTTGTCTTCATATTCAGGTACTAAGTCTTCAATTGAGCGCTTAGTTGCAACTGATAATAAAGTAAGTAGGTTAGATACACCTGGTTTTTCATCACGATCAAAGTAGATACGCGCTTGCTCGTCTGAATCGGTTACTGCTTTTTTCAGTTTCTTTTCAATCTTCTTCGGCTCATCCAATAACATGATGTAACCGTTTGGATTTTCATCTGACTTAGACATTTTCTTCAGCGGATCTTGTAAGCTCATTACACGTGCGCCAAACTCAGGAATGTACGGCTCAGGTAGTTTGAACACGTCACCGTATAGGTTGTTAAAACGTGTTGCGATATCACGTGTTAATTCAAGATGTTGCTTTTGATCTTCACCCACTGGCACTTGATCTGCTTGATATAACAAGATATCAGCTGCTTGCAGCACTGGGTAAGAGAATAAACCCACATTCACGTTATTCGCATGCTTAGATGACTTATCTTTGAACTGCGTCATACGATTAAGCTCACCCATTTGCGCGTAACAGTTTAATACCCAGCTTAGCTGTGCATGTTCTGGTACTTGAGATTGTACAAATAACGCCGCTTTCTCTGGATCGATACCACATGCAGCATATAGCGCAATACCGTCAAGAACGCGCGAACGTAATTGCTCTGGATCTTGGCGTACCGTAATGGCATGTAAATCAACTAACATAAAGAAACTTTCGTGGTCTTCCTGTAGCTTAAGCCACTGGTTAATAGCGCCAACATAGTTGCCTATTGTCATACCACCGGTTGGCTGAATGCCACTTAACACTACTGGTTTACTCATGATGTTCCTTTATATTTTTTACTAAACTAAAAAGACGAAATTAAAATGCACTTACCTTTGGGTAAGAACGGGTATTATATCTAAGAAATTCTCGCAGAGGTACTCTGGATTGAAATCAGCGAGGTTTTCACCTTGGTTATAGCCATAACCAAGCGCGACAACGTCAACATTTGCAGCTTTTGCTGCCAAAATATCACTTTTTGAATCGCCAATCATAACCGCTTTTTCAGGGCTAACATCTAATTGCTGACAAGCAAAGTGCAATGGTTCTGGTGAAGGTTTCTTAGCCATATCATCGCCACAGACAATAAACTGAAAATGGCTGGTCAATGACAGTTTATCAAGTAACTTTTCGGTAAAACGGCGCGCCTTATTGGTGATCACCACTTTAGGAATACCAGCAAGTGCGGCAAGCCCTGTTTCTACATGCTGATAAAGCGCACTATAGTCACCTACAACTTGGTCATAGTGCTGATAAAATAACTTAATTGCACGCTCAGCAAGGGCTTCATCTAAATGCTCACTAACTTGCATATCGCCACTCAAACCTCGTTTAACAAGTGTTTCTATACCATTACCGACCCAGCTTTCGACTAGCTTCTGCGTAACAACCGGAAACGCTAAGTCAGTAAGAGTCAGGTTCATCGCAATATATAAATCATAAACACTGTCGACTAGGGTGCCGTCTAAATCAAAAAATGCTGCATCGTATTTCATGATTCAACCTTTGCCAGTTCGCTACGCATCGCATCGATAACGGCTTTGTAATCTGGTTGATTGAAAATTGCAGAGCCAGCAACAAACATATCAGCGCCCGCTTCTGCAATTTCAGCAATGTTATTAACACCAACACCACCGTCAACCTCTAGTCGAATATTACGACCTGAATCATCAATAATTTTACGCGCTTGGCGAAGCTTTTCGAGCGTATGCGGAATAAAACTTTGACCACCAAAACCAGGGTTAACCGACATTAATAGCACCACATCAACTTTATCGAGCACATGCTCAAGGTAGCTAAGGCTGGTCGCAGGATTAAATACAAGCCCTGCTTGGCAACCGCTGTCTTTTATAAGCTGTAAGGTACGGTCAATATGCTCACTTGCTTCAGGGTGAAAGCTAATAATAGAAGCGCCCGCTTCAGCGAAGTCGGGAATTAGGCGATCGACAGGTTTCACCATAAGATGCACATCAATCGGTGCTGTGACACCGTAATCGCGCAGTGCCTTACAAATCATCGGGCCAAAAGTTAGGTTTGGCACATAATGGTTATCCATTACATCAAAATGTACAACGTCTGCCCCACTTGCTAATACACGATCAACATCTTCACCTAAACGGGCAAAGTCAGCTGATAAAATAGAAGGGGCTATTAAATACTTTTGTAATGTTTCCAACATGAGAGATTCCATCATAATTTGCGACTGCAAGAAGAGCGCATAATGTAACCCAATCGACAGCTGATTAAAACACCACAGCAGGTTGTTAGAATGCGATAGAGAGAAGCTAATCCTTTTAGCCTATTGAATTTAAGGTGAATTAATCAAAAGTTGAACTAAAGCTCTATTAATCAAGATGTAACAATACATGCATATGAAACAAAATATAAACATAAAATTTACTTTAAAGGGTTAATTTTATTAAATTTTTATTTAATTCAGCAGTAATTAAGTTTGTTATTTGAGCAATTGTTATGTATGCTTGTCTAAATAACACAAACAAGGGTTATTCTCATGCGTGCTTTTAAAATAGGGATCTTAATCGCGTCCGCACTTTCTGTTGCTGCGTTTGTATCTTTTTCATCGGCTGATGAAGACGACTTTTTAGCAGTGGCGTCTGGTTGCTCGTGCAACACAGTTAGCGCATCATCATCTTCTGCTCAATGTATGAAAGCAGAACAAGAAACAGGATGGTTTTCTTGGTTAACGGGTGATAGCCGCAGCGCTCAATTCCATTACCTTGATTTACTTGAACTCTTAACAAGTAACGAAGAATCAAAGAAAGTTAGCGGTTTAGGTTCTAAGTTCTAAACCGCATGAACAAATTCATTAGTGCATTACAAAGTGTCTTCGCGGCATTTTTTGGTGTGCAATCAGAAGACAAGCGTCAAGCTGATTTCAAAGAGCATTCGCTCAGAACTATTATCGTCATTGCCCTAGTTTTATTCAGCCTGTTTGTAGCAGCGATTTATTTCACCGTTTCTTTGGTGCTAAATACATAGCCATTAGCTCATTCACTTTATTACGTGAACCGCCCTTCGGGCTAATCGTGCGTTTTACCTGAATTTCATCCAGTGATGCTTGGCTATAGATTTTACGAGTCCATACAGTATCGTGGTTAGAAATAAGCACCGGCGTGTTATTTTCGAATGCCGCTTGCTCAGCTAAATTAGCCAAGTTAGCTTGATCATCTAAATTGAAGCCGCCTTTAGCATAGGAAGTAAATGATGCCGTTTTACTCAGCGGTACATAAGGTGGGTCGCAATACACTACTGCGTTTTCAGGAATAAGCTTAAACACCTCGTCATAACCTAAACAGGTAAAGGTTGCTTGCTGCGCTTTTTCGGCAAAGAAATGCATTTCTTTTTCAGGAAAGTACGGGCGCTTATATTTACCAAAAGGCACATTAAAAATACCTTTTAGATTGTAACGACACAAACCGTTATAGCCATGACGATTCATATATAAAAATAAAATCGCTCGCTCATACACATCGCTGCTCTGATTAAATTGAACACGATACTCATAATAGGCTTCAGGATGGTTATTGAGCTCTACAAACAACTTTTTTGCATCACTGATGAACTCATCAGGCGTGCGTTTAAGCTCAGTGTAAAGGTTGATCAGATCCGCATTGATATCGTTTAAAATATAATGCTTAAAATCCGTATTAAGGAATACAGAGCCAGCACCAACGAAAGGTTCAACTAAGGTGTCAGCATCCACACTCGCTTGCTTCAAGCGGGTATGAATATCTTCAACTAGGCTGTATTTTCCACCCGCCCATTTAAGGAAGGCTCTGGTCTTTTGCTGCATCTGCTCTTAACTTCAATTCGGTGTTGCGCGATTTTACACTAATCAGTTTTAATTTACTGATTTAGTGAAGCGATTTCTTGTTTAATTTTACTTATTTTTTTATAAAACGGCTGATTTTTACGCACATTATCAGAAAGTGTTGTTACGCCCTTCTTCGCGTCATTGAGTGTGCTATAACTGCCATAAGTGACAATCCACCACGGCTTACCGTTACGTAAACTTTGGTAAGTCTTTACCTGCCCTTGCAAGCCATTTTCTTTAATAAACTTATCGCTGATCTCTTGCTTAGTCACCGCAAGTAATTGGATTACAAAATTGTCATCTGGCTGAGTTAAATACCACGCGTTACCCACTAACGACTGCTGAGGTTCTGATTCAGTTACCTCGTCTGCAATTGGCTCAGCGTTACTCATGATGGCTGTCGCTACTTCATCAGGCGTTGGCTGATCAGTCTCTTCTGCTACTTGCTCTGCAGGTAATAGGCTATCAACAATCGCAGCGACATTATTGTTATGACTTTCTTTTTCACGGTTTTCTATTACAGAGTTATCAACCGGCACATTAGCAGCTTGAGTCGTGTCGACAGCATCATGATTGGTAACTTGCTGCTCGGCTTGAGACTCATCTTGAGCGTGCTCCGAAGCTAGCTCTTTGCTTTCTACTGGACCATTAATTACCGCTTCTGCAGGTAATGCGGTTGCCACAGTGCTCGTTGTATCTTGCTGGTAGTGCGCTTTCCACCACTCGGTCATGTCTGCTTTATATAGAAAGCCAATAATAAGCAGCATGGTTGTGATTAAGAGCAAAATTAAATAAAGCAGTTTATAGCTTTTTTCGGGTGCGCGAATGTCTGCGGTTTGTTGTTCTGGTTGCCATGCAAGTAATAAGGCAGGATTACCATGCGCCTCTTGTAAGAAAGTGCGAAAAACAGGATCTTCTTCCACAGGGAGGCTATCGAAAAACCAACGCATGAGCTGTTTACTTTCACTTATATTTAGCGCTTCAAGGTGGATCTCGACGGCTTGGATAAATTGCCCAACCGATTGTGATGCAATCAATATATATAACGTGCTTGGGCTTTGCTTAGCAAGAATTTCTAATTGCTGAATTAACTCTTCCGATAAATGACGGCCTCCATCAATCACCCATAAACAATCACCACAAGGTTGTTGTTTATAGAGTTGATAGAAATTTTCAGACAAACTTAAAGCGTGATCAATCAGCGGGTTACTAAAGCTTTGTTCTAGCAATTCAGTCATAAACTGCTGGTCAGTCATTTTTCCTGACAACTGAACAAACGCTTTATTAAAGTTGTGGTATTTATCAGTAATGAAGGTTTCTAATAAATAGCTTTTACCAAGGCCTGACGGGCCAAGCAAGCAAATTAGATTTTGCCCATATTCAAACTGCAGAGCGATTCGATCAACTAGCGCAGCACGGCTAGGCAATATTTGCGATTGCATTAGCGCGCTATTAAATCACAAACCTGCTGATCAGTAACATCACTTACCAGCGCACATTGACCAAATTGAGTAGGTAGAATAAAGCGAATCGTACCTTTTTTGTTTTTCTTGTCTTTACGCATGTGCGTTAAAAATTGCTCGCTGGTCATTTCTGCTGGAATATCAACAGGTAAGTCATAATCTGCAATCAATTTAACGACGCGCTCAAGTTCAGCTGCGGTTAAATCACCACGGGTATGAGCTAGACGTGCTGCAAGTACCATACCTGCCGCAACAGCTTCGCCGTGTAACCAGTTACCGTAACCCATTTGCGCTTCAATCGCATGACCAAAGGTGTGCCCTAGGTTTAGTAATGCGCGTAAACCTGCTTCTTTTTCATCTTGTGCAACAATTAAGGCCTTGATTTCACAACAACGGTAAATTACGTGCTGTAATGTTTGCTCGTCGAGTGATTTAAGGTTGGCAATATTTTGCTCAAGGTAAGCAAATAATTCTGTGTCGTAAATGAGGCCATACTTGATAACTTCAGCCATGCCCGCTGCGAATTCACGCTCTGGCAATGTATGAAGAGACTGTGTATCGATAAATACTGCTTGCGGCTGATAAAAAGCACCAATCATGTTTTTACCAAGCGGATGGTTTACTGCCGTTTTACCACCTACTGATGAGTCAACTTGCGAGAGCAAGGTAGTTGGTACTTGAATAAAAGGCACGCCACGTTGATAACATGCAGCAACAAAACCTGTGAGGTCACCCACAACACCACCGCCTAATGCAATAAGGCACGTATCGCGACCACAGTTATGTTCAAGTAAGAACGCCGAAATCTTTTCAAACCACTCAAGTGATTTGTATTGCTCACCATCAGGGATAATAAAAGATAACGGGTTAAGATCAGCTAACGACGTCATTACATCATCAAGATATAAAGGTGCAATGGTGTCGTTAGTGATAATGATTGGTCGACAATCGCCGATGTGCTCACGCAGCCGACCAGTCTCTTTAAGAGCAGATTGACCAATATAAATAGGATAACTTCGCTCGTCCAAATTAACTGTTAATTCAAGCATAGCTAGTTTCCTTTTTATTATTGGTTTTTAAAAATCTAATTTCTCGATGATTTGATTAGCAACAACTTTCGCGCTTTGCTCATCAGTGCGGACAACAAAATCAGCAACTTCTTTGTATAACGGTTCGCGTTCTTCAGCTAAGCGCTCTAGTACATCACGCGGTGCTTCTTCTGTTTGCAATAATGGGCGACGCTTGTCGCGCTGTGTGCGTGCAACTTGCTTTTCGATTGGTGTCTCTAGGTATACAACAATACCACGAGCAGATAGCTTGTTACGTACTTCTTTACTGATCACAGAACCACCACCTGTTGCAAGAACAATACCTTGCATCTCAGTTAGGTCTGAAATTACAGTTTCTTCACGAAGTCGAAAGCCCTCTTCACCCTCAAGATCGAATACCCAAGCAATGTCTGCTCCAGTACGACGCTCGATCTCTTGATCTGAATCGAAAAATTCAAGGTGTAATTGGTCAGCAATGTGACGACCAATTGTGCTTTTGCCAGCCCCCATAGGGCCCACTAGAAATATATTACGTTTCTCAGCCATATCTTTTTAGTACAAACGAACTCTAAAATTTGAAATAAAACCCCGCCTAACGACCTGGCCCCAAAATTAAGGAGGGGATTATCTCAGTAATTGCTTGGGTATTTCAAGTCAATTAGCATAAAAAGCCAGATAACGAGCAATTAAACATGCTAATTGCTCGTTGCTTAAGAAAAAATCACTTAATCGATTTGAATTTTTGGTGTTACAAAGATTAGCAGCTCTTTTTTCTCGTTAAATTCACTGGTGCTTTTGAACAGTACACCTAAGTAAGGAATATCGCCTAACAGAGGTACTTTCTTAGTTGAGTTAACGATTTGCTGCTGGAAGATACCACCAAGCACCACAGTTTGGCCATTTTCTACTAATACCTGAGTCTGAATCTCTTGGGTATTAATAGCTACAGCAGACCCCGTTGGTGTCTGAACCGTATCACCACGGGTATCTTGCGTGATCACAAGATCCAGAATGACCTTGTTGTCTGGCGTGATATGTGGTGTTACTTCTAAACTTAATACCGCTTTTTTGAACGTTACTGTCGTTGCACCACTTGATGCAGCTTCAACGTACGGGATCTCTGTACCTTGCTCAATGCGGGCTTTTTGTTGGTTCGCCGTGGTGATACGTGGACTTGCGATAATCTCACCGCGGTTTTCTTCTTCAAGAGCACTTAACTCTAAATCTAAGATAGTGCCATTGGCCAATTTAGCAATTTGTACACCAATGCTACCCGCGGGGCTTGAAACCGGTAAGTTAACATTTAATCGGTCAGACAAGCTTGGAATATTATCGTATGAACCCGCGCCGACCATGCCACCAGCACCTTCTAAGGTGCCAGAGATAGCACCGTCACTGCCCACATCGCTAATCCCCCAGCGAACACCTAAGTCTTCTTGCACGTTATCATTCACTGTCACCATACGTGATTCAATGACCACTTGTTTAACAGGAATATCTAAGGTTTCCACCATACGGCGCACGCTTTCAATGCTTTTCGCTGTGTCTTTAATCAGTAATGTATTAGTACGTTTATCAACAGACACACTGCCTCGCGCAGAAATAATGCTGTTGGTGTCTGTTTTCAATAAGTCTGCAAATTCTTCAGCTTTAGCATAGTTAAGGCGGATATATTCGCTGTATAACGGCTCTAAATCTTCAACTTGTTGTTTAGCTTTAAGCTCCTTCGCTTCACGAGCGGCAAGCTCCTCTGATGGTGCAACCATCAAAATAGTACCGTCCATACGCTTATCAAGGCCTTTAATTTTAAGCACGACATCAAGTGCCTGATCCCAAGGTACACCATCTAAGCGCAGCGTGATATTGCCTGTGACAGAGTCACTTGTTACTAAGTTAAACTCGTTATAGCCAGCAATAATCTGTAGCACAGAGCGAATTGGAATATCTTGGAAATTAAGGCTCATTGGGCGACCTTGATATTCAATTCCGCCATCAAGGTAAGCTCGCTGCGTATCATCTTTTTCAACGGTTAGTGTAAAGATGTTTTCAATTTGTTGATGAGTAAACTTGAACGCTGCATTTGGTTCAACCACGATGCGCGTCATATTGCCTTCTTTGAAGGTTTCGATATTACTAACAACGGTGCCAAAGTCCATGACATCTAATTGATACAATAAATCGTCTAAAATATCTGTGTGGTGGAACTCTGCAATAATTTTGCCGCCACTTTCATGCACATCAATTGCAGCTTGTGTATCTTGTAAGAAGACTAAAAGGCGTGCTTCACCTTTTTCGCCGCGACGAAAATCGATCGACTGAACTGTATTGATAAAGTTACTTGATGCTGTCAAACCACTGGCACTGTCTTCGCTCGCAATTGGGTTATCTGAAACATGCAAAGTAACAATGTTGTCTTTCGCTGAAGTTTTATAGATTTTCAGTTTGTCTAAGTTAACAACAACCTTCAAACCATCAGCGGTCAAGGTGCTGGTTACATGCTTAATGCCTGCTTGGTTAACTGGAACATCGCGTACTTCATTATCCACACCCACATTACTGAAAAGCATTTCGATACGAGCTGGCGAATTATAAACCTGAACCTTAGGTTCAAATGTTAGCGCTTCATCAAACACCAGCTGTAACTGTGTTTCACCTTTCATTAATGGGTTATAACGTACGTCATACAGTAAAGGGGCGGCAATTGCCGTCTGTGCTACGATTAAGGCTAATGCAGCTAACATGAATTTATGCATGTGTTTTAACCAAGCCATTCCTTTATGCATCTTCTTTTTACCTTTCATAAGATTAACTTGCACCATTTGTTTCCGCCTCTAACATTTCCAGCTTAGTCAGGCGTTCCTTCCAACAACCAGCCCCATCCGGGATTAATTCTAATAATTCTATATAATTGTCGTGCACTTCTTTAATTTCACCATGGTACAGACCAATATAATTACCCACAGTGACTCGATAGAGCGTATTGTCTGCTGCTTTAATCAGCGCCCAATTGTTGCCAACACGGCCAATAGTCCCTTGCATAACTAGATTATCTAATGGGTACTTCTCAAGTGGTTGACGAACACGATTAGGATCTGGGTGTAAGCAGTTTTTAACTTGTACTAAGTTGTTTTGGATAATTTCCGGCTTAGGTGCCACAAACGGACTGCGTAATTTTCCAGCACTATATGCAAAATGCTCAAACTTTGTGATCTCTGGTATCGGTTCAACTTTAGGCGTTGTACTCGCTTTTACTTGATCAATAAACTCTTTTTGTTCTGAAGTATCGTCATTACACGCGCTTAGCACAATAGTCATGGCAATAATTAAGGGAAGTTTCTTCATTTTTTAGCTCCCCCTTCATAACGATAAGTCTTAGCTACAACACTGAAAGTGAGTTCACCATCACCCAGCGTTTGAATAGTAAAGTCGTGTAAACTCACAATACGAGGTAATTGAGCAACTTTACCTACAAACTCACCAAACTCATGATACGTGCCTACCACTTCAATTTTAATCGGCAGCTCTGTATAAAACTCTTTTTCAACTTCAGGTAACCAGCCAATTTTTAAAAATGTTAAACCACTGGTGGTACCAACATAAGATAAATCGTCCAACAAGCCTGGTGTTTCGTTTGAGGTTGGTAAGCGCTTTAATAGCTGTGAAAACTTATCTTCCATCTCAACCATTTGCTGGCGATATATTTCTAAGTTACTCGCAATGGCATATTTTTCTTTATAAGTTTTGCGTAGTTCTGTCTCTTTCGCTACCGCACTGTGATAACTGGCTATTTCGTCAGACACTAATAAGCTGTAGCTAAAGTATAAAACCAGCGCAGCCACAAACGCACAGCACAAAGCCTTAACAGCAATGGGCCAATCACCCATATTTTCGAGCTCTATTTCATTCCAATCTATTTCAGTTAACGCTTTGATATCAAGGTTCATTGCGTGCCTCACCTATCTGATCAAATGGTTTAACGTAAAAATCCATATTAAAGTCACTCAATAATCTTGACGTTTGTTCACCAGCAACAATGCCTTGCATAATAGGACGCTCTAACAAATATGAGCCTTGCACTTGACGCAGCATAGTTGATAAGCGGTTATTAGACTCACTGCGACCGATTACATGAATACGATCATCACGGCGTTCAAGCTTGGTTAAATAAACTCCGGCAGGAACAATATTAGCGACCTCATCCATAATTTGCGTCCCTAAGTTACGGTTACTTTGTAACTCTTCGATGAGGCGCATACGTTGCTGTAAGTTTTCTTTTTTCTTATCGAGTTCGTTTATCTCACGAATACGTTGGTTCAATAATGCAATTTCAGTATTTAAGAAATTGTTCTTCACGTTTTGTCCATCACGCAAGCCGCCATAAAAAGAGCTTAGTAAATACATACTTAAGAAGCTAACGACAACAACGCCAAATAGCACGGTAACGAACTTATTTTGTGAGTCTTTTCTATGTTGTTCGCGCCAAGGCAGCAGATTTATATGTGGCATGGTGAAAAGCTCCTTAATGCCAATCCTGTGGCTATCGCAAATTGAGTGCGGTGACGCTGCAACATATTGCGATCAATCTTTGGCGAAATTTCAATGTTAGCAAATGGCTCTGCAACAACAGTGTGAATGCCTAGCTCTTCAATTAGGAGCCTATCTAAGCCTTCGATCATAGCAGTACCACCAGTGAGTACAATGTAATCAACTTGATCTTTACCACTGGTCGTTAAGAACATTTGCACTGCGCGTCTAACTTGCTGTAGCAGTGACGTTTGGAATGGAGCTAATACTTCAAAAGTATAATTTGGTGGTAAGTCACCCGTCGTTTTACCAATTTCAGCTTCATCAAAGCTCTTGTTGTAGTATGCAACAATGCTATTTGTGTATTGGTCACCACCAAACACTTGGTCACGGGTGTAAATTGTTTCACCTTCTTGCACAACGCTCACAAGCATCAGCACAGCACCAATATCAACAACAGCAACACACTTGTTAAAAGCATCACTTGGCAGTTGTTGGTAATAAACATCCATCGCACGGCTCAGTGCATAGCTTTCAACATCAACAACCGCTGCTTTTAGGTTGGCAGTTTCTAAGGCACCTACTCGCGCTTGCACACTTTCAGTTCGAGCGGCAGAGAGCAGTACATTCACTTTACTTGGATCAGCTTCGTTGATAGCCAACTTTTCAAAGTCAATGTTAACCTCATCGAGTGGATATGGGATTAAACTATCAGCTTCTATTGCTATTTGTGACTCTAATTCAGCATCTGTTAATGATACATCCATAAAAATCACTTTCGTAATTACCGTTTGGCCTGAAACGGCTACAGCTGCGGTTTGAACTGATTTAGGAATTTTTCTTTTTAGTTTAGCGATAACATTACCTATCGCTTCTATGTCTTGTATGGAACGTTCAGACATAGCGCCTTTTGGCATAGGTTCAATAGCTAACGCTTCAAGCCGCAAACCTGCGTCTGTCTCTTGCAACAGCACTGCTTTTATACAGTGCGATCCGATGTCGATTCCTACCATCATAGATGAAGGCTTTTTAAATAGCTGACTTAGCATGTTTGCAACTTGGCCTTTGTTTTAATAATAAACAAGTTATAATTTTTATCTGAAAAAATATTATTCATTTTTTAATCAATATATACTAGCAGTCTCCGATTCTAATTGGGAGTCCATTTAGGGAAAATATAAGTGATTTTATTAAAGCGAACTTTACAATTTATTATCATCTGCTCATTTTTAGGACTAATCACTTTAGTTGGTCTATACTATTACGTTAAACCTGATATTCCTAGCGTACAGGTTCTAAAAGACGTTCAGTTACAGACACCTATGCAGGTATTCTCACGTGATGGATTATTGATTAACCAATTCGGTGAAAAACGCCGCATTCCCGTTACAATAGATCAAATACCCCAACCATTAATCAATGCAATATTAGCAACAGAAGATAACCGTTTTTACGAGCATATCGGTATTGATCCAATTGGTATCGTACGTTCAGCCATTGTACTCATATCTACCGGTGAAAAGAAACAAGGCGCAAGTACTATAACCATGCAGCTTGCCCGTAACTTCTTCTTAACCCGAGAAAAAGCATACATTCGTAAGGTCAAAGAGATCTTCATCGCTCTTCATATCGAAAGTATATTAAGTAAAGACGAAATCCTCGAATTATATTTGAATAAAATTGAATTAGGTAACCGCGCTTTTGGTATTGGTGCTGCGGCACAGGTGTATTATGGCAAAGACCTAAATGAACTAACCTTAGCGCAAATGGCGATGATTGCGGGTCTACCAAAAGCCCCATCAGCACTTAATCCAATTCGCAACCCTGTGCGAGCCAAATCCCGCCGTAACGTTGTACTAGGGCGTATGCTTACAGAAAAGTACATCACTCAAAGCGAATATGAAGAGGCTATCAACGCACCAATTACAGCTAAATTCCATGGCGCTGAAATTGAAGTATATGCACCTTATATTTCTGAGATGGTTCGCGCTGAAATGGTTAAACGCTACGGTCATGAGCGTGCTTATAATACGGGTTTTAAAGTTTACACCAGTGTTGATTCGAACATTCAACAAGCCGCGCAAGATGCCATTGTTGATAACCTTCATGCATACGATATGCGTCATGGTTACCGTGGTGCAACTGCACAATTGTGGGATACCGAGAGCGAAAGCCCGCTTAGCCAAGAAGACATTTTAAATAAACTTAAAGACGTTAAAGAGTTTGGCCCACTATTAGCGGGTGTTGTCACTAATGTCGCTGAGCAATCAATTGATGTGCTATTAAAAAGCGGCGAACAAGTTACTGTTGAGTGGGATGGCTTAAAATGGGCTCGCAAATATATTACCCGTTACCGTCAAAGCTTCGCACCAAAAACAGCGGCTGACATCCTAACCGCAGGCGCGCAAATTTGGCTTCGCAAAAATGCGGATGAAAGCTACATATTAAGCCAGGTTCCTGAAGCATCAAGTGCTCTTGTGTCTCTTGACCCACAAGATGGTCGTATTAAAGCGATTGTCGGTGGATACAGTTTTGAACAAAGCCAATACAATCGTGCGGTACAAGCAAAACGCCAAGTAGGGTCAAACATTAAACCCTTTATTTATTCAGCAGCGCTTGAAAACGGTTACACACTCGCTTCAATTCTTAACGATGCGCCAATCAACCAATGGGATAAAAGCCAAGGTGTGGCATGGCGTCCGAAGAACAGCCCGGCGGTTTATAATGGCCCTATTCGTATCCGCCGAGCATTAGCACAATCGAAAAACGTTATTTCAGTGCGCTTATTACGCGGTGTAGGTTTAGAGCGTACAGCCGATCACCTGCTTAAATTTGGCTTTTTAAATAGTGATATTAACCGCAGCGAGTCATTGGCTCTTGGTAGCGCCTCAATCACCCCTCTTGAGCTAGCACGAGGAATGAGTACCTTTGCCAATGGCGGCCACTTAATTAAGCCTTACTTTATCTCTGAGATTCAGGATTCAGCAGGCACTGTGTTATTTAAAACAGAACCAGAACTTGCCTGTGATGCACCACAACCAGCAATTACTCCTGAGTTTGCATCACTTGATAATAATCAGCTAAACCTCACTGATACAGCTGTAACTAATGCGCCTCGTTGTGCACCGCGAATTATTTCAAAACAAAATGCATTCTTGATCTCACAAGCTATGCACAGCGCGATTTGGGGTGGTGGTAGCTGGACTCACAAAACCGGTTGGAGCGGCACCGGCTGGCGAGCTCAAGCATTGGATCGTCGCGATCTGGTTGGTAAAACGGGCACCACCAATGATTCTGTCGATACTTGGTTTAGTGGCTTCAATCGTAATGTGCTTACCTCTGTGTGGGTTGGTTTTGATAATCCAGGCATCACGCTTGGTCGTTCAACTTACAATAACAACCTCGATAAATCACAAATTTCGGGCGCAGAATCAGGCGCTAAAACAGCGCAACCTGCATGGGTCGACTTTATGCGAGCAGCGCTTGATGGCATGCCTGAAGCACCGATTGAACTCCCTGAAGGACTCGTATCAGTACGTATCGACTTAGAGACAGGTCTATTGAGTCACAAAAATGACTACACCAGCCGTTTTGAGTATTTCATTAAAGGCACTGCACCAACTAAATATGTACTTGCACAGCCTACTGACGTGTTTGAAGAAAAGCTCAGCACAGAGGAAGAGTTATTCTAAATAACTGAGTTGCTATTTTGAAACAATAAAAAAGCGCCCTTGGGGCGCTTTTTGCTTAGCTATTTAAACTAAGATCAGCAAAATTATTTTAGGTTATTTACCAGCCAATACAGGTCTGAATGAACCCCAGCCGCAGTGACTTCTTTACCTGCTCCAGGGCCTTGGATCACTAATGCATTGTCTGTATACCACTGTGAATTAATAACAAAGATGTTATCGCCCGGTTTAAGGCTTGCTAATACATCATCTTTGCCAACATTAACTAAACCAACTTGCGCCTGAACCTTGCCATCAACGAGTGTAATTGCGCCTGTGTAGCGCACTACTTTATCTTGAGCTGCAGCTTGGGCTGCTTTTTCTGTCATGAATTCATCGAGCAGCTGTTTGTTTGCAAGAAAATCTTGCCAGCTACCTGCTGCCAACGCTTCTGGCATTAGAGGTGTTAAAGCAATGTCATCAAGCTCTAAATCTAGGCCTAAGTCACGCGCTAAAATTAGCAGTTTACGCTGCATATCGCGGCCAGATAAATCTTCACGAGGATCTGGCTCTGTATAACCCATTTGCTGAGCTTGAAGCACTAAATCTGAAAACGGCACACTCCCATCGTAACTGCTACATAACCACGATAAAGTACCCGAGAATACCCCTTCAATACGGTTAATATTGTCACCGCTATTTTGTAAATCAGCTAAAGCAAAGTTAATCGGTAAACCTGCGCCTACACTGGTGTTATAGCGCCATAATAGATTTCGCTCAGCTAAATTAGTACGTAAGTTTTGATACCAACTATGCGCGGCAGTACCCGCATATTTGTTTGCACTGATCAAATGACAGTTAAGTTCAACAAAGTCAGGGTATAACTGACTAAACGCCTCACTGGCAGTGATATCAATCACCACTTTGTGCTCATAATCAAGTTCATTAATACGTGCTAATAATTCTGCCTTGTCGTAGCTTTGCGCTTCGTTATGCCACTGCTCTTGCCATGTTTCGGTATTTAAACCGCTAGCACTAAAAAGCATTTGCTGTGAACGAAGAAGAGCAACCACTTTTACCTTGTACTGAGCAGATAAACGAGCAAACTGAGCTTGGAGCTGCGCTAAGAACACTTCGCCTACATTACCAAGGCCAGCAACTATAATGGCCAACTCTTGGCCTTTGTTTACCAGCTTGTCATGTAATAACGTTAAAACGTCACTATCAATTGCCTGATCATTTAAGATCAACACATAGTTATCGTCTTGCTGTACAAAACGTGGATGAATGCTTTGCTCTTTTAAAAGCGCTGTTGCTTGCTCTGCAAGAGCACTAACATCAGCAGTCGGTGCAACCACTGCACAACCACTTAAATTAGACTCAACAATATTTGCACGGCCCGCTAAATGGCTCACAACCTGATGAGTACTTTGACCAGGTACTAATAAGTAGGTATCGCCCCCTTTAACAAAGTGATGCAGGCTGTGTTGAATTAACTGGCTTAATTCACCAACTTCACCACCGCTTAGTTTATCAACCCGTAATAAATCGATGTTATCTAAGGTCGTAATAAACCGTTTCGCTTTGCTATAACCTTCTTTAACTACTTCGGTTGGCGTTGCATCGCAATCAAAGCTACTTCTAACAACGAGCTTGATCTCTGTATCTTTTAGCGGTGACAAGGTTTTTGCATGCAATACTGGATTGCCCAAACGCGCTAATAGGTTAGCTTGCTCACGGCATACCTTGGCGTATTTAACCGCATTTTTAACTTTACGAGGATCTGTGCTGAATACACCTTGCGTGTCTGTCCAGATAGACACTTGCTTGGCAAAAGTATAACTGGCCAGTAACGTGGCGCTATAATCACTGCCATTACGGCCTAAAGTAACCGTATTACCTTGGCAATCTGCAGCAATAAAGCCCGTTACTACGTTGATATGCGATTTACTTATTGCACTTGTGCATTGCTGCTGATTTTTTTGATGTAAAAGCTGGCCATCATTTAAAGTAAATAGCTGCCTTGCATCAACATCTTGCGCAGCGACACCTAACTGATTTAAGTAAGCGGCTAACAAACGTGCTGACCACACTTCACCATGTGCAAGTAATGGGGCTTCAAGTAACTGTTGCTGACTAATTAATTCATTTAAAACAGCAAGCTCATCTTTTAGCTGTGCTAACGCCTGTTGTTTATTCTGGCCTGTGAGTAGCTGCTCAATTAAAGCGCGTTGGTTGTTATCAATAAGCAGTAGAATATCGCTAACAGCTTGACTATCTTGCTGCTGGTAACTCTGCCATAGCTTCACTAGGGTATCGGTTGTTTTACCCGATGCCGATACAACGATGCAATCGCCCTGCTCTGTATTCGCTAAAACAATGTTCGCTACCGCATGATAACGATCTGCTGAGCTTAAGCTTGAGCCACCAAATTTATGAACAATATTTACCATTTCTTCTACCACAATGCCGTATGTGCTGGCGTTAACTTGAATGACGCGTTTTGCTGTGTATCTTGCTGTGTTTGCTCTACAGCCGCTTTTGTAACTTGTTGGCCTTGACCTGGCTTAACTAAATTGAATACACGGTCTAAATCTGCAATGAGATCTTTTACATCTTCAATACCTACAGAAATACGGATCAGCGTATCGCCTACACCGGCTTCAAGACGCGCTTGAGGCTCCATACCTGCGTGTGTCATTGTTGCAGGGTGACAAATCAAACTTTCTACCCCACCTAGTGACTCAGCAAGGCTAAAATCTTTAAGACTAGTTAAAAACGCTGCTGCATCGTTAATGTCGCCTTTAATATCAAAGCTCACCATGCCACCAAAACCGCGTTGCTGTGCTTTAGCAAGCTCATGCTGCGGGTGAGAAGCAAGACCTGGGTAATAAACTTGGCTTACATAAGGAGAGTTTTCTAAATACTCAGCAATAGCAAAGGCATTTTCTTGGTGCTGCTTTAAACGCACATTTAAAGTACGTAAACCACGAAGCGTTAAGTAACTGTCAAATGGCGCACCGGTAATACCAATGTTATTTGCCCACCAAGCCAGCTCATCACCTAGCTCTTGCGTTGCAGCAATCACCGCACCACCAACCACATCAGAGTGACCATTGATGTATTTCGTGGTTGAGTGCACAACAATATCAACACCAAATTCAATTGGGTTTTGTAATGCAGGTGATAAGAAGGTGTTATCAGCCGCAACCAAAGCACCGCACTGCTTAGCGATGCGAGTGATTGCTTTAATGTTTGTTAAACGCAAAATTGGGTTACTTGGCGTTTCAATCCAAATCAGCTTAGGTTTAATCGCCAAAATTTCTTGGTGATTATCTGTATTCGTTAAATCCAATACTCTTAGTTTTAATAGACCACGTTTTTCAAGCGAGGTGAATAAACGATAGCTACCGCCATAACAGTCATGTGGGATCACTAAGGTATCGTCACTGTTTAATAATTGGGTCGCTAAGTGTACTGCTGACATACCAGTAGCAGTGATAATGCCTTTTGCGCCACCTTCAAGCTCAGCTAAGGTTTCAGCTAAAATGTCGCGATTTGGGTTACCGCTGCGGCCATAGTCATATTGGCGCTTAGTATCAAAGTCAGCAAATGAATAGGTGGTTGATAAGTATAAAGGTGGCACAACCGCACCATGATGTTTATCGGCTTCGATGCCGTGACGAACAGCAATCGTCGCTTTATTTTTTTCGCTCATTTCATCACCTATTCTTTGATTGGATGTTTAGACGTCTAAAAGGTTAGATGATCAAATATGAGAAGTCAAAGCATTTATCGCTCACACATAGAAGTTTATACATTTACACCACTAGATGGCTAAATAACTAGTATTTGACTATCTTTTTTAAAGCGATAGAATTTCCGCATCTTGCGCTGTGAATAAGGCGTAAATCACTGACAACCGAGGCAACGAAACAACTTATGGCTAAATGGAACGGTGAATACATTCACCCATATGCAGAACACGGTAAAAAATCAGAACAAGTAAAAAAGATTACCGTATCGATCCCACTTAACGTATTAAAAGTATTAACTGACGAGCGTACACGCCGCCAGATTAATAACCTGCGTCATGCGACGAACAGTGAGTTATTGTGTGAAGCTTTCTTACATGCTTTTACAGGTCAACCATTACCAAATGATGACGACCTTCGTAAAGACAACCCTGAAAAGGTACCTGAAGAAGTTAAAAGAATTATGCAAGAAATGGGGTTAGAAATCCCAGTGCTTGATTCAGAATAAGTATTTCGGCCATCGGATAACTGCCGATAATCACAGACATAAAAAAACTCAGCCTTGGCTGAGTTTTTTATTGCGCGTTATAGCTAATAGCTAATTAAGTTTAACGCATGTAATCTTCTGGCATGTCGATTTGCGCCACGCCCGACTCTATAGCCGCTTCAGCAACAGCACGTGCAATACGTGGTAAAAGACGCGGATCCATTGGCTTAGGAATAATGTACTCAGCACCAAACTCAAGCGACTCAACGCCCGCTGCTTTTAATACTTCACTTGGTACTGGCTCTTTTGCGATACCACGAATAGCGTGTACGGCAGCAATCTTCATTTCATCATTAATTGCTGTTGCACGCACATCAAGCGCACCGCGGAAAATAAACGGGAAACACAGTACATTGTTAACTTGGTTAGGATAATCTGAACGACCCGTTGCCATAATTAAATCATTACGTGCACTGTGTGCAAGCGCTGGTGCGATCTCAGGATCAGGGTTTGAACATGCAAACACCACAGGCTTGTCTGCCATCAATTTAAGATCATCAGCAGTTAATAAGTTAGGACCCGATACACCTACAAATACATCGGCATCAGCAATAACGTCTTGCAACGTACGTTTATCAGTGTTGTTAGCAAATAATTGCTTGTACTCATTTAAGTCATCACGACGAGTATGGATCACACCTTTACGGTCAAGCATATAGATATGCTCACGCAGTGCGCCACACTTAATAAGTAGTTCCATACAGGCAACGGCTGCAGCACCAGCACCTAAACACACGATGATGGCATCTTCGATATCTTTACCTTGAACTTCAAGGGCATTAAGCATACCTGCCGCAGTAACAATCGCTGTACCGTGTTGGTCATCGTGGAAAACTGGGATACTACAGCGTTCAATAAGTGCTTTTTCGATTTCAAAACACTCAGGAGCTTTAATATCTTCTAGGTTGATACCACCAAACGTATCAGCGATATTTGCAACCGTATTGATGAAATCTTCTGTTGTGCGGTGTTTAACTTCAATATCAATTGAGTCAAGGCCTGCAAAACGTTTGAATAGTAACGCTTTACCTTCCATTACAGGTTTTGATGCAAGCGGGCCTAAGTTACCTAAACCTAGAATTGCGGTACCGTTTGAAATAACCGCAACCATGTTGCCTTTACCTGTGTATTTATAGGCATTTGCTGGATCGGCAGCAATTTCACGGACTGGTTCAGCCACACCTGGGCTATAAGCTAAAGCGAGATCGTTAACCGTTTCGGCTGGCTTGGTTAGTTCAACACTAATTTTACCTGGAACGGGGTGAGCGTGGTAATGTAATGCTTGTTCACGAAAATCTGACATAACGCGATAGTATCCTGCAAAAAGTTAAAAAGTGAGAGAGCTTGCATCAGTACGATACCTGTAATGTATAAAAATTCCAAGTATTATCAGGTCTATCCTGTTATATGCTATATCGCTTAATTTTAAAGGATTTCCCAACAATTTCTGCGCATAGTTGCGATTAATCAGACATAAAAATTCACCTATTTATGACCTTTTAAGCACGTGTTTTTGTATTTTATACGCACGTACACTGCAATTAGCCGAAATTAGCCCAAAACAGCCATTTCAACGAAGTTCACAACATTTACTCACAAAGTTATTTAAATTTATTATTTTTAATAACTTTTATGAAAGTTTATACAAAAAAGAATATAGCCAAGGGGTGGCACTTTGTCTGCAAAATTAGCGACATAATGGGCATAACAGCCAGAAATAGTTATGCAAGATACATAAGTGAAGATGATGAGCGAGTGAGTGAGTGAGTGAGTGAGTGAGTGAGTGGCAGTGTTAAGAATTTTAGGCATAAAAAAAGCACCCAAAGGTGCTTCTTTTAACTAAACAGCAGAAATTACTTCTTGCTGCTAAGTGCACCGAAGCGCTTGTTGAAACGATCAACACGGCCGCCAGTGTCTAAAATCTTTTGCTTACCAGTGTAAAACGGGTGACACTCAGAACATACGTCTAAGTGGATGTCTTTACAAAGAGTTGAGCTAGTTTCGAATTTGTTACCACATGAACAAGTTGCAGTGATAGCTTCGTACTTAGGGTGAATACCTTCTTTCATAGGGAACCTCTAGTTAAGGCCGTATCGCTCTCCAAACCCGAAGTCTGGCACCATACGCAGTTAATACAATTAATAGGCCGCGTATTTTATAGCTCAAGTGACCTTGCGACAAGCTTTAAATGCATCTTTCGCTAAAAAATTAATCAAATGACTGGTTGTTCAGTAATTTGTTGGTAGGTTTTTAACTGTAATTTTAGTACATTATCTTTCTATCTTTGTTTCAGTTGAGTTGTTATGCACTTTGTAGAAGTTGCCATAAAAGTCCCTTTACAGCGTACCTTCGATTATAAAGTTGAACAGCTGCTGCATAGCCCTGAGTTAAAGCCTGGCATGCGCGTTCGAGTGCCATTTGGTAGTCAAAAAAAGGTCGCGGTGGTCCTAGCATTAAAAACATCAACAGATGTACCTGCTGACAAAATAAAGCCGATTATCGATATCATAGACGAGACCCCAGTTTTATCGACTCAGCATTTAGCACTACTGAAATTTACTGCTCGTTACTACTGTTATCCATTGGGCGAGACCATTCATACAGCGCTTCCGGCTGCATTAAGACAAGGCGAATGCCCAGATAAAACCAGCATTAATATGGTTGAATTAACTGATAAAGGGGCAAAACTTCCGTCACTAAAAGCAAAAACCCAGTTAAGTTTATTAAAGCAGTTAGCCGAATCGGGCAAGTCATCGGTTACCGAATTAAAAGCACTTGGATTTACAAAAAAAACCATCGATAGCCTGCTCGATAAAGAACTAATCACCCAGTTTATCGAGCATGATAATCAGTGGCAGCAGCGCGCGCCAACGGTGGGTGACAAACCCGTCCTTAATAAAGAACAAGCTGTTGCTTGTACCAGCATTAATCAAGCCAGCGGATTTACTAGCTTTTTACTTGAAGGTGTCACCGGTAGTGGTAAAACCGAAGTTTACTTACAATGCCTTGAAGAAGTACTTAAAAAAGGCCAACAAGCCTTAGTATTAGTGCCTGAAATTGGCTTAACGCCACAAACGGTCAACCGTTTTCGTCGCCGCTTTCCCGATACCCCCATTATGCTGTGGCACTCAGCTCTAACAGATAACGAACGCTTACAAACTTGGCGATTCTGTGAAAAAGGCAGCTGTGCCATAGTGATCGGCACACGTTCGAGTATTTTCTTACCTTTTTTATCACTTGGTATGATCATTGTTGATGAAGAGCACGACAGCTCATTTAAGCAGCAAGACACATTACGTTATCATGCCAGAGATTTAGCCGCTTATAGAGCATATCAGCATAATATCCCGCTGGTTTTAGGCAGTGCCACGCCAGCACTTGAAACCTTACATAAAGCAATAAATAACAAATACCAGTTATTGAGTCTTACTGAGCGGGCCCAAACCAGCACAGCTAACCAGTTCCAATTAATGGACATGAAAGGGCAACCTGAGCAAGCAGGTATTGCCCATGCTAGCCTCGCCTATATGCGCCAGCATTTAGAACGTGGTAAGCAAGTGATGGTGTTTTTAAACCGTCGCGGTTTTTCACCTACTCTTATATGTCATGAGTGTGGTTGGCTAAGTGAGTGCTCACGTTGTAGCACCAGTGCAACCTTTCATAAAGCCATTGGCCAGATGATATGTCATCACTGCGGTGAGCAACATCAAGTGCCTCATCAGTGCCCTGATTGCGGTAGCACACAGATTTTCCCTAATGGTAAAGGCACAGAGCAAATCGAAGAGTTTTTAACGCAAACCTTCCCTGATATTCCAATTAGTCGTATCGACCGAGATTCAACTCGTCGTAAAGGCAGCTTAGAAAAAGCCCTTGATGATATCAATCAAGGCGGTGCCCGCATTCTTGTTGGTACGCAAATGTTAGCAAAAGGCCACCACTTTGCTGATGTTAGCCTTGTTTTGATCTTAGATGTCGACAGTGGTTTATATTCATGCGACTTTCGTGCAACCGAGCATTTAGCGCAACTTGTCACGCAGGTGGCTGGTCGTGCTGGTCGCAGTGGTGAACCTGGGCAAGTATTATTACAAACGCACTTTCCTGAGCACCCGCTACTGCAAGACTTAGTAAACAATGGCTATCAGGATTTTGCCCGCTATGCACTGACAGAACGAGAAGATGCCCAACTACCTCCAATCACCAATATGGCCATTGTGCGTGCAGAAGGGCATAACATTAATCAAGTGGTGGATTTTTTAACTGATTTGGTTCCTGTCCAGAACATATCTGGTATACAATTGCTCGGTCCGATACCTGCGCCACTGGAACGTGTGGCAGGTAAATATCGCTTTCAATTACATATTCAGGCGCAGGAACGCTCCCACTTACACCAATATTTAGCGCAAATGGTCGACTATATAAGCACCAGTAAATTAGCGCAAAAGGTGCGTTGGAGCTTAGATGTTGATCCTATAGATATGATTTAAAGGCCAATTAAGAGTCATGGCACAACACGATTACATAAATAAAAAACCAGCAAATCGAAATAATAAAAAACAAGCCCCGGCGAAAAAGCCCTTCCCTGTTCTCCTTGTTTTAATTGCGCTTATTTTAGTAGGCGGGTTTGGTTATGGCTTGTGGTTTATCAAACACAATGCCGATCCTGAGTTAGTAGAGCAACAAGCAAACCCTACTAAAAAAGAAGAAGAAGTTATTCCACTCCCTGAGCCTCCTGAATTTATTCAGGAAATTAAAGACCACGAAGTTCAGGTTGAAGTAAAAGAAATTGAGCAAAAAGGCCCGTATGTAATGCAATGCGGCTCTTTTAGAACTATGGATCAGGCACAAGCGCTGAAAGCTAAAATCGCTTTTGCTGGATTAGTCGCTGAAGTTAAACGCACCGAAGGCAGTAATGGTACGTGGTATAAAGTGCGCTTAGGCCCATACGAAACCAAACGTATGGCCGAAAGTGATAAGAATAAACTTAAACGTATCAAAATAATGGGCTGCGGAATTTGGCTTTGGACTTGATTTTAGTTCATTCACCCATATAAACACCTCATCAATCGCTTTTTACGAGCGGCCTTGCCGCTCGATGATGAGGAATAATCATGACCACTATTGTAAGTGTACGCCGCGACGACAAGGTCGTTATTGGTGGCGACGGCCAAGTTTCACTTGGTAACACCGTAATGAAGGGCAACGCCCGCAAAGTTCGACGTCTTTATAATGGCAAAGTAATCGCTGGTTTTGCTGGCGGTACTGCTGATGCCTTCACCCTTTTCGAACGATTTGAAAGCAAATTAGAAATGCACCAAGGCAACTTAACCAAGGCTGCCGTTGAAATGGCTAAAGATTGGCGTAGTGATCGTGCACTTAGAAAGCTCGAAGCACTACTCGCGGTAGCTGACGAAACCGCTTCATTGATCATCACAGGTAACGGTGATGTTGTGCAGCCAGAAAACGACCTTATTGCGATTGGCAGTGGTGGTAACTTCGCACAATCAGCAGCTACAGCGCTGCTAGAAAACACCGACCTAAGTGCACGTGAAATTGTAGAGAAAAGCCTTACTATTGCCGGCAACATCTGCGTATTCACGAATAATTTCCAAACTATTGAAGAATTGTAATAGGAACTGCCATGTCTGAGATGACACCAAGAGAAATCGTTCACGAGCTAGATCAACACATTATTGGCCAAGCTAAAGCTAAAAAAGCAGTTTCAATCGCGCTACGTAATCGCTGGCGCCGTATGCAACTAAGCGACGAGCTACGCGCCGAAGTAACACCAAAAAACATTTTAATGATTGGTCCTACTGGTGTGGGTAAAACAGAAATTGCTCGTCGCCTTGCAAAACTTGCTAATGCGCCTTTCATTAAAGTTGAAGCAACAAAGTTCACTGAAGTGGGCTATGTTGGTAAAGAAGTTGAGACTATCATTCGTGATTTAGTTGATATCTCAATTAAAATGACTCGTGAACAGCAAACCAAAAAATTTAAACACCGCGCTGAAGAAGCGGCAGAAGAGCGTATTCTAGATGCCCTTTTACCACCAGCACGCGATACATTTGGTGAGTCAAAAACAGAAGAGAACTCTTCAACTCGTCAAACATTCCGTAAAAAATTACGTGAAGGCCAATTAGACGATAAAGAAATCGATATCGATGTTGCACAAGCTCAACCTAATGTCGAGATCATGGCTCCGCCTGGAATGGAAGAAATGACCAACCAGCTACAGAGCATGTTCCAAAACATGGGTGGCGATAAGCGCAGCAAGCGAAAGCTAAAGATCAAAGAAGCCTTCAAACTATTAGTTGAAGAAGAAGCAGCAAAACTTGTTAACCCTGAAGAGTTAAAAGAGCAAGCTATCTTCGCTGTAGAACAAAACGGTATCGTGTTTATCGATGAGATCGATAAAATCTGTAAACGTGGTGAAGCGTCTGGTCCAGATGTGAGCCGCGAAGGTGTTCAGCGCGACTTACTACCATTAATCGAAGGCTCAACAGTGAGCACTAAACACGGTATGGTTAAAACAGATCACATGTTGTTTATTGCATCTGGCGCATTCCAAATGGCAAAACCATCAGACATGATCCCTGAGCTGCAAGGTCGTTTACCAATTCGCGTTGAGCTTGAAGCACTTACTGCTGATGACTTTAAGCGTATCTTAACAGAGCCTCATGCTTCATTAACTGAGCAACAACGTGAGCTGTTAAAAACAGAACAAGTTGACGTTGAGTTCACCGATGATGCAATTGAACGTATCGCAAAAGCGGCTTGGCAAGTAAATGAAAAAACCGAAAACATCGGTGCACGTCGTTTACATACAGTGATGGAAAAACTAATGGAAGAAATTTCATTTGATGCCTCAGAAAAAGCAGGCACAACACTGACTATTGATGCCAACTACGTTGAACAGCACTTAGGTGCCCTTGTTGAAGATGAAGACTTAAGTCGCTTCATTCTTTAATCAACAAATTAGCGTTATACTAAAAAGCCTCCAATTGGAGGCTTTTTAGTATATAAATCGTGGATTCGAGGCTCACATGAAAGAAGTCACTAAAGTGCATTATCACAGCGTTAGTAAAGTATTAGATGTTCATTTTGATGATCAGGCTATTGCCCAATTTAGTGCTGAATTTTTGCGTGTTCACTCACCGTCTGCAGAAGTGCAAGGTCATGGTAATGAACCAATGAAACTCGTACTTGGTAAGCAACACGTAGGAATTAGCAAGATTGAGCCGGTTGGTCATTATGCAATTCGATTAGTGTTTAGCGATAATCATAATAGTGGCTTATTCAGCTGGCACTATTTAAGTGAGCTGCAAGCTAACCATGATGAGCTTTGGCAGCAATACCAAACAAGAGTCTCAGAATACGAAGCAAGCAAAGACAGCGTGCCTATTAAGTTTGTGCCTTGATATCTTGTCGCGGTGTACACACCCAAGCAACAAAAAAAGCGCGATGACGAAATCGTCACCGCGCTCTATTTATATATAAAGTATCAAGTAATTATTAAACTTTAAACTTATCGATTGCCTGATAGAGCACACGTGCTTGCTCAGACACCTCTTCGCTGGTTTGTGCATTGGTTGCCGCGTGACCCGATGCTTCTTGCGCAATATCACGAATACGTACCACGTTTTTATTCACCTCTGAGGCCACCTGGCTTTGCTCATCAATCGCTGTGGCAATATGGGTACTCATATCCATAATGGTTTGTACATCTTCGGTGATTGAGCGAAGCAGTTCACCCGCTTTACTTGCCTGTGCCGCACTTTCACCACCTTGCGTACGACATTGCTGCATAATACTCACTACTTCTTGCGTACGGCCTTGTAAGGTCGAAATAATGCTCTCAATCTCTTGCGTTGAATCTTGGGTACGCTGCGCAAGTGAGCGAACTTCATCTGCTACTACCGCAAAGCCACGGCCTTGTTCACCAGCACGCGCCGCCTCAATGGCCGCATTGAGTGCCAGTAAGTTTGTTTGCTCAGCAATACCACGAATAACATCAAGGACAGAGCCAATGGTTTCAGCGTCTTTTTCTAACTGCGACACCACACTTGACGCATTACCCAGTGAATCTGATAAGTGATTAATTTGCACCACCGTTGATTCAACCTCAGAACGACCTTGCTGCGCACTTAAGTTAGTCGACTCAGCTTTTTTCGCTGCGGCTTCAGTATTGTGCGAGATATCCTGAATCGTCGCCTGCATTTCGGTGGCTGCTGTGGCAACCATATCCGCTTCATGAAGCTGCTCTTGCATACCAGAGCTAGTTGCTGCCGTCGTTTCAGATAGATGCTCTGTTGCCACGTTCAGGGTACTTAGCGCCGTATTTACTTCATAAATCAGCTTTTTAAAATCACTGATCAAGCTATTAAAGTCGATCGTCATGGTGGTAATTTCATCTTTACCCGATTGAGTAATCGACATGCTTAAATCATTATTGCGACGAATCTCGTTAATCGTGTGGTATACACGCTCGATAGGCTGAATAATTGAACGGCTGGTAAAGTACACCAACAGCATTACAATGATACTTGCAATAATGAACACAGCTAGCGCAATCATTTGTGCACGCGATGCACTTGATTCAACAAACGCTTTTGTTTGTGTAGTCAGCTCTGTAACAATAGCATCACTCATTTCGACACTACGTTTCATTTCACCCAGCGCACCAGATTCTAAGTTAAGGCCCAATGCCACTTGCGCATCAACTAAGGCTTTAAATTTACTTTGATAAGTCTCAAGCAAACTAAGTAACTGGTTTTCGTAACTTGCATCGAAGCCAGCACTTTTGATCTCTGATTGAAAGTTTGTGACTAGCTCATCAAACTTGCCCATATACTTTAAGTCAAAGCGCAGCATAAAGTCTTTTTCTGCTCGGCGAAGCTGTAGCATTAAGGTCAATAATTTATAGTTTTCGCGCTCACTTAATAATGTTTCTACTTGATGCACCGCACCACGTAAATCGCCGTATAAGGCATCTTTTGGATGTAAACCAATTTTCTTTTGTAGTACCACAACCTCATTGAAGTCATCGTAATAAGTTTTCGCAAGGCGTCTAAATTCATTTAGCTTCGATGAATCCATCGACAAATCTTTCACTAACTCGTCTAGTCGCGCCATTTTATTTTTTAGCTGCGAATACTCTTTCTCAAAAAGCTCTAGGCTGTCGACATCTTTGTAAAACAAAAAGTTTTTTTCATGTTTACGCATTGCAAGTTCATGAATGTCGAGCTCCTCCGCATTTTGAATTGTTTCATTGAGCTTTAGCATCATGCGCGACTCAAGGATAATTACACATAGCATCACAATCATTGCAAGACCAACAACGAGCGCGTTTAACTGCAAACGTCGCTTTATAGTTAAGTTTTGTAATACATTCATTCAAAGTGCCCTATAGAAACATGCATTTAAAAGTATAGCTAAACTATTTAAAGCAGCTAATAAAAAGTGGTTAAACTTGCCGCGCATTTTCCAATATAAGGTACTTTTAAACAATCAGTTTTTGTTCTAAATCAACCTGTTGCCATAGGTGTTTATGCAATTTATCCAGCTTTTCCCATTGCTTTTTTTGCAACCAATCAACCAAAGGTGCTGGATCGCTCGGAAAATTCAGTTTTTTGTTCTGTGGCGATTGCAACCAATCATCCATCGCATTAGGGTTTAAATAGCTCATCACATGGGCTGCTCCCATCGACAAGAGCGTCTGTGCATTAATCCCCTGCTCAAACTGTTTACCAAGTGGTTTTAACAATAACTTTTTACCAAGCTGCAATGCTTCACTCGCAAGTTCAAATCCAGCATTGCCAATTACACCACCGGCATTAGCGAGATCATTTAAAAAGCCAACGCGTGAAGGTGCTCGAAGGTGAATATTTCCGATGGAGCAATCCTGCGCATCTGGGTGATAACAGTAAAACTCTCGTTCAGGAAAATCTTTTAAATACTCAACCACACTGTCTAGATTCTCAAAAGGTAGATACACCAATACCTTATTTTCGACCATTACCGGGTTATCATGATGATGGTTTGCAATAAATGGCGGAATAATGTTTTCTGCATAAGGCTGCCAATGCACCCCCAAATAAACACTCGCTGGCGCATAATTACGGATCAGCGCACGGCGAAAGAAAGCTCGGCCAAACATTGGTACTTTATCAGATAAAAATGCTGCTTGATGGCTCATACCAATAACAGGGATACCTTGCTGTTTAGCTGCCCACGCAGTAATTGGCTCAAAGTCATTAAACACCAAGTCATAGTGACGTAAATCAAGGTTTTTTATATCTTTAATTAGCTGAAGTGGGCGCGCATTCTTTAACGTTTTAAAGCTATCAACTTGCCCCGATTTGCTGGTAAACGACAAGCCTCGAAAAGCTCGGTAATCGGCAAAGTCATCCATATCAAAGTAGTCTTGCTCTTTACGACCCGAAAACACATAGTCAACATCAACTCCCAATGCTTTAAAAGTCGTTGCCATCACGCGTGCTCGAGTAATATGGCCATTACCCGTGCCTTGAATACCGTACAAAATTCTCATATAGATTCCACCACCATCACTGCTAATACCGCACAACTTGATCCCATCACCGCGCCAATCACTACATCAGCGGGGTAATGCACACCAATAATCACCCTTGAAGCCGCCACCCCAGATGCCCACATCAACCACAGCACAGCAAATTCAGGAAAGTACATAGTCAAAATAGTCGCCACCACAAACGCTCCTGCACTATGCCCCGACGGTAAGCTAAACTGATCGCTCGGCACTAAATAAGCACCTTGTACTAAGCAGTCGCAAGGTCTAACCCGCGCGATGCGCTTTTTAGCGAGAAAGTAAATAGGCCGCTCAATAGCAAAGCCCACCAAAATACTCATCGCCAGTTGTTGGAAATGCAGTTGCTCGGTAAACCACCAAAAACCAAGAAACAACACCACGTAAAGTCCACCATCACCGCTTTTAGATAACCCAAGCGCTGATCTTCTAAGCCAAATTGGCGAAGCATCGTTAAACACGCTTAAAAACAGCTGTTCATCCACTTTGGCCAATTTAGTAAGTATGTTGTTTGCCATGGTGAGCTCCTTGTCATACTTTGCGTCTAATTTTTATACTTATCTCAGCTTAGGTGCTAAAAATAACAATTAGGTGACGCTTTTGAGACACTAATGTTGCGGTAACGAAATTCCTTTGATTTAAACCAATAATCCGCTATTAAGTCGTTGTTATTGAGTTGTATCAGGGTATACTGAGTACTAAACAGACAGTCTCTTTAGAGGATGAAAAAATGGATTACAGCACTTCTGATTTATGCGACCACTTTGCAGATGTGGTTGATGTGCTCGAACCTATGTTTATCAATTTTGGTGGACGCCCAAGCTTTAGTGGTCGAGTAAAAACCGTTAAATGTTTTGAAAATAACGAGCTGATCCGCGAAATTTTATCAACTGATGGCACCGATAGCGTGTTATTGATTGACGGTGGTGGTTCAACCCGACGTGCCCTAATTGATATTGAGCTGGCTGAAATCGCATTAGAAAACAACTGGCAAGGCATTATCGTTTACGGTGCCATTCGCCATGTTGATGAGCTTGAAGAACTAGACTTAGGCATTCAAGCAATCGCCTCTATTCCTGTTGCTGCCGATAGCGAAGGCGCAGGTGAAGATGGCATTGGCGTTAACTTCGCAGGCGTTTCTTTCTTTGATGACGACTTTGTTTACGCTGATAGCACCGGTATTATATTATCTGCTGAAGAATTAGAGTTAGAAATAATAGAAGACTAATCTCGGTGACAAACTACCTTAAAATTTATGATGAAGCGGCGGTAAAGCACTTATGTGTCCGCCGCGCTAACGAACTCAAAGCTTGGCAAGCCCTTGCCCTTCTCGACACTCAAGTTAACGCTCCACAAGCACTCATCGATGCAAAACAATTCGGTATTCGCTATGTCTTAGTCGGCGTATGTGAAGATATTGGTCCTCGCGCTAACTTAGGTAACGGTGGCTCAGGGCAAGCGTGGCAGGCATTTTTAAAGCGCTTTTTAAACCAAACGCATAACCAGTTTTTAAATCATGAGCGTGTGTTATTACTCGGCGAAGTGGCCCTTGATGACTTAAACCAACAAGCCGCTGACCTTGATAATAAAAACGACGTTGATTTAGCCAAACTCCGTGAATTATGCGCTGATATAGACACCCGCGTTGAGCAAGTGCTTGCGATGATTTTTGCAGCTGGTCTTGAGCCAATTGTAATCGGTGGCGGCCATAACAACTGCTTAGGTATTTTGCGTGCCCTTAGTAAGCAACATGGTAAACCAGTCAACGCAATCAACTTAGACCCTCATGCTGATTTTAGAGAGTGTGAAGGGCGTCATAGTGGCAATGGCTTTAGATATGCGTACAGCGAGAATCACCTTGCTGATTACCATGTAATGGGTTTACACGAATTTAAAAATAACCAAGCGATTATGGATGCCCTGACAAACGCAAACTTCACGTTTGATAGTTACCAAGATATTCAAGTACGTCGCAAAGTCGATTTATCTTCAGCATGTAAACACGCATTAGCTCAGTTTGATAATGCGCCGCTTGGAGTCGAAGTAGACCTAGACAGCATTTCATTAATGCCGGTAAGTGCTTACACCAACTGTGGCTTTAGTGTGAGTGATGCAGAACACTTTGTGCATTTAGCTGCCAGCCAAACAACGGCTCGCTACCTTCATTTATGCGAAGGCGCCCCGTCACAACACCCGGTAGGCATAGATGCAGGCATGAACGACGCAGGCCAAATAATCACTGCTCTTGTGAATGCGTATTTGCAGGCGAGAGAGGCAAGTTAGAAAGTTAGAAAGAGTAAAGTTAGAAAGAGTAAAGTTAGAAAGAGTAAACTCTAAACAGCCCACCATCTTAGTCAAGCCGTTCGCTAACTTTACTCTTTCCCCTAGCAACTCGCTAACTGTCAATCTGACAGCGCTAACTTTCCCCCTGATGCTCTAACCGCCACTGTTTTAACCACGACATCATGCCTACGCTGCTAAGCGGGTAATTAAAGTAATAACCCTGAGCGGCGTAGGTGTTCAACGACTTAACAAATTTAAGTTGCTCTAGGGTTTCTACCCCTTCACAAATCACCTTGGCATTATTTTGATTATGCATATCCACCATGCCAGAAACTAGGCTTCGCACTTGGCTTTGATGGGCAAAATCAGCAGTTAGTGAAGCAGCCACTTTGATATACTCAACATTAAGATTAGGCAGCTTAGCAAGCCAAATAGGCGTGTCACCAAAGCCATCAATACACAGCTTAATACCAATGCTATTTAGCCTTGCGACCATGGCTTTACCTTGGTCATCTAAGCTCATGAATAAATCGAGCGGACATTCAACGATTAAATCACCCGGCTCTAAACGGTGCTCAGTCATAATGCGATCGACAAATTCAATGAACTCTTCGTGCAGCATTTCTGGGCCAAACACGTTAATACTTAGAGGCAATTCAATACCTTCCATACGCAGTGCCATGGCAAGCTCAGCAGCCCGTTCAATAACATACGCAGCTACAGGGTAACTTAGGCCAGCAACACGAATATCATCAATAAATTTGTTCGCCGAAAGAATGCCTTGTTTAGGATGCTGCCAACGTAACAGCAATTCTAAAAATTCAATTTGCTCGTCGCTATTACGAATAACCGGCTGAAAATAAAGCTCAAGCTCGCTGGCAAAATCGAGATGAGCTAATTCGCGTAGGCGTGCTTGCTGTTCTAGTTGCTCAATCATCATTTGCGGATGATAAGGCACAATAGCTCGCTCAGGGTTTGAATCAAGGGCAAGGTTGGCAAATGAAATCAGGTTCTCGAAGCTATACTCTGGTTCGTCACAGTTCACATAACTGGCGCGTACTTTAACTTCAATCGTACAATTAGCAACGTTGAATGGCTTTAATGTTACTTGCCTAATTTGGCTTATCAGCTGCTCATGAAGATGCTTTTGCTCTTCAAGCGAGCAAATAAAAGCAAAGTTTAAGCCCCCTAAATGTGCCAGCTTTTCAGCCTTTCCAGCAGAACTAGGCATGCTAAGCACAGCATCAACACTGAGTTGCTGTTTAATACGAGTCGCCGATTGCGCTAATAATAAATCCCCAAAATCACGACCAATATGCTGGTTAACATCGTTAAAACCTTCAAGGCGGATCATCACTAACGCACAGTTTGCTGAGTGTTCTTCGCTCCAAGCAACAAACGTATTTTTTAGCGCATTACGATCCGGTAAGCCAGTGAGAGGGGTGGCATCTAAGTCATCATTATGGAGCGGCTCAATTTCAACCTGCTCTTCATCCTCTGGCTCTTCATAATTAAAAAAGCCTGAAACAGATAAAATAACTACCGAAAAAACAAGCCAATATAAAGCATTGTCGAGTAATAAATGGGCAGAGTATAAAACCGCAAACGAAATAGCGGCGGCGACACTCAATATTATGGCAAGCCAATTTGTGGTGCGAAATGCTTGCCATAAATGAAAGCATAAACTTAAAGCGAGTAAAATAACTAGCCAAGGTAAGCCTAAGCTTAAAATTGCTAAACCTAATACGCCATTAACGACTAGGCTTAGCCTTAAAATTGGGTTACGGGTTACGCATAAGGCACAGATCATTGCCATAAAAACGCTACCAGCTAAAAACACTGGCACAACATCACTTGTTAAATTTACGAGTTGGGTGCTGCTACTCGCTAAACTAAAAATCAATGACATGTAATCCAAACTGCGTAATAAAACTTATCTAACTAAGTCTACCCAAAATCCACAGATTTAACAGTTTATTTACGCCGAATTGGTAACTTAATTGTGCTGGGTGGGATATTTGCCAATGAGCAATATCAGCTCGAGCCCCTACCTTTAACACGCCACGATCGTCAAGACCCAAGGCACCCGCGGCGTTTCGTGTTACACCAGCTAATGCCTGCTCTGGTGTCATACGGAAAATAGTGCACGCCATATTCATCATTAAGTGCAATGAACATAATGGTGAAGTGCCAGGGTTAAAGTCAGTTGAAATGGCGATCGGAACTTGGTATTGCTGGAGTAGCTCGATTGGCGGATATTTTGTTTCGCGTAAAAAGTAAAATGCACCCGGTAACAATACCGCTGCAGTGCCCGCTTTGGCCATTGCTTGAATGCCAGCTTCATCTAAGTGTTCAATATGATCTGCCGATAAGCCATTAAACTCTGCAACAAGCTCTGCACCATGTTGATTAGATAGCTGCTCAGCGTGCAACTTAACCGGTAAGTTGTGCTTTTTAGCCGCTTCAAACACTCGGCGAGTTTGCTCATTGCTAAAGCCAACGTTTTCACAAAAAGCATCAACTGCATCAGCTAAATCAGCTTCAACAACACGGTCAAGCATTTCACCGCAAACAAGCTCTATGTATTCATCGCTACGGCCTTTATATTCTGGTGGTAATGCATGGGCACCTAAAAACGTGGTTTTAACATCAACCGGGTGATTTTCACCGAGTAAACGAGCCACTTCGAGTAGCTTAATTTCGTTTTCGCAATCAAGACCATAGCCAGATTTAATCTCTACCGTCGTCACGCCTTCTGCGTATAACGCATTTAAACGCTCTTTTGCACTGACAAATAAGCTTTCGTGATCAGCTTCGCGGGTTGCACGCACGGTGCTTGCTATGCCGCCACCATTAGCAGCGATTTGCTCATAGCTCACACCTTGTAAACGCTGCTCAAATTCTTCTGCGCGGCTACCGGCAAATACTAAGTGCGTGTGGCAATCAATCAACCCAGGTGTTAACCACTGCCCTTTTGCAGACACGGTAGGCGTTGCTAGCGCATCAAACTTTCGTAAATCGGTTTGTGCACCTAACCAGGCAATTTTGCCATCTTTAACGGCAATTGCTGCATTTTCAATGGCGCCGTATGGTGCATCGATAGCAGGATCCATTGTGGCGATATTGGCATCTGTGATCACTAAATCCCAGAGCGCTTGGTCATTGTTGGTTGTGTGCATTTTTCACCTATTTTGATGCTTGCAAAAGACTCAACGAGAGCCTAGATTTTAATTTGCTTAAAGTTTATCAACTCGTCTTGTATATACAAGGAAATTATGTCACCCTGTAACACACTGTTAACTTATAAATAAACTTTTCATAATGAGCGTCCCTAAGTTTGCGCAAATAAAAGAATTCATTCTGGAAAATATTCAATCGGGAGAATGGCAAGAAAACGACCGCGTCCCTTCTGAAAACGAACTCACCAGTCAATTTCAAGTTAGCCGTATGACAGCACGGCGCGCGCTATGTGAATTAACCGATGCCGGTATTTTAACTCGCAGCCAAGGCCAAGGTACTTTTGTTGCCAGCTTCAAATCACAATCATCGTTATTAGAAATCAAAAACATTGCCGATGAAGTTAAGGCACGAAACAGTGATTACAGTTGTACAATTTTAGTAATGGAATCTATTCGCGCAATCGCCCCCATCGCAATTGCTTTGGGTGTCGAAGTCGACAGCCACGTTTATCGAAGTGTGATTGTGCACAATGAAAACGAGCAACCTTTGCAAGTTGAGGAGCGTTTTGTGAACCCCGCTCTTGCTAAAGATTACTTACAACAAGATTTTCACAGCCTAACACCCCATGAATACTTATCGCTAAATGCCCCGCTCACCGAGGCTCGTCACACGGTCGAAGCGATCATGCCCAACCAAGAAATGTGTGAATGGCTCAACCTTTACAACGAAGAACCATGCTTACAAGTGATCCGCCGAACGTGGTCATCGCAAGGCATTGTAAGCTTTGCGCGCTTAGTTTCGCCGGGTAGTAAATACCGACTGGGAGGCCACCTTACTTTTAAAAAGTAGTTAAATAGGCGCTTGATAACGAAAACTCAGTGACTCAATCGCCGAGCCATCAATGATACGTTCGCCTTTATCATCGTTAGTAAAAGTGGGTGGTTGATTACCCTGCTCAATGCATTTTTGCTGGTAGTAATCCGCTTTTATTGGATGCGCCGGATTTACCACATTATAAATGTTGCTCGCGCTAGACCAATTTTCGAGTACAGAAAAAGTCGCCGCTATCACGTCTTGCTGCTGTACCATGTTCACCACTTGCTGGCTTGAACTAGACAGCTTTTTTCCAGCAACAAACTTTCCTGGATCGCGCCCAGGCCCGACTAGGCCTGCCAAACGCAATACTTTACCACCGGCACTTAGCACTAACTGCTCAGCATCAAATAGCTGTTGTTGGCGTGCTGATTGGCAATTAATTATTGTGCTCTCATCGTAATGACCATTATCAGCAGGGTAAACACCTGTCGAAGAACATAAAATAAAGCCTTTACACTTTAGCTGCTTGGCAAGCTCAAGCCCTGCTTGCAAAGTGGCTAAATAATTACTTTCTGAGCTGCGACTACGCGGTGGAATTGCACACACCCACCATGCCTCTTCAAGCGATACATCATGTACAAGCTCATCGCCAACAAACGCAAACTGACGCTGAAAATCATGTTCGTGCTCGCGACTACGGTGTGTGCCTTGCACTTGCCATGCTAATTCTTTTGCCTTAAGACAAAGAGCTTGGCCGAGCCAACCTGCGCCTAACACTACCATTTTGTTATCACTAACAGTCATTTAGTAACTTACCTTATGTATTATGTAATATTTTATTAATAACCATCGCTTTGCAGTGTAGCGATTTGGGTGCAAATATGATTAGATAGGTAACTCTACCCGATAATAAAAACACGTGCACCTATGTTAAATAACCTCTCTTTACGTAAAAAAATATTACTACTCATCGGCGGGACGATAAGTGTACTACTGATCATCGCGTCTAGTTTTTTTGTTAGCCATATTGCTGATCTATCGCGCCAAGCTATTCAACGCGAAGCCGACAGCTATTTACAGAGTGAGCGACTTTCAATGCAAGGTTACTTTGCCAAATACGGTAAAGTAGTACAAACCTTCGTGACAAATCCGCATTTAGTGAATTGGTTCGACAACTGGACTAAACGTGACCAAAGCCTTGATAACCAGCCTGGATACGACAGCGTTAATCAAGATTTTGTCCGTATCAGTGGCAACGATGACAACATCTTATCTGCCTTCTTTGCATCTGCAACAACAGGTGAGTATTTCAAAGAAAACGAGCGTACCAGTCATTACAACGGCCAGCCTTATTACGCTTATAAACGTGGTTGGTGGCAAGACGCTCTAAAGATCAACAAACTCTATGTAGGCCCAATTTCTGTGGATTTAACCACAGGTAATGCCTCTGCAGTTGTACAACAGCCTGTTTATAAACAAAACAAGCTTGTTGGCTTTGGTGGTGTTGATTTACAGCTTAATAATATCAACGACATGGTTGAAGCTATTCGCTTTAATGGCCAAGGCTTTGGTTTCTTACTTGATGGCAACCAAAAGGTTGTGCACTTTTCTAAACGCACTGGCCACAAGCTGTCTGTGACTGACGAAGGTCCGAATGGCAAAGAAGGTTTAGATGCCCTCGAAAAACAATTTAGCGACACTTCAGGCTTTAGCGAATTAAACCGCGCGATGAAAAGCCAAAAAGATGGTAGTAGCTTTGTCACATTTAAAGGTGAGCAATATTACGTTGTATACAACCGCCTTGAATTAGAAACCCCTTACCTTGATTGGTACGTGGGTATTTTAATACCAACCAGTATGATTGATGAGCCAGTAAACGATGCGGTGATGACAACCACAACATCAGTGATCATCATTATCGCGATTATCATTGCGATGATCTTCTGGGCCACGCAAATGATCACCAAGCCACTGACTAAACTGACTTACATCATGCGTGATATCGCATCAGGTGATGGCGATTTAACACAAAAAATCGAAATCAAGAGTCATGACGAAGTGGGTCAACTTGCTCATCACATGAACACCTTCATCGATAAATTGCGCGCGATGATGCTTAATACTGCCGCGCAGGCTGAGCAACTAAGCCAAGCTGCGAGTCAGTTGAAAATTGTTTCGCAAAAAACGAACGATGAAATTCAGCAAGAAAAGCAACAAGTTGACAGTGTGAGTGCGGCTGTAACCGAAATGGCGTCTACGGTGATGGAAATCTCGCGTAATGCTCAGCACACTAATAATGCAGCTGAAGAAGTACAAACTATTACTGCAGATGGCACTAAACGCTCGACTCAAGCTCAGTCAGTAATGACCGCTCTGGCGAGTCACATCGGTGAAGCATCTAAAGTCGTTGCGGGTCTTGAGCAAGAAAGTGGCAATATCGGTGCGGTAGTGGATGTTATCAACTCAATTGCTGAGCAAACTAACTTACTGGCACTGAATGCGGCAATAGAAGCAGCCCGTGCAGGTGAGCAAGGCCGAGGCTTCGCAGTTGTTGCCGACGAAGTTCGTTCACTGGCAAGCAGAACGCAAGAATCTACTGATGATATTCGCAATATGATCAGCCGTTTACAACAAATTGCTCAACAAGCATCAACCATGATGCAACAAGGTCAAGAACGTGCTGAAGGCTCAGTTGAGCAAACACAAATTGTATTGCAAGCACTGCAAGATATCGCGCAATCAGTGACAAATGTACAAGATCAAAGTCATCAAATTGCGACTTCGACAGAACAGCAGACTGTGGTTGCAGAAGATATCAACAATAGCTTGGCAGCGATTAATCACTTAGTGAATAGCACTGCGGATCATGCCCATGAATTGGCGGATGAAGCACGTGATTTGAATGAATTAGCTGCGTCTTTAAATAAGACTGTTAATCAATTTAAGTTATAAAGATAAATTGCTGAAGTAGTTAAAAACCCGATGTCACCTGAAGATGACATCGGGTTTTTATCGTCAGCCTTCCCTGTTAATCGTGGCGCAACCGCTTTCGCGTGTTCCATAAATTCGTGCCACTGTTGCTTGTTCCATAAAGCAACTCCTTTGTCGGTCAATCCTTGTGTTGGTTGCGTTTGTACTTGTTCCATATAGTCCCCTCCTTACGCTAGCTTCATCCTGTTTGGCTCCCAGCCTAAGCTTATTCCTTGCTGTCATTTCCGTTCACTTTATCCATAAAGCGTTGCCATTGTGCGCTACTCCATAACGCCTTGTTACTTCCTTGTTGTCCTTTGTGCTTAGCTACATTGTCCATACTGTAAACTCCTTGCGGTTTATCGTCCGTTACTCCTACAGCCCTTCCTTGCTGTGCTCCATTACCCATCCTTGCTAATTAATGCGGTGATTATCGCTTAGCGATGATATACACAGCATGAATCAAACCTGGAATGTACCCTAATAAGGTTAAAAGAATATTAATCCAGAACTGCGCACCTAAACCTACCTGTAAAAATACGCCGAGAGGTGGAATTAAAACCGATAAAATAATACGTATTAAATCCATGACTCACTCCTTGAAAAAGATAAGCCCAGCCAAAGCTGGGCTATATAGGGCTTGCTATTATTCAGCAACAATCGTTAATTCATCGATTACTTTGCGAACATCTTCAGCATTTTCAGCAATGCTGATTGCTAATTGCTTTTCTGCATCAGACTCAACAGTACCTTTCAGTGTTACTACACCGTTGTCGGTATCAACATCGATATCGGTACCACCCACTTCTGAGTTAAATAAATAACGTGTTGTGATTACAGTACTGATTTTTGCATCGGTTAAATCGCTTTCGGCTGAATCAGCTTTATCAGCTTTATCTGCTTTCATCTTCTTAGCCTTCATGTTTTTAACAACCGTTAGTTTGTTATCTACAGAGCTAACGCCATCTAGGCTAAGAACCAGCTCTTCAGCAAGCTCTTTATCTAATTCGCTATCAACTTTACCTGTTAATACAACCTTGCCATTCGTTACATCAGTGTTGATATCAAAGTTGTTAAGGTTTGTGTTCATAAGAAGCACAGTTTCTGCCTTACCATCAATCCAAGCATCTTTACTTTCATTTTCCCAGCTGCTTGCCTGAGCTGACATGCTAGTTGCACCAATTACTAAAGCGGCAATCATAGATTTGTTAAAAGTGTTCATAATCTTTCTCCTTTTGATTAAAGACAGTTTTACTAATGCGACTATGATGCCAATTATTTAATTATTAATTTTCAACAAGTTAAACAGTCATTCAGCGGTGATTTATATTCATTTCGGTAAAGATTTACAAGCTGCTCGGTAAGATGTTCACAATGTTGCAAAAATAACCATTTAGTTGCTGATTTTATTAATCTGTGGTTAATTTAACGAAGTAGCTTATTCAGCTAAAAACACAACAAACTGATTTATAAAGAAATAAACTTTGGCCTAAGCTTTGCACATAACGAATAACAGAAAAATCACTTTGATAATCACAACAGGGAACTACCATGGCCGTTAAACTTGAAGATCGCCCAATCGATCAAGTAAGAGAAGAAGTTATTGATCAACTCATTTATAACTACAGTCATGCTGTTATTTCAGCTGAAGCATTTGAACGCCGCCTAGACCAAGCAATGGCGGCCACCAGCAACGAAGTACTCGTTGAGCTTGTTGCTGATTTAGATCTGAAAGCAGATATTGACTACAAATCGCAAAAGCATGCGCAATTTAAACCTCACTACAGCCATAGCAGCGACAACGAGAGCCTGCAGCTTCGAAGCATTTTGGGTTCAAATGAGCGTAGCGGCCAATGGGTGGTACCAAAAGAAATTCACCTTACAAACTGCTTAGGTTCAATCGAACTCGACTTTAGCGAAGCGATTTTCCAACATCAGCATGTCACCATTTATGTGAACTGTATTTTAGGTAGCGACGAAATCTACGTGCCAGAACATGTTAATGTGGTATCTAAATTATTTAGCGTGATTGGCAGCGTAGAGAATAAGTCTGTTGCCTTAAACAAAGGCCAAGGCCCAACCATCACCATTGAAGGTAATGTTTGGCTAGGCTCAGTTGAGATCAAAGTAAAACGTACCATGAAAGAAAAGTTCATCAGCTTTGCCAACAGCCTAAAAGCCAGTTGGAAAGAAATGAATAAGGTGCAGTAAAAGTTGCAAGGTGCTAGGTGCTAGGTGCTAGGTGCTAGGTGCTAGGTGCTAGGTGCTAGGTGCTAGTTATCGTAGCCGCAGTTTTACATCGCGCAATATAATAAGATAACGCGCGAAATAAATTTCACGCCTACATCAACCGTAGGCGTCACGCTTGCTTGGCGCGTCTTATATGCAACGCCATTTCATCAACCAATGCCTGACCTACAAACAACACCGCTCGGCTCAAAACTGATAGCTGAAAGCTGATGGCTCCTTAAATTTTCGGCACTAAAGTACCTCCTACGAGGCGCTAAAAGCAACACATCTCTGCTTACAGCTTATGGCTTAAAGCTTCACTGGTCATTATTCCTCTCACTCGGGATATCACTAAAATACTCTACAAACTCAACTTCAAAGCCTGCGGGGTCGATGAAATATACATTTTTACGATAAGGGTTTTCTGGGCCGTGTTTATCAATTTCATAACCAGCTGAAACCAGACGTTCAATGACAGCATTAATGTCGTTTGTCACATAGGCAAAATGAGCTAGGCCCACTTGGTGACCTGCTAAATCACGGTTTTCAGCTTCACCGTTATCGCTTAATGCAAGATATTGGTAATCATCACCAAAGTGCAGCCATTTACGCGGTTTGCCTGACCATGTGCTATCACCTTGGCTACGCACACGCCAATGTGGGAATGCGGCTTTATAAAAGTGCAGCATGGCATCAACATTACTTACAACAAGGTTTACGTGCTCTAAATACATGGTAGTTTTCCTTTTTATTTTTAAACTGCCACCAAGATAAAACCTCAAGTTAAGTTTAGGTAAAGCGTTTTTTCAAATAAAAAAGCCCCACAAACGTGAGGCTTTAAAATTGAGTAGTTATTGATGAATCAACTACCTGCAACCTGCATTTGTTCAATCAATACAGAGCCAGTTTGAATACCACCGCGACGCTCGATGTCGCCACCTAAGCCGACAACTGCCTTGAACATGTCTTTTAAGTTACCAGCAATCGTGATTTCACTGACTGGGTATTGGATTTCACCATTTTCAACCCAGAAGCCAGCTGCGCCACGTGAGTAATCACCAGTTACGGTGTTCACACCTTGGCCCATAAGCTCAGTTACTAATAAACCTGTGCCCATAGTTTTTAATAGCGCTTTTAAATCAGCATGGGTTTGTTCAACTAGCCAGTTATGAATACCACCAGCATGACCCGTTGGTGTCATCGATAGTTTACGTGCCGCGTAGCTAGCTAATAGATAAGTTTGCAGCTCACCACCTTGAATAATTTCACGGTCTACAGTTTTTAAACCTTCAGCATCAAACGGCGAAGACGCTAAACCTCTTAATAAATGCGGGCGCTCAGAGATATTCACGCAATCGCTAAATACTTTAGTCCCTAAGCTATCAAGCAAGAAGCTCGATTTACGATAAAGTGCACCACCACCAATCGCCGACACTAAATGGCCAAACAATGAGTTAGCAATATCTGCTCTAAAGATTACAGGCACTTTCATAGTACCTAGCTTTTGGCTATTAAGCTTAGCCAAGGTTTCAGTTGCAGCTTCGAGACCCACTTTTGCAGCGTCATTTAAATCATCTTTATGGCGCGCTACGGTATAGGCTGAATCGCGCTGCATTTGCTCGCCATCTTTACCAATCACCATAGTGCTAATGCTATGACGCGTACGTGGGTAACCTGCAATCATGCCATGGCTGTTACCATAAACACGTAGACCTTGGTGAGAAGAAAAACTCGCACCGTCTGAGTTTACAATACGCTCATCGGCGTTTAATGCCGCCTGCTCTGCTTGATGACAAAGCTCAATACCTTGCTCTGGGCTTACTTCCCACGGGTGGTATAAATCTAAATCAAGCGGTGCAAACTCTAGTAACTCTTTATCAGCGATACCATTAAATGGGTCGTCAGAAGTGAACTTAGCAATATCAATGGCTTTTTCGACCACTGTACGTAATGTTTTAGGGTTTAGGTCTGCCGTTGAAGCAGAGCCTTTGTTATTACCCACATAAACACTGATACCTAAGCCACCGTCCTGGTTAAACTCTATTGTTTCAACTTCGCCCATACGCGTGCTGACAGACAAACCTGATGTGCTCGACATCGCCGCTTCTGCTGCTGTTGCACCAAGCTTTTTTGCATGCTCAAGCACTTCGCTTACTGCGTCTTTCACTTCAGAAATGTGTTGATAAATAGGATCTTTCATCTTGTGTGTCCTAGGTTCTGATATTTTTTATAGTGTAACGAATGCTAACACACTGCGAGACCTGCATCAGCTAATATTAATCATTAACTAAATGACGTATAATAGCGAATAGTTAAGTTTACTGAATGAGCATCCTTATGGCGAAGAAGAAAAAGCCACTTATCGAAGAAGAAATTATTTACGTATCAAAAAGCGAATTAAAACGTGAAGCCATGCAATATCATGGTCTGGGTGCTGAAATCGCGAAAATGCCGAAAAAGCAACGCGATCGTTTACCACTCAATCACGATTTAAAAGAAGCCCTTGTTGTTTCTGATAAGGTGAGTGACAAAAGCGATGCATATCGTCGTAACCTAAACTACATAGCAAAAGTATTACGTACCACAGAAAACGTTGATGAAATTCAAGCGATGATCGACATCATGCTTAACAAAAACAACCAAGCGGATGTTTTGTTGAACAAGATTGAAATGCTGCGTGATGATTTGATCAAACAAGGTGACGACCTGATCAATTCAACAATTGATCAATACCCTTCTCTTGAACGCCAAAAAATGCGCCAATTAGTGCGTAGCGCCGCAAAAGAAGTGCAAGCAGAAAAGCCTGCCAAAGCTTACAAAGAGTTATTCCAGTATCTTAAAGATGCGATTATGGTTTAATTTCCTTCATTTATAGAAAGCCGCCTAATGAAAATTATGCGGCTTTTTTTATAATTACTTCTGCGTTAAAACGCCTCCTACAACCCCGTAGGAACGGCTTTAGCCGTGAATATAGCGTACAATAATCACCTAAATATTTCGGCGTTAAAACACATCCTACAACCTCGTAGGAACGGCTTTAGCCGTGAACATCGCGCACAATAATCACCTAAATATTTCGGCGTTAAAACGCCTCCTACAACCTTGTAGGAATGGCTTTAGCCATGAGAAATAAATTTACCTACAAATAGATACAATCCCAAAAAGGGTAATCACGCACACTTTTAACAATTCCAGCCCTCAATGGGTTTGCGATGATGTACCTCGATACTCCAAGTAAATGCTCTTCACTCCTTATTAAAGAATCATAATATCCTGGCTGCCAAATTTTTCGCTTAGAGCATGTTGGCTTGTTTATGAGATATGAACTCTTCCCTTTAACCTCTTGAATCAACCGAGCTAAAGGTACCTTATCTTGTAATTGAAATAACCAATGTAGGTGATCAGGCATTACCACAAAAAAAATAGTTTTAGCTTTAATATCTTCTATAGCCCTTAGAGTGTTAATTAAAACTCGTGCATTATTAAAATCAGAGAAATAACAGTTTCTATCAAGCGTTGAAGTGGTAACAGAGTAATAATGAAATGGGATTGATACCCTATGCTTTCTTAGATTTTGATAATGTGCGGTCATCCATAACCCTCCATTTATTATCTTAAATCTAGACAAAGACGAATCAGAATCAAGTTAAACCCTAGTAGGAACAGCTTTAGCCGTGAACATCGCGTACAATAATCACCTAAATATTTCGGCGTTAAAACACCTCCTACGTCGAAAGCTGACAACTCCTAAAACAAAAAAGGCTCTGAGCGTTCACTCAGAGCCTTTTTTAAATCGATAATCAATTACCAGATTTTTACGCGATCTTCTGGTTTGATATACATTTTGTCGCCTTCTTTCACATCAAACGCCTGATAGAATTCTGGCATGTTTGAAAGAATACCGATTACACGGTAGTGGCTTGGTGAATGAGGGTCTGTCATTAGGCGGTTACGTAACTCTTCGTCACGGTATTTACGACGCCAAATTTGCGACCAACCCATGAAGAAACGCTGATCACCTGTGTAGCCATCAATGATAGGCGCTTTTTCATCACCAAGTGATAATTGATAAGCAGTATAAGCAACTGTTAAGCCGCCTAAGTCACCAATGTTTTCACCTAATGTAAGCTGACCATTTACCGTTGCATCTTCAAATGGTTTGTACTCGTTATACTGAGCAACTAACTGACCTGTGCGCTCTTCAAACTGTTTAAGGTCTGAGTCGCTCCACCAGTTACGTAAGTTACCGTCACCATCGTACTTCGCACCTTGGTCATCAAAGCCGTGACCTAATTCGTGACCGATTACCGCACCGATTGCACCGTAGTTAACAGCATCATCAGCTTCTAGGTTGAAGAATGGCGGTTGTAAGATAGCCGCTGGGAATACGATTTCGTTGTTCACAGGGTTGTAGTAAGCGTTTACTGTTTGTGGTGTCATGTGCCACTCAGAACGGTCAACTGGCTTTCCTAGTTTTGCGGTCATATCTGCATATTCCCACTCGCTGTGGCGAATGTAGTTACCTACTAAGTCGTCACCTTTAACTTCAAGTGCAGAATAGTCTTTCCATTTATCTGGGTAACCGATTTTTGGCGTGAACTTATCAAGTTTCTCTTTAGCCGCGATTTTTGTTTCTGGGCTCATCCACTCAAGGTTTTCAATGGCAACTGCATAACCTTTGATTACGTTATCAACTAACTCTTCCATACGCGCTTTCGCTTCAGGTGGGAAGTTGTCTTTAACGTATACTTTACCTAGCATTTCACCTAATACACCGTTCGATGCATCAACCGCTTTTTTCCAAAGAGGTGATTGCTCTGTTACACCGCGAAGTGTGGTGCTGTAGAAATCAAAGTTAAGGTCGACTAGCTCTTTATTTAATAATGCAGCGTAGTTGCTAACAAAGTGGAACTTAAGGTAGTTCTGCCAAGTTGCTAAATCTGTATCGCTGTAGATACCCGCGAATTTTTCTAGGTAGCTAGGTTGGCGAATGATGACATCTTCAGTTTTGATACCTGATGCATCAAGGTAAGCTGCAAAGTCGAACTCACCTGTAAGTTTGTTAGCATCTGCAACGCTCATCTTGTTGTAAGATTTAGTTGCATCACGGCTTTCTACACGGCTCCACTGCGCATCGGCAATGCTTGTTTCAAGCGCAATGATATCTTTAGCTGCTGCTTCAGCATCAGCGACACCCGCTTTGCTTAAGATAGCTGTTACGTATGCTTGGTAAGCTTCACGGATTTTTGTGAATTTCTCTTCATCTTTTAGGTAGTAATCACGATCTGGTAAACCTAAACCAGACTGATAAACATACATCGCGTTTTCGCTAGAGTTTTTCGCGTCGTTGTTTACGTACCAACCAAACGGTAGGCTACCGCCTTTAATGCGAAGTTCAGCCATTAAAGCAACTAAATCAGACTTGTTCTTAACTGCATCAACACTTTCTAGTACTGGTGATAATGGCTTGATACCTGCCGCTTCACGACCTGCTTCGTCCATGTAGCTGTTGTAAAATGCAGCTAATTTAGCTTCATCAGAACCCGGCTTAACATTAGTGTTTGCCGCCGCTTTTTCTAATACTTCTTTCATCGCTTTTTGCGAATCATCGTAAAGCTGAGTGAATGAACCGTAGTTTGATTTATCAGCTGGAATTTCTGTTTTCTCTAACCATTCGCCGTTTACGTGATAGTAAAAGTCATCTTGTGCGCGAACAGATTTGTCCATGTTCGCCAGTTCAATACCTGAATTTAAAGGTGCTTTTGCTTCAGTTACGGCCGCAGTTGCTGGTGCTTTAGTTTCTTGTTCTTTTTCACCACAACCAACAAGACCGAGGGCTAGTGCAATACTTGCCGCGGTAAGTGTTACTTTTTTCATGGGAGTCCCGTACTAATTATTTTTTGATGTATTTATCGAAAAACTAGCAAACCTAATTAATCATTAGTTTTTCGCTTTCTCCATAATAAACCTCTCGAGCAAAACAATAAAACCGAATATGTAACAATTCTTATCAAAACAAGATGAGTCGCATTTTTGAGCGATGGGAGGGGGAGATTAAGTGGTTAGTGGTTAGTGGTTAGTGGTTAGTGGTTAGTGGTTAGTGGTTAGTGGTTAGTGGTTAGTGGTTAGTGGTTAGAACAAAGTAAAATACAATTCATGTGTAGCAAGTTCTTTGTTTAATTACACAAAAAATAAAACCACCCTCTCGATCTGATCTGACTGATCTGACTCCATAAAAGTAGACACCTTTTTGGAGCCAGTAACCATGAAAGTAAAACCATATCGCAAACATTCGCTCGAATTTAAAATAAAAGTCGTTCAAGAGTCGTTAGACACCACAGATACAGTTAAGATGGTCGCGAATAAATACGGAATTCATCCTGACATGCTATCAAGTTGGAGAAGTCATATGACCTCGAAGAAGAAAACAGCAAAGCCATTAAAGAACCAAGGCCCAGACAAGTCATACACAGATTTAGAACGCCAAATTCGCAAGCTTGAGAAGCAACTCGAAGATGCTCAGTTGGAGAATGACGTTTTAAAAAAGGCGAAGGTCTACTTCGACAGCCTAAAAGAATAAGGTTCGAATATATCCACAAGGTCACAGATGCCAAACGCACAGTGAAGAAGTTGTGCAGTTGGTTATCTGTGTCGCCAGCTGGGTATTATAAATGGTTAAAGCAATTACCTAGCACACGCCATAAAGAGAACAGTTCGTTACTTAAGTTTCTAAAGCATATTAGCGACCAGGAGCACTGTATCCCTGGCTATAGAAAACTATGGGAGGCAGCGGTAGCACATGGTTTTGATTGCAGTAAAGGGCGTGTGCAGAGACTATTACAAAGCGTTGGCTATCGTTCAAAATCAGGTAAGAGACGCTATACAAGCCGCGCGAAGAAAGAAGGTACAATCAAAGCGAGTAACTTACTACGACGTCAGTTTAATGTGAAGACAGCAAATACTGTGTGGGTATCAGACATCACACAAGTACGCTGTAAAGATGGTTGGCAGTATTTATGCGTCATCCTTGATTTGTATTCTCGTAAGGTTGTTGGCTGGGTAACAAGCCGGATAAACAACGCCGAGTTAGTTATTAAAACACTGAAAAAGGCATGGTCAGCACGCAAACCTGATGGTTCGAACTTGCTCTTTCATTCAGATCAAGGAGCTCAGTATGTCGCAAAGGAAACAGTGAAGTGGTTAACTAATAGAGGTGTCACAGTGAGTATGTCTAGAAAAGGGAACTGCTGGGATAACGCATGCTCAGAAAGCTTCTTCGCGCAGTATAAAAAGGAGTGGATAAAGAACTTAAATGAACTGAGTCGTAGTGAAATGACAACACAAACGTATTTTTATATTGAAAAATACTACAACTCAGTAAGAAGGCATGGCACCCTAGGGTATAAAAGTCCCATGCAGTACGAACAATTTAATTAAACCCCGTGTCTACTTTATCGGGGTCAGATCAGA
>NZ_LRRU01000020.1:0-144474 GCF_001641615.1 Pseudoalteromonas gelatinilytica
ACTAAAGTAGACATTTACTTGATATCAGAATTCCAAATTTATTAATTTGCTCAAAAGAGCGAATTAAAACCAAATTTGCTTGGTGACAATAGCGTTTTGGACCCACCTGACCCCATGCCGAACTCAGTAGTGAAACGAAACAGCGCCGATGATAGTGTGGCATTTGCCATGTGAAAGTAGGACATCGCCAGGCTCCAAATTAAAGAAAGCCCGATTCGAAAGAGTCGGGCTTTTTTGCGTTTAGAGCTATCAGCTTTCAGCCGTCAGACGTCAGCTGAAATACAGAGATATCAGAGGTCAGATATTAGATGTTAGTTGAACTGCGGGGTGATTTGTACAGAGTCACCCTCAGCAACAAACCCCGTAGGAGGCACTTCAGTGCCGAATCTAGACCATAACAAACATATTCATGGCTAAAGCCATTCCTACAAGTACACTTTGCCTAGAACCTAGAACCTAGAACCTAGAACCTAGAACCTAGAACCAGAGGAAGACACAGCACAAAACAACCCCACCGCGCGGCTGATCGCTGACGGCTGAAAGCTGATAGCTCTGTGTTGGGTTTCGCTTCGCTCTACCCAACCTACACCAGAACTTAAAACTTTACTCTTTCAACTTTCCCCTCGCTAACTCCCAACTTGTAACTCACGAAGTTGCTCATCTGCCGTTCATTAAATTAACTTTGCTTTGTTTATGGCTTTGATTTAGGATCAAATCAGTTTAAAAGCAAGAACTAATGGCCTGTGTCTAGATTACTTATTTGTTTATTATTATTTTTTTCGAGTGCTTCAACCTTTGCTGTTGAGGTGACTAACCTATATCAAGATACTCTTAAAGTTGCAGACAAATCACGTGATGCTCGTTTGTCAGCAAGTCGTGAAGCGCTGCTAAATGTGTTGGTGAAAGTAAGTGGGGACACAAGCGCAGATCAAAACCCTGTAGCTAAAGAACGTACCCGCGACATTTCCGATTACATGCTCAAATTTGAATATGATGAAAAAGCAGATGGCAGTTTAAATCTAGTTGTTAAATTTGAAGCGAATAAAATTAATGCATTGATCAAAGATCTTGGCCTGCCTCTTTGGGGGACACGTCGTCCTTTAGTGGCTATCTGGTTAGCTATTGAAGATAACTGGCGCCGTGAACTGGTGACTCAAGAGTCATATCCGCAGCTTGAACAGCTTATATACGACAAAGCTGGCCGTCGTGGTTTACCTGTCGTTGTGCCACTGCTTGATTTAGAAGACCGTGCTATTGTTGGGATACCAGAAGTATGGGGTAATTTCTCTGAGCCGGTAGAGCGAGCGTCGAGTCGTTATAGTGCAGAGCGCAGTATTACTGCAAGAATGTACCAACAAGCAGATTCAGAAACCTGGATCCTTGATTGGCGTTTCACTAATGCGGAATTATTCGATACTAATCGTTTGATGGGTGATAAACAGCAAATTGTTGCAGATATGATTGATAGTCTAGCAGGTGGCTTAGCAGCAGAATATGCCATTGATCCAACGATGATTGGTCAACTTGCGACAGCAACCTTCTATCTAAAAGGTATCAATAACTTTGTTGATATTGAATTTGCTAAACGCCGTTTAGAGAGCTTAAGTGTTGTTACTCGTGCCGTAATATCTGTGCGTACACCCGATACCGTACAATTTACAGTAAATCACACAGGCAGCATGAACGACTTTAGAAAAGCGTTAGAACTTGATAATGCCTTTAAAGCGTATCAAGACCCGCGTGATTTTTACCAAGTGGTCAATAAAGACGAGCTTGAATATCAGTGGCAGGGGCTTTAATCGCAGTGCAAGAACCAATGCAAATGGCATTGCCAGTTACTTTGCCAGATGATGAAACATTTACTTCTTATTTTGGTGGCGAAAACTCGCTTGAAGTGAGCCACCTTAAAGATGCGTTCACAAAGCTGAGTAACAAATTTCAATATACCTATTTATGCGGTTTAGGTGATTCAGGTAAATCGCATCTGTTGTACGCGACCTGTATTCACGCTCAAGAGCGCGGTTTATCAACCATGTTACTTTCAATGCGTGAAGTGATTGACTACGGTCCTGTGGTACTTGAAGGTCTCGAAAACCTTGACGTGTTATGTATTGATGACGTTCACTTGGTGGCAGGCAACGATGCATGGGAGAAAGGATTATTTAACTTTTTCAATCGCTTCAATGAGCCTGGCAAATACCTTGTGGTCACAGCTGATTTATTACCTGACATGCTACATATCAATTTACCTGACTTAGTTTCGCGTTTGAAATGGGGCACAACATTACAGATCCGTTCAATGAGCGATGATGACAAAGCCGAAGCGCTCGTACGCCGTGCTCATATGCGTGGCCTTGAATTGACGGATGAGTGTGCGCGCTTTTTATTAACGCGATTAAGCCGTGATATGCGTGCATTATTGGACGTTTTAGACAAACTTGACCACGCCTCAATGGCTGCACAAAGAAAATTAACAATTCCTTTTATAAAATCAACGTTAAAGCTTTAGTAGGGCTAGAATCTAGTCCTTGCTTTCAGTTATCATTAGCTATTACAAAATCCTTCTGTGAAAGACCAGGTACTCAATGAACTTAGAAAATATTTTAGCGCAAGCACTTGAGGCTGTTGCCAGTGCGAACGAAATCGCGCAATTAGAAGATATCAGGGTTAATTACCTTGGTAAAAAAGGTGAAATCACCAACTTACTTAAAACGCTAGGCAAGATTGCCCCTGAAGAGCGTAAAGAAGCGGGTCAAGTGATTAACCAAGCAAAACAAGAAGTACAAACAGCCATTAACGAAAAGCGTGAGTTACTAGCAAGTAAGGCTCTTGAAGAGAAGCTAGCGGCAGAAACGATCGACGTAACTTTACCGGGTCGTGTTATGCCAACAGGTGGCTTACACCCAGTAACTCGTACTATTGAACGTATTGAAAGCTTTTTTGGTGAGTTAGGTTTTGCGGTTAAGTCAGGTCCTGAAGTTGAAGATGATTTTCATAACTTCGATGCGCTAAATATTCCTGAGCACCATCCTGCACGTGCTGATCACGATACTTTCTATTTCAACCCTAAGCTTGTGTTACGTACACAAACAAGTGGTGTACAAATCCGTACGATGGAAACTGAGCAGCCACCACTGCGCATCATTTCTCCAGGTCGTGTTTATCGTAACGATTACGACCAAACACACACGCCAATGTTCCATCAAGTGGAAGGCTTAATGGTTGATACAGATGTAAGCTTCACTGAGTTAAAAGGTATTCTGCACGACTTCTTACGTAACTTCTTTGAAGAAGATATGGAAATTCGTTTCCGTCCTTCTTACTTCCCATTTACCGAGCCATCAGCTGAGGTTGATGTTATGGGTAAAAACGGCAAGTGGTTAGAGGTATTAGGCTGTGGCATGGTTCACCCTAACGTTCTTAAATCAGTGGGTATTGATCCAGAAAAATACACAGGCTTTGCATTCGGTATGGGTGTTGAGCGCTTGACGATGTTGCGTTATGGCGTAAATGACTTACGTGCATTTTTCGAAAACGATTTAAAATTCCTAAACCAGTTCCGTTAAGAGTGAAGATATAAAATGAAATTTAGTGAAAAGTGGTTAAGAGAGTGGGTTAACCCAGCAATCGACACACAGGCTCTTTCGGAACAGTTATCAATGGCTGGTCTTGAAGTTGACGGTGTTGAGCCTGCAGCGGCTGAGTTCACAGGCGTTGTTGTTGGTGAAGTGGTTGAGTGTGGTCAACACCCGGATGCTGATAAGTTACGTGTAACTAAAGTAAACGTAGGTGGTGATGAGCTACTTGATATCGTGTGTGGTGCACCTAACTGTCGCCAAGGCTTAAAAGTCGCTGTTGCGACTGTTGGCGCTGTATTACCTGGCGACTTCAAAATTAAAAAAGCCAAACTTCGTGGTCAACCTTCACACGGTATGCTGTGCGCATTCGTTGAATTAGGCATCAGCGAAGAAGGCGATGGCATCATGGAATTACCAAGTGATGCGCCAATCGGTACTGACTTACGCGAGTATTTAAACCTGGACGACAGCATTATTGATGTTGACTTAACACCAAACCGTGGTGACTGTTTAGGTATTAAAGGTCTAGCGCGTGAAGTGGGCGTACTGAATAGTATTGATGTTAATACACTTGAAATCGCACCTGTTGCGGCGACGATTGAAGACAAAGTATCAATTGAGCTTGTAAATGATGATGCGTGTCCTCGTTATTTAGGTCGTGTGATCAAAGGTATTAACCTTGATGCAGAAACACCACTTTGGATGGTAGAAAAACTTCGTCGCAGTGGCATTCGCTCAATTGACCCAGTTGTTGATGTTACAAACTACGTGTTATTAGAGCTTGGTCACCCAATGCACGCATTTGATTTAAATGCAATTGAAGGTGGCATTAAAGTACGTAGCGCGAATGCAGGTGAAGAAATCGTTCTTCTTGATGGCAACACTGCAAAACTTAACGAGTCTACACTTGTAATTGCTGATCACAACAAAGCGCTTGCTATTGCAGGTATTTTTGGTGGTGAAAAATCAGGTGTAACGGAATCAACGTCAGATATCTTATTAGAAAGCGCCTTCTTTAACCCGGTTGCGATTGCTGGCCAAGCGCGTAGTTACGGTTTACACACCGATGCGTCACACCGCTACGAGCGTGGTGTGGATTTTGCGCTGCAAAAAGATGCAATGGAACGTGCGACAGCATTATTACTTGAAATTGTTGGCGGCGAAGCCGGCCCTGTAGTTGAAGCAGTCGCTACTGATAAATTACCAAAAGTAACAGAAGTGCGTTTACGTCGTGAGCGTTTAGACCGCGTAATTGGCCATCACATTGATGATGCAAAAGTAACTGACATCCTAACCCGTTTAGGTTTAGACGTGAAAATTGTTGATGGTGTATGGAGCGCTGACGTACCTAGCTATCGCTTTGATATTCGTATCGAAGAAGACTTAATTGAAGAAGTTGCACGTGTTTACGGCTATAACAGCATTCCAAACGTTGCACCAACTGCTAAATTAAAAATGACTAACCATGACGAGTCTCATGTTGCGGTCACTAAGTTCCGCAATACGCTTGTAACACGTGGTTACCAAGAAGCAATTACTTACAGCTTCGTTGATCCAAAAGCACAAGCTATTTTACACCCACAAAGTGATGCACTTGTATTGCCACACCCAATTTCGGTTGAAATGTCAGCAATGCGTGTAAGTTTAATGCCGGGTCTATTAGCGTCATTAGTTTACAATCAAAACCGTCAGCAACCACGTGTACGTTTATTTGAGCATGGCTTAAAATTCTTACGTGACGAGAATGCAGAAAACGGTGTAAACCAAGTTGCTGTTATCGGTGGTGTAATCTCTGGTCTTGCACACGGTGAACATTGGGTTCAAGAAAAGCGTAGCGTTGATTTTTATGACTTAAAAGGTGATGTTGAAGCACTTTTAGCAATTAGCAACGATACTGCACGCTTTGAGATAAAAGCAGAGCAGTCTGACGGCTTACACCCAGGTCAATCAGCGGTTATTTATGTTGATGGTAAAAAAGTTGGCTTCTTTGGTGCAGTGCACCCACAGGTGCAAAAGTCACTAGATATCAACAACACAGCATTTGTGTTTGAAATCGAAATGTCTGCACTAGAAAAAAGAAAATTACCAGAAGCGGTAGCAGTGTCGAAATTCCCGTCAAACCGCCGTGATATCGCGATTTTAGTGGAAGATCACGTAAAATCTGGCGATATTTTAAATGTCATAGAAAAAGTTGGCGGAAATCAATTGGTTGACCTAAACTTATTCGATGTGTATAAGGGCAAAGGTATTGAGCCAAATTATAAGAGTTTGGCGATTGCTCTAACACTGCAAGCGGTTGATAGAACGCTCGAAGAGAAAGATATCAATCAAGTAGTTGATAATGTGGTGGCCGCATTGGCCGAACAATTTAACGCATCGTTGAGGGACTAGATATGGCGCTTACTAAAGCCGACATAGCTGAACACCTATTTGAAAAACTCGGGATCAATAAAAAAGATGCCAAAGATTTAGTTGAAGCGTTTTTTGAAGAAATCCGCTCAGCGCTAGAAAAAGGCGAGCAGGTTAAGCTCTCTGGATTTGGTAACTTTGATCTTCGAGATAAGAAAGAACGTCCAGGCCGCAATCCGAAAACAGGTGAAGATATCCCTATTTCGGCACGCCGAGTAGTGACTTTTAGACCAGGTCAAAAGCTCAAGACTCGTGTAGAAGTTGGCACAAGCAAAGCAAAATAAGAAAAGGCAGCGTTAGCTGCCTTTTTTATTTGTTTAAAAACATTACTTGCGAGTGGCTAGAATCCGCGCGGCGACACAAAAGTGCCGGCTTGGATACTGTCGTAAGTTTTTTGTGCTAAATCATCTAGGCTGTCTAGGCTCTTACCAATGGCAGCGAGTTGATGTTCGATAGGTAAAATATCGACATTTTCATACCCTGATAATTGTGCCACGCGTGCAAAAGTGTATGCGTGCTTATACTTTTCGTGTTTGTAAAATAAGCTGACCAGAGTCGGGTAGATCTCTGGATTCGGTGTTTCACCTGCTTTATTTAACTCGAGCGTTTTGTATAGCAAATCAATGGTTTTTTCATCATCAAACTTCACGTAGTAGCTTGCCAAGAAAAACTGCATCTCAGCATCTTCGGTCACCCGTTTATCTTGTTTTTCTTCAAGGGCGAGTAGTTTAGTTAACGCTGATTGGTCGTTATTACGTGACCAATGGTAATACAACAAACCTGGATGGTTTGTATTTTTGGTATCTTGAAAAATACGTGTCATTTCTTTAATGCTTGTTAAATGACCTTCAACGCGAGAGGTGGTTTTTTCTTTTAGTTTTATATGCTCAATCTTGGCCGCAAGCGACACACACTGATCGTATTTCTCGAAATCTTTTAATAATTGGTATTTGTTTTCGTCTGTTGGCGACTTATATTCAACATAACGTTGAATGATGACCTCGGCACGTTGCTCTTTACAGTGACTGTCTTTATTTAAATCACTACAGAAGCCAGGCGTTTCGTCGCACACATTCGCTAGTGTAAGCGGATCTTCACAGCCTGCTAATGCCAATAAACCAAGCAACACGCTTGCTCTTAATAACATTCCTTAACCTCAACTTAATTTGTACTACTTTATTCTAGCGCAATGATTTGCTCTGTAACAGTGGAGAATCGTTCGAGTTTAAATTAGAATACCCCTGCCTGAGATGTGTTGCTCTCAAATCACAACACATTTTTTAAGGCTATCCGTTCAAAATTGTTTAATTAGGTAAAAAAAATGACCTCATCTCACGAGTTAGAATACACAAGCAGCTGGCAAGAACGTCAAGATTACGCAGAAAGTATGCAACCTATCATTGGTAGACTTTATCGTAATCGTGGTATCGAAATCGCTGTATATGGCCGTCCTCTCGTTAATGCCAGTACAATCGATATCATCAAAGCGCACAAAACAGTTGCTCAGTTTGAAGGTACAAAACTACGTTTACGTGAAAGCTTCCCTTTCTTAGAAGCGATTAGCAAAATGGAATTAAACTCAGCACGTATCGATATTGGTAAACTAGCGTATGGTTATTTGTTTACAGATGCTGCAAAAGGTCGTTCAGTTGAAGAATACTTAACTGACGAATTAGCAGAAATCGCAAACTCAGAGCGCAAAGAGCCACGTGATGTTGTGTTATACGGTTTCGGGCGTATCGGCCGTTTATTAGCACGTCTATTAATCGAAAAATCAGGTCCTTATGCAGACTTACGTTTACGTGCAATCGTTGTTCGTGGCGGTAAAGACGGTGACCTAGAAAAGCGTGCAAGCTTACTTCGTCGTGACTCTATCCACGGTCCATTCAATGGCTCTATCACAATTGATAAAGAGCGTAACGCAATTAAAGCTAACGGTAGCTACATTCAAGTTATCTACGCTAACTCTCCAAGCGAAGTAGATTACACAGCTTACGGCATCGAGAATGCACTTGTTGTTGATAACACAGGTATCTGGAAAGACGAAGCAGGTCTTGGTCAGCACTTAGAAGCAAAAGGCGCAGCAAAAGTATTATTAACTGCACCAGCTAAAGGCAACATCAAGAACATCGTATACGGTGTAAACAACCAAGATATCAAACCTGAAGATAAAATTGTCTGTGCAGCAAGCTGTACAACCAATGCTATTACCCCGACGTTAAAAGCACTTAACGATAAGTTTGGTATCAAGAATGGTCACGTTGAAACAGTTCACTCGTACACAAATGACCAAAACTTAATTGATAACTACCACAACGCTGAGCGCCGTGGTCGTGCTGCTGCACTTAACATGGTTATCACTTCAACGGGTGCTGCAAAAGCGGTTTCTAAAGCTTTACCTGAGCTTGAAGGTAAACTTACAGGTAACGCTATCCGTGTTCCTACACCAAACGTATCAATGGCAATCTTGAACTTAAACCTTGAAAAAGGCACTACAGTTGAAGAACTAAATGCGTTCTTACGTGAAACTGCACTTTACTCAGACCTTCGTGACCAAATCGATTACACAGCGTCTACTGAAATCGTATCGACTGACTTAGTGGGTAGCCGTTACGCAGGTGTTGTTGACTCACAAGCGACAATCGTAGATGACAACCGTGTTGTGCTTTATGTTTGGTACGATAACGAGTTTGGTTATAGCTGTCAGGTAGTACGTTGTATGCGTGACATGGCTGAAGTAACTTTCCCAAGCTTACCTCGCTAATAGCTAAAAAATAAACAATCTAGAAGCCAGCATTATGCTGGCTTTTTTAGTCGTGAAAGTTTTTGCAAATTTTCTTCATGTGGTAGGCTGTGCTACGTCTACACTAATTTACTAACAAAACGTTCTACCAAAGAGCGTTGACTTAATTCTTAACTAACAAGCGAATAGCTAAGAATTATTTTTAACCAATAGGTTTATAGAATGAAAATCACCAGCAATTTTGACAGTGGTAATATCAAGGTTATTGAAGCCGTTGATCCGCTGAATATTCAATTAGAAATTAATAAAGACAATCAGTCTGATTTTTTCCAGTGGTTTCACTTTCGTCTTGAAACAACGCCGTTTCAAAGCCATAAATTACACATTAATAACTTAGAAAACTCAGCATATCCTGATGGTTGGGAAGGTTATCACGCGGTTGCATCATACGACCGTCAAACTTGGTTCCGTGTGCCATCTGAGTATGCAAACGGCACGCTATCATTTGAAGTAGAGCCTGAGTGCGGCAGCATGTACTTTGCTTACTTTGCCCCATACAGCTACGACCGTCACTTAGATTTACTTGCATGGGCACAAAGCCAACATGCGTGTGAATTAGAAACATTAGGCGAAACCCTTGATGGTCGCGATATGAGTGTATTACGAGTGGGTATTCCTAGCAGTGACAAGAAAACAATCTGGATCACAGCACGCCAACACCCAGGTGAGACAATGGCCGAGTGGTATGTTGAAGGTTTGCTTCATAAACTACTTGATGATGAAGATCCACATGCAGCAGCATTATTATCAAAAGCCGTATTCTACATTGTGCCAAATATGAACCCTGATGGCAGTGTGCGTGGTCACCTGCGCACGAATGCTAAAGGCGTTAACCTAAACCGTGAGTGGCAAACACCGAGCATGGAAAATAGCCCTGAAGTATTCCTAGTGCTAAATAAAATGCGTGAAACTGGCCTTGATATGCACCTAGACATTCATGGCGACGAAGCTATTCCTTATAACTTTGTTGCGGGCAGTGAAGGTATCCCGGGCTACGATGACCGCTTAAAAGAGTTAGAAGATAGCTTTAAAGCTGCGCTTTTAACAGTAACGCCAGAGTTCCAAGACGAGCACGGTTACCCTAAAGATGAACCGGGCCAGGCTAATCTAACTGTTGGTTCTTCTGCTGTCGCGCATGAGTTTAATGCATTAGCGTATACAGTAGAGATGCCATTTAAAGATAACGATGATTTACCAGACCCTGATTACGGCTGGTCAGATCGTCGCTCGTATCAATTTGGTCAAGATACGTTAGCGGCTATCGTTAACGTGGTTGATAAATTAAGATAACGAACCTTACGGGCATCAGCAAAACTGATGCCCGTAATTGTATCTGCTAACTGAAAAATGACGGTGCAGAGCAGGATGCATCGAATGTTAACTAGGTAGGTACATTTGTCATATTGAAAATTAACTGTTAACAAACTTGGTTGGTTTAAGTTAATATTCAATACGTTCAGCTGAGAGGTAATATAATTTTAAATTTATTTCTCACAGTCATCATGTCGCGCATTCTCACAAGCCCACGCTGAGTATCGTAACTAACAATAAAAAATATAATCATAGAGGATATCCATGGAAGCTTTAGTAAGCGCCGTTAATGACATAATTTGGAGTAATGCACTCATTTATTTATGTCTAGGTGCAGGTCTGTTTTATTCCGTTTTAACCCGATTCGCGCAAGTTAGACATTTTAAAGAAATGTGTAAGTTATTGCTTAGCTCTAATAATTCAGATACGGGTATTTCTTCGTTCCAAGCGTTAGCTGTATCATTATCGGGCCGTGTTGGTGTAGGTAATATTGCTGGCGTTGCAGCAGCTATTGGCTTTGGTGGTCCGGGTGCAATTTTCTGGATGTGGGTAGTTGCGTTCTTAGGCGCAAGTACTGCGTATGCCGAGTCAACCCTTGGTCAAATTTATAAATCAGAAGAAGATGGTCAGTACCGAGGTGGTCCTGCTTATTACTTTGACCGTTGCTTACAGCAAAAGTGGTTAGCTGTATTATTTGCAGTCTCAGCGATTATTGCCTGTGGTGTATTCCTGCCGGGTGTTCAAGCGAATGCAGTCGGTAATGCATTTACACAAGTTTTCGGTGAAGGCACTCTCGTTAGCACCAGCTTTGGCGAAGTAGGTAGCTTTAAGTTAGTTGCCCTTGCAATCATCTTAATTGTGCTAGCGTTTATTATCTTTGGTGGCATTAAGCGTATCGCAAACTTTACACAAATCGTGGTGCCATTTATGGCGCTAGGTTACATCGTATTAGCGTTAATTGTGGTGTTTTTAAACTTAGATAAAGTACCAGGTATCTTCTCAATGATTTTATCTGATGCATTCACAGCACAAGCAGGCTTTGGTGCTGCCATTGGCTGGGGTGTTAAACGTGGTATCTACTCAAACGAAGCTGGTCAAGGTACGGGCCCGCATGCAGCTGCAGCAGCTGAAGTTGATCACCCAGCACAGCAAGGCTTGGTGCAAGCGTTCTCTGTGTATGTTGATACTATTTTTGTGTGTACCGCAACGGCGCTAATGATTTTAATCACAAATCAATACAACATTGTGGGTGAATTACCTGCGGGTCAATTTATTGTGCAAAATGTTGATGCAGCAACAGAAGTAGGCTCAGCTGCTTTCACACAAATGGCGTTATTTAGCGTATTTGGTGGGTTTGGTGAAGCGTTTGTAGGTATTGCCTTATTCTTCTTCGCATTTACGACCATTCTTGCTTATTACTATATTGCAGAAACTAACGTTGCTTATTTGAACCGTTACTTCAAAGGTAATATTCCACTGGTTGCCGTGAAACTTGTGATCATGTTTATGGTGGCATACGGCATGGTAAATAGCTCTGGCTATATCTGGAACATTGGTGACATTGGTGTAGGCTTAATGGCATGGATCAATATTGTCGGTATATTAGCTATTTTCTTCGTCGCAAAACCAGCGCTTAACTGTTTACGTGATTACGAAGATCAAAAGAAAGCCGGTGGTGAAATTACTTTTGACCCAGTTAAATTAGGCATTAAAAATGCGACTTTCTGGGAAAAGCGTTTAGCTGAAAAGGCGAAAGAGAAACAATAAATCTGGTTTTTGAGTTTTTGTAGAGGATTTAGTTGTGCAGGTTTTCGAATCTTCACAATTGAGTGAAATTCAAATAAGACATCGACTCATAAAACAAGTACAATAAAGGGCGCCTAAAGGCGCCTTTTTTATGCGTATTATGGAGAAAGATATGGCGATTATTAGTTGCCCGCAATGTGCAAAATCAATATCTGACAAACATAAACAATGTCCGCATTGTGAATGCCAAGTCACCGATCTAAGCAATGAGCAGTTGCAGCAAATGCAAAAAGAAACGCGTATTCGTAGACAACAAAAGTTTATGAATCAGTCTTTCCTCGCACTGATTTTATTTTTAGGGGGCTTTTTCTGTTTTTATTTTATGCACCCCGAAGCAAAATCTCCTGAGTGGTATGCCTATTCAGCGGCAATGGCAGTAGGTTTTGTGTGGTATATCATAAGCCGCATTTATTTAGTTGTTTTGAAAAAGAAAAAGTAACATGAATATTGATCACATCGTAAAAAATATCACCCCAGAAGTATTTGAACGTCTTCAGTATGGCGCCTCAACGGGTAAATGGCCCGATGGCACACCGTTAACTGACGAACAAAAACAACAAACCGTTCAACTCGTGATGCTTTACCAAGCTAAAGTTTCGCAAACCAATGAGCAGTTTACCATTGGCGCAAATGGTGAAATGGTGCAAAAGAGCAAAGCTCAATTGCAAAAAGAATTCGCATCAGAAAATGAAATAGCTAGGTTTAGTGAAAATGATCTTTAAACACCTGTTTACTCCGAAATGGAAGCACCCTAAAAGCCAAGTTCGTTTAGCCGCGGTTGAACGCCTTGATACAGAACGTGACCTTAGCATCTTAAATAGCATTGCCCTTGAAGATAGCTCAGCTGAGATCCGTAAAAAAGCCTTAAACAAAGTCAATGATCTTGTATTATGGTGGCAAGTTTATAAGCAAGACCAAGCACTTAAAGAAATTGCAGAGCAGCATATCAACCAAGCGGTTTTAAATACCGATAGCAAATTAGATGCAAATATCAAAAACGAGTTTATTGAGCGTTATGCGCCAGTAAAAACACTCGAAAAGCTAGCGTTTGCTGAAAAAGAAATTCAAGTTCGCGTTAAATTATTAAAGCGTTTAGCCAATCCAAGCCTAATTGATAAAGCCTTTAAAGAAGGCCGCGAAGAGCTGCAATTACAGCTTGTTGAGCTTGTTATTAACCACCAACTTGCAAAACCACTACTAAAACATGCGCAAGGTGAAGCACACACACAACTGGCGACTCACCTTGAGAATGAACGCTTAGCGATAGAAATGCCCGCCAAAGTAGAAGCAGATACACGCGTGGTATTGGCAAAGCTGAATGCGCTGCGTGATAAGCATGATTTTCAATTAGTATCGATGCAACATGCTGAATTATTACAGCAGTGGCAAGCTATCGAATTAAAGTGGCTGAGCGAAGAACAAGTCAGCACACTTGATAAAAAGTATTCAGCAATTACGCAAAAGCTTGAGTCTCATATTGCACAACTAAGCAAAGAGCATGAAGCTGCACAGCAAGTGTTAGCTGAGCAACAGCGTCAAGTATTAGCGCTTGCGAGCCTTGAAGCAATTGGTGAAGAAATAGAAAACGCTTTGCAATTAGGCTTAGAAACGCCGGAGCAAATTCAGCAAGATTGGCTTGAGGCTAAAGTTGCAGAGGCAAAAGATACGCTAGTAGAGGCTAACTTAACTGAAAATCAAAATGTCCGTGATGTAAAACAGCACTTAACAAATTTATTCAATCAAGTTGAACAGTTACCGCAGCTAGTTAGCGCGATTGCTGAGTTTAAAGAGGCATTTGATAAATTAAACACGGTGGCAACGTCTGAAGACGAAAACGAGTTTGATAGTCTAAAACAGCAGTTTGAACAACAACAAAAACTTGCACGTAAAAAGCTGGCAAGTATTCCTAATCGCTTACAAGGTCGCTTTAAAGCAAATTTAGCTGAAGCAGTAAATAGCTGGCAGCAAGCGATGGCACCGCTTACTAATAAGTTTGAGAAGAACCAACAAGCAGCGAAACGTAAAGGCCGTGATGTAAAACGTTTAATTGAGCAAGGTCGCTTTAATGTTGCATTTGGTGTATTCAAAGGCTTTGAAGAGTTATATGCCACGCTTACAGAGTATTACAAGCAGCCATTAACTAGCTTAAAAGCTGATTTAGAAACACAATTAGCAGAAGCAAAAGATTGGCAAAAATACGCATCAGCGCCAAAGCGTGATGCATTACTCGTGGAAGTAACTGAACTTGCTGCAACTGAGTGTACTGACCCTAAACAACGTGCTGAACAAGTTAAACAGTTACGTCGTCGTTGGAATGAATTAGGGCGTCTAGATACTGATGCAGAAAAGCAACAAGGCGAGTTATTCGATCAACACATTGAATTACTGTTTGCGCCGTGCCGCGAGTATTTTGCAGAGCAAGAGCAGCAACGTGAGCAAGCTAAAGCACAGCGTGTTGAAATAATCACGCAAATGCAGCAGCTTACTGAGCTAAATACTCAGTCTGACGAGTTCGATTGGAAGCAGTTTGAAAGTAAATTTAATCGAATTGCAAAGACATGGCGTTCAGCGGGTAATGTTGACCCTAAAACGTATCGTGAGCTGCAAGCACAATTCAAAGCTGCACAATCACAAGTACAATCTCAACTAATTGCATTTCATAAAGCAAATGCTGAACAAAAAGCAGCACTTGTTGAGCAAGCAACACTGTTATCGCAGAGCGATGATTTAGCGGCTGCATGCCAAGAGCTTAAAGCGCTTCAACAAACGTGGCAAACAATCGGCTTTGCTGGAATGAAGGCAGAAAACACCTTATGGCAGCAATTTAGACGTGTTAATGACGACACTTTTGCGAAGCGTAGCGCTGAGTTTGAACAGCAAAAGCAAGTTCAGCAGCAAAATGATGAAGTTGCAGCAGCGCAGTTAGCTGAGCTTGAATCTGCACTTGAGGTTGTCGTTCATCTTGCACAGCTTAAAGATTTAACAGTAAAGCTGGCAGAGCTTGAGTACTCAAAAGCGTTATCAGCGCGTGTAGCTCAGTTAGAGGCTGCGATTAGTGCAAAAACAGCGCTAATTAGCAAGCAAGCTGAGCAGTCTAAGTTAACGGCTTTATTTGCTGCTCTTGAGAGCGGCAGAGAACTGCCATCGCAGTTCCAAGCTTCATTAATAACTAATCTAAACGCTGCGCAGCTGTTAACTCGTATCGAAATTCTAGCGGGCGTTGAATCGGCCGATAGTCAGTTACGTATGACAGAGCAAGTTGCGATGTTAGATGATAAACACCGTGGCGAGCACGCAGATGTTTATTATTACTTAAAGCAATTACTTGCAGTCAGTGAGGGTTCAGTTTCAGCTGACACACTAGCAAGGCTTAAAGCAATATTTGCAATTTAACGAATAAAAACCGCTTTTTATAGCGGTTTTTTTCCGTGTTTTTTTGAGGAAAACAATGAGAATTTTATTACTACTTACCTGTTTATTTTTAGGGGCTTGTAAAAGTACAGATCAAGGGATGTCGGTGTACTCGTTTACCAATTCAGAAATTGAAGCAGCCCTTGCTGATCAATTACCAAAATTAAGTGAACAGATAAAATTGATGGGCTTACCTGTTGATTTTGCTGTAAACGACCTAAGTGTCAATGTTGGCCCAGATAAGCGTGACGTGGTGGTTTTAGGGGCTGATTCTAGTGCTGTTATTAAAGCTTTCGCACTTAAGTATCCAGTACGCTTAAAGCTGCAAATCGAAGGTAGCCCATTTTATGACAGCGAGAAAAAAGCAGTCTTTTTACGTAATGTAAAATTGGTTGATACAACAATCGACACCGCGGGTTTCAAGGGCAGCTTAAACTTATTAGATGATCAAGCAATGCAAGTGATTAACGGCTTTTTAGCGGTTAACCCCGTCTATAAGCTAAATATGAATGACCCTAAAGTCGCATTATTGAGCAAATTACCATTAGATATGAAAGTATCTCAGGGTGAAATTATCTTAGTGCCCACACTGTAAAACTCTTTGATATTTTAAAGCGGCTTCATGCCGCTTTTTTTGTAATTGCTTGTTAAGCAAATTTAACCTTGTCATAATTGCTCGTGATATTTCGCGAGTTGAGTGATTGCTATGATCAAGGAATTTTTAAACGACCCCACATTATTACTAAATGCTGTAGGCGAAGGTATTTATGGCTTCGATTTATCGGGAAATGCGGTTTTTGTAAATCCTGCTGCTGAGCGCATGACCGGCTGGAAAGCAGACGAACTCCTTGGTAAAAAAATACACCAATATCATCACCATACACGTAAAGATGGCTCACCATATCCCGCAGATGAATGCCAAATATATTGCACTATGTTTGATGGCAAACATCGACATGTAAACGATGAAGTATTCTGGCGTAAAGATGGAAGCTATTTTGCCGTTGAGTATACTTCAACACCAGTCTATAAAAACGGTGCCTTGATTGGTGCAGTCGCGATTTTTCGCGATGTATCAAAACAGCAGCAAACAGAAGTGGCTTTACGTGACGCACTAGCGCAAGTTCAACATTTATCTGAGCAGCTACAAGCTGAAAATGCGTACCTTATTTCAGAGTTAAACGAAGATTGGCAAGACTCAGGTTTGGTCGGCCAAAGTCATTCGTTTCAAAGTATGCTCGAGCAAATTACCCTGGTAAGCCAAACCAATAGTACGGTTTTGATTTTAGGTGAAAACGGCACAGGTAAAGAGCTGGTGGCACGAAACCTTCACCGTTTGAGTAATCGTGCTGAGCAACCTTTCATAAAAGTAAACTGCGCGGCGTTTTCAGCCAACTTAATTGAATCTGAATTATTCGGTCATGAGAAAGGGGCGTTTACCGGTGCTAATGAACGCAGAAAAGGGCGTTTTGAACTGGCTGATAAAGGCACTCTATTTTTAGATGAAGTGGCCGAGCTGCCATTAGAGGCACAAAGTAAATTACTGCGCGTGCTACAAGAGCAAGAGTTTGAGCGCGTCGGGGGCAGTCAAACCTTAAAAGTGGATATCCGAGTGTTAGCTGCAACAAATCGTAATTTGTGGCAAATGGTTGAGCAGGGCAGTTTTCGAATGGACTTGTATTATCGCTTAAATGTGTTTCCTATTCGTGTGCCTGCGCTTCGTGAGCGAAAAGAAGATATTCCACTACTCGCAGCAAATATTATTACGCAGCTGAATAAGCGCTTAGGTAAACAGTTAAAAGGGCTAAGCAAAGCAACACTCACCAAACTGGCGAATTATGATTGGCCAGGCAATATTCGTGAGCTACAAAATATCCTTGAGCGTGAAGCTATTTTGTCTAAGCAAACGGTACTGCAGCTTTCAGCACCTTTGAGTAACGAGCAATCAAATGAGCAGGTGGTTTCTCTTGATGCAGTACAAAAGCAGCATATTTGTGAGGTGCTAAAGCGCTGTAACGGGCAAATATCAGGTGAAAATGGTGCCGCAACCTTGCTGGGACTTCCAGAAAGTACCTTGAGATCAAAAATGAAAAAGCTAGCTATAAAACGGTAATTCGCGATATATCACGACCATTCGCGATATATCGTGCTTTTTAGGGGTTAAATGTAAATTTAGTCGTTTAATATCAATGGTTTATTTTTATTTTGTGTTGGCCTGATAGTTGCTCTATCAGGCTATTACCGACACAAAAGTAAGTAGCAAAATGAAATTTGATATTAAAGAGCAAGACTTAATCATCAAGCCCTACAACCAAGAAGGGCCAATTTATATTCGTGAGCAAAAGGGATACTTCCAACGCATCCGTCGTTATTTAGGCTGGGTGCTGATGCTGACATTTATCGCCATTCCGTGGATCCCCTATGATGGCCGTCAAGCCGTATTACTCGATGTAGCCAGCCAAAAATTTACCCTATTTGGTTTAACGCTGTTACCACAAGATTTTATGATCTTAGCCATGTTATTTATGACAGGAGCGTTTGCTTTGTTTTTCGTCACTAATTGGTTAGGGCGTGTTTGGTGTGGTTACACTTGCCCACAAACAATTTGGATGCTGATGTTTACTTGGGTCGAACACAAAGTTGAAGGTAATCGTAATCAGCGCATTAAACTTGATAAAGCAGATTGGTCAGTGAGTAAATGGCAAAAGAAAATCACTAAGCATGCAGCTTGGCTGGTGATCTCTTTGCTTACATCGATGTCATTTATGGCTTATTTCATCCCCGCTAAGTCTTTATACATGAGCTTATTTACCTTAGAAATGTCTGGGATTGTCAGCTTTTGGGTATTCCTGTTCGCATTTTGTACCTATGGCAATGCGGGATTCTTACGTGAAAAAATGTGTACTGTTGCATGTCCATATTCACGATTTCAATCAGTGATGTTTGATAAAGACACGTTAGTTGTTACCTACGATCAAGCGCGAGGGGAGTCTCGTGGTGCACGTAAGCGTAAAGCCGATCCTAAAGAGTTAGGCTTAGGTGACTGCGTAGACTGTAACCTATGTGTCGAAGTATGTCCGGCGGGTATAGATATTCGTAATGGCTTACAGTATGAATGCATAAACTGTGGCTTATGTATTGATGCATGTGATAGCACTATGGAAAAATTCAACTATCAAAAAGGCCTGATCAAATACGCGTCTGAAAAACAAATGGAAGGCAAAGCGACCAACCCATTTAGGTTAAAACTGCTTGGCTATGGTGGTTTAACGGCGCTGTTTGTTGTGGGCATGGTTGTGTGGATGGCAATGCGTACACCTATAGAGGCTTCTGTCATTCGTGACCGTAATGCACTGTATCGTGTTAATTTTGAAGGCTTAGTTGAGAATCCATATACCTTATCAATTATCAACAAAACACAGCATAGCTTGAGCTATTCAATTGGTATCAGTGGTATTGAAGAAGCAAGCTTACAAGTACCAGATACCATTACGATTGAAGCAGGGCAGATGAAACGTGTGCCTGTCACTGTGGTTGCAGATGGCTACGAATTGAAATCAAAAGTAACGCCTATCAGTTTTCACATTCAAGCATTAGAAGATGCTGATATCGCAATAACTAAAGAAACTAAGTTTTACCGAGATTAACCTCAATCACGGCTCCAGAAACGAAAATGGCTTGTTTTTAACAAGCCATTTCTGCGAATTCGAGCTGCTTCAGGACATACGCTTTAGCGCTGTCTAAATCATCAAATAAACAGTCCATTATTTGAATCGGTGATTGCGCTTGCGCAATGATGCGTTTCATCTGATTAAGCACAATAGACGAACTAAACATATAAGCAGTTGCGATACAATTAGTGCCGTGTAGAGCACGAAATAAATGCGTGAAGCCGCGTTCGGCATCAGGGGTAGTAGCAAGTAATTGGGTAGAATGACTAATATACGCCCACGGCTTTCCAGCTAAAGCAGAAATATGCTTTTTTAAATCGACTGCAAAGTCATTGACCAAACGTGCGTTAATATTACCAGAAAATTGCCCAATAATAATTGGACCATCAGTGATGATACTGACACTGCCATAGTGATTCTTAAATTCCAATTTGCTTCCCTTTTGAATTAAAAAGAGCGCGAATTTTATACAATTCTATGTATGTGTCTAGTTATTTAGTATACAAACTTTAAAAAACATAACTTTTTCATTAAATTTGTATATGTGTAAAATTTATCTGGTTATTTAGGTTTGGGGTGGATAAATCATTCACCCCACATTTAAAATATAACTAACTATTTGTTAACAATATAGTTCAAAGCACCAGTAATTGAGGCGACTTGTGCATCAATACAAATTTCATCATTTGCGAGTGGACTATCAGGGTAAACCTCTGTTGTTGTGACATATTCTGCATCTGTTAAGCCCATACATAACCCCAGTTTTTTCGCTTCGTAATTAATTACACCAAACTGGGTTTGTGGTACACCAATCAACTGGTTATTCTCATCACTTGGTGCGATGTGGGTTACTTTTTCAACTGATTTTATAATCGCTGTTTGAAATGCATCATGCGGGCGCTCACTATCAGCGACAAGATAAAAGCCATCAGGGATGTTCCAGTTATCGTGTGTCGTTGCATCACGTGCAGCCAAAGCAGGGCGAAACTCACTATTATCAGTATCTGTTGTCTCATGCAGGTCAATATGCACATAAGGTGCGATTGCGTTGTCGGCTAAATACTGCATAATTGCTGCTGACTCTTCAGCCGGACTATCTGCATAGAATGAACGATTTGGATCCGTGGCATTTGGATTCCAGCGGTTAATCGTTTCATAACCCCACGGGCTAATACACGGAGCCACTAAGATATTAAATTCAGCAAAATAATCTTTTGCGTTTTTCTTAGCAAACGCTAAAGCACCGTGCACACCACTTGTTTCATAGCCATGCACACCACCGGTAACCAAGACAGTTGGTTTATCAGCGTGCCATTGCTTGCTCTTTAAAATGTAAAGTGGGTATTTGTCGCTGTCGTAACTTAATGCGCCATATTGCTCAATGTTGAAATCACTTGATAAAGAGTCTAGTTGCGACACAACATCATCTAAATAACTACGTTTTACTGTTTGTAACTCAAACCATGCTTTTTTATCTGCGTCGTTCCACGGTTTACCAGGGGTTCCAATCGGATAACTCATAAAATACCTTGTTTTGACTTGCTGCAAAACGCCAAGCTTATCTAAGCTGTTAAGCTGCTGCAACTAGATAAGCTCAGTCGTAAAGTTACCTTGCTCGTACAGCTTTGCATGATGGTGCTTATGGGTCTCAAATAAGTATTTACGCAGTGCATCTTCACCTTGGCACACTTGCACTATTTTTCCGGCAATTCCTTTGCTGGTCGTTCGTATTGGCTTCACACTAAGAATAATGTGATCTTCAGTAGGTAAATTAAATGCCAACAGTATCTCTTTATTAAGATCGGGTGATTGACGCTTTAGCTTGAGTAACACGCCTGTACTTGATAAAGACAGTATCTGAAATTGCTCTGTGTGAATTTCAAGTTCAGGGGTACGCCAGCTGCGTTCGATACCCTTAGTATCGATAACTTCTGGTGCGCTAAGTACGGGGATCAGTTGGCCATGTTCGTCATTAGTAAATTCAAGCGGAAACCACAACTGATAAATCCCTACTTCAGCCAGTAGTGTTAGTTTGGCATTGGTAAGTAAGCCGTTTAATTTATCAGGTAAATTGAGCCTAACAGACATTTTTGTGTCGGTTGGATCGCTGTTAGTCCGTTCAGCCTCGAATAAACGGTTGAAAAAAGTAAGTTCTTGGTCGGATAAATGTGCCATATAAAGCTCCTTTTAAAGCACGCTTAATTATATGTATCATAAATTGTTCAAATTATGCACGTATAAAGAGCATTAATTGTGCCAGCTGCTTTGAGATTTATTTTGCGGCGTATTTCACTTACACTGTTAAAAAAACTAACAAGGATTTTATTTTGTCGAGCCTGACTGGTGTAAATAAAAGTTTAGTGATATTTGCTGCTTTAGTCGTTGTTTTAGCGGGTATTAAAGCCGCAAGTGTGATTGTTATTCCATTTGTATTGGCGGCTTTTATTGCCATTATTTGTAATCCCTTAATCCGTTTCTTTGCCAAATACGGTATCCCTAAAGGGATTGCTGTTGTGTTTGTGATGCTGATGATCGTCGGTGTAGGGATAAGCCTTGCCGGGTTGGTTGGGCAATCTATGACCGATTTCTCTGAAAAACTGCCTGAGTACAAAGCACAACTAAAAGAAGAGTTTGTCTGGGTGGTTAATGTTGCCGCAAGTTATAACATTCTGATTGATAAAGAGCAGATCATCTCTTTATTCGATCCGGGTAAAATGATTGATGTTGCAACCAACATGCTGACTGGCCTTGGTGGGGTGATGGCGAATCTGTTTTTGATCATCCTAACCGTGGTGTTCATGTTATTTGAAGGACCTATGCTGAGCAAGAAAGTGCACCTTGCATTGGATGATCCTGAAATGAAAATGCAGCAAATTGATCGCTTTTTAGATTCTATTAATTCTTATCTTGCCATTAAAACCATGGTTAGCTTAGGCACAGGTATACTTGCAGGCTTTATGCTGTGGGCACTTGATGTTGATTACTTTGTACTGTGGGGTGTAGTGGCGTTCATGCTTAATTATATTCCTAACATTGGGTCTATCATTGCAGCTGTTCCTGCTGTACTACTTGCTTTGATCACTCAAGGCCCATTGGTTGCAGGGTTTATTGCTGGTGGTTATTTAGTGATTAATACCGTAATGGGAAACATTGTCGAACCGCGCTTTATGGGTAAAGGGCTGGGTTTATCGACGTTGGTGGTATTTTTATCATTAATTTTCTGGGGTTGGTTGATGGGTACCGTGGGTATGCTGTTATCAGTTCCATTGACCATGATAGTTAAAATTGCTTTAGAAACCAGCCAAGAAGGGAGATGGCTTGCTACCTTGCTTGGCAATGGCGAAGAGCTAAAACTTGAAGATTAAAAAAGGCGCTTAAGCGCCTTTTTATCTTTCAAAATGATTAAGTGTTATACCAATTCGCTTAATTAAATGGTCTATTTTGAGGCAATAAAACCTCGTTGATAACAAGGCAAAAATTTCGTTATTTAGTTGTTCTAAATCAGAAATTTTTAACGCAGGTAGCGACAGGTTTAATCCCTCAAAATGATTAAGTATTATTGCGGATTGGTATTATTACTTTAGAGGCCGTTGTAAAACCTGTATATGGCTTTTCAGAATTTCAATTTCACATTGCTTGTAGGCAATGGCAGCTTTCGTACCATTTGGCATTTTTTGTAAGTAGCGCCAGCGACAACTGTCTTCTAAATAACGCTCCTGGTTCTTGATGCTGCGATTGAATATAGGCAGCAATTGGCTGTTACCGCTATCTTCTTTAATTTTTTCAAGATCCATCGTGAGCTTATTAATCCACATCTTTTGGTCGCGATGCAAATCGGCAATAACTTGATCAAGACATTGAATGTAACGTTTAGTCTCATCTGTATTGTTACTCGTAAGCTCACAACTTTGCTGAGCTTGAGTATGCGCTGAACCCGCGCATAGGGCTAGTAGCATACCTTTAATAAGTAACGATTTTTTATTTCTTATCATTGTAATTAAACTCTAATATAAACTCAGCACCCGCTAGTTTCTCTGCATCTTTAATGGTTAAGGTGCCGTTATACGAGTTGACTAAATCAGACACGATAGCCATGCCGACACCGTGGCCGCTTTCGTAGGTATCGAGTCTGGTACCGCGAGTCAGTAATGATTCACGCTTGTGTTCAGGGACACCTGGGCCATCATCACTAATGCTGAGCGTTAACTTTTTGTTCTGCTTAACCTTTATATCGACCTGTGAGCGGCAAGCTTTACAGGCATTATCGATTAAATTACCGAGTAGTTCCATTAAATCGGTTTTATCACCCAAGAAATAGTCTTTTTCTGTGACTTCACAGGTGAAAATAATATCTTTGTCGCGATAAACTTTGCTCATTGCGCTTAAGATTGAATCAATAACAGGCTTGATGTGAGTTTGTTTTTTCCAGGTGTCAGACGCACCTGTGGCAGCACGTTTTAATTGGTGTTCGATCATCACGTTGATGCGGTCTAACTGCTCTTGTGCATCAGCATCATTGGCCAAAGGACTAGATTTAAGCACCGCTAATGGTGTTTTTAATGCATGAGCAAGGTCGCTCAATGAGGCGCGATAACGCTCTTTTTGGCGCTGCTGTGATTCAAGTAATAAATTTAAATCGGCTTTAATGGTTTGCAGCTCAACTGGGTAAAGACCTTTAATTTGTTGGTTATCACCCGATTCAATAGCTTTAATTTCTTTATCGAGTCGTTGCAGTGGTCTTGCACTCCAAACAAAACCAATCGCCATTAGCGCAGCAATGGCCACACCCATGATATACATCCAATTTACGAGTGTTTGTTTAAAGCCATCCATCAGCCTGAGTAGGGCATCATTACGCTTTAATAAAATGAAACGCGCATGCTCAGATTGGTCAATGTTTTCTAAAATAACGGTAAGCGTTAATTGCCAATACACAGTATTGTTGTATTCAACACGGCGAAAATCCGCAGAGCCTGCAGGGGCTTCAAAGTTATCAGGAATAAAATTGATATTGGTCGCTGATTCAGAATACCAAACGGGTAAGTCACCGCGATAAATCATCGCGTAGGTATCTGAATTTAGTCGGTTTAGCTCTGGCGTTAAGATAGTACTTGGCATAACAATGCCGCGTTCAGTGAAATCGACTTCAGAGATTAATGAATATAAGTGAGCTTCGAGGGTTTTTTCGGTCGCTTCGACCAAGGAGGCGTAGTAAGCCTTACCAATTGAGAAAAACAGAATTGGTAGGGCGACTAATAAAACAAAGACAAGGATAAATCCTTGCCTTACTTTAAGCGGTATCTGCGATGCTACCACTGACTTTTTAGCCTATAACCACGGCCGCGTAATGTTTCAACTGGGTTAAGGGTACCGTCAGGGTCAAGCTTCTTACGTAAACGCAACACGAATACTTCGATTACGTTTGAATCAAGATCGAAGTCTTGGTCGTAGATGTGCTCTGTTAGTTCAGATTTAGAAATTACCTTTTGTGGATTAACCATTAGGTATTCTAAAACTTTGTATTCGTATGCTGTTAAGCTAAGTTCTTTATCGTTTACCCATACTTGCTGTGAGCGAGTATGAATTTTGATAGGACCTGCTGTCATTTCTGGGTTTGCTTTACCTGCGCTGCGGCGGATAAGGGCATTACAGCGAGCGATTAGCTCTTCAACGTGGAAAGGTTTAGTAAGGTAGTCATCTGCACCTGCGTCTAAGCCTTCTACTTTATCTTGCCAACGGTCACGTGCCGTTAAAATCAAAATAGGAATGGTAATACCTTGCGCACGAGCTTTGGTAATTAATTCGATACCATCTATTTTTGGTAAGCCTAAATCTACTACCGCCATATCAAGCGGGTACTCGGTAATATGGAATAAACCAGCTTCACCATCGTGACAAAGGTCTACGCTGTAACGCTCTTTTTCTAGGGCATTACGAAGGTTATCTGCTAAGTGTAAATCATCTTCAATAACTAAAATTCGCATTCTTAATCCTTTTTCACTTCGCCAGTCTTTTTGTTCACATGGACATCAACCACGTGGCCGTTCGTTTTTAAAATTCTTACGGTAAATACTTTATCTTGCTCTGTGATTTTCAGGGTTCGGCCGTCTTCAGATTTTTGGGCAATCATCACAGCCTGCTTTTTAGTCACCTCTGGGGCTTGCTTCTTATTGGCATCAGCATGAAAGCTTGATAATGCAAATAAAAGACTAAAACTGAAGGCTAATACTATGCGCATGACGGGGAACTCCTAAACCAGACCCATTTAGTTTAATTAACCAATTAACTAAAATTCAAGTAATTACGTTAAATTCTGTAATTCGATAGCCAGATCTTAGTTAATAAGCCGTGAACAAACACTGAATTATTGATTCAGTTAAGTTCAGGGATTAACCAAATACTTTTTTAAATGGTTTTACCACTGAGTTGTCGTAAACACCCGCAGCAATATACGGATCGTTTGCTGCCCATTCACGTGCTGCTTCTAATGAGTCAAATTCTGCAACCACTAATGAACCAGTAAAACCAGCATCAGCCGGATCTTCACTATCAATCGCTGGAAGGGGGCCTGCCGTAAATAAACGATTTTGATCGTCTAATTCTTGAAGGCGTGCTAAGTGAGCAGGGCGCGCAGATTTGCGAGCTTCTAAACTATTTTCAACATCCGTTGAATAAATCATATACAGCATGGTGTGTTCTCAATGTTATTTTAAAAAATAGTAGCATATTCTTAGCAATAGACGAGAGATTATTCGCGTAATAATCTTTACACAAACCCATATAACTTTAACTTATAAAGCTTGAAATACGCGGTGTAACACTGGTAGAGTCGCTGGGTTGAGAAAATAATAATAAGGTTTTTAAATGAGCGAAAAACGCGAGCATTTTAGCTCCCGCCTCGGTTTTATTTTAGCGGCAGCCGGTTCTGCTGTAGGTATCGGAAACTTAGTAGGTTTTCCTGTTTCAGCTACAAAAAACGGCGGTGGTGCTTTCCTTTTAGTCTATGCATTGTTTGTCATTTTTATCTGTTTGCCAGTGATGATGGCTGAAATGGCCATGGGTCGTAAAGCGCAAAAAGATCCACTTGGTTCATACAAATTATTAGCAGGCAATGATCCAAAATGGAACTTTGCTGGCTTTTTAGCCGTATTAACGCCATTTATGATTGCTGTTTTTTATATGGTGATCACAGTATGGATTTTCGGTTATCTATCGCAAACTGCATTTGGTAATTTAGATGCCTTGGCCCAGCCTGATAATTTTGGCACTTTTATCAATAGCTACACCGTTTTTGGTTATATGGCTGTGGTTGCAATCATCGTTAACTTGATTTTAGTGGGTGGTGTTAAAGAGGGCATCGAGAAAGCGGCTAAGTTTATGATGCCGGCTTTATTTGTGCTACTTACCGCGCTGGTTGTTTATGTATTAACACTTGATAACGCGATGGCGGGTGTAAAGTACTATATCGTTCCTGATTTCAGTAAAATGAATGCGAGTGTACTAAATGGTGCGCTGGCTCAAGCATTTTTCTCATTGTCGTTAGGTATGGGTATTTTAATGACCTATGCATCGTATATTTCTAAGAAAGACGACATTGTTGGCAGTGCAAAAATGGTTGCGGTAACCGATTCATTGGTTGCATTCATTGCCGGTCTTATGGTGCTTCCAGCTATTTTTAGTTTTAATCCGAATACTGATCCAAGTACTTTATCAGACTCTTCGGTATCAATGATTTTTGTATACCTACCAAAAATTTTATTAGCACTTCAAGCTGACATTGGTTACGTGGGTGCATCAATTGTTGCGTTTGTATTCTTCTTACTTGTCTTTTTTGCTGCAATTACGTCGCTTGTATCAATTGTAGAAGTACCAACAGCAACATTAAGCGATCGTAAGGGTATCAGCCGCAAAAAAGCACTGGCTATCTTAACCTTATCTACAGGTGTATTAACTGTGCTGTGTACCATGTCATTTGGTATGGTTGACTCACTTACAAAGTTTGTTAGCTATGGCGGTGCAGATAAGAGCTTATTTGATATTGTTTATGATGTGTTTTACGACACAATTTTACCGCTTAACGGTTTAATGGTGTGTTTATTCGTTATGTATCGTTGGAAAAAAGCAAACTTATCAGCAGAGCTAAGCCAAGGCTGTGACGGCTATGTTGGCAGCTTTACAGAGAAGTATGTGAACTTCTCGCTTTCAACGTTTATCCCTGCCATTTTATTACTAATCTTTGTAAATACAGTGGCGACTAAGTTCTTCGCATTTAGTATTTTCGGATTTTAAGAACCAGTTCAATACTTAGCCGCGCACTTTGCGCGGCTTTTTTATGCCTCTCTTTTTTATATTAAAAGGCCCCGGCATCAAGCACATCACCCAAGCCAAGGGTAAACATCCAAAGTCCCCATAAGCTGTGTTCAATCACACACACGAAGGTCGAGCGGCTTTGCGCGTACGTATAAGAAAACAACAGCCCCCCTAAAAATGCCAACAATACGGCCAATACATTCGCATAGACAATATGCGCCAACGCAAACACTGATGCGCTGACAATAATACGCACTGTTTTACTTGGCATAATGCGTTTATAACGATGGAAAAAATAGGTTCTAAAAATAAGCTCTTGTGGCATCACTGATAAGATAGGGTAGAGCAATAACAACATTAGCCAATCGTTAAATGAGTTTCGAGGCAGTGAAAACCAATTTTCTTGATTCATGATGCCGTAAAACATTCCGGAGAATAGCGCCCCTAAAAAGAAGAAACTAAATAAGCGACGTTTTACCGCACTAAATTGCCCAAGGCTGGTTAAACGAAAGCGTTTAAAATGGGGATCAGATAAAAGCAACATGCCGCACACGGCCATTAAAATAATAAGGGCAGGAATAAGCCAGTTAGCGAGATAGGCACGAAGAAAGAAGCCTAATAGCGGCAAAGAAACAAATATGAGGGTAAATTCAAGCCAGCGGTATTGGTTAGCGTTCAATGTTGTCTCAGCGTGTTTTTTGTTTACGCTAACAAGCTAAGACGACAAATTTATGACATTAAGATTGCTTTGGATCTTTCTCTTCGTCATCTTCAGGTAAGTATTTGAATAGGGTGATGATCGTTGCTAACACGCAAACAAAGGTAATGCCCATTAAGCCAAACACTTTAAAGTTAACCCAAAAATCGAGCGAGAAGTTATAGGCAATGTAGATATTCAGCGCCGAGATACCTGCAGTCACGGCAACCCAAAATAGGTTAAGCTTATTCCAGAGCGCTTCAGGTACGTTGATTTCTTGTTTACTCTCAGAGGCATTTTCTAAAATCGAGCTAAGTGCTTTTTTCACTAAGTTTTTGCCAAGTACATAGCGGCTTACTAATAAAGTAACACTGAAAATGGCATACACAATGGTGGCTTTCCATTTTACGAACTGCTCGTCGTGGAACACTAAGGTGAGCGTGCCTAATACCACCGCTATGGCAAAAAACACCCAATGACGGGTTGGCACTTTACCATCTTTAAAATAACAGTAAGCAACTTGAATTAAGGTGGTTAGCATCAGCAAGGCTGTTGCCCAATAAATATCAACTAACTTGAAAACCGCAAAAAACAGGATCAGCGGGATGTATTCAATAATCGCATGCATAAATTTATAAATGCTCTAATTTAAAAAGATACTGGGTTGTATCAAGTTATCACGCAAGATACAAGGTTGACTTAGCAGCCCTGAAAGCTTAGCCTCCCGAGCCAATCTGGCCTAAACCTGCGTTTAGGTTGTTTTACCTTATCTTTTTCCGCTTAACCTCAGATGATTAAGCGGCGTATTTTGGAGCATTTTTATGAATAAAGCCGCGTTAGTATCACAAATGGCTGCCCATAGTGAATTAACAAAAAAAGACACTCAAGCTGCTTTAACGAGTATGTTAAATGCGATTGAAAAGTCTCTTTCTGAGGGTGACCAAGTGCAAATTAATGGTTTTGGTACGTTTGCCCTAAGTTATTACCCTGCACGTAAAGGGCGCAACCCGCAAACCGGTGAAGAAATTGAAATTGAAGGCGCTAATAAGCCAGTTTTTAAACCAGCAAAAGCACTTAAAGACGGTTTATAAGCAGGATTTGCAAAGCGGGTGTAGTATTTACAGAGCACACATAGAGCACTTGGGAATTTATTCAATACTTTCAATCTATTAAGTTTGGCATGTTGTCTGCTGTTAATTGTTTAGGTTTACCTAAATAAGGAGATAACATGTCAAATTTAAACAGCCAGCTGAATGGTAAAAAGATTGCCATTCTTGCAACCAATGGTTTTGAGCAAAGCGAGCTATTGTCACCACGAAGCGCATTATTAGAAGCTGGTGCACTTGTCGAAGTTGTGTCACTTGAGCGTGGCGATATCACCGCATGGGATGAAAACCAATGGGGTGAGCGAGTCAGTGTTGACCGCGTAGTCAGCGAAGCAGACTCTGCAGAGTATGACGCGTTACTGCTTCCTGGAGGCTTATTCAACCCAGATACGTTACGTCAAGATAGCGAAGCAAAAGCATTCGTTGATGGATTTTTCAGTGCCGGTAAAAACAAACCCATTGCCGCGATTTGCCACGGTCCATGGCTATTAGCCGAAATTAACAAACTACGGGAGCGCAAAGTAACCTCATACCCAAGTATCAAAACGGATTTGATCAATGCAGGAGCTAATTGGGTTGATCAAGAGGTATGTGTTGATAAGGGCATAGTTACAAGCCGAAGCCCAGCCGACCTTGAAGCCTTTAATCGAAAATTCATAGAAGAAATTAAAGAGGGCGAGCATCGCCATCATTAATCATAAATTGTTAAGCACAAAAAAGGGCCTTTAAGGCCCTTTTTTAAGCAATACAATAAATTACTTTGTAGCTGCTTTCATACTGGCTACAAACTCTTTTAAACCAGTTAGCATCACTGCTTGGTCATCAAGATTTGCCTCGATGATTTTAACAACCGCAGAGCCTGAAATCGCACCAGCGGCTCCTGACTCAAGTGCTGATTTAACATCTTCTGGTGTTGATACACCAAAGCCTAATAATGCCGGTGCAGCATGGTAATCTTTTAGTTTTTTAACTAATGAATCTGCTGGCATTTGTGCCTTGGTTGCTGTGCCTGTCACACCTGCGCGTGAAAGAAGGTATGTGTAACCACGGCCATATGACGCACACTCTCGTAAAGTGTCATCATCAGCATTCGGTGTAGCAATAAAAATTGGGTCAATACCATTTTGCATTGCTGTTTTACGAAATGGCTTTGATTCGTGCAGCGGCACGTCAGCCACTAAAATTGAATCAACACCGGCTTCTTTAGCATCTTGATAAAACTTTTCGATGCCACGCTTAAATACTAGGTTTGAATACAATAACAGGCCAATTGGAATATCGGCATTGTACTCACGCACTTGCTTGATGATATCAAAGCAATCTTGGGTATTGATGTTTTCATCAAGTGCACGAATGTTGGCAGCTTGGATCACCGGGCCATCTGCAATCGGATCTGAAAATGGAATACCTAGTTCAAGGGCATCAGCGCCGCCATCAATTAAGCTTTTGATGATTTCTACACTCAGTGCTTTATTAGGATCACCAATCGTAACGAAGGGTACAAAAGCACCTTGGTTTGTTTCATTTAATGTGGCGAACAGTTGTCCGTAACGGTTAGTCTGGCTCATAGTGCGCCTCCTTCTGATAAAACACTGTGTACGTGAGCCAAATCTTTATCGCCTCGGCCGCTTAGGTTAACCACTAAAATAGTGTCTTCGGTTTGTTGCTCGGCATATTTAAGGGCATATGCGAGGGCATGGCTTGATTCAAGCGCTGGAATAATCCCTTCGTTCTTAGCCAGTAGTTGGAATGCCTCAAGTGCTTCAGTATCAGTAATGCCCACATATTCTGCACGGCCTGTCTCATGAAGATAAGCATGTTGTGGACCAACAGCTGGGTAATCAAGGCCTGCTGAAACAGAGTAAGACTCTTCAATTTGACCATCATCATTTTGCATAATATAGGTATAGGTACCGTGTAAAATGCCTTTCGTGCCCTTACATAGCGTAGCACCGTGTTGATGGGTATCTAAGCCTTTACCAGCTGGCTCTACACCAATTAGTTTTACACTTGGCTCATCAATAAAGTCTGTGAACATACCAATGGCGTTTGAGCCACCACCCACGCAAGCAAGCACAGCATCCGGTAAGCGACCTTCAGCTTTAATCACTTGTTGTTTTGCTTCTTCACCAATCATTTTTTGGAACTCACGCACCATGGTAGGGAATGGGTGAGGGCCTGCTGCAGTGCCTAGTAAATAGTGAGCATCTTTGTAATTAGCTGACCAGTCACGCAGTGCTTCGTTTACGGCATCTTTTAAGGTACCAGAGCCTGCCGTGACAGGAATAACCTCTGCGCCCATTAGTTTCATACGAAATACATTTGGTTGCTGACGTTCAACGTCTTTTGCGCCCATGTAAATACGGCATTTTAAGCCAAGTAGGGCACAGGCTAGGGCCGTTGCAACACCGTGTTGGCCGGCACCTGTTTCTGCAATCACTTCTTTTTTACCCATGCGTTTGGTCAGAAGTGCTTGACCAAGTACTTGGTTGGTTTTGTGCGCACCGCCGTGGAGTAAATCTTCACGCTTTAAATAAAGTTTTACCTTAGGATTTTTAACTAAGTTACGTGTCAGAGTTAATGGCGTAGGGCGACCTGCGTATTCATTTAACAGTTTTTCAAACTCAGCCTGAAAAGCTGGATCTTTTTGTGATTTGTTAAACTCTGCTTCTAGTTGCTTGAGTGCTGGCACAAGCAGCTGTGGTACAAACATACCACCGAATTCACCGAAATAAGCTGGATTTTGCATTCTAACCTCAATAATTTCTGATATGCGAAAACGCATTTTGTAATTTTGTTTGGCACTTTTTACCCGCTGACGCTTCAACGCCAGAATTTAGGTCAAGGCCGTTAGCACCGCGATAAAGCGCTGCGTGAATATTTTCTGGGTTTAAACCCCCGGCTAACATAAACGGCACGGTTGCCGTCTCTAGCACTGACCAATCAAATGCTTCGCCTGTGCCGCCTTTTTGGCTTTTGCTGTAAGTGTCGTATAAATGGCGATCAACCCCTTCAAGCGGTTTGGGTAATTCGCCTTTAACGGCTTGGGCTTTCCAAATTTCACAGCCAAGCGGTAATTGCTTTCTGAGACTTTGAATATACTCGCTATTCTCGTCACCATGTAATTGCACTGCAGCTAATTTTAAGCTTTGTGCATAATCGACCACTTGTTCTAGAGGTGCATTGACAAACACACCCACATACGCGAGCGGGGCACTTTGCGTAACTTGCTTGGCACAGTCGATATCGACATAGCGCGGTGACTTAGGATAAAAAATTAAGCCACCATACACAGCACCACTGGCGTAGGCTGCCATCGCATCTTGTGAACGGGTTAAACCACACACTTTGTTCTCACCTAAAATGACTTTACGGCATGCGGCTTCTAAGTCGCGCTCAGCCATCAGTGAGCTGCCAATTAAAAAGCCATCGCACAATGGTGCAAGACGTTTTACATCTTTATGGGTATAAATGCCCGATTCTGAAATCACTACTTTGTCATTTGGGATAAGCTGACGTAAACGCTCAGTTGTTGCAAGATCAGTACTTAAATCACGAAGGTCGCGGTTATTAATACCAATTAGGCTGGCATTAAGTGCAAGTGCACGACTTACTTCTTGCTCATTACTGACTTCTGTTAGTACCGACATGTTTAAAGAGTCAGCCACTTTGTGAAGCGCTAAATATTGCTCGTCATCAAGGACTGAGAGCATTAATAAAATGGCATCACCACCAGTTAAGCGTGCTAAATAAACTTGGTACTCATCAATAAAGAAATCTTTACAAATAAGCGGCTGTTCCACTTGGCTGCGCACGTATTCAAGGTACTGATAACTGCCTTGGAAATATTTTTCATCCGTTAGCACGCTTATACAGGTTGCGTACTTTTTATAAACCGATGTAATTTCGTCTAAATTGAATGGTTCGCGAATAAGCCCTTTTGACGGCGAGGCTTTTTTACATTCTAAAATAAACTGTGTACCGGTTGCTGCTAATGCGCCTTCAAAGTCTCGCTTGGTTGGCACAACATCGCTAATGAACGATTCAAGCGGGCGCTGTGCTTTTCTTTGTTCTAATTCAATGCGTTTGTCGGCAACAATTTTGTCTAACACGTTAGCCATGACTTACCTCAATAATTGCGTTCAATGTGTCCATCGCTTTGCCTGATGCTAATAATTCGCTTACTTGATCTGCGGCTGCTTTTAAATCGCCTGCTTTATCGGTTAAATAAAGAAGGGCGGCAACGTTGGCTATAATGGCAGCGTTATGCGCCATTTCACCTTGACCTTGTAAAATCGCTAAGCTCGCTTTTGCGTTATATTCTGGGCCTTGGCCTGCTAGTTGTTCAAGTGAATAGTTTGCAAGACCAAAATCGCTCGCTGTTAGCGTGTATTCGCTTAGTTCACCGTTATTAAGCTCAACCACTTTGGTTGTCCCATGTAAGGCAATTTCGTCAGTGCCTGCACCGTGAACCACCATAGCGCGTTTTGTGCCAAGGGTTTTTAGGGTTTCGGCCATTGGTAAACACAGTGAAGGGTCATAAACACCAAGCAATTGCACCTCAGGGGCAGCAGGGTTGGCCAGTGGCCCTAAGATATTAAAAATTGTGCGGCTTTTAAGAGCCGTACGCACGCCCATCGCATGGCGTACACCACTGTGATAATGCGGTGCAAATAAAAATGTAAACCCAGTATTGTCTAAACAATGCGCTGCTTGCTCAGGGCTCATATCGATATTGATACCCAAGGCTTTAAGTAAATCCGCTGAGCCCGAATTACTCGACACACTGCGATTACCATGTTTGACCATATTGATGCCCGCAGCGGCGGCAACAATAGCAGCTGTGGTACTAATATTAATTGTGTTTGAGCCATCGCCACCGGTACCACAGCTATCAGCAAGTAAGGTTTTGCTGGTTTTAAATGGCACTGCATTGGCGCGCATTGATGCCGCCGCACCGGCGATTTCATCACTTGTTTCGCCTTTCAGTTTTAGGGCGATAAGTGCAGCAGTTAATTCAATATCATTTAGCTGGCCATTCATGATGGCGTCAAACAATGCAGTTGCTTGCGAAAATGATAAATCTTGCTTTGCTAATAATTGGTTTAACTGGGTTTGAGTTGTTGCTTCCATGTTATTCCTCTACTGCACGCGTGCGGTTAAAAATTCAATGCTTTGCTGTAATAGCAATGCGCCATTTGGCGTTAAAATTGACTCAGGATGAAACTGATAACCAAGGGCATTATCTTGTTGATGGTAAATTGCCATCGGAATATTTTCATAACAAGCAATTACTTCAACATCATCAGGGACTTTAGTTGCCATTAATGAATGATAACGAGCAACCGGCATTTTATCGCCCATACCCGCGAATACTGGGTGCTCAGTCAACGTAATAATTGATGACTTGCCGTGCACAGTTTCGCCTGCATGACCAATAACCCCACCGTAGCTTTGTGTTAGTGCTTGCTGCCCTAAACAGATACCCAGCATCGGGAAGCGGCCTTTACACAGTTCAATGAGTTCCATTAAACAACCCGCATCAGATGGTGCGCCAGGGCCGGGTGAAAGTACTAATAACACAGGTACGGTTTCTTGGCTCATTTTGTCAAAGATGCTTTGTGCACTGATGTTATTACGGTATACCACTAACTGGCACCCTAACATAGAAAGTTCATCGACTAAGTTATAACTAAATGAATCAAAGTTATCTAAAAAGTAGATTTTATAGGCTGATGTTGTCGTCATTATTGTGCCTCGTAAGTCGATTGAATCGCAGTGATCACAGCTTGTGCTTTAGCGCGGGTTTCATTGGCTTCTGATTGTGGATCTGAATCAAACACCACACCTGCACCTGCTTGCACGTAGGCTGTGCCGTTTTTAACAAAGGCAGAGCGAATAACAATACAGCTATCCATGGCGCCATCGCCCGTTAAATAACCCACAGCACCGCCATAGCTGCCGCGGCGTTTTTGTTCGGTTTGACGAACTAACTCAGCAGCGCGTACTTTAGGTGCACCCACTAAGGTGCCCATATTCATACAAGCTTGGTAAGCATGCAGCGCATCGAGTTCAGGCTTTAAAGTACCCACCACGCGTGAAACTAAGTGCATCACTTGTGAGTAGCGGTCTACTTTTAATAATTCTTTTGCGTGACGTGTGCCTGGTACGCTAATACGGGCTACATCATTTCGCGCTAAATCAACTAACATCAGGTGCTCGGCACGTTCCTTTTGGTCGTTGCGAAGCTCAAGTTCAATGCGGCTGTCTAGGTCTGGATTAATTTGCCCGTTAGCAAACTTGCCACGAGGGCGAGTACCAGCAATTGGGTATACCTCAACTTGTTTACTCTCTGCGCAATATTTGAGGGCTGACTCGGGTGATGCGCCGAATAACACAAATTCTTCATCGCGCATGTAAAACATATATGGGCTTGGGTTTTGTAGTTTTAATTGGCTGTAAGCATGAAGTGAGTCTGGGCAGGCGAGAGAAAAAGTACGTGACGGAACAACTTGGAAAATATCGCCATCAACGATGTTCTTTTTCAACTTGATGACGTGTTCGCAGTATTGCTCGTCGCTTACATCCACACAGATTGGGTTTGAGCCTGCTTGCTTTTGCCCTTGGTAGCTTTGTGCATTGTCACATACGGCATTTAAACGCTCTAACTGTTGACCAACCTCAAAGCAATTAGCATGAACTTCAGGGCCGTTAAATACATTGCCAATTAGTTCGGTTGTTTTTGCTTGATGGTCGATGACAACTAACGTTTCGGCTAGGTAGAAAACATAATCAGGGCAGCTGTTTTCGCCGTCAGGCACATCAGAAAGAGTTTCGAAATTAGCAACCATATCGTAGGCAAATACACCGCCTAAGAACACAGAAAATGGGTTATCTGTGGTGCTTTTAATACTATTAATACAGCTACGTAGCGCACTAAAAGCGTTATCTGCTACTAATTTACTGGCTTCATCAATGTCACTTGCTACTTCGTTGTAGGTTAACGTTAATGTGTCTTCTACAAGCTCAGCAGAGCAGTTTTGCACATGAGTTTGTAAATAAGGCAGTAATTGTTTGCCGTTATTTGACTGTGCAGTGAGTGTGACCTGTTTGCCTTGGCAAACAATACGTAGCGCTGAGTCAACCAAAATTAGACTTTTTACACTGTCTTTAGAATCAATTTCAGCAGACTCTAACAGCAGTGAATTAGGCTTATCGAGTAAACTGTATAACGCAAGTGGGCTACTGATGTAGTCGCGCACTTGAGTGATACTGGTTACTTCACCCGGTGTCGTTGTTATATGACTAAAAATCAAACCTCATTCTCCCTCATTCCCAAAAACTCTTTAAAAAACAAAACCCCGCGAAGCGATGCTTGGCGGGGTTCGTATAAAGATGCCTATAAATTAGATAGACCCTTACCGTCCCGCTAAGCCAAGCGCCACCACCAATGATGTGTAAGAGTTGCTATGTAATTCATTATAAAACCTTAAAATTTAGATATAAAAAAACCCGCTATATGAGCGGGTTTTGAAATCGTTAGACACGACAATTCGTCACCCGCTAGTTACGAGTGCCACCACCAAATTGTGATTTGAATTGTTTTGTTCATTGTTATTACTTATTTAACGTGTCTGAAAGTGCATACAGTAAAGCGTACCTATGCCGATACTGTCAAGCATTAATTTACATATTAATACGTGTTTGGCATTTACCTCTCGTAATTGCCTATTTATGAGGGTATATATGTCTAACCGAAAAAGATAATCACGCCCTCACAGTAAATTTTTGTTATACTCACATCATTGATTCAAGAACTTACGTAAAGCAGTCTTTCCCTTTGATAAAATACGATTTACATAGCCACACCACATACTCAGATGGTCAGCTATCAGTCGAGCAATTGTTACACCGCGCGGTTGAGAAAAACATAGATGTGTTTGCAATTACCGATCACGACACGTTAAGTGCGATAAAGCCAGCTCGCCTAGTCATTGCAAATGATAATTTACCGCTTAAATTAATTGCTGGCGTTGAAGTGTCAACAAAATGGGAAAGCTTTGAAATTCATATTGTTGGCTTAAATGTTGATGATGAAAATGACGCACTGTTGTCACTATTACAAGCGCAACAAGGTAAGCGTGAAGAGCGCGCTATAGAGATAGGTCGTCGCCTCGCTAAAAATGGTTTTGAAGGCATTTACGACCAAGCAAAAACATTTGCCGAAAACGCCCAGATCACACGCGCGCATTTTGCCCGTGCACTGATTGAACGTGGTGTAGCTAAAAACTTTCCGGGGGTATTTAAAAAATACTTAGGGCGAGGAAAAACAGGCTATGTACCAAGTAGTTGGTGTGATATGAAAACGGCAATTGCTGCCATTCACCAAGCGGGTGGGGTTGCCGTTCTTGCACATCCTGGGCGTTATCAAATGTCGAATAAGTGGCTACGTAAGTTAATTATTGAGTTTAAAGACGCAGGTGGTGATGCGATGGAAGTTGCACAGCCACAGCAAGCGCCGAGTGAGCGCCAGTTTTTAGGTGAACTTTGCCGTGAATATGGTTTACTTGCGTCGCAAGGGTCAGATTTTCATTTTCCGACCAGTTGGTTGGAGTTAGGTAAAAATTTATACTTACCAAAAGATTGCCAAGGGGTTTGGCAAGCATGGGAAGGGCAATAGGAGCGTGTAATGAGTCAGTTTTTTCATATTCATCCAGATAATCCGCAACCACGCTTAATCAGCCAAGCGGTTGATATTATTAAGCAGGGCGGTGTTATTGTATACCCAACCGATTCGGGTTACGCACTTGGTTGCAGCATTGGTAATAAGCAAGCAAAAGAGCGCATCGAACGTATTCGTGGCATTGAAAAACACCATAACTTTACTTTGGTCTGCCGTGACTTATCGGAACTATCTACCTATGCTCGCGTTGATAATCAGTTATTCAGATTGATTAAAAATAACACCCCAGGGCCTTATACATTCATCTTTAAAGGCACTAAAGAAGTACCAAAGCGTTTATTAAACGAAAAGAAAAAAACCATTGGTATTCGTGTTATCGAACACCCAATCACCTGCGCTTTATTGGCTGAATTAGGTGAGCCGTTAATGTCGTGTTCTTTAATTTTACCGGGTGAGCAATATACCGAGGCTGATCCTGATGAAATTCGCGATCGCATTGAAAAGCAAGTTGATTTAATTATTCATGGTGGTTATCTTCCTGAACAGGCAACCACAGTAATTGATTTGTCAGATGATAGCATCGAAATCTTACGTGTCGGTTGTGGTGATACCAAACCATTTGAGTAGAGACTTCATTGACTAGCCCAGAGCTTGACGCGCCAGATAATTTGCAAGAGCCAGTACAGCAAAAGCTGCCACTGGCTTTTTTGCATGGCAAAGCAGTGGTTGATAAACCTGAAGATTTATATATTCCCCCCGATGCGCTAGAGATCATTTTAGAAACCTTTGAAGGTCCTCTCGATTTACTTCTGTATTTAATCAAAAAACATAAACTCGATGTGCTAGAGCTCTCTATTTTTAGTATTACTGAGCAATACGTGAGTTATGTTGAAATGATGAGCGAGTTTCAGCTTGAGCTGGCAGGTGAATACCTTGTGATGGCGGCGCTATTAGCACAAATTAAATCACGATTATTATTACCAAAACATGAAGAGCTTGAAGAGGAAGAAGACCCACGAGCTGAGCTTGTCAGACGTTTACAAGAATACGAACAATTTAAAAAAGCCGCAGAAAATCTTGATGAGATCCCTCGCGAAGGCCGCGATATTTTTGTTGCCGAAGCACTGGTGCCAGAATTCAGTGAGCGTGAGGTACTGTTACCTGACGTTGACATGAAAGACTTGTTAGTTGCGCTAAGCGACGTTATGGCCCGAGCTAAAACATTTGAACACCATCATATTACCGCAGAAGCCTTATCGACCCGTGAACGGATGAGCTTAATCTTAGATAAACTCTCAGAGGCTCAATCACAGCTGCCTTTTAGCACTCTTTTTACGGTAGAAGAGGGCAGAAGTGGTGTTGTAGTAAGCTTTATCGCCATGTTAGAGCTGGTGAAAGAAAACCTGATCAGCTGCTTTCAGGTAGATGCCAATAGCCAGATTTATGTTGGTTTGGTGGAAGAAAGCGAATAGCTGGAAGTTAATAGTTAGAAGCTTTAAGCGGTAAGTTTTAAGTTTCAAAGTTGTGACTTCTTTCATGCCAAGTGGCTATCATCAGTGAAGAAGTAGCTCGTCACGAAAATTTGCTTCATATGCGAATAAAACACTTAACTTACAGAGTGTTAAACAATTGCGCCAAGTCTCAGTACCTGATAAGTTGGTTTTCCCATTTTGGGGTAAGCCAACTATTAAGGAAAATATAATGAAAAAGTTAGGAATGGTACTGTTATCTCTCGCTGCATTTGGTGCCTCAGCTGCAGAAAGTTTGCAATTAGACCTTAACCTTTATTTGAATAATCAACTTGTAAAAACGCACGTTGTTAAAACTGAAGAAGACAAAACTGAAACAGTGACTGCAGATGATATTCTTAAATTTGATGTAACCCCTACATTGTACGACCAAACTGTGGCACTAACATCAGCACTCTATAAATTTGAAAATGGCTCTTACAATAAATTTCAAGAACCTAAGTTAATGGTAAACCTTAACGAACCTGCAACGATTGAGGTTGGAACGGAGGGTGTTGAAGTGTATAGGATTGAAATAACAGCAAGTAAAATATAATTGCTAACTATCTACTCAGGTGTTTATTGAAAATACTAAACACCGAGTAGTGCAAGAAATCATTAAAATGACTGGGATAGAGGTTTTACAAAGATTCTAGTTTAAGAGATTACTATGAAAGCTTTATCACTAATAATTTTATCTATAATGATTCTGTTGGCTGCAACTTACTTATATATTAATCGTGATCAACAGATTAGGGTTGATCTCATTCCTCCAGAGTTTGAGTTTTGCGAAACAATAATAACTGAGGGCGATCTTGCGTATGACGAGCTGAAAAAGGTATTAGTCAAACACAAGGATGGTTGGAAAACATCTTATGCTAGTTTTGTCCCAGGGCGAACGTATGATTCACCAGCATTTAAAGTAAATGTTATAGGTAATGGGGGAGTGGTCGTATCCTACAAAACAGATGATGATTATCCTCAGTTTACTAAATTTATAAAATATGATTGGTCAACTAGCTGTGAGAAGTATCACAAGTAAACAGCTATAAAAACGATAGACTTATAACTATCTCAATTTTTTAAGGAAAGCAGATGCAGAGTAAACACTTTACAATCAAAACCATGACCAAAAAGGAAGTCGAACTCATGATTGATTGGGCTGCAGCAGAAGGTTGGAATCCAGGCCTTAATGATGCAGAGTGTTATTTTGCAGCTGATCCTGAAGGATTTCTAGTTGGTTTTCTAGACGATGAGCCTATCGCTACAATTTCTGCCATTAATTACCACGATGTATTTGGCTTTATTGGTTTCTACATTGTTAAACCCGGTTACCGTGGCAAAGGTTACGGAATACAAATCTGGAATGCCGCGTTAAAACGCCTTGAAGGGTTGAATATCGGCCTTGATGGTGTGGTGGAACAGCAAGAAAACTATAAAAAGTCTGGTTTTAATCTGGCTTATCGCAATATCCGTTTTGCAGGAGTAGGAGGTGGTAGGTCACCGCAAAATGCAGATATTGTAGATCTTAATGCTGTGCCATTCGAAATTATTGACGCATACGAACAGGCTTTTTTCCCGGTAAATAGGGCAAACTTTACTAAAGCGTGGTTAAGCCAACCCCAGTGCGATGCCTTTGGCGTAATGCAAAATGGGGAATTAGCAGGATACGGCGTTATTCGCAAATGTCAGAATGGCTTTAAAATTGGTCCTCTATTTGCCGACTCACCAGAAATGGCTGAATCTCTATTTCTAGCTTTAAAATCTAAAGTGGGTGCCTCTGACGCTATTTTCCTTGATACGCCAGAAATCAATCAAGCTGCTGTTGCTTTAGCACAAAAGTACAACATGCAGGTGTCATTTGAAACCGCCAGAATGTATACCAACGACTCTCCGAGTTTGCCATTAAACCGTATTTTCGGTGTTACTTCTTTTGAAATCGGCTGAGTTTATTGGGGTGAGCGATTAATCGGTTGTGAGAAAACTAAAAATTTATCACGTTAAGAATTAGACGCTTTTATTAACGAGGATTCATACTACTGCTAGCACCTAGCACCTAGCACCTAGCACCTAGCACCTAGCACCTTCTTTTTTCTTTCCCCTTACAACTTTCCTCTTTCCCTGGGTGTGCATATACGCACAGAAGCTGTTCGTTTTACGCTATTTTAATTATATAAGCCGTCATTTAAGATGTATCTAGTTTCACGATTCTCATGGGAAATGAGTATGTTAAAGAATTCAAAGTCAAGTTATGGCTGGGTGGCCATCTTAGTGCACTGGTTAATGGCACTTGGGGTATTTGGTTTGTTTGGCTTAGGCGTTTATATGGTTGAGCTGACTTATTACGACGCTTGGTACAAAGGCTCTTTGGACTTGCATAAAAGCGTGGGTATTACCTTAGCGGCATTGTTGTTGTTTCGATTTGGTTGGCGCTTATTAGGTACTCAACCTGAGCCTGTTGCAGGTAGCTCACAAGCAATGAATCATGTTGCTCACTCAGTCCATAAACTAATTTATTTAGCTTTAATCGTCATTGTGACATCTGGCTATTTAATCTCTACGGCTGATGGCCGTGAAATTGACGTATTTAATTTATTTGCTGTGCCGGCATTACCAGAGTCGGTGGCGAACCAAGAAGATATTGCAGGTAAAATTCACTTTTATGCCGCGTATGGGCTAATAGCTGTCGTTGTTTTACATGCTTTAGGGGCACTAAAACATCATTTTATCGATAAAGATAAAACCTTAATTAGAATGATCAAACCATTGAAGGATGATTAACATGAAAAAATTACTATTAGGCACAGCACTAAGTGCTGCACTTTTCTCAACAGCAAACGCAAATGCAGCTGACTACGTTATTGATACAGACGGTGCCCACGCATTTGTTACATTTAAAATTAAGCACTTAGGTTACAGCTGGTTACATGGTCGTTTTAATACTTTCTCAGGTGATTTTAGCTATGACGATAAAGCGCCAAATGCGTCTAAAATTAATGTAACGATTGAAACTAAAAGCATCGACTCAAACCATGCTGAGCGTGACAAGCACTTACGCAGCAAAGATTTCTTAAATGTTGATAAATACCCAACTGCAACATTTAAAAGTACCTCAATCAAATTTGATGAAGAGGGTGATGAAGCAGATGTAACAGGTGAATTTACCTTAAATGGTGTGACTAAAACCATTACTTTTGAAATTGATAAAATTGGTGAAGGTAAAGATCCATGGGGTGGTTACCGTGTTGGTTTTGAAGGTGAAACAAGCCTAAAACTAGCTGACTTTGGTATCGACTACAATCTTGGCCCTGCTTCAACGCATGTTGATATTGGTTTATTTATTGAAGGTGTGCGTAAGTAAGCACCATTCATACGACCACCAATTCGCTTTATTCTCGGATTGGTCAATATAAAAGTGCCGCTCAATGAGCGGCACTTTCGTTTCTATCTTTTAACCTCTTTTCTAAAATTGGTTGCAAATTATCCGGTAGCCAGCGTACTAAAACGTCATGAAAAGCATCTGTATGCGCTATTTTTTCAAGGGTTTCATCTAATAATTTTGCTGTTTCTTTACCTTGTTCGTTGTTTGTACAACCTATGTAACCAACACTTAATGCAGGTGCTTCAGTGAGTGACAGTTGGGTCAATTCATCTTCAAAGCCCATAGAATGCGCCAAATAGTAATGCTCGCTTGGGTAGCCAAGTAATATATCAATACGCTTTTTTTGTAGCATATAAGTCAAGCTTGCGAGGGTGTCTCTACCAGGGCGTGAGATGATATTTGAATCATGGCTTTCGTTAATCACGCTATCAATATCGGCGCCAAAAGAGCGGCTCATTGATACCCCTAATGCCAAGTGTTTATCGTCTAATAACGATTTTAAGGACACTGGTTTTGTGACGTCTAACTCAAGCTTTGCGGCTAACTCTTTACGTATGGCAATGGAGGGTGATAAACCCACTGTTGATGAGTGTTTCGTAAACTGAATATGCTGCTTACGGTGTTCGTTTTGATACAACGACAGCATACAGTAATTGTTGTGCGGGTTTGATAGTTCATGCACGGCACGACTAGCCGGCAATAAAGTGCGTTTAAATGACACTTCAGGGAGTGCTTTTTCTAGTAATTTGATCACACTTTCATCACGACCTGTGCCTTCGTACTTATCATTCATGATGTAGTAGGGGGCAAAATCGACCATGATCCACTCAATGGTCTTCGGTTGCTTGGTTGCAGCAACGGGCAGGCAAAAAAGTAATAGTAAAATAGACCACACACAACGCATTTTTACTACCTATTTATGGGCTAAAAATATAAGTGTAGCAGGAATTTAGCTATATGCAGGCTGGTGGTGAAAACTAAAACGCCAGCTTGTTGGCTGGCGTTTATCGGTAGGGTTTAGTTGGCTTTTAACCACTTCACAAATTGGCGTGCATCACTGGCCTTTTGGAAGATGGCATTTTTTAAGCCCTGCGTGTCACTAAAAATTACACGCTGTTTATTTACCGAGATTGATTGCACTGGATGTGCGATCTGGATCAAAGATCCGTTGTATTTATATGACATAATAAAACTCACTCTTTCTTTTGTCAGTGTCTGTAGAGCTTTAAAAGGCATTTAAAAATACAGACCGACATTTGTTGTCTTGCTAACAGTGTTGACTAAGTTTGTGACAGTTTGGTGATGATTTGAAAATTCATCGAAATGTCATTTAGCAAACAAGCTGCAAGTATTTATACGAATATGCGGGAATTACTGGATCAAGGTAAGGGGTTAACCGCGTGGTTTCTAAAAACCAGACAAGTAGATTACTGTAAGAATTAACTAAGCGCAAGGTTTATTTTTTAAACATCAAAAATAATTTCTGGATGTTTAACAGAAACAGGCGTATTGTGATTAGGCACAAAATAACAATAAGAAGTATGCTTATGAATTACCTTTTGGTGTCAGATATATTTGGTAAAACAGCGCATTTATCGCTGCTTGCTCAGCAGCTTCGCGGTAAAGTGAGTCTTTGCGATCCCTATTTAGGAGAAATTCAGCTCCCTATAAACGAGCAGTTTCAATATCAGCATTTTATTACTCATTGCGGTCATGATAGTTATTTTGAACGGGTGCATGTCAAAATGGCCGCTATTCGTCAGCCAACCACCATTATTGCATTTAGTGCAGGCGCAGCGGCTGTTTGGCGAGCTCAAGCAGAGTTAAAAAATTCATTCATTAAAAAAATTATTGCCTTTTATCCATCCCAAGTCAGGCATCATCTTGAGCTTGAAGCCAAAGTCCCTTGCCGATTTATTTTTCCTCACAGTGAAGAACATTTTGATATAAAGCCTGTGATTGCAACATTAAAAAGTAAAGCGAAGGTGAGCTGTGAAATAGCCGACTTTGGACATGGTTTTATGAATCCATTATCTGAAAATTTTAATCAGCTTGGCTATCAGCAATTTACAGAACAACTGTTAAAAGAAAGTTGTCATCTAGAAGTTGCCACCAACCATTAAAAACTAGTCTATAGTCATTACTAAACAATAATATAAGTAATGACTATGACGGACCAATCAAATTACAGCCACTTCTTATCTAACCCGGTTGCTAAACCACCTTGTCGAATGATCAATGCGCAAATGTACGGATTTTTTGTTGCTGGGTGTGAGCAAAAAATGCAGCAGTATGTTGATGCAACTTTAAATTTATTAGCAACCGAATCAACCTCGTTTAATGTGTTAGGGAGCACGTGTTTACTTACCTTCACTGATATCGAAAAAATTTCTTCGTTAACGCCACCGTTTTCAGAGCATGGCTGGATGCAAGAAACTGATATTATTATTTGGCTCCCAGTAGCAAAAATGCAAGGTGGAGATATTAGTCATTTATATTGGTATCCGGCATTTATTAGCGTCAATAACATTTATGCTTTGATTAATGGCCGAGAAGCCTGGGGCTACAATAAATACCTGTGTGAATATCAAATGCCTGCGACTGTGAGTGATGCGGGCGCCTTTAGTATTTCTTTAGAATGTTTTGATGTGTTTAACCCAGACTCTAAATTAGCAATGCATGAGCTATTAACCATTGAGCAAACACAGGCAAGTACCAAGGAAAACCTACTCGATAACTTATCGCATTTTTCTAAACACGTTACCGATTTGTTTGATGCGCAAATTAAAGGCATTGATTTATCGCTTCTTAAACAATTGTTAGACGGGTTTATTCATCCGCAGATGGATCAGATTTTGTTTAAACAATTTCCCGATGGCCAAGGAGATAAAGCCGTTTATCAAAGCGTGGTTCACTCACCATCGTTAATCAAAAAAATTCACCAATTAAAACTTTTACACAATGATTTTAGTTTGGATGTAAAAGCTCTTGCGAGCTTTCCTCTGAATGACATGTTTGGCATTGCACTTGGCAAACAAGCGGTTCATTTACCTTTTTACGTCAATATGGACTTTGATCAGCTTGGCGCAACACAACTGTTACCAGTACAGGGGTAACCATGGAAAAAGAAAAAATCACCATTGTCGGTGGCGGTGTTGCAGCGATGACTGCGGCAGTGTATCTAACCGAGCAAGCTAATTGGCAAAGCCAGCGCGAGATTACCGTTTATCAACAGGGTTGGCGCCTTGGCGGTAAAGGGGCGAGTGGCCGAAACGCCCATTTTGGACAGCGAATCGAAGAGCATGGTTTGCATGTTTGGTTTGGCGCCTACGTGAATAGCTTTCGCACCTTAGAAGGGGTGTATAACTCACTCAATCGACCTGCTAGTTGTTCATTGGCTACTTGGCAGCAGGCATTTAAACCACACAGTTTTATTGCCTTACAAGAGTTTATTGATAACGAATGGCAAACTTGGCCGATAGATTTTCCTACCGTTGAAGGGAACCCCGCTGATGGCAGCCTCGATATAACAGTGTGGGACTTTGTCACCATGACATTAGCATGGCTAAAAAAATGGACCGAAGGCATTGAACATGTTTGTCAGCAGCAAGACGCTAAAACCACTTTAGTGACTAAAAAGTCACGGGATCAATCGTTACTCAAACACATGTATCAAGAAATCAAAGCAGACATTGATACCCATTTAAGTGGCGCAAAGCAATTCATCGATGATATTGAAGCAGGCGCAACTGAAATTGCCTCGAACCCACGAACATTGATAACTCATTTGCTGCAGTTCACCGAAAAGCAGGCCACCCATACAGATAAACAGGCCGATCGACTGGTTATTTGGTATATCGTCAGAAAGTTAAAACGGTGGTTTAAAGACCAAGTTATTGATTTACTCGATGACAACCCAGAGCTGCGCAGACTTTATATTTGTGCCGATCTTGCGATTGCAATGCTCACAGGACTGATTAAAGACAAAGTATATCGCGACGGTTTTGGTGTCATTAATTGCTACGATTTTCGTCAGTGGCTCGAAAAAAATGGTGCTAACAAAACTTACAGTGTCGATTCAGCGCCAGTGCGCGGCTTTTATGATTTGGTGTTTGCTTACCCGAAAGGTGACTTTAATAAACCTAATGTTGAAGCCGGCGTTGCCGCCCTTGCTATGTTACGTATAGGGCTTTGCTATAAAGGCGGCGTGATGTGGAAAATGCAAGCAGGCATGGGCGATGTCATTTTCGGTCCAATTTATGAGCTTTTAAAGCAGCGCGGCGTTAAGTTTAAGTTTTTCCATCAGTTAACTAACTTATCTGCTGGGCAAACTGACCAAGGTGAGCCGCAGGTAAGTGAGATTGAGCTTTGCCAACAGGTCAGTTTAGTTGGCCAAGACTATGAACCGCTCATAGATGTAAAACAGCTGCCATGCTGGCCAAGTGAACCCCTGTATGAGCAAATCAGCCCTGAACAAGCGCACTTATTGCAAGAATATCAAATCAATTTAGAGTCATTTTGGAGTAATTGGCCCGAGGTGTATCAAGAACACTTTAGTACTCCATTGCCAACAGTGACGCTTCGCCATGGTATTGATTTTGATACATTGATTTTAGGTGTGTCGGTTGCCTCACTTGAACACGTTGCCTCTGAACTTTTAGCTGTAGATTACGCGCTTTCTCAACAAGCAACAAAAGTGCAAAGTGTGGCGACTCAGGCTTGCCAAGTATGGTTGAATAAAACCGACCCACAACTTGGCTTTACGCAAACTAATGCTGCTCACGAAGGGCCTATTTTAAGTGGCTTTGTCGAGCCGTTTGATACCTGGGCGGCAATGGGTAACTTACTCGATAAAGAAGATTGGCCAAGTGAAAATGCGCCTGTGAACATTGCCTATTTTTGCAGTGCGTTTAGCTGCGAAAACTACCCACCTGCCAGTGCACATCAATTCCCAGAGCAAATGAAAGCCGAAGTAAAATTGAATATGCATAATTTGTTTAGCGCAGATATGCGGCCACTTTGGCCTGAAGCCTATATTGATAACAAGTTTGATTGGCAGGTTTTTTACAGTGATCCGCATAGCATTTTACCAGTTCTTGAGCAGCAATATTGGCGCGTTAATGTCGATCCTAGTGAGCGCTATGTCTTATCTGTGGTTGATTCGAGTAAATACCGCCTGGCTACAGATGGCAGTCAGTTTGTCAATTTGCGCATCACTGGCGACTGGATAAAAACCGGCGTTAATGCAGGCTGTGTTGAGGCTGCTGTGATGGCCGGTATGCAAACAGCGCGGGCAATATGTGGTTGGCCAAGCGAAATCAGCGGAGAGCATGCATTCGAAAAAGGTTAGTGTGAATAAAGGTGTAAAAAAGTATGCGTATAAGTCACGAAATTTCATGATTTATATGCGACTTTAATCTATTGTTTGGTCTATACTTACCACTAAATTACAACAATTTAACAAGTTTCCCTCTTTTAAGGTCTAAAAGCCAATGAAGCGTCCTTTTCTTAAAGATCCTAAGCTTATGATGTTGTCGAGCACCAGCTTGGCGGCATGTGTAATGGCAAGCGCTGTTGCACAAGGAGCTGAGACTGAAAAAGACATGGAAGTTATTAGCGTTTATGCACAAAAGCGTCCGCAAGCAATTGAAGACGTGAGTGTAGCGGTAAGCCAAGTGGATGGCGAAATTTTAAAAGCTCAGCATTTTAAAGATTCAACTGAAATTGGTTTGTTTGCGCCAAACGTTAAAATTACCCAAAACGCTGCAGAGGGGACGCCTCCCGCTGTGAGCATCCGTGGGGTGGGGTTACTTGATTATAATACGGCGAATACTTCACCTGTTGCCATGTATCTTGATGGCGTTGCGGTGGGGTCTGCTAATAATCAAATTGTTAACTTGTACGATATTGAACAGCTCGATATTTTACGGGGCCCGCAGGGTACCTTGTTTGGTCGTAATTCTACCGGTGGTGCAATACTTATACGCTCAAATCGCCCTGAGTTTTATAGCTATGGCGCGTTGACATTAGGTGTTGCCAATAACAACGCCACCAGCGTTGATGGTGTGTGGAACCAACAACTATCAGATTCTAGTGCATTGCGAATTGCGGTTAACTATCAAGACTACGAATACTCAACAAATAATATCTATGCAGACTCGCCAACAGCAGGCATGGAGCAAAAAAATGCCCGTGTGTCTTTTTTGTCTGAGTGGGATAACGTTGATCTTTACCTGCAAGCACATATTGAAGATTGGGATGGTATTGCCCAGCCTGTAGGCAATATTGGTGTTGTCGCAAACCCTTTAACGGGTGAGTTGTGTTCACCTGCAGATGCAGGGTCAACGCGCTGTTTTGATAACTTTGGTTTTAATGACGGCAGTGATGATTTTTTTGCAGTGAGCGTTAACAATGACTCACCTCATAAATCTGATGGTTATGGCTTTATTGCTGAACTGAATTGGCATTTAAACGAGCAAAGTACTTTTACTTCTCTCTCGAGCTTTAACGATCTCGAAAGAAGCCACGCTTTTAACTGCGATGGCTCGCCAGCTCGTTTGTGCGAAGGGGTATTAGGGTTAGATACTCAACTTTTTAGCCAAGAATTCAGATTATTAAACGAATTTGCTGATTACACACTCACCAGTGGTGTTTATTTTGCCGATGAGACGATTGAGCAAGATAATTTAAATGATATTTTGCGCGATTTCCGCGGCATTTTACCGACAAACTTAACCGCGACCTTTATCTACGATAACGAAATCAAGATGCAAAATTTGGCAGTATTTAGCCAAATTGAAGTGCCTGTCGCAGATAAATGGATGATTACAGCAGGCCTTAGATATGACTATGAGTCACTTGATTATGACTCAATCGCCACGTTAAATGCGGTGGTTGATGTGAACGACTTAGACGGAGTGCTTGTACCATTTTATCGCGTTACCGATGAGCAATCAGATAACGGCTTTAGCGGCCAATTTGCCGTTAATTATCGCTATTCAGATACAAGCAATCTTTACTATCGTTTTGCAAATGGTAGTAAAAGTGGCGGCTACAATGGTGGCTTTTTGTCATCTGAAGAACAAGCAATCTTGGCAAACTATGGCAAAGAGCGCTTAAATGCCCATGAAATTGGCTTAAAGTCGTTCTGGCCAGGGAAGCAACTTAGAATTAATTGGGCGGCGTTTTACTATGACTATAACGACCAACAAGTGTTTATGAATCAAGCCTCAGAAACACCGCAAATGCCCCCAGTGCAATTACTTGAAAATGTGGCTGACTCAACTATTTATGGCCTTGAAACTGAAATTAATTACCAAGCAACTAAACAATTAGCCATGCTACTTTCAGTTGGCTATATCCCTCATGCTGAATTTGAAGAATACGTTGACCCACTTGGCAACAGTATTACCGATAACCAACTGCCGTTTACCTCTAAATGGAATGTATCAGCGGGATTAAAATACGATACCAGCTTGGCGTCGTATCCGTTATCGGCCAACATCATTTACGATTATCAGTCTGAGTTTTATTTTGACCAGAACATGAACCCATATGCCCGCCAAGACGGCTTTAGCATTGTTAATGCGAATCTAAAATACGATGTTGAAAATTGGTCATTTACTTTATGGGGCAAAAATTTATTTGATACTGAATACAGTCAGTTAAAGTTCGATTTAAGCTCGTTCCTAGGCATGCTTGAAGACTTTAAAGGGGAAGGGCGTCGCTATGGCTTTGATGTTTCACTGCAATTCTAGTCGTTGCCATCTCCAAAATGGTACAGGGGTTTTGTGAATGCGGTTAAAGCTGTATTTAAGTACTCTGCTGTTTTTATTGCTATTGAGTGTTTCGGCTAATGCACAACAGACGTTTGTCTACACTGATGCTGTGGCTGATCAAAACCTTCATGATGTTGGTGAAGTGTTTACGGCAAACGATAATATGTTTCCGCAATCGGTGGCTGCGATTGATGCTTGGCAAGCAAGCAAAAAACCGCAATCTCGAATAAGCTCGGTTGGCGGTAGTTATTGGTTAATTGTTGAAATTGAAAATCTAAGTGATATCGAAGATTTAGTGCTTTATCCGTATAACACCTTGGTTTCGAAAATAGAAAGCCGCATTTACGATATAACTGATCCAACAGCCCCGATACAGCACTTTGTAACCGGTGGGGTCGAGGCGAATCAATTTGCTTTTCACTATGGTAATCGCTTATCTCTTGAAAAAGGTAAGCAATATACGCTTATCACTTATTTTGAGAGTGACTACTTTTATACTCCCGCAAAACTGGTATTAACGCCTTATCAAGATTATTTTCAAAACATAACCATTGAAAATATGATCATGATGCTTTGCTTTGGGGTGGGTATTGCACTTGGTTTATATAACTTATTAATTTACTTGGTTTCTCGTGATGTCACACACCTTTACTACGCGCTATTTACTGCATCCTGGGTGTTTGCTTGGAGCCATTTTTTCCATATTTCTGATCAGCTGTTTGGTTACTATAATCCTCATCTTCATTGGCTCGGCTTTGCCCTCACACCCTTAACCAATATTCTGTTTTACAACAACCTACTCAAACTTAAAGAGACATTTCCCAAACTGGCGCAATTATCCCTGACGGTGGGTGTAATCGCTACTCTGGGTATTCCGTTTTGTATTTTATGGCCAAGCTTTGGTTTTTATTGGTCAACGTTAGTCACCGGTGTCGCTTTATGTTTAGGCTTATACATAGGTATACGCTGTATGCTCATTGGCTTTAAGCCAGCACGCTATTTTGTGCTTGCTTACATTGCCATGATGCTACCGAATATGGTCGGAAATTTAACTAATTTAGGCTTGCTGCCTGCAACCTCCATTAATTTATATTTATTGGGTTTGATAGGCACTGCCATGGACGCCATGTTGCTGGCTTTTGCTGTTGCCGATAAGTTTAGGTTGCTTCACGATGACAACGTAGAGCTCAACAAAAACCTTGAAGAAAAAGTCCATTTAAGAACGTTGGAGCTTGAAGAACTCGCCTCAGAGCTTCGCGATGCCAATGAAGCTAAAAGCCGTTTTTTAGCGAATATCAGTCATGAAATTCGTACTCCAATGACATCAATCATTGGCTATGCAGATGGCATTATGCTCGGGGACATTAAGCCTCATGAGCGCAACCATGGGATTGGGGTTATTTTGCAAAATAGCCGTCATGTTCTTGGCTTAATAAACGATATACTTGATATGTCGAAGATTGAAGCCAACAAGCTCGAGATTGATTTAGTCGAAACAGACTTGTTTGCCACGATTGCCAATATTGAGTCACTTATCGGCAAGCAAATTCGCGATAAGGGCTTAAAGTTCAGTGTTGATTACCAGTTCCCATTGCCAGACTACTTGATCACCGATCCGAGTCGTTTAAGGCAAATCTTATTAAACTTGACCACTAATGCCCTTAAGTTCACTCAAGTGGGGCGTATAACTTTAACGGTGAGCTGTCATAACGATAAGTTGTCGATAAGCGTAAAAGACACCGGTATCGGCATGACAGACAAAGAGCAACAAGCTTTGTTCAGTGCTTTTTATCAAGCGGATTCTAGTATTTCTCGCCAGTATGGCGGTACCGGGCTTGGCCTTAACATTTCAAAGAGCCTTGCGCAAAAATTGGATGGGGATATCAGCGTTAAAAGTAATGTCGGCTCTGGCAGTGAATTTATTTTCACTATGTCGGTGTACACCACAGATAACACACGTTGGCTCAATGACATGAGCGAAGTGAAGCTTATTGAAACCTCACCGTTTAGTAAGCTTGATGCGCCTCAAAATTTGAAGGGACGGGTATTACTTGCCGAAGACCATCCAGACAACCGACGTTTAATTGCGCGAATATTAGAGCGGATGGGGCTGACAGTGACCACCGTCGAAAATGGTAAAGACGCAGTGCAAGCAACCCTCGAAGACAGCTTTGACCTTATTTTGCTCGATATTCAAATGCCCATTATGGACGGTCAAGAGGCATTAAAAATGATGCAAGCAACCGGGGTTAGCGCGCCAATTATTGCATTGACAGCGAATACCATGAAGCATGAAATTGCCCGTTATATGAAGCAAGGCTTTAATGATTTAATAGCCAAACCAATTGATCGCAATGGCTTTAGTCATAAAATTGCCAGTTACTTAGATTGTGATGAGTTGGCCGATATCAAGTTACCTGAAAAAGAGTTTCAGGCGCTTAAAGATGACTATATAAAAGGTCTTGAAGAACAGTATCGAGAAATGCGCGAGCAATACAAAAATATGGATATAGATGGCTTAAGCAGAAATGTTCATATGCTCAAAGGTGCTGCGAATATGTTTGAGTGTGAAATGCTCTATGTTAAAGCCGTTGCAGTAGATACTGCGCTTAAAAAAGATACCGTCACGCTCGATACGCAGCTTATTGCTTCCTTATTTTGTGCTATGCAAGACGAAATAACCAAGGTAACGCATTGATTGCTTGAATAGCGGCTATTTCTTTGTAAGCACAGACAAATTAGCTATTTCTTGATATTAATATTGTCAAAACACCTTGCTGGGAAGGCATGATGCAGTATCAACATATTTCAGTACCCTCGAATGGCGCGCAAATTACGATTAATAGTAAGGGCCAATGGCATATTCCTGATAACCCGGTTATAGCTTACATTGAAGGCGATGGTGTGGGTCAAGATATAAGTCCGGTGATGCGTGATATTGTCGACGCTGCGGTGAAACATGCTTATCAAGGTGATAAACAAATACATTGGATGGAAGTATTCAATGGCGAAAAAGCAGCAGCGCTTTACGATGGCGACTGGTTCCCGCAAGAAACCCTACATGCCGTTAGACAGTATAAAATTGCAATCAAAGGGCCGTTAACAACCCCCCTTGGCGGAGGTTTTCGCTCATTAAATGTGGCTCTTCGTCATGAGATGGATTTATTCGTTAACATGCGGCCCATTCGCAGTTATCCGCATTTACCATCGCCCTTAAAAGAGCCTGAAAAAACCCAAATCACCGTAATACGCGACAGCTCAGAAGACGTTTACTCGGGCATTGAGTGGCAGGCTGGCAGTATTGACAACGAACGTATGCTTGATTTTCTGTGCCAAGAAATGGGGGTCACTCGACTTCGTTTTGATAACCAATGTGGCATTGGCATAAAAAATAGCTCGAAAGAGGCGGCAGAGCGACTAATGCGCTATGCCCTCAACTTCGCCCTTAAAGAGCACAGTGAATCACTGACGGTGGTGCACAAAGGCAATGTACTTAAATTTACCGATGGCGCCTTTAAACGTTGGGCATTTGCCCTTGCTGAGCAAGAGTTTAACGCTGTAGCGCATGAAAATGGTCGTTGGTTAGTGATCAAACGAGACGATCAAGATGATTTAATCATCAAAGAAGTCATTGCCGATAACATGCTACAACAAGCATTGCTCACCCCAGGGCAATTTGATGTGGTGGTAACAACCAATCAAAACGGCGATTACTTAGCTGATATGCTAACCGCACAAGTTGGTGGGGTAGGTATAATGCCTGCGGCAAACTTAAATAATGAAGTGGCTTTTTTTGAACCGACTCATGGCACATTTAATCGCATTGCCGGGGAAGACACTGCAAATCCAACAAGCAGCATTTTAAGTGCGGTCATGATGCTACGTTTTATGGGCTGGCACGAAGCGGCGAATAAAATAGAAAAAGCCCTAGAACAGACGCTTAGCGCAAATGAAATGACGTTTGATTTGGCTAACCTAGTAGCCGGTGCGACGATGCTTAGTTGCAGTGATTTTGCAAAAAGCATCATCGCTCGAATAAGTAACTCAAATAATTAACCATATTAAGCGGCATTGGCGCTTTTAACAGCGTAGACACATGGTTTGCCTGTTAGTTGTGCTGCACGTTGATAAATGTGTTCTGCACCAGGCTCGTTGCTTGTCATGCCTGTTAATGTGTCCATTAACGCAACCACTAAAATAGCCGGAACTTGGCAGCAGTATTCATCAAGTACTGCGGTTGTTGTTTGTGCATCAACATGACAATGCGGGTGAGTGCGTACTGAGCTATATGCTTTTAACAGCGTGTCTGCTTGTAAAACATCATCATCTTGATGTTTGGTTTTACGGCATTGGCAGCCAAACTCATCAACCATTGTTGCCAGCGTTTGGTAAATTTCTTCGCAAGCTAAATTGCTTTTTTTACAAAGCTGCTGCTCGATAAATGAGTGTAATTGACCATTGATGTAAAGGCCGTCCTGTTGAGTGAATTGCGCTGAAGTTTCCATAATCATTTTCTCTTTGTTTATGTGCTTAACTTCACTCTAGCCCTTCACTCATTATTTATGAAATTGTTGTTTTCAATAACTGATATTGATTTAATCAATATTATGTTGTTTTTAGCGATCAGCCACCGTACCGGCAAAGGCGAGTAGCTCTCTGCGCAGCCATTGGTGCGGGTTTGCGTGATGTAGCAAAGGGCTCCATAACATTTTTACTTCAATAGGCACGATTTGAAATGGCACTGGACTTATTACCAAATCAGTGTGTTTTGCTAATAACATGGCTTGGCGACGAGGTAATGTAGCGATAAGTTTTGGTGATTGGCACAGCAAACTTGCCACCATGTAATGGCGGGTAAATACACGAATATTGCGGGTTTGTTCTAGTTGCCATAATGCCTCGTCGACCCAGCCGAGTTTTTGGCTGCCGGATTTATTCGTTACGGCCGCTTCTACGCCCCAACCAGCCCGATTCACCCAAATGTGTTCTTGAGCAAGGTAGCCTTCAAGGTCTTGCCGTTGTAAGTAAGGGTTGTCTGGGTGTGTTAAACAGCAGTAATTGTCGCGCCATACACTGGCTTGGTGGAATGAGCGGGGCAGGCCGTTAAAGCGGTTAATGGCAAGGTCGATGGTGCCTTTTTCCATATCTTGAAGGTTAACATCACTTGGGCTCAAAATATCAAAATTAAGCCCCGGGTTCTTTGCTAGCTGCTGGGTGATAAACGGCGCAATAAGCGTTGATTCAAGGTAGTCGTTTGCCATGATCCGAAACGTTATATTCGCGGTACTCGGGTCGAATACTTCACTTGGCTGAGTAATTTCTTCGGCCATTTTTAATAGTGATTCTATCTCTGGTTTAAGGCTGAGCGCTTTTGCTGTTGGCGTCATTGTGCCAGCGGCTCTCACTAACAATGGATCATCAAACAAATCTCGCAAACGCTTCAGGGCGTTACTCATTGCAGGTTGAGTCAAAGCCAGTTTGTTGGCGGCTTTAGACACACTTTGTTCATCAATGAGGACATTTAAATACACCAATAGGTTGAGGTCGACGTGCCTAATATTCATTTGATCAATCTTATTTATTATCTTTATTAATTACCTAAATTAAAGCGCGCTTGCTATTGTGTGTAAACAAGGCGACTAAAATAATCAGCATAAGCGATAAAAATAATGCCACAGCAGAGTTCACATTTGGCTGTTAAATCACACAGCGAACAGTTAAATCAGGTCGTAGCGACTAAGCTTGCCCGTGCGGTGTATGCTGGCTTTGAGGCTATGTTTGCAGAGTTTTTAAATATAACTCTCGGCGCTCAAAGTCGCTTTGAGCAGCGCCAATGGCATCAAGTTCAAGGGGCTATGAAATCGCGATTGCAAGTTTACGAAGGGCAAGTCAAAAAGGTAAGCCAAGCGGTAAAAATTATTGCTTATAGCGAAGTAGACGACCCAGCGCTTTGGTTATTAGCCAAACAAATATACGCAGAAATGGTGCAAAGCCACGAAAACCAGCCCATTGCTCATACGTTTTTTAATTCAACCTTCGGCGCAATTTGGGACTCACGAAAAATCCGCAATGTGCACTTGTTTGTACTAAAAGCGCGCTATCAACTGGGGCCAAGGCCCTTTGATTCACTGGTTAGCCGCATTTCCCTGCAAAATGGCTTTGAAAGTGCCATCAGCAGCTTGATTAAACGCCATGTGTTTCGCTCACAATACGCTAACTTTGCTGATGATGTGGCCATGTTACAGCGCACCTTGATTGCTGGAGCACAACAACAATGCCCACAAGTTTATGAGCTGCTAGCTCTCAACGATGGCTATATTGAATACGCTAATTCTTTGTTTTTTAGAAATAAAGCCTGCTACATCATAGGCCGCTGTATTGCTAAAAACGGCGATAACATGCCATTTGCGATTGCGCTATTAAACAGTGAAAAAGGGTTGCACATTGATGCCGTGATGATGGGAGCTGATCAACTCAGCTTGTTGTTTGGCTTTGCGCGTACTTATTTTATGGTCGACACTGACCAACCCGCCCGATACGTTGATTACCTCAGTGTTTTAATGCCTCATAAGCAACGCTTTGAATTGTTCAATGCCATAGGCTTTATCAAACACGCGAAAACCGAGTTTTATCGTTACAAAGTTGATACTACGCGTAATAGCCCCGTTGACGATAAATACACACTTGCGCCGGGGACGCCGGGTATGGTGATGCTGGTATTTACCACCCCAGGCTCAGATTATGTGTACAAGGTAATAAAAGATAAATTTAGTGCGCCAAAAACGGCTACCAAACAGCAGGTGATGGCTAAATACGATTTTGTCAAACAAGCTGACCGAGTTGGCCGGCTAGTCGATACCCATGAATTTCGCTATTTAGCGTTTGATTTGAGCCGATTTAGTGAAGAGCTCATACAAACAATGCAACAGCAAATTGGTGACAGCCTTGTGATTTCGGGTAATGCACTTATTTTGCGCCATGTGTATGTAGAGCGCAAAATGACACCGCTTAATTTGTACATCAACGACTGTGATGAGCGAAAACTGCAGCAAGTAATGGTTGATTACGGTAAAGCAATAAAAGAGCTTGCGGGCGCTAATATCTTTCCCGGTGATATGCTGATGAAAAACTTTGGTGTAACTCGTTGGGGAAGAGTGGTGTTCTACGACTACGATGAAATTTGCCCTATGACAGAGTGCCAATTTAGAGAGCTGCCCAAAACCGAGGATTCATTAGATGAACTCAGTAGCGAAAGTTACTTTGATATCGCAGAAAACGACGTATTTCCGAGCCAGTTTAAAATCTTTTTTAGCGCCAATAAGCGGGCGTTTGATCACTTTAATGCTGCGCATCAAGATATTTTTACCGCCACAATGTGGCAGCAACTACAAACAGCTATAAACGATGGGCAATTGCTTGATGTTTATCCTTATAAGCAGTCTTGGCGCTTTTCTTCGATGAGAGCTCAAATGAAAAAATCTCAATCTATAACCGTTTAATAGGAACATAGTGTTAGCGTATGCTGTTCAAAAAGCTAAGGAACGCACTATGAAAAACACACTGTTATTATCGAGTTTATTTATTTCGTCTATGGTAAGCGCCAATCCGTTATTAGGTAGCTGGCAATTTGTTGAAGGCAAATATGCAACCAATGACGGCTATGTGACGGCAAAAGCGCCAGAAATAACTTCAGTTAAACTGATTACACCTAGTCATTTTAGCTATATCACCCAAAAGCAAGGCAACTTTCATTATGCTGGTGGCGGAAAATATGTTTTGCAAGACCAGCAATTTATCGAAACTTTTTCCTATGGTAATGTACCTTCACTACTTGGTAAGACCATGGCATTTGATTACAAACTAGAAGGTGACTTGTGGCATCACACCTTGTATGAAAATGGCAAATTAGTCGAAGCTGAGATCTGGCAACGAATTAAATAGAAGGTGATATGCGTTATATTAAGCACGAAGATTCACAGTTACATTTTGCGCAAACAGATAAACCAGTTTTAAAAGATAACGAAGTTCTTATTGCTGTTGCAGCAATCGGCGTTAATCGCGCTGATTGTTTACAGCGGCAAGGTAAATACCCAGCCCCAAAAGGTGACAGTGAAATTTTAGGGTTAGAATGCGCCGGTACCATTGTTGAGCAAGGTAGTGCAGTATCGGGTGACCTGCTTAATAAGCGCGTTTTTGCCTTGTGTGCGGGTGGTGCTTATAGTGAATATGTTGCCGTTGATGCCGCACAAGTGATGCCGTTACCAGATGAAATGACAATGGCAGAGGGCGCTGCTATCAGTGAAGTATACTTAACGGCTTTTTCTGCCTTATTTCAATTTGGTCAGCTTAAATCGGGGCAAACGGCACTGATCCATGCGGGAGCCAGTGGTGTCGGTGGGGCGGCAATTCAAATGGCAAAACGCGCAGGTGCTCAAGTGGTGATCACTGCAGGTAGCGATGAAAAGTGCGAACATGCCAAACAGCTTGGTGCAGACCACACCATTAATTATAAAACCACTGACTTTGTAGAGTACTTCAAAGCCAATAATTTACAGGCTAATACCATTGTTGATCCTGTCTCAGGACGCTATTTAAATAAAAATGCTGCCGTTGCAGCAATGGATTGTCAAATTGTAATGTTAGCCTTTTTAGATGCACGCTTTGCTGAGGTTGACTTTGCAAGGTTACTTAGTAAGCGCATATCATTTCATGCATCAACCTTGCGTAACCGTTCAATTGAATTTAAACGTGATTTAAAAGAGCAGTTTATATCGCGATTTTATGATGACTTGGCCAACGGGCTGTTCGATTGCAATATCTACAAAACCTTAAATTGGCAAGAGGCTAATGAGGCGCACCGTATTTTAGATAACAACGAAAACTCGGGAAAAGTGGTGATGTTAGTTGAATAACATCAATTTGCCCATATTATTGGTTTTATTAGTAGTTAAAAGTAAAGGTTAATATGAACCCTATTATTGCAATGCTCAAAGAGCACAATGTAAGTGACGAGAAAGTGCGTGAGCTGTTTCAAGCGTTTATGGAAAACCCAATGATGGCAATGGGTCTGGTCCAACAGTTAGGTATCCCACCAGAAAAGCTTCAACAATTGATGGCATTAGTGATGACGCAGCCACACCTTATTAAAGAAGCGGCTGAATCAGTGGGTATCAGTGATGATGAAGTTGAGCAAGCCAAAGCGCAGTTCAAAAATCAGCAGTCATAAAATTAAATGATACGACTTTATAAAAGGTTAGCTATTTAGGTAACCTTTTTTGTTAATTACTGATACGAAAACACGTCGTCTAGTTTTTTATCAAACAATTGAGCAATCTTAAAAGCCACCTCTAGCGACGGTGAATATTTACCTTTTTCAATTGCTACTATGGTTTGCCTTGAAACGCCAACTGCCTCTGCCAATGCTTGCTGAGTCATTTCATTATGATGAAATCGAAGTTCCCGAATGGTATTACTGAGCTGTTTTGTCATCTAGCTATCTCTTCGGTATAAATACACTTTGCTGGCAATAGTAATAATTTCACTGACTAAAAAACCAATAATAAGAAAGTGCATAATATTATATAGATCAGAGACCTCAGGTAACAACATACGCCCAGATACACGTTCAATTTGCGTTGCTAAAAATACACACATTAAGATAATTGCAGAGCAAAACCAGTGACCAAGCTTGGTGCTTTTTAGCTCAATGAGCTTGTCGCGCTCATCATCCCCTAAGTCTGCTTCTTTGTGTTTAATACCAGCAAGCACAGATTGCATAATGATCTCTAAGATCACCGCAACTACAACAACCTTATACAAATAAGACACCATGGTATCTTGGTTAAGATCACCCGCAGCTTGTAGTGAATTAATGCCTAATAGGTAATAGCTTAACAGGCCTATGGTTACCACCAAGGTGCCCCAAATTGTCATTTCTTTGTAGCTCATCGTATCATCCAATGTAAAAAATATTTGACTTGGTGTTAAGTAAACTACTCATTGTTTGCTGTGTCAAATATTTTTAACATCATGTATGGTATTTTTATCATTGACGTATTTCGTTACATTTAGTTGAGAACTAATTTGTACCGCACAAGCTCTTATGAAAACAAACAACAAATAAGGAACGAATATGAACTGGCTTTTGAAGGTATGGAAAAATAACCGCTCTTTGATTTTATTCATCTGTTTGATGAGTGTGTTTAGAAGTGCGGTGGCTGATTGGTATGAAGTGCCAACAGGCTCAATGAATCCGACCATCGTTGAAGGGGATCGAATTTTAACGGATAAAATGGCTTATGATCTGCGTGTGCCATTTAGTCATATTTCGCTAATGCGCACAGATGAGCCAAAAGCCGGTGATATCATTGTATTTGATTCTAAGGCTGCAAATAATCGCTTAATAAAGCGTGTTATTGGCGTGCCGGGCGATACAGTGACTTTAATAGATAATAAATTGATCATTAACGGTAAAGCGCTTGATTACGCATTAACAGATGACAAACAAGAGCAGCAAACACTCATTGAAAACCTTGCAGGTGTTCAGCACGCTATTCAGATATCCAAAACGCCCTCGGTGATGCAGCATTTTGCCCCTGTCGTTATTCCCAGCGATATGTATTTAGCGATGGGCGATAACCGCGATAATAGTGCAGACTCACGAGTGATTGGGCTAGTGCCTCGCAGTGAGTTATTAGGCAAAGCTAAGAGGGTGCTTGTGTCACTCGATTATGATGATTATCACTTACCTCGAAAAGAACGGGTTTTACATGATTTATACTTAGCCCCTTAGCTAAATATCGTCCAAATATTGGCAATTTAGCGTTTTATGTCTCAATATTGATGACATAAAAATAATAAGCCAATAGATGGAACGATAAATGACTGAAAACAAGCGGTTTAGGCCTTTAACAGTTTATATATTACTAAGCTGTTGTATAGGCTTGGTGGCCTGTGGTTCTGGCTCTAACACAGAAAATTCGACGTCCGTCCCAGATACATCAATACCAAATTCTGGCGCTGCCATTGTTGATAACAGTGGTAGTGCTGACTATCAAATTATTATTTATGGCAATAGCCATAGTGCTAAATTAGGTGATTTGCTTGAACAGCTTATTTCCAGTGAGTTAACCAACGCTCAAGTTTCAACACTTACCGTCAGTGGTCGCTTTTTAGATGAAATAGTGAACACATCTGGCAATGTTGAAAAGCTACAGCAAGCCAATTGGACTCATGCTATTTTTCAAGGTCAGAAGTACTCTCAGTCTGGTTCTGTTAATTATTCTACGAATGAGGCTGAGCGATTAATTGCCAGTGCAAAAGAGCTGAAAATAACGCCTATTTTGTTTCCTGAGCATCCTCAACAAGGTGACAGCAAAGAAGGGGAGCTTGTCTATCAATTGCATTTGTCGATTAGTGAAAAAGAGGCAAGCTGTGTTGCCCCAATCGGTTTAGTTTGGGATAAAGCAATTGCCGCATTACCTGAACTTAATTTTTACAGTGCAGATGGTAATCATGCATCAAACGCAGGGCACTTACTGACCGCGATGACTTTTTATGAGGTCATAACGGGTGAGCTTGCCGATACCCTTGCTTACAATGCCGCTTTTGCTATTAGCGAGCAACAACACCAGCAGTTTGGGCAAATAATTACCCAAGTGCTTGCTGAGCACCCTGCATGTCCAAGTTCATAAACTAACTACATCGATGTGAAGCACGCATTAAACACAAAAAAACCGTTGTGTCTAAACACAACGGTTTTTTATAGTAGCTAGTAATTGTGTAATTACATTACACGCATGCCAGGCTCTGAGCCTTCATCTGGGTTAAGAATATAAATTTCTTTACCGCCAGGGCCGGCTGCTAATACCATGCCTTCAGACATACCAAAACGCATCTTACGAGGCTTAAGGTTTGCTACCATAACCGTTAGCTTACCTTCGATATCTTCTGGTGCATACGCAGATTTAATGCCTGCAAATACTTGGCGCGTTTCGCCGCCTAAATCTAGGGTAAGTTTAAGTAGTTTCTCAGCACCTTCTACGTGTTCTGCTTTAGCAATTTTCGCTACACGTAAATCAACTTTAGCAAAGTCGTCAAATTCGATTTCAGGGCTGATTGGCTCTTTAGCTAGTGGGCTGTTTGGGTCAACTTTATCTTTCTCAGCAACTAGGCTTTCTTTTGATTCTTCAATCATTTTGTTTACTTTATCCATTTCAACACGTTGCATTAACGGTTTGAATTTATTGATTGCGTGACCAACCAGCGCTGTTTGCGCGCCTTGCCATGTTAAACTGTCGTTTAAGAAGGCTTCAACGTTTGTAGCCATACCTGGTAGAACAGGTTTTAAGTAAGTGATAAGTACACGGAACATATTCAAACCAAGTGAGCATACATCGTGTGCTTCTTGTTGCTTTGTTTCGTCTTTAATTAACACCCACGGCGCTTTAGCGTCGATAAATTGGTTTGCTTTGTCAGCAAGCGCCATGATTTCGCGAATTGCACGGCTGTAATCACGGTTTTCATAGTGATTTGCAATGCTTGCAGAAGCCGCTTGGAACTCACCTAATAGTGCTTCATCCATTACAGTGTCGCTAAGCTTGCCGTCAAATTTCTTAGTGATGAAACTTGCACAGCGGCTTGCGATATTAACCACTTTACCTACTAAGTCAGAGTTTACACGTAGTGCAAAGTCTTCAAGGTTTAAATCAAGGTCAGTGATGCCGTTGTTTAGTTTTGCTGCGTAGTAATAACGAAGATACTCAGGATCTAAGTTATCAAGGTAAGTACGCGCTTTAACAAAGGTGCCTTTTGATTTAGACATCTTTGAGCCATTTACAGTTACAAAACCGTGTGCAAAAACGTTGGTAGGTTTTCTGAACTTTGCACCGTCTAACATTGCCGGCCAGAATAGGCTGTGGAAATAGATGATGTCTTTACCAATGAAGTGGTAAAGCTCTGCATCTGAGTCTTCGCGCCAGAATGCATCAAAATCAATCCCTTTTTTGTCGCACAGGTTTTTAAAGCTCGCCATGTAGCCGATAGGCGCATCGAGCCACACGTAGAAGTATTTACCCGGTGCACCAGGGATTTCAAAACCAAAGTAAGGTGCGTCACGGCTGATATCCCACTGCTGTAGGCCATCTGCAAACCATTCATCAAGCTTGTTCGCCATTTCTTGTTGAATCGTACCTGAGTGTAACCACTCTTTAAGCATGTCTTCAAAAGCAGGTAGGTCGAAGAAGTAATGCTCCGAATCTTTTAAGATTGGCTCAGCACCCGACATTACAGAGCGTGGGTTGATAAGTTCAGTTGGGCTGTATGTAGCACCACAAGAATCACAGCTGTCACCGTTTTGATCCTCTGACTTACACGTTGGGCAAGTACCCGTTACAAAGCGATCTGGTAAGAAGATACCTTTCTCTGGGTCGAAAAGTTGAGAAATAGTATGCTTTTTAATGTGACCCGCTTCATTCAAACGGTTGTAGATTAACTCGCTGAAATGACGGTTTTCTTCACTGTGCGTGCTGTGATAGTTATCAAATTCAATGTTGAAATCAGCAAAGTCGCGTTGACGTTCAACACTGACGTTTTTAACCATCTCTTCTGGCGAGATCCCTTGCTTTTGCGCATTAAGCATAATTGGTGTGCCGTGAGCATCATCCGCGCAAACGTAATAGGTTTCATGACCTTGTTGTTTTTGGAAACGCGCCCAAATATCTGTTTGGATATATTCTAGTAAATGGCCTAAGTGAGTCGGGCCATTGGCATAAGGTAATGCGCTAGTAATCAGGATCTTTCGCTGTGCCATAATCATTCCGAATTGAGATTAGTTCGATGCAAAAATGCTCGAATATCATTATTTAATACATTGTAAGTTGCTCATAGACAACTCAAAGCAATGATATTATCTAATTGTCTGGTTTTAATGCCTTGAATGTTACATAATTCCGCAGCACTTTTCATCAAAGAAACGCTAATTTATTGCTATGTTTGGACTGTCAAAACTATTCTCAAGTAAATCGGCTGAAAAAGCGCCTATCATTGATGCCTTAGCCGCCTATCGTAGTAACGCATTTGCCATTGGCATTGAGCAAGACTGGCTCGAAGAGCTTAATCAAAACAGCGATAAAAGCTGGCAAGTCAAATTAAACCTCCCTTTTGCAGGCTTGAGTGAAATCAACGACATTGAAAAATTTGTCACCGATAAACTATCAGTGCCTGTGTCAATTAGCGCTAAAGTGAAATTACCTAGCCTATATAGCTTTAAGCAAATTAAGCATATTGTACTCGTTGCCTCAGGAAAGGGGGGCGTTGGAAAGTCAACCACAGCAGTGAATCTTGCCTCGGCTTTAGAGCAAGAGGGTGCCAAAGTGGGTATTCTTGATGCCGATATTTATGGCCCGTCTATTCCATTGCTTCTGGGTCTACAAGGGGCAGAGCCGAAAACAGCAGATAATAAAAATTTACTTCCTTTTGAAGCGCATAACCTCAAGGCACAATCGATCGGCTTTTTAGTGCCAAGTGATGACGCGACCGTTTGGCGCGGCCCAATGGCATCGGGAGCACTTAATCAGTTAATGAACGAAACCGCTTGGGGTGAGCTTGATTATCTCATTGTTGATATGCCTCCAGGTACGGGCGATATTCAATTAACCATGAGCCAAAAAGTGCCAGCCAGTGGTGCAGTGATCATTACCACGCCTCAAGATTTAGCCCTAGCCGATGCACAAAAGGGCATTGCTATGTTCAATAAAGTGAACGTCCCTGTGCTTGGCTTAATTGAAAACATGAGCTACTTCTTGTGTGGCCATTGTGGTGAGCCCAATCATGTATTTGGTAAAGATGGCGCTGTAAAATTAGCGCATCGTCATGGTGTGCCTGTACTAGCGAATATTCCGCTGGCCATTGAAATTCGTGAAAGCTCGGAGCAGGGTGACTTAATTGCCAAAGATAATACGGCGAAATTAAGTGAAACTTACAAAACCGCGGCTCGTGTGCTTGCTAGTAGCTTGTATTATCAACAGGCGCACACAAGCGCAGTTGAAATTGTCATTACTGAAGATTAATTGTTGCAAAGATCTTGTTAATGGGTTTTTCTTATTAACAAGATCTTGATTGCTTCTTTTGTATTGAATTCACTCTTAAACCCCATTTTTAGCCGTATAAAGCCTATATTTTCGTTAAACATGTCTAAAAACAAATTCGCAGTAAATGTTAATATTTTATTGACGTTTTAATAACCGTGACATACTCTAATGAAAGCGCTTACATTGTTAGGCCTTTTTATTTGCCTCCTGATGTAAGCGCTTACAATTGACTGATTAAAATAATATTCATATAGATCAGTTGAGTACTAACAAACACATAATGTTAGGGTTCAATGCAATGAACAAATTCAAAACACACTTAACACAACTTGCAATGGCGCTTTCAGTAGCGACATTAGCTGGCTGCGGTGGCTCTGCCACAGATACAAAAATTGATACAATTGATACAACTGAACCCGTTTCAGACTGGGTCATGGTTTGGGAAGATAACTTTGATGGTGATGCCATTGATGAAAATAAATGGAGTTTCGAAATAGACTGTGCAGGTGGCGGTAATAACGAAAAACAATGTTATACCGACAGTGAAGAAAACGCCTTTGTTGCAGATGGTATTCTTAATATCGTTGCATTGCCTGCAGAAGACGGTGCTGCAAAGCCTTATACATCTGCACGTATCAATACTCGCTACAAAGCCGATTTTAAATATGGCCGCTTTGAAGTAAGAGCAAAACTACCAAGCGGTCAAGGTTCTTGGCCTGCGTTTTGGATGATGCCAACCGACGAAGTATACGGTGAGTGGCCTCGTTCAGGTGAAATCGACATTTTAGAATCAGTGAATTTAAAAGTCGAAAATGATGATGGCTTAGAGTCAAATATCTACGGCACGTTACATTATGGTCAAGCGTGGCCAAATAATGATAGTAGTGGTCAAGCATACACCTTCGCGCAAGATTCAAATCCGGCAGATGACTTTCATACTTATGCGATTGAATGGCAAGAAGGCGAAATTCGTTGGTATGTAGATAACTATTTATACGCAACGCAGCGCCAATCAGAATTGCTTTACAACGCAAGCGGTGAAGCGCTGGCTCTTAAACATAAGGGTTGGTACACCGAGTATTATGATCAAACAACTGGTGAGTTAACGACTTTTTGGGACGCTGCACCATTTAACCAAGAGTTTTATTTAATTTTAAACTTTGCGGTAGGTGGTGATTGGCCTGAAAACGTTAATGCCCTTGGTGTTGATGCAAGTGCATTCGAAAACGGTCAAACTTTTGAAGTTGACTATGTACGTGTTTATGAGTGTTCGCAAAACCCAGACACAGGTAAAGGTTGTGAAACCGTCCGCCCTGGCTACGACGATTTAGAAGATGCACTTGTACAAGGTGCAGCGCCGGCGCCAACACCACCAAGTGATGGTACTGTTACGCCGCTGACTATTTTTGATAGCAGTTTTAACCCTAACTGGCCTGCATGGGACTGTTGTGGTGGCACAACGCCAGGGTTAGTTGAAGATGCCGACCGTGGCAATGTGGTTGAGTTTAGTGTGGGTGCAACGGCTACGGTAAATGGTTTTATCAGCCGTGATGCCTTTATTACCGATGAAAACGGTGAAGCCTCGCCTTATGATGCCAGTGCGATGTTAGAAGACGGCTATGTAACGTTTGATATGCAAGTAACGTCTTTACCATCAACGCCTGACGCACCGTGGTTATTCAAAATCGAAAGTGATGAAGGTGCGACAGCTGTTGAGCTAAACCTAAGTGCAAGTACTGAAGGTGTTAGCCCAGTTGCTGGTGAATGGCAAACTTATACTTTCCCACTGCAAACATTAGCTGATGCGGGTTTAAATGTATCACTGATTGATGTGATCATGATTTTCCCTGCGTGGGGTCAAGGTGAAGGTGCAGTATACCGTGTTGATAATGTTGAAATTACCAATGGCGGCACAACAACATTGCCTTCATTAACCTTATTCACCGATGAAACGAATCTTGATTGGCCGCTGTGGGATTGTTGTGGTGGTTCAACACCTGTTGAAGTAGTCGACGACGAAGAACATGGTGTGACTGCTGAATTCTCGATTGGTGCAACACCTACCGTAATGGGCTTTATCAACCGTACTTCATCAGGTGGTAGTGGTACGCAGTTTGATGCATCAGCACTGGTTGATGATGGCATGTTGCAATTTGAGATGAAGATCACCTCTTTATCATCAACGCCAGATGCGCCTTGGCTGTTAAAAGTTGAGTCAAATGAAGGTGCAACAGCGGTTGAAGTTAACCTAAACACAAGCACAGAAGGCGTTGACCCTGTAGCGGGTGAATGGCAAACCTATACATTCCCAATCAGTACTTTATTAAACGCTGGTTTAGATGTAAGTGCGATTGATGTCATCATGATTTTCCCTGCATGGGGTCAAGGTGACGGTGCTGTTTATCGTGTTGACAATGCACCTATCTATGCTCCAGAGCAAGAATCTACAGCATCAGAGCTAACGCTATTTGCTGAAAACGTGGCAGATCTGTGGAGCATTTGGGATTGTTGTGCAGGGAGTACACCAACAGTCGAAACGGATGACGAAACCCATGGCTCAGTGGCAGAATTTCAAATTGGTTCTACCGCTACGGTAATGGGGTTCCTAGCTGATGATGGCGTGAGCTTTGATGCATCGCACTTGTTATCTGAAGGTGTGGTTCGTTTTGAGATGAAAATTGTGTCAAACGCCAGTAACCAAGATGCACAGTGGTTATTCAAAATTGAATCAAACGATGCAGGTCAAGCTGTGGAGCTTGCGTTAAGTGCAAGCCAAGAAGGTGTCGAGCCTGTGGTGGGTGAGTGGCAAACCTATACGTATACACTTGCAGACTTACTCAGTGCAGGTCTTGATATTAGTGCAATCGACGTTGTCATGGTGTTCCCGTCATGGGGGATGGGTGAAGGTGCGGTTTACCGTATTGATAATGCAGTAATTGCAAACCCGTAATTAACATTGGCAACAAGTGATGGGTGCTGAATACGGCACCCAGTATCCATGACAATATATTGCAAAAGCAGGTAAATCATGAAAAGCACAAAATTTATTAAAACACCTCTTGCAGCGTCAGTTGCGATGATCTTAACCGCAGGGCTAGGCACTATGTCTGCTTACGCACAGGATGAGCAAGAGAAGGCTGATAACGAAATCGAAGTTATCGAAATTAAAGGTATTCGTGGCAGTATGATCCGCGCCATGGATATGAAACGCGATGCAACAGGTGTTGTAGATGCGATTTCAGCCGAAGAAATGGGTAAGTTCCCAGATACTAACTTGGCTGAATCATTACAACGTATTACCGGTGTATCGGTGAGTCGTTCTAACGGTGAAGGGAGTGAAATTACAGTACGTGGTTTTGGTCCTGAGTTTAACCTTATCACCCTAAATGGTCGTCAAATGCCGGGTACGGGTTATACGCGTTCTTACGCCCTTGAGAACATTGCCGCTGATGGTGTTAGTGCACTTGAAGTTGCAAAATCGGGGCAAGCAGATGTACCAAGTGGTGGTCTAGGTGCTACGGTAAATATTATTACTACGCGCCCGTTAAATAGCCCAGGTGAAAAATTTAGCTCATCAATTAAAGCGATTCACGATTCATCTAATGAAGCGGGTGATGATGTAACGCCTGAGTTTTCAGCGATGTACAGCAACACCTATGCTGATGATACATTTGGTTTTGCGGTGTCTTTCTCGCACCAAGAACGTGACTTCCAACAACAAAATGCCAATATCCAAGGTTGGCAGGCCAATGTTGATTTACCAACACTCGATGAAGGCGATTACATTGATGCTCGCCCAGTTGATAGTGACGGCAACCCAACAGGCAATTACTTCTTCCCGAAAGACATGAACTACAGCATTGCTGATGTTGAACGTGAAAGAACGAATGGCCAAGTAACGTTACAGTACTCACCTGTTGAAAACTTTACAGCGACGGTTGATTACACCGCAAGCCGTGCAATTACCGGTGTAAATACCGTGGGTTGGGGTATTTGGAATGAGTTTGGTAGTAATATCAATGGCTATGAGCTTGATGAAAATGGTACAGCGATTTATGCCGACATCAGTGGTAACGATGGCTCATTTACAGCTAGCCGAGGCACCACTGAAGTTAAAGCGCGCTCAATTGGTTTAAACCTAGAGTGGCAAATTAACGATGAGTGGGAAGTTGAGTTCGATTATCATGATTCGAAAAACGAAACAGATAATGGCGCAGATGACGGTTTAGGTTCGACAGGGCAAATCATTCTTGGCTCAGATCAGTTAAAGAGTAAAGTGTATGATTACCGCACTGGCGAAATTCCACACGCCTACGTTAACTGGAACAACGGCACAACGGTGCTGGATCCAAGTGAAATTGATTCAAACTTCAGCCAGTTTAGCTACTCACCAGGTGAGTCTAAGGTAGAGCAAGCTCAGCTTCACACAACGTGGTTTAATGAGCGCTTTGAAATTCCGCTTGTTAAAGTGAAATTTGGTGCGGCTCACACCAAGCAAACGATGGGTGGTTTTACCGCTTGGAGTGGTCTGCGTGGTGGTCCGGGCTTTAACCCATCATTCACTGAAATCTTCCCAGACGGCATGTTCACTTATAATGATACTGGCGACATGCTAGATCAATTCTCTGGTGGTGGTAGTGCGCTTGAGCCTAATTATTACTACACCTATAGCTTTGAAGAAGCGTTAGCGCGTCAACTTGCTTATTTAAATGAAGACTTATTGGGCGATAACCAATATTCAATTGACCCTTTCTATGATGGTATCGATAGTGAAAGCTACGTAGAAGAAAAAACGCAAAGCTTCTATGTGAACAGTTTATGGGAATTTGAAGTTGCAAATTACTTTGTCCAAATTAATGCAGGTCTTCGCTATGAAGATACTGATGTAACCAGTACGGTTCGCCAACGTGTTGAAAGCCAAGTGAACTGGGTAAGTGCTTCTGAGTGGATCATGCAGTACGAAACTGGTGGCACAGATAACTTTTATCAAGAAGAAGGTAACTACGATATTTGGTTGCCGAACATTGACGTAAAAGTTGAAATTACAGACGAGTTAGTTGGTCGAGTTTCGTGGGGTAAAACCATGGCACGTGCGCCGCTGGGTAATTTGGCTGGTGGCCGTAGCTTAACGGGTAGCCCTAAACCGGGTGCTCGGACAGGTAGCCAAGGTAATACTAATTTGTTGCCATTTGAATCAACAAACCTCGATTTATCGCTTGAGTACTACTACGGTGAAGGCAGCTATGCATCGGTTGGCTACTTCAAAAAAGACGTAGATAACTTTATTCAAACGCAAATCACTGAAACAACCATTGATGGTTTATACGATATCTTAAATGGTCCACGTTACCTTGAAGCTGTTGCATCTGTTGAAGCGCGTGGCGAGCAGGCTACGAGTGACGCTGTTTTCAATGAAATGTTGGCATTAGGTTATGGTAATGCGGATGGTGCCATTGAGCCAACGAGTTCTGATCCATTGATGGTTTGGAATATTTCTCAGCCACAAAATACAGATAGTAAATCAGTTGATGGCTTTGAAGTTGCTGTACAACACTTGTTTGGTGAAAGCGGCTTTGGTTTAGGGGTTAATGCCACGTTTGTTGATGGTGATGTTGAATTTGATGTAGCAAGTTTAACTCAGCAAGCTCCTTTATCTGGCTTAAGTGATTCAGCGAACTTCCAAGCCTTCTATGATAAAGATGGCTTATCAGTAAAAGTAACTTACGCATGGCGTGATTCGTACTTAATTGGTGTAGGTCAATCGCAAGGCTCATCTGATGCGCCGCCACAATTTGGCGATACCTACGGTCAATGGGACTTAAGCGTTAACTACGACATTAACGAAAACATGACCGTTTTCTTTGAAGGTATAAACCTTAACAACGAAACTGAGCGTGGCTACGGTCGTTACGAAGAGCAGTTCTTATTTGCTCGCCAGTACGGACCGCGTTACACAATCGGTGCCCGTTATAGCTTTTAATATGTGATCCCCAAAGGAACAAAAGCCGCTCAATGAGCGGCTTTTTTTATTAAAACGTGATTTTCAAAAAGTGACAATTAATAACACGGGTTTAGAAAGGTTTCTTGCGATAAAAGAAGTAACTCGAAAAATAGCAAAAAAAGGCAATGCCAGGATTAATTAATAAATTAGGCATAAACACAATATCGGTTTCACCAAAACAATAGAAGTAAAAGACAATAGTGAGTAATGAAGGCAGTGGGAAAAAGAACGTTTCGTTTGCAACTAAGCCAACCACCGACCAGCTAGTTAATAGTAATGAACCGATAAAAACGAGAAAGCCATGCCATAAATCATGCTTTTTAGCGTAATGTTTGGCAATTAAAATAGCGGCAACGCATGCTGGCAATGTTATTACGGATAAAATGACGTAATCCATAACAACTTATCCTCATTCTCCTTATAATCGGGGCATTAAAACAAAACTCAGTACTTCAGATAAATCAGAAAGAGCTGATCTTATTACCTGAGATGGCTTATCTTATTTAGTTGAGAATTATTCGCGCAACACGCTGATGATTTGTGTAATATATGGCACACTATAGCCACCCCATTTGGCTTTGCTGATACACACTCGATTTTTGGTGTGTTTAGTTTAAAGCTTAGCGTGTTTTTTCAACTTAAAATCATATGTTTAAGTTGTATTAGGTAGAATAATAAATGAGATTATCAGATACCCATATTCAGCAGTATATTGACGAAGGCCGCATTGTTATTGAGCCAACACCGAGTAAAGAAATGATTTCAGGTGTGACGGTAGACTTGCGTTTGGGCAACAAGTTTCGAGTTTTCCAAGATCATACCGCAGCCTATGTTGACTTAAGTGGTCCAAAAGATCAGTTAAATAAGGCGATGGAATCAATCATGAGTGACGAAATTGTGCTTGCTGATGAAGAAGCATTTTTCCTGCACCCAGGTGAACTGGCACTGGCAATTACCCATGAAAAAGTCACATTACCAGCAGATATTGTTGGTTGGTTAGACGGTCGTTCATCGTTAGCTCGCCTTGGTTTGATGGTACATGTTACAGCACATCGTATTGATCCAGGCTGGTCTGGTAATATCGTGTTAGAGTTTTATAACTCAGGTAAATTGCCATTGGCGCTTCGCCCAATGATGAAAATTGGTGCCATGAGCTTTGAAACCATGACAAGTCCTGCAGAAAATCCGTATAACACGCGTAAAGACGCAAAATATAAAGATCAAAATACGGCGGTTGCAAGTCGTATCAGTGATGATAATAAATAATTAGAGTTTGTGTGGCTTTCGGGCCACATAACATTTTGTTACTGAACTTTTTACCTAATTAAATCCTGCATAATTGGCAATTTAAGCGTATTCCTCCCATACTTTTAGCTGGTGTTTAAAGCACGGAGCTAAAATGCATTTTATTGGCAAGCACATCCATCGGGTTGTTAGAACGCTGCCCATAATAATGTGTTGTGTATTTTTACACAGCGTTAGCACTTTTGCTGCCAGTGATAATGCCTCGGTTTGGCTGCTTGACTCCCCCGAGCCACTTGCCAAATTAAGTGGAACCCTGCAAGAATCACTACAAAATGCTAAACAGCTGAATGCACTCGAAAGCAGTTCCATTCGTCTTGCCCCGCAAACATCCCACTGGTTAATAATCGATTTATTCCAACTACCCGACAATAAAAATTACGTTGTCTATCTTGGTGAGCCTAACTTAACCTGGGCAAAGTTCTATCTGTTAGATGAAAGTTATCAGGCGACTTATGATCAGCGGCTCGCCTCACTCGAAAACTTATCAAATGTGCGACCACATTGGTTAATAGAGCATAGTCAAGGACATCGCTGGGCATTGGTTAACTTTGAGCACGATAGGGCACTGACTTTAGAAGTTGGGGTTGTTGCTGCAAAAGCGTTCGAAATAAACCTCCATCAAATCATATTAAGCTATGGCGCAATCTTAGGCGTCTTAATTTTATGTATGTTTGTGTGCGCTGTTTATTTTTTTGTATCGCAGCAACCAAAATACTTGGTGCTGAATGCGTACTTCGTGTTGGTTTGTATCGGATTTTTGATTGATAACGGGTTAATAAACTATCTCGTTAATGGTTTAGATTGGGAAGCAAAATGGCCCGTTAATGAGTTTGCATTATGTTTTGCGAGCTACTTTTTATATCACTTTCTAGCAATCCATACCTATAAACCTCGCTTTAAAAAAGCGTGGCAAGCTATGATGGTTTGTTTACTCAGTGCAGCCGTGTTGTCATCACTACTGCCTCAATTTAATCGCCAATGGTTATTTATAGTTTCATGTATCGGGTTCTTAAGTTTTGCAGCTGCTGTATTTTTGCGTTTAATGCAGCGTAAAAATAGCCGCACTCATCTTCGTTGTTTTATGCTTCTGACAATTGTGACTCAGGTATTTAGTCTATTTATTTGGAATGGCTTTGGTATTGGTTATCATGGAGTTCACAACACCATTTTGCTTATCACATCACTGGCGATATGTTCTGTGCTGTTGTTAAAAGATCGTCAGCAAATTTCAGCATTTAGTTATTCTATGCTGCATGATGCAGACACTAAACTGCCAAATAAGCAATTTTTACTCGCGCAAATGGTGAAGAAAGTATCGCAGAAACAACACTTTTCAGTTTTGTTATTTAAACCTCATGTACTTTCAAACGCGCGTTCTACATTTGGTTTTGAGCAAGCCAATATTTGTATAAATGAAAGGTTAAGTATCTTAAATACTCAGCTACAGACCATGAATGCATTAAAGCTTGAAATTCAAGCCAGCAGGAGCGCATGGCTTGCTCACGTTGATGACAGTACATTTGGTTGCTTAGTTATTGGTGAATTAGAGCTCAGTCATATAGAGCAGTTTGCATGTTTGATCCATGGGGTCTTTGAAGAAGGGCTCACCCATGAAGATATTAACTTAGTCGATAGTGTTGATATTGGTGTTGCTTATTACCCGATGCATGGCAATACCGCAAAGCAAATATTGCAATGTGCAATACAAGCAATGACCGAAAAACGCCTACAAGGTGAGCGATGGCGCATGTTCGACTCAGAGAGTGCGCGGCTTTCTGAACAAAGATTATCTATTGCTGCGGCGCTTAAAATGGCGATAGATGAAAACCAGTTAAGCTTACATTTTCAGCCACAGATTTGTTTGAAAACAGGCAAAGTAGTGGGCTGTGAAGCATTGCTGCGATGGCATCATCCTGTATTTGGTGCGGTGAGCCCTGATGTGTTTATTCCAATTGCAGAATCAGCAGGGGTGATCAATCAACTCACAGAGTGGGTGGTTGAAAATGGTATCCAGTGGCAAGCGAAGTTTTGCAAACTGATACCCGATCACGTTATTTCTATTAATATTTCAGCAAAAGATCTATTAAATAAAGACCTACCTGTGCTGTTAATCACCATTTTAAATGAGCAAAAAGTGCGTGCCGAATCCGTGATGTTAGAGCTGACTGAATCAGCCACTTTGGAAGAAAGTAAAAAGATTAAAGCCACACTTGATGACTACCGTTTAATTGGCTTAAAACTCGCGATTGATGATTTTGGTACTGGCTATTCTTCACTTGCTTATTTAAGTCAACTTGGCTTTGACGAAGTGAAAATAGATAAGCAATTTGTGTTAAATCTGCCGTTTTCAGTAAATGATCAGAGTATCTGTCGAGCAACCTGCGACATTGCTGCCACTCTGGGCGCGCAGGTGGTTGCTGAGGGTATTGAAGACGAACAAAGCTTAGCAATGCTGCAAAGTTATGGCTGCCAGTTTGGACAAGGGTATTATTTTTCAAAACCGCTTTGTGCAGATGACTACTTAGCTTGGATAAGCGATGTGCAGAAAGTTGAAATTAGCCTTGATGCAACAGCAAACCTAATTGATTAAAGTAATTCAGCAGTGCAGAAAAGCAGCGCATTGTATGCTGTTCATCTGGGTAGATTAAGCCACTTGTCGATAACCCACTCACTAAAAAGCTATTTTTTATATCAGGGTGCATGGTAATGCACTTTTCAAAACAGCGGGCAGCTAGCTCCTCAGGCATACTCATATATAGTTGTTTTACCTGCTTATCAAAAGCGATAGATTGCTTAACGAACTCATTTGGATTTGCACCTGAGGTATCTAAAAAAACCTGATGGTAAAATTCATTTAAACGCTGATTTAGTGGATGGCTTAAATTTGGTGACTGTTCGAGCCACAGCGCTGAGCAAAATTGCATGCTCTTTCTGCTCTTAAATAAATGCTGACAAATATGGTGATCAAACGCATGAAACCATTCGTGGGCGAGAGCGCCACCGCCAGCATTTTTAGCTAGCGCAAGAGTTTGGCTGTTGGCATTGTAATGAGCCTGCACACCTTTTTGGCCACCATGACCAAAGGCAAAATTAAGCTTACCCCTAAGGCCAATCGCTGTTGGTGGCAAAGTCAGAATTTGTGCAAGATCAGCTAAGGCATCGTAAATTAAATTTGCTGCTAAAAGCCGCTCTTGCTTATTAACCCAATTGCCAACCACCATGGTACGAAAACCAAAGGTGTCGCGAATATCGTCAAAATCAACTTGATCATCAAAGCGGTAATCTGGACCTTGACGATGAAAACCTGCGCTAAGTCGTTTTGATACACGCATTATAAATAGCGCGCCTTAACATCATCTGGCATATGTTGGGTTTGCTTATCGACCAGTGCCGCTAATAAACTGTATAGCGGTGTTACATCAAGGCCTTCAATCAGTTTTAGGCTATGAGCAACAGCTTCTAAAGTAGATAAACTATCTGCGCGTGGTGCTTTACGAATGACGTATTTGTTTTGGGGTAGTTGTTTAAAACTCACAGCTTGAAAGCCTTGAAGGCTAGGAGTTAATTGCAATATTTTGTAAGCTTTTTTCCACGTACCATCAATCACGATTAAATGGCTCAAAGACTGTTTGAAAGCATTTGAAGTGGCTGTGTGCTCATCTAAGCATAATGCATCATCAGCAGGATAAAGTACCGCGGTTGTTGCTTTTGGGAATGTTGCAAGCTGTAAAAAGTCTTGTTCTGACTCACCAGCAAAGATCTGGCAATTTTCTAAGCCTAAATTCAGCAAATTAGCGGTGTTCTTAGTAACTTTTTCCTCACTAGGGTGGCGTAATATAATGATTTTTAGTTTATTATTGATTATGCTTATTGAATCACATAAACAGGTTTTAACTGAAAAGCCACAATGTGAGCACAATTCTCTAGCCATACAAACTCAGGTGTAAATCAAAACTATGCCTAGTATACATGAGCTTAACTCGCAAAGCAGGTTTGCTTTTTGGCTATGAACCGCTAAAGTTGCGATTTATATAATTACGTTTTTAATTAAGGGATAAAGATGACGACAATCACAATTGATGAGAGTGCACTTGAAGGAATGGAATCACTTTTAGGTGACCAATTTGCCGACACCTTAACCTTTTGTTGCAGTGAATTTCAGCGTTTAGGATCTGAAGTACTTGCAAATCTTGGTTCAGATAATGAAGCAGCAGCAAGGCATGCACACAGTTTAAAATCAAATGCCGCCCAATTTGGTGCCATGAGTTTATCAGCACTTGCGCAAGAAATTGAACTGACTTTGAACCAAGGCGATGTCGCAACAGCACAAGAAAAATCACAAACTCTTGATGAACAAGTTTCAGGTTCAGTCGAAAAATTACAAGTATGGCTTGCTGGCCGCTAAAAACTTGAATTTATTTCAGTTATAACCGCAAAAATCCTCTGGCGTGGTGGCCCCGTACTGGGTTAGTCTTAAGGCTAATTAGTAGAGGTAACCATGTCACAAATCAAAAAGAGTCACAAACTAGACGGTGTCTGTTATGACATACGTGGGCCTGTGCTTGCACAAGCTCGAAAAATGGAAGACGAAGGGCAAAAAGTATTAAAGCTAAACATTGGCAATCCTGCTGCCTTTGGCTTTGATATGCCTGAAGATATGCACAAAGATATCATTCGTAACTTATATTCAGCCCAAGGCTACTGTGACTCTAAAGGCCTCTACTCAGCCCGTGTGGCTGTCTATCAACACTATCAGCAACGCGGTTTATTTAATCTTGATGTCGATAATATTTATATTGGCAATGGGGTCAGCGAATTAATTCAAATGACCACACAAGCATTACTTGATAATGACGACGAAGTGCTTATTCCAGCACCGGATTATCCGCTATGGACAGCTTCGGTTAAATTAGCAGGGGGTAACCCTGTGCATTATCTATGTGATGAAGAACAAGATTGGTTTCCTGATATTGCTGATATTAAATCGAAGATCACGTCAAAGACTAAAGCGTTGGTGCTTATAAATCCGAATAACCCAACCGGTGCGGTGTATAGCGATGATCTGTTGATGGAACTTATCAATATTGCTCGCGAGCACAAGTTATTGTTACTGAGCGATGAGATTTACGAGAAAATCTTGTATGACGGTGTCAGCCACAGCTCGATTGGTGCGTTGTGTGATGATGTGCCAATTATCACCTTTAATGGCCTAGCAAAAACGTACCGCGCGGCAGGATTGCGTATGGGCTGGATGGTGTTAAGCGGTCGTACTAGCATGATGGAAGATTTAAGTCGTGGCCTAGATATGCTGGCATCCATGCGCTTATGTGCCAATGTGCCTGCTCAGTATGCCATTCAACAAGCTTTAGGCGGTGTGCAGTCAATCGATAACTTGATAAACCCTGGTGGTCGATTGTATGTGCAGCGTGATATTGCATGGCGTGGTTTAAATGCCATTGATGGTATTAGCTGTAAAAAGCCTAAAGGGGCACTTTACGCATTTGCGAAGGTGGATACGGCGCACTTTAATATTAAAAACGATGAGCGCATGATTTTAGATTTACTCAAAGCTGAGAAAATCTTATTAGTGCATGGTCGCGCATTTAATTGGCCTGATCCGGATCATTTCAGATTGGTATTTTTACCTAACAAAGATGATTTAACAGAAGCCATGAGTAAGATGCAGCGATTCTTCGCTGATTATCGACAAAGTTAAAAAAAGCGAGCCAAGGCTCGCTTTTTTAATAAGCTTTATCAACACGTACCGTGTTATCGGTGAGGTACACCAGACGTACTTTATCGCCTTGGTTAAACAGCATTTGGTTATCTTTGTCTTGCACAACCATAAACTGTTCGCCGCTTTCTACTTTGATCATCAATTCAACGAGCTGATATTGTATGACGCGACTGTTTTGTTGGCGGTTGTGAGCAACAGAGCCACCAATCATCGAACCTAAAATGGTTGCTACAGTGCGGCCACTGCCGCCACCAAACTGATTACCGATAACACCGCCAATAAGCGCACCACCAAACGTTTCCCAGCCATTGGTTCTGTCTCTGACCAGTTCTTGTTCGGTAATGGTTCGTACTGATTGTACTGAGCCAAATAACACCTGTTGTACTGGTACAGCTTTGTTACGCTGATAGTCAGCATAACTAGGCGAGCTCAGTAATAAACAGCTTGCTAGGATTGCTACTAGGTATTTCATAACCCCTCCTGACTACCAGCCAAAGGTTGATTTCTCACGTGTTTTGCGGATTTCAGTTTCATCAGCCCATTCAACTAGGCCGCTTTTTAAATCCATTAAACGCATGGTGAATTTGTAATACACATCAGCCTTGTCAGCATTTGATTTAACAATGCTCGATAAGTTGCCGTATAACATATATTGCGCACCAACTTGCTGGCCAAAAGCGATAGCGGTATTTGGATCAACTAGTGGATCGACGTTTTGGAAATTAAGTTGTTCGCGCACAGCTTCAACACGGGTCATATCAACAAAGCGGAACTTACCACTGCGTAATAACTGTGTTGAGATCGAATCGGTGATTGATTCAGTATCAATGTGCTCGCTCGTTTTGTTTTTAATACGCTCAACAAACACGATAGGGCGAGTATTTGCTGTCATGGTGCCAACCACAGGTGAAGCAAGTAACGAGTCTGTCATTTGGCTTGCTACTTTTTGTAGATCCGTTGAGCCAAAATTGATATCTGTGGTTTCAACAGCTTGCGCATCACCATAGCTAACAACGGCTTTATTAGCACAACCAGACAGCAACAAAGCGCTTGTCATTGCAACGGCCGCAGCCGACTTAACAGAAAGTAATTTCATTGTAGTATCCTTAATCTTCAAATTCTTGTGCTTCTGTTGACACTTCACGCACTGCAAGCGAGAAGGTGACAGCATTTGCTGTCGGGGCTAGGCCCGGTAATTGGGTCTTAGCAAATCCAAATAATGTAATGGGTTGCCAAGGTGAATGGTTGCCGCGAATAACAAAGCCATCAGCGTCATACCAAGTAAATTGATATTGTAAGTATTGAGACTTTTTATACTGGCTTGCCAGTGTCACAACAACATCGGTTAAGCCATTTGTTTGGCGTGTTTTTACATCTGTAATGGCTAATTTCTTGCCAAGTTCAGGGTTATTAACAATCAGTTGTTGGTTATACTGTTGTGATGCCTGCTCAACACCAATGCCAGAAGTGGTAGGGCGTGAGGAGCAAGCCGCAACAAGTAAAATGGTTAATAGTGGCACTAAGTATTTCATCATTGCTCCTAGAGTTGTACAACATGTGTGTCGTAGTAGTTATTTATAGAGGTTAGGAAAATCAAGGTTAACCCTTGCTTACTAACCGTAAAGTCTATTTCGCCATGTCCCGGCACGCTTAAAGCGTGCTGACCTGCTGACATCGCGTGCTGTGCAATACTCAGTTGACTTGGTAAAGTCGACCAGCTTCGCGTATCAGCTTGCTCTGATGCTATGTTATAAATATTCGCTAAAATATTACCGACATCGCCGCCGCTTCTTGCCAATTCTGCGCGCATCTTTTCTTTTGCTACCAAACGCATTACTTGACGGGTTATTCTGCCAGCACTTTGATCTTTCAAAGTTTTTGCTGCCAGTGCTTCAAGCCTAACAATGGGCGTCAGTGGCAAATTTTCGCCATCAAGAGTCACTGTTTTATTACTGCCCGCATAGGGCGCATCGCGATAAACTGGCATGGCAATACTGTAAAAGCGTGCATCACCCCGGGAGGTATAAATGGGTAATCGTAAATGAAACTCTTGCCTTGCTGGTATCAAACCTTGCTCTGCAATTACAATTACTTGTCCCGTGTTTGTTTGAGTCTGCTTTAACTTGCCAAAGCGTTTGCTAAATTCTTCAAAATCCTGATCAAACCCTTGTTTTTTGGCAAGGCGTAACACTGTTTGCTGTAAGTAGCTATTTTCGCTATTTATTTCGAGTGCTTTCTTATAATCGATATAGGCATCATCAAACTGTTTATCTGCCTCATAAAGTAGGCCAGACAAATAAAACGTAAAGGCATTTTGAAAGCCATTTTTGACATTACCAATTAGCTCGGCCATATCAGGGTAGCCTTCGGCTGCCTGTTCTGCTTGTTGATCAAGTTCAGCTTGATTGTCTTTAAGTGCATCTTCTTGCACTTTATTTGCACGTCTAACTTCAACTAATGCAGATTCAAGTTGTTTATCAAATACATAACTCAGTGCTTTGTAGCTATGCAGCATGGTCATTTCATAGGCTGCTGGCTCATAACCAATCACTGAGTCATTGGTTAATAATGAATTTGTTTGCTCAAGGCCTGCACTTAGCTGTACTTTGGCTGCTTGACGCTTTTTTTCCATATTTTGATAAACAGCTTCAAAGGTCTCATTGGCCTGAGAATTTTGTTTAGCCAAAAACTCAAGACGGGCCGTTTCAAGCTGATTTAACAAATAGTTACTATGGCCTCGGCTGTTACTTGGCAAAAGTTGCTGCGCACTTGCTATGTTATTCTGAGAAACAGCTTGGCGCACAGGTCTTAGCTGCGTCGCATAATCTTGGAATAGATCAGTAATACCTATGGTACTGCAACCAGATAACAGTAGAGCAGCTCCAATAAATAAACGTCGATGCACTGAACACTCCTTTTAAACAATGTACTCAGATTAGCATACGCGGCTTAACCTTCTATGATAAATTATGTAAAAAATCGTAAGTTAATTGTCTAATTTTAGGTCTTATCTTTTTTAAAACCAAAAGGATAACTCATTTGTTGAGCACCATACTGTATACCTTGATTGCACTTTGTGCGTTTGCAGCTAACTCTTTGCTGTGCCGGATGGCATTACAAAGTGGTGATATTGATCCGTTAAGTTTTACAGCCATTCGCTTTGCAAGTGGGGCGTTGATGTTGCTTGGTATACTTATATGGCAAACAACTTTATTGAGATCAAAATCACAATCAGCTCAACCTTTAACCGATAAAGGTAGCAATATCAGTGCGCTTAGCTTATTTGTTTACGCGCTGTGCTTTTCAGTTGCCTATGTTGATTTAAACACAGGCACAGGCGCACTTATCTTATTTTCAGCAGTACAGTTAACCATGATAGGCCATAGTGTTTTAAATAAAGAACCACTCAGTAAAGTGCAGTGGGGGGCTTTGTTTGTCGCTTTTGCGGGCTTTATATACTTAATGCTGCCCTCAGCCACGGTGCCTTCTTTGATGCCTGCAATGCTCATGGCGTTAAGTGGTGTGGCGTGGGGTGTTTACAGTATTCGCGGAAAATCATGCAGCTCACCTTTGCAAGCAACCAGCTTTAACTTTCTAAGAAGTTTAATACTCGTGCCAATTTTAGTGTTTCTAGCCGTGGTTGATTGGCAAGATATTACTGCCAGTGGGGTTTATTTGGCGATAGCTTCAGGAGCGCTTGCATCCGGGCTTGGCTATAGCATTTGGTACATTGCACTACCTAGGCTTAAAAGTAGCCAAGCAGGTGTGGTGCAGCTAACCGTGCCTGTACTTGCCACATTAGCTGGGGTGGTGGTTTTAGATGAGCAATTAACAGCGCGTTTAGTTGTAGCCAGCGCCTTAATTCTTGGCGCTGTACTGGTGTTTTTGATGGCTAAAAAGCGCAGTGTCTAGATTAGGGCGTATTAATATTTAATACGTAGCGTTCATACAAGGTGTTAAGTTCGGCTAGTATCGCTTGTTTGCCGCTCAGCTCACTTTGTGCAATACATTGCTGTAATGTTGTAACTGACAAAAACGCCATCATCTTAGCAGACACACCAATATGACTGATATGCCAAGGCTCAGGAGCAACCCCACCTTTGTACTCCTGATAAGGGCGATAAAAACCATATTTTTCTAGGTTATCGTCAAGCCATGCAGCAAGCTTGGCAAAGGGCCCTGTGGGCGAATACTCATCAGGGGTTAATTGCAGCTGGTAATCATCGTCAATAGGGCGGGTATCGTAAATGTCGAGGTCGGTACCAAAGTGGTGCCTACTTGCCCCAGGCAGTGCTGAGTAAAGCATAATAGCGTGGCACTTTTCAGTATCACTTAGATTTTCTAAATCTACCGTTTGTTGCTCAAGGGTGTAAACCGGTCGAAGGCCCTGAAATTTAGCATTCCAAATAGCACTTTGACGATGAAAATCACGAAAGCTTGAGGCAATTGTCAGATCAATACCAGCTTCTTTTGCTCCTTGCTGCAGAGCTAAAAAATCATCGACAATATCACGATGCAAGCGATGGTTTTGTAGCTCAACTAAATGTGAGCTACTTAACCCCGTGGCGCATTGCTTAAGCTCGGTTGGGTTCATGTAAGCAGTTGCTCTAAAATCACTTCGTAAATATCAGCTAGTTGAATTAAATCATCGGTGCTAACACATTCATCTACTTTGTGAATGGTTTCATTACGCGGACCAAGCTCAATGACTTTGGCGCCCGTTTGCGCGATAAAGCGGCCATCAGAAGTACCACCGGTGGTTTCAAGCACGGTGTCGCGTCCAGTCACCTGCTTAATAGCGTGCACGGTAGCATCAACTAACGGGCCATGATCGGTTAAAAAAGGCAGCCCATTGACAATCCAATTTAGCTCGTAATTGAGGTTGTGTTTCTCAACAATATCAACCACTCGCTGCTGTAGCTGTTGGTGAGTTACTTCAGTACTAAAGCGAAAGTTAAATTGAATCTCAAGTTCACCTGGGATCACATTTCCGGCACCGGTACCGCCGTTAATATTCGAAACCTGAAAACTCGTTGCAGGGAAAAATTCGTTACCTTGATCCCACTCGGTTTGACTCAGTTCAGTTAACGCAGGAGCAGCTAAATGAATTGGGTTTTGCGCTAGATGCGGGTAAGCAACATGGCCTTGCACACCTTTCACGGTTAAAAAGCCAGTTAATGAACCGCGACGACCATTTTTTACCACATCGCCAAGCACATCTCGTGAAGAGGGTTCGCCAACTAGGCACAAATCAATCTTTTCGCCTCGTGCTTCGAGGGTATCGATAACACGGGTTGTGCCGTTGATAAACGGGCCTTCTTCATCAGACGTAATTAAAAACGAAATTGAACCTTTGTGATCTGGGTGCTTAGCCACAAAACGCTCAGTGGCAACCACCATAGCAGCCAGTGAACCTTTCATATCGGCTGCGCCGCGACCATGTAACATACCGTCTTTTACCAGTGCAGAAAAAGGCGGGTGCTGCCAATTTTTTTCAGGACCTGTTGGTACAACATCAGTGTGACCAGCAAAACAAAAATGCGGTGACGCATCGCCCTTACGAGCCCAAGTATTTAGCGTATCGGTGAAAAACAGTGATTCAATATTAAAGCCAAGTTTTTCAAGGCGTTCGTTCATTAACGCTTGGCAACCAGCATCTTCAGGCGTCACTGATTCACGCTGGATAAGCGCTTGAGCAAGTTCAATAACAGGGTGAGTCATTAGGCAAAAATCTCATCGTATTGAGCGGCTTTAAAACCTAAGTGGTATTGGCCATTATGCACAAGTACCGGGCGCTTGATCATCGCAGGTTGCTCAACAAGTAATGCTAATGCAGATTCTTTATCTAGGTTTTGCTTTTGCTCATCAGATAATTGGCGATAAGTTGTGCCGCGTTTATTAACTAAATCTTGCCAATCAATATGCGCTGCTAACTCATTAACTAGCTCAGCACTAATGCCGTCTTTACGGTAATCATGGAAAGTAAATTCTTGATTGTTATCAGTTAAATATTTCTTGGCTTTTTTAATTGTATCGCAATTGCTGATACCGTACATGATAGTCATAAATTCTACTTTTTAGTTACAGTGAGTAATGTGTCTACCCCAGCAGTGACCTGAGATAGTGAATAATAAAGGGGTCCAAGGTGTTGGCTATTGAGAACGCAAAGCGTACCAAGCATAGGGCTGCTCAACTCGCGTAAATCAAAATAGGCTAATCGTTCACCTTGGCTAATTTTACTGCCGTTTAATTTAGCGATATTGGTGTGGTTGATATGTTCTTCAACCGATGAAAACGATAAGTTTAATAAAACTTTTAAACCGTTTTTTGCTTGTAAAATGTATTCTTTACCAGCATTTTTAACTTGTAATAGGGTGCCATCGAATGGCGCAATGATGTTGTGGCTGGTTAGTTCAACACTAATCCCTGGGCCAAGGGTGGCAAAACGAAAAAATGGCTCAGGGTGCTCGTTAATGCTTTTTACACGCCCACTAAATGGGCTTTTAATGGCCATGCAGCGCGCTTTTCTGAGGCTGCGTTCGGGTAAGTATTGAACTTCGTTAGTCATGGCTTATTTAACATCACCTAGCACATGGTAACCGTCTTTTTTCAGAGCTGTAATGGCTTTGGCCATACTTTGCTTTTTCACTAATACATAATCGGTATCGTAAGTAGATAAAGCAAAAATCGAAATCGACGCTTTTGCTAGCACGCCAGAAATGTTCGCCATAATACCAGTCAACGAAAAACCAAGTGGGCCAATGACTTCCAGTGCTTGCCAGTCGGTTTCTTGGTCCAGACTGTCGAGCTGGAAACTACTTGGGCAGACAATAGACAGCTCATCAGCCGTTTTTGCAATAAAGAAAATAGCTTGTTGGAGTAAGGCAGGGTCAATCGTTGCATCGACATCTAAACTATGAATGGTAAGTTCTTCACTATGAAGTTGTAACGTTTGTTTTGACATCTGCGATCCTATCTTTGAAGCCTTTGAATTTATAGTATAGGTAAACAAAGTTAAGATAAAGCGCAATAATTTTGATTGCTGAGGTTTTACTCAATATCGCTGTTGAGGTTGTCCACAGATTCTGTGGATAAATATGGGAATAGGTCAGTATAAAGAAGGTAATAGGCTAATTTATAAGGGTTTTATAAATTAGCCTAAATTTTGAAGGGTTAATTTTCTAAGCTTTCAACTTGCTTAGCTTGAATTGCTGTAAGGGCAATGGTGTAAACAATATCGTCTACTAATGCACCACGACTCAAGTCATTTACCGGCTTACGCATACCTTGCAGCATTGGGCCAATACTAATTAAATCGGCACTCCGTTGAACTGCTTTATAGGTTGTATTACCGGTATTTAAATCTGGGAATACAAACACCGTTGCTTTACCTGCAACCGGGCTGTCTGGTGCTTTCTTAATTGCTACATTTTCCATAATTGCAGCGTCGTACTGAAGCGGGCCATCAATCACTAAATCAGGGCGCTTTTGCTGGGCAAGTTTAGTGGCTTCACGCACTTTTTCCACGTCAGCACCTGAACCCGAAGTACCCGTACTGTAGCTGATCATTGCAACACGAGGTTCAATACCAAACGCAGCCGCTGAATCAGCTGACTGGATCGCGATATCGGCCAGTTGCTCTGCTGTTGGGTCAGGGTTGATTGCACAGTCACCGTAAACCAGAACTTGATCAGGTAACAACATAAAGAACACTGACGATACCAACGATGAACCCGGTGCAGTTTTAATTAACTGTAGCGGTGGGCGAATCGTATTCGCAGTGGTGTTAACCGCACCCGACACTAGACCATCTACTTTTCCTTGTTCAAGCATCATGGTGCCAAGCACCACGTTATCAAGTAATTGCTCTTGGGCAACCACTTCTGTTAAGCCTTTGTTTTTACGAATTTCAACCATAGGCGCAACGTAATCGTTGATCACATCCGCTGGCTCAACAATAGTTACGTTATCGTTAAGCTCAACACCTTGTTGCTCAGCAATACGTAAAATCTCTTCTTTGTCACCAAGTAAGATTGTTTTTGCAATGCCACGTTGGCCACAAATTGCCGCAGCTTTAATTGTGCGCGGCTCATTACCTTCTGGTAAAACAACTGTTTTATTCGCTTGACGAGCTTTGTCTGTCAGTAAGAAACGAAACGCTGGCGGAGACATTTTACGAGTACGACCAACACTTTGCGCTAGGCTGTCTAACCAATCAGAGTCAATGTGGCTGGCGTTGTGATCTTTTACTTTATCGATACGCTGATCATCATCACACGGTACTTCCATATTGAAGTTGTGCAGTAATAAAGACGTGCGCCACGTATCTTCTTCTGTTGCAAGAATTGGCAGGCCCGTATCCATCGCTTGTTCGCATAATTTCATGATGCGATCTTCAGGCTTAAAGCCACCGGTTAATAAAATAGCCCCAAGCTTGGTGCCATTCATAGCTGATAAACAAGCGGCAACTAATACATCAGAGCGATCGCCCGGAGTGACCAGTAATGCACCTGGGGTAAAGTGGCTTAAAATATTCGATACGGTACGGGCGCAGAAAGTAACGCGACGTAAACGTCGGTGAGCCATGTCGCCTTCATTAATAACTTCGGCCTTTAAGTATTCACATAAATCACGCACACGCGGCGCTACTAGATCGAAATCCCACGGGATTGAACCTAATAACTTAAATGGGTGCTTTCTGAAAATAGGCAGCGATGCTAAACGGTTTAATTCGTTTTCAAGTTGCTCTGGCTCATGAGCTTCAACTAGATCAGCACGGGCACGACCTTCATCATCTAAAGGTGCATTAACTTTGTTGAAAATACAGCCTAACACGCGAGGGTGGTTAACACCGCCATAGTTGCCTGAGGCGATTTCTAAACGGTCTTCAATTTGGTCGTTGCTATCGTTACTAGGCGTTAAAACAAAAACAATATCAGCACCCAGAGTTTGCGCGATTTCACGGTTTACACGGCCTGCGTACGGCTGACGACGTGTTGGCACCATACCTTCAATAATTGCAATTTCGTCTTCTTTAATGGTGTTTTCAAAGCGCTCGACGATTTCTTCAAGTAAGTCGTCGCCTTTACCATCACCAATCATTTGTTCTGCATAGCTCAAATCGAAGGGAGTAGGCGGATTAATTGGCGAGCCATGAGTAACAATCTGCGTCGACTTTTCAGGGCCTGTATCGCCAGAACGCGGCTGTGCAATTGGTTTGAAAAAGTTCACTTTAAGCGCTTTTTGCTCAAGTGCACGCACTAAACCAACAGAAACAGATGTTAAACCAACCCCAGTTGAAATAGGGATCAACATAATTCTACGTGCCATTAATTAACCCTCCTTTGCAATGCGGGCTGCGTCGTTAGCAATAACCCATTCTTCGTTGGTCGGGATCACAAACGCTTTCGCGTGGGCTTGGCCTTTTGAGATTAAGCCTTCTTTACCAAAGCGAGCAGCTAAGTTTGCAGCTTCGTCACACTCAAGGCCTAAAAAGCCTAATTGGGTGATCACTTTGTCACGAATGATATCTGAGTTTTCACCGATACCACCGGTGAAAATAAGTGCATCAAGGCGTTGTACAGGCACTAAGAATGCGGCGATTTGTTTTGCTAAACGGTAGCAGAAAATATCGAGTGCAAGGTTTGCTTGCGGGTGACCTTCAACAGCGGCTTCTTCAATAGTGCGACAGTCATTTGATAATTCACTAATACCTAACAGGCCACTTTGCTTATTAAGTAAGTCATCAATTTCTTGCACTGAATAATTAAGTTGCTGAGTTAAAAACGTGAATAAACCCGGGTCGATGCTACCACTGCGCGTGCCCATCACTAAGCCTTCAAGCGGTGTCAGACCCATGCTGGTATCAACGCTCTTACCATCTTTAATCGCACACACTGAACAACCATTACCTAAATGCGCACTGATCACATTGGTTTGCTCACGCTCTTTACCTAGCAATTTTGCCGCTTCTCCAGCAACATAATAATGGCTTGTACCATGAAAACCATAACGTCTCACCCCGTGCTCTTTATAAAGCGAGTAAGGTAGGGCGTATAAGTATGCAATATTTGGCATGCTTTGGTGAAATGCCGTATCAAATACAGCAATTTGCGGTAGCGTTGAGAACGCTTGCTGTGCAGTGCGAATGCCCAATAAATTTGCAGGGTTATGAAGTGGAGCAAGTGCCGCTGTTTTTTCGATAGCTGTAAGTACATTATCGTCGATAAGCACAGACTCAGTGAAATGCTCACCACCGTGCACAACACGATGACCCACCGCAATTAAGTTATCTGCCAGACCTAACTCATTAACTAGCTTCACAAGCTCAGCAATGGCTGCATCATGGGCTTGGCCCTTTGCAAGTTCAATAAGTTGTTTTTCACCATTATATTTATATTTGATTGAAGGCGTGTCTGAGCCAAGGCGCTCAGCTAAACCAGAAATAACTTCGTCAGAAGTAGTGGCATCTAAAATGGCAAATTTTAAACTTGAACTACCACAGTTCAGTACTAAAACATGTTGTGGTGAGCAAAGGTGCGTCGACATAGCTAGGTCCTAAAAATACGATATCAGTCAGTGTATATTAAGGCTTGATAATTAGAATTCTTTGCCAGTATAGTAAATAAGTATTTTGTTGCTACACTTAACAAAGCTAGGCTGTAATTATACTAAAGTCTGGTTGACTTAAGCCGATAACATTTTATCTCATTTAGACATTAAACGTTAGTCTCATTACCATTAATTTGGTATTAAAACTAGGACAGGTTTTGCAGGGATTGTATCCGGGAGTGTGTTACACTCGATTGTGAAACAAGATGAAGACCCTAGGAGTGATGATGCAAAAAGGTGTCATGTCACAAGTGCAAACAGGTCGTCAATACGCTAAAAAATGGCCGATGCGACAAGAGCTCGCTCCATTGTTTGCCGAATTTAGAGTGATCAAGGCCACAGATCTGGCTATTACAGTGATGCCAATATTGGCAATGCTGACTGTATTCATGCAAGTTAATTATTTAGGTAGTGATTATTTTCCACAAGCAATCACTATCGCGCTTTTCTTTTTATCACTACCGCTGCAAGGTTTGTTGTGGCTAGGCCGCCGTGCAGAAACTCGCTTAGAACCAGCAATGCTTAGTTGGTACACAGAGCTGCACAGTAAAATGAAAGCGCATGGTTATCAGTCACAATTAACGACTGAAAAACCACGCTATTCAGATTTAGCTCAACTATTAAAAGATATGTTCGAAAAAATGGATAAAGCCTTTACTAAAGAACACTTCTAATCACGAATAAACTGGCTCACATAAAACGATAACGTTACTTTTTGTGGGCCTTGCTGCTCAATCTGCTGCCAATGCTCTGGGCGGAATTTCCACGCAAACGGCGTCATCATAATTAAATGTTTAATCTCATCAACAGACAACAGCACCTGTTGCTCTAATAATGTTGCCGACTCTTTGCTAAAGCCTGCTGGTGGTTCTATCTCTGTATGCGGTTTAACATCGGCATAAATAAACGCTTTTAACTCTTTAAGATGCCAAGGGCCAGGGCTTGCAACAATTAAACTAGCTTGCGGTTTGGCAAGGCGGGCAAGTTCTTGTGCAAATAAAGGGGCAAACACACTAACAAGTACATCCGCTTTGGCATCTGCAAAAGGGGCTTGGCTAATCGACGCGACACTAAAATGCGCATTTTCATACCGCTTAGCGGCGTATTTTACCGCCGGCTTCGAAATATCAACACCATAAACATCGGCACTTGATTGTGCTGCAATTGCTTGAGTGTAAAAACCTTCACCACAGCCTAAATCAATCACTGAACTTGGAGCGAGAGATGCTACTAATTCAGCTATAGCGTGCTGTAAAAACAAATAGTGCCCGGCACTTAAAAATACGCGGCGTGCTTGCACCATTTCAAGGTTATCGCCCGGTTGTTTCGACTTTTTATTTTGCACGGGAAGTAAATTGACATAACCCTCTTTGGCGATATCAAAACTGTGATTATTGTCACAGCGGTACGTTTTATCGGTGAGCGTCAGTTCAAGTTTGCAAAGCGGGCAGTGATAGTGAAGACTCATGAGTCTAAGTAGTCCTTATCATAAAAGGTTTTTACCCAGTAAGGGCGATAGGTGATCAACAAGGTGATTGCCATGCCATTGAGCATCGCTTCAGGAAACCAAATTATGGCACACAGGATCAAATAGTTTTCTGAAATCTCAATAAAACTGTAATCACCAAGCAAGTAATAAAGCACACCACTGGTGAGTATTTTAATACAGGCGATAACAGCTGCGGTTAAAAACGCGCATAAAAAGATATAAATAAAAAAGTGTCTTGGTAAATAGGTATAACAAATTACAAAGCACAGATAGCTCAACGTAATTGGAATGAACGCTGTAAATAACAAATGCACAGGCAATAAACTGATTGGCAATTGTGCAACCAGCACTAACAACAAACTCGCCAAGGTACTTGCAAAAATAGCCAGTCGCCAACCTAAAATTAGGGTCACTGCGGTGACCCCCAAAATATGCAATTCGAGGCCAGGTAATATGCCTGCTTTAATACGCCACAGTACCGCAAGTACAAGGGCACATGCGAGTACACCCACTTGTCTTATCGGTGTTGCCAGCAAATGTGATGCGCTTTGCTTATCAAAGCTGAGCCAAATTATTATAGCCACACAGCTCCACAATGGGAGCTGCCATTGCAGTGTGTCTATCATGCGTTAAATGTTGACCAAATTGGCGCATGATCAGATGGTTTTTCGATACCGCGCAACTCGTAATCAATACCAGACTCAACACAACGCTCAGCAAGAGCAGGGGTTGCTAAGATCACATCAATACGCAGACCGCGGTTGTCATCAAACCCTTTTGAGCGGTAATCAAACCACGAATATTGTTCTGTTTTTTCTGGATAAAGTTCACGGAAGGTATCTTTAAAGCCCCAGTTTAATAACGTGCTTAACCATTCACGCTCTTCAGGTTGGAAAGAACACTTACCTGTTTTTAACCAGCGTTTACGGTTTGGTTCACCAATACCAATGTCGAGATCAGTTGGCGAAATATTAATGTCACCCATCACGATAACATCTTGATCAGGCGTGTGGTTATCTTCTAGATGGGTCATTAAATCTTTATAGAATTGACGCTTATAAGGAAACTTTGTTTCATGGGCAATGTTGTCACCTTGCGGGAAGTAGCCATTCATTACCGTTAAGTCGCGACCATTTTCTTGTGTCACTGTTACGCTGATCATACGGCGCTGTGATTCGTCGGTATCGGTTGCAAAACCTTTTACTACAGATTTAGGTTCTTGCTTACATAACATTGCCACACCGTAATGTGCTTTTTGACCATGAAAATAAACGTGATAGCCCATTTTTTGTACGTCTTCGAGAGGGAAGGCCTCATCGTGCACTTTGATTTCTTGTAAGCCGATGATATCTGGTTGATGTTTATCAATTACGGCCTGCAATTGGTGTAAACGAGCGCGCAGCCCGTTAATGTTAAATGAGATTACCTTCATGGTTTACCTATCTGTATTTTTGATTATTCGTTTAGCGCAATTCTATCATCAAACTAGGGCTTATTCATGAGCAAATTACGAAAATCAAATTGAGTAAATGTTGATCAATTGCTGCTTATTTTAAAGACATTGTTAACTCATTATTAATTATTAAATTAAATAAATAATTCAGTTGATCTACTGATTTTTGTTTATATAATGCGCGCAAACCACCCGTTCATATTATGTACTATTTAAAGGTAAACCATGAAAAAACAATTAGTGATGCTTTCTCTTGCATGTATCTCATTTGGCTCATTAGCAAGCAACCCGCACTACTTTTCAGCTGATAACCGTATCGAATCAAAGTTATGTAGCTTAAGTGCGAACGAAGGGTTTACCGCTGCACGTAAAGAAGCAGCAAAACACGGCATTTCAATGTCACGTTTTTCACAAAGCATTTTATGTAACGGCACAGATATCCGTGAAATTGCTAAAAAAGCACAATCACAAGAAGCAGCAACAAAAGCAGCTGTTGAAGTGTTTGCTAAAAATGAGCAAAAAGAAACTCAGCTTTGTATTACTGCACTTAAGCAAGGTTTAACACCTGTGCGTGAAAAAATTGGTAACTTAAATACCTTAAAATGTAATGGCGAAGCAGTAACAGATTTCGTTAAGCGTTACCAAAACGCAGCTATCTAATCGCGACATTTTAGCGATTTGTAAAAAGCGCTCATCGGAGCGCTTTTTTTATGAAAAAATTACAGCAATCCATGAAAAGCTTTCTAAATCATAGGCTTAACCAAAACTTAACTTAGTTGTAAGTGCTTGATTTTAGTCAATAAGGCATTTTGGCATTCAACTTGAAATAGTCTAACTGAATCTAATCGACTACAAGGAAATGTCTTATGAACAAGTTAACTTTAGCATCAACAATTTTAGCAGCATTAAGCCTATCAGCATGTTCTGCAAGTAACTCTTTAGCAAAAATCGACAGCGATTTTGGCAGCCTAGATAACGACCATGATGGTTATATCTCGAAAGTAGAAGCAGATGACGATGCAATTTGGGAGCATTTCTCAAACATCGATACCAACATGGATGAGCAAATTAGCCGTACAGAATTTAACGCCTACATGCAGTTAAATACAGGCAAAGTGGCAACAGATAGCGAGGTGTCTGAATCAGCATTTAAAGCAGAAATCGCTAAGTTTGACCCGATCGAAAGTGACTTTAAATCGTTAGACAACGATAAAAATGGTTACATCTCTATTGAAGAAGCGGATGACGACGACATCGCAAATCATTTTGGCTACATGGATAGCAACAAAGATAAGCGTGTAAGTCGCACCGAGTTCATTAGCTACATTAGCAAATATGGCAGCGATGTGGCAGAAGATGATGCCCTTGAAATGGTCAAAAAAAGCTAATTTCAATATTTATTCATAAAAATCCCCCAAAGCCAGTGTTTTACACTGGCTTTTTTACAATAATTTTTCCAACCTTGGCTGACTTCTGTCATAATAGTGCGTTAGTGATTTAAAATGACCTTTAGTAGCAATGGCCACAAAACGTATCAGTGATGAACAGTTAGTCGAAATCATAGAAGCCGCGATTTTTGTTGCTGGAAAACCTGTGTCTAAACGTCATTTAAAAGAGACAGTATTAGCTGATTTAAGCGTATCTATGCCACGCATTAATAATGCAATCGAACAGATTCAAACGCATTATCAAACCCGAGGCATCAAGCTTGTTGCAGTTGGCAGCGGTTACAGGTTTCAGGCCTGTGCCAGTTTAGCCCCTTGGCTGGCAAACTTATGGCAAGAACGCGCACCTAAATACTCAAGAGCACTACTAGAAACTTTATCCTTGATTGCCTACAGACAACCTATTACCCGTGGTGAAATTGAACAAGTACGGGGTGTGACCGTTGGCTCAGGAATTATTAAAACCTTATTAGAAAGAGAGTGGATTCGGGTTGTTGGCCACAAAGAAGTGCCAGGGCGCCCAGCGTTGTATGCTACCACATCCGCTTTCTTAGATTATTTTTCATTAGCTGGTTTAGATGAATTACCGCCGTTACCTGAACTTCAGGAGAGTAAAATCAACCAGTTATTGAGCGATCCTTCTGTGAGAGAACTATCTGAATGAGTAATGTAGAAACTGAAAAGTTACAAAAAGTATTAGCCCGTGCTGGCGTGGGTTCACGTCGTGAAATGGAAAAATACATCGATGCCAATCGCGTGAGCGTGAATGGTAAAGTGGCCCGTTTAGGCGACCGCGTAGAAGCAACCGATGTAATTCGTGTTGATGGTCACGTGGTGAAAATCGAAGACAAAGCCGACCGAATTTGTCGTGTACTTATGTATAACAAACCAGAAGGCGAGTTATGTACACGTAAAGACCCTGAAGGTCGTCGTACTGTATTTGACCGTTTACCACGTGTTGATGGCGAACGTTGGATTGCAGTTGGCCGACTAGATATTAATACCGCTGGTTTAATGCTGTTTACTAACGATGGTGAACTTGCTAACCGTTTAATGCACCCAAGCTACGAAGTAGAGCGTGAGTACTCTGCTCGCGTGTTTGGTGAAGTGACAAACGAAACGCTGCGCACTTTAACAAAAGGTGTTGAGCTTGATGATGGTCCTGCGAAATTCTTAAACATCAAACCTATGGGTGGTGAAGGTATCAACCGTTGGTTTAATGTGACTTTAACAGAAGGTCGTAACCGCGAAGTTCGTCGTTTATGGCAATCACAAGATGTTGAAGTATCGCGTCTTATCCGTATTCGTTACGGTAAGCTAGAGCTTGATAAGCGTTTGCCACAAGGTGGTTGGGCTGAGCTTGATTTAGACACGGTTAACTATTTACGTAAAACAGTACAACTTGGCCGCGAAACGCAAACTAAGCTGTCGGTTATTCCTGAAAAGCGTAAAGACAAACGTGCTAAAATTAACCAAATCCGTAAAGCGGTTAAAAAGCACAATCAACGCGCTAAACAAACTAAGCGTCGTTAAAAACTATATTCAAACTTGTTTGCAGGTAAAGCTCTTCACTTGCAAACAGGCATAAAAAAAGCAGCGATATCGCTGCTTTTTTTATTTCGATTCACAATGCTAATTAAGCATTTTCAACCGCTGTACGTGGGTCAACATATTCCATGTTGAAAGCTTCAGCTACTTCTTTATAAGTAACTTGGCCTTTAATCACGTTTAAGCCTTTTAAGAAATGTGCATCGTCAAGAAGCGCTTTCTTGTAGCCTTTGTTAGCAAGGTTGATGATAAACGGTAACGTTGCGTTGTTAAGTGCGAACGTAGAAGTACGTGGAACAGCACCTGGCATGTTAGCAACACAGTAGTGAACAACGTCATCAACGATGTAAGTTGGATCAGCATGAGTAGTCGCTTTAGAAGTTGCGATACAACCACCTTGGTCGATTGCAACGTCAACGATTGCAGAACCAGGTTTCATTGCTTTGATGTGCTCAGCAGTTACTAGTTTAGGCGCTGCAGCACCTGGGATTAGTACGCCACCGATCACAAGGTCAGCTTCTAGTACGTGTTTTTCTAACGCGTCAGCAGTTGAGTAAAGTGCTTTAACTTTATTACCAAACTGTGCGTCTAAAGCACGTAATACATCGATGTTACGATCAAGAACAACAACGTCTGCGCCTAGGCCAACAGCCATTTGCGCTGCGCTACGACCAACCATGCCGCCGCCGATAACAACAACTTTAGCTGGCTCAACACCTGGTACACCACCAAGTAACATACCACGGCCGTGGTTAGATTTTTCTAATGCTTGTGCACCAGCTTGAATAGACATACGACCAGCAACTTCACTCATAGGAGCAAGAAGAGGTAAACCGCCACGTGCATCAGTTACTGTTTCGTAAGCGATACAGATAGCGCCACTTTTCACTAGGTCTTCAGTTTGTGGAAGATCCGGTGCTAAGTGAAGGTAAGTAAATAGAATTTGGTCTTCGCGTAACATTGCACGCTCAACAGCTTGTGGCTCTTTCACTTTTACGATCATTTCAGCTTTAGCAAAAACTTCTGCCGCTGTTGATAAAATTTCAGCACCTGCTGCTACATAATCTTCGTTTGTGAAGCCAATGCCCATACCAGCATCAGTTTCAACAAATACTTGGTGGCCATGGTTTACTAGTTCACGAACACTCGCAGGAACCATACCTACACGGTATTCATGGTTTTTAATTTCTTTAGGTACACCAATAATCATAGTTTTTCGCCTTAATAGAACGGGGTAAAATTTTTGACTATTATATTCATGACCTGCCAGTGTGTCTCACCTTTTTTAAGTGGTATTCTAGTGATATACTCTGAAAATTAATATATAACAGTTTAAAACTCTGGTTTGCCATATGCACCAATTACTCGACAGGATAGACCGTAAAATTTTAATGGAATTACAGCTCGATGGTCGGATCTCTAATGTAGAGCTCGCGCGGCGTGTAGGCCTAAGCGCCACCCCATGTTTAGAGCGGGTTAAAAAGCTTGAAAGAGAAGGTTATATACTTGGATACAAAGCGGTAGTAGACCCTGCTAAGCTCGGTCAAGGATTATCCGTGTATGTAGAAGTCACTATCACGAAAACCTCACCTGATGTGTTCGAAGAGTTTAACGCTGCAGTTAAAAAACACGACGAAATAATCGAATGTCACTTAGTGTCGGGAAATTTCGACTTTTTATTAAAAACGCGGGTAAATGATATGTCTGAATATCGCAATGTACTGGGTGATATTCTGCTAAAACTACCCAACGTCAGTGAAAGCCGAACTTATGTGGTAATGGAAGAAGTAAAAGGTGAACAAGGGGTCATTATTCGCCCATATATCGCCTAAACTGTTAAAATACACATTGAGTAACAAAAACTTGTTCATTATCAGTCCATCAAGGTTAAGATAAAGTGCATCAAACGGCATTTCCTGCTAAGGTATTTCACTGCTAATCGATAAGTAAAGAATAATAAGGAATAGGGAGCTATGCGCCTAAATGGTGTTCAAAGACTGTTAGAAACGGGGCTAATCATCAGCACCTTTGCTGCAGTATTTATTTTATGTGCATTAATCAGTTTTGATCCTGCGGACCCTTCATGGTCGCAAACCGGTGAATTTGTTAATGTTAAGAATATTACCGGCACAGCGGGAGCTTGGGTTGCAGATATCCTATTACTCACTTTTGGCTGGCTTGCTTATTTAGTGCCTGTTGCTATTCAGTTGTTTGGTTATTTATTGTTTAAACAGCCACACCGTATTTTTCAGCTTGATTACACCACACTTGCTTTACGTGTAATTGGCTTTGCGTTGTTTATTACTTCAGCGACTGCCATCAGCAGCATTAATTTTGATGATATTTATAATTTTTCATCCGGTGGGGTAGTGGGAGATGTCATCGCTACAGCCATGATGCCGACCTTTAATTTTACCGGTACCTCTATTTTATTACTGTGCTTTTTCTTTGCAGGTTTAACCTTATTAACCGGTATTTCGTGGGTACAATTTGTCGATTTTGTTGGCAAATGGGTGATGAAAACATTCTACTTTTTGCGTGAACAATTTTCTGCTTGGATGCACCGTGAGAAAGAAGCCGTTAAAGACGTTACGACTACAGAACCTGATGCAAACTTTGTCGAGCCAGAAAACGAACCTGCAATTGGTTTTAAAGATGCCGAAAAAGATGAGCCAAAGCAGACTAAAGCACAGCAGAAGCCAGCGGAAAAAGCCAATGATGATTTCCAAGGTTTTGATGAACTAGACGATATTCTTGACCAAGAAATTGGTTTTAGTGCCCTTGATGATGAATCTTTCGATACAGTATCAGCACTTAATGCGCTTGATCAAAGCCCCGTTTTAGAACCAGAAAAACCAGTTACAACGGTTGTTTCGCCTGCGCGCCCAATGCCTAAACCAAAACCAGCGTATCAGCCACCGCCAACGGCAAAAGAAAAGTTTGAAGCCTTGCTTGAAGAGCAACCGCCAGCAAATCCGTTGCCGTCGCTTGATTTACTCGATCGCCCTGACAAAGCGAAAAACCCGTTATCACAAGAAGAGCTTGATGGTATTTCGCGTTTAGTTGAAACAAAACTACTTGATTTTAATATTCAAGCTGCGGTGGTTGGGGTTTACCCGGGGCCGGTTGTAACGCGTTTTGAACTTGATTTAGCGCCGGGTATTAAAGTGGCCAAAATCACAGGTTTATCAAAAGATTTAGCGCGTTCACTGTCTGCGGTGAGTGTCCGTGTGGTAGAAGTTATTCCGGGTAAAACCTATGTAGGTATAGAACTACCAAACAAACACCGTGAAATCGTGCGTTTAAGTGAAGTTATTAACGCGCCTAAGTTTGAATCAAACCCATCACCACTGACTATGGTGTTAGGTAAAGACATTGCTGGCGAGCCAGTATGTGCTGACCTTGGCAAAATGCCACATTTACTTGTTGCGGGTACCACAGGTTCAGGTAAGTCAGTGGGCGTTAATGTAATGATATTAAGCTTACTGTACAAATCGGGCCCTGATGATGTTCGTATGATCATGATCGACCCGAAAATGCTTGAACTTTCTGTGTACGAAGGCATCCCACATTTATTATGTGAAGTTGTTACCGACATGAAAGAAGCAGCCAATGCATTGCGTTGGTGTGTAGGCGAAATGGAGCGTCGTTATAAGCTGATGTCGGCACTTGGTGTGCGTAACTTAAAAGGTTACAACCAAAAAGTGCTGGATGCCAAAGAAGCGGGTCAACCGATTCTAGATCCACTGTTTAAAGATACCGACGGCATGGCCGATGGCCCAGCAGAGCTAGATAAACTACCAAGTATTGTGGTGGTCATTGACGAATTTGCCGACATGATGATGATCGTGGGTAAAAAAGTGGAAGAGCTTATTGCACGCATCGCGCAAAAAGCCCGTGCAGCAGGTATTCACTTAGTGCTAGCAACACAGCGCCCATCGGTTGACGTAATTACTGGTTTGATTAAAGCGAATATTCCAACCCGTATGGCGTTCCAAGTTTCAAGTAAAATTGACTCGCGTACCATTTTAGATCAGCAAGGCGCTGAAAACTTACTTGGTATGGGTGACATGCTTTACTTACCGCCGGGTACCAGTGTACCCGTGCGTGTGCATGGCGCGTTTGTTGACGACCACGAAGTTCATGCGGTTGTAGACGATTGGAAAAAACGCGGCAAACCAAATTATATTGATGAAATTTTAAGTGGCGATGCCACAGAAGAAATTTTACTACCAGGAGAAACCAGTGAAGACGGTGATGAAGAGTCAGATCCGCTTTACGATGAAGCAGTATCATTTGTAATTGAAACTGGCAAAGTGTCGGTATCGAGTGTACAGCGTAAGCTTCGTGTAGGTTATAACCGCGCAGCACGCTTAGTTGAACAAATGGAAACATCAGGCATTGTTAGCGCACCAGGTCACAACGGTGCCCGCGAAGTCTTAGTGCCAAATGGTGGAGCAAATTAATGAAAAAAATTAAATACCTAGCCCTAATTGTGGGTTGTTTATTAAGCGGTCAAAGTTTTGCAGACGACAGCGAAGCGTTGCAACAACAACTGGCTGCGATTAAAAGTTTTAAAGCACAGTTCTCACAGCAAGTGACCGATTCGCAAGGCGAAGCTATCATGCAAGGTGAGGGGAATATTGCCCTTCAGCAGCCTATGATGATCCGCTGGCAACAGCAAAGCCCAGACGATACCTTGTTTGTATCTAATGGCGACAAAACGTATTACTTCGACAGCTTTGCTGAGCAAGTAACGATTATGAATACCCACAGCCTAATTGATTCAACACCGTTTGTATTGCTGACTTCAAAAGATCCAGAACAGTGGGCTAAATACCAAGTTGTGGCAACCGATGCTGGCTTTAGTGTCACGCCAAACAAAGGCGTTGAGAGCCAAGTTGAAAAGCTAGACATTCGCTTTAATGCTAAAGAGCAAGGCCTCGCATCACTAACGGTATTAGATACCTCAGGTCAGCAGTCTTTATTTACCTTTAAAGATGCCAAGGTAAACGAAGCTCTGGCGGCTCAAACCTTTGAATTTACTATTCCTGAGGGCGTTGAAGTTGACGACCAAAGCCAAGGTGATTAAGGCTTGAGTAACCTCGGATTTAATTTTGGTCCTGATGTGCGCCCACTAGCGGCGCGCATGCGACCTGAAACACTTAATGACTACATTGGTCAGCAGCACCTTTTAAGCCCCGATAAACCTCTTTACCAAGCGATTCTTGCAGGCCGATGCCACAGCCTTATTTTGTGGGGGCCGCCAGGCGTTGGTAAAACTACATTAGCGCAAATTATTGCAAACCATGCCGATGCCAGCCTTATTCAAATGTCGGCGGTCACAGCGGGTGTTAAAGACATTCGTGAGGCAGTAAGCGAAGCAAAAACAAACCTTGCCGGGCGAGGGCAACGCACCTTATTGTTTGTTGACGAAGTGCACCGCTTTAATAAATCTCAGCAAGATGCATTTTTACCGCATATTGAAGATGGCACCTTTATTTTCGTAGGCGCAACCACCGAAAACCCATCATTCGCACTTAATAATGCGATTCTGTCTCGTGCTCGTGTGTATGTTTTAAAAGCGCTTGAACAAGCCGACTTATTTACCGTCATTGAACGCGCCTTACGTGAAGACGTAGAACTTAGCCAAAAACACATAGACATTGCCGATAACGCTAAACAAGCGCTTTGCCAAGCAAGTGATGGCGATGCACGTAAAGTGCTTAACCTGTTAGAACAAGCGGTTGATTTAACCACTGAGCAGCAGGGAAAATACCTTGTTGATCAACATGTTTTAAGCCAAGTTTTACCAACTCACTTAGCCAAGTACGACAAAGGTGGTGATGAGTTTTATGACTTGATTTCAGCGTTTCATAAGTCAGTGCGAGGAAGTTCACCTGATGGCGCTTTATATTGGTATTGCCGTATTTTAGCAGGGGGTGGCGACCCACTTTATGTGGCTCGGCGTTTATTAGCGATTGCTACTGAAGATATTGGCAATGCTGATCCGCGAGCAATGGAAGTGGCACTCAACGCGTGGGATATTTTTCAACGTGTTGGCCCAAGCGAAGGTGAGCGTGCTATCGCACAAGCCACCATTTACTTAGCCAGTGCCCCGAAAAGTAATGCCGTGTATATGGCGTTTAATCAAGCGCTGCAAGATGCTAAAAATGAGCCGAGTTATCCGGTGCCTGAGCATTTACGTAATGCGCCAACCAACTTAATGAAAGACTTGGGTTATGGCGCTGAATATCGTTATGCGCACAATGAAGAAGGGGCATTTGCTGCTGGCGAAAAGTATTTCCCTGAGGCAATTAATGATCGCCAGTATTACTTCCCAACTGACCGTGGGCTTGAACAAAAAATAAAACAAAAGCTGGACTATTTAAGCCAGCGCAACGAGCAAAGTGATATTAAACGCTATGAATAGCTTGAAACTTTATATGATGATTGCAATGGGGGGCGCTTCAGGGGCGTGTTTACGCTATTTTCTTAGCGAAACCATGTTAAAACTGCTCGGTAGGGGATTCCCTTTTGGCACGTTGACAGTTAATATTCTTGGTTCATTGTTAATGGGCATTTTATACGGCTTGATTGAAAAAGAAATAATCGCTGTTAGCCCCGCTAAAACCTTAATTGGTATTGGCTTTTTAGGTGCATTGACCACCTTTTCAACATTCTCAATGGATTCGTTGTTGCTCTTGCAACAAGGTCACTTTTTTAAAATGGCCCTCAATATCACCCTAAACGTGGTGGTGTGTATATTTATGGCTTGGCTGGGCCTTCAGCTGGTAATGCAAAAAGGTTAAAAATCAAACATGTTAGATTCTAAATATTTACGTCAAGATATCGAACAAGCGGCTGCACGTTTAGCAACACGCGGTTTCGAACTTGATATTGCAGCGGTAACTGCACTTGAAGAAAAACGCAAAACATTACAAGTACAAACGCAAGAACTTCAAAGCGAGCGTAATGCAAGTTCCAAAGCTATCGGCCAAGCAAAAGCGAAAGGCGAGCACGAAAAAGCACAACAGCTGCTTGATTCAGTAAGTAACCTTGGTGATCAACTAGACAGCGTTAAAGCTGAGCAAGACGCAGTACTTGAAGAGCTTAAGCAAATTGCACTTGCTATTCCAAACTTACCTGATGAGTCAGTACCAGTAGGTGAAGACGAAGATCAAAACGTTGAAATTTCAACCTGGGGTACGCCTAAGTCATATGACTTTGAAGTAAAAGATCACGTTGATGTTGGTCAAGACGTAAACGGCCTAGACTTTGAAATGGGTGTTAAAATCAGTGGCGCACGTTTTACTGTTATGCGTGGTCAAGTTGCACGTATGCACCGTGCTCTTACGCAGTTTATGCTTGATACGCACACAGAGCAAAACGGCTACACAGAAATGTATGTGCCTTACCTAGTTAATAGCGCAAGCTTATACGGCACAAGTCAATTACCTAAGTTTGCTGGTGACTTATTCCACACCTTAGGTTTAGTGGATGACGACGGTCAGCAACAACCAGGTTTTAGCTTAATTCCTACAGCTGAAGTACCACTTACGAACAGTGCTCGTGACGAAATTTACGACGAAAGCGACTTACCAATTCGTTTAACTGCGCATACGCCTTGTTTCCGTAGTGAAGCAGGTAGCTATGGCCGTGATACACGTGGTCTTATTCGTCAGCACCAATTCGACAAAGTTGAATTAGTACAACTAGTAAAACCAGAAGATTCAATGCAAGCGCTAGAAGAGCTAACAGGTCACGCTGAGCAAATCTTACAAGCATTAGAACTTCCATACCGTAAAGTGATTTTATGTACGGGTGATATGGGCTTTGGTGCAGCAAAAACTTACGATTTAGAAGTATGGTTACCTGCACAAAACACTTATCGTGAAATCTCATCATGTTCTAACATGGTTGATTTCCAAGCACGTCGTATGCAAGCGCGTTTCCGTCGTCAAGGCGAGAAAAAGCCAGAGCTACTTCATACACTAAATGGTTCAGGTTTAGCGGTTGGTCGTACACTGGTAGCAATCTTAGAGAACTACCAACAAGCTGACGGCTCAATTGTTGTACCAGAAGTATTACGCCCTTACATGGGTGGCTTAGAAGTTATTAAATAACATTTAAGTTCATAACGTTTAAAAACCGTATTTGTGTAAGCAAATACGGTTTTTTTATGCCTAGCAATAATAATTAATTGCGGTATACAGTAATTTTAGTAGACTGAAAAACGTACAATAAATTTTATTAGTACTCACTCACAATACACGAAGGACTGCTGTTATGAAAAAACTACTCGCCGTAGCATCCGCTGCTTTGTATTTAGCAAGCTCGGTCGCTTTTGCTAAAGACAAACCTAATATTTTAATCATATTCCCCGACGATGTTGGCTGGCAAAACGTTAGTGCTTATGGACTTGGTACCATGGGTTACAAAACGCCAAACATCGATAAACTCGCTCACGAAGGCGCAATGTTTACCGATCATTATGCGCAGCCATCTTGCACAGCTGGGCGCGCAGCCCTTATTACCGGTCAATATCCAATTCGTAGTGGCATGACAACGGTAGGCCGACCTGGCGCAGAGCTTGGTTTAAAAGCGGGCTCTTATACGCTTGCTGAGGTTTTAAAAGAGCAGGGTTATGCAACAGGACAATTTGGTAAAAACCACTTAGGTGATCGCAACGAGCACCTACCTACAGTTCATGGCTTTGATGAATTTTTCGGAAATTTATATCACTTAAATACTCAAGAAGAGTTTGAGCAACGTGATTACCCAAAAGATCCTGAGTTTTTCAAAAAGTATGGCACCCGAGGCGTTTTACATACTTACGCCACAAATGTAGATGACAAAACAGTGGACCCACGTTTTGGTAAAGTAGGTAAGCAAAAAATTAAAGATACTGGCCAACTCTCTCGTGAGCGAATGAAAACCGTTGATAAAGAGTTTATGGACGCAAGCATAGACTTTATTAAACGAGCGCAAAAAGCTGATAAACCTTTCTTCGTTTGGTTTAACCCAAGCCGTATGCATATGTACACGCGTTTAAGTGATGAAAGCCGTTATTTGGCAGCAGACTACACTACAGAGCATGATTTATACGGCAGTGGCTTGATTGAGCATGATCAACAAGTGGGTGAGTTAATGGCTGCGCTCGAAGAGATGGGTGCCCTAGATAACACCATTGTGATTTATTCTACTGATAATGGCCCTGAGCACAGTGCACGATTACATGGCGGTACAACACCGTTTCGCGGTGAAAAAATGACAACTTACGAAGGCGGTGTACGCGTTCCTATGATTGTTCGCTGGCCAGGTAAAGTTCCAGCAAATACCGTATTAAATGGCATTCAGTCACACATGGATATTTATACAACCCTTGCAGCAGCAGCGGGTGAACCAAATATCGTGAAAAAAGCGCTTAAAGAACACAAGCAACCGATTGATGGCGTAAACAACTTAGATTACTGGTTAGGTAAAACGGACGAGAGTGCGCGTGATAGTTTTCTGTATTATTACGAATCGAGCATTAAAGCTGTGCGTTACAAACAGTGGAAACTTCATTTCGAAACAAGCGAAAACTATTACGCTCAGTACGAAAAACAAAAGTTCCCGATTATCTATAACTTACGCATGGACCCGTTTGAAAGCTTTGATGGCTTAACTGACCGTTCCGACATAGTGCAAGCTAAGCAATGGCTAAATGAGCCTGTGCAACACTTACTTGGTGAGCATATTCAGTCATTATCAAAATATCCACCACTACAAAAAGCGGCTAGCTTCGACTTTAGTCAGTTAATGGAACAGTTGATGTCTGGTAAGCAGTAACACTCACTAAAACGATTTATTGAGTTTTAATTTAATCAAAGCCGCATAGGGAAGCTAATATACAACTATGCGGCTTTTTTATTTTTGAACTAGTACAACTAAAAGAATTTGAAATAGGTTTTAACTAATCGTTTGGTGATTTTAATTCTAAATTTCCAATCTTTATATTCTTCCACTTGGGTTTAACCGTTTCGATTTGACCACTTTTGATTAATTCTTTGATGTAGTTATCTTTACCAGAGTTAGATGTAGTCATGTATTTTGCAACCCATTGTCCATGTTCTATCACCCACATATCTGCATTTGTTAATTCGTTACTCTCTTCAATTGCAATAAACTCAGGCTTGGTATCATCATCTAAATCTATTGCAATTAAGTAATAATCTTTCGTTTGATAAATAGACCACTCATATTGTGTTTCTCTTTCGTAAAAACTCTTTACGAGATCGGCAGGTATACTTTCCTTGCTTGGCCAGTAAGTTATCAAACTTTCAAAGTTGGTAAATGATCTGTTTTTGTTGGCAAGTTTATGATTTATATACATACGTTCAATAATTGCAATGTGCTCTTTAGGTAGAGTCTTTGATTCATTAATGAGTGTTTGCAGTTTTAAGTAGCCCTGACGACCTAGTGCATACCCAAAATAATAATAATCAAACTCTTCGAAATTGACTTTACCTTCATCTAAACGAGCGATTTGGCTATTCGCAGAGATTTGCTGAAAATTTAAAACAGGGGAGTTTACTAATAGCATAAGAGTGAGAACAATAAAGCCCATTGCAATGTTTACTGAGCCTAGAGTTTCTAACCATGCGTCTCTTTTTTTTATAATGCCTATCAAGTAACCAAAGGAGAAGCTAGTAAGAACAGACCAGACTAAAATAGCCCAACATCTATCAACAGTTAAGCCATATTGTTCGATTCTAAGCCAAATTCCGTAAGCAGAAATTAGACTGTAAATGGGTAGTAGCGCAACACCTATAAAAATAAGGCGGTGAATAAGTAGACTATAGGGCTTATGCCCTGATCCGTACTGATATACCGCATTTACGCAGAAAAGAGTAAGCGCTTGTAACCACAAAATCAATAAACTACCAGAACCGGTTTTCCATAAAGAACTCAATCCAGTAAAAGGCAGGGTAACTAAAAACCCTAAAGAGATAACTGTAAGCGTAGGCAGCATAAAGTTAAGTAAAGTTTGTAGCATCGTAGAAACAGTTTCGACGGTATGTATTATTTTTCTAAAAATGAAGACCGCAAAGCCAAATGCAATATTAAGTACAGGAATGACAAACCAATCTTTTTCTAAAAGCTCCTTGAAAAAATTAATTTCAAGCACCGCAAATAAACTAGCACCTAAATTTAAAATTCCCCAAAGTGCTCCAATGAATAGGCAGCTAAAAGAGAAAACAATGAAGTTTTGCCAAGAGAGCTCAACTAACGAGCTGTAACCAAATTTCTTATTATCGATGTATTGTTGTACATACATAAGTACTTTAAAACAGGCAATTAAAGCTGTAAAAATAAACACTGAAATAATATTGCTATTGTTTATAAATGCTTTTGGTTCTTGTTGAAAGCCTACATAAGCACCTAAAAGGGATAAAGTAATTGAGAATGGCAGTAAAAATTTTATTGTATCTTTTAAATTTGTCTTGGTAATACATAGAGAAACTAAAAGAGGAAAGCTTATAAAAAAAGTTACTAATGAAAATAACCAAACAGGGCTTGTTCCGGGCCAAAATTCATTTTCAGCACTACGATAAAGCAACGTAAGAACTATACTTTGAATAAGTGAGAACGAAATTATAAGGCGTTTGGGTAAGTGAGTATCCATAGTTTTCTTTATTATAAGTTTTTAAAAATGTGCATTTTCGAGTACATCAGAGACAAATTTTGCTGCCTCGCTATATGTTCTACCACCCAAGTTTCCGTGGCTACCTTCGGGTGACCAGCTACCAACAACACCAATGACAGGATCATCGTCGCCAAAGCTCATTGTCTTCTCGTAAGTATAAAACTTAAACCCATCGTTAGATTTTAATATTAAAACAAAAAAACAGTTTGCCATGGCAATTGGTTTTGGGAATTTAATTAACACAGCGTCTTCTAACACTTCACTACTAATGCCGTTTGCATATTCAATCGAGATAATATCTGTTGCTACTGTTTTTAAATGACTCAAGTCACCTTTTAACAGGTCATCATAAAATTTCCCCTCTGTTGTAAAAGTCCATTCGGGGAGAATTTTATGTTGAAAGAAATAAATCTTTTGAGACTTAGGTACTTCTGTGGTTTGCAGCGGTTTTGTTGATAAGTCTTGCTCGGGAGTAGAATTACAACCACACAGAAAAACAATAAAAAATAGTAAATATACTTTCAAAATAACTCCTTTTAATAAGCTGTACGTCAAAGGCTTAAGTTTATTGTTTGTTACTGGAAAATTAATTTTTATTAAGCTGTTCCCATATTTCCACTACAAACATCTAAAGTAAACAGGTAATTGAAGTAACTGAAAATATTTAACTAAATTCAGATTATTAGGCAATGAAACTCAATAATACAGTGCATGTATTGCAACAGTAGAGCAGCACATTGGCTATTTTCAACAAGGACTTGCTCAAGAATATAGATAATGTCGTTGATATATTTCTATTCGCCTGCGAGCCACTGCGCCACCAAGGTGAGTATGACTTTGCAAATAGCGACTTACCAAAACGCATTAAAGAACTTGGCCTTAAAATGAGCACCGCTTCAGAGCATTGGCACGCACCACCGGTAGATGCCTTGTTCGTTCACAGAAAACTAGCAGGCCTGTTTTTAATCGCCGTAAAGCTAGGCGCAAAAGTGAATGTGAACAGTATTTTTAAGGAGTTTGAAGTACAGATGGATAAATAATTGAAAGGAGTTTGGGGTAACTTATTTTTGCCCCAGGATGAACGACGAGCGCATTTTCTGAATATCTTTAAGTACTAATAGAAAAATTAGAGTTGGCGATGCTTTAAGTTATTTGTTACTAATAGACTTATTTATACATGCGCGTAACATCGGCAGAAAGATACGGGACGAGCGCACTATAAAATTGTTATGTGCTAGGAGGTTTCCGTTGCGTGTCGCTTTGCTTTTGATGTTGATTATTCTTTTCGGATGCTCAGAGCAACAAAATATTGATATTCAAGCAATCAAAGAGGCGAAAGACGCGTGGAATGTAAAAATTGGCGCCCAACTTCAAGCATCTACTGACTATTCTGATTTAGAAGTTTGGCTAAATGCTCATGCTATGAAAAATGATATGCAAAAAAACTTTGGTGGTGATTCAAATTCAGCCGAATTAGAGAGATTAAAAAGCAAGATAGTCCCTAATTGCTATACCAGTTTGTTTTTGCGCTTTGCAGTGAATGATTCATCCCAAGTGGCAAGTCATAAAATTAGTGCTACTCAAGTATGTAGGTATAAATAAAGCACATAAAAACGCATCAATGAATGGACGTCTAAAGCTTGGCTAGCGCTCATTCCTCGCTAATTTTAGCAAGCTTAATCCGCTCATTATGCGGGCTTTGGCTCTAATAGGTCGGTGATGGATATACCAATTGAAGATGAATTAAAATCTATTTGTATTGAGATAGTTAACCAAGACTACTCAACTCATCAATGGCTTGAAATAGAGTCGAGCGATATGTTTCAGTCTCCATCGTTTGTTGGTGGCTTTGACGCTGATGAAGTGGAGTTTTGCTTTAGTTATTTCGATGAGAATCGCACTGAATTTTGGTTTCAGTTTACTTTAGACCAAGCAAAGTCAATTTCAAAAGGTGAAAGCGTTAAGTTGTCAGGTTTAAAACCTGAATAAAAACACATAACAAGTGCCCAAACCAAAGGACGCAAAACAGCAGGCTTGTGCTTCTTCGTCGCCAATTTTAGCCTGCTATTTGTGCCGTTTACGGCAAGCGTTATATTGCAAGGGGAGCTATGCGTAATCTAATCATTATTTTAGTCGCTTCGGCACTAATATCTTGCGTTGGAATTCCTGCTGAAATTTTAAAATCCAAATCAGCTGAGTATAAATTTCCTATTCTGCCTAGTACCGAAAGTACAATCGTATATCTAATATCTCCGGTTGCATACCAAGAACCGAGTGCGTACCAACAAGTAAAAGTTAACGGCATTAATAGTAAGCTATATTTTGGAGCCTACAGTTCAATTACATTAGCCGAAGATGCAACTATACAATATCGCTTCAATCACCATTCAAACTTGGTTGATGCTGGTCAATGGAATCAACTTAAAGTAGCAGCTAATAAAAATGAGCTATTTTATGTATTAAAGAATGGTTTATTTACTCAAGTATCTAAAGAGCAAGCTGTCGCTCAAATTGTAACCATTGAATATCGGTATTGTGAATATAAACCAAAGCCTTGTGAGCCAATGGTTTACAATGCAATATAACAATCGCACTAAGGGTGGACGCCAAAAGCTTGGCTGACGCTAATTTTAGCCTGCTATTTTGCGGCGGTTAGGCAAGCGTTGCTGTTACCCGAATATTTTAGGAAAGGATTTATTATGAGAGTTGGCTTTTTATTAATACCGTTAATTGTAAGTGGTTGTGCAGGCTTACCTAAGTATAAAGCTCCTCTAGCAAACCAGCCTACAGCGACACTAAAAATAAATCATGATTTCAATGCGCCTTTTCTTGGTTACTCTACATTTGTAAATGTTCACTCTGAAGAGGAATCATGTGGAAAATCGTTTGGTGCGGAAAGTGCAGCTCAATTAGTTATTTTGGATGACAGTAATCCTTTAATTTCGCCATTAAATCCAGATGGCGTAAATCTTGTTGCTGATAAAAAATACACCTTCATGATTATGTCTGTTGCAGGCATGAGCAATTGTACAACTTACGCTTCATTCAAGCCAAAAGCAGAGCAGAATTATGAAATAAACGTGTCGGGTAAGTTAGGTGCTTATGACTCATACTGTAAAGCTGAATTAGTCCGTATTGATGGAAAATCAAAAGAAGCTTCACCTATGCAATTCGATTATTATGGTAATTGCAGAGAATCGAATAACTAACACATAACAAGGCACTCAAGCAACGACGCAGCAGAGCTTATCGTTATGTTTTAATGGAGGAGTGGTGGACTTAGGAAACTGGGATAGCGCAATTATCAAAAGCCTGTCATGGGTAGCCTTAGGAATAATCGTAATAACTTCGGTTATGGCTTCACTATCTACAACCGCTAGTGATATTGCTGACTTATTTGTATCAAGTTTACTTTTTCTAGGTGTCTATTTACTTGTATCGTTGGTCGGGTGGCTATGTGTCGGCTTTCCTGTTCATTGGGTAATTTGTAAATATGCAAATGCTTCCTTCAAGATCTATATGGTAGTTAGTATTCTAGTAAGCTTAACGTTGTATTTTGTTCAAAGTCAGGATTCTGTATTATTTGCGCTGACTGCATTGTCCCAAGCAATGATATTTAGGTTCTATGTGTATAAGAAAACCTAACAAGCTGTTTAAGCATGGGACTGCTAAAGCTTGGTTCGATTTCGCTACCTTTGCATTTTAGCCAAACATTAATCAGCCCCTAACTGGGTGTTACCAAGGCCTTTCTTTTATAGAGCCGTCCTTCGTCTGTACACAATTGCTTTTCTATTTCGTCAAAGAATATAGCTTTTATAGTCAGGAAAACGATCCTATAGCTCTTTCTTGTCCTAAGAAAAAGCTAAAGCTCCTGCATTTTAGTAGTATTGGCAATTACTTAAGAAGTTTGTTACAAATGAGTCATTCAGAAAAGCGAGCGATACTGTGGTAGAAAAACACCCGATTTGCTCGCTATAAACATGTTAGGTTTTTAATGGACACCGAGCAATATATTCAGAAATTGTTTGACGACTCTGGTTGGTATGAAGGAAGAAATGTAAAAGTACAAACTAATGTTTTGGATTTATTTAAGCCAGCATACAAAAACGCAATAAGAGTTCTAATAGAATACGGAGGTCTAACCGTAGGTGAAGTCGCTCCAGGTCGAGACTTTTCAGCGAGTGAAATTTGTTTTTACTCTAAAACTTTTGATTTAGGCAAAGAGTTTGATAAATATTGGACTAACATAAATAGCCTCTTCTCTGTTGCCTCAGCTCATCGAGATCACATGCAAATAGTTGTCGATGAATTTAATAACTTTTATATCTTTACAGATCCAGATGAGCAATTATATTTCGGTGGCTCGTTTCAAGATACAGTTAACAAAGTCTTACTTGGTATAAATTACGGAAATGCGCTAAGCAAAACCTAATTAAGTAATTATGAAAAGGACGCAAAACGCTTGGCTTGCGCTCCTTCGTTTCTAATTTTAGCCAAGCTTTATCCGCCCTCTATGCGGCGTTAGGGTTACAATCAGACAATGAAGTGGACTGAACCTTGGGTTAAATCAATCCAAAATCAAGAAAGATATAGTCTCATTTCAAAAGGGGTGGTAATCAGCTGCCTTATTTGGACGTTGTTTTTCGTTTTTTTGGCAGTTGTAAGTCTGTTGACTAAAGATGAGTTTATCAATCATCTGGTTAAAACTATTTGGATTGCGCCTGTAGGAGGTTTCATTTTAGCTTGGGGCATGTATACGATCAGGTGGCTGTCACCAGTTAAAATTGATTCCGGCCCCAAAGGTATTATTAGAATCAAAGCAGATAATATAACTTCGATACCTTGGAAGCTGATATCTTCGTATACGTTTATTGTTGACGGCATAGTTTTTAAGTTTACGGATGATAGTGAAATTACATTTTTATTACCGAAAGATATAGATCGAGATCTAATATCAAAAGAACTTGAAGCACACTCAATCAAAAAAGGTGTTTTATAACCTTAACAAGGTAAATAAATCGAACAAAAAACATTAGGCTGTTTACGCTCTAAATTGCAGCCTGCAATTTTGTTCCGTTTATCGCGGCGTTAGGCATTAAGGAAGTATGGGCGATAATATGAAGGTCGGAGACTGGGTCAGAAGCTATGGTTCAGGGATATGGAGAGTTCATCGAATTCTAGAACTCAATGATTTTGATATTCAAAGTCAAACTAACAAACCTAGAACTGTTGTTTTCTCTTCACGGTTTGTAAACGACGCTTATAAGCGATCCTTTGCAACAGAATGCTGTGATTCAGCATTTGTTTATCATTTGCAACAAGCAGAGCGAGATGAACTCGATTCATTTATCAATCAGAATATTGATTTATATACTAAATTCAATGCTTATAAACCAAAACCCATTAACGTTATCTACAACGCAAAAATAAATATTCCAGTTTCAAAGAGTAAATCAGAGTTAGAAGATTTCTTAATTAGTTACCAATCATTATTTTTAGAGCAACTCTTTTGTCAGTTGCATTCTTCAGGTTTAGCATCAAGTGATAACAAAGGTTGGACGGCACAATTTGTAGCTAAAGATCATGAGGCTGTTGATGGTAAATTAGTGTATAGCTTTTCAACGTTATTGACGTTTTAGATCTTATAAAAGTAAGGGTTTTATGTAAGTGTTTGATAGGGATAAGGAAAAGATGGTCGGCATAGCAGGATTTGAACCTGCGACCCCTGACACCCCATAAAAATTAACTGTGTTGATACGTGTACAATCATGACCAAATGTGACCTATCGTGAAGTATCCAAATAAAACCTAAGTTATTGCTGTTGCTAATAATTGCGCTGTAAATTATACATAGTGAAGTAACGTGATAAATCGTGAGTTAGAACTAGTTGGTGCGATAACTGTGCGATAAATTTTTTAACTATGTGTTGGGTGTGCGAAAAATGGCGTCAATCAGAGCAAAATTAACGGAGTCAGTACTTAATAATATTCCTTTAGAAATTACTAAAATAAACGACACTGAAATCCCAGGTTTCTATCTGAACATTGGTAAGCCAAATAAAGATGGCGAACGTTCCCAAGTATTTTATCTTTATTATCGCTTAGGTGGCCGAGGTTCTAAAGAAAGAAGATTAGCCCTAGGTAAATCTTCAGTTCTAACAGTAGGTGAAGCCAGAAAGCTCGCTAAGCAATATATTGGTGATGTTTCTCGTGGAATAGATGTATTCCTTGAACAAAAAGAAAGAACCAAAGCGCAAAAACAAGAAGATGAAGCGCCAACGGTACAAGAATTAGTTACAGAATTCCTAGAGCGTTATATCAAAATTAATCGTAAAGACCCAAGTGCAGTAGAGCGTATGTTTGAAAAAGACGTGTTACCAGCTATAGGGAAAGTTAAATTAAAAGATATTTCTCGCCGAGAAATACTAAGTAAAGTTCTAGACCCAATCACAGATAGGGGAGCAGGGACTCAAGCCAACAAAACCCTTTCAATATTAAAGCAGATGTTTGATTTTGCTGTTGAGCGTGACTTAATGCAGGGAAACCCTATTAGCACCGCCAAGAAAAAGAATGTAGGCGGTATTGAAAAACCACGTACAAGAGCTCTTGAGTTTGAAGAATTGATACAAGTATTCGAACGCCTACCTAAGCTTGGCGTAAGCACACAAGTGATCTACGCTTTGAAGTTTATAGCTCTAACTGGTTGTAGGCCGATAGAGATTACTGGTGCCCAGTGGCAAGAATTTGACTTTGAAAAGATGATGTGGACTATCCCGGCTGAGCGAGTAAAACAAAACAAAGGTGGGGACCGTATTCACAAAGTGCCGATTAATCAAAATATGCTAATCATGCTTGATGAACTGAGAGCTTCATTTAGTTATTTGCGCTCAAAGTATGTGTTCCCAAGTACCACCTGTACTACAAGCAACGTGGGTGAACAATCTATCGATAGGCACTCACTTTCGAGGGCGATAAACCGAAAACAAAAAGAGCTAGGTGTACCAAAGTTCGTGCCCCATGACCTGCGTAGAACCATGGCGACTCGCTTAGGTGATGATGATATTGGCGCTGATCCGATTGTGGTTGAGAAGATACTTAACCACCAGTTGCAAGGGATGCAAAAGGTTTATAACTTGCAGGAGTACATGGAGAAAAGGAGTAAAGCCCTTGTGGCTTGGTCTCTTAAGTTTAATATGATTTAAATAGTCCTAGAACCCCTTGTTTTAAATTGTAGCCAATATTTACATAAGCTGAATTTAGAGTTATTGTTAAAACTTCACGGACGTTTCGTCCGCAAACTTGTTCTGATTGATAAAAAGAAAACCCTTTTGCCTTGATATATAAGGTGGCCTTTAGGCCTAGTGCTGGACCCCCGACGCAGTCGCGTGATTCACCCTGACCAGAGTAGAGTTGCTTCGCAACCCCCTCTGGGGCGAATCCGCTGCGTGCCTTCGGCACTTTAGGATACCGACCCAGGCTATGAGACTTGTACTGGTTTTTCTTTTTCAGAGGCGGTTTGAGTCTCATAGTGTGGCGGAAGCCTGTTAGCACTTTTGTGCTGGGTCGGTTGTTCCAAAAATTGTAAAGGGAATTATTAGTCAAATGACCACTCCAGATATTCCTCTGTTTAAAGCCGGTCCAATAAAGTCGAAAGCTCATTTAGCAAAAGTGTTAAATATTGACATATCTGATATCGATGATGTCTTAAACATGCCACTAGATAAGAGATATAGGCCTCCTAAGAACCCCATTTTGAAATCTGATGGAACAATTAGGAAAATATTTAACCCACATCGAAAAGTAAGGTTTTTGCAGCGACGCATTAATAATAGAATTAATAAACAGTGTATAAGATGGCCCTCCTACATTTATGGTTCTATCCCTAAAAGCATTGAAAATGGTAATCGGGATTATGTTGAATGCGCTCATAAACACTGTGGGGCAAAGAGTATTTTGAAAGTCGATATTTCTAATTTCTTTGACAATATACAAGAATTTCATGTGAAGAATATGTTTAAAAATCTCTTCAGGTATTCTGATGAAGTTTCTGAGATTATAACCAATATATGCTGTTATGGTGACAGAGTTGTGCAAGGAGCATTAACCTCTAGTTATATAGCTTCACTTATTTTGTGGGATGTTGAATTATACTTAGTGAGAAAGTTGAAGCGTTTGAATCTAACTTATACGCGGTTAGTTGATGATATTACTGTTTCTTCTACTAGTCACAATTTTGACTTTAACGGGACATCTAAGCTGATAGAAGAAATGCTAAATGAAAAAGGCTTACCACAAAACATTGATAAAACTAGAGTATACCGTCTTTCTAGTGAGCCTCTTAAAGTCCATGGCTTAGTAGTGTCATTCCCAAACCCTATATATTCTAAAGATGAAGTAAAGAATATTAGGGCGGCTGTTCATCAACTGAAACATAGAGCTGAAAAACAAGAAGATCAAAAATCGAAATCATACAGGAACGATTACCAAAGGATTTTAGGAAGAGTTAATAAGCTTAGTCGTGTTAAAAATGACAAGCATGCAAAGCTTATAAAAATACTTAGAAGTGATGGTTTAAGACCCAAACCATCGCAATCAGACAAAATTTCTGCGGAAAAGCGATTTGATAAAATAGTGATTGACTACAGCAGAAAAAAATCTCAATACAACTTTTATAAAAGATATCATTATTTAAAGCATCTTTTATTTTTTATAAAAGGAGAGGGTGGCTCTGACTATAAAAAGTTTGCACAAGATAAGCTTGATAAATTATCACGTTATGAGCCAGAATTTAAGATCAAGGACTATTAATGCTAGTGAAGAGCAAAATAACAAAGCTGGCATGTATTTATGCTTTCATAAACTTCATTTTCTTAGTCCTGCTGTTGGTGCAAATGAATGGAGCAGGAACGTTTTCACTTGATTTTTGCATTCAAGATCGTTGCCTAAAATACATATATGATAGGCACCAATATTTTATCGAGTTGGTGATTGTAATAAATAAATTTTTAGCGGGGCTTACGGCTATTTTTGGCGTAGCTTATGGTTATGTAGCTTTTATTGAGCAATCAAAGGATAGGGCTTTTAACAACCACCTTCGCAATTTAGAGTTTTTCGTATCATTCATAAAATCTGAAATTGATCGACTAGATTACCTCTCTCAATCAAGCGTTGATTTCAATATTTTATATCAGTTGATTTACCCAAATTCATCTGAAGGTAAAATGTCTAACTTTGATGAGTACAAAAGAAGAGTTAAAGAACTGAGAGACTATGTAATTAGCTATTCAAATGGGTATAAGGGTGGGATTAAAAAGATGCCGAACTCAGAAGTTTCTTTTTTTAATCATAAAAAGAAAATAATAAAGCTCGCTAAAAAATTTGGTATTGATGTTGCTAATTTACCCAAAGGGGACTTTTTTTCCGTTGAGAGTGATTTCTTTAAATTGCTAGACGTGATAACCACAACATTTACAAATGAGCGAGAGGTTCAGAGAGCGCGTTTTCTGATGCATAAAGTTGATATTCACTACAGATAATGAGTCGTAATCTCAGCCCTAAGTCCCACCCCTTGCTAAACCGTCTCTAGGCCGTTTATATTTAAAGCTAACACCATTTATACTTGAACAGTTGATGAAGGAGTATTGACAGTTAAAGAAGAGATAGGGTGAGTAAAAGCATTAAATAAAGAGCAATCGCACTTTTCAACCACCAATTTTCTATAATTGAAAATAGTTTTTTACTATCTGTGACTATAGTAGTTTGCTTGAGCTTTAGATTTTATAGTCAAATTTAGTTATTAAAATTTATTGCTCAGAAAGACAGGATTTGGTGTACATGTTCTAAATCTAAGATGTACACCAACTCCTTTAATTAACTTTTTCTTGCATATCCTTGTACATAGCTGAAAAGTTGACGCTTGGAAGCATTATAGGGTCATACCCTGCATTGAGTAAAAGCGTACTTACAAAAGCTCTCATATACGGAAAAGCTATTGCAGGTGCATTTACGTGTGGAAAGTGAGATTGTATAAACTCATCGTCAAGTTCTCTATCTAGCTTAAAAGTTGATTCATACTCAAGCAAAAGTAAGTGTGAATTTTTAACTTTTAACCTTAAGGCAAAAAAGATATTAAATTTATCAGATGTTTGTTCTGAAAAATTCGGCTCATAGTGAAATCCGAATTCATCGATTTCATCAAAGCCTTCAACTTGATCCTTATCAAGTAGGTTTATTTCTTTTGCCTTGTTAGTATATAGTTGAATGTTCATTTTTAAGCCGCTAAAGAGTTACCATAATCGTCATCATTACAAGCTGTTACAATTTTGCTTGTACTATCCTCTAAGTAAGTAACTTCGAGAATCATAATCTCACGATAAATATCATCACAAAATTTTTCAAAATTGAATTTATTGAATGATTGTTTCCAATATTCATTTGAATAAGGTTTTTGTACATCACACAGAAAGTCGTGAGCTAATGGACCAACAGACTCATAGCTTTGAAGTTCGTTGTATAGCTCTTCAGCAGAAACTTTAGATAACTCTTCTTGAAGTAAAAGTACACGTTCTTGTAAACTTAACATATTAATCTCCTTCATGCTGTAGGCATTTTTTCTGCGAAATCAGATGGTTCAATGAAACCATTTAAGAAAATACGGTCTTTTGCTTCCTCGAAAACGCAAAGTTGCTGTGGTGTGACTAAACCTAACTTTGATTTATTAATTTTTGGATCAACAAAATCAATATTTTCTACTGTTCTTCCATCCTGTGCTTTGACGCCTAGATATGGAAATATTTCTTTCGAGCACCTTAACTTACTTAATATTTGATTAACAGTAACACTTTTACGTGTCTCTTCTTTATCAAGTTTAGCAAGGATTATATCTTTTAGTTGGATAAATTCTAATTGGTGCTGAACGTTACCTACTAAATCTAGTACTTCTTTTTTAAAGCATAAATTTATATTGAACTGACCTATAACTCTTCTATTAGAAATTCCCCACTTTTTTGCCCAGTAGTCCGAGTCAGTCCAAAAGTAGTAGCCCTGAGTTAGCCATTGGTTAGCACCATTGCCACTTCTGAAGGGGATATTATCGACAATGTAATCGAATCCATTCTCTAATTTGCAAGTGTGGTAGCCAACGTGAGCAGTCATTTCCATATTTCTTATATTGATTGTTTTATATAATTTAAACAAGGCAATTGTACATACCAGCTCAGACTCTAGCAACATTTAATTAAATAGTAGCAATTAGTTATGAACATTCACTGAAGGTATACCTTAGTTATCTCTTTTCTAAAATGCCCCATTTCCTGTGAAACGGTCTCCAAGGCCGTTTCGTATTTTAACCCTAAGCATTTCAGTTCAACCATTCTTTCTTGGGCATAGCTGTGCCTGAGGCCGTGTGCGCCTGTGGAAAACAGCAAAGTGCGGTTGGAGGCTTTTGAAAATGAGTCCGACCACTTTTTACCGCCAGCAATATTATAACGCTGAGAATAGTTAATTTCTCTGTCTACTACTGTGATTGGTTGAGCTAAACGTTGTTGCTCGAGCTGATAGGCTAGGATATTGGGAATAAGTACATGTCGAACCAAGCCTCCTTTACCAACTACTGTGTAAAGTTCACCATTTCGGCCCTGCCATTTTGAGTCTAGAGCAGGGCGCTTATCTGGAGTTCGTTCATTAGCTTTGGCAAGTGTTAGTAGCTCATGAGCTCGAAGTCCGGCCGCATAGGCGATTTGTGTTGCGAGTTGATTTCTTTCCGTTTGTCTATGTGAAATAGCTTTGGCTTGTTCTGTGGTGTAAGCACGAGAGCGCTTTATCTCATCTAAACATGACTTTACTCGGTAGAGTGTTTCTTTCGGTTGTAATTTACCGTTTAATTGCATCATTGCTTGAATAGCTTGGCGTTCCATATCCAGGGCTTTTTGACCAACGATCTCAGCTCTGTAATCAAGATACATACGTGCTTGCTGAATAGTCATAGCCTGAATACCATTAATGCCGATATCTTTAGACCAGTTGGCAACCGTTTTTATCGACTGCATATAGTTCCTGGCAGTGCCCAAAGACTTTATGCGCTGTGCTTTGGTTAGTCCTTTAATAACATTTTTTGCTTGAGTTTCAGCTTTGGCGAATTTAGGCATTTTTATCGACCCACCTTTTAACAGTCGTCCATTCTACATTGACACCTCTCATTGCAAGCCAACGTTGTAATTCAGCTTTGCTTGCACCAGCTTCGTAGAGTTTGCAAAGGTGAGTGCGGTATTTGTCCAGTTTGGATGATTTGTGACGTTTACGGGCACGTAGTTTAGTATGCGCTTTTAACAAAGCGACTTCAGTATTTGCATTAAAAGTCATGGCATTCTCCTAGGTTGTAAGATTAACTGGCAACTTGGTTGCTCAGCGACACTGAAGCCTATTCGCCCCTGTTTTTCGCACATGCAAAAGGCTCGGACCGATCTCGCCTTAATTTATTTCCTCTTTACGTGAAAGCGGCAGCAGAAAGCGCCGGTATAACGCCTTAAATGTGGCGTGAGACATGACTATTAAATTGAAAAGAGTGAGGGTCCTCACTACGTGTTGTCGGCAGCTGAACAGCGCCGTTTTTTGTAAATGCCCATTGGGCTATTTCAATATTAGGTTAGCGTTAAAGTTGCCTATGTGCAATCTGCAAATAAAAATCTGCGTGTAAGCCGCGAAAAACCAAGCTCCCCGCTATGAAGCGAGCGATTTATCGCTTCGACATAGCGGGGGGCGTAGCCCCTTTTAAAAGAGGAGGATATTGCTCATGATGCCTCAATAAAAAGGGGTTGGTTTTATGAATATAGGCTTATGGCATATACTCTGTGCGGCTAATTTTGAAAGCTCTGGAGGTTAATATGGGCGCATTGATCGCTAGTAATATAATGATCATAAGCTTGGTTATATTTTTCGCAGTCTTATTTTATAAAAACAGACGAGTCTTAGTTAAAGGGAAGAGGAAATAAATGAATCATCATAGCTCTATGCGTAGTGAATCAGAAACGGTTGCTAGCAAAATTAGGCATGTTTCAAATAGCAGACTAAGAAAGCTTGCAAGAGAGTTAACAGAATCTCCTGTAGAGAAATACATTGCATTGGCGTTCTTAGAAAAATTGATATGGGAGCATAAAGATAAAAATATTAAGTTAGCTGCATTAGAGCATTGGGTTAAATTGATTGGAGAGAAATAGTAAGTTAATGCTTAAGTGTGGGAGCTCTATGAGGTAAAGCAACTCTTTAAATACAGCTCTTGATAGTTCACGTTTCATCACTTATATTCATACATGCGCACATTTGCTGCGTTCCTGCGAAGGGAGTCACTTCGGTGACTGAAAACAGGCGCCTTTATGGCTGCCTTCAATACGTAAAGAGGAAAGACATGGCTGCATATGCAGCGTCGTGCATACGTGCATGAACAATGCCCTTCGCTCCATTAAACGTATTGGAGGACTGTCATGTCATCATCTCAAACTATCTCAGTTAAAGACTTAGCTGAGCTACTACAATTATCACCTCGCACAATCCACAACCGAATTAGTGCTCAATTTAAAGCAATAGAAGCTGGTGAAAATCCAGAAAGCTATCAAATACAGCGTTTAGCGCCACCTTCAATAAAGTTAGGCAAATCTCGTTTGTTCATTCGGGAAACGGTTGAGCAATGGCTAGCTCGTTTTGAAGGGGTGAAGATGTAGGGAAGGCGAAAGGGGCAGCTTGACCGGCGATACCCCAACCGCATTTTGCATCTTCAAATTATATGCTTGCCTTAAAAGAAAGGCCACCTTTGTCGTGGCCAGAGTACGCTATTGCCTCGCCAAAGGACTTTTACGATTTAATAGATTTTCATTCACCAAAATATGTAAGAGCGCTTTTTAGTAACAATCACGAATCAGGTTGTAAGATTTTTTTACTGGGAAATCGTAGATCGAAAAGCGTCACAGATTTAAAAACATTCAAGCGAAAAACAACCCGGTATGTTCAGGGTGTATTGAATTGTAAAAGTGAAGCAGTAAATATTTACTATAGTCCAAATGAGTTTTATGAATGGCCTAGAGTATCAAATTTAGCCCTTTTAAGAGCTAATTGGATAGATATAGATATCAAAAAGGTTATCTATGGGAAAAAAGTTAGAGAGGTTGAGAAAGTCTTAATTGGTGAGGTCATGCAAATTTTCAAAAGAGAGAAAATACCGCCGTTTACAGGTTACGTTTTCTCTGGTTCTGGAGGGCTACATTTATACTGGGTTTACGAACCAGTAGATGCCTCTCTAACGAATAAGGAGCTGTGGAAGAGCATAGCCCAAATTTATATTGATAGTTTAAAAGGTATAAGTTCCCAATGGAAAGTTGATTCTACAGCATCAAAAAGACTTAATGGAAACCTTCGGATACCAGGCTCTGTTCATGGAACGACAGGTTTGCAAGCAAGGTTTTTAGCTGGTGGCCCCAAATACGAATTCGAAGAGTTAATAAATTATCTAAACTTGGGGTCACTAAGAGATAAATTAAAAATAAAAGAAGAAACGACAGTTGTTAGGCTGCCATATAAACCCACAAGCAGCAAACCTCGTCAAAAAATTCAAAGGCGATATGGTCACAACATCAAGGATTGGTGGTTTAAGTGTATTAACACAGTTCAAATTCATTTTAGAAAGTTAGGTAAAGTACCTAAAGGCAAACGAGATAAAACTGCTTTCATTCTATTTGTTGCTTTTCAGCACTTGAATAAAGAGACAGCTTTTGAAAAGCTGATAAAAATTAATGATGAGCTGATTGGCTTCTCACTCGAAGAGTTAGAAGGTTTAACAAAAACCGCCAAAATAACAATTTATAACTATAGAAAAGAAACTTTAGCTGAGTACTTAGAAGAGTTGCTTGGTTACTGTCCAGAGTATTTATGTACGAAACCTAAAATTAAGCTATCAAAAGATGAAATAAGACAAAGGCAAAGTGAAGCTGCTAAATGTACGGCTGATAAAAAACGAAATAACTCTCATGAGATTGTAGCGAAAGCCATTAAACAGCTAACAAAAGAAACAGGCAAAAAGCCTACTCAGAGGCAAGTTGCGGAAAGGGTAGGGTTAGGGTTACGAACTGTAAAGAGGTATTGGCTTTGCCAAGGGTGAATATCAGCATTTCCAATTCAACGAAAAATGTAATTTATTTAAGGAAGTTTTAACTCGGTTTGCCAGAAGAGATTAATAGAATTTAATCAAACTTGAAGTGGCGAAATTTCATGAGCCGAACTTGATGCGTAACTCATTTTGCCCCAAAAACGTGCTTATGCGAATGCCTCAAAAAAGCGAACAACGGACATTAGGAAATTATTTTTCAGCAATGATTTTATGTCCAGTTGCTATGAATTTCTCCTATATTCAGGAAAACGACCTATTTGGTCGTTTTTATCCTTTTCATAATTTCTATAATGATTAAAAGTATATCTGTAGCAACAAGTTAGTAAGTACCATAGATCTGGTATAATGATCAAAATAACTCGTGGCTCGGTAGAAAAACGATCCACTGGGTCGGTATTAAATTGTTAGCATTCAGGAAAGGGACTGTGGAAGAATTCAAGAAAGAAAAACAACGGTTGTATAAAATCGAGTCAGAAATAGAAAAGTTAAAATTTAACTGTTTATTTGAAGGGTGCACCGGTGAAGCACAAAAATCTCATTCACAACAAAAACAGGGTTCTCTATTAGCTATTTCTAATAAAAATAAAGAGGTTTATGCCTTAGATTCAAATATAGCTAGGTCATATGACGTAAAAACAGGGAATCTCTCAGTTCAGTTTAGGAAAAAAAGAATCGCCAGCGCATCTACTTTCCCGGGCTTTTGTGTTAAACATGAAGCGATTTTTTCTGTTTTCGAAAAAAATGGTTTAGAGCCCTTTAATGATGAACACGCGTGTTATTTATCATATCGAACAATTGGTTACGAATTGGCTAGACAGAGAGAGTCTAAAATTAGGCATGAAAAGTTGCAGTTTGGTAAACTCCGCCATGATTACCTTGCTTATAGTATAGAAAAGGAGCTAACTCCTTTAATGAAGAGTTTAATGTCTGTAATAGAAAAACAGAGTTATGATGAAATAGAGACGATATGGCATGTGGTTCCTCGAAATCTGGGAGTATCTTGTTCTAGTTGTATCTCGTTATATGATGGGATTGCTGAAGATTTCTATATGCAATCAAATAATGGCGAGTTACCCACATTTACCTTTGATGTTATACCGTCAAAATTAGAAACCATTATCGTAATAACATGGCTAAAGAAGTTTGATTATTATTCTAAATGGTTGAAGGATGCGAAAGATAACCTTTCTGACTTTGAAAGACTGATAAATAGATTTATTTTCTTTGACTCAGAAGATATTTGTATTGATCCAGCCTTATTCAAAGGAAGCAAAAAAATTCAAGATGTAGTCGAGCAGGTTTCTCATGTGATTGATCGAAGACTTATACATGAAATGAAAGTTCCGATACTGATCAAGGTGCAGTAGATTGCTAACAAACTGTTTAAGAGTGATTCGCCACGCGTGGCATTTTTACTAAGCATTGCGTTTGGTATTTAAAGTGGTATGCGTTGGCTTCGGTCTTGCGTTGCTCACACCTTAACAGGGCGTTACCATAGTCTGCTTCTGGCACACAGCTTTCCTTCACCTCTAACTCATTTATATCCAAAAATGTGTTAGAGCCGTTGTCTGCACCTCGTTTAAACCTACCTGTTAGCAGAAACCCTAACCTAACAGCTAAAAGCATAAGGTCATATTTGAGCTGCCACGATTCATTACCCGACTATTACAAATTTTTTATCTGAAAAGCTTTTATGAAATTCTATAGTGAGGAAGGTTAACAAAGGTGCCATTAGCTGTCTTCCTATATATCCCCCCCAATCTACACTTAATCTAACCTAAAAATGAGAAAATAAATTTAGTTAAGTATGGTGCGATAAATGTGCGATATAAATAAAAGAATACAGAGTAAAGGTGCGATAAAGTAAATAGATAAGTTAAGTAACTTATTGAGTAGGGTGAAGAAAAATGGTCGGCATAGCAGGATTTGAACCTGCGACCCCTGACACCCCATGACAGTTTTAATGGTTGTTTTGATTAATGTTTTTATATTAAGTTTTTGTTTTTATATAATTTGTTGTTTCTTGTGGTATCTGTTAATTTCTGAAAATTAGGTTATACTGGCTACAGATTGGCTACACGCTCGGTTTTAACATGGCAGATTTAACCTCTATTACACAAGCTAAATTAACAGCATTTAAAAAAGAAGCGACACCACGACAGCAGTTAGGGTGCGATAAAATTTCTGGCTTCTTTTATTTAAAACTTGCCCAAGGCGGAGCTTGGCGTTTGCGTTATACTGATCTATTGGGTAAGCGCAGAACCGCGACTATTGCCGATACCAATATTAAACCAAACCAAGCAGCAGCAGAGGCAATTTCATGGAAAGCCAAACTAAGAGAGGGGATTGATCCACTTTCTTACAAAGAAGAACTAGCCCAAATACAACGAGAAGAAGAACAACAAAAAGCCGCCAATGTATATTTAAAGGTAGGTGAGTTTTTCGAATCCATTTACACCCCCCACAAAATAGATAATTACAGATATGGCGCGGGTACGTTAAAAGGCATAAAGCATAACTTCTCGCATCTATTTGATCGCGATATGGACAAGATTAATAGCGCTGATATTTTACACTGGTACAACAAGCGCAGAAGTAAAGGCATTATGCGTTCAACGCTCATAAGAGATTTTGGCGCATTTAAAGCCATGCTTAATTATGCTGCCCAGCCATTAAGAGGGGTGAGTGAGCCAATTCTAAAAGTTAATCCTATTAAAAACTTTACGCTGCCAGCGCTCACAATTAAAGAGCAAGACGATCTAGAAGAACACAACGAAAAGCTAAGCCACCAGCGCGATATATTCAGCGATAAGGTTAAACAACAAATAAGTGAGGGCTTAGCGCTTTACGCAGATAGCTTAAAAATGAAAAGGCGCTCAAGCATAGCCCACGGTAAAAGCCACTTAATAAATTTAGATAACCACACTTATCCGCACTGGTTTATTCCCTTTTGCCATATTGCGCGTTTAACGGGTATGCGCCCAGCCGACATTTATAATTTGAAATGGGAAAACTTACTATTTAACCAATTTAATAATCAAACCACACTTATCTTTACACCTAGTAAAACTAAAAAAGCAGAAAATAGCCGAAAGGTTAAATTCCCTGTAACGGGTGAATTAAAGTTCGTGTTTGACAACTGGGCAGCACAACAAGAACAGGCTAAAAGCGGTTTAATATTTAAATCAGAACGCACTGGTAAAAGTTTAGAGCGTAAAGCTCACTTGCGACACTGGAAACAAATTAAAGCGCTTGCTGGTATTACCGAAAACTTAGACTTTTACTCATTTAGGCATAACTTTATATCATCGCTGGTGGCGCGTGGTGTGCCTGTACTTACAATCGCAGGTTTAGTAGGTCATAAAGATGGTTCAATGATTGCTGCTAACTATTTGAGACATGATGAGTCATATCTTGATTTAGTTTTAAAGTTTATGGATTTAGATAATAAAGAAGAAACTATGGGAATAAGTAATGTTCAAAATTGACAGAATGATGCTTTCTAACTCGGTAGATAAATTTGACCAACTAATAGGTTTACCTTCAGTGGATCATGTAATTCCTGAAATAGATAAAGCAACTTTGATAGCCGCTGAGTATATTTCGATTATCTCTTACCCTGAATTGGAACAAATCAAAGATAGAAAAGATTTCTATGATGCTATTTTGCAAGCCATACTAAGGGAGAAAAAGCTAAATTATTTAATTAATTTACATTTTGAAAACCCAAAAAAATGGCCAAGGATCGATAGTTGCCTTAACAAAGGTAAAAAAAGGTTTGTGAGGGCTCTATTTTTTTGGCAAGCATATACTCACTTTATTGGAAATGAAAAGTCAAATAAAGAAATAACATATAGTTGGAATAATTACTTGGTCAGGTCATTAGCTTTTTATCAAAATTATGATGACGGTTATGCTTTCGATAATTTTAGTAATAATTTTAATGAGATTTATAAGGAGAAGCTAAACAGTCCTTCTTTCGCTCAGGAGGACTTAAAATATTTGTTGAGGCCATTGAGAAAAGACTGGCAAAAGTATAAAAAATCTCTTCATTTGTGCTATGGAATTATTAAAGTATTTGAAGAAATGGGAGTTTACACAATACCAGTTATTAATGAATTAACTGGTAATCCAAGTTGGGTAAGCCAAGCCGTCAAGCGAAGCCAATATAAGCTAGCTAAATACTTAAACTCTGAAATCGAGCAAAGAAAAAAAACAAAAATAGAATTATCCCCAACTAAAATGCCTTTTATTGATCTAGTTGATGATCCAATATTCATTCAAAAGGGTGAAATTGTGTAGGTACACTTTTGATCCCCCTGCTTTCAAATAATGCTTAATACAATGAAGCCTCGATTAACTACTTGAGGTTTCACTATGAAACAAACATTCCCAGAAGAACATCTTCGCTTAGCTGATGCTGCAAAGTACCTTGGTATCAGTAAAGTAACACTCTACCGCCTCGGTGAGAGCAAAGAAAAATTTCCTAAAAAAATACATATAACCAGCCGCTGCTGTGTCTATAGAAAATCCGACCTTGATGCTTGGTTAGCAAGTAAGGAGGTTTGATTATGACAAACGATAACCTTTCAGTTAAGCATGCTATTCAATTAAAGCCTTGCTGTATAAATATCGCAAACTGTTTAGAACTTGGCTTATCTACCCCTAAAAAGTACGAAAAGCAAATTAACTATGTTTTACGACTACTGCTTACAGGGTATTCAATTAACACGCGAATGGCACGTTACATAGGCATTTATAACTTACACAGTATTTTAAGCAAACTTAAAAAGCGGGGTGTGCCATTTACTATAGACCATGTAAAAGCGTATTGCCCACTCGTTCAAGAGGTGATAAGTAATCCCGTTGATAAGGCTTATATGAGTTTTGAACAAGTTAGTTTATATAAAGAAAAAGCCAATACAGCGCAAACTGTATTGGCTTCTAATTCAAATACTGGTGGGGATAGTTTGGCGACTAACCACCAGCCAAAAAAGGGGGCAAAATAATGAACCCTTTTGTAAGATGCAAAAAAATGATGCTTGCGATTGATAAGCTACTTAATTCAGAAGTGAGTGTAAAGCTTAATGATATTTTATCTGCAATATTATGCATAATTTTTCAATTAGTAGCTTTAATTATCACCTTGATTAATTCGGGGGCTTTATGATTACGCAAAAAAAAGCCCTCACTAAAGGGCTAGTTATAGAGGCATGTTTCGCTCTCTATTATATCAATAAATTTAAAACTTTGCTGAGTATGAGCGCTAGTACGAACACGCCACTTACAAATGTTATTTTTAATAGAGGGCTTAAACATGCTTAATTTTTTACACGGTAAAAGCCACAATGTAACCGCTGATTTTACGTATATAAATTGGCATGAGCTTAAGCTAAAAATTGAAAACCCGATAAACTTGGGCGCGTTAACAGTAAAAGAAGCAAAGGCTAAAAGTCCCGTTATAGCTGCCACCGATGCGCCCAACAAAACCAAAGAGACCATATTACAGCATGATAACTTTACGCTAATACGGTTAGATTTAGACGATACAAAACTAGATTTAGAATCCATAGCCGACACCCTCGAAGGTATGGCTATACACTCTTACATAATCCATTCAACAGCAAGCCACCAGCAAGGCGATAAAGGCAACCGCTATAGGATTTACATACAACTAGCCGCTTCTATTACTTATGAGGTTTGGGCGCTGGTGGAGAGTTATTTAAGCTATATATTTATGGCTGATGATTGTGCCAAACGTCCACAGCAAATTATGTATTTACCTGTTAGGTTAAAAGGAGATACCTACGAGTATAAAATAGGTGAGGGCAGTGCGTTTGATGTGTGTTCTTCTCAACTATTACAAGAAGCACGTGCATTTTTAGTAGAGCAACAGCAGCAAATAGAACAGGCTAGTCAAATACCTATAAAGCTACCGTATAAAACAGAGCTGTTAGGTAAACAGGTATCTATTATAGATGCTGTTAACAGTGCGTATTCTTGGCATGAACTGCTTTTGAGTTATGGCTATAAAGCACAAGGTAAAGCGTATTTACCGCCAGAATCCACCAGCAAGCAAGCGGGCGCTCATATATTAACAAGCCATACCGATGGTAAGGAGCGATATTATTCACATCACGAAAGCGACCCCTGCGCCACAGGTTTGTGCATAGATAAATTTGATTTTATGGTCATGCGCTCTTATCAGGGGGACTATAAACGCGCCTTAAAACAAATTGCTGAAACGTACTTTCCTGATTTGCATAAGCACAACTTAAAAGAGTACAAAATACATAAGCAAAACCAGCGAAGCCAAACGCTATTTATGGGGGCTAAGCTATGAGTATAAACGTACCAGCACCACACAAAAATTACGAAATAGAGCTGCCTCAAAATACGGTTTTAGATAGACCACGCTTTACTGATTTAAAGGAGGACAGCAAAGGTAACGTAAGGGTATTAAACACGAACCAAAATTTAGCTGACTTAGGTAACTTTTGCGGTTTAGGGTTTAGGCTCAATATGATGACGTTTAATAATGAAGTTTGTGATATGTTTGGCGACTTAATTGCTGATTCTTTCGACAGTATTAATAGTAAGCTTATTTCTGCTGCAAATATTTATGGTTTACCTGAAAAGGCAATAGGTACACATTTAGTCGCGTTATGTGAGGAAACAAAATACCACCCAGTAAAGTTATACCTTGATGGTGAAAAATGGGATGGTAAAGAGCGCGTGAGTGCCGTTATTAGCTGTTTAAATGCTAAACATGAAGCACTAGCCGATACTATATTAAAGCACTGGCTGGTGGGCTGTGTGGCTTCTCTTTATGAGGATAATTTTAATAGTAAGCTTGTGCCTGTATTACAGGGTAATCAATCTTTTAGAAAAACCGCGTTTGTTTCTCGGTTTGCTGAAATAATCCCACATGCTTTTTTAGAAGGGGCAGCATTAAACCCCGATGATAAGGACAGTGTTTTATCGTGTATTCGTTCGTTTATCGTTGAGCTAGGCGAACTTGAACGCACCAGTAAAAACTCACAAGGTAGTTTAAAAGCGTTTATTACTAATAAGGTTGATACTGTACGCCCGCCTTATGCAAGGCTAGACATTAAAAAGCCACGGCAAACACATTTTATTGCCACGGTTAACGGTAGCGAGTTTTTAAAAGATGAAACAGGCTCAAGCCGCTTTGCTGTTATTGAAATGGAACAAGCCGCTAACATGGATAAGCTAAACAAGTTACTAGGGTGGCACTATGACGGTACAGGATCGCTTAAACGTGTAGATGAGTCGCAATTAATTCAATTTTGGCTTGAGGTTCAACAACTATATTTAGATGGTTATGGCTGGATGCTTAAAGATGAAGATTTACAGCAAATAGCCAAGGTTAACGACAGCTATCAAGATAAAGGCTTTGCATATAGTTACCTATACGATAATTACATAGCGCCAGCCAGCAAGATAGATTCTATTAATGAAATAGACAGGCCACAGTGCATAAATGGGTGGTTCTCTGCTGGTGAGTTAATTTATGAAGATAAAAAGTTAAACTCATATACAAGCGGTGTTGTTGGTAAAGCATTAAAGCAGTTGAGCCGCGAGGGGCATTTACAAGCCAAAAAAGCAGGGGGGAATCAAACGCGATATAAATTAAGTAGTTTATAGCCGCTTCTTTTACATTACCTGTTAGGTTAGTTAAGAAAAGTTAAGCACTTAAAATTTACCTACCTATCCTGAAGCCCTTTGTTTATAAGGGCTTTTCTTATTTGTGTTAGGTAGTTAAGTAACTTTCTATAAATAATTTAAATAGCTGATTAAATATAGGGTGGTTTATCAAGGCAATAAGGACTACCGTGTATAGAAAAGGCTAAAATAGGAAAGTTGGCGTTTTAACTTAACACCTAACTTAAAATTATCTTAGTCTTTAAAATTCAATTGGTTAGTGGTTGTTAGGTATCAAGAACTAAGCTAACAATTTCTTAGTATTTACATAACAAGGAGCATGGGTAGCACATGGCTACAAAAGTTATTTATAAAATCACTTATCCGAATGGTAAAATTTATATAGGAAAAGATCTTACTAATACGTTCACTTATTTTGGAAGCGTTAATTCTGATTTGGTGGCAGCAGACTTTTCAGCTGAGCAACGTAAGAGCCTTACCATCACAAAAGATATTATTTTTGAATCAACTGATACAAAAGAAATTAATAAACGAGAGGTGGAATTAATTAGGGAGTATCAGTCAAATAACCCCGAGATCGGTTACAATATGTGGCCTAAATTTTCACCATAGTCTTGCTTAAAAACTGTATAGTTTATTAATAACAATTTAAAGGGTTCTGATTCCCGCTAATCCGAACTCTTTATTCATGAATTTAAGGCTAGGCAAGGATATATCAATTTCATTGTTGTTTAGAACAGCTAGGTTAGTATCGTCGAAGCTTTCTATAAACGCATCGCACTCTTTCATACCATGATTTTTATAAATCCCAGACTGACTATATAGAGTTGTTAAATTACATAAAAATTGACCTTTATGCCAAATGGCAGCAATTGCGTTATGACCGTACTTTTTTAGAGCATATTCTAAATCTGAGGTATCATATGTGTTCCCAGATTTATTATTTATAAGTTCATTGCCTTTTAAACTCCAGTCAGGCTTTGTGTTTGATGGAGTTGATTTATCGCTTTTAGAAAAAACATATCTTTCCTTAGAAAATTTAAATATTTATTAATGACTTGAATTTTGAGGTGAAATTTACTCAGACATGCTTTGATGCTGCCAAGTAAACATTAGCGCATAAAAGGGTATAATATGACTTAATAAAGGGGGATTTATGAAACATTCATATCGAATTGAAAACGATAAACTAATTTTTAAAACGCTGGTGGAGTTGCTAAATCAATCCAGCAGATACAAAAACCCTAGTTACCATGCGTTAGTTAACCACCTTAATAATAAGGGGATTTTGACAAATTGGGGAAATACTTGGACTCGTAAAAGCCTATTTAGATATCTACAAAGAAACGGCTTTTCTGGTGTGTGGGGCTTACGAAACAGCTTAGAGCAATATACAAAGCTAGCTAAGTTTATTTAGGGTATTTTCAGACATCGTAAAAAGGGAGTTTCGCAACCAGTACGTTATAAAGCACTACGCTTACATATGTGTAACGGCATTCACTTTGATCATTCGATCGAGTTGTTGTATAGCATTGTGACGCGTTTTAAAATTGAACCTACAATACTGCAAGCTATCCAAGATATCAGTACAGCGATAATTCCAGCAGGGTTAATCATGAATTCCCAAGATGTTGAGGTTGTCGTAAAATAAGTGCCCATCGTCTTGGTTTGTTGATGAAGGTTGACTCCAAAAAGCGCTAAAAAGTGAATGATGTGAAGTAATACCATGCGAGAGCTAGACTCACTCAATTTTACTTTTTCACTATTTATTTGTACTTTTTTTGGGTTATTGTCGTTATTCTTGTGACTGGCGGGTTTTGTTGTTAGGTGCTTATTCAAAGCTTCCTGTGAATTATCGGCCTCATATGTTCCATAAACAATCCTATTACCAGCCTTACTCGATTCAATAGCTATTGTTTCGCCAACATTGTTTTGAACAATTACGAATTTCATTAAAATCATCCCTAATTACTGTATATGTATTTAGCTTCAGCCTAGAAGATAACATAACTAATTTATGTTGGAACTGCAAACTAATAGATACTTGCTATTTTTGATGTATCTAAGGGGAAGTCTTTAGTGGCTACAGATTGGCTACACATAGAGATTTTGCAGAAAATAACCTATAAAGAAAGGGGGCTAAGTTATTGAATTAAATGGTCGGCATAGCAGGATTTGAACCTGCGACCCCTGACACCCCATGACAGTGCGCTACCAAGCTGCGCTATATGCCGACGTTGCAAGCCATAGTACGGCTTTTTTTATAAAAATCAATATCCCCGCAGTTTGATTGCTTGTTTATTGTTCAGGTAATCCACATTAAATCAATGGGCTAGAGGTTAATCTAGCCAATCATTGATCGTTTTGTACATAAAGTCGCGTATTAATGGTTGAGCATCGGCATTAGGGTGCAGGTTATCGTTTTGCATAAGTTCTGGACGGCCTGCAATGCTAAGCATGAAAAAGGGCATGAGCTCAGAATCTGTTTCATCGGCAATGGTTTTAAAGCTATCGGTGAAAAGTTTGGTATAACGGGGGCCATAGTTTGGTGGAATTTGTACTTCCATTACGGCGGTTTTCGCCCCAATTTTTTGGCTTTTTGCAATTAAATCACGTAAGTTAGCTTGCAGGCGTTTAATAGGGAAACCTCGTAAACCATCGTTTCCGCCAAGCTCAATGAGTACATGAGTGGGTTCAAATTCGCTCAGTAACGCGTCGAGCCGTCTTAGGGCACCGCCTGTGGTTTCACCGCTAATACTGGCGTTTACTAGGTATACAGATTGGTCTTTTTCATCGTACTTATCTTGTAACAATTTAACCCAGCCTTGCTCTTGTTTAAGTCCGTAAGCGGCGCTTAAACTGTCACCTAGAATTAAAATTGTGTTGTCAGCTGCTGCCGTAAGTGGTTTGATTACTAACAGTAAAACGAATATAAAACGTAGGATTGGATGCATCATATGTCAGCGCTTTCTCAATTAAACATCATTCAAGTTAAAGGACTTTCTAAAACGGTCACCACGGTTGAGGGCGACCTGACCATCCTCAGTGACATCAGCTTTAATGTCAAGTCGGGCGACTCAGTTGCCGTGGTGGGCACCTCTGGTTCGGGTAAGTCTACTTTATTAAGTTTATTGGCGGGCCTTGACCAATCAACTGGCGGCAGTATCCATTTAGACGGAGCCGCATTACATGAATTAGATGAAGAAGCACGCGCAGCACTTCGCGCTGAAAAAGTAGGTTTTGTATTTCAGTCTTTCATGCTTGTACAAAGCTTAACAGCCCTTGAAAACGTAATGCTTCCGGCAGAACTTGCGGGTAGCAAAGACGCTAAACAACAAGCACTTGAGTTACTTGAAAAGGTAGGCTTGAGTCATCGCGTGGGTCATTACCCATCGCAATTATCTGGCGGTGAGCAGCAACGTGTAGCAATTGCGCGTGCATTTATTGGCACACCGAAAATCTTATTTGCCGATGAACCATCAGCAAACCTAGATAGCAAAAACGGTAAGTTAATTGAGTCTCTATTATTTGAACTAAATAAAGAGCACGGCACGACACTTATTTTAGTAACCCATGATGAGCAGCTTGCACAAAAGTGTCAGCAAATTTTACACATTGAAGCAGGGCAGTTAGTTACTGTAAAAGAAAGCGAAGGAGTGCAAGCGAATGTGGGCTAAATTAGCACTAAAACTGTTTTCACGTGAGTTTAAGCGTGGCGAATTAACAGTGATCAGTGCAGCAATAGCCTTAGCTGTTCTCACTGTTTTAACTCTGTCCATGGTTACCGACCGTATTGGCCAAAGTATTGAAGAAAAAAGCAGTGCTTTTATTGCTGCTGATCGCGTTTTAGCAAGTAACCATGTTTTACCTGCCGAGTTTTTAGAAAAAGCCAACCAAGATAACTTACGCACCGCAAAAATAACCTACTTCGACACCATGTTATTTGCAGGTGACGAAATGCAGCTTGGTTCGGTTAAAGCGGTATCAAACACCTATCCGTTAAAAGGTGAGTTAAAAGTAAAAACTAGCCTGACTGGCCAAGCAGAAGTAACAACCGAGATCCCAAGCCGTGGTGAAGTATGGTTAAGTGAATCGGTGTTTTATGCGCTGAATATTAACGTGGGCGATAAAGTAGAGCTTGGCGCAGCTACGTTTACGGCTAGTCATGTTGTAGCTGAAGAGCCAGATGCGCCGTTTAATGTGTTTTCAAGCAGCCAGCGGATCTTAATCAATGAAGCAGACATTGCTGTTACAGAGGTAATTCAGCCGGGGAGTCGGGTATTTTACCGTCAACTTTATGCTGGCGACAAAGACAATTTAGATGCCTTTTATGCGTGGTTAAAACCACAAATGAAAGAAAACCAAAATTGGTATGGTGTTAAAGACCGCCAGTCACCAATTTCTAATAGTTTAAATCGCGCTGAGAGTTACTTATTGCTAGCAGGTTTGCTTGGCATTATTTTAGCTGCTGTTGCTATCGCGGTATCGGCAAAACGGTATTGTGAACGTCAGTACGACCCAGTTGCGATGATGAAAACGCTTGGCGGAAGTCGCGCTATGATCCGTAAAATCTATTTACTGCACTTAAGCCTTGTATGTTCAATGTCGGTGATTGTGGGTTTACTGATTGGTTATGGTTTACAAGCGATTGCCACTGATTATTTAGCACAAACCATGGGTTCAGCACTGCCTAGTGCATCGGCAAAACCTTGGATCATTGCAATTAGCACAGGCGTGATTTGTGCGGTAATGTTTTCGATTAAACCGCTACTCGATTTATTCGATATTCCGCCGCTGCGTGTACTTCGCCGTAACTTAGGTGACCGTTTATTAGTAAGTAAAGTGCACTTGGCTATGTCGGCACTTACTGTGTTTTTATTGATGTGGTTATTTAGTAATAACATCAAAATAAGTGCAATTTTGTTCCTTTCGACGGCATTTTTAATTGCTGTGTTATTTGGTCTATCAAAGGTTATTTTTGGTGGTGGCCGCAAACTTGGCTTGAGTCCGGGCAATAGTTGGTCATTGGCGATTGCGTCAATTCAAAAGCGTGCCAATGTGAATGCGGTACAATTAATTAGCTTTGCTTTGGCTATCAAGCTATTACTGTTTTTAATTGTACTTAAGAACGACATGATTTCGGACTGGCAGTCTCAGCTTCCTGAAAATGCACCTAATTCATTTTTAGTGAACATTACTGAGCAAGAGTTAGAGCCTATTACGAGCTTCTTAGCACAAAACGATATGCCCACGTCTGATTTCTATCCGGTTGTGCGTGGTCGCGTAAATGCCGTTAATGGTGAGTTGGTTGCCCGCGAAGTATCGCAAGAAGACAACGAAAAGAAAGACGAAGAAGCCCGCTCTGGTATTGGCCGTGAGTTAAACCTAACTTGGCGTAAAGACTTACCTAATCAAAACGAGCTTATCGACGGTGCATGGTTTAGTGAAAACTCTGTTGCCGAGGCATCGGTCGAAGAGTCGATGCTTGAACGCCTTGATGTTAAAATTGGCGATACGCTTACCTTCTTAATTGGTGCACAATCATTCGATGCAAAAATTACCAGTGTGCGCAAGGTTAATTGGACAACGCTTAAACCTAACTTCTTTATTATTTTAAGCCCTGATGTGCTAGCGAGTTTTCCTGCTACTTATATTTCATCAGTGAATGTAAAAGCAGAGAAAAAACGAGAGTTTAATGAGCTAATGCGTCAATACCCCACGGTTAACGTGATAGATGTTGAGAGTTTCATTAAACAAATTCGCTCAACCATAGAGCAAGTATCGTTAGCGATTGGCTTTGTACTCGCGATTGTGGTTGCCTGTGGCGCTTTAGTGCTTATTTCGCAAGTGCAAGCAAGTTTAGGCGAGCGAATGCAAGAGATTGTTATTTTGCGAACCTTAGGTGCCAAAGGGCGCTTAATTAAAAATGCCACCTTATATGAGTTTTTATTATTAGGCGTTACCGCAGGCTTAGTGGCTGCCATTGTCAGTGATATTGCCCTGTTGATAGTGCAAAAACAGATGTTCGATTTAGCAGGTAAGTTCCACCCTCATATTTGGGTGATTGGCCCAGCAGTCGGTGGCTTATTCGTGGCATGTTTGGGCTATTTGATGATAGCCCGCACAATGCGAAAAAATACCCAAGGCTTATTACGCTCGCTCGCGTAAATGTCTTACTTAAAGGTTGACTATAAAATGCTCGCAATTGCGGGCATTTTTTATGAATTGCAATTGGTTACTGGTAATTTATACAGTGCTCTGGCATTATTAACCGCAGATAATAATGATAATAGACGGGTCAGTTAGTTGGCGATTATTTTAGGGATTGATCCTGGTTCACGATTAACAGGGTACGGCGTGATTGCTCACCAAGGTGCTAAGTTCACTTATTTAGGCAGTGGCTGCATTAAACTGGCCGATCATGATTTTCCTGTACGCTTAAAAATGATTTACCAAGGGATCAGTCAATTGGTAGAGCAATTCTCCCCAGACAGTTTTGCTATCGAAAAAGTGTTTATGGCGCATAACCCCGACTCGGCACTTAAACTAGGCCAAGCACGTGGTGCAGCGATTGTTGGTGCTTCAATGGCAGAGCTGCCAGTTTATGAATATTCAGCTAGGCAAATTAAGCAGGCCGTTGTAGGTAATGGCGGAGCCGATAAGTCCCAAGTACAGCATATGGTTAAAAACATTTTAAAGCTGCCTGGTACCCCTCAAGCCGATGCCGCAGATGCTTTAGCAATCGCTATTTGTCATGCACACTCAGAACAAAATTTAATAAAACTTGCGGGCAGTGCGAGCAAAACCGTAAGAGGACGATTAAGGAAGTAATATGATTGGTCGATTAAATGGCTTACTTGTTGAAAAGCAGCCACCAGAAATTCTTATCGAAGTAAGTGGTGTAGGCTACGAAGTACAAATGCCCATGACTTGCTTTTATGATTTACCAGCAGTGGGTGAGCAAGCGATTATTTATACCCATTTTGTGGTACGTGAAGATGCCCAGCTATTATTTGGCTTTAACAACAAAACCGAGCGCACTTTATTTAGAGAGCTTTTAAAAGCCAATGGTGTAGGGCCAAAACTTGGTCTTGCTATTTTATCGGGTATGTCGGCGCAGCAATTTGTAAGTTGTGTTAATAATGAAGATGCGACCACACTGGTTAAACTGCCGGGTGTTGGTAAAAAAACGGCTGAGCGTTTAGTACTCGAAATGAAAGACAGGCTTAAAAATTGGGGTAATGACTTATTTACGCCATTTAGCGATAATGCCGTAATTGAGCCATCAAGTAATGATACCCTTGTGGCAAACAATGCTGCCGATGATGCTGTATCGGCACTTGTGGCATTAGGCTATAAGCTACCGCAAGCACAAAAAGCGGTTAAAACAGTGAACAAACCAGATATGACGACCGAGGTTCTAATTAAAGAAGCTCTAAAATCAATGTTGTGAGTAAACCATGATTGAAGCAGATCGCTTAATAGATGCGAGTGAACAAAGTAACGAAGACAGTGTTGATCGTGCCATACGACCAAAACTGTTAACCGATTACACAGGCCAGCCGCATGTTAAGCAGCAAATGGAAATTTTTATTGAGGCAGCTCGCCATCGTGGCGAAGCGCTGGATCACTTATTAATATTTGGTCCACCGGGTCTTGGTAAAACTACACTTGCAAACATTGTAGCCAACGAGCTTAACGTTAATATTAAAACGACGTCGGGGCCAGTACTGGAAAAAGCAGGCGATTTAGCCGCGCTTTTAACGAATCTTGAAGAAGGTGACGTACTGTTTATTGATGAAATACATCGTTTGAGCCCGCAAGTCGAAGAGATTTTGTATCCTGCGATGGAAGATTATCAGCTGGATATAATGATAGGTGAAGGCCCTGCAGCACGCTCAATAAAGCTCGATTTACCACCATTTACTCTAATAGGCGCGACAACGCGTGCAGGATCACTCACTTCACCTCTTAGAGACCGCTTTGGTATTGTTCAACGATTAGAGTTTTATTCTGTTGAAGACTTATCAAAAATTGTTGCCCGTTCAGCACGCTTTTTAGAATTAACGATGTGCGATGAAGGGGCAACCGAAATCGCTAAGCGCTCACGTGGTACGCCGCGAATAGCGAACCGTTTATTACGCCGCGTTCGTGATTACACCCAAGTGAAATCAGACGGTAAAGTGAATGCTACAGTTGCAGAGCAAGCCCTCGATATGATTGATGTCGATAAAAGCGGTTTTGACTACATGGATAGAAAATACCTGCTTGCTATCATCGAAAAATTTATGGGCGGCCCCGTTGGCCTTGATAACCTCGCGGCTGCGATTGGCGAAGAAAAAGAAACCATTGAAGATGTAATAGAGCCGTTTTTAATACAACAAGGCTTTATACAACGCACCCCACGTGGACGACTTGTTTCAGACATCGCTTATTTACACTTTGGGCTAACGCCAGAGAAATAACTAAAAACCCCGCGGTTAGTTAGAAGCTTTAAGCTATAAGTATCAAGCAGCTCGAAAGGGCTGTTTTTTATCGAGATAAATTGCTTGTATCCAACGGGTATGTAGATTTTTACCGCTTACCGCTTACCGCTTACCGCTTACCGCTTACCGCTTACCGCTTACCACTGGATTGTTGTCTCATTTTAACATCTGTAATTCACATGCTGTTAAGTTATCGGTAGGTATTCTCGTTGACGTTTGAATAGGCAAAAAAAAGCCCGCATAAGAATGCGGGCAAACAACAAGTTGAAGGAAGTAATCCAGGGAACTACGGTCTACTTAAATAAGGTTTTATCCAGATTTAAGCAAACCTGAGCAATACGAAACTTCATATTGCTAAAAACGGAGCTTAATGAAAGAAACTTTCATGAGGTTGCTAGCTCGGTATAGGTAAATAATACGCAATGGTGGATTTTTCTTCAAACTAGAAAAATTTTATTTTCAGATAAAAAAAACTAATGTGAGCAAAAAATCAAATTGTTTTCTTTTTGTTCACTTTTTGTCTGTTTATGTTTTAAATCACTGAATAAAAGGCTTTTTATAAATTTTGTGATCTTTATTCAGGATTAGTTTAAGTATTATGTAGTAGATTTGCAAAAGTGCTTTTGGGTGTTTATGCGTTATTTATGAATAAACGCCGTGTTTTTGAGTGTTTTGGTTGCTTTTTAGTGTCACTGTAATGACTTATTATTAAGGTGAAAATATGCATAAAAGTGTTGATAAAAGCTAATATGGCTAAAAAATAACTAAGCAAATTGCTTTTTACCGTTATTTGCCGCTAATTCACAGCAAGAGCGTTGTCAGTTCATAACTGACTAGATACACTAGATGTAACTTTTGGCCACCTTTGTGGTCAATAAATGCAAGTGTAAAAAATATAACAAATTACATAGAAATCTATTTTAGGAGTTTAACGTGGGATCAGGGCTTAACTTTTTAGATCTTATTCTAGAAGCCAGTGTACTTGTCCAGCTAGTAATGTTGGCATTAGTCGGTATGTCGGTAATGTCATGGGCAATTATTTTTCAACGTAAAAAAGCGATTTCTGATGCACTTAATGGCGCAAAGCGTTTTGAGCAAAAATTTTGGTCAGGTATTGACCTAAGTAAATTATATAACGAAGTATCAGCTCGTCCTGGTGGTGCATCAGGTGTTGAAGCATTATTCGTTGCTGGTTTTAAAGAGTTTGCACGTCATAAGAAAAATACATTTCAAAGTGCAAGCATTGTTATGGAAGGCACACACCGTTCAATGCGTGTTGCGTTATCACGTGAAGTTGAAAAGCTTGAGTCTAGTTTATCGTTTTTAGCAACAGTGGGTTCAATTAGCCCTTATATCGGTCTGTTTGGTACGGTTTGGGGTATCATGAACGCATTTATCGCATTAGGTGAAGTTAAACAAGCTACTTTACAAATGGTTGCACCGGGTATTGCCGAAGCATTGATTGCAACAGCAATGGGTTTATTTGCTGCAATCCCTGCGGTAATTGCTTACAACCGTTTTGCTAACAAAGTAGAAAAGCTTGAAGGTAATTACATTAACTTCATGGAAGAGTTCGCCAATATTTTACACCGCCAAGCAGCTGCGCAAATAGAGGCTAAAGCGAATGTATCAGCGTAAGAAACGTCGCCCTGTAGGGGAGATAAACGTAGTACCTTACATTGATGTAATGTTGGTACTGCTAATCATATTTATGGCAACGGCACCGCTTATTACTCATGGCGTAAAAGTAGATTTGCCGAAAATGGAAGAATCGGATTTAGTTGATACTAAAGATACACCACCGATCATTGCATCAATTGATGCTGAGGGTAAGTACTATGTAAGTATTGGTACTGATCCTGAAGCGCCAATGGAAGCCTTGGATGTTGCGGCGGTGATTAAACTTCAATTGCAAAAGAATCCCGATACACCTGTGATGATCAAAGGTTCAGGCCGTGTTTCTTATCAAGAAGTGCTGCTGCTTATGGACTTTTTGAAAAATGCCGGTGTGCCTTCAGTGGGTCTTATGACCGAATCATTTGAGGGGACGAAAGGCTAGTATGGGTGCATCAGTAGTAAAGTCAGTTCTTTTGCATCTTGCTATAGCTGGTTTATTAGTAGCAACAGCGAGTTTTCACATGCCAGCACCTAAGGTGATGGAAGTGACGCTGAATCCTGCTTTGCCGGAACCTGAAAAAGCGGTTGCTGCGGTAACTGTTGATCAGCAAAAGGTTGAGCAGAAAATTGCCGAGCTTAAAAAGCAAGAAGAAGCAAAAAAACAAGCCGAAGCAAAACGTATTCGTGACCTTGAGCGCCGTGCAAACGATGCACGTAAGCAACGTGAAGCTGAAGACCGTCGTCTTAAAAAGCTAGAACAGCAGCGCCGCGCAAAAGAGAAAGAAAAAGCAGAAGCAGAAGCACAAGCGAAAAAAGCACGTGAAATTCAAGAGAAAGAACGTGCTAAAGCGCAGCAAGCAGAAAAGCAAAAGCAAGAAGCCGAAGCCGCTGCTAAAGAGGCCGCTGAAAAACGTAAAGCTGAAGAAGAAGCGTTAAAGAAAGCGGAAGAAGAACGCAAGCGTAAAGCGGCGGAAGCAGAAGCTGAACGTAAACGCAAAGAAGAAGAAGCCGAACGTAAACGTCAGCAAGCATTGCAAGAGCAAATGCTGCAAGAACAATTAGCTGCTGAGCAGGCTGCACGTAATAAAGTGCGCCAGCAACAAGTAGTGGGCGAAGTTGAAAAATATAAAGCGTTAATTATGGCGCGCATTCAGCAAAACTTCTTAAAAGATGAGAAGATGAAAGGCAAAGAATGTCGTCTTAATATTCGTCTTGGTTTCAATGGCTTAGTGACTCAAGTAAAATCACTGGGCGGCGATACCTTGGTATGTGAAGCGGCAATGCGCGCAGTGCGTATGGCAGATACATTACCAGTATCACCAGACCGTGAAGTATTTGAGCAACTTAAAAACATTAATTTAACTATAGCGCCTCAATTTTAAAGGAATGATATGTTTAACCAGATAAAAACAGCATGTTTTATTGTATTACTGGGCTTTCATGGCATTGCCAGTGCTGCACTAGAAATTGTGATCACCGATGGTATTGATGGTGCACGCCCAATAGCGGTTGTGCCATTTCAATATCAAGGTGTGGGAACGATCCCTGAAAAACTAAGTTCAGTAATTGCAGCTGACTTAATGCGCAGTGGTAAGTTTAAGCCAATTGATGTGAACACGATGCCGCAACTTCCTGCTGCTGACACTGACGTTGATTACGGTGCGTGGGTAAATAAAGGTGTTGAAGCAATCCTTGTTGGTAAAGTTGAACAACAATCGGGTGGTCGTTACTTAGTAAAGTATGAGCTCATCGATGTGATCCGTGGCCAAATTACCGGTGGCCAAACTCAAATGATGAGCAATGGCCAACTTGTTAAAAGCCAAGACCATATCTTAGATGCTCGTGAAAGTGTTATTGCAGAAAATGGCTTTCGCCGTTACGCGCACCGCATTAGCGATGTGGTTTATGAAGCATTAACAGGTGAAAAAGGTGCGTTTTTAACAAAGATTGCTTATGTGATTGTACGTGAAGAAGAGCCAAAGCCTTATCAACTAGTTGTTGCTGACTATGATGGTTTTAATGAGCAAGTGTTACTTCGTTCTAAAGAACCGTTAATGTCACCAGCCTGGTCACCTGATGGTACTAAGCTTGCTTATGTAACATTTGAAAATCGTCAAAGCCAAATTTACATCCAAGACTTATACACGGGTAAACGTGAGCTAATCACAAGCCATCCGGGTATTAATGGTGCACCACAGTTTTCACCAGACGGTAAAAAGTTACTTTTAGTGCTTTCTAAAGACCGCAATGGTGCAACAGAAGTGTATGTTTTAGACCTTGCAACTCGCAAAGAAAGACGTCTTACAAACCACCGTAGTATAGATACTGAACCATCGTGGTTCCCTAATGGTGAAGATATTGTGTTTACGTCTGAAAGGGGTGGTAATGCTCAGATTTATAAGTTAAATTTGCAAACTGGCAGGTCAAAACGCATGACGTTTGACGGAGATATGAACCTTGCAGGTTCGATTTCTCCAGACGGGAAAGAATTAGTGATGGTGAATCGTACCAACGGTCAATACCATCTTGCTAAGAAAGAGCTAGCTACAGGCGCGTTCCAAGTGTTAACACGAACTCGCCTAGATGAATCACCGAGTATCGCTCCAAACGGCTCGATGATTATCTACAGCACGCTTCATAATAATAAACAGGTGTTGGCGTTAGTTTCTATGGACGGTCGCTTTAAAGCACGCTTACCTGTGCTAAACGGACAAGTAAAGGCACCAGCTTGGTCGCCTTATTTACAGTAATTTTACTGGTTTACTCAATATAGGAATCAATTAAATGCAACTTAATAAAACTTTAAAAGGCCTGCTTATTGCTGTGCCAGTGATGACATTAGCGGCGTGTAGCTCTTCTTCAGGTGTTGATGAAGGTTCTGCAAACCAATCTAACCAAGGTATGGTTGAGCAATCAAACAACACTGATACTGTTGAAGTTGCAACACTTACTCCAGAGCAACAAGCTGAAGAAGCACTTCGTGAAAAATACGAAGCGTTACGTCAAGAGCAAATCATTTACTTTGGTTTTGATAACGCAAAAATCCAAAGCCAATATGCTGAGCTTTTACAAGCACACGCTGAGTTCTTAGTACAAAACCCTTCAGTTAAAGTACTAATCGAAGGTCACGCAGATGAGCGCGGTACACCTGAGTACAACATCGCACTAGGTGAGCACCGTGGTCAAGCAGTAGAAAAATACCTACAAAGTTTAGGTGTTTCTGCTAGCCAAATGTCAGTTGTGAGCTATGGTGAAGAGAAGCCAATGGTTAAGTCTCGCACTGAAGAAGCGTTCGCGAAGAACCGTCGCGCAGTATTAGTTTACTAATAAAGAGTCATTATGAAGCCGAAAATTATTTTGGCAGCAATGATCTTAAGCGGGAGCACCCAGTTATGGGCTGCTCCCGCTCCTGTTTCAGAAGCTGCAAGCTCGCAATCGAGCATTGAGAAGCGTTTAGTCGCTTTAGAAAACATGATGAAGTCACGTAATTTATTGCAAGCTGAGCTTCAGCAGCAGCTTAATATTTTACAAGACGAAGTAAGCCAAGTACGTGGTATTACTGAAGAGCAAAGCTATAAGCTTGAAAAAGTACTTCAGCGTCAGCGTGAGCTTTATCAAGAGATTGAGAACCGTGTCAGCCAAGCGTATAGCCAGCCTGCTGCAACACAAACTCAACCTACGAACACTTATACGGATGTGGGTCCATCACAGGCAATTAGTTCAGATTTATCTGAAAACGAAGCCTATGAGCGTGCAGTGGCGTTAATCATGAAAGATAAACGTTATGAGCAAGCAATTCCTGAGTTTCAAACATTCTTAACGACTTACCCTAATTCAGTGTATGCATCGAATGCACATTATTGGTTAGGCCAGCTATTAACAATTCAAAACGATCCAGCAGGTGCGACTGAGCACTTTAAAGTAGTTGTGAATGAATACCCAAATTCTAACAAGCGCCCTGATGCGATGTTAAAATTAGGAAACTTATTAGCGGATCAAGGTTTAGGCGAACAAGCCCTTAAAACCTTTAATGATTTAATAAATCAGTACCCAAGTACAACCGCTGCAAAATTAGCCACAGAACGTTTGTCTCAAATGTAGATTTGACCTGATTAGACTGCTTTTTGACTTAAGCGGTCTAAAATTAGGCATCTAGACATAAAAACTTAAAAAAAGAGATATTTTCTGTTGCACTCAGCATTTAAATAAGTATTATAAGCGCCCGCAGCAGGCGATTGGTAACAACAGCCGAATTGCGGAAAAAAGAGCGGGTCATTAGCTCAGTTGGTAGAGCAGTGGACTTTTAATCCATTGGTCGATGGTTCAAGTCCATCATGACCCACCATTCTATTAGAATGGTAATCTTTAATCGGCGGATTTACGTATAGCTTTTATAAGCATCAGAGCGGGTCATTAGCTCAGTTGGTAGAGCAGTGGACTTTTAATCCATTGGTCGATGGTTCAAGTCCATCATGACCCACCATTCTTTGAATGGTTCTATATCGGCGGATTTACGTAGCTTTTAATAAGCAGCAGAGCGGGTCATTAGCTCAGTTGGTAGAGCAGTGGACTTTTAATCCATTGGTCGATGGTTCAAGTCCATCATGACCCACCATTCTTCGAATGGTCTTATATCGGCGGATTAACGCAATTAATACCAGAGCGGGTCATTAGCTCAGTTGGTAGAGCAGTGGACTTTTAATCCATT